>NZ_CP104171.1:4800000-7832500 GCF_025200865.1 Bradyrhizobium sp. NC92
TCCTCGCCAACTCGTAGGATCTGGCTATGCCAGGCCAGACCTCATCCGCCTTGGCTCGCTGGATGGAGCCTACAGGAAAGCCCAGCCTCAAATCCTCGGGGAGAGGCTGCATACTCAGCCAAACACCCTTCTCTGCCATCAGCTTCGCTGTTGCGTCGTCCATCAGGAAGCCGTGTTCGATACACTTCACCCCAGCCGCAATGGCTCCCCGAATTGCAGCAGCCGTAAAGGCATGCGCAGCGACGTACGTGCCCCAGTTCTCAGCCGCTTCGACGGCCGCGCGTATTTCGGGTTCGGTGAACGTGGTCACGTCGATTGGACTGAAAGGCGACGACACTCCGCCGCCAGCCGTCAACTTGACTTGGGAGGCGCCTTGCATGAGCTGTTCGCGGACACGGACGCGGACCTCGTCGGGACTGTCCGCAACCATTGCCCCGCCGGTCTGCTCCATGCGGGTGAGCATGCCGCCGATCGTCCGCGGCAGGTCGGTAAGCTGGCGGAAGTCCCCATGCCCACTCGTGACAGTAATGACCGCTCCGGACGGATAAATGCGCGGACCCTTGATGATACCTTCGTCGATGGCGCTTTTGAGCCCGAACACCGGCCCGCCCACATCTCGAACGCTAGTAAAACCGCGCATCAGAGTGTGCGTGGCCTCGTCGCCAGCGACAAGATTGACGTAGCCGACGTCGCCGAGCGACTGTGCCGGCGTGACTCGGATCAGCATCGCATGCCAATGGTTGTCGATGAGGCCGGGCATCAATGTGCGTCCGCCGCCTTCGATAATGCGAATCTCCGCCGGGCCATCCACCGCTATCGGCTGTAGCGAGATTGATTCTATCTTGTTGCCGCGCACCAAGACGTTGGAGGAGGCAGACAGCGTGGCGCTCTTGCCATCGAAGATGCGGACGTTCTGAAAGAGCGTGGCCGCGCCACCTGTCTGAAGCGCTTGCTGCGCCAGGCTCGCTCCACCGGGCCCGGCCGAGAGCACTACCGCGATCGACAGCGAACGAAATGTTACGCTCATCGACGGTCGGATCCGCCGCGCGCTGTACAACGCATTCAACAGAGTTCCTGTCATCACTGCGCACGGCCCTTCTCGTTGCGTGTCAGCTGCGTTCGGTCGAAGCGGCCGGACCTTTGCGATTACGATGCTGTGCATGGCTCTCGCAGCGACGATCTTGCGACCTCGGTCAGAGCGGACCGCCCTGGTTGCGCCTGATGATCTTGAGCGCCAGAAAGATCGCGCCAGCAACAAGGAAGGCAACACCGATCGCGGTGAATCCGCTGGACTCGTTACTCAAGCCGAGCGCCGTGAATAGCAAACCGAAAAGCAGGAGAAGCATACCCGCGAACTTCTTGATCAGGAGGATTGGTCTTTCAACTGCGATCGCCATCAGCGCACTCCCCATTCACTATTTATCGATTCATTCCGTTATGCCGTTCTCGCCGCCGGCCGCCACGCATAGTCAGCCAGGCTATGCCGCGGGAGATCAGATCGACGCCGAGCACAAATCCGAGCAAAGGACCTGTCATCGGAAATCCCGCGAGCATGGCGAGGCCAGGGAGAATTCCGAATGCGCCGGACAGCAGCATCACCCGGCCCGCATCCTTCCAGTGGCGGAGGCCCGGAAAGAGTCGAACCGACGGACATCGGCAGCAACACGCGCGCCACGAAGGTGATGTCGCGCAGCCCCTTGAACGCGCTGTAAAAACGAGGCAATCGCTTCTCGTTCGCGAAAAGCTACTGTAGCGTGTAGCCGCTCACAATGAAACGACAGGTGATCTGACACAACGCAGCTGTCGAAGGGCATGGCCGCAGCTTCGCGGCAGGAGCAGCCAGGTGACTTCAGTGCGCAAATTCGTATCAATGTTGGTCATGTGGCCGAGAAAGCCGATTGGCCTTCTCATTCGGGTCCTGCTCGTCACATGGGCCGTACTGGCCATCTACTACTCGAACTTGCCTTGGTCCTGGCTGCGTACGATTGCGGCCGGAGCGTTTGCGGGCTTTGCGATTTGGGCGCTCTGGCGTTCGCGCCAACCGCGCATGTCCGCTCTCTTCCTCGTCATGTTTTTCGGTGTCGTCGCATGGTGGATCTCAATCCCTCCATCACACGATCGGGATTGGCGACCGGAAGTCGCGGTGATGCCGCGGGCGGCCATCGACGGCGACCGCGTGCGCCTGACCGGCGTCCGTAACTTCGACTACCGAAGTCGAAGCGACTTCACGGTGCGCTACGAGGAGCGCGAGCTGTCGCTGTCGCACTTGATAGCCCTCGATTTCTACGTTTCCTATTTCACCGAGGGGCTAGTCGGGCACACGTTTGTGAGTTTTGTCTTCGACAATGCGCCACCACTGGCCATCTCCATCGAGACGCGTCCTGAGGTCGGCGAGGGCTTTGCGCCCGTCGCCTCCCTGTTCAAGCAATTCGAGCTCATCTACGTGGTCGGTGAAGAGCGTGATGTTGTGGGCGTGCGCACCAACCATCGCCACGAGCCGGTGTACCTGTATCGCCTCAATACATCGGTTGACGACGCGCGCCGGCTGCTGATGATCTATTTGACGCGCATCAACGAGCTAGCCGATCGGCCGGAGTTCTACCATCTGTTGACCAACAGCTGTACGATCAACATCGTGCGCTATGCAAATGCGGCGGGCCGACGGGGGCGCTTCGACATTCGACATCTGTTCAACGGACTGATCGATAGCTATCTCTACCACTCCGGCCGGATAGATGCGACGCTGCCGTTTGATGAATTGAGGCGGGGGTCCTTGATCAACGAAGCCGCACAAGCGGCCGATGGCGCAGCCGATTTCTCACAGCGGATCCGCTTGTCCTTGCCGACAATGGTGCGACCCTGACCCCTATTGGGCTCACAAGGCCCGTGAGGAGCCGCCGCCGATGCGCCGGGCTCTCCTCTCCTGCCGATGTCCATCTCAGGTCCTGCTTGTCTACGGCAGTTGGCCATGATCGGAGGCGGCAAGCCGTCTCTGCCCGGCTTGAACGGAGTTGTAGTCTGCGCTGGTCTACAATCGACCCATGACGGCTAAACAGCGCGGCGTCCGCGGTAAGCTCCCAAGCTGACGAAAGCGACCAGTTGCCCCTGCTAGGCCGTCCGCAACACCGGCGCTGGCGGCTGCGATGGGCGGATCAGCGCGAATGCGACCTGCACGATGCCGCCGGCAAGGCCGAGCGCGACGCCGATGCGCCAGGCCATGGTGTAGGAGCCGAGTGCGTCGTAGAGCAGCCCTCCTCCGTAGGCGCCGAGGAAGCTGCCGATCTGGTGGCTCATGAAGGCGAGGCCCTGGATCATCGCCTGCCAGCGTAGGCCGAACATCTCGGCGACCGCGCCTGCGACCAGCGGGCCGACGCCCATCCACAGGAAGCCCATGATCGCGCCGAACAGCAGCGTGGAGAACGATGTTGCCGGCAGCATGAAGTACCAGGCGAGCGCCAGCGAGCGCAGGATGTAGATCCCGCCCAAGAGCGCCAGCTTGTTCCAGCGCTGGCCGGCCCAGCCGAAGAACAGCGAGCCCAGCACGTTGAAGCCGCCGATCATGCCGAGCGTCTGCGCGCTCAGCATCGGATCGAGGCCGCAGATTGCAAGGTACGACGGCAGGTGCGTGGTGAGGAACACGAGCTGCATGCCGCAGACGAGATAGGCGCAGGTCATTACCACGAAGGACGCATTGCCGAACGCGGTCCTCGCAGCCGTCGCGGCCGTGGCATCGTCGATGTCGTCGGCGGCCGGCTTGGGCAGCGGGATCTTGTCGACGCGCCCGGCATACCAGGCCGCCGGGATCATCAGCACCGACATGATGACGAAGCCGGCAAGCCCGATGCGCCAGCCAAAGCCCTCGTTGAGCATCTGGCCGATCGGCGCCGACAACAGCGCACCGAGCGAGCCCGCGCCGGAGACGATGCCGAGCACCGTCGAGCGCACCGTTTCGGGCACCGCGCGCGCCGCCACCGACATCGCGATCGCCGCCGCGGTGCAGGCGAGCGAGGTGCCGATCAGCACGCCGGCGCCGATCATGATGCTGAGAAGCCCGTTCGCCGTCGCCATCAGCGCGAGGCCGACGATGTACATCAGCGCGCCCACGATCATGATCGGGCGGAAGCCGTAGCGCACGGTGAGAGCGCCGGCGGGCGGCTGCAGGAAGCCCCAGGCGAGGTTTTGCACGGCCAGCGCCAGCGTGAAATCCGAGATCGAAATATGGATGTCGTGCGTCAGCGGCTGCATGAAGATGCCGAGCGACTGCCGTAGCCCCATGCTCAACGTCAGCATGATCGAGGCGCCGATCAGGATCGGCAAGGTCGGGCGCAGGACCTGCAGCAGGGGCATTCTTCTTCTCCCTTTTGGGCGCGGCACGGGTGCCGTCGTCTGCTTTTGCCGATGTTTTTTGGTACACAGACCTGTGTACTTAGGCTATAGATATCTGCTGCTGTCAAGCGAACAGGATGCTTAGCTCCGCATGGCTCCCCCGCCTGCCCCACAGACGATGAAAGAGCGGATCCTTCAGACCGCCGACAAGCTGTTCTATCTGCAAGGCATTCGCGCCATCGGCGTCGACACCATCGCGGCCGAGGTCGGCATCAGTAAGCGCACGCTCTACAACCACTTCCCGTCCAAGGACGCGCTGATCGCGGCCTATCTCGAGCGCCGCTTCGTCCACGCACGCCCTTCCGACAAGCCGCCCGCCGAGCAGATCCTCGCCACCTTCGATTCGCTGGAGCGGCGCTTTGCGGCCAAGGACTTTCGCGGCTGCCCGTTCGTCAACGCGGTCGCCGAGATCGGCCCCGCCGACCGCGCCGTGAAGAAGATCGCGATCGCCTTCAAGGAAAGCCGCCGCCTCTGGTTTCGCGACCGCCTGACCGAGCTCGGCGTTGCCGACGCTGAGGCGCTCGCAACGCAGTTCGTGCTGCTGGTCGACGGCTCGATCGCGCAGGACTTGGTGCGTGACGATCCGGCGATGGCAAGGGCCGCGAAGGAAGCGGCGACGGTGCTGCTACGGAATGCGGGCGTGGATGTGGGGGGTGATGAGGAGAAGAGACGCAAGCGCGCGAAATAGCCGCTGTCGTCGTATCGTCAGGTGTCATCACCCGCGAAGGCGGGTGATCCAGTATTCCAGAGCCGGTTGTGATTGAACCGAGAGGCCCGCGGCGTACTGGATTCCCCGCTCCAGTGCGCGATTGCGCACAAGGCGGGGAATGACAGCGGAGTTTCGAGGACCGCCGCCACCCTACCAATATGCTACTGTTTTGCCCGACGGGTCAAACGACGCCGCTGCCGGCGCGAGCCATCTCGCCACCCCGCATACCCATTGATCCGACTACCGCCGGCTACTGTGCATGGGGTTGTTTTCGCAACTTTGTGCGGGCGGCCCTCACGCCGCCTGCGACACCACGCGATTGCGGCCGTCGTGCTTGGCGCGGTAGAGCGCGGTGTCGGCGCGCTTGAGGACGTCGGCAACCGCCTCGCCCTTGTGCTCCAGCGTGGTGAGGCCGATCGAGATCGTGACCTCGATGCGCTTCGCCCCCTTGTGAATCGCGAACGGCTCGCCCGCGATCGAGCGGCGCAGGCGCTCGGCGACCATGCCGGCGACGTGGAGATCGGTCTCGGGCATCACGATGACGAATTCCTCGCCGCCGTAGCGGCAGGCGAGATCAATGCCGCGGATCGATTTGCGCACGCGCACCGCGAACTCGCGCAGCACGTCGTCGCCGGCATCGTGGCCGTAATTGTCGTTGATCGACTTGAAGTAGTCGATGTCCAGGATCATCAGCGCCAGCGGCTTGCCGCGGGTCGCGGCCTGCTCGGCGAGCGTCGCCAGATGGCTCTCCATGTAGCGGCGATTGTGCAGGCCGGTGAGCGCGTCGGTGATCGCCATCTCGATCGAGTTCTGCACGTTGTCGCGCAAATGGTCGGTGTAGCGGCGGCGGCGGATCTGGGTGCGGGCGCGCGCCAAGAGCTCGGTCTTGTCGATGGGACGCAGCAGGTAGTCGTTGACGCCGATCTCGAGGCCGCGCAGCAGCCGCGTCGAGTTCTCGGGGTCGGCGATCGCCAGGATCGGCACATGGCGCGTGCGCTCCAGCGAGCGCGCCTGGCTGCACAGGCGCAGGCCGTCGAAATTGTTGAGGTCGAGCGAGACGATCAGCAGGTCGTAATTGCCTTCGGCGGCGTGGAACAGCGCCTCGGTCGGGTTCGGCTCGACGTCGATGGTGTGCTCGGCGGCGAGGATCGTCGCCAGCCGCTCGTAGGAGGACTGGCGGTCGTCGACCAGGAGGATGCGGCCACCCTTGCCGGTGTCGGCGATCGCACTGCGCTCGGGCGCCTGCATGCCGATCTCGAGCGAGGTGATGGCGCGCATGCGCAGCTCGTCGGTCATCATCTTCAGCCGCGTCAGCGAGCGCACCCGCGCGATCAGCACGACATCGGAGACGGGTTTTGTCAGGAAGTCATCGGCGCCGGCCTCGAGCCCACGATTGCGGTCGGCGGGGCTGTCGAGCGCGGTGACCATCACGACAGGAATGTGGTGCGTGGCCGGATCGGTCTTGAGGCGGCGGCAGACCTCGAAGCCGTCCATGTCGGGCATCATCACGTCGAGCAGGATGATGTCGCATTCGGCACGCCTTGAGATCGCGAGCGCCTCGGCGCCGTTCGCGGCGGTCATCACGTCGAAATATTCGGCGGACAGGCGGGCTTCGAGCAGCTTGACGTTGGCAGGGACGTCATCGACGACCAGGATACGCGCGGACACTGTGAACTCACTTCCTATCCGATAAAACGCCGGACCGTCTCAATGAATTTGCCGACCGAGATCGGCTTGGACAAATAGGCTTCGCAGCCGCCCTCGCGGATGCGCTCTTCGTCGCCCTTCATCGCGAACGCCGTGACCGCGACGACGGGAATGGCACGCAGTTCCGGATCGTCCTTGATCCAGCGCGTCACCTCGAGGCCGGAGACCTGCGGCAGCTGGATGTCCATCAGCACGAGGTCGGGCCGCATCTTGCGCACGAGGTCGAGCGCCTCGTAGCCGTTGCTGGTGCCGGAGGTCTGGTATCCGTGCGCCTCCAACAGGTCGCGGAAGAGCTTCATGTTGAGCTCGTTGTCTTCCACGATCAGGACGGTCTTAGCCATCCCGCCCTCCTGATTGGTCCGAAGGACCGGTCCATGTGACGCCTCAGACGCCGCTTCCCGGCGTTTCGAAAACTGGATTCAAACTAGCCGCAGATTCGCTTGAGTTTCGTTAAACCCGACGGCCCACTTTCTGCGATGTGGTTTCCAGTTGCTTGTCGGGGCCGGAAGACTTGAGGACGAGACTCGGGCATGATGATTCCAAATTAGAGACCGAAAGTTAACGGAAAGGCAAACCGTCCCCGTGAAAAAGCCTGTTCACAACCCCCGCGAAGTCGCTGAAATCGTTGCGATTCAGGCCCTGTCCTTCGTCGCGGGCGAGCCTGAGCGGCTGGGCCTGTTCCTGGCCGAGACGGGGGTCGGTCCGGAGACCCTGCGCAATGCCGCCGCGGACCCGAATTTCCTCCTCAGCGTGCTCGATTTCGTGATGCGGGACGATGCCACGGTGAAGGCCTTTGCCGAGGCCGCGGAACTGCATCCAACCAACGTTGCCGCAGCGCGGCAGGTCCTCGGCGATGCGCTCGGCGACCCCTCCTGGGAGCGCGACGTGCCGTGACCACCCCTGAGGCGGCCGGGCCCCGCTGCTTCTGCCGGGATTGTCTGGCCGGCCTCGACATGGGCGTACAGAACTTGGGCGTGCGGCGCTGCTCGGCCTGCGGTTCCCCTCGCCTCGTTCGCCACCGCGCGCTCGCCAGCCTGACCATCGCCCATATCGACTGCGACGCCTTCTACGCAACGGTCGAGAAGCGGGACAACCCTGAGATCGCCGACAAGCCCGTCATCATCGGCGGCGGCAAGCGCGGCGTGGTGTCGGCCGCCTGTTACATCGCGCGCACCTATGGTGTTCGCTCGGCGATGCCGATGTTCAAGGCTTTGGAGGCCTGCCCGCATGCGACCGTGATTCGCCCCGACATGGCGAAATATGTCCGGGTCGGCCGCGAGGTCCGCCAGGCCATGCAGGCGCTGACGCCGCTGATCGAGCCGCTCTCGATTGACGAGGCCTTCCTCGATCTCTCCGGCACCGAGCGTGTGCACGGCATGATCCCGGCCAAGGTGCTGGCGCGCTTTGCCCGTGACGTCGAGCGCGACATCGGCATCACTGTCTCGGTCGGCCTGTCCTGCAACAAGTTCCTGGCCAAGATCGCCTCCGACCTCGACAAGCCCAGAGGCTTTGCCGCGCTCGACCAGGAGGAAGCGTGCGCGATGCTGGCGGAAAAGCCGGTCGGCTTCATCTTCGGCGTCGGCCCCGCCACGCAGGAGCGCCTGGTGCAGCGCGGCTTTCGCATCATCGCCGACCTGCAGAAAGCCGACGAGATCGAGATGATGCGGCAGTTTCCGAGCGACGGCCGCCGGCTGTGGCGGCTCGCGCGCGGCATCGACGACCGCCGCGTCGAGCCCGACCGCGGCGCCAAGACGATTTCCAGCGAGACCACGTTCGAGACCGACATCCGCGATTTCGCGACGCTGGAAAGAATCCTGTGGCGGCTCTGCGAAAAGACGTCGACGCGCCTGAAGAGCAGCGAGCTCGCTGGCTCGACCGTGACGCTGAAGCTGAAGACCGCCGATTTCCGCCAGCGCACGCGCTCGCAGTCGATCGCCGCCCCGACGCAGCTCGCGGCGAAGATCTTCTCGATCTGCCGGGAGATGCTGGCCAAGGAAATCGACGGCACCGCCTTTCGCCTGATGGGCGCCGGCGTCAGCGCGCTGCGCGAGGGCTCGGCGATCGACGACACCGACATGCTCGACCGCCGCGCCGCCCACGCCGAACGCGCGGTGGACAGCCTGCGCAAGAAGTTCGGCAGCGCCGCGGTGATCCGCGGCATCGCCTATGAGGGCCCGGAGAAGGCGCAGGAGTGATCTATTCCTGCTCAACTCAGTCGCGTTCGAAGATTCGTGCACCCGGATAGGCACGCCTGGCATACTGAACGACCAACTGCCGGTCCTGAGTTTCCAGGAACGGCGTTCGGATCTGACAAGACCCGACGATGAGGTGCCACAAGCCGTTGAGCTTTCGAATGACGACGTTCATTTGAGCCTCTTCGCAGTGACCCGAGTGGACTCAAATTGTAAGAATCTCCCGCCGTCGCTCAATTGTACCAGTGTAAGGTCAGCGCATGAGAAGGATTGGAGGAGATATACAAAGGTATGTTGACGATGGCTCCAACAGCCGCTGGCGCCGATAGCTTCGCAGGGGCTCAACCGATCTTACCGGTTCGGGGACTGGCACGGTGACAGGCGAACGCGATCTCGACGCGCTGCTGAGTAACATGAAGCCGGAGATCATGGACGGCATTTTCGCGTTTTGCACGCTTGCGCCGAGCGCGAGCATTCCGGCTACCATCAGCCCCATCCTGACGTTCCGCGAACGCGAAGGGACCACGCTGGTGGTGCTGCAGGAGGAGGCCGAACGTGCCGGGCTACGCCATGAATGTCCCTCGCGCCTCATCACCTTGACGGTTCATTCCGCCCTCGATGCGGTGGGCTTTCTGGCAGCCATCACGGCACGTCTGGCCCAAGCCGGCATTAGCGTGAATGCCGTGTCGGCTTTTCACCACGATCATCTCTTTGTGCCTGTCGACCAGGCCGATGAGGCGATGGCTCTCCTGCTTGACAGGTTCAAGCCGCAACAGGGCTGATTGCGCTTGATCTAGAGCATGCTCTAGCCTGTAGAGAGATGGCTGGCCTCGATTCAAGGAGACAGCCTATGACAGTGATCGACAACAAGGCGCTCATTCAGGACATCATGGATGCGCGCGCACGTCGCGACCCCGGCCCGTTCATCGCCGCGATGGCCGATGATTTCGTCTGGCGCATCACCGGCTCGACGGCCTGGTCCGGCGACTATGTCGGCAAGGCCGACGTGCTGGAACGGCTGATGAAGCCTCTCAGCGGACAATTCACTGCTCCCAACAGCCTCACGCTATCCCGCATCATCGCCGAAGGCGATTACGTCGTCGCCGAGTGCCGGGGCAATGCAACGACGCTTGCCGGTGAGCTCTACGCCAACACCTACTGCTTCGTCATTCGCATGGCGGACGGGAAACTGCGCGAGTTGACCGAATACATGGACACCGCATTGGTCGAGCGGGTGCTAAGGCCGCCCGGCAACCAATGAGGCCGGCGCGGCCTTGAGGCGTCCATGCGGCGACACGGCGGGTCTCTCCCCGCTGGCGATCCACTCCTCATAGAATTCGACCTTGGCTTCGATGAGTGCCAAAGCCTGCGACCAGCGGTGGATATTGTCCTGCACCCGCTGCTGGTGCGCTGCGAGCAGCGCGTGACGCTCGGTCAGCGCTGCTTCGCCTCGTTTCGCAAGCGCCGCATATTCGCGCATCTGCTTGACCGACATGCCGGTGCCGCGCAGGCGTTCCATCAGATCTAGCCAACCGACGTGAAAATCGCTGTAGACGCGCCGGCCGCCGCGGTCCCTGACGACGCCGGGGATCAGGCCCTGAGCCTCATACCAACGGATGGTGTGAATGCTGCGGCCCGTTCGGCCGGCTACCTCTCCGATGCGAAGCCCTCGCGACATGGCCTTTCCTTTCTTCGAAACCGCCTCGCAAGGCTCAATCTACCCTGCGAGGTCTCCTCAGTCCGCGACCGCCACCGCCTCGATCTCGATCAGCCATTCCGGCGCGGCGAGTGCGGTGACACCGACCAGCGTCGAGGCCGGCGGCTCCATGCCTTCGAAGAAAGCCGAGCGGGCCTTGCCGATGATGGGGCGCAGCTCCGGCTTGTAGTTCACGACGAAGGTCGTGATTTTCACGATGTTGGAATAGCTCGCACCGGCCGCCTTCAGCGCGTGCCCAAGATTCTGCATCACCTGCGTGGTCTGCGCGGCGATATCGCCCTCGCCGACGATCCGCCCCTCCTCGTCGGTGGAGACCTGCCCGGAGATGTAGATGGTCCGAGCGCCCGAGGCGGTGACGACGTGAGAATAAGCCGGATTGTGATGCAGGCCGCTGGGGCGGAGATGGTCGAGCTTGGGCATGGGCTGGCTCCCCGAGTTTGTGGTTGGGAAGGAGCGTAGCTGGGGAGTATGACGAGAGCTAGCCCCGTCATTGCGAGGAGCTCTTGCGACGAAGCAATCCAGACTGCTTCCGCGGAGGGATTCTGGATTGCTTCGCTACGCTCGCAATGACGGAGAAGCCCTCAATTGCAGGGCTTGCTGTCCTTGACGTCGAACTTGCCCATGGCGCCGGAGATGACGAAATCGTTGTAGTCGAGCACGAGCTGGCGCGAGACGCCGTTTTCGTAGAGCTCGAACGCCATCGCGTAGACCGGGGTCTGCTCGCCTTCCTTCTGCTGGGCGTCGCGGTCGAAATAGCTGACGGTGACCGGCCAGCGCTTCAGCGACTTCATGTGCTCGTCCGACGTCGACGGATCGGTCGAGGTGGCACGGTCGGGGGCGACCGGCTGGCCGATCACGGTCAGCGTGTTGTAGACCTTCTGACCGTCATCGGAGCCGTCATAGACCGAGAGCTCCAGCAGCGACTTGCCGTCCTTGGCGGCGGCGATGATGCGCTGGATCTGCTCGGTCGGGAACACGATCTTGCCGTCGAGCGTGAACGTCTTCGGCGCCGGCAGCTTCAGCTTGACGTTGATGTGGTCGCCGTCGCGCTCGGCTGAGCCGTCGACCCGGCCGGCATCCGTCTGGTTCATGCGCGTCTCGATCTTGAAACGGTAGCTCTTGCCGGAGGCGTCCTCCCACGAATTGGAGCGGAGGTCGCTGAGCGTGACCTTGCCCTCGCCGCTGTCGAGCTCGGAGACCTGGCGGAATTCCGAGGTATAGCCCTCGCAGGCGTTCCCCGTGAAATTGTAGAGGATCCGGCCGCGGGCGCTGTTCACCGAATTGCTGCGCGATTTGACCAGGCTGAGGTCATAGAGCGCCTGATGCGCGAGAAACGGACCGTTGGCGGCTTGAGCCCCGCCGCCAAGGCCGACACTGGCCGCGGCGAGCGCCATCACACCGAGCGAAGTCCGGAAAAGGTGCACCATGTCTGTTCCCTGAGGAAAGCGCAGATTCGACATTTTAATGACCGTTCCATTGCGCCGCAACTGAGGCCGTTTCACTAAAAGTTTGCCCCTCACGTTGAACCTGCTGGCCTGCCTCAACAAAATGCAGCCCCTCCGGTTGCTTGCATGTGGCGGCACGATGGGCGAAACAGGGCGCGCCCGGCCGGCAGTCGCGCCGGAGCGAAGGATTTTTGGACAACGAGGTCGGACATGGCGGGCACGGTCGAGCAGAAACTGGCGGAGCAGGGTATCAAGCTGCACGAGGCCCCCACCCCCGTCGCCAATTACGTGCCCTTCGTGCGCACTGGCAACCTCCTGTTCGTCTCCGGCCAGGTCTGCTTCGACCCCGCCGGCAAGCTGATTGCCAAGGGCAAGCTGGGCGCCGGCGTCTCGATCGAGGACGGCGCCGCAGCCGCGCGCGGCTGCGCGGTCAACCTGCTGGCCCAGGTCAAGGCGGCGCTCGGCGATCTCGACAAGGTCGTACGCGTGGTGCGGCTCGGCGGCTTCATCAACTCGGCCCCGGATTTCCTAGACGGGCCCAAGGTGCTGAACGGCGCCTCCGACCTGATGGTCGCCGCCTTCGGCGACAAGGGCCGCCACGCCCGTACCACCGTCGGTGTCGCCTCGCTGCCCGCGGATGCGGCGGTCGAGGTCGAAGGCGTGTTCGAGGTCGCCTGACGCCAAATGCGCGCTCCGGATTGGCTGACAGCCCGGCCGGTCGCCCATCGCGGCCTGCACGACATTTCGCGCGGCATCGTCGAGAACATGCCGGGCGCGGTGCAGGCTGCAATTGCCGGCAATTTCGCGATCGAGGTCGATATCCAGCTCTCGGCCGACGGCGAGGCCATGGTCCATCACGACCATGCCCTGGGCCGACTCACCGAGGCCACCGGCGATGTGGTCGCAAAGACCGCGGCCGAGCTCAAGGCCGTCAGGTTCAAGGACACCGATGAGCGGATGATGTCGCTCGCAGACCTCTGCGCCATGGTCGCCGGACGTGTGCCCCTGGTGATCGAGGTGAAGAGCCATTTCGGCGGCGACCGCAAGCTGGTGAAGCGGATGGCCGAGGTGCTGGCGTCCTATGATGGCCCCGCCGTCGGCATGTCCTTCGATCCCGACCAGGTTCTGGCGCTACGTGAATTGCTCCCCTCTCGCCCCCGCGGCATCGTCGCGCAGCGGAGCTATGAGGACGAGTACTGGGCCAAGCTCACCCAAGAGCAGCGCGACAGCATGCTGTACCTGCGCCATGGCTTCCAGACCCAGCCGCATTTCGTTGCCTTCAAGGTCGACCACCTCCCGGCCCCCGCCCCCTGGATCGCCCGCAACCTGTTCGGCTGCGCCCTGCTCGGCTGGACCGTCCGCACGGCGGAGCAGCGGACGCGGGTCGGGCGCTATGCGGACCAGATGATCTTCGAGGGGTTCGTGCCGTAGGGCTTGCCCGTGTCCCGGACAAGCAGCAACGCATCAGCGTTGCTGCGCAGAGCCGGGACCCATCTCTCCAGGAATCCGGTGCAACTTGGGCCCCGACTCTGCAGCGCATCGCTGAAGAAGCGCTGCGCTTCGTCCGGGGCACGAGGGCGAGCCTTCCCCACCCCTTGAAGTCGCTGCTGCAATGCACGATCTTGGGCACGATGGCATCATCGGAAATCACGCTCGAGGCCGTACCTTCGATTGGCGACGTGTCACCGGAGGATTGGGACGCCTGCGCCAATCCCGGCGGATTGTGCAATGGGGCTGGCCCGGGAACCTCATCCGTCCTTCCAGGCGATTCCCTCGGCCTCTCAAGACCTGCCTATAACCCGTTCGTCTCCCACGCCTTTCTCTCAGCAGCCGAGAAATCGGGTTCGGCCACGATCCGCACCGGCTGGGCGCCGCGGCACCTGGTCGCCAAGCTCGATGGCCGCGTTGCCGGAATCGTGCCCTGCTATCTGAAATCGCACAGCCAGGGCGAATACGTGTTCGACCGCGGCTGGGCGGATGCCTATGAGCGCGCCGGCGGGCGGTATTACCCGAAGCTCCAGGTCTCGATTCCCTTCACGCCGGCGACCGGACCGCGGCTGCTGGTGCGCGACGGCGTCGATCGCGAGCGCATCACCGAGGCGCTGGCGAGTGGCCTGATAGCGCTGTGCGGCGTCAGCAAGGCCTCCTCCGTCCACGTCACCTTCGCGCGGGAGTCAGAATGGAAGCTGCTCGCCGAGCACGGCTTTCTCCAGCGCACCGACCAGCAGTTCCACTGGCACAATGAGGGCTTTGCGAGCTTCGACGACTTCCTGGCGACGCTGAACTCACGCCACCGCAAATCGATCAAGCGCGAGCGGCGCGATGCGCTGGCGTCCGGAATCACGATCCATTGGCTCACCGGCAAGGACATCACCGAGGATGCGTGGGACGCCTTCTTCACATTCTACATGGAGACCGGCTCGCGCAAATGGGGGCGGCCGTATCTGACGCGCGAGTTCTTCTCGCTGATCGGCGAGACCATGAGCGAGGACGTGCTGCTGGTGATGGCCCGCCGCAACAATCGCTGGATTGCGGGCGCGATCAACTTCATCGGCTCGGACACGCTGTTCGGCCGCAACTGGGGCGCGGTCGAGCATCACCCCTTCCTGCATTTCGAGGTCTGCTACTACCAGGCGATCGATTTCGCGATCAAACGCGGCCTCAAGCACGTCGAGGCCGGCGCGCAGGGCGAGCACAAGATCGCGCGCGGCTACCTGCCGCGCACCACCCATTCCGCTCACTTTATCGCCGATCCCGGCCTGCGCCGCGCCATCGACGATTACCTCAAGCGCGAGCGCGCCTATGTTGCGGAAGCGGGACGAGAGCTCGCCGAGCTCGGCCCGTTCCGCAAAGGGGCTGACGAGGCGCCTTGACGCCTCGCAATTGCTGGTGACAGTAAGCGCAAATCGTTCGAGGAGCCGCCGCCATGACCGCCTACGACAGCAACAACATCTTCGCAAAAATCCTGCGCGGCGAGCTGCCCTGCTACAAAGTGTACGAGGACGAGCACGTCTTCGCCTTCCTCGACATCATGCCGCGCGTGCCCGGTCACACGCTGGTGATCCCGAAGGTCCCTGCCCGCAACATCCTCGATATCAAGCCCGACGACTACGCGCATGTCGCGCGCGGCGCGCACAAGATCGCAGCCGCCGCAATGAAGGCGTTTGACGCCGATGGCATCACCGTGCAGCAATTCAACGAGCCTGCCGGCGGACAGGTGGTGTTTCACCTGCACATGCACGTGATGCCGCGCCATGACGGCGTCGCCATGCTGCCGCCGGCGAGCCGCAAGGAGGACGACAAGGTGCTGCAAGAGCACGCGGCGAAGCTGATGGCGGCGTTGAAGGCGGGCTAGGTCTCTCCACTCGTCATTGCGAGCGAAGCGAAGCAATCCAGACTGCCTCCGCAGAAACAGTCTGGATTGCTTCGTCGCAAGAGCTCCTCGCAATGACGGCGGAGCGCCCCTCACTCGGTCTCGAAATCGCCCTGCTGCGGCGCGGCCAGCGGCGTGAACTCGCAGCGGTCGGGCTTGATGTCGATCAGCGGCGTGTTGTCGATGCAGTCGAGGCCGCGCACCAGGATGGCATTGCCCTCGATGCCGACCAGCTTCACGATCGATGTGCCGATCGGGTTGGGCCGCACCGGCGAGCGCAGCGAGAAGGTGCCGCGGGTCTTCTCGTTGTTCTTCGGGCTCTGCAGGATGATGTCGCGGCGCGACCGGTCGAGCCAGTAGAGCACTTCGAGATTGCTGTAGAAGTCGACTCCTTTGATCGCCGGCACGAAGGGCTCGAAGATCTCGAGGCGGCAGATCGGGCCGTCCTGACGTCCCTGCCGCGGCGTCTCCAGCCGGGATGACCAGGGCGTGCGGATACGACCGATGAAGACGAGACCGGCATCTTGCGTCGGCGGCAGCTCGATGGCGACCTCGCCCTCGCGGAGCTCCTGTTCGCGAACCATTTTCCTGTTCCCTGGCTGTTCGCCGGCGGTTTTAGCCCAACCACCACTTGCCAGCCAGCATGAAGACTTCGCCCGTGACCACGCCCGCGAAGATCGAACGGCGGGTCAGCAGGAAGGCGACGAGCCCGGCGCCGACCGCGCCATAGCGCAGCACATCGGGCACGCTGGCCAGCGCGCCCGGTGGCTGGACCACGATCTGGGCGATGACGCCGGCCAGGATCGCGGTGGCGACCGCCCTCACCCAGACCAGCAGCTCTGAGCCCTCGTCGATGCCGCCGCCGAACCACAGGCCCAGCATGCGCCAGATCTGGTTGGGAACGACCCCGGCAATGAACAGCACCGCCAGCGCGTGCCAGTCGCCGATCGCTTGCGCAAAGCTCATGCGCGCACCTCCCGCCACCAATGCACGCCATAAGCGATCGTCCCGGCGACCACGCCGCTGACGAGGATATCGAGACCGGAGTTCATCTTCGCCGCCAGCGGATAGAGCACGATGCCCAGCACGAGCGCGACGACGTCGGCAACCTCGCGGCTGTTGCGTGCCGTCGAGAACAGGAACGACAGCGGCGTCAGCAGCAGGATCGCCGCGCCAAGGGTCTGCGTCAGGTTGGCGGCGAGGAAATAGCCGACTGTGTTGGCGACGAGGCACACCGAGACGAGCCCGCAGCCGAGCCCGTGGACGAAGGCGATCCGCCGTTCGCGCGGCACCTGCGGCAGGAAGCGGTGGCATTCTACCCACAGCGTCACTGCGGTAAGATGCGCGGCGAAAATCAGCTCGCGCCGCTTGGTCTTCGGTGTGCGCATCAGCGGCAGTACCGAGACCACCATCGGAAACAGGCGGATGGCGCTGACGGTCACCGCGATCGCCGACTGGATGATGGTGGCGCCCGAGCCGAGCGTGGTGATCAGGATGATCTGCGCCGGGCCTGCCCAGACGAACAGCGTCGAGCACAGCGCCCAGAGCAGGCTGAAATGGGTGTCGTGGGCGAGCGCACCGATGCCGAGATAGGTCACGAACAGCACGATGGTGAGGATCGTCTGCGTGATCGAGCGCAGTCCCCAAGCGAAGGCGCGCCAGGGACTTTGCCATTGTGGTGAATCGAGCGGAGGAAGCGCCACGGGAGCTTTGGCTGGTGAGGAATCGTGGCTGCATAACGGGCGAGACAGCGGCGCGCGTCAAGGAAGGGCGCGGCGGGGCTGGCATGCGCGAGGCCCAGACCCACCGTCGTCATTCCGGGGCGCGCCACTTGGCGCGAACCCGGAATCCATCAGGCCACAGAAATCGCTGCACGATGGATTCCGGGTTCGCGACTTCGTCGCGCCTCGGAATGACAGCTGATCCTACCCCGCCACACCCCTGTTCTTCAGCACGAAGCAGGCGCCGCCCGCCTTGCGGATGCGGTTGCACAGATCATCGGCCTCGGCGCGCGTGTCCGCGCCGACGCGGACCTGGTAGAACGCGCGTGTGCCGCGGCTGCGCATCACCGAGCTTAGCAGGCTCGGATCACGCTCGCCGATCACGGTGCTCAGTTTCGTGACGGCTCGGGAATACATCGCCAGCGCCTTGTTGCGGTCGAAGCCGGCCGCGAGCTGGACGCCCCAGATCTTTGCCGCGGCAAGCTCGACATGCTGCTCGAGCTCGGCGACGAACGGGTTGGGAGCACGCTTGAGCAACGCCATCAGGTCACGGCAGCTCGTCGGCGGCGAGCTCGGCGGCCCCTTGCCGGTGCTCCCCGCCTTGGCCCAGGCATCGACGCTGGTGCCGGTGATCGCATAGACGTAGTTGCGGGTCTGCTCCGGCATCGGCCCGGTGCCGGCGAGCCATTCCTGCACGCGCCGGGGGCCGGCATTGTAGGCGGCCGCGGCAAGGCCGAGATTGCCAAACTGGTTGCGCAGCTCTTTGAGGAATTCGGCCGACTTCGGCAGGGCCTGCACCGGATTGAAGGGATCGAGCAGCCCGCGCTCGCTGGCGGTGCCCGGCATGAACTGCGCGATCCCTCGCGCATGTTCGCCGCTGCGCGTCATGGGCCCGACCGCATCGGCCTGGAAGCGGCTCTCCTGCCAGATCACCCGCGCGAAGAATTCCAGCGGCAGGTTATTGTCGCGCGCAGCGGCCTCCACGATCAGGCAGATCGACTCCCGCGTGTCGCTCTCGCGGGCCTCTTTCGCCTTCTCCGCCGGCGTCGCAGGTTCCTCGGCCTTCGCAGGCGCATCGGGGGGCGGCGCCTCCTCCGCGAGCGCCGGCGACAGCAGGAGGGCCTGGCACAAGACAGCGATGACCCGAGCTATTCGCATGGTATTGACGCCATCGGACAAATCGGACCTTGACTTGGAACCAGAGCCAACTAGCAACGGACGGCATTATCAACACGGGTCGAGCCTGATGGTGACAATCTTTTTTGATCTCGACGGCACGCTGACAAACCCGAAGCCCGGGATCACCCGCTCGATCCAATATGCGCTGGAACGACTCGGCGTTCCGGTGCCGAGCGAGGACGAGCTGACCTGGTGCATCGGCCCACCGCTGCTTGCAAGTCTTCGAAAGCTCACCGGAGCCGATGAGCTCGCCGACCGCGCACTGCTGCTCTATCGCGAGCGCTTCAGCGATATCGGCCTGTTCGAGAACGAGGCTTACAGCGGGATTGCGGATACGTTGTCATCGCTCGCAGCGACACGTCAGCGCATGTTCGTGGCGACCAGCAAGCCCGCCGTCTACGCCACCCGGATCGTCGATCATTTCGGCCTGAACCCGTATTTCGAACGCGTGTTCGGCTCCGAGCTCGACGGCACGCGCGTCGACAAGCGCGACCTGCTCCGCTATGCGCTCGACGAAGCCAAGGTCGATGCGAGCAGCGCGATCATGATCGGCGACCGCAGCCACGACGTGGTCGGCGCCCGCACCAACGGCATGACCGCCATCGGCGTGCTCTACGGCTATGGCAGCGAATCCGAGCTACGCGATGCCGGCGCGCACCACATCTGCGCGGCGCATCCCGAGTTGCTCGGCCATTGCATGACCTAGTCGGTCAGGCTCCGACGGTCTCCACCGCTGCCAGCATGCCTGTCTTTGGATGACAGTTCAGATATTCGAAGAACTGCTCGTCGGCGGCTGCCACCGTCACCTCGTGATAGAGCCGCAGCTTGGCTGACGGCCCGAGCGTCGAGAGATATTTCATAGCCGCGCCGAAGATCTTGACGTGGGTCGGATGCGACTCCGCCCAGCGTTCGAGCGCGGCGAGGCTCTTCCACCAGCTCTGGCCGTAGGACTTCTCGCTGACGCTGCCGTCGGCCGCAAGCACCTGCATGTACCGGTTGGCGTAGCAGCCGATGGTAAGGCCATCATCGCGCAGAAAGTCCATGCCCTCGCGCAGCACCGGTTCGACGTCGTCGAGATAGAGCTTGCGCTCGGACGCTGCGGTATCGCTCCAGTCCTGCCCGGAGCGGATCAGACAGAGATTGTCATGAGCCACGACGCGCAGCCGCGCGCCGTCGTGGATCAGCTCAGGCGCGCCACCAGGCGCCATCGCATCCGTCTGTGACAGCGGGAGACGATCGCGCATGCCGCCCCAGTAAGCGTGCTCCTGCACCTCGCCGCTCATGCCTTCCGCGGCGACGGCGATACCTTCGGGCCGATCGGGTGATGAGAACAGCGTCTCGTGACGGGCGACACTGGGGCGCAGCACCTCGATGAAGGTACCGACGCCTTCGCGCTTTCGGCCGGTCCACATCTCGCGCGCCCGAGCGAACCAGGCATTGAAGCGTGCGAGATCGTCCCAATAAGCGACCGTGACAACATTTTCGCAGGCGCACTGATCGACATAACGCGCCCGGTCCCAATGCGACGGACCGCCATCCACTGCGAACAGTCCTGCGATTTCCTTCAACGCGTCCATTGCTGCCGCCGGTGCCGCACCGCCATACTGGACACCGAAATAAGCCATCACGACGCGGCTGACCGCAGGCTTGTAGCGTGCGACGAAGGATGGATATGGCGGCTGATAATCGTCGGGCACGCGCTTGTGGCGCGTGCGTGGAGTTTCGAGATGCGCAGGGATTGCGGATTCCATGAAGCCCTCCCCTCGTAGCGATCAGCTGGCCGCCGCCGCAATGTCCATGGGCTCGACAGCATCGACCGGCAGCGCGAACTGCTCGACCCGCTGGTACCGCTTCTTGTTGAGCAGCAGCCGTGTGACGTCAGGCCGCGAATAATGTCCGGCGGGATCGGCGGCATTCTTGGCAACGCCAATGGCGCCGAGATCGATCTCTGCGATCAGCAGGCCCTCCTGATCGGGCGCCAGCTTCTCCCCGATCTGGCTGCCGTCGGGGCCGTAGATCGCGGCGAACCCGCCGCCCACATGTAGCAGCGCATTCTTGTCGGGCCGGTCGCAGAGCTCATCGATCATGGCTTGCGAAACGATGGCGCAAGGCGCGAGCACGAAGCAGGAGCCTTCCACGGCATAGACGCGCGACGCCGCGTTGTTGACCTCGGCGCCAAGCGCCGGCGCGAAGGGATCATAGAGCGAGAAGCTCGGCCAGGCCGCGACATGGACCTGCTCGTTCTGGGCGTACATCGCGTATTTCGACAGCGGCTGAAGATGCTCCCAACAGCACAGCGCGCCGAGCCGGCCGATGTCGGGCCGCGCATGCACGGCGAGATCGCTACCGTCGCCCTCGCCATAGACCGTGCGCTCGGCATGGGTCGGCCGCAGCTTGCGGCGCTTTGCGATGGTCTCGCCATCGGGGCCAATCAACCATTGCGCGAGGTAAAGGCTGCCGCCGTCGCGCTCGGACAGGCCGACCACGGCGGTGAGCTTTGCCTTGCGCACGGCCTCGCGCAGGCGCTCGGCCTGCGGGCTGTCATAGGATAGCGAATTGTCGAAATAGCGCTGTACGAAGCCCCGCCCGATCGCCCAGGCAGGCGAGTCCAGCCAGATGTGCCAGGGGTAACCGGGGATGAAAGCTTCCGGAAAGGCGATCAGCTTGGCGGCCTTTTCCGCGGCCTCCCCGATCAGCGCGATCGACTTGTCGATCGAGGCGTCGAGGTCGAGCCAGGCCGGCGCCGCCTGAACGACCGCAACCTTGTATTTCGGATGCTCGATGCCCATTCCTGCCTCCATTGCCGGTTGATCCCAAGCCACGTCCGATGCAGTCTATTTGGCCAAGCCGGGCAGCCGGCCGCTCGACCGCGGCGGAACAAAAACTCGACTGGACGCGCTACCGACCGGTACGGGATTTGCCTCCGGTCAGACTGGCTCCCCAGGGCGATTTTGCAGGATGTGAAAGGGAGGCTGTTCAGATGCCAATCCAGTTCACGACGGACGGCAGTCCCGCCTATCGTCGGCTCGCTCTCTGGCAGGACATCGTCTGCGACGTCTTCGTCGGGCTCGACTGCAAGTCGGACCTCGGCAGCGCCTTTCGCGGATCGGTCACCCAGGCTTCGCTCGGCAAAGCCGTCTGCTCCGAAGTCTGCTCGGACCGCCAGCACGTATTCCGCACGCCGTCGCGCATCGCGCGTTCACACCAGGATTTCGTTCTCGTAGCCCTCGGAAATCGCGGCAACGGTGGCGTCGTGCAGGACGGCCGCGAGACCGTGATCCACCCCGGCGAGTTTGCGCTCTACGACACCACGCGCCCGTACGAGCTGAAGTTCGACGACAGTTTCACGCAGACCATTTTCAAGGTACCGCGCGAGATGCTGCAGCGGCGGCTCGGCGGCACCGAGACGCTGACTGCAATGTCATTTGGCGCCGCCGCACCGCTCGAGCGGCTCGCCTATGATTTCATTGTCCGGCTCTGCCAGAATGCGGATGGTTTGGCTCCGGATACCGCCACAGCGCTGTCGGAGCAGGCAGTTGATCTGCTTGCGATGGCCTTGAGCGAGCGGCTCGGCAAGTCATCGCTGCCGTCCTCGACCCACCGCTCGGCCCTGCTCTACCGATTGAAGGCGCACATCCGCGCGCACCTCGCCGATCCCGATCTCTCGCTCGCTGAAACCGCGGCCGCGCTCGGCATCTCGCCGCGCTATGTCAACGATCTTCTCGCGGACGAGGACACCTCCTTCCAGCGCCATGTCCTCGCCGAGCGCCTCGCCCGATGCCGGCGGGATCTCGCCTCGCCACTGCTCGCCCATCGCCACATCAGCGAGATCGCCTTCGCCTGGGGCTTCAACGACCTCTCGCATTTCGGCCGCGTCTTTCGCGAGCATTTTGGCGCGTCGCCCCGCGACTTCCGGCACAGCCAGTTGCGGCATTGAGCCCCTAGGGCGCGAGCGCATCGCTCGGAGAGGCGACACGGGCCTTCATCGCCGCACTCATCGGAAGCCGGAGGTTCTGTCCCTTCGGCGGAATCGGCGCCTCGAACCATTTGGCATAGAGCTTGTCGAACGCGCCGGAGGCCATGTTCTCCTTGATCACGGTGTCGACCAGGGCCTTAAACTCAGGATCTTCCCGACGGGTCATCAATCCGTAATAGGACGGCGCATAGGTCGCGCCCAGCATCCGGAAGGCCGTCGGATCGGTCGCGTTCGCGACGAGCCCGGCGATCAGAATGTCGTCCTCGAACCAGGCGGCGGCGCGGCCCGTTCCCAGCATCAGCAACGACTCGGCATGGTCCTTGGCCTGGACGATCGTCACGTTCAGCTTCTGCTCGTCGAGGACCTGCTTTGCGACCGCAAAATTCAGCGAGCCCTGTGTGATGACGACCGTCCGCCCATCGAGCCCCTTCGGCTCCGTCACCCCTGAGGCGACGGACACGAGCCAGCGCGGCGACGCCACATAGGTGGCGACGGAGAACGAAACCTGCTTCTGACGTTTCGCGGTGTTGGTCGTGCTGCCGCACTCGACGTCGATGGTGCCGTTCTGGAGCAGCGGAATGCGATTGGACGCATTCACCGGGACGTAGTCGATCCCCAGCTCCGGCCGGCGCAGCACGATCCTGATCTTGTCGGCCACCGCGGAGCAGAGATCGAGCGAAAGTCCGGTCGGCTTCTGATCCGATCCAAGATAGGCGAACGGGATCGAAGCCTCCCGATAGCCGAGGGTGATCTTGCCGACCTCTCTGATCTTGTCGAGGGTCGGGCTGGCCGCTTGCGCTGTTGGAACGTCCAACAGCGCAAGCGAAAGTGCGGCAATGGCAAGCGTCGGCGCGTGTCTGCGGATCATGTCGACCTCCGGACTGTCGATCAAGCGGCGGGATTTCGCGACAATTCGTCGAGGCTTTCCCTCAAAGACCGATCCAGGATCTCGACGGCGCGGTCGATCTCCTCGGTCGAGACGGTCAGCGGCGGCGCGATGCGCCACACCGATCCGCGCTCGGGGCGACGGCGAATGTTCATGCTCAGCCCATGTTCAAAGCACTTCTTCGTCGTCAGGCCGCCGAGCTGGTGGGCCGCGCGCCGACTGTTGCGGTCGGTGACCAGCTCGACGCCGAGCAGAAGCCCCATGCCCCTGATGTCGCCGATCTGCTCGTATTTCTGCTGAAGTCCCTCGAACCGGCCGCGCAGGTACGCGCCCATGACATTGGCGCGCTCGACCAGCGTCTCCTCCGCGATCACACGCAGCACCGCGAGCCCGACCTCGGCCAGCAGCGGATCGGAGACGTGGCTGGTGTAATAGGTGAAGTGATCCTCGTGCAGCTTGCTCTCGATCGCTTCGGTGGTCGAGACCGCCGCGAGCGGAAGGCCCCCACCGAGCGTCTTCGACATGGTCATGATGTCGGGGACGACGCCGAAATATTCCGATCCCGTCTTCTTGCCGACGCGCCCGAACGCCGTCTGGGCCTCGTCGAAGATCAGCAGCATACCGCGCTCGTCGGCGGCCTTGCGCAGCGCCTCCATGAAGGCCTTCGGCGGCACAAGCACGCCGCCGGCGCTGATCACGGGCTCGGCGATGATCGCCGCGCCCCGCCCGCTCGACTGCATGTCGAACATTTTCAGCGCCAGCTCGAGATTGGCGAGCGCGGATGCTTCCTCACTCCCCTTGTCGATGTAGGGACGATAGGCATTCGGCTCGGGGATGACGAACACGCCGGGCGGCGGCACGCCATAGCCCTTGCGGTCGCTCGCCATCGAGACCGAGGCGGCGCCCCCGGTGATGCCGTGCCAGGAGCCACCGAGGACAAGCACCTCATAGCCGCCGGTGTACATCTTGGCCATTCGGAGCGCGACTTCGGTCGCCTCCGAGCCGGTGTTGATGAAGATCGAGCGCTTGAGATCGCCGGGCAGCCAATCCGTCGCCAGCACCTGGGCGAGCTCGGCCACGACTTCGGGGATCATCCCGCTGAAGAGATGGAACGCCTTCTTCCCGGCCCGCTCCACCGCCGCGACAATGGCAGGGTGGTTGTGGCCGATCGTCGCGCACATCTGCCCCGAGGTGAAATCGAGATAGTCGCGCCCGTCGCTGTCGGTGACGATTGTCCCCTTCGCGGTCGTGAAAAGGTTCGGGAACACGTCTCCGCCGTACCGCACCAGAAATTCGTCGGCGGCTTGTTTCAGCGCTGAAGTCATGGCGTCTCCTTAAGCAAGCGGCATCTGCCGCGCGCGGGGCACGGCGCGGCGATGCGGAGTCCGCTCACCGGGTCTCGGGTCAGGTTGTGGGCACGAAGCTGTTGCGTCTGGGCGTTCGCGGTACGAAACTTGCCAGTGCAACGGAGAAATTCGTAACCGGGCAGACATGATGGGCGCCAGTTCAAAAAACTCAGCAGCCGATGAAGCAAGCTCAACGGGGCGGCCGCGCATGCCGCCGCTGAAGGCGCTGTCGGCGTTCGAAGCCGCTTCCCGCCACGGCAGCTTCAGCCGCGCTGCCGAGGAGCTCGGGGTCACGCCTTCCGCGATCAGCCATCACATCCAGAACCTCGAGGATTTTCTCGGCGTGCGCGTGTTCTCGCGGCACGCCGGCCGTGCTGTGCTCACCAATGCCGGCCGCCTCTATGCCGGCGAGATCGAGCGCGCGTTCGGCACGATCATGGGTGCGACGCGGCTGGTGGCGCCGCAATCGCAGCGCGATCATTTGTTCATCGCCAGCGGACCGAGCTTTGCCGCCAAATGGCTACAACCGCGGATCGGCAATTTCATCGGCCAGCATCCGGAGATCGGGATCAGGCTGTCGACCATCGCCGATCTGCGCGATCTCGAAACCATCCGCTTCGACCTCGCGATCGCCTATGGGCGCCCACCGGTCGTGAACGACAGGCAGATTGAGCCGCTCCTCGCCGAGCGCCTGCGCCCGCTCTGCAGCCCGCGGCTGATCGAGCAGCTCGACCTGCGCGAGCCCGGCGATCTCGCCCGCGGCACGCTGATCCATTCCTCGAACGCGCTGACCTGGACCGATTATCTGCGCAAGGTCACGGGCGCGAGCATCAAGGCGCGTCACGAATTGTGGTTCGACCGCTCCACCATGGCGATCGATGCAGCCGTCGAGGGTCTTGGCGTCGTGCTGGAGAGCGAAATCCTCGCCGCCGAGGAGCTGGACAAGGGCACGCTCGTCGTACCGTTCCGCCAACCCGAATTCGAAGTGGAGACGGTCTCCTACTATCTGGTGCGCTCGGCTGAGGCGAAAGGACGTAGCCATGTCAGCGCGTTCGAGGCTTGGTTGCGCGCGAAGATCTCGGCTGCAAACTTGCAGACCACGAGCGTGGCCTAGCAAAATGCGGACTACCCAAGCAGAGCCGCCATGTGAGCGCGTGATAGGACAAGGCACCCGCTTGCGCTAAACTCGGCACCAAGGCCGCACCGATCAACGAGCGGCCAGCCGAGGAGCAGATCGATGGAATACCGACGCTTGGGCCGGTCCGGCCTCATGGTGCCTGCTTTGAGCCTGGGAACGGGCACGTTCGGCGGCGTCGGCCGCCTTGCGGCGTGGGGCACGACGGATGCGACTGAAGCGCGGCGTCTTCTGGACATCTGCCTCGACGCCGGCGTGTCGATGTTCGACACCGCGAATGTCTATTCGCTCGGCGAATCCGAGCGGGTGCTCGGGCAAGCCATCAAGGGGCGCCGCGACAAGGTCCTGATCTCGACCAAGGCGACGTTCCGCTTCGGCGACGGCCCGAACGACATCGGCTCATCGCGCCAGAATCTGCTTGCGGCGATCGACGGTTCGCTGAGCCGGCTCGGCACCGATTATATCGACCTGTTCCAGCTCCACGGGTTCGACGCCTTCACTCCGCCCGAAGAGGTGCTATCGACTCTCGACGTGCTCGTTCGCGCGGGCAAGATCCGCTATGTCGGCGTCTCGAATTTCTCGGGTTGGCACCTGATGAAGTCGCTCGGCGTCGCCGACACACACGGCTTTCCGCGTTACGTCGCCAACCAGACCTACTATTCACTGATCGGGCGCGACTACGAATGGGAGTTGATGCCGCTCGGCCTCGACCAGGGGCTGGGCGCCGTGGTCTGGTCGCCACTCGGATGGGGGCGCCTCACCGGAAAGATCCGCCGCGGTCAGCCGAAACCGGAAGTCAGCCGCCTGCCCAAGACGGCCGAGTTCGGACCGCCCGTGTCGGACGAGCATGTCTACCGCGTCGTCGATGCGATCGACGAGATCGCGAAGGAGACCGGCAAGAGCGTCTCGCAGATCGCGCTGAACTGGCTGCTGCAGCGTCCGACGGTCTCGACGCTGATCATCGGTGCACGCAACGAGACCCAGCTGCGCGAGAATCTCGGCGCGGTCGGCTGGTCCTTGACCAAGGACCAGGTCGCAAAGCTCGACGCCGCGAGCACGGTGACGCTGCCCTACCCCTATTGGCACCAGCGCGTGACCTTCAGCGACCGCAATCCGCCGGCGGTGTAGGACAGCCGCGTCAAGCACGCTTGGTAAGGCGACGGCGCGCTGACAGTGCGGTTCCGGAACTATCGCGGCCCTGCCCTGTTGGCGCAATACTCGGCCCGTGGCCGAGTCCGATTCGCCAACGATACGCCGCTCACGATGTCGACAGTCACCATCGAGCATGCCGACGGCCTGCCGCAGCCGCAACGCAACCAGGCGGTGCTGACCATTGCGCTCGGCATCGTCATGGCGGTGGTCGACAGCGCCATCGCCAATGTGGCGCTGCCGACGATCGCAGCCGACCTCGATGCGAGCCCGGCCTTCTCGATCTGGATCGTCAACGGCTACCAGCTCGCGATCACGATCTCGCTGCTGCCGTTGGCTTCGCTCGGCGAGATCGTCGACTATCGCCGCGTCTATCTGGTCGGGCTGGCGCTGTTCACGGTGGCCTCCGCGTTCTGCGCGCTGGCCCACACGCTGCCGCAGCTGACGATCGCGCGCATCCTCCAGGGCTTTGGCGCGGCCGGCATCATGAGCGTCAACGCGGCGCTGGTACGTTTCACCTATCCGCGCAGCCTGCTCGGCCGTGGCATCGGCCTCAACGCTCTCGTCGTCGCCTTCTCGGCCGCGATCGGCCCGACGCTCGCCGCCGGCATCCTCGCGGTCGGAAGCTGGCCCTGGCTGTTCGCGATCAACGTGCCGCTCGGCGCGGTGACGCTGGTGCTGGGCCTGCGCAGCCTGCCGCACACCAAGCCCGCGAGCCGCTCGTTCGACTGGCAAAGTGCGGGTCTGTCGGCGATCACCTTCGGCGTCGGCATCGCTGCGGTGGACAGTGTCGGTCATGGCGAGGCCGCGATCACCTGCCTCGTGCAGTTCGCCGTCGCGATCGTTGCCGGTGCGCTGCTGATCTATCGCGAGACTCACATGACCTCGCCGCTCTTGCCGATCGACCTGCTGCGCATCCCCGTGTTCGCGCTGTCGATTGCGACCTCGATCGCATCGTTCTGCGGGCAGATGCTGGCCTTCGTCGCGATCCCCTTCTATCTCCAGAGCCGCTTCGGCTATTCGGCCGTCCATATGGGCCTGTTGATCACGCCATGGCCGATCGCGCTGGCGTTTGCAGCCCCCTCGCAGGCCGCCTGGTCGAGCATTATCCGGCCGGCCTGCTCGGCGGTATTGGGCTCACGCTGTTTGCCTGCGGCCTTGCCGCGCTGGCCTTCCTGCCGGCGACGCCAACGCCGCTCGACGTGATCTGGCGGATGGCGCTCGCCGGCGCCGGCTTCGGTCTGTTCCAGACCCCCAATAACCGCACCATGATCGCAGCCGCGCCGCGCGAGCGCGCCGGCGGCGCCAGCGGCATGCTGGGGACGGCGCGCCTCCTCGGCCAGACCACCGGAGCGGCGCTGGTGGCGCTGTTGCTCGGCCGCTATCCACTCGACGGAACCAGGCTGGCACTGCTCGCGGGCGTCGGTTTTGCGCTCTGCGGTGCGATGCTGAGCATGCTGCGGCTTTCCCCGGCCGGCGCGCGCGGTGGCGAGCAGGTCCGCGTGCAGGACGATCAGCGCCTGCGCGGGGATTAGCACCCGGGTTCGCGCATTGTCGTGCACAACCTTTGCGTGGCTTAACTATTCAGCGCAATAGCCTATTGCCCTCCCGCTCCGGTTGCGCATAGTGGCGGTGGGACAAGGGGCATTTCATGCGTTCATTGGGAATTATGGCGCTCAGCGTCATGCTGGGCGGCTGCGCGTCGGTCACGCGCGGCACGACGGAGAATATCAGCATTTCATCAACACCTTCAGGCGTGGAAGCCGTCGTCAGCGGAATGGACGTTCCGACCACCTGCACGACGCCTTGCTCGGTGGTCGTCAAGCGGAACGCCGACATCTCGATCACCTTCCAGAAGGAAGGCTATGAGCCGCAAATCGTTCCGCTCAGCCGGGACGTCCAGACGGGCGGCGCCGCGGGTTTCGCCGGCAATCTCCTGCTGGGCGGTGTCATCGGCATGGGCGTCGACGCAGCGACCGGAGCCGCGACCGATCACAAGCCGAACCCGGTCATCGTGACGATGCAGCCGGCGGCCCCTCCCCGCAGCGCACGGCCGCCCGCGCCCCGGAAGCCGCGAGCACCTGCGCCGCCTCCGCCCGACACCGGCACCTAAAGAGCGATGCGATTGGGATCAATCGTCATCGTGCTTCAGGTTATTGTTCGAGCATGATCTTTTCGGAAAACCGCTACACACTTTTCCGGATCATGCTCTAACCCGGTAACTACCAAGCAGCAAAAAGGCCGGCTTCGCAGCCGGCCTTTTCGATTTCATCAGTGCCGATCAGACCTTGACCAGCGGGCCCTTCGAGGTCGGCCCCTTCGAGCCGCCGGGGCCGCCCGGCTTGGACTTGCCCGGCGGACGCTTGCGGGCGCCGGGCAGCTTCTCCTGCTTCGGCGTGACCGGACCCTCGACGAACTCGAAGCCGATCTTCTCCTTGGTCTCGTCGGTCTCGTCCTTGACGAGCACGACGCGAACGTGGCCGCCGCCCTTCAGCTTGCCGAACAGCACTTCGTCGGCCAGCGGCTTCTTGATGTGCTCCTGGATCACGCGAGCCATGGGACGCGCGCCCATCTGCTCGTCGTAGCCATGCTGGACCAGCCAGGCCTTGGCCGGCTCAGACAGCTCGATGGTGACGTCGCGGTCGCCGAGCTGCGCCTCGAGCTGAAGCACGAACTTCTCGACCACGGTGCCGATCACCTCGACGCTGAGATGGCCGAACGAGACGATGGCATCGAGACGGTTGCGGAATTCCGGCGCGAACTGGCGGTTGATCGCCTCGTGATCGTCGCCTTCCCGCTTCGAGCGCGTGAAGCCGAACGCCTGCTTGGCGAGATCCGAAGCGCCTGCGTTCGTGGTCATGATCAGGATCACGTTACGGAAGTTGACCTGCTTGCCGTTGTGGTCGGTGAGCCGGCCGTGATCCATGATCTGGAGCAGCACGTTGTAGAGGTCGGGATGCGCCTTCTCGATTTCGTCGAGCAGCACCACGCAATGCGGATGCTGGTCGACGCCGTCGGTGAGCAGGCCGCCCTGGTCGAAGCCGACATAGCCGGGAGGCGCGCCGATCAGGCGCGACACGGTGTGCCGCTCCATGTATTCGGACATGTCGAAGCGCAACAGCTCGACGCCGAGCGACGCCGCGAGCTGCTTGGCAACTTCGGTCTTGCCGACGCCGGTCGGCCCCGAGAACAGGTAGCAGCCGATCGGCTTCTCCGGCTCGCGCAGGCCCGCACGTGCAAGCTTGATCGAGGCGGCAAGCGATTCAATCGCCTTGTCCTGGCCGAACACCGTGCGCTTCAGGGTCTGCTCGAGATGCTTCAGCACCTCGGCATCGTCCTTCGACACGCTCTTCGGCGGGATCCGCGCCATCGAGGCGATCGTGGTCTCGATCTCCTTGATGCCGATGGTCTTCTTGCGTTTGTTCTCGGCGACCAGCATCTGCGCCGCGCCGGACTCGTCGATCACGTCGATCGCCTTGTCGGGCAGCTTGCGGTCGTGGATGTAGCGCGAGGAGAGCTGCACCGCAGCCTCGATCGCCTCATTGGTGTACTTCAGCCGGTGGTAGTCCTCGAAATACGGCTTGAGGCCCTTGAGGATCGCGATGGCATCCTCGACGGTCGGCTCGTTGATGTCGATCTTCTGGAAGCGCCGCACCAGCGCGCGGTCCTTCTCGAAGTGCTGGCGGTATTCCTTGTAGGTGGTCGAGCCCATGCAGCGGATCGTGCCCGAGGCGAGCGCAGGCTTGAGCAGGTTCGAGGCATCCATCGCCCCGCCCGACGTCGCGCCCGCGCCGATCACGGTGTGGATCTCGTCGATGAACAGGATGGCGTTGGGATGCGCCTCGAGCTCCTTGAGCACCTGCTTCAGGCGCTCCTCGAAGTCGCCACGATAGCGCGTGCCGGCCAGCAGCGTGCCCATGTCCAGCGAGAACACGGTCGCGGCCGCCAGCACCTCCGGCACCTCGCTGTCGACGATGCGCTTGGCGAGGCCTTCTGCGATCGCAGTCTTGCCGACGCCGGCTTCACCGACGAACAGCGGATTGTTCTTCTGCCGGCGGCACAGCACCTGGATCGCGCGGTTGATTTCGGAATTGCGTCCGATCACCGGATCGATCTTGCCGTCGCGCGCCTTCTTGTTGAGGTTGACGCAATAGGTCTCGAGCGCCTCGCCCTTCTTCTTGGCGTCCTCGTTGCCCTTGGTCTCGGTCTCCTCGTCGACGCCGCGCACGGGCCTCGCCTCGGAGACGCCCGGCCGCTTGGCAATGCCGTGGCTAATGTAGTTGACCGCGTCGTAGCGCGTCATGTCCTGCTCCTGCAGGAAATAGGCGGCATGACTCTCGCGTTCGGCGAAGATCGCGATCAGCACGTTGGCACCGGTCACCTCTTCGCGACCGGACGACTGGACGTGGATCACCGCGCGCTGAATCACGCGCTGGAAACCGGCGGTCGGCTTGGCATCGTCGGCGCCATCCGTCACCAGGTTTTCGAATTCGGTCTCAAGGTAGTTGACGAGGCTCGTACGGAGCTTGTCGAGATCGACGCTACAGGCGCGCATGACGGCGGCTGCATCGGAGTCGTCGATCAAGGAGAGCAAGAGATGCTCGAGCGTCGCGTATTGGTGATGACGCTCGTTTGCGATCGCCAGCGCACGATGCAGGGATTGTTCAAGGCTTTGGGAAAAAGTCGGCATTCGCGTCCTCTATGGCCCCCACCATCATGATCGCCATCGCCCGGTCAGGCAACAACAACCTTTGTCACATATAGTTATACAAGATCGCGGCGAAAGACCGGTTCCGCGACTCGGCAGCTAGCCACCTGGGCTATTTTCAATGCAAAACCCGTTCCGATTTGGGCGGGATCGGCGCCAGCGCAGAATTCCGTAGTTTTGCCAGCTGCGACCGCCATCGCGCGCAGCCGTCACGCGACAATCACACCGCGGGTTGCAGGAGCCCCGCCTTCAAACGCGCCGCAGGCCGGGCTTACTTCTTTTCCATCACGCATTGCAGCGGGTGCTGGTGCTTGCGGGCGAAATCCATCACCTGCGTCACCTTGGTCTCGGCGATCTCGTAGGTGAACACGCCGCACTCCCCGATGCCATGATGATGGACGTGCAGCATGATCTTGGTTGCGGCTTCGACGTCCTTGTTGAAGAACTTCTCCAGCACGTGAACGACGAACTCCATCGGCGTGTAGTCGTCGTTCAGGATCAGCACGCGGTACAGGTTCGGCCGCTTGGTCTTCGGCTTGACCTTGGTGATGACCGACGTGCTCGGACCCGAGGGAGTGCCCGGACGGTTGTCGTCATTGCTCATACGAGGCGCGTCGGCGGCGGCTGGCGCGGACAGATCAAGGCTGGAAGTCAATTGCAGCATGGCACAGGCGTTCAAATTCCCCACGGAAGCGAATGGCGGTCACTGCGCGACCCCTCCTTCGGAGCCTGGCGCAGGCGCGCCGCCTTGGATCGCCGCTCCCGACAAATCCGGTTCAGGCCGGATCGCTCGCCAGCAATATGGCCCTGCCCCCGGCCCGCCGCAAGCACGCGGGGGTCCGGCCCATGCGGTCGCAGCAGTCCCGATTCCCGGTCCGGGCGATCCTGATGAGGTTAATCAATCCGGAGCGATTTGACAAAAATTTCCGCGCGGCACGCTTAGAACATGTTGACCAGGAACCCGGCCGTTAGCCCGCACGGGACGGTTTTCGGCAGAAGGCTCCGGTTTTCTACGGTCCAATTTACCTGCCATTCAATGACGTAGCGCGAAATCGGGCAAAACACCGATTTCGGGGATCGTCATGTCTGGTCTGCCCCTCGTCAGCCGCCTCGGTCGACAACTCGCCCGTTTCGCAGCGGCCGAGCAAGGCAATATCGCCGTGATCTTCGCCATTGCGCTCGTTCCGGTGCTGAGCTTTGTCGGCGCGGCGATCGACTATAGCCGCGCGGCCCAGGCGCGCACCGCGATGCAGTCAGCCCTCGACTCCACCGCGCTGATGCTTTCCAGGGATCTGTCGGCCGGCACCATCACGACGTCACAGATCTCCACCAAAGCGCAAACCTATTTCAACGCCCTGTTCACGGACACCAAGACCCTGCCGTCGGTTAGCGTCGGCGCCACCTATAACTCGAGCACCAGCATCGGCTCGACGATCCAGCTGACCGGAACCGGCACCTACACGACCAGCTTCATGAAGATCGCCGGCTTCCCTACGCTCGACGTCGGCACCTCATCCACCAGCGCCTGGGGCCTGACGCGCATGCGCGTGGCCTTGGTGCTCGACGTCACGGGATCGATGGCGTCCGACGGCAAGATGCCGGCGATGCAGACGGCCGCGAAGAACCTGGTCGATCAACTCAGCGCGCTCGCGAAGACCAACGGCGACGTCTACATCTCGATCGTACCGTTTTCCAAGGACGTCAACGTCGGCAGCAGCAACTATGACAAGTCCTGGATCGACTGGAGCGACTGGGAAGCGGTGAATGGCAGCTGCAGCGACAATTCGTACAAACAACAGTCAAGCTGCGTGAGTGCCGGCAAGACCTGGACGCCGAAGAACCACAACAAGTGGACCGGCTGCATCACTGACCGCGACCAGGACTACGATACCAAGAACACGACTCCGGTGAGCAGCAATTCCGCGACGCTTTTCCCGGCCGAGCAATATTCCTACTGCAACTCCAGCAATTCGGCATACATCCAGCCCGTCATGCCGCTCAGCTACGATTGGACCGCGCTCAAGTCTCTGATCGACAATCTGGTTCCGACCGGCAACACCAACCAGGGCATCGGCCTTGCCTGGGGCTGGATGACACTGTCGACGGGCGAGCCCATGAATGCACCGGCCAAAGACACGAACTACACCTACAAGGACGCGATCGTCCTGCTCTCCGACGGTCTCAACACACAAAACCGCTGGTACAGCGGTGCTTCGCAGATCGACGACCGACAGAAGCTGCTCTGCGACAACGCCAAAGCCCAGCCCAACAACATCACGATCTACACGGTGCAGGTGAACACCGGCAGCGATCCGACCTCGAGCGTGCTGCAATATTGCGCCAGCAGCAGCGACAAGTTCTATCTGGTCACCTCGGCAAGCCAGACCGTATCGGTGTTCAAGGACATCGGCACGTCACTGTCGAAGCTGCGCGTCGCACGCTGACGGGTCCCATCGCTCACAATAAAAAGCCCGGCTGTTCAGCCGGGCTTTTCGATTCCAGGATGTCTCGAGACGTTACTGGGCGGCCGGGGTGAACTTCGACACCATGGTCTCGACCGGCTTGAACGCCTGCTTGGCGAGGTCGCTGTAGAGGCCGGCGATCTTCTGCGATTCCGCAACGAAGGTTTCGTAGGCGGAACGGGCAAAATCGGTCTGCGCTTCCATCGCCTTGTCCAGCGACTTCACGCCGGAAAGCTTCTCGACGAAGGACTTGGTGTCTTCGAACGACTTCTTCGTGTAGTCGCCATAGGCGCTGGCGATCGCCTGGATGCCATGCTGCACCGAGGTCGCGGAGGCAACGCACTGCTCGAACTGCTCTTTCCCGTAGTTCTGGAAGTCTTCAACCTTGAACATTTCGGATCCTTTTCCCTGGCTCGCGTCGGGAAGCCCCGGCTCCCTGACTCCGCCCAAAATTAGTGCAACGCACAAAAAAGTCAAGAATCTTGTGCGTCGCACAAAACTAGGCGCAAATTGCAGAGATTCCCGGGTTTCCCGCAAGGGTTCCTTAAGCTTTTGGAAACCGGCCCACCCTACTTTGATTCCCTGGACGTGTTCACTTCCGCGAGCGGCCAAAAGCCGTTTGAGAACATCACCTTAGCCAGAACAGCGGCTCGGGTCCAACGTCCCCCGCGGCGAACACCAGCGGAGGGACAGCCTGAGCAGGTAATGATCCCGGGTCCGTTGGGCACAATTTCGCCTCACGAGCCGGTGATCAAGTCAGAAACGGGGACGGGGTTCCATGCTTCGTAAAAACTTGTCTTCCTCGCGCTTGGCGCGGGTTGGCGTTTTCGGGCTTCTTACGGTCACCACCGCAGTCATCTTCACCACCGACGCAGCCGAGGCGCGGCGCCATCGTCGACACTATGCGCACCACCGGGTGCAGCGCGATGTGTCCGAGAGCTCCAGCCCGAAATTCGCGTCCATCATCGTCGACGGCAATTCCGGCGCGGTGCTCCAGGCGACAAGCCCTGACGGAATCCGCCATCCGGCGTCGCTGACCAAGATCATGACGCTCTATCTGCTGTTCGAGCGTCTCGAATCCGGCAGGATGAAGCTCGACACCGAGATGCCGGTGTCCAAGCACGCCGCCGACCAGGATCCGACCAAGCTTAATCTGCGTGCCGGCCAGACCATTCGCGTCGAAGACGCAATCAAGGGCCTCGTCACCCGCTCTGCCAACGACGCAGCCGTGGTAATCGCGGAAGCGATCGCCGGAGATGAAGACGACTTCGCCCAGATGATGACGCGGAAGGCGCGCTCGCTCGGCATGTCCAAGACGGTCTACCGCAACGCCAACGGCCTCCCCAACGACGAGCAGGTCACGACCGCGCGCGACCAGGCCACGCTGGGTCGCGCCATTCAGGAGCGCTTCCCCCGGTACTATCGCTATTTCGCGACCTCGACGTTCAATTGGCGCGGACAGTCGATCCGCAACCACAATCACCTGCTCGGCAGCGTCGAGGGCGTGGACGGCATCAAGACCGGCTACACCCGCGCCTCCGGCTTCAACCTCGTCAGCTCGATGCGGCGCGGCAACCGCCACCTGATCGGCGTGGTGCTCGGCGGCCGCAGCGGCGGCTCGCGCGACGCCATCATGCGCAACCTGCTCGCGGAGAACCTCGAAAAGGGCGCGACCGTCCGCACCGTCGTCGCAGTCACGGAGCGCAACGGCGCTGAAGCCAACACCGATGTCGCCGATGCCTCGGACACGCCGGCACGTCCCGCCCCGCAGGTCCAGGCCCCTGCTCCCGAAGCTGCCCCCTCGCGCCTCGCCGCGCGCCTGTCGACGCTGGCCGCAGCGACTGCGGCGATGCCGCCCGCTCAGCCCAAACCCGAAGTTCGGCCGACGGAGTCCAAGGTGGAGCCGGCGCCGCTCACCAATGGCGTGATCTCGAGCCAGCCGCTCTCCATCATCCCCGGCTCGTCCGAGCCGATGAAGCCGGTTCGGGTCAAGACGGTTCAGGTCAAGGCCGGCGCCGTGAAGGTCGCCTCCGCGGCTCCGGCTCAGGTCGTTGCGCCGCCGGTCACCAGCACCGTCCCGCCCCGTTCCGACGTCGCGGAAACCTCCGGCGCCGTCGTCGCCAGGGCAGATCTCATCAACAAGCCGGAGGCGGTGAGCCAGCCGGAAGCGCCGAAGGCCGAGATGGCCCGCACCGAACTGCCGCGTCAGCCGGCCGGCTTCGGCACCGGTAACGGCATCCTCGGCGTGCTCCCGGCCGCAACCGCTGCCGCGCCCGCTCCCGCCGCTCCGAAGCTCGCGTCCGCCGACCCGGCGCCGCAGCCGATGCAGATGAGCGCGACCACGAAGCCCGCCGTCACCCACAGCGGCTGGATCGTCCAGGTCGGCGCGCTCGAGAGCGAGAACGAAGCTCAGCAGCGCATCGACGCGGCCCGCAACTCGGCCCGCGGCCTGCTCAGCAAGGCTGACCCGTTCACCGAGCCCGTCGTCGCCAAGGACAATCGCAAGCTCTACCGCGCCCGCTTCGCCGGGCTCGAGCGCGACCAGGCCGAAGCCGTCTGCCGCACCTTGAAGCGCGCCGAGATCTCCTGCATCACCGTTCGCAACTGATCTCCTTCTCCGCTCCAAATCAAAAATGCCCGCGCCTTGCGCGGGCATTTTCGTTTTGGTGAGGCGGTAACGCCGAGGCTGTTCGGGACCAGGCTGTTCCACGACAACCTCTCGTCAAGGATTTACGGTTAAAATTTTGCTCAAGGGATCGACCACGCCGACAAGGGCGGGCGACGTCAGACAGAGCAAACGGAGCTCACGCGGTACGGGCGTTTGTAGCGTAGTGCCGGAGTTAGCCGTTATGCGTGCGAAGCAGAGTATCCTTGGCCTCGTTTACCCGGGCAGCGAGATACGTCGAGCCCCCCTGGTCGGGATGGAGTTTCTTCATCAGGGACTTGTGGGCCCGGCTGATGTCGTCGCGCCCCGCTCCCGGCTGCAAGCCAAGGATCTGATAGGCTTCCTCCGCCGTCATTTTGCCGCTCGCCGCCGTGCGGCGCTGCCGCCCTGCCGCATCGCCCTGCGCGTTCTGACGCCAAGCGGGAAACCGGCGGTCCAGATAGCTTTCAAGTAAGGCCACGCTCTCGGCGTCGAACGTCGGGACTATTGCGAGCAAGCCGGCGAGATCGAACTCATCGAGACTGCGCCCGGCGTGAGGCCCCGCGACGATCTGGCCGGAAAGCTGGCCGGAATCGTGGTCCAGCCGCATGTCCAGGAATTGCGAGCGCACCCGCGACGCCTGCCCGGACGGGCGCGTCGCACCGCCGCCGAACAGCCCGCCGACATTGCCGAAGCCGGCATTCGCCAATGGCGTCCAGCCGAGCAGCCCGGCGCCGAAAATTCCGAGCGGGATCGCAACCGCCAGCTCGCCCCGCAAGCCGGTGAAGGCCGCAACCGCCAGCGCCAGCACGCCGCCGCCGAATTTAATTGTGCGCGCCAGCACCGCCGGATTGGCGGAGCGGAACGTCTGGAGCAGCAGGTAAAGCGTGATAACGGCGACAGCGCCGGCGATCAGGGTCATGGCCGGAATATAGTCGTCCTCTTGTCAAAAAGCATGGCGTCCACCGCCGCATGCCGCGCCGCCCCGACCGCTACTTCATCTGGCTGATCAGCTTCGCCGCGCCGCTCACGCTTCCAGCCAGTTTCAGCAGCGCCTCGCGTCCGCCGGCGGCATAGGCCGCAGCGGCCCGCAACAGCTCGCGCAGCTGCGCCGCCGCACCCGGATCGAACCGGCACCAGGCACCGCCCGTCAGGCGCGCGATCTCGCGGAAGGCCTGTTCGGCGACCGCGTCGTGGCCCTCCTGAAACACGAATACGGGCACCTTGAGCATGCCGAGCTCGCCGGCCTTGGCGGAGAGCTCGTCGATGTCTTCCTCCATGGCATCGCCGACGAAGACCACGGCCCGCACGCCGGATGCGACTGCCTCGCGCCTGGCCTCGCTCAGCACCTTGCCGATCTGGGTATCGCCGCCGCGGCAATCGATCTTGCCCATCAGTGTCGCCAGCCTGGCGCTGTCGGAAATCCAACCCGTGGCACGGCACTCGTTGAAGCCGCGATAGTAGACCAGCCGGATGTCGAGACTGCCGAGTGCCGCGGTCTCGCGAAACATGTCGGCCTGGAGCGCGCACGCCATGTCCCAGGTCGGCTGCCGGCTCATCGTCGCATCCAGTGCGAAGATCAGCCGTCCCCTCGCGCCCGGCGCATGCGGCGAGAGCGCCCGCGCCTTGGCGACGAACGCGGCGATGTCTTCCGAGGTTGAGGTTTTCGCTTGCGGCAATGCGCCGTCTGCTTGCGCCGAGACGGCATCGCGGCCGCGCGGTTTGATGGGTTCGCCCGACATCGCAGCTACACCTTGCGTCAGCAGCTAATGTGGTCAGCACATGCGGCCCGGTCAATGCGCAAAGCTCCGCGGGCGGGCGCCGGCGGAGGCTTCGACGATTGGTGCAACCGAGCTGACGTCAGCTCGGTCAGCTCTTGTGGCCTAGCTGCTGTCGGTCAGCTGCTGTCAGTCAGCTTTTGGCGGGTGCCATCAGAGCGACAGGGCCCGGCTCGAGGATCTTGGGCGGGGCCGATTGCGTGTCGACCGGCGCGATCTCGCTGTCCGTCGTGCTCAGGAACTTGTCGAGCATGCTCTGGATCGAGCTTTTCGCCACATCCGGACCGGTATCGCGCATGTCGTTGTGCTGGAATTCGGTCTTCACGACCTGAATGCCCGCCTTCTCGCATTCCTCGTCGGTGGGAATCACACCGGCGTCGGCCTTGAACTGCGGATCTTGGGAGCGGAACGACAGGATCTTGAACTTGCCGGCAGTGACGAAGGGCACGCGCAGATTGTCGAGCGTGACGACCTTCTTGACCTCGTCCGGATATTGCTTGGCGAAGTACATGGTGATGTCGCCGCCCATGGAATGGCCGACCATCGTCACCTTGTCGTAGTCGGCGTTGGCCTGAACCTTCTTCATCTCCTGCATGGCGAGATGGATGTTGGCGACGCCACGCAGAATTTGCGGCAGCCGGCCGACATAGAGCTCGCCGGGCTTCGTGACCATCGGAGGATCAGTCGGCAGATCGTGCTGCGGGCTTACGACCATGTAGCCGCGCGCAGCGAAGGCGTTGGCGAGGAAGCCGTACTCGGTGTTCTTGACGGTGTTGCCGTGATTGATCACTGCGACGGGCAGCTTGATCATGCCGGCATTGGCCTGCATTTCCTTGTCGCGCCGCACCGCGATGGAGACGGGCACCGGACGGTTGTCGCGAGAGGCGTCGTAGAATGTGATGGTCTCGTGCTTGATCGCCCACTTGCTCGCCGTGAAATAGGCGATGCCGCAGAGGGCACTGACCGAAACCAGAACGGCAATTCCACGCTTCATTTTCGTCCTCAGCCTCAGGCCTAAGCGGCCTGAATCCCTGTTGAAAATCGTGTTCTTCCGGGGCTCTTCGTCCCCTTGTCGCCTATTCCCTAATATATGTCACAGCAGCGTGACAGGAAGGCTAAATGTTGTGAACCGGCAGCCCTTTCATTGTGCGTCGCACTCGTTTCGTAAGCACCCCATTCTCATACCGCTACGTCAGCGTGCAGGTCCCTATTCGACGCAACCGGTCTCGATCGGGTTCGACTTCGCAGTAAATGCAGGGTGAAAACGCGCGCGGCGCCGCCCGGGTTCCCGCGCCAGCCGACAGACTCGGATCGGTCGGGAGTAACGATATACCGCGACGTCAGGCGCCGAGGATATCGTGGACCTCGAGCGGCTTGTCGACCTGGCTGAACCACTCGGCCCGGTTGGCCGCGCGGCGGCGGCCGCGCTCGTCGAGCGGGAGCTTGAGCTGGCGGAGCAGGCTCGTCACCTCCTCCCGCGCTGTGAGATGGCCGAGATTGGGCCGCATGCCGAGTGTGGCCTCGTCGATCTCGTCCAGGGCGGTCAGCCCGCGCGGGAAGAATTCGCGGTAGACGACGCGCTCGGCGAAGCCGTCGACGTAGCGGAAGCCAAGCCGCAGCGACAGATCCTTCAGGCCCTCGGCGACGAGCTGCTTGTTGCGCGAGCCGAGCATGGACAGGCGGTTGCGCACGACGATCCAGTCGGTGGTGGCGCCGTCGAGCTGGCGTCGCTTGCGCCTGACATCACGCACCATCTCGGCATAGTGGCTCTCGCCCGTCACCGCGTAAGTCGCGGGATCGACCGTGCCGAGCACGTCGAAATCGAGGAAGCTGTCGTTGATCGGCGTGACCAGGGTATCGGCCATCGAATGCGCGAGCCGCATCAGATAGCTGTCGGTGCCGGGCGTATCGATGACGATGAAGTCGAAGCTGCTCTCGACCGCCGAGACGGCTTCCATGAACTGCTGGAACTCGGAATTCTCATTCTCGGCAATCTGCATGGTCTCGCCGAGCTTGATGCAGCGATGCACCGGAAGCTCGAGATCGAGCTTGGTACGCTGGGCCCAGGCAGACCGGTTGCCGATGTAGCGCGTGAAGCTCTGCTGGCGGCAGTCGAGGTCGATGGTGGCGACGCGCTGACCAGCCTTCAGGAGTGCAACGGCGATGTGCAAGGCGGTGGTCGATTTGCCGGAGCCGCCCTTCTCGTTGCCGAGCACGACCACATGCGCCGAGCCGGATTGGCCTTGGCTAGCCTGCACAAGCATGGTGATCCTCAACGCCCCTGGCGAATATCTTCGAGTTGACCGCGTCAGCGGTCAAGTGAAATGCGTGACAGGTAATGCAAATTGCAATGCGCCGTTCTCACGATGTATCGCGGCGCCGTCTTTCGTCTGTGATCCAGCCCACAATGTCGCGACGTTTTGCGCGGCCTTGCGCGGGATGCTGTGCCGCATCCGGATGCATAGCGTCCACGATCTCCGCTTGTTAAGGTTAGCTGGCCGGGCGCGAGGCCCGCACCTGCGCCGCTTTCCAATCCGTCGAGTCCCGATGTCAGCACGCCCATTGATCGCTCGCACGGTCCCTGCCCTGCGACGCGCCGTCGACGATCTCCGCAAGCGAAAGGCCACGATCGCGCTGGTCCCGACCATGGGGGCGCTCCATGACGGGCATGTGTCGCTGGTTCGCCTCGCCAGGCGGCGCGCCAGCCGCGTCGTGGTGTCGATCTTCGTCAACCCGACCCAGTTCGCCCCGACCGAGGATTTCGGCGCCTATCCGCGCACCTGGAAGGCCGACATCGCCAAGCTCGCGGCCGAGGACGTCGATATCGTCTGGCATCCCGGCGTCGCGGCCATGTATCCGGAGGGCTTTGCCACCCGCATCGTGCCGGAGGGGCCGGCGCTCGCCAGCCTCGAGGACCGCTTCCGTCCGCACTTCTTCGGCGGCGTTGCCACCGTCGTCGGCAAGCTGTTCACGCAGTGCCGGCCGGATGTCGCGATCTTCGGCGAAAAGGATTTCCAGCAATTGCGGGTGGTGACGCAGATGGCGCGCGACCTCGACCTCGGCGTCAAGGTGATCGGCTCCCGCACCGTGCGCGAGCGCGACGGACTCGCGATGTCCTCGCGCAACGTCTACCTCTCGCCCGAGGAGCGCCAGACCGCCACCGTCCTCTACCGCGCCATGAAAGAGAGCGCCGGGCGCATCCGTGCCGGCGATGCGATTGCGCCGGCGATGGCGGGCGGCGCCGCGATGATCAAGTCGGCCGGCCTTGCGCTCGACTATTTCGAGCTGCGCCACGCCGAGACGTTGGCAAAGGTTACCTCGCGCAAGGACGGCCCGTTGCGGATCCTGGTCGCGGCCAAGCTCGGCACCACCCGGCTGATCGACAATATCGCGGTTTAGAGCAGCCCGAGGTCACGCAGCTCGCGCCGCATCGGCTCCGGCATCGCCGCAATCGAGCCCGCCGCGGACTTGCCGAGATCGGCCGGTACCGAATCATCAGTCAGATAACGCCAGCCCTGGAACGGGCGCATCGGCCGCGGCGACACCGAGATCACCTTCGGCTGCATCACGATGCGGCAGCGCCCGATGCCATCCTTGTCGCGGAACGGCTCGATGGCGATGATCTTTTCGCGCGCGGCGATCTCGCCCTTGATCACCCAGTACAGCGAACCGCCGGCGAGGATCTCGGCGTCGCGCTTGGGGACCATGCGGGTGATGTGGATGTGATGTTGCGGCAGACCCTTCTTCTTGGCGGTCTGCATCCGTTCGGCCACCCACTCCTTCAATTCCTTGACGGAGTCGCAGCCGACGGCGAGCTTGATCAGATGGAGTGGCATGCCCAAGCATTAGCCGGGCAGCCGCGCATTTGGAATGCCGATCTACTCGTTATCCGCAGGCGCGGGAGCAGCCGTCGAGGCCGGCGGCGGCGCGAGCGGAACCGGCGTGGCAGGCGCACGTGCAGCCTTTTGGGCCGGCGGTTTTTTCGCGGCCGGCGGGCTTGATGCCGAAGGCGCGGCGGCCTGTGCGGAGGCTGCGGCCGGCGCACGCGGTGCCGCCGCCGCATTCGCGGCCGGCGCGGCCTGGCGCGTCGCCGCCGTGGGCTCCGGATTCATGATGCTCACCGGCGGCGTCGAGGACGCGCTCGGGAACTCGGCATTGGTCGGCTTGCCCGTCGGCACCGACGGCGGCAGTCCGGCGAGCGCGGCGTTGGCCGCCATCGCCGGCGCTGCAGCGGGCGCGTTCCAGGTCGGCGCATAGCGCGCCACCAGCGTGTCGTAGAGATGGGAGTCCATGTTGGCGGCGACCTGCTGCTGGTCGGTCAGCGAGCGGAACGCGGCACAATCGAACTGCGTGCAGCCATCGCGTGCCACCAGCACATGCGCAACGAGGCCGTAGCGATCGCGCTCGAGCGACTTGCGCAGCACCTTCATGTCGAGTGTCAGGCTCTTCTCGGCCGTGGCGACGTCGCCGAGCGCAGTCAGCCGGTCGATCCTGGCCGCCGTGGAGGAGATTGCCGCAGCCGCAGCATCAGGCGCGCCGAACAGCGCCTTCTCGCAGCCGGCGGCGACGACATCGCCAGCGAGATCGTCGAGACAGGACAGCGCAGGCATGCTCGCCGTCACCACAGCTTGTGCGCGCGCCTCGGCCGGAGCGGACGACGCCTCCGGTCCATAGAGACGCATCGTGGCTGCACCGGCGATCACGATGGATAGCAGGGTGATGACGGTCAGCGCCCCGTTGGCGACGGATCTGTCGGCGCGCAGCAGCGTGATCAGGAGGATCAATCCGAAGAATCCGGCAGCCGCCAGCGTCATCCACATCGGGAAGGCCGGCGAACGCCAGATTTGGTCGAGCGAAGTGGCCCATGCCCAGTTCATGCGCGACGTCCCCTCACGCGAGCAAAGAGCGGATGGTCAAGCGAGCACCGCGAGTCGGCGACTGCCCCCGGCTCACCTTGTGAAGGCGAAGCGGGCCTTTTGACGGCGGCAGAATACAATCCCGGGGAGGCGCCTATGCGCTGACGGCGTCGGCGTTCAGGAGAGCGCGAGCTGGCTTTCCTTGGCAACGCGCTCGAAGGCTTCGGTCGAGCTTTTGATCCGGTACTGGCAGTCGTCGCCGTCGGTCGGAAGCAGACGGATAACCTCATACGCGCCGCTCGCAGCCGGACGCGCGACATTGCTGGCCGTGAACAGGACGCGCGTTCCCACGGGGAATTTGTGCTTCAACACCCTCTCCATCACTCAAACAGCGCCGCCTCGCCCAGTGTCCCACTGCGATGGCGGCCGGAAACCCGGGCCGCTGTATAGCACGCGTCGCGCCGTTTTGGCCAGCGCCATGCCGGCATGGCACGCGCTCGGATTTTGCAGTCATTTCAGAATGATAGGAGACAGCCGGCGGGCCGATGGTACCGCCGGAGCGGCTCATTCCCCCCGGCATGTCGCAGGCGGTGTCGCAGCCCCCCGATCCCACGGCCCTCGCCCATTGCAACCCCCGAGAGGCGGCCGGCCGGCACGCGGCCGGCCGCCGCCGTCAGACCTTCCGGTCAGGCGTCCTCGAACTTGGCAATGACCAGCGTTTCGGCCAGCCCGTCGCGCGTCCATTCCTGGAACGCCGGCAGCGCCATCATCGTCTCCATGTAGGCCTTGGTGTCCGGCGCCACCTCGATCGCATAGGTGCGGAAGCGATGCACGACCGGGGCGTACATGGCGTCCGCGGCACCGAAGCGGCCGAACAGGAACGGCCCCTTCGCGCCATAGCGGGTACGGCACTCGCGCCAGAGCTCCTCGATGCGCGCGATGTTGGCCTTGGCGTCCGCCGACAGCGCCACGGGACCAATCGGCCGATGCAGGTTCATGCCGCATTCGTTGCGCAGCGGCACGAATCCGGAATGCATCTCGGCGCACACCGAACGGGCATGCGCGCGCGCCGCGACATCGTCGGGCCACAGCTTCTTTTCCGGGTAACGCTCGGCGATGTATTCGATGATGGCGAGCGAATCCCACACCGTGACGTCGCCGTCGACCAGCACCGGCACCTTGCCGGCGCGGCTGAAGGACAGGATCTGCTCCTTGTCGGCGGGATCGTCGGTGTAGAGCGGGATCAGCGTCTCCACGAACGGGATGTCGTTGGCGCGGAGCGCGAGCCAGGGCCGCATCGACCATGACGAGTAGTTCTTGTTGCCGATCGCGAGCTTTAGCGCAGCCATGTCACTGTCCTTCATTAGTCCTGCGGTTGCAGCCGCTTTTAACGCCATCGCCTGCCGCCAATCAATCGTTGCTGCGTCCCGTCATGCGTGGCAATCGTTGCGATCCTTGCCAGGAGACGGACATGAGCAGGCATTGGGTCGACATTACCGCCGTCGGCTTCTTCATCATCGAATGGCTGGCCTATGCCCTGACGCTGGAGCACTCGGCCTATGCCCGCAACAGCCTGTCGGCGCGCATGAACCGCTATCGCGAGGTTTGGGTGCGCCGGCTGCTCGACCGCGACACGCGGATGGTCGACATGCAGATCATGGCCTCGCTGCAGAACGGCACGGCCTTCTTCGCCTCCACCAGCCTGTTCGCGCTCGGCGGCGCGCTGGCGCTGCTGCACGCCACCAACGACGCCATCACGATCCTGAGCAAGCTGCCGATGGACCTCAGCACCTCGCCGGCGATGTGGGAGCTGAAATGCGTCGGCCTCGTGCTGATCTGCGTCTACGCCTTCTTCAAATTCGCCTGGGCCTATCGCCTGTTCAACTATGTCGCCATCCTGTTCGGCGGCATGCCGCCGGCCTCGCAGCGCGACACGCCCGAGGCCGAAGCCCACGTCATCCGCACCTCGCGCCTGTTCGAATCCGCCGGCCGGCACTTCAACCGCGGCCAGCGCGCCTTCTTCTTCGCGCTCGGCTATCTCGGCTGGTTCGTCAGTCCCTGGGTGCTGTTCGTGACCACGGCAGCCGTGGTGGTCGTGACCTGGCGACGGCAGTTCGCGTCCAGCGCCTGGGCCGCGATGGCACCGGAGGTGGTGGTGAATGGTGACGAGGGAATGAAGCGCGGGCATTGATCTCTCTTGTCCCGGACGCAATGCAGCGCGAAGCGCTGCTTCGCAGAGCCGGGACCCAGCGCCGCACGGATTGCTCGGAGGCAACTACGAGACTACGCGCTATCCGCCAAAATCCCGCGGGCTGAACGGCAGGTCCAGCACCTTCCATTCCTCGTACAAATTGGCCGGCAGCATCTTGTATGGCTGGCAGTTCTGCAGCGCGCTCGTCGCGGACTTGACGATGGCCACGCCCTTCGCGGACGGCGGCGCCGCGATCAGGATGGGCTCGCGCGCCAGCGTGCCGTCGGTGGCGAACACCGTGCGCAGCTTGACACGGACGTTGTCGGTCGGTGCGACCCCGGCCGGCAGCTTGGCACAGGTACGCAAATGACGGCGAAGCTCCGCGATGACCTCGGACGGAAGCTTTGCAGCGATTGAATCGTTGGCATCGCCGCCGTCGTCCCTGGCGCCTTTCGGCTCGACCGGCAATTCGGGCGGCAGGCCCAGCATGACCCCGTACTTGATGGTGACGTCCGGCTGCGGGGCCTGATAGGCCGGCTGCGGCGCGGTCTGCGGTGGCGGCTGCGCGTTGGGTTCACGCTGCTTCGCGGCCTGAGAGGGTTGCGGCTGCTTCTGCTGCGGCTCGGGCGAGGCCTGCTGTGATGGTGCTGCCGCCTGCGGCTTGGCCGCGGGCTTCGATGCCTCGGCCTTGTCGGTGACGTCCGGCTTCGGCAGCTTCAGATCGGGAAGCGACTCCGGCGGCTTCGCCTCTTCCTTCTTCTCCTCGGCCTTGGCTTCCTCATGCTTCACCTGCTCCGGCGTGACGATGTCGACCGTGACAGTCTCGGGCGGCCGGCTCTGAAACGGACGGACCTCGCTGATCACGATGATCAGCGCCACCAGCGTCAGATGGGCGATTGCCGAAGCCGCGATGTCCGTCCGTATGATCTTCCGCAGTTCCATGGACCGATCTGGGGTTGCCGCCGTGGTCCTAGCATACCCCGGGTCCCTCTCAATCCCATTTCGGGGCGAAGCCGAAATCGGTTAGGCGTCCCCTCGGATGGGCGAGCGCGGCGATGCGGCTCATCTCATCTTCCGACAGCTCGAAATCGAAGATCTTGAGGTTTTCCGACAGGCGCTCGATGCGCGAGGTGCGCGGGATCGCAGCGACATTCTGTTGCACCAGCCAGCGCAGGCAGACCTGCGCCGGCGTCTTGCGGTGGAGGCGACCGATATCGGCCAGCGTCTGATCGGACTTGATGCGGCCCTTGGCGATCGGGCTGTAGGCGACGAGGGCAAGACCATGCCGGTCGCAGGCCAACCTCACCTTCGCCTGGTCGAGATAGGGGTGATATTCGACCTGGTTGCAGACGAGCGGCTCCGCCGACAGCGCGACCGCCTGCTCGATCAACGCCACGGTGAAATTGGAGACGCCGATGTGGCGGGTCAGGCCCATCGTCTTCGCATGCGACAGCGCGCCCAGCGTCTCCGCCAGCGGCACGTGGGGATTGGGCCAGTGCAACAGCAACAGATCGACCGAGGGAAGCCGCAGGCGGGCGAGGCTCTCCTTGACCGAGCGCTCGAGATCATAGGGCGCGAAATGGTTGGTCCAGACCTTGGTCGTGAGAAAGATGTCGTCGCGGCGCACGCCGGAGGCGCGCAAGCCGTCGCCGACCTCGCGCTCATTGTCGTAGACCTGCGCGGTGTCGATATGACGATAGCCGAGCCGTAGCGCCTGCTCGACCACGCGCGCGCAGGTGCGCCCTTCCAGCTCCCAGGTCCCGAGCCCGATCGCCGGGATCCTTGCGCCATTGGCCTCAACGAACAGCATGAGGAATCCTCTTCCGTTGCGGCAGCCCCGGTCGACATTATGGACCTCGTCCGTGTTGGTTGCCAACGGACGTCAGTGCTATCGGGACGGATATTCAGGGCAATGCTAACAGGAGGTTCGCACGAGGCTTCACGCCTTGATGTCACGCCTTGGCGAGCGCCTGGAACACCGTATCAGGGGCATGCGCGATCACCGCCAGCAGCGCGCGGGCCGGGCCGCGCGGGGCGCGCTTGCCCTGCTCCCAGTTGCGGATGGTCTCGACGGGAACGCCGAGCTTGGCGGCGAACTCCATCTGGGTCAGGCAGGCGCGCCGGCGCAGATCGCGCACTGCGAGCGGGCCGGTATCAGTCGGCGCCGCATGGGCCTTCGGCTCAACCGAACGCGGCTGGACCGGAAATTCCTGCCCATCCCGCAATTCGACGATCCGTCCGTCCGCCTTCAGCCGCAACCGCATGCCCATTCCCCCAAGCAGAGGCGATGATGCGGCAGGTCGCTTAAAGTCGGATTAAAAACGCAGCGCACTCGGGGCAAGAGGGTCCCCCCGTCATATCTTGCGACGAAGAAATCCAGGATCTTTCCGCGGAGGGAATCTGGATTGCTTCGCTACGCTCGCAATGACGTGGAGAGAGCGTGCGCCGTCGCTACTTCAACCCGAACCAGAGCGTGGCAATTCCGAGGAAGGAGAAGAAGCCGACGACGTCGGTCACAGTGGTGACGAAGGTGCCCGACGCCACCGCCGGGTCGGCCCGCACGCGATCCAGCGCCATCGGGATCAGGATGCCGCCGAGCGCGCCGGCGACGAGGTTGCAGATGATGGCGAGCCCGATGACGATGCCGAGGCCCGGGATCTTGAACCAGGCCACCGCCGCGATGCCCGTGATCACGGCGAAGGCGAGGCCGTTGACGAGGCCGACCAGGGCCTCGCGCATCACCACGCGCCAGGCGTTGGAGGAGCCGAGCTCGCGCGTCGCCAGCGCCCGCACCGCCACCGTCATGGTCTGGGTGGCGGCATTGCCGCCCTGGCTCGCCACGATCGGCGCCAGCACCGCGAGCGCGACCATCTTCTCCAGCTGCCCCTCGAACAGGCCGAGCACGGAGGACGCCAGAAACGCGGTGGCGAGGTTCACCAGCAGCCAGTTGAAACGGCCGCGGGCGATGGTGAGGAAGGTATCCGACAGCTCTTCGTCGCTGGTGACGCCACCGAGCGCCTTGAGGTCCTCGTCGGCCTCTTCCTCGATGACGTCGACGACGTCGTCGACGGTGATGACACCGACGAGGCGGTCCTGGGTGTCGAGCACGGGTGCGGCGACGAGATTGTACTTGCCGAACATGCGCGCCACCTCCTCCTGGTCCTCCAGGACGGAGACGCGGCGGCGGTCCTCGTCGGTGAGCTCGGTCAGCGCCACCGGCCGGCGCGTGCGCAGGAGCACGTCGAGCGGCACCGCGCCCTGCCAGTGCTGCTCCTTGTCGACGACGTAGATCTCGTAGAAGCGGTCGGGCAGATCCGGCGTCTCGCGCATGTAGTCGATCGCCTGGCCCACGGTGAAATCCTGGGGTACGGCGATGAACTCGGTTTGCATGCGGCGGCCGGCGGAGTTTTCCGGATACAGCAGGCTGCGCTCGAGCGCGACGCGCTCCTTGAGCGGCAGCTTCTCCAGGATCTCCTCCTGCTCCTCGGCGTCGAGGGTTTCCAAGAGCTCGACCGCATCGTCGGATTCGAGCTCGCGGACGCCCTCGGCGACCGTCTCCGGCGGCAGCTCCTCGAGGATCTCCTCGCGCACGGTCTCATCGACCTCGTTCAGCGCCGAGAAGTCGAAATCGCGGCCGGTGAGCTCGACCAGGCGGACGCGATCGTCGGGCTCGAGGGCGCCGATCAGATCGCCGAGATCGGCCTCGTGCAGCTCCGCGACGCAGGCACGCAGCGCAGCACTGTCGCCGGCCTCGATCGCACGGGCAATTTCCTCGACGAATTCGTGACGAATTTCGCCGTCTTCATTGCGCATCGGCACGTGGTCGAGTACCGAATCCGCAGCGGATGGGGCAACGTCCATATGTTCATCCATGGCGCGCCTCGCCGTTTGACAGGTTGGAACGGGTGGTATGAGCTGAGGGTTCAGGCAATACCCACAACGCAAAGCCGAGCGCAATGACAAAGATGCTGCGACTGAGGTGGACCTCGACCATGACGGGCGCGCTCGCCGCGACCGTCATCGGCACTGCCGCGACAAAGGCCGCCGAATGCCCGCGCAAGGACGCACTCGGCACCTCGCGCGTCCTCAGGGTCGATCCCAAGACCTACCCGCGCGTTGGCGTGAAGAGCTTTCCGCAGACGCTGCCGCTGGCCGATCGCGAGGTCGTGCTGACCTTCGACGACGGGCCGAACCCGCCGACCACGTCGAAGGTGCTGGCGGCGCTGGAACGGGAATGCGTGCGCGCGACCTTTTTCCTGATCGGCCAGCACGCCTCCGAGCATCCCGACATGGTCAAGCGCATCGCCCGCGAGGGCCACACCGTCGGCCATCACTCCTTCTCGCATCCGTTCATGGGGCATATTCCGTTCGAGAAGGCCATGGCCGACATCGACCGGGGCATTGCCGCGGACGAAATGGCGCTGCACGGAACCTCGACGACGACACCTTCGACGCCGTTCTTCCGCTTCCCCTATTTCGAGTCGACACAAGCACAGCTCGACCTGCTCCAGTCGCGGGGCATCATTGTGTTCGGCGCCGATCTATGGGCCAGCGACTGGGAGGAGATGACGCCGGAGCAGCAATTGAAGCTCGTCACCGATCGCCTCGCCGCGAGCGGCAAGGGCATCATCCTCTTCCACGACAACAAGGCGCGCACGGCCGCAATGATGCCGGCGTTTCTGCGGTATCTGAGGGAGAACGGCTATCGAGTGGTCCACATCGTACCGGCTGGCGCATCACAGAAAAGCGCCGAAACGCGCTGATGCCGGAATGTCACGCCGGGGCAAAATGGGGTGATTTGGGGGCAATTAACACTCTGTTCATGCTACGGCGTGCAAAGATGAGGGCGGCTACGGCTGAACCGTTTTGAGCCATCTCCGACCTATCTAAGCGCCAATTGCATGGGGGCAGACGAGGTTCATGATCGGAAGTAGCGTTGTTTTGCGGACGCGATCGTGGATCGTCCTTTGTCTGGGAATGCTCACCGTCGGTTCGCCGGCTGCGCTTGCGGCCGACTGTCCCGGCCACCCCGACGCCCTCGGCACCTCCCGCACCCTCGTTGTCGATCCGCGCGAGCATCCGCTGATCGGCACCATGCAGTACCGCGAGACGCTGCCGCTGAAGGACCATGAGGTCGTCCTGACCTTCGACGACGGTCCGATCCCGAAATATTCCAACCAGGTGCTCAAGATCCTCGCCGACGAATGCATCAAGGCGACCTTCTTCATCGTCGGCAACCAGGCCAAGGCCAATCCGGACGGCGTGCGCAAGCTGGTGGCGGCGGGCCACACCGTCGGTACGCACAGCATGGACCATCCCCTGACCTTCGACCGGATGCCGATCGAGAAGGCCGAGGCGGAGATCAATGGCGGCATCGAATGGACCGCAGCCGCGATGACCGATCCCTCGCAGCTCGCCCCGTTCTTCCGCATTCCCGGCCTGATGCGCGCCGAGGGCGTCGAGAACCATCTGATCTCGCGGGGCATCCAGGTCTGGAGCGCCGACTTCCCGGCGGATGACTGGCGGCACGTGTCGTCCGACCGCGTCTACCAGCTCGCGATCCAGCGGCTGGAGGCCAAGGGTAAGGGCATCCTGCTGCTGCATGACATTCAGGCCCGCACGGTGGCGGCGCTGCCCAAGATCATCCGCGACCTCAAGGCGCGCGGCTATCGCATCGTGCATGTGGTGCCCGCCACCGCCGAGCGGCCGGCGACGCCGACCACGCAGGTCGAATGGCTGCTGCATCCGCCATCGGAGACGACGCCGATCGCGCGCTGGCCGCGCGTGCCGAATTTCGTGTTCACGCAGACCAAGACGCTGCCGGCGCCCGCGCTCGCCGACCTCAATGCGCAGGCCGAGCATCAGTCGCTGCTGCCGCGCCGGAGCAAGGGCCAGATGGACCTCGCATCCACCCTGCCCGTGCCCGGCCGCGATCTGTTCGCGATTCCGGAAGGCTCGGTCGAGGTGCTGCTGTCGACGACCTTGTCGCGGCGCGCCGCGACCCGGCTTGCCATGGCGGCGGAGAGGCCCCATCCGGCCAAGGACAAGGCAGCACAGGGCAGAGCTGCGAAGGGCAAGACGGCCAAGCTGCACGGGCGGAGGACCGCCCAAGCGGCGCCGGCGGCAGCGGATCATGCCGCGCAGCCCGTCGACATCGTACCCAAGAACGCCGCATCCAAGGGCGCCGCTTCCAAGGGTGCCGCTTCCAAGAGCGCAGCGCCCCGTCCGACCCGCGTCGCCAGCCTGAAGAAGCGCGCTTAGGCCGCTATTGCCGCATGATCGCGGCGACGCAGAGCAGCACGATCAGCGCCAGGAAGAACAGGTCCATGTAGGACTTGAGCTCGCCGTCACGCCTTAGCCGCGCGACGTCGGCGATCACCTGCTTGCGCGCGCTGGTGCCGCCCGAACCGTCGTTGATCGGAGCCTGAAGGCGCTTGGTCTCGGCCTCCAGCTTCTCGATCTTCTGGAAGAAGTAGAACGCCCGCAGCGTCGAGGCCGCGCGCATGGCGGCATAGACCAGCACCAGGATCGCCAGGATCGCCCGGTTCGGATACTTCTCCATGAAGTTCAGGCTGAAATAGACCACAGCCATGAAGGCGAAATTGGTGAGGAAGCGATAGACGAAGCTGAGAAAGACCATGCTGGCTCGAACCTTGAGGGGGCCGCAACTCTACGATGTTGCGAAGTGCGGGATCGGGACCCAGACCGGAACGGCGAGCCTGGATACGGCCCGTCTACGCCAAGTTTGTTTCAACAAAGATACTGCCGCCCCCGCAACTAGCCGCCTTTTAGCCTGACGCGGCCATAAGGCAAGCCGGAGCCTGGCCCCTGACCTCGCGCGCGCGAAGGGCCCGCAACGGCTCAATAGCGATTTGGCCGAAGGCGCGGTAAACTGCGACCGCCGCCAGATGTGGGGTTCTTCCGATGCCGAAGAAGGGAATCACGGGCCACGACGACTGGGTTCTGACCGAGGCACTCGCGACCGCCCTGGTCGCGCTGGAGCAGCTCGAGCCGAAGCACCAGCCGAACGCGCATATGGACGACATCCGCAAGCTGCTCGCCAACGGCAAGGAGCCGGCAGCGGTGAGCCTGCACCTCGCCCAGGCCAAATGCCGCCTGTTTCCCGAGCTCGACCCGTTGGAGATCTACCGGGAATACGGCATCGGCGATGAGTATGGCTGAGGCGGCGCGTCAGGGCAGCACAAGCCCTGCGCGGCGCAGCGGGTTAGTTTTGCGAGGTCTTCAGCAGCGGGCATTCGCTTTGGCTCAGCGGAAGATACGCTTCCTCGGCAGGGATCGTCTCGACCACGCTGTAGTAGTCCCAATGGGCTTTCACGTCCGCAGGCTTCTTGACCTCGACGAGATAGAAATCATGCACCAGCTTGTTGTCGGCGCGCAGCCGCGCGCCCGGTGCATAGAAATCGTCTACCGGCATTGACCGCATCTTCTCCAGGACGGCATTGGTTTCATCTGTGCCCGCGGCAGCCGCGGCCCTCAGATATTGCAGGACGGCCGAATAGACGGCGGCTTGTGGCGCGGTCGGCATGGCGTTGTGAAGCTTGTAGAACCTCTGGGCGAACGCCCGCGTCGCTTCGTTGAGAGCCCAGTACCAAGCGGTGACCGTGGTAAGGCCCTTGGCGGTTTCAGGACCCATGGCGTGAACATCGGTCAGGAACATGAGTTCGGCGACCGCCTTCTGGGGCCCCGTATTCATGCCGAATTCGTTCCATTGCTTCATCGAGGTCACGAGCTGTTCGCCGGCATTGGCGAACGCGATCACCTTGGCCTTTGAGGCCTGGGCCTGGAGCAAGAACGAGCTGTAATCGGCATTTCCCAGCGGATGAAAGACTGCGCCGAGCGACTTGGCGCCGCTCGCCGCGAGCACGCGCTGTGACACTTCGACCATGTTGCGTCCGAACGCGTAGTCGGACGCGATGAAGAACCAGCTATTATATCCTTGCGACACCAGCCTGCGGACCGAGCCGGCGACCAGATTGTAATTGTCGTGCAACCACATCAGGCCGGTGGGCGAACATTGCCTGCCACCGATTTCGGTGGTTCCGACCGCAGAGTAGATAACGATCCTGTTCTTGTCGCGTGCGATCGACTGGATGGCGAGCGCAACGGCAGAATTTCCGACATCGGCCACCATGTCGATGCCGTCCACGTCGAACCATTTGCGGACGATCTGGGCACCGATGTCCGGCTTGTTCTGATGATCGGCGACGACAATGTTGACCTTGAGCCCAGGCGTGGCCTTCTGAAAATCCTCGACCGCCATCTTCGCGGCGACAACAGAGCCTGGTCCGGCAAGGTCCGACAAGGGTCCCGCCTGGTCGTTGATGATGCCGATGCGGATCACATCGCCGGAAAAATCGCCGGCCTGACTCCGTTCGGCGCATACGACCGCCCCGAGCGTCAGGATGAGGCCAAAGGCCGACCGGCAAAGCCGGATAGGCCATGACTTCGACGCGCCTGCGCGATCCACCATCTTCCCCTCCACTCTGCCCGCGAGGACTGCCGGCGATGACTGCCCTGAAATCGCCGTGCTACCCTTCCTGGTGAACAACTTTCCTGACGAATTCCAGTCGACGCGCCTGCGCCGGCGCAACCCGCTCCTTCATGGCGGCCAGGATCGCCGCCGGTGCCGTATCCGGCGAGCCGGCATTGAATAGGGGTGCGGGATTGTATTCCATGCGGAGCTGGACCATTTCCGCTGCCGCGCGGCCTCTCAACATCGAGACCAGCGTGAGTGCAAAGTCGATGCCGGCGGTTATGCCGCCGCCGGTCATGCGGTTGCGGTCGATGCACACCCTCTCGCGCGACACCTCCGCTCCGAAAAACGGCAAGGCATCGGTCGCCGTCCAATGCGTGGCCGCGCGATAGCCTTTCAGGAGACCGGCTGCGCCGAGTACGAGCGAACCGGTGCAGACCGACGTGACGTATTTCGCGCCGCGCGCCTGCCGACGCAGAAAGGCAAGCACCTCCTCGTCCAGCATCAGCTCGTCGGTGCCATAGCCGCCGGGGACACAGATCACGTCGAGTTGCGGGCAATCAGCGAATGTGATGGTCGGCGTCAACGCGATCACGGAATCGCTCGGTACGGGCTCGATGCATTTCCAGATCAAATGCACCATGACGTCAGGCAGGCTGGAGAAGACCTGGGCAGGACCGGTGAGATCGAGCTGTGTAACGCGGGGAAACACCAGAAGGCCGATCTGCAACGGACCCGACATATCCAACCTCGACATCGCGCTTGACGATGTCAGCGTGCCATGTTGGCCTTGTGGTCGGAAACGGCGTAATTCCCTCATTTTTGGACGCGTCCATGATCGGCTTCCTGATCTTTCCCGAATTCCAGCTGCTGGATGCGGCCGGGCCGATCTCGGTGTTCGAGATCGCAAGACGTCACACGCCGAATGCACCGCGCGTGATCAATGTTGCGGCGAAGGCCGGGGCGGTGCGCAGTTCGTCTGGCACCGAGATGCTGGCGCGCAGCCTGCGATCGGCGAGCTCCGTTACGACTCTTTTCGTGGCTGGTGGAGAGGGCGTCGAAGCTGCGGCGCGTTGCAACACCACGATCTCCTTCATTCAAAGACTGGCGCGCCGTGGCGTGCGCATGGCCAGCGTTTGCTCCGGCGCCTATCTGCTCGCCGAGGCCGGCGTCCTCGATGGCCGCTGCGCAACCACGCATTGGTCCTGTACCCGCGACTTCATCGGGCGCTATCCGAAGGTCAGGCTCGAACCGGACCAGATCTTCACACGCGACGGCGGCGTATGGACTTCGGCGGGCATCACGGCCGGGATCGATCTGGCGCTCGCCATGATCGCGGAGGACCATGGCGAGGAGATTTCGCAGGCAACCGCCCGCCAGCTCGTGCTCTACCATCGCCGCAGCGGCGGCCAATCGCAGTTCTCGAGTCTTCTCGAGCTGAAGACGCCGAACGGGCGCTTCGGCAGCCTGTTGTCGTGGGTGCGCGAGAATCTGGATGCGTCTCTCACGGTCGAGGCGCTCGCCGAGCGCGCTGGGCTGAGCTCAAGGCATTTCGTCCGCTCCTTCATCGCCGAAACAGGATCCACGCCGACAAAGGCGGTCGAGCGCTTGCGCGTCGAGGTGGCGGGAGCGGGTGCAGTCCTCCGGCGAGACGATCGAGCGCGTCGCGCGAACCACCGGCTTTCGCGACCCCGAGCGGATGCGGAGGGCCTTCATCCGGGCCTTCGGTCAGCCGCCACAGTCGGTGCGACGCTCCGCCCGGATCGCGAGAGCTCCGGAAGACCGGGTTTAAGGCCCGCCGGCGACCGATCCCGCGATCACCATGACCAGCGCGCCAAGGTCGATCTTGCCGTTGACGGTCAGCTCCTCCGAGCCCTTCGCGTCTGCCGCGCCCTGGACCTTCAGCGATTGCGGCCGGTCGGCGGCCTGGCGCTGCAACTCGCCGACGATCGCTTCCTTGAGCTTCTCTTCCAGCATGGGCTCTTCCTTCGCGGGTCCGTCCAGTCAAGACGGCAGCCCGCGCTTCGTTCCCGTCACGCAAACCGCGGCGGCAGGCTGTTGTGGATCGTGCAGGCGGCGATGGCGGCATGGCCGAACGCGACCGATATCTGGTGCAGGTCGGTGACGACGTCGCCGATGCCGTAGAGTCCGGTGATCGACGTGCGCTGATGATCGTCGACCTCTAGATAACCCTCCCCGGTATGGTCGGCGCCAAGCGCCATCGCGAGCTGCGAGCGCACCTGCGCACCCATGGCGGGATAGACCATCTCGAACTGCGCCGTATGGCCGTCGGCGAAGACGGCTTCGACGCCCTCGCCTCTTCGCCGCAAACGCAGATCGGGCGCGAAGACGACCTCGACGCCCGCCTCGGCCAGCCGTGACGTTGCCGACCGATCGTCATCCGGTCCGGTCGCGAGCAGCGTCACGTCGCGCGAATAGCCGCGCAGGAACAGCGCCTTGCCCTCAGCGCGTGCGAGCGGGCCGATGACGCCGATGCGGCGGCCGGTCGCCTCGAAGGCGTCGCAGACCGGGCAGTAGCGCAACAGGCCATCGGCGACGGCGGCGCGCCAATCGTCGAACGGCGGATGCGTGTCGACGATCCCGCAGGCGAGAATGACGGTGGCGGCCGCATGCGTGCGGCCATTCCAGCTCGCTTCAAAGCCATGTTCGTGACGCTGCAACGCGTTGACCTCGGCCTTTACGCGCGTGACGGCAAGATCGCGCAGCTGGGCCGACATCCGCTCGACCAGCTCGGTGCCGGACAGGCCGTGGACGAAGCCCGGGACATTGTGGCTGCGCGGGATCAGCGCCGCCCGGCTCGCGCCGGCGTCCACGACGCAGACGCGGCGGCGAAAGCGCGCCAGATAGATCGCGGCCATCAGTCCGGCCGGGCCGCCTCCGACGATCAGGCATTCAAGCTGCGCGCCGGTCATTTCGGGCTCGGGTCCGCAAGAGCGGCGCCGGGCTCCTCGAGGTGCCCGCTCCGCGCCAGCCGGACCGCGTTGCCGAGCGCGCGCGCCGCATTCTGCACCCCCTGCTGGAAGTCGTGGTCCTCGTCGAGCTCGCGATGCGATGTGGCGTATGGCTCCCCGTAGCCGACATAGCCGTCGAGTTCGGCGTAGCGGCCCGCCGAGATCAGCTGCATGTCGGTCAGCCAGTCGGACAAGGTCCGGCGCACGCCCTCGGCGCCGACCGCATCGCCGTGAACGACGACGCCGAAATGGCGGCCGGCGAGATGGCGCGGATAAGGCCAACCCTTCAGCTCGATGGCCTTGGCTTCCGCGGCGTTCTTGCCGTGGGTCGAGGTCGGATCGGGATTGCCGCCGTCGGCGCAGACCATGCGGTCCATCATCGCCTTGAGCCCGGCGGGCACGTGATACCAGTTCACGGGGGTCACGATCAGAATGCCGTGCGCCGCAACCCAGAGCGGATAGATCTCGTTCATCCAGTCCTGGGTCTGGCCCAGGGAATAGTTCGGATAGCAGCTGCACGGCCAGTGGCACAGCGGCATGGCGGTGCCGACGCAGGACTTGCAAGGATGAATGGTCTTGCCGAATTCCGAGGCGAGGCGCGACAAATCGAGGATGTCGACGGCAAATCCCATCTCGATGAAGACGGGCTCGGCCAGCTCGACCAGCCGCCAGGTCTTGGACATCTCGCCGGGGCAGGTGTGCTCGCTGCGGGCCGAGCCGTTGATGATCAGGATGCGAGGCGTCACGTCGGCATCGTCATGGCGCCGCTGCGCCTCCAGGATTTTTGCGCGCGCATCCAGCCAGTCGACGGCGAGATCGTAGTCGGGGTCGGCGAAGCCTGCGCCGGCCTTCCGCGTCATGGGTGCCTTGCGCGAATGGCTGTAGGCGTCCCAGGCCGCCGCGATGATGGCATCGAGCTCACGGCCGAGCGGAGCAAAGACGGGATCGACGAACTGACGCCTGTAGCGCCGCTCGAACTCCTCGCGCGACAGCTTGACGGGCGGCATCCCCTTGCGAATGTCGGCATCCGTCATGCTGGCTCCTGGCGAAGTCGGTGTCCTCCGACCAACCCGGCGCCCAGCGTGCGGTTCCCAACACTTTACCGGCGAGCAAGCTCCTGCGGCGCATCGAATTTGGCGATCCGTTGATCGAGCCGCCACAGCTCGATGCGATGCACCAGGACGAGCGAGGCGGCTTCGCGCTTGGCCTGCTCGTCGTCGTCGCAGACCAGGTTGATGCATCCGAACACGTGCCCGTCCGGATCGATCTGGAACGCGCGGTAATGCTTGATGCTTGCCACTATGATTGTCCTCGCCTTGGAGCGACGGGTGCGCTCAGCCAATCCGTGAGGTTCAAGGTCACTTCGTTCTGCTTGGCGCGGCGCAGCAGCATCTCGCGTTCCCGGCCGGGCGGCAGGCTGAGCGCGCGCTCGCGCGCGCTTTCGGCAAAGGCGGCCAGCCGCTCCTGAAGCGTTTGGGTCTGTTTCCTGCGGTTTCGTTTGGCGGTCATTTCACTTTCGCGGAAAATTCGGTTGTGGGGAAATAGGCCCCGGCGGGGGATCGGGCGCCGGGGCCCGAGTTCTCTTGTCACTCAAGTCGCTTGCCGGTTGAGGCGGCTCAGCCCGGCAACGATTGTAGCTTCCGTCGCAATGGCCGGTTCCAGCATTTCAATAAGTTAACGCTGCGCGATTTTGCGCAAAGCACAACGCAGGACCGATCGATCCGGACTGCGCCGGAACCGAAATGCTGATTCGTATGTTCAAGGACGACTTGAAGGAGGATCATCATGGCAAAAGCAGCATGGAAACGACCGGGCTCGCCGATCGGCCGCAAAGGCCCGCGCAAGGCAAATCCCGCCTACAAGCGCCGCGCGCGGGAGCCTTGGACAGCGGCGGATGTGAGCAAGCTGAAGCAGCTTGCCAAGGGCAACACGCCGACCGGCGTGATGAGCATCAAGTTGCAGCGCCCCGTCGCGGCGATCCGCAGCAAGGCGCAACGCGAAGGGATTTCGCTGCGGCCGGTCAACCGCTCGCCCTACAACCGGCGAAGCAAAGCCGCAAAGCGGCGCTGACGGCGCGCAGCGCCGGACTAGCTCGGCGGCTGCAGGCCCGGCGACCTCAGCCACTCGCTCATCTGAGACCCCGTTTCCGCCTGACGCGCCTTGCGCAAAATTTCGTCGCGCGCCGCGCCGGGCGGAAGCAAGTTGGCTTGTTCGCGTAGCCGCTCCGCCTCGGCGGCGAGCCGCGCTTCCAGAGTTTCGACTTGCTTGAACCGATGTCGCATCCTCATCAGGCGTCCTCCTGGTGCATGAGGTCGAGCGCGCCGTTGCGTTCTGACGTGGTTAGTGGATTCCGGGCTGCACAGCCGGGCCAATGATCTAACGTTCCAGAAACGGAACGGTTGCAGTTTCACAGGAAAGACCGGAGCTACGATTCCTCGTTGTCGCGGCGCGCCTTGATCTCGGAGCGAAGCATGGCGCTGTCCATGATGGCCAAGCGCAAGTCTTTCACGGCCTCGTCGTGACGGCCCACAGCTTGCCTGTGCTGCTCCCGGAGGGTGCGGCTCTCTTCGATAGCGCGCGTGGCGCGGGCAAACAGGGCGTTTGGCATGAGGCATCATGCAACGGAGCTCGCGAACGCGCACTTGCATAGGTTACTCAAATGGCGCCAACAGCTCAAAAAGCGTCGCCGATTAACCTGGATCAAGCGGTCACAACCTCGCGGAACCGTTCTCAACCGCATCCGATGGCGAGGGACAAGAATTGAACGGCAGATCCCCGATTTCCTTGGCTGAAACGCCGCAACGGGTGTACGGTGACATTATCACCGGCTGAGGCTCTGCCCGTAGGCGCTGGTGGCTGAGAGACCGATGGTGCTCCCGCCTGCATGACCAGGGGAGCGCTTGATGGCCAAGCAGATTCACCGTTTGTTGCAACCGGACGAGAAGCACGTCGAGCAGGTTCGCAAGACGATACGCGAGGCGCGAACAGCACTCGAGCTACCGCTGCCCGATACGTTTCTCGGCCGGAAAACTCACGCGCCTTTTCCCAGCGAGCACGATGATGAAGCGCGGGACCGGCAGCAGCATAAGCCGGCATGATCGCGACTATTCCGGTGCTGATCGCAGGTCACCGACCAAAGGCCGTCTGAGCCGCGGCAGAGCTGCGTCACCAGCTTCAGTCTCGCGATAGAGCCGCAGATAGCTCGGCGAATACAGCGCCGCGTTCTTGAGCGCATTGAGGTCCGGGATCGTCAGCGTGCGCTCGCGCAGCACGATCAGCCCCGCCGCGCGCAGCTCCTGGAGCGTCCGATTGAGGTGGACGACGGAAAGACCCGTGGCATCGGCGAGATCCATTTGCGTCACGGGCATGAGGCACGAATTGCCGTCGACCATTCCCACCGGGCGCAGCCGCTCGACGATTTCGCAGAACAGATGCGCCACACGCTCCAGTGCGACGCGACGACCGAGATTGATCGCCCATTCCCGCTGGATTGCGCTGTTGAGCAGCGTCTCGCACCAGAACGCTTCCGACAGCGTGGGGTTGTTGGCGAGGAGGCTCTCGAAGCGCGCGCGCTTGATCTCGGCATAGACCACGGGCGTCAGCGCCGCGATCGAATGGTCCATTTCCGACAGCAGGTAAGCGTGCGCATCGCAGCTTTCGCCCGGAAAGATGAAATTGACGATCTGTCGTCGGCCATCCTCCAGCGTCTTGTAGCGGCCGAGCCAGCCTGACAACAGGATTCGGACGCCGTCGACGGGATCACCCTCGGCGATCAGATCATCGCCGGATCCGGCACGCTGGAGGCCCTCGAGCATGGCGTATTCGAGCGATGCGCGAGCCTCGCTCGACAACGGCCGCAGCGCGCTCAGCCGGCGAACGACCGGCTCCAGGACGCTGCGATCGGTTGTCGACAACGGCATCAGGCGGCTACCACCGGTGTGTGGAAGGCGCGCTTGCTCAGAGGAATGGTGATGGTGCAGTGCAGCCCGGCCGGGTTGAATGTCATCGTGGTCTGCCCCTTCAGCTCGAACGCCAGCGTGCGCTCCAGAAGCTCGGTCCCGAATCCTTTCCGCGGCCTTGCCGTCACGGCCGGCCCGCCGCGCTCCCGCCATTCGAACACCAGCTCCGCCGGATCGGTGCTCTCATCGACGCGCCAGGTCACCTCGATGCGTCCACTCGGCTGACTCAAGGCGCCGTATTTGAGCGCATTGGTCGCAAGCTCGTGGATGGCGAGGGCGAGGGTCTCGGCGGCCTTCGGCTGGAAGCGGATTTTGGGGCCCGAGACCCGCATCTGCTCGCCTTCTCTGGCATTGTAGGCGAGCAGCTCCTCGACCACGAGATATTCGAGATCGACGCCGCCTTCGGGGTCGCGCGTCACCAGCGCCTGGGTGCGGGCAAAGGCGTTGAGACGGCCGTCGAGATGGGAGGCGTATTCCTCCACGGTCGAGCTCGTTTCCGCCGAGCGGCGGGCAATCGAGCGCACCACGCCGAGCGTGTTGCGAACCCGGTGCTGGAGCTCGGCCAGCAGCAGGCGCTGCCGCTCCTCGGCACGGGTGATTGCGGTGACGTCGATGAAAGTGATGACGACGCCCGCGATGAAGTTGTCGATGCTGCGATATGGCAGGATGCGCACGATGTAACGCGTGCCGCTGTCCGGCGCGCTCAGCTCGCGCTCGACACTGGCGAGCGTGCGGAGAACGCGGCGGATGTCATCGTAGAGCTCCTCGATCGGAATGCGCGCCTTGATATGGCTGATCGGCCGACCCGTGTCGGTCTCGACCAGATGCAGCAGCTGGGTGATCGCGGGCGTGAAGTTCATCACGCGCAGATCGTTGTCGAGGAATACGGTCGCGATCTGCGTGCTCTCGAGGAAATTCTTCAGGTCGCTGGTGGCACGCGTCAGCTCCTGAACGCGGTGCGCCAGCTCGCCGTTCACGGTGGTCAGCTCCTCGTTGACCGACTGCAGCTCCTCGCGCGAGGTCTCGAGCTCCTCGTTGGCCGACTGAAGCTCCTCGTTCAGCGATTGATATTCCTCGTTCGAGGATTTCAGCTCCTCGTTGGTGCTCTCGAGCTCCTCGATCGTCGCCTGAAGGCGCTCGCGCGTGGCCCGCAGATCGTTTTCGAGGCGCTCGACGTGCTCGGTGCGCACCAGCGCGTTGGGATTGCCCGTCTCGGCTTCGCTGCTCCGCGCCGGGGAGTCCTTGAACAGGACGACGAAATTGCGGTGGCCGCCGGCGCCCTCCTGGATCGGCTCGACCGTAATGTCCACCAGGACGCGGTGACCGTTCACGCCGAGCTGCACCTGCTCGGCATGAACGGTCTCATTGGTGTCGGCGGCGCGGCTGAGCGTGGTCCGCAATTCCAGCCGAAGATCGCGGTGCACGAGCTGCAGCAGGTCGAGCGTGGCGGCGCCCGCCGTCGGCTCGATGTAGCGGCCGGTGCGCCCGGAGAAATGCAGCACCTGGAAATTGTCGTCGGTGATGACATAGGCCGGGGCATAGCGCTCCGCGATGCGCTGCGCGCGCCGCTCCAGGCCGACGTCGGGGCCGAATGAGCGCACCGCCGGGACCTCGACCGGCACCCGGCCCGCCGCGGTCGTGATCGGAAATTCCGGCGGCAGCCGCGTTCCCGTCTCCAGCTTCTTGAAGATCCGGGCGCGACGGTCGACCGGCGCGAACAGCTTCGGATGCCGCGTCACGTTCTCGGAATTGCCGAGGAACAGATATCGCTCCGGCAGCAGCGCGAAATGGAATAGCGGAATCACGCGGTTCTGCAGCTCGGCGTTGAGATAGATCAGCAGATTGCGGCAGGACACGATGTCGAGCTTGGAAAACGGGGCGTCCTTAATGACGTTATGCTGCGAGAAGATGCACATCTCACGCAGCTCCTTCACCACGCAATAGGTATCGCCCTCGCGCACGAACCAGCGCGCCAGCCGCTCGCTGGTCATGTCCGCCTCGACATTGGTGCGATAGCGGCCGACGCGGGCGGTCGCGAGCGCCCGTCCATCGATGTCGGTGGCGAAGATCTGGACCTGCGGCACGGAATCCATCCGCGCCATGTGCTCGCGCAAGAGGATCCCGATCGAATAGGCCTCCTCGCCGGTAGCGCAGCCGAGCACCCAGACGCGGACCTGCTGGCCCACCCCCTTGCCCTCGAAGATCTTCGGAATGATTTGCGTCTCCAGCACCTCGAACTCGCGCTTGTCGCGGAAGAATTCGGTGACGCCGATCAGGAGGTCGTTGAAGAGGTACTGCGCCTCGTCCTTGTCGTTGCGAAGGAAATCCACATAGGCGGCGATGTCGTCGATCCGGACCACCTGCATGCGCCGCTGCACGCGCCGCAGGAAGGTGTTCTGCTTATAGCCGTGGAAATCGTTGCCGGTCTTGTTGCGCAGGATGTCGGCGATGCGCGACAGCGAGCTGGCGGCGGCGGCCAGAACCTCGTCGAAGCCCTGCTTCTCCTCCAGACGCCTGAGATGACGGGCATAGACCTGAATGTGCTCGGGGATATCCTCGGGCGGAAGCACATAATCGGCAATCGCAGCGGGTGTGTTGCCGTCGAGATGCCCGGCCTCTTCCGCGTTTTCAATCCGCTCGGCGATCGCGAGGCCGCCATGATCCTTCAGCGTCGCCGTGCCCAGCGTGCCGTCGCCCCCCGTGCCCGCAAGGATGACACCGATGGACTGCTCGGCGCGCTCCTCGGCCAGCGACACCAGGAAGCTGTCGATCGTGGCGCGCTCACCAGGCGCCTGCTCGGCCTTGCGGATTGCGAAGCGATCGCCCTGGATGGTGGTGATCATGGCCGGTGGACATAGATAGATCGTACCGCCTTCGATCGGGTGGCCGTCGGCGATCTCGGCGACCTGGTTGCCGTTGGAGTTCTGGACGATGTCGCGCAGCCGCGGCTCGTCGAACGCCTCGTGGTGCTGGAGCGCCAGCACGATGGCCTGGTCGGCTCCGACCGACATTTTGGCGAAAAAGCGCTCGATGCTGTCCAGCGCGCCCGGTGAGGCGCCAACCCCTATGATCAGCGGGGTCTTGCTCTGGCGCTGTGCATCGGCCGGCTGGTCGGCGACTTCGGTCATGGCTCTGGTCGCTCACTGGCTGGCGGGAACCCGATGGGCGCCCCGTCCTGCACATAGCAGAATTCAATATTATCCCAACACATCAAAGACAAAAATGTCCCGGGCGTCCCTTGATCCAGCTAGCCCGATTCAGGGGACAAGCGCGAGTCGGCCTCCTGCTGCTGCGGAGCGTCGGCGGCGCAGTTCGGCACATCGGCGCCGGCCTCCCTAGGCCTCCGGATTGACCTCGCGCTGAAGAAAGGCCACGCGCTGCTCGATCAAGGTGCGGTGGCGCTCCCATTCGACCAGCGTCTGCCTGAGCAGGTCGACCAGCCGTTCCGCCTGACACGTGTCATGACCGCCCGCCATGAGCTCGCGCACCCGATCCTCTTGATTGCGGACCCGCTGCCAACCGCTCTCGATATCCTGGTCCGCCTTCACCAACAGGCGTCGCTCCGCATCGAGCTGTGCAGTGCGTTCGACAAGGGAGATGGCCATGGCCGCCCCTTCAGGCCTCCCGTTTGCCTACGGAAGGATCGAGCGACTTTAGCACGACGCGCCGGATCATGTCGGCATATTCGCGGTATTCCAGCGCCCGAGCCTCGTACATCTCGGCGACCGCAGCCCGGCCGGTGCGCCGGCCGTCGGCGGCCATGCGCTGCACCAACTCCGCCCGCTCCTCGATGATCCGCAATGCCACGCGCAGGGCTTCGTCGACCCGCCCCTCCTGCTCCTTGGCGAGCGCATCGGCTGTGAAACCGTGGCCGACCTGGCAGCGATAACGCATCGGGCGGGCGTTCTTGACCTCCGAGAGCACCCCGCCGCAGCTTGGGCATGTTAGGGCGACAGGGCCACCCACGGAGGCGAGATTGTCGCTTCCGATCCGCTCACCGGCCGCGATCTCGACCTCGAGCCTGATCTCGGGCGGGATCGGCAGCGCGGCGCCGACCTGCTCCCTGACGAGCTCGGACAGCACGTCGCCCATATTGGCGCCGGGAACGCAGAGGTCGACCGTGGTCGCCTCCATGGCGCGGCGCGGCATCTCGTCGGAGATCGCATCGGCGGGGTCCTGCACCACGGCCAAGCCGCCGCAGCGCTTGATGGCGTTGAGGCCGGCCGCACCGTCGGACAACAGGCCGCTCAGGAGCACGCCGATGACGCGCGGCCCGTGATAGAGCGCAGCCGAGCGGAACAGCGCATCGATCGCCGGCCGCACCATGTTCTCGCGCGGGCCGCGGCCGAGCAAGATGCGGTCCTCCGTGACGAGAAGATGATGGTCCGGCGCACCCAGATAGATCTGGCCGGGCTCGATCATCATGCCGTTCTCAGCCTGCCGGACCGGGAGCGGCCCGGCACTGCCGGCAACCGTCGAGAGGATGCCGATGCCCTGCGCCGGAATGTGCAGCACGACGAAAACGGCGGCCGGCAGGTCCGCGGGCAGACGGCCCAGAATCTGCTTCAATGGAGCCGTCGCTCCGGCGGAGCCCCCGATGACAATGATGTCGCGGTTGCTCATGGAACCCGCCTCCATTTGCCTGGTTTGTAGTTTGCACCAAGGCGGCTCGCCGGCTTATGTTCCTATGCGTTTGGAGGCCGAGACAGCATGGCGGCATCGTCGGATCAGCGCGCAGAGCTCAAGGGGCGCCGCATCTTCGTCGTCGAGGACGAGTATTTTCTCGCCGATGACATCGGCAAGGCCTTCCGCGCGCTGGGTGCGGAGATCGCCGGTCCCGTCGGCCATCTCGAAGACGCGCTCGAGATCCTGCACGACGGCAGCGTCCTGGACGCCGCCGTGCTCGACGTCAACATCCGCAACGAGACGATCTTTCCGATCGCCCGCGAGCTGAGAGCCCGGAACGTGCCGTTCCTGTTCACGACCGGATACGACAAGATCACGCTCGGTCCGGAGTTCCAGGACGTGCCGCTATTGGAAAAGCCGATCGATCTTGCGGCGATGGCACGGAAGCTGGCCGGGCTCATCGCCGAGCAGCCGATCCAGTGAACAGCGGTTGAACGGGTGCAACCGAGCGACGATCAAAATAAATGCGCGATGGCAAGCCAGGCGGTCACCGCCAGGCACAGGACAACTGCGGCGTAAGGTAGCGCGACGCGCAAGACGGCAAGCTCCCCCACTTCAGCTCATCATCATCCAGACGATTGCCACCATCATTACGAGAAAACCCGTAACCGCAGTCGCGACAAAGGCCTGTTCGATACGATCCATTGCCATCGCAGCCCCCGCTTGTTTCAGCCCGTGCAATTTGACGGTTTGAAGGCCGCGGCGCATTAGGCTATGTGAATCGAAGGTCTCCTTTCTCCGCAAGACGGTTCGCGCCGCTCCGCAGCATTGCGCGCGCGTCGCTTACGATCTTGCGGTACCCGGCTCCGCCATCTTGCGGTGCTGCTTGGCCAGCATCTCGTTCGGCGTGACGTTCGCAACCGTGGTCTGGATCTTGTTCTTCAGCCCGGTGACGATGTCGGCTTCCCCGCGCAGCATCGCATCGAAACCCGCCTTGGCGACATCGTAGGCGCCGTCCTTCTTGTCGGTGCCGACCTTGGTGTCCATCATGTCGGCGCGGCGGAAGAACTCGGTCTCGGTCGCACCCGGCATCAGGCAGGTCACTGTGACGCCGCTGTCGCGCAGCTCCTCACGGAGCGCAAACGAAAATGAATCGAGGAACGCCTTGCTGGCGTTGTAGGCGGCCTGGAAACTCCCGGGCATGAAGCCGGCGATCGAGCCGGTGATCAGGATGCGACCGGCATTGCGGCGGAGCATCTCATTGCCGACGCGGTGGATCAGATACAGCGTGCCGGTGATGTTGGTGTCGATGAGGTGCTTCACCCTGGCAAAGTCCTGGTCGAGGAAAGCCTTGCCGAGGCCGATTCCGGCATTGGCCAGCAATGCGCCAATCGGCCGGTCGCCGATCGCCGCGCACAGCTTGTCGACGCCCTCGGTGGTGGCGAGATCAGTCTCGACCGGCTCCACGCTGACGCCGTGCCGGCGCAGATCGACGGCCACCCGCTCGATCTGAGGTTCGTCCGCGGCGATGACGAGGTTGAACCCGGCCTGCGCGCAGCACCTGGCGAGTTCCAGACCGATACCGGTTGAGGCGCCTGTGACGACGGCGAGATGATTGGCGGGCATGCGGGAAATCCTTGCGATTGAGTCCTTGGAATCGAGGTGATCACGCTCAATCGCCGCCCTGCTCTCTCGTTCCTATTGCGTCGTCGTTCCTATTTGCGCAGGGCGAAGAATTTGCGCGCAGACGATAGCAACCATCGTTCGTGCCTGGACTTAGATGGCACGTGGCTCAACCGGGAGGACGCACGATGAAGGCACTGGTCTGGCACGGCAAGGAGGACATCCGGTGCGACACCGTCACCGACCCGGAGATTCAGGATCCGCGTGACGCCATCATCAAGGTGACGAGCTGCGCCATCTGCGGCTCCGACCTGCACCTCTTCCACAATTTCATTCCGGGCATGCTGCCCGGCGACATCATGGGCCACGAGACCATGGGCGAAGTGGTCGAGGTCGGCGCGGGCGTCAACGGCAAGCTCAAGAAGGGCGACCGCGTCGTCGTGCCGTTCACGATCATTTGCGGTGAATGCGACCAGTGCAAGCGCGGCAATTTCTCGGTCTGTGAGACCACCAACCGCAAGCGTCATCTGGCCGACAAGGTGTTCGGGCACGCGACGGCAGGCCTGTTCGGCTACACCCATCTGACCGGCGGCTATCCCGGCGGCCAGGCCGAATATCTCCGCGTGCCCTTTGCCGACGCCACCCACATCAAGGTGCCGGCGGGCATTCCCGACGAGCAATTGCTGTTCCTCAGCGACATCTTCCCGACCGGCTGGCAGGCCGCCGCGCAATGCGACATCGAGCCGACCGACACGGTCGCGATCTGGGGCTGTGGCCCGGTCGGACAGATGGCGATCCGCAGCGCCATCCTGCTCGGCGCCAATCAGGTGATCGCGATCGACTGCCTGCCGGAGCGGCTCAGCATGGCCGAGGCCGGCGGCGCCACCACGATCAACTTCGAGACCGAGAGCGTGGTGGAGCGGCTCCAGGAGCTGACCGACGGCAAGGGCCCGGAAAAATGCATCGATTGCGTCGGCATGGAGGCGCATGTGATGCCATCTCTGCCCGACACCCTGCTCGACCGCGCCAAGCAGATGGTGATGGCCGAGAGTGAGAGGCCCCACGTGCTGCGCGAGATGATCTATGTCTGCCGTCCCGGCGGCATCATCTCGGTGCCAGGCGTGTACAGCGGCCTGTCCGACATGCTCCCGATGGGCGCCTTCATGAACAAGGGCCTGACGATGCGAACCGGCCAGACCCACGTCAACCGCTGGACCGACGATCTGCTCCGCCGCATCGAAGAAGGCGAGATCGACCCGTCCTTCGTCATCACCCACACCGTCCCGCTCGCCCAGGGACCGGAGATGTACCAGGTGTTTCGCGACAAGCGCGATTCCTGCGTCAAGGTCGTGCTGAAGCCCTGAGGAGCAAAGCCATGTTTCACTTCTCCAACGTCGTGCGTACCAAGGGCGACCCCAAGATCGTCGCGGGCGGACCGAGCCTGAAGCAGCCGGCGGACCAGCTCGCGCGCGCACTCGGCTGGTTCAGCATCGGCCTCGGCGTCGTCGAATTGTTCGCGCCGAGGCGCGTCACGCACACGCTGGGCATGGAAGGCCGTGAGACGCTGGTCCGCGCCTTCGGCGTGCGCGAGATCCTTGCCGGGATCATGTCGCTCTCGGTCGACAAGAACGCCGGCCTATGGGCCCGTGTCGGCGGCGACGGCCTCGATGCCGCGGCGCTGATGTCCGGGCTGACGTCGGACAATCCCAAGAAGGGCAACATCGCGCTGGCACTGTTGATGGTCGGCGGCATCGCCGTGCTCGACTACCGCGCCGCGCAGGACACCAAGCCGCGCCGCCCGCCGCGCGATGCACGGCGCAAGCTCTATCCGAACCGCAGTGGATTCCCGAAGGGTATCGAGAGTGTCCGAACTGCGGCAAGGCAGATCGCGGGGCATGTTGGGCACAACGAGGTGAAGCAAGGTGATGAGCGTCGAGTCCCGTGACGAAGCTGCGTGGTGGGAATCCGCCGTCATCTACGAGATCGCGCTGATCTCATTTCAGGACTGCAACGGTGACGGCAAGGGCGACCTTGCCGGACTGTTGTCGCGCATCGACTATTTGAAATGGCTCGGCGTCGATGCGGTGTGGCTGACGCCGATCCACAAGAGCCCCTTCCGCGACCTCGGCTACGACATCTCCGACTATTGCTCGATCGATCCCGCCTTCGGCAGCCTTGAGGAGTTCGATCGCCTGCTCGAGGCGCTGCACGGTGCGGGCATACGGCTCATTCTCGACCTCGTCCCCAATCACACCGCGCACGATCATGCATGGTTCGTCGAGAGCGCAAGCTCGCGCAACAGCGCGAAGGCGGATTGGTACATCTGGGCTGATCCCGCCGAGAACGGCGGGCCGCCCAACAACTGGCTGAGCCGGTTCGGCGGCAGCGGCTGGGAATGGTGCGAGGCGCGCCGGCAATATTACTATCATTCCTTCCTGGTCGAGCAGCCCGACCTCAACTGGCGCAACCCACAAGTGCGCGCCGCGATCGCCGAGACCATGCGGTTCTGGCTCGACCGCGGCGTCGACGGCTTTCGCGTCGACGCCAGCGCGGTCCTGATCAAGGACCGGCTCTTGCGCGACAACCCGCCGAACCCCGAGGCCGAGGGCAAGCCGCCGCCGCAGCGGAACACGACGGTGTTTACCGACGACCGGCCCGAGACGATGGATTGCATCGAGTTCATCCGGGAGGTGATCGATGCCTATCCCGGGCGGATGCTGTGCGGCGAGGTCCAGGGCAAGACCGACCGCATCGGCCACTTCTACGGCAACGGCCGGCCGCGCCTGCATCTGCCGCTCAACTTCGCCCTGCTCGATTCCAAATGGGACGCCCTCTCGCTGCAGGCCACGATCGACGCCTATCTCAACGCCATCCCGGACGATGGCTGGCCGGTCTGGGTCATCGGCGGCCACGACAAGCAGCGGGTCGCGAGCAAGATCGGCGAGGCGCAGATGCGCGTGCTGGCGATGCTGCTGATGACGCTGCGGGGAACGCCGTTCTTCTTCATGGGCGACGAGATCGGCCGCAAGCGCGTGCCGATCCCGCCGGGCCGCGTTCACGATCCCTTCGAGAAGCTCGTGCCCGGCTATGGCCTGTGCCGCGATCCCGAACGCGCACCGATGCGATGGGACGACAGTCCCGACGGCGGCTTCACCACGGGCCGTCCATGGCTGCCGCTCGAGCCGCCCGATGGTGCGGCCAACGTCGCCGGACAGCAGCGCGACAAGCGTTCGATCCTGGCGCTGTTTCGCGCGCTGATGGCGCTGCGGCGCGAGCATATTGGTTTGCAACGGGGCGAATACGAACCGCTGCGGTCGCAGAACGATGTCCTCGCCTACAAGCGGCGGGATGGCCGTAACGAGATTCTGGTCGCGCTCAATATCGCGGCCGAACCGCGGAAATTCCACTGGCAAGGCCGCGGCCGTCTTTTGATGTCGACGCATCTGGATCGACAGGCCGAGCCGGTGCCGGATGCGTCCATCCTGCTCCGCGGCAACGAAGGCGTGATCATCACGCTCGAACCTCGGTGATGTCGGCAGGAACCATCCGCGTTTCGAAGAGTCTCATCAATGCTTTCCGGCGTCTCCCCCCGCCGCCGGAGGCAGTTTGCAAGACCGCAGCCCCGGCGCCCACGCCCCCTTCAGGCGCCGGGGTAGCGGCGTGAGCCCGTCGGCAGGACATATCGGAGGCAGCTCATGGGCAAGACCAAAAGTCTGCAGCAACGGATCGCCGGCAAGGCCAAGCAGGCCGTCGGCGAAATCATCGGCGACCAGGATCTGCACGATGACGGCAAGGCGCAAGCCGAGCGCGGGCGCGCCGAACAAGACAAGCCAAGCGAACTCAATCCGCTGAAGAAGCTCAAGCAGCTGACGTGAACGCAGAGCCGCGACCAGCGCTCGCGAGTGGGGCGCGGCGCAGCATCAGCGAGCGGCGGCGTTCGCGCTGGATTGCCGCGGCCGCCCTCGGCCTGATCAGCAGCACGTTCTCGACCATCGTCAGCCAACTCTTCGCCGCCCGCATCGGCCGCGATGCCGCCGTCGACTGGATGACGGTCGCCGCAATTCCTGCGCGCGATTGGGCGATCAGCTCCGAGCCATCCTGGAGCGCAATCCTGACCGGGATCGCCTTTCACCAATGGGCCGATTTTTCCTGGGCGTTGGTTTTCTTTGGCGTGCTCGGACGCTGGACGGCCGACGTGCGGCCGATGACGATCCTGCTGCTGGCGCTGCCCTGGGCCGTGTTCTCTTCAGGCATGGAATGGTTCGTGCTGGTGCCGCTGTTTCCGTTTTGGCAGCCTCTGTTCACGCTGCAACAACCCTACTGGATCGGCCTGCTGGTCCACGGCTCCTCGGCCGTGATGTATCCTCTGTTCGCGCGCCTGCGCTGGAAGCGCGGGACTGCGCCTGACAGCGACGTGCGGTTCACCAATATGTGGATGACCGGCGCGCTGGCCGTGATTGCGGTGCTCGGTGCGGTCGCAATGTTCGGCGGTCACGGTTACGAGCCGCCGTGGATGGGCCGCGACAGGGATCACGACCAGGCCTACATCCGTCACATGACCACGCATCATGCCCAGGGCATCGAGCTGGCACGGACGGCGGCCGAGCGCGCGCAGGATCCACATCTGCGGAAGCTCGCGATGCTGATGGTCGCGAGCCAGACCGGCGAGAACCAGATCTTCGAGAATTGGTGGCTGAGCTGGTTCGACACGGAGATGCCCGATTGCAGCACCGAGGAGCGTGCGGCGATGCCGGGCTTCCTGACACCGGCCGAGATGCGCCAGGTCAAGACCGCGCCGCCGGACCAGTTCGACGCGCTGTTCGTCGAGGCGATGAGCAGGCACCACCGCGGTGCGGTCAGGATGGCCGACCGGATGTGGCACAGCCGCGGCGACCCTCGCCTGCGCATCATGGCGCACGCCATCCGCCACGAGCAGCAGGGCGAGATCGCACTGATGCACGGCACGAGCGGCGTCGCCGCCGTGACCACAGGCGTACGCAACATGCTCGGCGACAACGTCAATTGAGTGCGAGGAACCTTGGATCGGCGAGCGGCTTGCTGCCTCCGCGATACCCCAGGCGAACGTATCAAACGTTAATGCTTTCCGCCGTCGTTCTCGGCCACACTTGGAGCCGATGGGGGATCGGAGATCAAATGCAGGCAGGATTTGCATTCTCGAAACTCGCCGACCGCCTGACGAGCCTCGTCGAACTGACCCCGGACCATCTCGATCTGCTCGCGGACATGCCGAGCAGCATCGCGCATTTCGGCGCGCATCAGACCATCCTGCGCCACGGCGATGAGGCAACGCAATGCTGCCTGGTGCTCCAGGGATATCTGTCCTGGCAAAATGACGAAAGCGCAGATGGCCAGATCACCGCGATCTGCGTGCCCGGCGACATCGCCAACCTGCAAAGCCTGTATCGCCCGCGCATCGAGGGCAACCTGACCGCACTCGGCCCCGCAATCGTCGCGCTCGTGCCGCACCGCTTCTTTCGCGAGCTCGCGGTGCGTTCTCCGGCGATGTCGCATGCCCTGCTGTTGATTCTGCTCGCCGATCACGCCATCCAGCGCAACTGGACGGTGAACCTCGGCAGCCGGGACGCATTGACGCGCGTGGCGCATCTGCTTTGCGAGATCACCGTTCGGCTGCAAGCCGTCGGGCTCGCCAGAGACTTCAGATTGTCCTCGCCGTTCACCCAGTCCGATGTCGCCGCGGCCTGCAGCATCTCCCCGGTCCATGCCAACCGCACCATCCAGGAGCTGCGCCGCTGCAATCTGCTGCAATGGCAGAGCAAGACCTTGACCATCACGGACTGGCCGGGCCTGGTCCGGCTTGCCGGTTTCGACCCGGCCTATCTGAACATGCGATCCGGCGCAGACCACGCGCAGCCGCCGCATGCGAGACCGGTGACCGCCGACGTCGCAGTCGCTTGATCTGCCTCGATGGCGGCGAGGAAACTTGTGCAGCCCGATGAGATCGGATCGTAGCTCCCTACTCCCACCAGATCTCGCCCAACTCTTCTGCCGTCACCAGGTCGACCTGGCCGTGGAAGCGGGTGCGATACATCGTCATGAGCGCATCGTGGCCGACGTCGGACGAGCTGCACAGCGCGTCCTCGATGATGACGATCCTGAAGCCGAGATCGACGGCGCTCAGGACTGTCGAGAGCACGCAGACGTCCGTTTCCGCGCCCGATATCACGACGGTGCCGACGTTCTTCTCGACCAGCAGGCTCGCAAGACCGGGATTGCTGAACGCGGAATAGGCCGGCTTGTCGATCATCGCGGCCGGCGGAACGAACCGAGCCAAGGCCGGCACGACCTCCAGAGCCGATGATGGCAGATGCCTGCGCGTCGCCTGGCGCCAGCGGCGGAAATAGGCCTGCCACTGCCCAGGGCGATCCTCCGGATCCTGCGGGGTGATGAAGCGTGTGAAGATCGTTCGCTCCGCGTGGCGCGAAACGACCGAGACGATTGTCGGCAGGACGCGCTCCATCCAGGGCGTCGCCCAAAGGCCGTCCGGAGCGAAAATGTTCTGCATGTCGATGCACAGGTGAACGGCGCCGCGGACCTCGGCAACATCGGACGTAGCGTCCCTCATCAGCCTCCACCTTCAAGCGCATTCGGCGACCAGTTGCGAATGCAAGGCGAGGGCTTTGGTTCCGAAGCGCCGCCATGCGGCGCGAACCTGGGCGAAAACCCGCCCAGAAAAGCTATAAAAATGAAGGTGGTGCGCTCGGAGGGCGGTCGCATTCCCCGCGATTCCAATGAGTTATGCAGGAGAATGACGAGTTTAGGTGCATTTCCCGCAAGAAAGTACCTTCGGTCCTCCGCCATGCGCGCCATCAAGCGCCGGATCGCGCCACGGAGTTCGGCCGCCCTTTGACAGAAACTATTACTCACTTTATGTGTATTATCCATAAAGTGAGTGATGACATGCCCTTTCCTCCATATGATAACTTTGGCAAATTGCTGATCGAACTCCGCCAAAAGGCGGGGATTGCCAGCCAGACCGAGTTCGCGACGCTCGTCAAAAGCACCCAGCAGACCGTCAGTAGATGGGAGGCCGGGCAGTCGCGCCCCCGCGACAAGCAGATGCCGCTGATTGCCGCGGTGCTTAAAGCAAACGTGGCCGATCTTCTCGCCGCCGCCGGCTTCACGCAGAAGACCGCTGTGGTGAGCTTTGATCAGCCCTTTCCAATTGACGGGCTGACTCCCGATAGCTTTGAGCGCTTCTGCCGCCATCTCTTGCAAGCCCTCTACCCGACCGCCCGCGTCGAACATGCCGGCGGACATGGTCACACTCAGGACGGCCTCGACGTCATCGCCACCTTTCCCGACGGCTCGACCTTCAGCTTCCAGTGCAAACGTATCGATGAATTCGGACCGCAAAAGGTAAGGGATGCGGTCGCCAAGCACACTGTGGTCGCCGCCAAGAAGGTCCTGCTGCTGACCAATATCGCGAGCCCACAAGCCCGCGCGGCGATTAAAAATTCTCCAGACTGGGAGATCTGGGACCGAGAAGACATCTCCTACAGGATCCGCCAGCTCCCTCTCGCCGATCAAGTGCGGCTCGTGGACATCTTCTTTCGCGGCCAGCGTTTCGCCCTCCTCGGCGTCAACGAGGCGGGCCCTTGGGAGACCAGCGAAGAATTCTTTGTCGCCTTCAATAACGCCGATGGAGTGTTCAACCACGTTTGGAATCTCGTTGGCCGTAAAGCCGACCTTGACGCGTTGGTGCAGGCCTTAAGCGACCCGACCGTTGCCGCCGTCTTGCTGATGGGCACCGGCGGCTCTGGAAAATCGCGCATTCTCAAACAGGCCATCGAAGCCTTCGAGGTCGACAACAAAGGCACTGCCGTTCGCTACCTGTCGCGCAACGCCGAGATCACCAAGAAGAGCCTGGAGGACTTAGGCACCAAGGAAAAGCTCCTCATCGTTGATGACGCTCACGACCAGACCGACCTGAAAATTCTCTTTCAGTATGCCGCCGACCCCTCCAACAAGGCCAAGGTCGTTCTCTCCTTCCGCCCCTACGGTCTCGACCACATCAAGGCTCAAGCCAGCAATTTCTCGTTGGTCGGGGAGGCACTCAGAGAGATTACCCTTGAGCGGTTGACCTCTGAGGAAAGCGAGCAGCTCGCCGCCCAGGTGCTGACGAAGCACGGTGGGCCGATCTCGGCCGCAAAAAGCATCGCTCGCTTGACCCGCGACTGCCCACTAGCCACCGTTGTTGGTGCGCAGGTCGTGGCCAAGGAGGAGCGTCACTTTGACTTGGCGCAGCACGAGGACACGTTCCGCACCCTACTCTTCTCCCGCTTCCAAGACATCATTGCTGGCCAAATCGGAAACAAGGGCGAGGCGGAATCAACCAAGAAGCTCCTGAAGATATTGGCATTGCTACAGCCCATCCACCCCGAAGACCAAGCGCTTCTCCACGTTATCGAGCAAGTCGAAGGCCTCAAGCCTCACGATGCCAGCCGCATCATGCGATCCCTCACCGAAGCCGGCGTCCTGTTCAAGCGCGGTCTACAGTATAGGCTCTCGCCCGACGTGCTGGCCGATTACATCATCGAGGAGCATTGCGTCGGCGCACTGAGCGCCTCCTCGGGATATGCCGAGACCGTTTTCGACGCCGCCAATGAGAAGCAGGTCGAGCACCTCCTCGTCAACCTCAGCCGGCTCGACTGGCGGCGCTCAAGCGGCGATCCCAGCAACAGCAAATTGATCGATGGGGTCTGGAGCAGGCTTAAGCCTGAGCACGACTATAGTGATCCGCACATCAAAACCGTCGCGGAAGTCGCGTACTACCAGCCTGCCAAAGCCATCGAGTTCGCTGAGCGCTTGATCCGTGAAGGAAAGTTCCTCAAGCAGCTCCCTGAAATTCTTCAGAACGCGGCGTTTAACTTCTCATATGTCGAACGTGCCTGCGAGGCCCTCTGGGAGCTCGGCAAGCGCGACGACCGCCCGCTTGCGCAGACCCCAGAGCACCCCATTCGCATCTTGTCCGAATTGTGCGGGGTCCAGCCAAACAAGCCGCTCATTTACAACGAGGCGATCGTGGACTTCGGTTTGAAGCTGCTTCAGCACCCGGATTCTTGGCAATACCCCTACACCCCGTTGGACGTGTTGACCCCGATCTTTCAAACTGAGGGGCACACTACAGAGTCGCGCAATTTCTCGCTCACCTTCAGGCCGCACTTCGTGAACGTCAAAGCCATCGCGCCGCTGCGCAACAAGGTCTTGCGCGCAATCATTGACCTTCTCTTCAATCCTGATGCCCGGATCGGCGTGCTTGCGGCCGAGTCGTTGGAGAACGCGTTCAGATATCCCATGGGCATGTTCAATAGCACCGCCTCCAATGAAACTCGCAGCGAATGGACGAGCGTTTTTGTTAAAGGGCTCCAAGAGGTAAAGGCCGCCCTCAAGGCCCGCGCGGTCGATGACCTGGTCCTGCTGTCGGTCTGGAAGGCCGTGGCGTGGCATGTGCACTATGGCCAAGACGCCGCAGCCGATGCCGCACGCAAGCTTAAGGCCTTCCTGCCCGATACTCTGGCCTTTCGGGCCTTAACCGTGCTGATCGACGGCCACGGCGTTGAGTTTCGGCGCATCGATAGGCACGATCACGAGAAGAGGTGGGCCGCTCACATCGCGACATTGGTTAGCGACCTGTCTGCCACATACCCTGATGCCGAAGCGCGGCGAGCCTTTATCGGAAGCCTCCTCGGGCACATCACCAAGAGCTACAAGCGGGCAGCGACGTCGTATCCGCTGTATGAGGCCCTGATGCGGGCGTCGGTAGACTTCTGTAGGGCAACGCTCGACGATGCATTGGCCAACCCCGCGTCCGAGACGCGCCAATTTACGCCTGGCGCATTGATAATCCTGTGGGACCACAACCGAGACGAGACACGGGTTGTCATTGCGAAATTGCTGGCGACTGGCCGCGAGCAGCTCCGTGCTTCGGTTGCGCAAGCCTATTCCCGCATACTTGGCACCGGCCTCTACAACGACGCGGATATTGCTATTCTACGCACATTGCTCACCGACCCAAGCCCTTGGGTGGTGCGCAGTGCGATATCGACCTTGAACAGCCTACCGGAGGAAAAGGTCGGCCTCGTCATTGAGCTCGCCCGCGCCGCGAGCATCGGCGACTCCCATCACTTGGCGGATGAGCTGCTGACGGTATTCACGTTCCACGAACTGTTTAAGCACCTATCGGTCGAGGACGCGACGGTCATTCTAGACAAGCTCATGGCCGTGCCCCAACTGGACGGCCATTGGGTCGAGGAGTTTCTTGCACAAGCCTCTCAGGCGTTTCCCAGGGAGACCATGGCCTTCTTCATGCGCCGCGTTGAGCGGGCCGGTGAAAGCGAGGACTGGAAATACCGTCCCATCAATAATGGGCCCTATGGCCACGTCCTGTTGCGTTTCCGCGAGTCCGCCATCTACGGCGACCTCCTGAGGGAGGTCGCGGAATGGATGAGAGCAGGAAAGAGCAAGCCGTTTCTATTTGGCTATCGCGCCAAGGAGCTATTCGAAACCTGCTTCGGGCCTTTCGCTGGAGAGACGGTCAAATTTCTCGAACAGTGGATTGCCACCTCCGACGAGCAGGACCTGCGTCTCATTGCCGGCATCCTCGGCGAGGCGCACCATAGCTTTGTGTTCGCCAATCGCGCGTTCGTCGAGCGGTACCTGGAAAAGGCCAAGCAGGTAGGCCCAAAGGTCCTAGAGCATGCCATCGGCGCGCTCTACCGCTCGGCCATTGGCGGCGTCCGCTCCGGAACGCCCGGAGAGCCGATGCCGCGGGACATCTACATGAAGGACGAAAGCGAGAAGATCCTGCAATCGCTGCCCCGGTTCTCGCCCGCCTATGATCTCTATGACACGCTGCGAAGACACGCTGAAGACGGCATCGCTGACTCACAGCGCACGAAAGAATCCTTCGAGGACTAATTTAATGACAATACGGCTCGCTCGGCAACTTGAGGCTAGCAGCACTGTCGGCGCGACGCCGGGCTTTGACATCGAGACGTGAGCACCATGCGACCGACTGAAAGCACCCTCAAGCGATTGTTCGCGTTATCGGGAAATCGTTGCCCATTCCCGAATTGCCCCGCAACGCTTACCTACAACGGCCGACTGATTGGCGAGGTCTGCCATATCAAGGGCGACAATCCGGGCGCGGCTCGATATGACCCGGCACAGACGGACAAGGAGCGCCAGGCTTATGAGAACCTTATCGCCATGTGCCCCACTCACCATACGGTCATCGACGATGACGAAGAGTCCTATCCTGTCTATCGGATATTGAAAATGAAGGCCGATCACGAAGCGAAGGCTTCCCCCATGACCGATGCCGACGCTGAAAGCGCAGCCGGTCATTTCTTGGAGATCGGTTACGCCAACATCGATCAATCCGGCGGCATCGCCGCGCAGCACTTCCAGGCCCACACCGTCAACCTTCACTCCGCGCCGACCGATCCCGTCGCACAGGCCCGGCGGCTCCAAGCCGTCGAAACCTTGTGGAAGGCCATCAAAGATCTTGGGAATGAGTTTGGCCAGCTCGTCCATGTAGAAACCATCTTCACCGCCGAAGAAATCGACGGCTTTTTTCGCAATGGCTGGCCACGTGGATACCGTCACATCGCCGAATATGCCGATGATCAGGCCATCATCACACGATTCGAACGAGCCCGTGCGAGGGAAGTCGAGTCGGAACGCCTCTTCGTGCCGCAGCGTGTATGGAGTGCCTACTTCATCATCCGCGCACTATACGGCAGGAGCGCCTATCTTTTCCAGAAGTCGTTTGAAGAACACAGCTACCGAAACTGGCGAAGCGATTCCGGGGTCAATCAACTCCTTCAGGCAATCCTTCCGCCAAACGTGGTCGAACAACTGAAAGCCCAACAGATAGCCGGGCTCCACAAATCATTTGACCATCTCGAAGAGCAGTTCTTGGCAGAGGCCAATGTGCGAGCGTAGAGATCTCCCAACGCATTGTCGGGCATACGATGTAAGACAGTTCAATCAGTTGCCAATGAAATCTTGCAGTCTCCTGTCAGACCGCCGTGACGTGCCGTGAATAAGGATTCCGCTTGCCGGCATTGCCCGGCATATACCGTTTTTGTCTCCCGGCCATGCCCCTGCGGCATCACTCAACGGGAGAATATCATGCCTGCGAAAGCGAGAGCGAAGAAGCCGAGTCACGAGGCATTCGTCGTGACCGGTGAAGGCGATAGTGCGTTCTGGACGAAGATCGGCGGTGGTTCTGGCCTCACGACGACGGCAAGGGGTTCAATGTTGAACTCGTTGCCCTGCCCGCGAGCGGCCGGCTCGTCATTCGCGAACGCAAGGAAGGAAACTCCTGACCGGAGCCTGACGCCACGAGCGATCTGGCTCTGTGCGATTCCGTCCCGGAGCAGCGGCGAGGCGCGCTGGTGTGACAAGGGAAACCATCCTCCATCCCGTGGAAATGGTCGAAGTCCGTTGAGAGCTGATGACCCGCAAGGTGCAGAGTCGGTTGCCCCGCACCGGAAACTGTGCGGGGCTTTCGCGTTATAGGCTGCCGCAAAATCAGGCCAGGGAGTCAGGGCCTCTCCATCTATCCTTGAGCATCGCGGCAAGCTCGAGTGACTCCGAGACTGTCAAGCCGGACAACTCATTTGCGAGCTTCGGGACGTCGATCGCAGGCCTGCTCCTGGGATACTCATCCTCTGAGAGGCGAGACATGACCGCGGTCCCCTCCTTGAAATAGCCAAGCTCGGCTCTCATCTTCTGCGCGTTCTGGATCTCCTCCGCGGTCCAGGCGGCTGTATCCATAAATACAAAATCTTCCGACGACCCTTTGACGCCGGCGGCGTCCATCGCGATCCCGATAACGAAGCGCTTCTCCGGATTGGCTGCCTTTGCAGCTACGCAGCGCAGCTGGAGATCCTCGGCTCGCTCGGTGCGATAGGCCGCGTGGTCCCCGCCCTGGTCGCCTTGTCCCACATAGAGAACATAACTGACATCGTTTTGCTCAGATGGCAGCAAGGTGCTGATGGCCTGCTTCCTCGCGGCCTCACGCCGCTGCAGAATGACCTTGGAAAGCACCCGTCTATAAAACCTGGTCTCTCCTGCCAGAATGCGGACGGTCCGCTCATGCTCGGACATGGTCATCTCGTTGCCGAACTCGAGCGTCTCGCTCAGGTAATGACCGTTGATGTACTCGATGAGCCCATCCCAGAACTGGCTGACCTTGTTTTCCTCCCGACCGGCCAAAAACTGCTCCGATGACTCCACCTGCGTCCACAGGTCCGGCTCCAGCCGGTAGTCACCTTCTTCAGCTGGAACCGTCCTGCCATTCCACAGGTAGTAGGCCAGTATGTCGGTCTCTGCGTCGGCAAATTTGAAGTTGCCGGATTGCATCAGCGCCACCTTGCTGTCGAGATAGTGGATGAAATCCGTGATCGTCGAAAGCTCACTGAGAGCGATGGTGAGGCTTGTGTCGTCGAATACATGTACCCAGCCTGCCGCCATGTCTGTCGTACCCACCGTAAACCTAACCGAGTCGTTCAGGACGGCAGGCTCAATTTTCAGTGCGCGGGTCCCCGTCTCGGCCTCGGCGCGGTCGAGCGCACCAAGAGCGACGCAAACCCGATGGACGCGCATCTCGCTGGCGTCCGGCAGATCTATCGGGAGCTTCTCAGTGCATTTGACATCCAGAAACACCCTGTCGGGACAGGTCCGAATCCAACGCTCAGCCTGCGCGATCTGGTGCGCCGAGTCGGCGATCGACTTGCGGTACCAGCGCTTCCAATCGAGATCGACATCACCGGTGTCGGGATAGCCGCAGGACTTATCCGAGAAGATGATGACGTCGTTGCCGAACACCACCAGAAGATCGGTCAGCTCCTTCCCCGGCTTCTTGAACAGGTTGGGATAGGTCCACAGCTTCAGGAAGGACTTGTCGCAGAGCTCTGCCAACAACTTCTCGGACGGCGTCAGTCCTTCAGAACGCTTGAAGCGCATCCTCCGTTTCCTCTCGCCTATACTCGCAGGGATGGCTGCTCAGCAGCCTCCTGATGCGCAGCCTACCACAGGTTGCGCTGGCCACCTTGCCTCATGTTGGCTTCTCTGAGGGCTATTCCGCCCCATCGGTATCCTTTGGCCTTTGATGCCGAGCCAGAAGATCGGATACCATCACCTTTTCCTCGAATGGCAACCCGAATTGGTGCATCGCTGCCCGGTGTGCTATCTCACCGCAGATCTTATGCGCCAGCTCTTGAGGAATCCGATCACCTTCTCGGAGGCCATTCTTTTCCAGGACATCCCTGATGATGCGCTCGAACTCGCCGGACCTCCCGGACTCAGTGTAATATGATATGAGGCTGGCAATCCGCTCCCTGGCATCGCCAACCTCGTATTCCGGCGTTGCCAGCCAGGCGACGGGCAGATCGAGGCCAACGGTGCTCGACCATATCTCCGGCCTCTCGGGGTTCGATACAAGCGTGATCTTGTGGTCTGGCGTGGCACCGGCCGCGGCGAGCACGACCTGGAACGCGATCAAGTTATAAAGGGTAAAGTGCCCGACGACGCGCCCCGTCGTATCGCTCTGCACGTGGATCAGATTGAAAATTGGACCATATGCGGCCTTGACCTGATCGAGAACCGGCAGCAAACGCGTATCGAGCTTCGTGCTGGCCAGATAGAACGCTTCGCCGCCGTGCATCACAAACTCCCGCGCGGCCCGATACGGCTCGCCGCTGGCTTTTTCGTTCCCGACGGAGGTTGCCCAGAGGACCAGGCACGACTTGGCGGCAGACCGAAAAGCGTCGCCCCCACCAAACGACAAAGGAAAGTGAATCATGTTCGGCCGTTGCTCAATGATCGAGGCGACGGAGGCACCGATTTGCTCACGAAGCTTCTCCTCAGGCATCGGAATCGACGCCGCGATATGCGGAGTAAGCCTCTCAATTTCCTCGGCTGAGCGTGCGTTGATGGAGATAGCCAGAGATCCGTCGGCATTCTTTGAGGTCGCAAACGGCTTGCGCACGAGATCTATCTGGCCGTCTCCCCAGAGATTGAGCACCTGATCGCCCGCCTTGACGTTCTTGAGGGAGGGCGCCGTTCGGCCGGTGCCCGACTCAAGCTGCAGCAGGTTGCGAATCTCTGTCACCTGATCAGCGAAAGCCTTGTCGATCCCACCACCGAACATATTATTGCAGTCGGAGCAGTCGACCTGCGTGGTGGTCATCCGACCACCCACGGCGTTGAGCAAGATATGTTCGGGCTTGGTCTCCGGTCCAAGAGCCCCGTCGCAAAATATGCAGGAAGGCATGAGCATTCTTTTTGTGATGGCAATGCGCCATGGATATAGGACGCCATCGCGGAAATTCCACGATGCGTGAGCTGGCTTTCGCTCGATTGAGGTTCACCTCATAACTTAAATGAAGAGGTGTGCCGTGACAGACCAATTCCCCGAATTCGGATTCGATTACGAAGATAAGAACGGCAAGGTTTCAACGAACCGACCGGAGGTCGTTCAATGGGCTGCCGCCATCAGTCCGGTTCCGGCAATGCGGGGACAAACCCGATCGAGATATGCGGTGGAGCGGCAGATCGAATGGCGTCCGTCCCCAGGTAGAAACGGCTGGGTCAGCCCCTCGGAAATAACGCCGATTACACGTTTCAGATCGACATGGTAGGACGAGCTGATTACGATTAGCTTGGTTGCAGCACCGCGCTGACGCTCAATGGAGTTGAGCGTACCTGCTTCGGGCATGGCTTCCGCGCATTTGCTGATTTGATAGACCCACATGTCCGTTCTGAGTGACCCCATCATCACCGAGTTGCTTGGGAGCATTGAAGCCAACCGGCTCATGCTTCTTTGTGGCGCTGGGCTGTCGATGCCGTCGCCGAGCAACCTTCTGCCCGCCTGGAGGGTGGCCGAGCTGTGCTACGAAAAAAGGCGTGATATCGAGGTTCTGCCGGAAGCGCTCCGCTATGACCTTGATGCCTTGGCCGGTCATTTCCACGCGGCCGGTCATTTCAAGGACCAATTCTTGGGCCTTATTCCCTGGGCAGAGTTGCTGGGCGCGCCCAATGCCGGGCATGCTGCCGTCTCCGATCTGCTGGTCGCGCGCGCTGCGCACTCGACGCTGTCAGCGAATTTCGATCCCCTGATCGAAATTTGGGCCAAGACGCGGAAAATCGATCTGCGCGGCGCTTTGGATGGCGCGCAGGCCACCGAATTTAGTGCTGCGACCAACCCCCTGCTCAAGTTTCATGGATGCCTCGACCGAGACAGGGATGCGACCCTGTGGACCCAGCGCCAGCTCGGCGAGGCCAGCGTCCAGCAGCGCATCGAGAGCATCAAGCACTGGCTTTCCGTCAACTTGCCCGGCAAGGATCTGCTCATTGTGGGCTTTTGGACTGACTGGGGATATTTCAATGATGTCCTGGCCGATGCCATAGCTGTCGGCGGCATTGGGCGCGTGCTGGTCATCGATCCCGATTCGGCAGAGGGCCTTCAACGGAAGGCGCCGGGTCTTTGGGGCCATCTCACCGCCGGCACGCAGTTTTCTCATATTGCCGGCTCGGGGGACGAGGCGCTGGATCAATTGCGAACGGCCTTTTCAAAGGTGTGGGCCCGCCGGTTCTTCAGGCTTGCCCAACCCATGGCACCCGCGATTCCTGCTCCTGACCCGTCTGACTGGCTGGGTGATGAGCTCTACGATTTGCGCAGGGACGCCGAAGGCGTCCCGTACAACCGGGCAGCCAGGCAGAAAGGGCCGCCCCCTGAAGCCGCCCAAGCCGCCCTGGCTCATCTACTTTTGACACAGGCGAACGCGACACGGGAGGGGGCCTGGTATAGACTTAACAACCAAACGATCCGGGTGGTCCAAGGTGGAGGCCAGTCGTTGTCGACCGTGCGGGAGCGATACGACGAACCAACGTCGCTCGCATCACCCGATTACGTGATTTGTGCAGGCGCAGTCGATCTCAGCTTGCCTGCCAAGGTCATCCCGGGGGGCGCAGGCGCGAGCGTGGTCCGTCCAACCAAAGGCGGAAGCGCAAAATGGCTTACACTTGATCAGGCCCGGGCGGAACTTGGAATATGACAGACCTGCTTTCGACGCTCCAGTTGGTTCTCAAAGACGGCGGATATCAATGCTGGCTGATGCCAGTGGAGCGCCGCGCCGGCGTGACGTTTGAAGACGATACCTTGATGGGATTTGGCTATGTCTTCGAGGATCCGCAATCTCTGATCGAGCAGTGGCGGGCGCAGGAGGCAGCTACCTTGAACCGCTATGCGTCCCGCTTCCGCGCGGCGAACGAGAAAGCTTGGAACATCTACTCGGTTTTCCTTTGTGCAACCGCGGCCGAAGAGGAGCAGGCGCGAGTCATTCGGCAGATTGAAGAAGACCTCGACCGGACGCGCAAGATCGCTGCATGTGGCGTAGGGACCGTCGACGAAGTCGTGACAGCGCTATTGCCCATCATGCCCCTTCAATACCGCCCCACACTTGAACAGGAAGATTACGCCGCCCGCTTGCGCCGTCGGATCGCAGACTTCGCACCGGACGCGGCCGAAGCCGCTCTGAATGAAGACGTGCCGCCCGCAGACGTCATCGCGCTGCTAGGGACGAAATCATGAGGATCGAATTCGTCGAAATTGCCGGATTTCGCGGATTCAGGGAGCGAACGCGCTTCGAGCTGCCGGCGGGTTTCGCTGTCCTTACCGGCCACAATGGCGCCGGCAAGAGTACCGTCTTGGATGCGATCGATTTCGCCCTCACCGGCTCGATCAACAAATTCACAGTACGCAACGCGCGTGGCGGTGGACTTGAAGACCACATCTGGTGGATTGGCGGCGGCCAGGCCAAGGAGCATTTCGTCTCGATTGGATTCATCACCGATGATGGGAAACGCTTCACGGTCACGCGCACCCGTCGTGGCCTGATCGATCAGGGACCGACGGGCGTCGATCTCCTGTGCGGCGGCGCCGGGGGACGGGTATCTGCCGAAACTCTGATGAAGACGACCCTGATCCGGGACGAGTCGATCGTCCGGCTAAGCGTCGATCAGTCGGAACAAGCGCGTTTCGAGGCCGTTCGTGAGGCCATTGGCGGATTGGTCGGTCCTGACTTTTCGGCGCGGACGCAGGAAATTCTCGATGCCGCCGTCAACGCACGGGACGAACAAAAGCGACGCCTTGACAACGTGCAAGCGGAGCTTGGGCGCGCCTTGAGCTCGCTCACCGAAGCAAGGAGCGCAGCCGAGAAGTCACCCGACGTCGCTGAAGCGATGAAGACGCTCGAAGACATGAAGCTCTCCCTCCCCTCCGAAGGCGGTAACGATGCGTTACGGCAGATCGTCGCCGAGAGAAGGCAGCGTGTGGCGGAGTTGGAGCGGCTGATCTCGCGGGCGTTCGATTTGAAGTCCGTTCTGGATCGCGTTCGGTCGACCGGGTGGGATGAAGAGCTCAAGGCGATGGAACGCGAGCTTGCTGCAGCCGAAGAGCGCGCCTCACTTGCGGAGGCGGGGCTTGACGCAGCCGCGCGGGCTCTTCAGGCCGAACGCGAAAGCGATACCTTTGCGAGCCACCTTGCCGCACTTATCGACCATGGCGCGCATCTTGGGCTGCAGGATGGTCATTGCCCTCTTTGTGATGCTGTACGCTCCAATGACGCGTTCGAGGCGGCGCTCGCCGCCGCGAGAACAAGACTCGCGGGCCGTGATAAGAGCCTTTCGCATGCAACCGTTGCCATGCAGGAGGCGGAACGCGCCTTCCAGGCGGAACGCACGCAAATCGATGGCCTCCGCATCGACATCATGGGCGCTCAACAGCAGCAAGCCGATACCTTAAAGCGCCTCCAGGATATCACGACGCTGTTCGAAACCTTCCAATTCAAGGCGGATCCGGCTCAGCCCGAACTTGCGCAGATCGCTTTGCTGGACGAACAGGAAGAGATTGCCCGCATCGAGCGCGCTTTGTTCATTCTGGAAGCCTCCGGAGCCGCCGACCGTGTTGCGACCTGGCAGAACCGTGTCAACGGATTACGCAGCAGCCTTGATGCTGAATCGACGAAGCATGGCGATGCCGAACGAGCGGTTTCCAAGGCCCGCGAGATCCAGACGGCTGCAAAAACTGTGGCTAATCAGATTTCCGCAGAACAATTCGACACCGTGATGCCGCTACTGCAAGAGCTTTACCGGCGGCTCCGTCCCCATTCCGAGTGGCGCGAGATCGAATCGGACTTTGGCGGCAAGGTAAGAGGGACCCTGAACTTCACGGTAGGCAACGGACACAACGTGCAGTTCCTTTTCAGCAGCGGCCAACGGCGCGCCGCAGGCTTGGCGTTTCTCTTATCGATCCATCTTTCCCGGCGCTGGTGCCAATGGCAGACCTTGTTGCTCGATGATCCCGTCCAGCACATCGATGATTACCGGGCCCTCAATCTCGTTGAGGTGCTGTCCGCGATCCGGCGCACGGGCCGGCAGGTCGTGGTTGCCGTCGAGAACCGAGCGTTAGCGGATGTCCTTTGTCACAAGCTGCGGAGCACGATCACCCAGCCGGGCCGCCGTTTCGATCTGACGATGTCGACGTCGGGTTCCGGAAGCATCGCGGAGATCAGCGATGTCGTCCCGATGCCGCGTGAAATACTAAGGCCGGCGCAAGCTTCTTAGGCTAGATCTCGCCGCCCCGGTGAAGCCACTAGGGCCGCGAGCGAGCGGGTCATTCATAAAAGCTGCGGTTATCGACCGAAACGACGACGGTGTCCTTGATGATCTCGCTTGCCGACCGGACCTTTGATTTCATGCGCGCGGAGTACGGATAGGAATCCGAGATCACGGCGCCCATGTCATTGCGCAGGTCTGAGCCGGAGCCGTATTGAAGTTCGACATAGACGGTTCCGTTCGCAACGATATTGATGAATTCCTCGTCCACGTTGAGTACGCGAACTTCTGAAACATAATGGTCATCAACCGTTGTGTGCGTCGACAGCTCGTCAAGTTCTTGGAGAGTCTCTGTCAAGAACGTATCGAAGACGGCATCGTGAATTTCGTCGGCTAGCTGTTTGTGAACTTCCTCCTGGCACTCACGCGTGGCCGCGAAAACGTCAAGAAGGCCACTCAATGCTTCATCGACGAGCCTGCGGATTTCCTTGTCATCCGTCAGGATGGTTTCTTCGCGTACATGGGTGGCTCTATTCAACCTATCGATAGCCTTGATCAGGGGACGGCAAACCGCTTTATGGTCGAGCTTGAGGGTGTTGGTCACGAAGTCGATTGGTAGACCGCCCTGCACAATGTAGATCGCTCGCTGCTGCCGCGTCGGGCCGTTGGTTTTCGGTTCTTGCTCGTACCAGCAGCACTTGGACACACGCGAGTCCGGCGCGAGCGCGTGCAGAACGTGCCCGGCAACTTCGCGGATCGCCGCCGCGCAGAGATTGCCACGGATCGGGTTCTTGCTTTCGCCAACCTGAAATGCGCCCGCAAGTACGGTAGCCGCGAAGTCGTCTTGAGGGATTTCGCGCAGGAAAGCGTCGCCGCGCTGGCGTAATTCTGGCCAGGAGGGCAGCGCTTGATTTTTGGCGCCATCGTCCATTTGTGGCTTAGGCAAGCATTGTCCTCGGTTTTGAGCTGCTCTCGCGCCAACAGCATGCGAGAGCAGAAGGAAGCCAGGGGAAAGTCTCTTGCGACATAGTCATAGTGCCAACGCCGTCAAGTCGTAATCGTTCGTCGCGAGGAAACTGTAGGCAAACGAGTGTCGCAGACATTCCCAGCCATTCCGGGCCGTCGCGAATAGCTTCCCGATCACCCGTAGAAGATTGAGCGTGCACCTCCGGTGGTCGTCTGATTGAATTGTGAATCGTCGGCGATGCTGATGATTTCATCAGCCAACAGGTCGCCTGGACTTCCCGTGCGAGCGCGAACTGGTCTACGAACTGCGCGTTGGAATTATCGAGCTTGCCGGCTGCCTTGTACGCCTCACCTTCCAGCAGCCACTTCATGATGCCCAACTTGCTCGGCAGACCCTTCATCGCTTCGATGTCGCGAAGGCTGTGGCCTTCGGCAATCAGGCCGCACACCCGAGAAGCAACCTTGTCGCTAAACGGTTACCGGGGCCTTCTCTTTCGCCACGCCGCATTATGCGCACAGCAAGATTCCAGTTGGCAAGCGGCGCCTCACTCAGGCTCGCGGCCGCCGTAGTGCAAGATCTGCTGCCAATGATCGGGCACTTGCAGATTTTTGAGATATCCGACAGGAAACAGATTCCAATCGATGTTGTTGCCGAACCGTGTTCCGGGGTTCGAGAATTCTGCGTGCCCATGTTGATGCAAAAGCTGATCGCCCCTGCGCTCGAAGGGCTGCACATAGAAAACCACGGAAACGATGCGTTTCGTTCGACGGAAGAACTTATGTGTTAGATCGCGCAGTTCCGCGAAGTTCTCCTTCGCCCATGCCGCCGGGTGCTTGACGAACACGATGCCAGGCTTGTCCTTTGGCAGTTGCTTGCGGGCGGTTTCCAAAGAGTGCTCTATCGTTCTGGCGTTGAATTCGCCCTCGACCTTGCACTTCGCGTCCGCGCAGGCGGTGACCCCGTTCGGATAGGTTATCTCGACATCGTAGTCGGAGCCCTTTTTCGAGATCGGCACCACGTACCGGAACGTCACCGAATGAAGATATAGGAAGCGCCCGAGGTCCAGCTCAGCCAGGGTCGCTTCGATATCGCCCGCCTTGAGGCGCTCGACGCATTCGTCGAAGCCGGGAACGTTCTGCAGGTTGAAGAGGACCTCAGCCAGATCACCAAGCCGCAGCTGCCTCGCGGCTTCAATCTCTCCACCGGAGCTGGTCAGCGTCAGCATGTTGGGGAATTTGGCTTCCTGCGAGACGTAGTGGTGCATCCACTTTTCCCCGAGCATGTGCATGATTACCCCGAGGCCCAGATACACGGAGGCCTGCTGCAGGTTCACGTCCTTGTCCTGCATTTGCAGGTAGAGCTGGTCGAGCTGCGCCTTCGATATCCTCGGGATGGCCATCACACGCTTCTCGGTTGAATAGCTTCAGAGCCTTAGCTTGTGGTGACAGCTTTTTGCAATTGCGCCATCATTCCCGCACCCATAAGGCGGATATCAATCAACGAGAAGATCGACCTGATGGCACTCTTTATTGCTGTTGCTGCGCTGGTCCTCGGTGCGGCCAACGTTGGCTTCCAGCAAGGCCAGGCGAGTCCCGAAGCCAAGAGCTTCTTCAGCTCCAGCTCCCATATCGTCCAGGACGTGGACTAGGTCCCGAATCCGACGGGCCTCCCGGCATGGGGCCCTTTTGTTTGAGGGTGGGTCGAGATTTTCCTGACAGCCCGGCTTGCAAAGCATCCTCCACAGCGATTCCATTTCTTACCCCGACTCAAGGGCTCAGGGTGGCACGCCCTTGAAGAGGTATCCAGAAACCGCAAAAATTCCTCCCTTGATATCAAGGAAACACAGAAAGCCCGGAACATTGTAAAAAAGCGCCAATACTGGCATCATAGATGAAAGAATACTGGCTCGTCCTCCGGTTTTTGCATAGAAAAAACGGCATGATCAAGACGAGGCGCCATGACCAACACCGAGCCCATCGCGGAGCCGCGACCTCTGAGCCGCGTGCGGGAGAAGTGGGGATTCGTGACCGATCCCGGCTTCCTGACGTTGCCGTACGTGCTGCTTCTCCATCAGTCGGACCTCAAGATCTCAAGCGAGCACCTGAACGTCCTGCTGAACTTCATCGCCCACTGGCACGCGAGGGGGCGGATGTCTCGACCTCGCACCGCCACGATCGCTAGGCGCATGGGAATCAGCACCCGCACCGTTCAGCGCGCCGTCGCCTGGCTTCTCCAGAACGAATTTATGGCCAAGGTGCCGCGCGTCAGCCGCGACGACCTGCAGGAATACGACCTGTCACCGCTGGTGGAGAAACTGAGGCCCTACGCGTGGGCGCGCATCCAGTACATCCAGGAGAAGGACTTCGAGCGCGTGCTCGACGACAACATCGAAGTTGTGGCCAACGACCGCAGGCGCTCGGCGCAGGAGATGTTCGGCGACGTGCCGCGCAGGCTATCCGAAAATCAGACCTTGCCAGCCAGACGGACCGAGGACGAACTGTAGGAGTCAGCGTGCCCCCATGAGTGACGAGCTACCCGTACCGAAGAAGCCGGCCAAGCCTCCGCCGGGCGAGTGCGAACTCAGCCAAGTCATGTCGCACGCGCGGGATTTGTCCGAGTCCCTTGGCCCGCGGCTGGCCGCGCTCGTCTTGATGTTCGGCCTCGCCAAGACCCGGTATGGTTCTTTCGGCATCGCCGCGGTCGTCACCGCGGTCGGAGGCGTCGTCATCACGTATCTGAAGCAATGACCATTCTGAAGCTCTATCGAATTGACCAGCGGACGTTTGCGGCCGGTGACGCGATGCCTCCCCCTGGAGACCACATGGAGGATCTGGAGCCACCACAGCAGACCGCCGAGCGCATCTTGCGCAGCGCTGCCGGCGTTCGCGAGCGAGTCCGCGCCGACCTGATCTTCACCTTCGACAGCTTAGACTGGACCAAGCGATACTTCATGGGGAAGTCCGGCCGCACCGTCTACGAGCTGGAGGTCGACGAGAAGGATGTCGTGCACAGCGCCGACATGATGTATTTCAACAAGATCGCCGACATCAACGCCGACACGCCAGAGGCGCGTGCTTACGCTGCGCTCTATTGGCAAGGTGATCGTGGCGATGGCAAGCGAGTGGAGCATCTTTGCGCCGCTGCTCGCGTAAAGGAGGTTCTGTTCACCACCAGTGACATACCGGCGCTCAAGAAAGAGCTTTACGACATCAACCCGCCCGATCATGGCGACGAGGAATTCTACGAGAACCTGTTTAAGCCACCTAAAGAGTAGAGGCATTCGCCCCTGTGCCGGGCTGTCGATCAGGACCGTTTTGACCTGTGTTCTCAGCCGAAAAGTCTTTCTGCTGGTGTAGATAAATTAGCTTGCTTTGCTATCTAGATTTGCTACATGAGCGGATGTAGCGATTTCGAGGGAGAGCCGCAATGGCAAAGCGAACGATTGAAGTTGATACCGACGTCTATGCCGCGATCTGGGCCGACCGGAAGCCGGGGGAAGACAACGAGGACCAGATCCTTGCCCGCAAATTCGGTGTGAGCCGTCAGCCTGCTGCGTCTGGGAGTATCAAGCCTTACAGCCGCGTCGGATGGACAGACCCGCGCCACGGCGTCGAGCTGATGGAAGGCCAGCAGATCTTTCGGACCTACAAGGGCAAGGAATATCGGGCGACCGCCTCAGACGGCTACCTGATCCGCGCCGATAACGGTGTGAAGTGCAACTCGTTGAACCAGCTCAGCCGCACTGTTCACAGCAATGTCGAGAATGCCTGGAACAATTGGTACGTCGCCCTGCCCGACGGGCAGCGCCGGCTCATTACCGAGATGCGTAAATGAGAAAGGCGCCCACAGGCGCCCTTAACCAAGTTAAACGCACCATCAGTATTTCGCCTGAAAGCGATTTCGAGATTCACCGGCTGGCGAAAGTATTGGGGCGTATCCGTCACCAAGGCCCGTGAACGCTGCTACCACTTCGCCGCCGCGCACTACGCCACGATCGCTCCCGCGGATCTGCCGATGAAGCTCGCGGCCGATATCCGCCAGGCTGACGCTAGGGGTGAGGTGCTGCGGGCAGAGCTTCATCCATCAGCGTGACTTTTCCCTTCGGCAGCGAGTCATATGGCCCGTGCTGCTTCAGGAAGTCACGCCAGAACCGGATGACGACCTCCAGCAACAGCGACACCGGCAGGAGCTTGGGATCGGTGTCGCTGACCTCAATCGCGAGATATGACATGCCGTAAGGGCCCTGCCCGAACCCGCCCATGCCGAAGCCCCCGATCTTGTGGGTACCCTCGGCTGCTTTCCGGATGAAATGCTTGCTGCCGTTGGAGAGCCCCTGGACGACGCCGTACCAGACCGTCTGGGTGTCGATCCAGCGGCGGAAGTCGTGGATATCCTTGACCTCGAGCTTGGCCTTCAAGGCATCATCGTCCTTGCTGAAGTCGCCCCACACCCAATCCGCAAGGTGATGCGCCGTGATGGCGCAGTTCATGGCGTGCCGAGCGGAGTCTTGGTGCTCCATATAATCATCGAAGTCCTCCAGCAGCTTCTGGTAGAAGTCTCTGGAATTGTTGATATCGAACATGTCCGACTCACCAAAACAGCTGCCGAAACATCACTATATACCGGTATTCTATCTCAAGGAGTGGGCTTCCCCGATCGATGGGCGCGTGACCGCCTTTCGGCGACCATTTGGCGATCAAGTCAGCGCCGACCGCAAGTCCCCAAAGCACACCGGTTACGACCGGGGTCTCTACTGGCTAGACTCCGCTCCTGACAGGGAATCCGCGAATCTGATCGAGACCCTTGTCATGGGTCCGGTCGACCACAATGCCGCGATCGCGCACCAGTTCATCATGCGTGACGACATCAAAGGCATCCCGGCTGCCATCCGCGAAGCCTGGTCGAGATTCCTAGTAGGGCTTCTGCTGCGCTCGCCAGCTAACATCAACGATGTCTACGAGCGGATGATGAATCCCTCACCGAAGGAACGGGATGAAATCCGCGAGATTACCGAGGGCGCCCTACTGCCGGAGGACTTCTCCGCAGAAGCGACAAAGCGCATGGCGCTCAGGGTCATCGTGGATATGATTCGAGGCACGGGGGTCGAGGAAGTCATCAACAAGATGCGGTGGTCTATCTACAATCTTGCCTCTTCCAAGCTGGAATTCTTAACTTCCGATCGCCCCGTCATCATGGCAAACGGCATTGGGCGCTTAGGCGGCCATCTGGCCACCCCGCTTAGTCCCAGGAAGCTGTTTCTCGCGTTCGCCGACGAGGCCACCCAGCGAGATTTTAAGAGACGCACTGCCGAGGATATCGTGAACACGGTCAATAACCGCGTGGTGCGTCGCGCAATCCAACTCGCGTGGAGCACCAGTGCCAAGCCTCTGCGGTATATGCAGAAGAATCTATCGGCCGAGGCCGCTGACGATCAGAATTTTTATGCTGGTCTAGAATAGGCTGTTATCTAAGGCGTAAGCGCCTGCCCATCCGGCGTCGGCTTCATCCTTCCCTAGGTCTTTATCCCAGCGCGCCTTTGCAGCGGCCTGCATGTCCGGCTTCTTGGCGTTGCCTTTGCCGGTGGCGTGCATCTTGAGCTTCACGAGGTTCACCAACGTCACGGACAGGCCCGCCTCTACCGCCGCCAAAGCAGCTGCTCCCATCATCGTGTAGAGGACTTGCAAGCTTTTTGCGTTGCGACCGAAGGGCTGTTCGATGCTCACGCCGAGGCAGTCCGCGGTAGGGTGGCGACGGATGATGCCGGCTACGTCCAATAGGCGGGCCTGCATTTCACTTTCGAACTTGTGCTGGGCCGGTTCAATACTTCCGTCGAGAAACACCCTGCAAACGCCGCAGGACGTGCCGGGCCTAGTCCGAGGATGTACGGGCGGCCTATTCGCCCGGCTTCTCGCTGGGTTTACCGACGACGGACAGTGGAAGCTTCGCTTGGCTTTGCTCGAGAGACCTGCCACGTCTCCGACTTCCTTCAGTAAGCTGAGCGGAACGCGAACAGGAACCGCAGGCTCGCTGAACAGGCTAGGTCTCCGGACCCGGCGCCGCTTCAAACCTTGAATTGTTTGCATGAGCCGATGCTGAGCCGAACGGTACGACACGTCAATCGTCGTCGTGCAAGAGCCGACCTTCCTCCTGGAAAGTTTTGTCAGTCCGATAATAGCTCTCGAAGAACTCGTCACCATTGCCGGCGAAGAAGCCGTACAGCCCATATTCGTTTAAGTCCTTGAAATAGAAGCCCACGCGACTCTCGGCAAAATGGTCGACATGGTATGCCGCGAGGTGCGCGGTCTCGAACAGCAGTTGCCCGTTCTTGGCTTTCCAGAAATCCTGCTCTCGCTCGCGCCAATGGTATTCGCGCATCCCTTCCTTGATGCGTTGATAGAGCTTGTTATCTTTCGCCAGCCGTTCGTTGGCGACTTGTGCCTTCTCGGCGTTCTTCGACTGACGCCACAGCAGAAACCCGCCCCCGATCGCCAGCAGCAGCAAGAGAGACCAATCCATCGTCGTCAATCCTTGGCGATGTCGCTGTCCCAGACTCTGATGCCGTAATGGTCGAGCAGCTTGTTGAGCTTAAATCCGATTGTGTGCAGCAGGTAAATGATGAAGGTCGAGAAAACCGCGATCATCATCGCGGGCAGGTTCTTTTCGTAAGACGCCACGGCGAACGCCGCTGCGCCGAAAATGAAGATCAGTATTCTGGTGCTCATTGCCCGCCCCTCCCGGAGTTGCACCACAGGACCAAATTCTATCAAGGTTGTCGATTGGGCAGGCGCTCAATACGGCGGGCGCTTCAACAGCTCCGGCAGCCGGGAGATCGCTTTCGCAATCTGCCTCGCCTCTTCCCTCGAAAGGAAGTTGTTGGCGTACTGTTAATTGGTCCGGTGCAGATCCTCACGGTGGGAGATGCCGCAGATGAAGAAGCCGCTGGCGTCCTTCACATGGAAGCCGTGCTCGTCCTCTCCCATGACCCACGGCGCCGGGAATCGCCGGAGGTTGTCCATCGCCAGGCTGCATCAATGAACGGCAGCCGAGCCGGGCGGTACCAGCCTTCGCTTCACGGGACGGCTGGGACGGCGAACGGCTGCTGGCCACCGCGGGATGAAGAAGCTTTTGACCAAGATCGGCTCGTGGTCGCTCAGGACGGTCCGCTCCCGCACCAACCGGCTCATTGCGCCCCGCTCAAAAAATTAACAAACGTTCTCAAGGAGTTCTCCAAAATGCGTTATCTCCACAAAATGCTGCGCGTTTGGCTCGCGCCAATTGGCAGTTGACCTCGCTAGACCTGCTGGGCCGTAATTAACGCTCCTGAAATAGAGCTACAGGATCGGTATCGAGCGCTTTTGCAATTTGTTCTAGCGCATCAACGGTCGGCGCATTCTCCTCGCGCTCAATCATTCCGATGTAGTTGCGATTCAGCCCGGCGCGATCAGCCAACTCTTCCTGAGTAAGACCGCCCTTGCGTCGTAGACGCCGAAGATTTTGGGCTACCACCCGCCGCAACTTCATGCGGCAAGACGGCCTCAAACGTCAGTTGATCTCCACCTAGTATATTAGGTATTATTCGTACTCGCGCGGAAGTTTTTGGATGACCAATGTGCTAAGTCCGTCGGCTAAACCGTTCGTCGAACAGGTCGCCATGACTGAGGGGCGGCTTCTCCGCATTGGATATCGGGCTGACGGGATGGACTTCATCCTGGCAAGTGTTGAACTTCCGATTGAAGTACTTGAGCAGGAAATCGCAGGCGGCCTCGAACTGGTCACAACGATGCGTCCTTCCGGTGAAATAGTGTCTCAAATCTTCGGGTCATCCGGATTAGCTTTGGAGGGGCCTCATTCGAGCGTCCCAATCGATCGTCTGGTTTTACAAACCGTCGACAGCAATAGCCTTCGTCTAGAGGAACTGCCGACAAGTGAACTGAGTGGGCTCTTAAGATCGCTGGAGGCATCCATCGAACATGTAAGGACGGCACTTGCTGAAAGGACATAGCTCTCTATCAGTAGCGGCCCCGTCAATCACTCGAAGACTATATTGTACCGTTGACCTTCTTCTTCACCTTCTTGAAGGCTACGTCGCCCTCGAGAAATGCCTCAAGCATAAACGGTATCAGCTCAGCCACTTCTTCCTTGTTGCCGTAAGTCTCTGCATAGAAAACGGCGTACTCGCGCAGCCGTTGCGCCAGGCTCGGCGCAAGCACAATGGTCGTTTTGACCCGGGTCCGATCAGGCAGCTTCGCAAGCTTCATCCCTCACCTGCCTTTCGCCGCGGTCTGAGCGTCTTGGTACGGCTTCAGCACCAGATCCTTCGAAACAATCACCCGCAGCGGCCAACCCGGCCGCACAGTGATCGTCGGCTGCACGTCGAGCTCGCGCTCCACCAGGCGCTGGCCCGCGCGATTGGTGGTTTGCTGCGTGCTTTCCCGCAGCGCCTTCACGAGATCGCTCTCGTCATTGCCGATCGATAGCTGAGTCCCCACCCCGATCAGGGTGGCCAGGGCCACGCCCTTGAGCAACTGCCAGGTATGGAAGTCCACCTGGTCCTCGAGCCCGGCGTAGCCCGCAACGTCAGTGGCCGGAAGGTTCTCGATCACGATCGAATTGCCGTTCGGCAGGATGAGCCGTGTCCAGACGACCAGCGCCCGCTTCTGGCCAAAGGCGACGACGCTATCGTACTTGCCCACGATCCTTGTCCCTTGCGGGATCAATAGATGTTCGCCGGTTACCGTGTCGTAGACGTTCTCGGTGACCTGGCCGATGGTGGTCCCGGGCAAGTCCGAATTCAGCCCCGTGACGAGGCTCGCCGGGATGATCGACCCGGCCATCACGGCATAAGTGGATGGCGCCGGTTTGAGCGCGTGGGGATTGGTGGTTTCCGTGTCAGCTTTCGCTCCCACAAAGGCCAGCTTTCGCGCCTGCGACGACGGAATGATTTCGCTGGAGCGATCGATCAACGCCTGCGCCGTCTTTGCAAGTTCCGCAGCAGATGGACCTGTATCTGGCGTTGGAGGCCGGAATTCAGATGGAGAAGCGGCCGCCGGCGCCTCCGTCGTACTTGCCTGCTTGCGCTTGTCCTGCTTCTCCGACAGGCGGACGAACAAGCCCGACTCCTTTGCCTGCTGAGCGACTCGCGTCTGCCGGATCCGCTCAGCCCGTTCGGCGTCTTCCTCCGGATTGGTTCGGAAGCCAGAATCCGGAGCGACGCCAGCCTTCTTCTCATTTTCGGCGAAGGCCCGGCCAATGTCTCCAGGCGATGGCGGCCCGAGCCGCGGCGTCGACGGCGGCAACTCCTCGTAGGACTTCGGCAGCTTGCTCAGGCCCTCGGCCGTCTGCTTGCGGTCGGTATTGTACAGCTCCGTTCGCTCAGACTGCTTGAAGGAGTTCGGCTTGAGCGCAATAAGTATCGCTCCGGCCACGAACAGCGCCGCGACCGCGCAGCCGATCATAAGAGCGCGCTTGTTGAGGCGCCGAACGGCTCGCGGCCGCGCCCTCAGCTCCAGCGGCTCGGGACCCGGATCCAAGCTCGTCATGAAGCGCTCCCGGTACCGAAGATCTGAGACACCGGCCGCGCATCGATGCGGATGATTCGGACGATGCGCTGCGGATCTTCGCCAAGGCGAAGCTCAGCGGCGCCGAACATCCGATCGACGATGTAGTAGGAACCGCGGACCCGGTAGTTGACGAGGTTTGGCCGGCCATCGGCTCCGGCGACGAACAAAGGCGGCGCTTCGCCTTGCGACAGGCCGGACGGCATCTGGATATAGACCTTGCGGCCGTCGTCAAAGGCGCGCACCGGCCGCCACGGAGGATCGTCGCCTTCAATGCGGTAACGGAAGTTCAAGCTGTCGAGCCGCACTCCGCGATCTGCAATCCGCTCCTCGCTTTCCTGAGCCGTGGCGTTCTGCTTGTGAAGAGCGACGAGCGTATCAGTCGGATACGTCCATGAGATGGACGCCATGTAGGTCTGCTTGGTCGAGACGAGCTCGAGGTGATAGGCGCGCCGGTCCGTCAGCACCACGAGGTTGGTCTGAATGTCCGGAAGCGTCGGCTTGACCAGGATATGCACCCGCCGCGAGCTCCCCTGCCCGCTCGATGTATCGCCGACGACCCAGCGAACCGTATCGCCCGTCGAAACGTCAATCAGTTCCTCGCCCGGCTGCAGCGCGATGGTCGAGACTTTCTCCGGGCTTGCATAAAGCCGGTAGAGGGCTCCTTCTGTCCAGGGATAAACTTGGATGGCGTTGATATACCCGGCGCGTGTGGGCTCCATCCGCGCGGCCTTGTTCGCTTTCGCGATCGCCTGCTCCGGCGGCAGTTTCTCTTCCTTGGCGGCCTTCGTCGGAAACGGCTTCAGCTGGCCAGGCAACGGCAGGACCTTGGGTGTTTCGACGACTTGCACCGGCGCCGGCGGATCGCTCTCTGGAAGGGCCTTCTCAAATGTCATCTCGTCATAGGGCGCTTCGAGATTGAGCTTGGTGGCGCATCCAGCGAGCCCAAGCGACAAGGCAAGGACGCTGGTCGACGCGAGCTTGGTGAGGGCTTTGGAATTCATTTGGCGTCTCCGATGAGGTCGCGCGACCAGTTGAGGGAATGGACGTAGAGCCCGAGGGGGTTCTTCCGCAGCGTTTCGGCATCCGCGGGCGGCTTGAGAACGGTGGTGACGAGACCTGTGAAGCGCTCGGTCTTCGCGATCGCGCCATTCTCGTAGGTGTTCTCTTTCCAGCGGATCTCGAAGCTGTCGCCGGAGGCGCGCACCACGGATGTGACCTCAGTGGTCACGGTCCTGGAGCCGATCTTCGTGAACGGATCGGCTTCCCGCGCGTAGTCGTTCAAGGCTTGCGCGCCGCGGTCGGTGACGAAGTCATAGGCGCGCAGCCAGTTCGCCCGGACGATGACCGGATCGATCGACAGCGAGCGGACGTTCTCGAAGAACCGCGCAAGGAAATGCGCGATCTGTGCGTCTGACGGCTGGTAGCTCTCGAGCGCCGGCCCGACTGCTCGGACCTCACCGAGCCGATCGACCTCGACCACGTAGGGAACGACACCGGAGCGAGCGATCTGGGCGAAGATTGTCAATCCGAGGACGCTGGACAGGCCGATGGCTGCCAGCGCTGCAAGCCGCCAGTTGCTCGCCTGCACACGGGCGGATCCGAGCCGCTCGTCCCAGACCTGGGCTGCCTTCTGATAGGGCGTGACCGGCTGTGGTGTCTCGCCATAGCGGACGGACACACGCTGAAAGGGGTGACCAGCCATATCCTACTCCTCCCCCAGTTTCGGGCCCGACGAATGCCCACCTTTGTCGCCCTCTTTCAGGGTGTGAGCCGCGACTTGGGCCGCTTCCCTCGCGTGTCCGCGACCTGACGACCCCGCCGGACGCCCGGCGCCTGACGCAGTTGCTCCGTTCGTTGCGCCGCCAGTACCCGCGCTCGAGAGCTGATCCACGGTTGCGGCCCGGGCTGATGTGCCGGCAGCCGAAGACGCCCCAGTGAGCGATGCTGCGGAGCGAACCGCGGTCATTGAGCCGCCCGCCGCAAGGCGTAAGCCTCCGGCGGCTGCCGCTCCGCCGCCGATCACGACAGCCGCAGCGCCCGCCACCGTTCCGGCGGCAGCTCCAGCGCCGAGCTGGGGCGCACCTGAGACCAATCCGGCTGCGATTCCCGGGCCGAAAATGCCAAGGCCAAACAGCGAAAGGGCCGCCAGCAACAAGCTCATCGCCGAGACGATGTCGACCGGCCGAGTTAATGTGCTCGCGAGCTGACCGAAGATGGTCGAACCGATGCCGATGATGATCGCGAGAACCATTACCTTCACCCCCGAGGCGACCACGTTGCCAAGGGTTTTTTCCGCGAGAAACGCAGTCTTTCCCCACAGGGCGAACGGCACGAGGATGAAGCTTGCAAGCGTTGTGAGCTTGAACTCGATCAGCGTGACGAAGAGCTGCACCGAGAGGATGAAGAACGCGAGCACGATCAGGATCCAGCAGAACAGCAGGATCAGGATCGTCGGCAGGTTGGTCAGGACATCAAACCCTGAGAATTGCCCGGTCTCCTCAAGAAGCGGATGGGCGGCCGTGAACCCGGCGGAAGCGACAAAGCCTGGCCGCGCCAGGTCGGCCGCGCTCAAGCTCCCGCCTGACGCCTTCAGTCCGATGCTGGAGAACGACGCAAAGACAATATCGGCGAGGCCCTTGAAGTTGCCGATAATGAACGCGAAAGCGCCGACATAAAGCACCTTCTTGGCAAGCGTGACCATGATGTGATCGTCCGCCCGCATGCTCCAGGCAAGCCCCGCCAGCGTCAGGTCGATGCCGATCAACGTTGAGCTCAAGAATGAGACGTCGCCGGACAGTAGGCCAAATCCGGAGTCGATGTAGCGCGAGAAGGTGTCGGTGAACCGGTCGATGACGGAGAGATCAGCCATAGCGCCCTCACCTACTTGCCGGCGGTGTAGGCATGGCCATCGCCGATGAAGCGATTGAATCGCTCCTTCGCGGCAGCCGACGATGCCTGCTGTTCGGCTGCACGCAACGTGTCCGCGCGCGCCTGCGTTGCCATGAGAGCCTGGGCCTGCAGCGACTGCTTGATCTGCAGCGCGAGCAATTCATTGCCAGACTGTTGAGCCTGCAGCGAGCCGACCGCAGCGGACGAATTCGCCATCAGCGTTCGAAGCGTCTGGCCGTCCTGATCCAAGGAGCCGACGATGGCGGACTGAAGCGTGAGCGACTGCTTCAGTCCATCGTAGCTATTGTCCCAGCGCGAGGTCGCATCTTGCACCATCTTGTCGGACGAAACAGCTGCCGCGTATTGGCGAGGATACAGCCGCTCGAAATCATGTTTAGTTTTCTGAACATCGAACGAAATGTTCTTGGCCTGACCAATCAGGGTGTTCATCTGATTGATTGTCGACGTGAGTTGGCCGACGACGCTCGTCGGCAGGGCGGCAAGATTTTTTGCCTGATTGCGCAGCGATTGCGCCTGGTTCTCGAGGCTCCTGATCTGATTGTTGATCTGATCAAGCGCTCGCGCGGCAGTCAGGAGATTCTGGCTGTAATTGCTAGGATCGAATACGATATCAAACGCGCCAAGCCGTTGCGAACCATTCACGGCGATGGCGATCGATAGTATTGTTGTTATGATAACTCTTGAAGCTGTACCCAAGAACATGCGGCCGACACTTTCGAGCATGGAAGACTCCAGGAATTGAGATTGGGGTCAGGCCTTCTGGGCCTGTTCGAAGGTGCTGATCAGGTTCGCTGCCCAGTGCAGGTCTCGTTCGGCGAGATAGCGCTTGGCGAAGTGATGGGGGCCGGAGCGGGACAGGACGGCATCGACGGTCCGTTGATCCTCGGGCGAGGACGCCGCGACCAACGCGAGCGCCACCGGACCGAGGCCGAGCTCAAACAAGCGGTTTCCGGCGCGAGACTGCAAATAGTAGTCGCGCTTCGGGAAGGCCTCCGCGATCAGGCGAATTTGCGTGTCGTTCAGGCCGAACCGGCGATAGGTCTCGGTCTGGGTCGGCTCCAGCGCTCTGGGGTTCGGAAGGAAGATCCGGCTTGGACAGGATTCGATGATCGCAGGGGCAATCTTGCTGTCGGCGATATCGGCCAGCGACTGGGTCGCAAAGATCACCGAAACGTTCTTCTTGCGGAGTGTCTTCAGCCATTCGCGGATCCGGCTCGCAAACAGCGGATCGTCCAGGAAGACCCAGGCCTCATCAAGCACCAGCAGCGTGGGCCGGCCGTCGAAGCGGTCCTCAAGGCTGTGGAAGAGATAGGTCAGGACCGGAGCGACCAGCCCCGGCAAAGCCATGAGTTCTTCCATCTCGAAGGTGACCACGTCGGCACCGGAAAGACGGTCGGCGTCCGCGTCCAGGAAGCGGCCATAGGGTCCTTCCAGTGTGTAGGGTTGCAGCGCCTGCCGCAGCGCGTCGCGGGCAAGCAGCGCCACAAGGCCGGTCATCGTCCGCTGCGAGACCGGCGCAGACCCGAGACTCCTCAGCGCCGACCAGAGCGTCTCCTTGACGTCGGGGGTCACTGTCACGCGCTCATGAGCGAGCACGCCACAGAGCCAGTCGAGCGCCCAAACTCTCGGCCCCTCTTCTGCGACATCCTTGAGCGGCTGAAAGGCAATGCCGCCCTTGGCGCCTAGCTCGTACCAGGAGCCGGACAATGCGAGCGTGGTGACCCGTGCTGATCGGCCCTTGTCGAACGTGATCAACTGCGCATTCGGATATCGACGGAATTGCAGTGCGAGCATCGAAAGCAGGACGGACTTGCCCGCTCCCGTAGGACCGACAATGATGGTGTGCCCGACGTCGCCGGCGTGAAGCGACAACCGGAACGGGGTCGCCCCCTTGGTCTTGGCGATCAGAAGCGGCGGGCCATCGAGGTGCTCACACCGTTCGGGTCCGGCCCATACCGCCGACAATGGGCACATATGGGCGAGGTTCAAGGTGTGGACGATCGGCTGGCGGATGTTGGCATAGGCTTGGCCCGGAAGACTGCCGAGCCAGGCTTCCACGGCGTTGACGCTCTCGCGGATGGCCGTGAAGCCCCGGCTATTGATGACCCGCTCGACCGCACGGATCTTCTCATCAGCCTGATGGGAGTCCTCATCGCTTACGGTAACGGTCGTGGTGATATAGCCGAAGGCAACCAGATCGTCGCCGAGCTCCGAGAGCGCCGCGTCGGCATCAAGTGCCTTGTTGCTGGCGTCAGTGTCGAGCAGCGCCGCCTGCTCGTTGAACATGACCTCCTTGAGGATCGCTCCGAGCGACTTCCGCTTGGCAAACCACTGCCGCCGGTAGCGCGACAGAGTTGCGTTTGCCTGCGTACGGTCGAGCGGAATAAACCGGGTTGCCCAGCGATAGGCAACGCCGAGCCGATTTAGTTCATCGAGCAAGCCTGGAAATGTGACGTTCGGAAACCCAAGCACGGTCAACGCGCGCAGATGGCTCCGCCCGATCGCCGGCGACAATCCCCCGGTTAAGGGCTCATCGCTTAGGAAACAATCGAGATAGGCCGGGATCTTGGGAACGCTGACCGGATGGCGCTTCGTCGAGATGCAGCTATGAAGATAGGTAAGCGCCTCCGCATCGCTGAGAGGCCAGATCTCAGGTAAGACCGACGAGAGCAGATCGATCGCGCGATCGGTTTCCTGGATGAATCTTTGGAGGTGATCGCGATAGCCTTTCTGGTCGCTGTCAAATCTTCGTTGGCCGTCGGTCTCCCCGTCGTCAATTTCACCGCGCTCATGAGGTTTGGGTGTTTGGCCACCACGAGCGCGTTGTCCGCCAGCCGCGCAACTCCTCGCCTTGGGACGCTCCAGAAACAAGCCTTCGAGGCGCGAGACCGTTTCGGCCGGCGGCAAGTACATCAGGGTCAGATGCAGCACACTTTCGAAGTGCTGCCCGCCGGGGCGTGACGGATCCTCCCACGCCACCCCGGCCGGCCCTTCGAAACCGGCCCGTCGCTCCTCATCCACCAGCCACGACACCGGATCGGGAAATTCCGACCGCGGATATTCGCCAGTTGGGATGCGCGTGGCATCGAAGAAGAGCGCCCAGCCCGAGCCAAAGCGCTTCAGAACGTTGTTGACGCGAGATACCACGCTCATCAGCTCGGCCTCGGTCGCACTGTCGAGGTCCGGCCCGCGGTAGCGCATCGTCCGTTGGAAGCTGCCGTCCTTGTTGAGGATGACGCCCGGGGCGACGAGGCATGCCCAAGGCAGCCAATCAGCCAGCCGATAGGCGTTGCCGCGGAATTCTCTCAAGTTCAGCATGCGAGCCGTCCCTTGTGCTTGGTGTGACGGATGGCGACCTCGACGAAGGCCGGATCGCGTTTGGCAAGCCACACGGCCGCGCTGTGGCCGATGACCCAGAGGATGAGGCCTGCGAACCAAAGGCGCAGGCCGAGCGCCAGCACCGCCGAGAGGGTCCCGATCAGGATGGCGGCGGCACGCGGGGCGCCGCCGATCAGGATGGGTTCAGTCAACGAGCGGTGGAGCACGAGCTCAAAACCATCGGGACGCATCAGATCAGAGCTCCGCCGCCGAACGAGAAGAACGACAGGAAGAACGAGCTCGCAGCGAAGGCGATCGAGAGGCCAAATACGACCTGGACCATCTTGCGGAATCCCCCGGAGGTGTCTCCGAAGGCCAGAGATATGCCGGTCACTGTAATGATGATGACGGCGACGATCTTGGCGACGGGTCCCTGCACGGATTCCAAGACGCGTTCGAGCGGAGCTTCCCATGGCATGCCCGAACCGGCGGCGTGCGCCGCCGTGACACTGAGAAGCACGCAAGCCGACGCTGCACCGAGCGTGGCCAGCGGCAATCCACTAACCGAGCAGAAGCCACGCAGGCGAGAACGCACCTTGAGAGATAGACGAATGGACATTTGCAGTCTCCTTGAGGTCAGGGGCGATGGGATGTGTTTGGAAGTCCGGGCGGGGTTTCGAGCAGGTAGTCGCCAGACGGATCGAGACCTCTGAGTTCGGCGACGGCCTCGATGCGTCGCGCTGGCCCCCGCCCCTTGATGAAGACGATCAGATCGATTGCTTCGGCGATGAGCCGGCGCGGCACGGTTGCGACTGCTTCCTGGATGAGCTGTTCGATCCGGTAGAGCGCAGCTCGGGCCGAGTTGGCATGAACAGTGGCAATCCCACCGGGGTGACCGGTATTCCAGGCTTTCAGCATGTCGAGGGCTTCGGCGCCCCTGACCTCACCGACGATGATGCGGTCGGGCCGCAGGCGCAGTGTGGAGCGGACAAGATCGGCAAGGCTCGCCACACCCGGCTTGGTTCGGAGCGTCACGGCATCCTTGGCATCGCAGCGCAGCTCGCGGGTGTCTTCGATAATGACCACCCTCTCCTCGAGCCCGGCGATCTCGGCAAGAAGCGCATTGGCAAGCGTCGTCTTGCCGGACCCGGTGCCGCCGGCGACTAGGATGCTGCGCGCCTCGGTGACCGCTGATGTCAGCACCTTTGCCATCAACGGCGAGGCAATCTGCGCCTTAACGTAGTCGGACAGGCGGAACGTGGTCGTTGCCGGCTTGCGGATCGCAAAGCAAGGCGCGAGCGAGACCGGCGGCAAGACGCCTTCAAAGCGTTCACCTGTCTCGGGGAGTTCCGCCGAGACGATTGGCGACGAGCCGCTCGCTTCCGCCCGCACGTGGCTGGCAACAAGCCGGATGATCCGTTCCGACTCCTGCGGCGTGAGGACAACGCCGGTATCGGCGCGGCCCGTCGCGTGCCTATCAAGCCAAAGCCTTCCATCGGGATTGACCATGACCTCGACGACATCAGGCTCTTCCAGAGCGAGGGCAATTGCGGGGCCCATCGCGGTCCGCAGCATGCCCCGGCGTCGTTCGCGGGTTTCTGGCGAGAGGAGATCAGACATTGCCGATCTCCTCTCGCCCTGCCGGAGAATGCTCCGGCGGCTCACCCGCCGCGCTCTGCGCGCGGGATCCAGTATCGCTAGGTTGAGCAGCGCCCAGAGGGGCGCCCTCCTCGATATTCCGCATGAAGAGATCCGGCTTGACGGCGCTGACGCGGTCCATGACGTCGGCGACAAGCCGGCCGCCGGAGGCGACGCGTTTGCCGACCTGTGCGACAAACATCTCGAACCGCTCGCGGCCAAGCGCTCGCGCTGCATCCTGATCCTGGGACGGCAGCGGCGGGGTGATGGTCAAGTAGTAACGGACAAAGAGCGCGATGGTCTCCGCCATCACCGATAGATCGCGATCGGCTCGATCGAGCTGACGGCTCATGCGATCGAGCCTTCGGATCAGCGCCGCATCGCCGCTGGCATCGCGCTCGGGGTTGAGGAAGCGATCCAGCGCAGCATCGACGATGGCCGATTTATTGGCTCCAGGACGCTTGGCGGCGAGCTCGAGCCGCTGCGCCACACTTTCAGAAACATAGGCCGACAGTTTCGGTTTCATCAGGGATGCTTTCAGAACGAGGGAAGAAGGTCGTCGTCGTCGCGGGTGACGGCATGGGCGCGGCGTACGGTGCTTGACGCGCCTGCTGCCTGCTGCATCTGATTGCGGTCGGCGGCGACGTCGGTCTCGTCGTCGAGCAATCGCTCCTCGAAGGCGCGCGGCTCGTTCGCGGCGGGTGCGGCCTCGTCGAACAACGCCAACTGCTGCTTGAGGCCGCCTTCCTCCCCGCCCGTCTGCATGAGCTCGCGATACGGCAGGGTCGCAAGGCGAAGATCGGTGGAGCGCACCTCGCCGCGCCAATCGTCGCTGCGGGCTGGCGGCCGATCGACGTACGCATCGCCTACCAAGGAGGGAGGCTTGCGCAGACGGCTGACGAAGTTTGCGTCCTCATAGTGCCGCAGCTTGATGGCGCGGACTGGCGCCAGCCCCGAGACCAGCACGATGGCCTGGTCGGGCGGCAGCTGCATCACTTCGCCTGGGGTCAGCAAAGGACGCGCGGTCTCCTGGCGGCTGACCATGACATGCCCGAGCCAGGGAGCCAGCCGATGGCCGGCATAGTTGCGCTGTGCACGTAGCTCCGTGGCGGTGCCCAGCGCATCCGAGATTCGCTTGGCGGTGCGCTCATCATTGGCGGCGAAGGCAATGCGGACATGGCAATTGTCCAGGATCGCGTTGTTCTCGCCGTAGGCTTTTGCAATCTGGTTGAGCGACTGCGCGATCAGATAGGCGCGGATGCCATAGCCGGCCATGAATGCGAGCGCGCTTTCGAAGAAGTCGAGCCGGCCGAGCGCGGGAAACTCATCCAGCATCATCAGGAGCTGGCGGTGCCTGGGGTCACCTGCCTTGGTATTCAACGTCTCGGTCAGCCGGCGGCCGATCTGGTTGAGGATCAGCCTGATCAGTGGCTTGGTGCGGCTAATGTCCGACGGCGGAACGACGAGATAGAGCGTGACGGGCTTCTCGGCATTCACGAGGTCAGCGATGCGCCAATCACAGGATTCGGTGTTTCGGCTGACGACGGGATCGCGGTAGAGCCCGAGAAAGCTCACGGCGGTCGACAGGACGCCGGAGCGTTCGTTTTCGGACTTATTGAGCAGCTCTCGTGCGGTCGCGGCGACGACGGGGTGGACCTTCGGCTCCGCCTCCGTGCCGAGGTGATTGGTCGCCAGCATGATCCTGAGCGTCTTCTCGAAGGACTGCGCTGGGTCGGCTAGGATCTCGGTGACGCGGGTGAGCGTCTTCCTCTCTTCTGCGTAAAGGACGTGAAGGATGACGCCGACCAGCAGGGAATGACTGGTCTTTTCCCAATGAGTGCGGCGTTCAAGCGCCCCTTCGGGATCGACCAGGATGTCGGCTATGTTCTGGACATCGCGAACTTCGGCCGCTCCTTTGCGCACTTCGAGCAGCGGATTGTAGCGGGCGCTCCGCTCGTCCGTGGGATTGAATAGGAGGCAATGCGAGAACGTCGAACGCCAGCCGGAGGTCAATTCCCAATTTTCGCCCTTGATGTCGTGCACCACCGCCGACGACGTCCACGACAGCAATGTAGGCAAGACCAGCCCGACGCCCTTGCCCGACCGGGTCGGCGCAAAGCACATGACATGCTCCGGTCCGTCGTGGCGCAGGTAGTAGCTCTCGAGGCGGCCCAGGAAAACGCCCTTGGACGCGAACAGGCCGGCCGTCTTGATTTCCTTTGGCGTGGCCCATCGTGCCGAACCATAAGTCGTCACCAACTGGCTCTGGCGCGCGCGCCACACCGAATTGACGATCGCAAAGAGCGCGCCTGCGATGCCGCCAGCTGCAGCAATCGCTCCACCCTCCTCGAACACCTCGGGCGCATAAGCCTCATAGGCAAACCACCATTCGAACAACCGCCAGGGCAGATAAACGCGATAGCCGACAATCAAGAACCAGGGTTCGCCGAGGCGCTGCTGATAGCCGAGAGCTGCGGCAGTCCATTGCGTTGCCCCCCATGTCGAGAGGGCAACGATGCCGAGCACGACGGCGATCTGGCCGACATAGATTTTCGCCGGAAACATTTTCTGCCCCACTTAACTCTCGCGAACGAGCGCGGCGAGATGAAAAGCGGCAGACGCCTTCGCATTCAACCTGAATAAAAATCGGTTGCGGCAACGAGATCCGTGTCGATCAAGCCTATCGATGCGAGATCGTTGATGCGCCAATCTCGGCGTCTTTGAGGAAGCTGCTCAATAGACTGTGAACGGCGTGATCAAGCTGGATCAATTATCGAGCTCGCTTCGATGTGCGCCGCGCACGAGCCGGTACCGATTGAGAGAGAACGAATCGACCGCCCTACTCGATCGCAATGTTCGACGGTGCGCATCGACCGATTATCTAAAACAAGGAGCGTTATACTCACTTCGCGAAATGAGTATAAGCGCGCGAACTCGCGCGCAGCCCTCGGCTGAAGTCTGTGGCGATGCAGACAGCACCCCGCGCCATCCGTCGGCGACTTAGATGGCCCTGGTCGAAGTTCAAAGGGCGTCAGGCGGAAGCTCCAACGGATCCTGTTTCGGGCTGGCGGGTCCGGTCCGATGCGGAGAATACCGGCGCCATTCTCCGCATATTTTGCGGTAATTAACCTTGCGGTTGCGGGGAAAAGCTGCCATATTCTCCGCAAGGAGTGCGGGGAATGCCGGACTATATCCACCAACTACCTGATTGGCCTCACTTTTCCTGGGATGGCGACGCCCTGGCGAAGCAGCTCGCGGCCGTGCGGCTGCGCCAGGGCCAGCTCATCGGTCGGATGCAGGCGCTCGGCTTCCCCCAGCAGGAGGAGGCTGTCCTCACGAGCCTGACCGAGGAAGTCCTCAAGTCCAGCGAAATCGAGGGGGAAAAACTCGACAAGGACGCGGTGCGCTCTTCACTGGCGCGTCGCCTCGGCATGGACGCAGGCGCTCTGCCAGCAGCCGATCGCAATGTCGAGGGTGTTGTCGAGATGATGCTCGACGCTACTCAGAAGTTCAAAGCCGAGCTCACGGCGGAAAGGTTGTTTGGCTGGCATGCATCGCTGTTTCCGACCGGCCGCAGCAACATGAAGAAGATCACTGTGGGGGCCTGGCGCAATGCCTCGTCAGGACCGATGCAGGTCGTCTCTGGTGACTATGGACGTGAGCGCGTGCACTACGAAGCACCGACTGCCGACAAGCTCGATGCCGAAATGACCGCATTTCTCGACTGGTACAATACCGAAGAGAACATCGACCCACTCATCAAGGCTGCGATCGCGCATCTCTGGTTTGTGACCATCCACCCGTTCGAGGACGGCAATGGACGTATCGCGCGTGCCATCGCCGACATGTCGCTTGCCCGCTCCGAAGGGATACCGCAACGCTTCTACAGCATGTCGGCTCAGATACGGAGCGAGCGGAAGACCTACTACGACTTGCTGGAGACCACGCAGAAAGGCGATCTCAACATCACATCCTGGCTTGAGTGGTTCCTGGGCTGTCTCGACCGCGCCTTCAGTGGCGCCGAGACTACTCTCGCAGCCGTGCTCGAAAAAGCCGACGTCTGGAAGCGGCACTCCACGGCTCAAATCAACGAGCGGCAGCGCGATATGCTGAACCGTCTGCTGGACGGGTTCGAAGGCAAACTGACATCGAGCAAATGGGCCACGATTGAAAAGTGCTCGCCTGATACCGCCCTGCGCGACATCCAAGGTCTCGTCAATCAGGGTATCCTCGTCAAGGACGAGGGCGGCGGGAGGAGTACGAGCTATTCCCTCGTGTCCCTAAGCGCCGTTGCGCCAGGACGTGCAACACATCGCCCGACCAGCGACGGCCCATCATGATCCCTACCCGGCCGGAGGCTGGGGAACAGGACCTACCGCCTGATCAGGTACTCCCTGCCACCGATCAGATGTAGCGCGCCCACCTGGGTTCTGGGGAAAAGCTGCATTGATCTAGCCAAGCAACTTGAAAGTGTGACAATATCGATAAATTACATTGAGGCTAGGGACCGATCCGCCCCTCAGAAGGTACCCGGAAGGTTTGTTTACGGGCGAGAGCGGCTTCGATCTCGAGAAGTGATTTTTGACAGGGGTATATTTGTGCGAACGATCCTTGTTCTGTTCGGACTGACGCTTGCGTTGACTCTTGCGCCGAAGTTTCTTATCGCGCCACGATATGGCGAGGACGTCGCGGAGCGATTTCTCGAGCGGCTCAAGTATATCCCCTCTCAGACCGAAGTTCTGAGCGAAACAACTCTCGCTCGCTGGCTTGCGGACAGTACGCATGCAAAGGCGATCCGCGGATATGTCTTTCCCGTCCTATTCCCCCTCGACATCCTCTTCCTGATTTGCCTTGGTATATTTCTTGGCTTTGCATCCACCTCGCTCGCTGACCGGCTAGGCTTCCTTTCTGCCGTTCCGACGTGGATCTGGTGGATTCTCCCCACCTTCTACATGGTGGCGGATCTTGCGGAAGATACCGGCCTCGCGGCAACTTTGAAGTTGTGGATCCGGCTCACTCCTGACTCGTTCCGAGTACTCGCTGCGCTCACCGCTCTCAAGCTCGCGACGGTGACAATGGCTATTGGCCAGTTCGCATTCCTTGGTGCGCTGAACCTGCTGTTGTTCTTTTTTCCGCCGGGCCGACCCGTATGAGCCGGTAATTGTAATTGCTCTTGATCAATTGCTGACCCCTGCTCACTGGAGGAAGCCGATGTCCAAGAATATCGTTCTCCTATCGGATGGCACGGGCAACGCAGCCGGCAAGGTTTGGCGAACCAACGTCTGGCGGACCTTTCAGTCGCTCGATCTCAAGACCTCCGACCAGATCGCAATCTACGATGATGGTGTCGGCACATCATCGTTCAAGCCGCTGGCCATCCTCGGCGGTGCGTTCGGCTATGGCCTGAAGCGCAACGTCATCAATCTCTACAAATTCCTTTGCCGCAATTACCGGGACGGCGACAAGATCTATGCCTTTGGCTTTAGCCGCGGTGCTTTTACCGTCCGGATCGTTGTTGGCTTGGTGCTCAATCAGGGGCTCGTCAAGTTCGCAAACGAGGCAGAACTGGATCGGAAGGCACGCGCGGCCTATCGCGCCTATCGTCACGACAAATATCCGGTCTGGAATCTTCAGTACCCATTTCGCCTGGTCCGATCCTGGCTCGACAAGCGATTTTATACGCCATGCGAACGCGTGGTCGACTCTATCGAATTCGTGGGCGTGTGGGACACGGTTGCAGCCTACGGTCTGCCGATCGACGAAATGACGCGCGGCGTCAACGATTGGCTTTGGCCGCTGGAGCTACCGAACAAGCACTTCAATCCCAAAATCCGCAAGGCGCGGCATGCGCTGGCAATCGACGATGAGCGCGCAACATTCCACCCCGTCCTTTGGGATGAAGATACGACCAATACGCAGGCGAGCGGCTCAATCCGCCAATCCGATGGTGAGCGGCTGCTGCAGGTCTGGTTCACCGGTGTTCACTCCAACGTCGGCGGTGGCTATCCGGACGATTCTCTCGCAAACATTTCGCTGGCCTGGATGATGTCCGAGGCCAAGCAGGCCGGCCTCGTTTTCAAGGACATGCCCGACGCCGAGCCCGACGCGCTCATAAGCACCGAGTCCGCAAAGGACAAAGACGGCAGGCTCTACGACTCCCGTAGCGGGCTTGGCGGCTATTACCGCTACAGTCCTCGAAAGATCCAGGACTTCTATGATGCGATGCCCGCAACCACCGCGACCGACGGCACGCCAAATCCCAAACCGGTCCCGAAGATCCATGAAGCGGTGTTTGGCAGGATCAAGCTTGGCGCGCATTTCTATGCGCCGATCGGCTTCCCCAAAGAGTACGAGGTTGTGCGCTCGACCGACCCGTATGTCAATTATTGGCCGTCGGGGCCAATGATCTCCAATACCTTAGTAACGATCGAGCCGAATGATTCAGCCGTTTCTGAAGGAAAGCCCTCGAGAGACCGGCACAAGGAGCAAGAAAACATCTGGGACATCGTCTGGCGTCGCCGGGCAATCTACTTTCTGACGGTGTTCGTCACCGGCTATCTCCTGCTCTATCCCTTGTTCAGGGACAGCTACCCGTTCCAGGAGCTCCGCACCTCCTTTCGATTCCTGTCGGATACCATCCGGATCATTGGCAATTTCCTGCCAGGTATGGCCTCGCGCTGGATCGACGCCTACGCACGGGATCCGGCATGGTTCGTCATCTGGGCCTCGCTTGTCGCGTTCCTCATCTCGGTAAGTGCCAGGCTGAAAGGTTCGATCAATGACAGCATGAGAATCTTGTGGACGCGGTTCTTACCGGACAGCAACAAGCCCGACGAACCGAAAATCCCTAAAGTCGCCTCGCCCTTGCTGACCATCCTCTTCGCTGGCAGCATTCTCTATCTGTTTCTGTACCCGGAATTCGAGCGCCCGCTGCTCAGCTCGCTGCGTCTGCCCGCGACTTACGAGGACGTTCTGCTGACCTATACGGCGCAGCCAGTTCGTGCCGTTCTCGGCGCATTCCTCGTGTTCTATTTCCTCCCCGGCGTGGCTGTCAGAAAGCTTCGGCAATCAAAATCATATCAGGCGCTGCTTCGAGGATTTAAGTTCTACCTAGCCCCGGCGCTGTCCGCGATTGCGATCCTGTACATGGCCGTTGCATTTGGCAGCCATTACCTCTTCAACATCCGCGACGGCTTCGGCAGCTTCTGCACCGAGACGACCGGGCTGGCCAGCGGGACAGAAAAGGGCAAGAAGAAGCAACAGACGGAGGTGCTCTTCGACGCATCGCCTTCGGCCACCAATTCACCGAACAATATCTGCATTTCGACCGGCGTCTTCGTCAAGACGGGCAAGAACTATCGAATTGTCGTTCAGCGGCTCCCTACTCCCGAGACGAAGCCGCCATCCGGCAAGTGGAGCTTCTTCGGCGAAGAGTCCTATATGGGCGGACAGCCGATAGGCCGTCTGCCGTTCTTCAAGGCAGCGACGATGGCCTTGCTCTATCCGTTCCGCCACACGTTCGACCGCCCATGGGGAAGCATCATTTTTCGCATCGGTGCGAGGGGTAACGAGGAGGATTTCCTCGACCGCGCGCCACCCAACCAGAACGATGACGTTCGGGCCAACGATGTCGAGTATGCGATACCCGATGATTCCGAGCAGCTTGCCGAAGTTCTCACACCAAGTCGCGACGGCGAGCTTTTCGTCTATCTGAACAAGCCCATGCTCGGCTGGTGGGGCTATGAATCTTACCTCGCCGACTGGATCGGCAGTACCGGAAGGGCCAGGATCACCGTCGAAAGCCGATGAGTTGAGGCGGCGACGGCTCCGCCGCACTGCGACTGGAGCATAGAAATCTCCGCTACATTATCGGCCTCATCGACCGATGCCGCGCTTGATGCCGATCGCCCAGGATATGCCCTCTCCGCCCACCTCCCCGGTGACCAATTGCCCGCGCGCTCGCTCCAGCACCGGCCGCCACGGCACCAGCGCGAACTCATGGGACCGCTCGATCAGGGCGAACCGCCCGCTGTTCAGCGTCAGCATGCGCCGGTAGACGCCCTCGATCTTGTCGCCGGCCTTGACGTCGACATGTTCAAGGCCGGTGCGCGCGGATATGTCGGCCGCAGTCCTTGCCAGCTCGCGCGTCTTGAGCGTCTCGAGCATGTTCCGGGCAAAACGCATCTGGCCGCCTTCCTCTCGCGCCAGTCCCTGTTCGATCAGCCATTGCCGTCTTGTTCGGAGCGCCGTCTCCACCTCCGCCCCAAAGCCGGTCGATGCGAGCTCATCGGGCTCTTTCCCAACAAGCTTGCGATCGAGCCAGGTGGTACCCAGCGCCTGCGGCAGATCCTCGAGCCGTTGCCATGACAGCACCGCGACCCGCACCGGATTGTGTGTTTGCTGGAGTTTCTCGTACTGGAGCGCCCGATCCAGATAATCCCGTCCCACGCTCCAACTGCCATCGTCGAGCCGCCCGACCAACCCTTCGCGCCGCATCGCCTCCAGGCGCCGCATGTGAGTTCCGACAAATTCGCCCGATGCTTGTGGGTCGAATTCCCGATGCAAGCGGTCGCTGTAGCTGCCGCCATGGCGGGCCGCGACGCTAGCGATCGTGCGATCCATTGCGCGCGGCTCCGCGACGCGCGCGCGGAGCTCCAGGATCGTGTTACGAACGGGCGCCTCTTCGTTGGCCCGAAGGGTACCGATCTCGGCATAGTGCGTCCGCCCGTCCACTCCGTCGATCACGACATAACGACGCTCCGTCAGTTCGTCCGCAAATCCCTCGCCAATGACCCGCCCAACCAGGCGACGAGCGCCGCCTTCCGGTTCGAAGATCGCATAGTCGCTTGCCGCCCGCCTAACTCCTGCCGCAGCCATCTCGCGATGCATGGTCTTGATGATGTCGCCGCGTTCCCCCATGCGCCTAAGCTTTGGCTCGAGCTCAGGGTCGATCTGCCAACGTCCCGGTTCGGCTTCCTCGGCCAATCCCATCCGCTCCAGGGTTCGTAACCGTCCGATCCGCGCCGTTTGCCAAGCGGGCTCCCGTCCAGACAGCGCACCCAACTCAAGTACTCCGTCCCCGGCATCTCGCAGAATGCTCCTGTCCAGTCGCGTCAGCCGCTCGGCCGTGATCTCCTGCTGAAGCTTGCGGGCGACCTCGATCTCCGTTTCAGGGCCAAGCTCTCGCGTGATGAGCTCGGCTGCTCGCGACCGAAAGCCATGAGCGATATAGTCGCGCGCGATGACGAGGTCGTTCCCTTCGCCATCCTTGCCGCGCAGAACGATGTGGGTATGGGGATGGCCGGTGTTGAAATGATCGGCAGCGACCCAGTCGAGCCTGGTTCCGAGATCCTGCTCCATCTGCCGCATGAGATCGCGGACGAACGGCTTCAGGTCCGCCAGCTCCGCGCTGTCCTCCGGCGCCACGATGAACCGGAACTGGTGGCGATCGCCGGCGCTGCGTTCCGTAAAGCTCTTGCCATCGGCACGATCATTGCTGGCGTCATAAAGCTCCCCTGGCTCGGCTTCGCGTGTGACGCCATCCCGTTGGACGTATCGCAGATGAGCTCGCACGGCACCTAGGCCGTCTGACTTGATCCGCACGATCCGTGCCTTCACCACGACACGGCGTTGGCCCCGGCTTCGTCCGCGCTCGGCCAACATCGCACCTTGGGCCCGGCCGCGGCCAATGCGGCCGCCGGTGAACGACGAACCTGCCCGCTCTCTGAGGCCAGCCTTGGCCGCCTCCTGCCGGACGCGTCGAAGATAGCCGGTCGCCCTCTTGGCTCTGCGGTTGCCGATCGGTCCGAGCTTCACGTCGAATTCGTCGTCGATTTCTCGCATGGCCTGCATCCGACGTTTGAATGAGCCCGCGATATGTGAAGCCAGTGAGTGTCCGCCAAGACGCAGACGCAATTGCACAGAAATGCCAATGTGTTCGATCGACCGTGGTGATAGCGAGGACCTAGGCGGCGCCAAATCTTGGATGTGCAGACAACGGCTTAGGCGCTCTGTAGCGCCAGTGCTTTTATCTTGCCCTCCCGATTTTTTGCTTTCCTAGCCAAAGAGCCGCCGTGACTTGGCAGTTGACTTGTGAAGCCCCACTGTTCGCGCGCGCTCGCGATAGCGATCGTTACCCGAAGGGCCGAGACACCCGTAGGGTGGCTCGGTGAGGAGCGAAGCGACGAGTAGAGCGCGGGCCGAAGGCATCGCCCGTATTGCCATCAGCACCGCGAATTCTTGCCCCCGTGAGCGAAGATCCTTTAGTAGCAAACTCGAAAGTCTTAGCGTCATGATCGTGTTGCAGCGTTTCGAATGCACGCCAAATGTCCGCCGCGGGGTGCCCGCGAACCTGGAAGCTAACGGCTGATATCACGAGCTACCCGATGTGCAGCCGCCGGACGCTTACAGGTCAAAGGTGGTCCGCGTCTGAATGAAAAATGGCCGCGCTCTACAACGGACCTTTGGGCTGTACCGACGAGCGCTGAACTTCATCAGCCGCACGGAGATCGACCGAGTGAACCAGGCCGCAGCCTGGCTCGCTCAGGCAATTTGCAAGACGAAATTCGCCGCAAAGACCGTCGGCGCTTGGGTGCAGAAGGCCCAAGATCAGTGAACAAGTCCGCCTGGACGGGGCGTTCGTCAAACCGAATTCCGCCCCTCGCTTTGGCCTCAACCTCGCGAATTATCGCGTCCTGCCGCTCCACCGGAACGCCGTTTTTGCTCCACAGCGCGCGGAGCTCGGCCTCCGGCTCGGCCGAAGATCGAGCCTTGTTGCGAGGGATTTCCTCGAAGTTGGCGCAGACGATTTCGACATTGGGCGCGACGCCCTTCCATGTGTCACGATAGAAAGAGCAGTCCACGCCGCAGCCGGCTTCAAGATGAATTCCGGTCTGTTCATTGAACTTGAGATAGTCCGCGCTCTTGCGTTCGCGGTAGCACTGCACGCCGCTATACTGGAACGGCGCAGACGCCTGCGGGATGATAAACGCGCCATAATCGGCGATATCAGAGGCGATATCGATCACGTGAAACTCAAAAGACCGCCCCGTGTAGCGCGGTCCGCTTCCGATCCTGGGAGTGGCTCCGAACGGAGGATTTGCGATCGCGCAGCCGAAATGACCGAGGCTCGGCAAGTCCAGATCGAACACATCAGCGCAAATCCATTTGGCTTCCGGCAACACCTTGCGGCCGACCTCGATATAGGAAGGATTACGCTCGAGACAGACGATCTCTTTCTGTGGTTCGTCCTGGCTGCGCGCGTAGTGTGCTCGCCAATAGACATGGAATGCAAGCGCGCCAATGCCGGCGCAAAGGTCAATGGTTAGGCCGCCGTAAGCATCGATTGCGAAGTCTCCGGCAAGGCCCGTAGGGGTAAAGAACGCGCCCGCCGATCCGTTGATGTGGCTTGCGCCCTCGTGCCAATTGTCGAGCACAAACACACGCTCATCGTAGGTAAGGACGTCCTTCTTGAGCAGTTCGACAGCCTCGGCATGTGCCTTGGCCTCCGCCTTCGTCAGTTTTGCCATCGTGATGTCTCGCTTGTGGGCCCTTGCTGGGCGTTTGATCGGCGCGGCGCGCATGGCCTTCGCCATGCCGCCTGCCCGTCGGCGAGACCGGGGCTTCGGGGGGCAAGAGCTTGTTTCGGCGCCGGCTTTGCCGGCGCGCATCCGATGGTGCGCAACGCGGTTGCACCGAGCAGCGTGAGCTGCGACGTGCGACCGACTTGCTGCACCGGAGGACGAAAGAAGGTCTTGCGGGGGTGACGGGGCAGCGCCCCTCAAGTCCCCCATTCAAGAGAAAAGCGGCTTACGCGTGCCAACCCGCGCACGAGCGAGCGAGATCGAGGACGTGGCGATCAACGTCTCGATCCGGTCGCTCGTCGTGGAGGTTTTATAAGCCCTGTGCTGGGAGACCTTACCCAACAGGGCCGACGCAGGTGCTGCCGAACGGGCTCGAGCCGATCAAGAAGTACGACGGGCACGCGCCTTGTTGCAGACGCGCGCCCGTAAACCAACCGCTCACATATCCGGATTCCATGTCCAGAGCGGACGTGCGACGCCCAGGATATCGCAGCGAAGCACCGGCCCGAAGTACCGCGAGTCGAAGGAATTTGGGTGGGGCTGCAGCAGGAAAAATTCCCCCTCCACGAGCCGCATGCAGCCCTCCCAGACCGGCAGAGGCCGCCCCTGCCGGTCTTTCTTGAGCACCTCGGCAACGACTTTTCCGTTGATGGAGATCGTACCGATCGGATCCTTAGCACGGCAGATTTCGTCTCCGCCTGTCGCCTCGACCCGCTTCAGGAGCGGCACGGGCGTGGGCAGGATCTCGTGCGCGATGATCAGGATCTCGATCCCGGGAGGTGGCTTAAAGACGGCGAGCTCGCCGCGCGCCGGAAGCCTCGGCTCCACATAGTAGAAGCCGAGCGGCGCACTGCCAGTGGCGTTGTAGATCAGCAGCGGCACCGCGGGGGCGGACGACATCAGGAGCGTGATGATGCCGGCGCACATGGCCGAGAGCGTGGAGGTCTGGCGCCAAAGTCTCGTGCGATCAATCGGCATCGGAGGTCGACCTCCTCTTGCTCGCATGCGACCATTCGACGAGGTCTTCGATGTGATAGCGGACATAGCGTCCGTGCTTGCGGTAGGCCGGTCCCCTGCCCTGGACCCGCATCTTTTCCAGGGTATTCTTGGTGAGCCTGAGCCAGGCGGCGGCCTCCACAGTGTTGAGGAACGGTTTGTCCGGCTCCTTGTCGTCAGCTTTCGTCGTCATCCAGCTTTCCTTCCCGCACCCCATACAACCAAGAGGTGCAAGAAGAAGCGTCGTCCGATCAGGGGCACTTTGTGGAGTGGCGAAAATGGCGGGCGAGCTTTCGCCATACCGCGCAGGCAAAGTTCGTCAAAGGAAAAGGAAAAAATCTGATCAGGCCAAAAGGTCGCGGTAACCACCTTTCATCAATTCGGTGCCCTTGGCGACGAGGCGTCGCGTGCGATCGCGCAAGAATTGACTATGACTGTGCCATTCCTCAGTGACTTTCTTCTCCCCGAAGATCGCAATTGCGATCTGTCGATATGTCTTGCCTTTGAGGCTCTCGTCGAGCGCGATCAGAGCCTGCTGGAGGCGCTCGTCAGCAGCAAAGGACGGTTTTTGAACCGCTCTAAAGTCCGCGTCGGTGAAGCGCTGCAGACGCCGTAAAAGCTCGGCCTGGGCTGTGAGATCGTCGAGATCGTGCAGCTCGTAAACGGGCGTGAACGCCGCTGTCAGCACCGAAAGGCCGTGGATTTCGACGGGAACACGGACGCCATTGCGCTTCATGACGACCAGTGGGACCCCGTCCACGCCGATCACCGCATGCCGCTGGGCGTTGAAATCAGTCAGCCGCCGGACGTTCGCTTCGGCCTCGTTCGGCTTCCTCGCATTGAGGCGCACCACCCGTTTCAGAGCATTCGCGTGCCAGAATGCGGGTGTCTGGTGAGCGCAGAGTCTTGGATCTGCGAATGCGTAGAGCCCCCACTTCTCGGCTTGCGGAAACCGCCGCCTGAGCCGCAACAGCTTCGTGCCCTCGTTCAGCGTGATGTACGGCAAGTGCTGGGGTACGCTGCTCCGCCAGTCGGCGACATAGTCGGCGTTCCGCCGCAAGAACTCCCACGCCCAATCGCCTCCATCATAGCTAGAGGGCGAGCAGCAGGTGGCGTGATCGCTGTCTTCGCCTTGCTTGGAATTCACCGACCGGTTCAACAGGCGCCCCCTCCGAAAAGCCCTCATACAACTTTGAATGGTTCTGTCCAAATGAGGCAGGAGCACGGCCCCCGCGAGCAGCTCTCGCGGGGGCCGAGGGGCAGTCAGTCCGCCGGATTCCAGATCAGGGCGAACACGCTGTCGTCGTCCTGGCCGGCGGCGCGGCCGAGATTGGCGTAGAGCTTGCGCGGGCCGAACTCGGGCGCTGCCAGCGACAGGCTCACATAGTCCTTGCGGCTGTTCTCTCCGCGGCGGATCCAGCCTGCCCCGATCTCGACGCCTTGGGTGAAGACGCGGAAGTCTGGATGGGTCTCGGCGCTCTTGTCGCGGTTCGGGATGATGTCGATCTCGGCCCGGATGGAGACGGTCTTGAGCTGGCCCTTGTAGCTGCCGTTGTCGTTCTTGGTGACGTATCCGATGGCGGTCATGGTCTTGTCCTCTTCTGTGGTTCCGCGAGGAGCCGATCCCCTCGCGATGGCGAGACCGTGATGGGAAGCGAAACGCCTTCGAACCCGTCTTCGGGGCGCAGCGCACGCGGAGCACCTGAGCCGACGGCTTTTTTGGAGCGAAGCGGGCGCGAGGAGCCGGACTTTTTCGTCCGGCGGGGAAAAAAGCTGGCGACGAGGGTTTTGGCAGGCGGAGCGCTTCCCATAGGTCTCTTCGCCACGCATGAGGGGATGGGACCCGCTAACGGCAGATGAGGACAAGCCCCCCGATCGGCGGCACGAGATGATGCGGCAGCCACACGGGCCAGCCCATTTGTGTCTGCATACTGGCCTGCATCGACGTCATCCTGGAACGTAAAAAGAGCGTCGAGACCCATCCTGACTTCCGGATCTTGACGCAAGGCGCCGAGATCTGCCGGCATTCATCCATTGAGGCAGAATGCGGAAGAACCGGGCGAGCCTGTCACTGGCCGCAGTCGAGTTCGGTCCGCAAGCTCTACGTCAATCTCGGCCGCGCTGGTGGCCCAGGATGATAACGTCGTGTTTGCTCTGATCTGGAATCCCCGCCGACTGACGCCACGCGGCAGCCGCGTGAGCTGCTCGCGGCAGCCGTGCTCTCCTCCACGTGCAGCACTTCTGCTCTCATCAAGACTCAAAGACGTGAGGTCGCGCGCGACGTTCAGTGGTCGCGATGTCAATCTCGCGAGTTCGTGTTACACTATTTTTTGTGTATGCCGATTCCCGGTTTGCACTTTAGCTTTGATGGATTGACGGAGGGCTCATGGCGAAGAAGGCGAAGAAGGCAACCGCGAAAAAAGCCAAGAAGAAGGCCGCGAAAAAGAAGTAGGTCTTCCTCCTACCAGTCGCGTTCACTCTCAAGAGGCTCTGGCCTCACGCAAGCATGAAGCTCGTGTGAGTTGTTTGGTTGCTTGGTGAGAGTGGATCGTGCCAACGGCGAAGCCGGATCGTGAGCGCGCCACCGCGCAGAACGGTCCGGCTTTAGTCTTTGGGGTCTGCCCCCTTCACCTCAGCCTTCTCGCCAGCTGCAAGGCGGGGTTCAGTTGAGCCCGCCTAACATGGTCGGCACGATCTTTGTCAGCAGGACTGCGTTGCAGGCCAGGGCCGAGAGGCAAACGACGGCTTGCGCGAGGCAAATGCGGCTAAGCCTCACCACTTGTGGTTCGGGAAACAGCTCGCATGGATTCATCATCGCGAACTCCAAAATGCAGTGCCCTGCCCTCAACTGGATCGAGCTATAGGATGAGTCGCCCGCTTCTCGATTCCCGGAATTTGCTGTTCACCGGATTGACTCAGATGCGACTCGGACGCTGCAAAATTCGGGCGCGGAAGGCCGTTCCGCGCCCGAATCGTCCGATGGAAGTTCAGGTAAACAGAGCGTTAATATTCTCCAACGCGCGTGCGATTTCGAGGGTCTTGTTCGGGTCGTAATGGCCGATCGGGAAGGTCATGTAGCGCGGCACGAAGCTGTCGGCGCGCTCCCTTCCCTCGCCGTTCAGGCAGTCGCGGATGATCTTTTTCTGCACCTTGCCGGGCTCCGACACATTGGCGTCCGCAACAGCCTTGCCTGCGATCTCGGAAAGCAATGCGTTGATCGCAGTTCGATCCTTGAGGAGATCGAGGAAGACGTCTTCCAGCTTCCACCACCGTGTCACGTCCGGTTTGATCGCGAGCCCTGCGGCCTCCGAGAGGGTCGAGCCAGCCGCCAAGGTCTCGGCCATGACAAGGGCCATGATCCGCAGCACGTCCCCCTCGGGCAGCGCCAGCAATCTGGCAAAGAGGCTCACTGCAGTGAACGCATCGCCATTGTCACGCGTGACGGTGCCGTAATAACTCTTCTCGACCTGCAAGAGCTCGAGAATGGCGTCCCGTTCGGAATTGAGGGCCGATTGGGCCGGGCTTGCTGCTAGGCTTTGGCTGGTCGTCTCCTTGTCCGCTCGCTGCGGGTCAGGCTTGACGCTCCAGAGCGGTGAACTGCCGATCATATGGGCGACCGCGAGCCGCAGGGCGATGCCTGGGTGAGCCAGCAGCTCCGCACGGACGATGGCATGCCGGTGCAGGGCAAGGTAGTTCTCGGCGGCCTTGGTAAGTTCGGGTCGTGCGGCTTGCGGCGCGCCGCCGACCTCCTCTGCGTTGGCCCCGCTGCAAGTGTCCGCGTAAGCTCGGTAGCCTTCGTGAACCTCCACCTCGCCGTTATTGCGGACCTCGATGAAGGCTTCGCCGCCGTCCTCTAAGGGGACCTCGTCAAATTGCCACGACGGAAAGCGCGTGCCTTTGTCGAGCACCGCGACCTTCCAGCCTTTGGCCGCGAGGTCGTCTCTCAAGCTCGCAATGGCAGCGTTCTGCAACGCCCAGAAACTTGCGCTATCTGCAAAATAGCTGGCGTCGCCGAAGAGATCTGTGACGATCTCGGCCTTGTAGGCTTCGAGCGGAAACAGCGCAGCGGTCGTTGCGATCTGCTCGCTCCCGAACAGCCATTGCTTCAACTGGTGGCCTCTTGGGGCGCCGTCGGCTTCGTCATCCGAACCATTCTCCGCGTCAAACGCCGCGACCCAGTCCTTTTGCTGGCTGCGTGTGGCGCTGGCGAGCAGTTGCAATTCCTCAGGCTCGATATCGCCGTTCCGATAGGCCTCCTTGATCGCGCTGTTGAGGCCGGCGAGCGCAAGGCGCTGTTTGATATAGCGCTCGGTCTGCCCGAAGGTTTGGGCGATGTCGGCGACGCTCTTTCCTTGCTTCAACAGCTTGGCGAACGCCTCATATTCCTGCAGTTCGTCCATGGGGGCGCGTGCCACGTTCTCGATCAGGGACGCTTCCAGAGCGTCGGCGTCGTTGCCAGATTCCGTAACCGCGCAAGGCAGCAGGACATCTGCGGTCGGCATCCCCTGCTCCTCGGCGACCTTGCTTGCTGCAAAGAAACGGCGTCGGCCGGCGACGATCTCGAAGGCATCGCCCTGGGGCCGGACCAGCAAGGGTTGCAGCACGCCGCGCGCGCGGACCGATGGCAGGATGTCGGAGATATCAGGGGCTTTCCGGCTATGCCGGACGTTGACGTTTGCGATCCTGAGATTGCAAAGAGCGATGTTGCGCAGTTCCATGTCTATAGTCCTTCTTGAGTGTGGGCTCGTCAATTGCGGGCGGCCTCTTCGAAGAGCCCGACGATCGAGAGGCCGTTCACGGGGCGAGCGAAGGCGAGCGCCGCCGTTCGACCCGTCGTTACGGTCCAATCTCGGGCTGTGTCGCGGCTGCGGAGGTCACGCCGCCTTCTGCGAAGGCAAGCAGAAAGTCGGCAGCCTTTGAGGCCTTGCTGGCGGCGCGGAAGATTGCGCGGCTGTCTTCCCGAAGGACCTTGAGCCACGAGCCGAGGTAATCGGCATGGCGGACGGTGGGCTTAATCGTCAGCGCAGCGCAAACGAAGGCTGCGGTTAGTTCCGCGATAAGCTCTTCGTTGGCATAGAGCTTTGTGCCAAATGCGCCCAATTGATCCCGGTTCAAGCGCGAGGGGTGGCCGGTCCAATGCCCAAGTTCGTGAAACAGCGTTCGATAGTAGTTGATCTGCTCGTAGAAGCCGGGCTGTGGCGGGACGTGGACGGCGTCCTCCGATGGCGAGTAGAAGGCCTTTGCGCCACCGATGCGAATATTGGCGCGTGTTGCGACGGTGAGCGCTTCGGCTTGCGGCACGATTTCTCGCTCGGGCAAGGCTGGTGCTTCCGCAAGACAATGGTCCGGCAGGTTGTCGCACTGATCGACATTGAAGACGGTGTAGCGCCGCAGGAATGGAATGGCCGCCCCTTCGGCTTCCTGTCCGCCTTGAGAGGTGCGCCCCGTCTCTCCTTGTTCGCATTTGGGAACGAAGCGATCGGCATAGCAGACGGTGACGCCGTGCTCTCCCTTGCGCACTGACCCGCCGAGGCTCGAGGCTTGGCGAAAGGTGAGCCACCGCGAGGAGGCAAAGCTGCACTCGAACAGCCGTCCCCAAAGGATCAGGACGTTGATTCCCGAATAGGGTTTGCCCGTGGCTGCATTTCTGGGCAGGGCGAAAGCCTGACTGCCGCCACCAGTGCCCCAAGGCCGGACCCACGGGAAGATGCCCGCCTCCAGATCCGCCACGATGTGGGCGGTGATTTCTTCGTAGAGACTTGCCTTCGGCTTGGCCGCGCGATGGTGTGTTGAACTGTCGGGCATGACGATCTCCGCTCGCTCCTCTTCCGCGCCCTGCCCCCGAAAAGCGGGGTGGGCGGCGAAGAGCGACCGGAAAGCCCCGAACGCGAGAGGCGGACCGCACCGGAACGGCCGGAGCGTCAGCGGAGGAATGCGCCAAGCACATGAGCGACCTCGAGTGCGCTGGCGAGGCGCGGTTGCGGACCGCCGGTTCGGGGCTATGCGGGAGCGCCGCCCACCCCGCCTTCCGGGGCTCATCAAAAGCGCCGGCCGCCTGCGGCCGGCTCCTCAAAGCATCGCCTCAAACGGTCTCCGCGACGTCATCAGGACTGTCACGTGCAATCGATTAACCGACGAAGCTTAGGCTCCCAGGTCATGGACGGCGTGTTTGCGCCAGGGATCGAAGCCGCAAGGCCGAGACCGCAAAGCGGGCTCGGTTTACGAGAGCCCGGCCCGCAAGCGGCAGCTTGCGGGAGGCGCCATGTTAGAAAGGAAATCCCAAAACCCCGCCTGACGGCCTGATCGTCAGAGACGCGCCTCTTTCGAGGAGAGCTCAGCGGATCGTCTTGGAGAGGATCGCCCAGCATGGAACGAGACCAACAAGAAGACTGCGAGGCTGGCCGCCGGCTCTACTTCAGCAATTGCCTGATTTCCTGAATCAGGCCGCTGTCACCGAGGCAAACGGCCCACTCGAGCAATGTCTGGCGAACAGTCGTCACGAGCATGCCATGGAGCACCAGACGGTCGAACGTCGGCCTCCGTTCGGCTTCGCGCCTCGCGGCTGACAGATCTGACAGGAGGCGTATATCGTAGCCCCGCGCGGCGCCCTCCAGGGCTGTCATAAGCACATCCTCCTCGAGCCAGGCGCCCGCGAGATACAGGAATCGAAAGTCGTCTTGCGCTATGCGTTGGACGAACCGCTCGTCCTTCCAAGGAACGTTCCCATCAAGCGGAATCATTTGAAAGACTTGCCCCATGCCCGAGGCCGACGTTTGCGGCTTGCAGTCGCCCAAGACCAGCGGGGTGACGCCCAATAGCCGACACCCCGCCTCCAGAAGCGGGAAATTCTCCCTATCGGCATCCTCCTCCTGACCGCCGGCCCTCGCCCAGTCAGGATTCAGAATGACGACGACGCTCTGCCTCGGATCTGCCAGCATGCGTCACCTTCCGGCCGTCTCCGGAAAGGTCCGACCACACAACGTCACGCTGCGGCAGGAATAGACGTGACCGGAATCAAAACCTGCCCAGGGACGCCAGCGGCTTGGTAGAGCGCGTGAAGGGCCGCGTCAGAGGCATGAAGATATCCTGCGAGAGCTGTGGTTTGTCCGACACGGCATGGTGCGCCTAGCCGCTCGAGAGGCCACCCCGCTCGGCGCAGGATCCGCTCCATTCGAACATCCGTCACCGTCACGATGCAGTCGGCATTTTTGGCCCTAAGATGTTCGATCATGGCCGCAAACAACATGATGGTTGCGCGATTGATGCCGTTGCCGGCAAGTTGGGAAGCCCGCTGTGTATCTACACAGAACCTCGAGCTTTCGAGGACCTTGTCACTTCGCGGCACTGGACTATCGCCGAGCAAGAAAGGAAATGTGTCCGCGAGCATGTTTGGCCCGACCGTTGGCAACAGCCTGACGCTGCCCACCACAGCGCCATCATCAGACAGCACCAGGAGATAGGTTGGATTGAGAGCGTCGAAGAGATCGACTTCCATGTCTCCGGAAACCGCGACCGACCAATCGAGCCGGTCTTTGAAGATCTGCCTGCGTAGCCGATACATGTCGGCAAGCAGATTGACATGCTGTCCGAAAGCGTGATGGTTCAAAGCGGTTGCAAGCACGGTGACCTCCGGTTGAATCGGTGACAAATCACCACAGCAGAAACCGGGGTTTGCAGCGCCTGTGTTTTTTAACAGGTGCCTCCGGCAGAACCGAACTTAGAAGAAGTTTGATCTAACGAGATCTTGGGGCCGAGCCAACGAATGCCAGCCGTACTTGCGCGCCGGCATACCGAGCGGTACAGGCGCCGACTCATTCCGGGCAACGGCCGGAACGGGCTTGGCGGCTTTCATCGATCGCCAAGCCACTGAGGAAGTTCTCTGAGGTGTCTCTGCCGACGGCGATGCTGGCCAAGGCGTACGTCTCCGCTGGCTATTTTGCGCACCGGCGCCCGTATGCTCCGCGATAAACTGGACCCTGCAAGCTCAGGCAGCAGAAAATCTGGATGAAATCGCCTACGTCAGCAGGCGACGACGGATGGCCTCGGCGACGCATTGCGCGATTGAGGTCGCATCCAGCTTGCGCTTGGCATTCTCCAGGTGAAAGGACACGGTTCGGGGCGAGATTCCGAGCAGCAGAGCGCTCTCCGAGACAGTCTTGCCACGTGCCGCCCAAGCGAGGCATTGCCGTTCGCGATGAGCGAGGACCGGATCGACCAGCGGTACTTCCGCCACCAACTGGCGTGCCGCCAGATGCGTGTGGAAGTGCAGTCCGACCAGACGCAAGATCTGCGCCGACGTTGCAATCAAACGCTCGGGATGCAAACTACGATCATCGCTGGCCAGCGTAAACGCCGCCATCCGACCGAAGCCGCCACGGATCGGTATCGTCACGCCGCCGCGAATGCCAAAGGAAACAGCCTCTTCAAAGAACCTGAGCTGATCTTTTGTACCAGGCGGCGCTGCCGCGCCGCTCGTCCAGCCGAAAACGTCATGGTCCAGCCGGGCCCTGCGAATCACCGGGTCCAGCTGCTGATAGTGCAGATCGAAATAGCGGCCTGACCACGATCTGGGGTAGGAGGAGATCAGCCTCGGCGCCCCCTCGACGATCCTTAGATAGGCAAACCAACGAAAGCCGAGGCACACCGCCGTGCGCGCCGCCGCACGCTCAAACTCGATATCGGTGCGCGCCAGCTCGATCGAATCCACGAAGTCCTGAAACACGCGATCCAATCGCTTCATCGTGCCTGATCCGATACGCAGCAACCGCCCCCGCCGGGCTGGTGACGGCTCGTCCGGTAGGGCAAACCAGTCAAGACAGCGACGTCAACTCCGGAAAGCCGTCCTTCGAGCGAAGATGCTTGCCACTGGCGAAGCAGATTCACCTCAGCCTGCTCGAGACTGCCCGCGGCTTTGTTCGGAAGCGAAGCTCGATCGAAGTCGCCGACAGCGAGTTGTGACATTGCAAAGACGTAACGGCAGACTGAAAGAAAGGTCGGCTTTTCAAGCCTGTCTCCGAGGAAGGATTCCCCTGCCGCGCCGCGGGTGACATTCAGGAGAACAACTCGACTACGCCACGGCTCAGCCAACATTAGCAGATGTCCCTCTTGAGGAGCCGCGCGAATGCCTCAATCAGCTTCAAGCTCTGCGCGCGGCGAGAGGAGCACCGGTCATCGCACCATTCGCGTGGCGGTACATGCGGTCGAGAGCTTCGCTTGAGCCGTGCAGCAAACCAGGAACCACCATCGTTCCGCCAGAGAGCTGGGTGACGCTAGACGCCGCATCGGCCAGCCGGCTCGGTTGAGGCCGTGTTCCGTTCTCGTATCGGTCACTATCACTATTGGTTGTGCACTTAGGTTCCACATCATCTCGATCATTGCGGCGAACAGGACGTATGCTACGCGACTGAGGCCATTGCGGTCGAAGTCGGAGGCAGCTACGCAAAATCGCGAGTTCTCCGGGATTGTTGGGCCGCTCGGGATCCGATTGGTCCCAACACGTGCCGCAATGGAGACTTCAGCAGCGCTTGCGCCATCTCCAGCGCCTCTGCCTCCGAGGCGGCGACCAGCATCGGATATCCCCAGAACTTTTCGGAAACGATCTGGAAGGCTCTCATGCCGAGCCGCTTCGCCCGTGAGGGCTCAACATAGATCAGGGCCTTTACAAATTCGCGCAATCGCGGTTTGTGCTTCTTCGACCAGAGCGCAAGCCTTCTCTGCTCACCCACATCGTGCTCGTGTTTGTCGATGTCGGCGCTTGCCCCCTGTCCTATGATGACGAACGGCGTGCCACGATCGAGCAGGGCTTCGAAGGCAGCGAAGGCCTCGTCAGCCGTTCCAGCAAGGCCCTGATCGTAAGAGAGCCTTACAATCGGAAAAGTCGCGGCGTTCAACAGCATTATCGTCCTATCAGTGCAGTTGGCGCAGGATAGACCCGCGTGAGCATGGCGAGTGACGATAGTCGAGATGATCTCTCAGCGCATTCATCCGCGGCGCCAAACCGTTGACCAAAACAGACAATCATGGCGACCTGCTAGTGCGACGGCGTAGTCAGGCCTTAGTGGCATTTTGGACGAATTCTTGTCCGGTGGCTGAATTGAACAATGGACTGGCCGAATTGCACGATGCGGCGTCCCACCACCCTGCTGTAGCCATTCCGCTGGATCACGACCTGCCCGAAATGGCGAAACACGATGCCGAACGACCTGTTGCCCACTCGTATTCCCAAGCGAATCTCGGAAAGCCTGGCAAGTCCCTATGCCTCAATAACCCTGCCCCGACCGGTCCTGCAGATTCGCGCCCAGCGTTTGACCAAGTCGCAACTGCGTGACCTGCTCGTCAGCAATCCCCACGATGCGACGCATTGGGTCGGGGCAGCAGCCGAGGCCGATATCATTCCCGCACAGATCGTGTGGGGCCAGTTGCTCCTCGACGGGACGCGGGTAGCGCGTGATCCGGCGGCTGCCTTCGTCTGGTTCGAGCGCGCCGCCCAATCCGGGGATCCCGACGGACAAAATATGGTCGGCCGGTGCTACGAACGAGGCTGGGGTGTCGAGCCAGATCCGAAGCTCGCGACGAGTTTTTTCGAGGCGGCCGCAGCATCAGGCCACGTCTGGGGTCAAGTCAATTTGGCGCAAATGCTAATGCGCGGCGGAAATCCGGCGGATCGGCCGCGGAGTTTCGAGCTCTTTCGGGCAGCAGCGGAAGGCGGCACCTCCAAGGCGAACCTCAAGGCAATGAATTCTCTTGCCCGCTTTCTTGAAGAAGGCTGGGTCGTGCCGGCCGATCCGAGAGGCGCCTTGTATTGGTACAACCGTGCAGCTGCACTTGGTGACCACTGGGCCCAGTACAACCTCGCCACGATCCTGCACGCCGGCGGTGACGCCGCCGGTGCTGATGTTTGGCTCGAACGGGCGATCTCCGCCAGCGATAGCGGCTTTCGCCGGCGCATTGCGCCGTTGTTGCTGGTGCGGAGTGAACTCGCCCTGCGCCGCCATGGCCTCGAAGCACTTAAGCGCATGGCGGCTTCCGGCAATCCCGCCGACGTTCAAGCGTATGCCTCCGCCGTCCACGAGACAGCAGCCGCGTCTTCGGACATCGACGGGGCCAGGAGGCGATCGATGCAGCCGCCAGGTCATGGGGGCGCGGATTCGCGATGGGGTCTTCCGACGTCGATCGTCCGATGCCTTGTTGATTATTTTGCCGGCCGTATCGAAGCGATTTCGCGCCGCATCACGAAACCATCCAACGCAACATCATCAAGCTCAGTGAGGGCTCTGTGACCATCATACAAACCTTACGACCAGCACTTTCCGGACTTGGGGCCGCAGCGAGCCTTGCAAACGGCTTTCTGTTCGTCGCGGCCGCCAAGGCGGAGGGCCAAAACGATCGACCAGGTCCGGCGTCCGGGAACGGGGCGGCAGCGCTTCCCCCGGTCGAGGTGGCCGCTCCCGCCGCCAAACGGCGGCGAGCTTCGAACGCGGGCTCGAAGCAGGCCGCGAGGCCCGTTCCGCCCAGCCGCTCTAGCAAGCCGACCGAAGCGCATCAAGAGGCTGCGGCTCCGACTCTTTCGCCTGGAAACTCGCTGCAGCGAAGCACCGGTCTCAGCCGTCTTTCCGATTCTCTGCAGAGCACGCCGCAGACCGTCACCGTCATACCGCGCCTGGTGATCGAGCAGCAGCAAGCGGCCACGATCAATCAGGTGCTTCAATATGTGCCGGGAATCACTGTTGCCACTGGAGAAGGCAATGGCGGCATCAATGGAGACCAATTCCGCATCCGGGGCTTCGACGCTTCTGGCGACGTGTATGTCGACGGCCTACGCGATTTTGGTTCCTATCTGCGCGACAGCTTCGCGACCGAAAGCGTCATGGTGCTGAAGGGTCCGTCGTCACAGAGCTTCGGCAATGGCACGACGGGCGGCGTCATCGAGATCGAGAGCAAGAAAGCTCATCTCGGCGACCAATCAACGTTCGAGGCTTCGGCTGGGACGGGCCCCTACGGACGCGGCATTCTGGACATCAACAAGCAGATCAACGACACGACGGCGCTAAGATTCATCGCCATGGGGAACGGCCAGGATATTGTCGATCGCGACCACGTCTATTCCGACCGGGGCGGTGTCCTCGCCTCGTTAGGACTTGGCCTCGGCACCGAGCAGTCCCTGATCGTCAACTACATGCATCAGCAGAGCGTACAGCGCCCAGATTTCGGCGTCCCCATCGTCAGTGCACCCGGCGTGATCGGAAAGCCGGTGACGGAGTACGGAGTTCCGCGCTCGAACTATTTCGGACGAGAAAGCGATCGCGACAGCGCAACGGCCGACGTTGCAACCGCCCTCTACAAGGGAGAATTCGGTGATTGGCTCACGCTCACGAACGACACGCGTGTCGGGTACTACACACGCGATCTGAAGTTTACGCCTGCGCTGTGCGCCTCGCCCGGCTTCCCGTTTCCAAGCAGTTGCGCGACGGACGTTTTGGCCGGGAATCTGGCGACGCCCTACACAATCTGGTCCGTCGGCGGAACGAAGCAGGTCAGTCACGGCGGGGAAAACGTAACGACCGCCACGATGCGGTTCGACACCGGACCGTTCCGACACAAGCTCATCGTTGGCTTTGACGCCTATTCGCAACATGCGACGACCGGCTTCTACCTTCCTTCAGGTCCGGAGCCGGCAGGGACTCTTCTCGATCCCATTTTTGCGAACTCACCCGGCTTTGCAGTGACTGCGGCGCCCGGAAATCAGTTGTCGGCCACGAGCTGGGATGTTGGTCCCTTCGTCAGCGACCGCATGTGGTTGACGCCCATGCTCTCGATCCTGGCGGGTGTCCGATGGGACCACTACCGGGTCGATGGCCAGGTTGGCGCCTCACCCCTCACGACCACGGCTGAGTTCGCCAGCCCAAAAGCCTCCCTGATCTTCGAGCCGACGGCGCATCAAAGTTACTATTTCAGCTATGCACGTTCGTTCACGCCGCCGGGCAACAACATCACGTCGCTGAGCTCGTCCCTCGGCCTGTCTCAGGCGCCAAGCGCTGCAAACCTTCAGCCGGAAGCCGATACGACCTACGAGGTCGGCGCAAAATGGGGCCTACTCGAAGATCGGCTCGGCGTGACCGCAGCGTTGTTCCGCGTCGATAAGAACAACGCGTCCTATACCGACCAGGCATCGGGGATACAGACGACGACCGACGACAAGGTGCGAGTCCAGGGAGTTGAGCTCGGATTGACTGACAAGCTCACGGCGAATTGGGATGTGCAGGCATCCTATTCGTACATGGACAGCAAGATCATCGCCTCGACAATCAACGCGTTCACGCCAATCTCAGCTGCAGGCAATCGGGTTCCGTACGTGTCTGAACATGGTCTGGCGATCTGGACCACCTATGACATCGCTCCCCTGCTGCCACGCGTACCGGGTCACCTGCTCGTCGGCGGCGGACTCAATTATCGTTCGGACTATTACCTCAACAACCTCAATTCGATGGTGATCCCCGCAGCGGTCACGATCGACGGGATGCTCTCCTACGATCCCAACGAGCGGCACCATCTTGCGCTCAAGGTCACAAATCTCACGAACAAGCTGACCTACAGCTCTGCTTTCGGAAACGGCTACGCGACACCCGTTGCTGGCCGCAGTGTCACCCTCACCGCAGCAATCAGATTCTGAAACACATGCTCATCGAAATCCCAGACCTGCTATCCGCCGACGAAGTCAAGTCCGTACGCAGTATCATCGAAGCCGCTGACTGGATCGACGGACGGGCAACTGCGGGTGAGCTGGCATCGCTCGCCAAACGCAATATTCAACTTCCTGAAGAGTCGCCTCAGGCTCGCCAGGCCGGCGATATCATCCTGCGAGCTCTCGGCCGGAACGCACTGTTCAACAGTGCCGCTCTGCCCTTGCGCGTCCTGCCGCCACTCTTCAACCGATACGACACCGGGATGTTCTTCGATGCCCATGTCGATGGTGCGGTCCGAGCCGCGCCTGGACTCGGCACTCGCATGCGCGCTGACCTGTCTTCAACCCTCTTCCTCACGGCACCCGATGACTATGACGGTGGCGAGCTGATCATCGAAGACAGTTACGGCGTTCACGCCGTAAAGTTGGCGGCCGGCAGCATGGTCCTGTATCCAGCAGGGAGCCTGCATCGCGTGAGCGAGATTACGCGAGGTGCGCGTTTGTCATCTTTCTTCTGGACCCAATCGATGATCAAGGACGAGGGGCTTCGCACAACGCTCTATGATCTCGACCGGGGCATTATTGAATTGCGCAGATCCCTGGCCGGCGATGCACAAAGCATCCTTATGCTGACAGGCGTCTATCACAATCTTCTGAGACGGTGGGCGGAGCTGTGATGGCGGCCGACCCTCTGCACGAACCCAGGACACAAATCAAAATGTCGACTTCGAGGATCACGGCGATGACTGATCTGACGAATGAACTCGCCGCTCGATTTGCCCGTCAAGAGGCGGCGTTGCTGTGGTCGGTCTGCGGCCTCGGAAACACGATCTACGCGGTCATCCAAATCCTTACATTCGTGAACCACCAAATCGATAGCTCCGGTACGGCGCCGACGGTATTCGATGCGATGGCCCTTTGGTACTTCGGTATCGTATGCTCGCTATCGGTCGTGCCCCCTCTATTTCCCCTCATCACTTCGGGGCGAGCTGAGAACCTGGCCTCGTCCCTCCTGGGTGGCTTTCTGGTCGTCACCACCCTCGCAGGCGGTTTCTTTGATGGGGTGCGCGACGGACTTCATATTGCAGGGACAGCTGCCCTTGCCGTAGCTCTGCCCGGGATTTTTGCAATTCGTGCATCTTGGCGATTGCTGCGACTTCCAGCTGCGCCTGCCCATCTTGCCAAGGAGTCGGCGTCCTAGATGGCGCTGAAGCGAGTCGCCGCTGCCGGTTTAGATTAGTTCAAAACGGCGCAGTTCTGGTGGCCGCTCTCGCGTCGATTTGCGATGGTCGACTTCGAATGACTTGGTGGCCAGTCGCCGACACAAAACGTTCTGAAAGGCGGCGAGATGCTCTCCCCTTCCCTTGGGGCCGACATCGATAGCATACCCCGCACAATTGCGCTGCGAAGCGGAATGCTATCGAATGACTGGACCTATGGTCGGCATCGGCATCGCAAGGCTCAGTTGCTGTACTCGCTACGGGGTATTGTCTGCTGCGAGATGGCCAATGCGGCTTGGCTTGTACCGCCCGGATGCGCGCTATGGATTCCAGCACAATTGGCGCATTCGGCTCGCGGCGCTGGCCTCGTAGAATACCACTGTCTCTATATCGAACCGAACTCCGCCAAGAGCTTCCCGACGACGTGTTGCACCATCTCGATATCACCCCTGGTCAGAGAGTTGATTCTGAAGCTGGCTCAACTTCCGGAATGCTATCCGCTCGGAGGTCGCGAGGATCGGCTGGTGATGACCTTGATCGACGAGCTGTCCGATGCACCGATCAGCAGCCTGAACCTGCCGATGCCAGGAGAGGCGCGCCTTCGGCGTCTCGCGGAAATGCTGATCGCCGATCCAAGCGCCAAGACCTCCTTCAGCAATTGGGCAAATTCGCTGGGCATGAGTGAGCGCACCTTGAGCCGCCTGCTTCTCCAAGAAATCGGGATGAGCTTCGGACGCTGGCGACACCAGCTTCATGTCATCCTCGCGGTGCAAAGAATCGCGAGTGGTGAAAGTGTAAAGACCGTCGCCTTGGAGCTCGGATACGAAAACGCCAGCAGTTTCGTGAATATGTTCCGAAAGACCCTCGGAAAACCACCGGTCCGCTATCTGGCCGAACATCGCGAAACCGCCGTGAACGGCACCACTGTATAGATGCCCCTGCTCGTCCGAGGCGCCCCCGCGCTCATCGCTTCGTTCACTTACTGCACGGCCCCATCATCTTGAAGGCCGAGGTATGCCATTGTGTTGTCCGTCCACCAAAAATGGCCCGCCGCCGTAAACCGGCGGCGGCCCATCCCAGTTTAGGAAGGTTAAGCAGACGAGCCGGCGTACCGGCACATTGGCAGTCGGCATCTATCTAGGTACGCCGGCCTGCCTCGCCGGAGCATGCGCGTTTGGATGAGAGCGCCGAGATAGACTCGTCGCATAAGCGGTCAAGTCCAATGGGCTCGTCCGGGCACCGGAGTTCGCGACCTATTATGACGATGCGCCGATGTGGAACGTCGAGCCGCGCAATCTGCCCTTCAGAGGTGCGCTTGCGACGGCGCATCCAAACGCGATTTCCCTGACGTCACCAAGGTCACTGGACAAGCGCAGAATCCGCAAGGGCCGAAAGGCCGCTTCCATACGCTCAACTCCTGGAGCCGATCCATCTTCACCCACATGTAACCTGTCCGGCGAGCGCTCGCGCCTGACGTGCCGAGCGCTGCACAGTCGTACAAAAGCGCAGAAAATCGTAGTTCGGCGTGCAGAATCGTAGGGTTGGTAGCGGGGTTCGCTACATCGCGAAGCCCACTATTTCGGAGGTACTGTTCTCCTATCGACGAACAGCTAACGCGTGGCACGGTTTTGTTGCGGTGTTTTGGTGACTTGCTGTCGCCTCGAACGGCCGGATACCACGGAAAGGAGAGAGTGGGAGTCAAACCCACGATTTTCGATCATTACGCGTCGAACAACTGAGATTGCAAGTAAGCACCCGCCGGCCTGCTGCCCTCGGAAATCCAGATTTTGCAAATGCGCCACAAGCCTGCTCACGTTGGCTGTGGTGAGATTTTTCTTGATCTCCCGGTGCACACGTCATGCACACGCCGACCCCTAACCGATTGAAAAAACTTGAACTCTCGCTCCAATCCATCATGGGGAAGTTTGAGCAAGCTCTAGCCAATGCGATCGAGGCCGATCAATGCTCGTCCGCTTTGCGCCAACAGCGGCCGCTCCTAACAACTCAGCTCTGCACTCTTCGGAACGCTTGTCGAGCCGAACGCCGGGCATGCTCTAACGGCTGCGCCTTTCCTGCACATACCGGCAGGCGCGATCCGCAGTCGAGCATTGGAAGGATTACGCCAGGATCCGAGTAACTTTCAGTTCGGCTCCGTGCCGCTGGAAAAACAGCCAGAACTCGGCCCGGGAGGATCAAACTTTTTGATTTGCGAACCCTTCTCTAGAGGATGATTGGACGAGCGGAACGCGCCTCCGATCGTCTGCGGTAGGTGAGATCATTCATGGTGCCAGAGAAATCATATGCGGCGCCCCGAGACATGCCGCTGTCGACAGCCTAGTCTTCCTTTTGGATTCCGAGGTCTTGTCGTTTGGTCCCTTTCGCGACCGGGAGCTGCCAACCGCGCTTGATCGCGATGACGCGAAGGAGGAAGCACGAAATCAGCGCGACTGTTGTCACTGCGGCGATCGGAAGCTGCAGCATATGGCCGATCACCATGATGGCCGCCGCCACCAGCGCCGCGACCGCGTAGAGATCGGCGCGCAGCACGGTCGGAATCTCGGCAAGCAGCACGTCACGGGCCATGCCACCGCCGATCCCCGTGACCATGCCAAGTACCGTCGCCATCACCGGATTGAGTCCGAACGATAGCGCCTTCGATGAGCCTGTGACAGCGAAAAGCGCTAGTCCCGCCGCGTCGAAATACAGCACCGCGTTTGATAGGCGCACGATGACGGGAGAGAAGTAAAAGGTAATAAGACCTGCGAAGAACGACACGCCGAGATATCGCCAGTCACCCACGGCTCCTGGAGGGACCGCGCCGATCAGGAGGTCACGGGTCATGCCACCCGAATTCCCCGCCGCGAAGGACAAGACCATGACCCCGAACAAGTCCAGCCCGCGCTTGGTCCCCGCCAAGGCCCCGCTTAGCGCGAAGACGAAAGTCCCAGTCAGGTCGAGCACGATAGGCAGCTTGTCCATCGGCGTTTCTCGCCTTCAGCTAGAGCTGGCTGGTCGATCCGGCGGTTAGCATCACCTATCCCGGCAGCCAGGCGCGGGCCGCAACGACCAGCGCTTCGACGCCGGTCCGCAGTGTCGGATGGAGAACGGGTGCGAATTTGGGACTGTGGTTCACCGGAAGTTCGTTGATCTTGTTCGCCTCCTTGGCCTTCGCGTAAGTTTCGGGATCGGTACCGCCGACGAACCAGAACACAGAAGGCACGTGCCATTCTGACCCGAATGATCCGAAGTCTTCGCTGGCAGGGGCCGGTCCTGTCGCTCGAACACGCTCGACGCCAAAATGTCCCCGGAATGCATCCACCACCCGGCTGCTGGCTTCCTGGTTGTTCACGTTCAGAGGGTACCGATCGATGGTCGTGATCTCTGGCAGCCGCGGCGCTCCCGAAGCCGCCGCTTCGGCATTGGCGATCCGCTCGATTGCAGCCAGCATCCGTGAGCGCACTCCGGCATCGAAGGTCCGGACGTTGAGCTTGATAATGGCCTCGTCGGGGATGATGTTTTCCTTGGTACCTGCCTGCAGGACGCCCACCGTCAGCACGGCCGCGTCGGCCGCGGCCAGTTCGCGCGATACAATGGTCTGCAGGCGCAGTACGGTCGAGGCTGCCATCACGACCGGATCAATGCTGGCCTGCGGCATTGATCCGTGCGCGCCTCGCCCAATCAGACGTATCTGCAAGCTGTCCGCCGCCGATGTGATTGCGCCGGCTCGCCCGGCGACCGTCCCGGAAGGGCCAACCATGACGTGTTGGCCCAGGATCACGTCGGGTTTCGGAAAGCGCTTGAACAGACCGTCGTCAATCATGGCTTGCGCGCCTTCGCCCGTTTCTTCGGCGGGCTGAAAGACCGCCATGAGCGTGCCCCGCCACGCGCTCTTGGCTTCCGCCATGAGCTTGGTGGCTCCCGCAAGCCAGGTAACGTGCATGTCGTGGCCGCACATGTGCGACACTGGCACAGTATTGCCCTCCTTGTCCGTCGCCGTTGCCTTGCTCGCATAGGCAAGACCGGTCGCCTCCTGGATTGGCAGCGCGTCCATGTCGGCGCGCAGCATGACCGTGGGTCCCTCACCGTTTCGGAGAAGTCCAACGACACCGGTTTTACCTATACCGGTCGTCACTTCGTAGCCGGCGGCGCGAAGCCGGTCCGCCGCCAATCCCGCGGTGCGAGTTTCCTGCATTGAGAGCTCCGGATGCAAGTGTACATCCTTGTAGAGAGCTTCCAGATCGGGAAGCATGCCGTCCAGGGCTTGCAGCGCTTTGGTCTCGCTCATACTTCCGATCCTTGTGAAATTTCGTCCAGCCAGAGCTTACGGCGGTCCGGATCAGTCCCTGGTCCCTTTGTGCTACCGCTTGGTGTTGGCTACGATCCACGCCTCAAATGCATGCATGAACTGCTGCAAGAACTTGCGTATCCGCTCGTTGACGAGCTTGCCATCAGCGTCGAAGAGCTTGTCGGCTCCGCCGAGATAGGCTTCCGGCTGCGGCATCGCAGGCACGTTCAGAAACACCAGAGACTGCCGCAAATGGTGGTTAGCACCGAATCCGCCGATGGCGCCCGGCGAAGCGCTGACGACCGCTCCAGGCTTGCCGTTCCAAGCATTCTTGCCGTAAGGGCGCGATCCGATATCGATCGCGTTCTTCAGTGCGGCCGGAACTGAGCGGTTGTGCTCCGGCGTGACGAAGAGAATGGCATCTGTAGCCCTAATGCGCTCACGAAAGGAAGTCCATACTGGAGGCGGCGCGTCGTCACTATCTTGGTTGTAGATCGGAAGGTGGCCAACTTCGACCTCGCTAAGCTTCAACGATCCGGGTGCGAGTTGGGCAAGCGCATTCGCCAGCTGCCGATTGATAGAATCCTTGCGGAGACTGCCGACGATCACTGCGACGTCGCGAGTTTCGTTCATGCAGGAATTCCTTCTTTATTGCCAGCCATGGCTCTCAAAAGGCGCCATCAAATTCTGGCGGGTCTTCCCTAACCTTTTATCCAGTAGCCACAATCGCGCTCACGCGTGGGCCCGAGACGAGCAGTATGCCTTGGCCCCATCGATACGGGACACAACTCGCACCCGAATGTGTCAGCGGTGTTGACCTCACTGACCGTCCTCTGGGATTCCATGCCGCCGAGCATACTGACGCCGCTCGATTGCCATCGCAACAGCGACATTGATTTAGATCGCCTGCGCTTCGTCGCGACTTCTCTAATAACCTTCATGTGCGCTCGTTCCAGCGAGACTGGCTCCAGAGTTCAAGCACAACGCAAACCTGCGTCAGACAAGCAGCTCAAGATCGACTGGCTGTCGCAAAACATGCTTCCACGACAATCTGAAAGGCCGAACTTCGGGCTCACGATGCAACCGCGTGGCCCAGCGAAGTTGCAGCGTCGAAGGCATGTATGATTTGCTTGTCAGTCATCGAACTGGCTCATGGGTGTAATTTACCTACCAATAGTCTGATTTTCCAGAACGTCACACTGGCGCGTTTGTCTTGACCAAGTACTCGTCCAACCACGGATGCGCTTACTTCTCGAACGGAGTCACATTGAGATCGCGGTTAAAGGCCAAGTAATCGTCCATGGCGGTCCAATTACGCCGCTCTCGATGTGCGGGCGGTGCTCGCCTTATCGAGCAGATCTATAGATTTCCCGGGACGGTGCGCGGTTTCGACACAATGGTCCTCGTACCAATCGGACTTATATTGCCGCCATGACCTTCAGTGTCGAGATCGCCCTGCGCTTCGCGCTCTACGTACACACTGGACGGCGCCAACCGCTCGTCTAGCCGGACGGCCTATTCCGCCGTCCGGGTCCGCTTTCTCTCCCCGACATCGTTGAATCTTATCATCGTGCCTCACGGAAGGAGAGCACTTTGCCTATGCCGTTGCCGGATCTTGCTATCAGGGCGTCTGAATACCAGCGCTTGGAGAGCATCGCTCGTATCGCTGCAGGTCGCGGTGACGTCGACGCCCTGCTTCTCGTGGGCGAGCTCACCCGAGCCACGTGCATCCCCGACGAGGATAACGATCCTGACTTCCTTAGGACGCGCGTCAGAATGGGATCGTGGGTCACCTACTGGACTGAAGCGGGCACGAGCGGTCTGCCTCGCAGCACCCGCCAGCTCGTCTACCCAGATCAGTATAAGTCTTCGAAGTGGCATCTCTCAGTGCTGTCCCCGCTGGGCGCAGCACTTATCGGGCTGCGTATCGGAAGCCAAATGCCGTTCTTCCACAACGGAAGCATGCACCACGTGCGCGTCGAGAGCGTGGACAAACCGTCGTCGAATGTCGTGCCGCTGTTTTTTAACAGGCCGGCGGGTATGGGGCACAACGGGCCACCGCCGGATGATGAACCTGACGGACCAACCGCAGCGTAACCTGGAAAGGAGATCGCAGTGTGAAGAAGAGCGCCGTACCGGTGATATTGCCGAGCAGTATGATGACAGATGACATGCACCGTTTGAACGCACTAGCCAAGCCAAGCGAGGAGCGCCTCACTAGGCTGGCCTGCTTTCTCGCGGGGAAAATGGAGAGTGCCACCGAAGTCGAGGATAGCACGCCCCTCAATGGCATCATTCGGATGGGCCCTCAGGTGCGCTATCGCGATAAAACAAGAGCGGTCAAAGACGTCGTTCTTGTCTAGCCGCACGAGCCGGAAATCGCGCTGAAGCACATCTCGGTGCTCCCGCGGATCGGATTGCCGATGCGTCGATCGATTGAGTTCACTACACCGGGCGATCTAAGCCAGTCGGAACTGTCCTAGGAGTGGAGAACTAGAACGGAGAATGGGATGATAAGGGACGTCAAGAGACGGGAAGCTTATGTCACGGCGGCATCCTTCGTGGTTGCCATCGTGGCGATGGTCCTATTGGTCAATCTCTTCATGGAGTGATCGATAACTGCCCCTAGACCAGCGTGAGCGAGTTCTAGGGACCTCTCTAGAGAGAACTTGCTCTTAGCAGGCGCCAGGCAGTGTTCACCTGTCGAACCTCTTCGCGGCGCGAAGATGCCTCCATTGCTTATGTAGAGCACCTCGTGGGGTCGTGAGGCGGGCGCTGACCTCGAACGGTCAGCTGTACTCTCATCCGCCCGGTCGGCCCGCAGCCGTAGGCGGGCTCGATTGCACGGATCCGCTCGTGATGCCGGCAGTAACCCCCGCCGATCCTGTGAATTTCCCGCCCGTTAGCGAGAGAGTGCCGACCGACGAACCGTCCACAAACTGGAGGGTCACGATGCCACGCTGACGAGATTCGACCGCTGGATCCCGCTCGAAGCTATCGGCGATAATCACTCGGCTTGATTCACGGTCTCGATTCTGAGGACATCCATCCCTTCCGAGGTGAAGTATGGCATGTGATCCCCCGCCCTGAGACCGACAAGCGCTACCCCCAAACCCGATAGAACGGAAATCTGAGTCGGATTGGAAGTGACGTCTTCAGGCCAGACCAACTGCACTGTGCGTCTGCGAATGCCCAAATTCGTCCAGAACGCAACCCAAGAGCCGATCGCTACGAGTGATTTGATCTCGGGAGCGTTATCCGAGAGGATCTTTGCTCGATCGATTTCAGCAAGTAGGCACATCCCATCCCTGCCTCCTTGCTGCGCAGCTACGCGCGCGAGTGTGTTTAGGCGCGTATAGTCGGATTCGGTTAATGCGATGGAAGGTCGAGGCATCACTACACTCATTTCGTCAAGATAGACCGACGCGAGCTCCCGCAAGCAAGCGTTGGAACAACCTGTGTGTTGGATCGAGAGAGAATCCGGTTGAGCGAATAGGTCGCATGCGCGCCGAAAACGTCCCGGCTCGTGCCGCCGCTAAACCCATCCAATCGCGAAGAAGTCCTTTGTCGTACCTCGAATGGGAGGCCCGCCGCCGAAGTTGTTCAATTGTATCGTCGGGATAACAGTGCTCAAAGTCTTCGCGGATCAAGCTCTCAAGGAAGTCTCGCTCAGCTTCGTCCGTTGGATCCACGTAGTGGTGGGAAGTACTCAACACAGTGTTGTCACCCGTCTCTGTTATAACGTTCTAGTTTCGAGCGCCGAGCGCAGACGTTATTGATTCCGCGGGGCGCGGAATAAGCACCTGCCCTGCGGTGTTTCATCGCGATCACCAGTGCACTTCGGTGCATCAGGCAATTTGCGGCCCCCGGACCTCAAGGACCGTCAATCGCCGGAGGTCGCCGGTCCGCGTCTCCCAAGTGATCGAGTTACCGGCACTAAGGCCAATCAGTGCGGCGCCGACGGGCGTCAGGACGGAAATCCTTCGTCGGGAGATGTCCGCATCGTCCGGATAAACGAGCGTCGCGGTCCGAACGGTCCCGTTCGCGTCGTCCCGGAACCGTACTTCAGAGCCCATGCAAACCGTCTGTGCAGGATGACCATCCGCAAGCACGTGTGCCCGCTCCAGCTCCTCGGTTAGTACAGAGGCGACATCAGGCATTTTGTTCTCCGCTGCTCGCGCGAGCAGAGACAGCCGTTTGTAATCATCGGCTGTGAGCGTAATAGGCGGTTTGATCTCGCTGCGCATGATCGTGTTAGCTGATGTTGTTGACATCGTTCTGTTCTCCGTTTTTCGTTCGGGTGGTGGCCTGACAAGATCGGCTTAGGCCGATTCAGGCCGCAGATTCTGCTTTGTCTGGTGATGTGGCTCCCGTCGCGCGCCAGTTTGATTAGAGCTCGGCCGCAAAATGAAGCGGCCAGAGCTTCTGAGCCGATCTGGGCTGGCGGATTCGGGTGCTCGGACTTGATTCATACATCGGACACCTACGCCCTATACGTACGGCGCGGTCCGACATGCTTGCAGGCGTTTTGGGCTCGACCGAACGCGATGCGCTTTAGTTTGCCTGCTGAGAGCGCCCCGAGCTCGGAGCGGACAAGCACGCTGAGCTCGGGGCTATTCGCCCGCGATCGGATAACCTGCGAGACACAGGCCCTGAAAGAATGTTGCCAAGCTCAACATGATAAAGTTCAAATGGGCATTACTGACATAAAGTCAAATGCGACATTTCGTCAGGAACGCCTAGCGACTCAAGAAGAACGGAAGACCCTTCTCAGACCAAAGGAGTTGCCCTTCCTCTCCTGCGCAAGAAGGTGCGGGCCTCCCTCTGCCAGTAGCTTTCAGTGATTGTCGCCTCTGTCCGGGCGACGCGATCTTGCTAGAAATGAGCTAACCATTCGCAGCGATGATCGCAGTCACTCACTCGTCAAGCGCCGAAGATTCCTTCACGTGCCATTCTGCAGGGCGATTAGTTTTGCGCCTCACGGCACGCCAAATCCAGGTGAGCAGCAGATAACGGCGTGGTCTGCCTTGCAGTAAACATCCTACGCGGGCTGTTCAGAGCCCTTCTGAAGCAAAAACCTCAATTCCGCTCGCTTTTTGATAGTACCATGTACGTTCGTCACGGGGTTCTCTGGCAAAAGACGGCCGATCACCTGCTAAACGCGGAGATTGATAATGCCGAAGGAACACGAAACATCGGAGCAGCGAGAAAAGCGAGAGCTGGACGAGGAACTGGACCGGCAACTGCGGGACACTTTTCCGGCCAGCGATCCCCCAAAAATCACGCGACCAGCCAAACGAACCCGACGGAAATCATCTGTTCGCGACACCGGGGGAAGCCGCCGCTGAGCCATTTCGGATGGACGCGGTGCATGGCGATCCGCGGACATGGGAATGACTGCGGACGCCATGCTTGCTGTGTAGGGGATTCCGCGCTTGGCGCTGGAGACCTGCACGGAGAACTCCCGATCGAACCGTCACGCCTCAGAGGAGGCAGCCGTGGCTACCTTTGGAGGTCTGAGGTCATGGCGTGTGGGAGGAACGATGAGAACGTCCACGTTCACGGACCGCAGAACTTCTTCTGTGACGCTGCCAATCAACGCTCGGAGCAACCCAGATCGGCCGTGAGTACCCATTACAAGCATGTCCGGCCGCTTTTCCGCAACCGCACGCGCGATCACTTGCATGGGAAGACCCTCGTCGACCCTAAGCGACCATCGCTGGGGTCCGAGCTCATTGGCCACGAGAAAAGCGCTCATTTCCTCCATCGCCCCATTGCGCTCGCTATCGACATATTCACTGATGACGTCGGAGCTCGCACCAGAGCTGAGCAATCGTCTCTTAGCCACCGGCGAGAAGGCGTGAAGAAGCGTCGCTCCGTCGTCCAACAGCCCGGCGGACAGACCGATGCGGATGGCGTCGGCCGATGTCTCAGACATGTCGACCGGCACCAGAACCCGTTCGTAATGCCGCTGCGCTTCGTTGTTCACCATGAGCACCGGATACTTTCCTCCGCGAATGACACGCTCGATAGTGGTCCCTGTAAAGATATCGCGCAGAAACTGCTTGCTGCGATGGGCGCCCATTACGATGAGATCGGCACCGACCGAGGCGCTCGCGCGCAAGATCCCGTCGAAGGGGTGCCCCCTGATCACGGTCGCATGGCAACGCGCGTCAGGCAGCTCGGCCATGGACCCGATCTGCTCTATCAGGACCCGCTGAGCCTCGCGCTCTTCCATGCGGACAAGATCGGCAGGCAGGTCTTCATCAACGACGTGAACAAGGTGCAGCTCGGCACGGCGGGCGCGAGCCAGAAGGCCGGCTTGACGCAAAGCGCGATAAGAACGCGTAGAAAAATCCGTCGCGGCGACGATGATCATGTCAAACCCTTATATTGGCCAACCACGCCGAGGCGATCTCGGCAAGGCGGCGATTTGATTGCTTGAAAGCCGGCTCGTGGCCCGGCCACACAAAGGCGGGCCCGAGATCCGGAGCGCAGGAGCGTGTCGCGGTCGAAAACCGTGCGGGCGGCAGCGCGCGGTGACAAAGCACCCACCAACGTCACGTTTCAGGGTGATGCGGAATCCGCGGAGGCCGGCGCGCGAAGGCTGCGCGGAAATCGTCGGGGTCGTAAATCCAGATGAACAGAATCCACGAGGTCAGGACGAGCAGTGCCAAAAAGACAGACATAGGAACTCCCAGCTTGGTCAGAATCGTTGAGTTGCCGTGCCCGGGCGATACAAAATCGCCCGGGTCACATGCCGATTTGCAGCCGGTTCTCCTGAATGTCTGGTCTCATTTTGGTCATCATGTCCTCTATTGGGAATGCCGCAGAGCTTCGAGCGACATCCGCAAGATCAGGCCGCCGGCAGGGGCCGACGATCGGCCGGCTGAAGTCGCGGCGAACGTGCACGCAGCTCAGCATCATGCCTAAAATGGATTTAAGCATGGGCCGCGGAAGATCAATTGCGACATTTAGCCGGCCTTGCGCGGCGGCGCGCCGTCTGGAACCGGCGCGTGAGCAGCTCTCGGCCTACCTATCCTGTGGTTCACCCAGCTGTGCCCGCTCGGCGGTGTCACGAAAGCGGGCTGCGCCGACGAGAACGGTCAGCGCGATCGGAGTGGTCACGATGCCGAGTACGACAATCAGGATTTCGTGCAGCACAGCCCTGCTCTCCAGAACCGAGAAGCAGACCATCGAAGCGGCGGCGATGAAGACGGTGCCGAGCGTCGAGCCGAGCGTCGGCGCGTGGACCCGCTCGTAGAACGTGCCTAGCCGCAAAAGACCCAGCGAGCCGATCAGTGTGACGGAGGCCCCTGTGAAAACCAAGACCGCAGTGAGTACGGCAGCCCAGGGCGGAAGGTGCTCGATGCCGTTCATTCGATCACCTCGCCCCGAAGGAGGAACTTGGCCAGGGCAACCGTACCAACAAAGCCGAACAGGGCCATGGCCAGAGCGGCCTCGAAATAGAGCGCCTCGCCCGTTCGAATCCCAACCGTCAGAAGCAACAACATCGCGTTGACGGACAACGTGTCGAAACCGAGAACGCGATCCTGCGCGCGCGGTCCGAGGAAGATGCGCAAAGCACCGCAGCCGATCGCCAATCCCAGCAACACCTGCGCGACCAGGAGCGAGTAGGTCAGCATGAGCTGGCTCATTCGAATATCTCCAGCAGATGACGTTCGTAACGCTCCTTGATGGTGCGGACCCACTCCTCTTCATCGACAAGGTCCAGAACGTGGATGGTCAGCGCGCCTCTTTGGGCGTCAAAATTCACCCACAGAGTCCCCGGGGTCGACGTAATGATGCAGGCGAGCGAGGCCAGCCCGTAGGGGTTGCGCATGTCGAGGGGAATCTTCACAAAGCCCGGCGCTCGTTGTCGCCGTCCAAAGCCGAGAACGATCCGCCCCACCCCTAGATTCGAGCGGACGATGTCGACGGTGACCAGTGCCAATAGTCGCAGAATGACGCCGGGTCGCCTGACCCGCAGGCTCGGTAATTCCAGTACGGTCAGAATCCGTCCGCCGACGAGCGCGACCACGCAGCCAAGCAGGATGTGCCCTGGGGTGACCGCTTGATTGAGCAGCAGCCACAGCGCGAGCAGGCAGACGCTGACAATGGGAAAGGGCAGCAAGCGTGTCATTTGCCCTCCCCTTGTCGGCTGCTAGAGCCGGTGTCCAGGACGTCGCTGATGTAGTCCGCCGGCGAGTGGAGGGAATGCGCCGCGGCCTGCATGAAGCGGATCACGGGACCCGCCCAGACGGTTTGCGCGGCACAGATGAACAGCAGGAACATGATCGGCGCCATCTCGATCACGCGCACGCGTGGCACAGTGCGATCGGGCGAGGCCCAGAAGATGCGGATCCCCGCGCGTGCCATCGCGACCAAGGTCGCGAAACCCGAGAGGATCAGCACCGCGAGGAGAGCCCATCCGCTGCCGGGAACGGCTCCCGCCGGCTGATCGGCTGGATGCAGCGCCGCCACGAGCAGCGCGAATTTGGCAATAAATCCGGACAGCGGCGGCAAGCCGGCGATAACCAGCGCACAGCCGATGAAAGCGACGCCGAGCAATCCCATGGTGGCCACGATCGCGATGCCCACATCTCCTTCGGCTTCGTCTGTTTCGACCTCCTCTCCATAAGCTTCCCGCGTGACAGCGATCATGTCCGCGCCAGGTTCACGGCCGCGCTCGATGAGCTCGACCAGAAGAAAGAATGCGCCGATGCCGAGCGTCGAGCTGACCAGGTAGAAGAGCGCTCCACTGGTGACGCCGACCTGTCCGATCCCTGTGGCCGCGAGCACCGTTCCAGAGGATATGAGCACCGAAAAACCGCCGAGTCGGGCGGTATCTTGCGAGGCTAACGTGCCGATGGCTCCGAACAGGATCGTCGCCAAGCCGGCCAACAACAAGAACTCCCTGCCGAAGCCAGCCGATGCGCCGGCGTCCTCGCCGAAAAGCAAAAGCGACAGGCGCAGCACGATATAGACGCCGACCTTCGTCATGATCGCGAAGATCGACGCCACCGGCGGACTTGCGGCGGCGTAGGCGGTCGGCAGCCAGAAGTTCAAGGGCCACATTCCCGCCTTGAGCAGGAAGGCAATCGCAAGCACGCCCGCACCTGCTTCGAGCAAGCCGCGGCTCTCGGCGGCGATCGCCGGCACGCGTGCCGCGAGATCCGCCATGTTGAGCGTTCCGGTCACGCCGTAGATCAGGCTGACCCCGATCAGAAACAACAGCGAGGCGGCGAGGTTGACGACGATGTAATGCAGCCCTGCCTTCACCCGTACAAGGCCGGATCCGTGCAACAGAAGGCCGTATGACGCCGCCAGCAACAACTCGAAGAACACGAACAGGTTGAAGAGATCGCCCGTGAGGAAGGCGCCGTTAAGGCCCATCAGCAGGAATTGAAACAGCGAATGGAAATGCGCGCCTGCCCGGTGCCAGCGTGCAAGGGAGTACACAACTGAGGCCAGCGCGAGGATATTGGTCAGCAGCAGCATTAGAGCCGACAGTCGATCGAGAACGAGGACAATTCCGAACGGCGCAGGCCAATTGCCCAGACGATAGACGTCGCGCGTGCCGGTATCGGAGATTCCGAGCAGGATCGTGGCGATGCAAACGAGGGCAAGGCTTGCGCAGACGTTGAGGCCGGCGACGATCCACCGGTGCCTCTCTCCGTTGAGCAGGAGCATGCAGGCACCTACCAGCAGGGGCAGGAGGATCGGGGCAATGATCAAACCAGAGGCGCCGCTCACGCTTCCGGCTCCTGGCCGTCGACATGATCGGTCCGGGCGAGGCCGCGGGATGCCAGCAGCACCACGAGGAAGAGCGCGGTGGTCGCGAAACTGATGACGATTGCAGTCAGTACCAGCGCCTGCGGGAGCGGATCGGCATACCGCGCAGATTCTGCGGCCTCCTTTGCGATGAGCACTGGAGCCCCCGTCCTCACTCGCCCCATGGCCACGATGAAGAGATTGACCGAGTAGGAAAGCAACGACAGCCCAATGATAACCTGAAAGGTGCGCGGCCGGAGGATCAGCCAAACGCCGGACGCCGCAAGCGTACCGATACCGATCGCCAGCACGAGTTCCATCAGACCAGTTCCTCCCTCGATGGCTCACTTGCCAAGCCTCGACCGCTTTGAGGCGGAACTGCGTAGCGACGCAGCGATTGATGCGCGATCGCGATGAGCATCAGCACCGTGGCGCCGATCACGAGTGAGAATACGCCGACGTCGAATAGGAATGCGCTCGCCGTGGGGACCCGGCCGATCAGCGGCAGCTCGGCATAGGCAAAGTACGAGGTCAGGAACGGATATCCGAATACGCAGGCGGCGGCCCCCGTACACCCGGCGAGCAGAAGCCCGATCCCCATCCAGCGTACCGGCATGACGTTCAGACGAGCTTCCACCCATGTCGTGCCGCGCGCCATGTACTGCAGAATGAATGCGGTCGCCATGGCGACGCCAGCCACGAAGCCTCCGCCCGGAAGATCGTGCCCGCGCAACAGCAGGAAGATCGCCACGACACCGATCACGGGAAACATCAGCCTCATCATCAGCGCCGCCGTCTCCGTCGTATCCTTGGCGGTGTCACCCTTCTGTCGGTCAGGATGCGCCTCGTCGTGGGTGTCCTGGGCGTGCTGCTGTTCGGGAACGGGAATGCTCTCGGGTGCCGGACGGAAGCGGCGCAACAGCGCGTAGACGGTGAGCGCAACGACGGCGAGCACGGTGATCTCACCCATCGTATCGAATCCGCGGAAGTCTACCAGGATGACGTTGACCACGTTGGTTCCGCCGCCTTTTGTATAGGCGTTTTCGATGAAGTATTGCGAGATGCTGTTCGTATCCGGGTGCTGCATGGCCGCAAAAGCGAGCGCCGCCAGGCCGACGCCGACGGAGAGCGCGATCGCGAAGTCACGCACGCGGTGCCATCGAATCGTGCCGGTTGGCGCGTCCGCCCCGGCCGGCGCGATACGTTTTGGCAACCACCGCAAGCCGAGCAAAAGGAGGACTGTCGTAACCGTCTCGACGACGATCTGCGTCAGCGCCACGTCGGGAGCCGATAGCCATACGAAGCTGGCGCAGGTCACGAGACCGGCAGACCCGAGCAGGATCAGCGCAGCGACGCGATGAAATTTGGCCTGGATTGCGGCGCCGACCGCGCAGGCGGCGCCGACCGTCCAAAGCAAAGCGAACGCAAGGTCGAATGTAGTGCGCAGGGGATCCGCAAGCGGGACGCCGCGCGAATAGAGCGGCAGCAAGGCAGAGAGGAACGCTGTACCGGCCAGGACTCTCAATTGTGGCTGGAGACGTCTCGTTCCGAGCTTGCTCTCGAGCCAGCGTGCAAGACGCCAGGATAGCGTCACCATCGTCCAGTCGAAGATCTGCTTCCCGCTGAAACGGCCGAGCAGAGGCGGCCCCTCGTTAACGAGAAGGTAGGAGCGCAGCATCACATAGACGCCGACGCCACCAACCATCGCCAGGCCGCTCATCAGCAATTCGGGCGTGAAGCCGTGCCAGATCCTGAGACTGTACTCCGGCATGTTGGAGCCGAGCACGGCGCCAGCGGCGGTGTCGAGGACCGGTGCAACGGTCAACGCCGGGGCGATGCCCACCACGACGCATGCAAGCACGAGAAGCTCGGCTGGAAGCCGCATCAGGAGGGGCGGCTCGTGAGGCGTGCGCGGAAGGCCGACGGGGGCAGGACCGAAGAACACGTCGCGAATGAACCGGAGAGAATAGGCAACGGTGAAAGTGCTTGCCGCAGTGACGATGTAGGGAAGCGCCTGATCGACAAATGAATTGTCATGGACTTCGATTGTCTCGGCGAAGAACATCTCTTTCGAGAGGAAGCCATTCAGCAGCGGCACGCCGGCCATCGATCCGGCCGCAACCATGGCCAGCGTCGCAGTGATCGGCATGAACGCGTAGAGACCGCTCAAGCGCCTGATGTCGCGCGTGCCGGTTTCGTGGTCGATGATGCCCGCAGCCATGAACAGCGAGGCTTTGAAGGTGGCATGGTTCATGATGTGAAAGATCGCCGCGATCTGCCCGAACGGCGTGTCCAGTCCAGTCAGGAGCGTGATCAAGCCAAGATGGCTGATGGTCGAGTAAGCCAGCAAGCCCTTTAGATCCTGCTGGAATACCGCGAGAAACGCGCCCAGCAGAAAGGTGATCAGGCCGGCCGATCCCACCAGCCACAGCCATTCGTTCGATCCGCCGAGGGCGGGCCAGAGTCTGACCAGAAGAAACACGCCCGCCTTCACCATCGTTGCCGAGTGCAGATAGGCGGATACGGGAGTCGGAGCCGCCATCGCGTGCGGCAGCCAAGAATGGAATGGAAATTGGGCGCTCTTGGTCAGGGCGCCGAGCAGGATCAGCACGAGCGCGGGAACATAGAGCGGATGCGAACGGATCGCCCCTCCTGACGCCAACACCTTGTCCAGGTCGTAGCTGCCGACGATGTGACCGATCAGCAGGACGCCGGCAAAGAGGCAGAGTCCGCCACTCGAGGTGATCACCAGCGCCATCCGTGCGCCGTCCCTCGCAGCCGAATTGTGATGCCAATAGCTGATCAGCAAGAACGAAAACAGGCTGGTCAGCTCCCAGAAGAAAACGAGCTGGAGCAGATTGCCGGAGAGCACGATCCCGAGCATCGCCCCCATGAATGCGAGCAGGAGAGAAAAGAACCGCGGAACGGGATCGCTAGGCGACATGTAATAGCGGGCGTACAGCACCACCAGAAATCCGATGCCGGTGACCAGCATGGCGAACGCCCAGGCGAAGCCGTCGAGCCTCAGAGCGAACGAAAGACCAAGTTCGGCGATCCACGCCGTGCGCCAGCCGACGACCCCGCCGTGCGTCACGCTCGGATAGGCCACAGCAATGATGCAAAAGGCCGCAAGTGCAACTCCTCCGGCGAGCCATGCCGCAGCATTGCGGGCATGGACCCGCAGGAGCGCCGCAATGAAGCTTCCGACGAAGGGAAGGACGAGAACGGCAAGGAGGAACATGCCTTCGCTGCCCCAACTGCTAGATGGAGGGTATGTTTTCGCGACCCATCTTGCTTAGCCGAGACAGACGCACATCGCCACTGTAAGGTTTGGCGCCATTGTGCGCGACCGGCATACCCGGGGCCACTCGCCAGCACTCGTTCACAATCGAACGGTTGAGATCCAATGAGGGAAAGTGCCGACCAAGGCAGCAATTGCGGCCGCCAGAGCGCCAAAAAGCGCATACAATCCGCAGAGCGCGATCACCCGCCAGCCGCTTAGAGCAAGGGCCTCGCCGTCTTTGGCCTCACTGAACTCTGATCGGCGTCGCATGTCGTGGATGCCATTCGTTGTTCCGCGCAGGTGGATCCAGCGCAATATAACGACGTGTTGCGGAACTGCGGCTCACATTCACGTCAAAGGCCAGCCCGACCCGATTAAGGCGACAGAGTTAGGGCCCTCAAATGCGGACCGAAATACTGTCCCGCGTACTATGCGCGTGTACAATTGTGTAGGCGGATGGCCACCCGCCTGCTTCACCTAGCAGGGCTCTTTCACTCGAGCTTCAGTGTTGCAAGCGGCTGTGCGGTTTCGCCGCAATGTCGCCGACGGGCTAAGGTCACTATATTGGTTGTGCTATGCTTATAGGATCGACATTGATAAGCGTGCGGCGCGCTTTGATCTTCACGCCGGCCTCCTTCATGCAGGCGGTTAGCCGGACGGTGTGCGCGCCGTCCGGGCTCTTTTCCAGCTTTCGTGATCTCCACCCGAGAGATCGAATTGAAGCAGAAGGAGTTTGTCATGCTTCCTCTTCCAAAAATCGCGCTCACCGCATCTGACTATCCACGGCTCGAACAGCTCGCCCACATTGCCGCCCGACAAGGAGACTTGGACGGGATATTCCTTATGGGTGAGATCAACCGGGCCGAGATCGTACCCGAAGAGTCGGAGGATCTCCCCTCGTTCGTGACCATAGGATCGTGGGTCACCTATTCCACCAACTGGAGCGTTCCTCGGCGACGGGTCCAACTGGTCTGGCCCGAGGAGTGTCAAGCGGATCTTGCCCGCATTTCAGTTTTGACACCGCTAGGTGCGGCTTTGATCGGACTCCAGGTCGGCGACCAAATGCCATACTTCGTTGCCGGCTGTTTGAACGTTGTCAGGGTGAAAACCGTGGCTCAGTCAGATGCCAAGGTAGTGCCACTCGTGCGCAGGGCGGCGCGGCGGCAGAGCAAGCCGTTTAATGATGACCCAGGGCCATCTGCGCCATAGGAGAAATCAATGGCCAATTTCGAAGCCGAGAAGCGTCAGCCGATCGACTTCGAGACACCCGGCAGGCGCACAAGAGGTCTGACCTTTCTGTCGGTTTCGGAATGACAGCCGGACAGGTCGGTCGATCGGCGATGCAGGACCACCATACGAGCGCGGATTTAGAGCACGTTGTCCCCTCGTGCGTATAACGGATCAGTCAGGCCGCCGCAAACTTGCAGCCCTACGCACTTGAAACCTCGTCGGCCGAAGAACGAGAGCAGGATATGAGGAAGACTAAAGGCGCGGAAATCGCTCTGTTGACCATTCTAACAGCCATATTGTTGCTCACCGGCGCTGGAGCTGTTGTTACGTGGGGAGCGACCACCGGTGTGGAAATCGGAAAGCATGGCTGGATAGCCCTTGGCCTCGGAACATTCTTCTCCCTGCTAGTCGGTTGCGGGCTGATGGCACTGATGTTTTTCAGCAGTCGCAGCGGTCACGACGATATGGCGGACCCCTTCCGTCGGACAGAGGTCAGATAGTCGTATCGTGCCCCTCATGACGGCCGGACAGTCGCCACCGAGGAGAAACATTCGACCCTCTGAAACTAAAGGACGCCCGTTGAGTCTTTGCATTCTATCGAGCTCGGCAGTGCCACGTCCGGGTGGTCAGCTGCACCGACGATGTCAACGATCTATGTCTTGCAGATGGAGCGACATCGAGCAACACCCCGGTCGCCGTAGCGGTTGCCCGTGGCGCGCAGCGCCTAATCGTACTTCCTACCGGCTACGCCTCCGTTCTTGACTATTTTGTTGCGCCGCCGCTCTGTCCCCTAACCGAAACGCCGTATGATTTCTCGAAGACCAGCGAGCTGATCGAACGGGCAGCGAAGGATGCCGAGGGAGGTCTCGATTGTCCCGGCGTTCATGCGCAATTGAGGATGCACAAGCACAGGCACAGAACTAGGTGGTGAGTTGCGTGGTGGCTGCTTAGAACCGGCATGAGCGATGCTCCACCTTCTTGCATTGAACCGCGGCCGCTCGAGCTGCTATCGAAGGATGCAAGTCTATCCGCACCTATCATCTTTTCTGAGGTTGACGCGCAATATTTGTCGCTTGTCAAATGCGCACAAGAGACAACACTAACGGCGTGACGTTAAGCGCGGTCTTTGGATATCTGAGGTGCTTCGGTGTGAACAACGGCGTCATCCAATCCCGTCGCCGGACGACTGGAGCACATCGGTCGCCTCGTGCCGCGTCTATGCCCGTCGCAATCAAAACGCGAGGTAGCGCGATGAATCCGACAAGAACGCTTCACGATTTTGGTCAAAGCTTGTGGCTCGACAACATCACTCGCGATTTGCTCAACGATGGCACTCTGCAACGTTACATCGACAAGCTCTCGGTGTCGGGACTGACGTCGAACCCCGCAATCTTCAATCATGCGATCAACAGCAGCACAACCTATGACGTCGACATTTCCCGGCAGGCATTGCCGACGAAATCGGCTGAGGATCTTTTTTTCGATCTGGCCCTGGCAGATTTGACCCGTGCCGCCGAGTTGTTTCAACCTGTTTTCGCCCGGACGAATGGGATCGACGGCTGGGTGTCGCTGGAAGTCTCGCCCGCCTTAGCTCATGACAGCGACAAGACCGTCGAGGCGGCGATCGAGCTTCACCGGCGTGGCGGCAAGCCCAACCTGTTCATTAAGATTCCCGGCACTGCGGAAGGGCTGCCTGCCATCGAGGCGGCTATCTTTGCCGGCGTTCCCATCAACGTCACGCTGCTTTTTTCACGCGAGCAATACGTCGCGGCTGCCGAGTCCTACCTGCGCGGCGTCGAGCGGCGCATCGCGGCGGGGCTGAATCCGGCAGTCGCCTCGGTCGCCTCGCTCTTCGTCAGCCGCTGGGATGTCGCAGTCGCCGACAAGGTTCCGGGCTCGCTGACAACCCGACTCGGCATAGCCGTCGCTCAGCGGACCTACAAGGCTTATCGAGAATTGTTGGCCTCCCCGCGCTTCCTGCGCGCCGCCAACGCCGGCGCACTACCTCAGCGCCTGCTATGGGCCAGCACCGGCACCAAAGATCCGCACGCCTCCGATATCCTCTACATCAAAGCGCTCGCGGCACCTTTCACGATCAATACGATACCGGCCGCTACCCTCGAGGCCTTTGAAGACCACGGCGAGGTCGACACGACGCTCGATCCTGACGGAGGAGACTGCGAGAGGGTTCTCGCCGAATTTTTGAAGGTCGGTATCGATATCGACGTACTCGCTGCCAAGCTGCAGAACGACGGCGCCCAGTCTTTCGTCAAGTCTTGGAAAGAGTTGATGGGGCGTATCAACTCTAAGGGGATCGCGATCCGCAAAGCGAGCTGACGTAGACGGGCATAACCTTCCGTACACCGGGCTTTGTGCGGGAGCATTTGCGGCCTGTCCATCCACCAGGCCCGCCCCACCCAGTGCTTGCTTTACCTCATTCACGGCTCGATGCGCAGGAGCTTCGGCATCCTGGTCCTTGCCGGCCCTTGGCATCCCGGACCGGCCGCTTGGCCGTCATCGGGCGCTTGACGCACGTCAAGCGCTCGTCATCTTCGATATCCGGATTGGCCATCCTCCATAGGTGACTGCGCACGACGAAATAGCGTCCATCGGGCTTCACCTTTACGTTTACGCCGCTTTCCGCCGCGCTCGCGGGTCGCCAGCGGGGGCATTTCAAAGCCCCCAAAATGACTTGGATATTGCATCGAGTTTGCGCTGCTAACTCTCGCCATTCGTCCAGCGCGTCTATCTCTGGATTGAATTCCTTAGCGTTGCCAACTCAAGGAACGCGTCTGCTTGCCGTCTCAGCTCTTCGGATCCCATCGCCGGTGTGGTCTGTAGACTCGACACGACCGTGACTCTGACCCCCAAACGCTGAACCGCTTCGACGAGGGCACGAAAATCGCCGTCGCCAGAGAAAAGGAACAGTTCATCCAGTTGCGGAGCGATCTCGAGCTCGTCAATGGCGAGGTCTATACCAATGCTGCGCCTCGACCTCCTACCCTCATCCTCATGGCGCTTGATCAACTTCGTACGAACGGTGAACCGATTGACCTCGAGCCAGTCAGTGAGACGCTGAACGTCGCCGGCCGCGCTTTCTCTTATCGCCAAGTAGAAGTAAGAACGGACAATGCTCCCGGATTTTTCGAATTCCAGCAACAATCTTTTGTAGTCGATCTCGAAGCCAAGGTTTCTGGCCGTCCGATCCAGATTGGCTCCATCGATGAAGAGCGCTCTTCGTCCTGTCATGCCTCTTGCTTCCGCGGCGATCTGAGCCGCCTGCTTCTTTTGCGCCAACGTGCGCAGTGGTTCCTAATGATCTCCCGAAATCCGAGGCAATACTTGGAATTGGTGGAACGGCGGCGGAGACGAAAGCGTCCACTCCAGCGTAGTCGCGCCGGGACCCCACGGGTTGCCCGCTGCCGTCTCTTTCCGGACGAAGGCATACACCATGGTCACGAAGAACGTGATCAGACCGGCGGCGGAGAGATAGGACCCGACGGAGGCAACCTGATTCAGGCCGCCGAATGCGTCTGGATAGTCTGCTATTCGTCGCGGCATTCCCGACAATCCGAGAAAATGCATAGGGAAAAACGCAATGTTGACGCCGACAAACGTCAGCCAGAAGTGCAGTTTGCCGAGGGCTTCCGAAAACATGTATCCGGTCATTTTCGGAAACCAATAATACCAGCCTGCAAAAATTGCGAACACGGCACCAAGCGACAGGACGTAATGGAAATGCGCAACGACGTAGTAGGTGTCCTGCAGCGATCGGTCGATGCCTGGATTGGCAAGCACAACGCCCGTGACCCCACCGATCGTGAATACGAAGATGAATCCGATAGCCCACAGCATCGGCGTCCTGAAGGTTATGGAGCCGCCCCACATTGTCGCTATCCAGGAAAAGATCTTGATGCCCGTCGGCACAGCGATAACCATGCTGGCCAAGGCGAAATACGCCTGCGCGCTGCTGGACATGCCGACGGTGTACATATGATGGGCCCAGACGAGGACTCCGATAACTCCGATCGCAAGCAGCGCATAGACCATCCCCAGATAGCCGAAGATCGGCTTGCGGCTGAACGTGGAAACGACATGGCTCACGATGCCGAAACCCGGCAGGATCATGATGTAGACCTCGGGATGACCGAAGAACCAGAACAGATGCTGATACAGGATCGGGTCTCCGCCGCCTTCGGGCGCGAAGAACGTCGTTCCGAAATTGCGGTCGGTCAGAAGCATGGTAATGGCGCCGGCCAGTACAGGCAGAGACAGCAGCAGCAGGAAAGCCGTGACGAGGACCGACCAGACGAACAGCGGCATCTTATGCATCGTCATGCCGGGCGCTCGCATATTGAAGATCGTCGTGATGAAGTTGATCGAGCCGAGAATCGACGACGCACCCGCGAGATGCATCGACAGGATCACGAAATCGACTGCCGGCCCCGGATGACCGGCGGTCGACAACGGGGCGTAGAGCGTCCACCCGGTGCCGGCGCCGTCCGCTCCAGGCGCGCCTTCGACGAACATCGAAATGATGAGCAGAGCAAACGACGCCGGCAGCAGCCAGAATGAAACGTTGTTCATGCGCGGAAACGCCATGTCCGGCGCGCCGATCATGAGCGGCACCATCCAGTTGCCGAATCCGCCCATCATCGCAGGCATAAGCGTGAAGAAGATCATGATCAGGCCGTGGCCTGTCACGAATACGTTGTAGACATGCGGGTCCGTGAAAATCTGCAGACCGGGAAGCTGCAATTCCATCCGAATCAAAACCGAAAAGATCCCACCGATAAAGCCTGCACATATGGCGAGCACGAAGTACATCGTGCCGATGTCCTTGTGGTTGGTCGAATAGAGATAGCGACGCCAGCCGCCGGGATGTGCCTGTTCCGCTTCGTGAGCGTCACCGACTGTCGACTTGGTTGTCATCGCCAATTCCGATCAAGCATTGGAAGGTTAGACCTGCTCGCCTCACGGCCTTCAAAGCAAGTGGTTGCTTCTATCTTCCATCAAGGCAGCCGAGCGGCAATCGATTTTAACTGCAGCTTAAATGCATGATTCTTGATCGTTGAAACTCGCGTCCTTCTTCCAGGCCGACGTCATAGACCTTGCAGTCCACGGTCCATTTGGATGACGCCAATCATCGATCGCGCGATGTACCATGTGGCTCTCTGGCGATTGAAGGCTTGGGCCAACGGAGCGAGACCAACCTCTTCGCCGGCAGCGGAGCGCCATGTCGGATTCAGACCAAGCGAGCCTTTGCGCCCGCCGCTCGTGTCACCCGCCTAAGATTGCCAGGAAGGCCTCGAGTATCTGGGAACCACCACCGGATACATCTCGTGGACCTTCCGAAATTCGCGTGCGATCTCTTCGTAGCCGACTGCGTCGAGGAAGTCGCAGATCACCGTTTCAGCGCTACCGTGCACGTTGCAGCCGTCGTTGCTCCGTTGCAGCGATTTCAGTTTAGCGATCGTGTCATGCTTGATGACGGTGTGTTCGAATTGCGGTTTGGGCAAAACCGGCATTTCAACGTACTTCCCTTTCCGGCACGGCACGAAACTGTCTTTCCACCGCGCCTTCACATCGAAACGACCTTCCTCAATACGGTCGTTCCGTCGCAGGTCGAGGTCTCAAAGCCCGAGATAAGCACGTCGGACTTCTGGATCGTCGATGAGCTGCTTGGCGGACCCGCTGCGAGCGATATGTCCGCTTTCCATGACGTAACCCCGGTCGGCAACCGACAGAGCCAGATTGACGTCCTGTTCGACCAACAGAACTGTCACGCCCTCACTTCGGATCGCCACCAGCGCATCGATCAACTGCTCCACGACTACGGGTGCCAGTCCCAAGCTCATCTCGTCGATCATCAAGAGGATCGGAGCGGCCATCAATCCGCGGGCCATCGCGCACATTTGCTGTTCGCCTCCCGACAAGCTGCCGGCAAGCTGACGCTGGCGCTCCGCCAGGCGCGGAAATAGAGAGTACATTCTGTCCAGGTCTCGGCTTATTCCAGACTTGTCCGCGCGTACGAACGCGCCCATCAACAGATTGTCCCGTACGGTCATGCGGTCGAAGAGCTGACGACCTTCAGGAACCTGTACGAGGCCGGCTCTAAAGGCACCGTCAGACGTCATCGGCAAGAGGTCCCGGGAATTCAAGGTCATGCTGCCCTGGCAGGGAAGCACGCGCGACAGCGCGCGCAGCAGAGTGGTCTTGCCCGCCCCGTTGCTGCCGACCAGCGCCACGACCTCGGCCGCGTAGATCTTCAGGGTTACGTCCTGCAAGACCGGCATTCCGCCGTAGCCCGCACTTACTCCGCGCACGTCGAGCAGCGGGACCGCTTTGGCTGCCGAATCCAATTTCATGCCCGCCTCTTGCCGAGATAGGCCTCGACAACCGTTTGGTTCGACAGGACGCGGCCTGGATCGCCCTCGGCGATCTTCACGCCATGATTCAGCACCAGCAGCCGATCCGACAGACTCCTGATAGCCTTGATGACGTGCTCGATGACGAGGACGCTGATCCCCTCATTGCGAACCTTGCGGATCACTTCGATCACGTCTTCGATCTCGACCTGATTGAGACCCGCCATGACCTCATCGCACAGAAGAACCTTCGGCTTCATTGCCAACGCCTTCGCCAGCTCGAGCCGCTTGCGGCCCGGCCCTCCTAATTCGTCGGCCCGCTGATCGATATTCTTGGCCAGTCCGACGAAATCGAGCTGAGCGCGGGCCTGCTCGCGGGCTTTCGCCATTTGGACCTGTCCGTCGCCCCTTCCGAACAGTGCCCCTACGGCCACGTTGTCCAGGACCGATAGGCCGGGAAAGGGACGCATGATCTGGAAGGTGCGGCCTATGCCCAGTCTCGCACGGCGATATGCAGGCAAGTGGACAATGGACCTTCCTTCGAAGAGGATGTCGCCGGAGCTCGGAGCCAGCGTTCCGCTTATCAGGCTGACCAGCGTGGATTTGCCTGCACCGTTCGGACCGATCAGGCCGAGGATCTCGCCACGCAGCAGCATGAAGCTGACGTCGTCGACGGCGACTAGGCCCTCAAAGCGCCGGGTGACGTGGCTGATCTCGAGCATCGCCGTCATAGCTGGTGGCTCCGAATATTTTCGACGAAGTAACGCCAGCCCATGCTGCGAAAGCGCCGCAGCACGTCGGCCAAGCCGCGCGGCATCGCGACGACCGCAACGACGACGACAACGCCGAAGAACAGGCCCGCGAGACTGGTGATCTCGCTCGACAGAAGCTCGGAGACCGCCGAAAGCGAAAGCGCCCCGACGATGGGGCCGAAAACCGTCCCGGGTCCGCCAAATACCGCCATGATGATCATCTTGACGTTCAAGCCGATATCGAATGCGCTTTCCGGGTCGATGAACGTAACCCAGTAGGCGTGAATGCCGCCCGCCAGCGCGCTGAATACGCCAGAGATGGCAAAAGCCACGGTTTTGTAGAGGGTCGTATTGACACCCATCACCGCCGCACCTTCCTCATTTTCGCGGATGGCGATCAATCCAAAGCCGAAGCGGCTGCGCGTCAGCCAGTAGACGGTCAGGGTCGCGAGCACGAGCAGCAGCAGCGACAACTCGTAAAACAGCGAGTCGTTGTTGAGGGGCGGCAAGACGAGTCCGATGTTCCGCCCGGCCAGTTTCACGTTGGAGACGATCGCGGCCATGACCTGGGCGAGCGCGAGTGTCGCGATCGCGAAGTAGTGCCCCCGCAGCCGCAGCACCGGTATCCCAATGAGCACGGCAAACACGGCCGCAAGCGCCGCGCCGAACAGGAGGCCGCCCCCGAAAGGCAATTGCCACTGCACCATCGCGATGGCCACGCCGTAGCTACCGAGCCCGTAAAAAACCGAATTTCCGAAGGAGGCATAGCCCGCATAGCCCCCAATCACGTTCCAGCCTTGCGCCAGAACGGCCAGAAGCAGGGCGTTGATGCCAAATTGGATGAGCACGTCCGAACCAAACCACGGCACCGCTGCCAGGACGGCAATCGCGGCCAGAAGTAGCATGGTGCGTGCCGCCTTCATGCCGCTTTCCCGAGCAGACCGTTGGGGCGAACGATCAGCACCAACACCAGCACGCCGAAGCTTGCCACGTCGGAGAAGGTCGATCCGATATAGAGTGCTGTCAGGGACTCCAGGATTCCCAGGAATAAGCCGCCCACGATCACACCGAGCGGATTGTCCAGTCCGCCGATGATCGAGATGGCAAAGGATTTGGCCGTCAGCGCCGCGCCGATATAGGGATTGATTTGCGACACCGTTCCGTAGAGGCCTCCGGCGGCGCCAGCCAGCGCAATCCCGATTCCAAACGTCATGGCGTAGAGGTGCCGGGGCTCGACGCCGTACAGCCGGGCCGCGACCAGATTTTGCGCGGTGGCGCGGATCGCACGTCCAAGCCGTGTGCGCAGCAAAAAGAGCCACATGCTGACCGTCAGCACGATTGCAATGCCGAACGCCAGAAGACGCGACACCGGCAGTACCACCGTTCCCAAGGCGATGCTGTCGCCGACATAGGACGGGTTGATGGTGCGAAAGTCGGCTGAAAACGCCAACTGAGCCAGGTAGGTGAGCACAACCTCGGTCCCGAAGGTCACCAGCAGAGTGTTGAACATCGGGGCCCTGACGATCAGGTTCAAAAGGCCTCGCTGCACGCCGTAACCCACCGCAAACATCACCACGGCAGTCAGCGGCAGCCCCAGAAACGGGTCGATGCCGACATAATTGTAGAGGTACCAGGACACATAGCCGCCGAGCATGATGAACGCGCCATGCGCAAGGTTGACGATATTGAGGACGCCCCAGACCAGGGCGAGACCGAGCGCCATCACGGCGTACAGACCGCCGAGGAGCATTCCGTTGACAAGAACTTGCGCGAGCAGGTCCACATCTTCCTCTTCTCAGCCGACAGCTCGTTCTCAGTCCGCCTGGCGCACGTCCCAGGCCGGCATGGGATATTTCGGCGGCGCGATCTTGCCCTTGCCGCCGAAAATCGCGACCAAGCGGTCACCCTGAACCTGAATGACCGTCTGGGGCAGATCGATCTGGCCACTCTCATTGAATTCGACCGGACCGTACAGGCTGTCGAACTTCACGTTCGAGAGCGCGTCGCGCACCTTCGCGGGATCCGTGGAGCCTGCCATTTCCGCAGCCTGCACCAGGGCTTGCACGTCGGCGACGCCGGAGGCGGCATGATAATCGGGGTCGTAGCCGAACTTCGCCTTGTAGACGGCCGCGAACTGCGCGGCATCGCCAAACCAGCGGTCCTTCAGGTCTGCCGAAGGCAGCCAGGCCGTCATGCCGAAGGCGTAATCGGCATCCTTACCCAGCGCCTTGCGGAAATCCTCGCTGGGAACGCCCACAGTGAAGGAATACATCTTCGGAGCGACGGCCAGGCTCTTCGCCTGTAGCACGAAATTCAGGATCTCGGTCTCATGACCGGCGACCAGCACCGCATCGACGTTCTTGCTTTTGATCCGCGACAGAAGTGAACTGAAGTCCGTGGCGTTCGTGCTGTATCGCTCGTCCATGACCAACGTCAGACCCGCCTTCTTTAATTTTGGTCGAGTCCCCTCCGCCACCGAAACGTCGAAGGCATCGTCCGCGTACAGCAGCGCGACCGATTTGGGCGCAGGATCGAGCCCCTTCAACATCTCGATCGTCGAGCCAAAATAGTTGCTGGCCGGCGCCAGCGTCCCGAAGATGAACTTGAAGCCGCGCGAGAAGATCTGGTCGGACGCGCCGCCCCCCTGCACCATTGGAACTCGGTATTTTTCGGAGACGGCCGAATCCGCCAGCGCGAAATTGCTCGCAAACGGCCCCAGCAGGAAGTCGACCTTGTCCTGCGAAACCAACTGCGTGTACTGACGCACACTCAAGTTCACGTCGGACTGATTGTCGTACAGCTTGAGCGTGAGCTTGTATGAATCGTTTCCGATCCTGACGCCCCCCGCGGCATTAATGCGATCGACCGCGAGCTGATAAGCGTCGCGATAGTAGCGGCCGGTATTGGCGACGGGTCCCGTCAGTTGTACCGACGCTCCCAAGACGATCTCCTTTGCAAGAACCTCGCCCGACGGCATCGCGACGGCAGCGGCAAACAGCAGGAGCGCCGACAGACGGGAGATTCTGAACACGAAGCTCATGCTCTCCTCCTCGCCTTCGATTGCGGTATCGGCGCGACGCTGCTCGCCGTCCGCTGGGGCTTTATAGCGATGAGAACGCTGCAGGGCGGCCGATGCAAGATCGACTCGCCCACCGATCCGCTCAACCAGCGCGCAAGGGTCCCTTGATCTCGATGGCCCACAACAATCAACTTGGCGCCCATTTCGCGAGCACACAGCACTATCTGTTCGGCCGGCCTCCCATGCCGGATCTCGCTGGTCGCGATGCATCCAGCGCGCTGGAAACGCTTGACGCCTTCGTCCAGCACCTTCTGCATCACAAACTGCTGATTTTGCGGGATATGAGTCATCGCTTCGCCGATGAGCATGCTTTCGGCAGCGTCGACGATCGCCAGAAGATGAACCGTCGCGCCGCACCTTGACGCCAACGTCTCGGTCTGCGCCAGTGCCTCGCGGCCATCGGGCGAGCCGTCGAAAGCCAACAGGATTTTCTTATACATTGCGGGTTTCCTCTCCGTACTTACGTGCGCGGCCAGCAGCAACACGCCTGACCGCCGAGCATCTGGTAATCTTGGCCCAATGGACGGCGCGAGCGGCCGGCACCTTCATCGACACGTTCAAGCTGCTGGCGCAAAGATGGCCGATAGCCATTGAGCCTTCAGGACGGTGTCGACGCCACCGACCATCGAAGGCCCGCCGAAGCGTTTCGAAAAGAAAACTTGCGGAAGTTCGCATCATCTCGGCGTTCCTCAGCAGCACGCGGGTCGGCGCACCGATCTGCACGATTAAGCCGTCATCAACGTATGTCCGGGATCAAGTTTGACAAACGAAATGTATCAACACTTGATATCAGTTTTGTTGCTGCGGGATTTCGTGCGGCACCAACGCACAATTCGAGAATGCTCGAAGGTGTGACATGCGACGAAGCGACAAGGGATCCGACGCTGTCGGTCGAACATCCACCTGCATCGAACTTGCATTGAACTGGCAACGAATTTCGTTTGCGTCGCTCAACCACGGATGAATACAGTTCTCTCAAGCACACAACAAAGCGGCTCAGGTCCGCCCAAGGAGGTTTTGATGTCGCGAGACGTAGTACGGCAGCTTGCCCATCGTCGTGATCTTCTCACCGTCGGCGCCGCTATTGCCGGTCTTCTGCCTCTCTCCAACAGCGCGTTCGCCGCCGCCAGGCGCTCGCGCCCAAACAAGGGAAACGCTCGCACCGACAAGACTTCCGAGACGGCGGCCACACTCCGAGATCTTTGGATCGGTCACATTTTCTGGGTAAGAGCCGTCTCGCTCGCGACGATCGAAAACCAGGGAGCGATCGCAAAAACGGCAGAACGAAAAGCCGTTGCCAACGCTCAATCCATCGCCGCGACCGTAGAGCCATTCTACGGCGCAGCGGCCAAGGACGCCTTCTTCAAGCTCCTTGCGGGGCACTATGGTGCCGTAAAAGCCTATCTTGCAGCGACGGTCGCAGGCGACGCCATCAGGCAAGGCGCGGCAACTCAGTCTCTGACGTCGAACGCTGAGGAGATTGCACACTTTCTGAGCAAGGCAAACCCATATCTGCAGAAGGATACAGTGAACGGCCTGCTCCAGGCCCACGGTAGTCATCACATCCAGCAGATCCAGCAATTGACCGATCATCAGTACGATGCCGAGGCTCAAACCTGGGAAGAGATGAAGAATCACATCTATCAAATCGCAGATGCCACCGCCGACGCTCTGGCAAAGCAGTTTGCCGAGAAGTTCTCCTGACCTTCGAGGCAGACAACGAGCACAGAGGATCGCTGCTCGTCGCGGCGATCCATTCTAGCCGGCGCGAGGGGCAATGATATCAGAACTGGCCGAAGAGACCGGCCGAGCACCGCGAGCTCGGCCGGAACGAAGCGCCGTTCAATCGGATGTGACACTCGACCTCGACAGCACGGACGTCGTGCGCGGCCGTGAAATTGTGCCACATGGGACCCAATCCTTCATGAACGCGACTGATCGCGCGATACATGCCGATCGGCATGGGCTGGCGATTTTGCCGAACTCGCTGTCGACCGGAGGACCGTCACGCTGCTCGGCTCGCCGCTTGCTGAACACCAATCGACCGAGTGGCCTTCCGATAGTCCGATCAAGGCTGCTCCCAGGGGACTCAATACCGAAACCGCGTTCGGTTGTTCCGACGTTTCGTGGGGCATGACGAGGACGACCTGCCTTGTCGTGCCGGTAACATTATCGCGCACGTCCACATGCGAGTTGACTGCTACGACGTTCTCTGGGAGCTCGTCATCAGGGACGATTCTCGCCCGAGATATCTCCCGTAGTACGTTCGATGCGGACGACGCCATACGGCTGTTCGTCAGCGCGGAGATAGCGATGGCGTATAGCCTGTCTCGGTCCGCTTCTGAAAGCATGACTGGAGGAAGTGCAATCGGATGGTCGTCGGGCGTATTCATGGCGGACTCCTGGCGGGTCGAACCTCGCTATTTTCGCTCACCGCTTGCTATCCGCAAGCGAAAAACATTGCGCGTCATGATCAAGAAAATTGATCTATCCTTCTGCGACTCTTACGCTTGAGCGTCGTTTCCGATGTACTCGACGGTTCAAGCGCTGCAACGTGAACTTCGGCGCCCCGCGAGAGTTGACGACGGAACGCCCCACCATGGCCAGAGGATATCGTTTACTAGAGGGCTCCATGGAAAACGACCTCTTGTCTGAGAGAATTCTCGATCAAATTGCCGACGCCGTCATCTACGCAGACCGATCGGGTGAGATCGCGCGATGGAATCGCGCTTCGGTGGCCATGTTCGGCTTCCCCTCGGAAGAGGCGCTCGGCCAACGTCTCGATCAGATCATTCCAGAGCATCTGCGCGCTCGCATTGGCGAGGGGTTCGACGCAGCTATGTCAACCGGCGTATTGAAGCTACAAGGTCGTCCGACTTTGACGCGAGCCCTGCATAAGAGCGGACGCAAGCTCTACGTCGAGATGACCTTTGCCCTCGTGAAGGGTGTCGACGGCGACGTGCTTGGCTCGGTCGCCATGGCCCGCGACGTCACCGAACGCATCGAGCGAGAGCGTTCTGCAACACGCGCGGCCTGACTTCGGCGGTCATAGCCGCTCGACTCTACGCTGCGCGGTCGCAAGGAAGCGCGACAGGAGCTTGGCGCAAGCGCACCCGTCGCGCTCCCACGAGCCAACAACATTCTTGATGCAAACTTGCAATACTTTTCGCTTGTCGAACTCGACCGAATAGCCGGTACTGGTGCGCGGCAGCCCAAGACATCGATGGCCCAATGAGCCAAGGACTGCAGATCCTTCTCGTTCTCCCAGGGAAACGACATCATGCGGAAAGCCCGGGTACCCCAACAAACGAACGCGGACGTCACAATCCGGCAGTTTGCGCCCTCTCCTCTCAAGGCAAATGCGCTCGGCTCCAGCTACTTTGGCTATTGGTCCAAAGAGGAGATACTGAGCTTTCTCAAGCATCTGCTTGACGGCGAACACATCGGCCTGACCGCATACGCAGCGATCGGTCGTGCGGCCTGCACCCATCTTGCAGACCTGGCTTTAGAGGCCGAAATGGGCCAAGGAGCGATTTGCATCCTGCTCAGAAAGGAGATTGCCGCGAGAGGCGGGACCGGCATACTTCGCGCAAAGGCGGCGGACGCCATTCCCAACATCGATTGCAGTCTCCGAAGCCGGATCAGATTTGCAAGCCGCAATCAGGCCATGCTGGCGGACATGATCGAGGATGCTGTCGTGGACATATTCGACTCCAAACTCAATGCGAAGCTCATTTACTTGCTGCTGCTACACCGCAAACAGGTCGAGCAGCTTGAAGCCATCGCCGCATAGCCCACGTGGGGCCAGCAGGCCTTTCGTGTCGCGCGGCACATGCAGAAACGAAGGGAGATTGTCGTGACCGCCAGAGAGTCTTTTGCACAGTGGGAGAAGAGAGAGATCGATCGTCGACTGAACGATGAGCTGGAGGGCACATTTCCAGCAAGCGATCCACCCAAGATTACTCGCTTTTCCGCGAAGTCGCATGGCGCCCCGGACGATACACGGCAGGGCGCCCGTGTGCCCAAGTTGCGAATGAAGCACCGATCAATCATGTGATGTTCAATCAAAATCCGCTGACGGCGCGCAGGACACCGCAGCGCCGATGAAGCAATGAGGTCATGGGAGGATATCATGGCCGGGCTGTGCGGTCTCGACTCTCAATACGACGCCTTCCTGTTTGCCTCGATATGCGAGACAGATCAGAGCAACTTGAGCGTCTTGTCACTACTCGCACGCCAAGACGTCGATCCCTGGCAAGAGGCGGCTCGCCTAACGAGCCTGCCAAAGGCTCAAGCAATACAGAGCTTTGCTGCGACGATTTCACGATCGAAGAGCGAGCAATGGTCTCCGTCGGAGGCAATCGTGCTGGCTGGTCCCTTGATCGATCTGTTGCCGTCGCATGGCCGTCCCTCATCGGCAGCGCCCTGGGCAGAGGACGGGATCGGCGGGTTGACGGTGTGGGTGATCCTCGGGGCGCTATTCATCTCGATCGCCATTTCGGGAAACAGCGTGCGGAATTCGACCAGGGACTCCGGCGAGCCGATCAACGTCGTCAGCAAGACTGCACGGGCGGATACGGCCACACGATCGTCGAGTAGAATCGGAACGGATTAGAGCGTCGCTCCGAATAGAACGAACCGGTCGAGAGAAGGGAGAGGCATCAATGGGACGCAAGTTTATCGCGGAGAACATCAAATTGAAGCGCGCATACGATGAAGTCCACTCCGGTGACGGCACGCGAATTCTGGTAGACCGTCTTTGGCCCCGCGGCGTCAGGAAAGTGGACGCGGCGATCGACCTTTGGGCCAAGGATATTGCGCCAAGCACGGGGCTGCGGAAGTGGTTCGGACACAATCCCGATCGTTGGACCGAGTTCCGCCGCCGCTACTCGGAAGAGATGCGCCAGCACCGCGAGCGGCTTGACGAGCTACGCGCCCTTGCCCAACGGGGGCGTATTACGCTCGTTTTCGCAGCGCATGATGCTGCTCACAACGATGCCGTCGTTCTTAGGGAAATCTTGCTCGGCCGGAGCACCTCCGGAGCGCCTTAGCCTCGCATCGGCCGGTAACCGAGCGCGATGCGAGACTTGACTATCTCGTGATTAGCAACATTTTCTCGCGCTCTCGATGGATCAAGGCCAAGGATATAAAAACACCTAATCGCAGCGCCCGCGCGCCCGTATTGTCTGCGGGGAGAGTATGGGGAAAGACCCGTCAGCGCGTCCATGATCCGCGGTCGCAGAAGCCCCGCGGGCCGGACCGTTCTGCCCTACCTGCCTCCCCTAGCTGGATCAGAGCGCGTGATTTTCGGCGGATCGCTCGCGGGAAATGTTTGTTGCAGCTGCCTGTCCAATTCCTCATCCAGTTCCCGTCTCTCGCGCTGTTCTCGGGTCTCAATTTCTCTTGTCACGACTAATCTCTCCCATCTCGGCGGACAACCAAACCTGTTGACCTTCTCCGCGACCGCGCTGAATGCGTGGTTGGCGAATGGATCTCCTGCGGCAAGGGGTTGCGACCGCAAGACGAGGCCCCTGCTTCAATGCGGGACCAGATTTGGGGGCTTCGGACCTCCGGGCGCGAGCACGCGATGCGGCGCACGCCCGGTTCACGAGCGGATTTGTCGATACCCCGGGCTGCGAGGAGAATGCTTGGAAACTCGATTAAACATCATTGCTCTCATGTATGGTCTAAAGACGGGATCCCAAGGCAGCTGCGGACTTTTGCCGCACAGTCACACTGCTGCGAACTCGATTCAGGCGAGCATCATCAGTCGGCGTCAGACCGGGAGGGTTTGTGGTGCACTGGGGTCCGACAAAAGGAAATGCTGAGGCTGCGCGCCCGGTAACCTCGTCTGAGCCTCATGGGCCTTAAACTGCTTGCGTACGCTCAGACTTCGCCACTACAAGCACGCTGCATGGCAGTGGAGACAAGGTCGACCCATCTGCCAGGCCATCGAAGTAGCGGGCGAGCGCTCCGTGATCTCGGCGACCGACGATAATCAGATCCGCGCCTATCTCAACGGCGGCGAGCATTATCTGCTCCGCCGGCTTCCCGTAGTCCAACTTGCCTGCTGCCGCGCATCCGGCGCCCGTGAGCTGCCTCACAGCCTCGTCGAGCACTGCCTGCGTCTCAACTCCCTGATTTACGAAGGATGAAGTCCCCGCCTCGACAGTGAGCATTCGCTCGGGCGATTCAATGATCGCAATGAGATGAACTCTCGAACCACACGCGGCCGCCACACTCTGGGCATGAACGAGTGCGTCGCGGCCATCCGGTGATCCATCAAAAGCCAGGAGAATCCTTCTGTACATCAGAGTCCTTGGTTTGACATACGTTGAAGCTCGGAACGTCGCCGGCCCCGCAATGGTTCCTCGGGGGCAAGTCCGGGGCATTTTTCCCGCTCCTGGCGCGCGGATCACGCCGAGGTCAACCTGCACGTCGATCAACATTTGACAAGCGAAAATGATCATCAGCTGATGCCGATTGGCCGAAGGAAACTGGCGGAGGCTTCTTCAGTCTAAACGACCATGGGCGCACGACTTGCCGGCCGTTGCACCTAACATTCTCCTCGATGAGAACTGACAACACTTTTTGTTTGCAAGACCCGCACACTGGACGACTACTCGAGAGGCCCCATGGGGACACTGAACGCGGACGATTGGAACGGATGCAATGCCTCTGCCGCTCGAACATATCGTCAAGCATTCGATGGGCACCCCCGCGCTCACAGCGCCCAAACTGACATTGCTCCTTTTGGCAATTATTGTGTGCCTGGGCATTGCCCTCGTGTGGACCCTTTGGAAGATCGAGCACGATGCGCATCCGCGACACGATAGATATCGGTCGGATTAGGTAAAGCCAATCAATCGCAGCCCAGCAACGAGCTGATTGGATCAGAGTGGGCGCGACGGCATCCATCGCGCCCACGTTCTCTCTTCGCCGCCAACTAGCCTTCGCGACCGACCTTGAGCACGGTGAGCTCGCGCCTTTCGCCGGTTCTACTGCGGAATGAAATCGTCTGATTGGCCGAAAGCCCCAGAAGTGCGGCGCCGACCGGCGTCAGCACGGACACACGTCGGCGTGCGATATCGGCATCATGCGGATAAACTAGGACGATTTCTCGAATCTTTCCGGTCTGTTCATCTCGAAATTCCACCTTACTGCCGAAACTAACGATATCAGGACGCAGTTTATCTGCGGGGACGATATGCGCTCGGTCGAGCTCCTCCCGAAGATATTCACATACCTCGGCCATCGGCCCGGTTGCCATGGACGAGAGCGCCGATAGTCTGGCCAAATGATCAGCATCAATGGCAATCGGCGGTCTCATCTCAGCTACTCTGTCGCGCTGCATTTCCCACTCCTTTAAGACTTGTCGAGCGATCCAGCTCTCTTCCAACACATGCGCTCCTAAGCCGCCTGAGGGCCGTCGTCATCGGCCCCGGAGAGCTAGTGGGAGCCCGACCGGCTCTGCGGCGGGATTGTGCCGGAAACAACACGGGTGCTCCCGCCGGTGCCAGGACGCTTTCGACAATGACGGAATGAAGCCCGCCCTCGATACTGAAGAACTTCATAAGCTGCCCAACGCTCATTCCGAGAAGGGCGGCACCAAGCGGTGAGAGGACCGATAGTTCCACCAGCCCGTTTCTAAGATCGTGCGGGCACACCAGGATTTTGCTTTCGGACTGCCGACCACCATCGACCCTGTAGGTCACCCACTCGTTGAGACGCACAGTACCATCCGGTACCTGGTTCGAATCGAACACAACGGCCCGACGAATCTCTGACATCAGGAAGCTGCCTACCGGATGACGTTCTTTCACGGCATCATCGGCTAACCGTTCAAGGCGCGCATGGTCTCGTCGCGCTATGCCGATCGAGGGCAATTGCCCGGTGGAATCGACTCGGATGTTTGACATCGAGCAATACTCCTCAGTTTTCATGAGCTGGTAAGACGCCTTCGTCCGCCTCTTGGCGTTCAGAGGGGGCTAGACATAAGCTTCGCATCCTCCGGGTTAGGTCGATCAGATTGTTCGCGTGCTGCCCCAGCGCACCTATCTGATTTCTATAATACGCGTCTGAAACCTCGATCGCTTCCATTCCAGTTCTGGCGCCTGCAAGTCGGGCAAGGTATGCAAATGACTGCAACGTGTTGTTGCCGGCCAGTTGCACGGTCTTGCGACTATGGTCTGCAATGGTCGCAACTACATCGCTCGCGGCGTTCATGTACACTCGCCCGATCTCTCTCGCCTCTGTCATCACTTGACTCCCTCGGTGTTAGCTCGATAGTGCGGCAAAGTTGCAGGTCCAAGCCTCGTATTGCGGCGCACCTTCGTCGACAGGCTCATGTCAAACGAGCGCGCAGCGCGTACTACGCACTTCGTGACAGAGCAGTAAAGATTGTTGTAAAATAGTTATGCCCGGACAGCCATTAAGGCTACCCGGGTCACCTGCCAATTTGCAGGTGGCCCTCGACGCAATATTGTTGATCGAGCGCGATGATAATCATGCCAACATAGTTGGCGCGATGGCCCGCGAAATCAAGATACTCCGTTGGTCCGCGCCGTTTTGTCGCGAACTGCTACCCACCTTCTTACTTAGACACCTTCCGATCTCCGCGGAATGAAACCGCGATGAGATACGGGCTTGAAATCCCATCGCGGATCAAGTTGGTCCTGCCCGTGAAAAACCCGGCCCGGAATCAACAACCAACGATGTAGCTCTCGCCTGACATCTCAGACAGTAGGCGCGGGTTCGTGATCTGGATAGCGCATCATTCGGAGAACGCGCAGGACCCCACGGTCGTGGGTCACGGTGGCCCTGCGGCAATTGCACAGCGCGCTTTCTAGCCACGCTGTCGCACTGAATCAGTGTCGCTCATCCCAGCGTTTTCATTGCATCGAACGGTCAAATAAACTCGTTTGTCATCGAGGGCGGCCGATGGGAAGGTGCTGTTCTCCGGGATCACCATGACGAACGCTGGACAGAGACGTCCTGACCGACCGCCCATAGTTCTAACGAGAATGGACCGACAAAAGCTGCTCAGGCTGCTTCAAGACTTGCCGATGAAGAGCGTCGATACCGATTGCCTTCTTCGAGAGGAGATTGATCGCGCCGATATGATTTCAGACACCGCCGCATGGAGTTCGGCCGTCAGACTCGGATGCGAGGTGAAGTTCGTCGAGCTTGGAAGCTCACATCTTCGGCGCGGTCGTCTCGTTCTTCCGGACGAAGCCAGAACCCCTCATTGCATCTCGGTTCTAAGTCCGATTGGCACCGCCCTCATTGGACTTGGACCTGGGCAATCAATTCATTGGACCGAGCGTGGTAGGAAACGAAGCCTCGCGGTGCTTGAAGTAAGAGCGAGCGGAGTATCACCGCCGACCTAACCGGCGGCACAGCGTATCGATGATGCATGGTGACGATCTTGCCGACCGTCGTCATTAGCGCTTCGCCAATGCTGACGCGATTGCACGTGCGCTTGCTGAACGAGTCGCCACACTTTCCTGTCGAGCTACTTCCCGACGCTTGCAGCATTGCGCAGCGCGACGAGTGCCGCTTCCAACGCTGCGGCATCAACATTTGTCGCGTGGGTGGCGTAAACGGGGAATGAGAACCGAGGCGCGCCGGGAACCAGGTGAAGTGTGCCGTCGGCAAGATATGACTGAACCGCATGCATTCGGAAGTATCCGGAGCCTCCCTCCAGGAGGATATAGCTCAGCGCAAGTGGACCGAGATTTGTTACGAGGCTCGGCACGGTTTCCGGAAAGCTCACTGCATGATGAAGAGCGAACTCCGAACCCCATTCGACGTGGACATATCGAGGATCGTTCTCGTGATACTTCGCGAGATCGGTTGTTACGAGAACGAGTTCTTCCTCCATGACCAAATCGACCTCCAGCCCTGGTCGATGTTGGGGAGCGTACATGATCGCGATATCTACAAGCCCGGCAGCAACGTGCGTAATCAAATCCTGAGGAACGTCGACGTGAACGCGAAGGGCAATGTCCGGGTTTGATCGCCTCAACGCCCTGACCCACTCGATCAAAAGCGGCCGCCATAAGCTGACTTCGCTTCCAATCGTCAAGACGGCGCTGTGCCCTTCCGGCACTGCCACTTGCTGTTTTGCGCGCTGCCACAATTGCACGAAAGTCGGTGCGAAACGAAGGAACTGTTCGCCCGCCGGGGTGAGGCTCGCACCGCCCTTGTTTCTAACGAACAGCGGCCGCCCGAGTTGCTGCTCGAGGAGGCGCACACGTGCGCTGACCGTCGTCTGCGCGACATGCAAGCGGTCGGCAGCTTTGATGAAACTACCGGTTGACACGATCTCGATGAAAGTTCTGGCAAGTTCGATATCCATTGTTTCATAGCATAATTAATGCAGCAAAATGTCAATCGAGTTCGGTTATTTGCTTGTTCGGGCGATAGACGGGATTTGAACTCCGGCCGGGCCGCCATTCCTTATGGCTTAAAATAGCCGGCGTTTCACAAGCGCCGCCCCAAGGAAAGGGCCCGTCCCAAGCTATTCAAGATCGAGTGCGACCTCATCTTCTTGCTAAAGGCGGGGCGGATCCCGATCCGCGGTCCATCGGCCGAGGTCGGCAAGACGGTCGTGTCAGTTGGGGGCGGACGGCCCGATTGTACTCCAGCCGCCTCATCGGGAGACGGCGAATAAAAACTCGAGGGACGAGACGCTTCATGAAACAACCAGCATTTTGGGCCGTCCCAGGTCATCATCGGTTCGAACCGTCCTCCTCATCGTTACGATATAGCCAGAATTCATCGCACAAGTGTGCAATCGCCTTGCATTGAAGCGTCAACACAATTCGTTTGTGCGCTCTGAGGCTTGAGCGGATACAGAAACGACGTGATGACAATATTCGCGCGAGATCCCTCGATAGATGGAGGCAAGATTGCATGAGCAGATCGCGGAGAAGTATCACGATGCGGCAGCCGGCAGGAGGGATGTCGAGATTCTTCAGCCAGTCGTACCGCGATCGCTATCGCAGATTGGCAAGCAGTACGATCAGTCACGATGAGCAACATCAGCTATTGCACGATCTCGCGAAGGAAATGGACGCGTTCAAGCGTGAGGCTCGCTGCTGCCTTTCGCTCACAGGCGAGAATGGCAGCGCAGTCCACAGCTCTCCTGACCATCATGGGCAAGTTTGGTCCAGCCTCAGCAGTCGATGTCCGATTGGAATCACTGAGAGAAAGATTCGACCATCCCCCTCCCCATGAGCCCCGCGCGCCGCCTCGAACAGCCGAGACTGCAGCGTAAGAACTCACCCTCCTCCTGGCCTAGCAAATTCAGATCATGCGCCTGTGCAACAAACCTGCTCACGTTGGCCGTGGTGAGATTTTTCGCACACGTCGTGCACACGTCGCCTGCTAACCATTTGAAACACTTGAGCTCTCGCTCCAATCCATCATGGGGGCCGTAGAAACTTTCCAGCGCAAGTCTTTCATACTGCTATGTTATTTTAATTCCGATCAACCCTACATGTTATTGGACCGACCGAGAAATTCGGTTCGACCACGTTTCCGCGGCGTGGCCTTTCTAGGCTCTTTTGGGCCTAGATTGGAAGTGGAAATCGCGAATTCGGATTCTCAGTGCACACGGCGCGCAAACGAAAAGTCCCCTGCACACACAGCTCGCAAGGCTAGCGTCTGAAATAGAATGACATCTAAAGCGTGTTACTAAGCTTGCGGATTGAGTATGAACTGTGAGGCAGCGTCACCGCGCCCATGTAACGCAAACCCTTTGCGTCCAATGCGCGCCGATAAGCTTCGAACGCATCTTGCCCAAAGGGGGTCTTTTCGTCGAAACCCTTCGCAACCTCGCTCTGCATCTGACGCGTCGTACGGCGCAGAATCTCTTCGGGCAAAGGCCGCCAGCCTTTCCCGAACGTTGCAGCTGCGAGCTGCACCTCGCATGCGCGTTGCAAGACCGTCATGCGGAATAGCGCCTCCGCGACAGTCCTTCCGCAGGTCAGAAGCCCATGATGTCTCAGGATCATGTAGTTCTTGTTGCCGAGCGATTTGACGAGGCGCTCGCGCTCGCCGAGATCCGTCGAAATGCCCTCGAAATCGTGATACGCGATGTGGTCGTAGAGCATCGCGCCGTAGAAGCTGTGATGGGAGAGCCCCTCATTCGCGCGGCGGCTCGATCTTGATCACGTCGGCGCCGAGGTCCGACAGGGCCCTGGTACAATGGGGACCAGCAAGGACGCGCGAGAAGTCGACGACCTTGATTCCGGCAAGGGGTGTACGATTTGTCATGACAATGTCCCTCAGCGGCCCGAGAAAATGGCGTGACCAGGCCCGGCCTCGCGGAAGGCCTTGAGGCCGACGACGAGATCGTTGCTCTGAAAGATTGGACGCTGCGCGTCAGCCATTGCGCGGTCGGCTTTCACGACGTTCTCGTCCATGTATTCCCGGATCAGCCGTTTGGTGGCGCCATGCGCCACTGTCGGGCCCACCGCAAGCTCGAGCGCGAGGATCCGCGTCGTTTCTTCGAGCTGGGCTTCGGGCACGACGCGATTGACGATATTCCAGCGCTCCAGCGTCGCCGCATCATAGCGGCGGCCGAACAGAGCCATTTCCCTGGCGCGCGCCACGCCGGCGCGCGATGCGTCCGTGCATGCTCGCGATGATCGGCACCGGCACCTGTTCGAGCGCATCCAGGCAGGCGCACACATCAACTTCGGGCAGCCGTTCGCCGCGATTATCGAATAGTTCTATTTCAGCACCGGCGGAGAAATATCGCATCCCGCGAAGGATAATGGCGCGCGCCTTCCTTATGAGCCTTTTCGACCGCCCAGGAGCGCAGTCAGTAGCGGTTTTGCCACGAGATTATAGGACGCAGCGGTCGCCTAGCAGAAACGTCTCCCGCTCCGATACATTCAGTTCGGCCAGCCACACTCAATTGACCATCGGCTCGTACCGATCCCGTGAACGACGTCAAACTGTGTCCGCCGGACTCTATTTCCCGCGGAATACGGCCGAGCGACGTTCCACGAAAGACTGGATGCCTTCTTTCATGTCTTCGCTGCTAAAGACGCGATCCTTGATCTCGGGAATGTAATCGATCGCGGCTCTCTCGCCGGCCTCGATGTATTTCAACGCGGCCTCCTTCGTCACCTGAATGCCGATCGGCGCGTTCTTTGCGATCAGATTCGCAATCTCCATCGCGCGCGCAATCTGCTGGCCGGGTGCAACGACTTCCTGAACGAAGCCGATCTTGTGAGCCCGGGCTGCGCCGAACTCGTCACATAGGAACAGGTGATACATCGCGTCTCCCCAGCCAGCCCGCGTCAAATACCGGAAATGGGCACCACCTAGGGGCGCGATCCCGCGCTTGGATTCCATCTGACAGAACCGGGCGTCGTCGGCGGCAACGACGATGTCGCCAGCCAGCATCATTTCGATGCCGATCGTGAAGCAGATCCCCTGCACTGCCGTCACAATCGGCTTGCGGCACCGGCTCTTCAAGGCGAACGCATCGATGTTGCCGGGCTTGATATCGGTATTCTCGGCCTTGGGTCCGAAGAACTTCGGCATATCCAGCCCGGCCGTGAAATCCGGACCCTCGGCGCAGAGTACCCCGACCCAATAGTCGTCGGTGCGATCGAGAAGCGTCATCGCATCCGACATCTGCGCCATCATCTGCGGGCTGAAGGAGTTCTTCTTAGCCACGTTGTCGATGATGATCTTGAACACATGCCCGTGCACCTCGGTGCGTATCTGGCCGACCTGGGACTTGGTGTCGCTCATTGTTCGTCTCCGAATTGCTTCCAGGCGACTGCGCAATGACGCGCACCAGCCTAGCTCAGTGCCGCAAACGCGGTCCGTTCGAAGGCCATCAATTCCTTCGTCCGGCCGTCGCGTATCTTCAGCAGCCATTGCGGATCCTGAAGCAGCGCCCGCCCCACCGCGACAAGATCGAACTCCTCGCGATCGAGGCGGCGGATCAGTTCGTCGAGGGACGCCGGACGGGAGCTCTCCCCGCCATATGCGGCGATGAACTCGCCGGTCAGGCCGACCGATCCGACCGAAATCGTCGGCACCCCCGTCACCTTCTTGGCCCATCCGGCGAAGTTCCGATCGGAGCCGTCGAACTCCGGCTCCCAGAAGCGCCGTTGCGAGCAGTGCAGAATATCGACCCCCGCGTCGACCAAAGGTTTGAGCCAGGCTTCCAAGGCGCGAGGCGTATCGGCCAGCTTCACTTCGTAGTCCTGTTGCTTCCACTGGCTGATGCGGAGCAATATCGGAAAGTCGGGTCCGACCGACTTGCGCACCGCGTGGATGATATCAGCAGCAAACCGCGCCCGACCCGGCAGGTCCTTGCCTCCATAGGCATCCTCGCGGCGATTGGTGCCTTCCCAGAAGAATTGATCGATCAGATAGCCGTGCGCCCCGTGCAATTCGACGGCGTCAAACCCCAAGCGCTTCGCGGCAAGCGCCGCATCGGCGAAAGCGCGAATGGCGTCTGCGATGTCCTCTTCACTCATCGGCTCGCCAAACTTCTTCTCCGGTCGCGACAGACCGGACGGACTGTCGTAAGCACCCGGAGGAGACCAATCCTTGGCGCGGGTGCGAACGGCTCCAACGTGCCATAGCTGCGGTGCCATCAGGCCACCCGCGGCATGCACCTCGTCGACCACGCGCCGCCAGCCGGCCAGTTCCTTCTCTCCGTGAAAACGGGGAACATTCGGATCGTTCAGGGAAGCCGGACGATCCACACCCGTGCCCTCCGAGATAATGAGGCCGACCGCGCCTTCGGCACGGCGGCGGTAATACCGCGCGACGTCTTCGGTCGGGATTCCGCCCGGAGAGAATGAGCGCGTCATCGGCGCCATCACGACCCGGTTCGGCAAGTTCAGTCCTTTCAGCTTGAAAGGCCGGAAAAGAACGCCGCTGGACATCCGTGCTCCATGGTTCAGTTGGTCGTTTTGCGGGCTTAGATCATCCGCATGTTCAGAAGGTACAATTCACTTTCCGTCGGCGCTGAGTACGTCACCGAATTGCTCCCACGTGGTCCCGTTCCAGCGCTGAAGCTGTAGCTGCGTGTACGCCATGCTGCCTTCCGGGCCCGTGTTGATGATAACACCAGGTATGACCGTGGGAAGCGACAGCCCGCGGATGCTACGCGATTGCCTGACGATGTTCTCGCGCGAGAGATCGTTGCCGCACTGCTTGAGCACCTGCTCCAGGATCTGTCCCTGCTGCGTACCGAACAGATAATTGTTATCGCCGATATCGGCGCCCGGCAGGTATTTGGCGAAATGATCGCGATACCATTTGATGCCGGGATCGTCGGCCCACTTCTTGTCGTTCGGATCCTTGGTGATCGTCGCGGCGACGATGCCGACGGCCTTTTCCGGTCCCGCCGGGACGATGGTCGACGACACCGAGCTCGAAACGTAATTGATCAGGAAGAGCGGCTTCCAGCCGATCTCGTCCGCTTTCTTGATGGCCTGTGCTGCGAATTTCGGCGTGCCGGCGACCAGGAACGCTTCTGCGCCAGACGACTTCAGCGACACGACGTGGGAATCAATCGTCGGCTCGGTCACCTCATACGAGGACACGACGACTTTCTTGTCGAAATCGTCCTTCAGGTAGGCCTTGAATGCATTGACGAAATCCTTACCCAGATCGTCGTTCTGATAAAGTATCGCGATCTTCGCATCGGGCCGGGTCCGGGTGATGTATTTTGCGTAGATTCGTCCTTCGGTGTCGTAGCTTGGCAATCCCGTCGTGGTCATCGGGAATTCAGCGAAATTCGTGAACTTGCTGACACCGCTCACGACAAACAGATGGGGCACTTTCTTCGCGTTGACGTACTTGATGGTGGCGCTGATCCCGGGCGTACCCAGCGGGCCGAACAGGAAGGCCACCTCATCGCTCTCGATGAGTTTCCTGGTCTGCTCCACCGTCTTGGGAGGACTGTAGGCATCGTCGTAAGTGACGAGGTTGATCTTCCGTCCGTTGATGCCGCCGCGATCGTTGATCGAATTGACGTAGGCGATCATGCCCTTGCCGGTATTGCTGAGCGGCGAAGCAGGGCCGCTGAACGGGAACGTCGCCCCTATCGTCACCTCGGATTCGGTGACCCCAGGCGTTTCCGCACCAGCCTGCGCGTTTGCCATCGATACCGCGAGCGCTGCAACAATCATGGTCGTCTTAAGCATATGCAATCTCCCTTCGGCGACAATTCCGTCGCTCACCCTTCTTCCTTGTTCGGACGTCATTCGACTTCGGGCGCCTCCGTCAGCCCGCGGCTGCGTTGGACATCCCTGCGCTTGCGCGCGCGTTGGCCATCTCGCGCAGCTGGTGCTTGAGGATCTTGCCGGTTGAAGCCGCGGGCAGAGCGTCGAGCACGATCAGCTCGGTCGGCCGCTTGTACGACGTGAGCAATTGAGCCGTGTACGCCTTCAGGTCTTCCGCGCTGACGCTGGCGCCGGGAAGAAGCTGCACGAACGCGACGACCTCCTCGTTGCCATCGGCCTTTCGTCCGACGACGGCCGACTGGACGACCTGATCGTGCGCATTCAGGACCGCCTCCACCTCGGCGGGATAAACGTTGAAGCCGGAGCGGATGATCAGCTCTTTGGTGCGACCGGCGATGTAGAGATGCCCCTGGCCGTTGACCCGGGCGAGATCCCCCGTATTGAACCATCCGTGGTGATCGATCGCACCCGCCGTCAGATCGGGCGCGCGATAATAGCCGAGCATGATGTTTGGACCACGAACGTGCAATTCGCCCACTTCGCCGGTCGCGACTTGCTTTCCCTGCCCGTCCACGATCCGGTGCTCGATGCCCGGAAGAAACGGGCCGACGGACTCATCCGCGACAGGCTGTTCCGAACGAACCCCCGTGAGCCCGGGTGAGCATTCCGTTATGCCGTAGTTGTTCAGCAGCGGGATTCCAAACTCGTCCTCGATCCGCTTCTTGAGATCGAGGTCGAGCGGAGCGCCGGCGACGGCCATGATCCGCAGCCTGCCCCGCTCGAGCCGACGGAGGCCCTTGACCGCCTTGTGCTCGAGCAGACGCTGATATGTGGCGGGCACGCCGAACAGGCTCGTGATCCCCTCCTCGGCGATGGCATGAGCCAGCGCAGCGGGATCGGCCTTGGCTACGACATGCAACGTGCCGCCGTGCATCAGTGTCGAGATCAGCAGGATCGCATACCCGACGATGTGCGACATCGGCAGCACGCCGTAGACACGGTCGTCTGGCCCGCTCCGGCGAAGGATTCCCGACGTCCTTGCGGTGAAGAGGAGGTTGCGATGGCTCAGCATGACGCCCTTAGGTGCGCCGGTCGTGCCCGAGGTGTACAGAAGCCCGGCGACCTGGCGGGCGCCATCCCTTTCGACCGCCTCCACTTGCGCATCCGCATTGAGCGGACCGACGCCGATTCCACCAAACGGCCCCACGGCGCCGATTGTCGCACCGAGCCGGGTGGCATGGTCGGCCGCTTCCTTCGATAGAGCCGAGTTGAACAGCACGCGTCTGGCGCCGCTATGCGTCCCGATCAGGTCGATTTCCCTGGGCGAAAGGCGGGGATTGACCGGAATACCCCAGGCATCGAGCTTGCTCGCCGCGAAGAGCATCGCTCCCAGCGCCACGCTGTTCTCGCTGGCAACGATCAAGCGATCACCAGGCCTGATGCCCAAACCGGCGAGATCCTTTGCCGCGGCGTCGACTGCGTCCGAGAACTGCCGGTAGCTCCAGGCACGCCCGCCTTCCATAAAGGCCGGATGATCCGGAATACCCCGCACGAACGGCGCGTAGACCTCGTGCACTCTGGACGGCAGGCCGTCCAACAATTCGGCTGCGGTGAGCTCTTCCACGCTCCTCATGCCATCCTCCCTCGCGCCTTGTTTTCGGCAGCGTGCGCGGCCCCCTTCAACCGGGAGGTCCGCACCCCTTCATTCTATTGGCCGACGGAGTAAACCGTTCTGAAATAGAACTGTCAAGACGTACGTACAAAAACGAATCGACACTTGCGGCAGTCGCCGGGGTAAAATCCGCATTCCAATTTGGAATTGACAACTGCCGCGCGATTTGTTCGGAGGGATCAGCTTGGCGCGATTACCATTTCTCAACCCACGGCCGCAGCACGACTTCAAAAGCCCAGGTCGACCGATGCTGGCGGTGCAGTTGCAGATAGGTTTCCGCAATATGGACAGGGTCGGCCATGTTGTCGTCGACAGTCGTTCCCGCCAGCCGGTGGGCGCGGGTCCCGTCCTCCTGAGTCCAACCGATCGCGGCATCGATCGGCACATTCGCCACATGGATTCCCTGCGGCATCAATTCTCTCGCCATGCTTTGCGCGAGTCCGGACTTTGCGTGGCACGCCATCGCAAATGCGCCACTCGATGGAAAGCCCTTGAGCGCCGCGCTGGCGTTCGTAAAGATGATCGTTCCTCTCGCACCATTGACGTCGAGTTCGTTTCCGAGCATGAGCCGGGCTGCCTGTTGACCGACCAGAAACGCGCTGAATGCCGAGTTCCGGATTGTTTCGAGCGCCATTGTCGGGTCGGCTTCGAGAATGCCCTTGCGGAAAATGCCGGGAACGCGGCCATCGATGTTATGCACGACAAGCCTCGGCGTTCCGATCTCTCGAGCGACATTCGCGAACAACTGTGCCACGGCCGCCGGTTCGCTTGCATCGCAGGCGTATCGACGCACGCCATGCATCTTTTCGAGAGTCTCAAGGACGGCTTTTTCCGGATTCCTGGCTGCGACGGCAACACGCATCCCGCTTTCCGCGAACAGCCTGGCGCAGCTCGAACTGATGCCCGGGCCACCGCCGACAATGAGTGCAACGCCAGGTGTGGAAGTGTGAGTGTCGCGGGGAGACTCAGTCATGGTGCTTCCTTCAATGTGTTTACCTTGTTGGTCACAAGTCAGGGCTTCGCAACGCGAGCAGCGTCATTGCGGGACCTAGTGCGCCACGGCAATCACGACCTTGCCCTTTGCGCGCCCGGTCTCGACATAGGCGAGCGCGTCGCCGGTTTCCTCGAACGGGAAAACCTTATCCACGATCGGACGAATCACGCCGGCTTCGATTAGGGACGTGATTTCGCGGAGCTGCTGTCCTTGCGCTCGCATGAACAGGAATGAGAAGCGCACACCGAGCTTTCTCGCATTCTTCCGTGCACCACGGCTCAGCAAGCGCATCACCAGTTTCAGGAAGATGTTCATGCCCTGCTCTCTGGCGAATTCCGGGTCAGGCGGTCCGGAGATCGAGATGAGCAGGCCGTCCGGCTTGAGCACGCGCAGAGATTTATCAAGCGTCTTGGCGTCCTGGCTGTGCAGGACCAGATCGTAGCCCGACAAGACCTTCTCGAAATCCTGCGTCTTGTAGTCGATGACCAAGTCCGCGCCGAGGCTCTTGACCAGCTCGACATTCTTCGCGCTCGTCGTCGTCGCCACGACCGCGCCGAGATGCTTGGCGAGCTGGATGGCGAAAGTCCCCACGCCACCAGAGCCGGCCTGGATGAAGACCTTCTGGCCAGGCTTGAGCTTGCCCACCTCGACCAGCGCCTGCCAGGCGGTCAGCCCAACCAGCGGGATGGAGGCGGCCTCTTCCATGCTGATGTTCGCAGGCTTCGGCGCCATGTCGGCTTCGTTCATCGCAATGAATTCGGCGAATGTTCCGATCCGATGATCGCGCGGCCGTGCGTAGACCTCGTCGCCCGCCTTGAACCGCCTGACATTGCGGCCAACCCTGACGACCGTCCCGGCAACATCGTGGCCCAGAATGAAGGGCGGACGATACGGCAGGATGAGCTTGAATTCCCCGCCCCTGATCTTGGAGTCGAGAACGTTCACGGCTGTTGCGTGGATCCGAACCAGGACATCGTCGTCCCGCACCTCCGGTTCCGGCATGGTTGCGATGCGGCGTGCCATGTCGGTGCTGTTTGCGGTCGGCACCATGATGTCGTTATCGCCATTCGCGATGAGGACAGGGATGCGGAGGCTGCCGAGATCCTGAGGCGCCTGCTGGCCCCAGCTCTTGATCGCCTTGAGTTGCCGTAACAAGGCCGCTGGTGTGGCTGCTTTGTCCCGATCTGCCTTGCGCTCCTTCAGCCTTGCGAGAAAAGCCTTTGCGGCCCGGCGGCCATTGACCGTGGAGGTGAAGAACAGATAGAATTTTGGATCTCGCAAAGTCAGCAAGCCCTTGATCATAAGCGGCCAGGACACCGGCCCAACCTTCTCGATGCCTTTGCCGCCTGCTGGGCCCGTGCCGGTCAGAATCAGCTTTCGTACCAGACCCGGCGCCTTCAGCGCGATGTCCTGTGCCACGAAGCCGCCGAGGGAAAAGCCGAGCAGATCGATCTTTTCAAAGCCCAACGCGGCCACCAGAGCAATTGTATCCCGCGCCATGTCGCCGACGGTAGCAGGCGCCTTTCCGCTTGAAGCGCCGATACCTCGGTAGTCGATCGCGATCACACGATGCCTGGTGGCGAGACCATCGAGGATCCGCGGATCGAAATTGTCGAGAACCGCGCCCCAATGGTTGAGAAGGATCAGCGGCACGCCGGTGCGCGGACCGATATCGCGATAGGCAAAGGTTATTCCTGCGGCACTGATCGAGAGATTCGGCGCATCGACATAGCGCACGACCGATCCCGGGTGGCTGACATAGTTTGACATCACTTGCTCCATCGTTCGGCTGGCACCGGAAGCACCCGGGATCAGCGCAATTCCCTGTTCTGTCTTGCTCATTCCGGCCTTCTCAATTTGCTCTGGAACATCGACGAACAACCTGTTACTATCAATTTAGTACTAAGTCACTACTAAAACGAGACTTACATGAAAAAGCTTTCGACCCAGCCCTGTATGATCGCCCGAAGCCTGGCGATTGTCGGGGACGCGTGGAGCATGTTGATCATGCGCGACGCCCATGGGGGCCTGACCCGCTTCGATGACTTTCGTAGGAGTCTCGGTATCGCGCCGACGATGCTGACCGGGCGGCTTTCAGCCCTCGTCGATGAAGGGCTACTGGAGAAACGTCGCTATTCAGACCGTCCGCCACGGGACGAATATGTGCTGACGGAAGCCGGGCGCGACTTCTTGCCGGTGCTGTTTGCGATCGGCGCGTGGGGACGCAAGCATCGTAGTGGGGGCAAGATAATCCGGTTCTACGACGCCGAGGGCGGAACGGAGATCGATCCTCTTACTATCGACCGCGCCACCGGCGCTCCGATCGGAACACGTCCCATTCGTATCGCCGAACCTGAATAAGCTATTGTACGTTCTTCTGGCGCGGTTGCGAGCGCAGCCCCTAACCGCACCTCAACGCAATGAACCCACCGGGTTTCACCTGTAACTGGGAGGACGTTTCTCGATAAATGCCCGGACGGCTTCGGCATGCTGCGCAGTGCCCGCCGCAACGACCATCCTCTCGGCCTCCTGATCCAATGACGTCAGGAAGTCAGCCGACAGCGCAAGGTCGAGATTATCCTTCATGGAGGCAAACGCGCTCGCCGGACCATTCGCCAACGTCCTCGCCACTGCAAATGCTTCGTGCTGCAGCTCGGAATCGGACACCACGCGATTAACCAGCCCGAGCGCTTCGCAGCGGCGCGCATCGATACGTTCGGACAAGAACATCAGTTCGCGGGCACGCGCCGTCCCGGCCAGCCGGGTCAGCAGCCACGAAATGCCGTAATCGCCGGTGAGCGCGATCCTAGCGTACCCGGTCGTCATGATGGCGGATTCGGCTGCAATACGAATGTCGCAGGCGAGTGCGATCGCAAGCCCGGCGCCAGCCGCCGGTCCCGGCAAAGCCGCGATGGTGGGCTTCCGCACCGAAACAAGTACGCCGGTCAGGGTTCGCTGACGTTCCCGCAACCGCGCAACCTTGTCGCTGACCGACATGGCTGGCGCGGCAGAGTTGCCGCCCATTCCCTTGACGTCGCCGCCCGAACAGAATGCGGTGCCCGCACCTGTTATCAGGAGGGCTCCGACCTCAGGATCATCTCCATTCTGTTTGATCATCCGGCGCAACGCCGGCGTAAGATGATCGGACAAGGAATTTCGGGCTTCGGGTCGGTTCAAGGTAATCACCGCGACGCGATCCCGGATCGCGCACAGCAGTTCGTCCGTCCCCGTATCAACCGCGATGGATCCATCAGTCATGTTTCTGACCTTTCAAGTCCCGCGGAGAGCTCTCCAAAGTAACCCCGCGCGCGCTGTCGGTACTCGAGCATCACCAATTTTCGTTGAACGGCCGCAGTTCCGTGAGAAACGACCAGGCCGAGCGGTCCTGACCATAGAGATGCAATAGTTCGTCGGCGATCGCCGCCGGCTTGATGAAGAATTCATCCGGTTTGTCACTCATCCGCGCGCGCATCCGGGGCGGATCGATCACAGCGTCGATGAGAACGTAAGAGACGTGCACGCCGAGAGGTCCCAAGTCGCGTGCGATCGACTCGGCCAAAATGCGCTGCGCCGCCTTCGTCGGCGCAAAGCCGGCGAAATTGGCTTTGCCCCGGATCGAAGACGTGTTTCCGGTCACCAGGATGGCGCCCTTGCCGCGATCGATCATGTCAGGCGCCACTTCGCGGGCCAGGTACAACAAACCCATCACGTTGACTTCGAAGTTGCCCTTCAGCATCTTCGGATCGATCTCGCGAAAATTGCCCCAGCCCCCGCCAACCGCGTTGTGGATGAGAACGTCAGCCGGGCCGAACCGCCGCTTTACGCCACTGATGGCGGTCCGCACCTGGCTCTCGTCCGAGACGTCGCAGGTCATCGCGTGCACGTCGGGAAGCTCTTGCGCAAGGCGATTGATGAGCTCCCTAGAGCGAGCAAGCGCGATGACACGGAAACCGCCAGCAGAGAACCGCTTGACGATGGCAGCTCCCGTGCCTGGCCCCACCCCGGTCACGATCGCGATCGGTTTCTCGGTCATGTGATGTTCCCTTCGAGCTATTGTCCGGCCGCTCTCATGTGAATTCGCTCGGATTGAGACTGACAGGCGGCCGCTTCGTGCCCGGATACCAGGGCCAGACGAACCGCGACGTTCTTGTGGTAGGGCGTACCCGCAATGGGATCGCGGTTGCCGCTCTCGGTGAGCAGATTGATGCGTGGTCCGTTGGTCAGGCGCTCTCCGTCGGCTGTCGGGTAGGCCTGACCGTAGCCGTGCGGCAGCGCCAATTGGCCGTTCCGCATGCCGTCATCGACCTTGCAGCGGACGACGAGCCGCCCGACCACCGACTCGACGGCCACCCAGTCACCATCCTTTGCGCCCAACTCGCTCAGATCGCTCGAATTGATCAACAGGGCGCCGTCCGGGTCGTCGCGACGCCACGCGGGATCGCGAAAGATCTGGTTGGCATTGAACATGCGACGGCCACCAGCCGCGAGCATGAACGGGAACTCTTTTGGCGCGCCCGCGGCGCCTGGATCGAGACGCGCCAGCCATTCCAGCATCTGCGGGACGATCAACCGAACCTTGCGATCCGAATGGCCGATCAGCGACCAGACCTCGTCGTACTCGTGCCGGGTCACCGCCGTGCCCTGCCGGGCGGCCACGATGGTATCGAACAGGAGATCCCCGAGCTGCTGGTCCGTCACTTGGTCGGAGGCACCGATCGCCCGCCGCACCGCTTGCGGCGATCGCTTCGCGCAAGCCAGTGCCGCGCTCCACATCGGCGCCGCGGCCGCGGTACCGTCCGGAAGCGTCTGCCCCAGCGTATGGTAAAGCACCAAGGCAGGCACTGCCGCAGGGCTTTCCGCGATGAAAGCGCGGAAGGCCGCGGCGAATTCAGGTCGCGAGCGCCGTGCTATTTCGCGTAGCGGCGCGAGCACATTGTCACCCGGCAGAAGTCCCAGGGCGACGGCAAGCCGCGTGTAGATCTCGGGCTCCGGCAAGGTGCCGGCAAGCGGCGGCAAGACACCGGCGCGGACATGAAAATAGTTGGTCGGAAATTCGAAGTTGAACAGAGTAAATTCGGTCTTTTCGTATTGTGTGGAGGCCGGGAGGACGTAGTGCGCGAGCCGTGCGGTTTCGGTCATGGCAACGTCGACGACAACGCATAATTCGAGCGATTGCAGCGCGCGTTCCACCGCCTGGGTGTTTGCCGCGGTGTTGGCGGGATTGGAGCTGTCAATCCAGGCGCAGCGCAACCGGTCCGGATGGTCCTTGAGAACCGCTTCGGGGAAAATGTTGGGCGGCAACAAGCCGCCAATGATGGCGTCGCCGGTCGGCGCGAATGTCTGGTTCGGAGAATTTCCCCAAAGCGGTTGAAGCCAGCTATGCAATTGATTGGTGCCTTCACGGCCGAAATTGCCGGAAAGCATGATCAGGAGCTTCTCGAGATAGGAATTGAGAGTCGAGTTGACGCCTTGCTGGATGCCGAGCTCAACCCGAACCACCATGGCCTTCGCGGCTGCGATCATCCCCGCGCAGCGCTCCAGCTCCGCGATCGAGATATCGGCGGCGGCCGCCCATTGCTCAACGGGGATATTCAATAGCGCTTGCTTCACTTCCGCGAAGCCGATCGTGTGCTCCTCGATGAATGCGTGGTCGATCCGGTCGGACCGGATGAGCGTGGCCAGCAGCGCGCCAAGGAGAAATGCGTCGGCACCGGGACGAACCGCGAGATGCAGATCCGCCATTTCGGCGGTTTCGGTCCGCCGGGGGTCGATGACGATCAGCTTGCGTGCGGGATCCTTGCGGATCTGATTGAGATGGTCACGCGCGTTGGGGAAGCCGTGCGCGATCCAGGGATTTGCCCCGATGACAAGCAAGAGATCGCAATGATGCACGTCCTCCGAGGTGTGGCAGGTTTGGCTGCCGAACATGTGCCCATTGACCCAGAAGTCTCCGGTTTTTTCCTGCGAAAGAGCGTTGAAGACGCTGCGCGAGCCCAGCGCACGCAACAAACCACTGGCGTAGGCGCCGCCAGCGTGGTTGCCCTGCCCGCCGCCGCCATAAAGGGCAATACTCTTGCCGCCGTGCCGGTCAACGATGTGCCGCAGCCGCTGTGCGATTTCCGCGATCGCGACGTCCCACTCGATTTCATCAAAGCCGCCATCGGCGCGACGACGCAGCGGGGTCGTGAGCCGATCCCTGTGATGCGCATAATAGGGAATGCGCGCCGCCTTATTGCACAGATAGCCCTGCGACTTCGGGTTTGAACGGTCGCCTCGTACCTTCTCGAGGCGCCCCTCGTTCACCCAGACCTCGATGCCGCAATTTACGTAACACAGGTTGCAGGCTGTCTTGAGCCACTTGCCGGCCGTCATGGGCACCCCCCAAATTATGGTTGTCGCAGCTCATAGCCTTCGCGTTCTGCGCTGCCGATTGTGAGTCCGGCCGTCGGCAGTCATCCGTCCGGCGTCGAGAATATCGTCGGAAAGCTTCCCGGCGCCGACAGCACGCGACAGCACGATAGATCCAACCATGGTCGCAATGGCGCCCGTCGCGATTTGGCGTGCCTGTTGGGGACCATCTGCGGGAAGGACTTCAACCAGGATGTCGATCATCTTCTCGAGCTTGGAGGCAAGCGCCCGTTGCTCGCTCGGGCTCGATCGGGCAACATCCGCGGCCAGGGCTGGAAGCGCACAACCATGTCTGGGATTGTCGCGGTGACGGGAACTGAGATAATCGGCGATCAACGTCTCGAAGCGATCCCCGCTGGCGTCCCGGTTCGCCAGCCTTTTCCACCGCTCGACCATTTGATCCATTGCAAACGCGATTGCCTCGCCGACGAGTGCGGCACGCGACTTGAAATGGTTATAAAAGCCCCCGTGCGTCAGGCCCGCAAGCTTCATCAACTCGACAACGCTAAGTCCTTCTGCACCGTTTTGACGCAAGCCGTAGGAGGCATTTTCGACGATCCGGCTGTGGGTCTGGCGCCTATGGTCTCCTAGATAACGCATCTCCCCTCCGTGCAGGCTGCTGGGTGACCGCCTGTTCGAACCGTTCCCATCCACCAGCGCCTCTGGACCGCTTTGAACGCGGCAATATTTCATTGCATTGTCGCCGGTGTTATATGACTATCGTCATATAACGAAGTGATCAACAGGAGAATTCGCCATGGCCGCCGCTTCCGATCCCGTCGTCATCCTCTCCGCAGCCCGTACGCCGCTCGGCCGCTTCATGGGCGAGCTCTCACCGCTCAGTGCCCACAAGCTCGGTTCCCATGTGATCGGATCGGCGCTGGAACGAGCCAAACTGGCGCCCGAGCGGATCGACGAGGTGTTCATGGGCAACGTGTTGCCGGCCGGACAGGGCCAGGCCCCGGCACGCCAGGCCGCGCGCGGCGCCAAATTGCCGGATGCCACCGGGGCCACCACCATCAACAAGGTGTGCGGCTCGGGGATGAAGGCCACCATGCTGGCTCACGATATCATCAATGCGGGCTCCGCCGAGATCGTTCTGTCTGGCGGCATGGAGAGCATGAGCAATGCGCCCTATTTGCTGGCCAAGGCGCGTGGCGGCTATCGCGCAGGCCACGACCGCATCATTGACCACATGCTGATGGATGGGCTGGAAGACGCCTACGAGACCGGACGGTCGATGGGCGATTTCGGCGAGGCCACCGCGGAAGCCTATCAATTCACCCGCAAGGACCAGGACGACTATGCAATCGAGACCTTGACCCGCGCACGCAAGGCGGTTGAAGGCGGCGCCTTCGAGGCGGAGATCGCTCCGATTACGTTGACTGAGAAGGCCGGCCCCCGGATCATCTCCAACGACGAGCATCCGCTCAAAGTCGATCCCGCAAAAATCCCCGGGCTGAAAGCCGCATTCCGCGCCAACGGCACCATCACGCCCGCAGCCTCATCCGCCAATGCTGACGGCGCTGCGGCGCTCATCTTGGCGAAACGTTCGCTGGCCGATCGCGACGGCCTCCCGGTGCTCGCCGAGATCAAGGGCCATGCCACCCACAGCCAGGAACCACAATGGTTCACCACGGCCCCGATCCCGGCTATTCGCAAGCTGTTGGACAAGGTTGGCTGGAGCGTTGGCGATGTCGATCTGTTCGAGATCAATGAGGCATTTGCGGTCGTAGCAATGGCGGCGCAGAAGGACCTCGGTATCCCCAGGGAGAAGCTGAACGTCAACGGCGGCGCCTGCGCGCTCGGTCATCCCATCGGTGCCACCGGCGCGCGACTGATCGTGACGTTGCTGCACGCGCTCGAGACGCGGAACCTCAAGCGCGGCGTCGCCTCGCTCTGCATCGGCGGCGGCGAAGCTACCGCCATCGCGATCGAGCGTGTCGTCCGCTGACAACACGCCTGGGCGGACAAGAGCGGACTGGGCGAGCGGCGCGAACCGCATCACTCGCCGTCCTAATCTCCCTATCCCTATCACACGAAAGGTCCCATGGCTGACCTGATCAACACCGCGCCGCGGGACATTCCCACCTCCAGCGCCCTGCCCATCGCCGTCCTTTCCGTCCTGGCCGCGATGGGAACGCTCGCGACGAACATTCTGCTGCCGTCCTTGCCGCAGATCGCGATCTCATTGAATGTCACGAGTGCGGCGGTCACGTCCGCTATCACCGTCTTTCTTGCGGTGTTCGGATTGGGCCAGCTCCTGGTCGGACCGCTTTCGGATCGCTACGGAAGACGTTGGCCGGTCCTGATCGGATTTGCAGTGTTCTTCGCCGGCAGCGTTTGGTGCGGTCTGGCGACCGACCTGCCTAATCTCCTGGCCGGCCGCGTCGTGCAGGCAACAGGTGCCTGCGCGACATCAGTGCTGTCTCGCGCCATTGCCCGCGACATGTTCAGTGGCGCGGCACTGGCACGGGCGATGGCGCTCATCATGATCGTGATGTCCGCGGCGCCCGGGTTCTCGCCGCTGCTTGGCGGCGCCCTCGACCACAGCCTGGGCTGGCGCGCCGAATTCGCGCTGGTCGCGATATTCGCCGCCGTCAGCGCCGTTGCCTACAGCATCGTTCTCGGCGAAACCCATCATTCGATCCGCACGCCGCTCAATCCAGCTGTCATCGGCAGGACCTACGCCGGCCTGATTGGCGACCGCCGCTTCGCTACGCCAGCGGCCGCCTCGAGCCTCACTATGGGCGGCTTGTTCTCGATGTTTTCCGCCGCACCGCGCCTGTTCATCGAGGCGCTGCACTTCACGCCGATCCAGCTAGGCCTCTTTTTCGCCGGGACCGTCTTCATCGTATTCGCCGCCGGTATGCTCGCAACGAGATTGGCACCGCGCTACGGGCTCGACGGCCCGATCCGGGCAGGTTTGTGCGCGACAACGGCCAGCAGCCTTGCGATCCTGCTCATCTCGATGATCAGCCCGACCTTCCTGCCGTTTTTGGGCGCGATGTGCGTTTTTCTTCTCGGCATGGGTGTTGTCAGTCCACTGGCCACTGCGCGGGCGCTCTCTCCATTCGGCGAGAAGGCCGGCGCCGCCTCGGCGCTGCTCGGTTTCTTGCAGATGATGATCGCCGCGATCGGCGTATGGCTTGCTGCCACAGTGTCACCGGAAGCAATGTTCGCGTTGGGCGTCGTGATGAGCTCGTTTTCGCTGCTGGCTCTTGGCCTGTACGCACGAGGCCCGGGATCTTGATTGGCGAGTGAGTCCGCGTTTCTTTTCAGTCGCTCATCAGCTTTGTGAAATCCGGCTTACGCCATCGGGCAAACGCGGCAAAGCTTCGCCAGTTTGGCAATTGCGCCTTTTCCTCGGAATCAGGTGCCGTGGAATTCCGGTTTGCTGCTGCCGGGTGGGCGCTTCATCTCGAACATGTTCTCGGTCCTGACCTCGAGGTAATCTCCACCCCGGCCGGCACGCAGTATCGGGCGCGCAAGCGCCGTGTTGTAGACGCCGTCCTCGATCAATGCCTTGTCGATGTAGACCGCGACAACCTCGCCAAGCACGAACCAGCCTTCGACTTTCTCACCGCGTGCATTAGCCAACTGAGAGACCTCGACGACCTTGCATTCCATGGCGGCCCTGCTCTCGCCCACCCGCGGCACAGCAACGTGCCGTCCGGGTATCGGCGTCAATCCGGCTGCTTCGAACTCGCTCACACCGTGATCGAGCGGCGTCGCTGTCACGTTCATGCGCTCGCCTAGATCCATGGTGACAAGATTCCAGACGAACTCACGGGTCTCGCTGACGTTCTTGACGGTGTCCTTCCACGAAATCGAGGAAAACCCGATGATCGGAGGATCGTAGAGGAACGCGTTGAAGAAACTGTACGGCGCGAGGTTCAATTGACCGGCCGCATTCCGCGACGAAATCCACCCGATCGGACGCGGCGCGATAATCGCATTGAATGGATTATGCCGGAGCCCGTGCCCTTTCGAAGGCTCGTAGTAGTGGAAGTCGGCCTGGTCCATAAAATACCCCCGAGGCTGCCGAGGGCCGTCGATCTGGCCGTCGAGCTTCAACAAAGATCGACGCACGCATGACCATGCGTGCTCATAGCCTCCGTCAGAACGTCCGGAAGCGGTATGTCCTTCCGGCTAAGCCATCGCCCGGTCCGCAGCCGGCCGCTGCCCGGCGCCGCCGAGGAAGCCAGTCAGGCGCTGCCGGATGAGTCTTTCCGCATCCGCCATGATGCGGTCGATCAGTTCCTTCACCGTCGGAATGTCGTGAATGAGCCCGACGACCATGCCGCAGCTCCAGGCGCCTGCGTCCATGTCGCCGTCGACCATCACCTTGGGATAGACGCCTGCCACCTGGTCGAGGATGTCCTCGATCTTGAGGCTCGTGCCTTTCTCGCGCTCGATCTCGAGCAGGTGCTCGACGCCCTTGTTGTTCAGCACCCGCTCGGTGTTGCGGAGCGCCCGCATGACCAGCCTGGTGTCGAGCTCGGTCGCCGCGACCAGCGCCTTCTTGACGTTCTCGTGCACCGGCGCTTCCTTGGTGGCGATGAAGCGCGTGCCCATGTTCATCCCCGCAGCCCCCATCGCCAGCGCCGCAACCAGGCTGCGCGCGTCCGCCATGCCGCCCGAGGCAACGAACGGGATCTTCAGTTCCTCCGCCGCACGCGGCAACAGGATCATGTTCGGCATGTCATCCTCGCCGGGATGGCCGCCGCACTCGAACCCGTCGACGCTGACCGCATCGCAGCCGATCTGCTCTGCCTTCAGCGAATGCCGGACCGAGGTGCATTTGTGGATCACCTTGATGCCGCCTGCCTTCAGCGCCGGCATGTACTGTTCGGGGCTGCGACCTGCGGTTTCGACGATCTTGACGCCGCCCTCCCTGATGGCCGCGATGTATTCCGGATAGGGCGGCGCGCTGAAGGTCGGCAGGAACGTGAGGTTGACGCCGAACGGCTTGTCCGTCATGTCGCGGCACCGCGCGATCTCCTTGGCCAGCAGTTCCGGCGTGCGCTGCGTCAGGCCGGTGATCAAGCCGAGCCCGCCCGCATTGGAGACCGCCGCCGCCATTTCGGCGAAGCCGACATAATGCATTCCGCCCTGGATGATCGGGTGCTCGATGCCGAACAGTTCAGTAATCGCTGTCTTCACGAATGATCTCCCGCGTTGCCGCTCAGTGGATGATTTCGAACAGGCCGGCTGCACCCATGCCGCCGCCGATACACATGGTCACGACGCCGTACTTCGCCTTGCGCCGGCGCCCCTCGATTAACAGGTGCCCGGTAAGCCGCGCTCCCGTCATGCCGTAGGGATGGCCGATCGCGATCGAGCCGCCGTTGACGTTGAGCTTGTCCGGGTCGATGCCGAGCTTGTCGCGGCAGTAGATCACCTGCACCGCGTAAGCCTCATTCAGCTCCCACAGATCGATGTCGTCGATCTTGAGGTTATGGCGCTTGAGCAGGCGCGGGATCGCGGCGACCGGGCCGACGCCCATCTCGTCCGGTTCGACGCCGGCGGCGACAAAACCGCGGAAGATGCCGAGCGGCTTCAGCCCCTTTCTCGCAGCAATCTTGTCGCTCATGATCACGCAGGCCGAGGCACCGTCGGACAGCTGGCTGGCATTGCCAGCGCTGATCGTCTTGCCCTCGAACACCGGCTTGATCTTGGCTAGGCCTTCGGCGGTGGTTTCGGGACGTGGCCCTTCGTCCTTTGTGAGCGTCACCTGCTCGTAGGTGACCTCCTTGGTGTCCTTGTTGATCACCGCCATCCTGGTCGTGAACGGCACGATCTCCTCGTTGAAGCGGCCGGCCTGCAACGCAGCGCCGACGCGGCGTTGGCAATCGAGGCTGTATTCGTCCTGCTTGTCGCGGCCGATCTTGTAGCGCTCGGCAACGACCTCGGCCGTATCGAGCATCGACATGTACATTTCGGGTTTCATCGCCATCAGCTCGTCGTCGACGGCGTGAAATTTGTTCATGTGCTCGTTCTGCACGAGGCTGATCGACTCGATGCCGCCGCCGATCGCGACCTCGACGCCATCAAGCATCACTGAGCGCGCAGCGACCGCGATGGCCTGCAGGCCGGACGCACATTGCCGGTCGATGGTGGTGCCGGCGACCGTCACCGGCAAGCCGGCACGGATCGCGCCCTTGCGCGCCACGTTCATCACCATGGTGCCTTGCTGCATCGCGCAACCCATCACGACGTCTTCGACTTCGCCCGGCTCGATGCCGGCGCGCTTCACCGCCTCGGCCATCACGTGCCCGGCCATGGTGGGGCCTTCCGTATTGTTGAGCGCGCCACGGTAGGCTTTGCCGACAGCCGTCCGGGCGGTGGAAACGATGACTGCTTCAGTCGTCATGTTGGCCTCTTCTCTTTACGCGGCCGCGTCCAGCTGCGCGTAGCGCAGCACGTGGAACGCGGGATCGCCGAACTGGATGTTGATGGAGGAGATACGCTTGAAATAGTGCCCGACGTTGAGCTCGTCGGTCATTCCCATGCCGCCGTGAAGCTGCACCGCCTGATCGGCAACGAACTTGCCGGCATAACCGATCTTCGACTTGGCGCCGGAAGCGAGCCGCGACAGGCCCGCGTCGCCGCCGCAGAGGCTGAGGCTGAGATGCTGCATCAGGGAGAGCGCCTCCTGATGGGCGATGAACATGTCGACCATCCGATGCTGCAACACCTGGAAGGAGCCGATGGTGGTGCCGAACTGCTTCCGCGTCTTCGAATATTCCAGCGTCGCCGAATTCAGCTCGCCGATGGCGCCGACGGCTTCCGCGCAGAGCGCGCCGATGGCACGGTCGCGGCAGGCTTCCAGCGCGGCAACGCCCTCGCCTTCCGCGCCCAGGAATTGCCCGCGGACATCGCGCAGGCTGACTTCCGCGGCCCGGCGCCCGTCGATGGTCTTGAAGCTCTGGAGATCGACGCCGGTCGCGCGGCGATCGACCACGAACAGGCTGACGCCGCCGCGGTCACGATCATCGCCCGACGTCCGCGCCGAGACGATCAGATAGTCCGCCCAGGGCGCTGCGACCACCATGGACTTCGCGCCGTTCAGGACGTAGTCGCTCCCCTCGCGCCGCGCTCTCGTCGTGACATTGGCCAGATCGAAACGCGATGCCTTCTCCGTCCAGGCCAGCGTCCAGATCTTCGAGCCATTGATGATGTCAGGGATGAGGCTTTGCTGCTGCTCCGGCGTGCCCACATGCTCGATCAATCCGCCGGCCAGCACCACCGTCTCCACGAACGGCTCGACCACGAGGTGGCGGCCGAACTCATGCATGACGATCATGGTCGCGAGCGGACCGCCGCCGAGACCGCCGGCGCCCTCGGAGAACGGCGCGGCCAGCAGGCCGAGTTCGGCGAAAGCGTCCCATTGCTTCCGGCTGAAGCCTTCCTCGCTGGCCACAATCTTGCGCCGCGCCTCGAAATCGTACTGGTCGCGCAGCAGGCGCTGGACGCTGGAGCGCAGCAGTTCCTGCTCTTCCGTGAACTGAATATCCATCCGATCCTCCCGATCCGCCTGGCTAGAGCCCGAGCACGGCTTTGGCGATGATGTTGCGCTGGATCTCGTTGGATCCGCCATAGATGCTGAGCTTGCGCGCGTTGAGATATTTCTCCGACGCGGTGTGACCGTAATCGGGGCCCGGCATGAAACGGTTGGCGCTGACCGGATGCTCGCGAATAGCAAGCCCGTAATTGCCGATCGCGCGGTGGGTGAGCTCGGTGATGTTCTGAAATATCTCGGTGCCGCGGATCTTGAACAGCGAGGCCGCAGGTCCCGGGTCTATGCCGCGCGCCATCTGGGCAACGACGCGCAGCTCCGTCGCCTCCAGCGCCAGCACGTCGAGCTCGATGCGGGCAATGTCCCGCAGGAATTCGAGATGCGCGGGATCCTCAGTCGGGATCTCGGCCTTCACGATCTGCTTCAGCTTGTTGATGTAGCGGGTGGAGCGGCCGATGCCGGCCATGCTGGTGCGTTCGTTGCCGAGCAGGAACTTGGCGTAGGTCCAGCCCTTGTTCTCCTCGCCGACCAGGTTCTCGACGGGCACGCGGACGTTTTCGAGGAAGACGTCGTTGACCTCGTGGCTGCCATCGATCGTGATGATCGGCCGCACCGTGACGCCGGGCGACTTCATGTCGATCAGCAGGAAGGAGATGCCGGATTGCGGCTTCGCGCTCGGATCGGTGCGCACCAGGCAGAATATCCAGTCGGCATGCTGCGCCAGCGTGGTCCAGGTCTTGTGGCCGTTGACGATGTAGTGGTCGCCATCGCGCACCGCCTTCGTTCTGACGGTCGCGAGGTCCGAGCCCGAGCCCGGCTCCGAATAACCCTGACACCACCAATCCTCACCGGATAGAATCCGCGGCAGAAACTTCTTCTTCTGCGCCTCGTTGCCGAACGTGTAGATCACCGGCCCGACCATGGTGACGCTGAAGGCGAGCGGCGGCAGCGTGCCGGCGCGCGAGGTTTCCTGCTCGAAGATGAAGCGCTGCGTGATCGACCAGCCCGGGCCGCCGTACTCCTTCGGCCACAGCGGCGCGATCCACCCCTTCTTGTAGAGGATCCGGTGCCACAGCAGCGATTGCTCCTTGGTCAGATCGGTCTCGGGGTTGGGAACGCGCATCTCCGCAGGATAATTCTCCGCGATGAAGGCGCGCACTTCATCGCGGAAGGCTGCGTCCTCGGGCGACAGCGCGAGCTCCATCGCTGATCCCCTCACCACTTTTCGCCGAAGGGGCGGATTTCCAGCTCGAACGTCCACGCGCTCTTCGGCTGCTGGTAGAGCTGCCAGTAGGACGCGGCAACTGACGACGGGGGCATCAGGAGGTCGGGATTGTCCAGCGCATTGGGGCCGAGCGCCTCGAGCCGGCGCTGCCGCACCCATTCCGTGTCGACGCCGGAATCGATGATGAGATGGGCGACGTGGATGTTCTTCGGGCCAAGTTCACGCGCCATCGCCTGCGCCACGGCACGCAGACCGAATTTCGCGCTGGCAAAGGCGGCATAGCCGCTGCCGCCGCGGAGCGATGCCGTCGCGCCGGTGAAGAAGATGTTGCCACCGCCGCGCGGCAGCATCAGCCGCGCGGCCTCGCGTCCCGTGATGAAGCCGGAATAGCAGGCCATCTCCCAGACCTTCCGGAACACGCGCTCGGTGGTCTCGAGGATCGGGAAATTGACGTTGGCGCCGATGTTGAAGATGCACACCTCGAGCGGCGAATGCTTGTCGGCATCGTTGAGGAAGGAGATGACCTCCTCCTCTTTGCGTGCATCCAGCGAGCGCGCGTGGATCTCGCCGCCGGCGTCCTCGATCTCCTTGACCAGCGGCGCCAGCTTATCGCCGTTGCGGCGGCCGGCGAAGACCGTAAAGCCTTCTGCTGCGAATTTCTTGGCGATCTCGCCGCCGATGAAGTCACCCGCTCCTATCACGGCCGCGGTTGCGTTTCTCTTTTGCAAGATGTCCTCCCAGTAAAGTTAGATCTGTTGCCTGCGAAATTCGGGCGCCTGCACCGGAGAGATTGCGCCACCTTCGCGCAAGGACTCCGCGAGCTTGTGTTTGAGTATCTTGCCGGTCGAGGTCGCCGGCAAGGCATCAAGGATGACGATTTCGGACGGTCGTTTGTAAGAAGTAAGCTGAGATCGAACGAAATGCATCAGTGTCTCTGGTGTCGTGCGGGATCCCGGCAGCAATTGCACAAAGGCCACGATCTCCTCATTGCCGTCTGCGGCACGACCGACGACGGCGGATTGCACGACGTCCTTGTGTGAACTGAGGACCGCTTCGACCTCCGCGGGATAGACGTTGAAGCCGGAGCGGATGATCATTTCCTTGGTGCGGCCGACAATGTACAGACACTCGCCGTCGAAACGCGCGAGATCGCCGGTATTGAACCAGCCCTCGCTGTCAATCACCTTCGCAGTAAGCTCGGGCGCACGATAGTACCCCAGCATCACGTTGCGCCCGCGAACATGCAGCTCGCCGACTTCGCCTGCTGCCGTCGGAAATCCTTCGAGGGTTCGCACCCGCGCCTCCACACCGGGCAGCAGCGTGCCAACAGCCTGATCCGAACGTGGCCGATCGAAACGTACCCCAGATATTCCCGGCGAGCATTCGGTGATTCCGTAGCCGTTGAGCAAGGGAAGCCCGAACTCCTTCTCCACGCGCACTTTCAGGTTCAAATCCAGCGGCGCGCCGGCGACGGCAATCAAGCGCAACGAGCCTCGGGCGAGCTGTTCCACGCCTGATACGCTCTTGTACTCCAGCAGGCGCTGATAGGTGGCAGGCACGCCATTGAGGATGGTGACGCCCTCCTCCGCGATGGCCTTTGCAGTGGCGGCCGGATCGTATTTGCTGACCATCCGCAACGTGCCGCCGACCATGAGCGTCATGATCAGGAGCGAGATGCCGACGATATGCGAGATCGGCAACACAAGATAGATCTTGTCGTTCTCGTTCATCCTGCGGAAATAGGCGGTGGTCTTTGCGCTGATCAGAAGGTTGTCATGGGAGAGCATCACGCCCTTGGGAGTCCCCGTCGTCCCTGACGTATAGATCAAGACCGCGACTTGCCTTGCTGGATCGGCCTCCACCGGCTGGACTACCGCGCTTTCGTTGAGCGGGCCAACACCAATTTCCGGCAGCGCGCCAATTCGCTGGCTCTCGGCGCGGTAGCGGGAGGCGTGGGCAGCGGCTTCCTTCGAAATACCCGACGTGAAGAACGTCCGTCGGGCGCCGCTGTGGTCGCGGATCTGGTCCAGTTCGCGCGCCGACAAACGCGGATTGGCGACAATCGCCCAGGCGTCGAGCCGGCTTGCCGCCAGCAACAAAGCGGCAAGCGCAATACAGTTCTCGCTGACAATGATCATCCGATCACCGGCCCTGATTCCCAGCGATGAGAGCATGGTGGCGATCTCGCCAACGCGCTGCTCCAGATCTCGATAGCTCCAGGAAGCTCCGTCCTCGACCAGCGCAATCCGGTCGGGCGCCCTGGCAACCGGCCCTGCCGTGACTTCATGGATTCGGCTCGGCAAGCCGACAGCAATCTCGTCGACACTGATCGTCTCTGAAAGCTCCGCCACGACTGACCTCCCGACCGACCATGCCGACGTTGCAATGCGGCACAATTGGCCTCGACTTATAGTTCTTTTTTAGAACTCGTCAATCGATAAATCGTCGCCAGCCTTTTCCGGCGTTGAATGGATAATTCATCTGCGAGCGCCGTTTTCTATGTGGCTCCTAAAACCCCCCGTTTACATCGCAGCATTCGACAGCTAGTCTATAGTATCAAATAAGAACTTAAAAGGAGGATCGAGGATGGCGACGAGCCGCGGTGTAGCGATACTTGTTGGCGCAGGCGATGCCATTGGCGCGGCGGTCGCGCGGCGTTTTGCCCAAGGCGGCTATACGGTCTGCATCTGCAGACGCGATGCGTCCAAATCGCAGGGACTCGTGGCCGAGCTGAGGGCTGCGGGGCATGACGTTCACGCATTCAGCGTGGATGCGCGTCAGGAAACAGAAGTCCAGGGCATTTTCGCGCGAGTCGAGAAAGAGCACGGGCCCGTCGAGGTTTGCCTCTACAATGCCGGCTCGAACGTCAACAAGCCTCTGCTCGACACGACGGAGAAGCTGTTCTTCAAGGCCTGGGAACTCGCCTGCTATGGTGGTTTCCTGGTTGGACGCGAGGCCGCTCGGGTGATGCTGTCGCGCGGACGCGGCACCATCTTCTTTACGGGTGCGACCGCAAGCGTGCGTGGCGGCCCGGGATTTGCAGCATTTTCATCAGCGAAATTCGGGCTTCGTGCAGTGGCCCAGGCGATGGCGCGCGAGCTTGGACCGAAGAACATCCACGTCGTGCATCTCCTGATCGACGCTGGCGTGGATAGCGAGGCGATTCACCAACGCATGAAGGCCGCGAAGGGAATCGAAGCAAGCGACATTCCGCCCGATAGCCTGACCAAGACGTCTTCCATTGCCGAAGCTTATTGGTTCACCCACCAGCAAAGCAAAGATGGCTGGACCCACGAGCTCGATCTCCGTCCGTCCGTGGAGAAATGGTAATATGAATGCGACACCAGACCTGACCCTGTGGGGCGTTGGAACGAGTCGCACCATTCGTCCGCATTGGGCCATGCACGAACTGGGCTTGGCCTACGAGACAAGGCCCATTGGCCCGCGAACCGGCGAAACGAAGACCGCAGAATACACGAAGCTCAATCCGCGTCAGAAGATCCCGCTGCTTCAGGATGGCGACTTCTGCATCGGCGAGAGCGCGGCGATCGTTGCATACCTGTCGCGAACATACTCCACAAAGGAACGCTCGCTGATTCCGGAAGCGACCCGCGAATATGCCGCGTGGCTGGAATGGTGCTTCTTTATCGTCGCGGAGCTGGACTCAACCAGCCTTTACGTGATGCGCCGCCATCGGGCCGACGCGCTCGGACCGATCTACGGCATTGCACCCGAGGTCGTTGCCCAGGCCGGCGAGTATTTCCGCCAGCAGTTGCGCCATGTCGAAGTCGCGCTCGCAGATGGCCGGCAATTCCTGATGGGCGACCGCTTTACGAGCGCAGACATCCTGCTCACGACGTGCCTCGAGTGGGCCATCGCCTATGGCGTCGGCATTTGCGACAACGCTCAGCCCTATCTCGAGCGCATCCGCAAACGCGAAGCCTTTCAGCGAGCCGTTGCAGCGAATGTTCCGATTGCGCCGATCACGCCGGCGCCGGTGAAGGCCTAGAAGTCGTCGCCAACGGGTTTCGCGTCAGACCGCGACACGCAGGCTGCGCTCGGCGACCATCTTGTCGATGGCGCCGTCGTCGTAGCCGAGCTCGTGCAGAACGTCGCGGGAGTGTTCGCCGACCCTGGGAGCAGGCCCGCCGATCGTGGCCTCGTTGACCGAAAACCGCGCCGCCGGCTTCGGCTGCCGCACCCGCCCGACCTTCGGCTGGTCGAACTCCGCGATGATATCGCGGGCAACCACCTGTTCATTGTGAATGATCTCGCCCCGCCGCAGGATCGGCGAACAGGGGACGTCCGCGGCGTCGAGACGCTCCAGCCATTCGGCGGTGGTGTGCTGGCTGATGTACTCCGCCATCTTGTTGATGCGTGCCGTGGCGTTGACCGAGCGCGCCGATGGCGTCGCAAACCGGGGATCCTTAGCAAGCTCCGGATCGCCGGACGCCTGGCAAAAACCCTGCCATTCGGAATCGGAAATAGTACCGGCGGTGATGTAGCCGTCGCTGGTCTTGAACACGAGATCAGGCCGATCGTTAGGATCGGCAGCAGTGGCCTCGGCACCCACCACCGTGTATTGCATCATGCCTTCCGGCCACAAATACGAGATCATCGCGTCCAGCATGGCGACCTGGATGTGATCACCCTGCCCTGTCTTCTCGCGAGCGTAGAGGGCTGCCGCGACCGCCTGGGCGGTGAACACGGCGGTGGTCTTGTCGCAGACGATAGTCCGGATCATCTGCGGACGGTTCGTGACCGGCTGCGACTGGATATCGGCAAAGCCCGACAGTCCCTGAATGATCGGGTCGTAAACACGCTTCTTCACATAAGGTCCGGTGTCGCCAACACCGCTGATCGAGACATAGATCAGGCGCGGATGGCGCTGGCGCAACTCTTCGACGCCGAGACCGAGGCGCTCCATGGTGCCGGGCCGGAAATTCTGCACCAGCACATCCGCCTTCGCGACCAGCTTGGCCAGAACCTCACGGCCGGCAGCGCTTTTGACGTCAATCGACAGCGAGCGCTTGCCGCGATTTGACGAAATGAACAGCGCGGAAAACTCGCCATCCTTGTCGATGGTCGCGCGGCTGCGCCGGGTAATGTCGCCGCCGATCGGCTCGATTTTCAGGACGTCGGCGCCCTGATCCGCCAGGAACATGGTCGCGAACGGGCCCGACACCACGCCTGTCAGATCGAGGACGCGGACGCCGTTGAGTGGACCTGGCATGACATTCTCCCTGAATTGATTTTATTATGAGGCCGACTGAGCTTCGTCATGCAGGCGCCGGACATCTGCCCGGCTCTGCAGGCTTCAGGTCCTGACCTCAGGCCGTCTTCGGAACGGGCTGGCCAATCTGCTCGACGATCGACTCCTCCACATCGCGGAGCTGGTCCTTGCCGAAGAACATTTCCTTTCCAACGAAGAAAGTCGGCGAGCCGAATGCGCCGCGGTTGACGGCGTCGGTGGTCCGATCGATCAGCCCCTTCTTGACGTCGTCCTGCTGCGCACGCGCAAGCAACCGATCGATATCGATGCCTGAGGAGACGAATGCTGCTCGGAAGGTTTCGAGGTCATCCATCTTCTTCGGCTCCTCCCACATGTGGTGGTAGGCCGCGCGGAAATAGGGTTCGAACACGCCTTCGAATTGCGCCGCGACGGCGCCGCGCATCAACATCAGCGTATTGACCGGAAAAAACGGATTGGACCGGAACTTCGTTACATTATGGCGGCGAATGAAGCGCTGTGTCTCCAGCGCCTGGTATTCCGGCTTGTTCTTGATGCCTTGAAGGGATTCGAACGGGGACATGTTGCCCGTCGCCTTGAAGATGCCGCCGAGCAGGACCGGGACATATTCGAATTTAACGCCGGTGCGCCGTTCGATGCCGGGAAGAGCCAGTTCCGCGAGGTAAGCGTTTGGACTGCCGAAATCGAACAGGAATTCAACTTTCAGGGGCATGCCTGCTCCTCCCGTAGAGCGAAATGAATGGCGGGGCCCGACGATCCCAACGCTGGACCCCGGCACCTGCTCGATTTCTTACAGTTCTAAAATTGAACTGTCAAATCATCAGTGAATTCTGCTGGTTTTAACTGACTGCATGGGTATTGTTTCACGTTTAGTACCTATCTAGAATGCTGGAGGCGACGGCGGTTCCCGGGATTGATTCGAACCGAACAGGCGCCGGACGACCGGAGAGCAGGAATGAAATGGGACGAACTTGAGGAAGAGCCGTGTTCGATGGCTCGCACCATCGGCGTGATTGGCGACCGGTGGACGCTATTGATCCTCCGCGAATGCTTCCTGCGCACGCGCCGCTTCGAGGGTTTTCAGTCCGCGCTCGGAATTACGCGCCACCTGCTCGCCGAACGGCTGAAAAAGCTGGTTAGGCAGGGCGTCTTGCGCCGCATTCCTTATCAGGAGTCGCCCAAACGCCACGAGTATATCCTGACGCAAAAGGGCCTCGACCTCTATCCAATCATGATGGCGCTCGTGCATTGGGGCGACACCCACATGCTTGACGTACGCGGACGCCCCCTGCTGCACGAGCATCGCAAGTGCGGCAAGATGTTCGACCCCGTCATGGTGTGCTCCGAATGCGGCGAGCCGCTTTCGGCCAAGGAAGTTCACGTCCATCCTGGTCCAGGCGCGCGTCCGGCTCCAGAGAGAGTCTCGCTCGACAAAAAAGCAAAGCCGAAGCCCCGTAAGAAAGCAGCATAACGGCGCCAAGCCGCGTTTTCGCGCAATGGCGGACGCTTGGCGAAGGCGGCGCGCGTAGACCGCTTTTCGCGTCAATATCTTGAAGGCACTTTACGTCATCGCCGGAATGGCGATCGCCTGCCGTATCCGGCGAGCGTCGCGCGCCGGCGGCGCGCCGAATTGCCGAACGTACTCTCGGCTAAATTGGGACGCGCTCTCATAGCCGACCGCGAACGCCACGTCGGGCGCAGTATGCTCGCCGGCAAGCAGAAGTTGGCGCGCCTCCTGCAACCGGAGTTGTTTTTGATATTGGGGAGGGCTGAGGCCGGTCTTAGCCAGGAAGTGGCGATGCAGGCTTGCCCGGCTCATGCCGCTCGCGTCGCATAATGCCTCGATGCTCAATTGAGTGTTCTGGTTGTCTCTGATCCACTGAACGGCCCGTCGGATGCGACCCAGTGGACCCTCGGGCTGGGCGATCTGACGCATCAGCCGTCCCTGCGGACCTTGCAGGAGACGATAGAGCAATTCCCGTTCGACCATGGGGGCGAGAAACGGGATATCGTTCGGGGTGTCCAGCAACGACAGCAGGCGTAGCAATGTGTCGCGAAGCGGAGCCGTCATCGGATTGATCGCGATGCCAATCCCCTTGGGACTATCGCAGCGGCGTTTCAGAAGCCGAGGCGTTGAAGCAGGAGATCGAAGCGCAGGGCGGAAAGGCTACGATGCTGGCGCTCGATGTCACAAATACCGTGGGCTTCCAGGCTTTTGCCAGCGCGGTAACCGATACGCTGAAGGCCGACTTCGGCCGCGAACGGTTCGACTTCCTCGTCAACAATGCCGGCAACGGCATCGCCGCGAACTTCGTCGATGCGACCGAGGACCTGTTTGACTCGCTGGTCGCCACGCACCTTTGCGGGCCGATCTTCCTGACGCAGAAGCTGCTGCCGCTGATCGAGGACGGTGGTCGTATCCTGAACGTTTCGTCCGGCTTCTTGCGCTTCACTTTACCGGGGTACAGCATCTATGCGGCGATGAAGGCCGCAGTCGAGGTCCTGACCCGCTTCATGGCGGTCGAGCTTGGTGCGCGCAAGATGCGGGTGAATGCGATCGCCCCCGGCGCCATTGCGACCGATTTTGGCGGCGGCGCTGTGCGCGATAACCGCGACGTGAACGCCTACGTGGCGCAGAGCATCGCGCTCGGCCGCGTGGGGCTGCCGGACGATATCGGCGGTGCGGTCGCTGCGATCCTGTCCGACGACATGGGCTGGGCAAACGGCACAAAATTCGACATTTCGGGCGGGCAGCTGCTCTAGGAGCGGGTGCTTCATCGCTCATTCAATCGCCGGCGTATCGCAGAGTTTCACCTCGCTCAACCGGGCCGACGCCTTCAGGCGTGCCAATCATGATGAGATCACCGGGCTTTAGCTCCATAGACCGTGACGCAATGGAGATGATGTCCCGCACCGGCCATATCAATTTTGCAACGTCCGAATCCTGCTTCGGCTTTCCGTCGACAGCGAGCCATATCCGCCCCGACTGCGGGTGACCGACTTTATCAACGGGGTGGATGGGAGCGATCGGAGCTGATCGGTCAAAACCCTTACCCCAGTCCCAAGGGCGCCCCTGTTCGCGCGCCTGCAGTTGGAGGTCGCGCCGCGTCAGGTCGATTCCGACGGCATATCCGTAAACGTGATCCAGTGCGCGCTCGACAGGGATGTCGAACCCCTGCTCGCCAATTGCGACGACGAGTTCGATCTCGAAGTGGAAACTATTCGTATCGGGCGGATATGGCAGGATTGCCCCATCATCGACGACCGTATCGGCGGGCTTGAGGAAGAAGAACGGAGGCTCGCGATCCGGATCGCGTCCCATCTCCCGAGCATGAGCCGCGTAATTGCGGCCCACACAGACGACGCGACGCACGGGAAAGCGAGCCTTCGAAGGCTGCCCAGTCAGAACTGCTCACGTTCGCTGTCGCAAGCTTTTTCTTGATCTCCCGGTGCACACGTCGTGCACACGCCGCCTTCTAACCGGTTGAAAAACCTACACTGTCGCTCCAATCCATCATGGGCAAGTTTGAGCTAGCTCCAGCAATCAATGTCCCACTAGAGCCAATCAGATAAAGGTTCGTCCATCACCCCTGCCCCATGAGGCCACCGTTCCGACCACAAGCGGATTGGGCTTCGATGCCGTGCGAAGTTCGTCCCACGGCTGCGTGGCGACTGTTTTAGTGGACAAGCAGTGCGACGGAGAGAGTGTCAGTCATTCCTCATTGAAAGACAAAGCATTTCCGCGTTTCGTGGACCAAAACCTACGCTCTAAGCTACTGGAAAGTGGTATTTTTCTCTGGCGAAATCTCTCTCTACCAATAGATCTTTTCATCGCCAAAAATACCTTACCCTGGCCATTGCGCATTTGGTCTTGCCATTCACCGACGTACTTACTGCCGTCCGACCAGCTGAGAATGCCCTGCCCACAGCGCTTGTCCTCCTTCCATTCCCCGACGTATTCGTCGCCGTTCGGCCACGTGTGAGTACCCTTGCCACTGCGCTTGCCGTCTTGAAACTCACCAACATACTTCATTCCATCCGGCCATATGTAAGTGCCCTGGCCGTTGCGCTTGCCCTTACGGAACTCGCCCACATACGTCTCGCCGCCCGGCAACACCTCGTTTCCCATGCAACCGTCCGAGACTCCTGACGAAGGGCAAGTCGGAAGAGAGGAGTCGGCCCATACCACTGATGTCCACGCAATTCCGCTCGCAATCGCAACGGCTTGGATAGAAACGAGTATTGTGCGGAGTTTGATCACAACGCGCCCTACAAACTCAGTGCGGCCGAAAAAACATTTATCAACCTCCTGTCGTCCGACTGTTCGCAAGTCCGTGCACGCAACTCGAAACGCCGGATCAACATCACGCTAGTAGAAATCGAGGATCACCTTTAGGCAAGTCGCTGTTGCTTTGCAGCAGATGGGTCGACATACCAATCTCTTATGGTCGGCCCAAACGTCTCATCGACCTTCCCCTCAACGGCGACGGCGATAGTGCGATTGTTCGACTTTATCAGGGCGAACACATCCGTTTGACTTTCTCTGCCAGCATCGCGAAGCGCGACCTTGTGCTCCGGCATCGCAATCAGCAGTTCGCTATTTGAACCGAATAGCGCGGCGATTTCTGGCGGCAATCCTTCTGCGGCTTCCCAGCAATACGCGAGCGTTCGCGCAGAATAGCCTATCGGCATCAATCCCGCCAAGAAGCCACTATTTCCGAGCGATGAGCGGATCGAGATGGTGCAGGCGGTGATCCTGCCGGTGGCGGCTCAAGTTGGCTGTGAGATTGACTGCATAACCTACGACGATCTGGTGGTGACCACGGCGAAACGCGTTCACGCCTCGATCCTGATCCGCGGCTTACGCGACGGCTCCGATCTCGACTACGAGATGCAGATGGCGGGGATGAACGAAACTATGATGCCAGGGGTAAAGACCGTATTTCTCCCAGCCTCGCCGATAATGCGCCCCATCAAAGCAACCTTGGTGCGGCAGATCGCGGGAATGGGCGGCGACGTCTCCCATTTTGTTCCGGAGCTTGTGGCCTCACGTCTCAGGATCAGGTTTGCGAAGTGATCGCTCTCGGCCGCTGTAGCGGAAAGGAGGTGTCCAAGCGGCACAAGTGGCCCGTCGCGGTCGCATCCCATGGCTGAGGATATGTCGGCTCGCAGGGGTAGACCGGACCTAACTTAAACCGAGCCAAACCCGTCGCGATTGACCCGAAGCGGACTTTGGCCGTCGGATGATAGTCGATTGCACAACTCACAGCTTTCGAGCAATGATCTCCACGGGGGCGATCCGGCCATCAGAGATGCCTTCGCTCATATTGCGGACCATCTCAGGGCGTCGCGCGCCCATCAGCGTATGTACGCCGAGCGCTACCGGCCCGGCGGCCACCTGCGCCCGCTGCCGCGCAAAGTATTCGAGAGCAACGTCGCGCCGCTGAGGATCTGACAGGACTTCGAACCCCGCAGAGGAAAGCGCATCACGGTATTGACGAGGTGAGGTGATTGCATTCGCATCCGGTATGCTTGCCCAGGGCAGCGGGTAGGACAACGCACCGTCGCCCGTTCGCATCACATCGTAGATGGCGAAGCGTGCGCACGCGCGCAGCACCCGCCCGACCTCTGCGAAGAGCGCACTCTTGTCTGCGATGTTCATGCCGACATGCAGCATGTATGCGGCAGAGAAAGATCCGTTTGCGAAGGGCAGCGACAGAGCATTGCCTTGCTGCAATGACACGCAATCACGGAGCTGAAGCCATTCGGAGAGCACGTTGCCGGCTTCGATGTAGTCGCGCGTGAGATCGATGCCGGTCACATGACACCCATAGCTGGCCGCGATGTGGCGCGCGGGTCCGCCAAGACCGCAGCCGATATCGAGTACGCGATCATCCGGGGTGAGGCCGAGCTGCTGTGCCAAATCGGCGGTTGCGGCACGGCCGCCGATATGAAACTCGTCCACGGGCGCGAGGTCCTCTGCCGTCACCGAGGCCTCGGTCTTTCCGATGCGGGCAAGGCCCTTGCGAATGGCGGCGGTCAGATCTCCGCGCGCGTAATGGTCGGCAACAGGCGATCGCATAATCATCGCGCCTTGATGCGGGCTTCTTGGATCACCTTTGCCCAACGGGTTGCCTCCAACCTGATGTGTTCGGCACACTCATCCGGCGTGTTCCCGACCGGATGATAGCCGAGCGCGGCCATACGGTCTCTTATGTCGGGCGACACGATCAGCCCGGCGATCTCGCGCTGGAGCAGCGCAACGATGTCCTTTGGGGTGCCGGCAGGGACGAGCACCGCCGTCCAGATGTCGGCCGCGAAATCAGGATAGCCGGCCTGCGCGATGGTCGGTACCCCGGGGAGCGCATCCGCTGGGGTCGTTGACGTGATGGCAAGGGCGCGCAGCGCGCCTTCTCTTACGTGCTGCACTGCAGGAGGCAACGCGCCGAACGAAATTGGTGTATGGCCTGCAAGGGTCGATTGAATCGCCTGGCCTCCGCTGGAGAACGGGACGTGCACCGTGTCGAGCTTCAACGAGAGCCGGAACAGCTCGCCCAACAGGTGAGGCGGCGTGCCCGTTCCAGGCGATGCGTAGCTGTATTTACCTGGCTTATCCTTGAGGGCGTTGATCAATTCGGTAACGGTCGCCGCCGGAACCGAGGGATGCACCGTTAGAACGGTCGGCGCGGTGGCCGCCAGCGTGACGGGATCGAAGCTCTTCACGGGATCATAAGGCACGTTATCGAACAGCGCTGGATTGGCCGCATAGCTGGGTGCCACCGTTAGGATTGTGTAGCCGTCCGCCGCCGCGCGTGAAGCGTGGCCGGTACCGACATTGCCGCCAGCGCCGCCGATATTCTCGACATAGAATTGCTGGCCGAGTCTGTCCGACAGCCCCTGAGCGATGAGACGCGCCGCGACATCATTGGGGCCGCCGGCAGCGAACGGCACGATGATCCTCACAGGCTTGACCGGATAAGCGCCCGCTCTGCCGAGACATGGCGACACGACAGCGGCCGCAGTCGCGAAGGATGCGCTCAGGAGCTTTCTGCGGCTCAGGATCATCGGTCCAGCCTCCCTTAATGGCTAAGCACTATTTTTCATAGCGCCAGGCGATCCTACGAGCCATAATATCCCAGAGGGGAAATCCATACTTTTTGGATATGGCTATGGAATTGAGGCACCTGCGTTACTTCATCGCCGTCGCCGAGGAAGGCCACATCACCAGGGCTGCCGAGCGTCTCGGAATGCAACAGCCGCCGTTGAGCCAACAGATCAAGGCGATCGAACGAGAGCTCGACGTGCAGCTGCTTCGTCGCAAGGCTCGCGGCGTGGAACTGACCGACGCGGGCTCGAATTTTCTCGACGATGCTCGGGCCACCCTTGCGCAGCTTGAGAGAGCCGTTGAATCGACGCGGCGCACGGCGCGGGGCGAACTCGGGCGTATATGCATCGGTGTGACTTCGACGTCTTCATTTCATCCGCTTGTTGCACGTTCGATCCGGGCGTTCAGCAGGTCTTGCCCGAAGGTATCACTCACCCTGGAGGAATCGCTGAGCAATGAACTGCTGGACGGTTTGCGCAACGAGCGAATGGATGTTGCGTTCATTCGCACCGCACCCGCTGATGCACATGGACTCGCAATCCAGCGGCTGCTCGACGAACCAATGGTGGTTGCGCTCCCGGCCGATCATCAACTCGCGAAAGTCGCAAGCGATAGCGCGATTCCACTAAAAGGCCTTGCACCCGAGACCTTCATCCTATATGGCCCGCCAGGCACGGGCATGTATGATACTATCATCGCTGCATGCAACGCCGCAGGCTTCAATCCCAACGTTGGCAACCTAGGTGCATCAACGCAGCACGGGCCGCGCATCGGTTCGACGCTGAGCCTCGTTGCGGCCGGTCTCGGCATTACCTTTGTGCCGTCGTCTCTTCAGCGAATGAACATCGAAGGTGTTGCCTATCGGCGGGTCAAAACGTCCACACCACCAACCGCACGCTTAAGTCTGGCAACGCGCCGCGGCGATCCCTCAGCAACCGTGAGACAGTTTCTTACCCTGGTGAGAAACGCCGCGAAAGTAGCTTAAAGCAACGGCGGAACGATGTCTCCCACTGGCGAAGCTTCGATCCTCAGAGCGCATGTCGGGTTTTGGCCCTTCGCGACGGTTTGAGCGTTGCCCGGCCATGTCCGAAATTGAGGGTAGACCGGATCTGACCCCAAGCCGACATTTCTCCTACACAACCGGAGAATGCTTCGAATATTGACACAATCTTACTGGCTTGCTGCGATAGGTTCATCGATTGGGGTCATTAGTGAACACGAAGTATTTGTCTTGCTTTCTCATCCTATGTTCTTTGACCGTTCCTGCGCGAGGAGCTGGGCTTCAGCTCCTACAGGCGCCGGGGCTTGAAGGCGCTGTTTGGTATCCGTGCCAAGCCGAGCCGAGCGATGTACCACTTGGTGAGCTTGCACCACCGGCAGTTATGAGTCTTCGGGGCGTAAAGGATTGCTCGATATCACCGGCAAAGTTGCCATTGGTCATTTTTTCCCACGGCCGAGGTGCGTGGTTCGGAGCGCATCACGATACGGCGGAAGCATTAGCGGACGCTGGTTTTGTAGTTGCTGCCATCAATCATCCCGGAGACAACGCCAACGATTCGTCACGACGTGATTCTTTGTCGGTATGGGGATCGCGACCGGCCGACATGGTCCGCTTATTGAACTTCCTACTAAAGGATTGGAAAGACCGAGATGTCGTCGACCCTGACAGAATAGGTCTCTTCGGCTTCTCTCTAGGCGGGTATACCGGACTAGTGCTCGCAGGCGCCAATCCCGATATGGATCGATTTGCTGCTCGATGCACATCGAAGACTGGCTCCTGCGCGGAACTCCAAAACGGTGCAAGCTTGCCCAGCCTGTCGCGGGATACAAGGATCAAAGCCGCTGTGCTGGCCGATGCCGCCTTGTCGACAGCCTTCACCCAGGAAAGCGTGAAGGGCGTACAAATTCCATTGCAAGTTTGGCGGTCCGAGTTGGGTGGATACGGTGTGGATGCGGGAGGCACGACTCGCGTGGCCGGTATCCTACCGGGGCCGCCCGAAATTCGCGTTGTCCCGGCCGATCACTACGCATTTTTGGCGCCTTGCTCACCTGCGCTGGCGGAGGCCAATCCGCGCATCTGCGTCGACACCCCGCCAACTTTCGATAGGCAAGCCTTTCATCGCGACTTCGATACGAGCGTCATTCGGTTCTTTCGGAAGCATTTTGTTAGCCAGTGACTGATGGCCGAGGATGACCGCTTCTGGCCCTTAGCGGTCTAGTTCGGCAGGACCGACACTTTCATCATGATTGCGCGCAAGACGTCATCAATGGTGGGACACCGATAAGCTGCAAAGCGCGACCGAGGCGTTGCCGTCAGATTGATCCGCTCCTTGGCCATCTCCTTCAGGGGCAAAAGGAAGTAGTCCGTCACCTGCCTGTTTGTTGTCGCGTCCAGCCTCAGCGCCAGGATGAGCTCGGCTGGTTCGATGATCCGTCGATGTACCAACCAGGCAGGCGCATGTCGGGGCGCGATGTAGTAGCGGGCCATCCGAAGCGAAACGGCGAGCCTGCCGTCAACAGTCAAAACTTTGGTATCCGCGTCGAAGACGGCCGCCGCGCCGAGTGCTCGAATGCGCCTGGCAAGCTCCGATGCCTGCTTCGACAGCTCGGCATCGGACTGCTGACGCGCATCGAGGTAGTCAAAATCGCGCTCCGAATTGACATAGCCGACGCGGCGGAACGCTTCCCGAAGGCTGCCGAAGCGGTATGCATAGAGAGGAGGACTCGGCACATCGTCGGTCGCCGCCATGATCGAGACGCTCAACTTGCCGTTCGCCGCAAGCGTCTGTCGCAGCTTCTTCAACAACTGCTCATCCGACAGCCTGACATATTGCTGTTTCAGCAGCTCCTGGGCCTTGAGGAAAATGCTTCTGTCGACGATTGGCTCATACAGACCGGTCGCTCTGACCCACAAGTCCGGCGGGTTCTTTTTCATCACCTGCTTGAGCCGAAACGACTTGCGATTATAGACGCTGTTGCCGATGTAGGCCTCGTTACTCAGGATGTTGCGGATCATCCCCTCGGACCAAGGCTTTCCCCGATGATTGGGCACCTGCTCGTTGTTGAGCAGGCGTACGATCGACGCTTGGGATCGGCGGCGGACAACGTACTCCCGAAAAATCTGGGCGACGATTTCCTGCTCGTGCTGCGGTCCAGGCTGGACGATAACGCGGTCTGTCTGCAGATGCTTGCGCTGACCTTTGCCCAGAATGATGCCTCTCGAGCAGCGGTTTTCATCGACCAGTTCGCGCCTGAGCCCGTAACCGATGGCGCCGCCCTGCTTGAAGCCAAGGCTCGCCCCGCGGCAGGCGCCGGCGTGAACCTTGACTGACAGTTCTCTGGAATACTCGGCCGCCATCACTCGCTTCAGATTTTTCACGATGCTCGCGATCACGCCGCCATCGTTGTCGAATTCCTCGGCGCAGTAGCAGACCTTGATCCCAGCCTGTCGGCAGGTGAACTCGTAATACGCGCTCTCGTCTGGGTTCTGGAATCGTCCCCAGCGACTGACGTCATAAACAAGGATATGATCAAAGTCCGCCCTGCCACTTCGGACGTCGTCGATCAGCTCGATCAAACCTTCGCGGCGTTGGATGTGGAGGCCACTTCGGCCCTCGTCCGAGTAGGTGCTCACGATGGTCAGACCGTGCTGGGCAGCATAGACAGCGATGGCGGCAGCCTGATTCTGCGTCGAATAGCGCTGATGGTCGGTGGACATCCGGACGTATTGGGCGGCGCGGCCAGCCCGCATTGGCGCCAAGAGATCGGAACGAGGACGCACGATCAACGCGTTGGCCATGCAGTGCCTCCGCCACATCGATCGGAATGCCCGTGACAATCTGGCTCCGCTCTCCAAGCCGTTCAAGCTCTAACTACCAAGCCGGGGCCTATGATGGGGCCGAGTTCAACCCGGGACACACCGGGGACGGACAGCACCCAAAAGTGCCCGGAAGATATTCTTAGTCAGTAGACCAGCAATAGGGACAGCCAAGCTGCCAGGAGCGTGCAGAGACCAATTCCGAGGTAAGGCAATATCAGGCGCATCGGGCTTCTCCTCCGCGACGCAAAACCGAACCAGCCTCTCATGCCGACGGGCGCTTGCCTACGAATCTGGAGTTGAAATTGCGGCGCTGGCCGCTTCGTCGCTTGCGTCAAACACGCCCTGGCGGGCGCCCGAACTTGGACAAAGGAGGCCGCCAACTGAGGCGCCGGCCCACCAAAAGCCAGCGGGGCCGAGTTTGGCGCCGGCTCGCGCCTATGAGTGAAGAAAGTCTGGCCCGGATCACGACGCGAAGCTGATGCCGCTGGGCGAGTATCGCGCTGGCGCGCTAGCGCGAAGGGCGCTCCGGCACCCTCGCTTCGCGCTTTTCCATCTGCTCCTCGACGTAGAGGAGGATCATTCGCCGGGTGTCCGGGTCAGTTATTTTCTGGAATGCCTTGAGCAGTCGCAGCATTTCCAGATCTTCGATTCTGTTCGACATTCCAAAGGCCTCGATGGAAAAAGCAGCCGTCTAAAATCGGGAAAACCATGCAACACCTCGGGTGTTATGGGAACACAGAAACTCAGCTGCACGGTCCGCTTTCCACACGCTGGACTTAGCCCGCGCCGGGGCGGCCCAACGGTATCATCTGAGCCGGAATTGCGTCCCCGAGCTCGATCCGAAGGGCAAAGATCGGCAGGGACGACGCAAGCTGAAAAGGGACAAATGAACGAGGCCACCAACTGGAGGCGCCTCAATGCAACTTCTGGCGTAGCCGCTTGATGATCTCCCGGAGATCGGCCGCATATTCCTCGATAATTCGACGCGCCTCCTCCAAGCGCGACGGCTTGATGTCCTTGCCTTCCTGCTTGTCCGGAGCGGGCATGGCCTGATGGTCCGCCCGGGAACATCGGGAACATTGATCTAGCTCAAGCATCCCGCATGGTTGGCGGAAGCACGCCGATTCACGTTTATCGACGGAACCAACGAGGCCGCCGACCGGACACGGCGTCAATCCATCTTGCGGCGCAGCTGCCTGATGAACTCCAAGAGGTAGGAGAGCTTGATTCATGCCCACGACATCATCACTATGCTGGAGTTGCAATTCGTTGGTAATGCACGCAATGCCACGGAGGATGAATATGGACTCCGAGAAGCGGCCACCTTCTTGCACCGATCAATTTGACAAGCCAGTTGAGCCTAAGTCGGGCTCGGACCGCTGGGTAGACGGTTTCATGAAGCGCCTGATCGAAGTGTTGGATCGTATCGCGGGCAAGAAGTAAGATCGCCGACTGAGGCGGTTCTACATCAGATGCCAGCACCAGCACCGCGCCGCGCGGTCAGCCCGACGTCTCACGTGCCAGACGGACAATTCTTCGCGGACCGTTCTACAGCAGGGTGAGCGTCGAGCAATCTCTCGGCTCGATCCTTGGCGGCTTCGTCACTAGGCCGTGTACCCATAAACCCAGCGGCGTCATGTGACTGGTGACATTGCGACCAAGTTCGTGGGGCAGCGCAATATGTCGCGATGGGCCATGAGGAGAGTTGCCGGCTAAGAGCAGCGGGGCCAAGCTATTGGGATTTACGTTGGAACGGCGATTTCGCAAACTAGTCCTTCCGCGCGCCAGTCAAAGAGCACCTTGCCGCCAAGTGGGGCGATCGTTCCTTCGATGAGGCGACTACCAAAGCCCTTGCGTTCGGGCGCAGTTACCCTCGGACCGCCCAATTCGGTCCAGCGAAGCATTAGCTGTCCATCCTCGATGCGCGACCACGCCAATCCAATCCGGCCTTTTGCGTTAGATAACGCTCCATACTTGGCAGCGTTGGTTGCTAATTCATGCAAAACCACAGCAATCGCCTGCGCAGCGGTGGGTCCTATTACGGTTTGCAGACCCTCCATCAAAATCCGCTTGTCGTGGCCTTCTTGGAGATAAGGGGCGAGCTCCTGCTTGGCGATCGCCGAGACTTCTGCTCCCACCCACCGCGTTTCAACAAACAGCGAGTGAACATTTGCCAACGCTTGGATGCGCCCGCCAATCACTTCCTTGAGGCTCTCGGAGCTGTCAGACCGAGAAAGATTGATAATTGCCTGTACGTTCGCGAGGATGTTCTTGCTTCGGTGCTCCGCCTCGCGAGCCAGAATGCCAATCTGCTCCTGAGTTCGTTTCTGCTCGGTAATATCGCGAGCAATCTTTGATGCGCCAACGATGTTGCCGTGGGCATCTTTGACGGGAGAAACGGTCAGCGAAACGATGATTGAGCTGCCATCCTTACGTCGCCGAACAGTCTCAAAATGGTCGATGCGCTCACCTCGTCGAATGCGAGTTAAAATCTCACGTTCTTCGCTTTGTCGGTCCTCCGGGATCACAAGTGTAATAGGCCGGCCGATCGCCTCGGCGGCCGCGTAGCCGAAGATGCGCTCTGCCGCCTTATTCCAGCTCGTAATAATGCCATCCACATTTTTGCTAACGATCACGTCGTCGCTAGATTCAACTATGGCGGCCAGCAGATTGGCCAAGCGCTCGGCACGTTCCAGGGCCGGCTCGCTGACGAGAGGTTCGCGTTGAAGTCCCGACTCTCTTTTTGGCGCCAAGATAGGCCCCCCAAACCAAGATGTTGCACCGCCGTTGGCGCCCCAATCATAGCACCGAACGCAAAGGCAAGAAGGTCTCCATTGGCACGGTTTCAGGGGAAATTGTCGATCCCCGCTACTCCGTAAGCGTCCAACCGGGGCCTGCCCGGAAGCTTTGCGTCCGCACGGACCGCCGTGATTTCCGCGCCCTAGGACTGTCGACTTCATACACCGCGCGCGCACCGCCGGATAAATCGACTGCATACGCAACGTATCGCTTGGCATTTTTCGCCATCCAGATGCCGTTACGATTCTTCTGTGCTCGTGGAGTTCCCAGTGAAGACGCGAATTTGTCGCTCGGGTTGCACTTCAGGCGCCGATCAATAACTACCGATGGAACGCAAGGCGCCAGAGCTGAATTTGAATCGCGCTGGCTCGCCGACTGAGCCGGCGGAGCGGTCCCGGCCTACCCTCAAAAGCCCCCTGTAGCCGGGGCCGTCTCTCCGTCTTGTTTTCGGAGTAGCGTATGCGTTCCTCGCCCTCGATCGTGCCGGTCGATCGCCTCGACCGCGACATCTACCTCGTCCTTGAAGACTTCGGCGCCCGCGCCGGCTGCGCTTGGCGCGAGACGGATGAAGCCGACACCGATCTCGAAACCGTGCTGCACGACCTTCTGTCGGGCCAGTACGCCTATCCGGCCCGCATCGTCTGCTTCAATGCCGGCGAAGGCTGGTCGCGCGACGCCACGTCCGACGTCGCCGACACACTGGCACAGCGGGCAATCGACGCCGACGCCGAAGTCTCGGCCGCTCTGCAGGACTTCATCGCTGCCAACGGCATGCGGCGCCTCGGCGTCCAGCTCAGGCTGCCCCTGCCTGACTCTGGAAGCATGAGAGCGGAACCTACGTGAAGATGCTCGCCCCCGGCGAAAATCTGCTCGCCTCACTGAAGGAACGTCTCCCTCTTCCGGAGCTTTTCCGGGATAGGACGAGTCGGAGCTGACGAAGCTGGAGGCGCGGCCATGAAGCGCCACGCCATGAGCAAGTATTTCGGCAATGGCGCGGGCCACGTTCTGCGCCAGCACAACAGCGCCGTGCTACTACTCAGCTGGCACGGCAAACCCGACGGATCGGCCCGCTATGTCGTGCAGTTCAACTGCTACGTCCGTAATGGCGTGGAATATCCCAGCCTTGCCGCCCTGCTCCGCGCCGTCGAGACCGAGCACGCTCACAACAAATCTTGAGAAGATGGCTCGTGAAGCACAGGCAGCGCTGTGAGCCGACGGAGCAGGTCTACGCGCGGCGGAATGATCTGACAGAGTGCGAGGCAGCACCACCGGAATGCGCGGAATTGTGGTTCTCCCGGACCACTTCGCGCGCACGATTCACATTTGTAGTAGCCGGAACTGATGGGACCGGGAAAACTCGGCAAACCGGGGCTGGCGCATATTCCACCTGCTTCTTTTCACCCGGAATTTTTTGACACGGCGCGGCCGCGGCGATTGAGTTCGCCGCGGCCTTCGTTTGGGAAGGCGACTCGCGGATTGCCGCTTTCTCCCTATCTACACGTCATGCCCCACGCGTTCGAGTTTTGCCTACCCGCGGCCGCCAAAGCCGTGCCTGCCGGCCCCGACTGGATTCACGAAGTCAAATATGACGGCTATCGCCTGCGCGTCGAGCGGAGCGGCAAAACGGTGCGGCTGATCACTAGGAACGGCCATAACTGGACCGATCGCTACCCCTGGATCGTCGCATCCGCGCTCAAGAACCGCGAGCAGCAATTCGTCGTCGACGGCGAGGCCGTGGTGCTCGGCGTAGATGGCGTCGCCGACTTCAACGCTCTGCACTCACGCAAGCACGACGAGGAGGTGCAGCTCTACGCCTTCGATATCCTCGCCCTCGGCGGCGAGGATCTGCGCACCCTGCCACTGTCGATGCGTAAAGCAAACCTCGCGCGGCTATTGCGCGGCCGGCCCGACGGCATGTTCGTCGCGCCATTCGAGCCAGGCGAGATCGGCCCTGACCTGTTCGACGCCGCCTGCCGCATGGGCCTCGAGGGCCTGGTCTCGAAACGGCGCGACCGCCGCTATAGCGCTGGCCGGTCGAAAGACTGGATCAAGATCAAGAACCGGACGCATCCCGCGATGTCGCGGGTGATGGAGGCGTACAAATAAAGGGGGGCTGGCCAGAGGGGCACTCGATCATCGGCGGCAGCCGAGCGCCCATCATCACGTCGGCTCTCTGCCGTAAACCCGACGAGAGGCTGGTTTTGCCTCGACTACCCGCTTGTGACCCTGGCTGTGTGAAAAGCCGCGAGTCGGTTACGATTCCTCCGTTTCCTAATGGGGGGATACGGATGGGACGCTTCGTTGAAGGCGCGGACAGATCCCAGCTGACGCTCTTGCCGGAATGTCTGGAGGATTGGGTAGACGAGGGCAACGCGGTCCATGTGATCGACGTGTTTGTCGAGGCGCTCGACCTGCATGGAATGGGATTTGAGCGTGTGATCGCCAAGGAGACGGGCCGGCCTTCCTATCATCCGGCAGTCCTTCTGAAGCTTTACATCTACGGTTATCTCAATCGGGTGCAATCCAGTCGCCGCCTGGAACGTGAGGCGTGCCGCAATATCGAGGTGATGTGGCTGATCGGCCGCCTGGCTCCCGATCATAAGACGATCGCCGATTTCCGGAAGGACAATGGTGCGGCGCTTCGGAAGGTTTGTGCGAAGTTCGTTGCGCTATGCCGGCAAATGGGCCTGTTGCAGACCCCAAGCGTCGCAATCGATGGCAGCAAGTTCAAGGCAGTGAACAACCGCGATCGCAACTTCACACATGCCAAGATGGCGAGGCGGATGGCGCAGATCGAGGAAAGCGTCGGGCGATATCTGCGTCAACTGGATAGCGCCGATCGGCAGGAGCCATCGGAAGCGATCAGCATCAAGACAACGAGGATTAAGGAAAAGATCGCTCGACTGAAGCAGGAGATGGGCCGCCTGGAAGTGCTCGATGCGCAGATGCGCAAGACGCCGGATCAACAGATATCGCTGACCGATCCGGATGCCCGTTCGATGGCCACCAGTGGACGCGGATCGGGTGTCGTCGGCTACAATGTCCAGGTCGCGGTGGACACCGAACACCATCTGATTGTTACGCATGAGGTCATAAACGTCGGCAATGACCGTGGGCAGCTTGCTCGGATGTCGAAGCAAGCCAAAGAAGTGCTCGAAGTGGACAAACTCGAGGCGGTCGCCGACCGTGGCTACTTCGACGGAGAGGAGATATTGGCCTGCAAAGAGGCTGGCGTTGCAGTCACGCTGCCCAAGCCCATGACGTCGAACGCCAAGGCGGAGGGTCGGTTCGGCAAACAGGACTTCGCCTATCTACCTGACGAGGACGTCTACCGCTGCCCGTCCGGCCAGGTGCTGCCCTATCGCTATACCAACATCGAGCATGGAATGACGCTGCGCCGTTACTGGTCGACAGCAGCGTGCCAAGGCTGCGCAATCAAGAGCCAATGTACGCCGTCCAAGGAGCGCCGCATCACACGCTGGGAGCATGAGCATGTGGTCGAGGAGGTCCAGAGACGGCTCGATTCCGACCCCGACGCCATGCGGAGGCGGCGCGAGACGGTCGAGCATCCCTTCGGCACGATCAAGGCCCGTATGGGGGCGACCCACTTCCTGATGAAGCGCCTACGGAACGTCGCCGCCGAAATGGCGCTGCATGTTCTCGCCTATAACCTCACACGGGTGATGAACATCGTCGGCAAACCGCGCCTGATTGCAGCCATCCGCGCCGCCTGAAGCCCGGAAAGTGCGTCCAAAAGCGCAATACCGCGTCGCGATACCTACTTTGGCCGGTCATTGGACGATCCGACGCGAGAACATCGGCCGCCTGCAATGATTGGCGACCCACGGCCGCGTGCCGACCATCCGTTTGCACACAGCCAAGGCCCAAAGCGGACTTCAGACGTCCGGTACTCCGGCGATGTGAAATCCCTTGACCATGCGCCTGGCCCCTGCAGTGAACTTTTCATCGCCGCGCAATGGAATGTTTCTGAAGCGACGGACAGTAAACGTTGGATCAAGTGTAAGGCCCGCTTTTGCGGCCAGCTGGGCCTCGTCCATCTTCCCAAGAAGCGCGAGCGCTGCAGCGTACCCAAAATGCAGGAGCGGATAGTTTCGGTTGGCCTCAATTCCTCGCGCAAACCAAGCGGCTGCTTCAGCGTCCGCTCCGATCTGCAGCTTCGCAAAACCCACTGTATTCATCCATCGGAAGGCGAAAATATCGCGAGGGGACAACCGCAACGCCTCACCGACGTGAGACTCAGTATCTGCGCCGCGACCCATATAGTGTTTAGCGATGCCCATCAGTTCGTGTGCATCCGCCAAATTGCGATCCAGACTCAAGGCTCGCTCGCACTCAGCCATGCCTTGGGCCACTCTATTCGTATGAATTAGTACGAGGGCCAAGGTGAAATGAGCCCAAGCATGGTCAGGTGCAAGGTACAGCGCCTCTAGCGCCATTGTCTCTGCCGCTTTCAAATGCTCGTAGGGATGGTCGGTTAAGAACAGCACTCCAAGTGCAGCCTCGACGGTCGCCGTCCAGCTCATGGCGTCGGCATTCTTAGGATCAATTGCCAAAGCTAGTTCAAAGCAACTACGAGCTTCTGTCATATATTCGCGTGTCAGCCCCTTGTTAAAGGATTGCCGGCCTTGGAAATAGAGATCCATGGCGTCGGGATTCAGCGTTCTTGTTGCGCGCCGCGCCTCGGCAACAATGAGTTGGCTATCTAACGTGCGAGCAATCCTAGCTACAATTTCGTCCTGCACATCGAGCAGATCGGCGACGGGTTTGTCGAAGCGGTCGGCCCACAGGTGATTGCCAGTCTTGGCGTCGATTAATTGGACATTCACTCGGAGACGATTGTCGCAACGCTGCACCGAACCTTCGAGCGCGTACCGAACATTCAACTCGCGACCAATCTGCCTGACATCGATAAACTTGCCTTTGTAGGTAAACGCGGTGCGTTGGCCGATAACAAATGACCCACGGATACGTGACAGATCGGTGGTGAGGCTGCCCGTCACACCGTCGACGAAGTAGTCCTGCTCGGGGTCGCCGCTGAGATTGGCGAACGGCAGCACCACGATGGAAAGACGAGGTGGCGAAAGCGCCGCTGATCCGCCGAACTGCGACAGCGTCGCTGGCGCCAATTCATCTAGAATCGCGTAGACTCGAACCGGACGCGCGATGTTTTTGAAGGTCTGCTCGCCAAGATCGACGAATCTTTCCCCAATCTTGGGCTGGACTTGATCGTAAACAGCCGCCGAGATGCAGATACCGCCGGGTGCGGCGACGCTCTCAAGCCGTGCCGCGATATTGACGCCGTCCCCAAAGATGTCGTGAGGTTCGACAATTATATCACCGATATTGACGCCCACCCGAAAGGAGATACGGCTGTTTTCCCGGTCGCCAGTGGTAAATTCGCGGACGTTTGCCTGGAATTGCATCGCGGCCCGAACGGCTTCAACAGCGCTGGGAAACTCTGCCAAGAACCCGTCGCCGGTGTTCTTCACGATGCGACCGCCATGTTCTGCAATCGCGGGTTCGACGCCTCTGGCGAGGAGCGTCATCAGCTTGGCGTGCGTACCTTCTTCGTCTTCATGCATAAGGCGCGAATACCCTGACACATCGGCAGCCAGTATCGCTGATAACCTACGCTCGATCCGAACTGGTCCCGCCATGGTCAGACAAGTCCTCCCGCCGCATTTGTACGCGACACGACGAGTGCGTCAAATTGCGAGATTACTCCTACGGGACAATCGAAATGACAGCTACCCTGACGGGTTTACCGGGGGTGTCGGCGAGTCCGCTGTTGGCCCTTCGCGACTAAATCAGCCTTTCTCCTACACGTCGGCTCAAAGGGGTAGACCGGACTTCATAGCGATGGGGCGCGACCGTCGCGATTGACCCAAGGCGGACTTTTTAACGAGCTAGGGCGCGTACTCATAAAGCATGTCCGCTTTGCTCCGATAACGACTACCTTGTGCTGGCACCGCAAACGACGGGCCAGGAGCAATCAGTCAAGATTGGCTAGAATGTCTCGGATAAACGGCTCTTTGGCCAACAGGTACTGCTGAATACCCGATGTATTTTCGCGCTCCAGCCTTAGCTTCAACTCCTGATATCTCGATCGGTCCTCTGCATGCTTGCGCAAGTGATCTCGAAATTTCAGCATACGCGCAATCTGTCCGTGGCCATCCAAGCACACATGAAGCTTGTGAGTGCGGGCGCCGTTCACGTCGCGCTTGAAGAAATAGTGGCCAGAGGAGAGATCGCCCCCGCGACGATAACCTAGCGCGACTAATGATCCGCTCCAATCCTCCAGCCCACCGTCTGACTTCACCACGGCGAGAACGTCGATTTCTCCCTTGGCCGCCAATTCGGGTACGGCGGTGCTCCCAACGTGATGAATGCCGATCAACGCGGAACCGAAAATCGGTCTCAGTCGCGCCGCTTCTATCGAGTACTGCTCCGGCCACGTCGGATCATAAGGCTTGATTGGGCTGGTGAGCGACATAACTCAATAATATGCTGAAACGCGAACTCAGCCAAGATCGCAGCGAACGGCAAGTCAAGCATTGCGCATTGTGGTTGGTCCGACACCTGTGATTCAAGCTCCCGAATGGGGCCTCGAATCATGCGCTACGAACGGCCAAAAGGTGACATTCGCCGAATGTCTTTTGTCAGCGACGAGGAGTACCCCTGATGTCGCCAATGGGATGGGAGGCACTCGGGCAGTGGGGTGAAGACGTAGCTCGCGTCGAGCCCCTGGCCGGCGGGGTCGCCAACGACGTGTGGAGCGTGCGCGTTCAAGGGCGCCTCGCGGTCGCTCGTCTCGGTGCGAGGAGCGATGCTGATCTCAGGTGGGAGACTGAGCTCCTCAAACATCTCGACCGTGGAGGTCTGACCGTGCCGGTGCCGATCCCGACGACAGACGGCCGGCTGTTCGCGGACGGTTTGGTGGTGATGACATACGTGGAGGGCGGACCGCCAGAGACGGAGGCCGACTGGCGTCGCGTGGCCGACATGCTCCGCCGGCTGCATCGGTTGACGGCGGGGTGGCCGCAGCGTCCGGGCTGGCGATCGTCGACTGACCTCCTGCACACCGAAACAGGGACGAGGATCAACCTCGGCGCAATGCCGCCAGAGGGCGTTGCTCGATGCCGAGCCGCGTGGGCGCGGCTCGTCGGACGTCAGACCTGCGTCGTCCACGGCGACCCCAACCCGCGCAACATCCGCATGACCGCAAATCGGGTCGGGTTGATCGATTGGGACGAGTCGCATGTTGACGTCCCCGATCTCGACCTGGTGCTGCCCCACAACGCTGCCGGTCTCGATGGCGGCGCGCACGACATCGCCGCGCAAGCGTCGGCCGCATGGGAAGCCGCCGTCTGCTGGGACGACGCGTTCGCGATCAAGCGGCTTGCCCAAGTTCGAGCGGTCTGAGCAGCTGCAGCAGCTCGACAGCGCCGGGTTCCTGGACCGGGCCAGGAGTATTGCGCTGGGCCAGACCCCCGTGATTCAAACCCCCAACTGGGGGCTCGAATCATGCGTTACGAACTCGCCGATCATGAATGGACTGCCATTAAGCCGATGCTGCGGCGTGGCATTCCTCGGGTCAACGACCGACGTGTGCTCAATGGCATTTTCTGGGTCTTGCGATCCGGAGCACCCTGGCGTGATCTGCCCGAGGCGTTTGGTCCGTACACTACATGCGACAACCGTTTCGTCCGGTGGCGGAGGGCTGGTGTCTCTATCGCGCTCGCAACCAGATCGAGCGGTTCTTCAACAGGATCAAGCAATGCCGTCGGGTGGCAAGCCGTGCCGCTGCATGTCGGCTCAGAGGCGTAGATCGGACGTTTGCGGTGGAGCGCTAGGCCGACGCTTTTGACCCTGGCTGTGTGAAAAGCCGCGAGTCGGTTACGATTCCTCCGTTTCCTAATGGGGGGATACGGATGGGACGCTTCGTTGAAGGCGCGGACAGATCCCAGCTGACGCTCTTGCCGGAATGTCTGGAGGATTGGGTAGACGAGGGCAACGCGGTCCATGTGATCGACGTGTTTGTCGAGGCGCTCGACCTGCATGGAATGGGATTTGAGCGTGTGATCGCCAAGGAGACGGGCCGGCCTTCCTATCATCCGGCAGTCCTTCTGAAGCTTTACATCTACGGTTATCTCAATCGGGTGCAATCCAGTCGCCGCCTGGAACGTGAGGCGTGCCGCAATATCGAGGTGATGTGGCTGATCGGCCGCCTGGCTCCCGATCATAAGACGATCGCCGATTTCCGGAAGGACAATGGTGCGGCGCTTCGGAAGGTTTGTGCGAAGTTCGTTGCGCTATGCCGGCAAATGGGCCTGTTGCAGACCCCAAGCGTCGCAATCGATGGCAGCAAGTTCAAGGCAGTGAACAACCGCGATCGCAACTTCACACATGCCAAGATGGCGAGGCGGATGGCGCAGATCGAGGAAAGCGTCGGGCGATATCTGCGTCAACTGGATAGCGCCGATCGGCAGGAGCCATCGGAAGCGATCAGCATCAAGACAACGAGGATTAAGGAAAAGATCGCTCGACTGAAGCAGGAGATGGGCCGCCTGGAAGTGCTCGATGCGCAGATGCGCAAGACGCCGGATCAACAGATATCGCTGACCGATCCGGATGCCCGTTCGATGGCCACCAGTGGACGCGGATCGGGTGTCGTCGGCTACAATGTCCAGGTCGCGGTGGACACCGAACACCATCTGATTGTTACGCATGAGGTCATAAACGTCGGCAATGACCGTGGGCAGCTTGCTCGGATGTCGAAGCAAGCCAAAGAAGTGCTCGAAGTGGACAAACTCGAGGCGGTCGCCGACCGTGGCTACTTCGACGGAGAGGAGATATTGGCCTGCAAAGAGGCTGGCGTTGCAGTCACGCTGCCCAAGCCCATGACGTCGAACGCCAAGGCGGAGGGTCGGTTCGGCAAACAGGACTTCGCCTATCTACCTGACGAGGACGTCTACCGCTGCCCGTCCGGCCAGGTGCTGCCCTATCGCTATACCAACATCGAGCATGGAATGACGCTGCGCCGTTACTGGTCGACAGCAGCGTGCCAAGGCTGCGCAATCAAGAGCCAATGTACGCCGTCCAAGGAGCGCCGCATCACACGCTGGGAGCATGAGCATGTGGTCGAGGAGGTCCAGAGACGGCTCGATTCCGACCCCGACGCCATGCGGAGGCGGCGCGAGACGGTCGAGCATCCCTTCGGCACGATCAAGGCCCGTATGGGGGCGACCCACTTCCTGATGAAGCGCCTACGGAACGTCGCCGCCGAAATGGCGCTGCATGTTCTCGCCTATAACCTCACACGGGTGATGAACATCGTCGGCAAACCGCGCCTGATTGCAGCCATCCGCGCCGCCTGAAGCCCGGAAAGTGCGTCCAAAAGCGCAATACCGCGTCGCGATACCTACTTTGGCCGGTCATTGGACGATCCGACGCGAGAACATCGGCCGCCTGCAATGATTGGCGACCCACGGCCGCGTGCCGACCATCCGTTTGCACACAGCCAAGACCCGAAGCGGACCTCGCTCAAAAGCTGTATGCCATTGACACAGCACGCTGCTTGGCTCAATGTTACTCGCCGTAGCATTCGCGGTGAGGAGCAGTTGCCCCTCTCCAGCGATTTCGAGGTCGGATGGGCCAGGTACGCGAAGGCGCGATTTTATCACCTTGCAAGCGGCGCAGCCGTAGCTTGGAACAATGAGCAATGAGAAGTCCTTTAAAGTCCGATAGCAGCGCCGGGAAAGCACTCTCGCGACGCTCTGTGCTGACCGGACTTGCGGCAACCTGCGTTGCGGCGTCGGCGAAATGGAGTTGGGCTGCCGAAATCGGTGATGGTCCGTCCTTTTCCGCCGACGGCCCGGACGCCGAACTTTACGGCGCGGCCGAGAACTACCCGATCAAGGACCGGTGGCGGATCTTCCAGCCCGGCAATCCGGCCTCGCCAAAATACCGCGTCGGCGCATTCAGTCATTACGATGAGATATTCCCGACACGCCACGTCGATCGCGCGGCCACGGCCTGGCCATTCAAGCGAACGCCGGCGGATGTCAGCTATCAGTACAAGGGAAGCCGCGCTTCGCTTGCGGATTATCTGTCGCGCAATCCGGTGACGGGCCTGTTGATCGCTAAGGACGACCGGATTCTGGTTGAGTGCTATCAGTACGGCCGCACCGATCGAGACCGGCTGATATCGCAGTCGATGGCAAAATCTATCACTGGCATGCTGATAGGGATCGCGACCGCGGAAGGCGCGATCAAGTCGATCGAAGATACTGCGGAGACCTATGTTCCCGGCTTGAAAGGCACGGAATACGGTGCAACGCCGATCCGCGCGCTGCTGCACATGTCGTCTGGCGTGAAGTTCGGTGAAGAGAACGATGAAGCGAAAGGCAGCGGAGACGACCTCGATCGCCTGTGGGGCGACATGGTGCGCAAACACTGGTTTTCCCAAAAAGGCACCGTTGCCAGCATCGCGCAATTCGACCAACGGATCGCGCCGCCGGGGACGCGATTCCATTACGCCAGTATCGAGACGGACGTGCTCGGTCTCGTGCTGCATTACGCGACCGGTCAATCAATGTGCGGCTATCTCCAGGAAAAAGTTTGGCAGCCGATCGGCACGGAAGCGGATGCCAAATGGCTGATTGATGCGGAAGGCCGTGAGGTAGCGCACGGGTTCTTCAACGCGGTACTGCGCGATTACGCGCGGCTCGCCCGTCTGCTGGCCCACGACGGAGCGTGGGAGGGCAAACAGATAATACCTGCACAGTGGATGATTGATGCGACCACGGTGCGCGCCTCCGAGACGTATCTGGCAAAAGCCGAGGGAGGCTTCGGGTACGGCTATCAAGTCTACCTGTTTCCCGGCAGCAGACGGCAATTCGCGCTCTTGGGGCACCTCGGTCAGCGCATCCTCGTTGATCCGCCCTCGAAGCTGGTCATGGTGCAGACCGCCGTCGATGAAAAGTCCCCCGAAATCTGGCGTCTGTGGTCGGCCGTGGTCGCGCAGTTCGGGTGATGCAACCTTTTCTCCCAGGGGAAGAGCGGTCCACTCCGCCCCTCGACGTCGGAATAGAAAAGCTGAATGAGCTGCGATGTCCGCTTCTGGCCCATCGCTGCCGTTGGGGCGGTGCCGCTACCATGTCGGTTTACAGGGGTAGACCGGATGTTAGCAGTGGAGCGCTGGATCGACGCTTTTGACCCATTGCAGAAGTTCAACATCAACCGCGAGCAATCGGCCTAGGCGTTCTCCATTGTATGGCTTAGACTCGCCGCATGGGACTATTGACCTTCAGCATTAACGTTACCCTGGATGGCTGCGTCGACCACCAGGAGGGTATTGCCGACGACGAAACGCACGCCTTCTTCACCCGCCTTATGGACGAGGCCGGGGCGATGCTGTGGGGTCGCGTCACCTACGAGATGATGGAGAGCTACTGGCCGGCAGTCGCCCGTGGCAACGAGGAGGTGCCGCCGGCGATACGCGAGTGGGCGGTGAAGCTGGAGGCCAAGCCGAAGTACGTAGTGTCGTCGACGCGAAATACCTTCCTTTGGACTAACAGCCACCACATCGCCGGCGACCTCCGCAGGGGCGTGCTGAGGCTCAAGGACGCGACCCCGGCCGGCGTGCTCCTCGGTAGCGGCAAGCTCGCGACCGAGTTGGACCGGCTGGATCTAATCGACGAGTACAAGCTCCTCGTCCACCCAAGGATCGCCGGCCACGGCCCGACCCTCTACCAGAGCGGGCTGCCCAGCACCCGACGGCTCGAACTGATCTCGGCCGAGGCGCTCCGCAGCGGCGCGGTCGCCATGCATTACCGGCGCGCCCGCTGACTCATAGCCGCGCAAGATGGCATTCCCTGCGTCTGCCATGGGAGCTCGGTTGATCAGGCCCCAGACTTAGTGGGCAACGTCCGCTTCTGGCCCCATCGGCGAAGTTGCGCCTCGGCGGTCGGTAGTCCGCTCGTTGAGCCAGAGCGGACCAGATTTGCTCAACCTGAGTTCTTCGCGTTTTGACCCGGAGCCGACTTGCGCGGGCTCGTTCAGTGTGCCGCTCGCGCCTTCATCAAAACGAACAGATGGGAGCCTGCGGCGATCACGGAGAAAATGACTATTCCTAGTTCGACGCCGTGCACACTTTGCGGCGCATAGGTCGAAGCCAGCCAAATAAAGAGCCGAACAGCTCCCATGAAGGCAACCATTCCCCACATAGCGAACCATTTTGGGGCGTACCATGTTGGCTCGCCGTTGCGTCCCCACTGCATCGCGATGCGTTCGCGCTCGATACGGCGTCCAAAATATAGGTTGAAGGTGACAACCAACGCAACAGCCAGACCAAAAACGTAATCTGCGGGTAACATGTTTTGCGCCTCAGAAAACGAGCAAGCAAGCCTACCGCGAGACGAAGCGCGCCGCAATCTATGCTTGTCTTTCCGCCCGGTCTGCTTTCCAGCTACCCGAAGTCGGCTTCTGGCCCATCGGGGGACCTTCATCTGCTGTTAGTCCCGCTGTTGACGGATGAGCGGACATCTCGAGCACCCAAACTAAGCACGTGATTTATGAGTAAGGCCGCCTCAGGCCTCTTTCCGCCAGTCGAACATCCTCTCGGGCACGCCATAACTCAGGAACGGCCCCGGGCATCTCCGGGGCTGGAACCGAGACGCACCGAGGCCGCCGACACGCCATACTCAACGCGGCGCGCCGGTTGATATCTCGGGCCTGGAATTCACACGCAGAGTCTCAAATGATAGAGGGTCCGAAATTTAATGAGGGTGGTCCTAATTAGAACAGCACCCTGCTGCACACGTAGGTAGCATGTTATGGCGAGAACCCGCGGATTTTGACATTTCGGGAATTTTTGGCAAACGCGTATATTTCTGAATTTGAGGAGGTGGCGCTTGAACGGACAGCTCCGAGAATTTCGCAGGTTGGAGCGGGCCTGTCGCGAGCAAGCGGCTGCGGCTCCCCTGGAGATCGAGCGGGAAGCCCTTCTAAAAGTGGCCGAGGATTACCGGCGGGCGATCGAACGCTTACTGAGAGGCCTGCCTGCCACCGAGGACCATCAGCGCGTATAAGCGCGACAGATGCTGCACGCTGCCAAGACATCGGCGCGCCGAATGGGCTCCCTGCTCTACCAGCACCCTGATGTCGCGGATGGTCAACTCGGTCAGAGCCACGGCATCGGTCATATCATTCGCCTCAGGGCCAGCTTGCGGAGCGCCGCATTGAACGCGAGCTCGATGACGTGTCGTTGCTCCGGCGTAACACTGCTGCCTGAAAGCAAGCGAGTGATCGGCATGTTGCCGCCCTGATCGTTTGAGAGGACCGCCAGCTCGATTGAGGGTTGGAGCAAAGGAACGTGCCCTTCCCGACCGCGTTCTCTATTGCGAATAGGGAGGATGAACGTGACCGATAATCTCACCAAGCGAGGTCAGCCCGATCGCAGCAAAATAAACATGCATGAGGCTCATGAGGTGAAGTATTGGACCCATGCGCTCGGCGTAACTCGCGAAAAGCTACAGAAAGCAATCGACAAGGTGGGCAACTCCGCAGCTACGGTCCGTAAGGAGCTGGGCAAAGAGGCAGATGCGCAATGAGGACCGCTTGGACGAGCGTAGCTAGCCATGTCCCGAGCAGGCGGCATACACAACTCTCAACTCCGTCAGCTTCTTGGAAGTTCCTGCCGATGCCTTAGAGACGGTGCCGCTCTACACTTCGACATCCTCGCGCTGGGCCGCGATGACCTGCGGGCCGCGGCGAAACACCAACATGGCCCGGCTGCTGCGGGGACGGCCCGACGGCATGTTCGTCGCCATTCGAGATTCGAGATCGGCGAGATTGGCCCGGATCTCTTTAGCGCCGCATGCAACCTCAGTCTTGAGGGCTTGGTCTCTAAGCGCAGGGACCGCCGCTGTATCGCGGGGCGGTCGAAGGACTGGATCAAAGTCAAGAATCGGACTCACCCGGCAATTGCTAGAGTTCTAAACGCGCTTTCGTAAGCAAGCCGGGATACTACGTACCCGCATTCGTCACAAAGGCCTATTGATTTCAGCCGCAGGTTGATCCAGTTTCCCCGCAATCTTCGCGGCTGGGGAGCGAGAGGTGAATGCTGAGTTGCGGAGCCCTGTTGGGGGCCCCGATACACGTTTTCGTTTTGACATTAATGCGTTACGAGCCCTCGCGGTAATTTCGGTACTCGGATATCACCTTCAGTTTCCGGGATTTGCTGGCGGCTTTGTGGGTGTCGACGTCTTTTTTGTCATCACCGGATACTTGATGACGAGCAAGGTCGTGAACGACCTGATTGCCGGCCGATATTCATATCCCCAATTCATGACGATGCGGCTTCGTCGCATCTACCCAGCCTTGGTCGTTGTTGTCATCGCTACTGTCGTCGCGGGATGGTTTCTTACGCTCCCAGGAGAATATTTCAGACATCTGCGGCACGCGTGCTCAGCGCTGCTCTTCCTGTCCAACTTTGCCTTCGATGCCGACCATGGCTACTTCGCAACTGCCGCGCAGACCAAGCCGCTTCTGCATACTTGGTCGCTCGCGGTAGAGTGGCAGTTCTATATCTGGCTGCCTCTGGTCCTTTCTCTGATCTGGCACCGATCGCCTAGATCAAGTTTCCTCCGCACGACGATCACGGTCTTATCAATAGGCTCGGTCACATCCCTGGCATGGTGCCTGTGGCAGAGCCATCACGATGCGATGGGGTCGAGCTTCTTCTCGTTACGCGCTCGAGCTTGGGAGCCTTTGGTGGGCGGCATCATCGCGATGTTGGAGATTGCCCGCCGCCACCGTCCCACTCCGCTTCTTTGGTCAGCAGGAACTTCGATCGGAATCGGTGGCTGGCTGCTACTCGGGATATGCATTGTGACGCCGCTGCCGGAGTCGCGCTGGCCAGGTGCTTTGACCGTCTTGCCGATCGCCGGTGCCGCGCTGGTCATCGCCGCTAATGGGCAATGGCGCGTCGTTAGAACCGCTGCCGTGCAGCGGGTCGGCGATTGGTCGTACTCAATCTACCTCTGGCACTGGCCAATAGAGTACTCAGCCTTGCAATCGAGCAACGAGAAAAGTTGAAGAGTGATCCCAGTAAACCAGGCGCAGGGATCCAAGTAGACAGATGGCAATTTGTATACCCCATGTTGTTTGCCATCCCAACATTTGGCGGGCTGCTGAGCCAAATCACCTCTCCTTTGCTCACGCTTCCGGACACCATACTGGCTTTCACAACCGGTTTTTTTTGGCAGACAGTTCTTCAGAAAGTTGAGCCGCGTTGATCCACCCATTAATTCACTCTCGGCGCGCGTAATTGTCCGAGGTCCACTTCATAATTGGGATGCAGCGCCCATAGTTGCATGTCAACTTCTGGCCCTCAGCAGACCAGCGTACGAGCCACTGTCATGTCTGTTCTCCGGCCGACATCGGACGCGGGTGCGTATCTCCGCTTATCGGTTCACGCTCGCGATGCTCAGCACGTAATCCGGCAACGGACGTTGCAGCGCTTTAGCCTCATCCCACGGCGCGCGCATCCAAAGGTCGCACCGGTTAAGGGATTGGTTACTGGTCACTGGCACCATTTACGCATAGGCGCAATATGCAGCATCGCATTATGAGAACAGTCTAATACTTCATCACGCCCGGTTGGCGGTCTCTTGTAGGAGAGGCCCAATGTTTAAGGGCTTCACGGTATTCGTTGTGGCGCTGATTAGTACAGCGCAGGTGGATCAATACATAACCAACGGTCGATACACCGACGCGGCCATGGCTATGCTGCGGCAAATCAGGCTCGCGTTTGGATTCTAGATAATTTTTTGGCGCGGAGTCGCGTGATGGATATTTCATGGGGTGATCTCGATAGCGATCAACAACGTGCCATTGCGATATTAGGAGCCGGACTTTCCATTGAACTGTGCGACCCTCTTGCCCTCCTGACATTAAGGCGGCTCGGCCTGATCATTGGGTCCCATTTGACGGCAACCGGACACGACCTGCGAAAACGTACCGTTGTGAAGAGTGTCGCGCGTGAAGCGTTGCGGGTGGGTGATTAGGACTGGTCGGAGAATGCCAAAAGCAATCGAACTTATTGTGGACGGTTACGTCAGCCTGAAGGACAGGGCGGCTCTCGACAGTTTGCGCATGCAGCGCCGGAAGCTCGCCGTGGACCTAAAGGCACGCACCGTTTTTGATTGCCGGGCAACCATTCAGCAGATCGAGGATGATATCATCGTGATCGAGGCTGGGTTGGCTCGGTTGGATGGCGTGGCGACGAGCTAAGCCGCCGACTACTCCGACCTACATCATACGCACCTTGGTGACCCGCAAGCTGCGAACGTAATAGCCCTGTCTCTGAACGGCCGACTTGATCTCGTCGCTGACTTTGAGAACTCTCTTTCTGCTCTTGCGCCACTTATTCTGAGAGCAAACAACGGGTATTGCAGAGCCGTTGCTTAGAACCAGCAACTCGCGCTTGTCATTGCGATAGACATCAAACATTTTGCGTCTCCGCTGTCCGTGAAGTAGACATGAAATATTTTTCGGTGATCTCAATCGACGGGACGAGCTTAGTATCTCGAATGGCTAAGCGGGGTGTAAATCTGCAACGGCCGCGAGTTCTTCACCTCGTTCCGCATTTGGAACGAGCTGACGCAAGTACGGACCAGCCTTCTGAATTCCGCCACATGCACGTGAGCAAATACGCGAATGCACCAAATCCCGCGCTGCGATCACTGCGAAGAAGAGTTCGCGCTAGAAGAGCTGACCGTTCTTGCGCCACCGGCTGGCGACGGCGAGTTGATCTGTGCTCGGTGCATTGAAATCAAGCTCCGTCGCGCTGTCGCGAGGCTGGCGCGTGGTAATAGCTGATACTGGAGACCCGTTGGGGATGAACGCCTGGGCGTTGCTCCCGTTGCCCGGATGCCATTGCAAATTCCATGTGGGCTGGGCGTCCTAAAACATGGTCGTTACCGCGCCCGGCTTCGTGCAGTCGCGGTTGGCGGCCAATAGGGCTGCATTGAACGAACGAGAGCAGCGCGCGGACGAGTGGATCAAGGCCGTCCCGCAGACCGACTATGGCGCGATCATCGACGGGTTGCGCGCCTTCGGCGTTCGAAAGAGGCAGCGAACGTGTAGCGGCTCGACTCATCAGTGCCGGACTAGTTCAAGAGGGAACACCGGATAGCCTTTGCCGGGCTCATACGACAAACCAAGAAAGGCATGGGTTATCATGGTGGTGTCGAAGCTGGCGCCTTTCAAGAAACGCTCCACGTTGACGCTATCCAAGAACATCTCGTCGGTGTGAATGACCAGCACATACCGTTCGTAAGATCGGGTTAGCTTTGCCGAGTTTTTTGCCACCAGCAGTGCTTGAAGAGCTGCAAGCAGGTCATCGCGTTCCCAGATAAAATAGGCTTCGGGCTTTTTTGGTTCTTCACCTCGTGAACGCTGTCTCACCGCTTTGATGGATCGTTCGAGCGTGGCGCGGTGAACTAGCTCCGTCACCTCGATGCCAGAGAATTGGCCGTCCAACGTTGCTTCGCAATCGGGCGGGTCTGGATCGACCGACCTTAAGTCATCAACTTTGACTCCAGCTTCCAGGAGAATATCGCGAGCAATACCGCGTTCGCCAACCGGCTTATCGCGCCAGAACCAGAAACTGTTCCATTCCCGCCTATTGGCGAGAAGCAATTGTTCGAAATCGTCGTCGTCGTCATTCTTTCTGGTTTGTCATCAGCGCGAGCGCTAGCAATTAGTTCCTTGGGCTCCGTCAAATCCAGGGTAACGGTTGGGGCTACTAGAGCCAGTCCCGCTTGATACGTCTTTACAAGCTGCTTCCTCTCTTTGTCGAACGAGATAGAGCCAATCAGAACCGCGTCGGCAACTTTGGGCTGGCGTTCAACCAAGGCAAGGTAGTTCTTGCGCGCAAAAGAGATGACCGCTCGCCGCAATGGATATCCGAAATAGCCTGAATAATAACCTGCGTCCTCGTGATACAGCATAGAGTCTTTATTGACGATTGCCTCTGTCGTCAGTGCTGACGAAAATTGCGACATGGGAATATTGTATTGCTTCTTCTCCGCCACAGCGCGGAACAAAGCAATCGCGGTATTTGGCGCGCTGCTGGCGACGTGTCGGCAAAACCTCCTGTTTCCAAGGATCAGCAGCAGATCACAGGCGTAATCTTCGGCTTTTGGTTGTCCCACCTCAGCTCGATGCCGAAGATGTCGTGGATCGAACGCCGCTGATGCCATTTCGATGATCGAATGAGCGGCGCGCCCAAGCTCGTCAGCCACGATAGAAATGTCGCTGCCATCGCCCTGCATAACGTAGTGATAAACCGCGCCGGTGAACCTGTAGGCATTCCTTCTTCCGAACTGCGGCGGACGGATGTAGGCATACCAGAGCCAAATCAAGGCGAGCGAGAGAAACAACAGGCCCAATACAAATTGCCAGTATGCCTGACTCGAAAGGAACCAGGGCAGCGGATAGCGTTGCGCGAACCACAAGTCTGAGAGCAACGCGAAGGCTCCGATTGTCGCTGAACTCCAATAAGTGAGACTCCAGAGTGGGATTGGGGCAGTTTCAACCCGGAATTGATAGCGTGCTCCGCTAACCGTAAAGATCAGGACCAGCAATGCGAAAGCTTGCACGAATTCAGCGAAGCCGAATATGCCTCCGTCGCTTTCGGGCGGAATGACGAGGCATACTCCGAACATGGTGCGAAAACACTCTTCGGTTGGCGACGTGCCGGGCGAGGAGGTTGCCGAGTGGTGATAGAAGGGAAGTCCCACGAAGAGCCACACCGCAAGCGCGGCGAGGATGATTAATGCTCTCTCATTCCAAAATTTCTTCTTAGCCATTGATTCAAGGCATCCTGCGCGTATTGGCGAATCAGCAGGCCTTCACGATTGCACAATTAAAGGTAGCGACGCGAGGAGCAGCGCCTTTATCCTACTATTCACAGGGCCGGCGTGGGGGATTCGGGGTGCTCGCTGCTCAGTAGAGAGAAATATACTCTTGGACGAAATCGAAGCGCACCCGCCGCCGCGTGCTCCAGGATTCGCAAAAAGTTCGCCGACGCCTTGCTAGATGTTGCCGCGAGCGCAGCCTACAACGCGCTCAGAATGGGTCTCGCGAGCCTGAGACACTTCGCCTAAGCGATGCTGAAGACGGTGACTAAGCGGCCGGGGACTGAGGGGGGCGTTCGATCATGCCACGCTCCCAAATCTCTGACGGGAGCGCAATTTTCCCGGCCTAAGTGAATGCTTCCGGTATGCTTCCGGTGAGGGCTTTGTCAGCAGGCGAGAATTCAAAAAGGCTCTTATTTTACTGGCGCACCCGACACGATTCGAACGTGTGACCTTTGCCTTCGGAGGGCAACGCTCACTCGACTGTTGGCGGCGACCTTCTGCGATTTATTTGACCAAGTTAGCTGAGCGGCCTCTGGACCGCTCCTTGGTCTGAAAGGCGGCGCCAAAGGGACGCGGCTGACTGTCGGGAGCGCCTAAACTACTCCGAGCTCGTGCGGCGGCATGCTGCCGCCAGACAGAGGTCTTGCAAGGCCAGCGAGGCCGGTAGCTTGGGCCGGTTTGCATGGGGCTGGCCATTGCAAGTTTAAGTTGGCCGATGCCTCACGGCAGGCTGCAGACCAAGTCGCGCTGGGGGTCGATCCGTGGGTCAGGCGCAAGTTTCTTAAAAAACATAAGTAAAATCAAGTACGTATGGCGGAGAGAGTGGGAGTCAAACCTACGATTTCGATCGTTCCGCATCGAACAACTGAGACTGCACATAAGCACTCGTCGGCGCCCGGATTCAGATCCTACGCGGGCACCACAAGCCTGCTCAACTTGTCTGTTGTGCGATTTTTCTTGATCTCCCGGTGCACACGTCGTGCACACGCGACCATCTAAGCGATTGAAAAACTTGAACTCTCGCTCCAATCCATCATGGGCAAGCTTGAGCCAGCTCCGGCAAGCGATATCCGACTAGAGACAATAGAAAAGTTCTTAAACGGGCTTCGCTTCCAATTCCCAGATCCGAGCGACCATAGGATGTATTGAACCGTGCTCGTCACTGAAGCCGAGCGATCCCGGAACGGCAGGATGCCATTCCCACTCGAGTCCGTAAGGCAGCCAGCTTGCAGGCTCGACCTTCAGTTCGCCTTCGCCTTCACGTACCGGCCGGGCGCCGGTTCGCCACGCGGGTAGAGGTTACTTCCGAGCTGCGCGCGCGCCGGTAGCTGCTCTCCCGACTGCGGCTTGAGCCAGCCGATCCAGTCGTTCCACCAGCTGCCCGGCTTCTCTTCCGCACCCGCCAGCCATGTTGCCGGATCCTCGCATCGCTCGTCCGAAACCCAATAGCTCCGCTTGTTCTTCGATGCCGGGTTGATTACGCCGGCAATGTGTCCGCTCGCGCCGAGGACGAAGCGCGTATCGCCCCCGAACAAGCCTGTCGTCCGGTAGGCGGATCGCCATGGCACGATGTGGTCCTCGACCGTTGCCAGGACATAGGCCGGTAAATCGACCTGCCCCAAATCGACAGGCGTGCCGCACATCGTCAACTTGCCGGGCTCGCGGAGATTGTTCTCCAGATACATATTGCGGATATACCAGCAATACATCGGGCCAGGCAGATTGGTCACGTCTGCGTTCCAGAACAGGAGATCGAAGCGTTCGGGCGGCTTTCCCTTCAAATAATGGTTGATCACATTCGGCCATATCAATTCTTTCGAACGCAGGGTCTGGAAGACGAATCCCAGCTCCGCGCCGCGGTAGATGCCACCATTTCCGATCGTCAATTCGCGCTGTCGCAGGCTCTCTTCGTCCACGAACACGCCGAGATCGCCCGGCTCGCGGAAATCGAGCATGGTGGTCAGCAGGGTGACGCTGGCGACCTTTTCGTCGCCGCGAGTCCGCAGGATCGCGAGCGCCGACGACAGGATAGTGCCTCCGACACACCAGCCGACGACATTGATCTTGTCGGCTCCCGCGATCGATTGGACGATCTCGATAGCGCGCATCGCACCGTGCTCGACATAGTCGTCCCAGCCAAAATGCCCGCAGGACGCGTCGGGATTGCGCCAGGACACTACGAACACGGTCTGGCCGTGCTCAACGGCAAACCGAACGAAGGAATTGGCCGGCTGCAGGTCCAGGATGTAGAACTTGTTGATGCACGGCGGCACGATCAACAGGGGCCGTGCGGCCACCTGCTCGGTTGCCGGCTCGTACTGAATGAGCTGAAACAGCTCGTTCTCGAACACAATCGCGCCTTTGGACGTCGCGACGTTCTTTCCGACCTCGAATGCGGTCTCGTCCGTGATCGTCAAATTGCCCTTGCCCAGATCCGCCACCAGATTGTCCAGGCCGGTCTTGAGGCTCTGACCATCGGTATCGGTCGCAAGCTTGATCACATCCGGATTGGTGGCGATAAAATTGGTCGGGCTCATCGCTTCGACGAGTTGGCGCGTGAAGAAGCGCAGCCGATTTTTTTCCTTTTCGTCCATATCCAGGGCTTCGACGAAGTCGGTGCAGTAGCGCGAATTCAACAAATAGGATTGCTTCAACAGGCTGTAGAGCGGACTCTCCCGCCACTCCGTGCTGCTGAACCTGCGGTCGCCGCGCGCCGGTTCGACGCCCCCATTGCCGTGCCCGCCTGCCGCGGATGTCATGAAGTGCTCCGTGAGTTGGTACAGGCCCTTCAGATAGTCGGCCCGCAACTCGACGATTCGTCCCGAAGACGCCAGAGGCGGGCTGATCGCCGCGCCGTCGTGTTCATCGCCTGTCGGCCACCCCAGCGATCGCCACAGGCTCGCGCCCGCCTTTGCGAACGCGTCGACGAACTCATCAGGCATATTGAATGGCCGATCCATTGGACTTCCCTCACTCTGCAACCAGGATGATGTATTGCGTTTCGACAGGGACGGCTTCTATTCGGCGCCCTCTTCATTCTTCGCCGCGCGCATGCCAAATCCGCCTGCCTGCACGGCACCGTCGCTTCGGAACGTCAGTTTCCCGCGCGAACGACCGAGCCCTCGCGGATGCCATCGACGTTCACGGCGAGACGCTTGATCTTGTCGTACAAGGTCTGCTTCGGGATGCCCAAAAGCATCGCGGTTGCCTGCACGTCGCCCTGCTTGCGCCGCAGCGCGTCCTCGATGATCGATCGCTCGATGTTCTCGAGCTGCCGCGGCAACGACGGATCCGACGTGTCAAACCCGGATTTGTTGATGGCCTTGCCGTCGAGGACACCCAGCACAAAGCGATCGGCGACGTTGCGAAGCTCGCGTACATTGCCGGGCCAGGAATAGGCCAGCAGAGCGGACATCGTCTGCTCGTCCAAGATCGGCGCGTCACGCTCGAACCGCCTGGCGGCGTCCAGCGTGAAATGCTCGAACAACAGGGGAATGTCTTCACGGCGCTCGCGAAGCGGAGGCAGTTCGATGAAAGCGACGCCGAGGCGGTAATAGAGATCGGCGCGAAACAGCTTCTTTTCGCTCAGCTCCAACAAGTTCGTCTTGCTCGCGGCCACCACCCGGCAGTCCACCGAGATCGGCTTGTTGGTTCCGACGCGCTCGATCGACCGGTCCTGCAACGAGCGGAGCAACTTCACCTGAACGCTCAGCGGCATGCTCTCGATTTCGTCTAGGAACAGCGTTCCGCCATTGGCATACTCGATCTTGCCGATGCGCTGGCGGGTGGCTCCGGTGAAGGCTCCGACTTCGTGCCCGAACAGCTCGCTCTCGACCAGCGATTCGGGCAGGCCGCCGCAATTGACGGCGACGTAATTGCCGGCGCGCCGCCCGCTGTGATTGTGCAGGCAACGCGCGACCACGTCCTTGCCGGTGCCGGTCTCGCCATAGATCGTCACGTCCACATTGGTCGAGGCCAGAGTGGAGACCAGCCTGCGCACTTCCTGGATCTGCGGCGATCGGCCGAGCAGGCTCGCTTCGATTCCCTGGCGGTCCGACAATGCGGATCGCAGCGAGCGAACCTCGAGAGTGAGGCGCCGCTTTTCGGCCGCCCTTCGTACGACGGATACGAGTTGCTCGGATGAGCACGGCTTCTCGATGAAGTCGTAGGCACCGTTTCGCATCGCCTGCACGGCCATTGAGATATCGCCATGTCCGGTGATCAAGATCACGGGCAGGTCCTGATCCAGCCTGCGGAGGTCGGACTGCCAATCAAGGCCGCTCTTGCCGCGCAGTCGCACGTCGCAGACCACGACAAAGGGCATGTCGGCGCGCACGGATGCGTTGGCGGTCTCGACCGAGGCAAAACCCGAGACCGGGAACCCCGCAAGTTCGAGCGCCTGGACGCCACCGATGCGGACATCCTCGTCGTCCTCGACGTAAATCACGCCAATGGATTGGTCATCGCCCATGCAAAGCCGCCTCTGTCATCTCGGCCAAGGGAAGGATCACGACAAATTCGGCGCCATCAGGAAGATTTCGCCCGTGCAATTCGCCGCCGAAGGAGCGCGCGATGTGGTTGGACAGCATCAGGCCGAGACCGAGGCCCTTGCCCGCGGGCTTCGTCGTCACGAACGGCTCGAACATGCGCCTGAGAACATCGGAAGCGATCTCGGGGCCACTGTTGCTGATGGTGATGCGGCAGCGGGCGGCTTGCCCCTCTTCCCGGGCAGCCCGGATGACGATCGACTTCCGCTCGATGCTCTCCACGGCATCCAGCGCATTCGCCACAATATTGCACAACAACTGCTCGAGGCGCGTCTGGTCGGCAAGGACGCTGAGACTTGCCTCGATGTCTGTCACGACAGTTACCCCGTCCTCCTTGATACGTGCGGCAAGTATCTTGAGCGATTCTGCCACCGCCTGCTCGACCGGGATCGGGTCAAGCGGGCCGCTCGACTTGTAGGCAAAAACCCTGAGTTGGCCGGTCAAGCGTCCGAGCCGCCGCACCAACTCGCCGATCCGGGTGAGGTTGCCGCGAGCTTCGGCCATCGACCCGCGATCGACCAGCAGGATGGCATTGTCGGCCGCGGTCTGCAGCGCGGCCAAGGGCTGGTTCAACTCATGCACGATGCCGGCGGACATCTGCCCGAGAGCAGCGAGCTTGCCGGCATGCACCAATTCGTCTTGCGCCGCCCGCAACTCGGCGGTTCGTTCCTGCACCCTCACCTCGAGCATGTCGTGCGCCGCCTGCAATGCAGCCTGATTGGCCAGCCTTTGCCTGATCTCCCTGCGGCGTTGCAGCGCGAGTCCGAGCGCCAGCAAGGCAGCGACGGAGGCAACACCCGACAGCGCGCCAATGATCAGCGCGGTCTGCCGGACCGGCGCCTCGTCATCGAGGAGGACGAGCTTCCAGAGGCCCCGATTGATCGGAAGCTCGCTCGCCGTATAGTCCGCTCCATTCCCGGTGGCGATGCGCGCGGCACCACTTTCGGACCGGATGACGGTCCATCCGAGTGGCGTCAGATTGTAGTCTGCGTAAGGCTTTGAGCGCGCAATATCGTCGAGCATTTCGCGCGACAGCGGCGCGATCGGGCGATAGCGCCACGCTTCGCGCGAGGCGAGGATCGTCACGCCCCGCTCGTCGAGGAGAAGTGCGTCGCCGGGAAGGTCGCGCCACCCGCGCTCTAACGAATCCAGATTGATCTTGACGACGGCGATCCCCTTGGTGGCCCCGCCCTCCTTGAGGGCGTAGGAGAGATAATAGCCGGCGCGTGCACTGGTGATGCCGACACCGAAAAACGCGCCCCGGCCACGTTCGAGGGCTTCGCTCACATAAGGCCGATATGACAGGTCCCGGCCGACGGGTGTGCCGGGATCATCGAAGTCGGCGGCAGCCAAGGCTTCGCCCGAGACGCTCAAGACGTAAAGATTGTCGGCCCCGGCAAGCAGATTGATCGACTTCAGGTACAGGCTGACCGATTGCTGCAGCGCGGGATCGGCGGGATCACCGAGCAACTTGAATACGCTTGGCGACGTCTCAAGCAGCGACGGCAGATATTCAAATCTGGAGAGATAGCCGTCGAGCCTGGCCGCCTCGACCGCAAGCCGCTGCTGAGCGGCAACGTGCAGACGGTCAAGTCCCCGTTGGAACGCGATGGCATAGCCGAGCCCCGACGCCGCTGCGACCAAGGCAAGAGCAGCTATTGCGCGAACAAGCCAACGCATCGAGCTGGATGCGGTCGAACCAGCTTCATACCCCCCCTTGACCTCCCCCGGGAATGAAAGCTCCGTCATCGTATGAACCAGGACAAACCGAGGAGCGCCGGCCATGGCAAAGGATGGCTCACGCATAGTCCAACTCTATGGTCTTGCCCCGGAATACGCGATAGGAAAATCCGGTGTAAGCGACGATGACTGGGAGCGTGAGGCACACGCCGATCAGGATGATCTTGAGCGAATCCGGGCTGCTGGCAGCCTCCCATACCGTGAGCCTGTCGATCACCACGAAGGGGTAGATGCTGTAGCTGAGGCCGAGAAAGCTCAGCAGGAAGACCGACACGAGCAAGGCAAACGGTAGCCAGCAGAGGGGGCCGCGCACGGCGGAGGAGCCAAGCAGCGCACGCACGGTCACCAGCGCGATTCCCGCCGTCATCGGAATCGACACGACGGCAATGATTGCCGGCAAGGTAAACCACCGTATGCGGACCGTTTCGCTGATCCATGGCGTTGCCATCGAAATCAGAATCAAGCCGATGACCATCGGCGGCCAGGCAATCTTACTCCACTCGATCGCCTTGTCCTGCAGCGGGCCATCCGTCTTCATCACCAGCCACGTTGCGCCGAGCAGCGCGTAGGCCATCGGCAGCGCGACCGCGATGGCGCCGGCAAAGATCGGATAGTTCCAGCCCACGCCGAAGCCGCTGACATAGCGGCCGAGCATCCAGCCCTGACAGACCGAGGCAAGCATCGAGCCGGCAATGAACAGACGGTCCCACATTCCCTTCCGGCTGGCCTTCGCCTTCACCCTGAAATCGAAGGCTGCGCCGCGCAAGATCAAGCCGACCAGCATGAGCGTGGTCGGCAGGTACAGTTCCGACAGTACCAGCCCGTGCGCCTTGGGGAAGGCAATCAGGAGTAGGCCAACGCCAAGCACGAGCCAAGTCTCGTTGGCGTCCCAGAACGGACCGATCGATGCGACCATCGTATCCCGCTCCTCGGGCGTCGCCCGGTGCATCAGCATGCCGACCCCGAGATCGTATCCGTCGCTCACGACGTAGACGAGCAGCGACACGCCCATCAGCCCGATGAAGATCAGCGGCAGCAGCTCGTCGAATGACATCGAGGTCATGCGAATTCTCCCTCGCGCTGATATGGCTTCGGCTCCCCCGGCACGGCGGCCGACGTACTTGCGTACGGCTTCTTATCGGCGGTCTCGGCGAGGTATTTGAGCACGCCGATATAGGCCGCGAGCAGCGCCAGATAGAGCGCGACATAGACGGAGAGGGTCACCGCGATGCTCGACGAAGGCACCCCGGAAGCGACATCAGCGGTTCGAACGAGACCGGACACGATGAAGGGCTGGCGGCCGATTTCCGTGACGTACCATCCGGCTATGGTCGCCACCCAGCCGGCGAAGGTCATGACCGCGAACATCCGCAGCATCGGCCGCGGCATTCTGGCGAAATCCCAGCCATCGCGCCAATGCCACCACAGGCCGACCCAGCTGACGAGAAGCATCAGGATGCCGGTGCCCACCATGATCCGAAACGACCAGAACAACGGCAGGACCGGCGGATGAGCCGAGGGAAACTCGTTCAGCCCCTTGAGCTCCCCATCCGGATCGTGCCGCAGAATCAGGCTCGCGAGCTTCGGCACCGCCAGCTCGAAATGGTTCGTTCTCGCCGCGTCATCGGGGATGGCGAACAGCAGGAGCGGCGCGCCGCGCGTGGTTTCCCAAATGCCCTCGACCGCTGCGATCTTCTGCGGCTGATGTTTGAGCGTATTGAGCCCGTGAAAGTCGCCCGCCACCATCTGTGCCGGCGCCGCCAGCGCGGCCAGGATCAGCCCGGTCCGCAGCACCCGCGACGCACTGGTGGTTGCGACGCCTTTCAGCAGCTGCCAGGCGCTTATCCCGATCAACAGGTATGCACAGGTCAGCACGGATGCGAGCACCATGTGGACCAGGCGATACGGGAACGAGGGATTGAAGACGATCTCCAGCCAGCTGCTCGCGTGAAACTGACCGCCCACGATCTCGTAACCGGCAGGCGTCTGCATCCAGGAATTGAGAGCCAGGATCCAGAAGGCGCTCATCAACGTGCCAAACGCAACGAGGACGGTCGCACTGAGGTGAACCATCTCGCCGACGCGGCGATGACCGAACAGCATGACGCCGAGGAAGCCCGCCTCCAGGAAGAAGGCGGTCAGCACCTCATAACCGAGCAGCGGGCCGGCGATGTTACCGACGCGCTCCATGTAGCCCGGCCAGTTGGTGCCGAACTGAAAGCTCATGGTGACGCCGCTGACGACGCCGAGCGCGAAAGTCAGGGCAAACACCTTCGTCCACTGACGGTAGGCCTGAAGCCAGTCGAGCTTCTGCTGTGGATCGGTCGCACGCAGGTACTTGAACCTGAAGAACAGAAGCATCCAGCCGAGCGCGATCGAAATCGACGGGAACAGAATATGGAACGTGATGTTGGCGGCGAATTGCATGCGCGCAAGGAACACGGCGTCCATCAACATCCCTCCCGGTCCAGGCAACATCTCGTGCGTGGCTCAAATGCGCGTCAATGCAGCTTCACATGTGGCTCGGTACGCCGGGTGATCAGGCGGGCCAGCGTATCAAGCACGACCTTGGTCGAACCATGCAGCGCGTGTTCGTGCATCTTGTAGAGCGACAGGTACATCATCCGCGCGAACATGCCTTCGAACACGAGGCTGCCCCCCACCAGAGCGCCCATCATCGAGCCGACCGTGCTGAATTCGCCGAGCGATACCAGCGATCCGAAGTCCCGATAGCGATATTCTTTCAGCCGCTCGCCCCGAAGATAGCGCGGGATCTGCGAGTAGAGATGGGAAGCCTGCTGATGCGCCGCCTGCGCGCGCGGCGGGACGTTGCCGCGCTCGCCCCATGAGCAGGCCGAGCAATCGCCGATGGCAAAAATGCCGTCGTCGCGCGTCGTCTGCAAGGTCGGCCGGACCACCAGCTGATTGATGCGATTGGTCTCGAGGCCGGCGATTTCCTTCAGGAAGTCGGGCGCCTTGACCCCGGCCGCCCAGACGATCAGTTCAGCGGGGATCGTCCGGCCGTCTGTCAGGCTCACGCGGTCGGAACCAACCTCGGAGACTTTGGCACCGGTCAGCACATTCACCCCGAGCCTGGCGAGCAGCTTCACCGTCTCGTTCGAGACCCGTTCGGGCAGCGCGGGAAGCACCCGATCGGCGGCTTCGATCAAGGTGATCCTGATGTCTTTTTGCGGATCAACCTGGTCGAGGCCATACGCCACCACCTCCCGCGTCGTTCTGTGGAGCTCGGCGGCCAGCTCGACACCGGTGGCCCCGGCGCCGATGATCGCGACCTTCAGCTGGTGCGTTCCCAATGGCGCCGATTGGGCATGGGCGCGGATGCAGGCGTTGACCATGCGCTCGTGAAACCGCCGCGCATCGAGCTGTGATTCCAGCTTGATCGCATGATCGGCGACGCCGCGCGTGCCGAAATCGTTGGTCTGGCTTCCGACGGCCACCACGAGGACGTCATAGTCGAAGGTCCGCTTCGGAGTGACTTCCCGGCCTTCGGAATCGAAATAGGGCGCGACCAGCACCTGGCGCTTGTCCCGGTCGATCCCGATCATCTCGCCAACGCGGTAGCGGAAGCTGTGCCAATAGGACTGCGCGAGATAGTCGACCTCGTGGGCGGAGATATCCATGCTGCCGGCTGCGATCTCATGCAACTTCGGCTTCCACACATGGGTGCGGTTTCGCTCGATCAGAGTGAGGTCGAGCTTGCCCTTGCGTCCGTATTTGTCGCCGAGGCGCGTCGCAAGCTCCAGTCCGCCGGCTCCGCCGCCGACGATCACAATCCGGGGTTTTCCCAATTGCGGCTTACTCATGATGACCTCGACCAAGCGCGCTCACAACGAGTCCAAGAATATTCTCCGGATCAGGCCCGCTCGGACACCGCATCCGCGACAGCGACCGCGGCCATGTTCACGATGCGCCGGACGGTGGACGATGGCGTGAGAATGTGCGCCGGCTTCGCCGCGCCGAGCAGGATGCCGCCCACCGTCAGTCCCTGCCCCGCCGCCATCCTGAGCAGATTGTAGGAGATGTTGGCCGCGTCGAGATTCGGCATCACCAGCACGTTCGCCGGACCCTCAAAACCGGAATCGGGAAACTCGTGATGCAGCACGGACGGCGACAATGCGGCATCGCCACGCATCTCGCCTTCGACCGCGAGACCGGGAGATCGCGCAAGAATGATCGCCCGCGCGTCCCGCATCTTGCGCGCTTCGGGAACCGCGGAGCTTCCGAAGCTCGAATGCGACAGCAACGCCACCCGCGGGATAATGCCAAATCGGCTCACCTCCGCCGCGGCCATCAGCGCGATGTCGGCGACCTGTTCGGCGGTCGGATTGAGATTGCAGTGGGTGTCGCAGATGAAGAGCTGATGCTGCTGCAGGATCAGCATCTGCATCACAGCCAGCGTCCGCACACCCTCGCGCGGCCCGATCACGTTGCGGATCGCCGCCAGGTGATCGGAGGTCCTGCCGATGACCCCGCACAGCATTGCATCGCCAAGCCCTCTTTCGAGCAGGATCGAGGCAAGTACGGTAGCGTTGCTGCGCGTCTCGGAAAGCGCCAGCGCCGCTGACACTCCATCACGCTTCCTGCGTCCGTGGTAGACATCCGCACATTGGGAATAGACTTGTGAATCAAGCGGATCGATGATTTCGCAGTCGCTCCCCGGCCTGAGCCGGAGACCGAAGGACTTGATCCGCTCCTCGATGGTCGATGGCCGGCCGACCAGCAAGGGCTTTGCGATCTGCTCGTCGACGACCACCTGTGCCGCGCGCAGCACGCGTTCGTCTTCACCCTCGGCCAGAAGCAGCGACTTGCCGCTTCCCTTCGCTACCGAGAATACCGGCTGCATCGCGTTGCCGGAATGGTAGACGAACCGGCTCAGCTGCTGGCGATACGCCTCCATGTCCGCGATCGGGCGCCTGGCGACGCCGCTGTCGGCCGCGGCCTTGGCAACCGCGGGCGCCACGACTTCGATCAGCCTGGGGTCGAGCGGCTTTGGGATGAGGTAGTTACGGCCAAAGCGAAGCTCCTCTCCCTTGTACGCAACGGCGACTACCTCGGGCACTTCCGCCATCGCCAGATCCGCCAGCGCACGCACTGTCGCGAGCTTCATCTCCTCGTTGATGGTGGTCGCTCCGCAGTCGAGCGCGCCTCTGAAGATGAAGGGAAAGCAGAGGACGTTGTTGATCTGGTTGGGATAGTCGGACCGCCCCGTGCCGATGATCGCATCCGGACGTACCGCCAGCGCGTCTTCCGGCATGATTTCGGGAATCGGGTTGGCCATGGCAAAGATCAGGGGATCCCGTGCCATCCGCTTGACCATGTCCTGCGTCAGCACCTTGCCCGCCGACAGGCCGAGAAAGATATCCGCGTCCTGGATGATCTCGTCGAGCTTTCGCGCCTCGGTTTTCACCGCATAGCGCGCCTTGTTGTCGTCCATGCCTTCCGTGCGGCCGACATAGACCACGCCTTTCGCGTCGGTGACGATGATACGATCCTGCGGCAGGCCGAGGCTGACGATGAGATCGAGACACGCCAGCGCGGCAGCGCCGGCGCCGGAGCAGACCAACTTGACGTTGGCGATATCCTTCTTGACCAGCTTCAAGCCGTTGAGGATTGCCGCGGCCGCAATGATCGCGGTGCCATGCTGGTCGTCATGGAAGACAGGGATCTTCATGCGCTTGCGGAGCTGCTGCTCGATGTAGAAGCACTCCGGCGCCTTGATGTCCTCCAGATTGATGCCGCCGAAGGTCGGCTCCATCCTGGCGATGGTTTCAATCAAGGCGTCGGGATCCTCCTCGGCGAGTTCGATGTCGAACACATCGATGCCGGCGAACTTCTTGAACAGGCACGCCTTGCCTTCCATGACGGGCTTGCCCGCCAGAGCGCCGATATTGCCGAGGCCGAGCACGGCCGTGCCATTGGTGACGACGGCGACCAGGTTGCTGCGCGCGGTCAGTTGGTCCGCCTGCAGCGGATCCTCGGCGATGACGAGGCAGGGCTCCGCAACGCCGGGTGAATAAGCCAGCGACAGATCGCGTTGCGTGGCCATCGCGGTGGTCGGCACGACCGAGATCTTTCCCGGCCTTGGCAGGCGATGATATTCGAGCGCGGCTTCCCTCAGATCCTGGTCCATCGTATTCCCCGTTCCTACGCTTGTTCGATGGGCAGATACGCCCTGTTGCCTCTCGCGGCCGGTTGACTTCAGGCGCCGCCGCGCGCACGCAATGCGGCCATTCCTTCCTCGAACCGCCGCCGCAATAACTCGATCGTCTGCATCTGCTGTTCGGTTGCGGTCTCGGCGAGCTGGCGCATGTTGGCGAGCGCCGTCTCGAATCCCTGCCGCGCGATCTCGGCGCGCCGTCCCGCCACGGCTTCGTTGCCCGCCTCGGCGGCAATTGCCGTCATCGTTTCCTGGAAGACCTCGGCTTGCCGCGCCATCAGGCTTCGCCAGCTCTCATAGGCCGAGCGGTTGACCTCGATCAGGGCGTCGATGTTCTTCTTCTCCATCTCGAGCAACGCCTTCATATCGACGCCGCTGATCTGGCAGGATTCGATCAGCTTCGCGAAGTCGAGACCTGGCAGATTCCAATCGATCGTCCCTGCCCTCTTTTCGTCGGACATTCCCCTCTCCATCATTGGTCGTTACGGCTCGTCTCAACTGGCCGGCATCGGCGCGGGTCGTCCCTCGGCATCCAGCGCGACGAAGGTGAAGATGCCCTCCGTCACCTTTACACGCTCGCCCAGGCGCCTGCGCAGCGCCCAGGCCTCCAGGCGGATCGCCAGCGACGTGCGCCCGATACGTTCGGGCGAGGCGTAGACGCAGAGGACGTCCCCGACATGGACCGGCTTGATGAAATGCATCGCCTCGATCGCCACCGTGGCAACACGCCCCTGCGCCCGCTGGCCGGCATGGATGCCGCCCGCGATATCCATCTGCGAGAGCACCCAGCCGCCGAAGATATCGCCGCTCGGATTTGCATCCGCCGGCATAGCGAGCGTTCGTGTCGTCAGATCCCCTCGTGGCTGGATCGACATGGCGGTGGCTCACAGCATGTGCTGGCCGCCATTTGCCGATATCGTCGAGCCCGTGATGAAGCCGGCGTCGTCGGATGCCAGGAACACGACCACTCGCGCGATCTCGTGCGGCTCGCCCAAGCGCCCGACCGGGATCTGTGGCAGGATGTTCTTGGCGACCACCTCCGGGTTGATCGCCTTGACCATCTCGGTCGCGATATAGCCCGGGCAGATCGTGTTGACCGTGATCCCTGCGCGCGCGCCTTCCTGGGCCAGCGCTTTCACGAAGCCGATGTCACCGGCCTTGGCGGCGGAGTAGTTGACCTGCCCCATCTGCCCCTTCTGGCCGTTGATCGAAGAGATGCAGATCACCCGGCCGAACGTGCGCTCACGCATCCCTTCCCATACGGGCCGGGTCATGTTGAACAGCGAGTTCAGATTGGTGTTGATGACTTGGTACCATTGCTCCGGCGCCATCTTGTGGAACATGCTGTCCTTGGTGATGCCGGCGTTGTTGACAAGCACGTCCACCGGACCGAGGTCCGCTTCAACCTGTTTCAGGCCGGCGGCGCAGGCCTCATAGCTCGACACGTCCCATTTGTAGACCTTGATGCCGGTCTCGGCCTTGAATTTGGCGGCCGCTTCCTCGTTGCCGGCATAGCTCGCAGCCACCTTGTAGCCGGCCGCCTTGAGCGCAACCGAGATTGCTTCACCTATGCCGCGCGTTCCGCCGGTCACCACCGCAACTCTGGACATCATCCCCTCCTGATTGGTTCATGTTGTATTCGCCGGCTTCAAAAGAGCCTTCGCCGTTCGCGGACGGCCAGTGGTCGTCCGCGTCTCATTCCAGCCGAATGGATCGGCCGTCGGCCTAGCGCTCGACCGTCAGGGCGACGCCCATGCCACCGCCAATGCACAGCGTGGCGAGACCCTTCCTGGCGTTGCGCTTCTGCATCTCGAACAGAAGCGTCGTCAGCACCCGCGCACCGGAGGCGCCAATGGGATGGCCGATGGCAATCGCGCCGCCGTTGACGTTCACGATCGACGGATCCCAGCCCATGTCCTTGTTGACTGCGATCGCCTGCGCCGCGAAGGCTTCGTTGGCCTCAACGAGGTCGAGGTCCTTGACCTTCCAACCGGCCTTCTCGAGCGCTTTTCGAGACGCGGGAATCGGCCCTGAGCCCATCACGGCGGGATCGACGCCCGCGGTCGCCCAGGAGACGATCTTGGCAAGCGGGGTGAGACCGCGCTTGCTCGCTTCGTCGGCGCTCATCAACACCAGGGCAGCCGCACCATCGTTGATGCCCGAGGCATTGCCGGCGGTCACCGAGCCTTCCTTGTTGAACGCCGGCTTCAGCTTGGCAAGCGCGTCCTGCGTCGTGCCCGGACGGATGTATTCGTCCTCATCGACGACGACGTCACCCTTCCGGGTCTTGACGGTGACCGGAACGATCTCGTCCTTGAACCGGCCGGCCTTCTGCGCGTCCTCGGCCTTGTTCTGCGAGCTGGTGGCGAACGCATCCTGCTCTTCCCGGGTGATCTGCCATTTGACGGCGATGTTCTCGGCGGTGACACCCATGTGATAGCCGTGGAACGCATCCATCAAGCCATCCTTCAGCATGGAGTCGATGAACTTGACGTCGCCCATCTTGGTGCCGCCCCGCAGATGCGACAGATGCGGCGCCATCGACATCGACTCCATGCCGCCCGCGACGATGACCTTGGCATCGCCATTGGCGATCTGTTGCAGGCCGAGCGCGACCGAGCGCAGACCCGAGCCGCAGAGCTGGTTCATGCCCCACGCGGTCTTCTCCTGCGGAATGCCGGCAGCCATGGCGGCCTGCCGGGCGGGATTCTGCCCCTCGCCGCCGGCGAGGACTTGCCCGAGAATGACCTCGTCGACCTCTTCCGGCGCGACTTTTGCGCGCGCGAGGGCGCCCTTGATCGCCACCGCCCCAAGTTCATGAGCGGTCAACGAGCCGAACGCTCCGTTGAAGGAGCCAACCGGCGTCCGAGCCGCAGAAACAATTACCACATCCGTCATGATCAACTCCCGATTCTCTCTGATTTGATGTGCACTGCTCCGCCGTCAGAGACCTCGCCCCTCGGTGACGGCGGTCTCGAAGTCAGTTAGATCAATCTCCCGTTCGAGCCCCGCGCGCAGCATGTCGCGGTCGAGCTCGCCTTCCCACCACGCCACCACCACGCAGGCAACGCCGTTGCCGCAGAGATTGGTGAGCGCCCGGCACTCGCTCATGAACTTGTCGATGCCGAGAACGATCGCCATGCCGGGGAGCAGTTCGGGCCTGACGGCGGCGAGCGTGCCAGCCAGCGTGATAAATCCCGCCCCCGTGATGCCCGAAGCGCCTTTCGAGGTCAGCATCGCAACGACGAGGATCGTCATCTGTTCGCCGAAGGAGAGCTCGACGTTCATCGCCTGGGCGATGAAGAGCGTCGCCAGGGTCATGTAGATGTTGGTGCCGTCGAGGTTGAAGGAATAGCCGGTCGGCACCACCAGTCCGACGACGGACTTGGAGCAGCCGAGTTTCTCAAGCTTCTCCATCATCTGCGGCAGTGCGCTCTCCGAGGACGAGGTGCCGAGCACGATCAGCAGCTCGTCCTTGATGTATTTGAGGAACTTGAGGATCGAGAAGCCGGCAATGCGAGCGACAATGCCGAGCCCAACGACCACGAACAGAAACGCCGTGAGATAGAAAGTCGCGATCAAACCCGCGAGATTGCCGAGCGCCTGGGGACCGTAGCGACCGATCGTGTAGGCCATCGCGCCGAAGGCGCCGATCGGTGCGACCTTGACCACGATCGATATGACGCCGAACATCGCATGAGCAACGTCGTCCACGAACGACCGGACCGTATGAGCCCGCTCGCCGAGCCCCATCAGGGCAAAACCGAACAGGATGGCAAACAGCAGGACCTGCAGGATTTCGCCCTGGGCGAATGCCCCGACGACGGTGTCCGGAATGACGTGCAGAACGAAGTCCACCGACTTCATCTCGCTCGCCTGTTTCGCGTAGCCGGCGACGGCTGCGGCGTTCGACTGCCCCTGGAATCCCGAACCCGGGCGCAGCACATTGGCGACGATCAGGCCCAGCGCCAGCGCAAAGGTCGAGACGATCTCGAAGTAGATCAACGCCTTGACCGCGACCCGGCCGACCTTCTTGACTTCGGAGATGTGGGCAATGCCGGAGACGACGGTGCAGAAGATGATCGGTGCAATGGCCATCTTGATCAGCTTGACGAAGCCGTCGCCCATCGCCTTGATCCAGTCGTTCTTGCCGAGATCCGGCCAAAGCCAGCCGACCATGACGCCGAGCACGATCGCCACGAGCACCTGGACATAGAGAACCCGGTAGAACGGCTTCTTCTGCGTCGCGGTCGTCGCTCCGGACGTCGCCGTGGTAGCTACAGACATTGTTTCTCCTCCCTCGCTACGTGCTGCGTACGACAGACGACGCTATTTCTTCTTCTGAGGCGGCAGGTCGGTGCAGTGGCCCTCAAACACCTCTGCAGCCATGCCGATGGACTCGCCGAGCGTCGGATGCGGATGAATGGTCTTGCCGATATCGGCCGGCTCGCATCCCATCTCGATCGCAAGGCAGATCTCGCTGATGAGATCGCCGGCGTGCGTGCCGACGATTCCGCCGCCGATAATGCGGCGGGTCGTCGTATCGAACAGCAGCTTCGTGAAACCCTCGTCGCGGCCGTTGGCGATGGCGCGGCCGGATGCGGCCCACGGGAACACCGACTTGCCGAACTTGATGCCTTCGGCCTTGCACTGGTCCTCGGTCTTGCCCGCCCAGGCCACTTCGGGATCAGTGTAGGCGACGGACGGAATCTGGCGCGCGTCGAAATACGACTTTTCGCCGTGGGCGACTTCGGCGGCCACATGGGCTTCATGCACGGCCTTGTGTGCCAGCATCGGCTGGCCGACGATGTCGCCGATCGCAAAGATATGCGCGACGTTGGTGCGCATCTGGTTGTCGACGTTGATGAAGCCGCGCTCGGTTACGGCAACACCGGCCTTCTCAGCGCCGATCTTGTTGCCGTTCGGGCTTCGGCCGACCGCCACGAGAACGAGATCGTAGACCTGCGGCTCGGCAGGCGCCTGCTCGCACTCGAACCTCACCTCGATCCCGGCTTCGGTTGCCTTCGCGCCGACCGTCTTGGTCTTCAGCATGACCTTGTCGAAGCGGCGCGCGTTCATCTTCTCCCAGACCTTGACCAGGTCACGGTCGGCTCCCTGCATCAACCCATCGAGCATTTCGACGACGTCGATGCGCGCGCCAAGCGTCGAATAGACCGTGGCCATTTCGAGCCCGATAATGCCGCCGCCGATCACCAGCATGCGCTTGGGGATCGACCTCAGAAGCAGCGCACCTGTCGAATCGACGATGCGAGGATCTTCAAGAAGGAAAGGCAGCTTCACGGCCTGGCTGCCCGCAGCGATGATGGCCTTGGCGAACTTGACCGTCTTCTTTCCCGCCGCGGTGACCACTTCAACGTGATGTGGATTGAGGAACGTACCGACGCCGGTCACGACCTCGACCTTGCGGGCCTTCGCCATGCCGGCAAGGCCGCCGGTCAGCTTCTTGATGACGCCATCCTTGAATCCTCGCAACTTGTCGAGATCGACCTGCGGCGCACCGAAGGTGATGCCATGGTCGGGCAGATGCTTGACCTCGTCGATTACGGACGCCGTGTGCAGCAGCGCCTTGCTCGGAATGCAGCCGACGTTGAGACAGACGCCGCCGAGCGTGTCGTAACGCTCGACCAGCACGGTTTTCATGCCGAGATCGGCGGCGCGGAAGGCGGCGGAGTAGCCGCCGGGGCCCGCACCCAGCACCAGCATGTCGCATTCGAGATCCGCCTTGCCCGAATGGGACGCGGCGGCGGGTGCGGCGGTTGGCGCCGTTGCGGCTGGCGGCGATGCCGGGGCCGGCGTTGCGGCAGCCGCCGCTCCCGCCGTCTCCAGCATGAGGATGACAGATCCCTCGCTGACCTTGTCGTCGACCTTGACCTTGACGTCCTTGACGACACCGGCATGCGAGGACGGAATCTCCATCGACGCCTTGTCGGACTCGACCATGATGAGGCTGGTGTCGACGGCGACGGTCTCGCCGGCCTTCACCATCACCTCGATGACAGCGACGTCCTTGAAGTCGCCGATATCGGGAACCTTGACTGCGATCTGAGCCATACTGCGCTCCCCAACCTCAGAACAGCACGCGCCGCAGATCGGCGAGCACGTTGGCGAAATAGACGTTGAAGCGCGCGGCCGCCGCACCGTCGATGACGCGGTGGTCCCACGAGAGCGACAGCGGCAAGGTCAGACGCGACGTCCAGGTCTTGCCGTCCGCCGAATGCTGCTTCCAGTAGCCCTTGCAGACGCCCATGATCGCGACCTCGGGCGCGTTGATGATCGGCGTGAAATAAATGCCGCCAATGCCGCCGAGCGAGGAGATCGAGAAGGTCCCGCCCTGCATCTGGTCCGGCTTGATCTTGCCCTCGCGCGCCAGCTTGGCAAGCGCGTTCATCTCATTGGCAATGTCCGGTATCGATTTCTTGTCGGCATCGCGGATGACAGGCACCATGAGGCCGTTCGGCGTGTCCGCGGCAAAGCCGATGTGCCAGTAATTCTTGTAGACGAGGGTGTCGCCGTCGAGGCTGGCGTTGAATTCCGGAAACTTCTTCAGCGCCGCGACGGCCGCCTTCACCATGAACGGCAGCAGCGAAAGCTTGACGCCGCTCTTCTCGAGCTCCTTGTTCATCTTCACCCGGAACTGCTCGAGTTCGGTGATGTCGGCCTCGTCATGCGTGGTGACGTGCGGGATGACGACCCAGTTGCGGTGCAGATTGGCCGCCGAAATCTTCTTGATGCGACCGAGCTCCTTGCGCTCGATCGGACCGAACTTTGCGAAGTCGATCTTGGGCCAGGGCAACAGATCGATGCCGCCGACACCGCTTCCGCCTGCGCTAGCGGCCTGCGGCTTGGCGGGCGCAGCCCCGCCCCTGGCGAAGGCCTCGACGTCCTCGCGCTGGACGCGGCCGTGATTGCCTGTACCCTTGACCTTGCCGAGATCGACGCCGAGTTCGCGCGCCAGCTTGCGGACTGCGGGGCCCGCATAGGCGAGCGCAAAGGCCTTCTCGTCGACCGCGCCGGCCTGCGCCACCGGGGCTGCGGCTGGTGCCGTTGACGCGGGTGTCGGCGCAGCAGCTGCTGGCGCGGCCGGCGCTCCCTCGCCGGTTGCGAGCACGAGAATGACCGCGCCCTCGCTGACCTTGTCGCCGGTCTTCAGCTTGATCTCGCGCACGATCCCCGAGAGCGGCGCCGGTACTTCCATCGTCGCCTTGTCCGATTCGAGCGCAATCAGCGGATCCTCCGCTTTCACGCTGTCGCCGGGCTTCACGAAGATCTCGATGACCGGGACGTCCTTGAAATCGCCGATATCTGGAACGCGCACCTCGGCAACGCCGGCCGGCGCGCTGACGGGTGATGGCGGAGCGCTGACGACGGGGCGCGCCTCGGCCTCTTCGGCGCCCGCGCCCTCGAATTGGACGATCACCGTGCCTTCGCTGACCTTGTCCCCGACCTTGACGACCACTGACTTCACGACGCCGTCACGCGGCGACGGCACCTCCATGGTCGCCTTGTCGGATTCCAGCGCAACCAGGGGATCTTCGGCCTTTACCCTGTCGCCCGGCTTGACGAATATCTCGATCACCGGCACGTCCTTGAAGTCGCCGATGTCGGGAACCTTGATGTCGATCAGACCACTCATCGCTCTGCCCTCGGCTCGCTGTCTCACACGGTCCACGGCGCAGCGCGCCCGGCGTCGATTTGGTACTTTGCGATGGCCTCCGCGACGATCGCGGGCTTGATCGTGCCTTCGTCGGCCAGCGCCTTGAGCGCGGCGATCGCGACGTAGTGCCGGTCGACCTCGAAGAATTTGCGCAATTTCACGCGATAGTCGCTGCGGCCAAAACCGTCGGTGCCGAGCACGACATAGCGGCGTCCGGCCGCCTGGACATACTCGCGGATCTGGTCGGGATAGTTGCGCATGTAATCGGTCGACGCCACGACCGGGCCCGGATGGGCTTCGAGCTGCGCTTCGACCCAGCTCTTGCGGCGCGGCTCCGTCGGGTGCAGCAGATTCCAGCGTTCAGTGGCCATGCCGTCGCGACGCAGCTCGTTGAAGCTCGTCGCGCTCCAGATGTCCGCGGTCACGCCGAAGTCCGCCTTGAGCAGATCCGCCGCCGCGATCACCTCGCGCAAGATCGTGCCCGAGCCGACGAGCTGGACGCGAGGTCCCTTCTTCGCCGTCTCGCCGCCGTTCTTCAGCAGATAGAGTCCCTTGAGGATGCCCTCCTCGGCTCCCTTGCCCGCCTCGGCGAGCGAGGGGTGCGGGTAGTTCTCGTTCATCAGCGTGATGTAATAGTAGACGTCCTCCTGCGCCTCATACATGCGGCGCATGCCTTCGCGCACGATGGTCACCACCTCATAGGCGAAGGTGGGATCATAGGAGATGCAGTTTGGGATGGTGCCCGCAAGCACGTGGCTGTGGCCGTCCTCGTGCTGCAAGCCTTCGCCGTTCAGCGTGGTGCGGCCGGCGGTGCCGCCGAGCAAAAATCCCCGCGCCCGCATGTCGCCCGCGAGCCAGGCGAGGTCGCCGACGCGCTGCAGGCCGAACATCGAATAATAGATGTAGAACGGAATCATCGGCACGTCGTTCGTCGAGTAGGACGTTGCCGCGACGATCCAGCTCGACATGGCGCCGCCTTCGTTGATGCCCTCCTGAAGCACCTGCCCGGTCTTGTCCTCGCGGTAGTACATGAGCTGGTCGGCGTCCTGGGGACGGTAGAGCTGGCCGACCGACGAATAGATGCCGAGCTGGCGGAACATGCCCTCCATGCCGAAGGTCCGGGACTCATCGGGCACGATCGGCACGATGTGCTTGCCGATCGCCTTGTCGCGCACCAGCGCGCCCAGCATCTGCACGAAAGCCATCGTCGTCGAGATTTCGCGGTCGCCGGTCGCGTCGAGGAGCCGCTGGAACGTCGACAACGGCGGAATTTGCAGGGACGCGGATTTGCGCCGGCGCTGCGGCAGACTGCCGCCGAGCTTTGCGCGCTGGGCGCGCAGATATGTCATCTCCGGACTATCTTCCGCCGGACGGATGAAGGGCACCTTGGCAAGCTCATCGTCGGCGACCGGGACCTGGAAGCGGTCCCGGAATCCGCGCAGCGCGTCCTGAGTCATCTTCTTGGCCTGATGCGCGATCATCTGGCCTTCGCCGGACTCGCCCATGCCGTAGCCTTTGACGGTCTTGGGCAGAATGACGGTCGGCTGTCCCTTGTGGTTCACCGCCGCGGTATAGGCCGCAAACACCTTTTCCGGATCGTGACCGCCTCGCGCAAGTTGCCAGATTTCGTCGTCGCTCATGTCGGCAACGAGCTGCTTCAGCTCCTCGTACTTGCCGAAGAAGTGCTCGCGGATATAGGCGCCGCTCTTGCTCTTGAAATCCTGGTACTCGCCGTCGACGCATTCCTCCATGCGCTTCAGCAGCAACCCGCTCTTGTCGTTCGCCAGCAGCCGATCCCAGCCCGATCCCCACAGCACCTTGATGACGTTCCAGCCGGCGCCGCGGAAAACGCTTTCGAGCTCCTGAACGATCTTGCCGTTGCCGCGCACCGGTCCGTCGAGCCGCTGCAGGTTGCAGTTGATGACGAAGATCAGATTGTCGAGGTTCTCGCGGCCGGCGAGTGATATCGCACCGAGCGACTCCGGTTCGTCGGTTTCGCCGTCCCCCATGAAGGCCCAGACCTTGCGATTGGCGGTCTCGGCCAGCTTGTGGTTCTCCAGATATTTCAGGAACCGGGCCTGATAGATCGCCATCAGCGGCCCCAGCCCCATCGACACCGTCGGGAACTGCCAGAAATCCGGCATCAGCCAGGGATGGGGATAGCTCGACAGGCCCTTGCCGCCGGTCTCCTGCCGGAAGCCGAGCAGCTGATCCTCGCTCAGCCGCCCTTCGAGAAACGCGCGCGCATAGATGCCGGGCGAACAGTGGCCCTGGACGAAGATCAGATCGCCGCCGTGTTTTTCCGTCGGCGCATGCCAAAAATGGCCGAAGCCGATGTCATAGAGCGTGGCGGCGGACTGGAAGCTCGCGATGTGCCCACCGAGCTCCGAGCTTTCCTTGTTGGCGCGCAGAACGATGGCGAGCGCATTCCACCGGATGATGGATCGCAGCTTGTGCTCGATGGCGCGGTCGCCCGGCAGCGGCGGCTGCTGATCCAGCGGAATCGTGTTGCAATAGGGCGTAGTCAGCGTCTGCTGAATAGCGAGGCCGCCGCCGCGCGCGGCGGCAATGACGGCGTTGACGACGAATTCGGCGCGCTCGCTGCCGCGGTGACCTCGGATTGCCGACAGGGCATCGAGCCACTCCCGGGTCTCCTGCGGATCCAAATCGTGCGCGTCCGCAACTGTCATTACTCTCTCCCTTGCATGCCAAGCAGAAGTCAGGCGTCATCGTTCATTGCGCCGCCTCTAGGTGAGGCGCGCGATGCCACGCAGGCGATATGCCCGTCGCTCTAAGTTAAAGATGTGCTGGCTGGCATTTGAACGTTCCCCTCGCCGTGCTTGTTCTGATCTGCTTATTCTTGCAGCCATCTAAGCAGCATTTGTGCCAGACCTCGAAGAGGCATGGCGATCGCGCACATGCCCTTCATTTTGCTCAGGATTGTCGGTCAGCCGCCCGACCGCGCCGATATGATCGGCCGACATTCGTCTGAAGCTCCGGAAAACGGGCTGCTGGTTCCGCCCGAAAGATCGGACCCGTGAGCTGCCCGACAAACGGGGGGCGTTGGCGGTAATGAGCGGCCGCGAACGCGAGCCATGGGCGGGACAACAGTCGGCGCGTACGTGCATGACGATTTGACTAACGCTGCGCGAACACCGAATGTCTATGGCAGGACCGTCTTGCATTTTCGCGCACGTCAATTCGCCAGCGTTGAATACTCCGCGCCTTTCTTGCGCAACACGAGGTTGCCTAGATGACCGTCGTACTCGATCTCCTCAACAAGGATCCGCGCGCGAAGCTGCGACCGGACGCGCCGCGCCATCCCGAGAAGCTGAACCGCCCGGAGACGCCCCTGCAGAGCAAGCCGGCGTGGATCCGCGTGAAGGCCCCGGGCTCAGATGCCTGGGCCGAGACCAGACGCATCGTGCGCGAGAACCAACTCGTAACCGTGTGCGAGGAAGCGTCCTGCCCGAATATCGGCGAATGCTGGGCGAAGAAGCACGCGACCTTCATGATCATGGGCGATACTTGCACGCGCGCCTGCGCATTCTGCAACGTGCGCACCGGCCTGCCCGGCCCGCTCGATGCCGATGAACCCGCCAAGGTCGCCGAAGCCGTTGCCAAGCTTGGGCTTGAGCACGTGGTCGTCACGTCGGTCGATCGCGACGATCTGGCAGATGGCGGGGCGGCACACTTCGCTGCGACCATCGCCGCAATCCGCGTGGCGAGCCCGGCGACCTCGATCGAAATCCTGACGCCGGATTTTCTGCGCAAGCACGGCGCGCTCGAGACGGTCGTGGCGGCGAAGCCTGACGTGTTCAATCACAATCTGGAGACGGTCCCGTCGAAATATCTGGCAGTGCGCCCGGGAGCGCGCTACTTCCATTCGGTCCGACTGCTGCAACGCGTGAAGGAAATCGATCCGCAGATCTTCACCAAGTCCGGTATCATGGTTGGCCTCGGCGAGATCAGGAACGAGGTGCTGCAATTGATGGACGATCTGCGCTCCGCAGACGTTGATTTCCTGACCATCGGCCAGTATCTGCAGCCCACGCGAAAGCATCACCCCGTGGTCAGCTTCGTGACGCCCGACGAATTCGACGGCTATGAGAAGACCGCCTATGCCAAGGGCTTTTTGCTCGTATCTGCAACGCCGTTGACCCGCTCTTCTCATCACGCCGGCGATCAGTTCCGCGAATTGCGCGCACGCAGGCGCGACTAGCGCGCCGCCGCGCCCGCTACCGCAATTTGCGTCGACTGCGCAAATCGCAGAGAGAGCGGGAGTCAAATCCTCGATTTTCGCTCATTTCGCGTCGAACAGCTGACTGCACGTAAGCACTCGCCCGCCTCCTGCCCTCGGAAATCCGGATCCGGCCCAAGCGCCACAGGCCTGCTCACGTTAGCTGTGGTGAGATTTTTCTTGATCTCCCGGTGCACACGTCGTGCACACGACGCCTTCTAACCAATTGAAACGCTTGAACTCTCGTTCCCATCCATCATGAGACAGTGTGAGCTAGCTCCAGCTAACAAGATCAAGACTGGACAATACCGACCCATATCGGCCAATCGCTTACCGCGAAAACTCCAACTGCGAAGGTGGTTGTTTGGGTTCTGGAATGTAAGCATAGGCTTCATCGCATTCTCGGCGTGAAAAGGCCTCTTCGTCACGGTCCACCACCGACCACAGGCGACATCTACGCGGCAATCCAGGCGAAACGACCTCTAGTTTAAATGCTTTCGTCGCCGCGACATAAAGATGATCAAATCAATCGCGATCGGAGCTAGTGCAAAGACCAGTGCGATCCAGAATTTTGGCTCCTGCAGGATGTCATGCCAAGGGCGCCTCTAGTCGCCCGTCGGGGTGATTCGAAACTCAACCACCTCGGGCCGGCCGCGCAAATATTTGGCAAGTCGTTCGGCATTGAGCCTGTCACGGCTCTTGATTGTCATCCGGTATTCGAACTGCTGCCCGCCTTCGCTTAGTCGCGATGAAAGGTTGGCAATCGTAAAGCCGTGATCGCCAATCATCTTGTGGACTTCGCATTCGCCCATCACCTTGTCCCGAGCAAAGCGTAACATGTGGTGGGCATAGAACTCGCTAGGCAATCGAGCCTCGATGACCCTGAACAGCGCGAGCACCATCAGGGTTGCGACGGAGCCAACAAACGCAGCAAACCAGAACCCGATTCCAACCAGAATACCGATAGCTGCCGTCACCCAAATGGACGCAGCCGTTGTTAATCCCCGGACAGTCAGCCCCTCCTTAAAAATCACGCCAGCTCCCAAAAATCCAATGCCGGTCATGATACCCTGCGCCATGCGGGTTGGGTCGGTGCGGATGGCATCATGTTCAAGCAATGTCATCCACTGGTGCTGATAAACCGTGACGATCATGAGAATGGCTGACGCGATACAGACGAGGGAATGCGTTCTAAAACCTGCCGGGCGTCCATGAAAAGTGCGCTCGAATCCGATCATGGCACCGATCGCGAGAGCACCAGCAACTCTGACAATAATCACCAGTTCGTCGTGACCCATGGCTCACCTCTTTGAACGCAGTCGACAAACGCCAGTTAGAAATTGACCATACTGCAATGTTTCACCCTACATCGCAGCTGAGCTGGAATGGAAGCTTGCGCGAGACGCAGCGTCTGGAAATGCGGCGTCGAATCCAATGGCAGCCAACTGAATCAGTGGCTGACCAAAGTACAAGATCTCAAGTCCAAAATTACATTTGTCACACCTATCGATCATATGTATACTTGCCGAATGCAAGAACGCTGAATGGCGTGGGCAAAGGAGGATAACGTCAGGACGTCATCTCATTCCAAGATCGTTCAACGTGCAGAGGCGAGCGGCGCTGGTCGATCCAGTGAGGCCCGCTGGCACGACCGACGCACCCCGCAAAGAGGAAGCCAGCAGAGGCGTCATGGTCCGAATCATCCAGATTTCCGACACGCATCTCAGCCCGAGCAAGCGGAACTTCAACGCGAACTGGACACCGCTCGCGAGTTGGATCGAGCAGCATAAACCAGATCTCGTCATACACACCGGCGACGTAACTATTGATGCAGCCGATCAGGAAGTCGATGCAGCCTATTGTGCAGCGCAACTGGCGTCGCTCAGGATTCCTGTTGCCGTAGTTCCCGGAAATCATGACGTCGGCGAGGTGGGCAATCCGCATCAGCCGGTGAATGAGGAGCGGCTCGATCGCTTTCGCCGCCACTTCGGTGACGATTGCTGGCTACGCGATGTGGATGGCTGGCGCCTGATCGGGCTCAATTCAATGATCTTCGGCGGCGGACCCGAGGAGGCGCGGCAGACCCAATGGCTCGAGGCCGCGATGGCCGATGCCGCGGGGCGTCACATTGCCTGGTTCACGCATCGGCCGCTGTTCATCGAGTCGCCGACTGAGGCCGACACCGGTTACTGGTCGGTCAAACCGGAGCCGCGTCTAGCCCTTCTGGATTTGCTGCGGCGGTATCGGGTCGAGATCGTGGCCAGCGGACATCTGCACCGCTGGCATGAAATTCGGCTGAACGGCACGCACTACGTTTGGGGGCCGGCAGCCGGCTTTCTGGTCGGCGAGAAACTGGCGCCGCCGATGGGCGGCACCGCGCGGCTCGGGGCCGTGGTCTACGACATCAATGGCGAGAACATCGACGTGAGCATTCGCCCGGTGCCGGGCCTCACCGATTACTGGATCGACGACGTCGTCCACGAGGTCTATCCGCCGCGCGAAGCTGAGGCGTGATCCCCGATGGCCGGCGTCACATTGCGCGGTATCGGAAAGACTTTCGGCGACACGGCCGTCCTCAATAATATCGATCTCGATATTGCGGACGGCGAGTTTCTGACGCTGGTCGGTCCCTCCGGATGTGGCAAGTCGACGCTCCTGCGCATCATCGCCGGCCTCGAATCGCAGGATCGCGGCTCGGTGTCGATCAGCGGGAATTCGGTCGACCATCTGCGGCCTCACGAGCGCAGAATCGCCATGGTGTTCCAGAACTACGCGCTCTATCCCCACATGTCGGTGTTCGACAACATCGCGCTGCCGCTCACCATGACGCGCCTCAACCTGTTCGAGCGTCTGCCCTTGATGCGTCATCTGTCGCTCCGCCGCCGGCGCGTGATGGCCGAGATCGCGCGCGAGGTGCGGGCCGTCGCGGAGCAGCTTCGCATCGAATCCTTCTTTCATCGCCGTCCCGGACAGCTTTCGGGCGGACAGCGGCAGCGCGTCGCGCTCGGCCGCGCCATGGTGCGTCATCCGCAAGCTTTCCTGATGGATGAGCCGTTGTCGAACCTCGACGCCAAGCTGCGTGTGCACATGCGCGGCGAGCTGACCGAGCTGCACGCGCGTCTCGGCGTGACGATGATCTACGTAACGCACGATCAGATCGAGGCGATGACGATGTCCGATCGCCTGGCCGTGATGGATCACGGCGACATACTCCAATTCGGCACACCCGCCGACGTCTATGAACGGCCCGCCACGACCTCGGTCGCGCAGTTCATTGGCAGTCCGGCGATCAATCTTTTTCCGGCCCGCGTGGGCCCCGGCGGCCAGGTCGAGCTGCTCGGCCGGACGCTGCCGATCGATATTCGCAACGCGCCGACTGCGGAACTGACGATCGGCGTGCGTCCGGAAGCGATGCGGGTCGGGGGCGGCCCGTGCGCCGTCACATGCAGGTTCCGGCGCCGCGAAAACCTCGGATCGGAAAGCATCCTCCACTTCCACCTCGTGGCCTCTCCGGAGGTGGCGGTGCTCTGCCGGATCGACAATGAGATGCCGATTCCCGAGGGCGAGGTCACGCTCGCCTTCCAGCCACGGGATTGTCACGTGTTCGACAACAAGGGCCGCCGCATCGAGGTTGAAAGCCGCGATGCGGCCGGCCGCGACGTGCGCCGCGCGAGTGAGGTCCGATGAACGCGGTCGCGGCTCAAATCGCTCCGCTCGCCGCGGCGCCGCCAGCGAGCCGCCAGCGATGGATCGAATGGTTCGCGGGCCTGGGCTTCGCGGCACCGGCCTTCATCCTGCTGCTCCTGACCAATCTGGCGCCGCTGGCTGCTCTCGCGTTGCTGAGTTTCACCAACTACGAGCTGGGCGCGCTCGACTTCTCGTTCGTGGGCTTTAAGAATTTCAGCGCAGCGCTGCAGGATCCCGTGATCCGCCGCTCGGTGACCAATACGCTGCTCTACGTGGCGATTGTCGTGCCCGGCGGCGTCCTGATCTCGCTTCTCGTCGCAATCCTGATCCACCAGCGCAAGCGCACGCGCAGCCTCTATGAGGTCATCTATTTTCTTCCCGTCACCTCGACGCTCATCGCGATGGCCACGATGTGGCAGTTCCTGCTGCACCCAACCCTAGGACTGATCAATCAGACCCTCAAGGGACTGGGTTTCGCCGAGACGGCCTTCCTGAGCGAGCCGCGCCTCGTCATCCCGACGCTCGCCGCGATCGGCATCTGGCAGCTCATCGGCTTCAACATGGTGCTGTTCCTTGCCGGTCTCTCGGCGATCCCTCGCGACCTCTATGAGGCTGTCGATATCGACGGCGCGAGCCATCCCGTCGACCGCTTCCTGAAAGTGACTTGGCCGATGCTTGGTCCGACGACGATGTTCGTGACCGTGACGACGTTCATCACGGCGTTCAAGATCTTCGACACGGTTGCGGTGATGACGCGTGGCGGCCCCGGAGGCGCATCGGAGGTGTTGCTCTATGCCATCTATCTGGAGGGGTTTCAGTACTTTCACATGAGCTATGCGGCGACGCTCACGCTGGTCTTCCTCGCGTTCACCCTGGTGTTCTCGGTGCTGCAGACCTTCATCCTCGACCGACGGGTGCACTATTGACGCGCATATCGGCCACGATCGCCCGCCCGCCTGCGCCGCTCGCAATCCGGATACGGCGCCTCGTGTCGCTTGCGTTCGTCCACGCGGTGCTGATCGGCGGCGCTGTCTTCATGCTGTTGCCATTCGTCTTCATGCTGACGAGTGCGATCAAGCCTCCGGGCGAGATCTTCGAGGCGACGTTCCGGCTCTGGCCGCGCCAGTTCTACGGATGGCAGAATTTCGAATCTGCCTTGAGCACCGCGCCGCTGCTGCGCTTCTTGCTCAACGGCCTCATCGTCTGCGGCGGCATCCTCGTGGTCCAGCTGCTGGTCGCTATTCCTTGCGCCTATGCGCTCGCCAAGCTGAGGTTTCCGGGACGGCCGATCCTGTTTTCGCTGGTCCTGCTCGGACTCTGCATTCCGGTCCAGGCTCCCTCGCTCCCGCTCTACATCGCGTTCGCCGAGCTCGGCATCCTCAATACCTACCTCTCGATGATGATGCCGTTCTTCCTGTCGGTATTCGGGATTTTCCTGTTCCGCCAGTTCTTCAAGTCCTACCCCGACGAGATCATCCAGGCCGCCAGGCTCGACGGCGTCGGCGAGTTCGAGATCGTGTGGCGCATCGTGGTGCCGAGCGCCTGGCCGGCCATCGCGGCGTTTTCGATCTTCTCCGTCGTGGCGCACTGGAACGACCTATATTGGCCGCTCATCGTCGTCTCCGACACCAAGCTCGCAACGCCTCCGCTCGGCATGATGTATTTCGCCGATTCCGAGCTGGGCTCGAATTACGGCGCGCTCGCGGCCGGCGCGACCATCATCACGGCGCCACTGGTCATCGCCTTCCTGATCGCGCGGCGGCATTTCATTGCCGGCATCACGATGACCGGAATCAAATGACTTCAACCACTGCCAGGGGAGACACCGTCATGCTGCATCGCCGAGACCTCCTGAAGAGCGCCGCCGCCGTCGGGACGACCGCACTTTCCAGCCCGTTCCTGACGCGCTCGGCGCAAGCGCAAGACGTGACGCTGGATGTGCTTTATGCCTTTCCCGCCTTCGCGAAATTCCATGAGCCGATCGCCCAGGAGTTCATGAAGCGGCAGTCCAGCATCAAGATTCAGTTCCGGGCGCCGGCGGCGAGCTATGACGAGGGTCATCAGACCATGCTGCGGCAAGCCGTCACCAACCAGCTGCCGGACGTCTACTATTCCGGTTATCACCTGCTCGCCGAGCTCGTGCGCACGCTGGTGAAACGCAACCAGATCACCGAGGTCGCCTCGCTGCTGCAGAAGGAGGACGCCACCTGGCGCAAGGCCAATTATTCCGACGAGATCCTGGCGCTCGGGGCGGTCGATGGCAAGATCTACGGCCTCGCGTTCAATGCCTCGCTACCGATCATCTATTTCAACGCGCAGCTCGTGAAGGAAGCGGGCGGCAATCCCGACAAGATGCCCGACAACTGGACGGACATGATCGCCCTCGCCGTCAGCATCAAGAGCAAGGGGTCGGACGTCGCCGGTATCGCCTATAACATCCACGACTGGCCCGACGATTGGCTGTTCCGTTCGCTGATCCTGCAAGGTGGTGGCCAGATGCTCGATGCGTCGGAAACCGCTGCCGGATTCGGCAACGACCCCGGGCTGAAGGCCCTGACCCATTGCCGGCGGTTCGTGGCCGATGCCAAGATGCCGCTGATCGATTGGGACTCCTCGCGTCAGCAGTTCATCGCCGGGAAAATCGGCCTTTTTGCCGACACGCCGGCCCGGTTGCGCCAGGTCACCGACCTGATCGGCGACAAGTTCACCTTGCGCACCTGCACCTTCCCGATCGACGACAAGCAGAAGGGTGGACTGCCCACCGGCGGCAACGCGGCGATCATCACGGCGAAAGATCCGGCGAAGCAGCAGGCGGCTTGGGAGTTCCTGAAGTTCGTGAGCGGCCCGGAAGCGCAGAAGATCGTCGTGGAGACCACGGGCTATATGCCGACCAATTTGCGCGCCGCGGGTCCCGAATTCCTGGCCCCATTTTACGACAAGAACCCGAACTTCCGCACCGTGTCGCAGCAGATCGAGCGCGCGAAGCCGTGGCAGGGCTATCCGGGCGGACAGTCCGTGAAGATCTGGCGCACGCAGCGGGAGATCATCCATGCCGTCATGCGCGGCGAAACAACCGCCGAGACCGGGCTCGATCGCATGATCAAGGAAAGCAATGCCTTGATGAAGAGCTCGTAGGCAGCGGACGTTCGTTGCGGCAAAACGGCCTGCGCTGGCCGCAATTGTTCCCTTCGGAGGCGGAATTCTGTGTTCATCATTGCCCAACTGAGCGATCTGCACCTCCGACCGCCCGGTCAGCTCGCTTATGGCGACGTCGATACCAACGCGATGTTTCACGACGCCATCGAGGCCGTGCTGAAGCTCGACCCGCGGCCCGATTGCGTCGTGGTCAGCGGCGACCTCACCGATGGGGGACTCGAAGAGGAGTACGAGATTGTTGCCGCTGGCCTCGCCAGGCTGCCAATGCCGGTCTTTGTCATTCCCGGCAACCACGACCGGCGCGAGCAGCTGATATCTTCGCTCCGCCCCCGCCACCGTTATCTTCCGTCCGAAGGCTTCATCAACTTTGTCGTGGACGATTTCCCGGTCCGGCTGATTTTGCTCGACAGCGTCGAGGCCGGAAAGATCCACGGTACCTTTTGCGCGGCCCGGCAAGAATGGCTGCGCGACGTTCTCGCGAGCGGGCGCGGCAAGCCGACGGTCGTCGTCGTTCATCATCCGCCGTTCCTGGTCGGGGCCGACGGGATGGATGGTCTGCGCCTCCTGGGGGCCGATGCGCTCGACGCAATCATCAAAGACCATCCCGAAATCGATCGCGTGCTGTGCGGTCATTATCACCGCTCGATCACGGCGCGCTATGCGGGGACCGTGGGCTATGTGGCGCCAAGCACGGCGCACCAGGTTGCGCTCGATCTGCGGCCCGGTCGCAGCAATCGCTTCATCATGGAGCCGCCGGGCCTCTCCTTGCACGTCTGGCGGCCGGACATGGGCATCAGCAGCCACCTCGTTCCGGTCGGAGACTATGGTCGTCCGTTCGAGATCGCGGCCGATCAAGACCATCCGGGAACGGATCGGAGCAATGGCCTTCCGACGCTGCTAGCGCGCGCAGAGGCCGTCGTTGACGCGGCGGCGGCCAGGCTGGTCGCGATGCAATCCACGTCGTTGCGCACCGAGCGCAAGGACCATCTCGACATCGTCACCGAGGCGGATCTCGCCTCCGAAGCGATCGTCGTCGCGGGCCTGAGGGCGCTGACGCCGGATGCCGGCATCCTGGCCGAGGAGAGCGGCGCGAGCCCGGGGGACAATGCTGCGCGCTGGATCATTGATCCGCTCGACGGCACGATCAACTATGCGCGGGGGCTGCCGTGGTTCTCCGTGACGGTCGCCTACGAGGTCGGCGGCGAGACGAAACTTGGCCTGATCAACGCGCCCAAGATCGGACTGACGGCGCGCTATCTTGCGGGGGAAGGCGCGACCATTGACGGCTTGCCGGCACGCGTCTCCACGACGCGTTCACTGTCGGATGCGGTGATCTCGGTGATCCTGACCTCGCATTTCTCGCCCGACGAAGTCCGGCGGACGACGCGGGTGATCGAACTGCTCGGCAGGGTGGTGCGCGGCGTGCGTATCGTCGTCTCGGGTGCCCTCGAGACGACGATGGTTGCCTCGGGTCGCCTAGACGGCTTTGTCTCCCTGAAGGCCGACATCGTCTCGCACGCGGCCGCGATGCCGATGGTGTGGGCCGGCGGCGGAAAGGTCACGACGCTGACGGGGCATCCGTGCCGCGACGACGATCTCGACAAGATCGCTTCCAACGGGCTGATCCACGACGAGTTGCTCGCTCTCCTCCGCCAGGCGCTGCAATGACGAACAGTGCCAGACGACGAACCTTCGTTCGAAGAAAGCGTTTGGCGCAAGCGATCTAGCGGCGGCCGCGGCTGGGAAACAGCTTGTCGCGGATATAGCGCGAGGTCGGCGTCAGTCGGGCGCCGCGCGCCTTACGCCAGACCGCCCGGTCGATCTCCTTCTTGTCGCCGACCTTCAGTCGCCCCGACACCTTCTTGGCCAGGAAGATTGCATCGCTCATCCGCCGGCCGGTCCCGCTCTTCCTGGCTTTGACTTCCTTCCAGAGTTTCAACGGCCCGAGCTTCAGCTTGGGAAGCTCCTCCTTGATCTCGCGACGAAGGCAGCTCCTGTCGCTCTCGCCTGCCCGTCTTCGGCCGCCGGGAAACATCCAGAGCCCATCGCGCCTACGTCTCACCATCAGCACGCGCCCTTTTCGGGCGACGACCAGCTTCGACGATTTCGCCATCACGACCGGTCCTGCTTCTCTGCCTGCTCCCACTGCACCAGGCTGTCGGCGAGACGCCGCTCCATCTACGGGCAGATGATCGCCTTGATGATGCCATCCCGCCGCGCGACCTGCTGCTCGAACGCGGCGGGCGTCTGGTCGAGCGAGAAGCGATGCGTGGCCAGCGGCGCCAGCTTGACCTGACCGCCTTGCGCAAGCGCAATGGCCCGCGGATAGACTTCCGGCATACGGCGCGAAAACTTGACCGAGAGGCCCTTCCGGCGCGATTCCGCGCCGCTGAGGATGTACTGGTTATTCTCGGGAATACCGACGAGCACGACCCGGCCGCCGATGCGGGCACAGCGCGCCGCGTGCTCGAAGCCGTGCGAGGAATCCGTCGCCTCGATCACCAGATCGACGCCGCGGCCTTCGGTAACCTTGCCGACTTCGGCGTAGCTGCGGCATGCCACGTCAGCCCCGAGGTCGCAGGCCAGCGCCGTGCGCTGTTCGACCGGGTCGATCGCGATGATCTTGCCGCTGCCTGCGAGCCGCGCCAGTTGCACCAGCAGCAGTCCTACCGGCCCGCAGCCGAGCACCGCCACACTTTCCAGCAGCCGCGGACGCGCCAGATCCATGGCATGGATCGCCACGCCGAGCGTCTCCAGGATCGCCGCCCCAGCGGGGTCGATGCTGTCAGGCACCAGATGCACGGCGGATTTGGGCACACAGACGAATTCGGCCATGGCGCCGTTGTGTGGGGCGTAACCGAGGAACTTCACATTGGGGCAAAGATTGGTGTGCCCGCGATGACACCATTCACAATGGCCGCAGGGAATGGACGGATCGACCGCCACCAGGGCATCGGCCGAGAGGCCCGCCCTGCGCGCCGAGTCCGGCGTGAGGACGCCCGAAAACTCATGGCCCAGGACGAACGGTCTGACTTGCGTCGGGCCGGTTGTTCCGCCTTCTAGATAGGAATGCAAGTCGCTGCCGCAGACGCCGACAGCCTTGACGCGGATGACGAGCTCATCCTCCGAGCGCGGCTTCGGCTCAGGGATATCGAGAACGCGGATATCACGAATGTCCTGGAGCACCGCAGCGCGCATGTCGACGCCATCCCTCTGAGCAATTGTCTTCCCCATATTACATATGTAACAGCGGAATGACAAATGCTTTTGCAGGTAGCGCACGTCAGGTGCCCACCGCGCCGATGTCATAGTGTGGCGGAAAGTACGGCTATTTCTGCTTGTCGATCAGTTTCAGCGCGGCGACGGCGGTGTTCTCGTCCGTCACCAGCACCTTGCCGATCCGGCCGCGCAGCACCGCGGCGATGATCGGCGCCTTGTTGAGCCCGCCGGCGATCAGCATCGACGTCGGCACCCGCGCCAGGTTGTCGAGCGGCATGGCAATGGCGCGGCTGTTGATGCCGTGATCAATGGGTCGGCCCGTCTTGTCGAGAAATTGCGCCAGGACGTCGCCGACGGCGCCTGCCGCCCGGAGATGCTCGGCGCGGACGTCCGGCGGCAGCCCATGCCGCATCAATAGCGAGCGGGGCGTCATGTCTCCCATGCTCAGAAGTGCCAAGTCGATCTTATCAACGCTGTTCAGCACCTCCTGATAGACCTCCTGGGCCAGGAAAGTGTCGCGCGAGCGCCGGCTGCTGACGAAGATCGGGGCGGCCAGATAGCTGCACTGGGCGTGCAGCCGGTGCGCAAGCTCACCCGCGATCTCGAAGGTGTTGAGCTCCAGGCCGCGCGACAGGCCGCCCATCATGGAGACGATCGAGAGGTCGGGATAGTCCGCTGGCGCGACGTAACGGATGGTCTCGCGCAAGGTCGCACCCCAGCCGATACCGATGATACGCGGGCGCTTCTGCTCGAGGAACTTCGATAAATAAGCACCCGCCGCCATCCCGATCAGGCTGCCGACCTGCTCGGGATTCTCCGGGCTCGGGATGACGACGGCGTCCTCGAGGCCACATTCCCGGCGCAAGCGATGCTCCAGCTCCGTGCAGCTCGCAAAGGCGGAGTTGAGGCGGATGTTGACGATGCCGCTCTGCCGCGCATCCGACAGCATGCGGTTGACGCGGGCGCGAGTCAGCCCGAGGCGCTCGCCGATCTCGGCCTGGGTTAGGTTCTCCATGTAGTAGAGCCAGGCGACCCGCAGGATGGTTTGGTCAGTCACGGCGCAGCCCCCCCAGCGGCCTCAAGGCACAATCAGATGTCGAAGCATTTGAGGCGATCTTTCGTTGGCCGTCAAATCTGCGGCATGCGGATGTCGTCATGCGCCCTTTGCGCCCGGCACGCCATCCTCGACCACAAAGCTCGTCAATCGGCGCACGGCGCTCGCAGCATCCTTGACGTCGTCGAGCGCCTCGAATCCCACGGTGCAATGCCGGGTGTCGAACTCGACGGTCGCATAGCCGCGCTTGTCGCCACGCGCATAGATCAGATGCGGATTCTCCACCAAATCCTTGCGCACGCTGGCCTCGCTCGGCCCGTCGGAAGTGATCGACGTAGCGACAAACTCGGTCGCAATGGTCGGGCCATCCGGGCGGGCGTAATCACGCTTGAGATCGGCGGTAAAGAAGGCGTGACGGTCGCCGCCGATCACGATCGGATTGCGCCGGTGATGCGCAGTAAGCGAATCAAGGAGACGGCGGCGGGCATTGGGATAGCCGTCCCAGCCGTCCATCCAGAAACGTGCGCCATCATCCCCTTCGCGCTTGTCCTGCGCCATCAAAGTCTGCTGCGCGATGATGGTCCAGCGGCCGCCGCAATCGCGCAGGCGCGCATCGAGCCATTGCTCCTGTTCCTGGCCCAGCATCGTCCGCGCTTCGTCGGTCCGGCCTGCGCAGTCTGGCACCCAGGTCGGCCGCCCACTTCCGACACACGCCGATGCCGAGCGATATTGCCGGTCATCGAGCAGCACCACGTCGAGCATCTCGCCGAAGCGATAGTGCTCATAGATGGTCGCGTTCGGGCCCCGCGCGCGCGCCAAAGGCGGCAGTGGCATATGCTCGTGATAGGCCTGATAGGCCGCCGCACGGATCTTCAGAAACTGCTCCGGATCCCGCACGGTGTAGGAGCGATCATTGGCGTAATCGTCCATCACCTCGTGATCGTCCCAGACCGAGAGCCAGGGAAAGGCGGCGTGCGCCGCTTGCAGGTCGGGATCGCTCTTGTAGAGCGCGTAGCGGTTGCGGAACTCCTCGAGCGTCGTCGGAATTCCGACGCCGTGCCGGCGGACGTGGCGCGATCCCCAGGATTTCTCGTAGATGTAGTCGCCGAGATGCACGACGAGATCGAGATCCCGTGCGGCCATGTCGCGATAGGCGGCAAAATAGCCCTGCTCGTATTGCTGGCAGGATGCGAAGGCAAAGCGGAAGGGCCGCGCCGACCCCGCAGGCGCGGTTCGGGTGCGTCCGACCGGGCTGAGCGCCGGACCGGCACGGAAGCGGTACCAGTAGACGCGATCCGGCAGCAAACCCGTCGCCTCGGCATGCACGGAATGCGCGAGCTCGGCCGTGGCCCGCACGACGCCCCGGGAGACGATGCGCGAGAAGGCCTCGTCGTCGGCGATCTGCCATTCAACGTCCACTGACGTGTTCGGCATCCCGCCGCCATCGAGCGGCTGCGGTGCAAGGCGGGTCCACAGGACGACGCGATCCTGGCGCGGACATCCCGAGGCAACACCGAGCGTGAAGGGATCTGCGCTGAACGAGACCGGCGCTCCCCGCACAAAGCCGGCGGGCGCAGCGAAGGCGGCACTCGCCAGCGACCCCACGAGAAAGCGGCGGCGGGGAATCATGCGCGCGCCGGCATCGTTTCGAGCCTGCGACGAATACTCACGGCGAGATCCGGCCGATCGGTCGTGATCTGCCGCACCGGCTGGGCGAGCCAGTAAGCGATATCCTCCGGCTCATTGGTCACCCATGCGCCGAGGCGCTCCGAGCCGAGCACCCTGAGGGCGAGCGGCAGGGCGAGGCCCAGCAGCGACTTTTCGACCGCGACGATGCAGCCGGGAATGTCGGCCAATTGCGCCAGCGCGGGCTCGATCCCTCCCATCATTTCCGCCGAGCGACGGTCGAGCGAAACGAGCACCCGCGCTTCCGGCCATAGCCGGCGAACGGTCTCGATCACCCCCGGCGCGAAGCAGGTAATGACCGCGCGCCGTTCCAGGCCGCGGCGCTTGATATGGTCGATCAGCCGCGCCTCGAGGCCCGAATAGGGATTGCCAAGCGCATCCGTCTTGATCTCGATATGCAGCTCGAGCGTGGTTTCGCTGTACACATCGAGCACCTCGTCCAGGGTCGGAATGCACTCATCGCCGGCATCACGCAGACGCGTTGCCGTCAATTGTCGCAGGCTGCGCGCGCCAACCGGTCCCGTCTCGAAGGTGGTGCGATCGAGCAGCGGATCATGGATCACGACAAGCCCGCCGTCCGTACTCCGATGCACGTCGAACTCGACTGCGTCGACCCCTTCCCTGCACAGATTGCGGAAGCCGGTCAGGCTGTTCTCCGGCCAGAGATTGCGTCCGCCGCGATGCCCGGCGATGAAAACCATGATCAATCCCTATTTGCTGCTGTCGACAAGACCCTTAATGAACCAGCGTTGCAACAGCAGAACGACCAGCACCGGCGGCAACATCGTGAGGAGCGCACCGCTCATGGCAATATTCCAGGCCGGCTCGCTGTCGGAGCGCGGGATCAGGCCCTTCAACGCGATGACCGCCGTTGCCATGTCCTTCTCGGTCGTGAACAGCAGCGGCCAGAGATACTGATTCCAGCCGAACAGGAACAGGATGATGACGAGCGCCACCATGTTCGGGACGGACAGCGGCAGCAGGATGCTCCAGAAGAAGTGCAGCGGCGAGGCACCGTCGAGCCTCGCGGCCTCGCAGAGCTCCTCCGGGATGGTCAGGAAGAACTGGCGAAACAGGAACGTGGCAGTGGCCGAGGCGATCAGCGGCAGGATCAGCCCGGGATAGGTGTTGACCATGTTCCATTCGAGCGCGATCGCGACCTCATGCCCGCTGATCCAGGTCCAGATATCCGCGACATGCAGGGTCTCCAGGAGCCATTGCAGCGGCAGCGCAGCATTGGCCACGGCTTCGAAGGTCGGCACGATCCGAACCTCGATCGGCAGCATCAACGACATGAAGATGAGCCAGAATGCGAGCATTCGGTAGCGGAAGCGGAAGTAGGTGATGGCGAAGGCCGAGAGCAACGACACCGCGATCTTGCCGGCCGTGATGCCGAGCGCCACGATGATCGAATTGGCGAAGGTGCGGCTGAAATTGCCCTTGCTCCAAGCTAGCTGCAGATTGTCGAAGAACTGGCCTCCCGGCAGCCACGGCAACGGCACCTTCTGCACCTCGGCCACCGTGAGCGAGCCCGCCACGAAGGCGAAATACAGGGGCACGCAGACCATCAGCGCGCCCGCGATCAGGACCGCATGGCAGACCATGTTGAGGACCGGCGAGCGTTCGACCATGCGGCTAGACCCCGTAATTGACCTTGCGGTCGAAGTAGCGGAATTGCAGCAGCGTGCAGATCAGCGCAAAGCTCATCAAGAGAACCGATTGTGCGGCCGAAGAACCGAGATCGAGATTGACGAAGCCGTCGACGAAGACCTTGTAGACCAGGATATGGGTCGCACCGGCCGGCCCGCCTTTCGTCACGGCATCGATGATGGCGAAGGTTTCGAAGAAGCCATAGATGAAGTTCATCACCGTGAGGAAGAAGATGGTGGGCCCGAGCATCGGCAGCGCGATCGAGACGAAGCGGCGGATCGGTCCCGCGCCGTCCACGGCGGCGGCCTCCATCAGCGAGACCGGCACCGCGAGCAATCCCACGACTAGGAAGATGTAGTCGTAGCAGATGTGCTTCCAGGACGCGGCGAGCGTCACCAGAATCAGCGCATCGGTCGGATTGAGGTTGGGGTCCCATGCGATGCCGAAACTGTGCAGCACCTGCGCGAGCGGGCCGACCGCCGGATTGAACAGGAAGGCCCACAGGATGCCGGCGATCGCGGGCGCTATGGCATAGGGCAACAGGATGATCGTGCGATAGGCCGAGCGGCCACGTACGATCCTGTCCGTGGCAAAAGCCAGCACGAGCGCGCTGCCCAATGTCAGCACGTTCTGCGCCACCGTGAACCAGAACGTCACCGCGATCGACTGGCGGTAGTCGCTGCTCGCAAGCAGCGCCTTGAAATTATCGAACCAGACGAACTGGACGTTATTGCCGAAGGGATCGCTGAGCAGGACGGACTGCATCAGCGCCCGCAGCGACGGAATGAAGAAGAAGAACAGCAGGATCAGCAATTGCGGCAGCAACAGCAGCGTCGGCAGGCCCGGACCATCGCCGAAATTGGCGCGCTTCAGTCCGGCCTCCTCGCGCCGCCGCGTCTTCCCCGACCTGCGCGAGCTGCCAGCGGCTGCCGCCGGCAGGGCCTTGGACCCGCCGCTCCCGTGCCTTCGCAAAAGCACGGGCGCGCGCGCGTCACGCCACGGGATGGACAGGCGCAGCGTCATGGACGCTCGGTTTCCGGAGTCTTTCCGGCATTCAGCTTCTCGAACTGCCGCAGGATCTCGTTACCCCGCTTGACCGCGTCATCCATGGCCTGCTGCGGCTGCTTCTGGCCGGCGAACACAGCCTCGACCTCCTGGCGCTGGGCCAGCATCGTCTGCACGAAATTGCCGAAGCGGAAGCCGCGCGAATTCTCGTTCGGCGTGCCCCGCGAGAGCTGCAGCACCGCGATCTCCCTGGTCGGATGATCCTTGTAATAACCCCGCTCTCGCGCGAGCGCATAGGCGCGGTTCGTCGCCGGAACATAACCGGTCGCGCCGTGCCACCAGACCTGGGTTTCCGGCTGGGCGACGAAATCCAGAAAAGCCGCGACGGCCTCGTAGCGCTCCGGCGTGAGCCCCTTCATGACCCAGATGGCGCCGCCTCCGATGGTGCTGTTGAGAGGCGGATTGATGTCGCTTTCGTGCGGCAGGAAAGCGGCGCTCCAGCTGATGGTCGCATTGCGCTCGATGTTGCCGTGCGATGCGGTCGAATTGACGAAGGTCGAACACCGGCCCGACGTGAACAATTGCTCGGGACTGAAGCCCTGGCCCGCGATCTGCATCACGCCGTCATCGAGCCATTTCTTGAGCCGCGCGACTTGCGACACAACCTTCGTCTTGTTGTACACGAACTCGGTGCCGAGCCCGTCGAAGCCGTTCGCCAGCGTACCGTAGGGCTGATTGTTGATCGCGCTGTAGTTCTCGAGCAGGCTCCAGTAGAAATCGCCGGGCAGCACCGTGCCGCATTCGCTGATCCCCTTGGACTTGATGGCGTAGAGCTGCTTCTCCAGCTCCTGCCAGGTCTCGGCCGGCTCGTCGAAACCGGCCTTCTGGAAGTGATCCTTGTTGTACCAGAAGATCGGCGTCGACGAGTTGAAGGGCATCGCCGACATCCGCCCCTTGTAGCTCCAGAAGCTCGCCACGGGCTTGATGAAGTCCGAAAAGTCGATCTTGTAACCCTTCTGCTCCACCAGATCCTGCACGGGAACGATGGCCCCTGACAGCAGCATGGTCATGTAACCGCGCTCGGCGATCTGCACCATCTCCGGCGGCCGCTTGGCGCGATAGGCGGCGATCACCCCGTTGGTCACCTCGTCATAGTTCCCCTTGGCAACCGCGACGACCGTGTACTTGTCCTGCGAGGCGTTGAACTTCTCGACCAGCTCATTGAGCCGGTCGCCGAGGACGCCGCTCATGGCGTGCCACCACTGGACCTCGACCCGCGCCTGCGCCGGACCAGCCAGTGTCAACGCACCGAACAAGGCCGCGACGACTGCCATTTTCCTACCCATGGGCAGACCTCCCTGGCTGGGCCATGAGCCCGCCACATACATTTGTATCTCTATAATGACATATGTGTCACGATGATGAAAGAGGGTCCGAACGTCTAACGGCGGGGCGAAGCTTACATCGGGTGCACGCCGTGCCTGTATCCGCCGCTCTGACAGTGAAAAGGGCGATGGGACGCCTGGCCTAGCTCGGCCGACCGTATGCGGGACCGCGAAGGCCGCGACGCGCCGCTCGGTCCAATCTGCCAGCGGTTTGGGGGTGACGGATCTCTCGCAGAACCGACATCGCCTGCATAGCTTAGCCGGGGTCGACATGGTCGCCCGACGCTACCGATCCCAACATTGCCGAGCAGGAGAGGACGGCCAAGGGAAGCGCCAATGCAGCTTCCGTCAAACAAGTGGTCTCGGCGAGCACCTGCGAGGGAACTCTCTGCGGCACTGCCGCTGACAACGTCGCATAGTCCGCTTTGCGCGCCATGGGCTGCCAACTCCGGCGGGTCGCTTTGACCGAAGCAGACAGACTATGACCGCGCGCGTTTGGAAAAATAAGCCTCAATCTTCTCTCTCACTCCTTCGGTGGGAGCTTCCCTGAATTTGACGGTGCTGGGATGAAGAGGGTGCCATGAAGGTGCGCGTGCGAGCCAAGTTTCAGCCGTGGGTTCAAACTTCGATGGATCATCGAGGCTGCCGACGGTAAGCAGCAGCAATTGCGGCCTTGTCGGCCAATGTGCAGAAATTTGACTGCCACATTGATTACAGAAGCCTCTCCGGAATAGACGACCGCTTTCGGCAATGGTTTCGTAGAAGGCCGGCTCTGCCTTCAGATAGCGGAACCTATCGCTCGCAACCATCATGAAGGCAGAGAACGCAGTACCGCTTGACCGTTGGCAGCTTCGACAGTGACACATCAATTGAACAATAGGTTCGTCTGTGCATTCATAGCGAACCTTTTCACACGCGCATCCGCCGGTCAGCATTTTCATCTTTCCGTTCACTGAAGGAGTTGATGTAAGATACGTAAGGAGGGATCGGTCAAATGACGAGCTCCGGTTTTACTCCAGCAGACCCATCCCGTCCCATGACGCCGAGAGCCGCTTCTCGACCTTCTCCGGCTTGGGTCTCACACCTGAATGCGTTTTGCACCAAAGGCTGCTGGCGTGTGGCTTGCTTTCGACGCCTGCCCTTCTGTCCATCGGATGCGCCGCACATTGCGAACGATAGCCGATCGCTCTACGGCGGCCTAACCGAGCGCGACTAAAAGCGTTTCGCCCGTCGCAACCAGCGACCGTTTGCCGGAACCGTCCTCCGCAAACAATTCTGCCCGAGCAAAGGTTTGCTTGCGACCGGCGCGAACCGTCGCGCCTTTCGCGATAAAACCGCGACCGACTGCGGGCCTCAAACAGTTCATGGAGAAATGCGATGCTGTCACGGGCCCGATGAGAGTCGCGGCGGCAAATCCGCAGGCCGTGTCGAGCAACGCCGCGATAGCCCCAGCATGAAGATGGCCGGCATATTGTGTGAGATCATCGCTCCATGGCATTCGGAGCTCCGCCTCTCCGTCGGCGGCCAACACGACTTCGAACCTGAAAAGCCGATTTAAGTTTGCCGCAGCGTTCGCTGCCGTGAGTTCTTGGAGGTTCATTGCCGGACCGCCTGTCATCCGTGTCTCCTTTACCAACATGTCTCTTGTTCGAATTGACGAGCCCGGTGGAGGTCCTGCTCATCGGCAAAACCGATCTGTTCTTTGCTCGAGCGCGCATCTCCCAAAGCGGCAAGACGTCCGACGGGCCGCTGTCTCCTCCGGCTAATTCACCTCGAGACGATCGCGAGCCGCCGAGTGTGACATGCACCTGCAACTACCTACGATGCAAATTTGCTCTGGCAGCAGGTACCGCCGGCACGAACAAGGTCGCCACGCTGCGTCTTCTTGATCCCGTCTGTGGAGGCCTGCGATGTCGTGTCTGCGCAAGCATCGGACCGCGGCGCCGACGCCGTAAGGACCAAAATCAGCCGGATGAAGTGTCACAACCAGCTGCTCTAACTCGTCATGACTTGAGAAAGCCCGACCAAGGTCAGAAAGGGAGCGAGCATGTCGAGGAATATTCTTGTCATTGGCGGAGGTTTTGCCGGCTTTTGGGCAGCGATGGCGGCTCGGCGAGTTGCGAAATCGGCAGCTGATATCACTGTTGTTTCGAGAGAGCCAAGACTGGAAATAAGGCCGCGACTGTACGAAGCCAGGCCAGACACTCTCGCGGTCGATGTTCTTCCGTACCTGGACAAGGTCGACGTGAACTTCGTTCGTGGAGAGGCGGTCGGGCTGGACACGACTGCGAAGATCGTATCGCTCGATGACGCCACCTGCCTCACCTACGATCGCCTGATTGTCGCCACAGGCAGTCGAATGTGTCGTCCGCCAGTGACTGGCGCCGCAGAGGCTTATTCCGTCGACACTCAAGCAGAAGCAATCGCTTTCGATCGGCGTCTGAACGAGCTCGCCCGCGAAAAGAAAGACCCCACCCTCGTCGTCGTTGGTGCGGGCTTTACGGGCATCGAACTTTCGCTCGAGCTGCGCGACCGATTCGTGGCGCACGGCGCAGCCGAGGCTGCTGAACGGATGCATATCGTCTTGATCGACCGCACGGACGTGGTCGGACCTGAGCTTGGGCCTGGGCCGCGTTCGGAGATCGAGCGTGCCTTGCAGTCTGCGCGTATCGAGCTCCGACTTGGCGCGACAATTACGGCGCTGGCTTCGAACCGTGTAAGCTTCGCGGACGGCAGTGCTCTTTCGGCGGATGCCGTCGTGCTCGCGACGGGCATGAGAGCCTCGCCCTTCACGGGTAATGTTCCCGGCGAGCGAGATGAGCTCGGCCGGGTCGTCGTCGACGCAGAGCTCCGGGCTCCCGGCACGCCGGAAGTATTCGTCGCAGGCGACGCTGCGGCGGCCGACACTGGAGATGGACATCGGGCTTTGCAATCCTGCCAACACGCCCTGCAGATTGGGCGCGTTGCCGGCGAGAACGCCGCGCGGGACCTGCTTGGGATGCCCGCTGTGCCGTATTCTCAACTGAACTATGTCACCTGCCTGGACCTCGGTCGATCGGGCGCGGTCAGGACGCAGGGTTGGGATCGACGAGTTGAGCTGACTGGCGCGGAAGGCAAGGCCCTGAAGCGAAAAATCAATACCAAGCTCATCTATCCACCAGCTGATGGCGGGGCTGAAGCTTTGCTTGAAAGCTCGACTATCGATATCGTCAAACGATATGCGATCGACGGGTCGCGATAACTTACCGACGCTTTCAAAAAAGAGGCCGCCACCTGGGGCGGCCTTGGCTTGTATGGGTGACTGCCTCCGAGAACGGCTTGGTCGGGCTCTTCTTTTCAGCTCCCCGGGCATCGCACCGATATATTGGTCGTTGTATCCGCAATCATTATTCACACGACCAGTGGCGGCGGTCACGACCATCTACTCACAACGGGCGGCATTGCGGGTAACAGGATCACCACAACCCATCCAAGATAGGGATTGCGCAAGGAACACAGATCCGCCATTCCGCTGCCACTGCCCGTGTGCCATCACGACGCGCTCTGGCTGCCAGTTCAACACCTTCGCACGCGCCTTGCGCGCCAAACGGCGGTCGAGAAATGATAGACGGAGATCCAGCGGCGCACGCGCACCGGTAAGTGCAGTGATGCCCGACAGACGCGCCAGGCATCGTTGCCATGGCTTCCATTTGGTCCTGAGATAATCCTCGCCAAAGGCCTGGACGAGGTCGCCGAAAATCGCCGTACCGGATGCCCTATGGAAGAATGCGACCTCGTCCAGCAGCGGCGAGCCGCGAAACCAGGCTTGATCGATGTCACGGCTCCAGGCGGCCGGCGACTGATCAGTCAGGCTGCGTTCGAAGGCCAGGTCGGGTCGCTTGCCGATCGTTGACGCTGGCCCCCAAAGATGTGCTTGGGGGAAGCATTCCTGCCACCGTGACAGGAAGAGGTGGTGAAGCTTGTTCGGGCTGACGAGATGCTGCACGGGACCGAGGCTAGCCAGTTCCGCGCGCAGCTCTTCATTGAGTTCGATCGGCGACCAGATCCAGAGATCACCGTCCGAAAGTCTGACGATCACCATGCGGGTGGGATACGGAAATCCGTGGAAGGTCACGTCCGCCCCATCCGCTATCCAGATATTGTCGGCTATCGATTGAAGCATCGCCGTGCTTCCAGAAGCATTAAACGGTGAGTGAGGTGTCGAGCCAGTATGTCAAGGACGTGCTGGCACGCCATCCCGTGGGAGAGCTCTCGTCCCGCTCAGCCGAGAACTCCGCATAGCCATTCAGTCGTTCGAGCTCTGCTGTCCCCGAACCGCTCACGATCTCCCAACGGCCTCGCACGACCGGGCCGGGCTCCATGGCCCCATCAGCCTTTAGCAGAAATGATCCCCTGAGGCCTCCGATTGTGCCTGCGATGCGCTCGTAGCAGATCAAGGTGCCCGTGCCGTCGGAACGTTCGAGCCTCAAGTGCGTGGCCCTCCCTTCGCCGACGATACCGCCGACAAACTTTTCCACCAGACGTGTCTCGACTATGGCAACGCCGCTCGCGTCCGCCTCGCTGAGAACCGACCTGTCGTATTTTTCGACCTCGACCTTGCTCGCTACCGTGCGGGGCTCGCAGCTCCCCTCTCCGGGGGACACCAGGCCGCCCTGAGACCTTGGAGCGGATCGCAAAGCGCCTTCAAGAGAAATCGTCCCTTCCCAGGCTCTTACTGTCGAGTATTCGGCGAGCACACGCAAAGCCTCGTGCATCTCGGCTGCTGTGATGCCAGCCCGAAGCGCCATACAAACGTGCGCTGCAAAGGCCTGTCCGAGAGTACCGCTCACAACATCGATCGCAACACGCAAGGGCCCAGCCCAGGACACATAGAAGCATGCCGAGACGATAAAGGCCCTGTGGTGACGAGACGGTGTTCTGGCTGGATCGCGACAAGTCCACTGAAGCGATTGCCCAGGACGAATACGGGCCACAGCCTCAGCACTCCGCCCATCGTATAGATAACCACGCCACACCAACGCGTTGTGTCGCCGTCAATCGTACCCCAGTCCAATCGGTCCGTGAGAGCCGGAAGCCAGCCGATCAGAATGCCGAGGACCGCGAAAGCGGCAAGGACCCAGCGGTTCGACCGATCCTCACGCACGCCCGGGCTCAAATTGCCGGCGGTGAACATGGATGCAATCGTCAGCACGACCGTAACCACTGTCAGCACCGTCAGTGGTGCATGGGAAAAGAACGGGCGCAGCCCACCCCACCCCAGAATGGCCAAGGCGATAAACGCGGCCGTCCCCAGCCCTGCCGTGATGAGAAGGAGCAGGGAGTGCATATTGCTCTTCTGGATCCGCTGTGAGGACGATCGACCCTGCATTTGTCAAACTTTCCTCGTGGGTTGACTGCTCCCCCGGACTCCCGACAGGACTGCGCACAGCGCCAGCACCAACGCCAAGAATGTCAGCGCCGCACTCGCCGCGTGCCCATATTCCCATTGCAGGCGGACGACGCCGAAATTTTCCGGTATCTCAGTCCAATTCCGTGTGAGTGCGTTCATCGGATAGATAAAGCACCAGAAGATGACCTGGGTGCCAATGAGCAAGGCAAGCGCCCCCAGCGAAAGCCAGCGGGCGACGGGAACGTCCCACATTGCGACGGCATGGCCCAGCGTGCAGCCAACCGCGATGACGATCGCCACACCAAAGAACGCCCACCCGTCGTAAGCCCTTTGCATCGTCATGTAGTCGACCGACGACATCTTCACTTTATTGAACATTTCAAAGAAGTGAGCGCCTTCCGGAATGAGGTAGATGGCGACGGAGACAACGCTAGCGATTCGTAGCAGGCCAGCCCCATATCTCCTTTGGCCGTTGGCAGCCTCAAGCATCGTGGGGTCCTGCCCTGTTGAAAACACGCGTCAGTTTGTCCGGATTCCGAACGACATAAACCTTGCCGATCTTGCCGCTGACAATCTCGAGGGCAATGGTAAGAAGTTCTCCATTTGCCAGCGTCGCCACGCATCCAGGGAGCCCGTTGATCATCGCAGGACGCAGGTCGACAACAGGTTGCACGCGCTTACGCGCCAGACCGGCGAAAAGCGCAACAATCCTCACGCGTCCGACAATCGGATTGAGAGCGGCTCGTCGCTTGCCGCCGCCGTCCGTGTACAACACGGCGTCGTTTGAGAGGATATTCGCCAAGCCATCGACATTTCCGGTTCGATAGGCCGTCATGAACGCCTGGAGGATTTCATTTCCTTTGTCAGGTTCAACCTCGAATCGTGGTCGCGACTCCCGGATGTGCGCACGCGCTCGCGCGGCGAGTTGCCGGCACGTTACCTGATTGCGTCCGAGCAGCCGGGCAACCTCCTCGAACTCGACATCAAAGACGTCATGCAACAGAAAGGCGGCCCGCTCGAGCGGTGAAAGCCGTTCCAGGGCCAGCATCAATCCGATGGACAAATCGGAGGCATAGTCGCTCGCCGTCTCCGCCCCCAGGGTCTCGGCATCCAGCACGGGCTCCGGCAACCATGGGCCGACATAGGTCTCACGCTTTGCGCGGGCGGATTTCATCTGATCAAGACAGATGCGAGTGACGACCTTTGCCAGGAACGCTCGCGGCGACTCGACCCTCGCCCTGTCGGTACCGTGCCATCGAAGGTAGGCTTCCTGCACAGCATCCTCGGCTTCAGTCAACGAGCCAAGCATCCGGTACGCCAAGCCGGTCAAATAACGACGGTGCTTTTCGAACTGGTCTGCCGCCCTGCGCCCGCTCTCTTCAGGCGAGCTTTGCTCCTGTAAGGGGTCCGTCATGGTGCACTCCCGAGGAAGTGATCAAGCTGAAACTCAGCTGGCCTGGGGTTCGTCCGGATGGTGAGCGCGCGCTCCTATGGCAAGGCGGTTGAAGGCATTGATGAGCGCGATTGCAACGGAGAGCGCGATGATCTCATCCTGCGAGAAGCGTCGCTGCACTTCTTCAAACACATCGTCGGGCGCGTGAGTTTCTGCAATCCGCGTCAAACTCTCCGTCCACGCAAGCGCGGCCCGCTCCCGGTCCGAGAACAGCGCCGACTCGCGCCAGGCGTCCAGCAGGAGCAGCCGGGTAGGACTTTCGCCGTGCTTGAAGGCCTCGCCGCTGTGCATGTGCAGACAGAAATTGCACCCGTTGATCTGGGAAGCTCTCACCTTGACCAGTGCGACCAGCTTTGGATCGAGAAGGCTCGCCGCCCAATGATTGGCGGCGCGCATAGCCTCAATGCCCTCATTCGGGCTTGCAAGATTGATGCGGGGTTTCATTTGGCGGCCTCCTTGACTGACTAATGACAAAGAGACGACCGACGGCATCGATCGTGACATGTGCACTGCCTGGAAAAAACAGGGCTGCTTTGCAAAACGTTCCAGGCTCATGCGGATTGCCAGGCGCCGCTCCGCTTCTCCCTCCGGCGACGCCGTCATCTTCGCCAGCGAAGCTCGACTGCAGGGTGTTAACGGATATCGTCCCAGGATCCAGCCCGTTCAGACATCGATCTTCCCCTGGCCAATTGCCATGCCGTTTCGGCCACCCGCCGGCCAAGGAACCTGGCGGTGTCCAGGTCTGATCGGGGCGGCGCCAGACCTGGACCCTGATCCACGTTGGATTGGGCTCCTGCTCCAAGCCAGATTCCAAGCCGGTTCCGCTCTTCATCCGATCCCTGAGATGAGTTATTGGCGGGAGGAAGCCCTAGATTGATCCAATGCATCCCATGCTGGGCAGCAAATAGCGATAGCTGTACAAGAGTCGAGAGCTTGTCTCCGGAACGGGCTCCAGAATTTGTAAAACCTGCAGCAAGCTTTCCGGACCAGGCGAAGCCCTTGGCCAGGACGGGCCGGGACGTGGCTTCCTGAAACGCCTTAAATTCCGCCGACGCACTTCCCATATAGGTCGGCGCACCGAATATGATGGCTTCGCACACCTCAAGGTCGATCCACCGCTGCTGCGCTTCGATTACGTCCATGAGCAGTGCGTGGACACCCCGCACTTCTGCAGCTCCGTCTCGTGCTGCTTCGGCTTGCTTTTTCGTGTGGCCGAAGCCGCTGTGATAGACGACAGCGACCTTGATTGTCGAATCCATTACAATCACCTCTTCCTGCGTACTGACTATTCAAGTACGCCGCCCTGCCGCGCTGCTTTCGTGAATGTCATTGACCTGCTTCGGCGGGTAACATTCGGCGGCGATACTGATCAGACTGTCGCTTCTGGGTCCGGTTGCGCGACAGGATCGACTGACCGGGGTGAAGTACCGCGTGGCGCGAGTAACGCTTCAGGATCTGCAAATCTCGGTGGCCGACCGGCCAGGTTCGCAGCAACAGCCTCGATATGATCCGGAGAGCCGATCAGGGCGTGTTGCTCCCGTCTCTCGCGCGCGAGACCGGCCCCTGCATCACAAGCAACGGCTTCGTTCAAGAGCCGCTTCGCGGCGCGGATTGCGAACGGGCTCCGGGTGGCGATTTCACGTGCGGTCTCCATAGCGGCGGCATGGGGATCTTCGACCACATGCGTGACGAGTCCGTAAGAAAGAGCCTCTTCAGGACCGAAGATTCGACCGGTATAGGTCAGCTCCCTGACGACATCTTCCGCAGCAAGGTGACGCATCAGTTGCGTGCCCGACATGTCGGGCACGAGGCCCCACTTCGACTCGAGCACCGCCAGTTTGGTTCCCGGCGCCACGTAGCGAATATCCGCACCGACAGCGATCTGGAAGCCGCCACCGAACGCCAGGCCATGGACTGCCGCGATCACCGGCACGGGAAGCTGTCGCCATAACCAGACGACATGTTGAGCCCAGTTGGCGATTCCGTGGGACGCTTGAGTAAGATCCGCAAACGGCAGCAAGCTTTCGCCTCGAGAAATTGCATCGAGCCGTTCGAGATCCAGGCCGGCGCAGAAGGCACGGCCTTCGCCAGACAGCACGACTGCTCGAACTGTTATGTCGCGACTGAGCCGCTCACCCACCTCGGCGAGGGCCATGAACATGGAGGGATCCAGAGCATTCATCTTTTCGGGACGATTCATGCGCACGTCAGCAACACTCTCTCCTACGACGATGGTCACGCGATCGTCCGTCATTGGGGCATCTCCACGCTGGTACAATTCGAGGTAACTTCCTCGATGGACGAAACGATCGCGACAAGGGAACCGCTCAAAAAAGGGGAACAACACGCTGAGGATGCTCTCACCGAATGCTCTCCCTCGACCGCTGTCACAGCAGTGACCCGTCTTATCCATCAAAAACACTGACGAGGTGGACGCAGGTGCCGTGACACGGCCCGCGCAAAATTTTGTCAGGGAGCGAACCCAAAAGCGCGCTCTGTCAGCACCAACCCTACAGTCAAGGAGGGACCATCGACCCAAGCCTGTCGGCGCGTGCATTCAGCCCCTTTGACCGGCTTACAAGGTAGCTGTCGAGAAATCACGAGAGGACTAGCATGAGCAGACACATATCGGCCGCACCCATCAAACAATCAATCGTAGTTGATGCTCCTATCGAGCACGCGTTCAAGGTTTTCACTGAAGACTTCGGCAGCTTCAAGCCACGCGAGCACAATCTGCTCTCTGTTCCCATCGCAGAGACGGTGTTCGAGCCACGGGTGGGCGGTCACGTTTTTGATCGGGGTATCGATGGCAGCGAGTGCCGCTGGGCGCGTGTGTTGGCTTGGCACATTCGGGTACTTACTCTCCTCGCATCCGGTGCTTCTGAGCTGGGACATCAGCCCGCGTTGGCAGCCGCGCAGCAATTGCACGGCACGAGGCGTGCGTGCTCGCGGGAACTCTCAGCCAAGCTGGAAGCGGTGCGGCGGCAAGCCGATGCCCCTCTTCGCGCGATAGGGACGCAGGGAGAAGGCGAGCATCAAGCAACTCGCGACCGGAACGTCAGTTCCTCCGACGCCAAGGGATTGCTATGGAGCAATCCGTCCAGCGCAGGGTTGATCGCCATGGGCACAGGCGCTTCTGGGAACAGGCGATGTTCAGCATAGTTGCCAGCCGAATAGCACCGAGTTCGCGTCGGCCGGCGGATATCAGCGCAGCCGTTCTCCGCTCTCGGCAGCGCTCTTAGGAAACTCGGTAGCGAATGCGATGCCAACCCTCCCTATGACTGCGGCCGGTTATGCCGCTCTTCAGAACGAATTAGCCAACCGCATACGAATTGCGCGGCCTCATCTGGCCGAGCGTATTCAGCACGCGATCGCGGACGAGCCCAATCTCATTGAGAATTCGGATAATCAGGCTGCGCTGACCGAGCAAGGCCTCAACGAGGCTCGCATCGCCGAGTTGGAGACCAAACTTGCACGTGCAGAGGTCATCGACGTCTCGAAGCTCTCCGGTGAAATCGTCAAATTCGGCGCGACGGTCACACTGACGGATCAGGATACGGGCGAGGAGCGAATTTGCCACATCGTCGGCGAGCCGGAAGCTGATGCGGCCAGAGGCAAGATTTCAGTCCGCTCACCCCTCGCACGGGCGTTGATAAGTAAGTCCCAGGGTGCAGTCGTAGCTGTCGAGAACCCAGGAGGCGACAAGAGTTACAAGATTGAGCAAGTTAGGTGGCTTCCCTAAATGCAGATGGGCGGCTTTGTGCCAATAGGGTCGGCCAGGGCATTGCTCACCTGAGGATTTGGCTGTGGACCGGCCGCATTGTCTCGCACCCGTTCGCATTAGCGCAAAAGGCGAGTGGATGTACTGCTTGCCTGGATGGGCGGAGCAACTTTCACGACCACAGAACTGGTTTGGCCGCCTCGCACGATGGTAAGCTTCACATCCTGACCGACGCGTGCAAGGCCGATTTTGTTACGAAGTTGTGACGCGGTGCGGATCGGACGGTCATCTGCCATGACCACGATATCATCCCTTCGCAAGCCGGCCTTTTCAGCCGGAGAGTCTGGCGCGACCTCCGCGATCACCGCCCCTTCGTTGCGGCCTTGGTTGGTCGACCGTTGGAGTTCGCGCAGTGAAACGCCAATGCGGCCACGCTCAACGTGTCCCTGAGCTACAATCTGCTCCATAACTAGCCGGGCCATATTCGCGGGAATTGCAAAGCCGATCCCGACATTCCCTCCGCCCGGCGAAATGATTGCGGAGTTGATGCCGACCAACTCGCCGCGAAGATTCACCAATGCGCCGCCGGAATTTCCTGGATTGATCGCAGCGTCGGTCTGGATGAAGTCCTCGTAGCCTTCCTTGCTCAAGCCAGTCCGACCCAGCGCACTGACGAGCCCGGACGTAACGGTCTGGCCGAGTCCGAAGGGATTTCCGATCGCAAGCACGAAATCCCCGACTTCAAGCGCATCACTGTCGGCGAAAGGAAGCCCCTGAAGGCCGGCAGGGTTTGGGATCTGCAGCACTGCGACGTCAGTCGGCGCGTCGCGCCCGATCACCTTCGCAGATAGCTGCCGGCCATCCTTGGTCGTTATCTGAACGACTGAAGCGCCTTCGACAACGTGATTATTGGTCAACACATAGCCGCGCCTGGCATCGACGATGACGCCCGAACCCGTCGAATTGATTTCCTTCTCGACCTGCTTGGGAATGTCGAAGAACTCACGAAAGAACGGATCGCGGTAAAGTGGATTGTCCTCGCGAACACGGCCGTGCACGGAAATATTCACGACCGCCGGTGTCACCTGTCGAACCACGGGCGCCAATGTTGGCACAGAACCACCCGTCTTCTGGTCCGGCACTTGAGCTACTGCCGGATGAGAAGCGGAGAGCACAACAAACAGAAGCCACGCCAATATTGTTCGTTGTCCTGACATTCAATCACCCTCGCATGGGATCACCAGGCAGCGGCAGAATCGCCCGTTGCAATGCTACGATCGGAATTGCCCAGAACGCCGCGGCATGACCGAGCAGCACGATGCCTAGGACAGCGTCCGTGATCATCGCAGGGACCTCCGCTGTGCGGCGGCCCAGGGCCGCCGCATCCGCATGGGGACGCCACCGCCACGGGGCGGATCATCATCGCCGTCTCCGTCGAGTTGCCGCAACGCTGCCAGTATGTCTGCCAACTTCACAGCGTGGCCCGTTCCGGGGACCTCCCGCAGGTCGGGACAGGATTCGACGGCGTACATGTCCGACGCCCACGAGGACAGGATGATCCGCTTCTCAGGCGTCGAGAGCTCCTTGTCATTCAGGACTTCTGCCGGAGAAAAATAGTGAGCGGCAGGGTGGAGGAATGGGTGAAGACCACCGCCATCGATTTTTACGTTAGTCATGGCTCGCCTCCCTATTACTCCTTTCCAGGGGATGGTGCTCGAGATTTAGGTGGCGGCGTGCTCGATGTCGCTACCCACGTTCGATGAGATCGGACAGAGAGCGAGCGACTTCCGTTGAGAATCGCCCGTCGATGGATCGAGGCTACTAAGCGGCCTTCTTCTGCTCAATCTGCGCCGAAGCCGCCGCTCCACTTCCGATCTGGATCTTACGCGGCTTCATCGCTTCCGGAATTTCCCGAACGAGATCAATGATCAAGAGCCCGTCCCGGAAGGATGCCTGCTTCACCTGAACGTAGTCAGCAAGGCTGAAGACACGCCGGAACGGTCGCGCTGGAATACCTTGATAGAGATACTCCCGCGCAACACCGTCGGACTTCCTGCCTTCGATCGTGAGAGCATTCTGCTCGGCCGTCACGGAGATATCGTTGGCGTCGAAGCCGGCCACCGCCAGCGTGATTCGATAGTGGTCCTCGCCGGACCGCTCGATATTATACGGCGGGTAGTTGTCCTCGGTCGGCTGGCGCGACATGCCGTCGACGAGGTCGGCCAGATGATCGAAGCCGACCGTGGTGCGCCAAAGTGGTGCGAAATCAAGTGTCCTCATAGCCAAGTCCTCCAGAGAGCAATATGGATACGAAGCAAGGCCGGATCGGAGTTTCGATTATCGTCGAACACCCGGTCCAGCCTCGTGCCGAGCCCGGCCTGGCGCTCGACACACCGCAGTTGCGGTCGAGAAACGAACTAGAATTGACGCTCGTGAATTCAAGAGGCTGTGCGCTTTTTTTGATCGAGCCTCGCCTGATGGCTCAGCGACTACGCGGCCAAGCGATCCGGGTGAGCGCCCTGGCGTAGGACATCCATCACTCGCTGCTCTCGCTCAATCCGGGCTTGATAGAGCTGGCGCTCTTGCTCGCTCCTCGCAGTTGAGAGCAGGCGCTCGTAGTGACCGATCACCTTCTGACAGCCTCTGATGAGGAAGTCGCGGACGCCAAGCTCGACTGCTGTGCTTGAGGCTGCATCGGAGTTCCCGCGCACAGAATACCTCGCTGAATTCGCTTCAAGCATGATTGTCGCTCGCTCTTGATGACCTTGCATAAGGTAGCGAGCGGCCTTCGCAGGCCGCTCACTGCCGTTCAGCTTGCTGCCACCAGTCCGGCGGGATGGGGCGTCGGCTGCGGCCAAATACCTGTCGGCGCGGAGGTCGGCGGCAGCAAGATGTCGATCTTCATCGTTGCCGCCGCAGGCTGCCACTTCAACCACGGCATCGTGTCGAGATACGGGATTGGCGGCAGTGGCAGTCCAGTGAACGCACTCTGCGTGGCCACGGCCCCGTGCGGGCTTTCCAGGCCGTAAGCACCGAAGGCGGTCAGGGACATTGCGCTGCCCATAAGCAGAGCGAGCAGGTGTCGCCGCAGATTGCGGTTGGTCTTTGTCCGGGCGGAGAACGTATGGTGATGGCTCAGCATCTATACTCCTCCCATCGTTCGAAAGCAGATCCCGGCAATGGTGACAAAGCTCAGGTGGAACATGAACCAGTGGATCGCGCCCTGCCTCATCCTGAGCCGACGACGATTAGGCTTGTTCATGGGACACTCCATCTTTGGAAGCGGTCTTCTCTCCTCTCATCGGTGGAGCCCGGCCTTGATCGGCCGGGCTCTCTCGTTCAGAAGTCCATGGCGGGAGCGGCCGGAGCCGGTTCGGCCTTCTTCGGCTTCTCGGCCACGAGAGCCTCGGTGGTAATCAGAAGCGAAGCGACCGACGCGGCGTCCTGCAAGGCGGTGCGGACGACCTTGGCAGGATCGATCACGCCGGCTTTCACCAGGTCCTCGTACTCGCCAGTGGCCGCGTTGAAGCCCCAATTGTAGCTGTGGTGCTCCAGAAGCTTCCCGACGACCAGTGAGCCATCCTCGCCGGCGTTCTGCACGATTTGGCGAGCCGGCACCTGGATTGCACGGCGGACGATATCGATACCGGCCTTTTGGTCGGCATTTGACGTCTTGATGCCGTCAAGCGCCTTGAGGGACCGCAGAAGCGCCACCCCGCCGCCGGGGAGAATGCCCTCCTCCACCGCTGCGCGGGTCGCATGCATCGCATCGTCGACACGGTCTTTGCGCTCCTTGACTTCGACCTCCGTCGCACCGCCCACCCGGATCACGGCGACGCCTCCGGCAAGCTTGGCGAGGCGCTCTTGCAGCTTTTCGCGATCGTAGTCGGAGGTTGTGTCCTCGATCTGGAGCCTGATTTGCTGGGCACGCGCCTCGATATCCTTCTTGGCGCCCGCGCCGCCGACGATGGTGGTATTGTCCTTGTCGATGACCACCTTCTTGGCGCGCCCGAGCATCTTCACGGTCACGTTTTCCAGCTTGATGCCGAGGTCCTCGCTGATGACGTTGCCGCCGGTCAGGATCGCGATGTCCTCCAGCATGGCCTTGCGGCGATCGCCGAAGCCAGGTGCCTTAACGGCCGCGACCTTCAGTCCGCCACGCAATCTGTTGACGACCAATGTCGCAAGCGCTTCACCTTCGATGTCCTCTGCGATGATCAGGAGCGGCTTACCGGACTGAACGACCTGCTCCAACAACGGCAGCATGGTCTGCAAGCCGGACAGCTTCTTCTCGTGAATCAGAACGTAGGGATCCTCGAGTTCGACGCGCATCTTCTCGGGGTTCGTGACGAAGTAGGGCGAGATGTAACCGCGGTCGAACTGCATGCCCTCGACCACTTCGAGTTCGGTATGCAGGCTCTTGGCCTCCTCGACGGTGATCACGCCCTCATTCCCGACCTTGTTCATGGCGTCGGCCAGGAAGCGGCCGATCTCGGTATCACCATTGGCCGAGATTGTGCCGACCTGGGCGATCTCGTCATTGGCGGTGATTTTCTTGGCATGGGATTTCAGATCGGTGACGATGGCCTCGACAGCGAGGTCAATCCCCCGCTTCAGGTCCATCGGGTTCATGCCGGCGGCGACGGATTTGCTGCCTTCCTTGAAGATGGCCTGAGCGAGCACGGTCGCCGTCGTGGTCCCGTCGCCGGCTGCATCGCTCGTCTTTGAGGCGACCTCGCGGACCATCTGCGCGCCCATGTTCTCGAACTTGTCCTCCAGTTCGACCTCTTTGGCGACGGTTACGCCATCTTTGGTGATGCGCGGCGCACCGAACGATTTCTCGATCACGACGTTACGCCCCTTCGGACCGAGTGTGACCTTCACCGCGTTTGCCAGTGTGTCGACGCCCCGCAGCATGCGCTCTCGGGCCTCGGTTGCGAACTTCACGTCCTTGGCAGCCATTTTGATCTCTCCTTTCCTCTATGACTGTCAGCGCGCTAAGCTGCCTTCTTGACGGTCGCTGTCGTGTCGACAACACCTAGAAGGTCGCTCTCCTTCATGATCAGGAATTCCTCGCCGTCGATCTTGACCTCCGTGCCCGACCACTTGGCGAACAGGACACGGTCACCGGGCTTGACGTCGAGTTGAACGAGCTGGCCCTGCTCGTTGCGTGCGCCTGGGCCAGTGGCGACAATCTCGCCCTGCTGCGGCTTCTCCTTTGCTGTGTCTGGAATGATGATACCGCCGGCGGTTTTCTCTTCGGCGTCGAGACGTCGCACGAGCACGCGATCGTGCAAGGGACGGAAATGCATGCACATCCTCCTTGGGTAGGTTCAGCGATGTCCAAAATCCGGGTCCGTAACGGCCCCCGGGCGAAAAAGCACCTAGGAGCGAGGGATCTACTTTCAAGAGGAAGGAAGAAAATTTTTATGGCGAAGGCCGGCTCGTGGCTATCGCTCGCGGCTTGCACCCGGAGTCGTCGCCGTGTCCAGAATCGCTCGCCGCACGTTGAAAACTTAGATCATCAAACCGAGATGTTTTCTCGGCTGCGGAGCAAGCTCTGCGCAGCAAATTGGGCATCTTCGAAAGGAGGATAACCAGAGATGCGGACTTTATTGGTACTTGCTGCTCTACTCGGGATGGTGGTATCGCTGCAGGCGAAAGAGGCGGATTCGTCGCGAGCAGTGCGAAGCCCCGACGCCGCCGTTAAGCAGTTTGTCAGCAATCAAAGCGGCCAGCCGCGGGGCAAGCCCGCAAGGACAAGGTCCGATGGCGGCAAGGGCCGTGAATTCTCGGCGGAAGCCATCGTGCCTGATATCTGCACCGGCTGCTGATCCATCGATCAGCAGCCGGCCAACGATTTTTCGTGTTCTGCTTCTAATATGCGCTTGCTGAAGCAGCCTCAATATCCGGAAGGCGTGCGCACATTATCGTCTTGATGCGCTTCAGCGCACGCTGCTCGATCTGGCGGATACGCTCACGAGAAATCCCGAAGGTATTGGCAAGATCGTCAAGCGTGCTTTGCTCTTCCGCCATGTAACGGGCTTCGACGATGGTGCGTTCTCGCGGAGAGAGCGCACTCAGCGCCTCCGAGAGTGCAGCCTTCTGCCGTTCACGGTCTCCGGTCTCCACAAGCTGGGTTTCAGGATCAGGAGATGAATCGGCGAGCCTGTCTTGCCATTGTTCGCCTTCTTCGTCACTGAGCTGAACGTTCAGCGTCATATCGCCACGGATCCGCCCGTTCATCTCGACGACGTCGGTTTCCCTAACCTGAAGATGTTCAGAGATCTGCTTCACCTGCTCCGGCGAAAGCTCGCCATCGTCCGGCGCACCAAGGCGTCTCTTCAACTTTCGAAGGTTGAAGAACAGCTTTTTTTGCGCTGCCGTTGTGCCGAGCTTGACGAGTGACCACGATCTCAGGACGAACTCCTGCACGGACGCCTTGATCCACCAAGCGGCATAGGTCGCCAGGCGAAATCCCTTCTCAGGGTCGAACCGCTTGACGGCCAGCATCAATCCGACGTTGGCTTCCGAGATGAGGTCGGCGATGGGCAATCCATAGCGCCGATATTTCAGCGCGATCTTGGCGGCCAATCGCAGATGGCTCGTCACCAGACGGTAGGCAGCTTCGCGATCCCCAGAATCCCGAAGACGCCTTGCGTACATCACTTCTTCGGATGCATCGAGCAGCGGGAAGCTACGGATCTCCTGCAGATACCGGGACAACCCGGCTTCCGAATGGATGGCAGGGAGGGCTGACTTGATTGACATGACTTGCCCTCCCTCAGAAGCCATCGCCGCTCTTGAGCTCTAACGAGCGGCCAGAGGGAAGACGCAGCCGCGGGGACCCACCGAGGTGAGCGAGACTGATCGACTGCCAAGCGATGACACAGGTAGCTTTCATATCCATATCCTCCATGGAGCAAAATGGTACGAGCCGCCGTGTCGCCTGGCTTAGCTGGGCCCTGAGGCGCCCAACGGCACTCAGGCCGGCGGCGCCAAAAGAACTGCGAACCCAATGGGTTGTTCCCCGTATCAGCTAGCCAATTCGTCGGAAGCCAAGCTGCCACGGCCCGATGAGGCGAGGGACGAGACCGACGCTTGAGGCCTACTCTCCTGCTCGCTATGACCTCCTCGATCGAGGTGAAGTGCGAATGCGCTTGTGCCGGGAGCCTCTAGCCCGGCGCGGAGTTGCATGCTCGGGATCAGGTAATCGCCACCATTCTGTCGCCGGTACGGAATGGGCGTGGTGGTCGCGAGCGCGCGCATCCGCTCACGCAATTCTTCGGCAATAGGCGCAAAACCGGCGTCGTCCAGCCGGTCCACGCGATAGACCACGAAGGGCGGAAGGACTTCATAGCCGGGATAGTAGAGAATGCCGTGATTGATGGGGAACAGCAGGTCGTCGATCGGCCCGTTGACGCCGCGATCGGAATAGTGCTCCTCCCATCCACCGGCAGTCACGACCAGCATCGCGCGCTTGCCCTTCAAAGTCCCGTCGCCATAGCGATCGCCCCACCGCTTGTCGCTGTGTTCGCCGACCCCATACGCGAAGCCGTAGGCGAACACCCGGTCGACCCAGCCCTTGAGGATCGCCGGCATCGAAAACCACCACAATGGAAATTGCAGGATCAGGACATCCGCCCACAACAGCTTTTCGATCTCGGCTTTCACGTCGCCGGTCAACGTCCCCGTCTCGAAAGCCTGCTTGGAGGCCGCGGCCGGCTTGAGCCGTTTACCTTGCCCGAGCGACGGAAAGTCCCCTCTGCCGACCTCCGACTTCCAGCCCTGGGCATAGAGATCCGACACCTGCACCTCGTGGCCGAGCCGCTTGAGCTCCCTGACAGCGACGTCTAGCAGCGCGCCGTTCAGCGAGCGCGGCTCCGGATGGGCGAAGACAATCAATACTTTCATGACAGCACCTCCTGATGAGTGACGCTGATCAGGTGGCGCGCGAAGCCGCGATCTAGTAGATGTGAGCAATGGATATGATTGTGCCGAAAAATGGATAAATCAGAAGTCACCCTTGAGCGCATGCGCAGCTTCGTCCGGGTCGCCGAGCGGGGCAATCTGTCCGCCGTCGCGCGCGAGCTGGAAGTCGGGCAGTCAACGGTGACGCGCCATTTGCGGGAGCTGGAGGACGCGGTCGGCGTGCCGCTGCTCAGCAGAACCACGCGCCGGGTGACGATGACTGAAGAGGGGGCGCGCTATTATCGCCACTGCGTCCAGATCCTCCGCCAGGTTGATTTGGCCGGCGAGGAAGCGCGCAGCACACGCGGCGCGGCAGCGGGTACGGTACGCATCTCGTGCACCGCGGCCTTCGGAGTACTGCACGTCAGCCGTTTCATCTTCGCTTTTCAGGACCGCCATCCGGACATCCTGGTTGATCTGAGCCTCACGGATGAGCGCATCGACCTCGTGCAGGAAGGCGTCGATATTGCCCTCCGGCTTGGGCCACTTGGTGACAGTTCGATGAAGCTGAAGGCGCTGGGCCAATCCCGCCGAATGCTCGTCGCCGCACCGAGCTATCTAGCCGAACGCGGCAAGCCGGCACGGCCGCAAGACTTGGCAGATCACGAAGGCGTCAGGATGTCTAATATCGCAGGCAGCGATCTACTCGTACTGCATGGTCAGCGCGGCGGACGCCATGTGGTGCCATTCGGGGGTCGCTTGCGCGTTGATCATGGACTTGCAGCAAGAGAGGCCCTCGTAGCTGGACGCGGGATAGCGCCTGCACATCTCTGGCTGGTCGAGGATCTCCTCGCCGCCAACAAGCTCGAAGTGGTGCTTCCCGAATTTTCGCCACCCTCCGTTCCGCTGAACATGCTGATCGTACCGGAACGTTTGGGCATCGCCCGAGTGCGCTTGCTTACCGACTTTCTCTCGGCACAGATCGCGCAAACGCCTGGGATCAAGAAGCAGGCTCCTGGAGGCTAGAGAGCCGGCGGTGCAGAGGGCCAAATCTGGAGGACTGCACTGCCGCAGCTTTTCACGAGAGCCTCCGGACCAGACCACATCGGCCCCAGCCTGGAGGTTTTTCCGGATCGAAAAACGAGCTGGGACCGAGCGGTCTGCCGCTGTCTCGTCGGCAAACGCCGCGTTCATCCCAAAAAATCATCGCGTTGGGATTCAAATTTGTGAATCCCCGGTCGGCGGGTGGCGTATATCGCGCCTGCAATGTTGCGCGGGCACCTCATGCTGCCGGCTCCTTCCCGTAACCGGCTGTCTGGGCAGGAACACCCTGCAAGGTCCCTTTGCGCTCGCGCGCCCCGGAAGAAGGCCCGGCGGGAACCGGGCCTTCTTTTCATCACCAGTACCAGTACGGATAAACCGGAGGATAATAGCGGACTACCCGGTACGGACGGCCATAGTAGTAGGGCGGGCCATAGACCGGTCCATAATAGACCGGTGGTGCGGTGGCGGCCGCTAGTGTTCCAGCGAACAATCCGAGAGCAAGCCCGGGACCGATACCCGGACCGCCCCAGCCGTGATGACGCCAATGGGCCGAAGCCGGCGCAACTGATCCGATGAGGAGCGTTGCCGCCGCGACGACTGCAAGAGCAAGCTTTCTCATGTCGTTTCCCTCAAGTTACTACGCGCTCTGCGCACTTGTCCTTGTCATGGTCCACTTCGCCGAGCCTCGGTTCGGCTATACAGTGAATTAGAACTGTCCGGGGCGAGTTCAAGTAACGTTCTCAACGCGGTGGTGGACCAGCTCTAGCTGGGGCGCGAAAATGAGCGCGCCGTTAGACCGCCCGGAGGCCTTCCTTCGGCATCTCCCGGATCAGCAGGTCAATATCGCTCTGCTCCAGCGTCTCCTTCTCCAGGAGCTTCTTTGCCGCGCGGTCCAGGATCGGACGCCGCGTGTTCAGTATGCCTTGGGTGCGCTGAAAGACCTGATCTACAGTATCCTTTACCTCGCGGTCGATGGCTGCGGCGGTCTCCTCCGCGTAACCACGCTCGCGAACTGGATAGGGCTGGTCAGGGCCTGCTAGGAAATTGCCGGGCTCGCGGTCATAGGCAACGCTGCCGAGCTTCTCCGACATCCCATAGCGTGTGACCATGCTCCGTGCGATGTCGGTCACCCGGCGCAGATCGTCGGCAGCTCCCGTCGACAGATGACCAAACACGATGAGCTCAGCTGCACGGCCGCCAAGCAGAACGGCCATTTTGTTCTCCAGCTCCTCCTTGGTCATCAAAAATCGGTCCTCGATCGGCCGCTGAATGGTGTAGCCGAGTGCACCGACCCCACGCGGTATGATCGAGACCTTGTGCACGGGATCGACACCGGGCAAGGAAAGCGCGACCAGCGCGTGGCCCATCTCATGAAAAGCGACGATCTCACGTTCCTTGGGATTGAGCAGCCGGTTACGTTTTTCCAGGCCGGCGACCATGCGCTCCACCGCGTTATTGAAGTCGCTCATGCTTACCGCCTCGGCGCCGCGGCGGGTTGCCAGCAGTGCGGCCTCGTTGACGAGGTTAGCCAGATCGGCGCCAGTAAATCCCGGTGTCAAAGCTGCAACCGACTCCGGCTCGACGTCGCCGGCGAGCCGCACCTTTTTCATATGGACCTTGAGTATCTCGATGCGCCCCTTCTTGTCCGGACGATCGACCAACACCTGACGATCGAAGCGGCCGGCGCGCAACAGCGCAGGGTCAAGGATTTCAGGCCGGTTGGTTGCCGCGAGGATGACCAGCCCCGATCGCGAGTCGAAGCCGTCGAGTTCGACCAATAGTTGGTTGAGCGTCTGCTCCTTCTCGTCGTGACCTCCAGCAAACGGACCGATGCCACGCGCTCGGCCAAGCGCATCGAGCTCGTCAATAAAGATAATTGCTGGTGCCTTTTCGTGTGCCTGCTGGAACAGATCGCGCACCCGTGCCGCGCCGACACCAACAAACATCTCCACGAATTCCGAACCCGAGATCGAGAAGAACGGAACTCGGGCTTCGCCTGCAACCGCCTTCGCCAGCAAGGTTTTGCCCGTGCCGGGCGGACCAACCAGCAGCACACCTTTCGGCATGCGACCGCCAAGCCGACCGTAATCGGTGGGATTCTTCAGGAAATCGACGACCTCGCGAAGCTCGTCCTTGGCTTCGTCGACACCGGCGACATCGGCAAGGGTGACGCCCGTGTTGGACTCGACATAGATCTTGGCCTTGCTCTTGCCGATTGCCATCAGTCCGCCGCCAAGGCCGCCGCCTTCAGCCACGCGACGGCCGATGTACCACCACAGCCCGAAGAAAAGCAGCACGGGCATCACCCACGAGAGGAGGTCGCGCAGAAAGGTGCTCTCGATTTGTCCGGTGAAGCGGACGTTGTATTTCTCCAGTTCCTGCGCCACGTCCTGGTCGACACGCGTGGTCACAAATCTCTTCTGGCCGCCCTGCAGGGGCTCCTTGAGTGTGCCCTGCAGGGTGCGATCGGAAATGCCGACCGCATCGATCTTCCCCTGATGCAGTAATTGCAGGTATTCGCTGTAGGGAATGACGGCAATTTGTGTGGCCGTTGCGATAAGATATTGGATGAAGAAGATCGCGAAAATCGCGGCGATGGTATATCCGACATTGAAGCGAGCTTTGTTGGTCATGCAGAAACTCGATGCAAAGGGCCCGGGAGCAGCTTCCTCGAACCGACCGGATAATCGGCGGTTGGCGCGGCACTGCACCAAACACTCTGGCGTGGCATTGGTTTCAACGAGGTCCTGACGGAGCCGGACGCAGCCCCGTCGGGCGATGTCGACTGCGGCAGTCCGCCTGGGCGGAGGCTTCGCCCCTGGTAAGCCGTCGACCGCCACTTTGACTTCTGCGCGTTCGGCCCGCTCGTAGATCTCAACGTCCAGGGGGCGAGTACGCGGAGGGAATGGCTGCCGCACTCGCACGGGCGTGGACGTATCTCGACTGCGGCCGCCGAAAGCGAAATTGAGCAGGCTTTGCACCAGCGGCGGCGGACCTCTCTTGAAACCTAACCAGTGGGTTCTAATTCGAAGAGTGCGGTGCGGATCGCGCTGCACCGGACGCCTGTCGAGGGTCCGGTTTTTGGGCGCCGGACGCGGTGTCCGGCGCTTATAAACCATGTTGCTCAAGTGGAGGATGTGGCTATGACCACCTTTGATTTTGCCCCCTGAGGCGTTCGACCGTTGGCTTCGATCGCGTGTTTGATCTGCTCGAGGATTCCGTCCAATGGACGGCCGACAACTACCCACCTTACAACATTGAGCGGGCCGACCAGGATCACTATCAGATCTCCCTCGCGCTAGCCGGCTTTGCACCGCATGAAATAACCATTACTGCGGAGCAAAACGTACTCACGGTTGAAGGCCGAAAGGCCGATAAGGGAGACCACGAATACTTGTACCAGGGTATCTCCGTGCGTCCATTCCGGCATCAGTTTAATCTCGCGGAGTACGTGCAAGTGAAGCGCGCTTCGTTTGAAGACGGAATGCTCAAGATCGAGCTGGTACGTGAACTCCCCGAAGCGATGAAGCCGTGGCAGATACCGATCCAAGCCGTCAACGACAACCAGAAGCTCCTGAACCAGCAAACGGCCTGAGTTCACTCGCCTGCTAGTCAGCGGGGGTCTCCTCGCTCAGCTACCAGCGTGCACCGAACTGCGGGTGGACGCCTGATGGCAGAGCGAGCTCGCGTGGCCAGATTCAGAGAGAAATACATGAAGAACGCAATCTCAAACGATCCGCAGCAGCTCGAGCGCAGGCTGTTCAAGCTCCTCGAACGTCACGGTGGCGACGGTCGCGCGATCACCCTTGAGAGCCTTGCTGCCAATATTGGCATGCAGCAGCAAGCGAAGGATCTTCTCCTTGCCCTGGCAAACCTCGTCACACGGGGGCTTGTTAAGCGTGCCGGCGACGATCCTATACCTGGCTCGCCTGTTGCATTCCGTCCGGTACGCGCGGCATCGCCGCATGATTTATCGGCTGCCACGAGCGCGGCAGCCGCGATAGTGGCCCGTCCGTTAAAGGCCTCGACCAAGGCAGTTCGTCAAAGCCGTTCACGAGAGAGCACACAGCTGCCCAAAGGCATTGAGACCCTGTATTCGACAGTTTGGCAACGTTGGTAGATCAGCGATGGACGATTATCGCGACCTCATGACGGTTGCTCTGGTGCTGTTCTTCGCGGGTCTCATGTTGGTGGTCGGCCAACTCTATCTCGAACACAGCACCAGACAGGATCTCGGCACGGAGATCGAGCTACCGCATGTGCCGACTTTATCGCCAATCTTGAGTTCGCGTGTGGGCGAGCATTCAGGCCGAACCTTCCGCTAGTGGTCTAGACAAATGTGTATGGTTCAAGGAGCTGGCGTTTATCAGAAACATCGGGGAGTCGAGTCACCTGGAGCGACTCGAACCGCCGACGTCGGTTTTTGTTTTCTCGCTTTGGCCCACGTGACATCTCGGCATTGACGGACGCTGAGCCCTGCTCGCGAGATTACTAGGCATCTTGGACCCTGCGCAGGGTGTCCAGCCTACGCAGCGCACCCGCACTCTATGCGCCAACGCTTTGCGGACGTCGCGCATAGCTCCGACAAAGGACCACCGACGCTAGCCTCCGATGGATCTTTCTTGATCTCTCGGTGCACACGTCGTGCACACGCCAGCCCCTAACCGACTGAAAAGCTTGTACTCTCGCTCCAATCCATCATCGGAGCTACAGAAATGCAGGACTCCCGTCATTTCAAGGATTTACGGGATCCCCTTAGCGGGCCGAAGCACCAATGCGTGCACTCTGAGTTTGCCGAAGTTGCACTCCGCTGTAGTCGCCTTGATCTTTCGGTGCACACGTAGCGCATACGAAATGAGGAGTGCACACGGTCATGACTGCGCTCATCTAGCTGCCGCCTGAAAATTGGTGCGTCCCGGTCCGCCGCGAGAAAACGTTGGGGCATGTACGAGGTCGGCCCGCCCCCGATGTCTCAAGGCCGCAGCATTGGAAGCGCTAAAGGAATCTCTGAGAAACTGCGAAACTATCGCAGGTAGGCCGATCAAGCGAAAATGATCGATATCTTCTTCTTCGACTTCGCTTGCTCACGATGAATTTCGGCTCTTTCAACTATCTCACGATACTCCAAGTTTTATCTGCCTTCTCTAGAGTGACTACCGACCGCCGTGGTTGAATACATCAACGCGGCGCTCTCTTCCCATTCCTACCTCGATTTCGCGGTCACCGACGCTGAAGCTGATGCCAAACGCGCTGTGCTCGCAACTCGGAATGATCGGCGTCGCGAAACGGGAAACGCGCAGCTTGAACGCGCTGAATGTCACACTTAGGAGAAAGGTCATGCCGCGGCGTCCGGCAAAGGTTACGCAAGCAGACCTGGCTCGCGCGATCCGCGCCGCCAAGGAAGCCGGCGCAAGTGCGGTCAGCGTCGATGCAGACGGCGTTATTCGGATTGCACTTACGTCGAGCGCCGCGCCAACCAAGCCCACAACAGGTCTCGACGAAATATGGGTGCCATCGGAGGCGTTGCAGCGCTACCTGAAACGCACCGAAAGCGGGTGAAACGCACCTTATGCAATTGATGCGGAGTCACCGCATCGTTAGACTCCAAGCATTGGTCCACGGAGAAAGCCAATGCTTGGAACAGAAAAACGCGATCCCCGCGCGCCCGGGGACGCGCGAATGTATCTCTACTACGACTATTCCTCACTGGGCGCGCTGCGCTGGTATGTGAAGGTGAGCCGCAAGGGTCGCCGCATCGGGATCAGAGAGGAATATGGAACGCAGGCGTTCGATGCCGCCTATGACGCGGCGGTAGCAGCGCTAGGGGGAGTGATGCGTAAGCGCCGTACTGAGCCCGATCCTCTGGTGCAGCCGGAACGACGCTATGTACAGGCCGATCGCTCGCAGCGTGGACAGACGCGCTATTACGTCCAGCTTCGCAACGGATTGCCGAAGATCAGGATCAAGGCCATCTTCGGCACCAAAGAGTTTGATGACGAGTGTGATGCGGCCATCGTCTCGCAGATCGCGCTTTACGGAGATGCGAGCGATCACATCAACGCGCAGAAGCAGCGCAATGAGCCGCGCGGTGAACTACCTACTCAGCCACCGGTACCTCATACCCTGCGCTGGTACTGGACGCTGTACAGGCAGAGTGATCATTGGCTCGGCAATCTTAGTGTGGGCCACGAGGGGCTCTCGGATGCGACCCGGCTACAGCGCACCGGCCTGGTCGAGTCGCTCCTGCCCGAAAATGGTGAGAAGCCATTTGCCGTTCTGACGCGCAAGGTCATCAAGGCGGAGATGAAGGCGCGCACGCCATCGCAGGCCGGCAATCTGTTGTCGGCGCTGCGCGGCATGATGCGTTGGATGATTGACGAGAGCCACCTTGACGAGGACGACGATCCGACGACTGGATTGAAGTCCGGCAAGGCGAAGGCGAGCCGCGAGAGCGGCGGTTTCGTGCCCTGGACCGAGGATGACATGGCGCTGTATCGCGCGAAGTGGCCGCTCGGCACCGAGGCACGGCTGATGTTCGATATTCTGCACTACACGTTTCTGCGGCTTGGCGATGCGCATCGCTTTGGGCCGCCGCATCTGCGCCAAATCGTGCGCAAGATGGCCGTGCAGATCGCGACCGAGAAGAGCCGAGGCAACACCACCGTCACGGTGCCGGTACATCCGGAGTTTGCGGAAAGTCTGCGGGCAGCACGAGCGGCAGGGATCATCGGCGCAGAAGTATTCACCGGCAAGATGTTGCAGGGACGCATAATGCCGATGAACAAGAAGGCCTGGGCGGCGAAGTTCAAAAAGTACGCTGTCCTAGCGGGCGTCAACGAGCCCAAGAAAAGCTGCCATGGCGTGCGCAAGGCCCGCGCCGAGGTCGCCGCCTACGCCGATTGCACCGAGAGCCAGATGATGGCCATGTTTGGCTGGACCGATCCGAAGATGCCGGCGCATTACATCGCCCAGGCGAATCGGGAAAAGCTTGGCATGAGCGGCATGGATAAGATCATCGCGTTCGATGGGAGCCAATTGCTCGTGGAATTCATGCCGATGCCCGATGCGAACGATGGGGGAACGTCCGACGCGAACAAAGTAGTAACTTTGCGTAGTAACTTTCGCAAAAAAGCGCTGTAAATTCAGACAATTAAGCGTGGGTATGGTGCGCTCGGAGGGACTCGAACCCCCACGGTGTTACCCACTGCCACCTCAAGGCAGCGCGTCTACCAGTTCCGCCACGAGCGCTAGGAGATGCCGGCCTGAGGTCGTTCGGGTGGCCGGATCAGCGGCCGCCGATCTAACAAATCCATCAGGGGGATACAAGCCTGCAAAGACCTTGAATTCCACAAGCTTGGCAGGAATTCTCACCTGCCCGGATCGGCCCTATCAAGGCCCTGGCGCCAATGGCGTGCCCTACCGGGTCCCCGGCGAGCGCGGCAGCATCTGCTTGACCTCGACGGCGATTCGGTTGCGGTCGACCAGCACGACGCCGGAGGCGACCGGCAGGTTATTGGCGAGCACCTTGACCTCGTCGGCCTCGGTTGCGTCCAGCTCGATGATGGCGCCGCGGGAAAGACGTAATACCTGATGGATCGGCATGGTGGTGGTCCCGAGGACGACCATGAGATCCACGGTGACTTTGTCGAGAGTGGGCACTGTCAGGACCGCCGCAACTTGGGACTTACGCCAAAGGACTTGGCATTTGCTCCTGATCATCACCACGTTATGGTTAGCCAATGGTTAATTCGTCCCAAAACCCCGGCCAAGAACGGCGTCAGGACCAGCGTCAACACCTCGATTTGACGTCGTTTTCCGCCGCGGGCGGCGAAGTCGTCGAATGGCGGATTTCGGACGCTCCGGTGCCCTATCCGGAGGCGGTGGCGACCATGGAGGCGCGCGTCGCGGCGATTGCCGCGGGCGAGGCGCCGGAATTGGTCTGGCTGCTCGAGCACCCCCCGCTCTACACGTCGGGCACATCGGGCAAGGAGAGCGACCTGCTCGAAGCCCGATTCCCGACCTTCGCGACGGGGCGCGGCGGGCAGCTCACCTATCACGGGCCCGGCCAGCGCGTGGCCTACATCATGCTCGACCTCAAGCGCCGCCGGCCGGACGTGCGCGCCTATGTCGCGAGCCTGGAGGAGCTGATCCTGAAGACGCTGGCCGCCTTCAACGTCCGCGGCGAACGGCGCGAGGACCGGGTCGGCGTCTGGGTCAGACGCCGCGACAAGGGGCCCGAGCACGAAGACAAGATCGCGGCGATCGGCGTCCGCCTGAAGCGCTGGGTCTCGTTTCACGGCATCGCCATCAATGTCGAGCCGGAGCTGTCGCATTTCGCCGGCATCGTGCCCTGCGGCGTCGTCGACCCCCGCTACGGCGTCACCTCGCTGGTCGATCTCGGCCAGCTCGTGACCATGGCCGATGTCGATATCGCGCTTCGGCAGGCGTTCGAAGAGCTGTTCGGACCGACCCGCGCGCTGCTGCCGGAAGCGGCCGTCTAATACTTTTTTCTGTTTGAGCTGACCGCGCACGCTCTCCGCCCCTGGCGGAATCAGCTACGCTTCATTCCGGTGTCGCCCACGCCTCCCCCCCTCCGCCGGGAAAGCAGACCTCATGCCGGGCGAGTTGATCATCGGCCGACTGTTCGAGCGCCAGGCATAAGGAGGGGTTGCGTTCCATGCTCGCAATGGGAGGTTTTGACGATGAAACTGTCTGCACCCATCTACCATCTGAAGCGCACGGCCAAGCGCCTGTCCCGCGAGGCCGGCATTCCGCTCCACGACGCGCTTGACCGCGTCGCTGCGACGGAAGGGTTTTCCGCCTGAAGCATGCTGGCGGCAAAGGCAGCACGGACTCCGGCGAGCAAACTGTTCGCGCAATTCCGTCCGGGCGATCTGGTGCTGGTCGGGGCGCGTCCCGGGCAGGGCAAGACGCTGATGAGCCTCGAACTTGCCGTCGAAGCCATGAAGTCCGGCCATCGCGCCGCATTCTTCTCGCTCGAATATACCGAGGAGGATGTGCTGGCGCGTCTGCGGGTCATCGGAGCGGAGCCGGCGCAGTTCGACAAGCTGTTCGAGGTCGATTGTTCGGACATCATCAGCGCCGACTACGTCGTGAAACAGATGGCTTCGGCGCCGCGCGGCACGCTCGTTGTGATCGACTATCTGCAACTGCTCGACCAAAGGCGGGAAAATCCGGATCTGACCGTTCAGGTCCGCGCGCTGAAATCGTTTGCGCGCGACATGGGGCTGATCGTGGTCTTCATCTCGCAAATCGACCGGTCCTATGATCCCGCGGTCAAGCCCTGCCCCGATCTCGGCGATGTCCGCTTGCCGAACCCGCTGGACCTGAAGCTGTTCGACAGGACGTGCTTCATCAACAACGCCGAAGTGCAGTTCCGCGCCGCGAGCTGATGACGTCGGGCCGCGGGTGAGATCGTTCACCCGCGGCCGGCAAGGTCATGCCGCCTGCAGCGCAACCTCGAGCTTGCCGGCGATATAGCGCCGCTCCTGGGTCAGGCCGCCAAAGCCGTAGGCGTCGCCCTTGACCTCGTCGACATGCAGGTAAGTCTCGGGATGCAGCGGGCCCAGGATCTCGGCCATCCGCTTGAACATGGCGGCGAGATAGGCCGCCTTCTCGTCCTTGGTGTTGGTGCCCTCGGTGACGTGGATGTCGATCCAGTAGCTTGCGAGCTTCTGCTCGGCGAGCGACTTGCCGCCGGCGAACCAGTCGCCGGCATCGACCGACTTCACGATGATGGCGGTCACCTTGGGGTCCTTATGCAGGATCTTTGCGGTCAGCTCGGACACCGCATTGGCGATGTCGGCTTTCAGCGACGGCGACTGGCGGGACGAGGTGTAGGACACGGTGATCAGCGGCATGGTGGTTCTCCCTAAGATGCCACGCGACGTGCGCGGCGTTGGTGAGAAGCTAGACCTGCAGGCGTCATTTTGGTATCTTATCCCTGTTGATATCAATGATAACGATCTCTAATGACAGCCACACTCGACATCGCCACCGTCCAGGCCTTCCTGCTGGTCGCCGACCTCCAGAGCTTCACCCGTGCCGCCGAGGCGCTCGGCACGACGCAGGCGGCTGTCAGCCTGAAGCTGCAGCGGCTGGAGACATTGCTGGGCAAACGCCTCGTCGAGCGTTCGCCGCGCGCGGTCCGGCTCACCGCCGACGGCGCAGCCTTCCTCGATCGCGCCCGCGCGCTGATGGAGGCGCATGATCGCGCGCTGTCGGGCGAAGCTTCAGCCGCGCAGTCGCTCTCGCTCGGCATCTCCGATCACGCGGCGGGCCCCGAACTGGTGCCGCTGCTCGAACGGCTGCACGCGATGTCGTCAAACCTCACCCTCGCCGTCACCATCGGCTTCTCGCGCGAGATGCAGGATGCTTACGACGCGGGCGAGTTGGACGCCGTGATCGTGCGCCAGGAAGGCAGTCGCCGCGGCGGCGAGAGGCTGGCCGAGGACGAGTTTGGCTGGTTCGCGTCACGCCGCTTCACCCTGCCGAAGGGTGAGCCGCTGCCGCTCGCAACACTCGCCCCACCCTGCGGTGTCCGCGCCGTCGCCGTGCGCGCGCTCGACAAGGCCGGCCTTGTCTGGCGCGAGCGCTTCGTCGGCGGCGGCGTCACGGCAGTGGTCGCAGCAGCCCTTGCCGGGCTTGCGATCGCGCCGCTGGCGCGGCGGATCGCGCCGGCAGGGTTGGTCGACATCGGTCCTGCGCAAAAGCTGCCGAAACTCGGCAGCTCCAAGGTGATGCTGCATTCGAAGGTCAGCGATCCCGCCAAGCTGGCGGCGCTGCGTGCGGTGGCGGCGACGTTTCGGAGCGTGGCGACCGCCTAGCGAAACCACTGACCTTCCTCCCGGCGTATCTGCCAGCGACGAACCAATAGACAAGTCCCGCGGAACCGCCGGCGAGAACAAACGCGTCGCCGAACGAGCCGGCGACCTGGAACAGCAGCGCGCAAAACAGCGATCCAATCGCGGCGCCCGAAGCCGCGTAGAACAATAGGGATCGGATGCGCAGCCGTTCGGCGAGCCAGATCACCGCGCCAGCCGGAAGCCCCGTTAACGTGCAGACGACAAGCAGCGTCAGCGGCAGCACGAAGATGAGCATCAAGGCGATGCCCACCAGTTGTCCAGCGCTATTCATGGCTCCAATGAAGATGGCCAGTATGATGGAATGCAGGACCGCAGATGCGGCCACGCATCCGCGGAACCAACCGTTCACAGCGCGAGGACATTCATCGCAGGACATGATACAACCTCACAAAATTGCCTCGAACGCACTGCGCAGCGTCTCGTGCCGAAAGACAAAACCGCGGCTCAGCGCCTTGTTCGGCAGCACGCGCTGGCCGCCGAGCAGGAGCTCGTCGGCAAAGCCGCCGCCAATCCGGCGGAGCAGGCCGCCGGGGATACGAAACACCGTGGGCCGGTGCAGGCGGCGGCCGAGTTCTTCCGTGAATTTTGCATTGGTGACGGGGATCGGCGCGGTGGCATTGACGGGACCCGCCAGATCCGGCGTCGCGATCACATAGGCGATCAGGCGGATCAGATCGTCGCGTTCGATCCAGGACATCCACTGCCGCCCGGTGCCGAGCGGCCCACCGAGGCCGAACTCGAACGGCGTCAGCATGCGCGTGATGAAGCCGCCTTCGGTGCCGAGCACGAGGCCGATGCGCAAATACACCACGCGCACGCCAAGCTCCTCCGCCGGCCGCGCCGCTGCCTCCCAGGCCGCGCACAGCTCGTGGCTGAAGCAGGCGTGAGATTTGGCCGATTCCGTCAGCACCTGGTCGGCCCACAACCCGTACCAGCCGATCGCCGAGCCGCTGATCAGTACCTCTGGCTTGCGCGCGAGCCGCGCGATCAGTTTGACGATATCGCCGGTCATGTCGATGCGCGAGCCGATGATCTTGGCGCGCTTCGCTTCGGTCCACAGGCCGTTGCCGATCGGCTCACCGGCGAGGTTGACGATGGCATCGATCTGCGTGTCCGAGGCGAGCTGATCGAGGCTCGTGATCAGCGTCACCGGCGGCGGCAGCATCTCGGCTTTCGCGGGATTGCGGATCAGCGCGATGACGTGGTGCCCTGCCCCGCTGAGGCTTGCCGCAAGCCGGCTGCCGATGAAGCCGGTGGCGCCTGATATCAGCACGGTCTTGCGGCTGGGTAGCTTTTCAACAAGCCCGGCCGCCGGCACGCTTCGCATGCGGGCGAGCCGGTGCACCGCCGTAAAATCCCTGACGCCGCACAGCGCAGCGCCGAGTGCGCAGGCGGTCGCGGCGATGCTGAGCAGACCCTGATAGACGACGGTCACGCCGACGGGCTGCATCGCCCAGGCGATCAGCACGGGCAGCAGCAGCACCAGGATGGCGCCGTAATTGATCGCAAGCAGCGCGTGATTGATGCGCTCGCTCGGCGGCAGCTTGCGGCTCAGATCCTCCTCGACGAAATCCATCAAGGTGATGACGATCTCGGCGACCAGCACCGCGACGATCAAGACCGCCAGCACGCCGTGAACCTCGAGCCAGCCGAGCACCAGGAACAGCAGCGCATAGAGCATGTTGCGGATGCCGTGCAGCTTCAGCTCGAAGCGCTGCGACGGCCGCCAGGCCAGGCGCTCGGTGAATTCGTGGTGATAGAAGGTGTCGAACACACCCATCACGATCTGGATGGCGATGAGTGTCCACAACAGCGGCGTCATGATACGGCCTCCCTGAACAGGACGGACTGATGGATCAGCGCGCCGTGACGCGGGTGAGTGACGTCGAGGGTGAAGCGGAAAGCGCCCTCGCCGAGATCTCGATGCGTCACGATCAGCTCGCCCGGCGTCAACCAGCGCGGCAGCGGAAGCCACAGGCGTCCAAGCTGAAGGCCGTAGCCGGCGCTACGAAAGATCAGCACCTGATCCTCGACCGCGATGCGCAGCGCCATCGATACGCCGAAGCCGACATATTCCTCGAGCCCCGTCGGACCGGCAAAACGCTTAGCGGAATGGATCACCTGCGGAAAGCCGCGCTTGCGCGCGCAGATGCGCGTCCAGGTCTGACCGCCGGTCGCGCCGTCCTCGGTGACCGTGACGATCATGGGCACACCGATGTCGCGGCCGGTGGGCAATGGTCCGCCGATCAGGCGCGCGGCCTGCGCGAACCACCAGCCGAAATCGCTGAAGGCGAGCTCGTCGACCACGCCGACATAGACGACACTGTCGCCGTCGGCAACGCGTTTCGAGAAGCGCCGCCAGGTCGCGAGCGGCAAGCGGCCCCAATCCTCGTCCGACAGCAGCGCGCGGAAGCGGCGGTCGTCGAGCAGTCTCGTGTGAGCGGAGGTCGATGCGTTGGATCCTGATAGTCTTGCCGACGTCATCGCACCCTCCTCGACACTATTTGACCTTACCCAGCGGCAGCAGGTTGGCGATCTTCTCGCCAAGCCGCATCAAGGCGACCAGCCGCGGCCGCGGCACTTTCAGCATCTGCATGAACCAGTGGTCGGCGAGCTCGGTGAACGCGAGCATCTCCTTCAGGCGCTTGGCCGCGACGGGACTGATGCCGGGATCGTCCGTGGCATCGGATACGCAGGCGCGAAGCGCTGCGATCGCCGGGTCGATCTCCCGCTCCTTGCGCCGCGCTGCGATCCTCGCGGCGATCTCCCAGATGTCGGTCTCCGCCTCGTAATGGTCGCGGCGGTCGCCCAGGATCGGCACCCGCCGGATCAGGTTCCAGGCGAGCAGCTCCTTCAGCGAGTTGGAGACGTTGGAGCGTGCCATGCCGAGCGTGTCGGCGATGTCCTCGGCGGTCATCGGCGCCTCGGCGAGATAAAGCAGCCCATGAATCTGGCTCACCGAGCGATTCACTCCCCACTCGTCGCCCATATCGCCCCAATGCAGGATGAAGCGCTCGACGGCGGCGGGAAGTTTCTTCTTTCCGGTTATTTCTGTCATGACAGAAGTATCTGACGAACCCGACTTCTTGTCAAGAAGAAGCCTTGCATACGGCCCGCCAGGGCCTGCTTAAAAATGTCCCAGACGGCGGGAACCATCCCGACCTCTTCGGCGTTTGTTCCCGTCGAGGCGGGGTCCGGAATGGCCGAAAAGTTCAGTCAACAGAGAGACCTGTTCGAGAGCGAGCGCAGTTTTCGGCTGTTGGTTGAGGGTGTCGCCGACTACGCCCTCTATATGCTTGACCCAAACGGGACCATCACCAGCTGGAACATCGGCGGCGAACGCATCAAGGGTTACCCCCCCGAAGAAATCCTCGGCCAGCATTTTTCCCGTTTCTACACCGAGACCGACCGGGCCAATGGCAAGCCGGCGCGGGCGCTCGGAATCGCGCGCGAAAAGGGCCGATACGAGGAGGAAGGCTGGCGCGTCCGCAAGGACGGCACGTTCTTCTGGGCGAGCGTCGTAATCGACCCGATATACGAGGACGGCAGGCTGATCGGCTTCGCCAAGATCACACGCGACATCACAGAGCGTCGCAATGCCCAGCTCAAGCTCGAGGCGATGCAGAAGCAGCTGGCCGAGTCGCAGAAATTCGATGCGCTCGGACAGCTCACTGGCGGGGTGGCCCACGACTTCAACAATCTTCTGATGATCATCAGCGGCAGCCTTCACATCCTGAAGAAGAACGCCGCCGACGACCCCAAGCTCGAGCGCGCCATTTCGGCGATCGACACCGCGACCAAGCGCGGCGCAGCGCTGACCAACCAGCTTCTCACCTTCGCCCGGCGGCAGAGCGTCAACCCGCAGGCGATCGATTTTGCCGAACGCGTCGCGGCCATCCGCGAGGTGCTCGACGCGGGCGTCGGCAGCTCCGTGCGTATCGCCTTCGACATTCACTCCGACACCTGGCCGATCAAGGCCGACGTCTCCGAGCTCGAGACCGCGCTGCTCAACCTCGTCATCAATGCCCGCGACGCGATGCCGGACGGCGGCACGGTGACGATCGCGGCACGCAACGTCGTGCTGAATGAGGCGCCCCTCGTCGGCGATTTCATCGCGATCGACGTCCGCGATACCGGGCTTGGAATTCCCTCCGACGTCCTCGACAAGATCTTCGAGCCGTTCTTCACGACCAAGGCGATCGGAAAAGGCACGGGCCTCGGCCTTTCGCAGGTCCACGGCTTCGCCCACCAGGCCGGCGGCACGGTGAAGGTGGCAAGCGAGCTCGGCAAGGGCACGACATTCACCATCGTCCTGCCGCGCGGCACGGATGTGCCGTCGCGGGAGACGGCGGGAACGGCGTTCCGCGGCAGCGGCACGGTGCTGCTGGTCGAGGACAATCCCGATGTCGCGCTGGTCAGCATCGGTCTTCTGGAGCAGCTCGGCTATCAGGTGCGCCGTGTCGCCGATGCCGAAGCGGCATTGCGCGAGATCGAGAGCGACGGCGTCGATTTCGTGTTCTCGGACATCGTCATGCCCGGCAAGATGGACGGCCTCAGCCTCGCCCATCACCTCCGCCAGATCCGTCCCGGCCTGCCGATCCTGCTCGCCACCGGTTACAGCGAGGTCGCCGCCGGCGTGCGCGGCGATTTCCCGATCCTGCGCAAACCCTACGAGATCCACGAGCTGAGCGAGGCGATCTCGAAACTGCCAAGGTGAATGTTTCTTCTTCACCTCTCCCCGCTTGCGGGGAGAGGTCGAATTCGATCGCAGATCGAATTAGGGTGAGGGGGTACAGGTCTTTCTACGACCGCTCGCGTTGAGAGAAGCCCCTCACCCTAACCCTCTCAGCGCGAGCGAAGCTCGTCGCGACCCCGTAAGAACGGGGCGAGGGAACACCGCCTGCGGGGAAAGAACACCTACACCGTCGGCAGTACGGAAAACGCTTCCCCTGCCCTGCGCAAATTCAGCTCATCCACGCTTGCGGTTTCACTGGTGACACTGTCGACGCGCGAGAGCGGCGGGCCGTGGCGGCACAGCGCGACCATGTCGGCAACGTGCGTCGGCGCACCCGCGAACAGCGCCTCCACGCTGCCGTCACGGCGGTTGCGGACCCAGCCTTCGAGGCCACACGCGGCGGCCTGGAACTCCACCCAGGCCCGATAACCGACGCCCTGCACGCGGCCGCGGATCATGACCTGGAGAATCACCCGGCTCATGGCTTCGATCCGAGCCAATCGGCGCTGCGCGCCTTGACCGCGGCCTCGCGCGCAACGCGGGCCATCAGCTCCGACGATGCCACGCCCTTGAGGCTCTTTGGCGCCGTGCCCTCGCGCAACGCCTTCTGCGTCTCGTACACGGCTTGCGTCGCCGCGGCGATCGGCGCATGGCCCTGCAGCGCGATGCGGACGCGCTGACCGGCAAGATAATCGAGCCCGCTCAATTCCTCCGACGCGCCGCCGAGCACGATCGGCAGGCGCGTGGCGGCGGCAATCGCTTCGAGCTCGGCACGCGACTTGACGCCGGTGAAAAACAGCGCGTCGACGCCGGCCGCCTCGTAAGCCTGGGCGCGGCGCACCGCATCCTCGATCGAGGTGATCGCGGCTGCGCCCGTGCGGCCCATGATGACCAGCGAGGGATCGCTGCGGCCGGCGAGCGCCGCCTTCATCTTGCCGACGCCCTCTTCGAGGGAGATCAGCTGCGCCTTCGTCTCACCGAATGCCGCCGGCAGCAGCGTGTCCTCGATGGTGAGGCCGGCCGCGCCGGCCGTCTCCAGCTCCTGCACCGTGCGGCGCACGTTGAGCGCATTGCCGTAGCCGTGATCGGCATCGACGAGCACCGGCAGCGCGGAGGCGCGGGACATCCGCCGCATCTGCTCGGCGAGCTCGGTGAGCGTGATCAGCGTGACATCGGGGTCGCCGAGCACGGCGAGAGAGGCCACCGATCCGCCGAACATGCCGAGCGGAAAGCCGAGATCCTCGGCAATTCGGATCGAGATCGCGTCATAGACCGAGCCGGGATGGACGCAAATTGGGCCCGACAGGGTGGAGCGCAGTTTCTCGCGGCGGGAACGAAAGGCCATGGTGCCCTCTCAATTGTTGCGACGCAGCCGCAACATACTCCGTCATTGCGAGCGCAGCGAAGCAATCCAGAATCTTTCCGCGGAGGCAGTCTGGATTGCTTCGCTGCGCTCGCAATGACGGTGTTGATGGGGCCCGACGAGAGCCCCACTCACACGCTTACGCAAACTCCAGGATCAGCGCGTCGACCGCAAGTGTCGCGCCGGCGCTGGCGTGAATCTTCTTCACCGTGCCGTCCTGCTCGGCGCGCAGCACGTTCTGCATCTTCATGGCTTCGACCACGGCGAGCGTCTCGCCGGCCTTGACCTCCTGCCCCTCGTTCACCGCGATCGAGACGACGAGGCCCGGCATCGGGCAGAGCAGCTTCTTGCCGCTGTCGGAGGCCGTCGTCACCGGCATCAGCCGTGCGGAGGTCGCTTCGGCCTCGGTCCAGACATAGACCGGGACCTCGACGCCCTGATGCGCGAGACGGATGCCGTTCGGAATCGGCCGCGCCTGCACGGCGACGAACTGCCCGTCGATGGTGCCCTGCCAGACCGGATCGCCCGGCTTCCACGGCGACTGCAACAGATGCGCAGTGCCGGCCTTGCCGTCGGCATCGATGAAGCGGATCGCGATCGCCTCGCCTTCGCGCGCGACCTCGAGCAGGATCTCATGGCGGTCGAGCCAGACTGCGCGACGGCGCTCGCGCTGCACCACGCGGCCGCCCATCTGGCCGGAGATCTGCCGCTTGCGCGCCCCCAGCACGTGATCGATCGCGGCGCCGACCGCGGCGATGCGCCGCGCGACCTCGCCTTCGGGCACCCGCACCGCAAAGCCCTTGGGGAATTCCTCGGCGATGAAGCCGGTCGAGAGCCGGCCCTCGCGCCAGCGCGGATGATGCATCAAGGCCGACAGGAACGGGATGTTGTGGCGGATGCCATCGACATAGAACGAATCCAGCGCGGTGGCCTGCGCCTCGATCGCAGCCGCGCGCGAGGGCGCATGGGTGACGAGCTTGGCGATCATCGGATCGTAATGGATCGAGATCTCGCCGCCCTCCTGCACGCCGGTATCGTTGCGGATGGTGATGCCGTCCTTGCTGGCCTCCGCCGGCGGGCGATATTTCACGAGCCGTCCGATCGAGGGCAGGAAGTTGCGGAACGGATCTTCCGCATAGAGGCGCGATTCCACCGCCCAGCCCGTCAGCGTGACGTCCTTCTGCGCGATGGTGAGCTTCTCGCCGGCGGCGACGCGGATCATCTGCTCGACGAGGTCGACGCCGGTGACGAGCTCGGTGACGGGATGCTCGACCTGGAGGCGCGTGTTCATCTCCAGGAAGTAAAAGCTCTTGTCCTGGCCTGCGACGAACTCGACCGTGCCGGCGGAATCATAGTTCACGGCCTTGGCGAGCGCGACCGCCTGCTCGCCCATCTTGCGGCGGGTCGCCTCGTCCAGCAGCGGCGACGGCGCTTCCTCGATGACCTTCTGGTTGCGGCGCTGAATCGAGCATTCGCGCTCGCCCAGATAGATCACGTTGCCATGCTTGTCGCCCAGCACCTGGATCTCGATGTGGCGGGGATCGACGATGAACTTCTCGACGAAGACGCGGTCGTCGCCGAACGAGGCCTTCGCCTCCGCCTTGGCGAGGTTGAAGCCCTCGGCGACCTCGGCCTTGGAATGGGCGATGCGCATGCCCTTGCCGCCGCCGCCGGCGGAGGCCTTGATCATGACGGGGTAGCCGATCTCGTCGGCGATGCGGACCGCGTGCTTGTCGTCCTCGATGACGCCGAGATAGCCCGGCACGGTCGAGACTTTTGCTTTTGCGGCGGCCTTCTTGGACTCGATCTTGTCGCCCATTGCCGCGATCGCCCCGGGGTTCGGGCCGATGAAGACGATGCCGGCGGCTTCCAGCGCGCGCGGAAACGCCTCGCGCTCGGACAGGAAGCCATAGCCGGGATGCACGGCCTCGGCGCCCGTCTTGCGACAGGCCTCGACGATCTTCTCGATCACCAGATAGCTCTCGGCCGCGGCCGGCGGGCCGATCAGCACCGCCTCATCGGCCATCTCGACATGAAGGGCATCGCGGTCGGCCTCGGAATAGACCGCAACCGTTTGAATTCCCATCTTGCGGGCAGTCTTGATGACCCGGCAGGCGATTTCGCCGCGATTGGCGATCAGAATGCGTTTGAACATGCTTTTCTTGAGTCTCGACCTTGGGCGGGACCCCTTCCCTGGCCGTTCGAGCCTATGGGAGGGGCCGTGTGGCTCCCGTGGTACATCAAAATGGGCCGGAGGCAACGGTCTAAATCCGGGGACTCTGGCGTACCAGCGCAAGACCGAAATGGGCCACCCGGCGCGCCCTGGGCACGCCGTGCGGCATCCCTAGGGCTTCCCAGGCTTGGCCACGTCCCGGACCAGGTCATGGATGAAGCCCAGCTTGCCGACCACCGCGGACGACAGGATAAAGGGATAGAGGTCGCGCAGGCCCATAGCGCGGTTGACGCTGTTCATGGCGAAGGTGAAGGGCAGCCATGCATTCACCAGCGCCTCGACATGCCTCGCTTCGTAGGGGTTGAAGCGGATGCGCGCGGTCAACTCCCCGCCGCGGTCGATCTTGGGACGCACCTCCATGCCGAACTCGGCGGCCATTTCCAGGGTGTCGACGATGTGGAGGTAATGCGCCCAGGTCTCGGCAAAATCCTCCCAGGGGTGGGTCGTGGCATAGGCCGAGACGTAGTTCTGCTGCCAGTCCGGCGGCGGCCCTTCGGCGTAGTGACGCTGCAACGCCTGGCCGTAATCGACGGAATCATCGCCGAAGACGGCGCGGCACTGGTCGAGCTTGCCGCCATCGCGCACCAGCACGTCCCAGAAATAGTGCCCGACCTCGTGGCGGAAATGCCCGAGCAGCGTCCGGTACGGCTCGCCCATCTCGAGCCGGCGCCGCTCGCGCTCGATGTCGTCGGCCTCGGTCAGTGCGATCGTGATCAGGCCGTTGTCGTGGCCGGTCATGACCTTCTCGCCGCTGTGCGGATCATCGGCGAGAAAATTAAAGATCAGGCCATGCTCGGGATTGTCCTGGCGGGTCTGAAGCGGCAGCTTCCAGCGGATCAGGGAATAGAATAGACGGTGTTTTGCCACCTCCAGCTCGCGCCAGCCGGCGAGCTGCGCCGGATCCGAGAGGTTTGGCACCGTCCCATTGTGACGGCAGGCGCGGCAATAGCCAGTGGTATCGGCGGCGTCGGTCAGCCAGTTGCAGGCGTCGTACTCGGCATTCCGGCACAGCGTCCGGCTTTCGCCCTTGTCGGCGAGGATTCTCCATGCCGCCCCGTCGGCCTCGATCGCCGACATCGTCTCCTTCTCCGGCAGGAAGGCGATCCGATGGCCGCAGCGTTCGCAGGCGCGGTTCTCGAAATAGAGGACGTTGCCGCAGGCCTGGCAGACAAAGAGCTTCAAGATTTAGCCTCGTGGGAAAGGAAAGCTTGTAAGAGAGCTGGCGCCTCGCGACGACGCATCAATCAGCCGATCGTTCCAGTATTCGGAACAAATTGCCAGACCGGACGTTGCCACCGCGTACTTCTCCACGTTCAGGCTCGCGCCACCATTTCCGGGCACCACCTGCCCTCTAAACAATGGCCATCACGCCCCGTCTGTGTGAATATCGGTCCGGCACGCGCGCACCTAGATGACAACGGCCGATGCCTTGAACGATCCCTTGCCCGAAACCATCGCCGCCGAAAGGCTGCGCCAGCACCTCGAAGACGTCGCGCGCGAGCGCGACAACGCTTATCGCGCGCTGCAGGAGCGCGAGGCCGAGCTGGCGCGCATCCAGCGCATCGGCAAGGTCGGCGGCGTCGAGGTCGATTTCCGCGAAGGCTTCAAGAACCGTCGCTCGCCCGAATATCTGATGATCCACGGCCTCCCGCCGGAAGCCGCCGAGGAGTCGCACGAGGATTGGGTCAACCGTATCCATCCCGACGACCGCGACGCTACCGTCAAGCATTTCTTCGAAGCTCTCGCCGGAGCGAGCGAAGACTATAGCGCTGAATACCGCATCATCCGCCCCAGCGACGGCGAGACCCGCTGGATCCGGGTGGTCGCCAAGATCGAGCGCGACAAGGACGGCCGCGCCATCCGGCTCGTCGGCGCCCATATCGATATGACCGACCAGGCGCTGGCGCGCGAGACACTTCGCGAAAGCGAGGAGCGCTTCCGGCTGATCGCCGACAGCGCGCCGGTGCCGATCTGGGTCACCAAGCTCGACCGCAAGCGGTCCTTCGCCAACCAGGCCTATGTCGATTTCGTCGGCCTGCCCTACGATCAGGCCATCGATTTTGACTGGCGCAAGGTGCTGCACCCCGACGACCTGCCGCACGTGCTGCAGCAATCCGTCCAGGGTGAAGCGTCCCTCAAGCCCTTCGTGCTGGAAGCGCGTTACAAGAACGCCAGCGGCGAATGGCGCTGGCTGCGCTCGGAATCGCAGCCGCGCTGGGATGCGACCGGCAAGCATATCGGCTTCATCGGCGTCGCCCACGACGTCACCGTCGCCAAGCAGGCCGAGATCGAGCTCAGGCGGCTGAACGAGACGCTCGAAGAGCGCATCGCCGAGCGCACCGCCGAGCTCGAAGCCAACCAGGCGCGGCTGCGCGCGATCCTGGAGACCAGCAATCAGTATCAGGGCCTGGTCAATCTCGAGGGCGAACTGGTCTACGCCAACAAGACCGCGCTCGCCGGCATCAAGGCGAATTCCGCCGACGTGATCGGAAAGCCGTTCTGGGACACGCCCTGGTTCACCGGCACCGACGGTATGAGTGCCGCCGTGCGCGAGGCCTTCGAGACGGTGCTCAAAGGCGAACCCGTGCGGCTGGAGATGCGCCTGCGCCTTCCCGTCGGCGAGCGCGATTTCGACTTCGGCATGCGGCCCGTGCTCGACCGCCACGGCGCCATCACCGGCGCCGTGCCCGAGGCGGTCGACATCACCGAGCGGCGTCGCGGCGAGGAAGCGCTGCGGCAGTCGCAGAAGATGGAGGCGATCGGTCAGCTCACCGGCGGCGTCGCGCACGACTTCAACAATCTCCTCACCATCATCCGCTCGGCGACCGATTTCCTGCGCCGGCGCGAGCTGCCGGAGGAGCGCCGCCGCCGCTACGTCGATGCCATCTCCGAGACGGTCGAGCGCGCCTCCAAGCTGACCGCGCAGCTTCTGGCCTTCGCGCGCCGCCAGCCGCTCAAGCCGCAGATCTTCAACGTCGGCAGTCAGGTCGAGGGCGTGGCGCAGCTGGTCCGGCCGCTGGTCGGCGGTCGCATCGAGATCGCCGTGGAGATTCAGGACGCCGATTGCTTCACGGTGGCCGACATCGCCCAGTTCGAGGCTGCGCTGATCAACCTCGCCATCAACGCCCGTGATGCCATGGACGGTGAAGGCCGCCTCACCATCGCCGTGCGCAAGGTCTCGGGAATCCCGAGCCTGCGCGCACAATCGGCGCGCGGCGGCGACTATGTCGCGATCTCCGTCAGCGACACCGGCAGCGGCATCGCGCCGGAACATCTCGACTCGATCTTCGAGCCGTTCTTCACCACCAAGGAGGTCGGCAAGGGCACCGGCCTCGGCCTCAGCCAGGCCTTCGGCTTCGCGAAGCAGTCCGAGGGTGACATTGCGGTGACGAGCACGCCGGGCAAGGGCGCGACCTTCACCATCTATCTGCCGCGGGCGCAAAGCCCGGCGACGGACAAGGAAGCCGCGGCGCTGAGCCACGAGGCGGCCACGACCGGGCGTGGCTATCGCGTGCTCGTGGTCGAGGACGATGACGAGGTCGGCCGCTTCTCCACCGAGCTCTTGGAGGATCTCGGCTATGTCGTCCGCCGCGCTGCCAATGCGAACGCGGCGCTGGCGATCCTCGGCGAAAACGAATTTGCCGTCGACCTCGTGTTCTCCGACGTCATCATGCCCGGAATGAACGGCGTCGAGCTCGCCGGCATCATCCGCGAGCGCTATCCGGGCCTGCCCGTGGTGCTCACCTCCGGCTACAGCAACGTGCTCGCCGAGAACGCCCACCGCGGTTTCGAGCTGATCCAGAAGCCGTATTCGGTGGAATCGCTCTCGCGCATCCTGCGCAAGGCGATCACGGAGAAGCTATCGGTGGCAAGGTGAGTGTGACATTCGCTAGAAGCTGCCACAATTTCCGTCACTGCGAGCGCAGCGAAGCAATCCAGACTGTTCCTGCGGCAAGACTCTGGGGGAAGACAGCCGTTCCGACATCGGTTATCGATGCCGAATGACTGACCGAACCTCAAGGACTGACCGTGCCGTCTAACGCCATCTGGGCCTGGAGCATCACCGCCGTCGCGACCGCAGGCGTCATCATCCGGCCCCTGTCCCTGCCCGAGGCGATCTGGGCCGTGATCGGCGCGAGCGCGCTGGTGCTGCTCGGCTTGCTGCCGTGGCAGGACGCCCTTGTCGGCATCGAGAAAGGTGTCGACGTCTATCTCTTCCTGATCGGCATGATGCTGATCGCCGAACTGGCGCGGCTTGAAGGCCTGTTCGATTATCTCGCCGCGCTTGCGGTGGAATATGCACGCGGCTCGCCGCAGCGGTTGTTCCTGCTGATCTACCTCGTCGGCACGCTGGTGACGGTGCTGCTCTCCAACGATGCCACCGCGATCGTGCTGACGCCGGCCGTCTATGCAGCGACGCGCGCGGCCGGCGCGAAGCCGCTGCCCTATCTGTTCGTCTGCGCCTTCATCGCCAATGCCGCGAGTTTCGTGCTGCCGATCTCCAACCCCGCCAATCTCGTCGTGTTCGGCGCCCACATGCCGCACCTGACGGAATGGCTGCGCCTGTTCGCCCTGCCCTCGGCGGCGTCGATCCTGCTGACCTACATCGTGCTGCGCCTGACCCAGCACCGCGCGCTGAAGGAAGAGACGATCGCGCGCAGCGTACCGCATCCCAAGCTCGGACGCGGCGGCAAGCTCACCGCAATAGGCATCGTCGCGATCGGCATCGTGCTGGTCACGGCGTCGGCGCTGGACAGGCAATTGGGTCTGCCGACCTTCGTCTGCGGCGTGGCGACGGCCGCCATCGTGCTGCTGATCAACCGGCAATCGCCCTTGCCCGTGCTGCACGGCGTGTCCTGGAGCGTGCTGCCGCTGGTCGGCGGGCTCTTTGTCATGGTCGAAGCGCTGGTGAAGACCGGCGTGATCGCGCAGCTCAGCGCACTGCTGCATCAGGCGGTGGCGCAGTCCGTGACGAAGGCCGCCTGGAGTGTCGGTATTGCCACCGCGCTCGCCGACAACATCGCCAACAACCTCCCGGTCGGCCTCGTCGCCGGCTCGGTCGCCGCCAGCGATCATCTGCCCCCGCCGGTGGTCAGCGCCATCCTGATCGGCGTCGATCTCGGCCCCAATCTGTCGGTCACCGGCTCGCTCGCCACGATCCTCTGGCTGGTCGCGCTCCGGCGCGAGAAGATCGAGGTCGGCGCCTGGCCATTCCTCAAGCTCGGCCTGCTGGTGACGCCGCCGGCCCTGATCGCGGCGCTAGCCGCCGCGATCAGATAGCACTCATCTTCAGTCGTTCTCGTAGCCGTAGACTTCCGGCAGGATGAAGATTGCCGCGAGCAATCCGATCAGCGGGAAGATCGCGACCATCAGCGTGGCATTCGCCTGCCCGATCGCGGCAAACACCGTCGGGAACAGGAAGATCGCCAGGAACGACGGCAGCTTCACGAACATGTAGGCGAAGCCGCTGGCGGTGCCGCGATATTGCGGACGGGCGACCATGGTCGGGATGGTCATGCAGTTCGAGGCGTCCCAATAGTGGCCCCACAGCATGCCGGCCGCGGCGAACGGCAGCAGCATCTTGTTGTCGGTGTAGAGCGCGAACGCGGCGACCAGCAGCGATACCAGCACGATGGAGAAGCCCGCGATGGAGATGCCGCGATGGCCGATTTTTGGCGTCAGCAGCGGCCCGACCCATCCCGACAGCGCTGCGAAGGAAAACAGCGCCATTGTCACCAGGTTGATGCCGAGCACGCTCGACACGCCGACCATCACGAACAGCACCGGCAGGTAGAACGCGAAGGTCGAGAACTCGCTGGCCTGCGCGAAGCAGGCGATCCAGCCATACAACGTGGCGCGCCAGCGAATCGGATCTTTCTTGAGGTCGGCGAGGAACGCGCGGGTGCTGGTTTTGGGAACCACGACGTCCCGATCCGGCAGCATGTCGAGATTGTCGTTGAACATCTCGCGCGCGACCTGCTTGGCTTCCCGATAGCGGCCCTTCTGCACCAGCCACACCGCCGTCTCCGGCACGTCGTGACGCATGATGAGGATGATCAGCGCCGGCACCGCGCCGAGGCCGAGCGTCACGCGCCACAGCATCTCGTGGTTCATGTCGACCAGAAGGAAGATCACAATGACGCCGATGGTGAGGACCTCACCGACGGCAAACATGAACTGCCAGCGGTTGCCCATGACCTCGCGCTCGCCCTTCGCCATGGATTCCATGATGTAGGTGTAGCCGGTCGAGATGTCCGAGCCGAGCGGAATGCCGAGCAGGAAGCGGATCACGACGAGCCAGCCGACGCTGGGCACGAAGGCCTGCGCCAGTGCCAGCACGATGAACAGCACCATCGTGACCAGGAACATCACGCGGCGGCCGATCTTGTCCGACAGCCAGCCGCCGAGCAGCGCACCGATCAGCGCCCCACCTTGCGTGCCCGCGGCGGCAAGGCCGAGCATCAGCGGATCGGGATTGTACTGCTCCTTGATGAAGATCAGCACGAAGGCGATCGAATAGAGGTCCCAGGCCTCGACCAGGATGGAGGCCATCATCAGCCAGCCGACCTTGTTGCCCTTGGGACTGTAGTTCGTGATGAGGTAGCGGACCGCGGCTTCGCTCGCGGTCGCTTGTGGCATCGCCATCGTTGACATTCTTCTTCCTTTCTTCAGAACTCTCCAAAGCGCGATGAGATCAGGATCTCATCGCGCTTTAGCTTGTTGTGTTGTGCATGATCGCTTCGGAAAACCGCTGCACACTTTGCGCGAGCGCGGCCCTTCGGGTCCGGACCATGCTCTACGCGCCGAGCAGCGGCTCGATGCTGCAATCGAGCAGGCGCGGATCGATCCCGGCCTCCATCCCTGAGAACATCTCGCCCATGTAGTCGATCAACGCATCGCTCGCCTTCACCGCGTCCTCGACGCGGCGGTTGGCGACGGCTGCAAGAATGGCGAGATGATGATCGATCGTGCCTGACAGGTCCGCCTGTCCCGGCATGAAGCGGTGGTGGATGTAGCCGATGCGGCGATACAGCGTGTGCAGCGGCCGAAGCGTGTGCACCAGGAACGGCTCGCCGGCTGCCTCCAGCACCAGCGCGTCGATGCGGCGGTCGAGGCTGTTGAACTCGTCGAGTGTCAAAGTGGCGCGACGTTCGCGCAGCAAACGCTCGATGTGCAAGGCCTGATTGCGGTGGGAAAGACTGGCGCGATCCGCCGCGAGGCGAATGACAAAACGCTCCATGTCGCGTCGCAGGCCGAGCAGCATGCGTTCGCGCGCCAGATCGATCGGCGCGATGTTGAGGCCATGACGGGGCCGGATGATGATGAGGGTGTCGGCGGAGAGACGATTGACGGCGTGATGCACCGGCGTGCGGCCAAAACCGGTGATTTGCTGCAATTCCAGCATGGTCATGAATTGGCCGGGCTTGAGCTCGCAATGAACCAGGAGCTCTTCGATCCTTTGATAGGCCAACTCGAAAAAGTTGAGACGATTGCTGCGGGAGCGCCGGCCTCCGCCGTCATCCTCGTCTTTCACCACTTCGAGCGCGCGCTTGCGCCGTGCCATGTCGTCCTCCCGTCAGCCCGCGCTCTCGTTGCAGGATGGCGCCCTGGTTGTGGCACCCTTAAAACATGTTGTGATATATTACAAGCGTAAGACGTCGGCACGGCCTGCAACATGTTGCAGCGCAAAATGAGACGTCGGGTGCGAAGCGCCTTTCGATGGGAGGATAGTTGCCGTGAAGATCACGTCGATCGAGACACTGCGCACCGAGGAATTTTCCAACGTCATTTGGGTCCGCGTTCACACCGACACCGGTCTGATCGGTCTCGGCGAAACCTTCTATGGCGCCCGCGCCGTCGAAGCGCAGATCCACGACACCTTTGCCGGCCGCCTGCTCGGCCGCAATCCACTGCACATCGAAGCGATCCATCGCGACATGCTGAACCTGCCGATGGCGCAGTCCTCCACCGGCGTCGAATACCGCGCGGCCTCCGCGATCGACATCGCGCTGTGGGATCTGTTCGGCAAGGTCTGCGGCCAGCCGGTGCACCAGATGCTCGGCGGCCTCTGCCGCGACAAGCAGCGCATCTACAACACCTGCGCCGGCACCCAATATGTGCGCTCGACCAATATCAGCCCGGTGGCCAATTGGAATCTCGGCGCCTCCAAGGGGCCCTATGAAGATCTCGACGGCTTCATGAACCATGCCGATGCGCTGGCCGAAAGCCTGCTCGAAAGCGGCATCTCGGCGATGAAGATCTGGCCGTTCGATCCGGCGGCGCAGGAGAACAAGGGCCTCTACATCACCGCATCGCAGATGAAGCAGGCGATCCAGCCGTTCGAGAAGATCCGCAAAGCCGTCGGCGACAAGATGGAGATCATGGTCGAGCTGCACTCGCTGTGGAATTTGCCGACCGCCAAGCAGATCGCCCGTGCGCTCGAGCCCTACAAGCCGACCTGGTACGAAGACCCGATCCGGATGAACTCGCCGCAGGCGCTGGCCGAATATGCCCGCTCGACCGACGTCTGGGTCTGCGCCAGCGAGACGCTGGGTTCGCGCTTCCCCTACAAGGACATGCTCGACCGCGACGCCATGCATGTGGTGATGGCCGATCTGTGCTGGACCGGCGGTCTCACCGAAGGCCGCAAGATCGCGGCGATGGCCGAGACCTATCACCGGCCCTTCGCACCGCACGATTGCATCGGCCCGATCGGCTTCATCGCCGCCATCCACATGTCCTTCAGCCAGCCCAACACCCTGATCCAGGAATCCGTGCGCGCCTTCTACAAGGGCTGGTACAATGAGCTCGTCACCACGATGCCCACCATCAAGGACGGCTATGTCTTCCCGATGGAAGGTCCCGGCCTGGGCGTCGACCTTCTGCCAGCCGTCTTCGAGCGCACCGATCTCATCGTGCGCCGCTCCAACGCTTGAGGATCTATTGAGATGAGCACCGCCCTTTTCGACCTTTCCGGCCGCACCGCGCTCGTGACCGGCTCCTCCCGCGGCCTCGGCCGCGCCATTGCCGAGGGCATGGCCAAGGCCGGCGCCAAGCTGATCATCAACGGCGTCGATCCCGAGCGTGTCGAGCAGGCCGTCGCCGAGTTTCGCGCCGCCGGCCATCAGGCCGAAGGCGCCGCCTTCAACGTCACCGATGAGGCCGCAATCGTGGCGGCGTTCAACGACTTCGACAAGAAGGGGATCGCCGTCGATATCCTCATCAACAATGCCGGCATCCAGCACCGCAAGCCGCTGGTCGAATTCACTACCGACGAATGGCGCAAGGTGATCGAGACCAACCTCACCAGCGCCTTCGTGATCGGGCGCGAGGCGGCCAAGCGCATGATCCCGCGCAAGCACGGCAAGATCATCAATATCGGCTCGCTCGGCAGCGAGCTCGCGCGCCCCACCATCGCGCCCTACACCGCGGCCAAGGGCGGCATCAAGAACCTGACCCGTTCGATGGCGGTGGAATGGGCCCAGCACGGCATCCAGGCCAATGCGATCGGCCCCGGCTACATGCTCACGGACATGAACGAGGCGCTGGTCAACAACGCCGACTTCAACAACTGGCTGATGGGCCGCATCCCCTCCAAGCGCTGGGGCAAGCCGGATGAGCTGGTGGGCGCCGCGATCTTTCTCGCCTCGGATGCGTCGACCTACGTCAACGGCCAGATCATCTATGTCGATGGCGGCATGATCGCCGCGATGTGACCGCCAAGACAGCGAAGGAGCAAGCCATGCGCGCCGTCGTCATCCACGCCCCGAAGGACCTGCGGATCGACAATTATGCCGATCCGGCCCCCGGCCCTGGCGAGGTCCGCGTCAAGATCGCCAATGGCGGCATCTGCGGCTCCGATCTGCACTACTACCATCACGGCGGTTTCGGCGTCGTGCGGATCCAGCAGCCGATGGCGCTGGGTCACGAGATCGCCGGCGTCGTTGCGGATGTCGGTGACGGCGTCACCAGCGTCAAGCCGGGCACGCGCGTCGCGGTCAACCCGAGCAAGCCGTGCGGGGCGTGCCTGCATTGCCAGGAGGGCCTACGCAACCAGTGCCTCGACATGCGCTTCCTCGGCAGTGCCATGCGCTTTCCCCATGTGCAGGGCGGCTTTCGCGAGTTCATCGCGGTCGACGCGACGCAGGCCGTGCCGATCGGGGACAAGCTGTCGCTGGCGGAAGCCGCGGTCGCCGAACCGCTCGCGGTGTGCCTGCATGCCGGCAAGCAGGCCGGTCCCCTGCTCGGCAAGCGCGTGCTGATTACCGGCTGCGGTCCGATCGGCGCGCTGATGATTTTGGTCTCGCGTTTCGGCGGCGCGTCCGAGATCGTTGTCACGGATGTGGCCGACGCCCCGCTCGCGGTCGCGAAAAAGCTCGGCGCCACGCATGCCATCAACGTCGCGACCAATGCCGCCGCGCTCGATCCCTGGCGCGCCGGCAAGGGCGTGTTCGACACGCTGTTCGAGGCCTCCGGCAACCAGGCCGCGCTCCGCACCGCGCTCGACGTGCTCAGGCCCGGTGCGACGCTGGTGCAGCTCGGCCTCGGCGGCGAGATGACGCTGCCGATCAATTCGATCGTCGCCAAGGAATTGCAGCTCCGCGGCACCTTCCGTTTCGATCCCGAGTTCGAGCTCGCGGTACGCCTGATGGGCGAGGGCCTGATCGACGTCAAGCCGCTGATCACGGCCACCATGCCGTTCGAGAACGCCGTCGCCGCTTTCGAGCTCGCCAGCGACCGCTCGCAGTCGATGAAGGTGCAGCTTACCTTCTAGGTGCGTCGGTGGCCTGCTGGCTGTCGATCAGCCGGTCGCTGATCAGGCGAACCGCACCGCGTTTCCAGGAATAGTCGGCGCCCATGCGCAGGCCGCTGTCGCCCCGCGCCAGCACCGCGCCGGTCCTGGCATCGCGAACCTGGAAGCCGAGCGTGTATTCGGTGCGGCTGACGCGGCGCACCACGCCGATCAGCGATTGGTCCGCACCGAGCTTGCGTGCAATGGAAGCCTCGCAGCCGCCGCAATCCCGCAAAGCGCCGGTTTTCCCCGCCTCTCCGCTAACGTCGACGATCCGGTAACGGCCGGAATGCCCGAGCGCCTCGCGCACACCGCCAGTGACCTCCGCGAGATATGACGCATCTGACGCAGCGGACGCGCCCGCTGAAGCGGCCGTCATGTCCTCGAGCTCGAAATCGAACACGGCAAGCTCGACCGGCGCAGGCGTGCCGAGCGCAGCCATGACCTCGCGAGACACAAAGATCTCGGCGCGCTCCCATGCTTCATCATTGTCGCCGCGGAAGCTGTAGAGCTTGTCCAGCACGAGCGTCTTGGCGCCGACGTTGATCACGGCAACCTTGGCCCATTGCACCAGCGTGCTCGTCTTCTGAATGCCGCCGACCACCTTGAACGCCGCTCCGTCCTGGGCCGAGGACACCAGCCGATAGCGACCACCCTCCCCGATGTCTCGTCTGAGTGCGGCCATGAACGCCGCCAGCCGCCGCTCGTGGGCGGCGGTCTGGTTGGTCGGCTCGGCCGAGGTGTCGGTGTAGCTGAAATCGTCCATGGCAACCCCGATGGCGGACTGCGCAGCGACGGGCGAGCAGGAGAGGAGGAAGAGGAGACAGGCAGAGAGAACCGGCCGGGAGCGGTGCATGAACGGACCTCGTGGATGGAACGCAAATCTGCGCGGGCCACCTCACGCCCCGCAGCCGTCGCCGTCCCGACCAACGCCGGGAAAATTTCACGACGTTGCACTGCGGCAAGTCGGGAACGCTTCCCGCCGCTGGCGTTCTGCTTTTAAATGAGCGCGCGACAAGCCCGTTCGCACCAGGTGCAAGCCGATGTGGAATCGCCCGAGGTTCGATCTCAAGGTCCGTCTGACGCTGCGCGTCGCCGCGATATCGGCCGCCTGCTTCGCCGCGATCTCCACCTATTTCCTTGTCACGGCTGACCGCGCCGCGCATGCGCGCATCGACGGGATCGCCGCCATCGTGGCGAAGACGCTGGAGCTGCAGCAAGGCAAGGTGCAGTGGGCGGCAAGCCCTCGCTCGGACTTTCCGAACCTCGACCCGGTGTCGGCCCATGTCATGACGCCCGGCCTGTGTCTTGGATTCCGTGGGCCGAGCGGCGAGATGCTGCAGCGTTTCTGTAGCGGCGCGCCTGCCCCGGCCAGCCCGCCGCCGCAAGCCTTCGCCGCCTTCTATCGCGGCGTGTTCGACCCCGGCCGCGAGGCGGCTCGGCCCGTGATCGTACGCGGAACCAAGCTCGGCGAGACCGTGGTCTCGCTCGACCCGGCGGTGCAGACGGCGGACGCCTGGCACGAGGCCGGCCGCCTGATGATCGCGCTTGCGATCGCGCTGCCGCTGCTGTGCGCGCTGGTCTATGCCGCACTGGCCCGCGCGCTGCGCCCCACCCGCATGATCGGCAGCGGCCTCGAACGCATCGCCGCCGGCGACCTCACCGCCCGGCTGCCGCCATTCGACCTCGCCGAGCTCTCCGCCATCCGCGACGTCTTCAACCATCTCGCCGAAAGCCTCGACACCGCGCTCGCCGAGCGGAGCGAACTGACGCGGAAGCTGATCGCGCTCCAGGACGAGGAGCGCCGCCATCTCGCCCGTGAGCTGCATGACGAATTCGGCCAGTCGCTCGCCGCGATCCGCGCGCTGGCCGCATCCGCCCGCCAGACTGCGGCGCAGGACTGTCCCGGCTTGCTCGGCGAATGCGACAGCATTGCCCGCACCGCGACCGGCATGATGGAGACGCTGCGCGGCGCGTTGTTCCGGCTGCGGCCGCCCGATGTCGACGAGCTTGGCCTCGTCGCCAGCCTCGAAGGCCTGGTGTCGGGATGGAACGGCCGCAGCCGCGGCCAGCCCCGCTTCGAGATCCGGTTCGACGGCGCTTTCGACAGCGTGCCCGCCGCCGTCAGTGCCAACCTGTATCGCATCGTGCAGGAGGCGCTCACCAACGCCACCAAGCATGCCGGCGCAACGAAGGTCAGCCTGCATCTGACGATGGCCGGCAGCGAGATCGCGCTCGCGATCGAGGACGATGGCCGGCCGAACGAAGCTGCCGCCAAGTCCGGTATGGGCCTGCTCGGCATGCGCGAGCGCGTCGCTGCACTTCGCGGCCGGCTCAGCTTTGAGACCGGCCCTCACGGCTCGGCGCTGCGCGTAATCATTCCGCTCGCGGCTGCCGCGTCTGAGGCCCTGGAGCATGCGGCATGAGCGCAGTTGAAGCGACGATCCTGCTGGTCGACGACCATTCCGTCGTCCGCGAGGGCTATCGCTCGGTGCTCCAGAAACAGCCGGGCTTGCGCGTCGTCGCCGAGGCGGCCGACGGTGCGGAAGCCTATCGCCTGTACAAATCCGAGACGCCCGACCTCGTCATCATGGACCTCAGCATGCCCGGCATCGGCGGCATCGAGGCGGTCAGGCGGATCAGGCAGTGGGACAAGACTGCGCGGATTCTCGTTTTCACCATGCACGAGAACGCCGGCTTTGCCGTGCAGGCGATCCGCGCCGGTGCACGGGGTTACGTCACCAAGACCAGTCCGCCCGAGACCTTGGTGCGCGCGGTCAAGGACGTGCTCGCCGGCAAGATCGCCATCAGCCCCGACATCGACCACGAACTTGCGCTCAGCCGGATCAGCGGCGAGACCTTGGCCGCCGACGTGCTGACGCCGCGCGAGTTCGAGGTGCTGCGGCTGCTGCTCGCCGAGAACACGACGGAGGAGATCGCCGAGACGCTCCACGTCAGCCCGAAGACGGTGGCGAACCTGCATTCCCTGATCAAGGACAAGCTCGGCGTCGGCTCCGACATCGAGCTGGTCCGGCTGGCGCTGCGCCAGGGCATCTTGACCGAGGTCGATCTCGGAGAAGCCTGATCGCGGCGTGGCCGCAGATCACTCACGCGCGACCACCGAGTCCAGCCACGCGCAGTTGAGCGGCGGCACGCGCGGATCCGCGACGCGCACGCCGCGCGCAGCCGCATCCATCCGCATATCGCGCAGGCGCTTGCGCTGCTCTTCCGGCATATTGAGCCGCTCGTGCCCCCAGAGCGATGGCCCATCAAAGGTCTCGTGCGGCTGCCAGGTTTCGGGATCGATGACGCGTCCGCCCCAGCCGTACTCGATGAAGAAGCCGGACGGCGTATTCACGTAGAACGAGGTCATGTGGTCATTGGTGTGCCGGCCCAGCGTGTAGGCGATGCGTCCCTCGTCCATTTGCGCGAGGTCGTAGCCCTGCCCGACATCGTCGAGGCAGCCGAGCTCGACCATGAAGTGATGCATCGCCTTTCGCCCCGAGCCGACCATCGCAAAGGAGTGGTGGCGGCCGTTGACGTGGAAGAAATAGAGCCCGTAAGGCTTCAGCCCGAAATCGGAGACGTGAAAGCCGAGCACGTCGCGATAGAACGGCAACAGCGGCTCGACGTCCTCGACGTTGAGCACAACATGCCCCATGCCGAGCGCCCCGGTGCGGAAGCCCGAGATCGGGCGGCCCGGCCTGAACGGCTCGCTCGCAAGCTCCGGCTTGCAAAAAGCCTCCAGCCGGTTGCCGGCGGGATCGGCAAACGCGATCAGCTCGGCGACATGCCTCTCGTCAGCGAGCGCGCGCGAGCCTCGGACCACCTTGATGCCATGGCTTTCCAGCCGTCCAGCCAACTTGTCCAGTTCGGCCGTCGAAGGAACTTCCCATCCCATCACCGCAAGGCCGGCATCGCTGCCGCCGTCGACGATCAGCCGCTGCTTGCGGTCGTCCATGCGGAAGGCCCGCATCTTGCCGCCGCGATCGACCTGCTGCATGCCGAGCAGCCCGGTCGCCATCTGGCTCCACTGGTCGAGCTGGGACGAACTGATTCCGATATAGCCGAGCGCTGCGATTTCCATCGAATTCCTCCCGAAGGCATCGCGGCCGCCGTATTGCGGCGAGCTTGATACCAGCCGCGCGCGATCCTACGGTGGCGTTCCGCAATCGCCTCGCGTTCGCAACGACAATAAGCGCGCCGCGATATGCCACAAGGGAGGAAGTAGGAAGTGTCCAAGGAGCGGACGCGGAACGGCCAGCCTCGGCAGTCTGAGGGCGTCCGCGCCTTCAAGCGCGGGCTCGACGTGCTGCAGGAGGTCAACCGCTCCGGCGGCATCCGCGCCGGCGACGTTGCCCGCGCGCTCGACTTGCCCCGCCCCACCGTCTATCGCCTGCTCGAAACCCTGGAGGAGCTCGGCTATATCGCCCGCAGCGCCAGCGACGACCGATTTCGCGTCACCCGGCGCGCGTTGAGCCTCGGCGACGGCTACGATCCCGGCGTGGTGATCTGCCAGGCAGCGGCGCCTTATCTCGCCGATCTCAGCAAGAAGCTGGTCTGGCCGGTCGATCTCTCGACTTACGAGAACGCGGCCATGGTGGTGCAGGAGACCACGCATTCTCGCAGCCCGCTCTCGATCGACCGCGGCATGATCGGCAAGCGGCTGCCGATGCTGCGCACGTCTGCGGGCCGCGCCTATCTCGCCGCCTGCCCCGCGCGCGAACGTGATCTCATCATCAATCATCTCCGCCGCATCGACGAGGTGGACGACCGCCCCTTCCTCGACCAGGGCCGGCTCGACCGCATGATCGCCGAAACCGCCGCGCGAGGTTACGCCATCCGAAGCGAGGGCGAATACAATCCCAAGACGGCATCGATTGCCGTTGCCATCGTGCGGGACGGCGCCGTATTCGGCTGCATCTCGATCATATGGATCCGCTCGGCGCTGGGGATCGACGAAGCGGTCGCGCAGTTCGCAAGCCAGCTGCTGGACACGGCGTCGGCCATTCCTGTCGCGGGTTAGAGACCGTCCGCTGGGCGGACACTTGGCACGCCGGCGTTGAAGGGCCGGCCTTGCCTGGGGAAAAGATACCCCATGCAAGATAAATCCACCCCAGAAGAGTTTGACGTCGTGATCGTCGGCCGCGGGCCGGTGGGTGCCACGCTCGCCAACCTGCTCGGCCTGTGCGGCGTGCGGACGCTGGTGCTGGAGCGCGAAGCGCGGACCTATCATCTGCCGCGCGCGGTGCATTTCGACGATGAATGCATGCGCGTGTTCCAGACCATCGCTCTTGGCGACGCGATCCTGCCGCATGTCATTCTCAGTCCCGGCATGCTCTTTCTCGATGCCGCCGGCCGCATGCTGCTGGATTGGTCCCGTCCGCAGACGTTGACGCCGATGGGCTGGCATCTCAGCTACCGCTTCCACCAGCCGGATCTGGAGGACGTGTTGATCGGCGGCCTCGCCCGCTGGCCACACGTCACCTTGCAGAGCCGCTGCGATGTGTTCGCGCTCGATCAGGACGAGCACGGCGTGCGCGTCCGCTACGAAGACCTCTCCAACGGAAGGCTCAGCGAGGTCCGCGCCGGATATGTGATCGGCTGCGACGGCGCCCGCTCCCTGGTGCGCCGCTTCATCGGCTCGGGCATGGACGACCTCGGCTTCCACGAGCGCTGGCTGGTCATCGACGTTCTGCTCAAGCGCACGCGCGACGACCTCGGCGACTACAGCCTCCAGCATTGCGATCCCAGTCGGCCCGCAACTTACGTGCGCGGCACCGGCACGCGGCGGCGGTGGGAGATCACGGTTCTGCCCGACGAGGACTCGCAGGAGGTCGCACAACCCGCGAAGGTCTGGGAGCTGCTGTCGCGCTGGATCACGCCCGACGATGCCGAGATCGAGCGCGCCGCGGTCTACACGTTCCATTCGGTCATCGCGCAGCAATGGCGGAACGGGCGATTGCTGCTCGCGGGCGATTCCGCGCACCAGACACCGCCCTTTCTCGGCCAGGGCATGTGCGCCGGCATTCGTGATGCCGCGAACCTCGCCTGGAAGCTGGCGAGCGTGATCCGCGACGGCGCCGCACCAGATCTGCTCGACACCTATCAGAGCGAACGCCTGCCGCATGTGCGCGAGTTCATCGAGCTCGCCATTCGCCTCGGCGGTGTCATCAACACCAAGGCGATCGAGGCCGGCCTTGCCGCCGGCGAGGCGCGCGAGAACGCGCCGGTCAAGCTGGAAGTGAAGAAGCCCCTGCTCGGCCCCGGACTAGGGTTCGGCGACCTGCCGCTCGCCGGACATCTCGCACCGCAATTCATGCTGAGCGACGGACGCCGCAGCGACGACCGGACCGGCTATCATCATGTCCTGCTCATCGAGACGGCGGCCGCACTGCCATCGCGCCTCGCACTGTCGCAGACCGGGATCGAGATCCTCGCCGGCGACGAGGCCGAAGGTGTCAGAGACTGGCTGCGCGAGCACGGCATCATCGCCGCACTGGTTCGTCCCGACCGGTACATCCGCGGCACCGCCTGCAACGAGGCCGAGCTCGACCGCCTCATCGCCGCCATCGCGCCTCCAACCCAAATTCCTTCAGCCCAAGCGCCCTCCGCGGCCTGACCGAACCCTCTCAAGGACCTTTCATGAAGCTGCTCTCATTCAGTGTGGACGGACGCTCCTCCTTCGGCGTCGTCAAGGACAACGGTGTCGTCGATCTCGGCGCGCGGATGGCGGGCTGCACCACGTTGCGGCAGCTGCTCGAAGCCGGTCGCCTCGGCGAGGCGGCAAGACTGGCCGCCTCCGCGGCCCCCGATCATTCGCTCGACAAGGTCAGCTTCGCGCCCGTGATCTCTGATCCCGGCAAGATCATCTGCGTCGGCCTCAATTATCGCGATCACGTGGCCGAGACCGGCCGCACCGTCACCGAAAGGCCGGCGCTGTTTGCGCGCTTCGCCTGTAGCCAGGTCGGCCATCTCCAGCCCATCGTGAAACCAGGGGTGAGCGACGACTTCGACTATGAAGGCGAGCTCGCGCTCGTCATCGGCAAGGCGGGCCGTCACATCCCCCCTGGCAGCGCGCTCGATCACATCGCCGGCTATTCCTGCTACAACGAAGGCAGCATCCGCGACTGGCAGCGCCACACCAGCCAGTTCCTCGCCGGCAAGACCTTTGCCGAAAGCGGCAGTTTCGGTCCGTGGCTGGTGACGACGGACGAGATTCCGGATCCGTCAAAACTCACCTTGCAGACAAGGCTGAACGGCAACGTCGTGCAGAACACCACGACGGATCTCCTGATCACCGCCATCCCCGAGCTGATCGCCTACATCTCCACCATCTGCCCGCTCGTGCCCGGCGACGTCATTGTCACGGGCACGCCGGGCGGTGTCGGCGCCAAGCGCACGCCGCCGCTGTGGATGCGGCCCGGCGACACCGTCGAGGTCGAGATCTCCGGCATCGGCACCTTGCGCAACACGGTGATCGCCGAACCGGCCTGACCGCCAAGACCAATCCATCAACGATAAACTTGAGGAACGCCATGGGCACGACCCGCACCAGCTCCGCCGCCACGCTCCTGATCACACTTGCGCTCGCGGGCTCCGCCGCGCGGGCCGAGATCAAGGGCGACGCCATCCGCATCGGCGTCCTCACCGACATGAACGGCGTGTTCGCGACCGCCATGGGTCCGGGCTCGGTCGAAGCGGCGCGGATGGCCGCCGAGGAGTTCGGCGGCAAGATCAACGGCAAGCCGATCGAGATCCTACAGGCCGATCACCAGAACAAGCCGGATCTCGCCGCGTCGCTGGCGCGAAAATGGTTCAGCGACGGGGTCCAGGCGATCGCCGATGGGGGTAGCTCCGGCGCGGCGCTGGCGGTGCAGGAGCTGGTGCGCGGCAACGGCAAGATATTCCTCATCTCCGGCGCCGGCGCGAACCAGCTGACCGATGACGCATGCGCCCCAACCAGCGTGCAATGGACCCAGGACGCCTATTCCACGGCGACCGCCGTGGTCTCCGGCATCATGCAGACCAGCAAGGAGCCCTGGTTCTTCATCACCGGCGACTACGCCTTCGGTCATTCGATCGAGGTGACCGCGCGCGAGCGCATCGCCGCACTCGGCGGCAAGGTCGCCGGCAGCGTCAAGGCGCAGCTCGGCACGCCCGATTACAGCTCATTCCTGCTTCAGGCGCAGTCGTCAGGCGCCAGGATCCTGGCCATCAACGTTGCCGGCGACAACGCGACCGCCATCAAGCAGGCCGAGGAGTTCGGGCTCGCCAGCCAGGGCATGAAGATCGTGCCGATGTCGTTCCAGAACGTCGACATCGAAGCGGTTGGGCTCAAAGCGACGCGCGGTGATCTCATCGTCACCTCCTTCTTCGAGGATGTCTCGCCGGCAGCCCGGAAATTCTCCGATGCGTTCCATGCTCGCCGCAAGGCGATGCCCTCGCAGATCCAGGCCGGCGTCTATTCCGCCGTGCGCCACTATCTGCAAGCCGTGAAGGACACCGATTCCGACGAGGGCGCCGTCGTGATGGCCAAAATGAAGGCGACGCCGGTGTCGGACGCCTACACCACCAACGGCCGCATCCGCGAGGACCAACGCATGGTGCACGATCTCTATCTGGTGCAGGTCAAGACTCCGGAGGAATCCAAAGGCCCGTGGGACTTCGTCAAGCTGGTCGCGACGATCCCGCCCGACCAGGCCTTCCGCCCGCTCGATCGCAGCAAATGCAGCCTGGTCGGCAAGTAAGGCGCTTGGAAAACGCCTCAAACAAGACTTTGACCGTCAGGCGAGATAGCGCGCCAGATAGCCTTCCATCGCGTAGAGCGCGCAGAGCGCGAGGCTCGACCACACCGCCGCGCTGAAATACAGGAACATCCAGGTCAGCTCGCCCTTCCAATGCGCGATGTCGTGGGTCACCACCCAGCGCGTCGCAACGTCGTGTAAGCCTTCGAGCAGGCCCAAGAACCTGCCGCCCTCGGCGTGCCCTGCCCGCCAGCGGCTGAGATACATCGGCACGTCGACGGTGACGAGGAAGGCGAGGAAGCAGGCGATGCCGATGATGCCAGCGATCAGCGCCCAGCGCACCACGCCCTGGAATTCCGGCATTAGGCGGCACAGCGCGATGCCGGCGAGGAAGAAGGTCACCGCCCACAGCGAATTCTCGATCGCGTTGTAGAGATAATTGGTGGTGACCACCGCGTACCAGGAGAAGCACTCGGCGATGATGATCACCGGGACAATCACCCATGCGATGTTCACCGCCGTCTCGGCGCCGGTCATGGTGCCCAGTTGATGCAGGATGATCGCCCATTGCGCGGCGAAGCAGACCTCGGCCACGGTCGCAACCGAACGTCCGACGAAGACGCTGGAGAGCCAGGTGTCGAACAGGCAGATGCGCTGCACGTCGGCGCGCGGCAGCACCGAACGGAACGCGCAGCCGAACACATAGCCGGCGCACAGCAGGAACATCAGCCCGATATCCGAGCCGCCACTGATGCTGCCCGCGACCGTCGGGTAGAACTCACGGTACAGCATGAACCAGACGAGGATGTTGGCACTGCTCACAAGCGTGAGGGATCCCCACCACCACGCGAGGGGATTTGACCGCGCCTGCCACTGCAACATGAACCGCTCCGCAAAATTTATCGATCTGACATGTCGTCGTAATAATCCTGTCACAGGACGGCATGCAACCACGACAAAAATCTGTGTGTGCCCTGTCGTTCCAGCGGTGCCCGCAACCGGAAAACAGGCGGACAGGGAGCGTCCACATATCGGACAATTCTGCCGCAGATAGCGAATTTATTGGACATTCGAAATCTGTCCGTCTGATATTCCGGGGATGGCTCCGACCGGCTCCTCCAAACCGCAGCATCCGCTCTCCTCCGCCGCAGCCGTGCTGGCGGAGAGCGCCGACGACGCCGCTTTCGCCACCACGCTGGCCAAAGGGCTGGTCGTGCTCGAGGCGTTCAAGGCCGGGAGCACGCTGTTGGGCAACATGGAGCTGTCGACGCTGACGGGCATCCCGCGCCCGACCGTGGCGAGGCTGACCCATACGCTGGCCCAGCTTGGCTATCTCCGCTACGACGCCGAGCGGTCGAAGTACCGCGTCGGTGCACGGGCGCTGCGCATGGCGCATCCTCTGCTCGCCGGGATGCAATTCCGCCAACTGGCGCGGCCGATGATGCAGGAGCTGGCCCACAGCGTCCGCGGCACGGTCTCCATCGGCCTGCTCGATGCGACCTCGATGATCTATGTCGAGACCGCGCGCTCCGGGGATGTCGGCCCGCACGTGCCCGATATCGGCATGCCCATTCCCGTCGTGATGACCGCCATGGGCCGCGCTGCGGCGGCGGCCCTGCCGCCGGCCGATGCAGACCGGCTGGAACGGAATCTCGCGGCCGAAGATGCCGGCCTGTGGTCGGCCGTCCGCGACAAATACCGCGCCGGGATCGCGCAATGCAAAAGCCGCGGCTTCTGCACCTGCTGGGGCGAGTACATGGCCTCTATCCACGCCGTCGCCGCGCCGCTGTTTCATGTAAGCGAATCGAAGCAGTCGTTCTCGATCAATTGCGGCATCCCTGCCTTCCGGCTCCAGCCCGGGCAGCTCGAGGGCGAAATCGGTCCGCGCATCGCGGCGCTCGCCGACAGCGTCCGGGCCGTGGTCGGAGCGGCGATGCCCACGGCCGAGACGCGCAAGCAAAACAAGAAGAGCGCCAGGACATGAACAAAAGAGCTGGCGCCCCATCTCCGGGAGGCCATCATGACCATCACACGCCGAGCACTGCTGGGCGCCGTCGCCGTCGGCGTCTCGGCCTCGTCATTTTCCGCCTACGCTGAGGACGTCTGGCCGTCGCGGATGGTGCGGCTGATCTCGCCTTACGGTCCCGGCGGCTCCAACGACATCTCGCTGCGCTTGCTGGCCGAGGAGTTCAGCCGCAGTCTGCGCCAGCAATTCATCGTCGAGAACAAGCCCGGCGCCGGCACACGCATCGCCAACGACATGGTCGCCCATGCGCCTGGCGACGGCTATACGATCCTCTACGTCGCGGCGCCCTACGCCACCGCCGAGGCGCTATTCGGCAAGCTGACCTATGAGCGCGGGGATCTGCAGCCGATCGCGATGGCCGTGATCGCACCGCTGTTCCTCATCATCAGTGCCGATGCGCCGTTCAAGACGCTTCCCGACTTGATCGCCTACGGCAAGTCGAAGCCGGACGGACTGACCTTCGCCTCTCCCGGCGCCGGCTCGCAGCCGCATCTTGCCGGAGAGCTCCTGTTTCGCGATGCCGGCGTCAAGGGTCTCAACATCCCGTTCCGCGGCGATGCCGCCTCCTACACCGAGCTGCTCGCCGGACGCGTCGATGCCACGCTGACCGCGCTGCCGACCGCCCTGCCCTACATCCAGAGCGGCAAGTTCACCGTTCTCGGCGTCGCTTCGGCCGAGCGCAGCGCGCTCTACCCGCAGGCGCCGACGCTGCGCGAGCAGAGCTTTCCCAACGTCGTCGCCGCCGGCTGGTACGGCTTCATGGTGCCGTCCACGACGCCGCGCGCCGTCGTCGACAAGCTCCAGGCCGAGGTTCTGCGCGCGCTCGCCGAGCCTGCGATCAAGGACAAGCTGACGGCCCAGGGCCTCGAGGTGCGTGCCGGCACCGCGGCCGAGTTCGGCCAGTTCATCGACGCCGAGACGCAGAAGTGGGCCAGATTGATCCGCGAGGCCGGTCTCAAGGGCGAGTAGGAGCTGGCGCTGCTTCTCGCACTGGACTGAGGTGGCGAGAGCCCGTTTGGCCGGCGCCTAGCGCCCTTCGGCGTAACGGCCACCGCCGCGGATGAGGCCGTCGCGTTCCTCGGCGTGGCGCTGGTATTCGGAGATCGCGCGGTTGGCCATGCGGATTCGATTCGTGTGTCCCTTCTCGACCATCACGGTGATACGCTGCGCCAGGAACACGCAGGCCTCGAATTCGTCGCGAATGGCGCCCGTCCGCACCAGAAAGTCCCAGGCGATCTCGTAGGCCTGCTCCGCCGCGGGATTGCGATAGTCGCTGAAGATGATGTGCGTCATCACTGCCAAACCCTGATGGCAGCGATCGTTCCTATGGCTCGCGCATGCGAGGGAACCGGCAGCGCCGCGCGTGAATGCGGCCCCGGCGAATTGCCGCCGGAGCCGGATCGCATGTGCAAGCCGCTGAAGGCTGAATCCAGAGCGCGTTCAACTGGTCATCCGTCGTTCGGGATGATGCGATACATCGATGCCCGAACAATCACCTCGTATCACCGCTTCATTCCCGCCACATAAGCCGCCAGCTTGTCGAGCGTCTGGTAGCCGTATTCGACGGCGCCGAAGCCGATCATGCCGTCGCGCTGCTCGGCGCTCGAGGCCAGTTGCCGCATCATCAGTACAGTCTTGCCGTTGCTCTGCTCGGCAAAGGTGACGGTGAAGCGGAACATGCCGGGATCGTCGTCCTGGTCGAGGCCATGATCCATCTCCATCAGCGACGGCCGCTCGATGCGGCGGAAGCGCATCCGGTTCGGATAGACCGTGCCGTCGGGCCCGATCATGTTGAAGCGCCAGACGCCGCCGACACGCACATCGATCTCGAAGGTCTCGACCTTGAATCCCTTCGGGCCGAACCATTGCGGCAGATGTTTCGGGTCGGACCATGCCTCGAACACCAGATCGCGCGGCGCGTCGATCACGCGCGACATCACGATCTCGCGGTCGAGCGACCATTGCGACAGAGCGGGATTGGCAGAACTCGTCATGATTAGGAACCTTTCCGTTTGGTTGTCTTGGACGGCCGCTTGGCGCCCGCCCTTTCTTTCTCTTTCTTGAGCTTCATCACATAGGCCTCGAAGCGGTCGAGCCGCGCTTCCCAGACCGCGCGCTGCTGCTGGAACCAATCCTCGGCGCCGACGAGCGCATCCGCGCTGAGACGGCAGGTGCGCACGCGCCCGGACTTCTCGGACTGAACGAGCCCGCTCGTCTCCAGCACATGGATGTGTTTCATGAAGCTCGGCAACGCCATGTCGAAGGGACCGGCGAGCTCGCCGACCGACGCCTCGCCCGCGCACAGCCGCATCACGATGGCCCGCCGCGTCGGGTCGGCAAGCGCTGCGAAGATCTGGTCGAGATGGGGCAATTGGTTAGCCATGAAGCTAACTATACAAGTGGGATCGCGGACGTCAACAATTGTTAGCCTGATGGCTCAGTTTCGTCGACCGAAGGGAACCCACAACGCGCAATTGTGAATTGGGACCTCGCGCCCCCCTCGCTAAACCATACCGGGGGCGCATCAGCATGATCGATCAGAGCACGTGCCGCCTGTTGTCATCTCATCCCCGATCACCCGGCGAAACTTCGCCCGCGCCGCATTCATTCCGGTTGCGATGGCGCTTTGCCCGCCCCGCGCCTCCGCGGATTCCGACATGATCGCGCAGATACGCGACATCGTCGCCGGCGCGCTGGCGCCGACCGCGACGCCGGACCATGCGGGCGGCCTCGCCGCCGCGCTCTATGCCGGCCGCCATGTCGAGTTCTTCAGCTACGGGTTCGCCGACGATGTGACCGGACGTAAGGTGACGCCCGATACGCTGTTCAACCTCGCCTCCTTGCGAAAGCCGTTCGAGGCCACGCTCGCGGCGCTCGGCATGCTGCGCGGCGAGCTGCGGCTCGACGATCATTTGCCGAGATATCTGCCCGAGCTGACCGGCAGCTACATCCGCAACGTCACTGTTGGCGAGTTGGCGACGCACACGTCGGGGCTGCTGCTCCCGACCGATCATCCGCCCTGGCCGAACGAAGAGTTTACGCGCGAGCAGTTCATCACCATGCTGAACGCCTTCGAGCCGGCGCCCGGCGTCGCACCCGGCCGGCAACGCGTCTACACCCATGCCGGCTACGTGCTGCTTCAGCTCGTGCTGGAGCGCCGCTACGGCATGCCGATCCATGCGCTGATCGAGCACCGCATTCTCCGCCCCCTCGTCATGCACTCAACTTTCGTCCCCCAGCGCGGCCCGGACAATCGCGCGGTCTTGGACGGGGCGGCGATACAGCGCGTGGTCCAGGGCTATTCCGACCAGGGCACGGCAATCGGCCCGATCGGCAACCAGCAGAGCTATTTCGACTTTCCCGGCACCGGGCAGATGTTCTCCTCGGCGCGCGACCTCGCGACGTTCGTCGCCGCCTGCGTCGACGGCCGCGCGATCGATCCGCATTTGCGCGAAGCCCTGCGGCTGACGCAGCGCGAGGCCTTCCATGTCGATGAAAAATTCGGCCAAGGCATGGCCTGGGAGACCGTGCGCCTCCCAGGTGTCACCATCGTCGACAAGCCCGGCGGGCTCAACAACGCCTCCGGCTATATCGGCCTGGTGCCGGCGCGGCGGATCGGCATCGTCCTGCTGGCCAATCGCGGCGAATATCCGCACGAGATCGCCCGCTACAAGATCCTGCCGGAACTGGCGCGGCTGATAGCCTCACATTGAGACGGCCGCCTCAGACCGAGCGCATCAGCCCGCCATCGACGCGGATGTTCTGGCCGGTGATGTAGGCGGCGCCGTCGGAGGCCAGGAACGAGATCGTCGCCGCGATCTCCTCGACCTTGCCGTAGCGCTTCATCGGCACGCTGTCGCGTCGCGCGTCCTGCTGAGGCAGGCTGTCGATCCAGCCCGGCAGCACGTTGTTCATGCGGACATTGTCGGCCGCGTAAGTGTCGGTGAAGATCTTGGTGAAGGCGGCGAGCCCTGCGCGGAACACCGCCGAGGTCGGGAACATCGCGCTGGGCTCGAACGCCCAGGCGGTCGAGATGTTGATGATGGCGCCGCCCCTCTGCGCCTGCATCAGCGGCGTGACTAGCCGGGTCGGACGGATCACGTTCAGGAGATAAGTGTCGAGGCCGGTGTGCCACTGCTCGTCGGTGATCTCGGTGATGGGGGCACGCGGCCCATGCCCGGCGCTGTTGACGAGCACGTCGATCCGCCCCCACTTCGCCATCGCGGCCTCGACGAGGCGCTTCAGGTCGTCGTTCGACTGGTTCGAGCCGGTGACGCCGATGCCGCCGAGCTCGGCCGCCAGCGCCTCGCCCTTGCCCGAGGACGACAGGATCGCAACGCGAAACCCGTCCGCCGCCAGCCGCCGCGCAGCCCCCGCCCCCATGCCGCTGCCGCCGGCGGTAACGAGCGCAACCTTCTCCGCTGCCATGACCGATGATCCCTTCAGTTGAGGCGAGCCGCAGGCTCGGCCTATCATGAGGCCTTCTACAGCCAGACCTGTCGGCAGGTCCATGGCCCAAGGCATCCATCACGAGCGGCTTGAAATGAGTGATCTGCAGATCCGCAATTTGCGGCCCGACGAAATCGCCCTCGCCGTCGACTGGGCCGCGGCGGAGGGCTGGAATCCGGGGCTGGCGGATGCCGCCTGCTTTGCGATCCCCGATCGCCAAGGCTTCTTCGTCGGCGAGATCGACGGTGAGCCGGTCGCGACCGTCTCCTGCGTCAATTACGATGACCGCTTCGCCTTCCTGGGCTTCTATATCGTGCGCGAGCGCTTTCGCGGCGTCGGCCATGGCCTGCGCATCTGGAATGCAGCGATCGCGCATGCGGGCGCGCGCGTGGTCGGCCTCGACGGCGTGGTGGCGCAGCAGGAGAATTACAAGAAGTCGGGATTCCAGCTCGCTTACGCCAACATCCGCTATGGCGGCACTGTTGCGGAATCGGTGAAGCCGCCGGCCGATGTCGTTGCGCTCGACAAGGTCCCGTTTGCGCTGGTGGAAGCCGATGACGCCACCGTCTTCCCCGCCGCGCGCAGCGCCTTCCTGCGCGCCTGGATCAACACACGAGGTCATGTCGGCCGCGCGTTGCTGCGCGACGGCAGGCTCACCGCATGGGGCGTGATCCGCCCCTGCCGGACGGGCTACAAGATCGGCCCGCTCGTCGCCGACGACCGCACAGCCGCGGATCAAGTCGTGCAGGCCCTGCTCGGAAGCGCGGGCGCCGGCGAGGTCTTCCTCGACGTCCCCGCCGTCAATCCCGCCGCAATCGCGCTCGCCGAGGAGCTCGGCCTGAAGCCGGTGTTCGAGACGGCGCGGATGTACACCGGGCCGATCCCGCCGCTGCGGCTCGACCGCGTCTTCGGCGTGACCAGCTTCGAGCTGGGTTAACTCAGTAGCAGCGCATGATGTTGACGGTGTGCTCGCTGCCGCCGCGGCCGGGCACCGTCACCTGCTCCGTCGGGCAGCTCGGCACATAGGGCCGATCGGACGGCACGACATTCGGCGGATAACGATGCGTCCAATCCCAGGGCACATCATAGGTGTAGGTGTAGCGAACATCGGCGGAGAGCGACTGGTTCATATCGGCGAAGGGCTGGCTGTAGCCGGCGCCGTCGTAGAAGTATCCGCCGCCGCCCGGCCAGTAGACCCATGGCGCGCTGCGGCGGTGGAACCGGGCGCCCGGCCCCACGTGCGGACGGGCCCCGTGCGGCGGGGCGGCTGCTGCTGCGACGCCTGGCGCCGCGGCGCCAGCAGGTCTGGAAAAACTGTCAGCGGAGCTCAGCAGCAGCATAGCGGCGCTGAGCGAGGCGACCAACGCCCCATGTGATCTGGCAATCATGATACGCACCACACTGGTTTGGCTTTGCGAAAGCAGCTCCCCGCGGGGAGGCTAGGCCGGGCCGTCGCCCACCCGCAAACGTATAATTAATTATTGGTTAAGGCACGCGATTAGCCGGGAACCGGATGCGGCAGAACGCCCGGAATTCGCGTCTGATTTCAGCGACTTCGTCCCGTCAGCGGCCCTGCTGCTTGCGCAGCCAGTCGAGCATGTCCTGCGGGCTTGCGCTGCCCTGTGTCACGATCGCGGTATTGCCGCCGCTGCGGCGATAGACCGTCGTGCGCCCGGGCTCCTTCTCGATCTTGACCTCGGCCTCTGCCGGATCACCGCTCTGCGTGATGACCGAGGTGCCGTTCTCGTCCTGGACCACGGTGGTATGACCGTCGCCGGCCCCGGCCGGCGCCATTGCAACCACGCTCATGAATCCCAGTCCGGATGCGAGCAGAAGCAGCTTCATGTCACACCTCCATCATCGGCCGAACTGGAAGATCGCCAGCCAGTTGAAACGCCCGAACTGCCTCACCGCTCCCGTGTTCATGTCTCCGATCTGGAGCAGGAGCGCGTTGGTCGAATTGCCGATCTGGGTGATCTCGGCGGTGTTGCTAACCCCGGACTGACCGATCACCGCATTGGTGGTGCCGCCGACCTGGATCACATTGGCATAGTTGCGCGTGCCGTTCTGGATGATGGTCGCGTCCACCGTGCCGGTCCCGCCGATCTGAATCACCCGCGCGATGTTGATGCGGCTGTTCTCCTCGATCGTGACAGGCTGAACATTGTCGCCGAACTGCACGACCGTTTCGATGCTGACGTTCCGGTTGGTCACGCTGCGCTGGACCGTCCCGGCGCACGCCTGCGTCGCCGCACCGATGGCGGCGAGCATTGCCGCCAGGGCCAAAACCCGCCTCAGCACCTGACTGCCGCCTCGCATCGCGCTTCCCCGTTCGTTGTCGACACTGACGAGATCGCTCGCGCGTCAGGGGCCGGTCTGGACGATGGTCGAGGCGTTGACGGTGCCGAACTGCGCCACCGTGCCCGCATTCATCGTGCCGAGCTGGGATATCAGGCTGGTCGCCGACTGGCCGGCCTGGCCGACATAGGCGAAGTTGTTGCCCCCGGTCTGCCCGATCGATGCGGAACTCGTTCCGCCGAACTGCAGGACGCCCGTGGCGTTGTTGCTGCCGTTCTGCGTCACGGTCGCGCTGGTCGTGCCTCCGATCATGAACACACCCGCCATGTTGAGCTGGCTGTTCTGGTTCAGCACGACGGGCGGTCCGCCGACCGAGACGATGGTCTTGATGTCGGCGGTCTGTGCTGTCGCCGAAAGGGCGCTGGCCAGATACAGAGCGAGCGTTGCGGCGCATGCGCCGCCCAGATGACGTTTCATGACATGCCTCACCACTTCGATCTGCTCACGGCGCCTGCTGGAGAACAGTCGATCCGTTCAGGATCCCGAGCTGTCCGACTCCGGCGGTGTTGTTCGCGCCGATCTGGCCTATCAGGCTCGAATTGGCGCCGCCGACCTGGCCGGTCAGTGCGGTATTGGTTGCGGTCGCAGTGGTGCCGCCCTGCCCGATCACCGCGGTGTTGACCGTGAGCAGCGAGCCCGTCTGCAAGGTGGTCGCGGTATTGGTGGCACCGAACTGCAGCGTCGTGGCGCTGTTGCTGGTGCCGCCGCTCTGCGAAATGAACGAAGTGTTGGTCGTGCCGAATTGCAGCACGCTGGCCGAGTTGCCGGCCCGGGCATCGGCTGCCGTCAGTGCAGCGAATGCCGCAACCGTTGCAATGAAATAGGTGATCCGCATGTCATGTCCTCCGCGAGAATGAGCGAGCGTCGCAATTGATCGCCCTGCCCGGTTGCGGTGCCGGAATGGCCCGGACGCACCGACCTGGATGCGTCCGGCCCAAACGAACCGTGGCTTCAGTGCGCCGTCTGCGAGACGGTGCTGCCGTTGATGCCGAACACACTGATCTGGCCGACGGCGGCGGCGTTGTTCTGAAGCGCGGCGGGCCCGAACGAGTTCTGGGTGATCGAGCTGCCGTTGTTGCCGAACGCCACCTGGCCGGTGGCCGCCGAGTTCTGCACGCCGACCTGGTTCACCGTGCTGCCGTTGTTGAGCGAGGCCGCGCTGGTGCCCTGCATCGTCGTCGCACTGTTGATGATGCCGAGCTGGCTGGTCGAGGACGTGTCGTTGGTAAGGCCCTGCTGCGAAACGCTCGAAGTATTCACGACGCCGACCTGCACCGTGGTGGAGGTGTTGGCGGCCTGAGCCGCGGAGGACAGAGCGAGCACGGCAACGGATGCAAAAAACAATTTACGCATGGAGTATCCCTTTCTGGCCAAGTTGTCTGACTGGTTTCGGATGCCTTCCCGGAAAAGAGGCCGACATCGTAGGGATGACTCTGAACCGATCCTGGCCTGCGCGACAGACTGCAGTTCATGCTAGTCGCTCCGGACTAGACGCTGCGTGTCGTCTCCGCTTCGCGCCCCATGCTGTCGACCAGCCGCACCACTTCGATCGGCGTACGCAGCTCCAGCTTTCGCATCATCCTGGTGCGATGGACCTTCGCCGTCACTTCGCTCACGCCAAGTCTTGCTGCGATCTGCTTGGCGACGAGCCCTTCGGCCATCAGCAGCATGATCTCGCGCTCTCTCGCCGTCAGCATCTCGACGCGCTGGCGGGCTTCACGCACGCTGTCTTCGCGTTGCAGCCGCCTGCGGTCGCGCTCGATGCCGTGCCTGATGGCATCGAGGATCTCCTGCTCGCGAAAGGGCTTCGGCAGAAACTCCACCGCGCCGCGCTTCATCGCCTCGACCGAGACGCGGACGTCGGAGTAGCCGCTGATGAAGACGATCGGAATTGGCACGCCCATCTCGGCCAGCCGGCGCTGCAGCTCGAGCCCGGTCGGCGACGTGCCGGGAAACCGCACGTCGAGCACGAGGCATGACGGCCCGGGCGAAACGGTCTCGGCGAGAAACTCTTCGGTCGAGGCGAACAGCTTGACCTGATGCCCGGTCTCCTCGCAGAGACTTCCGATCGCGGCTCGAATCTGGGCTTCGTCGTCAACGACGTAAACTGTGGCTTGATCTGAACTCATGGGGCTCCCCGGCTTGGGGCTCGATGAAAAAGCAACGAGCTATCCATTCTTCTTGCAAGCGAGATCAAGGTGCTTGGATGATTCGCGCAGATCGAGCGAAGCGCGTCGGTCCGCCGGTTCGAAGTCATAGGGCCAACACGCGCCGGAGACGAGTGAAGGCGTTCACATATCGGGCTTCGTGATGGGAGGGCTTCGATCTTGCCACCGTCGGCATCGCGGCGGGACGATTTGGAGAATGCGGCAATGCTGCGTCGTCGGATCGCCGGCTGCGTCATGGCATCGCCACCCACGTGCCGACTCGCACGCCTGCTGCTGGCCGCTCTGGCCGGATCAGACGGGACGTTCAGTCAGCTTATCGAGTTCGATACCGCGCGCCTCGTATCGATACGCTCGGTATGCATCCCGATCAAATCACGAAAAGTAGCACCCCACCTGCTTTACTACTGGATGACGAGGCGCACCCGACCGTCAGCCCGGCGAGGACGACATACTGACATTCGATACGACTTTCCATACTTTACAACCATAGCGAGCGTGCCACTTTTTCCCGATTCCCCGAAGTCATTTCAATCGGCGAGTTTTGATATGCGATTTGTGCCAGCATTTGCCTTGCTCGGAGCTGCGTGCGGCCTCGCTGCGATCTACGCCGGGCCGGGCATGATCGCCGGCGCCGCCGGGAGCGCGGCAGACACGGCGGCTCGCGCCTATGACCAGACCAGGCGGCTGCTGATCCCCTCCACCCGCGAGGTTCCGGCCTACGGGTCGGACGCACCCATGTTCCGCTATGCCTCGATCCAGCGCGGCAGCGTCGAGCAGACCGTCACCGTCACCGGCGCCCTGCAGCCGGTCAAGACGATCGAGGTCGGCTCCCAACTGTCGGGGCAGCTCGCCCGTGTCTATGTCGACTTCAACGACCCCGTCGCCAAGGATCAGCCGCTCGCTCTGATCGATCCGCGCAGCTTTGCAGCCAAGGTCGACGAGGCCAGGGCGTCGCTGGCAGTCGCCAATGCCCTGGTCGACATCGCCAGGGCCAAGCTCGATCGCGCCAGGATCGATCTGCAGAACGCGAGGGGCAGCCGCGACGTGCTCGCGGCCAAGCTCGAGAGCGCGCAGGCGGTGAAGTCCTCGGCTCAGAAGACGCTGCAGCGGAAGCTGGCGCTGCAATCGCAGAACGTGGTGGCGACCACGGCGGTCGACGACGCGCAGACCGAGTTCACCGCGCGCCTCGCCCAGGAACGTGAAGCCGAGATCCTGATGTCCCTCAACTCCTTTTCGGTGGAGGGCGCGCAGGCCGACGTCCGCCGCATCGAGGCGGAGCTGCAGCAGGCTCGCATGGCGGTGCCGGAGAAGGCCGCCGTTCTCGCCGCGGCCCAGGCCGATCTCGACCGCGCCGTGATCCGTTCGCCGATCGACGGCGTCGTGGTCGGCCGGTTCGTCAACGAGGGGCAGACGCTCGCGGTCGGACTGGAAGCACGCACCACCTTCATGGTGGCGCACCGCCTGGAGGACATGGAGATTCACGCGCAGGTCGATGAAGCCGACATCGGCCGCATCGCGCCCGGGCAGCACGCGCATTTCACCGTCGACGCCTACCCGGACCGCCGCTTCGAGGCGGTGGTGCGCCAGGTGCGCAAGGCGCCGCAGACCCAGCAGCACGTCGTCACCTACACCGTGGTGCTGGCGACCGCCAATCTCGACGGCGCGCTGCTGCCGGGAATGACCGCCCTGGTGAAGATCGTCATCGAACGCCAGGACGACGTGCTGAAAGTGCCGCTCGCAGCGCTGCGGTTCCAGCCGGCCGGCACACGGCCGGACGCCGCGGCACGTAGCGGCGTGTGGGTGCGCACCGCCGGCGGCGCGCTGCAGCGCGTCGCGGTGACGGTCGGCGCCGCCGGCACCGAGCAGGTCGCGCTCCGGAGCGGCGACCTCGTCGAGGGCAGCGAGGTCGCCGTCGGCCAGGCCATCCGCCCGGCCGGCATGGAAATTCTCGGCATCAGGTTCGGATCATGACCGCCTCGCCCCTCATCAGCCTCCAGTCGGTCAGCAGGACCTATCGCACCGAGGGCGTCGCGGTGGCGGCGGTGCGCAATGTCAGCTTCGATATCGCGCAAGGCGAGATCGTCGCGGTGATGGGGCCGTCCGGCTCCGGCAAGTCGACGCTGATGAACATGATCGGATTGCTCGACCTGCCGAGCGAGGGCGCGGTCTATCTCCAGGGCGCCAACGTCGCCGATCTCACGGAAGATCGCCGGTCGTCCCTGCGCGCCTGCAGCATCGGCTTCGTGTTCCAATCCTACAATCTGCTCGCGCGCCACGATGCCATCGAGAACGTCGCACTGCCGCTGGTCTATTGCGGCATCGCGCGCAAGGAACGGCTGGCGCGCGCGGAAGCGAGCCTTCAGGCCGTCGGCATGCTGCACCGGGCCCATCACTTCCCGCGGCAGCTCTCCGGCGGCGAGCAGCAGCGCGTCGCGATCGCGCGCGCACTGATCGCCTCCCCGCTGATCGTGCTCGCCGACGAGCCGACCGGCGCGCTCGACAGCCGCACCGGTGCCGAGATTCTCTCCCTGTTCGCCGCGCTCAACCGGACCGGCCAGACCATCGTCATGATCACCCACGATCCCGGCATCGCGACCCAGTGCCGGCGCACGATCCACCTGCATGACGGTGAGCTCGTCAGCGACGAAACGGTGGCGGAGCTGCTGCCGAGACGGAGCGCTGCGTCATGACGATGCTCCAGGGCTTTCAGATCGCGTTGCACGCCCTTCGCCTCAATCCGCTGCGCAGCTTCCTCACCATGCTCGGCATCGTGATCGGGGTCGCCTCGATCGTGACGGTGTTCGCGATCGGCGCCGGCGCGCAGCTGCGTCTGCAGGAGCAGATCCGTTCGATCGGCGCCAACGTGCTGATGATCACCCCCGGCGCGGTCTATCAGGGCGGCGTGCGTCTCAAGGACGGCAGCAAGCTGACGATGACCGAGAGCGACGTGCAGGCCATTCTCGAGCAGATCCCGGAAATCCAGGCCGCGGCCGGCTCCATCGCCGGGACGGCGCAGATCATCCACGAGGGCAAGAACTGGAACACGACGATCAACGGCACGACCACCGGCCACTTCATGGTGCGCGACTGGCAGCTCGCGGCCGGGCGCTATTTCTCCGCCACCGAGGAAGCCAGCGCCGGCAAGGTCGTGATCCTCGGAAGCACGGTCGCGCGCGAGCTGTTCGCAACCGGCGACGATCCCATCGGCGCGCAGATCAGGATCATGAAGGTCCCGCTCGAGGTGGTCGGCGTGCTCGACCGCAAGGGACCCGCTCAGGACGACGTCGCCTTCGTGCCGCTCACCACGGCCAAGCTGCGCTTCCTCGGCAGCGCCAGCAACATCAACCGCGACTCGGTCGCCTACATCATCGCCAAGGTGGCCGCAGACGGTCAGATGGCGGGCGCGCGAGCGGAGATCGAGAACCTGCTGCGGCAGCGCCACCGCATCCCCGCCGGCCAGGACGACGACTTCAAGGTCCAGGATCCCGCCGCCGCCATGGAGGCGCAGCAGGGCGCGATCCGCACCGTCGCGTTGCTGCTCGTCGCCATCGCCTCGGTCTCGCTGCTCGTCGGCGGCATCAGCATCATGAACGTCATGATCGTGTCGGTCACCGAGCGCACCCGGGAGATCGGCATCCGCCGGGCGCTCGGCGGGCGGATGCGCGACATCCGTCTGCAGTTTCTCTGCGAAGCGCTCGTCCTCTGCCTGCTCGGCGGTGCCATCGGCGTCGCCGGCGGCATCACGCTCTCGATGACGGTCGCCCGCATGGCCGGGTGGGTCACCTCGATCGACGGCCAGGCGATCGGCCTGTCTCTCGTCTTCTCGATCGCGACCGGCCTCGTCTTTGGTTTTTATCCAGCTCACAAGGCGTCCAAGCTGAGTCCGATCGAGGCGCTCAAGACGGAGTGAGAGCATGCCGGGATGTTCGCAAAGGCCAGGGAGGCAGCCATGAGCTCGGATCCGAAAGATTTGATCGCACCAACACCGCGCGAACGGGAGCTGATGACGCTGATCGCGCGGGGGATGCAGAACAAGAACATCGCCTACGAGCTCAACATCTCGGAGAACACGGTGCGGGCGCACATCGGCAACATCATGCGCAAGTACCGGCTTCAGAACAGAACGCAGATCGCGATCGCCTTTGCCCTGCACACCGCGCCGTCGTCGCTCCGCCGCGATCTCGCCAAGACAGAGCTCTTTCCGGCCGCGACGAAGCCGGCGCAGGCCCTTGCACCCAATCCACGGGCGCAGACCGCGCCGGATTGAATGGTTGCGGCCACAATCCCTTGCGCTGCCCGACGGGCAAAACACCCGTTTTATGGGTCAATGGGCTGGGCTCGGTCGAAAATATTCCGCTTTACCGAAATTCGGAAACGGCGTATGTGTCGGCTCAACCCGGCCCAAGGAAGAGGGGCGTATCGCGATCGTCACGAACGCGGGCCGGGCGGCGGTGGACGCGGATGGCGTCGGCGCGAACGGCTTTGCAGGGCGGGCAACCGTGAGCGAGGTCGTCGCGCATACGACCGGTGTCATCAGCGTACGGCAAAATCGTGTGGTCCTGACGCCCGGGGTCTGTGCGTCAAGTCTTGTGGTGATGTGGTTGCCCGACCGGGCGATGCGCATCAGCCATCCGCAAGGCGACGGGGGCAATAGTGCATCGCTCCCCGGGGAGAGCGCGACATAAGCCGTAAAACCACTGCGCAGGGAAGGCCGGATGTTTGGCTTCACCTGTATGCCGCTGTGCAAATTCTTGTTGCCACCTTTCGCACAGTGGACCGTGGGTGCCCGGCCGGCACCCGGTCTTCCCTGCGCCCTCTTTCAATTGAGGGTGAGACGACGAGCAAAGCTCGGGCGAAATGCGCCGCGAGGATGCGGAAGCGCGTCTGCAACGACACACTCGCTGTCATCCCGGTTTAACCGGGCGATCCAGTACTCCGAGACAGTTATGGCTCAATCGATAGGCCGCGTCGTACTGGATTCCCCGCCTTCGCGGGGAATGACAAGTCGCATTTGGAAAGCGATTTTCCTGCCACACCCCGTCATTGCGAGCGCAGCGAAGCAATCCAGGGTCTTTCCGCGGATGCATTCCTGGATTGCTTCGCTGCGCTCGCAATGACGATGCGGAGGCAGGTGTGCGCCAACCTCCGCTCTCGTGCCCCGGACGCTGCGCAGCACGAAGTGATGCGCTGCAGAGCCGGGGCCCATGCAGCAGCGAGCGACGTCGCCTGCTGGGTCCCGGCTCTGCGCCGCAACGCTTCCGCGCTGCGTCGCGTCCGGGACACGAGCGTACCACTCCCCCTCCCCAACCCTCCTGCATCGGCCGGGGCCCTTGTAACAAAACCGTCATGCAGCGAAACTAAACGAAGCTGCGAGCCGCCAGCGCGGCCATGCCGCCTCACTGCAGGAGAGACCTTGATGCGCCGTTCACTGGTGTTGCTGTCCGCCGGACTGGCCGTGCTGTCCACCGGACTTGCCTCCGCCCAGAACAACACGCCCCGCAACCTGATCCTGTTCATTCCGGACGGTCTGCGCGCGCTGAAGGTCACCCCGGAGACGACGCCCGCGATGGCCGAGGTTCGCGACAAGGGCGTCAACTTCAAGAACCCGCATTCGCTCTTTCCCACCTTCACCATGGCCAACGGCTCGGCGATGTCGACCGGCCATTATCTCGGCGACACCGGCGTGTTCTCCAACACGATCTGGACCAACTACACCTCAGTACCCGCCGGCGACACCGTGGTTCCCTTCATCGAGAACGACGCCGTGCTCGGCGATATCGACGAGCATTTCAAGGGCGACTACCTCAACGAAGAGACCGTTCTGAAGATGGCCCGCGACAAGGGGCTGAGCACCGCGGCGATCGGCAAGGTCGGCCCGACCTACCAGTTCGACCACACCGATAAGCCTGAGAAGCCCGGCCTGCACTCGATCGTGTTCGACGATTCCACCGGCGGCAAGAACGGCGTGGCACTGTCGGACGAGGTGAAGGACGCTTTGACCAAGGCCGGCCTGCCCCTCGCCACGCCGCCGCGCGGCGACAATTCCAAGGCGGGCGACGCCAAGACGCCGGGCACCACTGTCGCCAACGTCGCGCAGCAGGCCTATTTTGCCGACGTCGCCACCAAGGTGGTGTTGCCGATGTTCAAGGCGCGCAACAAGCCCTTCGTGCTGGTGTTCTGGTCGCGCGACCCCGACGGCAGCCAGCACAACACCGGCGACAGCCTCAACCAGATCATGCCGGGCATCAACGGCCCGACCTCGATGGCCGGCATCAAGAACGCCGACGCCAACCTCGCCCAGCTCCGCAAGGGGCTCGACGAACTCGGGCTCGCGGCCTCGACCAACATCATCGTCTCGGCCGACCACGGCTTCTCGACCATCTCCAAGGAGAGCAAGACCAGCCCGTCGGCCAAGGTCAGCTATGACGATACGCCCAAGGACTTCCTGCCGATGGGCTTCCTGGCGCTCGACCTTGCGAAAGTGCTCGACCTGCCCTTGTTCGATCCCAACGACAAGAACGTGAAGATCGAAGGCAACAAGCATCCCAAGGCCGGCAACGGCGTGCTCGGCAAGGATCCCACCAAGCCGGACCTCGTCGTCGCCACCAATGGCGGCTCGGACCTGATCTACCTGCCGAACAAGGACAAGAAGCTCGCCGCGAAGACCATCAAGGCGCTGCTCGAGCAAGACTACGTCTCCGGCCTGTTCGTCGAGGATTCGCTCGGCCGCTTCCCCGGGACGCTGCCGCTGTCGAGCATCAATCTGCGCGGCAAGTCGGCGACCCCGACGCCATCGATCGTCGTCAACTTCCGCTCCTATGCCAGCGATTGCGGCGAGGCGCCGACCAATTGCTCGGTGCAGGTCGCCGACACCGTGCTGCGCCAGGGCCAGGGCATGCATGGCAGCTTCAGCCGCGGCGATACCATGAACTTCATGGCCGCCATCGGTCCGGACTTCAAAGCCGGCTATGTCGACGAGATTCCGGTCAGCAATGCCGATGTCGGCATGACGGCCGCGCAGCTCATGGGTCTGCGCAGCTCGCACAATGGCGGCCTGATCGGCCGCGTGATGTCGGAGGCCATGCCCAATGGCATCGTGCCGAAGGCCTATGCCGGCACTGTGAAGTCGAAGCCCGCCGAGGGCGGCCTCGTCACCGTGCTGAACTTCCAGCGCGTCGGCAGCCAGCGCTATTTCGATGCCGCTGGTTTCCCGGGCCGCACGCTGGGGCTCGAGGTGGACAAGCTTGGATTGGAGGACCGCAAACAAAAAACGGCGGGGAAATAACCCCGCCGTTCCCTCGCGTCCTCACGTGAGGCGCAAAATCTTACATCCCCAAAATCTTACATCCCAATGTCGAACACGTTCGGCAATTGGCCCGCCAGAGGCAGTGCAGTGGCGCCCAGGAAGGTCGCCACCATCGCCATCAGGCGACGGTTGTTCTGGCGCTTGCCGCGCATCTGGCCGGCAATCCACTCCAGCATCTCGCTATTGACCTTGGAGGCATAGGACGGCGCCCAGCTCTCGATCTCGGTGTCAGCCGACAGCGCGACGCTGCGCGGCGGCACCTTCAGGCCCGAGGCGCTGGCGGCATAATGGGCGACCGCCTTGGCAAGCAGGTCGTCGAACCGGCCGCCGTCGGTGCGTTCGGTCGCGGCCTCGTTGATCTCGAACAGAACTTCGGCCTCGGCGCGGCTGACCGGCTGGTCGTTGACGGCGGTCGCGGTGAGGATGCGCATGCACCAGGCGGTGTCATCGGCATCGAGCGAGCGGGAGAAATGCACCCTTCCCTTGGTGGTCGGGCCTTCGCCCGTGATCACGCCGTCACGCACGATGGAGAGGGCATGGGCTGCGGTATCGCGGCAGGACGGCACGAGGGACGACGACTCGGTAGGCTTAGGCGCAGCGGCAGACATAGTTCACTTCCAGACTTCTTCTGATCGACCAGCATTTTCATGCCGGCGTAAAGGGGTGGTTAACGATTCGATACGGGGATCGCGACTTTTCTAGATGGTTGCCAATTGGTCGCTATCAGGACCAATCTGGTTCTAGACGCGCCGGGCAAGCGTGATGAAAGTCATAAAAGGCATTATCGGGGCAATCGAGCCCGGGCGGCTCCGGTGGAGATGTTTCGTCGCAGGCGCCGCTGTAACAGAAAGTTGCTGGGAAATCGGCCCTTCGAAGAAAGAATTCACATTTTACTTGAGGTGGTTCACTTGGCGTTCACTTGGGCCGGCCAAGGGCTTATAATGGCTCCGATGGCCGAAGGTGTATTCTTCAGTAAATTCAACGAGATGAGGTAGAACCATGACACTTCCGATCGGCGCCACTGCCCCCGACTTCGAAGCCGAGACCACCGAAGGGAAGATCAAGTTCCACGACTGGATCGGCAACAGCTGGGCCCTCTTGTTCTCGCACCCGAAGGACTTCACGCCGGTTTGCACGACCGAGCTCGGCGCTCTCGCCAAGCTGAAGCCGGAGTTCGACAAGCGCGGCGTGAAGCTGATGGGCCTCTCGGTCGATCCGGTCGATCGCCATGCCAAATGGTCGGATGACATCAAGGAGACCCAAGGCGCCGCGCCCAATTACCCGATGATCGGCGACATCGATTTCAACGTCTCCAAGCTCTACGAAATGTTGCCGGCCTCGACCTCGGGCGATCCCCTCACCCGCACGCCGGCCGACAACCAGACCGTCCGCAACGTTTTCATCATCGGGCCGGACAAGAAGATCAAGCTGGTGCTGGTCTATCCGATGACGACGGGTCGGAACTTCCAGGAGATCCTGCGCGTCATCGACTCGCTCCAGCTCACCGCCAAGCATCGCGTCGCCACCCCGGCCGACTGGTCGCAGGGCGAGGACGTCATCATCGCGGGCTCGGTCTCCAACGACGAGGCCAAGACGATCTATCCGCAGGGCTGGAAAGAGCCGAAGCCCTACATCCGCATCGTCCCGCAGCCTAAATGACTTTTGGCGGTCGCGGATAGCGACCGCAAAAAGTCATCCCGGGGCGATGCGCCAGCATCGAACCCGGGATCTCGAGATTCCTGGGGTCCAACGGACCGCCTCGACTGCGTGGAATCAGGCCGCGTGCACGCGGTCGAGGAAGCTCTCGACCTCGGCCTTCAGATGCAGGCTCTCGCCCGACAGCGCCTGGGCGGAAGCAAACATCCGGCTCGACGTCTCGCCCGTCTCGCTGGCGCCCTTGGCGGCGTGACGGACATTGACCGCGACATCGGCCGTGCCTGACACCGCCGCGCGCACGCTGGCCACGATGTTGTGAGTCGCGCTTTTCTGTTGCTCGACCGCGGCCGAGATCGAGCCTGCGATGCCGCTGATGCGCTCGATGGTCTGGCTGATCGCCTTGATGGCGGCGACCGATTCCTCGGTCGCAAGCTGCATGCTCTCGATCTGGCTCGATATCTCGTCGGTCGCCTTCGCGGTCTGGCCGGCGAGCGTCTTGACCTCCTGAGCCACCACCGCGAAGCCGCGACCGGCATCGCCCGCGCGTGCGGCCTCGATGGTCGCATTCAGCGCCAGCAGGTTGGTCTGCTCGGCAATCGAGGTGATCAGCTTGACGACGTCGCCGATGCGCGAGCCGGCTTCCGAGAGCTGCGCAATGCGCTGGTCGGTCGCTTCGGCCTGCCGCACCGCCTCGGCGGAGATCTCGTTCGATTCCTGCACCCGGCGGGTGATCTCGGAGATGGATTGGGACAATTCGTCGGAAGCCGACGCCGCCGAACTCACATGCTCGGAGGCGCTTTCGGAAGCTCCCGCCGACTGCGCCGACAGATCGGCCGTGGAGCGCGCGGCGTCGGTGAGTTGTCGCGCTGCGCGCTCGAACTCGCCCGACGATGCCAGCACCTTGTCGAGAATGCCGCCGACACTGCCGCGGAACCCCTCGACGAAGTTGCGCAGCTCGGCCTTGCGCTGCTCGGCTGCGGCGGCGGTTGCCGCCGCCTGCTCGCTGCGCATGCGCGCCCGCTCCTGCGAGTTGCTCTTGAACACCGCGACCGTGCGGGCGATCTCGCCGATCTCGTCGGCCCGGTCCTCGCATTCAATCGCGACGTCGCCCTGGCCGTTGGCAAGCGCGGTGAGCGAATGCGTCACCGAGGTCAGCGGCCGGGTGATGCGGCGGACGACCAGCAGGGTCAGGACCAGCACCAGAAGCGCGGCAAGCCCGGCGGCGGCCGCCATGCTCTCCATCGCCTGAGACAGCATGCCCTCGAACTGCGCCATGGGGATGCCGACATAGAGAATGCCGGCGACCTTGCCGGTACCATCCGCAATCGGGAAATAGGCGGTCATGAACGTCTTGCCGAACAGCGTGGCCGGCCCCTTATAGGCCTCGCCACGGCGCAGCGGGGCCTGCCCGGGATGATCCGCGGCAAGCTGGGTCCCGACGGCGCGGTCGCCATTTTCCTTTTTCACGTTGGTCGAGCGGCGGACGAACTGTCCGCTCGCCGCGTCGAACACGAACAGGGTCGCGTTGCCGCCGACATAGGACACCGACCGATCGACGATGGCGTGATCCTTGAGGTCGGGCATTTTCGGGATCTCGGCGCGGACCACCGCGCCGTCCCGGATCGTGATCTTGGCTTCGGGAACGGTCTCCGCAAAAGCCAGCGCCAGCGTGCGCAGATTGATCTCGATGTCGCGCAAGGCGCGGTCGTTGAAGGCGGATGTCAGCGACCAATAGCCGGCGCCGACCACCAGCGCCGTGTTCATTGCAATCAGCAGCACCGCGCACAGGACGGCCTTGGTGCCGAGCTTGAACCGCGGCAGGAACTTCGCCGTTAGAAGATTGGACATGGATGGAATGACCCCCGTAATTCCTGCATATTCGTGCAATTGACTTACGGCCGCATTAACGGCGGTTCCCACCGCCGCGCGCGGTACGGTTTCCAATTGGTAAACGAGGCCCTCCCTGACCCCGCCAAGTCAGCCATCCATCATCGTCTGGTTTCGCGACGATCTCCGCCTGTCCGACCACCCCGCCCTCGACGCCGCCGCCAAGTCCGGAGCGCCGGTGCTTTGTCTCTATGTACTGGACGAGGCGGCGGGGCGAGCGCCAGGCGGCGCGGCACGCTGGTGGCTGGCGCAGTCGCTGCGATCGCTCGGTGCCGAGATCGCCGCGCGCGGCGGCTCGCTCGTCCTGCGCAGGGGATCGGCGGCCAAGGTGATCCCGGAGCTGGCGCAAGAGAGCGGCGCCCGCGCCGTCTATTGGAACGAAATCGCGCAGGCGCCTCATCAGGCGGTCGAGCGACAGCTCGAAGCGGCCCTGGCGAAGCTCGGCACGCACACGCAAAGCTTTCCCGGCGACCTGCTGGTCCCGCCCGCGGCGATCCGCACCAAGGACGGCCGGGGCCTGCGCGTGTTCACCCCGTTCTGGCGCCGCGTGCTGGCGCTCGGCGACCCGCCCAAGCCCCTGCCCGCGCCGAAGCAGCTGCGCCCTGCGCCGCGCGTTGCAAGCGATCGACTGGAGGGCTGGAAGCTCGAGCCGACCGCGCCGGATTGGGCGGGTGGCCTTCGCGAGGCATGGACCTCCGGCGCCGCGTCCGCCCATCTGCGCCTGCGCGACTTCCTCAAGCACACTGTTGGAATGTATCCCGGCGACCGCGACCGCCCGGACCGAGAGGGCACCTCACGGCTGTCGCCGCATCTGCGCTTCGGCGAGCTCAGCCCGCGTCAGGTCTGGCACGCCGCCCGGTTTGCCGCGGCGGAAGATCCGGCGCTCGGGCAAGGCGTCGAAAAATTCCTGAGCGAGCTCGGCTGGCGCGAATTCTGCCGCCACCTGCTCCACGATCACCCCAACCTCGCCGCCGAAAACCTGCAGACGAACTTCGATCGCTTTCCTTGGCAGGCCGACAAACAAGCGCTCGCCGCCTGGCAGCGCGGGCGCACCGGATATCCCATCGTCGATGCCGGCCTGCGCGAGCTCTGGCACACCGGGGTGATGCACAACCGGGTGCGGATGGTGGTGGCCTCCTTCCTGGTCAAGCACCTCCTGATCGACTGGCGTCAAGGCGAAGCCTGGTTCTGGGACACGCTGGTCGACGCGGACACCGGCAGCAATCCTGCCAACTGGCAATGGGTCGCCGGCTGCGGCGCAGACGCTGCGCCCTATTTCCGCGTGTTCAATCCGCAGCTCCAGGGCGAGAAGTTCGATCCTGACGGCGCCTACGTTCGACGTTGGGTTCCGGAACTGAAGGCCCTGCCGGCCAAGCTGATCCACCGGCCCTGGCAGGCGACGCCGATCGAGCTAGCGAGCGCGGGCATCACGATCGGCAAGACCTATCCGCAGCCGATCGTCGATCATGCCAGGGGACGCGAACGCGCGCTCGCCGCCTACGCAAAGATCCGCAAAGGTTGAGCGTCGCTTTGACACAATTTCGAAACCCGCTATCGTCATCGCTCCATGCAAACCGTGGGGGACGATATGGACGACGAGAAGCCGATCACCGAACAGGCGATGGAGACGATCACCAGTGCGGTGGAAACGACCAAGGACGCGGCAGTCACTGCAGTCAAGCAGGTGAAGAAAGCCGCCAAGAAGGTCGCGAAGAAAGTAGCGCCGAAGAAGGCAGCCAAGAAGAAGGCCAAGAAGGCTGCGAAGAAGACGACGAAGAAAGCCGCAAAGAAGTCGTCGAAGAAGGCCGCGAAAAAGTCTGCTAAGAAGGCCGCCAAGAAGGCCGGCAAGTCGAAGAAGGCCAAGAAGGCCAAGCGCTGATCGCACCGGAAGACGTCTCCGGGTGCGGGCGCGCCCGGAGACGGCGCACGCCTACCCGCCCCGCTTGGCTGCGCGCCGACCCGGATGATGCTCGCGCTCGGGGTCAGCGCTGTGCACGCCGTCAGGACCGCCGATTGACGACGAAGACCGCTGTGGCGCAGAGCGCCATGCCCGCAATGGCAATCGCGTCCAGCTTTTCTCCGAACAGCAGATAGGCCATCAGGGCCGTGACGGCCGGAACCAAATAAAACAAACTGGCGACCGAGGTCGCCGCGGCGTGGCGGATCAGCCAGTACAACAGCCCGATTGATCCGATCGAGAGCGCGACCGCGAGCCAGGCGAGCGCAAGCACGAACTCCTGCGTCCAGTGCACCACGCGATCCTCGAACAGGAAGGCGCCGATCGCGAAGAAAATGGTGACCGCCACGTACTGCACGAGATTTCCGGCGCGCCAGTCGATGTGATTGCAGTAGCGGCGCTGATAAAGCGTGCCGAGCGTGATGCTGACCAGCGAGACCACCGAGGCGAGCCAGCCGAGCCCGGCTTCGCCGGTCATCGGGCGGTTGTGCAGGATCAGGACCACCCCGCCGAGGCCGAGCACGAGCCCGGCCCATTGCAGCGGCGTGACCCGCTCACCGAGCCAGCGATTGGCGATGGTCGAGGTCAGGAGCGGCTGCAAGCCCGGAATCAGCGCCGAAAGGCCGGCCGGAATCGAATGCGCGATCGCAATCGCGGTGCCGCCGAGATAGAAGCCGTGGACGAGGATGCCGGCGACCGCGCTGTGCGCGATGCCTGCGCGGTCCGGCCATTTCGGCCGCGCGATGCCTGCGATGATTGCCATCAACCCGACCACGATCGCCATGCGGATGGCGAGATAGGTCAAGGGATCGGCATTGTTGACGACGTATTTGGTGCCGATGAATCCGGTGCTCCAGAGCAGCACGAACAGGATCGGCGCGGCGCGGGCGGCCAGGGTTTCTTGATTATGGTTCATTGCCGCCCTCATTGCCCGACCGTCGGCCATGCGGCAATGCGAATTTCGTCGTGACGATGTTGCGCTGCGACGGACGATCGCGGTCCGGCTCAGCCGCTCACCATTCTTCCGGACAGGGATTGACGATCTTCCAGAGCTCGACGCCGTTCTTGATCTTTTTCATGTCGGTGGTGAGCCCGCCATTGCGGCGAATCCAGTCCTTCACCGTGTCGGGGTAATAGGACATGAGATCGGAGGTGCCTTCGGCGCTGGTGACCTTGATGCCGAAGGTGAACGCCTTGTCGTAATAGGCCTGGTGGAAGCCGAGGCTCGCGCGCGGCGTCACGCAGATCTTGTTCATCGGCACGATTCCGAGCACGAGCGTGCAGGCCGAATTGCAGATGCCGTCGATGATGACCCGCTCGCCCTTCTCGCGCACCCGCTTGTACTTGGCCTTGTACTCCTCGACATAACCGCCGTGGTCGCGGGTGATGTGCAGCTCGGCGCGTGCCGGCGTGGCAGCGGCGAGGCAGAGCAACAGCAGACTCGGAAGCGTGATGCGCATGGCGAGATGACGGCGAAGGCCTTCAGGAATGCACCTGACACGAGGGACCGGCAAGTGATCCCCAGGTCAGGCGGCAGAATTCTTAACCGAATAGTCTTTGGTCATACTTGTGTGGGGAATTCGTTAAGCATCCCGAAAAGGCCAAAAATGGGCAGCTTTTGGCCGCATGTCCGGCAATTCTGTCACACCCACACGGAAATCTGCGGCATTGGCATTGATTTCGGCCCCCCGAAGCGATGCCCGACCGCTCGAAATTGCTATAACGGCTGACCTATTCGAGCGGGTTCCGGAGAATCGAGATGAGCAAGTTGACGCGTGTAGCCGCGGTTGCGGCCCTGACGGCTGCGGTCCTGGCCCCTGCCCTCGCCGAGGCGCACGGCCGCCACCGGTATCACCGCTCCTACGCCAACCCGCTGCCCTACCCGATCAGCTACCTGCACAATTACGGCCATGGTATCACCCCCGGCACCTTCGCCTACTATGACGGCCCGGCGACCAACCACTGTTATCGCAGCGCGGCTGCTTATATCGGTCAGGACGGCCGGCGGCACCCCTGCTATTGAGGCGCCGCGGCCGCTGCGGGTCGCTTATTTGGCTGCGCCCGACCGCAGCAATTGCTTCTCGATCTCGTAGACCGGCAGCTTGACGAGGTCCTTGCCGACCTCCCCCTGCAGCGCATTGCGCACGCCTTCCGAATAGTCGGCGCGGATCATGCCGAGCGCGCGCGGCGAGGCCACCATGGTCAGGGCCGTGGTCTCGCCGGAGCTGACGGCGGCATCGAGCCGGCCGGCCAGGCTCCGCAGAAAGGCGCGCTCGGCCTCGTCGTGCCAATCGGTCTGCTCGATCGAGCTGCGTGCGCCGCCGGCTGCGCCATGCGATCGGCCCGGCGCGGCTGCCCCTTGAGCGGCGGTCGCGGGATTGGGCTGCTCATGCACCTCCCTGGTGTGCAGGTTCGGAAACATCTCGTCGCCGAGGTTTTCCAGAATGAGCGCCTTGCGCCCGTCGCACACGACCAGCCAGTCACCCTTGTCAATTCTCATCTTGTCCCTTGCAACTTCTCCTTGACACTTGCAGACGCCGCATCCGGCATCAGAGTAGCTCTTCGAGAGATCACCGTCGCCGCGGCCGAGCCAGGCCAGCGCCACGAGATCGATCTGCTCGTCAACATTGAGAGCGCGGATGAAGCCCGCGAGCTCCGCACGGTCGGTGGTTTCGCCGCGCCCGCCGCGGCCGTAGCTCATGTCATCGTCGCCGAAGTCCAGGACGACGCCACCCCCGCCCGCTTCGCTGTCGGACCGGCGCGATTTCGAGATGACGAAGAAGACCTTCTCCGGCGAGATCGACAGATCTGGAATGACTCGCATTCAGCTCACCTCGCCCGGCAGCCGGCACCACGCCGCTGCCATGACGGCGACAGTAAGAGCCAAGGCAAACTTGCGAATTGCGCAGGATCAAGGTCTGGACACGGCATGACCTGGCGGCCTACGCCCCGCTGCCGAGCCGTGACTTGGGTCAGCTCGCTGAAGGTTTGTTCATCTGTATTACATTTCGGTTCGGCCACAATTTGATCAGAACAACCTCGATATCCTGCATCGCGTAAGCGGAGGAAGACATCATGAATCTCAAGACTGGCCTTGTGGCCGCGTCCTTGTTCGGCGCCCTCGCTGCATCGTCGACGGCATCCGCCATGCCCATCGCGCCTGCACCTGCGACACCGCAGGTCTCCGGCGTCGAGCAGGTCCGCATGGTCTGCGACGCCTGGGGACAATGCTGGTGGCGGCCGAACTACTATGGTTATTACGGGCCGCGGCCTTACTACGGCCCGCGGTATTATCGGCCGCGCTATTACGGTCCGCGCTACTATGGGCACTACGGCTATCGCCGCTGGTGACGTTTGAAGGGGCCCTCGGGCCCTTTCGCTTTTGCGAGATCATCTTGCAGAGCGATCGCTGGCCTCGCCGCCGGCGAACCGATGGACCGAGAAGGTTGACGGTGACATTGACCGGACGGTCTTCATGACATGATGTCCGCAATACTACGGCCTGAAATTCCGTTTACTGAAACGCGATGTTTCAGCATTGATGGCGATGCATCGGCGTTCATTTGATTGTCTCATTTCAGCGGCCGGCCAGAATCATGTTGTTGGACAACCTCGTTCCCTCCTCCGCGCTTCAACTGATCAGCTTTTCCGATGTCGACGCGTTTCGGCCGGTCGAGACGATGGAGGATGCGAGGAGCATTCCGCTCGACATCCCAAACTTCGCGGCGGCCCGGGCCATCGTTTCCCTGCCGGCGTGCCGCATCATCATGATGAGATCGTTCGCGCGAATCCTCGACACTGCCTATCGCATGCCGGGCGGGATGGTGATCCTGTCGATGACCGACGATCTTCAGGCCAACTTCAAGGGTGTGGATCTGGACGCGCGCTTCTTCGCTGCTCTCCGCGGCAACGATGAGTGCCATTTCGTCGAGCCCCGGACCAATCATCACGCCATGATCATCTTCTCCCCCAAACTGAGAGACCGTGGCTGGTTCGACCGCGCCGACCATTTGCGGGCCCATGTCGCGAATCGGCCCGCCCTGCTCCACACGCGACAGCTCCTGCTCGATATCCTGCGCACCGCGTCAGTGCAGCCGCGCCTGTTCGAGACGACGGAGGTTGCGGCGCATCTCCAGGAAGGCCTGCTGCTCGCGCTCGACGATCTGTTTCGAATCGATCCGATGTCGGATCGGAGCACCTCGGTCCAGGGCGAGCGGGCGATCAAGCTCGTGCAGCGCATCGACGACTACGTCGCGACCTTCCCGACCGCTCCGATCTATACGGCCGATCTCGCCCGCGAATTCGACGTCTCGATCCGCACGCTCGGCGGCGCCGTCAGCAAGGTGCGCGGCATGAGCCTGCACCAGTACATTCGCCTGAAGAGGCTGTGGGCGACCCGCGCCCGCCTGCTCAAGGGCGGCGGCGTCACCGTGACCAGCTGCGCACGTGCCCAGGGCTTCCATCATCTCGGCGAATTTGCCGCGGCCTACCGCGCGATCTTCCACGAGGCGCCCTCCGACACGCTGGCACGCGGACGGCAAAGCGGTGTCCCGGCAAGCTGAGGACGCCGCGCCCTCGCGGCGCTGACCCGTTCGCGTCGTTCCAGAACATATGCGGAACAGATGAGCGGCCCGAGACATAGGTGACAAATCGTACCGGACACATGGGTTACACTTTCCGCTTTTGTTCTGCGGGAGGTGTGGATGCCGTGGAAAGCGAGTTCGGTAATGGAAGAGCGCCTGCGATTTGTCGCCCGGCTTCTAGATGGGGAAGCCATGACCGAGGTGTGCCGGGAGTTCGGCATCTCCCGCAAAACCGGCTACAAGATTTTCGACCGCTACAAGGAGCACGGGCTGGAGGCGTTGAGCGACCGCTCCAGGCGGCCGATACGCTATGCCAACCAGCTCCCGCAGCAGCTCGAGACCCTGATCGTCCGGCTGAAGAGCGAGAAGCCGCACTGGGGCGCCCGCAAGATCCGCGAACTGCTGGTGCGCCGGCTCGATGGCGAGGTCAGGGTTCCCGCCAAGAGCACCATTCATGCGGTGCTCGATCGCCATGGCCTAGTCAAGCGCGGCGGCGGGTCGCGCCACCGCGCGCGCGGCACGCCGCTGTCGCAGGGCACGCTTCCCAATGATCTGTGGTGTGCCGACTTCAAGGGCGAGTTCAGGCTCGGCAATGGCCAGTACTGTTACCCACTGACCGTCAGCGATCATGCCTCGCGCTTCCTGCTGCTCTGTGAAGCGCTGGACTCAACGCGCGAAGACCCTGCCATTACCGCCTTCGAGCGGCTGTTCCGCGAACGCGGTCTGCCGCTGGCCATCCGCTCCGACAATGGCGTGCCCTTTGCCAGCCCCAACGCCTTGTTCCATCTCTCCAAGCTGTCGGTGTGGTGGCTTCGGCTGGGCATTGCCATCGAGCGGATCAAGCCAGGCCATCCACAACAGAACGGCCGTCATGAGCGCATGCATCTCACGCTCAAAAAGGAAGCGACTAGACCGCCTGGGTTCAACAGCCTCCAGCAGCAGGATCGCTTTGACAGCTTCCTGCACGAGTTCAATGAGGAACGTCCCCACGAGGCGCTCGACATGAAGTGCCCTGCCGAGCTCTACACCGCTTCAGCGCGCCACTACGATGGCCTGCCCGAACTGTCCTATCCCTTCCACGATCGCGACGTCATCATCACATCCTGCGGCCGCCTTTGCCTGCATCGCAAGAAAATCAACATCTCCATCGTGCTGGCCGGCCAGAAGCTCGGTATCAAGGAAGTCGACGACGGCATTTGGCTCGTCAGCTTCATGCACTACGACCTGGGATACTTCGACCTGGAGCAAAAGACCTTGCAGCCCCTCGACAACCCGTTTGGTCCGAGGCCTGTCACCGATGTCTCGGGTACGACATCGTCTCTCTGACCGAGATAGGCACTCTTGCTCATTCTTGGCATGGCAGCCACTTGCTTGGCCGCACTGAGCAGTCAACCCCCGAAGCCCGCAGGGGCGCGCCCCTTGGCGCGCGGGGTTGACGGCGAATGTGCGGGCCGAGCAATAGTGGTCCGCGCCATGAGTGCGTGGAGTGACCCCGCAACCCTCGACACCCGTTCGGCACGAGGTTGTCACCCATGTCTCAGGTACGTTCTGTTACCTATGTGTCCGGGCTGGACACAGAGACGACTGGCGCGCTCGGAAGGATTCGAACCTCCGACCCTCGGAATCGAAATCCGATGCTCTATCCAGCTGAGCTACGAGCGCCCTGGCCCGGGTAGCGGGCCACCGAGATTCGCCGGCCGGCGCTGGCGAGGAGCCAGCTCACCCGACGGCGTTCGGATCGGTTCGAATTAGCAGAGAGGCCGGCCAATAAAAAGCCCTTCCCACCTCGATCGAGGCTGGCTGAGAGCGCCGTTACCAGGTCGTGCTGAAGAGGCCGAAATGCGGCTGCTGCGCGACCAGCATCATAGGACGGCCCGGCTGCGGCGCGGGATGCGTCCTGACGATCTTACGCTTGGGCTGAGCCTGCACCGGAGAAGCTTGAGCCTGGGAAGTCTGGGGCTGAGCGGTCTCGGAGGTCTTGGCCGTGGCGGTCCCGGCCCTCGGCGCCGGCGTGAACTGGGCGAAGGTCTCGCGCACCCGCATCTTGGCCGACATCTCGGCCAGAGCCGGCGACAGGCTTTCCTGTACCGCTGGCTGGGGAGCTGCCACTGCGGCGGTCTGAACCGCGGGTGCGCCAATCGTCGGCTGGCTGGTGTCGAGGACGACACGCTCAGGCATATGACGATCGGACCGGATTCGGATCAGCGGCTGGTCGTTGCCTGCGGTTGCGACCGCATGCGCCACGGGCGGCGCCGGGAAAACGAAATCCGCCGCGAACAGCAGTGCGAGCAAAGCTCCACCGACGAAAATGAAATACCTAAAGATGGGCATTGGCCGCGCTCCGCCCCCCGCATCCCCGCGTGGGCTCTCCTCGCCTCAACAGGCGATCTACCAATTGGTTCCTGGCCCAGCCGTTCGGTTCAAATGGTGATGCATGGTTTTTGGCCAAGGACCGCAGAGGGTAACTTTTCAGCTACCGGAACAGGCCGCCTTCATGCGCGGCGTGCCGCAACCAGCGAGCATTTTGCCTGATCGGCATTCACGTTGACGACGCCGATTGGGATACGCACAAAGGTCTTGCGGCTCTTCATGCTGACCGGATCCGCCAGCACGCGGCTGCGGTCGGTCAGATGGCTGCCGTCGCGCCGTGTGAAGGAGCAGACGATCTCGACATCCTTTACGGCATAGTCGTTGTCGTTTCGCAGCGTGAACGTCACCAGGGCTTTGGAGCCGAGGCCGCCGCGACGCCAGGTCTGCGATGAAATCCTGAGACGACCAAGTTCTGCCGTCGCCGGCACCTGGGCTTCGGAGACCCCCGAGGCTATTGCCGACGCATCGCCGGAGGGAGGCGTTTCAACAGCCGCCAGCTCCGCCCCGACCGGCTCAGCACTGTTGCCCTTGGAAAGAGGCAACAGCATCCAGATGCCGCAGCCGACGATGATAGCCGCCAGCAGCCACAGAAGGGTTCGGCCAAATGAGACGCTTGCGATCGTCACTGCCCGTGCCAGTCGTTCGCCGCTGCCGGCGAAGCGCCCCAATCCGGTTCGGTCGATCTTGGCGTTCATGGATGCCCACCGATCGGAGCCGCAGCACCATCGAAGATGGACTCGGCCACAACTTACCTTAATCCGGCCAACGAACTAAGGTTCCCGCGGATCATGCGAGTCGGCAAGGGCGGTGGCGACCACCGGCCGAGGCCGCTAACATGCGCCGCAACATCGAAAACACCCTCTGGAGACCATGAAATGCCATTCGCCGTCACTTGGGATCACGTCCATCTGCGCAGCCCCGATCCGGAGGCGACGGCGGCCTGGCTGCGGGACATCCTTGGTGGCGAGATTGTGCACGCGCCCGGACGGATCGACGTGAATCTCGGCGGCGCCAGGATCTTCATCGCGCCGCTCGAGGGCGATGGCGCGGTCAACCCGCCGCCTCTGCACCCGCATCAGGGCCTCGATCATTTCGGCTTGACGGTGAAGGACATCGACGCCGTCGCGGCCGAGATCAAGGCCAAGGGTGTCACCTTCACGCGCGAGCCGACGACCATCCGGCCCGGCGTACGCATCTGCTTCATCCGCGGGCCCGAAGGCATCTCGATCGAGCTGCTCGAACGCGACAAGAAATACACCTGAGGCGCCGCCGGCCCTAACAGGCATCCGAGCCGGCGACGAGGTCACGCCCGAGGGGCTAGGTCATGCTACCGGGCATAAAGCAGCGGATGGTGACGCCCATGTAGCCGTAGATTGGCCAGACCATGGTGCGTCCCACCCGGTTCGGCTCCGAGATCACGGCCTCCTCGGGCACGTCGACCCAGACGAGCTCCTGCTGCTGGCCATCGAGCGCAGAGCCATAGCGCGGGACGCGGACGCGATAATGCCCGTCCTTGCTGTCCCAGTCGGAGTCCGAGACCGCCGAACCATCGGCATCAGAGCAGCAAGGCCCCTTGCCGCTGCGCAGACTGTCGAACCAGGACTTCAATTCGGGATTGGTGTTGGCGAACTGCCCGCGGTCGCGCGCATGCCCCGAGGAGGCTGCGAGCGCGATCAAGGCCAAAGCGCACGCCAGCCTCGTCGGTTTTCGCCGGCGTATCGCATTGCCAATCCGCCGTTGTTCGCTTTTGCAATTCGTGGGACGCACACTGTACAGACGCGGCTCATCGCCGCCGGAATCGATCCAGTTGGTCACGTTCGTCTTGCTCCAGCACCCCGCGGCCAGTGCAACAATGGTTATGCATTTCGCGGGCCAACTCTGATTCGCAACGTTAGGCCTCGCCGCACCATCAAAGCGTCATGATCGTGTCACGGACAAGCCGGGACAAGTACGGCTCGCAGGCCGCTGCCGGCCGGCAAACTGCCGCGTTGCGCGAGGAGATAGGCTTTGGCATAAAAGCCGGACCGGTTACGCCATTGGGCGATGGCGGCCGGCCTGCGGGACGTTATGAAGAACGGCCTCTATTCAATTCACGTGACCCTGCTCGATGGTCGAGTCGGCAAGGGCAGCGGCGTGATTCTTTTCCGCGACGGCAAGATTCTCGGCGGCGATGCCTACCTCTATTACACCGGCAGCTACACCGTGAAGGACAGCGGCACCTTCAAAGGCGAGGTGCTGGTGCAGCGGCATACCTCACCTCGCGGCGATGATAATCCGCTGTTCGGCGGCCCTGCCCCGGTCGGCATCGGCGTCAGCGGCACCTACACCGACACGCGCGCGGAAATGACGGGCACAGCGCTGGTCGGCAAGGCCAGCCTGATTTTCGGCGCCACCCTGCATAAGCTCGCGGACGTCGACTAGCTATTCCGCGGCCTGTTCGAGCGGTGCAACACGCGGCAGGATCATCTGGATGCGCGTGCCGCCACCCGGCTCGGAATCGAGATCGAGCCGGCCGCCGAGCCGATTGGTGACGATGCTGTAGACGATGTGCAGCCCGAGGCCGGTGCCGCCCTGGTCGCGCCGCGTCGTGAAAAACGGATCGAAGGCGCGGCGGCGGACGTCGAGCGACATGCCGCAACCATTGTCGGAGAAGATGATCTCGACGTTGTCCTTGCCGGACTCGCGCACCTGGATCTCGATCGTCCCGGGCCTTCCGTCCGGGAAGGCGTGCGCCACCGAATTCAGGAACAGATTGGTCAGCACCTGGCCGTACGGGCCGGGATAGCTGTTCATGGTCAGATCCGGCTGACATTCGACGTTGAGCGTCAGATTGTGCTTACGCAGCCCCGGCCGCAGGCTCATCACCACCTGCTCGGTGAGGTCGCCGAGATCGAAAGTCCGCTGATCCGAATAGTTGCGGTCGGCGGCAACCTGCTTGAACGACTGGATCAGCTCGGCGGCGCGGTTGAGATTGGAGACGAGCTGCGAGGACGCATCGCGGCTGGTGTTGAGGAAGTCATTGAGCGTGGAACGGCGCAATTCGCCGCGCTCGACTTCGGCGCTGAACATCGCGGTCTTGCGCTCCAGCGCGGAGGCGACGGTGAGGCTGATGCCGACGGGATTGTTGACCTCGTGGGCGACACCGGCGACCAGGCGCCCGAGCGCGGCCAGCTTCTCGGCCTCGATCAGCGAGGCCTGGGTCTCGCGCAGATTGCGCAGCGCGGTCTCGGCGGCTTCCTTGGCCTTGCGCATCTCCTGCTCGCCGCGCTTGCGCTCGCCGATATCGAGCGCAACGGTCACGATCCGCTCGATCTCGCCCTCGGGGTCGAGCAGCGGCAATTTGTTGACCAGCCATTGCCGCATGTTGCCGGAAGCGTCCTGGTACTCCTCCTCATAGAAACCGAGTCCCTTGCGGAGCTTGAGCACCCGCTTGTCGCTCTCGTCGGACTTTGCCGCGCCGTAGCGCGACATCAGGTCGGCCGTGGTGCGGCCGAGCGCCTCGCCGGGCTCGATGCCGAAGATGCCGGCCATGTAGCGGTTCATCAGCACGTAGCGCAGATTGCGATCCTTGACGTTGATCACCGCGGGCACGGTGTCGATGACCTGCTGGAGCAGGCGCCGGCCTTCGGCGATGGCCTCCTCCGCCCGCTTCTGGTCGGTGATGTCGCGCAGCGTGCCCTCGTAGCGGACGATGTTGCCCGCTTCGTCGCGCACGCCGGTGGCGCTGTCGGAGAGCCAGAGGATGTCGCCGCTGCGCTGGCGCACCTGATACTCGAACTCGCGCACCATGCCGTCGCGCGCCATCAACCGCTGATATTCCGCGCGCGCCTCGGGGTGGACGTAGATGGTGTGAGCGATGTCGCTGATGCTGTCGATCAGCTGCTGGGGGCTGTCATAGCCCATCATGCGCGCCAGCGCCGGATTGGCGTTGAGGAGGTCACCGGCCGGCGTCGTCACATAGATGCCGTCGATGGAGCCCTCGAACAGTTTTCGGTAGCTTTCCTCGGCGAGCCGCTGCTCGGTGAGCGCGCGCACCGCCGCCTCGCGCGCGGTGTCGGCCTCCTCCAGCGCGCGTCGAAACACTTCGGCCGCCCGCGCAATGTCGCCGATCTCGTTGTCGAGGTCGGCGGACGGAATCGACGTGTCCTTCCGGCCGGCGGCGAGCGCGCGAATGGATCGCGCGATCTGAGCGAGCGGACGCACCGTCCGGCGCACCACGAACCACGCAGCGCCGATGCCGATGAGCACGCCGACCGTGCCGAGCACGATGCTCTGCCATCGCGCCTCGGTCAGCGTCCGGGCGAAGTCGCGCGACAGCACGTGGCCGCGCCGGGAGCTGACCTCACGCAGCAATTCGGTGACGCGGCCGATCAGCCGGCCTTCCGTTCCCAGTACCTCGCGATCGATGTCGGCGATCTGCCGCTCGCGGACGGCGACGGCCATGATGGCCTCGGCATAGTCATTCACCGCGGACTTCAGCTTGGCATCGCCAATATCGAGCCCCCGCATTCCCTGTGCGGCCTGCTCCGCCGCGGACGGGTTGCGCGCCAGCAGTCCGAGCGCGATCCGGCTCTGCGCCTCGGACAGGCGGGACGCCAGCTCGCGGTCCGGGGTGCTTGCGACGGCTTCGTCGAATTGTTCGCGCAGCGGCGGCAGTCCGGCGAGCAGCTGGGCGCGGCGGTCGATCAGGGTGGAGATGCGCTCGAGGCCGGTGCGATAGGTCGCAAGCCGCTCGGTGACCCCGTCGATCATGTCCTGCTGCTCGGGCGCGAGCTCTATGCGGGTCTTCTTCAGGATATCGCTGAGCGTCGAGGCCGCCTCGCCGACCTGCTGGAACTGGATGCCGGCCCCGGGATCCGTGACGAAGTCGCGCGCGGCAAGGCGCAATTCGTTCATGCGGCGATCGATGTCCTCGGCGAGGTCGCCGACGCTCTGCAGCCGCTGCAGCTCGGCAAAGGTCGTGTCGATGTGCCGGATCGCGATCACGCTCGCGGTCGAGGTGACGATGATCACCGCCAGCACCAACAGGAAGCTGCCGAAGGTGAGCTGGCCGATGGAGAGCGAGAAGGTTCGCCTTTTCTCAGGGGGCGGCGTCAATTCGGCGGACATTGGTGGCTTGAGGACCGGACTGCTGGAAGTCCAATATACGACGTATTGCTGCCCGGGGGGAACATGCCTCGGGACGCGGAATATCGTTAATATCGGGACTTGCCGCCCGCCTCAGCTTTACGACAGTTTGACGCTGGCTGCCCTGCGGGCCGGGATCGTCATGGCGGCGACGCCGAGGACGACGCAGGCCAAGCCGATCCAGGCGGTCCGGCTCAAGGCCTCGCCGAGGAACGCGACGCTGATGGCGACCCCGATCGGCACCCGCAGGTAGGCCTGCGCGGTGGTGCCGACCGAGCCCAGGGTCTGGATCAGGCGGAAATAGATCACGAACGCCGCCGCGGTCGAAAACACCGCGAGCGCCGACAGTGCCAGCACCGAGCTCAGCGAAGGCGACAGCGTCCAGGGCTGCTCGATGATCAGGGAGGCCGGGATCAGGACCGCTGCCCCCGCCAGCAGCGAGCCGGCCGCGGGCGCCATGGGATCGAGGCCTTTGAAGCTGCGGCCGAAGATCGCGGCGCAGGCATAGCAGATGGTGGCGGCGACGATGGCGGCCTCCGCGATGAGGCCGCTGCCGATGTCATGGAAGGCATCGACGCCGACGATCAGCAGGATGCCGGCCATGCCCGCGACCACGCCGAACAGTTTTCGCGGCGTCGTCGCCTCGTGACGGGTGATTAGCGACGTGAGCAGGAAGGTGAAGATCGGCCCGGCCGAGTTGAGGATGGTGGCGAGCGCGGCGTCGACATGGCGCTCGCCCCAGGCGATCAGCGTCCAGGGGATGACGCTGTTGAGCACGGCCTGGAACGCGAAGCGCTGCCAGCTCGCGACATCGGTGGGCATTCTGATGCCCCGCATCCACATGATCACGAGCAGCAGCAGGCCGGCAATGGCCGTGCGCGCCGCGATCAGCGTGATCGGCGGGATGGTGGCGACGCCGAGCTTGATGAAGGTGTAGGAGCCGCCCCAGAGCGTTGCGAGCGCGACCAGCAGGGCCAGCTCGAGCGCGATGTTGGTGTCCTGCCGGGTGTCCATGGTGCGCATTCCGTCCTTCTCGTGGACGGAATCTAGCGCCAACGCGGCCCTCGATACTTCGTTCAATATCGAAGTGTACTAGCCGACCGCCCCAACCTCGAACACCTCGCCGTCATAGCCGGCGTCGCGAGGGATACGGAGCTGGCGGCCGGTTTCGGTCTTGGTCATGACCGGCATCACCGTGACGATGGAGAGGCCGCGGGCGTGCTCCAGCGCCGCACTCACGCTCGGCTGCTGGGCGAGCCGGATCAGGTTGCGCGTGGTCGGGAACGGCAGCTTGAAGCGGCCGCTCTCCCCGCCCTCCACCGCCTCGCGCGGCGAGATCCAGATCGAATCGGTGGACTCGCGGCCGTCATGCGCGCCGAGCTGGTCGGGCGGTGCTGCGGCAAGAAAGAACCAAGTGTCGAACCGTTTCGGCATACCCTCGGGCGTGATCCAGTGCGCGTAGGGCACGAGCGTGTCGAGCGCGAGCTGGAGGCCGTTGTCGGCGAGGATGCTGAGGAAGCTGATCTTGTGCTCGTTGAGCGCGACGCGATGCGCGTCGGCGATCTCCCCTGCACGCTTGGCATCAACGGGCGCGCCCGTGTCCCTGGAGCGCGCCAGCAGAATGCCGCTTTCCTCAAAGGTCTCGCGAATCGCAGCGATCCGAAAGCCGCGGTCCGCTTCGCTGAGGCCCTCGCCGCCCGAATAGAGGTCGGCGCGGGCGACGATCTCGTTGTCGCCGGCATCGACGCTGCCGCCGGGAAACACCAGCGCGCCCGAGTTGAACTCGATCTGATGATGGCGAACCATCATGAAGACTTCGATTTCCCGTGCTGCGCCGTCGCGCAGCAGCAGGATCGTCGAGGCCGGGCGTGATGCTGATGTCTCGGCCATGCAACTAACCCGCGGCGCTGGATTGCGGGCCTAGATTGGCGCGCTTGTCGAAACGGGCGACGCGCGACAAGAGATAGTCGACCTCGGCCTTGGCCGTCGCCGTCATCGTCGCGCCGGGCTTGCGCTGCGCGCTGGAGGCGATGATGCCGCGCTTCTGGAGTACGTATTTGCGCACCGTCAGGCCGACGCCGGGCTGCTGCTCGTAGCGGATCAGCGGCAGATGCGCGTCGAAGATGTCATGCGCAGCGTCGCGCTTGCCGGCCTTGGAGAGGTTCACGACGTCGATCAGAAGCTCGGGGAAGGCGTAGCCGGTCATGGCGCCGTCGGCGCCGCGCTCCATCTCGAAATCCAGGAACGTGCCGCCATTGCCGCAGAGGATCGAGAGTGAACGGAGCGAGCCGTCCTTCTGGAAGCCGCGCAACGTCGAGATCTTCTCCAGGCCCGGCCAGTCCTCGTGCTTGAGCATCACGCAGTTCGGATTGTCCATGACGATCTTGCGGATCACGGCGGGGGTGAACACGACCTGCAAGGTCAGCGGATAGTCCTGCAGCACCCAGGGCACATCAGGGCCGATCGCTTCCGCCGCCTGCTTGAAATAGCCGACGATCTGGTCGTCGGTGCGCAGGCTCGGCGGCGGCGCGATCATCACGCCGGCCGCGCCCGCATCCATCGAGGCCCTCGCCAGCGAGCGCATGGTGGCAAAGCCCGGCGCGGAAACGCCGACGATCACCTGCATCTTCTTGGCGCGCTTGACGTAGCGCACCGCCACCTGCTCGGCCTCGGTGGCATCGAGCTTGGGCGCCTCGCCGAGGATGCCCAGCACCGTGACGCCGTCGCAGCCGACCTCCTCGTAGAAATCGGTCAGGCGGTCGATCGAGCGCTCGTCGATCCGGCCGTCGTCGTGGAACGGCGTCGGCGCGATTGCGAAGGTGCCCTTGGCGTCGGCGGTGAGTTTCATCGTCTTTCCTTGTCTCTCTCTTTGTCGTCATTCCGGGATGGCCCGCAGGGCCAGGCCCGGAATCCATAACCACAAGCCGGGGTTATGGATTCCGGGCTCGCGACTTCGTCGCGCCCCGGAATGACCGTGTGGCTAAACCCGCCGCGCCCCCATCTTGATCTGCTCCTCGGAGAAGAAGATCTCCTTGGCGTGATCGACGATGTCCTGGGCCTTCCAGCCCGAGTGCGGCGGCTTCCAGCCTTCCATCTCCATCATCCGCATTTCGCGCACGCCGCGGGGCCCGGATACGCCCAGCACCTTGCCGGTCTGATCGCCCGACAAGTCGCTGACCATGTATAGCACGGCCGGCGCGATGCCGTCCGGCCCGAGTGCGGCGCCGGGGTTCTCCTTATAGCGGGGCAGGTCTGCGGTCATGCGGGTCAGGGCGCCCGGGGCCAGCGTCCAGATCCGAATGTTGTACTTGCGGCCTTCGATCGCGAGCACGTTGGACAGGCCCCAGATGCCGCCCTTCGCCGCGCCGTAATTGGTCTGGCCGAAATTGCCGATCAGCCCTGATGTCGAGGAGGTGTTGACGATGACGCCGCCGCCGTTTTCCCGCATCCAGCGAAACACCGGCAGGGTGCAACAAAAGGTGCCCTTCAGATGAACCTTGATGACCTTGTCCCAGTCGGCTTCCGACGCTTTTGCGAAGGTCTGATCACGCAAAATGCCGGCATTGTTGACGAGGATGTCGGCCCGGCCGAAGTGCTTGATGGCGTCGTCGAACACCGACTGGCCGCCTTCCATGGTGGAGATGTCGGCACCGTTGGCGACCGCCTTGCCGCCCTCGGCCTTGATCGCGTCCACCACCTGCTGCGCCATGGACTTGTCGGCTCCGGAGCCGTCGCGGGGACCGCCGAGATCGTTCACGACGACCGAGGCCCCTTCCCGCGCGAACAGCTTTGCATAGGCCTCACCGAGCCCGCCGCCCGCGCCGGTGATCAGCGCAACCTTGCCGTCGAGTAGTCCTCCCATGGTGGCGTCTCCCTGTTTCTATTCTTTCGTGTCCCGGACGCGATGCAGCGTGCAACGCTGCGTCGCAGAGCCGGGACCCAGTTCTTGTCGGGCACTCTGGGCCCCGGCTCTGCAGCGCACCGCACCGGACGATGCTTCGCATCGCCGGGAGCGCTGCGTTGCGTCCGGGGCACGAGACCAGCCTAACCCAGCACCGTCTTGCCGTTCTTGATCACCGTGACCCCGCGCGACTTCACCTTGGCTTCGAACGAGATCACGTTGCCGTCCTTCCAGAGGTCCATGGTCACGGTCTCGCCGGGATAGACCGGCGAGGAGAACCGCGCGACGTGCTGGCGGAAGGCGCTCGCGTCGTAATCGGCATAGGTCTGGAGCACGCCGCGGCAGGTGATGCCGTAGGTGCACATGCCGTGCAGGATCGGACGCGGGAAGCCTGCCTTGCTGGCGAACTCCGGATCGGAGTGCAGCGGGTTACGATCACCGCAGAGGCGATAGACCAGTGCCTGGTCGGGGCGCGTGGTGATGTCGACGGTCTTGTCGGGGCTGCGCGACGGGATCTTATGCGGATCCGGCTGCGTCAGGTTCGGTCCGCCGAAGCCGCCATCGCCGCGGGCAAAGCGCGAGGCGACCAGCGTTGCGAGCTTCTCGCCCTTCTCGTTCTTCAGCACGGTCTGGTGAACGATGACGACGCCTTTGTCCTTGCCCTTGTCGTAGACTTCGAGGACGGAGGAGTCGGCTGTGATGTTCGCAGCGACCGGCAGCGGCTGATGGAAGGTGATGTCGCGTTCGCCGTCGACCACCATGACGCGGTTGAGATTCATCTCGCCGGGCCCCGAGCCCCAAGCCGCGACGGAGGCGAAGGTCGGCACCACCTTCAGCGGGCGCGGCGTGTATGTGCCCTCGTTGACGAAGGCGAGCTCGTTCTCGTCCATGGGATCGGCGCCGAGCCCGATGCCGTAGGCGTAGAGCATCACCTCGCGGTCGGTGTAGGCGTATTTCTGGCCGAGGTTTTTCAGGCCTTTGAGCTCTTCGTATCTGGCGGACATGTTGTTTGTCTTCCTCCCAGGTATCTCCGCGAGCAGCGGCGCTCGTTAATGTGCCCTCTCCCCTGGTGGGAGAGGGCAACGAGAGCCGTGCCGCAAACTCATTTGGGTGAGGGGTTGCTTCCACATCGATAGCTCTCTCGTTGAGACAGACCCCTCATCCGGCGCTTCGCGCCACCTTCTCCCACAAGGGGAGAAGGGAAGAATCTTAGACAGCCGTGAAGAACGGCAGCGGAGCGCCGTCGGTCGGCTTGAACACCACCTTCACCTTCTGGCCGATTTTGAGCGTCGTAAGATCGCAATCGACGAAATTGGTCTGCACCGACGGGCCCTCCTTCAGCGTGACGTAGCCGATGGCGTATGGGCCGGTCGGCGATTTCCTCATCAGGCTGTAGGTGTAGATCGTGCCCTCGCCCGACGCCTCTTCCCACACCGTCTTGTCGGAGTAGCAGAACGGGCAGATCGAGCGCGGGAAGTAATGCGCCTCGCCGCAGGCGGTGCAGCGCTTGATCATGAACTTGCCCTCTTTCGCCGCGTCCCAGAACGCGGCGGTCTCGGGGGTCGTGACAGGTGCCGGATACTTTTTCACTTCGCTCATCACACGCGCTCCAGAATGGCCGTCGAGGCGGCGTGGCGGACGCCGAGCAGGCCGCCGGTGCCGTGGGCGATGGCGAGATCGCAGTTCTTGACCTGCACCTTCGGATGCGCCTCGCCGCGCAGCTGCCTGACAGCCTCGAGGATCTTGGTCATGCCGCCGCGGTTGACCGGATGGTTGCTGCAGAGGCCGCCGCCATCGGTGTTGAACGGCAGCTTGCCGACGCCCGAGATCAGATTGCCGTCGGCGACGAACTTGCCGCCCTCGCCCTTCTTGCAGAACCCGAGGTCTTCCAGCTGCATCAGCACGGTGATGGTGAAGCTGTCATAGATCGAGGCGTATTTGATGTCCTTCGGCGTGATGCCGGCTTCCTCGAACGCGCGCGGGCCGGACCAGACGCCGGCAGAATATGTGAGGTCGAGATCCTTGCCGCCACGCGGACCCTTCATCGCCTCGCCATGGCCGATCAGGCGCACCAGCGGCTTCTTCAGGCTTTTGGCAATCTCGGGCGTCGTCACGATCAGCGCGCCGCCGCCATCGGAGACGACGCAGCAATCCATGCGATGCAGGGGATCGGAGATCATCGGCGAGTTCAGCACGTCCTCGACGGTGACGACGTCCTTGAGCATCGCATGCGGATTGTATTGCGCATGGTGGGAGGCCGCGACCTTGATCCAGGCGAGCTGCTCAGAGGTGGTGCCATAGTCGTGCATGTGGCGCATGGCACACATGCCATAGGCATTGTGCGTGGTCGCCCCGTAAGCGGATTCGAAATCGGCCTCGGCGCCGGCTGCGCGGGGCGGCATCGCGCCGGTGCGCGGCTTGCCGGCGAGCGTAACGAGCGCGATCGAGCATTTGCCCGCGGCGATCGCCTCGGCGGCATGGCCGAGATGGATGATGTAGGAACAGCCGCCGGTCTCGGTGGAATCGACGTGGCGAAGCTTCTTGGTGTTCAAACCGAGATAATCGACCATCGGCCACGCGCCGCCGGGCGCATCGCCCGCGCAGAAATAGCCGTCGACATCGTCCTTGCTGATCCCGGCATCCTCGATCGCACCCTTGGCGACCTCGGCATGAAGCTGGGCGGTGGATTTGTCCGGCGCATGCCGGGTCGGGTGTTCGTAGATCCCGGCAATGTAGGCCTTGCCCTTGATGGTCAAAACTTCTGTCTCCGCTCGCGTCTCGTCTTGGCTCTTTTTTCTGAACCGCACCGGGCTGATTGGCAAGCGCGGAAATATTCCGCGCCGCGAGAGAGCGGCGGGTTGGCGCGAGAGGAGCGCATGGGAAATCCGGGCCCCGGATAGAAGGCGAACCGCCTGCCGCGTCGTCATTGCGAGGAGCCCTTGCGACGAAGCAATCCAGAGTCCCGCCATTGAGGGATTCTGGATTGCTTCCACCTTCGCCAAGGCTTCGGCGGACAAGTCGCTGCGCTCGCAATGACGAAGTTCGCGGACACCGACGTCGCTCTTTCACTCACAACAGCCTCGCAGACACACGCCCGCATCCTCGCGGCGTATCTCGCCCGAGTTATGCTCCCGTCTTGCCTCCCTCCGGAAACAGAGGGCGCAGGGAAGACCGGGTGCCGGCTGGGCACCCACGGTCCGCTGTGCGCGAATTGCGAAGAACAGATGCACAGCGGCATACAGGTGCGGCCAAACACCCGGCCTTCCCTGCGCAGTGGCTTTACGGCTTATGTCGCGCTCTCCCCGGGGAGCGTTGCACTATTGCCCCCGTCGCCTTGCGAGTGACCCGCAAGACTTGACGCACAGACCCCGGGCGTCAGGACCACACGATTTTGCCGTACGCGACACCGCGCCCGTCGTGCACGAGACAATCGCCCCGCGCGACGCAGCCCGCGTCCACCGCCGCTCACCCCGCGTTTCGTGACGATCGCGATACGCCCCTCTGAGGGGGATGAGGTGACGGACGGATACGACAATTCCGAATTTCGGTAAGGTGGAATCTTTGCACGAATATGGATTGACCCACGGCATGGGTGTTTTGCCCGACGGTAGCGTAAAGGATGGTGTCGTAGGGTGGGCAAAGCGACTTGTCCGCCGTAGCTCGAAGAGCGAAGGCGGAAGCGTGCCCACCTGCTCAGGTGCTATTCTGGTGAGATTGTGGGCACGGCGCTTTGCGCCTTGGGCCGCGCTACGATCCGATTAATGTAGCCGAGGGGCCAGGAGCTTTGAAATCCTTGCTTCCGCTGCTCCTGCACCGAACAGGCCGTCGCTGTCCAACAGCTGCAGGTCATCATAGTTCGAGAGAAGCTCGGACACGCTGCGAAGCGGATCGTCGTTCGCGTACCGCACCAGCCAAGCCTTTCTCGAAATTGGATCGCGCCTGACAAAGTCGGGGAATGGCCAATCTGCCTGATTCCAACTGGGAATCTTGCCAATGATCAACCACCGGCCTTCGATCAGCCCGAGGTCTCCGAAGCGAATTCGGGCCACGGCAAGATTGGGATGAAGCTCATCGAGCATCGCCGCTGCTGGCGTTTCGAGACGCGGACCGAAAAAGTATCCCAGCAGAACCCGTCCCCGGCGGGGCGACCGGGCAACGACTCCACGGGCAAATCCGCCGTTTCGAAGCGGCAATGCGAACACGGAGCCTTCCTCGTAGGGCAGTTTCATCTGCTGTCGACCGTACCGATGACGGGATGAGTGGCGCAGTGTCGTAGGGTGGGTTAGCCGAAGGCGTAACCCACCGCTTTGTTCTCAGCGGAGGCAGAAGCGGTGGGTTACGCCTCGCGAACCGCGCTTCGCGCATTCGCAAGGCTAACCCACCCTACAGGACCTACGAGACCGCCCTACTCCGCCGCGATCTGCCTTGGCGCAGGCGGCGGGTTGGCGAGGTCCGCGGCGAGCTGAGCGTAGCGGGCCTTGGCGTCGTGTACGGCCTTCTCCTTCACCGGGCCGTAGCCGCGGATGCGGTCGGGCAGCGAGAGCAGCTCGACCGCGGTGTCGATCGTGACGGGCGACAGCAGGCCGAGCACGGTGGCGACGTCCTTTTCATAGCCGGCGATGAGGTCGCGCTCGAGCTTGCGGTCGGCGCTGCGGCCGAAGATGTCGAACGGCGTGCCGCGCAGGAACTTGAACTTGGCCAGCACGCGGAAGACGTTCAGCATCCACGGGCCGAAGGCGCGCTTCTTGGGACGGCCCAAGGCATCGACACCGCCTGCCAGGATGGGCGGCGCGAGGTTGAAATTGAACTTGAAGTCACCCTCGAACTGGTCGCGGAGCTGCTGCTCAAAGGCGCCGTCGGTGTAGAGGCGCGCGACCTCGTATTCGTCCTTGTAGGCCAGCAGCTTGGCGTAGTTCACCGCGACCGCGCGCGGCAGTGCATCGCCATAGCCTCCCTTTGCCGCGGCATCGCGCACCTGGTCGACCAGCTTGCGATAGCGCTTGGCGAGACGAGCGTTCTGGTAGGCGGTCAGATGCTTGGCGCGATGCTCGATGACCTCGTCCAGCGTCATGGCATCCAGCGTCTTCGGCGCGATCACCCCGTCCGCGCCCTTCAGCATGTCGGCAAGACGCTGGGGATCGGCGACTGCGAGACGGCCGAGGCGGAAGGCTTCCTTGTTCATCTTGATCGAGACGCCATTGACCTCGATGGCCTGCTCGATTGCTTCCGCGGACAGCGGCAACAGACCCTTCTGATAGGCATAGCCCATCATCATCATGTTGGTGGCGATGGCATCGCCGAGCAGCTGCTCGGCAGGCTTGGTGAAGTCGAAGAAAACCGAATCCTTGTGCAGCGCGGTTTCCAAAAGCCCGGTCAGCTTGCGGGTCTGGAAATTGAAATCGCGGTTGAGGACGAAGTCGGCGGTGGGAATGACGTGGCTGTTGATGATGCCGCGGGTGCGGGTGGAGTCACAAAGGGTGATCGTGTCCTTGGCGACCGCGACGACTTCATCGGCGGCGAGCACGAGATCGGCCGTGCCGGTGACGATGCGCGAGCAGGTCACCTCGGCCGGATGATCCGACAGGCGGACGTGGCTGAGCACCGCCCCGCCCTTTTGCGCGAGGCCCGACATGTCGAGGATCATCGAGGCCTTGCCCTCGATATGGGCGGCCATGCCGAGCAGCGCGCCGATGGTGAGCACACCGGTGCCGCCGACGCCGCCGACGGCAATGTTATAGGGCTTGTCGAGCGTCGGGCGTGAGGCCGGCTCGGGCAGCGCGCCGATCTCGGCGAACTCGGCAGGCGCGCGGTGGCGCGGCGCGCCGCCGTCGATGGTGACGAAGGACGGACAGAATCCCTTCAGGCAGGAATAGTCCTTGTTGCAGGACGACTGGTTGATGGCGCGCTTGCGGCCGAACTCGGTCTCCAGCGGCTCGACCGAGATGCAGTTCGACTGCACCGAGCAATCGCCGCAGCCTTCGCAGACGGCCGGATTGATCATGACACGGCGCGCCGGGTCCTCCATCAGGCCGCGCTTGCGGCGACGGCGCTTCTCGGCGGCGCAGGTCTGCACGAACACGATCGCGGAGGTGCCCTTGTATTCGCGGCACATCTTCATGACGTTGTCGAGCTCGTCGCGGTGATACTTCTTCACCCCGGGCGCGATGGTGTCTGCCGGGTAAGCGTCGGGGTTTTCCGAGACCAGATAAATTTCGCTGATGCCCTCGGCATGAAGCTGGGCCATGATCTTCTGCGGCGAGAGATCGCCGTCATGACGCTGGCCGCCGGTCATGGCCACCGCGTCGTTGTAGAGGATCTTGTAGGTGATGTTGGCCTTGGAGGCGATCGCCTGGCGGATGGCGAGAATGCCGGAGTGGAAGTAGGTGCCGTCGCCGAGATTGGCGAAGATGTGGTTCTCGTTGGTGAAGGGCGCGATGCCGACCCAGGGCACGCCCTCGCCGCCCATATGCGTGAACGTCTCGGTCGAGCGGTCCATCCACAGCGCCATGAAGTGACAGCCGATGCCGGCGAGCGCGCGGCTGCCTTCGGGGACTTTCGTCGAGGTGTTGTGGGGGCAGCCGGAGCAGAAATAAGGAGTGCGGGAGACCGGCGCGACAGCCTGCATTTGCGTGGCCTGGCGGCCGTTGAACCAGTCGGCCTTGGCGCGGAGCATCTCCGCGATCTCGGGGTTGAGATCAAGTCGAAGCAGTCGCTCGGTGAGCGAGGTCGCGAGCGAGGCGACGCTGAGCTCGGCGGCGAAGGTCAGGAAACGCTTGTCGTGCTCGTCCATTTTGCCGACGATGCGGGGCCGGACGTCGTCGCGCCAGTTGAACAGCTCCTGCTTGACCTGGTTCTCGACGATCTCGCGGCGCTCCTCGACGATGAAGATCTCCTCGAGCCCGACCGCGAAGTTGCGCACGCCCTCCGGCTCCAGCGGCCAGGGCATGCCGATCTTGTAGAGGCGAAGGCCGATTCGAGCGGCGACCTCCTCGGTGATCCCCAGCTCGCGCAGCGCCTGGCGCACGTCCTCGTAGCTCTTGCCCGAGGCCATGATGCCGAAACGCGCGTTCGGCGAATCCATGGTGACGCGGTTGACCTTGTTGGCGCGGGCAAAGGCGATGGCGGCAAAGCCCTTGTAGTCCTGCAGGCGGCGATCCTGCTCGAAGCGGTCGTCGGGCCAGCGCAGGTTGAGGCCGCCGGGTGGCAGCTCGAAATCGGTGGGGATGATGAACGGCTTCATCTCGTCGGCGAGATCGATCTCGGCGGTGGTCTCCACCGTCTCCGTGATCACCTTCATGCCGACCCAGCAGCCGGAATAGCGCGACATCGCGATGCCGAGCAGGCCCATCTCGATCATCTCGTGGATGCTCGAGGGATAGAGATACGGCATCAGCGCCGAGATGAAGGCGTGGTCGGACTGATGCGGGACGGTGGAGGATTTGGCGCCGTGGTCGTCGCCGGCAAGGCAGAGCACGCCGCCGTTCTTGGCCGAGCCCGCGGCATTGCCGTGGCGGAACACGTCGCCGCAGCGGTCGACGCCGGGGCCCTTGCCGTACCAGATGCCGACCACGCCGTCGTATTTGGCGCCCGGCGAGAGGTTGAGCTGCTGCGAGCCCCATACCGCGGTCGCGGCGAGGTCCTCGTTCACGCCCGGCTGGAACTTGATGTTGTACTGCTCGAGGTGCTTGCGGGCGGCGAACAGCTGCTGGTCGTAACCCCCGAGCGGCGAGCCGCGATAGCCCGAGATGAAGCCCGCGGTGTTGAGGCCGTTGGCACGGTCGCGCCGGATCTGGGCCATCGGCAAGCGGACCAGGGCCTGGATGCCCGTGGTGAAGACGTGTCCGGTCTGCTGGGTGTACTTTTGATCGAGACTGATCGGACCCTGGTTGATGCCCATGCTTGTCCTCGCTTGCGCCCTGTTCAGGTCTTGCTGACTTAAGTCGTTGCCCGCCCGTTGTTTTTAGCTAGGGCGCGCCGACCATCTGCGCCACTCTATGTCGGATATTTCATGATCCGCACCACAAATCTGGACCAAAGGAGGCCTCGGGTAAAAATCGCAATTTCGTGGCCTGAAACACGTTGGCGATTTTCAGTTTGTGTCACCATACCCCCGTCGTTGCGAAATGAATCGACGCTGCGTTCATGCTGGTGGGGTCGATTGGTCGCAGGAGAGACCGAGCATGCGGACGATTCTGGCCGGTATCGCGTTGTGCAGTGCAGTCGCCAGCGCGGCGATTGCCGAGCCGGCGCCGGAGCTGATCGCCTATGGCAAGGCGCTGGTCGAAGCCGGCGACTGCGCGGGCTGCCACACCGCCGATCCGGCCAAACCGTTTGCCGGCGGCAAACGCATCGACACGCCCTTCGGCGCGATCTACGCGCCGAACCTGACGCCCGACCGCGACACCGGGATCGGCGCCTGGGCGGATGCCGATTTCACCCGCGCCCTGCGCTATGGCATCGCGCCCGACGGCTCGAACTATTACCCGGCGTTCCCCTACCCCTACTTCACGAAGATGACGAAGGACGACACGCTGGCGATCCGGGCCTATCTCGGCAGCCTTGCGCCCGTCGTCAGCAGCAACAAGCCGCCGGAACTGCGCTGGCCATTCGGCTATCGCGGCCTGATGCGGATCTGGAACGCCCTGTATTTCAAGCCCGGCCTGTTCGAGCCGGACCAGAGCCAGAGCGCGGCGTGGAACAGAGGCGGCTATCTCGTCACCGGGCTCGGCCATTGCGGCGCCTGCCATACGCCGAAGAACTATTTCGGCGCCGACAAGCAGGCGCAGGCGCTCTCGGGCAATGAGGTCGGCGGCTGGTACGCGCCGCGGCTCGACGGTGCCACCCGCACGGGGCTGAAATCCTGGAGCGAGGCAGACATCGCCGAATATCTGCAGAGCGGCCGCAACGCCAGGAGCCATGCCGGCGGACCGATGGCCGAGGTGATCGTTGGCTCGACGGCGAAGATGAGCGATGCCGATGTGCGTTCGATCGCGGTTTACCTGAAGAGCCTGCCGCCGGCGCGGCGCGAGACGATCGTGACGCCGCCGGAGGAAGCCGAGATGACGGCCGGACAGGCCGTCTATGCGAAGCTCTGCGTCGCCTGCCACGAGACCGACGGCACCGGCAGCCCGCGCATCTATCCGCCGCTGCCGGGCAATGCGCTGCTGCAATCGGTCAATCCGTCCTCGACCTTGCGCATCATCCTCGACGGTGCTCACACCGTGACGACACCGCGCGCGCCGAACATTGGCGAGATGCCTGCTTACGCCAAGCAGCTGTCCGACGCCGAGATCGCCGCGGTGACGAACTACATCCGCAATTCCTGGGGCAATGCGGGCCCGCTGGTGACGCCGGCACAGGTGGCGAAGGCAAGGAAGGAGAAGTAGTCAGCTCTCTCCCCGTCATTGCGAGCGCAGCGAAGCAATCCAGCATCTTTCCGCGGAGGGACTCTGGATTGCTTCGCTGCGCTCGCAATGACGGCGTGGATGGAGCTATCGCTCCTCATCCCCCGTGAACACAAACTTCGGCATCTCCCATTTGTAGCGCACCGCAAGCAGGCGGAAGCTGATGCCGAGGACGAAGGTCAGGATGGTCCAGAGCTCCGCATTGAGCTTGAGACCAAACGCGGTGGCATAGAACAATCCCGTCACCACCGAGACGCTGGCGTAGAGCTCGGAGCGAAACAGCAGCGGCACGTCGTTGCAGAGCACGTCGCGCAGCACGCCACCGGCGCAGCCCGTCACCATGCCGGAGACGATGACGATGGGCAGTGTCGCATCCATCTGCCAGGCCACGTCGCAGCCGGCCATGGTGAAGACGACGAGACCGATGGCATCGAGCACGATGAAGGCGACCTTCAGCCGATGCACGAGACGCGCAAACAGGATGGTGAGGAAGGCGGCGCCGCCGGCGAGCGCGAGATAGATGGGGCTCTGCACCCAGGCCAGCGGATAATGTCCGAGGAAGAGATCGCGCAACGTGCCGCCGCCGAGCGCAGTGATGCAGCCGAGGAAGCAGACCCCCAGCCAATCCATGCTGCGGCGTCCGGCAGCGAGCGCAGCCGTCATGCCCTGCGCGGCCACCGCCACAAGGGACAGGAAATGCAGCACGCTATCCGTCGGCGGCAGGCTCCACATCGCCGTGTTCCTCCTCCCCGATAGGGAACTCAAGGCCCGGGGTCAGACAGAACAGGTTCCCGATTCCCCGGATGGGGGCAATATGCGACGAAAGCATCAGGTGGCGCGGAACAGAATCTCGCAGCTGTGGGTTGTCCGGGGGTCATAACCCGAGGAGATCCAATCGATGGCTGACGACCGTTTTCCCAACGATCCGTACCGCCCGAACCTCGCCGACGATGAGTATACTCGCGCGGCGCGCCGGGATGCCGACCTGCAGGCCGATCCCGAGCTCGGGGAAGGTCCCGCCTCCAGCGGCAAGATCGCACTGTTCGCGGTGGCCGTCGCCCTGGTGCTGGGCGCGGTGTTCTACGGCTTGAACAACACGACCACCGGCAACCAGGCGAGCAATGAGCCGGCATCGCGAACCGCTCAGCAGACCGCGCCGGCCAGTCCGGCCGCACCTCCCGGCATGCGTGACGTGACGCCACGCAGCAACACCGAGCCGGGCACGACCACCGGCGCCGCGCCGAGCAGGCCGGCCCCGACGACGCCGGCTCCGTCCGACGGCGCGAAGTAACATCTCGCAGTAAAGCGCGAGAGCGGCGGGATGCAACATCCCGCCGCTTTTCGTTTGGCTAAAGCGCGATGAGATTTGGACGAATCGTCATCGCGCTTTAGATCTTTGTTTGAGCATGATCGTTTCGGAAAACCGCTTCACACTTTTCCGGATCATGCTCTAGCCGAACATCTTGTTGAGCTCGCCACCGGGATAGCCGCCGCCGAGCTCGGTGAAGGTGCCCTTCTCCGCCATCTCCTTCGCCGCGCGCATGAAGCCGCCCCAGGCGGCGCGGGCGAGCGAGCCGCCGACGCTGATGCGGCGCACGCCGAGATCCTGGGCTTCCTGCAGCGACAGGCCGGACGCGCCGATCAGAAGATTGAACGGTTTTGGTGCGACAGCCTTCACCACTGCGGCGATGTCCGCGCGGCTCTTCAGACCCGGCGCATAGAGGCAGTCGGCGCCGGCATCGGCATAGGCGGTGAGCCGGTCGATGACGAGCTTGAGATCCGTCACGCCCCAGAGATACGCCTCGCATCGGCCGACCAGCAGCGTGCCGCTGTCGCCGATCGCCTTGCGCGAGGCCTTGATGCGCTGGACGGCCAGCGCACGGTCGTAGAGCGGCTTGTCCTTGTCGCCGGTGGAATCCTCGATCGACAGGCCGGCGACGCCGGTGCGCACACCGCGCTCGACATTGTCTGCGACCTTGTCGGGCTCGACCGCAAAGCCGCCCTCGAAGTCGGCGTTCACGGGGATGTCGACGGCCGAGCTCAATGCTGCCAGATGCTGACAGACGTCCTCGACGGTGACGTGGTTGTCGGCCTTGCCGATGGTCCAGGCAAAGCCCGCGCTCGATGACGCAATCGCCTTGAATCCGAGATGCTGCAAGGCTTTCGCACTGCCGACATCGACCGGATTGGGCAAAACGAAGCAGCCGCTCTCGTGCATCTTCCTGAACGTCGCGCGCTTGTCAGCGGTCGTCACGTGCATGTTTCTCTCCCTTGTTGGCCGCGCAGAGATAGGCGTGCGTTCTCAACTCCGCCAGTAGGCGTCGTGCACGGCGCGGCTGTCCTTCGGGGCCTGCTCGCGGTCGGTCATGCCATAGTCCCGGATCACGCTGGCGATGCGCAGGTGATAATCGGCGAAGATCTGCGCCCTGCCTTTGGCCTGGGTGCGGCGGTGCTCCATGGTGTTGCGCCAGGCCTGGACGGCTGCCTCGTCGCGCCAGAACGACACCGACAGGATCTTGCCCTTCTCAGTCAGGCTCTCGAAACGCTCGACCGAGATGAAGCCGTCGATGGTCTGCAGCAGCGGCTTCAGATCGGCCGCGAGGTCGAAATAGTCCTGGCGATGTTCCGGCTTGGGCCAGACCTCGAAGATCACGGCGATCATGGGCGTCTCCTGCTGTTGGTGGACTTACAATACCACCTTGCGCAGGAAGGTGCGTTCTTCAGCGAGGATGAATCTGTGTTCCTCGGCGAAGTGGAAGTTGGCCATGCCCTCGGAGTCCTGCCGCAACCGCGCACGATAGGCTTCATAGGCGGCCAGGCTCTCGAAGCTGATCAGCCCGAACGCGATGTTGTTGGTGCCCTCATGCGGCATGAAGTAGCCGATCAACTCGCCGCCACATCTCGGGATGATGGTGAGCCAGCGCTTCGCATATTCCTCGAACTGGGCGCGCTTGAACGGATCGAGCTGGTAGCGGATGAAGACGGTGACGGACATGATGGGCTCCTGTTTCCATGGCGTCATTGCGAGCGCAGGTCTCGTAGGGTGGGCAAAGCGAAGCGTGCCCACGTCCTTTGTCCGCCACGACGATTGGTGGGCACGTCGCTGCGCTCCTTTGCCCACCCTACTGGCGCGCTCCTCGCAATGACGACTTGGTGAGAGGGTACGTCCTTGCCCGACGACAATGCTTCGGTTACCATCGAAGCATGAAATCAGGACCCGACATCGCCATGGTCGCCTCGCTGGTCGGCGACCCCGCCCGCGCCAACATGCTCACGGCGCTGATGAACGGCCGCGCGCTCACGGCGAGCGAGCTCGCGCAGGAGGCCGGCATCACGCCGCAGACCGCGAGCTCGCATCTGTCGAAGCTCGAGGCCGGCGGCCTCATCGAGCCGGAGAAGCAGGGCCGCCATCGCTATTACCGCCTCACCGACGACGACGTCGCCAGCGTGCTCGAGCGGCTGGCTGGGCTTGCGGCGCGCACCGGCCATATGCGCGTGCGCACCGGTCCAAAGGACCCTGCGCTCCGGCGCGCGCGGATCTGCTACGACCATCTCGCCGGCGATCTCGGCGTGCAGATGCTGGACTCCTTGCGCGAGCGGCATCTGGTCAGGCAGAGGAAGCAGGAGATCGAGCTGACCGCCGAGGGCGAGCGCTTTCTCGCCAGGCACCTGCAGATCTCGCCCGACATGCTCAGCCACCCGCGACGCCCGGTCTGCAAGGCCTGCCTCGACTGGAGCGAACGGCGTCATCACCTCGCCGGCACGTTGGGGGCCGCCATGATGCAGCGCTTTGCCGAGCTGAAATGGGCGGCGCGCGATCCCACGCCCGGCAGCCGCGTCGTGAATTTCACCCGCACCGGCGAGAAGCAGTTCGCTGCGTTGTTCGGCAAGTGATCCGGGCATCGGTCACGTTCGCGGCCGCTAGCGACAGCAGCGTGTCGTCCGAGACCCAATGCTGCCAACGTTCATGCCGCATTCAGGTCATGATTGGCAGGTTTGGATCGCGACGTCTCGGCACGTCCCAGATTTAACGTGTCGAATCGTGTCTCTTGATTCATTGTGCGCCCGCAAGCGCTATTCCCCGAAGCCTGCCCCCAAGGACAAGAAGGAAGATCAAATGAAATACCTGTTCGCCGCCGTCATGCTCGCCAGTGCGGTCGTCGGTTTCAGCGAGGCGGCCAGCGCCGCCGGCGGTTGCGGCCCGGGCTGGTATCGCGGCCCCTATGGCGGTTGCCGTCCGATGCGCGGCGCTGTCGTGGTTCGCCCCGCCCCGGTGGTGGTCGCCCCGGCGCCGGTCGTCGTCGTGCCTCGTGCGCGCGTATGCCCCTACGGTTTCCGCTGGTACGCCGGCCGCTGCCGCCCGTTCTGATCTCCTTCCATTCCGTTGCAAAATGGCCGCGGGGCGAATGCCTGCGCGGCCATTTTTTGTTGCTGACGATTCACCCGCAGCGGAACCGGAGCACTTCCCAAATCGAAACGGGGACCGCCAGCGGCGATCCCCGTCGCGTCCGAGAATGGCCGCGAGCTTACCAGTAATGGCGGCGGTGCCAGCGCCGGTAATGCCGGCGCCAATGGCGGCGGCGCCAGCCCCAGTGGCGGCCGCGCCCACGCCAATGAACTTGCTCAGGCGTCAGCTTGGCGGCTTCCTCGCTGGTGGTGACCGCAGGATGAGCGTCGGGATTACCTTGCGGCGGCCGGGCGGGATCAGCGAGCGGCTGCGGTGACAGCGGCGCGGCCTGCGCGGCAGTCGCGGCGAAGGCGGCGGCGCCCGCCGTCAATCCCAAGGCAAGTTTCAAAAAGTTCCGGCGCTCCATGGCAATTCCTCTAGGCTACCTGGCAAGTGATGCAGAGGAAGTGTCGCGGCCACGACATGAACCAAGGCTGAATCGCGTGTTCAGAATTCGTTGCGAGCGGACATTCGGTGCGCCCTATTGAGAAAACTCCTGCGCCAGCAGCAGCGTCTCACGCGAGCGCTTCACGTCGGGCCAGTCGCGGTTGAAATCGGCGACGAGCTTTTGCAGCGCGTCACCTCTCAGCATCGCATTCAGCTTGGCCTCGTCCTCGAACTGATACATCGCCTGGTGCAGCGAGGGATCGTCGAGACTCCAGAACCGCCAGGCTTTGCTCACGCCGAAGGCCTTCACCGCGTCGGGCAAATGTTCCGTCTCGTACCATCGGTCGAAAGCAGCGCGCTTGCTGGCGTCGGGAACGACGGCGCGAACGACGAAGAAGGCTGCTGGCATCGGGTTTCCTCCCTTTGTTTGCCGCAAAACTAACCGCTTTCCGCCGCCGGCGACAAAAAGGTTGGCCTTGGTGTCGGAATGGACGCCCTTCGCTCGTCCTATGCGTCGAACCAGGACGGAGACAGCAAATGGCCGACCTCACCCTGACCACCTTCAATTGGGTTCCCGAGCCGCCGCGTGGCCTCGTGCGCGTCTTGCGCGTGCGCTGGGCTCTCGAAGAGGCCGCCCTGCCCTATCGCGTCGCCAGCACCCCGTTCGACGATCGCGGGCCTGCGCACCTCGCGCACCAGCCGTTCGGCCAGGTGCCGTGGCTGACCGACGGCGACATCTCGATCTTCGAGACCGGCGCGATCCTGCTGCATCTCGGCGAGCGCAGCGACAAGCTGATGCCGACAGATCCGCGCGGCCGCACTGAAGCGACGAAATGGGTGTTCGCGGCGCTCAATTCGGTGGAGATGGCCAGCCTGCCCTGGACGATGTCAAAGTTCATGGGACATCCGACCGACACGGCGGCGTGGAAATTCGTCGACGACTTCCTCAAGCTCCGGCTCAGGCGTCTCGAGCCGGTGCTCGGCCCCCGCCAATGGCTGGCCGGATCCTTCTCCGTCGCCGACATCCTGATGGCGGACGTACTGCGCGTGGTCGACAAGTTCGACGGGCTTGCGGAAAGTCCTGCCTGCCGCGCCTATGCCGCGCGCGCCACGGCCCGCCCGGCGTTCGCCAAGGCGCACGCCGACCAGATGGCGCATTTTGCTGCGGGGGACAAGGCACGCGGGGCGTGATGCGCCTCACATAATCAATCCTGTGCCCGGCGTACAGTCGCCACCATTGGAAGAAAGCAATTTGACAGGTGCCACATGGTCCGCATCGAATATCTCAAACGACAGATCGCGCGCGCCGAGCGGCTGGCCAAGGCCATCCTCGACCGGCAGACCGCCGACCGGCTCCAGGCCTACGCCGCCGAATGCCGCGCCGAATTGTCGGAGCTGACGCTCAAGACCGCCGCGTGAGGTGGACCGGGGAGATACGTAGGGCGGATTAGCGCTAGCGTAATCCGCCACTTCTCCATCCCGGTGACGCATACCTTGGTGGATTACGCTGTCGCTAATCCACCCTGCCGCGTCACACCAGCTTCAGCGGAGCATCGGCGACGACCCTCAGATCAATGCTGCCGATCAACGCTGAACGCCGCGCCTCCGCAGCACTGATGGCCTCGTCCGTCTGTCGCAACGTCGAGACGTTCGAGCCGAGCGAGACGATCCCGCCGAGCACCAGGGCGATTGATCCGAGCGCTGCGGTCTGACCAAATCCGAACAGACCGAGGATCGTCACCAGCAGCAGCGCCGCCCCGCCCCCGATCGCGATCTTAGACGCCAGGATGTACTTCCGGCACCGCTCGGCGATCTCGGCGAGCCGCTCGATCCGATCTTCGATGTCGGAGATTTCGTCGGTCGGATCGTCTTCGGTCATTGGATTGAGGATACCGATTGTAGGGCGGATTAGGCGCAGCCGTAATCCGCGGGTTCGGATGGGTGGCGGGTTACGCTTCGCTAACCCGCCCTACGCCTCCCCTCACAACGGCAAATTGTCGTGCTTCTTCGCCGGCATTTCCGTCTTCTTGTCCTTCAGCATCGAAAGCGCCCGGGCGATCCGCTTGCGGGTCGAGTGCGGCATGATGACGTCATCGATATAGCCGCGCTCGGCGGCGATGAAGGGTGACAGGAAGCGGTCTTCGTATTCCTTGGTGCGGGCTGCGATCTTGTCGGGGTCGCCGATGTCGCTGCGGAAGATGATCTCGACCGCGCCCTTGGCGCCCATCACCGCGATCTGGGCGGTCGGCCAGGCGTAGTTCATGTCGGCGCCGATCTCCTTGGAGGCCATGACGTCGAAGGCGCCGCCATAGGCCTTGCGGGTGATGATGGTGACGAGCGGCACGGTGCATTGCGAATAGGCGAACAGGAGCTTGGCGCCGTGCTTGATCAGGCCGCCATATTCCTGCGCGGTGCCGGGCAGGAAGCCCGGCACGTCGACGAAGGTGACGATCGGGATGTTGAAGGCGTCGCAGAAGCGGACGAAGCGCGCCGCCTTGCGCGATGCGTCGCTGTCGAGCACGCCGGCCAGCACCATCGGCTGGTTGGCGACGAAGCCGACGGTGCGCCCGGCGATGCGGCCGAAGCCGGTGACGATGTTCTTGGCGAAGGCTTCCGCGATCTCGAAGAAGTCGCCCTCGTCCACGACCTTCAGGATCAGCTCCTTCATGTCATAGGGCTTGTTCGGATTGTCGGGGATCAGCGTGTCGAGCGACATGTCGACCCGCTCGATGTCATCGAAGCTCGGCCATTCCGGCACGCCGTCGGTGTTGTTGGAGGGCAGGAAGTCGATCAGGCGCCGCATCTGCAACAGCGTCTCGACGTCGTTCTCGAAGGCGCCGTCGGCGATCGAGGATCGCGTCGCATGCACCGAGGCGCCGCCGAGTTCCTCGGCGGTGACGACCTCGTTGGTCACGGTCTTCACCACGTCGGGGCCGGTGACGAACATGTAGCTGGTGTTCTTCACCATGAAGATGAAGTCGGTCATCGCAGGCGAATAGACGTCGCCGCCGGCGCAGGGGCCCATGATGACGGAGATCTGCGGGATCACGCCCGAGGCGAGCACGTTGCGGCGGAACACGTAGGAATAGCCGGCGAGCGCGGCGACGCCTTCCTGGATGCGGGCGCCGCCGGCGTCATAGAGGCCGATGATGGGCGCCCTCGCCTTCATCGCCATGTCCTGCAACTTGGTGATCTTGAGCGCGTGGGTCTCGGACAGCGAGCCGCCGAACACCGTAAAGTCTTTGGCGAAGACAAATGTCTTGCGGCCGTTGACGGTGCCCCATCCCGTGACGACGCCGTCGCCCGGCACCTTCGTCTTCTCCATGCCGAACTCGGTGGAGCGGTGCTCGACGAACATGTCGAACTCCTCGAACGATCCCTTGTCGAGCAACAGCTCGATGCGCTCGCGCGCCGTCAGCTTGCCGCGGGCGTGCTGCGCCTCGATGCGCTTCTCCCCGCCGCCGAGCTTTGCGCCGGCACGACGATCTTCAAGGGCGTCCAGGATGTGTTTCATTTGCTCCCGCCAGTTCTTAAGTGATGGGCGGGTTCTAACACGGCATTTTGCGACCCGGAAAGCCGCTTTCGCCGTCGCAGGGCTGGCTTGCCGTAGCGGGAAAGCGCAAGGAATTACAAAGTTTTGCCGAGGAGGCGAGCGTGACGGAAGGAAGGGGCGAGACGGGCGCTGCGACGGGCGGCGTCAACATCCTGCTGCGGCTGGAGGGCCTGACCCTGTTTGCAGCGATGGTGACGCTCTATGCGGCCTGGGACGGGTCGTGGCTGGTGTTTGCCCTGCTGTTCTTCGTGCCCGATCTGAGCTTCCTGGCCTACGACGCCAGGTTCGGCGCGATGGTCTACAACGCTGCCCACAGCTACATGGCACCGGTGGCGTTGCTGACGCTGGGCTTCGGCCTCGCCTCGCCCCTCACCCTTTCCATCGCCTTGATCTGGCTTGCCCATATCGGCCTCGACCGGGCGCTCGGCTACGGCCTGAAATATTCCGCCGGGTTCGGCTTCACCCATTTGGGACGGATCGGGCGGCAGAAGGACTCCTGACCTCAAATTTGGCAGCCCGGCAGGTTGACCGGGCCGACCGATTCAGGCTTGCTCCGGAACGATCAGGCGCCGAATGTTGCGTGAGCCCAGTGTACGGCGGCGGTTCTTTACGCCTTAGCTCGAGCATCACCAACTGGCATCACCGAGATGTCCGCGACGGTCGTCCCCCTGCCGCCGAACCCAGCGTCCGAAACCATCGACTTCCTGCGCCGCATGGCCGGCATGGTGTCGGGGCGGAACGGCGAGATGCTGCTGCGTGCAGCCAGCATGATCGAGTCGCTGAGCCAGCGGGCGATGTCGGCCGAGCGGCTCTATCATCAGGCACAGGAAGAGAGCACGCGCAACGCCGAGCTGCGCGAGTCCGCCGAACTCGCTTCCGACGCCATGGTCGGCCAGATCGCGGCGCTGCGGGCGCAGCTCGCCGAGCTCACCGCCGCGACCGCAGCCGAGCGCGCCGCCTTCGATGCCGAGCGCGGCAAGCTGCTCGCGCTGATGCAGCATGCCGACAGTCATATCGGCAAGCTCACGACGGAGCTCGACAGCTTGCGTGCCTCCGTCGACAGCTTCAACGAGACCGTGGTCTCGGTGCCGATCGAGGCGCTGCGGCTGGCGCGGACGCAGTTCGATTATCTCTCGAGCTGCTTTGCCCGGCGCGGCGATCCGATCTCGCAGGCCATGAGCGAGATCGGCGGCTTCGCCATTGACCAGGCGCTGACGGCGAAGCCTGACCCTGCCTGAACGCCGCCCGGCGACCGAAGCAGGCCCGGTCTAGCCACGATAATCCCATGTCGATGCACTCTCTGAGAGGACCCGCAAGAGACTGCGGATCCGTGTCGGCATCTGTTTGCGGCTGACCTGGACGGCGTGGATCGGCGTATTCGGCACGCGCCAGCCGGAGTTGCTGATGGCTGCGTGGTGTTGCCATGACGTCATCATAGCAGTGACTTCGAAACCACTACAAGGCCGGGCGTCCGAAGCGATATCAGCTCGCAGCAAGAACTCACGACCGGAGAGAACAATGTTCGTCGATATCGATAATGGATCACTCGTGACCGCAGGCTCGAGCTTGCCCGGAGATCAACCCATCTTCATGCTCAATCTTCTACGCTATCGGGATGAGGCCTTGTACCGGAACAAGTCCGAGCTTCCGGCCTGCAGCGGGCGCGAAGCCTATTACACGCGCTATGTCCCCGCATTTCGCAAGGTCGCAATTCCGCTAGGGGTCACGCCGACTTGGCTTGGCTCTGTCGGAGCCCTGCTGGTTGCGGCGCAAGGCGAAGCCTGGCACGACGCCGCAATGGTCCGCTACCCCGACTTCGCGACCTTTCGAGCCATCGTCTTGAGCTCCGACTACCGACGTGAGGCCGAGCCCCACCGCCTGGCCGCGCTCGCCGATTGGCGTCTGATTGCGACGACCGAGGTTCAGGTGCCGGCTTGACGACGGTCGCGCTAGATCGCACCGATCTCGGAAAGGCAGGCTTGCGTCAGCGTCATGCGAGCCTCGATGTAGCGCGGCTCCTTGCAATCCATGTTGAGCGCGAACACGGTATGCGCCTCGCCCTTCTCGGCCCAGCCGACCATCCAGCCGAGCGAAGGCTCGCCGCGCTCGGCGCCCAGGAGGCCGGACTTGGCGCGGATGACGCTGTTGCCGACCTTGGTCGCCGGCAGGATGTCGCAGACGAGGTCCTGGCTGCGCTTTGAGATCGGCAGCGCACGGCGGCGCAGCCGGTCGACGAAATCGACTTGCTCGACCGGATCGATGCGCAAGGCCCCGGCGAGCCAGAACTGGTCGATGCCGCCGCCGATGTCGCGATTGCCGTAGTCGAACGCGTCGACGTATTGCTGCATGCGCACCTCGCCGATGCGGCGCGCGATCTCCTGATAGACCGGCACCGCGCTCACGAGAAGCGCGCTGCGCAGCGTGTGATCCTTGTTCCAGGCCTCGATCGGGCGCTTGACGCCGTCCCAGGGAAACACGTCCTTGTCGGGATCAGTGACGACACCGCTCTCGAGCGCAATCAGCGAGTTGGGAATCTTGAAGGTCGAGGCCGGCAGCTTGCCCTCGCCCGAGCGTTCCTTGTCGCTGGCGACGATCAGATAATCCTCGACCTTGTAGCCGACGAACGTGCCTGACGTGCCGAGCTCGGTGAAGCGCTTTGCAAGCGTGTCGCTGATTTCATTGCGCGGTGGCGCGACATGGGCGCGCGCGCGTCGGGGCAGGATCGCGGTTGCGGCGAGGAGGCCGAGGGTGGAACGGCGGGTGAGCAAGGCAGTGTCCGTCGAATGATGAAAGTGGCCGCGACCTTGCAGCCGAGACGTGGTGAAACGATGACAGATGGTTTCTATCGCCCCCGGCCCGACAGCCGCAGCACGAACACCAGCACCTCGGCGACGGCCTTGTAGAGATCCGGCGGGATCTCGTCGCCGAGCTCGACCTTCGACAGCGCGCCGGCCAGAACCTCGTTCTCCTCGATCGGAATATCGTGGGCCTTGGCGATCTCGACGATCTTTTCGCCGATCGTGCCCTTGCCCTTGGCGACGACGACCGGCGCGCCGGATCCCTTCTCGTAATGCAGCGCGATCGCGAGCTTGGACGGATCGCTCATGTGGCGCGATCCAGGAAGTGGCCGGCGCGGGCCGGCGCCGGTGGCGGCGGCGTGCCGGCGCGGACGACGATATCGCCGGGCTTGAGCTCGGCCTTCGTCAAGGCCTGGCTGAGCTCACCGATGCCGGCGCGGAGCTGTTGCGCGGTGGCGGGCCGCTCCGCCCACATCCGGACGAAGGTCTTGTCGCCGTTCAGCGTGATCAGCGCATGCACGGGTCCGGCCGGCTCGACATTGAGCGAGAAGCGCGCGCGCCAGGCGCGCTTGGCGGGATCGGCGGACTCATTGCCGCCGTCTCGCGAGATCTCGAATTGCGCCATCGCGGTGCCTTGCGGGGTCGCGAACGGGATTTCGAAATTCCACTGCGGCACGGCCGGATCGATGCGGTGGCCGCTGGCGTCGGTGCGATCGGGGAGCGAGGCAATTTGCAACAACGTCTGCCGCGCGATCGCGGCATCGGTGTCGTCGAGCAGACGATGCACGGTCGCAGCCAGCGGCGTGTCCGGCGCAAGCGACGGCCCGGCGATGGACTGCGGCGCCGGCAGCGCACCGCGGACTGGCGGAGGCGTCGGGTGTGCGGCAGCCTCGAAGATGTGCGCATCCGGCACGGCCTTGTTGGAGCCCGGCACGTTGCCGGTCAGGCGCGGCAGATTTTGCGTGAGCTCTTGCAGCAGGCTCGCGGCTAGGCCGGCGGACATGGTTCGCGGCACCGCGGCTTGCGGATTGTTGCCCGCGCCCTCGGCCAGCACGGCGGCAGCAAGCGCGCCGCGCGACAATTGCGCCGGTTGGGCGACGTCCGCATCCGGTGACGGCGACGCCGCTTGTGCCGTCCCGCCCGCCAGCCCAGCCGCGGAGGCTGCGGTCTGCGTCGTGGCCGCAGCACTCGCCGGCAGCGACACACCTTGCGGAGTTGCCTGCGGCACTCCCGTCTCGATCGCGCCGGAGGTCGACGCCAGCGTCTGGCGTAACACCAGCAGTGCGGCCTTCAAGTCCGGGATCACGCCGGAGGACGGCGTTGTGCCTGCGGCCAATGACGCCTCGAAAAACAGCCCGGACTTCTGGAAGGCAGATTCGATATCGCCGCCGTCGAGGGCCTGGTTGAGCGGCGTCTGTTGCGCAAGCACGTCGAGCACCGCCTGCTTCAGCCCTGCGGGCAGGTTGCTGCCTGTCACGACGGAGGCCAGGTCGGCGAACAGCGGCGCCTGGCTCCCCTGTTTGGTCGCGGCCTCGGCAGAGGCCGTCGCGACGGCGGCCTGCTCGGACGGCGTCAGGGTGTTCCGTGCCGTTGCCACTGACGGCGCCAGCGGCGGGCTGTCCACCAGCGCGGCCGCCCGCGGCGTCAGCGTAACCTGATCGCCCGCCGCCTCGCCTGCCCCGCTCATGACGGCGAGGCGAATGGCGCCGTTGTTCTGCGAGACCGCGAGCTGGAGGTTCTGCCCCGGCGCCAGCGCCACCTCCGACATCACGTCCATCGACAGGTTGGCGATCGCGATCCGCACCAGATTGTCGGCGAGCACGCTGACCACCCTGGCATCGACCACACTGCCGGCTTGAAGCACGAGATCCGGTGTCGCCGCATCAGCCGGGCGGCTGGCAGCGTTGACGGGAGCAATGGAAGTGACCGGCGTCGGCATCTCGGCAGCCTTAGGGAGCGCCGGCTACCGTAACCGCTGCCTCGTAAACCTCTCGTTAAGGACCTTGGACAGCCGGCGACTTCACCGCCGCCAGAACCGTCACGGCGGCCTGGAAATCCTTCAGGCGGGCGGCGCGGCGGGCGGCCGCCTCCTCGTCCACGCCCCATTGCTCCGCGTTCCAGTCCTCGTCGACATGGGCGGCGGCCCAGACCTGGTCGGCATCGCGCACGCCCTGGTCCAGCGCCAGCGCCAGCAGCGCCGAGCCGGTCAGGGTCGTCACCATGTGGAGCGCGGCGACCGACCAGGGGTCGCCGGGCAGCGCGGCCCGTGCGGCCTTCAAAGCCTCGTCCGGCTGCTTCACGTGCATCACGCCCTCCGACAGGATGAAATGCGCCCCCAGCGTCTCCGCCGCCCAGAACAGCACGGGGTCCCAATGCGCAGCCTCGCGGGCGACCAGTCCCTCGGGATGGCCGGCACGATAGAAAAGCAAGTCGGACTCGAAATATTTGGCGAGGTCGTCGCTGACGAGCTCGACGCGATCGACGACGCCCTCGACCACGCTGTTGGCGATCCGCGTCAACGGCATGGTCACGGGATCGATCGTCTCACCCTGGGCCGCCCATTCCGCGGCGACGCGATCTGCGAGCGCGCGCGTCGGGATCACCACCTGGCGACCCGACGGCGTGCGGATCGGCTTGCTGTCGAGAGTGATGGCGAAGCCGCCCTCGGCATCGGCGACGCCGGCCTCCTTGTAGAAGCGCTTGCGCAGCGGCGTGCGCGTGGAGGCGCGCGCCGAGTCCCGGGGATCCGGCGGGGGCTGGCTTGCTGCTTCTTCGAACAATTCGCGCATGTCGGTTTTCGGTTCCGGTCACTGGATGCTAGGCTTCTAAGATAAGACCGGCGGCCGATAAAGCGAGCGGCGGGCATGAGGGAAGTTGCGGGCATTGGGGCCCTGTTGGCAGGATTTTGGCTGGCCGCGGCGGAGGCCGGCTTCCGCACCCCGGAATCGCTGGTCCGCAACGTCTATGCCCATTACGGCGAAGGGGCGCCGGAGCTGTCAAAAGGCTTGCCGCGGGATGCCGTGACCGCCCGCCAATTCTTCGATCCGCCACTGCGCAAGGCCTGGAGCGCGCCGAGAGTCGAGCCCTATGATTTCCTGGTGCAGAGCCAGAGCTGGAAGATCGGCCCTGTTACGATCGCGGTCGTCCGCAGGCAATACGACAAGACATATGTCGCCGCGAATTTCGACAATCGCGGTCGCCGGGTGGCGCTGAACTTTGTCGTGGTCAACGGGCCCGAGGGCTGGCTGATCACAGATGTCGAGAGTCCGCATGACTCCTTGCGGATGTTTCTGGAGCAGTTCCGGAATTGAGGGTGGCCAACCATTGCTGTCTCCGCACCGTCATTGCGAGCGTAGCGAAGCAATCCAGAATCTCTCCGCGAGGCAGTCTGGATTGCTTCGTCGCACCAGCGCAAAATTGCTACGCAATTTTGTCGCGGGCTCCTCGCAATGACGGGACTAACAGCGGAGCTCAGCCCTACTCCTCTGGCGCGTTCTCGATCGGATCAAATCTGGTTGCGTCGAGCCCGAGCAGGTTCCACGACTGCTGCATGTGCGGTGGCAATGGCGCGGTGGCGTCGATCACGCCGCCGCGCGGATGCGGGATGACGATGCGGCGTGCGAGCAGATGCAGCCGGTTCTGCAGGCCGCCCGGCAGCTGCCAGTTCTCGATGTTGAAATATTTGGGATCGCCGACGATGGGATGGCCGATATGGGCCATGTGGGCGCGCAGCTGGTGGGTGCGGCCCGTCACCGGCTTCAGCGACACCCAGGTCAGCTTGTTGCCGGCGGTCTCGACCACGGCGTAGTACGTCACCGCGTGGCTCGCGCCCTCATCGCCATGCTGGGCGATGCGCATGATGGTGTCGTCCTCGCCCTCCTCCTTTGCGAGGAAGGTCGAGATGCGGCCCTGCTTCGGCTTCGGCAGGCCCGGCACCAGGGCCCAATAGACCTTGCGCGCCGAGCGCGAGCGGAACGCGCCGGTCAGATGCGAGGCGGCAAAGCGCGTCTTGGCGATCAGGAGACAACCCGACGTCTCGCGATCGATGCGGTGGACGAGGCGCGGCTTCTGACCCTTGGCATCGCGCATCACCTCCAGCATCTGGTCGATGTGGCGCGTCATGCCCGAGCCGCCCTGCACGGCAAGGCCGGCCGGCTTGTTCAGGACGAGGACGTCGTCGTCTTCCCAGATCGTCATCTCCTTCAGCGCCTTGAGCGTCTTCTGCGCAGCCTCCGAGAGCGGGCCTGCCGCCTTCGGCGCATCGAGCTTCAGCGGCGGAATGCGGACGCTCTGCCCCTCCTCCAGCCGGTCCTTGCTGTCGACGCGCTTGCCGTCGACGCGCAGCTCGCCTTTGCGCACGACGCGCTGGATGTGGGAGAACGACAGGCCGGGAAAGCGCGCTTCCAGGAAGCGGTCAACGCGCATGTTGTTCTCGTCGGCCGTGACCGTGACGGTCTGCACCTTGGTCGGCAGCAGCGCCTCGACGGACTTCTCAGGCGCAGGCCTCTCCTGGACCGCGTTGGGCGGACGCCGCTCGGCGCGCTCGCCCACAAAGCGCGGCTTTGCACCCGGCTTGCCGCCGGGCTTGCCACCCGGACGCGGCCCGGCCTTCTTCGCGCTACGCGCCTGATGCGGGCGCGAATCGTCGCGCTCGTCACGCGAACGCGGCTTTGGGTTCATTCTCTTGATGCGGCGGCTCATGATTGCCTGCGTACCCTAAAAGCCGCCTGCCGTCACGACGAAATGGCCGCTTCTAGGGCGAGCCGCCCCGCTCCTTGCGCAGCTTGGCCCAATAATCCAGCCGCTTCCGAATCTCGCGCTCGAAGCCGCGCTCGGGCGGGTCGTAGAAGGTCTGGCGACCCAGGGCCTCCGGGAAATAGTCCTGGCCGGAGAAGGCGTCCGGCGCGTCGTGGTCGTATTCGTAGCCGGAGCCGTACCCTTCCGACTTCATCAGCTTGGTCGGGGAATTGAGGATGTGCTTTGGCGGCAGCAGCGAGCCGGCCTGCTTGGCGACCTGCATCGCGGTGCCGAAGGCGGTGTAGACCGCGTTCGATTTCGGCGCGGTGGCGAGATAGACCACGGCCTGTGCGATGGCGAGTTCGCCCTCGGGATGGCCGAGGAAGTCGAAGGCGTCTTTCGCCGCATTGGCGATGACGAGCGCCTGCGGATCGGCAAGTCCGATATCCTCCACCGCCATGCGCACGACGCGGCGGGCCAGGAACAGCGGGTCCTCGCCGGCGTCGAGCATACGCGCGAGATAATACAGCGCGGCGTCGGGATCCGATCCGCGCACCGATTTATGCAGCGCCGAGATCAGGTTGTAGTGGCCGTCGGCCGATTTGTCGTAGATCGGCGCGCGGCGCTGCAGGATCTCCTGCAGCTGCACGGCATTGAAGATCTCGTCCGCACGCGCCGAACGCCAGACCTCTTCGGCGAGCGTCAACGACGCACGGCCATCGCCGTCGGCCATGCGGACCAGCACCGCGCGCGCCTCCGCATCGAGCGGCAGCTTCCTGCCCTCGACGGCTTCAGCATGCGCGAACAGCTTTTCGATCGCGGCCGCATCGAGCGAGCGGAATACCAGCACGCGCGCCCGCGAGAGCAACGCCGCGTTGAGCTCGAAGGACGGGTTCTCGGTGGTGGCGCCGACCATGACGACCGTGCCGTCCTCCATCACGGGCAGAAAGGAGTCCTGCTGCGCGCGGTTGAAGCGATGCACCTCATCGACGAACAGCAGCGTGCCCTTGCCCATCTCGCGGCGGGCGCGCGCGGCGTCGAATGCCTTCTTCAGATCGGCGACGCCGGAGAACACCGCCGAGATCTGCTCGAAATGCAGATCGGTCGCGTCAGCCAAGAGCCGCGCCACCGTGGTCTTGCCGGTGCCGGGCGGGCCCCAGAACACCAGCGAGCCCAGCGTGCGCGTCTCCAGCATGCGCGTCAGCGCACCGTCCGGACCGAGGATGTGATCCTGGCCGACGACCTCCGAGAGCGTGCGCGGGCGCAGCCGGTCCGGCAGCGGATGCGGAGCATCGTGATCGAGCCCCGCCGCGGCAAAGAGAGTCGGCGTCTCCTGTGGTCGCTTCGGACTCATCCGCCCAGCGTGACGTTGATCTGCTGGCCGCCGCGCACCAGCGTAATGCGCCAGATCCGCGGCCGCTCGCCCGCGGCCTTCTCGAGGTCGCCGGTCTTGCTGATCTTCTGGTTGTTCACGGCGAGGATGATGTCGCCTTTCTGGAAGCCGACACTCGCAGCCGCGGTATCGCCGCCGATATCGGTGATCACGACACCTTCGGTGTCGGCATCCAGACGCAGCTCATCGGCCACGGCCGGCGTGATGGTCGAAACCTTGGCGCCCTGGAACGGCGAGCGCGCGGTGACGACGAGCTCGTTGCGCCCGGTGTCGGGCGCCGTCTCCAGCGCCACCGTCAGCTTCACCGATTTGCCGCCGCGCTGCACGTCGAGCTGCGCGGTGCCGCCGAGCGGACGGGTTGCGAAGCGATAGTCGAAGGCGTTGGGATCATCCACGGTCTGGCCGTCGATCCCGGTGATGAGGTCGGAGGATTTCAGGCCGGCTTTCGCCGCCGGACCGTTCGACACCACGCTCGCGACCAGCGCACCGGTCGGCGAGCGCAGGCCGAGGCTCTCGGCGATCTCCGGCGTGACCGCCTGCAATTTCGCACCGAGCCAGGGACGCTTCACCGCCTTGCCGCCGCTCTTGGCGGAGGCGACGACGACGCGCACCATGTTGGCGGGAATCGCGAAGCCGATTCCTTGCGAGCCGCCGGAGCGCGAATAGATCGCGGTGTTGATGCCGGCGAGCTTGCCGGCCATGTCGACCAGCGCGCCGCCGGAATTGCCGGGATTGATCGCCGCATCGGTCTGAATGAAGAACTGATAGTCGGTGATGCCGACTTGCGTGCGCGCCAGGGCCGAGATGATGCCGTGGGTCACGGTCTGGCCGACGCCGAAGGGATTGCCGATCGCGAGCACGACGTCGCCGACCAGGAGTTCATCGGAATTGGTGAAGTCGAGCGTTGGGAACTTCTCCCTGCTGTCCTTCAGGCGCAGCACGGCGAGATCGGTCCGGGAATCCTTGAGCAGGATCTCGGCCTCGAACTCGCGCTTGTCCGACAGCGACACCTTCACCTGGTCGGCGCCCTCGATGACGTGAACGTTGGTGACGACGAGACCGGAGGCATCGACGATGACGCCGGAGCCGAGCGAGCGCTGCATCTGCTCGGGCTGCTGGCCCGGCACGCCGAAGAAGCGGCGGAAGATCGGATCATCCAGCAGCGGGTTGCGGTTCTGCACGACCTTTGCGGCATAGACGTTGACGACCGCCGGCTGCACCCGCTGCACGATCGGCGCATAGGACATCCGCAGCTCGGCCGGCGACGACGGGACCCGACGGTCCTGCGCAACAGCCGGATTGAAGGTGGCCGAAAGGGCTACGCACAGCGCCGTGACGGCGGCAGTCCAGGTCGCTCGAAACATTCCTACCTCTTGGAAAAGACGCCGGAATATAGGCGCGTTCGCCCCCCAATAGAAGGGCGCCGGAGGGCAATATTCGCCCCCTTCTCCGGCGTGTCCGGCATGCAAGGGTGCCGTGCGAATCTGCAATTTACCCGGGCGGCGGATTGGCATGATGTGCATCATCTTGCATGGTGGTGTGAGGCGGATTCGGTTGCGGCGAATTTGCATCAGTGGGAACCCACGCAACCGTTCGCAGCGTCGCGGGGCAGTCATCGATCACACCTAGGCTCTGCGTTCGCGACTTGGGGAAACAGTCAAATGATGGAGCGTAACGTGAGCAGAACAAGAATTGCGGCCACCGCGATTGGTCTCGCCGGCGCGCTGGCGGCATCGCAGGCCCAAGCCCAATCGGCAAGCAGCAGCGAGCAGGAGATCGCGCTGTTGAAGCAGCAGCTGAAAATGCTCGAGCAGAAGCTCGACAAGCTGCAGAGCCAGACCGCGGCGAACACGGCGGCCGCGGCAAAGGCAAAAGCCGAAACCAAGGCAGAGGCAAAGGCCGAGGCGCGCGCGGAGGCAAAGGCCGCGGTGGCCAATGCCAACGCGGCAATCCCGGTCAAGGGGCCGGCGCCGGCATCCGGCGTCGTCGTGACGATGCCAAACAACCGGCCGACGATCTGCACCGCCGACCAGGCCAACTGCGTCGCCATCACCAGCCGCGTGCATTGGGACGTCGGCGGCTATGACTACCGCCCCAACACCGCAGCCACCGTGCCGCAAAAGCTCGACAGCGGCCAGAATGTCCGCCGCGCGCGCATCGGCGTCACCGGCAAGTTCTTCAACGACTGGAATTTTGCGCTGGTCTACGATTTCGGCGGCTCGTCCGACGGATTTGGCGGCACAGCTCCGGGATCGCTGCCGGGCGGCGGCGTCTCCGGCGTCGAGAACGCGTATCTCAGCTACACCGGCCTGAAGCCGTTCGGCGGCAAGATGGCGATCGAGGCCGGCATCATGGACTTGCCCTACACCATGGACGAGGCGACGAGCTCGAACGACATCATGTTCATGGAGCGCGCCTCGCCTGGCGTGATCGCGACCAACATCGCCGCCGGTGACTTCCGTTCCGCAGCCGGTGCGCGCTGGTTCAACGACCAGCTGTGGATCGGCGGCTATGTCACGGGGCCCTCGACCGGCGCGATCCATTCCGCCTCGAGCGCGGCGCCGGCGGGCACCAGCGAGCAATATGGCGCCGTGGCACGCGTGGCCGGCAATCCCATCAGCGGCAAGGATTATTCGGTGCATATCGGCGCCGATGCGCAATGGCTGATCCAGCCGCCGCGCAATCTCATCGCCAACACGCAGACGGTCACGCTGAGCGATCGTCCGGAATTGCGTCTCGACCCGACCACGCTGATCTCGACCGGCGCCATCGCCAATGCCTCGGGCGCGCAGGTCTACAGCGTCGAGGCGGCAGCGACCTACGGCCCGTTCATCGTCCAGGGCGAGTATTTCTGGTACAATGTCGATCGCACCGCCAACACCGGTGTGCCGCTGGTCGGCGCACCGAGCCTGAAATTCCAGGGCGGCTACGCGCAGGCCGGCTATGTGCTGACCGGCGAAGGCCGCTCCTACAATGCGGCGAACGCGGCCTATAGCGGCGTCAAGCCGGCGCATCCGTTCTCGCTCGACGGCGGCGGCTGGGGCGCGTGGGAGATCGCCGGACGCTTCTCGACGATCGACCTCAACGATCAGCTCGCCACGGCGAGCGGCGTCGCAGGTGGCCGACAGACGGTCTATACGCTCGCGCTCAACTGGTACGTCAACGGCAACGTGCGCTTCATGCTCGACTATCTGCACGGCACGGTGTCGCGGCAGGCCTCGCCGATATCGACCGCAGACGTCGGCTCGAAGTTCGACGCGGTCGCGATGCGCACGCAGTTCGCGTTCTGACTTTACACCTCTCCCGCAGGGAGAGGTCGCCGAAGGCGCGGGTGAGAGGTTACGCTCTATCGAGGATGCCGCGCCCCCTCACCCGAATTGCTCTGGACGATGCTGCGCATCGCCAGGCGTAATTCGACCTCTCCCCGTCGGGGAGAGGTAACGTCACCACCCCTCACCTTCATCACGCTGCGCGCTTCTTCTTCAGGACCACCGGCGGCGGCGCGCAGGACAACCGCTCCTGGTGGCTCTCGCCCCAGGCCTTCAGGATATCGATCACGGGCCTCAGGCTCTCACCCAGCTCGGACAAGCAATACTCCACGCGCGGCGGCACCTCGGCATAGACCTTGCGGATGACGAGCTTGTCTTCCTCCAGCGCGCGCAGCTGCTTCGTCAGCATGCGCTGGGTGATGCCGGGCATCCGGCGGCGCAATTCGCCAAAGCGCTGGGTGCCGCTCTGCAGGTGGTAGAGGATCACGCCCTTCCACTTGCCGTCGATCAGGTCCAGCGTCGCCTCGACCGAGCAGCCGGGACGACGGGCGAAATTGCGGCGTTTCATGCGGGTTTTCCCAATAGTATCCAAACAGGGACTATATCCCCGAATTTACAGTACTTGCCAAATCGGAGCCAGAGCGACAGTTAGGGCGGCAGGCGAATAAAACCATCTGATGGAGACACGCCATGAAGGCCGTCGGCTACAAAAAATCGCTCCCGATCGAGGACGCGGATTCACTGTTCGATTTCGAGACCGCAAAACCCGACCCCAAAGGGCGCGACATCCGCGTCGCGGTAAAAGCGATCTCGGCCAACCCGGTCGACTACAAGGTGCGCAAGCGCGCAGCGCCCCCCGAGGGCGAGACCAAGATCCTGGGCTATGACGCGGCCGGCGTGGTCGATGCGGCCGGGCCCGAGGTCACGCTGTTCAAGCCGGGCGACGAAGTGTTCTACGCCGGCTCGATCCTGCGCCAGGGCACCAATGCCGAATTCCACCTGGTCGACGAGCGCATCGTCGGCAACAAGCCGACGAGCCTGTCGTTCGCGCAGGCCGCCGCCCTTCCCCTCACCTCCATCACCGCCTGGGAATTGCTGTTCGACCGGCTCGGCGCGGTGCCGGGCAAGAGCGTCGATCCGCGCACGCTGTTGATCACGGGCGGCGCCGGCGGCGTCGGCTCGATCCTGATCCAGCTCGCGCGCCGCCTCACCGGGCTGACGGTGCTCGCCACCGCCACCCGGCCGGAATCGCAAAAATGGTGCCTCGATCTCGGCGCGCATGCGGTGATCGACCATGGCAAGCCGATGAAGGAGCAGATCGAGAAGTTGAAGCTGCCGCCGGTCGCGCTGGTGGCCAGCCTCACCTACACCGACCAGCACTACAAGGCGATCGCGGAATTCATGGCCCCGCAGGGCAAGTTCGGCCTGATTGACGATCCCCCTGAGTTCACGGTTGCCGCATTCAAGGGCAAGGCGATCTCGGTGCACTGGGAATCCATGTTCACGCGCTCCTCGTTCCAGACGCCTGACATGATCGCGCAGCATCATCTGCTCAACGACGTCGCCGACCTCATCGACAAGGGCGTGTTGCGCACTACGCTGGACCAGACCTTCGGCACGATCAACGCCGCCAACCTCAAGCGCGCGCACGCGCTGCTGGAGAGCGGCAAGTCGCGCGGCAAGATCGTGCTGGAGGGGTGGTAGGCTTGGCACTCCGCGTCAATTGAGGCATCATGCGTCTGCGGTCCCGGAAAAGAGGGCCGACCCCCGCCCGCCGGGACCAGCAACAAGCAGAGTGATGATGACCGAACCATGCGACCTGTCGGCGGTCGCGGCACGCGCGCTGATTGGCCAACGCAAGCTCTCCCCCGTCGAGCTGACGGATAGCTGCATCCGTCGCATCGAAGCGGTCGATCCGGCGGTCAATGCCGTCGTTGCGCGCTCGTTCGAAACCGCGCGCAAGACGGCGCGCGAGCGCGAGGCCGCCGTGATGCGCGGTGAGACCCTCGGCGCCGTGCATGGGCTGCCGCTCGGTGTCAAAGACCTGATCGATGCGGAAGGATTGCCGACCAGCTTCGGCAGCGTGCTGTTCGCGGACAATGTCGCCAGGCAGGACGAGGCCATCGTCGCGATGCTCAAGCGCGAGGGCGCGATCGTTATCGGCAAGACCAACGTGCCGGAATGGGGCGCCGGCGGCAACACGCGCAACGCCGTGTATGGCGCGACCGGCAATCCCTTCGATCCCAATCGATCGGCCGCCGGTTCGTCGGGAGGATCGGCCGTCGCGCTCGCCACTGGGATGGTGCCGCTCGCGACCGGATCCGATACCGGTGGCTCCGTGCGGAATCCGGCATCCTTTTGCGGCGTGGTCGGCTTCCGGCCCTCGCCCGGACTGATCGCCAGCAACAGCCGCAACATGGCCTGGCTGCAGATCTCGCAGCTCGGGCCGATGGCGAGAACCGTGCCCGACGCTTGCCTCATGCTGTCCTGCATGCTGGATCGTGACGCCCGCGATCCGTTATCGGCGATCCTTCATGCGGGCGGTTCGCCCTCGGCGGCGCTCTATCGCAATCCGCCGCGCGTCGATCTCTCCGCGCTCCGCATTGCTGCAACCAGCGATTTCGGCTTTGCGCCGACCGAGGGGGTGGTCGCCCGCGCCTTCAGACAGAAGCTCAATTCGTTCGAAACTGTATTTCGCGGAGTCGAATGGGCTCATCCTGATTGCACCGGCGCGGACGAGGTATTCAGCATCCTGCGCGCCGTCGCATTCCTCGGCCGCCATCGCGAGCTCGTGGAGAAGTTTCCGGACAAGATCGGGCCCAACGTTCGCGACAACGTCGCGGAGGGGCTCGGCTATTCCGCCGCCGACGTGGCGCGTGCGCTCTCGATGCAGACCGACCTGTACCGGCGCTGGCAAACCTTCTTCGCGGATCACGATTTCATTCTCGCGCCTGCGGTCACCATCAGCCCACGGCCGTGGTCGGAGCTCTATCCAGCCGAGATCGACGGCCGGCCGACCAAGAGCTATTTCCACTGGCTCGCGCTCGCCTATGCCGTCACCAATGTCGGCCATCCCACCGTCGCAATCCCGGCCGGAAGCGACGACGCCGGCCTGCCGTTCGGCATCCAGGTGATCGGCCCGCGCGGCGGCGATCTCGCCACGCTCGCGGTCGCGCGCGAAATCGAAGCGGTGCTCGCTGCCAATCCGGATACCGCCCGCCCTGTTCCCGACGTTGCGTGGCTTGCCAGGCAGCCGCCGATTGCGAACAAGCCGGGATTTCTCGCCTTCGATTGAAACGTCAACCGCGGAAAACGACACGATGAAAACAACGTTCCTGACGCTAGCGCTCGCCGCGATCGGCTCGATCAGCGTCAACTCGCTCGCAACCGCGCAATCGTATCCCGAGAAATCACTGCAATTGATCGTCCCGTTCCCGCCGGGCGGAGCCTCCGACGTGGTGGCCCGCATCATCGGCGGCGAGCTCGAAGCCCGGCTCGGCAAGCCCGTCATCATCATGAACCGTCCCGGCGGGGGCACCACGATCGCGGCCAAGGAGGTGGCGCGCGCGGCGCCCGACGGATACACCCTGTTCTTCAGCTCGAACTCGAGCTTCACCTTGCCGGCCGCCGTGAAGGAGAGCGTTCCTTACGATGCGGCCAAGGATTTCGAGCCGCTCGGCCGGGTCGGCAAGATCACCCTGGCGCTGGTCACCTACAAGGACAATCCGGTCAAGGATCTGCCTGCGCTGGTCGCGGAGGCAAAGGCCAATCCGGACAAGCTGTCGCTGGCCTCCTTCGGCGTCGCGACGGTGTCGCATTTCGCCGGCGAGTTGTTCAAGTCGAACGCCGGAATCAAGATGGTCCACCTGCCCTACAAGGGCAGCGCGCCGGCGATGAACGATCTCATCGGCAAGCACATCCAGTACCATGTCGACACCGTGATCGCCGTGAAGCCGCAGATCGAGGCCGGCACCGTCAAGGTGATGGCCGTATTCTCCGGCCAGCGCACACCATTCCTGCCCGACACACCGACATTGGCAGAGCTCGGCTATCCCGCCATCGACTTCTCGTCATGGGGCGCGGTGGTCGCGCCCAAGGGGCTGCCGCCGCCGGTTCGCGACAAGCTCACGGCGACGCTGGAGGAGATCATCAACAGCCCTTCCGTTGTGGAGCGCTTCGTCAAGGTCGGCTTCGAGCCCGGCTTCGCACGCTTTGACGACTGGGCCGGAGCGGTGACCAAAGAGACGGCCGAGATGAAGGACATCGCGCAGAAGGCCGGCATCAAGGACGAGTAGCCGGACGCCTACGGCGTCGATACGCCTTCGACAAGCAGCAGTCTGCGCTGAAGCGCGCTCGCGCGCAGCTTCAGGGCCTCGGCATACTCGGAAGAGGCGTACCACTCCTTCAGCCGTGCCATCGTCGGGAACTCGACGATGACGATGGCCTTCGGTGATGGACCGCCCTCAAGCAGCTCGGCCTGGCCGCCGCGGACGAGATAACGCCCGCCGTACTGCGCGATCGTCTCGGCAGCCAAGGCGCGATAGGCCTCGAATGCAGCGGGATCGCGCACCTCGACCTCGGAGATCACATAGGCCGTCATGCGCATCGCCTCAGGCGATCGTGTTGACGATGCCGCCCTCGGCGCGCAGCGCAGCGCCGTTGGTCGCCGAGGCCTCCTTCGAGGCGACATAGACCACCATGTTGGCGATCTCGTCGACGCTGGCGAAGCGCTGCAGCAGCGAGCTCGGGCGATGCTGCCTGACGAAGTTGGCCGCGGCTTCGTCCACGGACTGGCCGCTCTGCCTGGCGAGATCCTTGACGAACGTCTCGACGCCCTCCGACATGGTCGGGCCCGGCAGCACGGAATTGACAGTGACGCCGGTGCCAGCGGTGAGCTGCGCCAGGCCGCGCGCAACGGAAAGCTGGGCCGTCTTGGTCATGCCATAGTGGATCATCTCGACGGGAATGTTGAGCCCGGACTCCGAGGAGATGAAGACGATGCGGCCCCAATTGCGCGCGAGCATGCCCTTCATATAGGCCCGCGACAGCCGCACGCCGCTCATCACATTGACCTCGAAGAAACGGCTCCAGTCCTCGTCGGGGATGTCGATGAAATCCTTGGGCTCGAAGATGCCGGCATTGTTGATGAGGATGTCGACCTCGGGCAGCGCCGCAACGAGTGCTTTGCAGCCTGCCGCGGTCGAGACGTCGGCCGCGATTCCGCGGACCTTGGCGCCCGTCCCTTCCAGCTTGCGCACCGCCGCATCGACCTTGTCCTGGCCGCGGCCGTTGATGACGACGCTGGCGCCCGAGGCGGCAAGGCCCTTGGCGATGGCATGGCCAATGCCGGCGGTCGAGCCGGTGACGAGGGCGGTCTTTCCGGAAAGGTCGATGTTCATGCGATATCTCCATGGATGTGGATGGAGATATCGGAAGCGGCTCCCTCAGCTGCAATCAGGACTCACTGACGCGTGAGGATTGTGAATGGTGGGCACGGCGCGCGAAGAGCGCGCGCCTTTGCCCACCCTACCGTTCCTACGCAACGAAAAAGCGGCGCCGAAGGCGCCGCTTTTGAAACTCCATGCCGGTCGGGCTTACGCCGCCTCGGCTTCCTTCTCCTGCACCGGGCCGGAATCCTGGCCCTTGGCATCGACGTCGCGATCGACGAACTCGATCACGGCCATCGCGGCGTTGTCGCCGTAGCGGAAGCCGGCCTTGATGATGCGGGTATAGCCGCCCTGGCGGTCCTTGTAGCGGGTCGCCAGCGTGTCGAAGAGCTTCTTGACCATGTCGACGTCGCGCAGCTCGGAGATGGCCTGACGGCGCAGCGACAGGCCGCCCTTCTTGCCGAGCGTGACGAGCTTCTCGACGATCGGGCGGAGCTCCTTGGCCTTGGGCAGCGTGGTGACGATCTGCTCGTGCTTGATCAGCGCGGCCGCCATGTTGGCGAACATCGCCTTGCGGTGCTCGGCCGTGCGGTTGAGCTTCCGATGAACCTTGCCGTGACGCATGTGTCTATTCCTTACGTATGAACTGCCGCGACGGTTCGTCGGACCAGTTGCTCAGGTGGGCTTCCTGCGTTCGCCCATAAAAATCGCGGCCAGATGTCTCCGGCCGCGACGGTGAAGTCGATCAGTAATGATCCTCGAAGCGCTTGGCGAGCTCGTCGATGTTCTCCGGCGGCCAGCCCGGCACTTCCATGCCGAGGTGCAGACCCATCTGGGCCAGCACTTCCTTGATCTCGTTCAGCGACTTGCGGCCGAAGTTCGGGGTGCGGAGCATTTCCGCCTCGCTCTTCTGCACGAGGTCGCCGATGTAGACGATGTTGTCGTTCTTCAGGCAGTTGGCCGAACGCACCGACAGCTCGAGCTCGTCCACCTTCTTGAGGAAGGCCGGGTTGAAGGCGAGGTCCGGGATGATCTCCTGGGCGACTTCCTTGCGCGGCTCTTCGAAGTTGACGAACACGTTGAGCTGATCCTGCAGGATGCGGGCAGCGTAAGCCACCGAGTCATCCGGCGTGATCGCGCCGTTGGTCTCGATCGTCATGGTCAGCTTGTCGTAGTCGAGGATCTGGCCCTCGCGGGTGTTCTCGACCTTGTAGGAGACCTTGCGGACCGGCGAGTACAGGCTGTCGACCGGGATCAGGCCGATCGGCGCGTCCTCGGGACGATTGCGCTCGGCGGGCACGTAGCCCTTGCCGGTCGAGACCGTGAACTCCATGCGGATCTCGGCGCCCTCGTCGAGCGTGCAGATCTGCAGATCGGGATTGAGCACGACCACATCGCCGACGGTCTGGATGTCGCCGGCGGTGACGACGCCCGGACCCTGCTTCTTCACGACCATGCGCTTGGGGCCTTCGCCCTGCATCTTGATCGAGATGTCCTTGATGTTCAGCACGATGTCGGTGACGTCCTCACGGACGCCCGCGATCGAGGAGAACTCGTGCAGCACGCCGTCGATGTGCACCGACTGCACGGCCGCGCCCTGAAGCGAGGAGAGCAGGATGCGGCGCAGCGCATTGCCGAGGGTCTGGCCGAAACCACGCTCGAGCGGCTCGGCGACGATGGTCGCAAAACGCGAGGGATCGCTGCCAGGCGTGACCTGGAGCTTGTTCGGCCGAATCAGTTCTTGCCAATTTTTCTGGATCGTCACTGTTTCACCCATACAGGCCAGTCGATTTGACGGTGCAAATACTGGCGTTGGAGAAAGGCCGCAGATCATTCCCGCGGCTTCTTGCAAAGTCACTGCGGGCGCCGATGCGCCCGCAGCTCGTCAAAAATCAAACGCGACGACGCTTGCGCGGACGGCAACCGTTGTGCGGGATCGTGGTCACGTCGCGGATCGAGGTGACGGTGAAGCCGGCGGCCTGGAGCGCGCGGAGCGCCGATTCGCGGCCCGAACCGGGACCGGCGACCTCGACTTCCAGCGTGCGCATGCCGTGCTCCTGCGCCTTCTTGGACACGTCCTCGGCGGCAACCTGCGCGGCGTACGGGGTCGACTTGCGCGAGCCCTTGAAGCCCATCGTGCCGGCCGAAGACCAGGCGATCGTGTTGCCCTGCGCGTCGGTGATGGTGATGGTCGTGTTGTTGAACGACGAGTTCACATGCGCGACGCCGGAGGCGATGTTCTTGCGCTCACGACGACGAACGCGGGTGGCTTCCTTGCCCATTGAGTCCCTTTCCTGAAGATCTCAAACGCCGCCGTAATGCCAGCGGCTACACCTGTGGAACGAAAAGCGCGTGGCGAACGGGCCTCCCCGCATCGCCACACGCCGTGACTGGATCCGAAAACTTACTTCTTCTTGCCGGCGATGGCCTTGGCCGGGCCCTTGCGCGTGCGCGCATTGGTGTGGGTCCGCTGACCGCGCACCGGCAGACCGCGACGATGACGCAGGCCGCGATAGCATCCGAGGTCCATCAGACGCTTGATGTTGATGCCGACCTCACGACGCAGGTCGCCCTCGACGAGATAGTCGCGGTCGATGACTTCGCGGATCTGGAGCACTTCGGCGTCGCTGAGCTGGTTGACGCGACGATCCACGGGGATCTTGACCTTCTCCAGGATCTCACCGGCGATCTTCTGACCGATGCCATGGATGTACTGGAGCGCGATCAGCACGCGCTTGTTGGTGGGAATGTTCACGCCGGCAATACGGGCCACGGCCTTCTCTCCTGTTGCCGACCCCTCGTCAGGAATCGGGCTTTAAGTGCTTGCGTTCTCGGGCAGGTGTTCACAAACGCGAACACGACGCCCACCCCCGGTCTTCCTGGGGCCCGGCATCGTCTGAAACTATCCGACTTGGATGCGGGGCTTATTAGGGGATTCCAGGGGCTTTCGTCAACCGCTGCTAGCGTTTGGCTCGCTTTTTCGTGACCTTTTTTGCAGCCTTTTTGGCACCCTTTTTGACGGCCTTCTTGGCGGTCTTCTTGGCTGCCTTTTTGACCGTCTTCTTGGCGGTTTTCTTGGCCTTTTTGGCGGTTTTGGCCGATTTGGCGGCCTTCTTGGCAGCCTTCGCCGGCTTTTGGGGCGATTTCTTCCCCGCCTTGGCCTTCTTGGCCGGCGCTGCCTTGGCGGCGCTCCGGGCATGCGTCTTGGGCTCGACCGCCCCCAGCGCCAGCAGCTGGCGGTGGATGGCGCGGGTGACCTCGTCGATGGCCATCATGCCGTCGATGGTCGAGAGCTTCCGACGCTCGGAATAGTAGTGAATCAGCGGTTCCGTCTGGCTGCGGTAGCTGGCCAGCCGCTTGGTCAGGACCTCCGGGGTGTCGTCGAGTCGGACCTCCTCGCCGCGCTCCCGCATCTGGGCGACGCGGGTCTCGACGCGGCTCAGAAGCGCGCTCTCGTTGACGCGGAGCTCGATCACGGCGTCGAGCTTGAGGTGCTTGCGCTTGAGCAGCTCGTCCAGCGCCTCGGCCTGCGGCACGGTGCGCGGAAAACCGTCGAGGATGAAACCGTTCTTGGCATCCGGCTGGTCGATGCGGTCGGAAATGATTCCCACCACGACGTCATCGGGCACGAGGCCGCCGCTGGCCATGATCTCCTTGGCCTTCAACCCGACCGGGGTGCCGGCCGCAACCGCGGCACGCAGCATCTCGCCGGTCGAGAGCTGGACGATGCCATAGCGCTGCACCAAGAGCTGGGCCTGAGTCCCCTTGCCCGACCCCGGCGGTCCCAGAAGTATAATTCTCATCGGCGTACGCCCCCCGGATTGGTGAGCGATACGTCGCGCACCTGTGCTTTGATATCAAGAGCGGTGCAAACCACAACCAGCGCCCCACCGCCATTGACGACCATACTATAAGGCAGCCCGATCCCGTAAAGCTCGAACACCTCCGGAATCAACTGCAACGCCGTCAGGTAGACGGCTCCGACGACTGTCGTCAATGACACCACGCGATCGAGATAGTCGGCCGTGGCTTCACCCCGAGCGACACCAGGAATGGTGCCGCCACGATCCGCCAGGGATTTGGCCGTGTGTTCGGGATCGACGACATAGGCGGTATAGACGAAGGCGAGCACGAACACGGCGATCGACACCAGAATAACGTGCACCGGCTGCCCGAGCTGGAGATGCCGGTAGGCCGCGGCGACGAGGGGATGATCGCTGCCCAGAAGGAAGCCTGCAAAGGCAAGCGGCAGATAGAATATCCACGGCGCTACGGTGACGGGAATCAGGAACCCGGCGCTGTTGAGCTTGATCGGCAGCATTGCATCGCGCACAGGCAGTTGCCGCGTGCCGACGCTGTGTGCGGCGAACTGGACCCGGATATTTCGCCGCGCGCCTTCGACAAGCACGATCACGACGACGGTCGCGATCCAGAACACGACATGGCCGAGCACAAGATTGCCCGAGATCGCCCCGCTCCGCACGAGATCCGCGATACCGGCAATGTTTTGCGGAATGGCGACGATGAAGCCCGCGCTCAAGATCAACGCCAAGCCATTGCCAATGCCGTAGCGGGTCATCTGTTCGCTGAGCCACACCAGCACGAAGACGCCGCCGACCATCGAGGCCGTAGCCGTCGTCACGAACCAGCCGTCGGGATTTTTGACCAGGCCCGGGATCGACGTCAGTGCCGAGGCGATGCCGTAGGCCTGAAAGGCCGCAAGCCCGAGTGTGAGACCGAGCGTGGCGCGCGCGATCTTGCGCTGTCCGCCCTCGCCCGACCGTTCGAGCGAATTCAGGCCGCGCCACACCACGGAGAGCAGCCGGATGAAGATTGCCGCAGTCAGATAGGGAATGAGGCCGAGCGCAAAGATCGAAAGCCGGGAGACGAGATCCAGCGTCGGCGAGACGTCGGAGAGATCCAGTCCCGGAATCGGGATCTGTGTGCCGAGCCTGAAAAGGAGCAGCGCGCCGATCGTGAAAGCGATTCGGCGCGCGAGCTCCCTGCTCATCTACGGCGGCCCCGCAGCTTGGACTTGCGGATCAGGCCTTCGTACTGGTGCGCCAGCAGATAGCCTTGCACCTGGGCCACCGTGTCCATGGTGACGCTGACGACGATCAAGAGCGAGGTGCCGCCGAAATAGAACGGCACCGAGGCGTAGGAGATCAGGATTTCCGGGATCAAGCAGACGATGGCGAGATAGATCGCGCCCAGCACGGTGATGCGCGACAGCACATAGTCGATGTATTCCGCGGTGCGCTCGCCCGGGCGAATGCCCGGAATGAAGCCGCCGTGCTTCTTCAGATTGTCCGCGGTCTCGGTCGGGTTGAACACGATCGCGGTGTAGAAGAAGGCGAAGAACACGATCAGCGCCAGATACATGATCAGGAACAGCGGGCGGCCATGGCCGAGCTGGGTGGTGATCCACTGGAACCACTCCGGCCCACTTCCCGTGTTGAAGTTCGCAACCGTGGTCGGCAGCAAGAGCAGCGAGGATGCGAAGATCGGCGGGATCACGCCGGAGGTGTTGAGCTTGAGCGGCAGATGCGAGGACTGGCCCTCGAACATCTTGTTGCCGACCTGGCGCTTCGGATACTGGATCAAGAGCCGGCGCTGGGCGCGCTCCATGAACACGATGAAGGCGATCACGGCGACGGCCATGACGATGACGACCAGGATCAGGCCGGTCGACATCGCGCCCTGACGGCCGAGCTCGAGCATGCCGGCGAGCGCCGCGGGCAGCTCGGCGACGATGCCGGCGAGAATGATCAGCGAGATACCGTTGCCGATGCCGCGCGAGGTGATCTGCTCGCCGAGCCACATCAGGAACATGGTGCCGCCGGTCAGCGTGATCGCCGTGGACAGGCGGAAGAACAAGCCGGGGTCGGCGACGACGTTGCCGGCGCCTTCGAGGCCCACCGCGATGCCGTAGGACTGGAACGCGGCCAGGATGACGGTCAGATAGCGCGTGTACTGGTTCAGCGTCTTGCGGCCGGCCTCACCTTCCTTCTTCAGGGCCTCGAGCTGCGGCGAGACGGTGGTGAGGAGCTGGATGATGATCGAGGCCGAGATGTACGGCATGATGTTCAGCGCGAAGATCGCCATGCGGTGGATGCCGCCGCCGGCGAACATGTTGAACATGCCGAGAATGCCGCCCGCCTGGGAGCGGAACACCTGCTCCCAGACGTTGGGATCGATGCCGGGCAGCGGGATGTAGGTCCCGAGCCGATAAACGAGCAGCGCACCCAGGGTGAACCAGATGCGCTTCTTCAGTTCGTCGGCCTTGGCAAACGCGCCGAAATTGAGATTGGCTGCCAGTTGTTCCGCTGCAGAGACCATCTTGGACTTTCTCCCGCCGCCTGTTGCGCCGTCATGCCCGCGGCCGGGCTAGTTTAGCGGACGCCGGACATTATCTGGGGCTCGGCTTCGATAAGTCCACGTCCCGCATGCGTAAAGGCCCGCGCGCCGCGGGCCAATGACGCAGTTGTTACGCCGCCTCGCCTTCTTCCTTGGGCTGGGCGAGGATCTTCACCGAGCCGCCGGCCTTCTCGACCGCCGCGATCGCGGTCTTGCTGGCGCCGTGCACTTCGATGTTGAGCTTGGACTTGAGCTCGCCACGGCCGAGCAGCCGCAGGCCGGCCTTGGCGCGGCGCAGCACGCCGCCCTTCACCAGGGCCTCGACGTTGACGACGCTGCCGGCGTCGATCTTCTTGGCATCGACCGCTTCCTGGAGCCGGTCGAGATTGATCTCGGCGAACTCGACGCGGAAGATGTTGTTGAAGCCGCGCTTGGGCAGACGGCGATGCATCGGCATCTGGCCGCCTTCGAAACCCTTGATGCGCACGCCCGAACGCGCGGTCTGGCCCTTGCCGCCGCGGCCGGACTGCTTGCCCTTGCCGGAACCGATGCCGCGGCCGACGCGCATACGCTTCTTGCGCGAGCCGGCGTTGTCGGCGATATCGCTGAGCTTCATCGCCCTTCTCCTTGTGTCTTGCGCACGATCTTCACCGAAAACCGCTTCCGGCTTTCCGGGACCGTCCGCCTTTGCTTACTTCTCGTCGATGATGCGGACGAGATGGTGAACTTTCTCGATCATGCCGCGGACCGCCGGGGTATCCGGCAGTTCGCTGGTGCGGCCGATCTTGTTGAGCTTGAGCCCGATCAGGGTCGAACGCTGCGAGTGATGGCGGCGGATCGCGCTGCCGGTCTGCTCGACCTTGATCGTCTTTGCGGCCTTGGCCATGGGAGTCTACTCCGAAAAGCTTCCGTTAGTCGGCGGCCGCCTCGGCATCGCCGCCGATACGACGGGACTGGAGGGTGGACACCTTGATGTTGCGGCGGGCTGCGACCGAACGCGGCGAATCCTGGTGCTTCAGCGCGTCGAAGGTCGCGCGCACCATGTTGTACGGGTTCGACGAGCCGATCGACTTCGCCACCACGTCCTGGACGCCGAGCGTCTCGAACACGGCGCGCATCGGGCCGCCGGCGATGATGCCGGTACCGGCCGGAGCTGCACGCAGGTAGACACGGCCCGCGCCATGACGGCCGGCGATGTCGTGATGGAGCGTACGGCCCTCGCGCAGCGACACCCGCGTCAGGTTGCGCTTGGCGGACTCGGTCGCCTTGCGGATCGCCTCAGGCACTTCGCGCGCCTTGCCGTGACCGAAGCCGGCGCGGCCCTTCTGGTCGCCGATCACGACCAGCGCTGCGAAACCGAAGCGCTTGCCGCCCTTGACGACCTTGGCCACGCGGTTGATGTGGACGAGCTTGTCGACGAACTCGCTGTCGCGCTCCTCGCGCTCCCTGCGTTCACGTCCGCCGCCGCGTTGATCGCGTCCACCACGTTGTTCGCGTTCAGCTGCCATGGTTTTTCCAATCCTTCAGAGGCTTGCGCCTCAATCCTCAAATTCTGTTAGAAGCTCAGCCCGCTCTCACGCGCCGCGTCGGCCAGAGCCTTGACGCGCCCGTGATAGAGATAGCTGCCGCGATCGAACACGACTTCCTTGACGCCCTTCTCGGCGGCGCGCTCGGCCAGCAACTTGCCGACCGCCTTCGCCGCATCGATGTCGGCGCCGGTCTTGCCGCCGTCGCGCATCGACTTCTCGAGCGACGAGGCAGAGGCCAGCGTCTCGCCCTTCAGGTCGTCGATGACCTGGGCGTAGATGTGCTTGGACGAGCGGAACACCGACAGGCGCGGACGGCCGCCGGCGGAACGGCGCAGCTTCAGCCGCACACTCCGCTTGCGCCGGGCATTCGTAACCTTGGCTTTGGACATGACCGGCTCCGTTACTTCTTCTTGCCTTCCTTGCGGAAGATGAATTCGCCAACATACTTCACGCCTTTGCCCTTGTAGGGCTCCGGCGGGCGATAGGAGCGGATCTCGGCGGCGACCTGGCCGACACGCTGGACGTCGCTGCCCGTCACCGTGATCTCGGTCGGCTTCGGCACGGTGATCGTGATCCCCTCGGGGATCGGATAGATCACGTCATGGCTGTAACCGAGCGCGAGCTGCAGATTCTTGCCCTGCATCGCGGCGCGATAGCCGACGCCGGTGATCTCGAGCTTCTTCTCGAAGCCCTTGGTGACGCCTTCGACCAGATTCGCGACCTGGGCGCGAGCGGTGCCGTACAGCGCCCGCGCGCGGTTGGTCTCAGCGCGCGGCTTGACCTTGACCTGGCCGTTCTCGAGCTTCACCTCGACGTCGTCATGAACGACGAACTGAAGCTGGCCCTTCGGCCCCTTCATCTTGACGGTCTGCCCATCGACGGTCGCGGTCACACCCGACGGAACCGCCACAGGCCTTTTGCCAACTCGTGACATGGATGAAAAATCCTTCTCAGAACACCGTGAAGAGGACTTCACCGCCCACATTCGCGTCGCGCGCGCTGTGGTCGGCCATGATCCCCTTCGGCGTCGACAACACCGAAATGCCGAGACCGTTATTCACCCGCGGCAGGTTCTTCACCGAGGCGTAAACACGGCGCCCGGGCTTGGAGACACGTTCGATCTCGCGGATGACGGGCTCGCCGTCGAAATACTTCAGCTCGATCTCGATCTCGCTGCGGCCCGAGGAGTGCTCGAGCGTGGCGTAGCCGCGGATGTAGCCCTCGGACTTGAGGACCTCGAGCACGTTCTCGCGCATCTTCGAACCAGGCGTGGAGACCTTGGTCTTGGAGCGCATCTGCGCGTTGCGGATACGGGTGATCAGATCGCTGATTGGATCGTGCGTAGACATCTAAACGACCCTCCTTACCAGCTGGACTTCACGAGGCCCGGGACCATGCCCTTGGAGCCAAGTTCGCGCAGCGCGATACGGGACAGCTTGTTCTTGCGATAGTTCGAGCGCGGACGGCCCGACAGCTCGCAGCGCAGGCGGATGCGGGTCGCCGACGAGTTGCGCGGCATTTCCGCCAGCTTCAGGGTCGCGGCGAACCGCTCCTCCATCGGCAGCGTCTTGTCGGCGATGATCGCCTTCAACCGCTCGCGCTTGGCGGCGGCGTTCTTCACCATCCGCTTGCGCCGGTTGTTCTTCTCGACTGAACTCTTCTTTGCCATGCTTGGCTCCTGGGTATCCGCGTTTGAGAGGCTCTAAGTCAGCGTCTCACTGCCGGAACGGGAAATTGAAAGCGGTCAACAAGGCCCTCGCCTCTTCGTCGGTCTTGGCCGTGGTGCAGACGGTGATGTCCATACCGCGGGCTTCCGTAACCTTGTCGAAGTCGATCTCGGGGAAAATGATGTGCTCCTTGATGCCGAGCGAGTAGTTGCCGCGGCCGTCGAAGCTCTTCGGGTTCAGGCCGCGGAAGTCGCGCACGCGCGGCAGCGCAACGTTCACCAGGCGATCGATGAACTCGTACATGCGGGCCTTGCGCAGCGTGACCTTGCAGCCGATCGGCTGGTTCTCACGCAGCTTGAAGGTCGCGATCGCGATGCGCGAATAGGTCACGATCGCCTTCTGGCCGGCGATCTGGGTCAATTCGGCAGCGGCGGTCTCGGCCTTCTTGCGGTCGTTGACGGAATCGCCAACGCCCATGTTCAGCACGACCTTGTCCAGGCGCGGAACCTGCATGACGTTCTCGTAACCGAACTTCTCGGTCAGAGCCGTGCGGATCTTCGCGTCATATTCCGCGCGCAGGCGCGGCGTGTAAGCGGCCTCAGCCATCGATCTCAGCTCCCGAGCTCTTGGCGATGCGGACCTTCTTGCCGTCCGCCAGAATCTTGAATCCGACGCGGGTCGGCTTTCCGTCCTTGCCGACATACGCGATGTTGGACAGTTGGATCGGCGCCTCTTTCGAGATGATGCCGCCCTCCTGGGCCTGCGTCTGCTTCTGATGACGCTTGACCATGTTGATGCCGCGCACCAGCGCGGTGCCGGCGTCGGGGCGAACCTCGAACACTTCGCCGGTGCGGCCCTTGTCGCGGCCGGTCAGCACGACGACCTTGTCGCCCTTGCGGATCTTCGCAGCCATCACAGCACCTCCGGCGCGAGCGAGATGATCTTCATGTGGTTCTTGGCGCGCAGCTCGCGCGGCACGGGCCCGAAGATACGGGTGCCGACCGGCTCGGACTGGTTGTTGATCAGCACGGCGGCGTTGCGGTCGAAGCGGATGACCGAGCCGTCGGCGCGGCGGATGTCCTTGCGGACGCGCACCACGACGGCCTTCATCACGTCGCCCTTCTTCACCTTGCCACGCGGAATGGCTTCCTTGATCGACACGACGATGATGTCGCCGATCGTGGCGTAGCGGCGCTTGGAGCCCCCGAGCACCTTGATACACATGACACGGCGTGCGCCAGAATTGTCGGCCACGTCGAGGTTGGTCTGCATCTGAATCATTGATGCACCTCGTCCTCTTTCTCTTTGCGCCAGCCCAGCCGGCGCTCAACATTTCCCTGAAGTCAGTCGGCTAAAGCCAACAGATCAGGCGCTTTTCTTGTGTTCGCCCCGGATCACGACCCAGCGCTTCAACTTCGAAATCGGCTTGGTTTCCTCGATCCACACCATGTCGCCCGGCTTGAACTGATTGCTCTCGTCGTGCGCGTGGTAGTTCTTGGAACGGCGGATCGTCTTCTTGTAGATCGGGTGCGTGAAGCGGCGGTCGACGCGCACCACGATGGTCTTGGCTTGCTTGTCGCTGACGACCACGCCCTGCAAAGTACGTTTCGGCATCTTCGTAAGCCTCTTACTTCTTCTTCGCGCGCGTCTGCGCGGCGATGGTCTTGATCCGGGCGATGTCACGGCGGGCCTCGCGCAGGCGCGAGGTGTTCTCGAGCTGCCCGGTGGCGCGCTGGAAGCGCAGGTTGAAGCGCTCCTTCTTCAGGTTCAGGATGGCCTCATCCTGCTGGTCGGGGCTCATCGCGCGGATGTCTTCGATCTTCATCTGGGCCATGGCCATTACTCCGCAATGCGCTCGACGAAGCGCGTCTTGATCGGCAGCTTGGCGGCCGCCAGGGTCAGCGCCTCACGCGCCGTCTGGGTGTTGACGCCGTCGATCTCGAACAGCACCCGGCCCGGCTTGACGCGCGCGACCCACAATTCCGGCGAACCCTTGCCGGAGCCCATGCGGACTTCGGCCGGCTTCTTCGACACCGGAACGTCGGGGAACACGCGGATCCAGACGCGGCCGGCGCGCTTCATGTGGCGGGTCAGCGCGCGGCGGGCGGCTTCGATCTGGCGCGCGGTGACGCGCTCAGGCTCGGTCGCCTTCAGGCCGAACTGGCCGAACGCCAACGTCGCGCCCGAAGACGCAACGCCGTGGATGCGGCCCTTATGCGCCTTCCGGAACTTCGTTTTCTTAGGTTGCATCATGGCTTTAAGCCCTCAAATTCCTGTCTGGCTTTAGGCAGCGGCCGTCTCGCGGCGCTGACGGCCACCGCGATCGCCACTGCCGCCGGTCTCGCCTTCGGCCATTCTCTTGTCCTGGGCCATCGGATCGTGCTCGAGGATCTCGCCCTTGAAGATCCAGACCTTGACGCCGCAGGTGCCGAAGGTCGTGAACGCCGTCGCAACGCCGTAGTCGATGTCGGCACGCAACGTGTGCAGCGGCACGCGGCCTTCGCGGTACCACTCCATGCGCGCGATTTCCGCACCGCCCAGACGACCCGAGCAGTTGATGCGGATGCCTTCCGCGCCGAGACGCATCGCCGACTGCACGGCGCGCTTCATGGCACGGCGGAAAGCCACGCGGCGCTCGAGCTGCTGCGCGATCGACTCGGCCACCAGCGTCGCATCGAGCTCCGGCTTGCGGATTTCGACGATGTTGATGACGACGTCGGACGAGGTGATGTCCGCGACCTTCTTGCGCAACTTGTCGATGTCGGCGCCCTTCTTGCCGATCACCACGCCCGGACGGGCCGAGTGGATGGTGACGCGGCACTTCTTGTGCGGACGCTCGATCACGATGCGGGCGACGGCCGCCTGCTTGAGCTCCTTGTGCAGGATCTCACGGATCTTGACGTCCTCGTGCAGCAGCTTGCCGTATTCCTGCTTGCCGGCGAACCAGCGGGAATCCCAGGTCCGGTTGATGCCGAGGCGCAGACCGATCGGATTGATCTTTTGACCCATCGTGTTCTCCTGCGCCCTTAAGCGGCGGCTTCAGCTTCGACCTGACGAACGATGATCGTCAGCTGCGAAAACGGTTTGTAGACACGGCCCGAGCGGCCACGGCCGCGGGCGGCGAAGCGCTTCATCACGAGGCCGTTGCCGACGAAGGCCTGCGCCACGACGAGATCGTCGACGTCGAGGTCGTGGTTGTTCTCGGCGTTGGCGATCGCCGATTCCAGGCACTTCTTCACGTCGACCGCGATCCGCTTGCGCGAAAACTGCAGGTCGGCGAGCGCGGCAGACGCCTTCCGGCCGCGAATGAGCTGGGCGACCAGGTTGAGCTTCTGCGGGCTCACCCGCAGCATCCGGGCGACCGCCTTGGCCTCGTTCTCGGCGAGGCTCCGTTCGCGCTTAGGTTTGCTCATCGTTTAATCCTCAAGCCTTCTTGGCTTTCTTGTCGCCGGAGTGGCCATGGAAGGTCCGGGTCGGCGAGAACTCGCCGAACTTGTGACCGACCATTTCCTCGTTCACGGCCACCGGCACGTGCTTCTGACCGTTGTAGACGCCGAAGGTCAGACCGACGAATTGCGGCAGGATCGTCGAGCGACGGCTCCAGATCTTGATGACGTCGTGACGGCCGGACGCGCGCGCGGCATCTGCCTTCTTGAGCAGAGAACCCTCGACGAACGGGCCTTTCCAGACTGAACGAACCATGTCCGGCGTTCCTTACTTCTTCCGCTTGTGGCGGCTTAGGAGAATGAATTTGTTGGTCGACTTGTTGGAGCGGGTCTTCTTGCCCTTGGTCGGCTTGCCCCACGGAGTGACCGGGTGACGACCGCCCGAGGTACGACCTTCACCACCGCCGTGCGGATGGTCGATCGGGTTCATCGAAACACCGCGGTTATGCGGCTTGCGGCCCAGCCAACGGTTGCGGCCGGCCTTGCCGATCGAGGTGTTCATGTGATCCGGGTTCGACACCGCGCCGATCGTGCCGCGGCAACGGCCGTGCACCAGGCGCTGCTCGCCCGAATTCAGGCGGATGATGACGTAGTCCTGATCGCGGCCGACGAGCTGGGCATAGGTCCCCGCGGAACGGGCCAGCTGGCCACCCTTCCCGATCTTGACCTCGATGTTGTGGATGATCGTGCCGACCGGCATGTTGCCGAGCGGCATGACGTTGCCCGGCTTCACGTCGACATAGTTCCCGGCCACGATGGTGTCGCCCACGGCCAGACGCTGCGGCGCCAGAATATAGGCCTGCTCGCCGTCCTGGTACTTGATCAGCGCGATGAACGCAGTGCGGTTCGGATCGTATTCCAGCCGCTCGACCGTCGCGGGCGCATCGACCTTGTCGCGCTTGAAGTCGACGAGGCGCAGCGTCTGCTTGTGACCGCCGCCGCGGAAGCGCACGGTGATGCGACCGGTGTTGTTGCGACCGCCCGAGGACTTCTTGCCTTCGGTGAGCGCCTTGACCGGCTTGCCCTTGTACAGGGCCGAACGATCGACCATGACCAGCTGGCGCTGGCCCGGCGTCGTGGGATTGAATGTCTTCAGTGCCATCGTCGTACGACCTTACAGACCGGTGGTGACGTCGATCCGGTGACCCTCTTCGAGGGTCACGATCGCGCGTTTGCTGTTCGACTGCGAGCCGATGGTGCCGCGGAAGGCCTTGACCTTGCCCTTGCGGACCAGCGTGTTGACGCTCTTGACCTTGACGTCGAACAGCTTCTCGATCGCTTCCTTGATCTGCGGCTTGGTTGCCTTGGCGGCCACCTTGAACAGCACCTTGTTGTGCTCCGAAGCGATCGTCGCCTTTTCGGTCACGACCGGCGACAGGATCACGTCGTAGTGGCGAGGCTCGATGTTCTTGCTCATTTGAAGCGCGCCTCCAGCGCATCGATGGCGGCCTTGGTCAGAACGAGCTTCTGACGGCGCAGGATGTCATAGACGTTGATGCCCTGGATCGGCAGCACGTCCATGTTCGGGATGTTGCGGGCCGCAGCGGCGAAGCCGTTGTTGAGCTCGGCACCGTCGATGATCAGCGCGTTGGTGAGGCCGAGGCCCGAGAAGTGGCCGAGCAGCGCCTTGGTCTTGGCGGCTTCCAGCGCGGCCTTCTCGATCACGACGAGATCGCCGTCCTTGGCCTTGGCCGAGAGCGCATGCTTCAGTGCGAGCGCACGGACCTTCTTCGGCAGGTCGGTGGCGTGCGAACGCACCACCGGACCGAAGGCACGACCGCCGCCGCGGAACTGCGGCACGCGGGCCGAGCCGTGACGAGCACCGCCGGTGCCCTTCTGCTTGTACATCTTCTTACCGGTGCGCCAGATCTCGGCGCGGCCCTTGGCCTTGTGCGTGCCGGCCTGGCGCTTGTTGAGCTGCCACTGCACGCAGCGCGCGATGATGTCCTCGCGCGGCTCGAGACCGAAAATGGCGTCGGACAGCTGGACGGAGCCGGCTTCCTTACCTTCGAGGGTGGTGACCTTCAATTCCATCTCACGCCTCCTGCGCAGCCGGAGCGGCTTCCGCGTCGCCAGCAACCTTGAACTTGCCGGGCTTCGGAGCTTCCTTCGGCAGCGGCTTCTTGACGGCGTCGCGCACGCGGATCCAGCCGCCCTTGGAGCCGGGAACGGCGCCCTCGACGAGGATCAGGCCACGCTCGACATCGGTCTGGACGACGCGAAGGTTGAGCGTGGTGATGCGGTCGACACCCATGTGGCCGGGCATCTTCTTGTTCTTCCAGGTCTTGCCGGGGTCCTGACGGCCACCAGTCGAACCGATCGAGCGGTGCGAGATCGACACACCGTGCGTGGCGCGCAGACCGCCGAAGTTCCAGCGCTTCATGCCGCCGGCGAAGCCCTTACCGACCGAGGTGCCGGTGACGTCGACGAACTGACCGACGACGAAGTGGTCAGCCTGGATCTCAGCGCCGACCGGGATCATGGCGTCCGCGGTGACGCGGAATTCCTCGACCCGGCGCTTCGGCTCGACCTTGGCGACCGCGAACTGGCCGCGCTCGGCCTTCGGCATGTAAACGGTCTTGCGGCTGCCCGAACCGAGCTGGAGCGCGACGTAACCGTTCTTCTCTTCGGTGCGGTGGCCTACGACCTGGCAATTGCCGAGCTTCAGCACGGTCACGGGGATATGTTCGCCGGCCTCCGTGAAGACCCGCGTCATCCCGACCTTTTGTGCGATCACTCCGGAGCGCATCGGCTTGCTTCCTGTTCTCTTTGTCCGCTTTTGGCGAACGGGATCCAAAATCTTAGAGCTTGATCTCGACGTCGACACCGGCGGCCAGGTCGAGCTTCATCAAAGCATCGACGGTCTGCGGGGTCGGATCGACGATGTCGAGCAGGCGCTTGTGAGTGCGCATCTCGAACTGTTCGCGGCTCTTCTTGTCGACGTGGGGCGAACGGTTGACGGTGAACTTCTCGATGCGGGTGGGCAGCGGAATGGGTCCGCGGACCTGCGCGCCGGTGCGCTTCGCCGTGTTCACGATCTCGCGGGTCGACGTATCGAGGATACGATGGTCGAACGCCTTGAGACGGATACGAATGTTTTGGCCGTTCATTGCCGTGGTCTCTCTTCAGTGGGTGGCGAATAGCGAATAGCGAATGTCACCATTCGCTACTCGCCGTCCCTTTTCTCGTAATTACTCGATGATCGAGGCGACGACGCCGGCGCCGACGGTGCGGCCGCCTTCGCGGATCGCGAAGCGGAGCTTCTCTTCCATCGCGATCGGCACGATCAGGTGCACTTCCATCGCGATGTTGTCGCCCGGCATCACCATCTCGGTGCCTTCCGGCAGGTGCACGACACCGGTCACGTCGGTGGTGCGGAAGTAGAACTGCGGACGGTAGTTGGTGAAGAACGGGGTGTGGCGACCGCCCTCTTCCTTGGTGAGGATGTAGGCCTCAGCCTTGAACTTGGTGTGCGGCTTGACCGAACCCGGCTTGGCCAGAACCTGGCCGCGCTCGACGTCCTCGCGCTTGGTGCCGCGGAGCAGCGCGCCGATGTTGTCGCCGGCCTGGCCCTGATCGAGCAGCTTGCGGAACATTTCGACGCCGGTGACGGTGGTCTTCTGGGTGGCGCGGAGACCGACGATCTCGATTTCCTCGCCGACCTTGACGACGCCGCGCTCGACACGGCCGGTCACGACGGTGCCGCGGCCCGAGATCGAGAACACGTCTTCAACCGGCATCAGGAACGGCTGGTCGATCGGACGCTCCGGCTGCGGGATGTACTCGTCGACGTTCTTCATCAGCTCGAGGATGGCGTCGTGGCCGAGCTTCTTGTCGGAGTCTTCGAGAGCGGCCAGCGCCGAACCCTTGATGATCGGGATCTTGTCGCCGGGGAATTCGTACTTCGAGAGCAGCTCGCGGACTTCGAGCTCGACGAGCTCGAGCAGCTCCGGATCGTCGACCATGTCGCACTTGTTGAGGAACACCACGAGCGCGGGCACGCCGACCTGGCGGGCGAGCAGGATGTGCTCGCGGGTCTGCGGCATCGGGCCGTCAGCGGCCGACACGACCAGGATCGCGCCGTCCATCTGGGCAGCGCCGGTGATCATGTTCTTCACGTAGTCGGCGTGGCCGGGGCAGTCGACGTGGGCGTAGTGCCGGTTCGGCGTCTCGTACTCGACGTGCGCGGTCGAGATGGTGATGCCGCGGGCCTTCTCTTCCGGCGCCTTGTCGATCTGGTCGTACGCGGTGAACGTCGCACCGCCGGCTTCGGCGAGAACCTTGGTGATCGCCGCGGTCAGCGACGTCTTGCCATGGTCGACGTGACCGATGGTGCCGATGTTGCAGTGCGGCTTGGTACGTTCAAACTTTGCTTTGGCCATTTGACTCTCCGTTCAATCGTCAGCTTTCAACCGACGACAATCAGGCAAACTTCTTCTGGACTTCTGCCGACACGTTGGCCGGCGCTTCTGCGTAGTGATCGAACTGCATGGTGAAGGTCGCGCGACCCTGGCTCATCGAGCGCAGATTGTTCACGTAACCGAACATGTTCATGAGCGGCACCATCGCGTTGATGACGTTGGCGTTGCCGCGCATGTCCTGCCCCTGGATCTGACCGCGCCGGGAATTCAGGTCGCCGATGACCGAGCCGGTGTAGTCTTCCGGGGTCACCACCTCGACCTTCATGATCGGCTCGAGCAGGACGGACTTGCCCATCTGCAGCGCTTCGCGGAAGCAGGCACGCGAGGCGATTTCGAAGGCGAGCGCCGACGAGTCGACGTCATGATACTTGCCGTCGACCAGCTGCACCTTGACGTCGACCACGGGGAAGCCCGCGACCACGCCGGACGACAGCACGCTCTCCAGGCCCTTCTCGACGCCGGGGATGTATTCCTTAGGCACCGCGCCGCCGACGATCTTCGATTCGAACTCGAAGCCCTTGCCGGCTTCGTTCGGCTCGACGATGAACGACACGGCCGCGAACTGGCCGGTACCGCCGGTCTGCTTCTTGTGGGTGTAGCTGTGCTCCACCCGCTTGGTGATGCGCTCGCGGAACGCCACCTGCGGCGCGCCGATGTTGGCATCGACCTTGTAGGTGCGCTTGAGGATGTCGACCTTGATGTCGAGATGGAGCTCGCCCATGCCCTTGAGGATGGTCTGGCCGGACTCGTGGTCGGTCGACACGCGGAAGGACGGATCCTCCGCGGCGAGCTTGGCCAGCGCCACGCCCAGCTTCTCCTGGTCGGCCTTGGACTTCGGCTCGATCGCGATCTCGATGACCGGCTCGGGGAATTCCATCTTCTCCAGGATCACCTGCTTGTCGGGATCGCACAGCGTGTCACCGGTGCGCGCTTCCTTCAGGCCGGCCAGCGCGACGATGTCGCCGGCGTAGGCTTCCTTGATGTCCTCGCGGTTGTTCGCATGCATCAACAGCATGCGCCCGATCCGCTCCTTCTTCTCGCGGGTCGAGTTCACGACGCCGGTGCCGCTCTGCAGAATGCCGGAGTAGATGCGGCAGAAGGTGATGGTGCCGACGAACGGGTCGTCCATGATCTTGAACGCGAGCAGCGCCAGCGGCTCCTTGTCGTCCGCCTTGCGCACGACTTCGTTGCCCTTGTCGTCGGTGCCCTTGATCGCGGGCACGTCGAGCGGCGACGGCAGGTAGTCGACGACGGCGTCGAGCAGCGGCTGCACGCCCTTGTTCTTGAAGGCCGAGCCGCACAGCACGGGATAGAACGCGCCGGTCAGCACCGCCTTGCGGATCAGGCGCTTCAGGGTCGCCTCGTCCGGCTCCTTGCCGTCGAGATAGGCGGCCATGGCGTCATCGTCGAGCTCGACGGCGGCTTCCACCATCTTCTCGCGGTATTCCTTGGCCTGGTCGACGAGGTCTTCCGGAATGTCGACATAGTCGAACTTGGCACCGAGCGACTCGTCGTTCCAGACGACGCCCTTCATCTTCACGAGGTCGACGAGACCCTTGAAGTTGTTCTCGGCACCGATCGGAAGCTGGATCGCGACGGGCTTGGCGCCCAGACGATCGACGATGTCCGACAGACATTTGAAGAAGTCGGCACCGATCTTGTCCATCTTGTTGGCGAAGACGATGCGCGGAACCTTGTACTTGTCGCCCTGGCGCCAGACGGTCTCGGTCTGGGGCTCGACGCCCTGGTTGGAGTCGAGCACGCAGACGGCGCCGTCGAGCACGCGCAGCGAACGCTCGACTTCAATGGTGAAGTCGACGTGGCCGGGCGTGTCGATGATGTTCAGGCGCTTGCCGTTCCAGAACGCGGTGGTCGCAGCCGAGGTGATCGTGATGCCACGCTCCTGCTCCTGCTCCATCCAGTCCATCGTCGCGGCACCTTCGTGCACTTCGCCGATCTTGTGGCTCTTGCCGGTGTAATAGAGGATGCGCTCGGTGGTCGTGGTCTTGCCGGCGTCGATATGCGCCATGATACCGAAGTTACGGTAGTCCTCGATGGCATGTTGGCGGGGCATGGGTCGTTCCTTGCGAGTCCGAGTGTGTCGCCGTTACCAGCGGTAGTGCGAGAAGGCGCGGTTGGCTTCCGCCATGCGGTGCACGTCTTCGCGCTTCTTGACGGCGTTCCCCCGGTTGTTCGATGCGTCCAAGAGCTCCGCCGAGAGCCGCTCGGTCATCGTCTTCTCGTTGCGCTCGCGCGCAGCCGCGATCAGCCAGCGAATGCCGAGAGCCTGACGGCGGGTCGAGCGAACCTCGACCGGAACCTGGTAGGTCGCGCCGCCGACGCGGCGGGAGCGAACCTCGATGGTCGGCATGACGTTCTCGAGCGCCTGCTCGAACACGCCGAGCGGGTTCTGCTTGGTCTTGGATTCGATGATACCGAACGCACCATAGACGATGCCTTCCGCAACCGACTTCTTGCCGGCGTACATCACCGAGTTCATGAACTTCGTGACGATGATGTTCCCGAACTTCGGATCCGGAAGAACTTCGCGCTTTTCCGCAGAGTGGCGACGAGACATAGGCTTGGTTCCCGCTTACTTCGGACGCTTGGCGCCGTACTTCGAACGACGCTGCTTACGGTTCTTGACGCCCTGGGTATCCAGAACGCCGCGGAGGATGTGGTAGCGCACGCCCGGCAAGTCCTTGACGCGGCCGCCGCGGATCATGACCACCGAGTGCTCCTGGAGGTTATGGCCCTCGCCGGGGATGTAGCCGATCACCTCGAAGCCGTTGGTCAGGCGCACCTTGGCAACCTTACGAAGCGCCGAGTTCGGCTTCTTCGGGGTCGTGGTGTAGACGCGCGTGCAAACACCACGCTTCTGCGGCGACTGCTGCAGCGCCGGCACCTTCTTGCGCGACTTCTGCACTTCCCGCGGTTGAGCGATCAGCTGGTTGATCGTCGGCATACTGGCCTTCACCCTTTTTCTGCCGCGGCCCCTCTCGGGTCCGCTGTCTTGCCGCGGCCCGTTCACCGGGTCCGCAAATTCTGTTCGAGCCAACCCGCCCGAGGAGGCCACCTTGCGCGAAATAACCCACGCAAAGCGAAATTGCGCCAACCGCTCCATCAACGAGCGGAAAGCGCTTCGACGCCACAGAGGACCGCAGTCTTGAAGCCGTTCAGCGCAATGCCGCGGCCCGCACACTGAGGTCATGCATCCGAATTCGATCTCAAGAGAACGTGCTCGAGAGAACTAAAGTCGCACTGGCATTGCCTAGCTATGATCGACAGCGTTTGAGCGGCATTCGTCGAGGTTGGTGCCCGTCTTTGCGACCCCTGGCAGATCTAGTCTTTGGGGATCAACGGGTGGCCCGTTCCGACGCTGGCGATGCTCACCGCCTGTCGTTAAGTGAGGCGCTTTCTATAAGTGAGAATCGGTCAAGTCAAGGTGAAACGACAGTCACAAAGCGCTTCATGCGCTTGCCAAAATCGCTGTTTGCCGCCCTCGCCGCGCCGCCCCCAATATCGGACCTAAGTCTCCAATTCGCCAGCCCACAAGCAATTTATATCCGGACAAAAAGAAACTTTATTATCGGCGACGAGGGGCTTTTGTGCTCGAAATGCATTGAGGCGCGTTAATCTCTCCGCGTCAGCAGCAATCCGCGACGAACATCACCATGATCGGCGTGGGGTGGTCCGGTCCGACCGACAACGGCGGTGTCGGCTGCACGCGCTTTTCGACGGCCCGGCCCGTCTGCATGAGAGCCATCTGACCGGGTTTTCGAATCGAAGAACTCGCCGCCAGGTTCGGCCCGCGCGCCACGGACCGGAATCACGGGCTCGCTACGGCCCGGTCAGTCCTCCTCGTCGTCGTCCTCGTCGTCATCGTCGCGGTCGTCGGCGGCGTGAGCTGCGGTGCCGTGGGGCTGGTGGATCTGATCGTTCCACAGCTTGCGATAGGTGCCGTTCTTGGCGAGCAGCTCGGCGTGGGAGCCGCGCTCGATCGCTCTGCCCCCTGAAATCACGATGATCTCGTCCATCTCGACCACCGAGGTCAGGCGGTGGGTCGACCAGATCATGGTGCGGCCCTTGGCGACCTTGAGCAGCGTGCGGTTGATCGCGGCCTCGGTGGTCTGGTCCAGCGCCGAGGTGGCTTCGTCCAGCAGCAGCACGGAGGGGTTCCGGATGATCGCGCGCGCGATCGCGATGCGCTGGCGCTGGCCGCCCGACAGCGTATCGCCGCGCTCGCCGACCGGCGTGTCGTAGCGCTGCGGCAGGCTCATGATGTAGCGGTGGATCTCGGCCTTCTTGGCGGCCTCCTCCACCTCCTCGTCGGTTGCGCCCTCCTTGCCGAGCCGGATGTTCTCGCGGATCGACATGTTGAACAGCATGTTCTCCTGGAACACCACCGCCATGCTCCGGCGCAGCGAGTCCAGCGTCACCTTGCGGACGTCGACGCCGTCGATGGCGACGCGGCCTTCGTCGGGCACGTAGAGCCGCAGGATCAGATTGAGCAGCGTGCTCTTGCCGGAGCCGCTCGGACCGACGATCGCGATGCGCTTGCCGGCATTGAGCTTGAGGCTGAGATTGTCCAGCACCGGCGTCTGGCTGCCCTCGTACTGGAAGGTGACGTGATCGAAAGTGATGTCGTTGGTGATGCGCGGCAGGTCCGGCGCGCCGGGACGATCGGCCCCGCGGGTCGGCTCGTCGAGCAGTTCCTGGATGTGACGGATCGCGGCGGCCGAGGAGATCGACACCGGAATGAAATGCATCACATGGGCGATGTTGTAGGAGACCTCCCAGAACGCGCTCTCGAAGGTGACGAAGGTGCCGATGGTGATCTGGCCCTTGGTCGCCAGATAGGCGCCGATCGCGAGCACCACCAGGTGCAGGAGGAGCACCGAGATGGTGACCGTCCGCTCCACCATGGTCGAGAGGAATGTGGCCGAGGCAATCCTGTTGCGGGTCTCGTCGTTGCGCAAGGTGAAGAAACCGAACATCTTGCGTTGCAGGCTGAACGCCTTGATCACCGCCTGGGCCGCCACGTTCTCCTGCACCAGGCCGAGCAGCGCCGATTCGTTGAGCTTCTGCTCGTAATTGGCCTGCACCGCCTTCGGCGTCAGGATCCGGGGGCCGATCAGCGTGATCGGGAACACCAGCAGGGCGACGACGGCGAGCTGCCAGTTGAGGAAGACCATCAGGATGATGCCGGCGATCAGCTCCAGGAACGGCAGCGCGGCACTGTTGGCGAACGTCTTGACCGCCCCTTCGAAGGCCGAGAGATCGACCGAGAAGCGCGACAGGATCTCGCCGCGCCTGGTGCGGCCGAAATAGGCCGCCGGCAAATCCTGAACGTGCTCGAACAGGCGCTTGCGGACATCGGAGATGATGCAAGCGGCAAGGCGCGCGTCCCAGCGTTCGTACCAGACCGCAACGATCGAGGTGAAGATGCCGGCGACGGCGAGCACGCCGAGGATCTTGTAGAGCGCCTGAAAATCCTCCTCGCCGAGCGCATCGTCGATCAGGAACTTGAGGCTGAGCGGCATGATGACGTTGAACAACGTCTCGATCACGACGCCGAATGCCACGAATGACAGCATCCGCTTGTAATTGGAGAGATAGGGCTTGACGAACCCGACGATGGTCGCGAGGGCGCCGGCAGCTTCGCGCGCGGTAAAGACGACGAGGTCCTCGTCTTCTTCGTTGTCGTCCTCGAGCTCAAGCTCGTCATCCGCCTCATCGTCGTCGTCCTCGTCGAGGCCCGGCTTGGCGAGGGCGAGCTTGTCGTCGAGCTCGGCCGCTTCTTCCGCGGCGAGCTTCTGTTTGTCGGGCGGGAGGGGTTTGGACGCCATGAAACCAACCGATGCTGACGGCCGGCATGACCGCAGAGAACGCAGGAATAGCGGCAACCGCTATTGCACCGATTCTATGCGATCAGGATGAATTCGGCAAAACAATTGGCGAATTCGTTTCCCTTCCCCAGGACTAGTCCTCGTCCTCGACCTTGTCGAAGAAGGAATAGCGCAAGCTGTCCGCGTCGGCGTACCACTGCCCCGGCCCCTTGTTGGCGGCGAGTGTCGCCTCCCACAGCGCATCGGTGCAATCCTTGCGGTGCATCGACAGGTCGAAGCCGTTGCCGAAGAACAGCTCGGACCATTCCCACCAGGTGCCGAGCTTCTTGACCCCGCGCAGGAGGTCGTAGCGATCGATCAATGCCGGCGCCATGTCCGAGGTGATGGAGCCGAACACGAGGCCGGTCTTGACCACGCGGTTGAACTCGCGGATGGCGCGGACCACCTGCTTCGGGGAAACGTGGCAGAGGCTGGTCTCGAACACGAAGTCGAACGTGCCGTCCTTGAACGGCATGTCGGTGATCGAGCCGAGCTTGTTGTACTTCTTCAGCGCCTTCGGCGTCTTGGCATGGATGACGCGGTTGTTCTCGATTCCCCATGCATCGATGCCGCGATCGCGCAGCGCGCCGACCAGTTCGCCGCTGGCGGAGCCCGCGATGAGCAGCTTGGCGCCCGCCGCCTTGCCCCAGACGATGCCGATCAGCTTGGTCAGGTAGTCGGGATCGGTGAAGTGCCGCCACGCCTGGTGATAGGGGCCGAGGCCGCGATAGTTCTCGAAATAATCGCGATCGATCTTGTCAGAGAGCGGCTTCTCGCTCTGCGCGCGTTCGCGGCGCAGGCGCATCATCTCGGTCAGGATGATGTCGGTCGCCGCGTCCGAGGAATCGAGCAGGCCGTTCAGCGTCGAATCGAACAGATAGTCGCCGACCACCACGATGCCGGGGTGCTCCTTCGGCTCGGGCCGGTGATTGGTCATGACGTCGCGCACGGGCAAGCCACCAGGCAGCGCGTTCACCGAGGACAGCCAGCGATGGATCTTGCCTTCGATGAAGTGCAGACGCGCGTCGCCGAGAGAGGCCGGCAGCGACTTCAGGGCGGCATCGATCAGCTCCTGGTCCGACAGATTGGCAAAAGCCAGCGCGTCGGAGCCGGGAATAAGCCAGTTCAGAACACCATGCTTGCCGACGTCGTGACGTGCGCCCTCGTTGTAGACGCAGCAGCCGCCGAAGGCTTCCGACATGAACCATGCGCCCGGAATCCTGTCGCCCCAGAACGGCTCGTCGAACAGGATCGAGACGCGCAAATAATGCGCGGGCCGGTCGAAGTATGAGACGTGCTTGACCATCGACTTGCGCAGCTGCTCGCCTTCCCACCCCATGGTGGCGAGCCAGGAATGCGGCAAGCAGACCAGCACGAGATCGAAGTCGCGCGTCTCCGGACCCTTGCCGTTCATCATCTTGAGCTGGTAGCGGCCGGTCGGCGCCTTGCCGACGGTGAGCACGCGGTGATTGAGCTGGATGTCGGCATTGACCTCCGACTGCAGGCATTCGATCAGCTGCTCGTTGCCGTTTTGGATGGAATAGAGGCCGATATAGCCGTCGACGTCCATCAGATAGTTCTTGAGCGCGTTGAGGCCGTTGGTGTTGTGGCTCTCGGTCGCGATGTCGGAGCGCGCCATCACCTTGAAGAAGCGCTTTGCGGTGGCGTCCTCGACCTCCTCGTCGAGCACCTGCTCGGCCGTCTTGTAGGCCCAGGGATGCTCGTTGTCGTGCGCGCCGACGCCCTCGTAATATTCCACCGGCGACATCACCTCGGCGCAGCGCTTGCGGAAGGCTTCGATCGCGGCCGCAGTCTTGGCGCCGTATTTGCGGCGCATGCCCGGAACGTCGTTGAGCAGCTCACCGCCGAACTGGACCTGCTCGGCATCCATCGGAATGGTCTGGAGTCCGAAATGCTGGATCAGCTCGCGCAAGGGGTCCGGGCCCGTCATCGAGTAGTCGTAGATCTCGGCAACGCCGGCCTCGTACATCGCGGGCGCCGAATCGAACTTGCGCGTGACGATCTTGCCGCCGAGCCGGTCGGAGGCCTCGTAGATGGTGACGCGGCAGAGGTCGCCGAGCTTGCGCTTCAGGTACCAGGCGCTCATCAGCCCGCCGGGGCCGCCGCCTACGATTGCAAGATCAAGCATGAGAGTTCCGTGGTCTTCCGGCCCTGCCCCCTTCACGGGACCACCGGTCTAAGTCGCCTTAGCAGAAGCGCTTTTGCGGCTGAAGGAAAGATGAACAAAGGGCGATCCTGCATCGCAGCAAGCAAAGAAAGCAGCAAAAAGGCCGGCAAAAGCCGGCCTTTTCATTGTCCTCGGTATTCCTACGGATGAACGATCATTCCGCAGGCGGCAGCGCAGGAAGCTCGGCTTCCGGCGCCGGCGAGACGACGGCGGCCTGCTTCTCGCGCTCGTCCAGGATCAGCTTGTCGCGCTTCATGGCGACTTCGCGGATCTTGGCCATGGAGGCGCCGGTGCCCGCCGGGATCAGCCGGCCGACGATGACGTTCTCCTTGAGGCCTTCGAGCGGATCGATCTTGCCGTTGACCGCCGCCTCGGTGAGGACGCGGGTGGTCTCCTGGAACGATGCCGCCGAGAAGAAGGAGCGGGTCTGGAGGCTCGCCTTGGTGATGCCGAGCAGAACCGGCGTTCCCGTGGCGGGCTTCTTGCCCTCTTCCTTGGCCTTCTCGTTCAGCGCGTCGAACTCGATCTTGTCGACCTGCTCGCCGGAGATCATGTCCGTGTCGCCCTGGTCGGTGACTTCCACCTTCTGGAGCATCTGACGGACAATCACCTCGATGTGCTTGTCGTTGATGAGCACGCCCTGCAGCCGGTAGACCTCCTGGATCTCGTTGACCAGATAGGCCGCGAGCTCCTCGATGCCCTTGACCGCAAGGATGTCGTGCGGCGCCGGGTTGCCTTCCACGATGAAGTCGCCCTTTTCGACGACGTCGCCGTCCTGAAGGTGGATGTGCTTGCCCTTCGGGATCAGGTACTCGCGCGGCTCGTCGGTCTTGTCCATCGGCTCGATCGAGATGCGACGCTTGTTCTTGTAGTCGCGCCCGAACCGGATGGTGCCCGCGATTTCGGCGATGATCGCCGCATCCTTCGGGCGCCGAGCCTCGAACAGTTCCGCCACCCGCGGCAGACCGCCGGTGATGTCACGCGTCTTGGCGCTTTCGGTCGAGACACGGGCGAGGATGTCGCCCGGCTGGACCTTGGCTCCGATGTCGACCGAGAGAATGGCGTCGACCGACAGCATGTAGCGGGCGTCGCCGCCACGGGCGAGCTTGAGCACCTTGCCGTCCTTGCCCTTGATCACGATGGCCGGACGCAGGTCCGAGCCGCCGCGCGTCGAGCGCCAGTCGATGACCACGCGCTTGGCGATACCGGTGGCCTCGTCGAGCGTTTCCGAGATCGACTGTCCCTCGACCAGATCCTCGAAGCCGATGGTACCTTCGACCTCGGTGAGCAGCGGACGGGTGTAGGGATCCCACTCGACGATGCGCTGGCCGCGCTTGACCATGTCGCCCTCGTCGACGTGCAGGCGCGAACCGTACTGGATACGGTGCGTCGCACGCTCGGTGCCGTCGGCATCGACGATCGCGACAACCATGTTGCGCACCATCGCGATCAGGTGACCTTCGCTGTTGCGGGCGATGGCCTTGTTCCTGATCACGATCTTGCCGTCGAAGTTGGCTTCGACGAAGGACTGCTCGTTGAGCTGCGCCGCACCGCCGATGTGGAAGGTGCGCATGGTGAGCTGGGTGCCCGGCTCGCCGATCGACTGCGCCGCGATGACGCCGACCGCTTCGCCGTGGTTGACCGGCGTGCCGCGGGCGAGGTCGCGGCCGTAGCACTTGCCGCAGATGCCGTTGACGAGCTCACAGGTCAGTGCCGAGCGGATCTTCACCTCCTGGATGCCTGCCTGATGGATGGCATCCACGTGGCTCTCTTCCATCAGCGTGTCGCGCTTGACGATCACCTGGCCGGAGCTATCACGGACGTCTTCGCAGGCCGTGCGTCCGAGGATGCGCGAGCCGAGCGAGGCGACCACGGTGCCGGCATCGACGATGGCCCGCATCTTGATGCCGAGCTTGGTGCCGCAGTCGCTCTGCGTGATGATGCAGTCCTGCGCCACGTCGACGAGACGACGGGTCAGGTAGCCGGAGTTCGCGGTCTTCAACGCGGTGTCCGCGAGGCCCTTGCGAGCGCCGTGGGTCGAGTTGAAGTACTCGAGCACCGAGAGGCCTTCCTTGAAGTTCGAGATGATCGGCGTCTCGATGATCTCGCCCGACGGCTTGGCCATCAGGCCGCGCATGCCCGCGAGCTGGCGCATCTGGGCCGGCGAACCGCGGGCACCGGAGTGAGCCATCATGTAGATCGAGTTGATGTCGGCGTCGGCTCCGCTCGCCGTCTTCTTGGTGGCGGAGATCTCCTTCATCATGGCCTTGGCGATTTCTTCGGTGGCCTTCGACCAGGCGTCGACGACCTTGTTGTACTTCTCGCCATGGGTGATCAGACCGTCGTTGTACTGCTGCTCGAAATCCTTCGCCAGCGTACGGGTGGTGTCGACGATCTTCCACTTGCCGTGCGGCACGACCATGTCGTCCTTGCCGAACGAGATGCCGGCCTTGAACGCGTTGTAGAAGCCGAGCGCCATGATGCGGTCGCAGAAGATCACCGTCTCCTTCTGGCCGCAGTGGCGGTAGACCTGGTCGATGACGCCGGAGATCTCGCGCTTGGTCATCAGCTTGTTGATGATCTCGTAGGAGATGCGCGGGTTCTTCGGCAGCAGATTGCCGAGCATGACGCGGCCGGCGGTGGTCTCGATCCAGCGCTTGGAGACCTTGCCGGTCTCGTCCATGCCCTCCCACCGGTACTTGATCTTGGTGTGGAGGTGGATGACCTTCGCGTGCAGCGCGTGCTCGAGCTCGGCCATGTCGCCGAACACCTTGCCCTCGCCGGGCAGGCCTTCGCGCATGATCGAGACGTAGTACAGGCCGAGCACGATGTCCTGCGACGGCACGATGATCGGCTGGCCGTTCGCCGGATGCAGGATGTTGTTGGTCGACATCATCAGGACGCGCGCTTCCAGCTGCGCTTCGAGCGACAGCGGAACGTGCACGGCCATCTGGTCGCCGTCGAAGTCGGCGTTGAACGCGGAGCAGACCAGCGGGTGAAGCTGGATCGCCTTGCCCTCGATCAGCACGGGCTCGAACGCCTGAATGCCGAGGCGGTGCAGCGTCGGTGCGCGGTTGAGCAGCACCGGATGCTCGCGGATCACCTCGTCCAGGATGTCCCAGACCTCGGGCCGTTCCTTCTCGACCAGCTTCTTGGCCTGCTTCACGGTGGTGGACAGGCCCTTGGCGTCGAGCCGCGAATAGATGAACGGCTTGAACAGCTCGAGCGCCATCTTCTTCGGCAGGCCGCACTGATGCAGGCGCAGCTCGGGACCGACCACGATCACCGAACGGCCCGAATAATCGACGCGCTTGCCGAGCAGGTTCTGGCGGAAGCGGCCCTGCTTGCCCTTGAGCATGTCGGCGAGCGACTTCAGCGGACGCTTGTTGGCGCCGGTGATGACGCGGCCGCGGCGGCCGTTGTCGAACAGCGCATCGACCGCTTCCTGAAGCATGCGCTTCTCGTTGCGGATGATGATGTCGGGCGCGCGCAGCTCCATCAGCCGCTTCAAGCGGTTGTTGCGGTTGATGACGCGGCGATAGAGGTCGTTGAGATCAGAGGTCGCGAAGCGGCCGCCGTCCAGCGGCACCAGCGGACGCAGGTCCGGCGGAATCACCGGGATCACGGTCATGATCATCCATTCCGGCTTGTTGCCGGAATGGCGGAACGCTTCCACGATCTTCAGGCGCTTGGCGAGCTTCTTGTGCTTGATGTCGGAGTCGGTCTCCTGCATCTCGGCACGCAGCGAGGCCTCGAGCTTCTCGAGGTCCATGCCCTTGAGCAGCTCGCGGATCGCCTCGGCGCCGATCATGGCGGTGAAGCTGTCCTGGCCGTACTCGTCCTGGGCCTTCAGATACTCGTCTTCCGACAGCAGCTGACGGTCCTTCAGCGCGGTGAGGCCCGGCTCGAGCACGACGTAATATTCGAAGTAGAGGATCCGCTCGAGATCCTTCAGCGTCATGTCGAGCAGGAGACCGATGCGCGAGGGCAGCGACTTCAGGAACCAGATGTGGGCGACGGGGGCTGCGAGCTCGATATGGCCCATGCGCTCGCGCCGGACGCGCGACAGCGTGACCTCGACCGAGCACTTCTCGCAGATGATGCCCTTGTACTTCATGCGCTTGTACTTGCCGCACAAGCACTCGTAGTCCTTGATCGGCCCGAAGATGCGGGCGCAGAACAGGCCGTCGCGCTCGGGCTTGAAGGTGCGATAGTTGATGGTCTCCGGCTTCTTGATCTCGCCGTAGGACCAGGACAGAATCTTCTCTGGAGACGCGATCGAGATCCGGATCTGGTCGAAGACCTGAGCCGGCGTCGTCGGGTTGAAGAGATTCATAATTTCTTGGTTCATCGTCTTCTCCTCGCGTGCCGGTCGCCTCCGGCCGCAAATTCGAAAATCACTTCTGCACGGCGCCCTGCCCTCAAGGCCTCGGGCGGGGCGCCGATGCCCGGCCGCGAAGGCCGGGCATGACAGGTCGAATTACTCGGCCGCTTCCGACGTCGGCGCCGGTCCCATCTTGGAGTTGTGCAGGTCGACGTTGAGGCCGAGCGAGCGCATTTCCTTGACCAGCACGTTGAACGATTCCGGAATACCGGCCTCGAACGTGTCGTCGCCGCGCACGATCGCCTCGTACACCTTGGTACGGCCGGCGACGTCGTCCGACTTCACCGTCAGCATCTCCTGGAGCGTGTACGCCGCGCCGTAAGCCTCGAGCGCCCACACCTCCATTTCGCCGAAGCGCTGGCCGCCGAACTGCGCCTTGCCGCCCAGCGGCTGCTGGGTGACGAGCGAGTACGGACCGATCGAACGCGCATGGATCTTGTCGTCGACCAGATGGTGCAGCTTGAGCATGTAGATGTAGCCCACCGTCACCTTGCGATCGAACGGATCGCCGGTGCGGCCGTCATAGACGGTCGACTGACCCGAAGCGTCGAGACCGGCCAGCTTCAGCATCTCCTCGATGTCGGCTTCCTTGGCGCCGTCGAACACCGGGGTTGCGATCGGCACGCCGCGGCTGAGGTTATGGCCGAGTTCGAGCAGCTCGTTGTCGTTGAGCGACTTGATGGTCTCGTCCTCGCCGTAGACCTTCTTCAAGGTTTCCTTCAGCGGCTTGATGTCCTGCTTCGACAGGTACGCATCGACGGTCTGGCCGATACGCTTGCCGAGGCCGGCGCAGGCCCAGCCGAGATGGGTCTCGAGGATCTGTCCGACGTTCATGCGCGAAGGCACGCCGAGCGGATTGAGCACGATGTCGGCATGCGTGCCGTCTTCGAGGAACGGCATGTCCTCGATCGGCACGATCTTCGACACCACGCCCTTGTTGCCGTGGCGGCCGGCCATCTTGTCGCCGGGCTGGATCTTGCGCTTCACCGCGACGAAGACCTTGACCATCTTCATCACGCCGGGCGGCAATTCGTCACCGCGCTGAAGCTTCTCGACCTTGTCGAGGAAGCGCTGTTCCAGCCCCTTCTTCGACTCGTCGTACTGCTTCCGCATGGCCTCGATCTCGGCCATCAGCTTGTCGTTCGGCGAAGCGAACAGCCACCATTGCGACTTCGGGTACTCCTCGAGCACCGCGCGGGTGATCTTGGTGTCCTTCTTGAAGCCCTTGGGACCTGCAATGCCCTGCCGCCCCTCGAGCAGCTCGGCAAGACGGTTGTAGACGTTGCGGTCCAGGATCGCCTGCTCGTCGTCGCGGTCCTTGGCAAGGCGCTCGATCTCCTCCCGCTCGATCGCCAGCGCACGCTCGTCCTTGTCGACGCCGTGGCGGTTGAACACGCGCACTTCGACGATCGTGCCCTGCACGCCCGGGGGAACGCGCAGCGAGGTGTCGCGGACGTCGGAGGCCTTCTCGCCGAAGATGGCGCGCAGCAGCTTCTCTTCCGGCGTCATCGGGCTTTCGCCCTTCGGCGTGATCTTGCCGACCAGGATGTCGCCGGCGCGCACTTCCGCGCCGATGTAGACGATACCGGCTTCGTCGAGGTTCTTCAGCGCTTCTTCCGAGACGTTCGGAATGTCGCGGGTGATTTCCTCGGGTCCGAGCTTGGTGTCGCGGGCCATCACCTCGAACTCCTCGATGTGGATCGAGGTGAAGACGTCTTCCTTCACGATCCGCTCGGAGAGCAGGATCGAGTCTTCGAAGTTGTAGCCGTTCCACGGCATGAACGCGACCAGCACGTTGCGCCCCAGAGCGAGCTCACCGAGATCGGTCGAGGGACCGTCGGCGATGATGTCGCCCTTCTTGACGATGTCGCCGACCTTCACCAGCGGACGCTGGTTGATGCAGGTCGACTGGTTGGAGCGCTGGTACTTCATGAGGCGGTAGATATCGACGCCCGACTTGGTCGGATCGAGATCTTCCGTGGCGCGGATGACGACGCGGGTCGCGTCGATCTGGTCGATCACGCCCGAACGGCGCGCCGCGATCGCAGCGCCCGAGTCGCGGGCAACCACGCCCTCCATGCCGGTGCCGACGAACGGCGCCTCGGCGCGAACCAGCGGCACCGCCTGGCGCTGCATGTTCGAGCCCATCAGCGCGCGGTTGGCGTCGTCGTTCTCGAGGAACGGGATCAGCGCCGCGGCGACCGAAACGAGCTGCTTCGGCGAGACGTCCATGTAGTCGACCTTGTCGGGCGTCATCGGCACGACGTCGCGGGTGCCGCTCGAACGGCAGACCACGAGGTCTTCGGTGAAGCGGCCCTTGGCGTCGACCGGCACGTTGGCCTGGGCCACGGAATAGCGCCCTTCCTCCATCGCCGACAGGTACACGACCTCGTCGGTGACACGACCATCCTTGACCTTGCGATACGGCGTCTCGACGAAGCCGTACTTGTTCACGCGCGCGAAGGTCGCGAGCGAGTTGATCAGGCCGATGTTCGGACCTTCCGGCGTCTCGATCGGGCAGATGCGGCCGTAATGCGTCGGATGCACGTCGCGCACCTCGAAGCCGGCGCGCTCGCGGGTCAGACCGCCCGGTCCGAGCGCCGAGAGGCGGCGCTTATGGGTGATCTCGCTGAGCGGGTTGGTCTGGTCCATGAACTGCGAGAGCTGCGAGGAGCCAAAGAACTCGCGCACCGCGGCGGCCGCCGGCTTGGCGTTGATCAGGTCCTGCGGCATGACCGTGTCGATGTCGACCGAGGACATGCGCTCCTTGATCGCGCGCTCCATGCGCAACAGGCCGATGCGGTACTGGTTCTCCATGAGCTCGCCGACCGAACGCACACGGCGGTTGCCGAGATGGTCGATGTCGTCGATCTCGCCCTTGCCGTCGCGCAGATCCACCAGCGTCTTGATGACGGAGAGGATGTCCTCCTTGCGCAGCGTGCGCTGGGTATCGGGCGCATCGAGGTCGAGGCGCATGTTCATCTTGACGCGGCCGACCGCGGAGAGGTCGTAGCGCTCGGCGTCGAAGAACAGCGACTGGAACATGGCCTGCGCCGATTCCAGCGTCGGCGGCTCGCCTGGACGCATCACGCGGTAGATGTCGAACAGCGCGTCCTCGCGCGTCATGTTCTTGTCGGCCGAGAGCGTGTTGCGGATGTAGGGGCCGACATTGACGTGGTCGATGTCGAGCAGCGGCAGCTCCTTGTAGCCCTGCTCGTTGAGCGCCTTCATCAGCTTGTCGGTGATCTCCTCACCGGCCTCGGCGTGGATCTCGCCGGTCTTGGGGTTGACAAGATCCTCGGCGACGTAGTTGCCGACCAGCTCCTCATCGGCCATGCGCAGCGCCTTCAGCCCCTTTTCCTGGAGCTGGCGGGCGGCGCGGACGGTGAGCTTCTTGCCGGCCTCGAGCACGACCTTGCCGGTGTCGGCATCGATCAGGTCGTTGACCGTGGAGTAGCCGCGGAAGCGGTTGGCGTCGAACGGAACGCGCCAGCCTTCCTTGGTCCGCTTGTAGAGAATCTTCTTGTAGAACGTGGACAGGATCGCCTCGCCGTCGAGGCCGAGGGCGAACATCAGCGACGTCACCGGAATCTTGCGGCGACGGTCGATACGCGCATAGACGATGTCCTTGGCGTCGAACTCGATGTCGAGCCAGGAGCCGCGATACGGGATGACGCGGGCGGCGAACAGCAGCTTGCCCGAGGAATGGGTCTTGCCCTTGTCGTGGTCGAAGAACACGCCGGGCGAACGGTGCATCTGCGAGACGATGACGCGCTCTGTGCCGTTGACGATGAAGGTGCCGTTCATAGTCATGAGCGGGATGTCGCCCATGTAGACGTCCTGCTCCTTGATGTCCTTCACCGACTTCGCGCCGGTTTCCTCGTCGATATCGAACACGATGAGGCGCAGCGTCACCTTGAGGGGCGCAGCGAAGGTCATGCCGCGCTGACGGCACTCGTCGACGTCGTATTTCGGCTGCTCGAACTCGTAGCGGACGAATTCCAGCATCGAGGTGCCCGAGAAGTCGGAGATCGGAAACACCGAGCGGAACACCGCCTGCAGACCCTCGTCGAGACGTCCGCCCTGGGGTTCGTCCACCATCAGGAACTGGTCATAGGACGCCTTCTGAACCTCGATGAGGTTCGGCATCTCGGCGACTTCCTTGATGTGTCCGAAGAACTTGCGAACGCGTTTGCGACCGGTGAATGTCTGCTGCGCCATCGTGGCCTCTCATTTTCGTCGCCCGCCCTGGGCGCACCGTCCGGAACGCGGCTGCCACCGCTTTCCGGGTTGAATTTTCGAACCCGTCTTGGGGGGCCGGAGACGCAGTTTCAGGCGCCGATGTCCTGAATCTGCTCTTCAGACCTTCAAAACGCAAAACGACGCGCGGGGCGCAGATGCGCGCCCGCCCGTCACAACGATCATCTTCACGGACTGCAAAAGCCCGAAATAGCCTGCTCTCCCAACGGCTTACAGGGAAATCCGGCATCCCTGCCCACCGCGCTTTCGTGCTGCCGACCCGATATGGGGCGACAATAGTGCAGATTCGAGGGTCAAACCCTCAAATCCCCACACTTTTTCGTGTTCGGCCCGCGTCGGATCGTTCCGTCGCACGCCTTTTGCATCCGGTCCACCCTCGCGAAGGGGACCAGGATCCCGGGCAGCGCCGTTGCCCGCCCGGGATCCCCCCGCCAGTAAGCAGTGCTTACTTGAGCTCGACCTTGGCGCCAGCCTTCTCGAGCTGGGCCTTGATCTTGTCGGCTTCTTCCTTGTTCACGCCTTCCTTCAGCGGCTTCGGAGCACCCTCGACGAGGTCCTTTGCTTCCTTCAGGCCGAGACCGGTGATGGCGCGGACTTCCTTGATGACCTCGATCTTCTTGTCGCCGGCGGAGGCCAGAACGACCGTGAACTCGGTCTTCTCTTCCGCCGGAGCGGCGGCAGCGCCACCAGCAGCCGGGCCGGCCACGGCGACAGCCGCGGCAGCCGAAACGCCCCACTTCTCTTCGAGGAGCTTCGCGAGTTCGGCAGCTTCGAGCACGGTCAGGCTCGAGAGGTCGTCAACGATCTTCTGCAGGTCAGCCATTGTTCAGTTTCCTTGAGTGTAAGTCTGGTTCGGGTTTGAGTTTTGCGAAGGGCGTCAGGCCGCTTCGCCCTTTGAGGCATGAGCCTGGATGACGCGCGCGAGCTTTCCCGCGGGCGCGTTGGCGAGCTGGGCCAGCTTGGTCGCCGGGGCCACGATGAGGCCGACGATCTTGCCGCGCAGTTCGTCAAGCGACGGCAGCGAGGCAAGCGCCTTCACGCCGTCGACATTCAGGACGGTCTTGCCCATCGATCCGCCGACGATGACGAACTTCTCGTTCGCCTTGGCGAATTCAATGGCGACCTTCGGCGCCGCTACCGGATCGTTGGAAGTCGCGATCACGGTCGGCCCCTTCAGCATGGGGCCGATGGCAACGACGTCAGTGCCTTCAAGAGCAATTTTGGCGAGACGGTTCTTCGAGACCTTCACCGCAGCGCCCGCCTGCTTCATCTGCTGGCGCAGCTTCTGCATCTGGGCGACGGTGAGGCCGGAATATTGAGCAACGACCGCGACGCTCGTGGTCTTGAAGACCTCATTGAGCTGTTCGACCGCTTCTTTTTTTGCCGCTCGTTCCACAGCAAGCTCTCTCCGGTTGGCGGTCATCGCGAGAAGCGGGACCGCCGGGTTGCACCCATCGTCCCGCCCAAACCTGAACCTCCGGGTCAAAAACCCATCGGACACGCCGGGCAAGACGACAATTCAAAGCCTGCCCTCCGGGAGCCCAAGGGCCCACGGCGTGTCGAGGTCCGAACCAGACCCGTTTCGCAAAGTCAGCCCTTAAAGCTGGATGCGAAGTGAAATCCGGTCTTCACCCGTCTATGCAGGCCATGCGATTAAGCCGTTGAGGAATCGAAATTCTTCGCGGGCGCCTGCAGTCTTGGACAGGACGAGGCCAGCCGGCGAACCGCCCGACCTCTGCCCGCATCCCTGCCAACTGACGGGTTTTCCTTCCTTTTCGGGCAAATCCTTGCGGACGTCCTGAAAAGGAATGATCTCCTGTCGTGTCGGGTTTTCGGAATGCGTGCACGAACGCGCCTGCCGAGGCCGGCACGTCCGGAGGCGGTTCTTTAACCGCTCGGAGCCTGCTTGCCAAGAGCAAAATTCACACCAGTTCCAATCGATTGCCGGTTGGGTTTGAGATGGCCCAACAAGGACCGATTCAGGCCGATTTGACCCTATAAGGCAGCGGCTTGCCCTCGAAGAACGCCGTCAGGTTAGCCAGCACGCAGTTCTGCATGGCGACGTGCGAATCCAGGGTGTGGCCGCCGATATGCGGGGCGAGCACGACGTTGGGAAGGGCCGTCAGCGCGTCCGGCGCGTGCGGTTCCTCCTCGAAGACGTCGAGGCCGGCCCCCGCGATGGTCTTATCGGTGAGCGCCGCGACCAGGGCCTTCTCGTCGATGACCGAGCCGCGGGAGATGTTGACGACATAGCCGTCCGCGCCGAGGCGCTTGAGGATATCGGCGTTGACGACATGTTGGGTCTCGGCCCCTGCCCGCACCGCGATCATCAGGACGCTGCACCAGTCGGCCAGCGCCTCCAGCGTTGGGAAATATTGATAAGGCAGATCGTATTTGGTGCGGCTGAAATAGCCGACCTCGCTCTCGAAGGCGGCGCAGCGCGCCGCGATCTTGCGGCCGATCTCGCCCATGCCGTAGACGCCGATGCGGCGCCCGGGCATGCCGGCCTGGGGCCGCATCATCGGCGATTGTTTCGAGGCCGCCCAATCGCCGCTGCGGACATATTGGTCGGCCACCAAAATCCGCCGCGTCGTCGCCAGCATCAAGGTCATCGCGATGTCGGCGACGGAAGCCGCATTGGCGCCCGGGCTGTGGCCGACTGCGATGTTGCGGCTGGCCGCTGCCTTCAGGTCGACGCCGTCATAGCCGGTGCCGTAGCAGACGATGGCGCCGAGCTTCGGAAACAGGTCCATCGCCTCCGCACCGAACGGCGAGCCGCCCGCGGTGAGCAGCGCGCGGATGCCGTTGAGCTCCTCGACCGGAAACACCTCGCGCGCCGGCTTGCCGCCGGTGTCGAGCAGCTCGAACCGCTCGGCGAAACGCGCCATCATCGACTTGGGAAAGCGCGAGTAGATCAGGACGTTGTCAGTCATTGTTGTTGTTTCCGGTCAGCGGCGCCACAAACGACGAGGGGCGGAATCGGTCACCCGATTCCGCCCCTCGCCTCATGCAATTTCCAAACCTCAGCCGAGAATGGTGCCCGGCTCGACCTTCACGCCGGGGCCCATCGTCGAGGACACCGCAACGCGCTGGATGTAGGTGCCCTTGGAACCGGCCGGCTTCGCCTTCGAAACAGCATCGGCCAGAGCCTTGATGTTCTCGACCAGCTTCTCCTCGGAGAACGAGGCCTTGCCGACGCCGGCCTGCAGGATGCCGGCCTTCTCGACGCGGAACTCGACCGAGCCGCCCTTGGCGCCCTTCACCGCACCGGTGACGTCCATGGTCACGGTGCCGATCTTCGGGTTCGGCATCAGGCCGCGCGGGCCCAGCACCTTACCGAGGCGGCCGACCAGCGGCATCATGTCGGGAGTGGCGATGCAGCGGTCGAAATCGATCGTGCCGTTCTGCACCTTCTCGACCAGGTCCTCGGCGCCGACGACGTCGGCACCTGCGGCCTTGGCCTCATCGGCCTTGGCGCCGCGGGCGAACACGCCGACGCGCAGCGTCCGGCCGGTGCCGTTCGGCAGGGTCACGACACCGCGGACCATCTGGTCGGCGTGACGCGGATCGACGCCGAGATTGATCGCGACCTCGATGGTCTCGTCGAACTTCGCTTTCGCGCGCTCCTTGACCATCTTGATGGCGTCCGCGAGCGGGTAAAGCTTTTCGCGGTCGATGCCTTCGCGGGCTTTGTTCAAACGCTTTCCGATTGCCATTGCCGCTTACCCCGCAACTTCCAGACCCATCGAACGGGCCGAGCCCTCGACCATCTTCATGGCCGATTCGATGGTGTCGCAATTCAAGTCCTTCATCTTCTTCTCGGCGATCTCGCGCACCTGCGCCTTGGTCACCTTGCCGGCCTTGTCACGGCCCGGCGCCTTCGAGCCGGACTGGATCTTGGCAGCCTGCTTGAGGAAGTAGGACATCGGCGGCGTCTTCATCTCGAAGGTGAAGGAACGGTCCGCATAGATGGTGATGATCACCGGGATCGGGGTGTTCTTCTCTTCCTTCTGGGTCTGGGCGTTGAACGCCTTGCAGAACTCCATGATGTTGAGACCGCGCTGACCAAGCGCGGGACCGATCGGGGGCGAGGGATTCGCCGCACCGGCCGGGACCTGAAGCTTCAGGTATCCGGTCACTTTCTTTGCCATGTATCACTCCTGTTGTGCCGGCAGAGCCGGCGGTTTCAGGTTCGTGGTCGGGATCAACGGGCGGCTGGCAACCGCCCTCGTCCTCCCACGGCCTCTTGGTGCGCGAGACCGAAGCCTCGCCCGTTACCCGATCAGACCTTCTCGACCTGACCGAATTCCAGCTCGACCGGCGTGGCGCGGCCAAAGATCGACACCGCGACCTTCACGCGCGAACGCGCCTCGTCGATTTCCTCGACCACACCCGAGAACGAGGCGAACGGGCCGTCGGCCACGCGCACGTTCTCGCCGATCTCGAACGACACCGACGCCTTCGGCCGCTCCACGCCCTCCTGCACCTGGTGCAGGATGCGCATGGCCTCGGCTTCCGAGATCGGCATGGGCTTGTTCTCGGCGCCGAGGAAGCCCGTGACCTTCGGCGTGTTCTTGATCAGATGGAATGCCTCGTCGGTCAGCTTCATCTTCACCAGCACGTAGCCGGGGAAGAACTTGCGCTCGGCGTCGATCTTGCGGCCGCGGCGCACTTCCGTGACCTTCTCGGTCGGAACCAGCACCAGTTCGAACAGCTCCTCGAGCCCGCGCTGCTTGGCCTGCTCGCGGATCGATTCGGCGACCTTCTTCTCGAAGTTCGAATAGGCGTGGACGATGTACCAGCGCTTGTCGGACACTTGAGCGGTTGCTGTTGCCATCAGTGAATGCCCAGAAGGTAGGTGATGAGAACACGGATGATCTGGTCGGCGGCGAAGAAGAAGATCGAGGCCACGGCGACCATCACGAACACCATGATGGTGGTGATCGTGGTCTCACGGCGGGTCGGCCAGGTGACCTTGGCGGTCTCCGAGCGCACTTCCTGCAAGAACTTGAACGGGCTGACTGCCATCGCTTGAGACGCCAATAAGGATTTCAGGGATCCGAACAGCCGCCGTTGGCCCAGCCCTCTGTCTCGAAGGATGAGCCGGAAACCGGGCTCGATTGTTCGGGGATTTCAAGGCCGCGCCGGAAATCCGCGTCTAACGGGCCGGCTGCGAGTGCGGGGTATCTACTGCGGATGGGGCCAAAGGTCAAGGTAGAGAGAGTTCGCCCGGGCAGGCCGCCCTCCCCCGGACGGCCATGCAGAAGCCATGTGGATCAAGGACTTGTCGTCCGCCCGCAAGGCGCCCAAGGGAGGCTATCCGAAGCCCGGCCCGTCAGTCGGCCCGGTCGACCATGGAAATCCCCGGCAGCGGCACCACGAACTTCCCGCCATCGGCGAAATAGCGGGCGTGCTTGGCCCGGATCGGGTCGACATAGCGCCAGGCGAAGACCACCACGAACGCCGGCTTCCGCTCGTAAAGGGCGGCAGGCGGCAGGATCGGGATGTCGTAGCCGGGTCCGGCCATCACCTTCCCCTTGTTGGGGTCGTCGTCCACCAGGAAGTCGATCTTGTTCTCCAGGCCGAACTGCGGCAGCAGCGTCGTGGTTCCCACCGACACGCCATAGCCGGCGACCAGCTGACCGCGCGCATGGGCGGCATCGGCCATCGCGACCAGTTCGTCGCGGATGGCGGCGATCCTCTTCACATACGGCGCATAATAGGCCGGCTGATCGACACCGAGCCGTTCTTCCTCCGCAACGAAACGCGCGACCTCGGCCGACGGCTTCTTGGCGCCGCCGGCGCGCTGCACGGTGACGCGGATCGAGCCGCCCTTGGTCCAGATGTGCTGGACGTCGATCAGCTCCATGCCCAGCCGGGCGAAGAAACGGATCAGCGGCTTGATGTTAAAATAGGACAGATGCTCGTGATAAACGGTATCGAGCAGGTTCTTCTCGGTGACGTCGACGCCGTATTGCGTTTCGAAGACGAACAATCCGTCCGGCGCGAGCACGTCACGAACCCCGATCACCAGCGGATCCAGATTGTCGACATTGGCGATCATGTTGTTGGCGATCACGACGCTCGCCGCGCCATGGCTCTGCAGGATGCGGCGACCGATGGCATCGGTGAAGAAATCGCCGATGGTCTCGATGCCCGCCTCCGTGGCGCGCCGCGCGATGTCGACGGCGGGATCGACGCCCAGCACCCGCATGCCGCGCTCCCTGAAGAATCCGAGCAGCGATCCGTCATTGCTGCCGAGCTCGACCACCAGCGAACCCGGCGCGATGCCGAAACGGCTGACGACGTCGTTGGCATAGCCTGCGAAATGCTCGCGCAGGCCGAGCGAGAGCGAGGTGGTATAGACGTAGTTTCGGTACTGGATCTCCGGATTGCCGACATGGAGAATCTGGAGGTGGCCGCAATCCCGGCACAGATGCAGCGACATCGGCACCGCAGCCCGGAAGACGGGATCGTCGACGCTGGCATTCGGCACCTGGAAGTTCGGCGTGCCGATGGGCATGCCTGCCATCGGGACGACCAGCTCTTGGTTGTCCGAATGACAGAGGCGGCAGGTATTGCGGACGTAGAACAGGTTTTTCATCGTGCAACCGAAAAATGAGATACGCGCGCGAGTGAGATCATCCCACCCTGTGAAGACCAGTTCGGCAACGGGCTGAAGCGGGTCATGGGTGGCTCGAGGCCTCATTGCCCAGCCCGTAACTGGGTGCGTCCTCTGCCGCCTTGGCCGCCTTGTCGGCCGCATACGAGCCGCGCTCCCGACTTGCCAACCAGATTGCGCCACCGGCCAGCCCGATGATCACGCTGATGGCGCCCAGCAGGAGCGATATCGACAGCGCCTCCTCGGACGGCACACCCGCCAGACCAAGGCAGGCGACCATCGCTCCCTCGCGAACGCCCCAGCCGCTGATCGAGATGGGGACGGCCGTGAGCAGCACCACCGGCGGAATCAGGATGCCGGCGTCGAGGACAGAGAGCTGCGCTCCGACACCGCGCGCCAGGGCGTAACAGGCCGCGGCGGTGACGAGGTGGATGAGGAGCGCCGATCCGAACAGCAGCGCGCGATGATCGGACTGCAGGAGCAAGAACCTGACCAGCGTTCCGAACCGAACGAAGCTCGCGATCGCGGGCAGCGCGATGAAGCGCTTCGGCAGACGGTCGAGCGTCAACAGGACCACCGTGCCGGCGACGCCCGCCACCGTCAGTCCGCCGATGGCCAGGATCGCGGCCTGATTCGATACGCGTGACAGCAGAAACGGCAATCCGGCCACCATCAGCACGATCAGCCCGATCAACGCCGTGAAGCGGTCAGCTGCAACGCCCTTGACCGCCTCGGGCCACTGCACGTCGCGTTGGCGCAGCAGCCACATCCGCACCGCATCCCCGCCGACCGACGACGGCAACACCTGATTGAACCAGAGGCTGATCATGAGAATCCGCCAGCCCGCGAGCCAATCCAGCGACACGCCGAGCGCGCGCATGATCAGCTCCCACCGGCCGTTGAGCAGGAAGGTCTGAAAGAAGATCAGCGCAAGCGCGACGACGAACAGGACCGGATCGACCGAGACGAGATGATTGCGCAACTGGCGCAGGTCGAGACCACGCGCGATGTAGACCAGCACGGCGATCGACAGCAGCAGCTTCACCGAAAACAGGGCCGCATGCTTGAATCGCGTCCGCATCAAGATGCCCGCCTCAGGACGCCGGATATTCCGCACGACCGATGACGAGGTCGATTGCGGCCATCATCCAGAACTGGTGCGTGGTCTCGACAATGTTGTAGCTGCGGCTGTCGACCCAGAAATTGACGTCGCCGAGATTGCGCAGCGGATTGTCCGTGTGCATGCCCGACAACGTGATCACGTCGAGCTTCATCTTGCGCGCCTGCGCAACCGCGTTGAGGATGTTCTTCGAACGTCCCGACGAACTGATCGCGACGAGGCAATCGCCGGCGCGCGCATTCAGCCGCACGGCGTGGGCGATCCAGTCCTCGAACCCGTAATCGTTGGCAAGGCACGACATCATGCTCGCATCGCTGAAGCACAGTGCAGGCACCGACGCATTCTTCGCCAGATCGATCGCCAGATGCGAGGCGATCCCGGCCGATCCGCCGTTGCCGACGAAGATGACGCGGCCGCCCTGCTCGCGCGTGCGCAACCAGGACGCGCGTGTCGCGGAGATCCTTGCAAAAATACCGTCGTCGACCGCCGTCGCGCGATGCAGGCGCCCCACGTAATCGTCGAGGAAGGCTTTATGCTCGGGATCGACGGATTCGGCAGGCATGGGCTGGCGGCTCGATTGCAACATCACGGGGTGATACCGGCTATTACCAAGGATTGCAAAGGTATAATACTTGCAAAGTTTGCGAGCGGCTGATAGTCGGCTTTCGGGTTTCACTCAACATTGGCGGGCCTGTTTCGCTGGGCATTCGCGTCACGGATGTTCCCCATGAAATGCATCGTTACTGGCGGCGCCGGTTTCATTGGAAGTCACCTCGTCGATCGCCTGCTCGATGACGGCCACGAGGTCACCGCGCTCGATAATTTCGTGATCGGACGCGCCGAAAACCTCGCCGCGCGCGCCGGTTCGAGCCAGTTGAAGGTCGTGCGGGCAGACGTCACCGATCTCGACGCGATCAAGCCGTATTTCCACGGGGTGGATTGGGTCTTCCATCTCGCCGCGCTGGCGGACATCGTTCCCTCGATCGAGTCGCCGATCCCCTATCACCGCGCCAATGTCGATGGCACGGTGAACGTTCTCGAGGCGGCGCGGCACGCCGGCGCCCGCCGCTTCATCTATGCGGCTTCCTCCTCCTGCTACGGCATTCCGGATGTTTATCCCACGCCGGAGAGTGCCGAGATCCGGCCGATGTATCCCTATGCGCTCACCAAGAATCTCGGCGAGCAATGCGTCATGCACTGGTGCCAGGTCTACAAGCTGCCCGCCGTGGCGCTACGCCTGTTCAACGTGTTCGGACCGCGCCATCGCACCACCGGCACCTACGGTGCCGTGTTCGGCGTGTTCATGGCACAGAAGCTCGCGGGCAAGCCCTTCACGGTGGTCGGCGACGGCGAGCAGACGCGCGACTTCACCTTCGTCAGCGACGTCGCCGATGCCTTCGTGACCGCCGCCCGATCCGACGTCTCGCACGAGATCTTCAATGTCGGCTCGGACAACACCTACAGCGTGAACCGCCTGGTCGAGCTCCTCGGCGGCGACAAGATCCACATTCCCAAGCGTCCCGGCGAGCCCGACTGCACCTACGCCGACATCACTAAGATCAAGCGCGTCCTGAAATGGGCGCCAAAGGTGAAGTTCGAGGACGGCGTCGCGACGATGTTGAAATCGATGGACCAGTACAAGGACGCTCCGCTCTGGACGGTGGACAAGATCGCCGACGCCACCAAGGACTGGTTCAAATATCTCGGTGACGAGGTCCCCCCGCAGAAGGCAGGCCGTTGAGCAGATTCGTTCACCCGCATATTTTGCCGCCAGCCAATCATTTCCGGGTCGGCCAACTGAGACCGACCGGCGCCTTGGGTCATTCACATGGGTAATGCTGCGACAGACAGGCCGGCCGGCCATCCGGCACCGCACGAGAAGATCAAGACGATCGAGGAGCTCGGCGAGATTGCGCGCACCGCACAGGCAAAGGGCCTGACCGTCGCGCTCTGCCACGGCGTGTTCGATCTGGTGCATCTCGGCCACGTCCGGCACATCCTGGCAGCCCGCAACGAGGCCGACGTGGTCGTGGTGACCATCACCGCCGACCGTTACGTCAACAAGGGCCCGGGACGGCCGATCTTCCCGGAGAACATGCGCGCCGAGATGCTGGCCGCGCTCGGCACGGTCGACTGGGTCGGCATCAATCAGACCTCCAGCGCCGAGCCGGTCCTCGATACCGTGCGCCCCGACATCTACGTGAAGGGCTCGGACTACGAGAATCCCGAGGATGACGTGACCGGCAAGATCGCGGTGGAGCGCGAGGCCGTCGAGCGTCATGGCGGACGAATCGTTTTCACGCGCGACGTGACGTTCAGCTCCTCGTCGCTGCTGAACCGCTATTTCGACATCTACGATCCCCCCTTGCGCGACTACCTCCAGAAGGTGCGCGATGGCGGCGGCGCCGAACGCCTGCTGAAGCTGATCGACAAGATCCAGGACATGCACGTCGTGCTGGTCGGCGACACCATCATCGACGAATACCAGTACGTCACGGCGCTCGGGAAGGCCTCCAAGGAGAACATCGTCGCGACCCTGCTCAAGAATGGCGAGCAGTTTGCCGGTGGCGTCATTGCCGCCGCCAATCACGTCGCGAGCTTCTGCAAGTCGGTCGAGATCGTCACGACGCTGGGCGGCAACGACTACCCCGAAGAGTTCATTCGGGCGCATGTCCGCCCGAACGTAAAGCTCACGCCGATCCGCGTTCAGGGCCGTCCGACCACCCGCAAGCTGCGGTACGTCGAGATGGGCTATCTGCACAAGCTGTTCGAAGTCTACACGATGGACGACACGCCGCTCGACGAAGCCGCGCGCACGGAGATCGACCGCGTCACCGCCGAGCGCGTCCGCGGGGCGGACGTCGTCATCGTCACCGATTTCGGTCACGGCATGATCGCATCCAGCACGATCGACACCCTGATCGCGAATTCCAAGTTCCTGGCGGTCAACGCCCAGAGCAACAGCGGCAATCACGGCTACAACCTGATCACGAAGTATCCGCGGGCCGACTACGTCTGCATCGACGCACCGGAAGCGCGCCTCGCCGCCACAGACAAGTTCAACGACATCGCATCGGTGATCGAGGGCGGCCTGCATCGCAAGATCGATTGCGACAACATGATCATCACGCACGGCTCCTTCGGCTGCTACCCCTTCTCGTCGAAGACCGGCGTTGCGCGCGTCCCCGCCTTCACCAAGACCGTCGTCGACACCGTCGGCGCGGGCGACGCCTTCCTGACGATCACGGCGCCGCTGGTCGCGGCCGGCGGCAATATCGAGGACGTCGCCTTCATCGGCAACGCGGCGGGCGCGATCAAGGTCGGCATCGTCGGTCACCGCAACTCGGTCGAAAAGGCGCCGCTGGTCAAGTTCGTCACCGCGTTGTTGAAATAGCGCAAAAAGAAAAATCCCGGAGAGCGACAGTGATTGGTCAAAAATGGAATGTGATGGTCACCGGTGGCGCCGGCTATGTCGGCAGCGTGCTGGTCCCCCAGCTGCTTGCAGCGGGTCACAAGGTCACCGTGCTCGACTTGTTCATGTATGGCGAGGACGTCTTCAACGCCGTTCGCGACAATCCGAACCTGCGCCTCATCAAGGGCGACATCCGCGATGAGGCCGCGATCAACGAGGCCCTGCGCGGCAACAACGCGGTGATTCACCTCGCCTGCATCTCCAACGATCCCTCGTTCGAGCTGGACCCGGGGCTCGGCAAGTCCATCAACTACGACTGCTTCCGTCCGATGGTGCGCGCCGCGAAGAAGGCAGGCATCAAGCGCTTCATCTATGCTTCCTCATCGAGCGTCTACGGCATCAAGGACGAGGCCGAGGTGACAGAGGAGCTGTCCTGCGAGCCGCTCACCGACTACTCCAAGTTCAAGGCGATGTGCGAGACCGATCTTGCCGACGAGGCCGCGTCGGGCTTCGTCACCTGCACGGTTCGTCCGGCCACCGTCTGCGGCTACGCTCCGCGGCAGCGGCTCGACGTCGTCGTAAACATCCTGACCAATCTCGCCGTCAACACCGGCCGCATCCGCGTGTTCGGCGGAACGCAGAAGCGGCCCAATTTGCACATCCAGGACATGTCGGCGGCCTATCTGTTCCTGCTGCAGCAGGACGATGCGAAGATCGACGGCAAGACCTACAACATCGGCTACGAAAACCACTCGCTGATGAAGATCGCCGACATCGTCAAATCGGTGGTCGGAAACAATGTCGACGTGGCCGTCGAGCCGACCGACGATCTGCGCTCCTACCACGTGTCGTCGGAGAAGATCCGCCGCGAGCTCGGGTTTGCGCCGACGCATACGATCGAGCAGGCCGTGTCCGGCCTCGTCGATGCCTTCAAGGCGGGCCGCCTGCCGAACTCGCTCAACGATCCCAGGTATTTCAACATCAAGATGATGCAGAACATCAGCCTGAAGTGAGCGGCGTGCGGATCGGCATCGATTTCGACAACACGATCATCTGCTACGACAAGGTCTTTGCCGCGGCCGCGCGCCAGCGCGGGCTGGTGCCGGAGGGCTGGGACGGGCTGAAGACCGACGTGCGGGACTATCTGCGCTCCCGCGCCGGCGGCGAGCTTGCCTGGCAGGGGCTGCAAGGCTTCGTCTACGGCAAGGGCATCGGCGGCGCCGAGATCTACCCTGGAGTGCGCGAGTTCCTTGTCGCGTGCCGCAAGGCCGGCGCGAGCGTCTATATCGTCAGCCACAAGACGCAGTTCGGCCATCAGGATCCCGATCGGGTCGACTTGCGCGAGGCTGCGCGCGACTGGCTGAAGAGCGCGGGCCTCATCGACATCGCCGACGCGGCGATCTCGGCGGGCAATGTCTATTTCGAGGACACGCTCGCGGCCAAGGTCGAGCGGCTCGCAAGCCTGCAGCTCGACATCTTCATTGACGATCTCGTCGACGTTTTCGCGCAGCCGCATTTTCCGAAGGCGACGCGATCGATCCTGTTCACGCAGGCGCGGCCGCCGCATCCCGCGCATTGCGAGCCGCTCGCGACCTGGGCCGATATCCACCGTGGAGTGTTCACGGCATGAGCGAGCCGGACATCAGCGTACAGGATGCGGTCTCGATCGGCAGTCGTCTCGCCGGGGCGCAGGTCGCGGCCGCGCAACCGGCGCGGTCCGGCGGCAACAACCGGGTGTTCCGGCTGGAGATGGCGAAGGGTCCGCCCCTCGCCCTCAAGCACTACCCGTCCGACGGACGTGATCGCCTGGGACAGGAATATGACGCGCTCACGTTTCTCTCGCGCCACGGCATCACGTCGACGCCGCGGCCGGTCGCGAAGGATCCGGCGGCGTTCTGCGCGCTGTATCAATGGTTCGACGGTGACGCCGCGGTCCTGCATCCCCGGCACGACGACGCCGACCAGCTGGCCGATTTCCTGATCACGCTGCAAAGACTGCGCGACGCTGAAGGCGCGCAGACTTTGCGGAACGCATCGGCCAGCATCTTTTCGCCCGAGGCGGCCATCGCCCAGTACGAGCAACGCCTCGACGGCCTGCGGCGGGCCTCGGATGATGATCCGGACCTGCGTGCGTTCATGGACGGCAGCCTCGTTCCCACCACTGCCGTCGCAATCCGGCAACTCCGTAGGCGCTATGCGGAACTGAGCCTCGATCCCGCCGCGGACCTTGCGCCCGCCCATCGCGCATTGAGCCCGTCGGATTTCGGACTGCACAACGCGCTGCGCGCCGACGACGGCAAATTGCACTTCATCGACTTTGAGTATTTCGGCTGGGACGACCCGGTCAAGCTCGTGTCCGACACCGCTATTCACCCCGGCAGCGGTCTGCCCGACGCCGACGCGAACCGATTGATCGAGCGGCTCTCCCAGGCCTTCGCGGCTGGGGATGACGCGTTTGCGATCCGTCTTGACGTACTGTATCCTGTGTTCGGGGCGATTTGGTGCCTAATTGTCCTGAATGCCTATTTGCCGGAAAGCCGCTCCCGGCGCGCCCTGGCTGCGCAAGGTGGTGATCTGACGGTCCGCCTTGCCGGCCAGCTCGACAAAGCCCGCCGGCTCCATCAAACGATTTGCCAACGTGATCCAGATCTCACCCCACGCTGAAGCTGCTCTCACCTGCACGCTGGACGAGCGCAGCCTGTATTTGCGCCGCCTGGTCCTCGGTTCGGTCCGTTCCGCGGGACGCGGCCATGTCGGGCCTGCCCTGTCGCTGATCGAGATGGTCCGCGTGCTTTACGACGATGTGCTGCGGATCGACCCGCAGAACCCGGGCGATCCCGATCGCGACCGCGCCATCCTCAGCAAGGGACATGGTTGTCTGGCGCTCTACGCGCTATTGGCCGACCGCGGCTTCTTCCCGCTGGCGGAGCTGGAGGGCTTTTGCGGCTCCGACAGCATTTTGGGCGGGCATCCCGAATACGGCATGGTGCCCGGCGTCGAGGCCTCGACCGGCGCACTCGGACACGGTCTGTCGATCGGCGTCGGCCTTGCGCTTGCCGCCCGCATGCGCGAGCGCAGCTACCGGACCTTCGTGCTGCTCGGCGACGGCGAGATCAACGAGGGATCGGTGTGGGAAGCTGCGATGGGCGCGGCCAAGCACGGCCTGGACAATCTGGTCGCGCTGATCGACTACAACAAGCTGCAGAGCTACGGCCCCACCGACTACGTGCTGCCGCTGGAGCCGCTCGCGGACAAATGGCGCAGCTTCGGCTTCGCGGTGCAGGAGGTCAACGGCCACGACGTCGGCGCGCTGCGCACGGTGCTGAAGCAGGTCCCGGCCGTGGCCGGCAAGCCTAGCGCCATCATCTGCCATACCGTCAAGGGCAAGGGTCTTCCGGCTGCGGAATCCAATGCCGATTGGCATCACAAGAACAAGCTGACCGACAGCGAGCTCGACGCCATTCGCGTCGCCGTCGGCGATTTTTGATCGGCTCCCCATGCGCAACACCGCGATGAACATGGTCCACAAGCTCGCCGCGCGCGACGAGCGTGTGCTCTACATCGGCTCCGATCCCGGTGCCGGCACGCTGCGCGCGATGAGCAAGGAGTTTCCCAAGCGCCATCTGATCGAGGGCATTTCGGAAGCGCATATCATCGGCATGTCGGCAGGTCTCGCGATGGAGGGCTTCGTGCCCTACGTCAACACCATCGCGACCTTCCTCACCCGCCGCTGCTACGAGCAGGTGGCTGTCGATCTCTGCCTGCACAATCTGCCGGTGCGGCTGATCGCTAATGGCGGCGGCCTCGTCTACGCGCCGCTCGGTCCCACCCACCAGGCGATCGAGGACATCGCCATCATGCGGGCGCTGCCGAACATGACGGTGATCTGCCCGTGCGATGCCGATGAAGCCGCGCGCATGATGGAGCAGACGCTGGATTGGAAGGGTCCGATCTACATCCGGCTCGGTAAGGGCGGCGATGCCATCGTCTCCAAGGCCGAGCACGGTTTTGAGATCGGCAAGGCCATCCTGATGCGCCCGCAGGGCGACGTCCTCATGGTGACCACCGGCATCATGCTCCAGCGCGCCCTCGCTGCGGCCGACCTGCTCGCCGCGCAAGGCATTCGCGCCGGCATCCTGCACGTGCATACCGTGAAACCGCTCGACACCGCAGCGCTGCTGCAGGCGATCCGCGGCACCAAGCTCTTGGTCACGCTGGAGGAGCACGTGCCCTCCGGCGGCCTCGGCAGCGCGGTCGCGGAGGCGCTGATCGACAAGCTCGGCTCCGGTTTCCCTGCGATCCTGCGGCTGTCGCTGCCGGACCGCTTCATGCACAATTACGGTTCGCAGGACTCGCTGCTGAAGAAGCACGGGCTCTCCGCCAGCGCCATCGCGACCTCGATCGAGCATGCGCTCGCGGCGTCGCACACTTCCGCTCCTCAACTTCATTCCACCTGACGGGTCACATGTACGACGTTCGATATTCCTATCTGCTCGAGCAATTCGCCGATCCCGCACCGATCCTCGCCGAGATCGGCCGGCTGGTTGCGACCGGTGACTTCACCCTTGGCAAGCCCGTCGCCGAATTCGAGAAGCGCTTCGCTGAGCTGATCGGCGTCCGTCACGCCATCGGCGTCGGATCGGGCACCGACGCGCTCAAGCTGCCGCTCAAGGCGCTCGGCATCGGTCATGGCGACGAGGTCATCACCGCCGCCAACACCTTCATCGCCACCGTTGGCGCGATCGCGGAAACCGGCGCGACGCCCGTCCTGGTCGATTGCGACGATTCCTTCTGCATGAACGTGGACCAGGTCGAGGCTGCGATCACTGGCAAGACCAAGGCGATCATACCGGTCCAGTTGACCGGCGAGGTCACCGACATGGGCAAGCTGATGCCGATCGCGCAGCGTCACAACCTGCCGGTGGTCGAGGACGCCTGCCAGGGCATCCTGTCGGAGTTTGCGGGGAAACGCTCCGGCACCCACGGCATCGCGGCCGGCTTCTCGCTGCATCCGCTCAAGAACCTCAACGTCTGGGGCGATGCCGGCGTCGTCGTCACCAATGACGACGGCATGAACGAGAAGCTGCGCCTGATCCGCAACCACGGCATGAAGAACCGCGACGAGATCGCGGTCCTCGGCTGCAACTCGCGGCTCGATTCCTTGCAGGCCGTGGTCGGCAACTGGCTGATCGGCCAGACCAGCGAGATCACGCGCCGCAGAATCGAGAATGCGGCCTATTACGATGCGGGTCTCGCCGGCCTGCCCGGCCTGCGCATCCCGCCGCGCCGTCCCAACGTGAAGCACGTCTACCATCTCTACATGGTGTTCGCCGAACGCCGCGACGAGCTCTACAAGTACTGTCTGGATAACGGCATCGAGGCCAAGATCCACTATCCGATCCCGCTGTATCAGCAGGAAGGCCTGAAACATCTAGGCTACGCGCCGGGCACGTTCCCGGTCACCGACCGCCACGCCAAGGAAGTCATCAGCTTCCCGGTCGACCAGCACCTGACGCGCGCCCAGCAGGACCGCGTCATCGAGACCGTCAGGAAGTTCTGCCATGGACGCTGACACCGGCCGCCGGCGCATCGGTTACGTCAATCTTCCCGCGCAGTTCGAGGAAGAGCGCGCCGAGATCATGCAGGCGGTCGAGGGCGTGTTTTCCCGCGGCGACTTCATCGGCGGCGCCGCGGTTGGAAAGCTCGAGGAGGAATTGTCCGCCTATCTCGGCTCGCCGCATGTCGTGACGCTGAATTCGGGCACCGACGCGCTGATCCTCGCCATGCGGGCGCTCGACATCGGCCCCGGCGACGAAGTCATCACGCCGCCGAACTCGTTCGTGGCATCGACCGCCGCGATCATCGCCGTCGGCGCCACGCCGGTGTTTGCCGACGTGCTGCCCGACCAGAACATCGATCCGGCCGCGGTCGAGGCCGCCGTCACACCGCGCACCAAGGCGATCATGCCGGTGCATCTGACCGGACGCATGGCCGACATGGCTCCGCTGATGGCAATAGCGGCCAAGCACGCGCTCGCCGTGATCGAGGACAGCGCCCAAGCGGTCGGCTCGAACTATGACGGGCGCATGAGCGGCACCCTCGGCACGTTCGGCTGCTTCTCCGCCCACCCCTTGAAGAATCTCAATGCCGCCGGCGATGCCGGCTTCCTCGTCACCGCCGATGCGGAGCTTGCCGCAAGAATCCGCCGGCTGCGCAATCACGGCCTGATCAACCGCAGCGACGTCCAGGAATGGGGGATCGTGTCGCGGCTCGACACGCTGCAGGCCGAGGTGCTGCGCATTCGCCTGCGTCATCTGCCCTCGGTGATCGAACGCCGGCGGCGCAACGCCGCGCAATACCGCGCCGAGCTCGCGGGGCTGCCCCTGTTCATTCCGCCCTGCCGGAACATCGAGTTCAACACCTTCCATACCTTCGTGGTGCAGACCGAGCGGCGCAACGACTTCCAGAAATATCTTGCCGACAAGGGCATCGAGACTGCGATTCACTATCCGGTCCCGATCCACCTGCAGCCGGCAGCGGCGCATCTGGGCCATGGCCGCGGCGCGTTCCCGGTGACGGAACGGCAGGCGGACCAGATCCTCACGCTTCCCATCAACCAGTTCCTGTCGGCCGCCGACATCAGCTATATTTGCGCGACCGCCCGGGAGTATTTTGCATGACGGACACGGACTTCCTGCACGCCGACGAGCAGGCGCTGGCGCAACGCTTCATCGACGATGGCTTCGTCACCACGCCGGCCGACGATCGCGCCGGGCTCGACCGGATCCAGCGCCGCGCCGCCGAGCTCGCGGCCGACTACCTGAAGCTGCCGCACAGCAACGATCCCTACGCGATGCTGGACACGATCCACACGCGGGTGAGCGTGGATGATCTCAACGGATTGCGGCTGCACGTCTTCAACGGCCTCAACGCCGAGCCCTGGTTCCGCCCGACCTATTTCCGCCTGGCGCGCTCGACGATCGAGACCATCGTCGGCAACGAGCTCTGCATGCAGCGCCGCGTCAATCTCAGCATCCAGCTTCCCGGCGACAGCTCCTCGCTGCTCGCGACCCATTCCGACGTCTGGTCGGGCGACTCGCCGTTCGAGGTCGTGGTGTGGGTGCCGCTGGTCGACGTCCATCGCACCAAGTCGATGTACCTGCTGCCGCCGTCCCTGAACGGCGAGATGCAGGACCGCATGGCGGCCTTGCGCAGCGCCGAAGAGCTGTACAAGACCATCAAGCCGCACGCGACCTTCATCGAGATCCCCTACGGTCACGTGATGCTGTTCAACCAGACCCTGATGCACGGCAATCGCGTCAACGAGGAAGCCGGCACGCGCTGGAGCATGAACTGCCGCTTCAAGAGCATCATGTCGCCCTATGCGGACAAGCGCTTCGGCGAGTTCTTCGAGCCGATCCTGCTGCGCCCGGCAACCCGGGTCGGCATGCAGTACAAGTTGCCAGGAGGCTTCCATGGCTGAGCGAGCCGGCCACCGCGGCTACATCGGCGCCAGGCCGCTGAACGGCAGCCGCACCCCCCAGCACGTCCAGAACATCGTGATCCGCGACTATGCGCGGCGGAAGAACCTGCAATATCTCCTCAGCGCCGCCGAGCACACCATGCCCGGCAGCTACATGGTGCTGGAAGATATCCTGGACGAGCTGCCGCAGCTGCGTGGACTAATTCTCTACAGCATCTTCATGCTGCCGCCCGACGAGGCTCGGCGGCGGCAGATCTACGACCGCGTGCTGCGCGAGGGCTGCGACCTTCACGCGGCGGTCGAGGAGATCACGCTGGCGTCGCAGAAAGACATCCAGGCCGTCGAGGACATCCTGCTCGTCAACAAGTTCGCAACCATCCTGTGACGATGCCGCGGACTGGTTGGCCCCCATGACCGAGATCAACCTGCTCCAGCCGATGCACGCATCGATGAGGCGGGACTACGTCCAGCGCGTGGTCGAGCACGACAAGGCGGAATCCGCCACCGTCGCCCGGCAATGGGGACGCGACTATTGGGACGGCGAGCGGCGCTACGGCTACGGCGGCTATCGCTATGACGGACGGTGGCGCCCGCTGGCCCAGACCCTGATCGAGCGCTACGGCATCAAGCCGGGCATGAGCGTGCTCGACGTCGGCTGCGGCAAGGGCTACCTGCTCTACGAGTTCGCCCAGCTCGTCCCCGACCTCAGGATCGCCGGCATCGACATCTCCGAGTACGGCATCGCCAACGCCAAGGAGGAGGTGCGGCCGCATTTGAACGTCGGCAGCGCCGTCGCGCTCCCCTACCCCGACCACAGCTTCGATCTCGTCGTCTCGCTTGGCGTGTTGCACAATCTTCCGCTCGAGGACGTGTTCCGCGCCGTACCTGAGATCGAGCGCGTCGGACGCGGCACCTCGAAATATCTGATGGTCGAATCCTTCCGCAACGAGCGGGAGAAGGCGAATCTGCTTTACTGGCAGCTCACCTGCCTGAGCTTTCACGGCCCGCAAACATGGGCCTGGATCTACGACAAATGCGGGTACCGGGGCGACCATGGGTTCATCTTCTTCGAATGAAACAGGCCGGCGCCGGCCGACCTCATTGCGCGCACAGAATCCGGAAGTGTACTATTCCAACGACGCCATCGTCACCGCGGACGATGCCACGATCGCGGAGCTGAAGCGCATCGCCGCCGGCAACCCGCGCCTGCGCAGCCGGCTGTGCACGCATCCCGATCCCGCCTCGGGCCTGCACGAGATGCTGATCGTGCACCATCGCGAGGCGTATGTGCGGCCGCACAAGCACCTTGGCAAGCCTGAATCGTTCCACGTCATCGAGGGCACCGCGCAGGTCGTGATCTTCGAGGATGACGGCCGCATTCGCGAAGTGCTCGAGATGGCGCCCTACGGTCAGGGCAAACGCTGCTACTACCGCATGCCCGAAAAGGTCTTCCACTCGATCCTGATCACCTCGGAATGGCTGGTGTTTCACGAAACCACCGCCGGCCCTTTCGATCCTTCACGCACGGCATTTCCCGACTGGGCCCCGGATGGCGGCGACGCCGCCGAGGTCCAGGACTACGTCACACGGACTGGCGCGCTCGCTGCGGAGCATCTGGCGAGACCATAGATTTCGACCGCTTTCGACGATCGCACCGTGAATGATCGAGGACGACACCAGACGATGAAGTTGCCTGCAAAAGCACTGGTTACCCTGGTCAAGTTCGCGGTGTCGATCGGGATCCTGGTGTTGCTGTTGCGCGGTCAGGATCCGTCGACCCTGAAAGCCGATCTTCTCGCCGTCGATCTCAACGTGCTTGCGCTTGCGGTGCTGCTGCTGTTCGCCCAGACCTTCGTCCTCTGCCACCGCTGGATGCTGATCCTCCGTGCCATGAACGTACCGCTCGATTGGCTGCCCGGCTGGCGCATTCTCATCGTCAGCAATTTTTTCAATCAAGTATTACCCGCGGGCGGTGACGCGGTTCGGATCTGGATGCTCCGGCGGCAGGGCGTGCAATGGTCGCAAACGATCGGCAGCATCGTGGCTGACCGCTTTCTCGGCCTGTTGGGTCTTGGTTTCATCCTCCTGGCGGGATTGCCGTTCCTGCTGGCGCGCGTCCCCGACAATTCGCTCCTGTTCGCGATCGCGATCATTCTGGCGGTCGCATGCCTCGGCGCAATCGCCCTGGTCACGCTGGACCGGTGGCCGCCGCGCGTGGTCGTGGCCGTGCCGGCCAGGGTCGTGCAGTTCGCGATGCTGATCAGAGCTCCGTTGCTGGCGACCGAGGGGCGAGCGATGCTGATCGGATCTGCCATCGCCGTCCATCTCATCACCGTCGCGACCTGCTATGTCCTCGCGATCGGACTGCAGGCGCCGCTCTCCGCACTCGACGCCTTCGTCCTGGTCCCGCTCGTCATCCTGTCCTCTGCGATTCCCATCTCGATCGGGGGATGGGGCGTGCGCGAAGGCGCTATGGTCGCTGCGCTCGGTCTTGCCGGAATCGCATCTGACAAGGCACTCGCGATATCGGTCTTGCTGGGACTTGGCGCCCTGATCGTCGGGTTGTTCGGCGGGCTGGTATGGCTGATCGCGCCGGAGCGCGCCAGCTTCAGCCCCGACCAGGCGCGGACCGTCACCGAACGAGCCGATGCAGCGCCGGTCTAGCATGGGCGACCCCAGACAAGATCAAGCGGTGGTAGCCGCCGAGCTGCGCCTGCGCACCATCGTCGAAACGTGGTCGTTGCGTATCCTCATTCTCGTGCCTGCTGCACTGTCCATCTGGTTCGTCAACCGAACGGGCACCTACCGCACCCTGCTCTTCGATGGCGGCTGGACGACGCGATTTTACGTCCTCGCCTGGATTGCGCTGACGCCGTATCTCGGCTGGCTCGTCATGGCGACCGGTCGCCTGACGTTCTCGCTCATCAGGCACGAACCCACTCAACGCGTCGACGAGTTCTTCGTCGGCGCGGCCGCGCTCATCTTGACGGGATTTGGCTTCGGCGCTCTCTCCGTCCTGTACCCCCAAATCGTCCTCGGATTTGCGACCCTCGTGCTGCTGTGGGATAGCCGCAGCTGCAGGAAGCCGCAAAAATTCGCGCTGACCTTGCCGCTGATGGCAACTTCGCTACTGGGTCTTTGGCTCCTCGTAACGGTGTTCATCGACAGAGCCGTCATACCCGACGTCATTTCGACCGACGTTCAGCAGCTCTATGCGCCCTATCTTGCAGAGGTCGCGAGAAATCACAGCATCTGGCTTGCAGCTGACAATCCCATCTTCTCCGACTTCGAGATCGGCCACGGCAACGGCCTGCATTTGATGTTTGCGACGTTCTTGCCTCCCCACGTCGCGCAGATTGTTTCCTTCCTCTATTTCGTCGCAATCGGTGCAGTCATTTTTGAGCTCGCCCGCATCGTTCTGCCGTGGCAGGCGCTCGGACGCCGTTGGGAGGATGCGGCGATCCCGATTGCACTTGCGCTGGCGATCCTCGGACTTGCGTGGCCGCGAACGATGCCGCGCGTCTCGCCCGGCCTCTACATCATGGAATTCGGCAAGTACCACCTTCAGACGGCGGCGTTCTTTGTCTATTTCCTGCTTGTCGTTGCGCGAACGTCCCAAAAACGCGACAAGTTCGCCGCAGGGATTTGCGCCATCGCCGTCGCGGCATCCTATCCACCGTACGCAGCGCTGGTCTTCGTGATTTCGTCGTTGGGCGCGTTTGCCAAGGCGGTTCAGCGCGACCGATCCGGCTTCATCACCAGCGTCCTGCTGGGCGCGGGGGCGATCGCGGGCTGCATCCTTAGTCTCTCGATCAATTACCTCTACCTCGGAATCCCCGCGACGAATCCATACTCTCTGTTCCGGCACGTCGTTTCACTCGAACGCTTTTCGAAGTTCGGCAGCCTCGATCTTCTGGATTATTTCGTGGTGTCACAGTCGCTGGAGGTCACCGACTTTCTGAGCAAATCGGGCTTCGTCGCCTTCCTCAGGGAGGCCAGGTCCGTTCTCGCGGTCGCGCTGCTCCTCGCGCTGGCGACCTATGCCGTCGCTTTCGTGGACTCAAAGCTTCGTTCCGATCGCCCGGAATCCCAAAAGCTCGCGCCGCTGCCCAATCCCGCGGGACTTTTTGTCGTGGTGGCCTATGTCGCCAGCGTCCGGCTGCTGGACATGGCGCTGAATATTCCGAGCCTCATGAGATTGTCGGTCCACGTGAACGCGCTTTTCCCGCTTGCGACCGTCGGCATGGCCTACTGGGGATTGGCTGTCGCGCGACGCTTCAAGCCGGCTTGGTTCAGCGACCGCCTCGCTCCCCATGCCGCTCTCGCTGCCATCTTGCTCGCCGGCACCTGGATGACGGCAGCGCATCCCTGGAAGAGCTTCAAAGTTGATGAGGCCATCACCTTCGTGGGGGGAACTCCTCTCACTCATATGCCTCGGGTCACCCAGGACTGGAAGCGGTGTGACGAGCTGGAGCAATCGACGGGCTCGGATCGCATCCTCGCGCTCAACGGTTATCGCGCCATGGTGCCCTGCTATTTCTCGTCGCTGCTCACGCGCGGCAAGATCATTCATACCTACGAGAGCGACGTCGCACGCGATTTCGCGAAGATCGCACTCGGAAGCGCCGAAACGGCGGAAGCCGCGCTTCGATCACTAGGCGTAAAACTATTCTACGTCCAGAAGAACAATTGCGACTTTTGGGTCAACGGTTTCTCCGACCTGTTTCAAAAGGACGAACTCGTGCGACGTTTTGCTGTTCGTCGCGAGACCCCGGAGTATTGGTTATTGACGTGGACGCAAGGTGATCAATCATTAAGTCCGGAAGACGCGACCGCGATCTCAGCGCTCAGGACAAGATCGAAAGAGATCTACCGGGAGGCATACGGCGTCGAACCATTCGAGGTGGTCAAGCACCGTCTACCACCGAATAGCAGACGTGGAGATCTCGATGTCCTCGGCCAGCTATCCCAATGCTTCTGAGCCTCGCCACGGCCGCCGGCCCTCTCCCCAGAAGCGCCATGTCCGAGGACCACGAATCGGCGCCAGCATCGGCAACTTAAGAATTGTAGCACGGCCCGTTGCACTATATAGGCTTCAACTGCGCCGCGTACCGTTTCAGGGCGCCGATGTTCCCTTGCTTTCCTGCAAAGAGCTAGAGCCGTGACCGACCATTGCCGCCTCTGCCATTCGACCGACCTGCGACCGGTCATCGACCTCGGTTTGATGCCGATTGCGCATCGGCTTCGGCATAGCCGAAACGAGCAGGAGGAACGCTATCCGTTCGAGGTGCTGGCGTGCGGCGAATGCGGCCTGCCGCAGATCGTCAAGCCGATCGATCCAGACATCCTATACCGGCAGTTCAACTACAATTTCAGCAGTTGGAAGCCGGAGCCGCACCAGGTCGACGAGCTCGACACCATCGCGAAGTTTTCGAAGCATCAATCCGTGTTCGAGATCGGCTGCAACGACGGCCTGTTCATGGACAAGCTTCGCGAGCGCGGCACCAAGGTCATGGTCGGTGTCGAACCGAATCCGGTCTCAGGCAAGATCGCCCGCGAGCGCGGCATCAAGGTCTATGCCGACATGCTCAGTCCGGAGATGGCCCACGACGCGGTGGCTCAGTCCGGCAAGTTCGACCTCGTCGTCTCACGCCAGGTGCTCGAGCACATCGTCGATTTCGAGAACTTCTTCGCTTGCGTGAAGATCGCGCTCAGCGACGAAGGGCTGCTGTTCATCGACGTGCCCGACTTTGATCCCGGTTCGACGGCGGGCGACCTCTCGGTCCTGTGGGAGGAGCACGTCAGCTACTTCACCGAGCCGACCCTGCTGGCGCTGCTGGCTCGCCACGGCTTCGAGGCGGTCTCCGTGAAGAAGTACAATTTCAGCGGCGGCAGCCTCGCGATCGCCGCCCGTCGTGCGACGCGTGACGTGACGCCGCCGCCTGCGCCCGCTGGCGTCGGCGAGAAATTCGGTCGGCGCGCAAGGGAATACGGCGCGCGCCTGCGGCCGATCCTCGCCAAGGCCCGCGCGAGCGGCGCCGAGATCGCCATCTACGGCGCGGGCTGCCGCGCCTGCACCTTCACCAACGCGCATGAACTGGCGGATCTCGTCGATCTCTCGGTCGACGACCAGAAGGAGCGCCAGGGGCTGTTCCTACCCGGCACGGGCATACCGATCCGTTCACCGGACGAGCTCGCCGGCAAGTCGGATCCGCTCGTCTGCCTCCTCGCCGTGAACCAGGAGAACGAAGCCAAGGTCAGCAGCCGGCTGCGCGAGAACGCGAAGCGGCCGCTACACATCGTCTCGATCTTCGCGCCCTCCGACATCTGGAGCGAGCTCGACCGGCTCGAGGCGGCCTTGGGTTAGGGACGCCGCGGGATGGCTGACGAGAAGCTCTTCAATTACTACGAACGTCAGGACGTCCTACCGACGTTCGGGAATTTCAAATCGGCCGCCGAACTCGACGCATATGCCAGCCAGCGGCGCGAGCTGTTTTCAGACAAGCTGGTGCTGCCGCCGCGGCTGTTCCGCGATGCGGAGGTGCTCGAATTCGGTCCTGATTCCGGTGAGAACGCGCTGGTGTTCGCCGGCTGGGGCGCGAACATGACGCTCGCCGAACCGAACCGGCATGCGCATCCGAAAATCGAGGCCTATTTCGCGCATTTTGGCCTGACCGAGCGTCTGCGCGAGCTCGCATTGGCCGACGTCGAAGGATTTCGCAGCGAGCGCCGCTACGACATCATCGATGCCGAAGGTTTCATTTACACCGTGCAGCCGACTGAAAATTGGCTCGGCGTCTTCCACCGGCTGCTCAATCCGGACGGTTTCGCCATCGTGTCGTATTACGAGCGCTATGGCGGCTTCTTCGAGCTCGCGCTCAAGGCAATCCATGCGGCCGGCAAGGCTCTGACGGGCCGTCCGGCGCTGGAGACGGCGAAGTCGCTGTTCGAGGCGAAGTGGAACAGCATTCCGCATACCCGCAGCTTCGAATCCTGGCTGATGGACGTGCTCGAAAATCCGTTCGTCCGGCATCGGTACTTCCTCGACGCAACGGCCTTGTGCACGGCGGCGCATGCACAGGGATTCGACATCCATTCGGCGTGGCCAGCCTATCGCGACAGCCTGGACGTCTACTGGCACAAGAAGGTTCTCTCCCCGGACGAGAAGCTGCGGCGCGCGGCGCGCCATCTCGACCGCAGCCGTCTCAGCTTCCTCGGCGGACGCAAGCTCTACCTGGTCGGCAAGGCCGATGCGGCGGCGGCGATTTCGGCATCGATCGAAACGCTGGTTCTCGACGTCGATGCGATGATCGACGACCCCTTCGGCGAGAGCCTGCCGCGCGCGGTCGCGAACCTTGCATCCTTACGCGAGGCGATCCGGACGACGGACATTCTCGCCGACGATGCTTCGGACATCGAAACGATCGTTGCCACGCTCGACAGCTTCCATCGCATCTTCAGCGCGATCGGGCGGCGGGATGCGTCGGCGGTCGCTGCCCTCACCCAGACTGATCCGGCGTTCATCAACACCTGGGGACAGCCGGCGCACTTCCTCGTCATGCGGAAGCGCTTCGAGGGATCATAGCCAGTGAGGCCAGGCATTGGCATCATCGGAACGGGGATGGTCGGCCAGATGTGCCACCTCGCCAATTTCGTCGCCAATCCTGCCTGCCGCGTCGTCGCGATCGCCGATCTCCGGCCCGATCTGGCGGCCGCCGCCGCGCAGAAATTCGGTATCTCGCGAGTCTACGGCTCGCACCGCGAGTTGCTCGCGGACGCTGCGGTGTCCGCCGTGGTGGTCGTGACGAAGCGGCGAGCCACCGGCCCGATCGTGCTGGACGCGTTGAAAAGTGGCCGGAACGTGCTGTCGGAGAAGCCGATGGCCTACACGACGGTTCAGGCCGCGTCGCTGGTCGAAGCGGCGCGGCGACAGCACGTCGTCTACAGCATCGGCTACATGAAGCGTCACGATGCCGGTGTGGCACGCGCGCTGGCCGAGCTGGCGCGCTTGCGCACGGACGGCTCGCTCGGACGCGTCGTCGGAGCAAGAGGCTGGTGCTTCGGCGGCGACACCGGCCGATCGCAGGACAACTTCGTCATGACCGGCGAGACCCGGCCGGACGGGCTCGAGCTCTGGCAGGATGGTCCCGACTGGATGCCGGGCGCGTTGCGGCCTGGCTACGACAACTTTCTGAACGTGTTCAGCCATATCATCAACCTCGCGCGCTACCTGCTCGGATCGTCGCCGACTGTCGCCAAAAGCACCGTCGAGACTACTGGCACTGCGACGGTGACGCTCGACTTCGACGGCGTTGCCTGTGTGCTGCAGCTTGCTAACGGGCCCGAAGGTGCGTGGCGCGAGGGGCTGTCGATCGATTTCGAGCACGGCGCGGTGACCATCGAACTGCCCCCGCCCTTTGCCGAGCGGGAGGCGGAGGTCATCCTCGACCAGGGCGGACAAATCACGCGCTTGACGGGTGAAGGCAGCTGGGCGTTTCGGCGTCAGGCTGATGCTTTCGTCGCCGACATCGTCGAACGAAGGACGCCGCTTGCGTCCGGCGCAGATTCGGTGACCGACATCGCGCTGGCCGAGGCGATCTGGAAGCGGCAAGTCAGCGGCTAGGCGTGACACTCTTGCTTGCGCCGTCGAGCGGCAGGATGCCGCCGATCGGGCCAAGCTTGATCGTGACCTCTGCAAGTTGGGAGAGCAATTCCGCAACATCGCAGCGCGCCAGCAACCGACACACGTAGTACTTCCGTGCCAAAATGTGGTTCGGCGCGGCTCCCGGCCCCGGCTGCAGCGAGATGGTTGCCTGCGGCCCCGTCGGATCGAAATGACGGAACGCACTTCCCGGAGCCTTCCGCGCCTCGTCCATCTCTCGGAGGATGTCGGGCCGCTCGGCACGCAGGGCAAATCCGAAGACCGGCTGATTGCCCCAGGCAAGGCGGAGCATGCCCGTGACTTCGGCGACACCGAAAGGCACGTGCCGCGACGGGTAGTCGAAGAAACCATCATCGAGCGCATAAACCGTCGCCGCCGGCTGCACCCGGCTGGCAAGGTCGCGCGCCAAGGCCTGCTGTTTCAGGGTTCTCGCCTGCATGAAGACGTAGTCGCTCCATAGCATGCCGATCGACACGATCAGGCTTGCCCCGAATATCGCAGCAAGGGCGGCGCCGGGGCCCGTCCATCGTTCGGCCTGTCGCTTGAACGCCAGCAGTGTCAGCGCGAGCGGCACGCCGAACATCAGCAGGTGACGGCTCTCATAGAAATGCACGGAAGACGGCCGCAGGCCGGCGATCAGATACGGTGACGACAATGCGAGGAACAAGACCACGGCGAGTGCGAGCGGCACGGTGATCGCGCTTCTGGACGCGGTCGTCTTCGCGTCCCGACGCAGCAGCAACAACACGATTCCAACGAGGACTGCAGCCGCGATGAAGAGCGCTGGAACCTGAATCGCGGCGCGGATCGCGTGGGTGAGGACATCCCTGTAGCTGGCGGCGAAGAACGCCGACCACCCTCGCGCCAACTCGCCGAGCGTCGGAAAATGGGCGCCATAGTGCTGTGCGTAGACGCCGATCCGCTTGAACCAGATATTGAGCGTGCCCCAATAGACCAGCGGAAGCACCACCAATTCCGGATAGCGCAGGACACAGCGCCAGGCTGCGAGCCATGTCCGGCGAACGAAGCCATGCGCCGCGTCTCCGCTCCGCCATATCGCAACGAACAGGCCGAACATCACGACGGCATACAGCACGATCGTCGAGTTGAGCGCGAAGCTCAGCAGGAACACCAGCGAAGCGAGCACACGAAGCAGCACGCGCCGCAGGCCGACGGCGCTGAAGGCGAGCGTCAACAGCCATGCACCGATGAACAATAGCCCGAAGCTGAACACGTAGACCGCGTTCGCCTTGCCCGCCCACAGCTGATACCCGGGATAGGTCCAGACGATCAGCGCGAAGCCGACCGCTTCGGCGCGATCGAGCAGACCGAGCCGTGTCGCCGTCAGCATCAGACACACCGCGCCGAAGACGATTCCGGCGAGCGCCAGCGATACCATCACGACGACCGGGGCGCCGGTCCAGTTCGCGAACCTGTCGTAACTGTAGAAAATCGGATGGCCGGCGCCATTCAGCAGGAAATCGATGTCGATGAAATAGTCCGGACGCGGCTTGAGCACCAGCCAGTCGTCCATGAAGAGGCCGTCATTGAGGAGCATCGGCGCATGTGCAACCAGCAACACGACGATCAGGATGGCTATCGCTCGCAGCAACGGGGGCAAGCTCGGAGGGGAAAGGGAGGACATCGTCGGCGAGGATTCGCACGCCCACGGGACGACCGCAAGGCCGGGGCGCCGGGGCTCCCTTGACCGCAAAAATGCGACCTCCTATAGACTTTTGCTCTGGCTGGGCCTGAGAGGCGTCCGGGACGATTTTCCACGATGAACATGCTCCCGGGCCCTGCGCAAGCCGCTGCGATTGGTCTCAGCATCGCCTTTCCATTGCTGTTGCTGTGCTACGCGCGCATCGCCGCCACCGGCGGATCGGGCCGCCGCTTCCGGCTGGGCTGCGTCACCATCGTCGTGCTCTACGCGATCGCCTGTCTCGCGCTTCCGGGGCAACGCCAGCTCGCGGACGTGCTTGGCGGTCTCCTGCTGTTGGGGACAGCGATGATGTTTTGCTACATCCTGTTCAGCCTGCTGGCCTGGGGCTTTACGCTGACGCTGCTCACGTCCCTCGTCCAGGCCGAACGTCCCCTCACCCTGGAGCAATGGGCCGAGGCGTACATGCAGGGCGGAGATCTCGGCACGTTCGCGCACAACCGCCTGAAGCTCCTGGTCGGCGCGGGAATGGTGATCACGGCAGACGGCAGGCTGGTCCCGACAGCCAAGGGGGTAGCGATCGCGCATCTCGCCAAGCTTGTTCGTTTGTCGACGGGCCTTGGGTGAGCGGCACGATGTCCTTCGCCGTCGGGCTCATCGCCGTTGCCGTTTTCGCCCTGCTCGCGCCTGCCTTGCAGATCATGGCCCGCGCTCGCGCATGGCCGCTCGGACCCGTCACCCTGCTTGCGATCGCCGCACTCGTCTCGCATGGTCTCGGCGTGGCGCTCGGCATCGTCGCGATTCCGCAATTTCAGTATTGGGACGCCGCATCGATATTCGCATTTTGCGTCATGGCCTACGTTTTCGCCTTTGGCGCAGTGTACAAGTCGGTGTCCCTGGAGATCCTGCTCGGCCTCGTCGACCGCCCCGGTCGGACCGCGCCGCTTTCGGAGATCATCGAAAGGCAGGTTCCAGATTTGTTCCAGGGACGAATTGGGATCCTGGTCGATCGCGGCCTGGTCGAACGGGTCAATTCAGGCTTGTCGGCGACCACGGCCGGGCGGAAAATGGCAGCTCACGTCGGCCGGCTGCGCCGCGCCTTCGGCATCGGTGATACCAGCCTCTATGATTTTTCCGACTAGTTGCGCGGAACACACACATCGTCGGTTTCGTGCCGGTTGTGTGGATCATACCGGCGAGTCGCATTGTTCGCCCGGCGCAGATGACCTAGAGTTGCGCTGAGGGTTCACCAGTAAAGAGTGGCCGGCAACGGCGGTATCAAATGACACCTTCCAGGGCGGCAAAAAGGCTTACGATCGTCATTCCTGCTCTGAACGAGCAGGACAAGATCGCCGATACGATCGGCGGCGTGCTGCCGCTTGCCCGCGAGCTGCTCGACGATTTCGAGATCTTCCTGATCGACGACGGCAGCACCGACGCCACCGGCGCGATCATGGACGAATTCGCGGCCGGCGAGCCGCGCATCATCGTGCATCACAATGCCGTACGGCGCGGTGTCGGTGCCGGCTTCGAATATGCGCTGTCGCGCGCGAAATTCGATGCCATCACGCTCATCCCCGGCGATCACGCCTTCCAGAACGAAGGTATTGCCCGGATGTTCAAGGCGGCGGGCGCCGCCGACCTCGTCATTACCTATCGCGACAACCAGTCGGACCGCTCGGTCAACCGCTCATTGCAGTCGCATTCGCTGCGGTTCATCCTGAACTGCCTGTTCGGCTTCTGGCTGTCCGATTACCACAGCATGATCGTCTACCCCGTGAAATGGCTGCGCCAGATCGCGGTCAAGGCCGACGGCTACGGCTATCAGATCTGTGCCCTGATCTCGCTGCTCCAGCTCGGCCTCACCTACGTCCAGGTTCCGGTGAGCCTGAACGCGGAGCTGAAGGGGTCGTCCCGCGCGCTGCGGCTGCGCACCTATTTCGAGCTCGGCGGGACCATCCTTTCACTGCTGCGCCGCGTTCCCATCCGGAACGTCAATCTCAGTCAGATCCCCGCCGACGCGGAACGGACCCCGGCGCGCTAGCCTCGCCGGGCCCTGACGCGGGACGTCCAGCACAGGGGCTGCAGCATGCCAGCGCGCACGCGGGACGACTTCCCGCCAAGACCCTACCAAGTCCTAATCTAAGTGATTGATTTGACTGGCAGGAGTGGCAGGGCTCGAACCTGCGACCCCCGGTTTTGGAGACCGGTGCTCTACCAATTGAGCTACACTCCTACGAACCCGCGTCGCCGCGGATCAGGGGCGCTTTCAAGCACAGAGAGCGGCCGGTTTGCAAGGGTGAACCGCGCCGGCTTCGCTTGTTTGTGCCGGGGGTTCTGGGCCACAGTCCATCGGCCATAATGAAAAATAATCGGGAGTGCCCATGACCGTTACAGCGACCGCCACAGCCGCCCCACAGGCCCCGACCGCGCTCCATACCCCGGCTTTGCCGGAAGCCCGCCCGGAGACGCTCGGGCTGTCGCGGCCGCGTCTGCAGGCCATGTCGGACGCCTTCAAGCGCGAGATCGACAAGGGAACCGTTCCGGGGGTCACCGTGCTGGTGGCGCGGCGTGGCCAAATCGGCTGGTTCGAGGCGCTCGGCAAGCAGAGCCCGGCAGGCGCGGCGCCGATGGCGCGCGATTCGATCTTTCGCATCTTCTCGATGACCAAGCCGATCGTCTCGGTCGGCATCATGGCGCTGGTCGAGGACGGCCAGCTCCTGCTCAGCGATGCCGTCGCAAAGTTCATCCCGGAGTTCGCGAGCCAGCAGGTCGGCATCGTCAAGGACGGCAAGCTGGAGCTGGTGCCGCCGGCGCGGCCCATGACCGTTCAGGACCTGCTCCGCCACACCTCCGGCCTCACCTACGAGCACCAGGGCGACGGCCCCGTGCACAAGCTCTACCAGGAGTCCCGCGTCCGCAGCCGCAAGATCACCAATGCCGAGCACGCCGCGCTGGTGGCGAGCTTCCCGCTGGTCTGCCAGCCCGGCGCGGAATTCAACTACAGCCGCTCCACGGACATTTTGGGCCGCATCATCGAAGTCGTCAGCGGCAAATCGCTCGGCACCTTCCTCACCGAGCGCGTGCTCGCGCCGCTGCAGATGGCCGAAACCGGCTTCTCGACAAGCCAGGCCAATGCCGGCCGCCTTGCCGAGCCGTTCGCGACCGATCCCTGGACCGGCGACAAGGTCGCGCTGTTCAACATGCTCGAGCAGCCGGTGATGGAGTCCGGCGGCGGCGGCCTGGTCTCGACCACGATGGATTATGCCCGCTTCTGCCTGATGCTGCGCAATGGCGGCACGCTGGACGGCAACAGGATCATCGGCCGCAAGACGCTGGAGCTGATGGCCTCCGATCACCTCGGCCCTGGCGTGCACACCAATGGCACGCTGCTGTCGCCGGGCCATGGCTTCGGTCTCGGCTTTGCCGTGCGCCGCGAGGCCGGTATCGCCCCCTTCCCCGGCAGCGTCGGCCAGTATTTCTGGAGCGGCATTGCCGGTACGTTCTTCTGGATCGATCCGAAGGAGGATCTGTTTGCGGTGTTCATGAGCCAGGGGCCGGGCCAGCGCGACTACACGCGGACCCTGGTGCGGGATTTGGTTTACGCGGCGGTGGAGTGAGGTCTCGTGCCCCGGACGCGCTGCAACGCGCTTCGCGTTGCGGCGCAGAGCCGGGGCCCATGCATCCACGATCTCGTCGGCAGCCTTCTGGGTCCCGGATCGGCGCGCGCCTGAAGCGCGCTTGTCCGGCACACGAGACCATCAACTGATCGTCGCGCCGCCGTCGATCACCATGGTCTGGCCGGTCATGAAGTCACCGGCCTTCGAGCCCAGGAACACGGCCGCGCCCGCGATCTCGTCGGGGATGCCGATGCGCAAGAGCGGCGAGCGCGAGGTCGAGGCCTTCAGGTTCTCCGGATTGTCCCACAGCGCCTTGGCGAAATCGGTCTTGATCAGGCCGGGCGCGATGCAGTTCACGCGAATGTTGTGCTTGCCGTATTCGCAGGCGAGGTTGCGCGCGAGCTGCATGTCGGCGGCTTTCGAAATGGCGTAGGCGCCGAGGATGGTCGAGCCCTTCAGGCCGCCGATCGAGGAGACGATGATGATCGAGCCGTCCTTGCGCTCGATCATCTGCGGCACCACCATCGAGATCAGCCAATTGTTGGCGACGATGTTGTTGTCCAGGATCTTCCTGAACTGATCGTCGGAAATGCCGGCGAGCGGGCCGTAATACGGATTCGACGCCGCGTTGCAGACCAGCACGTCGATCTTGCCGAAGGCACGGTTGCTCTCGTCGACGAGGTTTTGCAGGTTCTCTTTCGACGAGATGTTGGCGGCGACCGCGACCGCGGTGCCCTTGCCGAACTTATCGTTGATGCCCTTCGCCACCTGCTCGCACACGTCGGCCTTGCGCGAGGAGATCACCACCTTGGCGCCGTGCTCGGCCATGCGCTCGGCGATCGCGAGCCCGATGCCACGCGTCGATCCCGTGATGACGGCGACTTTCCCCTTCATGTCGAACAAGGTCATGCTTCTCTCCCAGATTGATTTTCGTATTCAGTGTCAGGCCAGCTTCTTGACTTCCGGTCCCGCCGGCTGATGCATTGCCGCGTGCGCGGGATCCGCGATCCACGGCTGCTGATTGACCATCGGCAGCCGCCAAAGGGTGCGCTCGGGGCTCGCGAAATGATCGAGCCGCGTCACCGACACATTGTCGATATCGAATCCGAGCCCCTGCTCCGGCCGGTCACCGAGCGCAAGACCGACCGCCGCCTTGATGGTGCCGCCATGCGCCACCGCGATAATGTCCTGCCCGGCCGCCTCGGCGTTGATCCGCTCGATGGTGCGGCGCGTGCGGTTGTAGAGGTCCATGAAGCTTTCGCCGCCGGGCGCGGGCTCGTTGATGTCGGCGAACCAGCTCGCGCCGACGGGGCGGCTGGCAATGAACTGGGCGCGGTTCATGCCCTGCCAGCGGCCGAGGTTCTGCTCGGCGAGATCCGCCTCCCGCTTCATCGATGCCGGCCTTGGAAAACCTGCGGCCCAGATCGCCTCGGCGGTCTGATGGGTGCGCATCAGATTGCTCGAATACCAGACCGCCTGATGTGGCAGCACCTTGGCGACAGCATTGAACACATAGGTATCGCTGGTATCACAGGCGATGTCGCTCTGCCCGTAGATGTTGCCGCCGTCATTGCGCACCGGCGCGTGACGGACCCACCACCACCGCGTGATGACCACATTCGGCTTGTCTGCACCTGCCATCGAAACCCTTCCATCCCGTCTGATGTCGCTGTACGTGAGTAGCGAACGTGTCTCAAGACACTTTGCCGTTTGAAATCTTGTTTGAAATTCCGTCGCACGGCAAGCGTCGTGCGCGAGCAAAAAGGGAGAAACGCATGGGCCGTCTGCAAGGCAAATCCGTCATCATCACCGGCGCCGGCAGCGGCATCGGCCGTGCGGCTGCGCTGCTGTTCACCAGGGAAGGCGGCAAGCTGATCGCGGTCGATCGCACCGAAGCTGTGAAGGAGACGGTCGAGGAGATCAAAAAGGCCGGCGGCGTCGCGGAAGCGATGGTTGCAGATGCCGGCTCCGAAAAGGACGTCATCGCAATGATCGACAAGGCGGTGAAGACGCACGGCCGGCTCGACGTCATCTGGGCCAATGCCGGCGTCTCCGGCGGGCTCGTTCCGCTCGCCGAGCAGACCGTCGAGCATTGGCAGGAGATCCTGCGCGTCAACCTCATCGGGCCGTTCCTCGCGGTGAAATACGCCATGCCGCATATGGTCAAGCAGCAGTCCGGCGCGATCGTGCTGACCGCCTCTGTTGCCGGTCTCAAGGCTGGCGCGAGCGGGCATCCCTATGCCGCGAGCAAGGCCGGCGTGATCAGCCTGGTGCAAACGACGGCCTATTCGCTCACCGGCACCGGCGTGCGCATCAATGCGGTCTGCCCCGGCTTGATCGAGACCGGCATGACCAAGCCGATCTTCGACCGCGCCATGGAGCGCGGCACCCAGGACAAGATCGGCCAGCTCAATCCGCTCAAGCGCCCCGGCCAGCCGCACGAGCTCGCGGCGATGGGACTGTTCCTGGCGAGCGACGAGGCCTCGTATGTCAACGGGCAAGCGTTCCCGGTGGACGGCGGCTTGACGGCATCGATGCCGTATACGGGCAAGCCGGTTTAGTTCGCACTCGTGTCCCGGACGCGACGCAGCGCGCAAGCGATGCGGCGCAGAGCCGGGACCCAGGAAGGCTACGGCGTTCGTTGCTGCATGGGCCCCGGCTCTGCAGCGCATCACTTCGTGCTGCGCAGCGGCCGGGGCACGAGAGCGGAGGTTGGCGCACACCTGCCTCCGCATCGTCATTGCGAGCGCAGCGAAGCAATCCAGGAATGCATCCGCGGAGAGACCCTGGATTGCTTCGCTGCGCTCGCAATGACGGGGTGTGGCAGGAAAATCGCTTTCCAAATGCTACTGTCATTCCCCGCGAAGGCGGGGAATCCAGTACGCCGCGGCCTATCGATTGAACCACAACTGTCTCGGAGTACTGGATCGCCCGGTTAAACCGGGCGATGACAGCGAGTGTGTCGTTGCAGACGCGCTTCCGCGTCCTCGCGGCGCATTTCGCCCGAGTTATACCTTGTCGCCTCACCCTCAATTGAAAGAGGGCGCAGGGAAGACCGGGTGCCGGCCGGGCACCCACGGTCCACTGTGCGAAAGGTGGCAACAAGAATTTGCACAGCGGCATACAGGTGAAGCCAAACATCCGGCCTTCCCTGCGCAGTGGTTTTACGGCTTATGCCGCGCTCTCCCCGGGGAGCGATGCACTATTGCCCCCGTCACCTTGCGGATGGCTGATGCGCATCGCCCAGTCGGGCAACCACATCACCACAAGACTTGACGCACAGACCCCGGGCGTCAGGACCACACGATTTTGCCGTACGCGAACCGCACCCGTCGTTGGCACGAGCTCTTCGCTCACGGCTCTCCGCCCTGCGAAGCTTTTCGCGCCGATGTGGCTCGCGTCCACCACCCCCCTGCCCGCGTTCGTGACGATCGCGATACGCCCCTCTTCCTTGGGCCGGGTTGAGCCGACTCATACGTCATTTCCGAATTTCGGTAAAGCGGAATATTTCATCGGCCTCGTCTTGACCGATGCCTTGGTGTTTTGCCCGACGGACAACGCAAGGTTTGGTAGACCTCCCCGTCATTCCGGGGCGCGACGAAGTCGCGAGCCCGGAATCCATTTCACAGCGCGTCGTGCGGTCCGATGGATTCTCAGGTGCGCAATTGCGCACCATGGCTCGATGCTGCGCATCGCCCCGGAATGACGGCTGCGGTGTTGATTTGCCCATCCCCCCGCCACGTTGGTATGGTTCCTGCAGGCACCTGAGCCTTCCTGCTCTCCAACAGAATATGACAATGCCAAGCTCAAGACCCGACCGCATCCGAAAGCTCCTCGCCGACCTCGTCTCGTTCGACACCGTCAGCGACCGCACCAACCTGCCCCTGATCGCCCATATCGAGGGCTATCTCGCCTCCTTCGGGATCAAGGGCGAGCGCATCGTCGACGACACCGGCGAGAAGGCTTCGCTCTGGGTCACGATCGGGCCGGAGGATCGGCCGGGATTCGTGCTGTCGGGCCATACCGATGTGGTGCCTGTCGGGGGCCAGGACTGGAGCCATGATCCATTCAAGCTGGTGGAGCGCGACGGCAAGCTCTACGGCCGCGGCACCACCGACATGAAGGGCTATGTGGCGGTGTGCCTCGCCATGGTGCCGGAGATGGTGGAGGCGAGACTCAAGACGCCAATTCATCTGGCGATCTCCTATGACGAGGAGATCGGCTGCGTCGGCGTGCGGCCGATGCTGCACGAGGTCGCGAAGAAGACGATCAGGCCGCTCGGCGCCTTCATCGGCGAGCCGACCCAGATGCAGGTCATCATCGGCCACAAGGGCAAGCATGGCGTGCGCGCCACGTTCCGCGGGCTCGCGCGTCATTCCTCGATCGCCCCCGACGGCGTCAATGCGATCGAATATGCCGCCGAGCTGATCGTCGAGATCCGCCGCCGCGCCGTGGCGCTCGAGGCTGCGCGATCGGCGGACAGCCTCTACGACGTCCCGCATTCGACGCTGCTCACCAGCATCGTGCATGGCGGCGCAGCGCTGAACATCGTGCCTGATACCTGCACCGTGGATTTCGAATGCCGCGGCATCGGCATCACCGAGTCCAAGGAGGTGACCGATGCGATCGTCGCCTGGGCCAAGGCCGAGATCGAGCCGGCGATGAAGGCGAGACATGCCGACTGCGGCATCGATTTCGAGGAGATCCTCGACTATCCCGCGCTCGACACCGCCGCCGACGCCGCCATCGTCACGCTGGCCAAGAGCCTCGCAGGGCGCAACGACCACGCCAAGGTCGCCTTCGGCACCGAGGCGAGCCTGTTCGCCAGCATCGCCGACATCCCCTCGGTGGTGATCGGCCCCGGCGCGATAGCGCAGGCGCATACGCCGGACGAGTTCGTGGAGATGGCGGAGCTGGAGAAATGCGCGGGCTTCGTGGAAAGGCTGATCGCGCATTGTGCGAAGACGGCGTCTTAGGCGGCATTGCCGTAGGGTGGGCAAAGTGAAGCGTGCCCACCACTATTACCTGATCGCGCAAAGATGGTGGGCACAAGCTACGCGCTTTTGCCCACCCTACGAGAGCCAGCCTGGCCGCCTCACCGCTCCTGCAGGGCGAGCCGAACGCCGACTGCGCAGTAAATGGTCCCGACCACCTTGCCCTGCCATCTGACGACAGCCGGGTGGCGGCGAAGAAGTTGGCCGAGACGCCCCGCCCCCACGGCGAACACGACCGTGCTGACGAGGCCGAGCAGCACGAAGACCATGCCGAGGATCGCAAGCTGAAGAGCGGTTGATCCTGGCTCCGGCTGGACGAATTGCGGCAGGAACGCCAGGAAGAACAGCGCGGTCTTGGGATTGAGCACTTCGGCCAGCACGGCCTCTCGGAATGCGCGACCTGCGCTGATCATAGGGGCGCTGCCGTTCAGCTCGATTGGCGCCTTGTCCAGCATCGCGCGAATGCCGAGATAGATCAGGAACGCGGCACCCGCATATTTGACGATGCTGAACAGCAACGCCGATGTGGCGATGATCGCCGAGAGTCCGACAATCGCCATCCCCGTGTGTACCAGGTCTCCAGCGGCGATTCCCGCACCCGTGGCGATGCCGACCTTCGTTCCCGAGCTTGCCGCCCGCGCCATGGTGAGCAGCGTTGCCGGTCCCGGAATGAAGACGAAACCGAGCACGATGAGGACGTAAGTGATGAGGGTAGTGTGGTCGATCATGCGCGGGTCTCCCGGAGCGGATTGGGCACACAAGGAATACAAGGACTCGGTCGCTGCGAAAGGCGCTTGCGCGGTGTGAATTGCGAGTCTCGCATTCCGCCTCCTCGTCATTGCGAGCGCAGCGAAGCAATCCAGGCTGCCGCCGCGGAAAGAACCTGGATTGCTTCGCTGCGCTCGCAATGACGGAGACTACGAAGCGTAGGTGCCGTAGGGTGGGCAAAGCGAAGCGTGCCCACCGTTTTCGTGTGATCGCGGAGAGATGGTGGGCACGGCGCTACGCGCCTTTGCCCACCCTACGAAACCAGCCGCGAAGAAAAAAGGCGCGGCCATCAGCCGCGCCTTCGTTGTTTCTACACCGCGCCCGCCTTCTGCGCGTATTCCCATGAGGCCTTTGACAGCGGCACGGTGCGCTTGGCTGACTCCAGCGCCTTGGCGTTGGCGGCGGTGCCGTCGCGGACGCGGCCGGCGATGCCCTGGGTGATGCCGGCAAGACGGAACAAATTGTAGGCGAAATACCAGTTGAGATCAGGCACCGTCATCTTTGTGACGTCGCAATAGATCTGCGCGGCCTCTTCCAGGCTCGGGATGTTGAGCGCCTTGAGGTCGGCACCCTCGAGGCCCGGCATGATCCATTGCATCAAGAGATAGGTGAAGTCGGCCATGGGATCGCCGAGCGTCGACAGCTCCCAGTCCAGCACGGCCTGCACGCGCGGTTCCGTCGCGTGGAAAATCATGTTGTCGAGGCGGTAATCGCCATGGACGATCGAGACGCGCGCCTGCTCCGGCACGGTCCTGGGCAGCCATTCGGCGACCTTCTCGAACTCGGGAATGTGCTGGGTCTCGGACGCCCGGTACTGCTTGGTCCAGCGGTCGATCTGCCGCGCAAAATAGTTGCCGGGCTTGCCGAAGTCGCCAAGGCCGATGGCGACGGGGTCGAACATGTGGAGCTTCGCCAGCGTCTCGATCTTGCTGGTGAAGATCTTTCGGCGCGCATCGTTGTCCTGGCTCGGCAACGTCGGATCCCAGAACACGCGCCCCTCCTCCATCGACATGATGTAGAAGGCCGCGCCGATGACGCCGTCGTCCTGGCACAGCGCATAGGCGCGCGCGACCGGAAAGCCCTGCTTTCCAAGGGCCGCGATGACGCGATATTCGCGGTCGACCGCATGCGCCGAGGGCAGCAGCTTGCCGAACGGCTTGCGGCGCATCACGTAGGAGCGGTTCGGCGTGTTAAGGCGATAGGTCGGGTTGGACTGGCCGCCCTTGAACTGGAGCACGACCAGCGGGCCTTCATAACCTTCGACGTGCTCGCGCATCCACGCCTCGAGGCGCAGCTCGTCGAAACGATGCCGCTCCTCCACCGGCTTGGTGCCCGAGAACTCTTCGTCTTTCCTGACGCCGTCAGCCACGGTGACGCTCCCTCTTCAGTCCTGACCATTTCAGATCGAGCATGATCCTAATCGGTAACCGCTGACGCACTTGCGTCAAGCGGTCACCGGATCAAGCCCTGTCGTTGCTTCAGGTCGGGAGCGCCGTCGGGCCCTCCCTCTCAGTGACTTGGAGAGTTTGCATACTTCCGAAGCTCGAGCCTGGCAATGGCGCGGTTGTGCACCTCGTCCGGGCCGTCGGCGAGCCGCAGCGTGCGGATGTGGGCGTAGTCCTTGGCAAGGCCCGCTTCATCCGAGACGCCGCCGCCGCCGAAGGCCTGGATCGCCTCGTCGATGATCTTCAACGCCATGTTGGGCGCGGCGACCTTGATCATGGCGATCTCGGCCTGCGCGGTCTTGTTGCCGACCTTGTCCATCATGTCGGCCGCCTTGAGGCACAGAAGCCGCGTCATCTCGATGTTGGTCCGGGCTTCGCCGATGCGCTGTTCCCACACAGAGTGCTCGACGATCTTCTTGCCGAACGCGGTGCGCGATGCGAGCCGCTTCACCATCTTCTCCAGCGCCTCCTCGGCCTTGCCGATGGTGCGCATGCAGTGATGGATACGGCCCGGACCGAGACGGCCCTGCGCGATCTCGAAGCCGCGGCCTTCGCCGAGCAGGATGTTCTCCTTCGGCACGCGCACGTTCTCGAGCAGCACCTGGGCATGGCCGTGGGGCGCGTCGTCGAAGCCGAACACGGGCAGCATCTTCTCCACCTTGATGCCTGGCGTGTCGAGCGGAACCAGGATCTGCGACTGCTGCTGGTGCTTGGCCGCCTTGAAGTCGGTCTTGCCCATCAGGATCGCGATCTTGCAGCGGGGATCGCCGACGCCGGACGACCACCATTTGCGGCCGTTGATGACGTAATGGTCGCCGTCGCGCTCGATGCGGGTCTCGATGTTGGTGGCGTCGGACGAGGCGACCGCCGGTTCCGTCATCAGGAAGGCGGAGCGGATCTCACCGTCCATCAGCGGGCGCAGCCATTTCCGCTTCTGCTCCTTGGTGCCGTAGCGGATGAACACTTCCATGTTGCCGGTGTCGGGCGCGGAACAATTGAACACTTCCGAGGCCCAGGTGATGCGGCCCATCTCTTCCGACAAAAGCGCGTATTCGAGATTGGTCAGTCCCGCGCCGCGGAATTCGTCGTCCTCATGCTCGCTCGGCGGCATGAACATGTTCCAGAGGCCTTCGGCCTTCGCCTTCTTCTTGAGGTCCTCGAGGACCGGGATCACCTTCCAGCGGTCGCCGCTCTTGTCCTGCTGATCGTAGATCGGCACAGCCGGGCGCACGTGCTTGGCCATGAAGGACCGCACGCGGTCGAGCCATTCCTTCTGCTTGGGCGACATATCGAAGTCCATGGGACGCTCCTCTCTTTCGCTAGTCCTTTTGCCCGGACTGTCCTCCCGCATCGCGTGACCCGCAAGCGCGAATGCGCCGGCGCTGCGGACCCGCCGAAACCCAGCCGCTTTTGCGAACGAGTCCCGATTGCGGATTGACTTTTCCCGGCCTTCAAACGATAGTTTCATACAACTGTTTGAATTGCAACTCCCTCCCCGAGGGCATCCATGGCCAGCGATCATACGAGGTCTGCCATTCTCGCCGCCGCCGAACGGCTCTATGCCGACCGCGGCTTCGGCGACGTGACGCTGCGCGACATCGTCGCGGAGGCCGGCGTCAACCTCGCCGCGGTGAACTATCATTTCGGCTCCAAGGACGAGCTGATCGCGGAACTGTTCGTCACGCGGTCGATCGCCACCAACCGCGAGCGCCTGCGCGAATTGAAGGCGGCGGAGGAGCAAGGCGGCGGCCGCGCGCCGATCGAGGTGATCCTGCGCGCGCTGGTCGGGCCGACCTTGCGCGGTTGCCTGGGGCCGGAGAACCAGCGCTCGACCGCCGCGCGCTTCATGATCCGCGCCTCGATCGAATCCGTGCCGCCGATCCGGCGCATCAAGAACCGCGAGATCGACCATTTGCGCAAATTCGCCGGCGCGATGCGACGGTCCCTGCCCGACCGCAGCGACGTCGACATCTATTGGGGCCTCAACTTCGCGCTCGCGATGGCGCATCACACCATCCGCGAGAGCGAGCGGCTGACCAAGCTGTCGGAAGGCAAATGCGATCTCGACGACGTCGAGGACGTGGTCGCGCGCGTCGTCAGCGTGGCGACGATGGCCCTGACGGCGGGGCGGGCGGAGAGCAAAGCGCCGGCGCGTACATTGGTGCGGGATGCGCGTTGAAGATCGAGCCGCCGCCGCAGCGACGGTGTGCTCCCTCGCCCCGTTCTTACGGGGAGAGGGTTGGGGTGAGGGGCCTCTCTCCGCGCGTGAGACTTTCGAGGCACCTGTACCCCCCTCCCCGGATTGCATCTTCGATGCAATCCGACCTCTCCCCGCAAGCGGGGAGAGGTGAAGCCACCACCTCACATCATCGCGATGCAGTCAATCTCGACGTCGAAGGGGCCAAACCATTCCGGCGTGCAGACGAAGATCCGCGCCGGCGCGTCATGCGGGAAGTAACGCGCATAGACCGCGTTGAAGGCCGCGAAGTGTTTTGTGGAGGTGCAGTAGACGTTGCACTTCATGACGTTGTCGAGGGAGGCGCCGGCCGTCTCGAGGCACAGCTTCATCTGCTCCATGATGATCTCGCTCTGGCGCTCGATCGGGGCAACGGCGATCTCGCCGGTGCCGGGGTCGAACGGTGGCAGGCCGGAGACGAAGATCATGTTGCCGGCGCGCGTCACCGGCGAGGTCGGCGCCTTCCAGCGATCGAGGAACGACGAGATCGGTTCGACGCGGAGCGCTTCGCGTTTCATGGCGGCCACCTTCGGTTCGAGCGAGTCTATCCGCTGACTACACTAATCGTAGCCGGCATGGTTCGCTTAAGCTCGAAGTGTGGATGCGGGGAACTACGCCCGCTGCGGCATCTCCTCGGCCTCTTCCTTGGCGAGCAGCAGCAGCATCTCGATTCCCATCTCACCTTCCTGCGGTGAGCGGATGAACTTGATCTCGTCAGCGCTCTGCCGCAGCGCGGCAATGATGGCGACGGCCTGATTGGCGGTGGCCGCCTCGGTCGCCAGAACGGCCTTCTGGTCCTTGGCCTGGAACCCGATCGTGTAGGACATTCACTTCCCTCCCCGAACTCAAGTGGAGAGATCGAAACAGAGTCTGAGGCAAAGCGGAAGCCTGTGCGACTATGGACCGGGATTAGCTGGGGATTGTGGGCAAGCTTCACGCAAGCCCCAACATGGCGCGCGCGTCCATGGCTGTCGCAACAGTCGCGCTGCGCCTGAATTCCGGCCTCTCGGCGGCGGGAACAGAGAGAGTCAGATGATGCCCTGCTGCTTCAGCGCCTCGATCTTGCCGGCATCATAGCCGAGCTTGCCGCCCAGCACCTCCTGTGTGTGCTCGCCCAGAAGCGGCGGGGCACGGTAGTCCTTGATCGGGGTCTCCGAGAGCGTCAGCGCGTTGCGGACCAGCGACAGATCGGGCTCGAAGGGGTGGTTGACCTTCACCCGCATCCCGCGCGACTGGACGTGCGGGTCGGAGAACACCTGCTCGAAATTGTTGATCGGCCCCGAGGGCACACCGGCCTCCTCCAGCTTGTCCAGCCAGTAGGCTACCTTTTGCTTCAGGAACAGGCCGGCGAAGATCGCCATGATCTCCTTGCCGTGCACGACGCGGTCGTTGTTCTTGACGAAGCGCGGATCGTTCGCGAGCTCGGGCGCGCCGAGCACGGCGCAGGTGCGCTGAAACTGGCCGTCATTGCCGACCACCAGCATCAGCTCGCCGTCGGCGCAGCGGAACACGCCGGCCGGCATGCCGCCATTGCCCCAGGTGCCGCGGCGCGGCGGCGTCTTGCCGTTGACGAGATAGATCTGCAGCCAGTGCGACAAGGATGCGATCACGGTATCGAACAGGCAGACGTCGATGTGCTGTCCCTGGCCGCCCCTGGCGTCGCGATGGTAGAGCGCCGAGAGAATTCCGATCGAGGCGTTCATGCCGGTCATGTAATCGACGATCGACGGGCCGACCTTCATCGGGCCCTCGCCAGGCTCGCCGTCGATATGGCCTGTGACGCTCATCAGCCCGCCCATCGCCTGCAGGATGGCGTCGTAGCCGGCGCGCGGCGCATAGGGTCCGGTCTGGCCGAAGCCGGTCACCGAGCAATAGATGATGCCGGGATTGATCGCCTTGATGGTCTCGTAGTCGAGGCCGTAACGCTTGAGATCGCCGACCTTGTAATTCTCCATGAAGACGTCGGCGTCCTTGGCGAGCTCGCGGACGATCGCCTGCCCTTCGGGCTTGGCGATGTTGACGGTGACCGACTTCTTGTTGCGGTTGGCGCAGAGATAGAACGAATTGTTGTTGTTGGCCTTGCCCTCGGGGTCGGCCAGGTAAGGCGGGCCGAAAGCGCGCGCATCGTCGCCGGTGCCCGGCCGCTCGATCTTGATCACCTCCGCACCGAGATCGCCCAGCATCTGGGCCGACAGCGGCCCGGCCAGCACGCGGGTGAGGTCAAGGATCTTGATGCCTGAGAGCGGCAGGGCCGACATGTCGATTTCCTCCGGGGAACTAGATCTTGGCGGCTCAAAGCGGCCGGATCCCTTGCGGATACACCATTTTTCTCGCGCTGAGTCCTGCGCTCCGGGCATACGGCTATCCTCGGACGCTGCTCCGCAGGGCGTTCCGCACGGCGGTATTCCGCCCGGTCCCGCGTGTTCTTCGGCACACCCTTGGCCTACGGTGCGAAGGAAGCTGTGCTCGTCCTCACACGTTCGAGCAGAGCTCTGTCCTGCGAACTCAGCTTGTTCATTTCCGGACAGGACTTGCCGTCCAGCAAGTCGCCCGCGAATTCCTTCAGCACGTCCCTGTCCTCGAGCAGAATGTCATCGAACCGGCGCTTCAGCAACGCGCGCAGGACGTAAATGCCGCCATCGCGGCAACACGCTCGATGCAGATGCTTCGCGCGCGTCTTCAGGAAATTGGGCTCGCTCGGCGCTTTGTGCTCCAGATCTTCCCAGACTGAGGGCCGGCGAGACTCAGGCTGGTCGGACACAGCCGGATCAAGGATACTAATGCGCTTGATCGCATCGTTTCGGCGCCTGACATCGGAAATGCCGTCCTGAAGCGATTGCTTGAGCGCTTCGAACGTCTCATTCGTCCAGGGGCAAGCGTTCCCGACCATCCCCTTGCATGGCACGAATCTGTTGCCCCGATAGGTTTGATCGAAAACCGGAATGCGAACCCAGGGTTGGACGGCGGCGTCGGTCAGCGGATTTGGAGGCCTGCTTCTCCAGAAGAATGATGCCTGAAGTCTGGCCCCCTCTAATCTGGCCGCGGCGAACTCGGTGCCCTGGAGATCGGCAAAATTCAGTTTGGCCGCCGACAGATCGGAGAGCAGGAACGTTACACCGTACATTTTCGTCGTTTGCAGATCCGCACCGATCAGGGACGCGCCGCTGAGCGAGGCGCCCGGCAATTCAGCGCGAAACAGTGAGGCTCCATCCAGATTGGCCAGCTGCATCGATGCCCCATGCAGATGAGCCCGGGTCAGATCGGCCCCCTGCATTTGCGCCCCATCCAACAGGGCTCCCTGCAGCGAAGCGTTTCTCATGGAGGCTGCGCGAAGCCAGGTGCAATCATGTTTGTCGTGCGGATTGGCGAGTCTCGAAGTCAGATTGTCGACCCAGTCATGCTCCCACGGCTTTTCATTGCCGTTCGAGTCAGTCCTGACAAACTGCGTCTCGCCGCATCCGAATTGCGCACCTCGCAGGTCCGCACCGTCGAAATTGACCTCCTGAAGATAGGCCCCGGTGAAATCGACACCCGTGAACCGAGCCGCGGTCAGCACGGCCCCTTCCAGTCGCCGGCCTCGCAAGGACATCGGCTCGCTAGAGGACGACGCTGCACTGAACTCCGGCAGCACAAGGCGGTTGGACCAGACGCTTACGGGCCTGCGCGTCACCGCATCGACGTCTCCTGCAACCAGCAGCGTATGCAGGGACAGGAATTTGGCCTCGCGCGAGTGTTGCTCGGCCTTTGCCGGAAGTGCCGGCGACACCCATGAGGCCGGGATAAACCGCAGGGCCGGCAGCGCCGAATGCAGCCATTCCCCCGGGAATGTCGCAAGCGCGCCGATCATCAGTATCACCAGCGCGCTTGCCACAACCGCCCCCTCAACAGGCCACCGCAGGCTATTGCGTAACCTGAGACGCGCGATCCGTCCCCGGTTGATCGAGGGCCATATCGCCCAGATGAGAGCGAGGTCGATCACCACGGCCACCCGCTGCCACCAGGTGACTTGCTCGCTGTGATAGGCCAGGAACTGGAGCTGAAACAGCATCAACAACCCGATCGGCAGCACGATCAAGCTGATCTGCGCAATGAGGCGAAACATTAAACCTACTCCGCCCGATCGGACGCCGGGAGGCCCGGCGACGAATTGAACGAAGACGTTGCTCGGCAATTGCCGGCGCAAGCTCGCGCGGATGTCATCATCGTCGATTTGCAGCCGGAGCTGCTGGTGGAAGGCGCCCGCCTTGTCGGCGAGCAGCATGAAATGCAGCAGCACATAGGCATGGACGACGAGGAAAAGGGCCGGCCCCATGATGAAGAAGGCGACTAGGGGCAGTTCGACATTCAGGAACGGAAGCTTGACCGATTTCTCGAACAGGAGATCGCGATGGGTCACGCTGCCGGCTGCGATGGCGAGATACAGCAGCACGAAGAGATAGCTGAGCCAGAGGCCGGCGCTGACATTTGCTGCATCGACGACCGCGCCGCGCAATGCGTCGAGATCGTTCGCCTTGGAAGCAAATGCCGGCAGGCCCGGCTTCGGCTGGGGAGACGCATGCCCGGCAGGCGCGTCCGCAGGCGCCGGATTGGTGCCTGCGGACGGCTCGGGACCTCCTGCAGGCACCACCGGATCCGTCATCGCTGAAACCGCTTTCGGACGAAGCGACCGAAATAAAGAGCAAACGGCAATATCGCCGCACAAGGCGGCCCTGCCGACTTTATCCGAAAGGGGGTAGGCAATCTATGGGTGTATTCCTGACACCGCACCGGCCGCCCCCGCTCGCGGCCGGCGTCGAGCGAGCAGAACCAGGATCAGCACCGTCGCGCAGGAGAACGCCAGCGTCAGGCCGAGCGCGCCGCGGCTGCCGAATTGGGTGAGCAGACCGACCAGGAGCGGCGGCGAGATCGCGGAGGCCAGATTGAGCGGCAGCGCGATCATCGACATCGCCTTGGCGAACTCGGCCTGGTCGTAGAACACGAGCGGGATGGTCGCCCGCGCCACCGCCATTGCGCCGCTGCCGGCGCCATAGAGCAGGATGAAGACCGCCACCGCCCAGGTGGCGCCCTCGCTCGTCATCAGCAGCAGCATGGCGACCGGCAAGGCGCTGCCCGCGACGAGCCCGGTGGTGATGCCGTCCCATCGCCCGCCGCCGAGGAAATCCAGTCCGCGGGCGCTGACCTGGATCACGCCCAGCATCGAGCCGAACAAAAGCGCCTGAGCCGGCGCCAGCCCCTCCGCCCGGAGCAGCTCGATCAGGATCGCGCCGATGCCGAAATTGACGAAGGCGTTCAGCGTGATTGCGGCGACGACGAGGCCGAACGTGCTCCGTGCAATCGCGGGTGGCGGCAGCCGCTTCGCCGGCGCGGCGCCATCGTCCTTTGCGATCTTCCGGCGCGGCGCGGCGAACGCATAGAGCGGGAGGCTGACGAGGAGCATCATCGCCGCGTAGACCAGGCATGTCCCCCGCCAGCCGAGGTGACCGCTCAGGAACGAGGTCGTTGGCCAGAAGATGCTGCTGGACAGGCCCGTCACCAGCATCAGCGCGCCGATCGCGTTCTTGGCCTGCCGCCCCGCGATCTCGTTCAACATGATGTAGGCGCCGGTCGACAGCGTCGCGCTGCCGGCGATGCCGAGGATGATCCATGCGGCGAAATACAGCATCGGCTCGCGCGCGAGCGACAGCAGCACGAAGCCCGGCGCAGTGACGATCGTGCCGACCATCATGACCGTCCGCGCCCCGTGCCGCGCAAACGATTTGGCGAGCAACGGGCCGCACAGCCCCATCGAGACGTAGAGGACGGACGTCCCGGCGAACACTGCCGGCAGGCTCATGCCGAGATCGGCGGCGAGATCGCGCCCGACGATGGCGGGAAGCCCGATCGTGCCCCATCCGACCAGCTGCGTGATCGCAAGCACCAGCAGGACCCCGATGAGCCTGCCGTCAGATTTCAAGAACTGCATTCCAAACGTCGCCTGCCCGGCAGGCGCCGAGTACGCCTGTAGCACCTGTCTACTCGGAGACTCGGCGCACCGGAACGCCGGCCGCCGAATGGCAGGCGGCAGCCGGAAGCATGTCAGGCGAGGAAGTCGCCCTACCCTGCGATGGCGAGCAGCGATCGCGCTTCGGTCGCGGTCGCAACGCGCCGGCCATGGCGCGCGACCGCCTCGCAGGCCAAGGTCACGAGCTCGGCATTGCTGGCAGCAAGGCGGGTCTTGTCGATGCGGATATTGTCCTCGAGCCCGGTGCGGACCGCGTCCGCGCCGCGGGTGAGCGCCCAGCCCATGACCTCCGCCTGGTGGCGGCCGATTCCGGCCGCGGTCCAGGTCGCCTTCGGGATCAGCCGCCTGAGCTCGCCCAGGAGAATGTCGAGCACATGCTCGTCCGCCGGCATCGCGTTCTTGACGCCCATGACGAACTGCACGTGCGGACGCGCGTCGATGAGGCCCGCCTCGATCAGGCGGCGGGCGCCATGCAGATGCGACAGATCGAAAATCTCGATTTCTGGCCGGATGCCGTTCGCCTTCATGCCGGTGGCGAGCGTCTCGACCAGCGCGGCGCTGTTCTCGTAGACGATGGTCGGAAAGTTCACCGATCCCGTCGACAGCGAGGCCATGTCGGGCTTGAGGTAGAGCGCCGATCCGCGCGCCGAGGGATCGCGGCCCCGCCCGCCGGTCGAGAACTGGACGATCATTCCGGGACAATGCTTCTTGATGCCCTCCTGCACCTGAGCAAAACGCTCGGGGTCGGAGGACGGCGTCTCGTCATCGTTGCGGACGTGGATATGGGCGAGCGTGGCGCCCGCCTCGAAGGCCTGGTGCGTCGATTCGATCTGTTCGGAGGGCAGGATCGGCACGGCCGGATTGTCCTTCTTGCGCGGAACGGAGCCGGTGATGGCGACGGCAATGACAGCGGGGTTCATCCAGCGACCTCATGATCTTCGCGCTCGCGCGCACAACGTTCGGCTCGTCTTGCTACGCGTGAAACCCTGCCGCCGCAACATTGGTCAATCGCGGCGACAGGGCCTTTGTTCGTCCGTCAGGTCGGAAGTGCGGTCGCCCGGCTTGCTGCCGCCGCACGCTGCCGCTCATAATCGGCCCGGGCCATCGGAACGGCCTCGGGATTGCCGAGATCGTCGATCTTGACCCGATAGGTTTCGCGGGCCGTGACAGCCGCCAGCGCCGCGATGACCGTGATGCCGAAGGCGATCGCCCCGACCGTCAGGGGAATGTTGGCCGATCCGGGAGGCGCCACGGTCGCGAACAACGCAGGCAGCAATGCGGTGATCGTGGTGCCGATGTTCTGCGAGATCGCCATCGCCGACACCCTCGTGCGGGTCGGAAACAGCTCCGGATAGAAGCTCGGGAAGATCGCGTTGTAGCCCTGATAGACCACGCCCCACATCAACAGCGACAGCAGGATCGCGAGCGGCACGTTCCGGATGCTGATGGCATAGAGATAGCCGAAGGCGAGCAGGCCGGAGAGCAGCGCGCCCACGATGATCGGAGGCTTGCGGCCGACCTTGTCGGAGAGATGGCCGACGAAGGGAATGACGAACACGGCCAGCATGTTGCCGAGCACCGGGATCCAGAGATAGACGTCCTTCGCAAAGCCGATACCATAGGCCGGCTGCACCGCGTAGGCCGCGCCAAAGATGGTCGCAACGACCGGAATCACGTTCATCAGCGCCATGCAGATGACCCGGAGCATGTCGGGCCAGCTCAAGCGGATGGCCTGGACGATCGGAGCCCGCGGCGTTTCTCCGCGCTTCTCCTCTCGGGCAAAGGCCGGCGTCTCGTCGACTTCGCGGCGAATGATGTAGCCGGCGACGATGACGAAGAAGCTGAGCAGGAACGGGATGCGCCAGCCCCAGCTGTTGAAGGCCTCGGTCGGCATGTAGGCCGCCAGCGGCAGGAAGACGGCTGCCGCGAGAATTTGTCCGGCCTGCACGCCCTGAAGAGCGAAGCTCGCATAGAAGCCGCGCCGGCCGAACGGCGCGTGCTCCAGGATCATCGAGCTCGCGCCGGAGATTTCGCCGGCCACGGCAAACCCCTGCACGAGTCGCAACATCACGAGCAGGATCGGCGCCAGGATGCCGGCTTGCTGATAGGTCGGCAGCAACCCGACCGCCATCGTCGAAACGCCCATCAGGAACATGCAGACGATGAGCACGGTCTTGCGGCCATGCGTGTCGCCCCAATGACCGAGCACGAACGCCCCGATCGGCCGCGCGACGTAGCCGACGCCATAGGTCGCCAGCGATGCGACGATCGCGACGGTGGGATTGTCGGATGGGAAGAAGATCTGCGGGAAGATCAGCGACGCCGCCGTCGCGTAGATGAAGAAGTCGTAATATTCGAGAGCCGAGCCGATCCAGCCGCTTGCAGCAGCCTTTCTGGACTGACTCATGTCATGGATCGCACGCGTGGTAGCCATCAGAGAATGTCCTCCCGATCTGTTTTGTTTGTTGACGTCCCGTTGGCGGGCTTCGTTGGAAAATTCGGCAGCAATCCCCACGCGCTCTGCGGAGCTCCGCGAGCGCTTGGCACTGCCGATCGGTGTCTTGAGTGAGGAGGAGCATAGGCTTTCGCCTGAATAACACAATTACCCAGTTATGCGATAAACCTAACATGATGTTATGGCGGGCGAACACCCGGGCAGCAGCTATGCTCGGAGACCGGCGGCAGCACGCGCGATGACATCGAAGCCGACTGCCTCGATTTCAAATGCGTATACGGAAATGATGGAGGATTGCCGCGCGGCGCGTGCGATTGATCGTTTGATCAGTTAGCTGCGCAGAGCCGCGTCAAGCCGTGTGGCCGGGATCGACGTGCTTCGGCATCTTCTTCTCGCGCTGCGGCGTCATCTTGGCCGGATCGGGCGCGCCCGGCACGCCGCGCGGGCCGAGCTGTTCGCGCTGGATGTCGTCTTCGGAGCGGGATGGCTCGACGCCGTTGGGCTCACGGGGCTTGGTCATCGCGTCGTCCTTCTCAAGCGTTGTCCCGGACGCCGAGCGCGTTGCCTCCCGCCTCGCGGCCGGGCACGCTGACATGCACTTCGTGGCCCTCACGGAGGGCCAGGGAGGCCGCGGCGACCGCGGACTCGAAGGCGGCTTCCTTGGTGGCGTACCGGCTCTTGACGTCGCCGTCATGCAGCACGCCCCATTCGTCCTGCACCGGCACGATGGCGTATTGAGCGAGACCCATTGTCCAACTCCTGGCTTTGCGTTCAAAACATCGTCTGACCTTCAACGCAGGACCGGGCTTAACGTTGCGTCAGCTGCGGATGGGTCGCGCTTACCCGCCAGACCGTGTTGCCGCTGTCGTCCGCGACCAAAAGCGCGCCTGATTTGTCGATGGCGACACCGACCGGGCGGCCGCGCGCCTGATTATCGCTGTTGAGGAACCCCGTGACGACGTCCTGCGCCGGTCCGCTCGGCTTGCCGTCCGTGAACGGCACGAACACGACCTTGTAGCCGTTGAGCACCTGCCTGTTCCAACTGCCGTGCTCGCCGACGAAGGCGCCGCCGCGATAGGCGGCCGGCAGGCTGGTGCCGGTGTTGAAGGCGAGCCCGAGCGGGGCGACATGCGAGCTCAGCGCGTAGTCCGGCACGATCGCCTTGGCGACGAGATCCGGCCGCTCCGGCCTGACGCGGGGATCGACGTGCTGGCCGAAATAGCTGTAGGGCCAACCGTAGAAGCCGCCGTCCTTCACCGAGGTCATGTAATCGGGCACGAGATCGGGACCGAGCTCGTCGCGCTCGTTCACGACCGTCCACAATGCGCCGGTCTGCGGCTCGAAGCTGAGGCCGTTGGGATTGCGCAGGCCGCTTGCGAAGACGCGCCAGCGGCCGCTGGCGCGATCGATCTCGAGGATGGCGGCGCGGTTGTGCTCGGCCTCCAGGCCGTTCTCGGTGATGTTGCTGTTGGAGCCGACACCCGCATAGAGCTTCGAGCCGTCCGGGCTGGCGACCAGGCTCTTGGTCCAGTGATGGTTGATCGGACCGCCCGGCAGCGGCGTCAGCACCGTGCCGGGCGCGGTGATCTTCGTATCCCCTTCCGTGTAGGGATATCTGACGATGGCGTCGGTGTTGGCGACGTAGAGATCGTTGCCGACCAGCGCGACGCCGAAGGGCGAGTTGAGATGGTCGAGGAAGACGCTTTGCGTCTCCGGTACGCCGTCGCCATTGCTGTCGCGCAGCAGCGTGATGCGGTTGCTCTCGCCGCTGTCGCCGCCGGAGGTCGCCCAGGACTCGACGAAGCCCATCACGATCTCCTTGGGCCGCTTGATCGGGGCGCCCTTCGGCGCCTTGGATTCCACCACCAGCACGTCGCCGTTCGGAAGAACGTAGAGCGAGCGCGGATGCTGCAGGCTCGTGGCGAAGGCCTTGGCCTGCAAGCCCTGCGCGACCGTCGGCGTCTCGTCCTTCTTCCAGCCGACGATGCGGGCAATGTGGATCGGCGGCAGCAGATATTGCTGGATCTCGGGAAGTGCCGGGTTGGCGCCGACTTGCGCGTTGGGATCGCCGCTGCCGTCGTTGCAGCCGGCGAGACCCAGCAGCGACGCGCACAACAGCGCGCAGGGAATCGCAGACTTCATCGCGCAACTCCCACGCCATGGCGATAGACCATGGCCCAGCCGAGCCATCCCGCGATCGGCAGGATCAGCACGGTGAGCGCGGACAGAACCAGCCCGCTCGGCCACACCGAGGTCCAGGCATCGCGCATGTGGATCATGGTGTTGACGATCGCGACGATCAGCGCCACCGCATTGCCGATCAGATGCGGCCAGGCCGGCGCCTGCGTCCGCACCAGCCGGTTGCCGAGGAAATCGGTCAGACCCGCGATCGCCGCCATCACGCCGAAGATGACGCCGGCGAGCAGCAGCCAGGCCGAAAAATCCGCCCACATGATCTCGGCGCTTGCGACATAGGCGATGTCGGTCAGCAGCGCTCCGACGAAACACGCGATCGGGATCGGCACCAGCATGGGATGAATCGGATGACCCGCGATCTGCGCGGTAGAACGCACGCGCTCGTCGTGTTGCACGATTGGCCTCGTGACCTTCACCCTGCCCGACCGGCCAACTCGTGCTGGACGCGATGGTTCCTGCTCTTGCGCGCCCGACGATTTAGCCACGACGCGCGCGCATCGCCGACATGCCCGCCGGGGGTCGTCAAACTCTCGCTCGAAGGCGGAGTCTCGGCCGGCAGGTGCGCGTCAGGTTCCTGTGCATAAGTTGTGGCTTGCGGCCTCCGAACCTCGATGGCGAGTCGAGTTGCGCGTACCATCTTAGGTAGTTTTCGATTTTGTCTTTGCGGCTTTACGTCTTTTTTTCATGGAGGGACATTTGTTCGATTTCCCGCAATCGGCCATTGTGCCAGTTGATAGCCGTCACCGGGCTTCTGCCTGCGTCACTACGGTCCTCGCCGCCCTGCTCGCCGCTTCCGTGTTGGCGGCCCCTTGCTTTGCTCAACAGGGAGGCGATGCCGTCTCCCCCGCCGCCGAAACGAAGGGTGTCCAAGCGGCGACCAAGGAAAACACGACCAACACGAAGAAAGCGAACGGGAAGAACGCGACGGGCGCCCGGACGGACATTTCCGATTGCGCAGGCGGCGAGGTTTTCCAAACACTCGCCAATACGGCCAACAGCGCGGCAATCATCTACAACAGCAATCTCGTACCCGCCGGAAGCGTCGTCGAATTCGGACTTGCGAGCTCGCTCGATCCCGAAGCCCATTATTTTGCGGTCTTCCTCCAGGATAAGGAAATTCCGCAGGACGAGGTCAGGCACGGCGCCCGCGCGCGAAGAGCGGGCGAAACCGACGATCTCGTCGTGAAGCGCCTACTGAAGGCCGGCGACACTATCGTTTCCATCGATGTTCCCAACGAGGCGGCGGGATGGTGGACCCGCCGCAATCTCTACATCTACCAGTGCGACAGCACACGAAGGCCGCTCAATGTCTCCTATCTGCCGGTCTATTTGAGTCCCTACCAACTGAGCATCTGGTTGTCGGTCGCGATCGTGGTCGCGGCCTATTTTCTCTCCGCGAAAGCCTTTGCTCGTTTGAACGACGTGACGCTGGAGGGCCTCAAGGCCTGGAATCCCATCCGGATCACGGCCGGTTCCGACAATCGCGGGAGCCTTTCGGCCTTCCAGGTATTCTTCTTCACGATTCTGGTTTTCGCGATGCTCGCCTATGTCCTGCTTCGCACCGGCGTGCTCTCCGACCTTTCAACCACAGTCCTGGAATTGCTCGGGATCGCGGGCATCGGGGCGGCTGCGGCCAAGGGAGCAGAATCATCAAAGACCACGCTCGACCCCACCAATCAGGCATGGCTCATGAACAAGGGCTGGTTCGACAAGAGCTCGACCCAAGCTGCGACCGATCCAAGCTTCTACGACTTGATCTCGAGTGACGGCAGCTTTGATGTTTACCGCTTTCAAAGCCTGATCTTCACCGGTGCAGTGGGCCTTGCCCTCTTCGCCGGCGGCGTGTTCCAGCTTGCGTCCTTCACGGTCCCGCAGAACATCCTCGGCATCTTGGGCCTCAGCCAGGTGGTGTACATCGCAGGAAAGCTCGTGACCTCGAACAACGCGACGCAGCTGAATGCCGTCATAACCGACCTGCGCAACGCAGAAGCCGCTTATCGCGAAGCGGCCCACACCACCACCGAGACCCAGGAGGCAAAGGACAAGGCCGCCCGTGCAAGAGCGGCCTACCTCGACAAAGCGGGAGGAGCGGCCAAGCTCTTCACCGACGTCACCGGGCGTCCGGTCGCCGCTGACAAGCTCCAAGCACCGACCTGACGGCGCGTCGCGGGACAAATCTCGCCGACGATGCACCAATCAAACCGCGGATTGGAGCGGGTGAAGGGAATCGAACCCTCGTATTCAGCTTGGAAGGCTGCTGCTCTACCATTGAGCTACACCCGCGTCGGGCGATCCCCTAACACGGCTCGGCGGCGGTCTCAACTGCCGGGACGGCGGCTTTCGGCGGCTTTCCGGGGCTTTGCGCAGACGGCTGGTTCCGACTTGGCCGCCCGCCCCTTAACAGCGGCGGGATCGCCGCCTATATTGAAGACTTCCGCAACCAACGAAAGGAGGTGATCCAGTGTCTTATCTCAAGCGCTGTCACCTCGCTGGGATCGCCCGCTAAGCTTTGAGTAGGGCTTGGCATCGGGGCGCTCTCAGCCCTGGACCAGCGAGCAAGACATCGGGCGCGACGGGGCCTTCCCGCCGCGCCTTTTTCGTCTGTCGGCGCGGCTCAGGGGGGCGGCTCGCCGGCAAGCACCTCGCGAATCTTCTGCGACAGCTCCGCCTTCCGGTATGGCTTGAACAGCAGCGCCACGCCGGGATCGAGATGTCCTTCGTGAACGATGGTGTCGTCGGTATAGCCGGAGGTGTAGAGCACCCTCACGCCCGGTCGGCGGAGCCTGACGGCTTCTGCCAGTTCATGCCCGTTCATGCCGCCGGGCATGATGATGTCCGTGAACAGGAGATCGAATCTGGCGCCCTGGTCGACCAGCGCCAGCGCGGACGCGCCGTCGCTCGCAGCGAGCGTGCGATAGCCGAGGCCGCCGAGTTGCGCGATGACATAGCCCTGGACCAGCGGATCGTCCTCCACCACGAGTATCGTCTCCTGCCCGCGCGCCATGGGGGGCGCCTGAACCGGTGCCGTCCTGGCCACCGCCTCGCCCTTTGCCCGCGGCAGGAACAGCCGCATCACGGTGCCGCGCCCCTCCTCGCTTTCGATCGCGACGGCGCCGCCGCTCTGGCGGGCAAAGCCGTAGACCATGCTCAGCCCCAGCCCGGTGCCGCGGCCGACCCCCTTGGTGGTGAAGAACGGCTCGAACACACGCTCGCGGATGTCGGCCGGAATGCCGTGACCGGTGTCGCCGACCGCAACCATCACGAAGGCGCCGCGCACGCCCTCGCCGGCGGTCTCCGTGCCGTCGAGCTCGCGGTTCGCGGTCTCGAGGGTGAGCTTGCCGCCGCCCGGCATCGCGTCGCGCGCATTGACGGCGAGGTTGACGATCGCGGAGGACAGTTGCGACGGATCCACCATCGCGGACCAGGCCTCGTCGGCGAGCCGCGTCTCGATCTCGATTTGCTCACCGAGCATCGGCTTCAGCAGCTTCGCGGTCTCGGCCACGAGGGCGTTGACGTCGATCTCGCGCGGCTCCAGCGGCTGGCGGCGCGCGAAGGTCAGCAGCTGCGAGGTGATCTCCGCCCCGCGCGCGGCTGCATCGTCGATCAATTGCGCGATCGCGGCGAGATCGGGCTTGTCCGCAAGCCCCTCCTGGATGATCTCGATCGTGCCGGTGATGACCGTGAGCACGTTGTTGAAATCGTGCGCCACGCCGCCGGTGAGCTGGCCGATCGCGTCCATTTTCTGGGATTGACGCAGCCGCTCCTCGATCTCGTGCTGCGCGGTGAGGTCGGTCGCGGAGCCGCGGTAGCCCAGGAAGCGTCCATCGGCGTCGAAAACCGGCTTGCCGTTGACGCTGAAATGATGCATCCGCCCGCGCGTGTCGCGTCCGCGATATTCGAATTTGCGGAACGGCTCGTGACGGTCCAGCGTCGCCAGATGCGCGCGCCATTTCTCGGGCTCGGTATCGCGATCGAGCGCCGTATCGGTGCGACGCGTGCCGAGCCGCACTTTGGGATCCATGCCGAAGGCAATCACCCGGTCAGAGAGGTAGGTGAAGCGGTGGTCCGGCCCGGTCTCCCAGAACCAGTCGGAGGCGGTCTCGGCGTAGTCGCGGAAACGCTCTTCGCTCGCCCGCGCCTCCGCTTCGGCGCGCCGGCGGATGGTGAGGTCGCGCTCGAGATTGGCATTGGCCTCGCGCAGCTCGCCATAGGCCTGCTGGAGGTTCGCGCACATCGCGTTGAAGGCCTCGATCACCTTGTCGAGCTCGTCGGCATCGGAGGGCGCCCGGCGCTCCAGCCGTAACGGCGGTGGCGGCCGCGCCAGGTTGTACTTGCTGACGAACTCGGCGATGGCCACCAGATGCCGCGTCACCAGCAGATGGACCATGTAGATGATGAACAGCGAGACCAGGAACGTCTTCGCGGCCTGGCTCGCCAGAATGACCAGGGCCCGGTTCAGCAATTGCTGATAGACCTCGCTCAGCGTGGCCTCGACGTGAAGCACGCCGATCGGGCGCGCGGTCCCCTGCACGATGGTGTTCAAGGGATAGTCGCGCGTGACGATCGAACGCGTGCCCGGTTCGCCGACCGCGATGCGGATCGGATTGGGACGATCGGCAATCTCGCGCACCTCGGCGGCACGGATATCGGGCAGCCGCAGGATACCTTCGAGCTGGAGCTTGAGCTGGTTCTGGTCGAGATTCCACAGGCTGTCGCCGAGACTGCCGGTCGTGCTGCGGCCGATCTCGTCGAGCCGCGTCTCGATGAGACCGACCTCGCGATTGTAGTCGAGATAGAGCTGCAGCGCGGTCAGCGTCAGCGTCACGGCCGAAGAGAACAGCAGCACGGCCGCGAGCAGCCGCGGCCCGACGCCGCTGCGCGACCAGTTGATGAAGCGTGCCGGCAGCGATGAGAGCATCGACGGCGCAAGCGCGCCGATGTCGGTCAGACCCGGCTTCGCCGCCATCGGCGAGATGGCGTGGCTGCGCTTGGCGTCCTCGTCACCTGCGTTGGCCATGCACCATGTCCCCGAAATGGCGGCTCGCTGTTGCGTCGAGCGGTTGCAGTCTCGAGCAATCCATGAGACGCCCGTCTCGTCACCCGATGCAAGCGACATCCCGTCGGCCCGCGGCTCGAGGTCGGCAAGTCACGTCTTCCGCCCCGCAGCGGGACCGGTGGGCAAGCTACCACTGCCCGTGCTAGAATGACATCGGTGAAAGTCCGGTAGGCTCGCGGCACGAGCGGGCAGCGATCGTTGCGGCCGGCGTGCAGGCGCCAACTCCCGGTAGATCGCGCCGGCATCCGGATGCCTGGGGTAGCGATGCACGGCCGAAGGAGACGCCTGATGTGGCGGCTAGCCGTCGCCTGCCTGTCGCTGCTCGCCGCTGATCCTGCGTTGTCGCAGGACACGATCCGGCTGGCGCGCATCGCCGACATCCCCGATCAATATGTCGGCGGCGAGATGCTGCGGGCCGTCTACGCCAAGCTGAACATCAGGCTGGAGTTCGAGGACGTGCCTGGCAAGCGCGCGCTCGCATTGTCGAGCGCCGGCGAGGTCGACGGCGAGATCCAGCGGATCGGAACGCTCTCGCGCGACTACCCGACGCTGGTCCAGGTCACGCCGGCGATCAACTACATCGAGCCGGCGGTGTTCGCGACCAAGCTCCGGTTCGAGGTCGCAGGTTGGGATTCGATCAAGGATTACAGCATCGGCATCGTCCGCGGCGTCGGCTCCTCGGAAGCCGGCACACGCGGCATGGCCCGCGTCACGGCGACTAGCAGCCTCGAGAACATGGCCAGGATGCTCGATGCCGACCGTTTCGACGTGATGGTCACCGACCTCTTCAGCGGGCTCGCCACGGTGCGGAAACTCAATCTGCAGGCCAGGATCTACCCGCTCTCCCCGCCGCTCGAGCGCATCCACATCTACCACTACCTGCATGAACGCCATCGCGATCTGGTGCCTGAGGTTGGCAAGGTGATCGCTCGGATGCAGGCGAGCGGCGAGCTGGCCTCACTGCGCGAGGCCCTGGTCAGACAGGTCTTGAGCGGGCAATGACGAATGCCGCGTCAGCCGGTGCGAAGCCGCTCGCGCAGCGCGACGGCGGCGATCAGCATGCCGACGCACCAGGCCACGACCGCGCGGTGCGGCTCCTCGCCGAGCAGCACCGTGAGCAGGCTCGTCAGAAGGCAGGGGACGATGGCCTTGCAGGTCCGGCTCGTCAGCGCGAGCAGGAACGGCATCGCCGCGATCGATATCTGCAGCACGTCCATTTCGAATGCCGGTCTTGCCGGGAGGCTTCAGAAACCGAAGATGCTGAGCACGCGCCGCCGTTTGCCGCGCCGACTCTCGACGATCCGCTCGCCGCCGTTCTCGGCCGAGCTGCCGTAATAGCGGTGATGGCCGGCTTGGTCGTGCAGATCGGCCGGCTCCGACTGTCCCGCCCGCCGCGCGTCGCAGATGATCTTGATGGTTTGACCCGACATTGCCGCCTCCAGCAAAAGCTTGTTGTTCGTGGTTCATCAGTCGCGGCCTGTTCCGGCGGCGTTCACATGGCAAGGCCGCAATTGGGTTTCAGGATGGTTTCGCCGCTTGCCGGCCACGCAATATTCTGCTTCGGGAGTGTCGGCAGGGGCTGCCGTGATGCGTCCTTGGGACTTGGGTAAAAACCACGCGCAAAAGAAAAAAGAGAGGTGACGATGCTCTACGCGATCCTGGCCTACCACGTGGAAGACGAAGTCCTGTCCTGGACACCGGAGCAGGACGCCGCGGTCGTCGCCAAAGTCATCGAGGTTCAGGCGCCCCTGCGCGCCAGCGGCCAGTTTGGACCGGCGGCCCGGCTGGATGAGACCCGGAAGGCCCGCACCTTGCGTGGCCCCGGCGCGGGAATGGTGCTGGACGGGCCGTTTGCCGAGACCAAGGAGCAGCTTCTGGGCTTCCATTTGATGCAATGCGCCACCGAGGAGGAGGCGATCGCGGCGGCGCGGAAGCTGCGTGCGGTCAATCCGACGGCGGTGTACGAGATCCGCCCGGTCAAGCTTTACGTGCCGGCCGATGGGTTCGGCGCGACATCCGGCTAAAGTCCTACGCGCCCGGCTCGGTCCGGTTGGGAAGGAAGCGCTGGATCACGATGCCGCCGAAAGCGACGAACCACAGGAAGGGTGCGGCCTGCGGCGCGAACGCCGCAACGATCGTGCCCGGAATGAACACCAGCAGCGGAAACAGCGAGGCCATGATTTCGTTGCGCCAGCCGCCGAGGATCGTCCACCACAGCCAGGCGTTGAGGCCGGCGATCGCGGTCAGATGCAAGCCGTAGAGCACGGCGACGGCGTTGCTCATGCCGTAATTGGTGTAGAGGCCGTTTGTGACAGGCAGCAGCACGATCGAGAGCAGGAAGAACAGGTTGAGGATCACGTCGCCGCGGCTGCCGATCGGCTGGCGCGCCAGCCGGCGATGATGGCTGATCCAGAATACGCCTGCGATGATGAAGCTCAGCGCAAGCCCGGCCAGCTTGCCGGAATAGATATGGGCGAGCTCGCTCCAGCCGGGGGCGCTGGTGAACACCGCCGCCTTCGGCAGGTCGTAGGCCAGCAGCGTCATGGCGACACCGAAAATGGTGTTGCTGAGCGATTCCAGCCGCCGCATCTCGAACTGGTCGGGCTTGAGCTCGGTCATCTCGCCATGGGGTGCTGGAACCTAAGGGCCTCTTCCCCCCTAAATCCTAATTCCAGTCCCGTCCAGCCGCATTGCGCTTCGCGCCGGGATCGCCGAGTCTAATCCTTTCACCGGGGCGATTCGTGGCGACATATCTGGACACGCTCAATGCGGAGCAGCGCCGCGCCGTCGAGCATGGCGTGGCCGAGGGCTCAACCGTGGGCGGCCCCCTGCTCGTCATCGCCGGTGCCGGCTCCGGCAAGACTAACACGCTGGCCCACCGCGTCGCGCATCTGATCGTCGCGGGCGCCGATCCCCGCCGCATCCTGCTGATGACGTTCTCCCGCCGAGCCGCCGCGGAGATGGCCGGCCGGGTCGAGCGCATCGCCCGCAAGGTGCTGGGCGAGAACAACGCCGCGATCATGCGCGATGCGCTGACCTGGGCCGGCACCTTCCACGGCATCGGCGCGCGGCTGCTGCGGGAATATGCCGAGCGGATCGGCGTCGATCCCGCCTTCACCATCCATGACCGCGAGGATTCCGCCGACCTGATGAACCTGGTGCGGCACGAGCGTGGATTGTCGAAGACCGAGAGCCGCTTTCCCGCCAAGGGCACCTGCCTGTCGATCTATTCCCGCTGCGTCAATGCCGAGATGGAGATCGAGAAGGTGCTCGCCCAGCATTATCCCTGGTGCGCAGGCTGGGCCGCTGAGCTGAAGGGCCTGTTCGCCGCCTATGTCGAGGCCAAGCAGGCCCAGCACGTGCTCGATTACGACGATTTGCTGCTGTACTGGTCGCAGATGATGAGCGATGCGCTGATCACTGAGGAGATCGGCGGCCGCTTCGACCACGTGCTGGTCGACGAATATCAGGACACCAACCGCCTGCAATCCTCGATCCTGTTGGCGCTCAAGCCCAATGGGCGCGGCCTCACCGTGGTCGGCGACGACGCGCAGTCGATCTACTCGTTCCGCGCCGCCACCGTCCGCAACATCCTGGACTTTCCGCAGAGCTTCTCGCCGCGCGCGGAGATGATCACGCTCGACCGCAATTACCGCTCGACGCAAGCAGTGCTGTCGGCGGCGAACGGCGTCATCGGCCTCGCCCGCGAGCGCTTCACCAAGAATCTCTGGACCGACCGCACGTCGGGCAGCAAGCCGCAGCTCGTCACCGTGCACGACGAGGCCGACCAGGCGCGCTACATCGTCGAGGCGGTGCTGGCCAACCGCGAGCAAGGCGCGCTGCTCAAGCACCAAGCGGTGCTGTTTCGCACCTCCTCGCATTCGGGTCCGCTGGAGATCGAGCTGACCCGCCGCAACATCCCGTTCGTGAAATTTGGCGGGCTGAAATTTCTCGATGCCGCGCATGTCAAGGACGTGCTGGCCCTGTTGCGCTTCGCCGAAAATCCGCGCGACCGCGTCGCCGGCTTTCGCATCCTGCACCTGCTTCCGGGCGTCGGCCCGGCGACCGCACAACGCGTGCTCGACCAGATGGCGGAGAGCACCGACCCGCTTGCCACGCTCGGCCGGCTGCCGGGGCCGGCGCGCACCGGCGAGGACTGGACCAGCTTCGTCCGGACGGTCGAAAACCTTCGCTATTCGGAATGGCCCGTCGACCTCGAACGGGTGCGGCTCTGGTACGAGCCGCATCTCAATCGCATCCATGAGGATGCCGAGACGCGCCGCGCCGATCTGATGCAGCTCGAGCAGATCGCGAGCGGCTATGCCTCCCGCGAGAAATTTTTGACCGAGCTCACGCTCGATCCGCCGGATGCGACCAGCGACAAATCAGGTCCACCCTTGCGCGACGAGGATTATTTGATCCTCTCCACCATCCACTCCGCCAAGGGCCAGGAGTGGAAATCGGTGTTCGTGCTCAACGTCGTCGACGGCTGCATGCCGTCCGATCTCGGCGCCGGCACCAGCGCCGAGCTCGAGGAGGAGCGCCGCCTGCTCTATGTCGCGATGACCCGCGCCAAGGACGATCTTCACCTCGTCGTTCCGCAGCGCTTCTTCGTCCACGGCCAGGCCGCCAAGGGCGACCGCCACGTCTACGCCTCGCGCACCCGGTTCATCCCGGAGCAGCTGGTCTATTTGTTCGAGCGCACCGCCTGGCCGAAGGCAGCGGCGGGCGCCGCGCGCACCGCGGCGCAGGGGCCGAAGATCGACATCGGGGCAAGGATGCGCGGGATGTGGCGGTAGACACAAGAGGCTAGTGTCGGGACCTGTCAGGATATCTGGAACAACCGAGGTCCGACATGAAAGCCGTCGTCGTCGAGCAATACGCCCCCATCGATCAGATCGAGCTGAAGGACATCCCGCCCCCGTCCATGGAGCCCGACAGTTGCGCATTCGGGTGGAGGCAGCGGGAATCGGATTTGTCGATGGCTTAAAGATTCAGGGCCTCTATCAAACCAAGGACCCCCTTCCCTTCATCCCCGGAACGGAGTTCGCAGGGATCGTGGACGAAGCCCCGGGCAGGCCGGGAGGTTATCAACCCGGCATGCGCGTGATGGGGATGACGCGCTCGGGCGCGCTTGCCGAAGAGATCGTCGTCACCCCTCCGGCGCTCTATCCCCTGCCGGACGGCGTCGCGGCCGAGGTCGCCGCCTCGTTTCGCGCCAATTACCTGACCGCGCTCTATGCGCTCAGTGCACGCGCCTCGCTCTGCGCAGGCGAACAGCTTCTGGTGCTGGGCGCCGCCGGCGGTACGGGAGTCGCGGCAGTCCAGATCGGCAAGTTGCTCGGCGCCCGCGTAATCGCAGCGGCATCGACACCGGACAAGCGCGAGTTCGCGCAACAACACGGCGCCGACGCTGTGATCGACTACACGCAGACCGGCTGGCGCGACAAGCTGAAGGAATTGACTGGAGGACACGGCGCCGACGTGATCTTCGACCCCGTCGGTGGCGACGTCTCGGTGCAAGCCTTTCGCTCCATCGCCTGGCGCGGACGCCATCTGGCGGTTGGCTTCGCCGCCGGTGCCATCCCCGCGCTGCCGTTCAATCTGCCGCTGCTGAAAGGTGGCGCCCTGCTCGGCGTCGACCTCGCGCAGCTTCCAACGCGCGAGCCCGAGTTGCAGAAGCGCCTGATGTCGGAGCTGACGGGCTGGCTGGCCGAGGGCAAGCTGAAGCCTGTGGTCGGTCGTGTCTTTGCGCTGGACGATTTCCGGGAAGCGTTCAGGACCATGCAGACGCGTGGGGCGCTCGGTAAGATGGTCGTGCGCATCTCGAAATAGGAGCCGAAGATCGACATCGGTGCGAAGATGCCCGTGATGCGGCGGCAACTACGCGCCCAGCCGGTCGAACTGGACCTTGCCTGCCTTCATCACCAGCGGAATGTGCTCGCCCTGACCGAGCAGGCAGGCGACGTCGCGCAGCGGATTGCCGTCGACCACCAGCAGGTCCGCGATGGCTTCGGGTGCGATCCGGCCGAGCTTGCCCTCCATGCCGAGCACTTCGGCGCCGATCAATGTCGCGCTGGCGATGACGGCGCGCGGGCCGAGGATCTCGGCGCGAATGCGGAATTCGTCGCTCTGCAGGCGCTGCGACGGCCCGAGCAGGTCGCTGCCGAACCCCATCTTCACACCGGCGTCGCGATAGATTGCGAGCGAGCGCAGCCCGGCGTCGCGGACATCGGCGATCTTGGCGACGCTCTCCGGCGGCAGGCCATATTGGGCGCCCTCGTTGGCCAGCGCCTCATAGGTGACGAGCGTCGGCACGACATAGGCGCCCTTCTCGGCCATGAAACGCGCGGTCGGCGCATCGACCAGATTGCCGTGCTCGATGGTGCGCACGCCGCAGCGGACCGCGCGTTCGATGGCCGCAGCGGTATAGGCGTGGGCGAGCACATAGGTCTGGCGCCCGCGCGCCTCCTCGACGATGGCGCGGATCTCGTCCTCGGAGTAGCCGAAGGCGCCGACCGGATCGGTCGGCGAGGCGACGCCGCCGGAGGCCATGATCTTGATCTGATCAGCGCCCATCTGGAGCTCCTCGCGCGCCGCCTTGCGCACGCCGTCGACGCCGTCGGCAACGCGCGCCAGCGCACCGACCCGCACGCAGCACGGACATGGCGCATCGCTGGCGAGGTAATCGGAACGTGCCCGCATGTCGCCGTGGCCGCCGGTCTGGCTGAGCGCGCGGCCGGAGACGAACAGCCGAGGACCGTCGGTCAGGCCGGTGTCGATCGCCTGCTTCAGCGCGTGGCCGGCGCCGCCCGCGTCGCGCACAGTGGTGAAGCCCCGCCGCAGCATGCCGCGCAAGAGCAGCGTCGAGCGCAGCGTCACCAGCACATTCGGCATATGCACCTGCTGCGCCAGATTGAGCTCGACGGCGATGGCGTGAACATGCAAATCGATCAGCCCGGGCATCAGCGTCTTGCCTTTGAGGTCGATGATGCGATCTGCGCTGGCCTGGAGCGGCCGGTGCGAGACCTCCTTGATCACATCGTCCTCGACCAGCACGTGCTGTCCCTCCAGCAAATCCGGCTGGAGCGGGTCGAGCAGAGCGGCGTTCTTGAAGAGGATGCTGGTCATGGTCGTTTCCTGTCAGGTCAGGACGAAGTCGCTGTCAGCAGCGCGGGCAGCGCGAGCTGTGCAAAGGGAAGGCACGCGGCGACATCATCTTCGCCGTACCAGCCCGCCTCGTGAAGCAGATTGAGCGAGCCGAGCGTGCGCCCACGCCAGCGCACGGGGATGTTCAGCACGCTCTCGCAGCCGAGCGAGGCGATCAGCTCGTGATCGGAGAACACGGTGCGCAGATCATCCCGCGTATAGCCGATATAGGCCTCGCCGCGGTCCAGCACGGCCTCGGTCCACGGGCCCGGTGCAAGGCACTTGCGTCCGCCAGCCGGGTACGCACCAGGCAGATTGGAGTAGAGCCGCGCCAGTTCGCTGGCCGCCTCGTCATAGGTCAGGACCGTGAACAGCTTGTGCCCGATCGCCAAGTTCAAGCCTTGGTCGAGCGCAGCGAATAGAGCATCCGGCTGGTCCACCCTGCCCTGCGCCGCCGCGACGGCGCAGAGCAGCGGATCGGCCTTAAATTTCGTCCGCGTCATGCCACCTCGCCCGCCGCGATCTCCTCCAGCGAACGGCCGCGCGTCGGCACGCCCATCAGCACGACGGTGACAGCCCCGAGCAGCAGCACGGTGGTTGTGACGCCGAACACGCCGGCAAAGCCGAAGTTCGGATAGAGATAGCCGACCAGGATCGGCGAGACGATCGCGCCGATGCGACCGATTGCGGAAGCGAGCCCGGCGCCCGTGGTCCTGACCGGCGTCGGGAACACCTCGGCGGTATAGGCATAGACGCCCGCATAGGTGCCGTTCATGAAGAAGGACAGGAAGATTCCTGCCGCCATGATTTGTTGATCGCTTTGCGCGAAAGCGAGCCCGAGCGCGCTGATACCGCCGAGCACCATGTAGGTCGCGATCGTCGCCTGCCGGCCGATGCGCTCGTTGAAATACGCGGCGCTGAAATAGCCGGGGATCTGCGCGCAATAGATCGCGATCGAATAGGCGAAGCTCTTGGTGATGCTCATGCCGTTCTGGACCAGCAGGCCCGGGATCCAGACGAAGAAGGAGTAATAGCTGAAGGTGATCGCCAGCCACATGATCCAGGTCATGATGGTGATGCGCGCCTGGCGGGGCGCAACAAGCGCCGCGAAATTGGCCAGCAGCGTGCCAGCGGTCGCGGGGGGTGCCGCGACTTCGACGACCGGCGGTGGCAGGACACGGCCTTCGCGCGCAAAGCTCGCCTCGATCCGGTCGAGCACGGCTTCGGCTTCCTTCTCCCGTCCCCTGCTCTCCAGCCAGCGCGGCGATTCCGGCAGCGCCCGGCGCCACCACAACAGCATGACGACGGGCACCGCGGTGATCACCAGCACGATGCGCCAGCCGTTGTCGGAGGTGGGAACGATGAAGTAACCGAGCAAGGCCGCGGCAACGAAGCCGAAGGAGAAGAAGCCCGCGAGCGCCCCGGTGAAGCTGCCGCGATAACGCCGCGCCACGAACTCCGCGAGATAAGGCGCGATGATCGCGCTCTCCGCGCCGGTGCCCATGCCAGCCACGACGCGCGCGGCGAAGAAGGATGGCCATGTGTCGACCATCGCGCTCACGATCGATGCGGCGCAATACAGCGCCAGCGCCGACATCATCACCGCGCGGCGGCCGATCAGGTCGCCCAGCGTGCCCGCCAGCAACGCCCCGAACAGAAAGCCGATATAGGTGCTGCTGCCGAGCACGCCGATCTGCACGCTCGTCAGATTCCACGCCGTGCGCAACACCGGCAGGATGAAGGCCAGCACCGCCGCGTCCATCGCGTCGAACATGTAGCCGAGCCCGCCCATCAGCAGCAGATGCGTGTGGAAGCGTGCGAAAGGAAGGCGCTCGATGCGCGCCGATATCATCGACATGAAAGTCCCCCTCTGATGTCACGGGCCCCGGCGCGCCGCTCGGGAGGGAACCATAGACAAAGTGAAATTATCGTCATAATTTATAATCATGATCTGATATATCACGATGGTGAATGTCCGTGTCGTTCCGCGCGCTCGACCTCAACCTCCTGAAAGTGTTCGAGGCGCTGATGACAGAGGGCAGCGTCACGCGCGCCGCGAATGCGTTGCGGATGACCCAGCCCGCGGTCAGCAACGCGCTGGCGCGGCTGCGCGATGCGCTCGGCGATCCCCTGTTCGTGCGGGCCGGCACCGGCATCCGCCCGACCCAGCGTGCCGTGGTGCTGTGGGAGCCGATCGGCGAGGCACTGGAAAGTGTGCGCGGTGCACTCGACGAGCAGGTATTCGATCCTGCACGTGCGCAGACCGAATTCAGCCTGTCGATGTCGGACTACGTCTCCTCGCTGGTGATGCCGAACCTGCTCGACCATCTCGGCAAGGTTGCGCCGAAGTCGCGCGTCCACACCGTGCCCAATACCGTCGTCGAGATCGCCGACCAGCTCGAGGACAACAGGGTGGACTGCGTGCTCAGCGTCTATGTCAACGAGGCGCAGCAGCCGGCCGCCATCCGCTCGCGCTCGCTGTGGACGGTCGACTATGCCTGCTTCATGCGGCGCGGCCATCCGCTCGCCGCCCAGAAACGGCTGAGCACGCGCACCTTCCTCAACGCTGGACATGTCGACGTGAGCCTCGCCGGCAAGACCATGCCGTCCTACGACCTCTTCCTGGCCTCGCGCGGGCTGTCGCGCAACCTCGTCGCGACCGTCAATCATTACAGCGCTGCCTACGAGGTCGTGCGGCAATCTGACCTGATCGCGGTGCTGCCGAGCGACCTGCGCTCGCAATCGAGGCACGCGCCGCTCCTGCATGCGATGCCGCTTCCCCTCAAGGCGCCGCCGCGCATCGTCAGCCTGTTCTGGCACCAGCGCAACGACACCGTGCCGGCGCAGCGCTGGCTGCGCGAGACCCTGGTCGATATGTTCGCCAGATCCGATTGAGCCCACAGGTTCGATGTAGAATCGGAAACGTTGCCTTTCCCGGATCAGCATTGTCGAAGCCGCCTCCCCGCCCTAGCTGCACCGCAACTATTTCCCTCCCATAAGGGGCCTGTCGCGCCCCGCAGAGACCTCATCGATGACCACACCGCTCGAATTCGGACTAGATACCTTTGGCGACGTCACGAGAGATGCGTCCGGCGCCCTGATCTCGCATGCGCAGGTGATCCGCAACGTCGTCGATGAAGCGGTGCTGGCCGACGAGCTCGGCCTCGACTTCATCGGCCTCGGCGAGCATCATCGCGCCGATTTTGCGATCTCCTCGCCTGAAACCGTGCTCGCGGCGATCGCATCGCGCACCAAACGCATCCACCTCGGCTCGGCGGTGACGGTGCTGTCTTCGGACGATCCCATCCGCGTGTTCCAGCGCTTTGCCACGCTGGATGCGGTCTCGAACGGACGCGCCGAGGTGATCCTCGGCCGCGGCTCGTTCACCGAATCCTTCCCGCTGTTCGGCTTCGACCTCCGCAAATATGAAGAGCTGTTCGAGGAGAAGCTCGATCTGTTCGCCGCGCTGTTGTCGCAGCAGCCGGTCACCTGGCAAGGCAAGCTGCGTCCGCCGCTGCGGGATCAGCTAGTCTATCCGCCGGTCGAGAACGGCACGCTGAAAACCTGGATCGGCGTCGGCGGCAGTCCGCAATCGGTGGTGCGCGCCGCGCATTACGATCTGCCCCTGATGCTCGCGATCATCGGCGGCGATCCCGCCCGCTTTGCGCCCTATGTCGAGCTCTATCACCGCGCTTTCAAGGAGTTTGGCCGGCCCGCACAGCCGATCGGCGTGCATTCGCCGGGCTATGTCGCCGAAACGGATGCGCAGGCGCGCGAAGAACTCTGGCCCGACTACAAGGCGATGCGCGACCGCATCGGCAAGGAGCGCGGCTGGCCGCCGATGGGACGCGACGAGTTCGTCCATGAGGCCGAGCATGGCTCGCTCTATGTCGGCGCGCCGGAAACGGTGGCGCGCAAGATCGCGAAGACCGCCAAGGCGCTCGGCATTTCGCGGTTTCAGTTGAAGTATTCGGCGGGACCATTGCCGCACGAGAAGCTGATGCGGAGCATCGAGCTCTACGGGCGGAAGGTGGTGCCGATGGTGCGGGAGATGATGGGGTAGTGGAATGTTCGTCTTCGCTTTCGCTCACCAGAGTCTCTTCTTCGCGAACGCGTGGCCCGAACCCGACTTCAAATAACGCTCGAAGGCTCTCGTGCAAATCCGAGAAGGCCACATAGGCCACCAACTTCCAAGGCTTGAATTTGGAGGTATGCGATGATTTGCCTGCGTTATGATCCGCTAGCCGCTTTTTGAGGTCCGTAGTCAGGCCAATGTAGCGCTGGCCTCCGAAAGCTTCGCTCTCCAGAAGATAGACATAGTCCATGGACGCCGCCCTCCTTCGCCAAGGCTTCGGAGGGCATCCTGCTTCGCGCAGTGGAAGGCTGCAAATCCTGCGAAGCGCGTTAGCGCGAAGCAGGATGGTGGGGGAGGCAGGACTCGAACCTGCGAAGCCATGAGGCGGCTGATTTACAGTCAGCTCCCTTTGCCACTCGGGACACTCCCCCGCTCGACGGCAGCACAATCGGGCCGGACCTTGCCGGCGGACCGAAGACGGCCATGGAACGTGAAGGCCGCGACAACCCGGATCGGGGCGCGACCGGGCGCGTTTATGGGCGAAGCGGTGGGGCAAAGTCAACCGAGGCAAGCAGCTAAAATCGCCCTCACAAGCACCGAAATTGCCATATTCCGGAACCCGTGACAGAAGCGAGCCCATGAAGGATCGAAAATTCGGCCCCAAGGGGGCTCGCGGCGGGGCTAAGCCCTTCAACAGACCCGGAAAATCGGCTGGCCGACCGGCTTGGCGCGACCGTGATTCGCACGGCGACGGCCCGGTCATTCTCTACGGCTGGCACACCGTCACCATGGCGCTCGCCAACCCGCGGCGGCGGATCCGCAAGCTGACGCTGACCGAGAACGCCGCAAGGCGCCTTGCGGAAGAGCACATCGAGACGCGGGTGGCGCCCGAGATCGTGCGGCCCCAGGAGATCGACCGGCTGCTGTCGCCCGACGCCGTGCACCAGGGCCTCCTCGCTGAGGCCGATCCCCTGCCCTCGCCCGAGATCGAGACGTTGACGCAGGACGGCATGGTGCTGGTGCTCGACCAGATCACCGATCCCCACAATGTCGGTGCCATCCTGCGCTCGGCCGCCGCGTTCGCGGTGAAGGCGATCGTCACGACCGCGCGCCACAGTCCGGAAGCGACCGGCGTGCTGGCGAAGGCAGCCTCCGGCGCGCTCGAGCTGGTGCCTGTTGTCACCGTGCAAAATCTCGCCCGTGCGCTGACGGCGCTGAACGAGCGCGGGTTCCAGACTGTCGGCCTCGACAGTGAAGGCAGTGAGGATATCAGCGACGTCGCGCTGCGCGAGCCGCTTGCGCTCGTGCTGGGCGCCGAAGGCAAAGGCCTCAGGCAATTGACCCGCGAAACCTGCAGCGTCGTGGCGCGGCTCGACATGCCCGGCGAGATCAAGAGCCTCAACGTCTCGAACGCTGCAGTGCTCGCGCTCTATGTCGGCGCGAGCCGGCTCGGGCTGATGAAGCGCTCCTAAAACGAAACGCCCGTCCGCATCACGCGAACGGGCGCCTCGCTAGTCTCAACCGATCAGAGATCAGTAATAGCGGCGCAGCACGCGGTGACCGCCATAATAGTACGGCGCGGCGCGGCGGGCATAGCCGTAGCGGGGGCCGTAGTGCACGCGCGGCAGGTAGCCGTAGCGGGGGCCGTAGCCGTAGCGATACGGACGGAAGTACGGGCGGCGATAGGGATAAGCGGCCGGCGGCGCGACCGCAGCGGCACGATAGCCATAGCCGTAGCCGTAATTGGCGGGCGCGACGACCGCGTCCTCGCGGTAGGTCGGATACGGCGCGAAGGCGCCCGGACCGGTATAGGTCGGGCCCTGGTTGACGTAGTAATACTGCGTGGTCGGCTCGGCGAGACGCTCATAGGCGGCGTAGCCGTAGCCATATCCGCCGCACCCGGTGTTGCAGCCGGTATAGACCGGCGCCACCGGCGCGCACGTGGTGAAGCCGCAGGCCGCGGCCGGCGCGGTGGCGGCGAACATCACGGCAGCTGCCGCGACCAGTCCCGAAATCATCTGACGCATTATACTCTCCTGTTGATTTCCGTTTTTGGTTGTCACGTTTCTCAACCCGGCGGCCTGCCGGGTATCTCTGTGCGCGGCCGCGGCCGCGGAGGCCGAGGACGGTCGTTGATCTCGGGCGCGTAGATCACCGGCGGCGGATCGACGGGCGGGTCCATCTGCGCCGGCAGCGGCGCGGACGAGGCGCCCCAGCTCTGGTGATAGCTCTCGGCGGGTTTGGGCAATTTGCGGTTCGCCGGCGGCTCGACCTCGAGCCGGCCGTAGCCCGGCCGCAGGCCGAGCGTCGGATAGTAATGACCGACGTCGTCGGGCTGCCGCTCGGCGATATAGCGTCCGCCATAGATCGTGGGCTGCACCTGCTGGCCCTTGCCGAGACCCCAGGTGCCCTCGACGACGGCATAGGACGCGTCGATGTTGTTGATGATGATGGGCACGCCGGGACGGCCGGGAACGACAATCTCGAAGCCGCCGGCAAACGCCGTAGCAGGCAGTCCGATCAGAAAGGCGGCGAGCGCCACGGCACGCATGAGGAGACCCCGGTTATCCGGGCGCAACCTAACCGATCGCGACGCAGAGAGGGTTAAGGCCTGCTCACCAAATTCCGGTAAGCCTAACGTGCAAGGATTGCACGCCGCTCAAATGCTGCACGGCGAGCTAGCGAAGCGTTAACGGCGCGGAACCGCGCGGCTGGAACAGCGCACGCTGCTCACATCGGTTTGACGCTGCGCAGTCGAAAAATCCCAGGGTTGCATCGGAACGTCCTGCGCCGTCGGCGTTTAGCTCCTGTCAACAAAATGGGAGCGAACAACCATGACCATCAAGCTTCTCGGGGCCACGGCGATCGCAGCGACCATGCTGGCAGGCTCTGCCATGGCGCAGACCGCCGTCAATAATCCACGCTGTTCGGCGCAATTCCCCAACGCCAACTGCCAGACCCTCGGCCCCGCAAAGGCATCAACCGATAGCGGCTACCGCCACCGTCGCATGTCCTATCGCCAGACCAACCGCGATTGGAATAACGACTGGAACAGGAGCCCCACCGGGTTCTGGCCGACCGACGTCGCGGCCGGCGTCGCCATCGGCACTGCTGGTGCGATTGCCACCGCCCCATTCCGCGCTTGGGACAATTCCTACGCCTATGACAATTCGTGGGACCGCGGCTGGAACAATCGTAGCTGGGACACCCGCACCTATGCCCAGCGCAACGGCTTCGTCTGTACGCCCGGCACCTGGTTCAAGGGCGCAGACGGTCGCCGGCACATTTGCCAGTAAGGCAGCTTGAGCCGAACACGACATCGGGCGGCCCACGAGGCCGCCCGTTTCACGTCTTGCGCTGGTGACCTCCCGGTTCTGGCACTTTCCGATCAAGTCTGGTATTGCGGCGCGCACGGGTGGACGGCCCCGGCGCAAGCCGAGCTCCGCCCCTGCCTCCCAGGCGTCGCCGGCTTAGCTCAGCGGTAGAGCAGCGGTTTTGTAAACCGAAGGTCGGGGGTTCAATCCCCTCAGCCGGCACCATTGGTTGAGCCGACACCCGTCGTGGCCTGACGCAAGAACCAAATCGTCAGTTCGGCGTTTCCTCGTTCACCATAGAGCCGTCTCGCGGAGGTCTAGCGATGGACCCGAATGATCGGACAGCCTTAGTCTTAGCCGCTGTCGGCTTGGCCATCGCCATTGTGGTTGCATCGACAGTCACGCTAGAGCACGTCAATACCCGTACGGCCAGCAGCGACGCACCTCCCGGAACGGTAGGACTCGCCAGGCCTCACCCGCCGCTGGACCGTGCTCCTGGTGAGGCGATACAGACATCAGGAGCGCCGTCCAACGCAAGTCATCGGCAGCGGCCTTGACCGGACACCGGCCGCGCCGAACCAGCGCTCGAACCCTGTGCCTCAGCCTGAACTCTTGCGCGCGCTGCTCTGTTCGAAATGCTCGACCGAGCCGCCGATCTCGACCCAGGCATGTTTCGACTGCTCGAACACCGATCTCGTCGGCGCCGGAAAATCCGGATCTGCGATCGCGCCAACGGCAACGCCGATCATGTCAGGCAGATTGTCGGCTTGCCAGTAGACCGTCGAGCCGCAGTCGGGACAGAAATATCTGCAGACCTCGCCGCCGCTCATCGCGGTTCGGACATACGACTTGGATACTCCAGAGATCGTGACGGTCTCTGCGGCATAGAAGGCACCGACGCCGAACGGCGCGCCGGTTCGTCGCTGACAGTCGAGGCAGTGACAGGCAACGACGAGGCGCGAGGGTCCCGGAAGCGACAGCGAAAGCGCGCCGCAGCTGCATCTGGCATCGATCATCGAATCTGATCTCCCTCATTGGCTGGCTGCGAATTGAAAAGGTTACGTTCGCGTTCAACCTCCGTCATTGCGAGCGCAGCGAAGCAATCCAGACTGCCTCCGCCGAATGCTTCGCTGCGCTCGCAATGACGCGTTCGCGGCGGTAACCTCAATCCGTCTGCAAACGCGCTGCAGCGCGTCCGGGACACCGCGGCGAGATTGTCACTCCGTCCCGGCCTCGAATGCCAGCAGCACGTTGCCGGCGACGCCGCTCCACTGGCCGTAGCCGGAATTGGTGTAGAGCATGCCGCCGGCGATGACGGGACCGGGGCCGTCGATCGCGCCGCCGCGGGCAGGGACCCCGTTCACCGCCTTGAAATCCCGCGCGGTGTCGAACTCCCACAACAGCTTGCCGTCGGTGGCGTAGGCGCGCAGGAAGCCGCTGACGCTGCCTGAGAACACGACACCCGGGATCAGGCTCACCGCCGCCGAGAGCGCGGGGCTGCATTGCGGGCGCTCGCCGCAGGCGACCGGCGGCACCTCCATCACGACTCTGCCGCTGGCAAGGTCGAGCCCGAACAGGCCACCGCCTTGCGTGGAATCGAGCTGCCGCGAGCCGTCGCGCTTGAAGCGCACGTCGGAGTTGGCGACATAGATGCGCTCGCCGTCCGTAGCCGAACCCCATTCGCTGCCGCCGAGCGCACCGCCCTTCCCGATCCGGGTCTGCCACAGGATCTTGCCGCCATCGTCGGGATCGAGCGCGTGCACGACGCCGGATTTCTGCGCGATGGCGAGAATGCGCCTGCCGTCGCGCAAGGTGACGAGGATGGGCGACTGGCCGAAATCGTGATCGGGCCCGGGCTGGTCGGGACAATTGGTCTTGTCCATGCTGAAGCAGGCGACGACGAAGGCGTCCTTTGGCGTCGCCTGCTGCGTCCAGAGCAGCTTCCCGGTTGCAAGATCGAACGCAAGGATCGCATCGGCGGTCGCGGCCGGCGGATTCGAATAGGAATTGCTGGTCGCCACATAGACAGCGCCGCGCTGGACATCGATCGTCGGCGCCGACCAGATGGCGGCGCCGGATGGTCCGAACAGCTGCGTGCCCTTGGCATTCTTGCTGGTCGGATGCGGCATCTCGGGGATCGTGTACGCCTGCCAGATCATCTTGCCGGTCGCGGCCTGCAACGCCACCACGCTGCCGCGGAAGGTGCAGCATTCGTAGGAGGCTTGCGAGCCGGCGGCTTCCTCGAGCGAGGACACCGGCACGTAGAGCACGCCGGAATGCAGCGTCGGCGCGCCGGTGATGCGTGCGGCGGCATGCTCCTCCACCTTGGCCTTCCAGATCAGCGCGCCCGTCAGCGCGTTCACCGCATAGGCATTGGCGCGCAAATCGCCGAAGAAGATCGCGAACTGATCGGAGCCCGGAAGCGGCGCAAAGCTGATCGCGGCGCGCACCGCCGCATCAAGCGCCAAGGTCCACAGCGTGCAGCCGCTTCGCGCATCGAGCGCGTGAACCTTGCGATCGGTGCCGCCGATGAACAGCATCCCGCCCACGATGGTGGGCGGCGCAAACGACACCGAGGCGCCGGGAAAGGCATAGGCCCATTTCAGCCGCAAATGCGGCACCTGCGCCGCGGTCAACCCGGCCATGTCGGCCGGTTGGAAGCGGCTGTTGTTGGCGTCAACGCCCCAACCGTTCCAGCGCGGACCGTCGAGGGCTTGCGGAAAGCCGCCCGCCTGCTGCACGCAGCGGCCCTCCGCGTCGGCGGCGGCGCTGCCCGTCGGCATCTTGCCGGTCACGAACGAGGCGATCGCGCGGCGTTCGGCATCGCTGCGGTCCTTTGCCATCGCCGCCATGCTGCCTGTCGTCAACGTCCCCAGCACGTGGTCGAACGACATCGCCTGCAGGGCGGCGCGACCCGGCATGCGGGTCTGGGCATCGCCGTCGTGGCACTGCGCGCAATGCGCGGCATAGAGCGAGGCGCCCTCCTGCTGCGCCAGCGCCGGCGCGCTGCACCAGATCAACAACGCGGCCAAGACGGCACGTATGCTCATGGTGGGCTCCGGCGATGCGAGGGGAGATCGCTTCACGCAACCAGAAGTCTATCCCCGGCGCGATCGCGGATGCAATGGACGTTGTGCCCGCCGCTGTCAGATATCCGCGGCCATGCGGACAGAATCCGGCAATTCCTGCAGCCGCCACAGCCCGAGGCTCTTGTCGCGCCAGCCGCCGCCGCCCTCCTCGCAACGCTCATCGATCAGCGCGTGCGGCGCCGGCCAGCCGAACGGCGCCTTCTCCAGGTTCAGCGCCCGCCAGTCGCCGTCCTCACAATCGTGGTTGTCGTCCCATTCCGGAAAGGTCGTGACGAGCAGATATTGCGCGCCGCTCTCGCGAAAGCGGGCGGTGGCGCGGGCGATGTTCTGAAAGCTCAGATGCACCAGGCAGTCGCGGCACAGGATCAAATCAGCGCGCGGCAGCGCATCACGCGTGATGTCCGCAACCAGGAATCGGCCGGCGAATTCGCCGTCCGCCACACGCCGGTTGTTGGTGGCGATCAGCGAGGGCACGATGTCGATGCCGATATAGTCGAGGTCGAGCTTGACGCGGCCGATCCAACCCGCATCGCCGCAAGGTGCATCGAGCAGCGAGCGCACGCCGAGCCGCTGCAGCAATGGCGGAAGCGCGTCCTGGATGGCCGCGGTGGCAAGGTCCTCCGAGCCGAGGCCCGATACCGAGCCGACAGCGCCCCAAAGGTTCGTACGCTCGATCCGCTCGAACCGCGCGGCGAGATCCAGCCCTGAGAAATTGTCACGGTCGGCGACGAAGCGCTCGTGGGCGAGCACGGGAGGACGATCGGGGATCATGGGGCGAGCCTTTTCCGGTGCAGGCACAGTATACAACCCAGGCGAACTGTTCGAAATTGCCTGGCAGCAAACCTACGAAGCGTTATTCGTCCCGTCCAGATCCCATGCGCTCCACCACTCCCAAAGAGAAGGCCAAGATCGTCGCCGGCGCGGTGACGGCCGTCGTCATGACGACCATGCTGTTCGTGTTCGCGCTCGGCCTTGTGCTGCCGCATTAAGCGCGGTCAGCACCGGCGGACGAAAGCCGCGGTACGACGGCTTACGCCGAGAGCACCGTGCGCAGGAACTTTCCGACTTCGTCCTTCAATCGGGTGCTGTCGCTCGCCAGCATCTTGGCGGTCGAGAGCACCTGCGAGGAAGCCGAGCCAGTCTCGGCGGCGCCGCGCTGCACATCGGTGATGTTCGAGGAGACCTGCTGGGTGCCGTGCGCGGCCTGCTGAACGTTGCGCGAGATTTCCTGGGTCGCCGCGCCCTGCTCCTCGACGGCCGCAGCGATGGTCGAGGACACCTCCGAGAGCCGCTCGATCGTGGCGGAAATGTCGCGGATGGCGTTCACCGATTCCTGGGTCGCGGACTGGATGCCGGAAATCTGCTGGCTGATCTCGCCGGTCGCCTTGGCGGTCTGCTCGGCCAGCGTCTTCACCTCGGAGGCGACGACCGCGAAGCCGCGGCCGGCCTCGCCGGCACGCGCCGCTTCGATCGTGGCGTTCAGCGCCAGCAGGTTGGTCTGGCCGGCAATGGTGTTGATCAACTCGACGACATCGCCGATGCGCGTGGCCGCGACCGAGAGCTCGCTGACGCGCTCGGTCGTGGTGCGGGCCTGGGCGACGGCTTCGCCCGGCATCCGCGCCGATTCCTGCACCTGGCGGCTGATCTCGTTCACCGAGGAGGACAGCTCTTCCGTCGCGGTCGCCACCGACTGGACGTTGCCGGTGGCTTCACCGGAGGCAGCGACGACGACCGAGGTCAGCTCCCGGGCGCGTTGCGCGGTGGTCGCCAGCGTCGAGGAAGACGCCTCGAGCTCGGTGGAGGCCGAACCGATCGTGTCGATGATCTCACCGACCGCGCGCTCGAAACCGTCGGCAAGATTGATCATGTCGCGGTGGCGCTGCTCGGCCGCCTGCTTCTCTGCTTCGGTCTGCGCGGCCTTGAGACGCTCGACCTCGAGCCCGTTGGTCTTGAACACCTCGACCGTCCTCGCCATGTCGCCGATCTCGTCGCGGCGATCCTTCTCGGGCACCTCGGTCGTGAGATCGTTGCGGGCGAGGCCCTCCATGGCGAGCTTGAGCCGGGCGATCGGCTGCGACATCGCCTTGAGGCCGATGAACAGCGCGATCGCGATGCCCAGGATCAGGCCGCCGGCGCTGACGCCGATCACGGTCCAGGTCGCGGCATGAGCGTCGCGGTTGATGGCATCCTTGCGCTTGGCAACGGCCTGGCCGGTCTCGGTCGTGAACTGCGCGATGCGTGCCAGGGCCCCATCGAGCAACGGATCGCACTCCTTGTGCGCCCGCTCGGCGGCCTTGGCGTTCTCTTCCGTGGTGCTGGCCTGCGATCCGGCCTTCAGCACCGGGTCGCAGCCTGCGAACGCCGCCTTCAGCTGGTCACCGATGTTCTTGATCTGGCTGGCGCGCGCCGGATCATCCTGCTCCGCCGCATCCAGGTATTGACGGATCTCGTCGCGGTTCTGGTTCGCGATCTTCAGGCGGGCGGCATTGCCAGCCTCGGTCGCCTCGGTGAAGACGGCATAGAGCGCGGCGTGATAAGTCTCCGCGCGGCGCTGGGCGCGCGCGAGGCTGAGAGCGGAGGACTGCGCGGCGGCGAGTTCGCCGAAGCCGTCGACCGTCGCGGATAGCTCGCGCAGGCCGAAGCCCGCAACTGCGATCATCGCGCAGCCCATCACCGCCACGATCAGCGCCACCTTCCACACGATCTTCAGATTATTCAAAAAGCTCATTTCAGCCGCCCAATGATCTCCGACTCGCAGCACCGCGAGCAATTCCCAGCGGTGGGATTGGAACCGGCGGACGTTAAGAATTGATACCAAGCGACAGGAGTAGTCTTACGGACAAATAACGCTTTGGCACCCCGTCGTAAGCTTGGCGTAAGCTTCAGCCTGTTTTCGCGTCGGAGAGCGCAGGCCCGGAACCGGCTCGGGCGTCAACCGTTGTCGGCGCATGCGGATCCAGGAAGAAAACCGAAACATGATTCTACTGGCGACGGTGACGCTGTGCTGTAGCGCCGTGGCCGGGACGTTGGCGCTGTTCGAGCCAATGCGGGGACAGGCACCCGATAAGCTGGTCGCCGATCGAGCCGTGATCGACCTCACCACGCGCATGCCTGCTCAGATCCCGGTTCGGGTGGTCGGCGCGCCGTTCGAGCCCAACGTCAATCCGCGCGAGCGGTAGCGCTCACCTCGGCGAAGCCTTCGCGCCCTCCTCGGGCCGGCCGTGAACACGTGCCAATTCCTCGACAAACTCGATCACCTCCGCCCGCTTGTCGGGCGGGAGCGTCAGGAACGCGCGGATGAGCCTCAGGCCCTCCGCCGCGTTCGGGCGTTCTTTCGATGCATCCATCTGCCCAGTGTCGGACCACCGGGAAAATTATGCAATCCCCTGCAAACTGCCTTGATTCGAAGCAGCCGCTTTGCTGGAATGCGCGCGGCTGAGGTGGATCATGAAATGGATCAGGGAGCGCGACGCACTGATCGCGCAGACACTGGCGTTCGTCCAATCGGTGACCAGCAGGAAGGATGACGTCCTTCAGCCGGAGACGCCTGCATCTGGCCCCGCCGTTGCAGTGGAGATCGTCACCGTGGAGGCGGTCGAGGTCGAGCCGCCGCAAGCCTCCCTTCCGCCGCGGCCCGCGCCTCTGCTGCCGCGGACCAGCGGCGATTTCCGCAGCGAGATGCAGGCCCGCATCGCCAATTTCCGCAAGCACCAGGAACGTTTCGAGCGCGAACGTGAGGAATATTGTGCGGCGACCCTGACCAAATTGCGTGCCGCCATCCGCGACGCCTCCGGCCCACCGGCCGAAAAATAAGGCCCGCCCAGGGACCTACAGCCAGGACCAGGCCAGCCAGAGATTGGCCGCGCAGGCGCCGAACAGCGCCAGCGTGAGCGGCAAGAGCATGTGCCCGCAGGATGTCTTCAGGTCGCTCGTCATGGCCGAAAACATCCGCTGATTCCGGCCGACGAGTCCCAGGGATTCTTTTTTCCGGGATTCAGGACTCGTTAAGGACTCAGGGACCGCCCGCCACGATCACGGCCCCGTGATCGGCCCGATGGCCGGAACCCCTCACCCCGTGAGCTCGTTAACGGGCTTTCCTGGAGTCGGGATGCATGCCCTACGCCCTGTTCTGCAACGACGCCCAGATCAGCAAGGCCTATCCGAGCGAGGCCGACGTCTGGAAGCTCGCCGAGCGAAGTGGTCTCGTCGTGGACGTGACGGCGGACGAGGAGCGGCCGGGACCGCGCCGGGTGCTCGACAACGACTACAAGATCGAGCCCTGCCAGGCGGCCCAGGGCGAGGACCCCGCAAAGAACAAGGCGGAGGCCGATCGGCAGTCGAGGATGGAGCTCGAGCTGAATTCCTGAGCTCCGGCACGGAGCCGGAGCGAAAGCTCAGGGGGTGGCGGCCGCAAGCGAGGCCTGCTCGCCCGGCATCGGCACGCAGGCCTTGCGGCGGTGCAGCCCGCGGATGGCGCCCGTGACCTTCAGCACCTTGCCGGACGGACAGGAGGCGTCCTTGACGAAGGCCACCTCATACGGTGCCAACATCAGAGGCTCGGATTTGAGGATTGTCTGTGCAGAGCACGGCAGGCAAGAGAAGCACGAGAGCGCCACTGCCGACACCAAGATACGCATGTCCGTCGTCCCACCAGCCCGGTAATTGTCATATAACGCGTTCCGGAGCGCGAGTTCCGTAAATCGCAAAAATTATTTTTGCTTTACACCGGCCGCATGACGCGCGTGAGAATGCGCGCCAGCATCGTTTGCAAGCAAATGACGCGCCAGATGGTTCACGGAATGCAAATGAAGGCGCTGCCGGGACGCAGATCGGCAAACGAAAGGCCGGCGGAGCCGGCCTTTGTCAGGTCTTGGATGTTCAGGTCTTGGATCGGCGCTGACCGTCAGTACCGCGAGGCGGCCGGGCCGCCCCAGCCAAAGCGGTAATTCACACCGGCCTTGACGGTATGCTCATCCTCCCGACCACGAACGCCGACAATGTCGGCCGGGCCGGAGGTGAAGGTGGTGCTGCCGAAATTGTAATACTGGTACTCGGCCTTGGCCGACCAGTTCGGCGCGAACATGTATTCGAGGCCGGCGCCGACGGTATAGCCGTCCTTGTTGTTGCCGGTGGTGGTGAAGGCCTGCGGCACCCCGGCGATGTTCACGCCAAGGCCGTTATTCCGCCAGGCATAACCGCCCTTGGCATAAAGCAGCGTCGGTCCCCAGGTGTAGCCGACGCGACCGGTCACCGACCCGATCTGGTCGGTGTTGGAGGTCACCTGGGTGCCCAGCGGGAAGGTAACGCCGTTGTTGTTGGTTGGCAGCCAGGAATACTGGGCCTCGATACCCACCACCCAGTTGGGCGCGAACTGGTAGTCGAAGCCGCCCTGCACGCCGCCCACGAAGCGGGCGTCGCTCGAGCGGAAGCTGTTGTCGCCGGCAAACGCGCCGCCGACATGGCCGCCGATGTAGAAACCGGTCCAGTTGTAGATCACCTGCGGCGGCGTATAGGCCGGCGCCTTGGTGTAGGTGCGCGGCTGCACGTCTGCGGCTGCGGCTGGCGCCGCCAGCGCAAGCAGAGCTGCTGCCCCCAGCAAGATCGATTTCATGATCATCCCCGTTCTTTCATTAACGACACTCGGGAAACAACGTGGCGTGAATTGGGTTGCTTCGCGGCAATGCCGGAACGTTGATCGTTCGTGACTGTGACGGGTCGGCAACAACGCGATTTTGTTCCGTCGCGTCGCGCTGCACCGGCTGTTTTTGTCGCTCGCGCAAGGCTCGCCGTTACGATTTGTCGCAAGTCGAAACCACCCCGTTCAAAGCTCGCCGAAATGTGATCCAGCGGCTCCGGCTGCTTCTGTCTAACACCGGGCGATGAAGGCGGGCTTTGCGCTACCGCGTCATCTTTTCCAGTTCCGGAAAGGGTGCGTAAACCGCACCGGCGCAGAGATCGCCGGTCTGGTCCACCACGCGATCCGCACGGCCGTTGACGAAGATCACGGCCCGCTCGCGCACGCCCTTGTAGCTGCCATCGGTCTCGCGCGGGATGAAGTGCAGGCAGCTCACATAGAACTGCCGGCCGCCGACCTCGCGCTGTACCGGCTCGGCCATGCCGGCGTTGCGCACGCCGACCGGATTGTTGAGGTAGGCCCGCATCAACGCCACGGTGTCGCTTCGGAAATTCTCGGGAAACGGCTGCGGCCCGCCGGCCTGGGTCCCACCCATGAAAGTCGGACGGTCACCGTCGCTGCCGAAACATGCCGCAAGCGCCAGCGGCAACGCCAGGATCACCGCACATCTCGCCAATCGCCCCACAGGCCCCGCTCTCCGCTCGAACAGATCAGGAGACGTTCTAGCCCCTGACCTGCATGAAGGGAATTCGCTTGCAGAGGCGCAAACAGCGCACCGGCCGGCCGCCGACGCCTCGCGCTTGCGCACGAGGCGTGGCAACGGGCCAGGCCTGACGTCCGCGCGCGGCGGCGGGGCAATGCCAGGGATGCCGCCGCGCGGGATCAGTCGTCAGTTGCGCTTGTCTGACGTCGCGGGCTTGGTGACATCCGGCTGCGCCTTCTGCGCGTCCTTGGCCGTGACCTGCTTGTGGTGATGGCGATGCTTGCGCACGGTCTTGTGCTCGTCGGCGGTGACCGCGGCGTTCGCGTTCAGCGCCTTCGACTTGCCATCCACCTTGGCTTCGGGAGCCTTCACGTCCGTCGTCTTCACGTCCGTCTTGGTGTCGGTCGTTTTGGCGTCGGCCTTGATGCCGGCTTCCGGTTTCGCGGCGGTGGTCGCCGCCTTGGTCTGGCTCTGGTCGGCCTTGATCACCGGGGCGGTCGTGGTGGTCTTGCCGGCCTCGGCAGCGAAGGCCGGGGCTGCGATCACGGACGTTGCGAGCAAGACTGCAGAAATGGTCTTCAACATGGTGGTCTCCTCTTGGAAGGATCTTCAGGCGGCGCCCTCTCGCCTACCCATCGATCGTGGGTGGGAGCCTAGGCGGGGGCACTGAACCCAGTCTGAAGCCCTCAGCAGGCTTCCGTTCATCTCGATGACAAGTTTGTCATCCGCGGCCGGGCGAATAGATCGTGCGAAGCGGGAATGTTTTTGCCCGAGAGGTGTTCCGGTCTTCGGGCAATCGTGTAGGATCGCCACGTTCCATACCGGAGAACTTGAATGCGCAAACTCTCAACGCTCGTTGTGCCTGGACTCGTCGCCGTGACGCTCGCGGCCGCGCCGGTGCTGTCCAATGCGTATGCCGCGGCCGGCGACTCCCCTTCGTCGCCGCCGAGCTCGGACTCCTCGACCAAGAAGGGCAAGAAGAAGAGCTCTTCCGTTAGCGACCCCAAGTTCCTCGCGGCCTATCGCACCGCCTACGCAGCGATCTACGACAAGCACGATTACACGGGCGCAATCGACCAGCTGAAGTCGCTGCGGCGTGACGACGTCGCCGATGTCGCCAACCTGATCGGTTACTCCTACCGCAAGCTCGGCGACTACCAATCGTCGAAGGTCTATTACGAGCTGGCGCTGAAGGACGATCCGAACCACGTCCGCACCTGGCAATATTACGGCCTGTGGCAGCTCGAGCAGGGCAACCGCGAGCAGGCGCAATATCACCTAGGCAAGATCGCCTCGCTCGCCGGCACCGGCAGCGCGGAGTATCGCTCGCTGGCCGAAGCGCTCGACAAGCCGACCGGCGCGACACTCGTCTACTGATCATTGCATCTTTGAACGAAGCGGACGGGCACAACCTCAGGGTTGTGCCCGTTCTGCGTTTTCGGCTAGCCTCGCGCACCAACCTTCCTCGCAAACCGGTAGCGCAATGGACACGTGGCTGCGATCCGCGATCGACTACATCGGCTCCTGGATCGACTACCAGCTGACGACGATCCAGCAGCCGGGCGTCATCGTGGCCTTCGCCCATCGCGGCGAGATCGTCGCCGAGCATGCGTTCGGCCTCGCCAATCTCGACACCGGCGAGAAGCTCACCCCGCGTCATCGCTTCCGCATCGCCTCGCACTCCAAGAGCTTCACCTCGGCCGGCATCATGAAGCTGCGCGAGCAGCGCCAGCTCCGGCTCGATGACAATGTCGGCCAATATATCGGCGGCCTCCATCCGCGCGTCGCCGAGACCACGATCGCGCAAGTGCTGTCGCACAGCGCGGGCCTGACGCGCGACGGCGCCGATTCCGGCCAGTTCATCGACAGCCGCCCCTATCTCGACGCGAGGGAGTTGCTTACGGAATTGAAGCTGCCGACCGCGATCGAGCCCGGCACGCGCTTCAAATATTCCAATCACGGCTTTGGCCTGCTCGGCCTCGTGATCGAGACGATTGCGAAGGAGCCCTACTCCGTCTGGATCAAGCGCGAGATCATTGCGCCGGCCGGCCTGCGCGAGACGGAGCCGGACGCACCGCTTCCCAAGGGCGCAGCGTTCGCGCGCGGCCACACGCGAAAGGTGCCATTTGGAGAGCGCTGCGTGATCCCGGGCGACAATCCCGCACATGCGATGGCATCTGCCGCAGGCTTCGTCGCCACCGCCGCCGACACCGCCCGCTTCTTCGCGCAATTGGCACCCAATGCGAAGAAGAGCGTGCTGTCGGCTGCGAGCCGCCGCGAGATGACGCGAAACCATTGGCGCATCCCGCAGAGCTTCGAGGCCTATTATGGCTTGGGCGTCAATGCCGGCAAGACCGATGGTTGGGACTGGTTCGGCCATGGCGGCGGTTTTCAGGGCTATATCTCGCGCACCTGCTCCATTCCCGCTTGCGAGCTTTCGATCAGCATCCTCAGCAACTCGATCGACGGCGCGGCGCCATTCTGGATGGACGGCGCGATGCAGATCTTGCGCATCTTCCAGACCCGCGGCGCGGCTGATCGTCGCGTGCGCGACTGGACCGGGCGCTGGTGGACGATATGGGGCGCGACCGATCTCGTCCCGGCGGGCAACCGCGTGCTCGTCGCCAACCCGCAGTTCAACAACCCGTTCATGGATGCCGCCGAGATCGAGGTGACCGGCCGCGACACGGGCAAGCTCGCCTGGGCTGCCGGGTATTCCAGCCATGGCGAGCCGGTGCGCCGGATCCGCGACAAGCGCGGCAAGATCAGCGACATCTGGATCGCCGGCGCGAACGTGAAGCCGGAAAAAGTCGTCGCACGCGAGATCGCGCGCCGGTATCCGCCCCGCAAGCGCCGGCCTACTCCCTGATGAGCGCCTCGACCTCGCTGCGAAGCGCCTGCCGTGAGCCGTCGCGCGAATAGAACATGTGGCCGCCGGGATAGACCACGAACTTCACCCGCTGCGTCGCGAAGGCCGGCAGCTGGTCGAGCACCCGCTTCGTTCCGAAATAGGGCGTGGCAAGGTCGAACAGGCCATGCGCGACCAGCACGTTCAGCTTGGCATCGGTGGCGAGGATCTGGCGCAGCTCGGACACCGATTGCGGCGGGTTGATGCCACGGCCGAAATCCCAATGACCTTCGACGGCGCCGTTCAGGACTTCATAGGAGCCGTCGGGCCGCCAGTTGAGCTTGCGCGAGAGCACGTCGACCGCGGCGCTCGTCAGCGGCGCCTGGAGCGCATCGCCGGAGGGATCGCCGAAGCGCGAGCTGCTGGAATCCGGATAGGGATCGAAGCCGCGCACCGAGGCGTCGTAGCGTCCGGTCACCTTGCCGTTCTTGCGGTCGAATTCGCGGCGGAATTCGCCGACGTCGAAGCGGCCGGCGAGGCGGCGGCTCACCGCCTGGTCGATGCCCGTGAGCTCGGCGACCTTGTCGGCCAGACGATTGGTGGCCTCCTTGTCCGCCTCGCCCTTGACGAGGTCGGCAAGAAACTCACCGCGCGCGTAAGCCTCGACGTCGGCGAGGTCGGCGCGCTTGACCGGGCCTTTGGCTTCGCGCGCCACCGCCACATAGCTCGGCAGTGTCGCGACATATTGCAGGAGGCTCGTTCCGGTGAACTCGCGGAAGTCCAAGAGCGGCGAGACCAGGATCAAGCCCCTGACGCCGACGCCGTGCTGGAGCTGCAACTGGCGCACGACCTTCGGCCCGCGAATGCCGCCATAGCTTTCGCCGGCGACGTATTTCGGCGAGGTCAGCCGCTCGTGCCTTTCGAGCCAGCGGCGGATCACGAGCGCGATCGAATTGACGTCGCCGTCGACGGAGTAGAACGACTTCCGCGCGTCCTCGCCGCTTGCCACGAAGCGGCTGTAGCCGGTGCTGACGGGGTCGACGAAGACGAGATCGGTGAAGTCGAGCCAGGTCTCCGCGTTCGGCTTCACCTCGGGCGACGCTGACGGCGACAGCGCCTCGCCGTCGAGCGGCAAGCGCCACGGCCCGGCCGCGCCGAACTGAAGCCAGGCCGAGGAGGCTCCAGGTCCGCCGTTGAACAGGAACGTCACCGGACGCGTGGCGCGATCGGCACCGTCGAGCTCATAGGATGTGACGGCGATGTCGGCCAGCGGCTCGCCCTTGCCGTCGAATACGCGGATCGAGCCGGCGGTGGCCGTGAAATTCAGCGTCCGGCCGGGCAGATCGAGCGTCTGCTTCGTGGTCGAATCCGGCGGCAGACGGTGCGGCTCGGCCGCGGACGACGACGTCTGCGCCGCGTTTTGCGCGCCGCCGCCGCGCCCACCCTTCTGTCCGGCCGGCGCGGCCGCTTCGGAGCGCGGTTGCGGTTCATCCGCATGCGCAAAGCCTGCGAGCACGAACAAAGCGAGTGCCAGACCTACGCGACGCAGCGCCGATCGACGCATCACCATGACAGCTCTCCCTGTTCGGCGGCGCTCACCGCAGCCTCGATCGCACGCGAGACCCTAGCCGGCAATTGCGACGCTTTGGGGGATCGGAGCCCTAAAAGCCGATGCCGAGTATCAACACGAAATCGCGACATCCGCGGCAGGAGGAATCCATGGGCATCGAAGCAACACGGGTCGGTGGGCGGACGCGCACGATCGCCGGCCGACCGGCATGCAAGGCCCGATGCCCCGATGTGATGGGCCTGGCGATGCGTCCTTCGCCTTGATCAGCAGCAGCAGGCGCTGCCGCTGACATCGTGACCGCCGCCGAGGCGGCCGCAGCAAGCGTCAGCGAATGAAACCGATTCATGTCCCGCTCCGTCCCTCACCCCAACACCAGCCAGCTAACGCCGCCGGCCGCCGATCGTTTCAGAACCCGACGCCGATCATGGTGCTATGACCGCCGCCGCCACTCACGATGCTCGGACGTGCGACAGCCTGCTGCCGGGCACGCGGCGCATCATTCTCGGGCCTCGCACGCCTGACCGGCTCGCGGTCGGCTTCGCGGCTCGTCTGCTTGCGGCGCGGCTTGTCCTCGTCCTCGTTCTTGCGCGAGGCGGTCGCCGCCGGCGCCGGTTTCTCATTGGCAACGCAGAGGTCGCCCTTCAGCGTTTCGTCGCCCTTGCACTGGATCGGGCAGACGCGCGTGGCGCGCTTGGCGAGCTCCCCGACGAGATCATGAGTCACGCTGACCTTGTCGGCCTCGGTCGGCTGCCCACCGATGCTGAAATAGCGGACGAGCGCGGCCTTGGTCGGCTCGCTCAGCTTGCCGTCGGGCTTGCCGGTCAGGCAACCCAGCCGGACCAGCTCGGTCTGCGCCGAGGTGACGAGCTGCGGCGAGTTCGGCAGGGTCGCCGCCCGCTTGGCGGCCTCCGCATTGAAACGATCGATCGCGGCGACGACGAGCGGCCCGAGCCGGTCGCAGGCGACCGTTCTGGAGAATGCCTTGAGGTCGTCGATGCCCGTGCCTTCGCTGCCCTTGGCGATGATCGCATCGAGCTTGCCCTGCTGTTCTTTACAGGCGACTTCCCTGGACGCGGCGAGTTCGGCCGCCTTGCGCGCCTCCTCGGCCTCCCTCGCCTGCTTCTCGGCCGCCGCCTTCGCGGCAGCAGCCGCGGCTGCCGCACGATCGCGCTCGGCCTGCTCCGCCTTCTGCCTGGCCTCCTGCGCCTTGCGCTCGGCCTCGGCCGCCTTGGCGAGGCGCTCGGCTTCGGCAGCTGCGGCGCGGCGTTCGTCCTCGAGACGCTTCTTCTCGGCTGCGCTGGCCTCCTTGGCGGCGGCGATCTCGGCCTTCTTGCGCGCATCCTCCGCATCGCGTGCCTGCTTCTCCGCGGCGGCCTTTGCTGCAGCAGCCTCCGCCGCAAGCCGGTCGCGCTCGGCCTGCTCGGCTTTCTGCCTGGCTTCCTGCGCCTTGCGTTCGGCTTCGGCCGCTTTGGCAAGGCGCTCGGCTTCGGCCGCAGCGGCGCGGCGTTCATCGTCCTGGCGCTTCTTCTCTGCGGCAGCGGCGGCCGCAGCCGCCCTCGCCTTCTCGGCCGCCTCGGCCTCGCGGGCGCGGCGCTCGTCGTCCTCGCGCTTCTTCTGTGCGGCGAGTTCGGCCTTCTCCGCGTCCGCCTTGCGCTTGGCCTCCTCGGCTGCCTGGCGCGCCGCCTCGCGTTCGGCGCGCGCCTTGTCCTCGCGTTCCTGGATCGCCTGTTTCAACAGATCGACGCGCTGCTGCGCGGTGATCGCGAGCGGCGCGTCGGGAAAACGCCTGATGAAACGCTGCAGCACGGGGATGTCGACGCTGTCCTTGATCTTGTCCCACTCGATCTGTTCGCGGGTGGGCGGCGCATCGCGGCTTGGCGGCGCCGACTGTGGATAGGCGGCAACCTGGATATTGGACGGCGGCGCTTGCGGCTGGCTCGCCAATGCCTCGATCTGCGCCCGCGCCAGCTCGGCATAGAAGCCGGTCGGATGGGTCGCGAGGAAGACCTCCCATGCCCGCCGCGTGCCGATCTTCTGCACCAGGTCGTAATCCGCCTTGACGTCACTGACCGGCGCCTCGCGCGGCACGGCCGGCGCCGGTACCAGCGAGATCGTGCCGCCGCCGAGCGCGCCGTAAACATACGGCTCCTGGCGATTGGCCGTCGCCTTCAAGACTTCATCCCTGACGCGGCCGAAGGCAAGGCGAATGTCGAGACCAGGGACGGGAAGATTCTTGAGGATCGACGTGGTGAACGGACTGTGATCGCCATCGCCATCATCCGCCGTCGAGCCGGCCTTCGCCGCGTAGGCGATCAACGTGTCGGTCATTGTGGGCTCGACCTTGCCGAGACCGCCGCTGACCGCGCGGGTCGGAAGGTTGCGCCGCTCGCGCTTCATCGTGCCGACGAACGGATTGTCGCGGCAAGCATCGAGAATGATCAGACGAAGCCGCCTTGCGCCATCCGCCGAGGAGACAAGCCGCTCCAGCGGGATGGCCTCGTCGTCGGCGTCGCGGTCGGAAGCCAGCCTCGCATCAACCGGGATGAGATAATTGGTGCCGCCGATCTCGAGCCCATGTCCGGCATAATAGACGACCGCGATGTCGGCCTGGTCCGCCGTCGTCTCGAACTTGCGGATCCCGCGCTTGAACTCGAGGTTGCCGACATTGTTCAGCGTCTCGACGGTGTCGAAGCCGGCATCGCGAAACATCTGCGCGACCGAGACGGCATCGCGCGATGGATTGGGCAGTTGCGGCACGGATTGATAGAGGGAGTTGCCGACCACCAGCGCCACGCGCCGCTCGGCGAACGCGCAATCGCTCGCCAGGACCACGGCCAGGAGGGTCCCGCCGATCATCGCCATCGCTGCGATCAGACGCCGGAGCATCATAAAATCCATGCCGAGCGTGCGCTAATGCGCCGATCCTGATCCCCTGCAAGGGACTCGGCATTCACGCGCTGGCCCGAAAATCGCTAAATCTATTCATGTTTTATCGCCGCAGACCGCCGCGATCAATGCGCCGGAGCGGCTGCTCACAAAAGGTATTCGGAGCATCTTGGTCCCTGCGTGATGACCATCACAGCCTGCGTGGTCAGACCTGCGACATCCCGCCACATGTGGCGGCTCCGGTACAGCCGATTGGAAATCGCCGCCGATCACGTCGAATGCGCGCCGCTACGCTTCCGGTGCAAGCGTGGCTCCTTTAGCTTTGTTTCCGAGTGTTGCTGCGTCTGTTGATTCCTTGATTTTTGAATTGTTGGGGGCTGGGAATGAGGCAGTTTGTGCTCGCGCTGACCGGGCGGATCAGCAGCACGAAGCTCTTGTCCGGTGCCGTGGTCGCGCTTTCGCTGAGCTCGTCGGCAGCCTTCGCGCAATGCACCGGTGCCGTCACAGGCGCTGGTGCGGGATTCTTCGGGGCACAACTCGCGGCGATCTCGGCGGCGACAGGCGCGGCCTCCGGGTCAGTCGCCGGTGCGCTCGGCACCACCAACACCGCATTCCTCACGCAGCAAGGCAGCGCATTCGTCTCGGCGCCCGCCGATCCGAAGCCCGAGCAGCCCGGTGGGGGGATCTGGATCCGCGGAGTCGGCGGCGAGGTCACCAACAAGTTCACCTCCACCTCGACCGGCACGGTCAACGCCGGCATCTTCAATCCGGTGCTCGGTGCTGCATCGAACTTCAACTGCGCCGGCTCGGTTCATCAGAGCTTCGGGGGTGTTCAGGTCGGCCAGGACATCTCTCGCCTTAACTGGCGCGGCTGGAACGTTCACGTCGGCACCACCGCCGGCTATCTGTCGTCCAAGGCCACCGACAACGCGGGTGGCAGCACGAATTTCGAGGTTCCTTTCCTCGGCGCCTATGTCGTCGCAACTTACGGCCGCTTCTTCGCGGACATCATGGTGCGCGAAGAGTTTTACCGCGCCGACCTGACCAATGTCGGCGTCGGGCTGTTCAACCAGCAGATCGGCGCGCGCGGCACCTCCGTGTCGGCCTCGGTCGGCTACAACTTCGCCTTGGCCAACAATTGGTTCATCGAGCCGTCCGCGGGCTTCACCTGGTCGCGGACCAATGTCGACGACTACACCTTGAGCGGCGGCGCCGTCTCGCAAGGCATCGTCTCGACCGTGACCACTTCGCCAATCGAGAGCAAGATCGGGCGCCTCACCCTGCGTGGCGGCACGACGATCACCTCAGGCAACCTGATCCTGCAGCCCTTCGCCTCGGTCAGCGTCTTCCACGAGTTCGCCGGCGACGTGACCTCGTCGGTCAACAGCCTGAACGCCAGCGTGTTCGGCGTCATCCCGATCGCGATTTCGCAGAACACCAGCACGAGCCGGGTCGGCACCTACGGTCAGTACTCGCTCGGTGTTGCCGGCCAGCTCGCCAACACCGGCTGGCTCGGCTTCGTCCGCGGTGACTATCGCAACGGCGAAAACATCGACGGCTGGACCGCCAATGCCGGCCTTCGCTACCAGTTCACGCCGGAACAGATCGCCTCGATCATGCCGCTGAAGGCCCCGGCCAAGGCGGCAGGCACCGTCATTGCGCCGACCAACTGGACCGGCGTCTATGTCGGCGGCTCGCTCGGTGTCGAATACGGCAAGACGGACATCCGCTTTGCCGGCGATCCGATCGACGGCAACAATCCGCGCGTGTTCGGCGGCCTCGGCGGCCTCCAGGCCGGCTATAATTACCAGATGCCCAGCAACTGGGTGCTCGGCATCGAGGGCGACATCGCGGCGACGAATTTGCGCGGATCGCGCACCTGCACCACGGTCCAGAACCTCGCGTTGCTGCTCAATTGCCAGAACTCGTCGGACTGGATCGCGACCCTGTCCGGCCGCGTCGGCTATTCCTGGAACCGCACCCTGATCTACGCAAAGGCCGGCGGCGCCTGGGCTCAGGACCGCACCAACGTCAATTGCGTGTTCGGCCCGCTCAACGGCGCCGTCGTCGGCGTCTTCCAGCTCGGTCCCTGCGTCAACCAGTTCGGCGGGGCCACCGACGGCTTCAGCAGCAGCGGCTATCGCAGCGGCTGGCTGATCGGCTACGGCACCGAGTTCGACCTTGGCAAGAACTGGTCGGCAAAGGCCGAGTACGACTATATCGATCTCGGCAGCCGGACGTCGCTGATGAGCGACGGCGTCACCACGATGCGCGACAGTGGCAGCCTGTCCCAGGTCAAGATCGGCGTGAACTATCGCTTCACCCCGGGCGCCGTCATCGCAAAATATTGATCCGCGGCAATCGACCCTGTCTTTACCCTGAATTGAACCGGGCGGCCGCTCAACTGGCCGCCCGGTTGCTTTGCAACGGGTCATCCTCGACAATGCAGGCCCACCTCGTATAGACGAGCCCGGCGGAACCTTCCTCGAGCCAGCGGCCCTGCCGAGATGCCATGACCAAGCCCGCGAGATACGACCGGATCGCCTTCGTCGCCAGCCCGAGCAACGAGGCGCAGGCCGCCTTTGGCCAGCTGACCAGGGACTATGGCAATTGCGATCCCGACGAGGCCGACGTGGTCGTCGCGCTCGGCGGCGACGGCCTGATGCTGCAGACGCTGCACCACCACATGCGCACGGGAAAGCCGATCTACGGCATGCACCGCGGCACGGTCGGCTTCCTGATGAACGAGTACTCGACGCATGATCTGCGCCAACGGCTCGAGACTGCGCATGAGTCCGAGATCAATCCGCTCTTGATGCGCGCGACCGACGTGAACGACCGCGTCCACCTGCACCACGCCATTAACGAGGTCTACCTGTTTCGCCAGACCTCCCAGGCGGCGCGCTTGCGGATCCTGATCGACGAGCGCGAGCGCATGCCGGAGCTGATCGCCGATGGCATCATCGTGGCGACGCCGGCAGGCTCGACTGCCTACAATCTGTCGGCGCAGGGCCCCATCCTCCCAATCAACGCCGCCCTGCTGGCACTGACGCCAATCAGCGCCTTCCGGCCGCGGCGCTGGCGCGGCGCCCTCCTGCCCAATACCGCCTATGTCGTGATCGAGGTGCTGGAAGATGACAAGCGCCCCGTCGCCGCCGTCGCCGACCACGAGGAGGTGCGCAGGGTCCGGCGAGTCGAGGTGCTTTCGGACAAGAGCATCTCCATGCGGATGCTGTTCGACCCCGGCCACAGCCTGGAAGAGCGCATCCTGCGGGAGCAGTTCGGCTACTGAGCCTCCTGCCTCCTGCCGCCCGCCTGCCGGCAACCCTTCGTTAACCCACGCCACGATATGGTTAACGAAGGTTGACCCGCTTTTGGCCCGGGCGTCATGTTCCGTATCGACTTCAACAAGCTGCGCTTCCTCGTCTGCGACGACAATCCGCATATGCGCCGCATCCTGCGGACGCTGCTGCATTCGTTCGGCGCGCGCGAGGTCTACGAGGCCGAGGACGGTGCCACGGCGCTCGAAATGTACAGCCATTACGTGCCCGACATCGTCATCACGGACTGGGCCATGCCGATCTTCGACGGGCTCGAGCTCGCGCAGATGATCCGCCAGCCGGAATCCAAGGGCAATCCTTACGCACCGATCATCATGCTGACCGGCCATTCGGAGAAGCGCCGCGTCACGGTCGCCCGCGATGCCGGCGTCACGGAATTTCTGGCCAAGCCGATCTCGGCCAAGGGGCTCTATCAGCGCATCCTCAACGTCGTCGCCAATCCCCGCCCCTTCATCAAGACCAAGACCTATTTCGGCCCCGACCGGCGCCGCAACACCAACTCCGCCTATATGGGCCCGGAGCGCCGCGTAGGCGAAAAGCACGAGGTGCTGCAGCAGCCCTCGCTGCTCGACAAGGCCCGCTCCTCCATCTAGCGCAACCTCTTCAGACGAGGCAGGCATCATGGCGAAGAACAGCGCAAAGGACATCGAGGTCAAGGCCTTCGCCACGCACCAGGTCATCACGCAGCCGAATCCGCTGCGCAAGGTCCTGCGCCGTGTCGAAGACAAGGACATGGACGACCCGATCGCCCGCGCCGAGCAGGCGCTCGCGAGCCTCTCCGGCGAGTTCAAGGACTGGATGGCGATCGAGGTCCAGAGACTGTCCGCCGCCTGGACGGCCGTGCAGAAGGACGGCTTCACGAAGAAACTGCGCGACGAGCTGTTTCACGCCGCACACGACATCAAGGGCGATGCGGCGACGTTCGGCTTTCCTTCGGCAGCGGGCATCGCCGAAAGCCTGTGCCGCGTCATCGAGCACGCGCCTGATCTGGACAAGGTGCCGGCCGAGCTGTTCACGCACCACATCAACGCCATTCTCGCCATCGTGCACGAGAACACGAGGCTCGACAGGATCAGCGTCTCAGCCGAGCTCAGCCGCCGCCTGCGCAAGGTCGCGGACGATTATCTTGCCCACGTCAACCGCGACCGCCCCGAGCATCTCGAAGTGATCCTGGCGCCGAGCATCGCGCCCGTGGAGTAAGGCTTCACTCACTCCTCGTCATTGCGAGCGCAGCGAAGCAATCCAGAATCCCTCCGCGGAAACAGTCTGGATTGCTTCGCTGCGCTCGCAATGACGGAATTTGCGGATCCATCTACGCCGCGATCAGATCGTCGTAGACCGGATCGATCACATCATCCGCGACAATCTCCTCGCAGAACAGCCGCGCCTCTTCGCGCGCGGACTCGGTTGCGAAGCGGCGCAGCAGGACCATCAGGGGCTCGGTGGCGCCGCGATCGGACTCGCAATGGGTCAGCACGCGTTCGACCATGCGCCGGCGCAGCCGCACCGCGCCATCGTCGCTGTCGACGAAGCCCTGCTCGTGGCAGGCATCGAGCGCGACCTGGAACGCCGCAAACGTCGCCTCCGGAAGCCCGGCGCGACGGAGCAGCGCGTGCACGCTGTTGCCGCCGCGGTCGTGCAGCAGCGCCGAGACGCGCGCCAGCGGCAGGTCGGCGAGCTCGGCGAGTGCGGCGTCGAACAAGCCCAGATTGCCCGACAGCAGTGCGCGCAGGATCAGGCCCGCGGTCAGCTGGCCGGTGATGCGCAAGTGCCGGACCAGGCCCTGCATGTCATCGCCGCGCGAGCGCGCCGCAATGTTCATGGTGGAGCGGTCGCGCGCTTCGACGGTGATGCGGTCGGCGCGGTCGGCGCTCAGCCAGTTCCGCGCCACGACGAATTGGGCCAGCGTCTCGGAGAGCTTTGCCACCAGCGCCGCACGCGTTGCGGCCGGCAGATCCTCCAGCACCAGCATCGCCTCGCGGATGGCTGCGAGATGGCCGTGGCGCTCGACGATCCGGTCCCAGGAGAACGGGGCGAGCTCGGCATGCGGATTTTCGATCAGCTCCAGCGCGGCAGCCGCGCAGCCGACTTCGGCGATCGCGGCGCACACCGAGACCGGCAATGCGATGCGCCGGGCCACCGCGCACTGCACCTCCTCGCTGCCGGTCGCGACGATGTCGACGAGATCGGCGTCGATCAAGAGCGGGGAATGTTCGAGCACCGGCAGCGCGACCGTCGGCTGATCGGCCGACAGCGCCCGCACGATTGCGGCCGGCGCGTCGAGGCTGCGGGCAAAGGCTTCGGCCATCGCCTGCCGTACCAGCGGCGAGGGATCGTCCAGCAGCATCAAAAGCGCGCCTTCGGCGGCGGTGCGGTCGTCTGCAGAAAGGTCCGAGATCAGCCAGGCCCGGGCCAGCGCCCGTGTTGCCTCGGCCCGCTCGCCTGCGGGCGCCGTCCTGATCCAATTGATGAACTGCCGAACAATCATGCTGCTTCCGGCTTACACAACAAACGAAAAACGGTGACGGCTCGTCACCTGCAACACAAAATAAACCACGACGCTTAACAAAGCGTTCACCATAACTGGCTGGTTTTATTGATGATTTGTTAAGGGAACAAGCCGCCTCAGCTGTGTGCCCCGGACGCAGCGCAGCGCCTCGTCAGGCGATGCGCTGCAGAGCCGGGGCCCAGGCCTCGAAGTATCGTTGCTGCAGCATGGGTCCCGGCTCTGCGCAGCGTTTCACGCTGCAGCGCATCCGGGACATGCGATCTCGGCTAGCTCGAGAACGTCCCGCTGCGATCGCTGAAGAGATCGAGCGGCTGCGGCGGCCGCACGTCCGGCGTCACTGAGGCGACCGAGGTCAGCGAGGCATTGTTGCCCCAGAGTTTCTGCACCGTGGTCGAGACCGGCTGCGTGGCATCGCCGGGCTGATAGATCGAACGAAACACCGGCGTACTCGCCGCATTGTCCGCGACCTGTGTCGACGACGTCGCGCTGACGGGCGTCACTGTGCGGGTATTCGGGAAGGTCTGGAGATAGGCGGCGTTGTCCATGACAGGTGCAGTGGGCACGACTGTATTGGCACTCGCTACCTGCGTGGTCGACGGCGTGCCGCCATACATCGCCATCGCACTGCGCGTGACTTTCGAATTCGCGGCGCCGGCATAGCGGGCGTCCAGGACCGAATAGACTTCGGAAACGCTGCGGGCGCGGCCGTCCTTGGCGTAGAAGATCGGGCGGTTGGCGGCCGCCGCGTTGGGAAACAGCCGCGCCCCGACCGCTTGCGGATTGTCCTCGGCGTTGGCGATCAGCTTTGCGGCGCCGCCGACGCCCATGAAATGCGCCATGTAGAGCTCGCTGTCGCTCGGCCTGCGGCCGAGCAGACCGGTGAGCTTGAAGCTGTTCGACTGCGTCAGCGCCGCCGCCATGGCGGAAGCGGCTTCGGGGTCGTCGCGCAGCTTCATGATCGACCGCTTCTTGACGGGATCATCGACGCTGTAGGTGCCCGACGACGTCCTGGTGATGGCGTCGGCGTAGCTGCCATAGCCGAGCTGGGCGCCCGCCTCCTTCACCGTGCCGAGCCAGGTCTGGTCGATGAACTGGTAGAGCCCGTGCGCGGACGAGGTGGTGGCACCGGCCGTCGGATCGAAATCCGATTCCATCTTGGCCGTGGTCAGCATGTATTGGAAGCTGACGCCACTGATGTTCGAGGCCTGCTTGATCGCACCGGCGACACGCGCCCGCGACGGATCAAGGCCGGCCGTCTGCGTGGCACTGAAATTGTCGATCGACATGATGAAGTGCCCGCCCCGCGCGGCGTTGAGCGACGCCGGCAATTCGGCGCCCGTCGTATCACCGTGGGACAGGTATGGTTAATGCGGGGTTAAGGCGCCTCTCGTCGGCTGAATGGATTCCGGGCTCGCACCTTCGGTGCGCCCCGGAATGACAGCGAGCTATTTCTTATAGACCGCGTCTGGATCGAACAGCCGCTCGGCGTCGGTGAAGACCAGCTTCGCTCCTCCGCCCTCGGCCTCGACCTTGCGGTAGAAGCACGACCGCCGGCCGGTGTGGCAGGCCGCGCCGATCTGCTCGACGCGGATCCAGACCGCATCCTGATCGCAATCGGTGCGCATCTCGACCACGCGCTGGGTCTGACCCGACGTCTCACCTTTTCGCCACAAGGCATTGCGCGAGCGGCTGAAGTACCAGGCCTCGCCGGTCGCAATCGTCTTGCGCAGCGCCTCCTCGTTCATGTGCGCGACCATGAGTACGTCGCCGGTAGCGGCGTCGGTGGCGACGACCGTCACGAGGCCAGCGGCATCGAACCTGGGCAGGAAGGCGAGGCCCTCCTCGATCTCATGGGAGTGAGCGGACACAGCAACTCTCGCCGGTTTTCGCGAGGTCAGCGCGTCGTGCCTCGCACCAGGGACAGGAAACGGGCCTGCTCCGCCGGATTGTCGCGGAACATGCCGGTGAAGCGGCTGGTGAAGGTGGAGGCGCCGTGCTTGGCGACGCCGCGCACCGACATGCAGGTATGCTCGGCCTCGATCAGCACCGCAACACCGCGCGGCTTGAGCACCTCGTCGATCGCGGCGGCGATCTGCGCGGTGAGGTGCTCCTGGGTCTGGAGCCGGCGGGCGAAGATGTCGGTCAGGCGGGCAAGCTTGGACAGGCCGACGACGCGCTCCACCGGCGTATAGGCGATGTGCGCCTTGCCGTAGAACGGCATCATGTGATGCTCGCATTGCGAGGTGAACTCGATGTCGCGCACCAGGACGAAATCGTCATAGCCTGCGGTCTCGCCGAAGGTGCGGTCGAGCACCTCGGCCGGGCACTGGTGGTAGCCCTGATACAGCTCGTCGAAAGCCTCGACGACGCGACGCGGTGTGTCGAGCAGGCCCTCGCGCTCGGTGTTCTCGCCGATATAGGCGAGCAGCGTCTTCACCGCCGCTTCCGCCTCGGCGCGCGCAGGGCGCGGCTGGTCGGCGCGGACGGCGGCCGCGAGGAATTCGGCAGGATCAAGCTCGGCCGGGCGGCTCTCGGGCTGCTTGTTGGGGCGGATCGGCTTGATTGTGGCGTCCATGTCTACTCCGTTCGACGGCCTTGTGGCCGGAGTGTCACCGGCAGACGGGGCGGCAAGCCGCCAGACGCCTGAAGAGAACAGTTTTGGCGAAAAGGCCCTTTGGTCACAACGTCGATAGTGCAGATCTGGATCGCAGGCGACGCACCGCTGGACTGTTTTTCCACCAGTTCCGCCCCTATATAGGACCGTGGGCGGCGCCCGCCAAGGCCGATCCGGCCCGGACGCGGGTGTGGACGTGTTGGACTCCATCACATGCTGAACGACATTTATAACAAGCGGATCATCGAGCTGGCCGGGAATATTCCGCGCCTCGGGCGGCTGTCGGCCCCCGATGCCAGCGCGACCGCCCACTCCAAGCTGTGCGGCTCGACGGTGAAGGTCGATCTCAAGATGGACGGGGACACCGTCACCGACTTCGCCCATGACGTGAAGGCCTGCGCCTTGGGCCAGGCCTCTTCATCCATCATGGCAAGTCACGTGGTCGGCTCGACTGCGAGCGAACTCCGTGAGTTACGCGAAACCGTTCGCAAGATGCTGAAGGAGAACGGCGCGCCTCCTCAAGGCAAATGGGAGGAGATCAAGTTCCTCGAGCCGGTCCGCGACTACAAGGCGCGCCATGCCTCGACGCTTCTCACCTTCGATGCCGTGGTTGATGCCATAGGCCAGATCGAGGCCAGAACCAAGCAGCCGGCCGCAGCGCAGGGCTGAAGCCCCTCTCCGTCATTCCGGGGTGATGCGCAGCATCGAACCCGGAATCCCGAGATTGCAGCGCGAAATCCTCAGGTGCGTACTTGCGCACCCCAGGTGCGCACTTGCGCACCATGGTTCGCGCTGAGGCGCGCCCCGGAATGACTGCCAGGATTTAAAGAGCTTACTTCTGCGTCGCCGCAGCCGGCGTGGCAACGCTACCGGTCGGCACCACGGCCTCCGCCGTCTTGGTCGACTTGGAAGCCTGCTCCGGTTCCGCGCCGAACCTGGCCTGCGTCTTCGCTGCAAGCTCCGCCATTGCCGGCGCCGAGATGTCCACGTGCGGGAGCACGTCAGCCACGAGATCGGTCGTGACCAGATTGGTGAGCTTGAGTTCGCCGGCGTCAAGCTCGTGCAGGTCCTCCCAGGGCGGGACGCTGAGCGCAAGCGACAGCAGGTCGCCTGCCCCGCCCATGTCGAAGGTGTACTTGGCGAGGCGGCCGATGTCGCGCTCTACGATCATCAGGTCCTGCGCGCTGTAGCTCGCCGCCTTGGCATCGTCGGCGCGGTCGCCCATCCAGATCTGGTGAACCCGGACATGGGCAGCTTCCGGCACGTAGCGCTTCTTGCCGGCCAGCAGCAGGAACACGCACATGGATTCGCAATAGGCTTCCGGCGCGACCGCCGGGCGCGTCGATGGGCCCCCACGGAGGCTTACGCCGACCGTGGTCAAAAGCCCGAGGTTACGGAAGCGCCGGCCGAGCGTGATCGCGTCATTGACGGAACCGCCGCTGGAATCGAGCACCACAGTGGCGCCGCCGAGCTGCCGGCCGCGCGAAAACTCTTCGAATTCTTTGGGCGTATCGGCCGTGATGATGCCGACTGCGCTGACCCAGCCGCGGCAGTTCGGCTCACAGGCGACCCAGCTGAACTTCATCGGCAGCTTGCGCTCTTCGAGGGCAACGCCGGCGCGGGCCGACGATCCGAATGTTGCGACGGCGCCAGCCAGCGCGACTCCACATACGGCTGTTCCCACCAGCAACCAGCCGCGAAGATTAAGGGAGTTCAGAAGTCTCAATCTGGTTCCTTCCCCAAGCCCCAATGCCACAAGGTCCCCAAACAATCCCCGGTAGCGCTATCTGAGTCCATCATACAGGCGTATGTTTCTACACACGGCCGTCATAAAAATGGTATCCGGGCGAATACAGATCGTCCACAGATACTTGCTGCACTGCTCCCAAAAAGCATGCAAAATATGGCGTGGAAACAACAGCTTACAGTTCCCTGCGCCGGAACCGGGCAACACCTCGCTCAACATTGCAGCATAACGCACATGAAGCATTCAGCCTGCGAGCATTGTTCCAGTTCCGGCGATGGTGCGCTCCGGCTGCCGCGCAGATTCGGCCGCGCGCTGATCTGGCTGTATCGCCATACGCTGTCGCCTCTGGTCGGGTACAATTGCCGGCACCTACCGACCTGCTCCGTCTATGGCGATGAGGCGATCGACCGGTTCGGGCTCTGGGCCGGCGGCTGGATGACGCTCGCGCGCCTGCTCCGCTGCAATCCCTTCGGCACATCCGGCATCGACAACGTGCCTCTCACCGCGCCGCGGGGCGCACGCTGGTATCTGCCCTGGCGCTACGGCCGCTGGCGCGGGGTCAATGCATCCTGACGTTGCCGCGCACTTGTGCGGCGCTGCCCCGACCGGAACCTTGAAGTTTCCACTTGCGTTGTTTTGGTGCTCCCACGGGAGGAAACAACAATGCGCTGGAAAATCAGCCCGCACTTTCACGTCAAGCCTGGTCCGAATCTCGATCACAGGGGCCACGATCCGAGAACCATCGACCTGCTCGCCATCATCGCTTTGCTTGCGCTCGTCCTCGGCTCCGGCTGGTATCTGACGAGGAGCCTTGCGACACAACCGAGCACGACGACCTTCATCGTACCGAGCCAGAGCGTGCATTGGTGATCACCGGAACCAGAAAAAACGTCCCTGTGACGGCGGGACCGATTCCGGCGGCCGTAGCCGCTTCGGGCGTGGCGGCTTCGGCGCCGGCTCGGCCGCCGAAGTGGTCTCCATAGCCGGTGCGGCGTCGCTGCCCGGCACCTTCACCGACAGCAGCAAATTCGATTCATGCATGCGCCAGCGATAGCCGACGCCGAAATCGATCGGCTGGGCCCGCGTGAACAGCTCGGCGTAGCGCTGCTGGTGGCGGCCGGGGAATTCGTCAATCGGACCGAGATAGCGGCCGAACGGAAAGAACCGCCATTGCCGCGCATTGTAGTTCGCGAGCGGGATGCCGGAATCGTCCTGGACGATGGTGGCGCTGTTGGCGAGCAACCAGTCCCGAACGACGGTGAAATTGCCGGAATGCAACAGGTAGGACGCACTCTTGAGCAGGCTGTTGCCGGGTCCGAGCGTCTCGCAGAACTTCAGGAAGCCTGCGGCACGTGCGCCGGAATTGGAGAGGTCGGTCGAGAAATAATACAGCGTGCGCGTTTCCCCGTCGCTGCCGGCGAAGGCGATGCGGACGCCGCGCGTGGCGTTTCGTCCGGGATTGTCGTCGCCGACATGTACTCCGCCCTTGTCGTCGAGCGCGACCATCTCGACATTGCGGATAGTCTTGCCGGAGCGGGCGAGGAAGACATAGAGGATCGGCAAGGTGCCGTTGACCTGGTTGGCGTGCAGGTCGACCTTCATCTGCTTGGTGATGAAGAAGGAGAAGCTCAGGATGGAGCCGAGCGAGCGTTCGACGTTGTAGAGCGCAGCGCCGACCGAGCCGCGCGGCAGCCGCGTCAAATCGGGCACCGCGCCGACCGGCTCCAGCGCGCCGAGCACGTAGGTGCTGGCCTTGGAATAGAAGGCATTGGCGTAGAGGAAATCGGGGCCGCTGAACATGTAGAACATGGTCGGCCGCGGCGCGGCGAGATTGAGGTCGGCCCAGCTGCGGATCTTCGAGAGCTGGCGCTGCTCGAGCTGAGCGAAGGCGCCGTCAAAGAATTTCGCGTGACGCTGCCAGGCCGGGTCCCTGGTGAGCGGCACCAGCGGCGAGTCCGCCGAAGGCTGCATGCCCGCAAGGAAGCGCGCCGTGTCGTCGAAGGTGACGTCAGCGGCAGGCGCGAACGAGACGGCCGCAGCCAGGAGGGCGAAGGCAACGGCCGCGATTCTCAGGGGGCGGAGCATGTCTATTTGCGATGCGGTGAGGCGGCAGCAGCAGCGGGCCGCCTGCGGAAAACAGCGTAAATCAAAAGGCCGGAGAGCATGACCAGCATTCCCGACAGCGACTGAACCGGCCTCTCCGTCAAAAGGTAGTACATCATGAACGCGGTCACGAGCAGGAAAACGAGCGGCGTGAACGGGTATCCCCAGGCGCGATAGGGCCGCGGCAGATCGGGATCGGTGATACGCAGCTTGATGACGCCGGCGACCGTGAAGAACGAGCAGAACAACAGCGCGAACTGGATGAAGTCGAGCACCGCCTCGAAGCTGCGCGTGAACAGCAGGAGATTGGCGACGGCCAGTTGGAACAGGATGGCATACGCCGGCGCGCCGCTTACCGACCGCTTCGAGAAGACGCGCAAGGCAGGAATGTCCTCTCCCATCGTCATCATCACGCGCGGGCCGATCCACATCATCGCGCTGATCGACGAGATCAGACCGAAGCAAATCATGGCGCCGACGATCCGACCGCCGAGACTGCCGAAGATGGCGGTGCCGGCGACACTGGCGACGTCGAGCTGGCCGGCGAGCGCGCTGACCGGCGTGGAATGCAGAAAGACCGCGTTCAGCGCGACGTACAGCACGAGCACGATCAGCGTGCCCGCGAGCAGCGCGCGCGGCAGGCTGCGCTGCGGCGTCTTCATCTCACCGATGATGTAGGTCGCGGCATTCCAGCCCGAGAACGAATACATCACGAAGACGAGTCCGATCGCGAACGGCGCGCTGACGATGTGGGCGATATCGCCCGGCTGCGGCGTGAAGGTGATCGGCTGCGGCACGGCGATGACGAAGCCGGCGACCAGGAAGGCGACGATCAGCACGACCTTGAGGACCGTCGAGATCAGCTGGAATGTGGATGAGTGCCTGACGCCGGTCAGTTGCACGAGGGAAACCAGCCACACGACGCCGATGGCGAGCGGAATCGCCGGCAGATCGGGTACGACCGACTTGGCATATTCGCCGAACGCCATCGCCGCAAGCGCGACCGGCGCCGCGAAGCCGACCGTGGCCGACACCCAGCCGGCGAGGAAGCCGAAGGCCGGATGAAAGGCGCGGCCGAGGAAATTGTACTCGCCGCTCGAGCGCGGAAACATCGCACCCAGCTCGCTGTACGCGAACACCCCGCACAGCGCGACGATGCCGCCGACCGTCCAGAGCAGGAGGATGGAGAAGCCGGACGGGATGTCCTTGACCTGAAAGCCGAGGCTGGTGAAGACGCCGACCCCGATCATGTCGGCCACGACGATGGCGGTTGCGACCGGAACGGAGACCCCGGCCCGGCTCCCGGTCAGCCGGTCCGTCCAGGGCGGGGTACCCGCATCTGATGCCGTCATCGGGGTCCTTAACCTCAGGCGCGTCGCCTCGTGGGCCCATCGTGCACTTTGGCCCAGTCAATTCAAGCAGGGTTAACAAGGGTTAAATGAGGCAAGGGAAGCAGGTACCGAAACACCGTAAACGCGCGTTTTTGGTCTACGGCACTGGATTTACCGGGATTTGCCCGTTTCCCCTCCTCACAATCAGGACACGATTGCATGGTCCTTTTGAGCGTTCCGGATGTGGGGAGTTTCTCCGGACGCTTAACGTCGCCTAAACGCCAGTCGGCTCAATTGTCTCAAGATTGCCGATGGGCGTGTGACTTGGGTCGTGACTTGGGGTCATGGGTGGATGGTCGGGGCCGCTCCGAAACTGAGAGCTGATGATCGTGCCGATCGGACACCGTCCGGTCGGCATGGTCGTGCGCTCCGGGCCGGTCTGATCTCAACCCTGGTGCCGCTGTCGCTGACGCTGGTTCAATGCGGCAAGGCGCCAGATCCGGCGGCGCTGGCGGCGAACTCCCAGGCGAATGTCCAGGTGGTCGCCAAGACCAATTCACAGACGGCGAACGCGCGCGTGGCAGGCGGCGACACGTTCGAGGATCGCTTCCCTGCCCCGCAGTTCAAGGAGCGCTTTCCCTCGGCGAGTGAAGGCTTTCTGCAACGCCAAATGTCGGACTTCTCGCCCAAGCGCGCGGTCCAGCGACAAGGGCCGGAGCAGGCGCCCTACAAGGTGGCCTCGCTCGAGCCGCAAGTCCCCTATAAACGCCCCGCGCGCGAGGACCTGACGACACTCGTCAGCATGAAGTCGTCGGCCTTTCCCTATTTCGGCAACAACCCTGCCTCCGACGCGCCCTTCCTCAACATTTCCAAAGGCGACCGCCGCGGCCACCGCAGCTATTCCGGCCGCGTCTACTGGCAGGACGAGACCTACAGCGACAGCCGTGTGCTGGTGCACGTGCCCGAGCATTTCGACCTGCGCAAGCCGGGCGTGATCGTGGTGTTCTTCCACGGCAATGGCGCAACGCTCGAGCGCGACGTCCGCGACCGGCAGATGGTGCCGAAACAGATCACCGATTCCGGCGCCAATGCCATATTGCTTGCGCCGCAGATGGCGGTCGACGCCGCCGATTCCAGCGCCGGCAAGTTCTGGCAGCCGGGCGGCTTCAAGCGCTTCATGGCGGAATCGGCTGACCACCTCGCCCGCCTCACCGGCGATCCCAGCAGCGCGCGCGCCTTCGCCAACATGCCGATCGTGATCGTCGGCTATAGCGGCGGATTCCTGCCGACGGCCTGGAGCCTCGAGGTCGGCGGCATCAGCGACCGCGTGCGCGGCGTGGTGCTGCTCGATGCCGTCTATGGCGAGATGGACAAGTTCGCGTCCTGGATCGAGAGCCACCGCTCCGGCTTCTTCGTCAGCGCCTACACCCGCTACACCGCGCGGCGCGACCGCGAGCTGATGAGCATGCTGAGGCAGAAGGGCATCAGCGTCGCCGAGGACATGGACGGGCCGCTACGGCCCGGCAGCGTGGTGTTCGTGGAGACCGGCGAGGGCATCACCCATCGCGACTATGTCACCCGCGCCTGGACGCGCGACCCGCTCAAGGACGTGCTGGTGAAGATGGCGGCGACGCCGTCGCTCGCGCTCACGCGCGTCGCCTCCACAAATCCCTAGCCGGGCGAGTATCAGTTCCAAATATTAGTTCTTGGGCAGCTTCGGAATGCTCTCGGCAAAGCCGTTGAAGCAGGACAGTCGCTCGTCCTCTTCCTTGAAGAAGCGGCAATCGGCGTAGCCCTTGGCCTTGGCCGGCTTCGGCTTCGGCGCCGGCGGGATGACGGCGTCGTAGCAGTTGAGGCGATCCTTGGTACCGTCGTCGATCTCGAGGCAGGCCTGGAGACGGACGGCGACCGATTGCGGCTTGCCCTTCGCCGCCGCGGCGGGCTTGGCCGCTGCCTCCTTGGTCCCTTTGGGCTTGACCTGCACGAGCGGCTTGTCCCCCACCATCGGTGGCTTCTCGGTCTGCGCAAACGCAGAGGCTGAATAGAGCACCGCGGCAACCGCCAGAATCATCCTCATCTCAGTCAACTCTCTTTGATCCCCACGCCGGCCTTCTACCGCTCCGGCGCGAGGTTTGCCAAGCGCCTTGCGCATACGACCTGCAGCGTTCAGGCGGTGGCGGCAGCCGCCCGCCGGGGCCGGGTCACGACCACCAGGATCAGCGCCAGCACGACGAAACCCACCGCGACGAAGCCGAGCGTGTGCAGCAACTCGCGGGCGAACAGCAGCCCGCCGACGGCGGAGCCGACCGCCTGACCTATATAGAGGACGGACGTGTTGAGCGCGACGGTGGCCGAGGCCAGCGGCGGCGCAGCCGCGACCAGCCGGACCTGCTGCATCGAGTTGGTCGAGGCGAAGCCAAGGCCCCAGACCGCGACCGCGCCCGCCATCATGACGAGCGAGCCGGCACCGAGCGCCCAGCCGCTCATCCCGGCAAGCAGCAGGCACGTGAACAGCAACGAGGTGCGGTAGGGCCCCGAAGTGTCGACGATGCGGGTCGCGACGACGACGCCGAGGAAGCCGCAGATCCCGTACAGCGCGAACACGGAGCCGATCGCATCGGGGCCGGCGCCGGTGAGCTTGTTGAGCAGCGGCCCCATATAGGTGAACACGACGAACTGCCCCGACATTTGCAGCATCGTGATCGCAAGCAGCAGCAGGATCGTCCTGCTTCGGCCGACGGCGGCCCATGTCTTCAGATCGACCGGTGCGCCCTTCAGGCCGCCCGGCAGACGCAGCAGCAACAACAGCAGGCTGGTGCAGCCGAGCGCGCCAATCCCGCCATAGGCCGCGCGCCAGCCATAACGGCTGGCGATGAAGGTGATCAGCGGCAGGCCGATGGCGGCTGCGAGCGACCAGCCGAGGAAGACGTACGCAATGGTGCTGCCGCGCCGTTCCGCCGGCACGATCAGTGCAGCCGTGCCGGCGGCCTGGGGCGTATAGAGCGCGCCGATTGCGAGCATCACGAGGCGAATGATGAGCAGGCTGGAGTAATCAGGCGCAAACGCGGAGGCGAGATTGCCGAGTGCAAGCACCGCCAGCGTCGTGGCGAGCAGGGTCCGTCTTTCGATGCGGCTGGTTAGCCACGCCGTCAGCGGCGAGCCGACGCACAGCGTCACCGCGCCGAAGGTGATCAGGAGTCCCGCCGCGTGGATGCTGATCCCGAGCCCCGCCGACAATTCGGGCAGCATGCCCGCCGGTGCCAAGACCGAGCAGCCGGTGACGAGATTGCCGAGCATCAGGGCGGTCGGCGCGAAACGACCGGCGGCGGGGGCATTTTCCATGCAAACGCATGTAGCGGCGGCCTGCGGCGGGTTAAAGGGTACAACGTCAAATAGTTGCGGGCTCCGCCCCGGGTTTTGCGCGCCACTTTCTTGGAAATGCCGGATTGCACGGGCCGAATCGCCTGATATATCGCTCGTTCCCGCTTACCTGCGCTCGTTCGCAGGAGTGAGCCTCAGGAGAAAAGCAATGTCCGACCAGCCCAAATCCGAGTCCGGGTTCCAGTACAGCCTCTCCAATTTGAAGCCCGTGACCCCCGCTCCCAAAGTCACCCTCACCTTCCCCGACGGCGCCCAGCGTCAGTTCGACAAGGGCATCACCGGCCTCGATATCGCCAAGGGCATCTCGCCCTCGCTCGCCAAGCGTACGGTTGCGATGGCGCTCGACGGCGCTCTCGCCGATCTCAACGATCCCATCGAGGCAGACGCCAGGATCGAGCTGGTCAATCGCGACGATCCACGCGCGCTCGAATTGATCCGCCACGACTGCGCGCACGTGCTGGCCGAAGCGGTGCAGACGCTGTGGCCGGGCACCCAGGTCACGATCGGCCCGGTGATCGAGAACGGCTTCTATTACGACTTCTTCCGCAACGAGCCGTTCACGCCGGAAGATTTTGCCGCGATCGAGAAAAAGATGCGCGAGATCATCGCGCGCGACAAGCCCTTCACCAAGGAAGTCTGGGACCGCGAAAAGACCAAGCAGGTGTTCCGCGACAAGGGCGAGGCCTTCAAGGTCGAGCTGGTCGACGCCATTCCCGGCAACGAGCCGATCAAGATCTACTACCAGGGCGACTGGTTCGATCTGTGCCGCGGCCCGCACATGACATCGACCGGCAAGGTCGGAGGCGCCTTCAAGCTGATGAAGGTGGCCGGCGCCTATTGGCGCGGCGATTCCAACAACCCGATGCTGACCCGCATCTACGGCACGGCCTTCGCCAAGCAGGAGGACCTCGACGCTTACCTCAAGCAGATCGAGGAAGCGGAGAAGCGCGACCATCGCAAGCTCGGGCGCGAGCTCGACCTCTTCCACTTCCAGGAGGAAGGTCCGGGCGTCGTGTTCTGGCACCCGAAGGGCTGGACCATCTTCCAGCAGCTGATCGCCTATATGCGCCGGCGCCTGACCGGCGACTACAGTGAGGTCAACGCGCCGCAGATCCTCGACAAGGTGCTGTGGGAGACCTCGGGCCATTGGGGCTGGTACCGCGAGAACATGTTCGCGGCGCAATCGGCCGGCGACGAGGCCGAGGACAAGCGCTGGTTCGCGCTGAAGCCGATGAACTGCCCGGGTCACGTGCAGATCTTCAAGCACGGCCTGAAGAGCTACCGCGACCTGCCGCTGCGCCTCGCCGAGTTCGGCGTGGTGCATCGCTACGAGCCCTCGGGCGCCATGCACGGGTTGATGCGCGTCCGCGGCTTCACCCAGGACGACGCGCACATCTTCTGCACCGAGGATCAGCTCGCCGAGGAGTGCCTGAAGATCAACGATCTCATTCTGTCGACCTATGCCGACTTCGGCTTCACCGGCGACCTCACGGTGAAGCTGTCGACCCGGCCGGAGAAACGCGTCGGCACCGATGCGATGTGGGATCACGCCGAACGCGTGATGGCAACGGTGCTGCGCGAGATCCAGTCGCAGAACAATCACATCAAGACCGAGATCAATCCGGGCGAAGGCGCGTTCTACGGGCCGAAGTTCGAATACGTTCTGCGCGATGCCATCGGCCGCGACTGGCAGTGCGGCACCACGCAGGTCGACTTCAACCTGCCGGAGCGGTTCGGCGCGTTCTACATCGACCATGACGGCGGCAAGAAGCCGCCGGTGATGGTGCACCGCGCGATCTGCGGCTCGATGGAGCGCTATATCGGCATCCTGATCGAGCACTATGCCGGCAACTTCCCGCTCTGGCTCTCGCCGGTGCAGGCGGTGGTCACCACCATCACCTCGGAAGGCGACGAATACGCCAAGGTGGTGCTGGAGCAGGCGCGGCGCGCGGGGCTTCGGGTCGAGATCGACCTGCGCAACGAAAAGATCAACTACAAGGTCCGCGAGCACTCGCTGGCCAAGATCCCGGCCCTGCTCGTGGTCGGCAAAAAAGAGGCCGAGACGCATTCGGTCTCGGTCCGCCGGCTCGGCAGCGACGGCCAGAAGGTGATGACCACCGCCGAGGCGATCGCCGCCCTGGTCGACGAGGCGACGCCGCCGGATGTGAAGCGGGCGCGCGGCGCCGTCTGAGCCCTGAAATCGATCTAAATTCGCTTCCGGTTGCGGGCGTGCATGCTTATCTCGGCATGGCACGCCCGCCGACCATTTGAAGAGGATATCGCAGTGCCCGATGCCATCGAACTCCTGAAGACCCGCCGCTCGGTCAAGCCGCGCGAGATGACGGGGCCCGGCCCCTCGCCGGCCGAGCTCGAGACGATCCTCACCATCGGGGCGCGCGTGCCCGATCACGGCAAACTCGCGCCGTGGCGCTTCATCATCTTCGAGGGCGACGCCCGTGCACGTGCCGGCGAGGTGATCGCGAGGGTCTTCGCCAGGAAGAATCCCGGCGCGCCTGCGGCCGACGTCGAGACCGAGCGCAAGCGCCTCATGGACGCGCCGCTGGTGATCGGCATCGTCAGCTTCACCAAGCCGCATCCGAAGGTGCCGGCGTTCGAGCAGGAATTGTCGGCGGGCGCCAGCGCCATGAACATCGTCACGGCCGCCACCGCGCTCGGCTACGGCGCCTGCTGGCTGACCGGCTGGTTCTCGTTCGACCGCGACGTGCTCGAAGGCCTCGGCCTCAAGCCGGATGAGAAGCTCGCCGGCTTCATTCATGTCGGCACCCCGACCAAGCCGAGCGAGGACCGTCCGCGCCCGTCGCTTTCGGACATCGTGACGCGATTTTAATCGATGTCGTGTTGACGCACCGAGCGTCTTGCGGCTTGATCCCGCCGAGGGAGGAAGGTGCGGATGAGACGCCGTGAATTTCTGGTCGGGGCCGCGATGCTCGCCGGTACGATGGCGCGAAGCCGGGCCGCGGACGTCCCCGCCCCTTCGCCCGACGGGCTCGACCGCATCACCGCGTTCTTCGACAACGAGGTGACAAGCGGCCGCCTGCCGGGCGCGGTGATCATGGTGCAGCAGCACGGCAAGCCGGTCTACCTCAAGACCTTTGGCGTGCGCGACACCAGGACCGGCCTTGCGATGACGCCGGATACGATCTTCGCCATCCACTCCATGACCAAGCCGATCACGTGCCTCGGCGCGATGATGCTGATCGACGAGGGCAAGCTTGCGCTGACCGACCCCGTGTCGAAATACGTTCCGCTGTTTGCCGAGACCAAGGTCGGCCTCGAGGTGACCCGGCCCGGCGGCAAGCTGGAGCTCGACTTCGTCCCACCTGACCGCCCCGTCAACATCGAGGATCTGCTGCGGCATACTTCGGGCATCAGCTACGATTATATCGGCAGCGAATGGGTCGAGCACGCCTACAAGGCCGCCAACATTTTCGAGGGGAATTTCAACAACAGGGAATTCGCCGATCGCATCGCCAAACTGCCGCTGGCGCGGCAGCCCGGAACGCTGTGGCGCTACGGGCATTCCACCGACGTGCTCGGCAGCGTCATCGAGATCATCTCGGGACAGACGCTGTACGCCTTCCTGAAGGCCCGCATCTTCGATCCGCTCGGCATGAACAGCACCAAATTCGCGCTCGCGACCGAGGACGAGCTGGCGCGGATGGCGCGGCCGCTGCCGAACGACTTCATCCTGCTCGCCGGCGAGCGCGACCGCCTGGACCATCCAGAATGGCAGTCGGGCGGCGGCGGCCTGCTCTCGACCATCACCGACTATCAGCGCTTCGCGCAGATGCTGCTCAACGCCGGCGAGCTCGAAGGCAGGCGCTATCTCAGCCCCGCCGCGTTCAAGGCCATGACGAGCGATCAGATCGGGCCGGGCTCCGGCGTCGGACGCGACTATTTCTATTTCCCGGGCGACGGCTTCGGCTATGGCTACGGCCTTGCGGTACGCACCGATCCCGGCAATGCAAAGCCGCCGCCGCCGGGCTCGCTCGGCGAGCTGAAATGGGACTCGGGGAGCGGCACCTATTTCGGCGTCGATCCCAAGCTCGACATGGTCTACCTCATGATGCAGCAGACCCAGAACGAGCGCGGCCGCATCACGCCCGCGTTCAAGGCGCTGGTCTACGATTGCTATCCGCCCGCATTACGCCGCCCGTGAGGTGCGCTGGCCGAAATCGGCGAGGAGCTTTCCGATCTCGGCAGCCGGCCGCGCGGCGCTGAACAGAAATCCCTGCACCTCGTTGCAGCCTTCGGCGCGCAGCCAGTCGAGCTGATCCTCGGTCTCCACGCCCTCGGCCGTCGTGGTGATGTTGAGGGTGCGGCCGAGCCCGGAGATCGCGCGCACGATCGCACCGCAATCGGGCCGCTGCGCCAGATCCTTGACGAAGGAGCGGTCGATCTTGATCTTGTCGAACGGAAAGCTGCGGAGATAGCTCAGGCTGGAATAGCCGGTGCCGAAATCGTCCATGGAAATGCCGACGCCGAGCTCGCGCAATTGGTGCAAGGTGGCGACATTGGCATCGGTCTCGGCCAGGAAGATCGACTCGGTGATCTCGAGCTCGAGCCGCTTCGGCGATAGGCCGGACTGCGCCAGGGCCGAGATCACGATCTGGACCAGGTTGCGGCTGCGGAATTGCGCCGGCGACAGGTTGACGGCGACCTTGACGTCGACGGGCCATTTCACCGCCTCGGTGCAGGCTTCGCGCAGCACCCATTCGCCGAGCTGGGTGATCAGGCCGATGTCCTCGGCGACCGGGATGAACTCGGCGGGCGAGATCATGCCCTTGTCGGGGTGACGCCAGCGCAGCAGCGACTCGAAGCCGGAGATGCGGTCGGAGGCGATCGACACCAGCGGCTGGTAGTGCAGCTCGAACTCGCCATTGGCGAACGCCCGGCGCAGATCCAGCTCCATGTCGCGGCGCCTCTGCGCCTGGAGGTCCATCTCGCGCTCGAAGAAGTGGTGCACGCCGCCGCCGTCGGCCTTGGCCCGGTACAGCGCCATGTCGGCATTGCGCATCAACTCTTCCGGCGTCGTGCCGTCGCCCGGCGACAGCGCGATGCCGATGCTGGCGCCGATCACCATCTCCTGTCCATCGACGTCGTAAGGCGCCTTCAGCATGTCGATCAGCAGGGACGCGCAGGCGCTGGCCTCGTTCGGCGAGACGTCGGTTGCCAGGATGACGGCGAACTCGTCGCCGCCGAGCCGCGCGGCGAGATTGCTGCCGCGGACCGCAATGGTCAGGCGCTCGGCGACCTGCTTCAACAGGCGATCGCCCACCGGATGGCCGAAGGAATCGTTGATGTTCTTGAACAGGTCGAGATCGATGTAGAGCACGCCGACCCGTTTTCCCGCGGCCTGGTCCAGCGCCTGCTTCAACCGCTCCTGGAAGTGTTCGCGGTTCGGCAAATCGGTGAGCCCGTCGTGGTGCGCCATATAGGCGATGCGCGCTTCGGCCTTGCGCCGCTCGGTGATGTCGACCACGGCAACCAGATAGCCATCGCGCTCGTCGAAGGCGACGCGACGGCCGAAGGTGAGCACCTCGATCTCGCTACCGTCGGCGCGCAAGTGTCGCCAGTTGCGCGACGAGTGGTAGGCGTCGCCGAGACGCTCCAGCGCCGCGGCGTGGCTGTCCCATTCGTCCTCCGGCCATATCTCGTGCAGCTTCATGCGCAGGAAGGTCGCGCGGCTGTAGCCGTAATGCTGGACCGCGGCGTCGTTGACGCTGAGGAACGCCTTGGTCTCTGCGTCGAACACCCACATCGGCATCGGGTTGTTGTCGAACAGCAGCCGGAACGAAGCATCGCGCCGCTTCAAGACGGTGACATCGGAGATGGTCAGCGAGACCACGTCGGCGAAGGCGGTGGCGCTGAGCCTGAGGTAGCGCCCCGCGCTCTCGATCTCGAGCTGCTCGCCGCGGCCGCCCGACACGGCCTTGAGCAGGAATTCCATCACCTCGGGCAAGGCCAGCAGCGTGCTGCCCTCGCCGATCCGCCGCCACAGCAGGCTTCCACCCACAACCTTCAGCAGCTCGGCCGCGCTCCTGTTGTGGTGCACGACCTGAAGGTCGAACGCCTTGCCAGCGGCATCGCGCAGCGTCGCCAGCGAGACCACCGCGTCGTCGGTCGCGGAAAAGATGGCGTCGAGGAGATTGTATTGCGCGCCGCGCTCGTTGACATAGGCGCCGATCAGCGTCGCGCCCCAGCGCGAGGACGTCGGCAGCGCCAGCACGTCATAGGTCCTGACCATGCCGTCGCGCACGCAATGCGCGCTGGCGCGGTGCGGCCGCCCGGCCGCCAGTGCGCTCGCCGCCGCTTCCGACAGCGCGGTGGCGCAATCGGGCGACAGCTCGGCAAGGGGAATGTCCCAGCGCTCCTCGCCGAGCCATTTCTGCACGTAACGTCCGCTGCGCGACAGCTCGAGCACACCATCGTTCTTGAGCAGCGCGATGTGGTCGGCGAGGCGTCCGAGGCTGCCGAGCATGACGTCCTCGTAGCGCGGCAGCCGCTCGCCCGGCTTCAACGCCGCACGCCATTTGCGCTGAAGCACCGGGATGTCGTCGAACATTTCGGCGGCCGGTTTTCCCGGCATCTTCTTCGCGGCAGTCATTGCAGTCCCCAACGCACTTTCTCGCCGCATCCAATGCAGGCGCGCTTAACGACGTGTAAAAAGCGCGAAGGCGTGGGTTCCATTCGGCGATTATGACAGTTTTAAGTCAGGTGTTGGTTAGTGGGCGTTAGAGACTGTGACGGTTGCGCGATAGGTGCTCTCGTGTCCCGGAGGCGACGCGGAGTGCAAGTGATGCGGCGCAGAGCCGGGACCCAGCACGCTGCGGAGTCGCTGATGCCTGGGCCCCGGCTCTGCAGCGCATCGTCGCACCGGACGATGCTTCGCATCGCCGGGGAGACGCTGCGCTGCGTCCGGGGCACGCGAGCGGGAGTTTTCGCACACCTGGCTCAACATCGTCATTGCGAGCGCAGCGAAGCAATCCAGGAATGCCATCCACGGAAAGACTCTGGATTGCTTCGCTGCGCTCGCAATGACGGCGTGTGGCAGGAAAATCGCTTTCCAAATGCTACTGTCATTCCCCGCGAAGGCGGGGAATCCAGTACGCCGCGGCCTATCGATGAACCACAACCGTCTCGGAGTACTGGATCGCCCGGTTAAACCGGGCGATGACAGCGAGTGTGTCGTTGCAGACGTGCATATTCGTCCTCGCGGCGCATCTCGCCCGAGCTTTGCCTGGTGGCTTCGCCCTCTGTGAAAAGGGCGCAGGGAAGACCGGGTGCCGGCCGGGCACCCACGGTCCACTGTGCGAAAGGTGGCAACAAGAATTTGCACAGCGGCATACAGGTGAAGCCAAACATCCGGCCTTCCCTGCGCAGTGGTCTTACGGCTTATGTCGCGCTCTCCCCGGGGAGCGATGCACTATTGCCCCCGTCGCCTTGCGGATGGCTGATGCGCATCGCCCGGTCGGGCAACCACATCACCACAAGACTTGACGCACAGACCCCGGGCGTCAGGACCACACGATTTTGCCGTACGCGAACCGCACCCGTCGTTGGCACGAGGTCTTCGCTCACGGCTCTCCGCCCTGCGAAGCTTTTCGCGCCGATGTGGCTCGCGTCCACCGCCCCCCTGCCCGCGTTCGTGACGATCGCGATACGCCCCTCTTCCTTGGGCCGGGTTGAGCCGACACATACGTCATTTCCGAATTTCGGTAAAGCGGAATATTTTCGACCGAGCCCATTGACCCATAAATCGGGTGTTTTGCCCGTCGGGCAACGCAAGGGATCGTAGCCCGCCCGACTAATCCTCGCTGGAGGCCGCCGAGCGGTTGCGCAAATGGGCCTGGGAAAGCAGGAAGAACAACGCGCGCTCGCCTTGATATTTGGCGGACGGACGCGTGCGCTCGAAGCCGTCGGCAAATATCTTGCCGGACTGGTCGCACACCTGCCACCGCCAGCCGAACCGCTTGCGCCTGGTGAGGATCACTTCGAACATGCCGACGAGCCTGGTCCCCTGCTCCGAGCCGGTCCTGCAAGGCAAGCGCCTGCTCCGGCTTCCCCCGTTGGACGGACGCCAGACATATAGCGCAGCAGGATGGAAAGAGAATAAAATTGATGATCGGAAATACGTATCGTCCACGGTCGTGAGCGAGACGCGCCGCTGCTGGAATAAGCCGATGCCGCCGGTGTTTGTTGGCCGCTGCAGGGGACTGGTGGCGCTACCAGTGTTCAAGACAGAACACAGAAGAGTGGGGGACGGTTACTTGGCAGAAACCCGCTGAAGCCGACGGTAATGGAGGATGCACATCCGTGCGCGCGATGAGAATTGTCGTGCCGGAGCTTCTCGCCGCGGGCCGCCCCCGCCTTAGCGCGCGATGACTTCGACTTCGCCGTCGACGCCGTTGACGACGTTGAATCCGCGCTCGTAGACCTTGCCCTCGTTCTTGGCGATGGCGCGGTACTCGCCTTCGGACAGCACGACGCGCGGGAACGCGCCGATCGATTCCTTGATGACGTCGCCGCCCGGCGTCAGCACCGACCAGGCGGTGTTGGCGAGCGCCTCGCCGCCACGGTCGCTGACCAGCTTGAGGGTGATGACGGCGGCGCGGTGGGTGATGGTGACGTCTGTGAGCTTGCCGGCCTGAACGCGGATGTCCGAGCGCACCACCGAATTGGCATCGCCGTAGTTGGAGACAATGTAGTAGGTGCCCTCCGGGATCAGCACGACGTCGCCGGCGGCGACGTTCGGCACCAGGGAAGCGCGCTCGCCGGATTCGAACTGGCTGCCCTTGTAGATCGCGAACGAGATCTGGTTCTGCGGAATGCGGCTGGTGCCGACGCGGCCCTCGATGCGCAGGCCGCCGGCCGGCAGCACGAAGGATTCGCGGTTGGTCTCGGATTTCAGGCTGACGGTGCGCACCGCGCTGACGAGGCCGAAGGCAACGTGGACGACATAATTGCCGGGCGGCAGCACGATGTTCGGCGTCCCGCTGCGGTCCTCGCGGATCAGCTTGAAGGTGCCGTTCTCGTCGGGCCGGTCGGCAAACACGCGCCAGACCAGGCCACTGGTGATCGGAGCCGAGTCCTTGCCGTATTTCGCGGTCAGCGACAGCACGCCCTGTCCGGGCACGGCGGCATTCAGCGGGGCGGCCGGCGGCACGGTCGAGACCGCGGGCGGCGGCATGCTCGGGGTCGCCGGCTGCATCAGGGTCGGCGGCAGGCTGGGGGGTCCCGCGCCCGGCCCGGAGGGCGGCGCCAGGCTGACGGCGTTGCCGGGGTCGGGCACAGAGGCCGGCGGCACCGGCGGCGGTCGATCGGAGAAGAGCTGCGCTTGGGCAGCATTCCGGCCGGAGATAATGACGCACGCGGCAAGGATCAGCGCCGGCAGCAGCCTGCCGCTGCGCCGCCATCCGATGATGCCGTCACCCCCGCGTGTCATGCTCCTTGCTTTTCACCGAAAACGCGGCAAATTCAAGCCTCTGAAACCCCAGGAAATACGGCCCCGGAGGGTTCTGTGGAACCGGGTTGACGGCTGCGTGATTAGTTCGCAAGCAACCGCCCCTCGCCATACTCCTGCCCCGTGCCCTTTCCAAAGCGGCATAAACCATGCCTCGCGCCTGATATGGCGGAGGGCACGTGCGATGCCTAGTCTGACGATGCGGGCTGGCCCGGCGTAGGAGAGTTGCGGTGCTGGACAGATTGAAAGGCCGGGGCGCGAACGGCTCGAACGGCGAGAAGGTGGGCGAAAAAGTCGGCTTGGGCAGCATCCGCCGGCCGGTCATCGGCCTTGCCCTCGGCGGCGGCGCGGCGCGCGGCTTTGCCCATATCGGAATCCTGAGGACACTGATTGCCAATGGGATCGTGCCCGATGTCGTGGTCGGCACGTCCATCGGCGCCGTGGTCGGCGGCCTCCATGCGGCCGGCCGGCTCGATACGTTCGAAGACTGGGGACGCAGCCTGCAAGGGATGCGCAACATCCTCGGCTATCTCGATATCCGTCTCAACGGCTCCGGCCTGCTTGGCGGCGAGAAGCTCGCGACCCGGCTCGAGGAGGCGATCGGGCACGTGCTGATCGAGGACCTGCCCATCAAATTCGCGAGCGTCGCGACCGAGGTTCGCACCGGCCACGAGATTTGGCTGACGCGCGGCCGCGTCGTCGACGCCATGCGCGCGTCCTACGCCCTGCCCGGCATCTTCGCGCCGGTGCTGATCGGCGACCGCTGGCTGGTCGACGGCGCGCTGGTGAACCCGGTGCCGGTCTCGGCCGCCCGCGCGCTCGGCGCCGAAATCGTCATCGCCGCAAATCTTTCCAGCGACATCTTCACCCATTCCACCACGATCTATTCACACGGCGCAGCGCCCGCCCCGGTCGTGCCGGCGGCAGAGGAGCCGGCGACCAAGCGGCGCTTCCCGCGCCTGTTCTCGCCCGAGAAGACGATGAAGCGCGAGTTCTTCGGCGGCAACGGCCGGCCCGGCATCTCGTCGGTGATGGTGGACGCCTTCAACATCATGCAGGACCGCATCACCCGCGCCCGTCTGGCCGGCGATCCGCCCGACATGCTGATCACGCCGCGGGTCGGCCAGTTCGGCTGGTTCGACTTCCACCGCTCCGAAGACCTGATCGCACATGGCACGCGCGCCGCCGAGCGCGCATTGGAGTCCATCCAGGAGGCGATCCACGTGCTGGCGCCGGCGCCCGCGGGCACCGCGCCGAAAGTCGACGACCAGGCCTGATCAGGCCGTCTTGATGTAGTCGCGCAGGGCTTCCTGCTCGGTCTCGTATTCGCGGACACGCCATTTGACGATGTCGCCGATCGAGATCAGGCCGACCACCTTGCCGTTGTCGATCACGGGCAGATGGCGGAACTTGCCCGTCGTCATCGTCTCCATGAGCTCGGCGACGGTGTCGGTCTCCTTGCAGGTCACGACCTTGCGGGTCATCACCTCCGAGACCGGCGCCTCCAGCACGCCGGCGCCGCGATCGCCGAGCACGCGCACAATGTCGCGCTCGGACAGGATGCCCTCGAGCCGGCTCTGGTTCATCACCAGCACCGCGCCGATCTTCTTCTCGCCGAGCAGCTTGATCGCGTCCGCCAGCTTGGCGTCGGGCTCGACGCTCATGATCTGGTGGCCCTTGGTGTTCAGAATGGAACGTACCGTCATTGCCGCCTCCCTGAATCCGAGCCCGTCCGCCTTCGGCGGTCCGGACTTGTTCGCGAGTCTTCAACTAACAGTTTCAGCGCCGGTTTCACGCTCGTGCGCTTTGCGAAGCATCGTCGCTAAAGACGTGTCGCTTCGGAACATTCTCGCCCGGAATGATGGATGAATTCGGGCTGCGTCGCAAGCGCCGCATCAGATACGGTCTGAAACGTCTCGTGATGACGCATCCGCAGCATCGCTTCGCACGCGCGGCACGGGATCGAACAGCGCGAACAACAGCAGGCCGGCGAAGAAGCCGCCGATATGCGCCTGCCAGGCCACGCTCGTGGTTTCGGCATCGATGCCGATCGCGCCCACGCCGAAGATGATGTTGACGCCGAACCAGACGGCGAGGAAGCCGACCACCCGCCCGTCGCGGAGCGCGCGCGACAGCGGCAGCGCCGGAACTTTCGCGGCGGTATCGGCATCCGATCGGCTGAACGACAGGAAGCTGCCGCGCACGAAGGCGAAGCGGATTGCGGCGGCCATCGCGCCCGATACCGAGGCCGAGGCGCCGATCATCGGCGCCACCGCATGCTCGTGGGTGACGAGATGGGCGAGCGCGCCGGCCGCCGCCGTCACTGCCAGGAAGACGAAGAACCTGACCGTGCCGAAGCGCCGCGCCAGCGCGCTGCCGAACGGCAGCAGCCACAGCACGTTGAAGCCGAGATGGGTGAGATTGGCGTGCAGCAGCGAATAGGTGACGAAAGTCCAGACCTTCGCCCCCGCCCCGCCCGGGATCTGCAGATTGAGCAGCGAGGAATCGTAGCGCTTCGGGATGAAGCCGAAGACGTCGATGGTCCAGTTCTCGAGTTCCGGCGGCAACAGCACCCGCAGATGGATCGCCGCCAAGAGCAGGACATAGGCGGTCAGCGCCGGAGGCAGCGTCAGGATCGGCTCGCGCGGAGCCTCCTCGTTGACGGCCGGCGCATCCGGCGACGAATCTTGCGGGGAATCCAAGGCAGCTTCGCTTTCAGGCGACATCGGAGCGACAGGCTTGGAGATAGTCGCCTTTGCCGTCCCTGCGCAAGTGCACAAAAGGAAAAGGCAGGGCCCTGGGAAAGCCCTGCCTGTCCGTGTCGGTCTTCCGACGGCCGGAGAGATAAGGCGTATCCCCACCCCTCCCCGCGGCCCGTGACCAAACTGTTTGACGCCCTCAAGTACAGGCCCCGCCGAGAACCTGGAGAAAAGCGGCGAGGCTTGCGACCGCGATCACCATAGCAGGCGCGCGGCCGACACGAAGCGCATAGTTAATTTAACGTTAACGACGCAAAGACCACCTCAACGGGCGCGAAAACGCGCCCGCGGCATGGACGCTGCAAATCCCCTCCTGCACAACAACAGAAGGGATCGCGGGTGCACTGAAGCGGGACAGGTCTGTCTCTTCGAGGTCGCACCCCGGGCGAGCGTTCAGTCATGAAACATCCGTCGAGCCGCGCGTTCTTCGCGTATTGGGACAAGAAGCGCGGCACTGCACGGGCCCCTGACCGGGCCGACATCGATCCGGCCGCGGTCCGCGGCCTGCTCGGTGACATCTTCGTGCTGTCCTGCGAGCCAAAACTCGGCTTCCCGTTCCGCGTCGCCGGCACGCGCGTCTGCGCGCTGGCCGGAACAGACCTCAAGGACCAGAGCTTTGCGGCGCTGTTCACGCCGGCCAGCCGCAGCGAGATCGAGGAGATCACCACGATCGTCGCCGACGAGACGCTGGGCGCGATCGCCGGCGTCACCGCTGCGCGCGAGGACGGCAGCAAGGCGCATCTCGAGCTCCTGCTGCTGCCCTTCAACGCCCGCCCACATACGCCGGTGAGCGTCACCGGCGTGCTCGCGCCGTTCGACGACGAATGCGGCACGCTTTCCGCCTTCAGCCTCACCTCCTGGCGCTACCTGCATCAGCCGGAGAAACTGCTGCCGCGCGCCATCCGGAAGTTGCAGATCGCACGCGGGCTGATGGTGTATGAGGGGCTGCGATAGCCGCCGCGCGTCGCTGCTCGGCTGCGCAAGGATACGCACCGACATGAGCAAGCCGCATTGGCGTCCCGCGCGCGCCTCGGACCTCGCTGCAATCGGCGCGATTGCAGCACGCATCCATCCGGCGTTGCCCGAACGCGCCGAGGTGCTGGCGGAGAAGATGCGGCTATGTCCGGACGGCTGCGGCGTGCTCGATACGGACCAAGGCATCGTCGGCTACGGACTGGCGCATCCCTGGATGCAGTACCGGATTCCGCCGCTCGACGGCTTTCTGCAGGAATTGCCTGACGGCGCGGACTGTCTCTACGTCCACGACGTCGCCGTATTGGCCGAGTTCCGCGGCGGCGTTGTGCGCGCTTATGTTGCCGATATCGAGAAGCTGGCGCGAGCGTCGGGCATCGCAACACTCGCGCTGGTCTCGGTCTACGGCACGCGGCCGCTATGGGAGCGCATGGGCTTTCTGGCCGTGACGGCGGATGCTGAGTTGCGCGCAAAGCTCGCATCCTATGGCGACGGCGCGACCTATATGCTGCGCGACCTCGCCGCGACGTAAGCCAACCCCCAGGGGGCGGCTCACGCCAGCAGAAGCTCAACCGCAGCAAGGTGATGAGCCCGAGGATCGATCGGATTGTTTCACAGGACGCCGTCAGGCCGCTTCACGCCGCCCCCGCGTCGAACGACTGCCTGCCCCCGGACTTGCCGTTTCGTAGACCCAGGCCTCCTTGGCAAACCACTCGTGCGTTGCCGCACACATCCCGCAATAAGTGCGAGAAAAGAATACTGCACTGCACCGAAATCTTTCGCGGTCCATCTCGATGCCGGTCGAAATGGCCCGGCCCGTTTCCGGGCACTTGATCATCACCATACCCATCTGATTTCTTTCCTCCAGCTCGGCATCCCTTCACGAAAAGGCGTCGCCGCCATCGGCCGGACGGCGTCTCTTCTGGCGAAGACGCTCGTCCAGCCGATTCACGCGGCCGATAGCCTCGATTCAGGCAGCCCTATGCAGAACCCGGTTGAAGCTCTTCTTGATCGGCTCGGCCGTCTCGGTTGCAACCTTCTGGGCAAGGTCCCAAAGCTCCCGGTTTTGGCCTGACGCCATTTCAAAGGTCCTGCGGCTGTGGGCGGTGGAGAGGTTCACGACATCCGCAAACGACCTTGCATCCGCGAGCTGGGACAGGAATTCCAGCGTGGAGCAGGTATTGATTTTCGATATTTCGATGACCTTGGTGCCGTAGTGGGCGGCATGCGTGGCATTGGTCGCACAGGCTTCGCGGAGAGCGTCGGTGATCTCGTCGGAAGCCGCCTTCATCTGCTCGAGATTTGCCTTGGCCCGCGCGGCGCCCTGCTCGGCAAGATCGCCGAAGATCCCCTGGATATTGATAAACGGCACGTCGAACTTGAGCCTTGCGTCACCATTCCCACCCGCGGGAGTGGCATTCGTTTCGGCTTTCACATTGGCATCATTCATCGTCATTCCATCCTTTCACGCGAAACCAGATTGTTGGATTGAAGACTTTCAGAAGCTCCCGGGTGCGGGCCGCACCGGGAAACCAGTGCCCCTACTCTCAAAATGGAGGGATGCTGCTGATGAGCTGCTCTCGCCCCCTGCCGCCAACTATGACCAACCAGGATCGGACCTTCAGTTCGCTTTCAGACTCTCGACTTGATAAAATTCGATTCAAGCGACGACTCGCCGCAGGCGCTGCTATTGTTTCTTTGAAGTTGCCGAAAAGGTTTCTGCCAACTCGAGAAAGCGCGGGCTCGCAACGCGTCCGGATGGCGCCATGTTACCGATTGATTGCGAGTGGATGCAGCGCTCCATAGCGCACCGCGCGAGCCTTCGGCGGCACCAGTCAAGCCGGGGACGGAAAGCGGCAGATCAGCCCCGACGCTTCTTCTTCGCATTCTTTCCGGGCGCGCCCTTCGCAGGCCATGGCGTAACCGACGGCTCTGCGTGGCCCGGCTTGTTCTTGTGCTTCTTTTTCTTTGCGAAAGAACGCGCATCGTCGAATTTCGGCGCGCGCTCGGCGTGAGGCTTGCTGCGTGGCTTGAATCCACTTGCCTCGCGCGGGCGATCATCGCGCCGTTCATGATGCGCGCCGGCCTCGCGCTGCGGCGCGCGAGAGCGCTCCCGGGGAGCTTCTTGGCGCTGCGGCGCATCCGCCATCTGCTCGATCCGGATGCTGTCTTCCTTGTCCGGTCGCTTGATCTTCGCCGCAAAGGATTCGGCGACCCGCTCGGATATCTCGAACTCGGTATTGGTGTCCATGATCTTGATGGCGCCGATGTCGCGCTTGTCGATGCCGCCGCGGCGGCAGATCATCGGCAGCAGCCAGCGTGCCTCCGCGTTCTTGCGGCGCCCGATGGCGGCGCGAAACCAGACGCTGCCCTCAGCCATGCCGTGCTTCGACGCCTTCCCGGCCTTCGATCGCGGCTTGCCGCGGTCGTCGCCCTCTTCCGATCTATCCGATCCATGACGTCCGCGTTCCGGCTTGCCGCTTCGCTCGCCGGGATCGATGATGTCCTCGGGCGACGGCAGCCGCGCGCGATAAAGCCGCGCGAGCGCGGCGGCGATATCCTCGGGCGAGCGCTCGGCCAAGAGCGCCTGCGCCAGGGCCAGATCGTCGGGCGTCGTCTCCTCCGTGAACAGCACGTCCTTCATGCGGGCGTGATCGAGCTTGCGGATGTCATCCGCCTGCGGTGCCGTGCCCCAGGCCGCGTCGATCCCGGAGAGATTGAGCAACAGCTCGGCCCGCCGCCGCCGCGCCGGCGGCACCAGGAGAACGCTCGTCCCCTTCCGGCCCGCGCGCCCGGTGCGGCCTGAGCGATGCTGCATGACTTCGGCGTCGTTGGGCAAATCGGCATGAATGACGAGGTCGAGGCTCGGCAGGTCGATGCCGCGGGCGGCAACGTCGGTCGCAACGCAGACGCGGGCGCGGCCGTCGCGCAGCGATTGCAGCGCCAGGGTGCGTTCGTTCTGCGTCAATTCACCCGACAGCGCGACCACCGAAAAGCCGCGCTCCAGGAGCGCTGCCTGCAAATGCCTGACGGCATCGCGCGTGCTGCAGAACACCAGCGCGCTCGGCGCCTCGTAGAAGCGCAGCACGTTGACGACGGCATGCTCGACGTCGGCGGGCGCGATGCGGATCGCGCGGTATTCGATGTCGGCGTGGCCGCCCTCGTCACCGGCGACCTCGATCCGGAATGCGTCGCGCTGATATTGCCGCGCCAGCGCGACGATGCCGCGCGGAAACGTCGCCGAGAACAAGAGGGTGCGACGCGCCTGTGGCGTGGTCTCGAGGATGAATTCCATGTCCTCGCGAAAGCCGAGATTGAGCATCTCGTCGGCTTCGTCGAGCACGACCGCAGCGAGCTCGGAGATATCGAGGCGGCCGCGCCGCAGATGATCGCAGAGACGCCCGGGCGTGCCGACGACGATGTGCGCGCCGGCGGCGAGCTCCCGCTGCTCGCGCCGCGGATCCATGCCGCCGACACAGGACACGACGCGCCCGCCGGCATGCCCATATAGCCAGGCCAGCTCGCGCTGAACCTGGAGCGCGAGCTCGCGGGTCGGCGCCACGATCAAGGCGAGCGGCGCGGCCGCTCGTGCGAACTGCTCGGCGTCATCGAGGATGTTCTTCGCGATGGCCAGACCGTAAGCGACGGTCTTGCCGGAACCGGTCTGGGCCGAGACCAAGAGGTCGCGGCTGTTGGCTTCATGAGCGAGCACCGCGAGCTGGACGGGCGTCAGTGAATCATAGTTCCGCTCGGCCAAAGCGCGGGCGAGCGGCGGGGTCAGGGCCGGAAGAGACACGAGATGGAGACCTTGGTTGAATTCAGGCGCGCAAACGGTGAACCGGCGCCTAAAGCTGCGTGCGCGGCAAACGGCCCGGCCGCACGCTGGATTTGATCTGGGCGCTCTTTACGCCATGCGCCGGGAAATCACCATGGCTTTGATGCATGGCTTGACGGGGAGCCGCGCCTGAAGGTGGACAGGCGCTTTCTGACGGCCTCCTGGATATCGATCCGGAGCCTCCTCAGATCTCTCCGTACACCTCCAGCAAATTCCCGTCGGGATCGCGGAAGAACAGCGTGCGATGACCGAAGGACTGGTCCGTCGGCGGCGACACCAGCGCCACGCCCCGGCGCACGAGTTCATCGGCGCACGCGTCGACCTCGGCGGCCGAGACCTTGAACGCCAGCTGCAGCGAGGCGCTGCCCGGCGGCACTGGTGCATCACCTGAGGTGCGGCTCGGCCGTGCCAGCGCCAGCGTGTTGCTGCCGATGCCATACGCGATCCAGTTCGGCGACAGTTCGCGCGAGAGTGGAAAGGCGAGGACGTCCTCGTAGAAGCGGCGCATCGCCGCCATGTCGCGCACGAAGATGACGGTGTAGTCGATCGCGCGGATGGCGTTGAAGGGGGAGCGAGCGTGCTGGCCAGGTGTCTGCCGGTCCGTCATTTCGTCATTGATCCAAACTCCGACTCGTAGCCCGTATGGAGCGCAGCGGAATACGGGGGAGTCGCGGGCGAGAATCCCGGATTGCGCTTCGCTCCATCCGGGAAGACTCGCGAAATATCTTGAGGCGCGGACGGCACTGTCTACTCCACCAGCTCCGGCCACGGCACGATGGTCGACTTCACCGTCTTCATCGCCATCGCGTCCTTCACCGCCTGCGCAACGCCGGCTTCCGTGAACGGGTAGATCGTCTGCATCTTCAGCCACGGATATTTGTCACGCGTGCGGTAGAGCATGTCGACGCCGAGCGGGAGATCATTGCCGGTGAAGCCCCAGGATCCCAGCACGTTGAGGTCCTTGGTGCAGATGCGGTGCCAGGAGGTGTCGATCGAGCCGGCATCGGTAAACTGGCCCATCTCGACATAGGTGCCGCCATCGCGCAGCATCTCGATGCCTTCGGGGCCGGCGGTGGGATGTCCCGAGCAATCCATCACGAGATCGGCGCCGAAGCCGCCGACGATGTCGCGCACGCGCGCGATGCGCGCCTCGGGTGACTTCAGCTCCTCGATGTTCACGGTCGCCTCCGCGCCGAACTCGCGCGCCAGCTTGAGCCGCGGCTCCTCCGGCGCGCCGACGCAGATGACGCGCCCTGCCCCCATCTCCCTGGCGGCCGCGACCGCCAAAATGCCGATCGGGCCGGAGCCCTGGATCACGACGGTGTCGCCCCAGCTGAATCCGCCGGCGCGGGTGGCGCGATTGAAGGCGCGGATGCAGGATGTCAACGGCTCCGATAGCGCACCCAGGCGCAACGACATGTCGTCCGGCAGCTTGTAGATCTTGGTGCCCGGCAGCATCTCGAGATCGACATAGACATATTCGGCCCAGCCGCCCCACAAATGCGGCGGCTTGTCGAAGCCGAGATAGCGGCCGTAATAGACCGGCGTCAGGCACTTGTTCGCGGTTTGCGGATAATGGATGCAATAATAGCAGCGGCCGCACGGCATCAAGGGCGGGATCATCACCTTGGAGCCGACTTGAAGCGGCTTGCTCATAAAATCCTCGGAAAATTCATCGCCGCATTCGACGATGATTCCGCCGAGCTCATGTCCCAGCGTGAACGGCCAAGGCAGCGGCTTCGGCCAGTGTCCTTTGAGGATGTGCAGGTCGGTGCCGCAGACCCCGCAGGCGCCGACCTTGATCAGTGCGGCCTTCCGGCCGACCTTCGGCCACGGCACGGTGCGGATGACGGGCTCCGAGCCGGGACCTGCGTGGGTGCAGACGCGGATTTGCTCCATGGTGTTTCCTCGCTGCCCGCTTGTTGTGTTTTGATGATGCGGGCTGAGGCGAAGCGTATGTGAGATGCGCGCTCGTGCCAAGGTGCGGCCTCGTAGCCCGTATGGAGCGTAGCGGAATACGGGGACGCGGCCCCCGGATTGCGCTACGCTCCATCCGGCCTACGAGGACAACGCTGATGCTACGCGACTATCAGCCGACGGATGCCGAAGCAATCGTGCAAGTCGCGCTGTCCGCGTTCGCACAATTCGAGCAGCACTATTCCGACTGGCCGCTGTTTACGGCCAACGTCGCGAAGATGCCGCTGCTTGCCAAGACAGGCGAGATCATCGTTGCCGAAGACGGTGGCCAGATCGTCGGCGCAGTCGCTTATGTCGGTGCGCAAGCGCCGAAGCCCGCGTTCTTCGAGCCGTCATGGCCGATCATCCGCATGCTGGTCGTCGATCCCTGTGCGCGCGGCAAGGGAATCGGCCGGCAATTGACCGAAGAATGCCTGCGCCGCGCCGAGCGCGACCAGTCGCCGGCCATCGCCCTGCACACGACGCAGATCATGACGGTCGCGGAGTCGATGTATCTGCGGATGGGATTTGTGAGGATCGGCGAGGCGCCGGATATTCTGGGCGTGCCGTATGGGGTATACGTGAAGTCGCTGGGTTAGCTGCGGCCACAGATACCGCCGTCATCCTGAGGTGCGCGCTGTTGCGCGCCTCGAAGGATGGGCTGCAGGCACCCGTGGTCCATCCTTCGAGGCTCTCCTTGCGACGCTGACGCATCGCAAGGCTCGCACCTCCAGCGACAGCCGCTTCGCGGTTGCGCGGGGATGGACGGCTGAGCATGTGGCGGCACTGCATGGCTGATGTTCGAGCACACCCAAGTGTCTTGAGCCTTCACCTGCGACCGTGTACGGACGGTTGAAATCCCACCCAGGTCCTCCCGTGAACCCCCTCCCCCAAAATCCCATGGCCGCGTCCGGCTCGTTCGCGGCGATGAGGTCCGTGCCCTACCGTCTGCAGTTCGCCTCTTACGTGCTGGCGATGATGGCGGACAATATCGAGCATGTGATCAGCTATTGGGTGGTGTTTCAGAAATTCCATTCGCCGACGCTGGGCGGGTTTGCCGTGCTGTCGCACTGGCTGCCGTTCCTGCTGTTCTCCGTCGCGGTCGGTGGCCTCGCCGACCGGTTCGATCCGCGCCGCATCATCCAGTGCGGCATGCTGCTGTTCATCGCCGCCTCCGCCGGTTGGGGCTACTTCTTCCTGACCGATACGATCCAGATGTGGCACGCGATGCTGCTCCTAGTGATCCATGGCTGCGCCGGCGTGCTCTGGCAGACCCCGAACCAGCTGTTGCTCTACGACCTCGTCGGCCCGGCCGATCTGCCGAGCGCGGTGCGGCTGAACGCGATGGCGCGCTATCTCGGCATCCTGGTCGGGCCTGCGGTCGGCGGGATCATCATGCTGACGCTCGGTCCCTCGCACGGCATCATCTTCAACACGCTGTTCTATCTGCCGATGCTGCTGTGGCTGTTCTGGGCCCCGGTGCGTGACAAGAGTATCGCTGCAAGGCGTTTTGCCGTGCGCGGCCTTGCCGACATCGTGCTGACCATCCGCGCCATCGGCACCCAACCGGTGCTGTCGGCGATGACATGGCTTGCCGGCCTCACCTCCTTCATGATCGGCAACGCCTATCACGCCCAGATGCCGGGCTATGCCGGCGATCTCGGCCATGGCGATCCCGGCGTCTCCTACAGCGTGCTGCTCGCCGCGGACGCGGCCGGGGCACTGCTGGCCGGCATCGCGCTGGAATCGTGGGGACGGCTGAAGGGCACCCCGCGCACCGCGATCACGCTGGCGATGCTGTGGAGCGTGGCGCTGCTCGGCTTCGCACTGGTGCCGGTCTATCCGGTCGCGATCGCGCTATTGTTCTTCGCAGGCTTCTTCGAGCTCTCGTTCAACACCATGGCGCAGGCGCTGGTGCAGCTGAACGCGCCGCACGACATCCGCGGCCGCGTCGTCGGCCTCTACAACATGGCCGGGCTCGGCATGCGGGCCTTCAGCGGCATCACGGTCGGAGTAGCAGGCGCGGCGATCGGCATCCACTGGTCGCTCGGCCTGTCGGCCGCCGTGCTGCTGGCGCTGCTGTGCCTGCTGTATGGGCACAGGGCACGGACGGCGTGACGATCACTCCCTTCGGGATGTGGCTTTTCGAGCGCATCGTGTCTGTCCGCAACCGGCGCGCCCGATCATAACGCGGCATTAACCCTATGCACCTTAGGGTCGTCCCGGACTCCGCCCGGGCGGGGGGTCGGGTGTTGGAAATGGCGTTAGCGAACAAAAAATTTCTTCCGGCCGCCGAGGAGCGCAGGCGCTTCCAGCGGGTGAAGGTGCACCTGCTCGGCCGCTACATGCTGCCGGACCGCCGGGAATTCCCCTGCCAGGTGATCAACATGTCGCCGGGCGGCCTCGCCTTGCTCGCCCCCGGCATCGGCAATGTCGGCGACCGCGTGGTCGCTTATCTCGACCATATCGGCCGCGTCGAGGGCAAAATCACCCGGATCATCGACAACGGCTTCGCCATGACGATCGGGGCGACGCCCAGAAAGCGGGACAAGCTCGCCGCCCAGCTCACCTGGCTCGCCAACCGCGACATCCTCAATCTGCCGGAGGACCGCCGCCACGACCGTATCGTGCCGCGCAACCCGATCGCGGTGCTGACACTCGAGGACGGCACCAAGATGACCTGCCGCATCATCGACCTCTCGCTGTCGGGCGCGGCCATCGCCGCGGAGAACCGGCCGCCGCTGAAGTCGACCGTTCTGCTCGGCCGGGTCCAGGGCCGCGTGGTCCGAAACCTCGAAGACGGCTTTGCGCTCGAGTTCATGCACGAGCAGCCGGTGGAGACACTCGAAGAGAGCGTTACCGCGCGGTAAAGCGCCGGGACGCGAAAACCCTGATATTTCCAGGCTCGAAGGCGGCTTCCGCGATGCGGACGCCGCCTTTTTCACGTCGCGCGGCGAGCGGACAGCGGTTAACGGACGGGCTGCAGATGAGCGCAAACAACGCTCCGCCCAGCGCTTCCGCGTTAACAGATAAAATTTGAATCAATTTCAGTCATATCGAATTTTACGCAAATTCTATTCAAGTATAGATCGAATTCGCCGCTCGTTTTACTTGTATTCGTCTCGACTTGACTTGGTCGACTTAGCGGCAACTCAAAAGCTCCGTGCGAAATGTGGTCCCAACAAGAAACGGGGGCCGCAATGTTTGACTTCAGGGGACAGGGGAAGGGACTGGCGCTGGCCGCCATGCTCTTCGGGATCAGCGCGGCAGCGCAGGCCGGCGAAGGCCGTCTGCTCTACGCGAGCCTCGGCGACACCACGCGTGCGCCGATCGGCTGGGTCGAGTTCTGCGCGGACAATGCTGCTCAGTGCCAGGGCGCGCCGCTGCAGCCGCGCGACATCGTGATGTCGCAGGCGGCATGGCGCGACCTCATCAAGGTCAATCGCTGGGTCAACGAGACCGTCAAGCCTCTGACCGACCAGGAGCACTGGGGCGTGATCGAGAAGTGGTCGCTGCCATCAGACGGTTACGGCGACTGTGAAGACTACGTGCTGTTGAAGCGCAAGATGCTGATGGATGCAGGCTGGCCGCGCCAGGCCCTGCTCATCACCGTGGTGCGCGACAAGAAGGGCGAAGGTCACGCGGTGCTGACGGTGAAGACCGACAAGGGCGAGTTCATTCTCGACAATCAGAACGAGAATGTCCTCGCCTGGACGGAGACCGGCTATCGCTTCGTCAAGCGCCAGTCGCAGGGCGATCCCAACGTCTGGGTCTCGCTGGGCGATACCAAGCCGGCGGTCTCCACCGCCAGCGCCAAAGATCAGTAGGAACGAGACAACAGGTTACGCGACCCGGTCACATCCCCACCCCTCCCCGTCCCAGACCGGTTCGCGCGCGCCCAGCCATCCCCCAATGGCTGGGCGCAACTTTTTGGGGCGACGCGATCAGCTCTGCTGGCCCTGGCGCGACCAGGGCACGCGCGCGGCGGTGAAATCCCGCCAGCTATCCTGCAAGCCCTGCTGCACGCCGATTGATGCCCGCGCCTGCCAGCCGGCGATCGCGGCCGCCGCAATGGCGCTGTCGCGATCTTCGGAACCGAGCCCGTCGAGCAACGAGGCCGTCACCGCCATGTCGTTGAAGACGCCGAGCTCCTCCTGCAAGCCGGCGAGCCGGCGCGCGAATTTTCGGGCGGACTTGCGATCCTCGTACAGCGGCAGCAGGAACTCGCTGAGATAGCGCAGCCGCTTGGTGGCGAGCCGCAGGCGGTGCAGCTCGTCGATCGTCAGCGACTTGAAGCGGCGGCCGCGCTTGAGCACCTTGGCATACTGCTCGGACAGGACGCGCTGCGCGAAATTGACGGCGGGCTCGGCAAGTCGGCCGAGATCTTCCGGCGCGACGCCGTTGCGCCAGCCGCGCGTCTCGATCCAGCCGCCGAGGCCGATCAGGAAGACGGCACAGCGGCGATCATCGAGCGCATTGCGAGCCCTGCGATAGGCTTGCGCCTGACGCTGAGCCGCGACCTGCCCAAGCGCATCGAAGCCCGCGACCGAAGGACAGGCTTTTGCGATCGCCGGCAAGGTGGCGAGCTGGAACACGTCCCAGTCGCGCGCCGCGGACAAGCCTTGCGCCAGCCATTTGGCTTCCGAGCGCAGCGCATCGACGTGGCTGAGCGCGCCGACCGATCGCATCAGGTCGAGCGCAGACCGCAGCCGGCGCAACGAGACACGCAGCTGATGCACGCCTTCCGGATTGCGGCCGTCCTCGGCCGCCGGCAGCGATTGCAGCAGGTGCAGGAAGCAGGCGCGCAGGATGGTCGCGAAGGCCTCGTCGAGCGTCACGGAAGGATCGAGGCGAAGCTTGCGCGGCCGGCGCGCCGACGGCGGCAGGTCCCCGGCAAGGTCGAAGCCGCGTGCGGACTTGCTGCGGATGGACGGCTTCACCGTTCCGTGCTCCGCAAGGCGCAGCGCGATCTCGTAGATCGCGCTCGGGCTGCCGCTCTTCAGCTCCAGCTCGATCTCGCTCACCGGCATTGACCTGCCGCCTGCGCTCAGCTCGCCCTGGTCGAAGGCGACCTCGACCGTGCCGGACGGCAGGTCGACGATGCGCGTGTGCCGATGCACATCGGCCGCGAACACCGCTTCGAGCGGCTGCGCGTCGAGATGGCCGCGAAGCTTCTCCGGAATGAACGGCATCGCCAAAGCGAGATCGGGCGCAAGCGAAGGCACACTTGCTTCCCATTCGCCCCGACGCAACGGATCGTCCGCAGCCTCGGTCTTCACGGTCTGCACGAAACGCGAGCCGCTCTGGCGGACGCGCAAGCTCAGGCCGGCGCGACGTAGCGCCCGCTCGGGCGTGTCGTAGTAGACGGATTTGAGACGTTTGCGTGCGCCCTTGTTGCGCGCGTTCGCCGCGATGACGGGCGCTGCGCGGAAATCCGCCATGCGATCGGCATCGACGAGAAGCTTGAGCTCGATTTCACCGGCGGGATGAGCGGACTGCGTTGGGTTCGGCGCGGGCGTCACATCCTGCGATGGCGTCTGCTCAATGGGAGTGCGCTCCTCGGCCGTCGCGGGTTCCACGCTGACTTCCTCTCGTTGCCCCAGGAAGCCGGTGCGGAGCTGCGTTCTCTTGGTGTTCCCAAGAGCAGGACTGGTTTCCGGCGCGCTCGGAGTCTTGCGAGCCGGCGCAGCGTCTGACTTTAGCATTTGCAGTAACATGACAGTTCAATGACAGGCGACAGGATATAGCCTGTACAGCATGCGAGGAATAGTCACATCAGATCGGCGCGCATCATGATTCACATGCAACTCGCCAGGTAGAAGCTGCAACCGTCGCGGCAAGCCCCTTTTATAGCCTGACACAACACGCCGACCGATGCCGGTCATTCTGCCGCTTCAAGATTGGCCGGCTTTTCGGCCTCGCCGAGCGGGGAAACTGCCGGGCCGTTGAGCGCGGTGCCATCGGGTGCAAACTGCGATCCGTGACATGGGCAATCCCAGCACTGTTCGAGAGAGTTCCAGTGCACGACGCAGCCCAAATGGGTGCAGCTCGCCGAATGCAAATGCAAATGTCCGCTTCGGTCGCGGCACGCCGCGATCTTCTTCAGGCCACTTCGGAAGAGACGCCCCTCGCCGGGCCGCAGATGTTCAGCGCTCGCGATTTCACTTGCGGTGAGATACTCCGCGAAGTTCTTGATAGGAGTGATGTTCTCGCTGATGAACTCGCCGATATTCCTCTGAATCTTTCGTGACGGAGCGTAGACGTCCTCCCAGGGACTGGCGCCGCTGGTGACGAGATCCGCGATCAGCATGCCCGCCACGAGTCCGTTCGTAATCCCCTGCCCGGAATCGCCGCTGACAATGAATACATGCTCCTCGTCGGGGCTGCGGCCGATGAAGCCGGCGAAATCGACCGGCTCCAGCACCTGACCCGACCACCGATGAGTGACCTCGCGCAAATCCGGCAATCGCTCGCGCGCCCAGCGCTCAAGCGCGTCAAGGCGCTGTGCGCCATCATTTGCCTCACCCGACTTGTGATCTTCGCCGCCGATGATCACGATGTCCTCGTCGGCAGACAACGGCTGGAGGCGGACATAATGATAAGGATCGAGCGTATCCCAATAGAGCGCATCCTCCACGGCGCCGGCCGCAATCTTCGCGGCGAGCGCATAAGTGCGGTAAGGCGCCTGCTTGGTATGGATCGCCACCTGCACGTTGACGGGCGAGTTGGTCGCCACCACCACGTCGGCGGCGTGAACCTCGTAGCCTGAGGCGGTGGTCACGACCATGCTGCCCTGGCGTTGCTGGATGCTCTCGACGCAGGTGTCGGCGTAGAGCTGGGCGCCCCGGCGCTGCAGTGCGCTCGCCAGACCGGCGAGATATTTAGTCGGATGCAGGCGCGCCTGGCGCGGAAAGCGCAGCGAACGCGTCTGACCCCTGTCATGGAATGGTGTCGGCTCAATGCGATTTTCGACCGGAATCTGCAGCTTGCGACAGCGGTCCAATTCACTATCCAGCTCGGATGCGGACGTTTCGGGTGCCTGTACCCAATAGCCATCGACGCGTTTGAAACCGCAATCGATGTGCTCGGCGCCCTGGATGGCCTCGACGCGATCGATCGCGGCAGCAACGCTCTGATAGTAACGCCGCGCACAGTCAGGGCCGCGGACTCGCACGAACGCATCGTAACCGTCATCGAGCGCGGTCGCCAGATGCGCCGTGGTGCGCGCCGTCATCCCGCTGCCGATGCGGCCACGATCGATGACTGCGACCGAACGTCCATGGCGGGCAAGTTCATATGCGACCGAAAGTCCGGCTATTCCGGAGCCGACCACGGCAACGTCCACGCCGACCGTACGCGACAGCACCGGAGCCTCCGCGACAGATACGTCCATCCAGAGGGACTGCGTGTGCTCATCCCGTACGTTCATGGCGCTGCTCCTCGAAACAACAAACGATGCAGCAGAATGACGGTTCCTACGTGCGCTGCCGAACAACACGCCAATGAGATAGCCGCATTCATTAGGAACCTTCATCGTGCTCAGGCTTGAACCGGCATGAAAGATCCGTCACCCGGAATGCGAAGGGCATTGCGTCAGGCCCAATTGTACGGCCACTTGCTCGTCCGAAACGACAGGCTGTATTACCCAGGAGGCAATCATCCGATCTGCTCAGTGCAGCTCGCACGAGAGATGGTCAGGTCAGGATGGATGACAAAGCAGGACGGCGAATACGAGATCACGCCAGAGGGGCAGCTTGCCGCCGAAAGCGAACTCGGCCGCTGAGGAGCCAATGCGGTGCCCGCGCGCGGCTTGTCGCGCTTGGGGATCGGAGCGCGACTTCCTCGGCGGGCAGCCGGGACCTGTTTGACTGATCCGGCGATTGCTTCATGGACGAGCAGCACGGTCCCCACAAAGAGCTGCCATGCCATTATTCCGTCCCGAGGAAGATCTCCGGCGCCGCCTCGCACTGGCCGAGGCGCTCGCCGCCAACCTTGCTGCGGCAGGCCCGTCTTCGTCGTCAGGAGACCGCCATTTCACACAGTAAAATGTTGTTTCTATTTGCCTCCGCTCGTGTGACATCTCTGCCCGGCGACCGCAGGGCGCCCAAGACGCAGAGCGAAACGGGAGGGGCAAGTGAGGACATTCGTCGGAATGGTGGGCGCGGCAATTGCAAGCCTGGTGATAGCGACCGCTGACGGATCTGCGGCCGAAGCCTGGCCCACCAAAGCCATCAAGATCGTCGTTTCGACGCCCGCCGGCGGCATCACCGATGCGTTCGCCCGCGCCTATGGCGATTACATCTCCCAGAAGCTCGGGCAGCCCGTCATCGTCGAAAACAAGACGGGAGCGAGTGGCGCGCTGGCAGCGCAATCGGTCAAGGAGTCGCCGGCGGACGGCCACACGCTGATGTACACGATCTCATCCACGTTGCTTGGAAACCGGCTGCTGCTGAAATCGCTGGCCTATGATCCGGACAAGGATTTCACGATCGTCTCGGTGACGCCATCGGGTCATCTTCCGCTGGTCGTCCATTCCGCCACCGGTGCAAAGTCCATCGAAGATTTCGTCGCCTATGCACGCCGCAACAAGGTCACGGCAGGCTCGTATGGGATCGGTTCGTTCGCACACATCGCGATCGCCGAGCTCAACCGCCAATATGGCCTCGACATCTCCATCGTGCACTACCGCGGCGAAGCGCCAATGTGGCAGGACCTGGCGGCCGGCGTCATCCAGGCGGCGACCGGCAGCTATCAGGCTGCGCTTCCAGTCCTCGATACCGGCGTCGGCCGCGCGATCGCCGTTCCCTCACTGGTTCGCATGAAGAAACTGCCGGACACCAAGACGTTCACCGAGCAGGGGGTCACCGGCAAGGTGTTCCAGCTCACGAGCTTCACGACCCTGGTGGCGCCCGCTGCAACACCGCCCGACCGGATCGAACTGCTCGCCAAGCTCATGGTCGAAGGCGGCAAGACAGAGCGTGTCCAGAAGCTGCTCGACGCCTTCGGCGTCGACTCGCCGGCAATGGATCGCGCATCCTCGATCGCCCTCTACGAAAAAGAAGGGCCGGTCTGGCTGGAGTCGATCAAGAACCTCGGCCTGGAGCCGCAATAGCTCCCGGCTCGCCGGTCCCATGCCGACGCAAGCAGCCCTCAGGCCCCCAGCACATCCGCCAGCCGCAGCTCGTCGGCGGCGGGATCCTTCAGGAAAAGCTCTGCCTCGATCTCGTTCAGGTGCGACAGCATCAAGGCGCCCGCGCGCGCCTTGTCGCGCTTGCGGATCGCGGCGACGATCTCGGCGTGATGATCGGTGCCGCACGCCGGCGTGTCGTGGCGGCGGTAGAGCAGGATGATGAGCGAGGAGCGCGCGATCAGCTCCTTCAGGAAACCGACATAGATGCTGTGGCCGCTCATCTCGGCGACGAGGCGATGAAACTCGCCGGAGAGACGGACGGAGGCGCGCGCATCGCCGCGCAATTCCGCTTCACGCTCCTCATCAAGATGCTGGCCGAGGCGATCGAGCCAGGCCGGCGAGACCGCCTCGATGGCGTGATCGACGATGCTGGGCTCGATCAGCCGGCGCGCCTCGAACACCTCGCGGGCGTCGGCCGGGGTCGGGCGCGCGACGAAGGCGCCGCGATTCTTCTCGATGCTGACGATGCCCTCATGCGCGAGCTGCTGCAGCGCGGTGCGCACCAGCGTCCGGCTCGCGCCGTAGATGTCGCCGATCTCGTCTTCGCCGAGCTTCGTGCCGGGTAGCAGGCGATGCTCGAGGATCGCGGCGGTCACACCCTCCCGGATGCGGCTGACGCGATCGCTCGCATCGGGCGCATCGGGTTTCTGGCGGGTCTTGGCGGCCATGATTGTGAGGGCTCGATCGACGAACGTTCGGCCTGCAATGTTAGTCGACGAGCTGTATCCAATCACAGGCGAAACTTTATACAATCTTCGCCCGTTTTGTGTGCAGGTGACTGCACAGGCGGCGGGCGGACAAATTGGCCCGGAATCGATCTAACGATCTGACTCCGTTGCACAGTTTTGGAAATTCGCACTGTCGTTGGCTGTTGGCACGGACCTTGCGGAGAGAGGCGGGACGCATCGCCCCTCCTCGGATACGCCATGGCCATTCCCGCCGCTCTCGAACTGGTCGCCGTCACCAAGCGCTACGACGCCACGCTGGCGGTCGATAACGTCAACCTGAAGATCCCGGCCGGCACCTATTGCTGCCTGCTCGGCCCCTCCGGCTGCGGCAAGACCTCGACGCTGCGCATGATCGCAGGCCACGAGGCTGTCAGCGAAGGCGACATCCTCCTCGGCCCGCAGAACGTCACCGACCTGCCGCCGGCCGAGCGCGGCACCGCGATGATGTTCCAGTCCTATGCGCTGTTTCCGCACCTCTCCGTGATCGACAACGTCGCGTTCGCCTTAAAGATGCGCGGCATCGACAAGCCGACGCGGCACAAGCGCGCCGGCGAATTGCTCGAGCTGGTGGCGATGAGCCAATATGCAGGCCGTCTTCCCGCGCAGCTCTCCGGCGGCCAGCAGCAGCGCGTCGCGCTCGCCCGCGCGCTGATCACCGAGCCGCAGATCCTCTTGCTCGACGAGCCGCTCTCGGCGCTCGACCCGTTCCTGCGCGTCAAGATGCGCGGCGAATTGAAGCGGCTGCAGCGCGAGCTCGGCATCAGCTTCATCCAGGTCACCCACGGCCAGGAAGAGGCGATGGCCCTCGCCGACCACATCGTGGTGATGAACCACGGCAAGATCGAGCAGCAGGGCACGGCGCGCGACATCTTCCATCATCCCCGCACCGAATTCGTGGCCCGCTTCATCGGCGGCCACAACGTGCTCAGCGACGCCGGTAAACTTATCGCCGTCCGCGCCGATCAGCTCGGCATCGCGCCGTTCGCCGACGGCGCCTTCGGCGCGCCGGCGCTGCTGACCCAGACCGAGTACCAGGGCTCCTACATCGCCGTCTCGCTCACGCTCGACGACGGCACCGCCCTGTTCTCTCACGTTCCCGAGGCCACCTTCGACGTGCATCCGTTCCGTCCGGGCGATCGCGTGCTGGCGACCTGGGATCCCGCCAAGGCGCAACGCCTGCAATAGCACCCTTCACCACGGAAATGCGCAACACAGAGGAGTGAGCGAAATGACCGAGACGACCAGGAAGACCGGCGTCAGCCGCCGCACGCTATTGAAGGGCACCGCAGGTCTCGCCGGCCTCGCCGCCGGCTCCGGCGCGATCACCGGCTTTCCCTACGTGAAGTCGGCCGATGCGAAGGTGCTGCGTTATCTCGGCACGGCGGTGAACGAGGGCGACGACATCTCCAAGCAGTGCCTGAAGGACACCGGCATCAAGATCGAATACATCACCGCGACCACCGACGACGTCACCAAGCGCGTGATGACCCAGCCGAACTCCTTCGACGTGCTGGACACCGAATATTTCTCGCTGAAGAAGCTGGTGCCGTCGGGCAACATCCTCGCGCTCGACGCCAAGAAGATCAAGGAGTTCGACAACATCACGCCGGTCTTCACCAAGGGCGAGACGCCCGGCGGCAAGAAGATCGGCGGCCAGGGCACCGCGCCCTGGAAGGTGCTCTATCTCGAAGGCAAGGATTCCAAGAAGTTCGCGACGTCGGCCACCGAATTCGTCACGCTGATCCCGACCGTCTACAACGCCGACACGCTCGGCATCCGCCCCGACCTGATCAAGCGTCCGATCAGCACCTGGGCCGAGCTGCTCAACCCCGAGTTCAAGGGCAAGGCCTCGATCCTCAACATCCCCTCGATCGGCATCATGGATGCCGCGATGGTGGTGGAAGCCTCCGGCAAGTACAAATATGCCGACAAGGGCAACATGACTAAGGAAGAGATCGATCTCACCATGAAGGTGATGACCGAGGCCAAGAAGGCCGGCCAGTTCCGCGCCTTCTGGAAGGATTTCAACGAGAGCGTCAACCTGATGGCATCGGGCGAGACTGTCATTCAATCGATGTGGTCGCCGGCGGTGACGAAGGTCCGTTCGATGGGCATCCCCTGCACCTTCCAGCCGCTCAAGGAAGGCTACCGTTCCTGGGCGTCCGGCTTCTGCGTCTCCAAGGGCGTCTCGGGTCAAAAGCTCGAATGGGCCTATGAATTCGTGAACTGGTTCCTGTCCGGCTTTGCCGGCGCCTATCTCAACCGCCAGGGCTATTACTCCGCCGTGCTCTCCACCGCGAAGGCCCACATGGAGCCCTACGAATGGGCCTACTGGATGGAAGGCAAGCCGGCCGAGAAGGACATCAAGGCGCCCGACGGCTCGCTGCTGGAAAAGGCCGGCGCGGTGCGTGACGGCGGCTCCTACGAGGACCGCATGGGCGGCGTCGCGTGCTGGAACGCCGTGATGGACGAGAACGACTACATGGTCCGCAAGTGGAACGAGTTCATCGCGGCGTAACGGACATGTCGGAAGAAGTCCTGCAACAGGCTACCCCGGGCTTGATCCCGGGGTCGGGCACAGCGCGCGCCGCAAAGCCGACGCGCCTGTCGCCGTCCTTCATCTCCTGGCTCCAGGCCGGGCCGATGATGCTGGTGTTTCTCGCCTTCTTCCTCATTCCGCTCGTCTTCGTCGTCATCGTCTCGTTCTGGGACTACAACGAATACCAGCTGCTGCCGGCTTTCTCCGGCCGCGGCTACACCGACACGTTCGAGGGCTGCATCGCGCAGCTTCCCGACCTATGCACCATCGGCAAGACCTATCTGATGACGCTGAAGCTCTGCTTCATGGTCTGGGCCATCACTCTCTTCGTCGGCTTCTGGGTCGCCTACTTCCTCGCCTTCCACGTCAAGTCCAAGACCTGGCAGATGGGCTTGTCGCTGCTCTGCACGATCCCGTTCTGGACCTCCAACGTGATCCGCATGATCGCCTGGATCCCGCTGCTCGGCCGCAACGGACTCGTCAATTCCGGTCTGGTCAAGACCGGCTTGATCAATCATCCGCTGGAATGGCTGCTGTTCTCCGAATTCTCGGTGGTGCTGGCGCTGGTGCACCTCTTCACCTTCTTCATGGTGGTGCCGATCTTCAACTCGATGGTGCGCATCGACAAGTCGCTGATCGAGGCCGCCTATGACGCCGGCGCGACCGGCTTCCAGACCCTCGTCAACGTCGTCATTCCGCTCGCCAAGCCCGGTATCGTGATCGGCTCGATCTTCGTCATCACCATCGTGATGGGCGACTTCATTACCATCGGCGTGATGGGCGGCCAGCAGATCGCCGCCGCCGGCAAGATCATCGAGACCCGGGTCAACGCCCTGCAATTCCCCGCCGCCGCGGCCAACGCCGTGATCCTGCTCGCGATCACCTTCCTGATCATCACCATGATGTCGCGCATCGTCGACATCAAGAAGGAGCTCTAGAGCATGAAGGAAGGACGCCCGCGCTCGTTCTACGTGCTCGCGATCTTCTTCGCGGCCTATGTGCTGTTTCTCTACGGGCCGATGATCGCGATCTACGTGCTGTCGTTCCAGGGGCCGCAGGGCGGCCTCACCTTCCCGATGAACGGCGTGTCGACGTTCTGGATCGCAAAGCTGTTCCAGGGCACCGGCATCGTCGATCTCGGCGCCGCCTTCCGCCGCTCGCTGTTGCTCGGAATCATCGTGATGATCGTCACCGTCGTGCTGTCGGTCGCCGCCGGCATGGCGTTCCGCCGCAAGTTCAAGGCACAGAGCATCCTGTTCTACTCGGCGATCGCCAGCCTCATCGTGCCCTCGATCATCACCTCGCTCGGCATCTCGCTCGAGTTCCGCATCATCGACGACCTGATCAAGGCGCATTGGAACGAGAATTTCGAGACCTCGATGGGCCTGCTCACATCCGGGCTCGGCGCGCACCTGACCTGGACGCTGCCGTTCGGGCTGCTCATCATGTTCGCGATCTTCAACCGTTTCGATCCGCGGCTGGAAGAAGCCGCGCGCGATCTCGGCGCGACACCGTGGCAGACGTTTCGGCATGTCGTGCTGCCGATCATCCTGCCCTCGGTGATCGGCATCGGCCTGTTCGGCTTCACGCTGTCCTGGGACGAGCTCGCGCGCTCCAGCCAGGCGATCGGCGCGGTGAACACGTTGCCGCTCGATCTGCAGGGCCTCACCACCACCGTGACCAATCCCGACATCTACGCGCTCGGCACCGTGATCTCGGCGGTCTCGTTCACGGTCATTACGCTTGCGCTCGGCACCATCCACATGCTCAACAAGCGGCAGGCGGCCAAGGGCTCGGACGCCGGCAAGGGACTCGTCTGAGAAGGGACTCGTCTGTTCTGATGCGGCTTCACGTCGTGAATCCCAACACAACGGCGTCGATGACGGCGAAGATCGCCGCTGCCGCGCGCAGCGTTGCCCTCGCCGACACCGTGGTCGATGCGCGTCAGCCGGCGATGGGCCCGGTCTCGATCGAGGGGTTTTACGACGAAGCTTTTGCCGTGCCCGGCATGCTCGGCTGCATCCGCGAGGCCGATCGCGACGGCGCGGACGCGCACATCATCGCCTGCTTCGACGACACCGGCTTGGATGCCGCGCGTGCCGCCGCCAAGGCACCGGTGATCGGTATCGGCGAGGCCGGCTTCCACCTCGCGAGCCTGATCGCCGCGCGCTTTGCCGTGGTGACCACGCTCGGCGTCTCCATCGTGCCGATCGAGCACAATCTGCGGAAGTACGGCCTGGCCGAACGCTGCGCCCGCGTCCGTGCCGCCGAGGTCCCGGTGCTGGCGCTCGAGGCGCGCAACGCTGAGGCGCTCGGCAGGATCTCGTCGGAGATCACCGCCGCGATCCGTGACGACCGGGCAGAGGCCATCGTGCTCGGCTGCGCCGGCATGGCCGATCTCGCCGGCGAGCTCGCCGCCGCGCACGGCCTGCCCGTGGTCGACGGCGTCGCCGCCGCGGTGACGCTGGCGGAATCACTGGTGCGGCTGGGACTGACGACGTCCCGCCTCGGCCCCTATGCGGCCCCGCGCACGAAGAGCTATTCCGGGCCGTTTTCGCAATTTCAGCCTTGATCCGTACCGTTCGGACCCGGCAAGGCTCGCTGAACACTGGTTTTTTTGCGCTCAGCCTCTTTTTGGTCCCATTCCTTGCCGAAACGTAAGGCTTTCGGGACGCCCCGGTGACCCCTCTGGGTTGCCGGTCTTCGCCACTCACCAAGTTTCAATTTGGGTTTTGTCAGCGATGATCGATCTCGCCCAGGACACGCCGTCCAACCCCCTCCTTCGCCTCGGCGCCCAGCCGATCGCGCTGACCGCCGCCGCCCTTCTCCTGCTGATCGCCGGCGTGACGTCGATCGCGATCTGGCGAGCCTATTCCGGCGCCGCCCCTGAGTCCGACCGGGTGGTGGCCTCGCGGCAGCTTCAGGCCCGCACCGCCCAGGCCTCCGAGCAGCTGGTCGAGAAGACCAAGGGGCTGGAAGCGACCCAGCAGGAATCGATCGACCAGCTTCAAGTGGTGCAGGACCAGCTCCAGACGATGAAGCGGCTGATGGCGGCGCAACAGGCCGACACCAAGCGTCTGTCCGAGCAGGTCACAGCCTTGAACGAGTCCATCGACGGCCTGCGGCAGTCCTTTGCCAGTGCACGGGCGACCGAGGTCGAGACGCCATCGGTCACCCGCAGGAAACCGGCACGGCACCGCGTCCAGGCCAGCGCGCGCAAGCGCTCGCGCGGCTGAGCCGATCACAAGGCGGGAACTTTATTTTAGCCAGTTGTGAACTGGATCACATTCGCCGGTGTGATTCCGCGCGATGCTCGCAATCACCGGATGGCGTGAGCCGATTTCAATATCCGGGGCTGGCAAGGTCGTTGACGGTATACTGCGTCAACGGCCTTGTTTTTTAACAGCTATTCCGCCTCACTCGCAGACGTCGACCCGGCGGTAGCGCCATCCCGATGGCGTCATGACACGCTTCCGCGCGACATAGCAGCCGCCGTAGCCATCGTTGTAGGCGGGGCCATAGTCGTCGGGTACGGCGTAATACGGATAGCCGTAGCCATATCCGTAATAGCCGCTGTACAGGCCGGCACCGGCGACGCCTGCTCCGATCGCCACGCCAGGCCAGAAGCCGCCGCCATGCCAGTGGCCGCGATGGCCCCAACCGCCACCATGACCCCAGCCACCGTGTCCGAATCCTCGCGCCTCGGCCGCCTGCGGCGCTGACAAGCCGATTACTGCAACGGCCAGCGCCGCTTTCATCATCCTGTGTAACATCACTCGATTCCTGGGCGTGGATGCTCCACGCTTCAACGCAGGACCAAGCTAACGTCAGGCGATCATTCGTGACAGCCACACTGTCTCACATCCGCGCGAGCGTCAGCAGCCGCGGCAGATGCTCTTCAATTTCCTGTCGAGCTGGCGGTTCTCGGCGTTGACGGCGGCATCAACCCCGCCGCCACCTGCGCCACTGCCGGTCGTGACTCCAGAGCCGGGCCCGGAAGATTGCGCCGTCCCCAGGCTGTTGGTGCCAGGCGGCGGTGCCGGCGAATTGGCGATACCTCCGGTCGATCCCACCGAGCCTCCCGGCGACCCCATCGAGGCTCCGCTCGATCCGGCAGAACCGCCCGCCGTTTGCGCGAACGACGCGGCCGGCATCGCCGCGAGTGCGAGGATCAGAAGCGCGGTCTTGATCGAAGCGCACGACCTGGCCATCGGAAATCTCCTTTGCCAGTCAACGGTCGCCGCGAAGACCTGTTCCGGAACAAACGCCGTCACATCAGCTTGACATCGCAGGAGCAGTCACGATGACCGATCGCGATCCATTTGCAGAGGGCGAACGCGCCGCGCGCGAAGACATTCCGGCTGAGGCCAATCCCTATCGCGACGGCAGCGACGAGCACGCGCTCTGGGCCGCCGGCCACGAAAAGGTGGCAGGCGCGATCGAAGCGCGCCAATCCGAAGGCAGCTGATCAGCCGATCCGCTTCAGGCCCTGCTTGAAGCGCGGACCGTTGGCCACATAGAACCTCGCCGCACTCCCCATCTTCTGCACCTGCGCGTCGTCGAGGGTGCGGATCACGCGCGCGGGCGAGCCGATGATCAGCGAGCGCTCGGGGAACTCCTTGCCCTCGGTGATGACGGAACCGGCGCCGACGATGCTGTTGCGGCCGATCTTCGCGCCGTTCATCACGATCGAGCCCATGCCGATCAGCGCGCCCTCCTCGATGGTGCAGCCGTGCAGGATGACGTTGTGGCCGACGGTGCAGTTCCTGCCGATCACAAGCGGAAAGCCGAGATCGGTGTGGCAGGTCGAACCGTCCTGCACGTTGGCGCCCTCGCCGATCTCGATCCACTCATTGTCGCCGCGCAGCACCGCGCCGAACCAGACGCTCGCGCCCGGCTTCAGGCGCACCCGGCCGATCACGGTCGCGGTCTCGGCGATGAAATAATTGCCGTCGGCGGGAAGGTCGGGCGCCTGCCCGTCGAGCTCGTAGATGGCCATGGGAGTCTCCTGTCGCGTTGACGACTGGCATAGCCAAACGGCCGCCCCGACGCAAAGGGCCGGCCGCGCTCGAGCGCGCGGGCATCAGGCCAGAAGGCCGGCGGCGCGCAGCGTCATCAGGAAGAAGGTGCCGCTCATCATGCTCCAGAACCCGGCGATGAGGGTTGCCATCATCACGAACTCGACGCGGCGGCTTTCCACCCGCATGCCGCGCAGCGTGTTGCGCATGATGATGAAGGGCGCGGCGAACACCAGGAACGGAACCGCCGCGAAGGTTTTCGGCGCCACGCCGTCCTGCAGCAAGCCGAAGCCGGCGGGCCGCTGCGCGAGCGCCTGATATCCGTTCACGAGCGCGCCCGCGAGCGCGAAACCGATGCAGATCGAGAAGAAGGTGTTGAGAGCTTCAGGTGTCATCGGAACTGCTCCGCCCTTACGCAACGCGCGTGCCTTCCTGTGACAAAGAGTGCGCCTTAACGCTACATTATCCTTAAGGAAAGGTTAACGCGGCCGGCCGGCCCGCGCAGGGGCCGTCCCCGCTTCCCGCAGCCGGGAACGCTCCGCGAAACCGCCGTCGCATGGCATATTCGCCGCTGATTCGTCGGCCATCGGCCGACCTCCGGTCGACCTTGCGCAATTCATGACCTTGTTCTCGGCAGCTTCCCTCAGGTCCCCTCGCACGCGCACCCGGGCGCACGTCGTCCCGATCGTGCTCGGCGGTGCTGCCGCGGCGTGTGCGGTCGCGCTCGTCGCCTATCTGTTGTGGCCGACCTGGGGCAGCGTCGGCGCGAATGCCCCGGACAAGCTGCCGGTGAGCGTCGGCGGCACGTTGTTCAACCTGCCGGTCACCGCGATCCGGATGAAGATCCAGCGGCACTCGGGGCCGCAGGAACGCATCGATCTCGACTTTCTCTTTCCCTCGCTGGAGCCGCCCGGCGCGCCCAAGCACGTCACCTCCGACACGGCGGAAGCGGCGCTGCAAGCGATCGACCGCATCTTCCTGTCGATCGCGGCTCATCACGATGCGCTCTCGCCCGAGCAGCGAACGACGACGATCTATCCGCGCTATCTCGACCAGGCAGCAGTGATGCCTGCGGACGGCCTGACGATGCGGATGTTCCGCACCGACACGCCCTACGGCAGCGAGGACCTCTATTCCGCAGCAAGCCCCGCGCTGACCGCGCGCTGCACGCGCGATGCCGCCACCCCGGGCATGTGCCTCGCCGAGCGCCGCGTCGGCGGCGCCGACCTCACCTTCCGCTTTCCGCGAAGCTGGCTGTCGCAATGGCGCGACGTGGCGGCGGCGATGGACAGGCTGACGGCGCAGCTGCGCGGGCCGCGGGGCTGAGCGGGGCCGGCTGGAGCCTCCAAAACAAAAAATCGAAAACAACCCCATGCACAGTAGCCAAGCGTGGGCAGCATCGAGCTTTTTCGTATTTTTCGAATAATGATTGACCTGTCGGGGCAAAACAGGGCATGATGCCACGATGCGGTGGCCCACTAGGGGGGTCCGGCGTCTTTCACCGGCACCGGGGTTTGCCCGGATGGCCGCATGGATATGTGACTGATATCACTGAGCACAGATTGCGTTTGGCTATCCTGCGAATTCTGACGCTATTGCATTCGGGGGCTGGAATGCGGCTTCGGCTGTTTGTTTTGTTGATTGTTGCGATCTGGGTCGGAACCGGACCGGCGCTGGCCGAGAAGCGCGTCGCGCTCGTCGTGGGCAACTCGGCCTACACGAACGTGGCGAGGCTGGCGAACCCCGCTAACGATGCCGCCCTGGTCGGCGGCATGTTCAGGAAGGCCGGGTTCGATATTGTCGACATCAAGCTTGATCTGAACGTCGTCGACATGCGCAAGGCATTGCGCGAGTTCGGCAGCAAGGTCCGAGATGCGGACGTTGCAGTCGTCTACTATGCCGGCCATGGCATCGAGCTTGACGGCACCAATTATCTGATCCCGACCGATGCCGCGCTGGAGTCCGACACCGACGTTCTCGACGAGGCGTTCCCGCTCGACCGGGTGCTGTTTGCGGTCGAGCCGGCCAAGCAGCTGCGCCTCGTCATCCTGGACGCCTGCCGCGACAATCCCTTCGCCAAGACGATGAAGCGTACCATCGCTTCGCGTGCCGTCGGCCGCGGGCTCGCCAAGGTCGAGCCGACCAGCCCGAACACGATGGTTGCCTTCGCGGCCAAGGCGGGCTCGACTGCCTCGGGTGGTGATGCGAAGAACAGCCCGTTTGCCACGGCTCTGGTCGACCGCCTGCCGACGCCGGGGCTCGACCTCGGCAAGGCCTTTCGATTCGTTCGCGATGATGTGCTCAAGACCACCGGCAACAAGCAGGAGCCGTTTGTCTACGGCTCGCTCGGCGGCGACGACGTGGCCCTGGTTCCGGCCAAGCCAATCGTCACCGGCCCTCAAGCCAATCCACAGGACACCGTACGTCGTGATTATGAGCTGGCGCTTCAGCTTGGTACGCGTGACGGCTGGACCGCCTTCCTCGCTAGCTTTCCCAGCGGTTTCTATGCCGATCTCGCCAAGGGTCAGTTGAACAAGATTGCCGCCGAAGAAACCCGCGCCGCCGCTGCGGAGAAGGCCAGACAGGCCGAGGACGAGAAGGCAAAGCTGGCGTCCGACCGCGCCAAGAAGGCCGAGCAGGAGAAAGCCGCTGCGGCCGCGAAGGCGGCTGAGGACGCCAAGGCTGCGGCGGAGAAGGCCAAGCAGGTCGAGGAAGCCAAGGCAGCTGCTGCCGAGCAGCGCAGGAAGGACGCAGAAGCGGCTGTCGCCAAAGCCTTGGCCGACAAGCAGGCTGCCGAAAAGGCGCTCACCGAGAAGATGGCCAGCGAAAAAGGCAGCATCCGAGCTAGCCGCAAAACAGGCGGCGGAGAAGGCTCAGCGTGACGGTGAGCAGAAGGTCGCGGCCGTGGCTCCGACTCAATCGCCGCCCACTCTCTCGCCGCTGGAGACTACCAAACTGGTGCAGTCAGAGCTGCGCCGCGTCGGCTGTCTGGCGACACCGGCGGACGGCGACTGGAATGCGTCATCGCAGCGCTCGCTGACGCTCTTCAACAAATATGCCGGCACGAAATTCGACGCCAAGCTCGCGAGCTTCGACGCGCTCGATGCGATCAAGGCCAAGCCGGGCCGGGTCTGCCCGCTGGTGTGCGACCACGGGTTCAAGGCTGATGGCGACGCTTGCGTGAAGATCACCTGCCGCGCAGGCTATCGCGTCAATGACGACAATGAATGCGAGAAGATGCAGGACAAGAAGCCGGTCGCGGCCCGCGAGGACGCCAAGAAGCGAGATGCGGAGCGGAAGCAGACCGAAGCTGCACCCGCGAAGCCGTCTGCATCTGGACAAATGGTCTGTAACAACGCGGGCTGTCGTCCGGTGAAATCCGGATGTCGGATAGTCCGAGACATTAAGGCCAATTCGGCATCACAACTAGTAGAAGTGTGCGACTGAGAGGCCTTCGCGAGACCCAAGCGGGGGCGCGACGCCGCATCTACTCCTGATCCACCAGGTCGTCCTCGAGGATCGCCATCTGGAACTGGAACGAGCGATCGTCGTCCTCGTCGTCGACGAAGAGCACGCCGATGAATTCCTCGCCGATATAGACTTCGGCGGAATCGTCCTTCTTCGGCCGCGGCACGACGCGGATCTTGGGATTGCCGAATACGCGCTTCAGATACGCATCCAACTTTCTGACTTCTTTGACGTCCACGGCAAGTCTCCGATCGAAAATGGTCGGCGGGTTTTAGGACGAGACGCGGCGAACCGCCAGCACGAATTGTCAAAGAATTTTGGGACGAAAAGGGCCGGAAAATCCGGCCCTTCGCAGCGTCAAAAGCCCGCTCAGAGCCCCATCGCGTTGATCATCTGGTCCATGGTGCGCGACGGCTCGGCGCAGCCGGCCTCGCCGACGATCTTGGCCGGAACACCCGCGACGGTGACGTTGTGCGGCACCGGCTTGACCACGACCGAGCCGGCGGCGATGCGCGCGCAATGGCCGATCTCGATATTGCCGAGAATCTTTGCACCGGCCCCGATCAGGACGCCGTGCCGAATCTTCGGGTGACGGTCCTCGTTCTCCTTGCCGGTGCCGCCGAGCGTGACGCCGTGCAGGATCGAGACGTCGTCTTCGATCACAGCCGTCTCGCCGCAGACGAAACCGGTGGCGTGGTCGAGGAAGATGCCGCGGCCGATGCGCGCGGCGGGATTGATGTCGGTCTGGAACACCGCCGAGGATCGGCTCTGCAGGTAATAGGCGAAATCCTTGCGGCCCTTCAGATAAAGCCAGTGCGCGAGGCGATGGGTCTGGATGGCGTGAAAGCCCTTGAAGTAGAGCAAGGGATCGATGAAGCGCGAGGTCGCGGGATCGCGGTCGTAGACGGCAACGAGATCGGCGCGGAAGGCGTTGCCGAGATCAGGATCGTCGCGCAGCGCCTCGGAATAGGCCTGGCGCACGAGATCTCCCGACAGTGCGGAATGATCGAGCCGGTCGGCGACGCGGTGGACCACCGAATCTTCGAGGCGGCCGTGATGCAGCACCGCCGAATAGATGAAGGTCGCAAGCTCCGGCTCGCGTCGGACGATGTCCTCCGCTTCGCCGCGGATCCGGTCCCAGATCGGATCGAGCGATGCGAGCTTTCCTCCCGGATTGACCTGATGCACTGCCATGGATTTTCTCTTTGGAATTTTGCTCTACGAATGGGCGTCTATTGCTCTCTGTATAGCACAGTCTAGGCGACAAAGTCCTGACGGGCTTGCCTGAGAGTGAACAGCATCTTGCCCCACAGAGCATGCCAAGGCCTTGAAACACAACAGTTTCTTTTGACGCCCCAAGCGGCAAGGTCGGCTCAAAGTGGTCAGAGTTTCGCCAAATTCAAGCCGGGCGGCCTCAAACTATTGGTGAATTCTCTTTGAGCCGTTATTGGGGTCATTGATCCGAAGCGAGGCTGGGAGCGGATTTGAGCATCACCACCGATCAATTGCGCGCGCGCGCAGCTGATACGTTTTGGCTGCGGCTTGCGGCGGTGGCCTTGCCACTTCTCTTGCCCCTCCTGATGATCGCGCCGGCGGTCTGGAACGGCTATCCGCTGTTGCAATGGGATACCGGCGGCTATCTGGCGCGCTGGTACGAGGGCTACCTCGTCCCCAGCCGCTCCACGGTGTTCGGCCTCTACCTGCACTATGGCGAGGGTTTTGGCTTCTGGATCAACCTCGCGGTCCAGTCGCTGGCGACGCTGTGGCTGCTGCAGCTCACGCTTCGCGTGCTTGGTTTGATGCAGACCTTCCGCTTCGTCGCGATCAGCTTCTGCCTGATGCTGTCGACCGCGCTGCCCTGGCTTGCGAGCATGCTGCTCACCGACATCTTTGCCGGGCTCGCCGTGCTGTCGCTGTTCCTGCTGGTGGTCGGCGCAAGCCGCACCTCGTCGCTCGAGAAGATTTCGCTGTTCATCTTCACCGCCTTTGCCGTGGCGACCCACAGCGCCACGCTCGGCGTGTTGCTGGGGCTGTGCGCCGCCGGCTGGATGATGCGGCCGTTCGTGGGCGGGCGGCTGCCGCTCGCCGGATTGACGCAGGCGAGTCTCGCCATCGTCGCGGGCGGCCTGATGCTGGTGTCGGCGAATTATGCGCTGTCCGGCAAGCTGGCCTGGACGCCCGGCGGTTACGGCGTCGCCTTCGGCCGCATGATGCAGGACGGCATCGTCGCGCAATATCTCAACGACCATTGCCCGCGCGAACACTACAAGCTCTGCCCTTACCGCAACGAGCTGCCGGCGAGCGCCGACGAGTTCCTGTGGGGCAAGAGCATGTTCAACACGCTCGGCCGTTTCGCAGGCATGAACGAGGAGATGGGCACCATCGTCGTGCAGTCGCTGAAGGATTATCCGGCCTGGCAGGCCGGCGCGGCGCTGCGCGCGATGGGGCAGCAATTGCTGCATGTGGCGACCGGCGAAGGCACCAACGGCTGGATTCCCCACACCCGCGGCATCATCGAGCGCTACATCCCCTCACAGGCCGCGCCGATGCGCGCGGCGCGGCAGCAGAACTGGGGTGTCAATTTCGATTACGTGAACTGGCTGCATGTCCCGGTCGCGCTGGCCTCGATGCTGGCGCTGGTCGCGCTGCTTGCGCAAGCGCTGGCGAACCGCCGGCTGGACGATCTGACGCTGCTGGCTGGAACGGTGACGCTGGCGCTGCTCGGCAACGCCTTCATCTGCGGCGTGATCTCAGGGCCCCACGACCGCTACGGCGCAAGGATGGTATGGGTCGCGACCTTCGTGGTGCTGATCGCAGCGGCGCGGCGTTGGGGACCTGGCGATGCGGGCCAGGACGTTCGCCAACCAGGCGGCCGCCATCGGCATTAGCAGCTTGCGCTTCGTCGAGGTCGTATTTCCATGGAGAAACGCCGCGCGGTTGCGTCGCTCGGATCGACTGGACTGCCGCCTGCCCTGTGCGGCGGTAACAACCGCGCTGTTTGGATTCAAAAGGGGGAAAATCTATGCATCGTGTCGCCTGCACCATTGCGGCCGCGTTGACGGTCCTATTGTCGACCCGGCTCGAGGCTGAAACGCTCTCGTTCGAGAGCGTTGTCTCTCCCTCCGAGCGGACCGCAATTCTGACTGGCACCTTGTCGCTTCCTCCAGGGCCCGGGCCTTTTCCCGTGGTCGTCTTGATGCATCCCTGTGGCGGGCTCGACCGGTTTGGCGTGGCGACGCTTCAGGCGCACGCGAAGAACCTGCAAGCGGCCGGCTTTGGCGCATTCATTCTTGATAGTTTCGGGCCGCGGAATCTCGGCGGAGGAAAGGGTTGTGGACTGGAGGCGTCCCGCTTTCGAAAGGACGATGCCTTTAACGCGAAGGCTTTTCTGGAGAGGAACCCGAAAGTCAGCAAGGACAATCTATTTGCGCTCGGCTTGAGCAGCGGAGGTAGCGCAGCGATCGAGATCGCCAGGGGGAAAGCCGAAGCCCGATTTAGAGCCGTGGCGGCCTATTACCCGGAGTGCCACGCATTCAACCCGAACTTCGCGATACAATCGCCGCTGTTGATCTTCGTTGCCGGGAATGACGACTGGACGTTGCCAGACGGCTGCCTGCGAGCCAAGAACATCAAGTGGGTGGCCGGCGCCGAATTTGACGTGGTCGAGTATCCGAACGCACATCATGGCTTCGATCAACAGCGCGACCGTCCCTTCAAATACAGAGGACACACGCTCGCCTACAGCCCCGACGCCACGGCCGACAGCCGAAAACGAGTGATTGATTTTTTCGTTCGCCACCTGACGGATGAGCTCAAGACAAAAATGCGGAAGGATCGCAACTGATCCTTTGGGCCCAGGTCGGCACGTTCGAGCAGCTAGCGTCTACAACGTAAAAGATACTGGGCGAGGACGTCAAAGCGCGTGGGCAACTCAGGCAACATGGCCTCACCCGCGCCGTGACAAGAACTTCAGCACGCCGGTCTTGTAGACCTTGTCGCGCACCGTCACCGTAATTCAACCGCAATTTTTCACGTCTCCTTGGCGAGCGCGAACAGCCGGAAATCCTCGAGCGCCGCGTGCCGATGCGGGGCGGCTTCGCGCCGGTAAGTCTCGGTGTCGACGATCGAGCGGAAGGTGGCGAAATCGCCGTATTCATTGATCGCCGCTTCGTCCCAGCGTTCGCCTGACGCGCCGACGAGGCTCGTGAGGACCGGCCCGGAAAACATCCGCGCGAGCGGCTTGCCGGCCGCAAGACGCCGGAATGCCGGCCTGTAGCGTTCATGAAAAGCCTCGCGGCCCGAGCAGGGCGCGGCGTCGAATCCGTCCTCGTAACGCGCATGCGCGCGGTAGCGCAGCAGATTGAGCATATAGACCGGCTGGCCGGGTGGAATCGCGCGCTCGGCGGCGTCAAGGGCTTGCAGGGTGATTTCGATGGGGTTCATGGGACTTCCCGCGTTTTAAAGCGCCGCAGAATGCGCGCTGACGCTCCCTGAATTAGCCGTTCGGGAATGTCTCTTGTAGTGATCGCCTGGCCATGGCTATGTGGACTACATGTCCACAACGACTTTACCTCCCGACCTCTCGCGTCTCCTCGCCTTCGTCCGCGTCGTCGAGGCGGGCTCGTTCGCCGAAGCCGCGCGCCGGGCGGGGACGACCACCTCGGCGATGTCCAAGGCGGTCGCCCGCTTCGAAAAGGCCCACGGGTTGCGGCTTTTGCATCGCTCCACCCATTCGTTGGCGCTGACCGAAGAGGGCGACCGGCTGATGGCGGCGGGACGCGCCTTGGTTGAAAGTCTCGCCCATGTCCAATCCGCGCTCGGCGAAGTCGCGCGCGACGATGGCGGACGGGTGCGCGTGACCGCCCCCGCTTCGTTCGCGCGCGCCTGCATCCTGCCGCGGCTGCCCGCGTTCCTGCGGGAACGACCGGAGCTCGAGATCGAGGTCAAATTCCGCAACGAGATTCTCGATCTCGCGGCGGAAGGCGTCGACGTCGCGATCCGCTCAGGGCCCCTCGACCGCGCGCCCGGCCATCAGGCGCGGCGGCTTTGCACGTTCTCCTGGATCGCCTGCGCTTCGCCCGCCTATCTGAACGCGCGCGGCGCGCCGGCCACTCCCTTTGAGCTTTCCGCGCACGACCACGTCGGCTTTCGCAATCCCGCGAGCGGTCAGATCCTGACCTGGCGCTTCGCCGATCCGCGCGGGAAAGGACCCATGCGCGTCACGCCCAAGCCCAAGCACATTTGCGACGACGCGCATGCTTCGCTCGCTTTGATCGCGAATGGGTTTGGGATCGGCTGGGGGCCATCGTGGCTCGTTGGCGAAGACATTCGCACCGGCCGGCTGGTCGAAGTGCTGGCGCCCTGGCGCGCACCTGAGGAACCGCTATGGATGGTGCGTACCTCCGACCGCCGCCCGCCGCTGCGCACGCAGCGCGTCATCTCGTTCCTCAAGACGCTTCCCGCCTTGTTCAGCGACAAGGCGGTGTGAAGCAGCTTTGCCGCCTCACCCCCGCCGCGCCAAAAACTCCAGCACGCCGGTCTTGTAGACCTTGTCGCCGACCGCACGCATGTGGTCGCGGTTCGGAATGTCCAGCACTTCCGCGCCGGGGATGATGGCGCCGAGCGCGCTGGCGCTTCCTGCGACGTCGTCGGCGCTGCCGACTGCGATCAGCACCGGCACGTCGATGCGCGCGGCTTCCTCGCGGGTCATGAGATCGCGCGTGCCGCGCAGGCACGCGGCGAGCGCACGGCGGTCGGAACGGGTCTGGTCGGCGAACGCGCGAAACGTGCGGCCGACGGGATCGGTGACGTCATCCAGCGCGGGCGCCTCCAGCGCCTTCGCCACGTTCTCGCCGGGGCCGCTGCCCTCGATCAGGCCGCCGATGCCGATGCCGCCGAGGATCGCCGAGCGCAGGCGCTGCGGCTCGTTGAGGGAGAGCCAGGCCGTCATCCGCCCGCCCATCGAATAGCCCATGATGTCGGCCTGCGGGATGGCGAGATGATCCATCAGCGCGAGCACGTCGCCGGCCATCACGGGAATCGAATATTGCGCGGGCTCGTAGAGCTTTGCGCTCTCGCCGTGGCCGCGATTGTCGAGCGCAATCACGCGCCGGCCGTTCTTGCGCAGTTCCGAAACCCAGGTCGGGTAGACCCAGTTCACGTTCTTGCTGGAGGCAAAGCCGTGCACCAGGATGATCGGATCGCCCTCGCCTTCGTCGAGATAGGCAATTTCAACGGCGCCGTTGTGAAAGCTCGGCATCATCAGTTCCGTGAGGTCTGGAGGGGAATGGCTGATCTTAGAGCACGATCCGGACAGATGTGCAGCGGTTTTTCCGCGCGACAAACGCGGAGCGCGCTTGCGCGGAGATCATGCTCAAACAAGGACCCGGAGTGCGCCGACGATTGACCGCAATTTCGTCCGCTTTAGGCCTTGAGAGCCGCAGCTTCCAGCGCAGCTTCGGCGGCGATCTGCGCGCGGCGAAGCCGCCGCGCTCGCCTGCGATCGCACCAGGCCTGGGTCAGGCGCTCGGTCGTCGCCTTGATGGAGGAGAGCAGGCCGAACAGGGTCACGACCGCGCCAAACAGCCAGAGCGCCAGATCGAACGCGCCGCCGACGAGCAGCAGCGCGCCCCGGCCGAGCAGCTTCATGATCGCACGCGTCTTGCCGCCTTGCGCTTCCGCAAGCCGCGCCGCGCGCGCGACGTCCTTGGGGCCCTCGGCGATGCGGAGCGTATCCATCGCCCCGCGCGTGCCGGTCTTTCCGGCGACGCGCGTGACGTCCTTGCCGAGGCGGACCAGCGCACCGGCCTTCTCGGCGCGGAACGCGGCCTTGATCGCGCTCACGGTCTGGCCCGGCCGCAGCACCGAGCCCGATGCCACCGCGTTCCGGAGCATCGGCGTGTCGACGACCTCGCGCGCGGACCGGCCGGCCCATGCGGCGAGCCCCTCGCCGAGCCGTCCGAGCTTGCGCGCATCCTTCACCAGCGTCAGTCCGGCGCGCACCGGCGCGGCACCGCCGACGGAGACGTAGGTTGCCGCCGTCACCGCAAGGCCGGCCGCCGCAAGAGAGAGCACGAGGCGGTCGGTCTCCTCACCCATGGCGAGGTGCTTGCCCTCGCGCACCACGTCCCTGATGTCGCCGAACACGAACAGATCGCCGGCCACGGTCCCGGACAGGCTCGCGACATCGTCCGCGTTGCCGGTGACGAGACCGGTGGCGAAGCGCTTGGCGAAATGCGAGTTGGAATTCTCCGCTTTCACGGCGTCGCCGACGCGGCTCAGGAAATCGTCGGGAAGCGCGATGTTGCGGTCACGCGCCAGCGCCACGAAACTGTCGGCGAGATCGGCATCGCCGGCGGCGAGCGCGGCCTCGATATTGTCCTGAACCAGGCGGTCGTTGTGCCGCAGCACTGCATCAAGCTTCAGCTCGGAGAGTGCGGCCGGATCGTCCTGGGCGGCCAGGATCGCGCCGGCCTCGCGGGCATGCGGCGCCACCTGCGCAAGCATGAAGCCGCACGCGGCCACTCCCGCCAACGCCGTACTGATTCGAAACCACTTCATGTGGAAAAGCCCGGATGCCCTTGGATGCCCGCGCGGAACGATACGCCTTTCGTCCCGATTTCACGCAACCACAGAGATAGTATGCCAAAATTGCGACACAACGTCCCCGACGAAAGAAGGGCTTCTCTCAGGCCGCAAGATTGTGTCGAATTTGCATGAGCCAATGAGCATGGGGCGCTTGCGGAGCTTTTCGGTTCCATTGGACTAGCAATCATCTGCACCCGCCAGTATGGTCCGCGGCGCCTCAAAGATGCCGCGTCAGTCGTTGATTGTGTCTGTCGCCTCTGCCACTCCAGGATGAACTACGATGTCCGACCATGTCGTCCCGCACTTCCATAACGATGCCGGTGTCCCCGTCATCGAGATCGGCTCGCAAGAGTTCATGTGCGTGGGCGCCAACCCTCCGTTCGACCATCCGCACGTCTTCCTCGACCTTGGCAACGACAACGAGATCATCTGCCCCTATTGCTCGACGCTGTACCGCTTCGCGGCCGACCTGAAGGCGGGCGAAGCCCGCCCGCCGGAATGCGTGCTGAAGGACAAGGTGGCCTGACCGCGTCCACCGGTTAAGGGGTGGCGCTCTCCCGAACGATTGTCATCGCCGGTGCCGGCATCGGTGGCCTGACGGCCGCACTCGCGCTCGCGGCGCGCGGCTTCCGCATCGTCGTGCTGGAAAAGGCCGAACGCCTCGAGGAAGTCGGCGCCGGCCTGCAGCTCTCGCCCAATGCCAGCCGCGTGCTGGTCGAGCTCGGCCTGACCGAACGCCTCAAGCTGCGCGCCGTCACCCCGGAGGCGGTTTCGATCATGAGCGCGCGCGCCGGCGGCGAGCTGCTGCGCATGCCGCTCGGCGAAGCCGCATCCGCGCGCGCCGGCGCGCCCTATTGGGTGGTGCACCGTGCCGACCTGCAATCGGCCCTCGCCGGCGCCGTTGCCGACCATCCCGACATCGACCTGAAGCTGGGCGCGACGTTCGAGGATGTGGCGCCCCATGCCAAGGGCCTGACGGTGGTCCATCGCAGCGGCACGATCCGCCGCAGCGATCTCGCCAGCGCGCTGATCGGCGCCGATGGCATCTGGTCGACGGTGCGCCAGCATCTGTTTCCCGAGGTGCAGCCGCGCTTCTCCGGCCTGATCGCCTGGCGCGGCACGCTCGATGCCACGCAACTGCCGAAGGACTATACCGCGCGCCGGGTGCAGCTCTGGATGGGACCGAACGCCCATCTGGTCGCCTATCCGATCGCGGGCGGACGCCAGATCAATGTGGTCGCGGTGCTGCCGGGCACCTGGAACCGGCCGGGCTGGAGCACGCAAGGCGATGTCAGCGAGGCGATGGACGCCTTTGCCGGCCCACGCTGGCCGCCGGCGGCGCGGATGATGCTCGCCGCGGTCGACAGCTGGCGCAAATGGGCGCTGTTCGGCGTCCCCGACGGCTGCCCCTGGAGCAAGGGTTCGGTGGCGCTGCTCGGCGATGCCGTGCATGCGATGCTGCCGTTCGCAGCGCAAGGCGCCGGCATGGCGATCGAGGATGCCGCCGTGCTCGCCCGGCACTTGAGCCTCGAGGCCGCCGAGAGCAGCAAAGAGGTTGCCGCCGCGCTGACGCAATACGGCCGTGCCCGCCAGGCGCGGGTGCGGCGGGTGCAGCGGACCGCGCGGCAGCAGGGCCGCATCTATCATCTCAGTGGACCGCTGGCGCTCGCACGCGATCTCGCGATCCGCGCGCTCGGCCCGGAACGCATGCTGGCGCGGCAGGACTGGATCTACGGCTGGCGACCCTGATGCGAACCGCGCGCGGCAGGATGCCTCAGCGGGCGGCCTTGCCGGATTTCGCTGCGGGCTTGGCGGCGGCCGCCGGCGATGCCGGAGGCGGCGGCTCCTCAGGCGGCGACTCCCGGCATCTGTTGCGGCGCCAGGCGTCCTCGGCCATTTGGGCCTGCCCGCGCACGGCGACATAATCGTTGCGATAAGCGAGCTCGGACACGACCGCGCCACCGGTCCCGGTCTCCGCCTTCTGCATCAGCGCCCGCAGATCGTCAGTGCGCTTGGCGAGCCCCTTGCGCTCGGTCTCCAGCTGCTTGCAATCGTACAATTCGTATTTGGCGGGATCGGCGAAGGCCGGCGCGATCGTTTCGCTCACGCTGGCGCAGCCGGACAGCGCGAGGCCAGCCGCAAGCAGCGCGAACAGCGCGCCATCGCCGCGCAGCGAAGAGGAAAACGAAGCAGCCATGCCGGATGAATAGCCCCCGTGGATTGAGAATGCCTAAAGCAGCAACAGATGTCCGGATTGAGGCTTTGCCTTGTGCGCCCGGCTCGCTTAAGGAAGAACCGTCCTTTCGGCTGCGAACGCGCCAATTCCAGACCGCCGGAACGGACTTAAGTGTTTGATCTCGTTGGATCAAGCGGGCATGGCGGAATTGGTAGACGCAAGGGACTTAAAATCCCTCGGTGCGCAAGCGCTGTGCCGGTTCGACCCCGGCTGCCCGCACCATCGATTGGCTCATCCCTGCTCGAGTCGCTTCGGCTCGGCGCGGAAATCGAGCAGCACGATCCAGAAGCAGATCAGCGCGGTGGCGAGGAGGATGAAGGTGCCCTCGATCGGCGCTCCCAGAAGCGAGACCAGTGCCGGCAAGGCGAGGCCGACGCTGAGACTGGCGGCGAGCGCCAGGGGCGGAAGATCGACGATGAGGATCGCGGCATAGAGCGCGAGCTCGAAGAAGGCATATTCCTTCAGACGCGGCGAGCTGAGATAGAGCGCGAACATGGCGAGCACCGTGATGCGCATGGCCGTGCGCGGGTGATCCATCAGCCAGCGATCGAGCTCGGTCGGGAGCGATGTCCATCTCCGCGCCGATCCGCTCGCGGCCGCGCGCAGGACGGACTGCGCGAACGGCACGAGCACCAGCGCGAGTGCCGCGAGCGCATAGGCCGCCAACATCGCCGGCTTGCTGTCGCCGAAGCCGGCCTGGGCCATGAGGTCGCGCGCCAGCAGCAAGAGCGACGGATTGGTCTCCACGAGACCGACCGCATGCTGGCCGGGAATCTGTCCTGCGATCGCGAGCAGCCAGCTCGCGAACAGATCGGGATACAGTAGCCGCGACGCCGCGACCGGCAACGCGAAGGCGACCGCGCCGACCGCGATCAGGGCCAGCTTGCGGCCACGCGGCAGCGGCAGGAAATAGAGCGCCGCCAGCACCGGGAAGAACACCAGCTTGAACGAGGTCACGAGGCCGAGCAGCGCAGCGCCGCCGAGGCGCAAGGAAAAACTCGGATCTCGTCCGGACGCGAGCGGACGCAGCAGGAGCTTCAGCGCGATCGCGGTCAGCACACCGCTCAGCAGCGCAAAATTCCCCGACGCCAGCACAAATTCGAAACCGACGAACGCGCCAAGCGCGCAGAGCACTTTCAAGCCGGCATCGCGCGCGCTGGGACGCGTCCGGCCAAGGCCGGGCAGAAGCAGCCCGCAGAGCACGGCGAGAACGAGATAGATGCTTCTGTAATGATCGACCAGAACGCCGCCCGCGCAGAGGGGACGGAAAACGTCCAGCGTCACAGGCAGATAGGGGTAAGAATAATTGGTGCCCTTCAGGTTCTTGACGAAGTAGGGATCGAGCCCTTCGGCATGCGCATCGACGGCTGCGCAATTGACCCGGACGTCCCAGCCATATGGCAGGTCGAGCGAGGCATCGTTGGCGAGATTGCCGAGCGCCAGCAGCGCCGTCAGCGCGATCAGGCAGGCAAGCCACGCGTTGCGCTTGCCGGCACTCGCCGCAGGCGCCAACCATCGTGCTGCACCGGACATGTCGGACACGAGCGATACCCTGCTTGGCCTGGCTTCTCTCGGCGCCGTTGCGGCAGCCGGTCCGACCACAATGGACAGGACGTGTTGCCGATTCATCTCCCCGGCGCGTGGTGCGCGATCTTTGCGCGATCTTATGGTGAATCCCTGGTTGCCGGGCCCTACCCTCGTTGACGCGGTTTCGGAAAGCGCTTCTATGCGCGCCGCGATCGGTCGAGCATGACCATGGCCGGCAGCGGGGGCCTCACCAGGTCTTGATCGCCCCTGCTCCGCCTGCCAGCCATCCCGAAACATGGGTTGTGCAACGCAGCATCAGGGCTAGATAAGTCCTTCGATTGCAGGGGTAAGCTTCTTGTCTGACGTCAATGCCGACGATTGGGTGTCCGCTGGACACCGCCCGATGGGTTTTCCGGAATTCGTCATCGTGATCGCGTCCATCATGGCGCTGAATCCGCTCGCCATGGACATGATGCTGCCGGCACTGCCCAATATCGGGGCCGCCTTCAAGATTCCGGTCGAGAACCATCTTCAACTCGTGCTGTCGACCTTCCTGATCGGCTTCGGCGCCGGCCAGTTCGTCATGGGTCCCCTGTCGGACCGTTTCGGTCGCCGGCCGGTGCTGCTCGGCGGCATGGCGGTCTATGCGGTGGCGAGCGTGCTGGCGGTCGCCGCGCCCTCGTTCGAGACGCTGTTGCTGGCACGTGCGCTCCAGGGGCTGGGCACCTCGGCGACGCGCGTGATCGCGACCTCGATCGTGCGGGACTGCTATGTCGGCCGCCGCATGGCGAGCGTGATGTCGCTCGCCATGATGGTGTTCATCGCGGTGCCCGTGGTCGCCCCCTCGTTCGGACAGGCGGTGCTGCTGGTGACGGCGTGGCGCGGCATCTTCGTGGTGCTGATGCTCTATGGCTTGCTCGCACTCGCATGGTGCGTGCTGCGGCTGCCTGAAACCCTCCCCCAGTCCGAGCGCCGATCGCTGGCGCCCGCGGACGTGCTCTCGGCGTTCCGGCAGACCGTGACCCATCGCCAGACCATCGGCTATGCCACCGCGGCCGGTAGCGTCATCGGCGCGCTGTTCGCCTATGTCTTTTGCGCCCAGCAGGTCTTCACCGGCATCTATCATCTCGGCCGATATTTCCCGCTCGCTTTCGCCGCGATCGCCGCCGGCACCGCCATTGCCGGCTTCCTCAATGCGAGGCTGGTCGGCCGGCTCGGCATGCGCGTCATCTCGCACGGCGCGCTGATGCTCTACACATTCGTGGCCGGTGTGATGCTGCTGACGGAATGCCTCGGCGTGCTGCCACTCGCCTTGTTCATGGTGCTCTCCGCCCTGATGATGTTCTCGTTCGGCATGATGGTCGCCAACTTCACCGCACTCGCGATGGAGCCACAGGGCCACATCGCCGGCACCGCCTCCTCGCTTTACGGCTCGATCACCACGCTGATCGGAATCGTGGTCGGCATGGCGATCGGGCAGAGCTTCGACGGCACGCTGCTGCCCTTCTCGATCGGCTTCTTCCTGTCCACCCTCGCCGCGGTCGCGATCGTGCTGGTGGTCGAGAAGGGACGGCTGTTCAGGCCGCAGCATCGTCCCGTCTGAGGAACCAGGAGGCGGCCTCGATGTTGTCCTGCAGCAATTCTAGAGGATGCTGTAATGGAACTGGAACATCGCGAAGACCACGCCGAGGCAAAGCTTCAAAATGTGGAGCCGTCTGAACCGCGGGCCGAGCAGGTCACGTTCACCGCGCCTCTTGCGAGCGAGGGGCTCGAGCAGGTGCGCGACAGCCATTGCTAGGTCAAATCGATGGCCGCGCCGGGCGAGGGCTTTCTCCTCTTGGAGATTGTCCCGTCGTGGAAGCACCCTCTCCCCAACCCTCTCCCGCAAGCGGGAGAGGGAGCGCACCTCGGTCGCTGCAGCGAATTGATTTCATTTCATCGCATTTCAGAACGACCTCTAGTGGGTTCCTCGCCGGCTGGCGCTGAAATCATCCGCAGCGCTCGGTGCCGGGCTTGCTTGCGGCAGCGCCATCAGCACGATCACCTCGCGAGACACGCCAAGCCGGCCCCATAGCGAGGCCTGCACGGTGAACTCGCGCCTGACGAAACGTCCGCCACGGGCGGACACCCATTCCAGCCAGCGATTGCAGTGCTCCTGCCCCTGGAAACAGAGTGCGGCCCAGCCGCGGTCCAGCGTCGTCCTGCGCGGCAGGCCCCAGGTGTATTGATGCGCGAACGGCCGCGCGTAATAGGGATGGTCCGGGCTGTAGAACGCCGTCGCGAAGGCGAGTGCATCGTCGCCGCTGACGGCGCTCAGCGGCTCGCCGGTCACCTCGCGCCACTGGCGCGTTAATTCGTTGGCCGCCTGCACGTAAAAATTCCGGCCCTCTTCATAGCCGTGATCGTTGCGATGGACGGCATGGATCGGCGCCGCGACCAGGACGGCGGCGAGCGCAGCGCCGGCAACGATCATCGTGACGTTGACCGTGTGGAAGCGCTCGATCGGATAGCTGGTGCCGCAGACCACGAGAATGGCGAACAGGAACAGGCCCTGCAACGCCCAGAGTGACGGCAAATCGGTGCCCATCACAAGCGACGTCAGCAGCGGAAGCACGATCGTGCCGATCGCGACGTAGAACAGAAGCCGCAGGCCCGGGCTCATGGCCGCGAAGTCGGCCGGAAACTGCCTCAGGCGCGGTCCTGCGATGAGCAGCCAGATCACGGCCGATATGCTCATCGCCGCGGCCAGTCCGAGCAGAAAGTTTCTCACCTCGTGGAGTGAGGTTGCGAGGTTGCCGTTGGCATGCGCCAGCGCGTAGGTGAAGGTCGAAGCGCCCGTGGTCGCGAGCCAATGGATGTGGGGCGACAGCACCGCGAGCCCCACGACCACCGATATCCATGGCGAAGCCGAGCTGAAATAAGCGCGCCGCGCCGGGTGCGCCAGCGCGGCGAAGGCCAAGCTCGCGACGAGGAAGATCGAGTAATATTTGCCGACCATCGCCAGCGCGGTGGTGCATCCCGCCGCGATTGCCCAGGGCCAGGCGCGCGTCTCGAATGCGCGCAGGAAGCACCAGGTCGCAAGCGGCCAGATTGCCAGCAGCACCGAATTGGCATTGAAGCGCTGGGCGTGAAATTGATAGACCGGCGTCAGCATCAGGAGCAGCAGCACCAGGACGCGCCTGTGCCCGGTCACGAATTGCCGAGCGATGCGGTCGACGAAGACCAATGCAAGCCCGGCATTGGCCATCGCCATCAACTGCAACGACCAGTCGCTGAGTGGGAAGACGGAGGTCCAGGCGGCGGCAATCCAGCCGCTCAAGGGCGGGTGCTTGTGATAGCCCCAGGCGAAATGCCGGCCCAAGGTCCAGGCCTCGAGCGTATCGGGGTGCAGACCGCCGCCGGCATAGGCGATCGCCAGATAGAGCGTCCAGATCACAACGAAGCAGGCGATGAGAAGCGGCACGGCCCAGCCGGCCTCGACACCGTCGAGCCAGCGCAGGAACGGCCGCCGCCAACGCGCCGGTGCGCGATCTGACCGTTCGGCCATCGCCTGAAGTGCAAAATCGATCGGCACGGGAATCAGATTTGAAGACGGAAAAAAGGTGCGCGCGGACGACGCATCTATTTCAGGATTGAAGCAAATAGCAAGAATTGCAGATTGGAAGGGTTAAAAGCACGCGCCTTCTTAGCCGAAAAGACAGCGGCGCCGCTGATCAGCGGCGCCGCCTTTTTGTCCGAGGTCACGAAGGAGGTCCCCGGCTTACTCCGACTTGTCGACGTTCCAGAACACCGGCGTCGCGGGACCGTCGAGCACGCCGGCCAGCGATTTGCGCCAGCCGCTCGGGATGAGATACTGCCCGAGCGGAATGTAGATCACCTGCTCATAGGCTTGCTTCTGAATGTCGGCGGCGATCTTCTTCTGCTCGTCGATCGAGGACGCGCGGACGAAAGCGTCCTTGAGCTGCTCGATCTTGGCGTCCTCCGCCCAGCCGAACCAGCCTTTCTTGCCCTGCCCGCCGATCGAGAGATTGGCGATCGGGTTGGACACGTCGGCCGCGACCCAGTTGGTGAAGAACATGTTCCAGCCGCCTTCCTTCGGCGGCTTCTGGCTCGCACGGCGGCTCACCACCGTCTGCCAGTCGGTCGCCTGCAGGTCGACCTTGAAGCCGGCTTCGCGCAGCAGCTGGGCCGCGACGATCGGCTGCGCCTTCAGCGTCGTGACGTCGCCGGGGGCCATGATCACGATCGGCGTGCCGTCATAGCCGGACTCGGCGAGCGCCTTCTTGGCTTCCGCCATGCCGTTCCCCTTCACCAGGGTCTCGGAGCCTGCATCGGTCGCGAGCGGCGTGTCGCAAATGAAGAAGGCGCCGCAGATCTTCTGATATTTGGCATTGCCGACCAGCGCGTCGAGCACGTCCTTCTGATTGATCGCCAGCAACGCTGCACGCCGCACCTTCACGTTGTCGAACGGCGGATGAAGGAAGTTCATCCGACCGAGAGTCTGAAAGCCGAACTTGTTCAGGACCTGGATCGTGAGCTCCTTGTTCGCTTCCAGCACCGGCAGCATGTCGAACGGCAGGTTCTCCATGAAGTCGATGTCGCCCGACTGCAGCGCATTCACCGCCGTCTGTGAGTCCGGCATGGTGAGCCACTCGACGCGATCGACCTTCACCACCTTGCCCCCGGAGGTCCAGCTCGCCGGCTCCTTGCGCGGAATGTAATCGGTGTTCTTGACGTAGACCGCCTTCACACCGGGCTGGAATTCTCCCTGCACGAACTTGAACGGGCCCGAGCCGATCTGCTCGGGAATCTGCTTATCCGCCGGCGTCTCGGCAAGGCGCTTCGGCATCATGAAGGCGACGCGCGAGGACGGCTTGCCGATGGAATCGAGGACGAGGCCGTAGGGCTCCTTCAGCTTCAGCGTGATGGTCTTGGCGTCGGTCGCCTCGATGCTGGCGGTGAAGTCCAAGAGCTTCTGGCCCATGCCGTCGACCGCGGCCCAGCGCTTCAGCGAAGCGACGCAATCTTCCGCCGTAACCGGCGCACCGTCATGCCACTTCAGACCGTCGCGCAGCGTGAAGGTGTAGGTGAGCTTGTCGTCGGAGATCTTCCAGTCCGCCATCTGCGGCTGGACCTTGAAGTTGGAATCGGTGGCCACCAGCGTGTCGTAAACCATGTAGCCATGGTCACGCGTGATGTAGGCCGTGGTGAAGATCGGGTCGATGATGCGCAAATCCGAGTGCATCACTGCGGTGAGGGTCTTGCCGGCCGCAAGCACTGGCGAGGCCAGCGCGGTCGAAAGCGCGACGACCGACAGCGCAAGTGTGGAGGCGAACGCACGAGGCCCCCGGCGCATGAAGTGGAACATAGAAAGTTCTCCTGACGTGAAACTGTTCAAAGGCGGATTATTGGTTGAGCATCCGGTTCGTTCTTTGGGCGAACTAACCATATGCAATGCCTTTATCTTTTCGAGACTTGCAGACAGTGCCGAGCGCGTCAATCCGGTTTCGTTGCAAGCCCTTGCGGCGCATGCACGGGCTCCACCGGGATCGATTTGGCTCTACAACACCTCCACTTGTCCTGACCGCGCCGATGCAATGCGCGTTCCATCTTTCCAGCTCGAGAGACATTGAGATGAATCCTGCCAATCTCCCCTTTGATTCCGAGGCCATGCTCGAGGGCTTGCGCGGCTGGGTCGAATGCGAAAGCCCGACCTGGGACGCAGGCGCCGTGGACCGCATGCTCGATATCGCGGCGCGGGATATGGCGATCATGGGTGCGACGATCGAGCGCATCGCCGGCCGCCAGGGTTTTGGCGGCGTCATCCGCGCGCGCTTTCCCCACCCGAAGCAGGGCGAGCCGGGCATCCTGATCGCCGGCCACATGGACACCGTCCACCCGGTCGGCACCATCGAGAAGCTGAAATGGCGGCGCGAGGGCAACAAATGCTACGGCCCCGGCATCTACGACATGAAGGGCGGCAATTATCTCTCGCTGGAAGCGATCCGGCAGCTGGCGCGCGCGTCCTTCACCACGCCGCTGCCGATCACGGTGCTGTTCACGCCGGACGAGGAAGTCGGCACGCCCTCGACGCGCGACATCATCGAGGCTGAGGCCGCGCGCAACAAATACGTGCTGGTGCCGGAGCCCGGTCGCGCCGACAACGGCGTCACCACCGGACGTTATGCCATCGCACGGTTCAACCTCGAGGCGACGGGCCGGCCGAGCCACGCCGGCGCCACGCTGTCGGCGGGACGCTCGGCGATCCGCGAGATGGCGCGGCAGATTCTCAGCATCGACGCGATGACGACGGAGGATTGCACCTTCTCGGTCGGCGTCGTGCACGGCGGGCAGTGGGTCAATTGCGTTGCCACCACCGCGACGGGCGAAGCGCTGTCGATGGCCAAGCGCCAGGCCGATCTCGATCGCGGTGTCGAGCGGATGCTGGCGCTGTCGGGCACCAGCAACGATGTCACCTTCAAGGTCACGCGCGGCGTGACGCGGCCGGTCTGGGAGCCGGATGCCGGCACCATGGCGCTGTATGAGAAGGCGCGCGGCATCGCCAAATCCCTTGGCATGGAACTGCCGCATGCAAGCTCCGGCGGCGGCTCCGACGGCAACTTCACCGGCGCGATGGGAATCCCGACGCTCGACGGCCTCGGCGTGCGCGGCGGCAATGGCCACACGCTGGAGGAGTATATCGAAGTCGAAAGTCTCGTTGAGCGTGGTCGGCTGATGGCGGGGCTGCTGGCGACGCTGGAGTGATCGCGAAGCTATTCCGCAGGGTGGGCAAAGGCGCAAAGCGCCGGGCCCGCCGTTTTTCCTGAGTGAAAGGAGGTGGGCACGCTCCGCTTTGACCACCCCATCAGGACTGGCTGCACCGCAAAAACTGTGGCCCTCATGGCACGGGAATTGCTGAAATGTTAGGCTGGTGGCAGAACTGACCTCTCGCCGCTGCCGCCGATTTGACTCTAAACTGACGGATCCACCTTGCTCGGATATCTCCTTCGCCGGATTCTCGCCGCCGTGCCCGTGATGGGCGTGGTCGCGCTGTTCGTGTTCCTCCTGCTCCGCCTCACCCCCGGCGATCCCGCCGCGATCCTCGCCGGCGACAACGCGACGCCGGAACGGCTCGAGCGCATTCGCGAATCGCTCGGTCTCAATGAGCCGCTGATCGTGCAGTTCATCACCTGGGTGAACAAGCTGCTGCATGGCGACCTCGGAACCTCGCTGATCTCCAACCTGCCTGTCATGAAGATGATCGGCCAGCGCGTCGAGCCGTCGATCTCGATCGCGCTGTGCACCATCATCCTCGCCGTCATCGTCGCAGTTCCCTTGGGGGTGATCGCGGCGTGGAAGCACGGCACCTGGATCGACCGTTTCGTGATGGGTCTGTCCGTGCTCGGCTTCTCGGTGCCGGTGTTCGTGGTCGGATATGTCCTCATCCAGGTCTTCGCGATCGAACTGCGCTTGGTGCCGGTGCAGGGCTTCCGGAGCATCTTCAACGGCTTCGGTCCGTTCTTCGAGCGCATGATCCTGCCGACCTGCGCGCTGTCCTTCATCTACATCGCACTGATCGCGCGCATGACGCGTGCGGCGATGCTCGACGTGCTCGGCGAGGACTACGTGCGAACGGCGCGCGCGAAGGGCATCAACGAGGTCGCGGTGATGATGCGCCATGCGCTGCGCAACGCCGCCGTGCCCGTGATCACCGTCATCGGCACCGGCTTTGCGCTCTTGATCTCCGGCGTCGTCGTCACCGAGAGCGTGTTCAACATCCCCGGCATCGGCCGCCTGACCGTGGATGCGGTGCTGGCGCGCGATTATCCGGTGATCCAGGCGATGATCCTGCTGACCTCGCTGATCTACGTCGTCGTCAATCTTCTCATCGACGTCGCCTACACCCTGCTCGATCCCCGGATCCGGTACTGAGGCAAGGACAAGAACAGAATGTCGGTCGATACCCTTCCCCAGTCGTCCATTCCGATCACGTCGCCGCTGCGGCCGCGCTTCGGATTCCTCACCTCGACGCCGATCATCGCCGCGGCGACGGTCCTGCTTGCCTTGATCGTGCTGATCTCGATCCTCGCGCCGCTGATCGCGCCGCACGATCCGATCCAGCTCGCCCCGTCGCAGCGGCTCAAGCCGTCCTCCGCTCAATTCCTGCTCGGCACCGACGCTTACGGCCGCGACCTGTTGTCGCGCGTGATCTATGGCGGCCGCATCTCGCTCTTGATCGGCATCGGCGCGGCGATCCTGTCGATCGCCATCGGCCTTGCGATCGGCCTCGTCTCCGGCTTCTTCAAGCTGGTCGATTCCGTGATGATGCGCGTCATGGACGGCCTGATGGCAATGCCGAGCATCCTGCTCGCGATCGCCGTGGTGTCGCTCTCCGGCGCCAGCCTCTGGACCGTGCTGATCGCGATCACGATCCCCGAGATTCCGCGCGTGGCACGGCTCGTCCGCTCCGTCGTGCTTTCGGCGCGCGAGGAGCCTTACGTCGAGGCCGCGATCTCGGTCGGCTCGAGCCTGCCGAAGATCATGTGGCGCCACTTGATGCCGAACACGATCGCGCCGCTGATCGTCCAGGGCACCTATATCTGCGCCAGCGCCATCCTCACCGAGGCGATCCTCTCCTTCCTCGGCGCCGGCATCTCGCCGGAGACGCCGACCTGGGGCAACATCATGGCCGAGGGCCGCCAGTACTTCCAGATCAAGCCGTCGCTGATCTTCTGGCCGGGCCTGTTGCTCTCCATCGCCATCCTCAGCATCAACCTGATCGGCGACGCCGCCCGCGACGCCCTCGATCCGCGCATGAAGCAGCGGGAGGGGAAGTGAGGATCCTTTGTTTCGTCATTCCGGGGCGCGACGAAGTCGCGAGCCCGGAATCCATCTCACCACTTGCATCGCGGCTCAATGGATTCCGGGTTCGCGCTACGCGCGCCCCGGAATGACGGCGGAGAGAATTGACGTGACCAACACCATCCTCGACATCAACAACCTCGTCGTGTCCATCGGCAAGAAGCCGAAAGGCGCTAACATCATCGACGGCATCTCGATCCAGGTGCGCGAGCGCGAGACGCTGTGCCTCGTCGGCGAAAGCGGCTCGGGCAAGTCGGTGACCTCGCTCACCACGATGGGCCTGTTGCCGAAGGGCACGCTGGTGCCGACCGCCGGCAGCGTGAAGCTGGTCGGCGAGGAGCTGCTCACCGCCACCGACCGCCGCCTGCGCCAGCTGCGCGCGACCAAGATGGCGATGATCTTCCAGGAGCCGATGACCGCGCTCAATCCGGTGGTGCCGGTCGGCCGCCAGATCGACGAGGTGCTGCGCGCGCACACCAAGCTCGATGCCAGGGCGCGCAAGAAGCGCATCCTCGACATGATGGAGCAGGTCCGCCTGCCCCAGGTCGAGCGCATCTTCGCCTCCTATCCCCACCGCCTCTCCGGCGGCCAGCGCCAGCGCATCATGATCGCGATGGCGCTGGTGCTTGAGCCGAAGCTGCTCATTGCCGACGAGCCGACCACCGCGCTCGACGTCACCACGCAGAAGCAGATCCTGACCCTGATCCGCGACCTCCAGCGCGATCACGGCACCGCCGTGCTGTTCATCACCCACGACATGGGCGTGGTCGCCGAGATTGCCGACCGCGTCGCGGTGATGCGGCAGGGCCGCCTGGTCGAGACCGGCGCGCTCGAGACCGTGCTGCGCAACCCGACCATGGAATACACGCGCAACCTGCTCTCCTCGGTGCCGAGCCTGGTGCCGCGGGCGCCGCGCGAGGAAACCCGCGAGCCGGTGGTGCTCGAGGCCAACGAGCTCAGCAAGGTTTACAAGGAGCGCGCCTTCTTCGGCAAAGGCCGCGAGGTCGTCGCTGCCGACAAGGTCACGTTGACGCTGCGCAAGGGCCGCACGCTCGGCATTGTCGGCGAAAGCGGCTCGGGCAAGTCGACGGTGGCGCGCTGCATCGTGCGCCTGATCGACCCGACCTCCGGCGGTGTGCGCCTCGCCGGCCGCGAGATCGCCGACATCTCGCGCCGCCTGCTGCAGCCGCACCGGCAGAAGATCCAGATCGTGTTCCAGGATCCCTACCGATCGCTCAACCCGCGCGTCACCGTCGGCGAGAGCATCGCGGAAGGCCCGATCAATTACGGCACTTCGCATGCCGACGCGATGAAGCGCGCGCGCGAGCTGCTCGAGCTGGTCGGCCTGCCGCCCGACGCCGTGTCGCGCTATCCGCACCAATTCTCCGGCGGCCAGCGTCAGCGCATCGCCATCGCCCGGGCGCTCGCGCTCGATCCCGACGTGCTGGTCGCGGACGAAGCGGTCTCCGCGCTCGACGTCTCCGTGCAGGCGCAGGTGCTGGAACTGCTCGACGAGATCCAGAAGCGGCTCGGGATCGCCATCCTGTTCATCACCCATGACTTACGCGTCGCAGCCCAGATCTGCGACGAGGTCGTGGTCATGCAGCACGGCCGCGTCGTCGAACAAGGACCGGCCGCCGAAGTGCTCACCCATCCGAAGGAGGCCTACACCAAGGCCCTGCTGGATGCGGCGCCCGGACGCAACTGGGACTTTGCGAACTTCCGGCCGGTGGCGGAGGCCGTGGGGGCGAGCGCGTAGGTCTATCCGCTCGTCATTGCGAGCGCCGCGAAGCAATCCAGCATCCCTCCGCGGAGAAAGTCTGGATTGCTTCGCAACGCTCGCAATGACGTGTGCGCGGCACGCATTCCCAAAACGTCTTGACCCTATGCACGGCGCGATGGCCTCTCACCTTGCTCTCTCCGCAGGGCCAAGGCTAACGTCGCGCACTTTCAAAACGCTGGACCTGAACTGAATGACACGCATCGCCGTCGGCGGCTTCCTGCACGAGACCAACACCTTCGCTCCGACCAAGGCGACCTTCGCCGACTTCCAGCATGGCGGCGGCTGGCCGGCGATGACGCAAGGCCAGGACGTGCTGAAGGTGATGCGGCGCATCAATGTCGGGCTCGCCGGTTTCGTCGACAGCGCTGAAGCGAACGGTTGGGAACTCGTTCCGACCATCGCCTGCGGCGCGAGCCCCTCCGCGCACGTCACCAAGGACGCCTTCGAGCGCATCGTGAAGGTCATGGTCGACGGCATCGCCGCCGCCGGGCCGATCGACGCCGTCTATCTCGACCTGCACGGCGCCATGGTGACCGAGCATCTCGACGACGGCGAAGGCGAGATCCTGGCGCGTGTGCGCCGCGTCATCGGCAAGGATGTTCCGCTGGTCACCAGCCTCGATCTGCACGCCAACGTCACGCCCGAGATGATGGAGCACGCGGACGCGCTGATCGCCTACCGCACCTATCCCCATGTCGACATGGCCGAGACCGGCCGCGCCTGCGCGCGGCACCTCGCGCTGCTGCTGCAGACGAAGCAGCGCTTCGCAAAAGCGTTCCGGCAATTGCCTTTCCTGATCCCGATCAGCTGGCAATGCACCAACGACCAGCCCACCAAGGGCATCTATGAAAAGCTCGCCGCCCTGGAGAGCGATGCCGTCCCGACCCTCTCCTTCGCGCCCGGCTTCCCCGCCGCCGATTTCCGCGACTGCGGCCCGAGCGTGTTCGCCTATGGCAAGACGCAAGCAGACGCGGATCGCGCGGTGGACGCGCTTCTGAAGCTGATCGAAAGCCACGAGGACGATTTCGACGGCAAGATCTGGTCGCCCGACGACGGCGTGCGCCACGCCATGGAACTTGCCAAGAGCGCCAGCAAGCCGATCATCATCGCCGACACCCAGGACAATCCCGGCGCCGGCGGCGATTCCGACACGACGGGCATGCTGCGCGCGCTGGTGCGCAACAGAGCGAGTGCGGCAACCGGCGCGATCTACGATCCGGAATCGGCCAAGGCCGCGCATGCGGCCGGCGTCGGCGCCACCGTGACGCTGGCGCTCGGCGGCAAGTCCGGCATTCCCGGCGACGCGCCCTATCGCGAGACTTTCGTGGTCGAGCAGCTTTCCGACGGCCGCTTCATCGCGCCCGGACCGTATTACGGCGGCCGCGAGATGGAGATGGGCCCGTCCGCAGCCTTGCGCATCGGCGATGTCCGCGTCGTCGTCTCCTCGCACAAGGCGCAGCTGGCCGACCAGGCGATGTACCGCTATGTCGGCATCGAGCCGACCGAACAGAAGATTTTGGTCAACAAGAGCTCGGTGCATTTCCGCGCCGACTTCGAGCCGATCGCCGAGAAGCTGATGATCTGTGCCGCGCCCGGCGCGATGCCGGCCGACACTGCTTCGCTGCCCTGGACGCGCCTGCGACCCGGCATCCGCATCAAGCCGAACGGCCCCGTTTTCAATCCACCTTCACGCTAACCGGACAGGACACATGCCCACGATCGATCGCATCGACGGCTACGCCGACGAACTCACCGCCATCAGGCGCGACCTTCACGCCCATCCCGAGATCGGCTTCGAGGAAGTGCGCACCTCCGGCATCGTTGCCGACAAGCTAAAGAGCTGGGGCATCGAGGTGCATCGCGGCCTCGGCGGCACCGGCGTGATCGGCGTCATCAAGGGCAAGGGCTCCGGCAGCAAGCGCATTGGCCTGCGCGCCGACATGGACGCGCTGCCGATGGAAGAGAACACCAATCTGAAATGGAGCTCGAAGATCCCGGGCCGCTTCCACGGGTGCGGCCATGACGGCCACACCACCATGCTGCTCGGCACCGCGCGCTATCTCGCCGAGACCCGGAATTTCGACGGCACCGTGCACCTGATCTTCCAGCCGGCCGAGGAAGGCCTCGGCGGCGCCCGCGCCATGATCAAGGACGGCCTGTTCGAGAAATTCCCCTGCGACGAGCTCTATGGCCTGCACAACGCGCCCGACCTCAACCACGGCGAGATCGCGATCCTGCCCGGCCCGGCGATGGCCAGCGCCGACTTCTTCGACCTGCGCATCACCGGCTACGGCGCGCATGGCGCGATGCCCGAGCGCTCCAAGGACGCGGTGGTCATCGCGACCACGCTGGCGCAGGCGATCCAGACCATCGTCAGCCGCAACGTCGACCCGCTGCAGGCTGCGGTGGTGTCGATCACCCAGATCCATGCCGGCTCCGCCTACAACGTCATTCCCGGCGACGCGCATCTGTGCGGCACCATCCGCACCTTCTCGAAGGAAGTGCGCACCCTGGTCAGCGAGCGCATCCGCACCATCTGCGCCGGCATCGCGAGCGCCTATAATTGCGCGATCGACGTCGACATCCGCGACACCTTCAACGTGCTGGTCAACCAGGTCGAGCAGTCCAAGGTGGTCGAGGAGGTCGCGCGCACGATCGTCGACCCCGCCAACGTGATCACCCGCACCCAACCGAAGATGGGCAGCGAGGATTTCGCCGACATGCTGGAGACCATCCCCGGCGCTTACTTCTGGGTCGGCCATGACGGCTCGGTGCCCGTGCACAACCCCGGCTTCGTGCTCGACGACAAGATCCTGCCGATCGGCGCCAGCATGTTCGCCCGCATCGTCGAGACGCGCATGCCGGTGGGTGGCAATGCATAAAAAGAGCGTCGAGGAAGCGGTCACCTCGCTGCACGATCTGTCCGCGGTCGACCTGATCGCGGGCTATCGCGCCAAGCAGTTCTCGCCGAGCGAGGTGCTGGAGGACGTGCTCGCGCATGTCGCGGCGTGGGAACCGCATCTGAAGGCGCTCTATGCGTTCGACCCTGACGGCGCGCGCGAGGCCGCAAAGGCCTCGACCGCGCGCTGGAGCGGCGGCGAGCCGTCCGGCGCGCTCGACGGCGTGCCCGTCACGGTGAAGGACAACATCGCGACCAAGGGCGTGCCGGTGCCGCTGGGCGCCGCCAGCGTCAAGCTCGTGCCGGCGGAGAAGGATGCGCCGCCCGCCGCGCGGCTGCGTGAGGCAGGCAGCATCATCTTCGCCAAGACCACCATGCCCGATTACGGCATGCTGTCCTCCGGGCTCTCCTCGTTCCATGCGCTCGCGCGCAATCCGTGGGACCTCAGCAAGAATCCCGGCGGCTCCAGCGCCGGCGCAGGCGCCGCTGCTGCGGCCGGCTATGGCCCCTTGCATCTCGGCACCGATATCGGCGGCTCGGTCCGTCTGCCCGCCGGCTGGTGCGGCCTCGTCGGCCTGAAGCCGAGTTTTGGCCGCGTGCCGATCGACCCCACCTATGTCGGCCGCGTCGCAGGTCCCATGACCCGCACGGTCGATGATTGCGCGCTGATGATGAGCGCGATCGCAAAGCCCGACCGGCGCGACGGCATGAGCCTGCCGGCCGAGCCGCTGAACTGGAAGGGACTGGAGAAGTCGCCCCGCAAGCTGCGCATCGGCTTGATGCTCGATCCCGGCTGCGGCCTGGCGCTGGAGAAGCCGGTGCGCGAGGTCGCGGTGAAGGCCGCGAAGGCGTTCGAGTCCGCTGGCAGCGTCGTCACCGAGGTCGACGGCATCCTGACGCGCGAGATGCTCGACGGCCTCGACAATTTCTGGCGCGCGCGGATGTGGGACGATCTGTCCAGGCTAACGGCGACCGAGCAGGCCAAGGTGCTACCCTATATCTTCAGATGGGGCGAGTCCGGCGCGAAGCTCTCGGGCGTCGATGTCATCCGCGGCTTCAACCAGACCATGGCGATCCGGGCCGCGGCCTCGAAGCTGTTTTGCGAGCTCGACTATGTGATCTCGCCGACCGCGCCGAACGTGAACTTTCCGGCGGAATGGGCTTCGCCGACCAACGATCCCATGAAGCCGTTCGAGCACATCGCCTATACCGTGCCGTGGAATATGTCGGAGAACCCGGCGATCTCCCTCAACGGCGGCTTCGACGCCAAGGGCTTTCCCATCGGCGTGCAGATCGTCGGCCGCCGCTTCGACGACATCGGCGTGCTCGGCATGGCCAAGGCGTTTGAAGGTCTCCGCGGCCCGCAGCGGCCCTGGCCGAAGCCGCCGGCGAAGTAGATCTTCCGTCATTCCGGGGCGCCGCGAAGCGACGAGCTAGGTGCGCAATTGCGCACCTGAGAATCCATAACCACGATAATGAGTATGGATTCCGGGCTCGCGCCAAGAGGCGCGCCCCGGAATGACGTGCTAAAGAGAGAATAAGAAACAAAGGAAGGAAACCACCATGGCGTATGAGACGATCAAATACGAGGTCGCCGAGCAGATCCTCACCATCACGCTGAACCGGCCCGACAAGCTCAACGCCTTCAACGCGCAGATGCAAAGGGAGCTGATCGACGCGTTCGACGCCGCCGACAAAGATGACAATGTCCGCGCCATCATCGTCACCGGCGCCGGCCGTGGCTTTTGCGCGGGCGCCGATCTGTCGTCCGGCGCCGACACGTTCGACCGCGACGCGCGGCGCGGGCCGGTCAAGCGCTTCGCCGACGGCAAGGTCGACTATAGCGACCCGCAGGTGCGCGACGGCGGCGGCCAGGTGACCTTGCGCATCTTCAAGTGCCTCAAGCCCGTGATCGCCGCGGTGAACGGCCCGGCTGTCGGCATCGGCGTCACCATGCAGCTTGCGATGGACATCCGCATCGCCTCGGAGGCGGCGCGGTTCGGCTTCGTGTTCTCCCAGCGCGGCATCGTCCCGGAGGCGGCCTCGAGCTGGTTCCTGCCGCGCATCGTCGGCATCTCGCAGGCGCTGGAGTGGTGCTATTCGGGCCGCGTCTTCCCGGCCCAGGAAGCCCTTGCCGGCCGCCTCGTCAGCAAGGTGGTCGCGCCGGACGATCTGCTGCCGACCGCACGTGCGCTGGCCAAGGAGTTTTGCGCCAAGACCGCGCCGGTGTCGGTCGCGCTGATCCGCCAGATGATGTGGCGCATGATGGGCGCCGACGATCCGATGGAGGCCCACAAGGTCGACAGCCGCGGCATCTACGCCCGCGGTCGCTCCGACGACGTCAAGGAAGGCGTGGTGTCGTTCCTGGAGAAGCGGCCGGCGCAGTTCAAGAACAGGGTCTCGACGGACATGCCGGATTATTTCCCGTGGTGGACGGAGCGGGAGTATAAGTGACGCTCTCGTAGGGTGGGCAAAGCGAAGCGTGCCCACGATTCAGGTTGCGACGGAAAGATGGTGGGCACGGCGCAAGAGCGCCTTTGCCCACCCTACGAGACCGTCACTGCATCAGCAGCGCGACCCGTCCGATCGCCTTGCGGTCGATCAACAGCCGCATCGCCTTCGCATAATCCTCCAGCGGCAGGCGATGCGAGACGTTGGGGCGCAGCTTGCCCTCCTCCGCCCATTGCAAGAGCGCCTTCAGGCGGACCTCTCCGAGCGCAGGATTCTTGCGCACCGCTTCGCCGGCGCGCACGCCGAGCACACTGGCGCCCTTGATCAGCAACAGATTGGTCTTGGCCGAGCCGATGCCGCCGGTGAAGCCGATCACCAGCAGCCGCGCGCCCCAGGCGATGCAACGCATCGAATCTTCGAAGACCTGGCCACCGACGGGGTCGAACACGACGTCCGCGCCGCGGCCGTCGGTGATGCGCTTGACGGCATCGCGAAACGGCTCGCGGTCGTAGCGGATAAGATGATCGGCGCCGCGCGATCTCGCGATCTCAAGCTTCTCGTCGCTGGAGGCGGTCGCGATCACGTTCGCACCCAGCATCTTGCCGATCTCCACGGCGGCAAGGCCGACGCCGCCGCCGGCGCCGTGGACCAGCAGCACCTCGCCCGGCGCGACCCGGCCGCGATCGATCAACGCATGATAGGCCGTGCCGTGGCCGGCGAGATAGGTCGCAGCCTCGGCATAGTCGAAGGTGGACGGCATGGGGGTGAGCTGCGACGGCGTCACCACGGCTTCATCGGCAAAGGCGCCATGGCGCATCTTGACGATGACCTTGTCGCCGACGGCAACGCCGCTCGCCTCCGCGCCCAATTCGGTGACGTCACCGGCAGCCTCCATGCCAGGCGTGAACGGCAGCTCCGGCTTGAGCTGGTATTCGCCAGCGGCCATCAACACGTCGGGAAAGTTCAGCCCGGCGGCGCGGATGGCAACGCGTACCTCGCCCGGCTTCAGCGCGCGCGACGGAAATTCTTCCAGCCGCAAAGTCTCGGGCGCGCCGAGTTCGCGGCAGATGACGGCGCGCACCATCAGGCCGCGCTCGCCTTGCTGCGCTGAAGCGCTTCGCGGATCAGCGGCAGGCGGTCATTGCCGAAATACATGTCGGTCTTGTTCACGAAGATGGTCGGCGAGCCGAAGCCGCCGCGCGCCATCACCTCCTCAGTTGTGGCCTTGAGCTGGTCCTTGATGTCCTGCTCGGCAATGCCGGCGAAGAACTTCTGCTCGTTGATGCCGACTTTCCTGCAGATCTCCGCGAGCACCGCGTCCTGCGAGATGTCCTTGTCCTCGCCCCAATAGGTCTCGAACACAGATGTCGCGAACGGCACCATGTCCTGACCGAGCCAGAGGCAGCCGCGCATCGCCTTGACGCTGTTCACCGGAAACACCGTCGGCGGCATCTTGATGGCAAGGCCCGCCGAACGCGCCCAGTCGGCGAGGTCCTTCTTCATGTAGCGCGCCTTCAGCGGCACCGGCTTCTCGCGCTGCGCGTAGACGCTCGGATTGACCGTGTTGAAGATGCCGCCGACCAGGATCGGACGCCAGGTGATGGCGGCGCCGAGCTCTTTGGCGAGCGGCTGGATGTTGTGGAAGGCGAGATAGGTCCAGGGGCTGGAGCAGTCGAAGAAGAATTCGATCATGGGGGTTCCTTGTGTCTTGTTTCTCTCGATCTCTCCCCCGTCATTGCGAGCGAAGCGAAGCAATCCAGAGTCTTTCCGCGGAACCAGTCTGGATTGCTTCGCTTCGCTCGCAATGACGAGGAGGGAGCGGAGGCCTACTTCCTTCCCAACACTTCCTTCGCACGCTGGCCGAACATGATCTTGCGTGATTCCTCGTCGAACGGCTCCTTCACGAATTTTCCGATCGCGAGCCCCGCCTGCACCTGCGGTCTGGCGCGGACCTCGGCATACCAGCGTTTGACATTGGGAAAGTCGTCGAGCGTAAAGCCTTGCGCCTTGTGCGTCATGGTCCAGGGGAAGCAGGCGATGTCGGCGATGGAATAGTCGCCGGCGACATAGGCGCCGGTCTTGGCCAATTGCCGGTCGAGCACGCCGTAGAGCCGCGCCGCCTCGTCGCGATAGCGTTCGATCGCGTAAGGGATCTTCTCGGCCGCATAGAGCGCGAAATGGCCGTGCTGGCCGAGCATCGGCCCGAGGCCCGCCATCTGCCACATCACCCACTGGATCGTGGTGGAGCGGCCGCGCAAATCGGACGGCAGGAAACGGCCGGTCTTCTCCGCGAGATAAACCAGGATCGCGCCGGTCTCGAACGCCGAGAACGGCGCGCCGCCATCAGCGGGATCGTGATCGACGATGGCGGGAATGCGGTTGTTCGGAGAGATCCCCAGAAACTCAGGATTGAACTGCTCGCCGGCGCGGATATTCACCGGGATCACCTTATAAGGCAACCCGAGTTCCTCCAGCATGATCGAGACTTTCCAGCCGTTCGGCGTCGGCGCGTAATAGAGGTCGATCATGACCTTTCCATTGGCCTTTCCTCTGGCCCTTGCTTGGGCCTTTCCCTGTCGCCGCTGCTGGAATGGAGAGCGACTTTCGTTGTTCTGTACCTCGACGTTAGGACATGGCAGGAAGGGGCGCAACTCAACCTGCCGGGAGGGCCGCCATGCTGTTTCCAACCACGATCGCCGGCTCCCTGCCGAAGCCGGAATGGCTCGCCGAGCCCAACATGCTCTGGGCGCCCTGGAAGTCCGAAGGCGACGAGCTCGCCCGCGCCAAGCGCGATGCGACGCTGATCTGGCTGAAGATCCAGGAGGACGCCGGCATCGACATCGTCACCGAAGGCGAGCAGGCGCGGCAGCACTTCGTGCACGGCTTCCTGGAGAAGATCGAGGGCATCGATTTCGCCCACAAGGTCGAGATGGGAATCCGGAAAGATCGCTACAAGGCGATGGTGCCGCAGGTGGTCGCGCCGCTCCGGCTGAAGGGCCGCGTCCATGATCTCGAGGCGCGCGTCGCGCGCACGCACACGAAGAAGCAGCTGAAATTCACCCTGCCTGGCCCGATGACCATCATCGACACCATTGCCGATCGCTACTACGGCGATCGGGTCAAGATGGCCTTTGCCTTCGCAGAGCTCTTGAACGAGGAAGCCAAGGCCTTGCAGGCCGACGGCGTCGATCTCGTGCAATTCGACGAGCCCGCCTTCAACGTCTACATGGACGAGGTCAACGATTGGGGCATCAAGGCGCTGGAGCGCGCCGCGCAGGGCCTGACCTGCGCCACCGCCGTGCACATCTGCTACGGCTACGGCATCAAGGCCAATACGGACTGGAAAGAGACGCTCGGCAGCCAGTGGCGGCAATACGAGCAGATCTTTCCAGCAATCGATGCCAGCCCGATCCAGCAGGTCGCGATCGAGTGCCGCAATTCCAAGGTGCCGCTCGACCTGCTCGCGCTGCTCAAGAACAAAATCGTGCAGGCCGGCGTGATCGACGTCGCCAGCGACACGGTGGAGACGGCCGAGGACGTCGTGAAGGTGATCGAGGCGGTGTCGCAATTCGTGCCGAAGAGCAACATCATCGCCACCACCAATTGCGGCATGGCGCCGATGCGGCGCGAGATCGCCGAAGCCAAGCTGATGGCGCTCGGCGCGGGCGCCGCGGTGGCGCGCGAGAGGCTGGGCTGATCACGAGGATGTCGGCGCTTCAGCCCGACGCCGTCGGATGCAGCACGGGCCGATAACCGGCCATCATCGCGCGCAACGTGGAAGGCGGCGTCAACAACATCGCCCGATCGACCATACGTGCATGCGACGCGTAGCCCGCCGGCGACCACGGCAGTGGCCTTCCCTGCATCACCAGAAAGCTGTCTTCGCCCTGCTGCACCATCGCGCCGTCGGGCAGGTCCGCCAGCGGCATCGTAAGCGGGTGCAATTGCTTGCGGCCGCGATCGAGACGCTCCCGATGCAGGACGGCATCCATCGCCTTGGCGCTGATGTTGCTCGCACCATTGCCCTTCTCCCACGCCGCGCGAAATCGTTTGGCGTCGTCGCGCCGGCAAAAGAAGCAGGGCCGGTGCCCTGCCGCGAAGGCGGTGGCCTCGTCGAGGAAGAACAGCTCGGTCCAGCTCCGCCGCGCCATCACCGGACGACGCCAGCCGCGGAATTCGCACAGGCATGTGATCCAGGCCGGCGTCGACCAGCGCTTCTTCAGCAGCGTCTTCGTCGCGGGATCGTGGATGATGCCGCGATTGCCGGTGAAGAGACCGCGGTGTGGCGTGGCGATGATGTCGCCGGTGGGGGTGACGCGGTTTTGGAGGGGCATGGCTGCGGGTCCACTCCCTCTCCCCGTTCTTACGGGGAGAGGGTTGGGGTGAGGGGCTGCTTCCGCAAATTCGGTGACAGTGGGGCTCGCGCAGAGGCCCCTCACCCGCGCCTTCGGCGCGACCTCTCCCCGCAAGCGGGGCGAGGTGAAGAAAGCTCACGCCGCCCCGTCGCGTAGCGGCGGGTGGTAGGACAGCGCGGTGTCCCAGGGGAAGAAGATCCAGGTGTCCTGCGACACCTCGGTAATGAAAGTGTCGACCAGAGGACGTCCCATCGGCTTGGCGTAGACGGTGGCGAAATGCGCATCGGGGAGCATCTCGCGCACCAGCTTGCCGGTCTTGCCGGTGTCGACGAGGTCGTCGACGATCAACAGGCCCTTGCCGGTGCCGCCGCCGAGCTTCATGGCCGCCTCGGAAATGCCCTTGAGCACCTGAAGGTCGCCCTGCTTGTTGTGGTCGTAGCTGGCGATGCAGACCGTATCGATCACGCGCACCCCCAGCTCGCGCGCCACGATCGCGGCCGGCACCAGGCCGCCGCGGGTGATCGCGATCACCGCATGGAACGGGCCGACCTCGTTGAGCCGCCAGGTCAGCGCCCGGCAATCCCGGTGGAACTGGTCCCATGAGACGGGGAAGGCCTTGCCTGCCCGCTCCTGCGCACTCAGTTCCGGTGCTTCACCAGCCATCGCCTTTCTCCTGCAATCTCGTCCGGCAATTCTCTGCTAGCGGTTGACGTTCAATCCCGCCAGCATTTCCTTCACCGCGGCCATTGCCGCCCCGAGCTTCTCCGGATCGCGCGAGCGCACCACCAGGTTGGTGTTGGGCTTCTGCTCCTCGTCCATGAAGGGATAGCTGCCGATGATGGTGTCGGGATGGGCGGCGGCGATCGCCCGCAGCGGGCCGCCGATGTCGCCCTCGCGTGCGTTGGCGCGGACCGACTCGGACAGCATGCGCACGCCCGACTTCAGCTTGGGCGCGACGATGTCCATCATCGCCTGCATGATCGACGGCACGCCGGCCATCACGATGACATTGCCGATCTTGAAGCCGGGCGCGAGGATGGTCGCGCTCTGGATCAGCTCGGCACCGTCGGGAATGCGCGCCATCCGCAGGCGGGCCTCGTTGAGGTCCTGCTCGCTCCAGCGCTCGCGGAAACGGGCGACCACCTCCGGGTGATGGTCGATGCCGACGCCGAACGCCTTGGCGACGCTATCTGCGGTGATGTCGTCATGGGTCGGCCCGATGCCGCCGGTGGTGAAGACGTAGGTGTAGCGATGCCGCAGTGCATCCAATGCGGCGATGATGTCGGGCTCGTCGTCGGAGACGACACGGACCTCCTTCAGGTCGATGCCGATATTGGTCAGGTATTCGGCGATGAAGCCGATATTCTTGTCCTTGGTCCGGCCGGACAGGATTTCGTCTCCAATGACCAGAATGCCCGCCGTGACGATCTCGCTCATGCCTTAAGTCCCTCACCTGTGACGCCGACTTTGCCGAGGTAACGCGTTGAAGTCACGCGGTTTTGCTTCTGAAATAAGCAGTCTTCAGCCATTTTTTCAGGCACGCCACCGGCCATCGGCGGCAAATGCCCCTTCTCCATGCTTATCGCGCTGGCCCGGCCCTTGCTACCACATGAAAGTCATGCACTGTTGACGCATGGCCAGGACGTTGCGGTCTTCACCAAGGCCTGACGATCTGTCGAATGGCGCAACGCCTTGCGGAGACAAGTCGGGATCTATGGCAGTCGCGTTTGATGAAATGAACATTCCCGGCGGGGACCTTCGCCCCGCCTATCAGGAGCTGGCACGCTGGCTCAAGGAGACGCCTCCCGAGGCGCTTGAATATCGCCGCCAGGAAGCCGAGCTCCTGTTCCGCCGGATCGGCATCACCTTCGCGGTCTACGGCGATTCCGAATCCACCGAGCGCCTGATCCCGTTCGATGTGATTCCACGGATCATGTCCGCCAAGGAATGGGGCGTCCTGGAGAAGGGCCTGAAGCAGCGCGTGCGCGCGCTCAACATGTTCCTGCGCGACATCTATCACGGCCGCGACATCCTCCGCGCCGAAATCGTGCCCGACGATCTGATCTTCCAGAACCCGGTGTTCCGGCCCGAGATGAACGGCCAGCAGGTGCCGCATGACGTCTACGTGCACATCGCCGGCATCGACATCGTCCGGGTCGACGCCGAGGACTTCATCGTGCTGGAGGACAACGCCCGCACGCCGTCGGGCGTCTCCTACATGCTGGAAAACCGCGAGATCATGATGCGGCTGTTTCCGGATCTGTTCGCCCGCCACAGGGTGGCGCCGGTCGAGCGCTATCCGGACGAGCTGCTCGCCGCGCTCCGCTCGGTCGCGCCGCAGAGCGCTTCGGGCGAGCCGACGGTGGCCCTGCTCACCCCGGGCGTCTACAATTCGGCCTATTACGAGCACTCCTTCCTCGCCGACAAGCTCGGCATCGAGCTGGTCGAAGGCCGCGACCTCGTCGTCAAGAACAACGAAGTGTTCATGCGCACGACGGAAGGGCTGAAGCGGGTCGACGTGATCTATCGCCGCGTCGACGACGACTTCCTCGATCCCCTCACCTTCCGTCCCGATTCCGTGCTCGGCGTGCCCGGCCTGATGTCGGCCTATGCGGCCGGCAACATCACGCTCGCCAACGCCGTCGGCACCGGCATCGCCGATGACAAGGCGATCTACTCCTACATGCCCGACATCGTGAAATTCTATCTCGGCGAGGAGCCGATCCTGAAGAACGTGCCGACCTGGCGCTGCCGCGAGCCGAAGGACCTCGCCTATGTGCTGGACAATCTGAGCGAGCTCGTCGTCAAGGAAGTGCACGGCTCCGGCGGCTACGGCATGCTGATCGGTCCCGCCGCGACCAAGGCAACGATCGAAGCGTTCCGCGACAAGCTCAAGCGCGAGCCGGAAGGTTTCATCGCCCAGCCGACGCTTGCGCTCTCGACCTGCCCGACCTGCACGGCGTCGGGCCTCGCGCCCCGTCACGTGGACCTGCGGCCGTTCGTGCTCACGGGCAGCAAGAGCACAACGATCGTGCCGGGTGGCCTCACCCGCGTCGCGCTCAAGGAAGGCTCCCTGGTGGTGAACTCGAGCCAGGGCGGCGGCACCAAGGACACCTGGATTTTGGACGAGTAGAGAGATGCTGTCGCGTACTGCCGAAAACCTCTACTGGCTCGCCCGCTACGTCGAACGGGCCGAATATCTCGCGCGCACCATCGATGCGACGCTGCGCGTCACCGCGCTTCCCGCCGCCTATATCGGCAAGACCAATGAATGGAATTCGGCGCTGCTCACCGCCGGCGTCGCTGCGAGCTTCTATCAGGCCTATGAGGAAGCCAACGAGCACAATGTCGTCGAGTTTCTCTCGTTCTCCCAGAACAACCCCTCCTCGATCCGAAACTGCATCGAAGCGGCGCGGCTGAACTCGCGCTCCGTGCGCACGGCGCTCACCAGCGAGATGTGGGACACCATCAACTCGGCGTGGATCGAGCTGCAGGCGGTGTGGAGCAAGGGCACCTCGACGCGCGAGGACCTCGCAAAATTCCTGCGCTTCGTGCAGGAGACCTCGCTGCGCTTCGACGGCTCGGCCTACCGGACCATGCTGCGCAACGACGCCTATTGGTTCTCGCGCATGGGCGTGCATCTCGAGCGCGCCGACAACACCGCGCGCATTCTCGACGTGAAGTATCACGTGCTGCTGCCCGAGGAAGAGCATGTCGGCGGTCCGCTCGACTTCTACCAGTGGAGCTCGATCCTGCGCTCGGTCTCCGCGCTGACGGCCTATCACTGGGTCTATCGCGAGACTCTGAAGCCCTGGCTGATCGCGGACCTCCTGATCCTCAACGACACGCTGCCGCGTTCGCTCGCCAGCTGCTACGGCAACCTCGTGCGCAACCTCGACCAGATCGGCGTCGCCTATGGCCGCCAGGGCCCGGCCCAGCGCCACGCCCGCGGCATCCGCAACCGACTGGAACACAGCAACATGAACGACATTTTCCAGCATGGCGTGCATGAATTCATTCAGGAATTCATCGCGGACAATTCCAGGCTGGGCGAAATCATCACGAAGCAGTATTTGATTTGATCCACGCTGTCGTTCCGGGATGGTCCGAAGGACCAGACCCGGAATCTCGAGATTCCGGGTTCGATGCTGGCGCATCGCCCCGGAATGACGCCAGAACAACGGTCCACCATGCGCCTGCGAATCCAGCACACCACGACTTATCGCTACGAGCCGCCGGCCACCAGCGTGATCCAGATTCTGCGCATGACGCCGGGTAGCCATGACGGGCAGTACGTCGCGGAATGGCAGATCGACGTCTCCACCGACACCAAGCTCGAGGTGCATGAGGACGCGTTCGGCAACGTCACCCACGTGCTGTCCTGCGGGCCCGTCGGCGACATCCAGATCATTGCCGAAGGGCTGATCGAGACCCACGACACCGGCGGCGTGCTGCGCGGCGCCGATGAGCGTTTTCCCGCCGGCATGTTCCTGCGCGCCACCGATCTCACCTCGGTCAATCCGGCGATGGCGGCGGTCGCGCGCCAGTTGCGCAGCGAGGCCGAGAGCGACACGCTGGGCTTCCTGCACACGCTGATGACACAGGTTGCCGATCACATGACGTTCGACGAGGACCCCACCAACAGCGGCACGTCCGCGGCGGAGGCGTTCACGCTCAAGCGCGGGGTCTGCCAGGATTACGCGCACATCTTCATCGCCTGCGCCCGCGCCGGCGGCGTGCCGGCGCGCTTCGTCTCCGGGCATTTCCTGCGGGCGGACGACACGGTGCACCTGGACGCCGGCCATGCCTGGGCGGAGGCGTACGTGGCCGATCTCGGCTGGGTCGGCTTCGATCCCGCCAACAGCATCTGCGCCACCGACGCCCATGTCCGCGTCGCCATCGGGCTCGACTATCTCGGCGCCGCCCCGGTGCGCGGCACGCGCTACGGCGGCGGCACGGAAACGCTGACGGTGGCGGTGAAGGTCGAGCAGGCCGGCCGCGGCGGGCAGTCGCAATCGCAGTCCCAGCGGCAGGGCTAGGCGCGGCCGTCGGGCCGCGTTGGCCGTGCTACACTCGCGGGTCAGATCCCGCGAGGTACGCATGGCCACCGTAATACTGCTTTCGGACGATGAGCTCTCCAGCGAGGCGCGCGCCGTCTTCGACGATATCCGCAAGGTGCGGAAATCGGACTTCGTCAACAATTTCTGGCGCGCGCTGGCGCATGATCCGAAGACGCTGCGGCGGACCTGGGAGAGCATCAAGGAGGTGATGGCTCCGGGTGCGCTCGATCCCAAGGTCAAGGAAATGCTCTACGTCGCAGTGTCGATCGCGCATGGCTGCAGCTATTGCATCCACTCCCACACCGCCGCCGCGCGGGCCAAGGGCATGACCGAGGCCGAATATGGCGAGCTGCTCGCCATCGTCGGCATGGCCGCGGAGACCAACCGGCTAGTCACGGCGCTCGGCGTGCCCGTCGACGAGGCGTTTCTGGTCGATGCGGCGGATTGAGGCCTGAGCGGAGCGCTAAGCCGATTCCTCGTCATTCCGGGGCGCGCGTAGCGCGAGCCCGGAATCCATTCATCCACCAACTCTGCGGCCCGATGGATTCCGGGCTCGCGACTTCGTCGCGCCCCGGAATGACGGCCGGAATCGGGGGTTGGAGTGGCCCCTGAAATTGGCTAGTAATTCCGCGCAAACGCGTTCGGGGACTGGAAATGACCTATTGCTGCGGAATCCTGGTTCGGGACGGTCTGGTGATGATCGCCGACACCCGCACCAATGCCGGCCTCGACAACGTCTCGACCTTCCGCAAGCTGCACATCTTCTCCAAGCCCGGCGAGCGCATCATGGCGATCGCCAGTGCCGGCAACCTCGCCATCAGCCAGTCGGTGCTGTCGACGCTGACCGAGGGCCTCGAAGACCCCAACACGGGCGAGATCGAGACGCTGATGAACGCGCCGACCATGTTCCAGGCCGCCCAGCGCATCGGCCGGGCGATCCGGGCGGTGCATGCCACCGAAGGGCCGGCGCTGAAATCCGAGGACGTGTCCTTCGACGTCTCCTTCCTGTTCGGCGGCCAGATCAAGGGCGCGCGCATGCGCCTGTTCATGGTCTACACCGCCGGCAATTTCATCGAGTGCACCACCGACACGCCCTACCTGCAGATCGGCGAGCACAAATACGGCAAGCCGGTGCTCGACCGCGCCATGCACTACGACGTCGAGCTCTACGAGGCGCTGAAGACGGGCCTGATCTCGATGGACTCGACGATGCGCTCGAACCTTGGCGTCGGCCTGCCGATCGACGTGCTGGTGGTGCGCACCGACGCCTGCGAAGCCGATCTCAACCATCGCATCGAGGCGGGCGAGCCTTACTTCCACGACCTGCGCTCACGCTGGTCGGCGGCCTTGCGCGCGGCTCACCAGAACATTCCGCGCCCGCCCTACAAGAACGACAAAGAACCCAAAACCTGACAGCAGAAGAGAAAAGGCAGGAAACGATGAGTGACGCGAAAAAGATCGCATTGGTGACGGGCGCCGGCACCGGCGTCGGGCGAGCGGCGTCGCTGGCGCTGATGAACACCGGCTTCACCGTGGTGCTCGCAGGGCGCCGGCTCGACATGCTCGAGGAGACGGCGAAGCTCGGTCCCGCCGGGAAAAGCCTCTGCGTCACCGCCGACATGACCAAGCCGGACTCCATTGCCGCGCTGTTCGACAAGGTGAAGGCGACCTATGGCCGGCTCGACGTGCTCTTCAACAATGCCGGCATGGGCGCGCCGGCCGTGAACTTCGAGGACCTCAGCCTCGAGCAATGGCAGGCGGTGGTGAATACCAACCTCACCGGCCCGTTCCTGTGCACCCAGCACGCCTTCCGCATCATGAAGGACCAGACCCCGCGCGGCGGCCGCATCATCAACAACGGCTCGATCTCGGCCCACGCGCCGCGGCCGTTCTCGGCGGCCTACACCTCGACCAAGCACGCCATCACCGGCCTCACTAAGGCCAGCAATCTCGACGGCCGCATGTACGACATCGCGGTCGGCCAGGTCGATATCGGCAATGCCGCGACCCCGATGACCGACCGCATGGTCAACGGCCCCGGCGTGCTGCAGCCCGACGGCACCACCAAGCACGAGCCGCGCATGGATGCGAAAGCGGTCGGCGATGCCGTCGCCTACATGGCCGGCCTGCCGCTCGATGCCAACGTGCTGACCATGACGGTGATGGCGACCAAGATGCCGTTCGTGGGACGGGGCTGAACTGAAAACTGCGAAAACAACCCCATGCACAGTAGGCGGCGTGGGGTTGCAACGGGCTTCGGCGCGCGAGGGTGACGTCAGCTAAATCCCGGCGCTGCCTCCACAATCGTCATTGCGAGCGCAGCGAAGCAATCCAGGCTGCCTCCGCGGTGACATTCTGGATTGCTTCGTCGCAAGAGCTCGTCGCAATGACGTGGAGAGAGCGGTGCGCTACTCTAGGCTCTCCACCTTCCGCAGGGTCGGAAACAGCTTCATCCAGAGCAGCGCCACTGCGACGGTGGCGACGCCGCCGAGCACGGCGGCGGGCATGGCACCGAGTAGCGCGGCTGCTACCCCGCTCTCGAACTGGCCGAGCTGGTTCGAGGCGTTGATGAACAGGAAATTCACCGCCCCGACCCGGCCGCGCATCTCGTCGGGCGTCGACAGCTGCACCAGCGAGAAGCGGATCACGACGCTGATCGTATCGGCGGCGCCCAAAACGGCGAGCGACAGCACCGACAGCCACATCCAGGACGACAGCGCAAACACGATGGTGGCGAGGCCGAACACGATCACCGCCTGGAACATGCGCAGGCCCACATGCCTGGAGATCGCGTGTCGCGCCAGCACCATGGTCATCAGCAAGGCACCGACGGCGGGCGCGGCGCGCAGCACCCCTAACCCGACCGGGCCGGTCTGGAGGATGTCGCGGGCATAGATCGGCAGCAGCGCCGTGACGCCGCCGAACAGCACGGCGAACAAATCGAGCGAGATGGTCCCGAGGATTGCCGGGTTGCTGCGAATGAAGCGGACGCCGGCGAAGATGTTGTCGGAGTCCATCCCCTCCCTTGCGATCGCCTGCGGGCGCGGACGGATGAAACCGGTCAAAATCATCCCCAACACCCAGAACAGGACCATCACGGCATAGGCAAGGTACGGGGCGATTGCGTAGGCGATGCCGCCGAGCGCAGGTCCCGTGATGGTCGCGACCTGCGCCGCCCCACTGGAGACGGCGGTGGCGCGCTGGAGCGAGCCCTGCGGCGCGATCAGCGGCAGCAGCGCCGCTGTGGTCGGGCTCTCGAACGCGCCGGCGATCCCGAGCAGGAAGGTCGCGATGAAGATCTGCACCTCGCTGACCGCGCCGAGATAGGTGATGGTCGCGAGATAGAGCGCGGTCGCGGCCTCCACCAGCTGGCAGAGCTGGACCACGCGCTTGCGCTCGTAGCGGTCGGCGGCGTGGCCTGCGACGAACACCAGAAGCGCCGTGGGCAGGAACTGGACGAGGCCGACCATGCCGAGGTCGAAGGCCGAGCCGGTGAGATCGTAGATCTGCCAGCCGATCGCAACCGCCGCGATCTGGCTGGAGAAGCGCGACAGGCTGCGCGAGAGCAGGAAGAACAGGAAGGCGCGGTGGGCGAGAAGCGCGCCGGCGCTGACCGGTCGATGTCCGGATATTGGCTGCTCTGGCATCGCCTGTCGGGTCACCCTCGGACCGCTCTTTCCCTCGATGTCGAAGGCCTCCCGCGTGGCCGAGGTGGCCCCGCTTGTCAACACTGGGGCGTTTCCGGCCGGTCCCGGCATTGCCTTTGCAGCGCAGGCGCGGCCATAATCATTGAGGGTTTGGGGACACCATGCTGCGCTTGCAATCGGCACTCGGCATTTTCGCATTGCTGTTGATCGCCTTCGCGCTGGCGGAGAATCGGCGCGCCGTGTCGCTGCGCCAGGCGGCGATCGGCCTCGCCGCGACCTTCGTCACCGCCCTCGTGCTGCTGAAGCTGCCGGTCGTCGCCCATGCCTTCGGTGCCATCAACGACGCGGTCGGCGCGATCTCGGCGGCTTCGCGGGCCGGCTCCGCCTTCGTGTTCGGCTATGTCGGCGGCGGAGCCCTGCCCTTCGACCTGAAGGCGCCCGGCGCGGACTTCATCCTGGCGTTCCAGGCGCTGCCGATCGTGCTGGTCATGAGCGTGCTGACGACGCTGTTGTTCTATTGGCGCGTGCTGCCACCGATCGTCCGCGGCATGGCCTCGCTGCTGGAGCGTACGCTCGGCGTCGGCGGCGCGGTCGGTCTCTCGACCGCCGCCAACATCTTCCTCGGCATGGTCGAGGCGCCGCTGTTCGTGCGGCCGTATCTGGCACAGATGACGCGCAGCGAGTTGTTCCTGGTCATGACCGGCGGCATGGCCGGCATCGCCGGCACGGTGCTGGTGCTCTATGCGACGCTGCTGGCCCCGCTCATCCCCGACGCCGCCGCGCATTTCGTCATCGCCTCCGTGCTCGGCGCGCCAGCGGCGATCCTGGTCAGCCTGATCATGGTGCCCGAAACATCCGACAAGCGCACCGGCGGCGCGCTGGAGGATCCGGAGACGGAGGTCGCCAGCACGATGGATGCGATCGTCAAAGGCACCAGCGCGGGGATCGAGCTGCTGATCAACATCGTCGCGATGCTGCTGGTGCTGGTGGCGCTGGTCTACCTCGTCAACGCAATGCTCGGCCTGCTTCCGCACATCGGCGGCGCCGCGATCTCGCTGCAGCGGCTGCTCGGCCTCGTCATGGCGCCGGTGTGCTGGCTGATGGGGCTGCCGTGGGATCAGGCGATCACCGCCGGCAGCCTGATGGGCACCAAGACCGTGCTCAACGAATTGATCGCCTATGTCGACTTTTCGAAGCTGCCGCCCGATACGCTCGATCCGCGCTCGCGCCTGATCATGCTTTATGCGATGTGCGGCTTCGCCAATTTCGCCAGCCTCGGCATCATGATCGGCGGCTTAGGGGTGATGGCGCCGGAGCGGCGCGAGGAGATCAACGCGCTGGGCCTGAAGTCGATCGTGTCGGGGACGCTGACGACGTGCCTGATGGGGGCGGTGGTGGGGGTGTTGGCGTAGGCTCTCTCTACCGTCATTGCGAGCGAAGCGAAGCAATCCAGGCTGTTTCCGTAGATACATTTCTGGATTGCTTCGCTTCGCTCGCAATGACGGCGGAAGGAACGTACGGCTCAACCGCACAGTTTCGACTTCTGCAGGATGCGGCGCACCTCGGGCATCTTGGCACGGCACGGCTCGGCCGCCATGGCCTTCGCTTCGCTGGTTCGCCCCTGCGCCCACAGCAACACCGCCATCAAGCCCTGCGCCCCGGCACGCACCGGCCCGCCCGCCACGTCCGAAGCTGCGAGCGCCATGGCGGTTCGCGCTTCCGTCTCGGCGGCACTAAGGTTCGCTTTTTCCAGGAAGAAGACCGCACGGTACACGTGAGCCCGCGCGTCTTTCGGGTAGCGGGTGACGAGATCGAGCGACCGTGAGACCATCTCGTCAGCCTTCACCGGCACTTCCGAGGCGCGGATATAGTGCGCGGCCTCGGCCATGTAAGCCGAATAATGCGCGGCGGCGAAGCCGGCGCAGATGAGAGATCCGACGGAGCCTGCAAGCAAGGTCATGCTCGCACTCCGCGGCAGGCTGTCATAGGACCAGAAGGCCAGCCACGGCGTGACGGCGAGCGCGGCGCCGGCCACGGCACCGCCTGCATGCGCATAATAGTTGACGTTGCCGGACGCGCCGAAGGCAAGCGGCAGCAGTGCGGGAACCCCGAAGAACAGCGAGGTCTTCAGCCGCGATATGGTTTGATCGGCATCGGCTTCGGGCTCGAAGCTCGCGACGAACAGCGCGGCGATCAGCCCGGTGATGGCGCCGGACGCCCCGACGCCGACCGTGCCGGGACCGTTGCCCAGCAGCGAGCCGGCCTCGCCGGCCAATGCACTGGCAACGAAGATCAGCGCGAACCAGCCGCGGCCGATCAGCGACTCCAGCCTGACGCCGACGATGAACAGCGCCACGCAATTGCTCACGAGGTGCCACCCGCTGCCATGCAGGAGCGGCGCAAGGCCGATCCGCCACCACTCCCCCCTCCCGACGACGAGATCGTAGGCGGAGGCGCCCTGAGCGATCAGCGAGCGGACATCGAGGTCGCCGTCCCGCGCAATGTCGACGGCCAGACTGCGTTGCAGAGCGAAGATCAGGAGCAGAGCGAAGATCAGGCCAAGGGTGAGGAAGGGGATATCGGCCAGAAGCTTGTTGTCGGCAAAGAGCGTCTCCTCGCTTGACGAGGGCTTCTCAACAGCGATCGGCGCGGTGGCGGGTTGAAACGACGCTCTTGGAGCTGGCGCTACGGTGCCGCGTCGGCCAAAAGTGTTGGTCGCCATGAAAGCATTTCCCGCGTTGTCACAGCCTTGAGTTGACGCGAGAGGTGTTTTCGACTGGTTAGCACCGAGGTTGCGGGGCGGCCGAAATCATCCCGATTGCTGACCGCCCGGTTTCGCGGATCGACCGCATTTTAGCGATCAAGGGTCGCGCTTACGCCTTCAACTCCACCGTCTTGAACTCAGCGGGGAGGATCACCTCCAGCAGCTCCACGTCATCCGAATAGTCCAGGATCATGTGCCTGATCTTCGGCGGCTGGGTCCAGGCGCTGCCTTGCTTCATCAAGGTCTCGCCCTGCCCGTCCATATAGGTCTTCACCCAGCCCTTGAGCACGTAGACCATCTGGAATTCGACGTCGTGATAATGGAGCTTGGACACCTCGGCCGGATTGCAGGGGCCTTGCAGGCGGATCACATGCGCCTGCGCTAGGCCATGGGTCGCCTCGGCGATACCGAGATCGCGGTACTTCGCGTAGGCGCGCAGGCCGTCGGCTCTGAAGTCTTCCTCGCGGTGATGGCTGACGGCGATGCGCTGCTTCGGCCGTGCGGGCTTCTTCGGGGCGGCAGTGCGCGCCTTCGCCTTCACGGCCTTGCGTGCAGAGGATCGCGCCGCCGCCTTGGCGCCGCTCCGCTTCTTGACCGCGGTCTTCAATGCAGGCCTCGATGCCTTTTGCTTGGCCATTGTCTGCCTCCCTGTTATGAGCCGCGCCCATCGCACGGATGTGGCTCGAACGCCAGATTACCCAGTCGTGGGCGAAGCGGCAATTGCGGGCTGATTGTGCTGAGTAGCGCCGCATCTGCGCTTACCCTCCCCTGGAGGGGGAGGGTCGATCGCGCGAAGCGCGAGCGGGGTGGGGTGATCTCTCCACTCGGACACTGTTCGACGTCGAGAGACCGTCACCCCACCCCGTCTCACATTTCGCTCCGCTCAATGTGAGCCGACCCTCCCCCTCCAGGGGAGGGTAAGAGGCTGTTGGCCAATCACGCGATCTCCGCATCGATCGTAGCTTGCCCCAAGCTGGCGTGGCGAGAGGCCGTCGTCTCGTCTTCGTTCTCGCGCTGAACTAGTCTCGCCGGGGAAATCCGGGGGAATGATTCATGGGCAGCAATGTCGGTCAGCGTGCATTTCAAAATGCCCGGCTTCAGAAACGGCAAAAGGCCGAATCGCTACCCTTGCTCGGGCAAGCGCTCGAATTGCACAAGAAGGGACGCCTGCCCGAGGCCAAGGCTGCCTATCGCCAGCTCCTGCAGATCGCACCCAATCAATTCATCGCCCTGCATATGCTCGGCGCCCTGGAGTCCGATGCGAAGAACTATCAGCAGGCCGAGATCCTGCTGAGCCGGGCGGTTGCCGCGGATCCGCGATCGGCCGAAGCCCATATGAGCCTGGGCGTCGCGCTGAACGGGCTGAAACGTCACGCTGAGGCCCGCGAGATTTATCGCAAGGCCCTCGCCTTGCGGCCCAACTACGCCCTGGCCCTGTCCAACCTCGGCAACGCGAACGCTGCCCTTGATCGGCACCTGGAAGCCCTCGACAGCTACGATCGGGCGCTCGCCATCGACGGAAACCTGGCTGAAGCCCACAACGGCCGGGGCTCTGCGCTCTGCCGTCTGCGCAACTACGATGAGGCGCTCGCAAGCCTGAACCGCGCGCTCGCGATCAAGCCCGACTATGCGGCGGCGCTGGCGAACCGCGCCGTTGCGCTCCGGGAGCTGCAGCGATTTGACGAGGCCATGGCGGATTGCAATCGGGCGATCGCCCTAGCCCCTGACGACGTGAACGGATGGATCTGGCGCGCCAATGTCTTGCTCCAGACCCAGCAGATGGCCCAGGCATTGGCCGATTGCGAAAAGGCGCTCGCGATCGCGCCCGATTCCGATCAGGCTCACCTGGTGCTGGGCCTCTGCCTTGCCGGGCTCGGCCGGGTCGACGAAGCCCTGGCCAGTTTCGACAGAGCCCTCGACATCCGGCCCGACCTCGAGAGCGCGATCTCCAGCAAGATCTTCGCGCTCGACTTCGTGCCGGACGCGAGCGTCGCGCAGCATCAGCAGGCGCGACGCGTATGGTGGGAGCGGATCGGCGCGAAACTCGCGTCAGAAGCGGCGGCACCGCATGACAACGGCCGCGATCCGGATCGCCGCCTGGTGCTGGGCTACGTCTCGTCGGACTTCAACGCGCATTCGGCCGCGTTCATTTTCAAGCCCGTGCTGCAACACCATGATCGGGCCCGGTTCGAGATCGTGTGCTACTCGTGCTCGTCGAAAGTGGACGCGACGACACGCGAATTTCAAGCCATCGCCGATCGCTGGCGCGATGCCTCGCAATGGAGCGACGATCGCCTTGCCGCCCAGGTTCGCGACGATCGCATCGATATCCTGATCGATCTGTCCGGCCATACCAGAGGAAACCGCCTCGGTGTATTTGCGCGCAAGCCGGCACCGATCCAGGCGCACGGCTGGGGCCACGGCACCGGCACCGGACTGCCGACGATCGACTATCTGTTCTCGGATCCGGTCGGGATTCCTTCGGCGGTTCGGCCTCTGTTTGCAGAGACGGTCGTCGACCTGCCGTGCTTCGTGACCCTGGCGCCGCTGCCTGCCGGAATTGCGCAGGGCAAGACGCCGGCGCTCTCGAACGGCTTCGTCACATTCGGTGTCTTCAACCGCATCAGCAAGATCTCGGACGAGGCAGCGGCAGTCTGGTCGAGGATTCTCGCGCGGGTGCCGGGCTCGCGACTGCTGATCAAGGACGTTGCGCTCGACGATCGGCTGGTCCGCGACAAGCTGCTGGCGCGATTTGCGGCGTGCCGATTGCCGGCCGAACGCATCGATCTGCTCGGGGCTACGTTGCGGGACGAGCATCTGGCATCGTTCAACCGCATCGACATTGCCCTCGACCCGTTCCCGCAGAACGGCGGCGTCAGCACATGGGAAGCCCTGCAGATGGGCGTGCCCGTGGTGGCGAAGCTGGGGAGCAGCCTGCCCGGCCGCGCTGCCGGCGCCATCCTCACCGCGCTTGGCCTGCCGGACTGGGTCGCCGACAGCGAGGAGGCCTATGTCGAGATCGCGGCCAGCCGTGCGGCTGAGGTCGGCGAGCTCGACCAATTGCGCCGCGAATTGCCCGCAACGATCAACGCCGCGGCCGCCGGTAACCCCGTCGCATATGCGCAAGCGGTGGACGAGGCCTATCGCGCGATGTGGACGCGCTATTGCAGCGGCATCTGATTGGGAGATCTCGTAGGATGGGCAAAGCGAAGCGTGCCCACCATTGCCGGATATTGCGCAGAGATGGTGGGCACGGCGCGCGAAGTGCGCGCCTTTGCCCACCCTACGAGACCGCTGCGCTGTTCAATGCAGCCGGAACACGCCGTCGACGGCGCGCAGTTCGGCCGGCTTGATCAGCTTGCAATGCGCCACCGTGACCGAGTGGAGGGGGCCGTCGAGCTTCTCCTGCCAGAACGCCAGGAAATCGGTCAGCGCGGGGAATTTCGGAAACATGTCGTAGTTCTGCCAGACATAGGTCTGCAGCAGCGAGGGATGATCCGGCATCCGATAGAGAATTTGTGCCGTCGTCAGCCCGTAGCCCAGCATCTGTTTCCGGAATTCCTCGGAAACGCCCCCAACGCGCAGTCCCATGCCAAACCTCCTTTGCAGGAGCGCATTTGCGGGGGTGGCCTGTCCGTGCCCCGGGAGCCACCCGGAAACGATGCGCTCACATGAGAGAAATGTGACGCAAACTGACAACTCATCTCAAGCCCAAAAGTTTAACAAGCTGTTGAAATTCAATGCTTTAGCAGCAGAGACGACTCCGTGCTAATACGGCCTCCCAAGCGGCCTCGAAGAGGCCGCCGAGGCTGGTTAACGATGGCAAAGGGTTTCTGGCAGTCCGCGCTTTCGGCTGCTATTTTTTCTGCTACAAACCCTTGCCCCCGCAAAATTCCTGTCCTATTTCAGCGTCGCCCGTGCTAGCACTCACGGGCAACGATTGCTAACAACCTCAAAACCTCAACCCGAGCAATTGCTTAGGAGGACTGCATGAAATTCCGTCCGCTTCACGACCGCGTCGTGGTCAAGCGCATCGACGCCGAAGAGAAGACCGCTGGCGGCATCATCATTCCCGACACTGCCAAGGAAAAGCCCTCCCAGGGCGAAGTCGTCGCCGTCGGCCCCGGTGGCCGCGACGAAGCTGGCAAGCTGATCCCGATCGACCTGAAGGTCGGCGACCGCGTGCTGTTCGGCAAGTGGTCCGGCACCGAGGTCAAGATCGACGGCCAGGACCTGCTGATCATGAAGGAGAGCGACGTGATGGGCGTTCTCGAAGTCAGCGAGTCCAAGAAGAAGGCGGCTTAAGAGCCCCTCTCCTCCCTCCAGTCAAACCCTCAAGGAAAAATTCAGATGGCAGCCAAAGAAGTCAAATTCTCGGTTGAAGCGCGCGACAAGATGCTGCGCGGCGTCGACATCCTCGCCAACGCGGTGAAGGTCACGCTCGGTCCGAAGGGCCGCAACGTCGTGCTCGACAAGTCGTTCGGCGCTCCCCGCATCACCAAGGACGGCGTCACCGTCGCCAAGGAGATCGAGCTCGACGACAAGTTCGAGAACATGGGCGCGCAGATGGTGCGCGAAGTCGCCTCCAAGTCCGCTGACGCGGCCGGCGACGGCACCACCACCGCGACCGTGCTCGCGGCCGCGATCGTGAAGGAAGGCGCCAAGTCGGTCGCCGCCGGCATGAACCCGATGGACCTCAAGCGCGGTATCGACCTCGCGGTCGAAGCCGTCGTGGCAGACCTCGAGAAGAACTCGAAGAAGGTCACCTCGAACGACGAGATCGCCCAGGTCGGCACCATCTCGGCCAACGGCGATGCCGAGATCGGCAAGTTCCTCTCCGACGCCATGAAGAAGGTCGGCAACGAGGGTGTCATCACCGTCGAGGAAGCCAAGTCGCTCGAGACCGAGCTCGACGTGGTCGAGGGCATGCAGTTCGACCGCGGCTACATCTCGCCCTACTTCGTCACCAACGCCGACAAGATGCGCGTCGAGATGGACGACGCCTACATCCTCATCAACGAGAAGAAGCTCTCCTCGCTGAACGAGCTGCTGCCGCTGCTCGAGGCCGTGGTGCAGACCGGCAAGCCGCTGGTCATCGTCGCCGAGGACGTCGAAGGCGAAGCGCTTGCGACCCTGGTCGTAAACCGCCTGCGCGGCGGCCTGAAGGTCGCGGCCGTCAAGGCTCCGGGCTTCGGCGATCGCCGCAAGGCCATGCTGCAGGACATCGCGATCCTGACCGGCGGCCAGGCGATCTCGGAAGATCTCGGCATCAAGCTCGAGAACGTCACGCTCAACATGCTCGGTCGCGCCAAGAAGGTGATGATCGACAAGGAGAACACCACGATCGTCAACGGCGCCGGCAAGAAGGCCGACATCGAAGCGCGCGTGGCCCAGATCAAGGCGCAGATCGAGGAGACCACCTCGGACTACGACCGTGAGAAGCTCCAGGAGCGTCTCGCCAAGCTCGCGGGCGGCGTCGCGGTGATCCGCGTCGGCGGCGCGACCGAGGTCGAGGTGAAGGAGCGCAAGGATCGCGTTGATGACGCGATGCATGCGACCCGTGCGGCCGTGGAAGAAGGCATCGTTCCGGGCGGCGGCGTCGCCCTGCTCCGTGCCTCCGAGCAGCTCAAGGGCCTGCGCACCAAGAACGACGACCAGAAGACCGGCGTCGAGATCGTGCGCAAGGCGCTGTCGGCGCCCGCTCGCCAGATCGCGATCAACGCCGGTGAAGACGGCTCGGTGATCGTCGGCAAGATCCTGGAGAACAAGGCCTACAATTACGGCTTCGACTCCCAGACCGGCGAATATGCCGACCTCGTCAAGAAGGGCATCATCGACCCGACCAAGGTGGTCCGCACCGCGATCCAGAACGCAGCCTCGGTGGCAGCGCTCCTGATCACCACGGAAGCCATGGTCGCCGAGCTGCCCAAGAAGGGCGGCGCCGGCCCCGCGATGCCCCCGGGCGGCGGCATGGGCGGCATGGACTTCTGATCCAGCCTCTCAGGCAAAGTCGAGACACGCGAAACCCCGGCAGCGATGCCGGGGTTTTTGTTTGGGCGATGCACGTCAAAGTGGTAAAATGGTCATTCCGGGGCGCGACGAAGTCGCGAACCCGGAATCCATTTCACCACTTGCTCGTGGCCTACTACGTCTATCCTCGCCAGCAAGAAATACGGCACGCTCTACATCGGCGTGACGAACGACATCGTTCGCCGTATCCATGAACATAAGAGCAAAGCCGTCGCCGGTTTCAGCAAGAGATACTCTGTCGACAGGCTCGTTTGGCTCGAAATCTACGACGATCCCCTAACTGCCATCGCGCGCGAGAAGGAATTGAAGAAGTGGCGACGGGAATGGAAGGTCCGGCTTATTGAGGAGAAGAATCCCCAGTGGATCGACCTATATCCACAAATCGCGAGCTGAGCTTGCAGATTGATGGATTCCGGGCTCAGCGCTTCGCGCTGCCCCGGAATGACAGCCCGGATAGAGCGCGCGCAACCAGGCGCTGCGCGCTGCCCCGGAATGACGGGGCGCCTCACTCCACCTTCCCGATCCGCTCGAAGCGCGGCTCGCCGTCTTCGTCGAGCGACCAGAAAATCCGCGTCACCTTGCCGATGAGATTGTCCATCGGCACGAAGCCGAATGTCGACTGCATGCGGCTGTCGGTGGAATTGTCGCGGTTGTCGCCGAGCACGAAGAAGTGGCCCGGCGGCACCGTGAAGACGTTGGTGTTGTCGAGGGTGCCGTCGTCGGCGCAGTCGTAGGTCACATAGGACGCGCCGCTCGGCAGCGTCTCGCGCCAGCGCTTGACGGCCGCGCGGTCGTCGACACCGCAGGCCTCGCCGGCGGGTGTCGCCTCCAGGGCGACGCGCGTCACCGGGCGGCCGTTGAGGATGAGCTGGCCCTGCCGCATCTGGATGCGGTCTCCGGGCAGGCCGACGACGCGCTTGACGTAGTCGACAGAACTGTCCTTCGCCGTCCGGAACACGACGATGTCGCCATATTCGGGATCGGCGGCGAGGATGCGGCCCGAGATCCAGGACGGCGCGAACGGGAGCGAATTGCGGCCATACCCGTAGGCATATTTCGCGGCGAAGACGTAGTCGCCGACCATCAGCACCGGTGCCATCGAACCGGAGGGGATGTTGAACGGCTGATACAGGACGAAGCGAAACAGGATCACCGGCGACCACAGCACCGGGATCATCAGGATCAGGACAACGATCGCCTTCCAGTCGCTGGATCGCGCCGCGGGGCGGATCGATTCCTGAAGAACGGTCATGTGCCTTCCCTGATCAAGACGTTGCGGCCCCAAGATGACGCAACCTGCGAGCGCGCTCAATCTCCGACCAGCTCAAATTGGTCGCGCCGCGCGCCGATCGCGTTCATCGCAGACGGCGGCAATGCAGATGTGAAGGGCCGCCCGTGGGCGGCCCTTCGGTTCATGCGCTCTCCGGCGCCTTCAGGCGCACGAGCCGGGTCAGCAGCGCATCGAGGCCCTGGCCGTCACCGGCATGGAGGTCGATGCGGCCGACCTTCTCGACCAGCCGCTCCAGCGACTCCAGCTCCTTGAGCCGCAGCAGCAGGGGGTTCTCCTCCATCAGGCGGGCGGTGTTCAGGAGCGAACGCGTCGCCGCGGTCTCCTCCTGCCGGCGGATCAGGTTCGCCTTCGCGACCCGCTCCGCCTCCACCACCTTGTTCACCAGCTCCCGGATCTCGCCGGGCAGGATCACATCCTTGACGCCGAGCTCGGTGACCTCGACGCCGGACTCCGCGACGCGTGCCCGCACATAGTCGCGCAGCTCCGCATCCAGCGCCGCCTTCGCCGACAGCACCTCGTCCAGCGTCCGGCCCGCGACCGCCTCGCGGATCGCGAACTGCACCAGGCGGTACAGCCACGCATCCACGTCGGGCACGGTCGCAACCGTGCGCTCGGGATCGACCACCTTACGGAACGCCGTCAGCGTCACCCGCAGCGCGATGCGATCCTTGGTCAGCATCTCCTGCGCGGTGATCTCGACCGCCTGGGGCCGCAGGTCGAGGCGCTTCACCTCGATCTTGCGGCCGACGGTCCAGAAGGCGTGCCGGCCGGGCGCGAGCCGCTCGGTGAGCCGGCCCTCGACGTAGAGCAGGCCCGCCTCGTGGTTCTCGACCACCGTCTCCGACGTCACCGCCGAACGGTTGCGCTCGATCATGGCCAGATGTCGCGCGCTGACCTTGGAATCAGCGGACACATCGATGCGCTCGACATCGATGCGCGTTGCGACCTTCCAGTAGACGCGCACCTGCCAGGGCGTCATCAGATGCACGGGCCGGCCGTCGAGGCTGACGATGGCGATCTCGTCCGCCTTGGTCTCGACCGCCTCGAACAGCTCGGCGGCCAGATCAGGCCGCGCGGCCTTGAGCACCGCGTAGCGCTCCGCAGAAAATTCGCTGCGGACCACGTCGAGCACCTCGGCCTTCAGCTCGTGCAGGGGATCGAACAGGCGATGCTTGCCGGGCGCGAGCACGCGCACGAGCTGCCCGTTGCGCGTCAGCAACGCACGCTCGCCATCCTTCACCGTCACGTTCAGCATCAGCAAGTGCCAGCCCTTGTTCAAAGTCATGGCACGCCTCCATCATGTTGCCTCCGGCCGAACGCGGCCGGATAGCGGGTTGCGTTTGCAAAGGACGTGAGGACGCGGACGACGCTTCCCATGAAATCGGCGGGCCGGGGCTTGAGCTTGCACGATGACGGGCGCACGCGCGCGATCGCGCGAGACGTGTCGCGCGGTCATGCGGAGCCACCCGGCATCGGCGCAAGCGGTATCGACCCGCGGCGCAAAGCCGGTCTCACAGTGTCGTTGTTCGGACGAAAGCCTTTTGGGCAATGCGGCCGGACGGCGACTGAAGCGCGCGTCCGGTCCCCTTCAGAGGTATCAGCTTATGAGGCTGAAACGGAGCGCTGGAGCGGGATTCGAACCCGCGACAGGATGAGTCACAATCATCTGCTCTACCAAACTGAGCTATCCTTTGTGCAAGAGACCGGAATCGAACCGATGCCTTCGGGCTTTCAACCCGACGCTCTCCATGAGCTACGTCCTGCGTTTCTCCTTCATTCGGCGGAACACGAAACCGGAAGACCGGCCCGCGCCAGTCGGGATCTCAACGAGCCCGAACCCACGGCCTAGCGAAGGACGGCGCTAATAGACCAGGCACGTTCGGGTTGCAAGGGGAGATGAGAAGAAATTTTTCGGTTCGTCATTCCGGGGCGGCGCGGAGCGCCGAGCCCGGAATCCATAACCACAGGCTTCAGTTGGAGATACCGCTGTAGAGGTCATCCCAATTCGGATTCTGTTCGTCGATTAATCGCGTCTTCCAATCCCGACGCCATTTCTTCAGTTCTTTTTCTCGAGCAATCGCGCTCGCGGGGTCATCGAAAATCTCAAACAGAACCAGCTTGTCGACCCCGTATCGCTTGGTGAATCCCGGGACGACCTTGGTCTTGTGCTGGTAGACGCGTCGGACGAGATCGCTCGTTACGCCGAGGTAGAGCGTGCCGTATTTTCTACTCGCCAGGATGTAGACGTAGTACGCCATTCCATCGGCCTGTGGTTATGGATTCCGGGCTCGGCGCTTCGCGCCGCCCCGGAATGACGAGCGGATGTTAGGATCAAGCGGAGAATACATCAACCAAAAGCTGTACTCGCAGTATCCCGATCGTTGCTCCGCGAAGCGCATCACTCGCGCGACATCGCCTGGAAACACGCCCTCACCCAGTCGATGGTCACGCGCGCTGCAGCGTCGCGCTTGAGATGGTTCTGCACCAAGAGCCAGACGTCGCGGCGCTTCGGCAGCAGCGTGGCGCGCAGGCGGCGATCGCCGAGCAAGTCCGCGCAAACATACTCCGGCAACACGCCTGCGGCCTGATGCGCGCGGATCAGGTTACGGATGACACGAACGTTGTCGGTGACGCAGCGCGCGCGGGCTTTCTTGGTGCGCAGGAATTGCATCTCGGGAATGGCACCGAGCTCGTCCGGATAGACGCAGAGCATCGGCTCGCCTTCGATCCTCGCAGGCTCGAAGTAATAGAGCTTGATGTCGCCGACCCTGGAGATCGCGAAATCGCCCTTGTCGGGCTTGCGCAGGCGGATGGCAAGATCGGCCTCCCAGCGCGAGAATTTGACGTTCTCGCTCGAGGTGAGGAATTGCAACGTCAGGCCGGGATGAGCGCGCAGGAAGTCGCTCGTGCGCGGCGACAGCACCGCCTCGGCGACCGTATTGGTGGAGGCGATGCGCAGACGTCCGACCGGACCTTCCAGGCTCTCGCTGAGGCGACCGATCTCGGCGGCATGTGCGGCCATCGCCTCGACATGCGCCAGCACCGCCTCGCAACTCCGCGTCGGCCGGCGGACGCCGTCGGCGGCCTCGAACAGACGCAAACCGAGCGCACGCTCGATGCGCGACAGCCTGCGTCCGACCGTCGTTTCGTCGATGCGCAGCCGCGCGCTGGCGCCGGCGTAGGTGCCCTCGTCCCTGACGGCAGCGATGATGCGCAGATCGTCCCAGTTCATAGCGCGAGGCTATACCGGCCCCGAGCGGCCTGCAATATCGCAGCCACCCGCTGCAATATCCCTGCATATCGGCAGGCCTCCGCGGCGCTATGTTTCGTTCAGCCTTTGCCCCCGGAGATTTCCAAGACCATGACGACCGCGAAGACCCTGCTGCAGCTCGCCGGCGCCGATCTCACCCCGCCGCGCCTTGCCGACGCCGCGCTGGTGCTGATCGATATCCAGAACGAGTATCTCGAAGGTCCTCTCGCTTTGCCCGAGGCGAGACCTGCGATCGCGCGGGCGGCTGCGCTCCTGGCACGGGCTCGCGAGAGCGGCGCCGCGATCTTCCATATTGCCCATCGCGGCAAGGCCGGCAGCCTGTTCGATCGTGGCGCTGAGCGCGGCGCCATCGTCGCCGAACTGAGCCCCCGTGCCGGCGAGCTGGTGATCGAGAAGGAGTTGCCGAATGCGTTCGCCGGCACTGATTTGCAGGCGCGCCTTGCCGCAACCGACAGGAAGAACATCGTGCTGGCCGGCTTCATGACGCATATGTGCGTCAGCTCCACAGCGCGAGCCGCGCTCGACCTCGGTTTTCGCACGACGATCGATGCCGATTCCTGCGCCACGCGCGACCTGCCGAACGGCCGCGGCGGCACGCTGGACGCTCGGACCATCCATGAAGTTGCACTCGCCGAGCTATCCGACCGCTTCGCCATCATCGCGCGCGGCGACGCACTGAAATAATGGAGCAACGCGATGCTGCAACTCTATTTCTCGCCGATGGCCTGCTCGCTCGCGAGCCGCATCGCGCTGATGGAAGCAGGCCTCGAGGCGCACTATCATCTGGTGCATCTTGCGACCAAGACAGTCGCGGACGGCGACGGCGATTTTCGCGACGTAGCGCCGAAGGGGGCGGTGCCGGTCCTCGTGCTGGAGAACGGCGAACGGCTGACGGAGAGCGCGGCGGTGCTGCAGTATATCGCCGATCTGAAACCGGAGACGGGTCTTGCGCCGCGGTTCGGCGATCCCGATCGCTATCGCCTGCAGGAATGGCTGAGCTTCATCGGAACCGAGATCCACAAGGCGTTCCTGTTTCCGACCTTCTGGTACAAGGACGACGGCTCGCTCGCCAAGCCGCGTGCACGGATCCCGCAGACCCTGTCGGTGCCGTCAGCGCATCTGGCAGACCGCGAATTCCTCGTCGGCAACGGCTTCACCGTGGCAGATGCCCATCTCACCTGGGCCTTGCTGCTGCTCCGTCCGGCAGGTGTCGACATCACACAATGGCCCTCGCTCGCCGCCTATCTCGAACGCATGCAGGAGCGGCCTGTGGTGCGAGAGGCGATCGCCACCGAGATGGCGCTGCGCAAGACCATGCCCGCCAATGCCGCGTAGCAGGTCACCGATGCGGGCAATGGCGCTGGCAAAGCGAAAAAACAAAAGGGCCGCAGTGAGCGGCCCTTTTGCGTTACCGGGAATTGACTGAGATCACTCCACCCGCGCCAGCACGGCGAGCTTGCGGATGCCCTTGTTGCGGTAGGCATCGAGGAACGCGTAGTAGTCCTTGAACGACACGCAGCCGTTGGAATCACCGTTCGGCCCGAGCATGAAGGTGTGAGCGAGTAGGCCGTCGCGGCCGTGGATCGCGCTCTCGCCGCCGATCGGGGTCAGGCGCAGCGCCGGCACGCCGTGGAACAGCGCCTCGCGCGGCTTGAGCGAGTAGATGTGCGGCGGCGTCACGCCACGCATGCGGATCTTCGAGGAGCGCGGATCGTCGAGATTGGAGCCGAGGCCGGAATGCGCCTCGAGCTTGGTGCCGTCGGGAAGATACACGGTCTTGGCAGTGATGTCGTAGACTGCGGTGTCGCGCTCGTAAGGCGGCGCGCCGCCGAGCATGGGGTTCTGCTCCTTCGGCGCGATCGACGCGGTCACGCTGGCATCGGCCGAGGCGTAGGCGAGCAGTCCACCCGACGGCTCGCGCTTGCCCCAGAGCTTTTCGACCATCGACTGGCGCGGAGCGGTGATCGACATCACCGCGGCCTTGGCGCGATCGGCGAAGGATTTCGGTTTCGCTTCGGGCGCCGGCACGATCTCGGCCGGGTCGGCCGAGGCCAGTTGCATCTGGCCCTCGCGCTTGGCCTTGTCAGCAGGCTTGTCGATGGTCTTGTCAGTGGATTTGGCCGCCGGCTTCAGCGCGTCCGCGACCTTGGCGATCACGCTCTGCTTCGGGGCGTCCTTCGAAGTTTCCTTGGTTGCCGCAACCTGGGCTGCGGGTGCGCTTGCGGCATTCGACGGCACGCCTTGCGTCGCCGCCGCGGCAAAGCGCTCGTTGAACATCTCACGCGAGATCGGAGCTGCGACCTGCAGGCGGTCGGGCAGCAGCGCGAAAGTTTCCTTGATGGCTTCGCCCGCCTCACGCAGTGCCACCCTGGGCGCGCGCTTGATCACCGGCTCGTCGTAGCCGATGCTGCCCACCGTCGGATAGACGCTCGCGCCGAAGATGTTGCTGTGGATGGTCCAGCCGGCGCCCATCACGACGCAGCCGATCGCCGCGGCGCCAAGCCAATTGGTCGTTGTCATTTTCCGGGAAGATTTCCGCGAATTGTTCTTGGAGAAATTCTTGGACTTCCGTGCCGCGTTACTCTGCGCAGCGATACTCGTACTCATTCGCCTTGCGTCCAGGACGGTGTCACTCAGTCCCCCTTCGAAGCGCCGCTGGTCACGATCCGGGAACAGCATCTCGCAGAGGGTCGGAGCGTCATTAAGGCGACTTTTAGTTAAATGCGGATTAAGTTCGGGCGGATCTGGGGCAACTCGTTAACGTTGTCCCGTTTTGAGAAAAAAGCCCGCAGAACTACGGACTTAGTCGGGTCTGTTAACCATAATTCTCGGCCGATTCAGCACGCTCTGCGGACGTCCTCGGCCACATCCATGACGCACTCAACAACGTCATTTTCGTGATCCTCGATTGCCCCCAAAACGTAATGCGCAAGCGTTGCGCGAGGCTGGTGGAGCACGCGTCCGATAGGCCTCTTCCGCCGGCCATGCGGCACCGGCGCAGGCGCATGACGCCGTCGCGCGACCTCACGCGGCACGGCGCCGTGACTGAAAGTTGATCGCGTCGGTTCTGGACATCGCCACCGCGAGAAAATAGCTGCCACGTCGGCACTTTTCAGCAGCCTCTGCGTGTGATACGGTACCGTATCGTCCCGCCCTGACCTGTGCCGAGCACGCAAACGGAGGCTGGCATGAGAGGGATCGCGCGCGCAGGGCTTTTCGCCCTGGCGGGGTCGCTTCTGTTGATTGGATCTGCGATGGCGCAGCCTGCGGCCGATGTGGGCTGCACGGCATCGCCGTCGGCTGCCGGGACGCAGACCTGGCGCTGCGACAACGGCATCACCATCGTCGCGGAAAACGGCGCCAGGTTTGAACTGAAGGACGCCAACCGCGACGGACATATAGACTCGGTCGAATTGAGCAGCAAAGCCTTGCTGCTCGAGGTGCCCAAGAAGCCGCGGGGCAATCCCTTCAAGGTGCTGACGCCGCAAGCGATTGCCGCGGTGCGCGGCACCAAATGGGCGGTCGATGTCGCTGACGCCAAGACCGCCGTGTTCGTCGCAGACGGCCGGGTCGGCGTGAGCCGCAGGGCTCGTGGACGCGGCGTCGTGCTTGGGCCCGGCGAAGGCGTCGATGTCGAGGCAACCGGCCCCCTGATCGTCAAGACCTGGGGCCAGCCGCGCGTCGATGCGCTGATGGCAAGACTCGGGCAATGAGCCCCTGGTCGACCAGGCCCGGCCCATGAAATTTGGACAATAGGATTGCAAGACGACCGCATGCGCAGCCGACGCGTTCAGATCCTGGTGGCACTCGTCCTCACCGCGCTGTGGGGCGCGGGCATCTATGCCACGCATGCCGACGGCCATCTGCGCTTTCTCGACCGCCTCGAAGCGACGCTGACGGACTGGCGGACGCAGGCCCGCGGCGTGCAGCGTCCGCCAGATCTCGTCACCATCGTCGCGATCGACGACACCGTGGTGAAGCGCGGCGGCAGCTATCCGCTGCCCCGCGCCGATCTCGCCCGCGTCGTCGACACCATCGTCCAGTTCAAGCCGAAGGTGGTGGCGATCGACCTGCTGCTGGTCGATCGCAGCGCCGCGATCGGCGATGCGACGCTGGCGAGCACGCTGGCCACCGGGCCGATGGTGCTCGCCGCCGCCGCGATCTTCCCCTCCGCCAGCGAAACCGTGGCCCCCAGCAGCGAAGGTCCCCTGGCCGTGCTGCCCGAGGCCGAGCGCTTCCTGCAGCCATTGCCCGCATTCGCCGTTCACGCCGAGGTCGGCGTCGTCAACGTCGCGACAGGGCAATCGGGCTCGCCGCTCGCGGTGCCGATGCTGTTCCGGACCCGCGACAAGGTCGAGCTGTCGTTTCCGTTGCGCGTCGCGGCCCGCGCGCTCGACAAGCCGCTGACCGTCGCGCCGGGCCATCTCATGCTCGGCGATCGCCTGGTGCCGACCGACAGCAACCTGGCATTGCCGATCACCTATTACGGCCCGCGCCGCACGATCCGTACCGTCAGCGCACAGAGCATCTTCGACGGCACGCTCGATCGCGCGGCCATCGAGAACCGGATCGTCGTGATCGGCGCCTCCGTCGCCGGCGGCGGCGATTTCTATCCGACGCCGTTCGATTCGCTGATGCCCGGCGTCGAGGTGGTCTCGACCGCGATCACGCATCTCGTTGCCGGCGACGCCATCTTGCGCGACCACAGGGTGCGCATTGCCGACGCGCTCACGGCGATCCTGCTGCCGATGCTGCTGGTCGGCCTGCTCGCCTGGCAGCGCATCGCCCTCGGCACCATGGCCGCGGCCGCGGCGATGATCGCCTGGGCCGGGCTCAACCTGTTCGCGTTCATGCATGGCATCTGGCTGAACGCCGCGACCACGCTCGCCGCGGCGGTGCCGCCGGTTGCGGTCTTTGCCGGCGTGCAGCTGTGGGCCGGGGGCCGCCGCACGCAATATTTCGCCGCCCGGAGCAGGTCGCTCGCGCAATTCCAGGCTCCGGCGCTGCAGGATTGGCTGGCGCGAGATCCGAACTTCCTGTCGAAGCCGGTGCGGCAGGACGCAGCCGTGGTGTTCGTCGATCTCTCCGGTTTCACCGGTCTGAGCGAGCGGATCGATCCGGACCAGCTCACGAATATCCTGAAGGCGTTTCATGCGCTGATCGACCGGACCGCGATCGATTGCGGCGGCATGATCACGGGCTTCCTCGGCGACGGCGCCATGATCCTGTTCGGGCTGCCGCGCGCGATGCCCGACGATTCGGCACGCGCGCTGAAATGCGCGATCGATCTGCATCGCGGCCTCGCAGGCTGGATCGCCTCGCTGCCGCCGGCGATCGCAGGTCAGCTCGGCTTCAAGATCGGCGCGCATTGCGGCCCGATCGTCGCCTCGCGGCTCGGCGAAAGCCATCAGCACATCACGGCGACAGGCGATACCGTCAACGTCGCAAGCCGGCTGATGGAGATTGCCGCCCAGAACGATGCGCGCCTCGCGTTGAGCGACACGCTGCTGGATGCGGCCGACTTCCAGGGCGCGCCCGACGGCGTTTTGTCCGGCCCCCTGCTCGCTCAGGTCCGCGGCCGCTCCGGCGTCGTGACCGTCTGGTTCTGGCGCGACCGGGATGGACCAGGCCAGGATGCGGCCAAGGCCGAGATGATGGGCTAAAGCGCGATGAAGTGAGGCTCGATAGCTGCAAAGACGGAGGTGCGCTCCCTCTCCCGCTTGCGGGAGAGGGAGTTTCCGCAATGGGACAATCCCCTAGAGGAGAAAACCCTCACCCGCGCCTTCGGCGCGACCTCTCCCGCAAGCGGGAGAGGTTGCACCGAGCCCGCGGCAATCGATTCGACCTAGAGCCATTCCGCTCTAAGGCGCTACCGCGCCTCCGGCGGCGGCGAGCGGTCCAGCACGTCGCCCTTGGCACCTTCCAGCAGGTCGATGCCGTAGGTCTCGACCACGAGAGGCCCGCGCTTGCGCTGCAATTGCGCCACCTGCGTCACCTGGGCAAAGAGAGCATTGAGGGCGGGATTGGCGTCGGCGCGCAATTCGTCGACATAGAGCAGCCTGCCGGCGAGCAGCTTGGGATCGGGCTCTTTCATGTTGATCCAGCGGATGCGCTGGCTTTGCTGCGCGACGCAGGTGCCGCGCGGCAGATAGAACGCGAGCCAGCTCGTGGTGCCGTAATCCTGCGCGAGCACACAGGTCGCACCACTGCGCGCGCGCACCGCTTCGATTCCGGCCGCGAGCTCGCGCCAGCCGACACCGACACTGCGCACGGTGGCATCGCGGCGATATCCGGACAACCAGCCGGTATTGGCCTGCACGATCAGGGCTGCGAACATGACGATGCCCACCGGCGCGGCCCAGCGCAGGCAAAAGTCGACGAGGCGCCGCTGACGCGGCTTCCACTGCGCGAGATTGGCGGCGGCGGCCGCGGCTATGACAAACGGCGGATACACCGGTGCGAACCAGTTGGCCTCGACGCGGGCATGCAGCGAATGCCAGACGAAATAGGCGACGATGGTCCAGAACATCGTCTCGATCAGCACCCGCGAGGCCAGCGCGCCGGCGCGCTGCCAGGTCAGCGCGTGCAGGCCCATTGCGCCGAGGATGAAGACCAGCGGCGTTGCGAACGCGATCTGGGTCGGGATCAGCTCGGCGATGAAGACGGGGCGGAAGTCCTCGATCCTGGCGCGGCCGAGCTGCTTTGCGAACGAGACCCATTGATGGTCTGCATTCCAGAGGATCACCGGCGAGAACAGCGCCAGGGCCACGAGGCCGCCGAGATAGGGCCAGGGCGAGAGAAACCAGCGCCGGAGTTTTGGCACGGATGCGAGCCAGATCAGGATCGCCGGCCCGAAGAACATCGCGGTGTATTTCGACAGCAGCGCCGCGCCGACCGCCACGCCGACCGCGAGCCACCAGGCGCCCCGTCCCGTCTCCAGCACCTTGGCGAGGAAGAACAGCACGAAGCTTGAGGCGACCAGCAGCGGCGCATCGGGCGTGACGATCAGTGTGCCGACGGAAGCAAGCAGCGTCACATTGAGCAGGATGGCGCTGGTCGCGGCCACGCGTGCGCCGCCGAACAGGATCGCGGCGGAGCGATAGACGGCGTAGCTCATCGGCAGCGCCAGCAGGATCGAGACGAGGCGGACGCCGAGCTCGGTATCGCCCGCGATCATGGTTCCGGCGCGGATGACATAGGCGACCATCGGCGGGTGGTCGTAATAGCCTCCGGCGAGGCTCTTCGACCACATCCAGTAATAGGCTTCGTCGAACGTGATCGGGGTGAACGCGGCTGCAACGAGCCGCAATCCCACCAGCGCGAGAATCAGCAGCGCGGTATTGCGGACGATCCGCGCGTCAGCTCCGCCCATGTCGCGCTATTTCTTGCGCCAGACGAACAGTCCGGACATCGCGTAGTTCCACACCACGCCCATCAGCGCGCCGGCCATGCCGGCCAGCCACCAGATCGGCTCCTGGTCGTAGACCGAGAAGGCGACGCCGACATTGGCGAGCAGGCCGACGCTGCACACGATGTAGAAGGCGATCAGGCCGCGCAGCAGCGCAAAGCCCTTCAGCCGCTGGTCGCGATAGGTGAGGAAGTTGTTGAGGATGAAATTGCTGGTCATGGCGACGATGGCGCCGGCGGCCTGCGCCTCCGCGAATGGCGCGTTGAACAGGCGAAGCGCGATGAACAGCGTGGTCAGGTGCACCACCAAGCCGAAGCCGCCGACCATCGCGAACAGGATGAAGCGCAGCGAGACGACGTCGTTGGTCAGCTTGGCGAAGACGAGACCGAGGAAGTCGAGCGCAACCATGGAATCGAGCTTGCTCTCGCCGTGCTGGCGGGCGCCGAAGGTGTAGGGTATCTCGACCGCGCGCAAGCTGCCATGCGCGGTCGCGACGATGTCGAGCAGGATCTTGAAGCCGTGCACGGAGAGCTTCGGTGCGAGCTGCTCGAAGCGGTCGCGGCGGATCATGAAGAAGCCGCTCATGGGATCGGCAATCTCGACCCGCAGCATCTTCTTGGCGACCTCGGTCGCGAGCGCGCTGGCGCCGGCGCGCTGCTTGTTGAAGCCTTCGCTCTTGTAGCCCTCGATGTAGCGGCTGCCGACGACGAGGTCGGCCTGATCGCTTGCGAGCAGCAACAGCATCTTGGGCAGCTGCGTCTCGTCGTGCTGGAGGTCGGCATCGATCACGGCCACATAGGGCGCGCTGGAGGCGAGGATGCCCTCGATGCAGGCGCCCGACAGGCCGCGGCGGCCGATGCGGCGGACGCAGCGCACGCGGCTGTCGCGCTGCGCCAGTTCGCGCACGACGTCCCAGGTGCCGTCCGGCGAGTTGTCGTCGACGAACACGACCTCCCAGGCAACGTTGGCGAGCGTCGCCTCCAGGCGCCGGTACAGCACCGTGACGTTGTCGCGCTCGTTGAAAGTCGGGACGATGACCGACAGTTCCGGCCCCTCTTGAGCCTGGTTGTCGATGCCCGGTCTGATCGCTTCGTTCATGACGGCAGCGTATATCCGCCGCATCCTGCGCTGCCAAGCCGGGGTTCTGGGGAATGGCCGAAAAGGGCCCTAAAATGCCAACGACCCCGGAACGGCGGGCCGCGCGTACATCCGGCGCAGGCCTTAACCTATTCCAAGGTCGTCCCAGCGACGGAGGTCTTACGCTCAACGTCGCTGTTAGAAGCTAGATGGGGACGGCAAAGGCGTTCCGCAAGGGGCGGAAACCCGGTTTTCATGCCCTATTGGTTGGGCACTTCCCGGATGATCGGCCCGCGCGGCACGGGCGCGGCGGGGGCTGCCGGTGCCGCCGGGGCGGGCTCGACCTTCGCCGGCTTGGGCGGCTTGCCGTATTGGCCGATCGGCCCGAACACGACGGCAACCGCAAGCACGACCGCCGCGACGATCGCCCCCAGAATGCCACCCACCGACTCAGACGACATGCAAGTCCATCCCCGCTCCAGACCGGCCCACTGATACCACGGATGCGCGCGCGGCCGGAAGAGCTCACAGACAGCACTAGCGACGGGCTACTTCGCCGGCGGCCGATGCTTGACGAAGGCCATCACGATGTCCTTCTGCGCCGCCTCCACCGCCCTGTTCGCGGTGGCGAGATGGGCGCCGGCATCGATGCTGGGATATTGCGTGGTGAGATAGTCGAGCAGCGCCACCCGGTAATATTGCCGCTCAGAAGGACAGGCGCCCGCAACCGAGCGGCCGAAATCCTGCTCCGACAGGCCCTGATTGGAGTCGCGCGAATATTCCCGCGCCAGGCAATGCCAGTAATCGTCGCGGCCCTGCTGGGCGAGCTTCTGCGCGCCCTTCGCGTCGTCGTCATCCGCCACGGCATAATTTGTCATGGCAGCAGATGTCATCATGACGAGCGCTATTCCCACCAGCAGCATCCGCATCTTGTTCTCCTTCTTCGCGGGTCCGGTCGCGAGCTTAGACGGGGCCGGCCAACTGGCCAATCACATCTGGTTTGATTAGGATGAGATCCCTCCCCGTCGATGCGAGATCCTCCCGTGGCCAAAGCAAAAACTGCGTCCAAAAAATCCGGCAACATCTTCATCGGCATCGGCGGCTGGACCTTCGAGCCCTGGCGCGGCGTGTTCTATCCGGAGAAGCTGGCGCAGGCGAAGGAGCTGTCCTATGCCGCCTCCAAGCTGACCTCGATCGAAATCAACGGCACTTACTACGGCTCGCAGAAGCCGGAGAGCTTTCGCAAATGGGCGAGCGAGGTGCCTGAGGGCTTCGTGTTCTCGGTGAAGGGACCGCGCTTCGCGACCAACCGCCGCGTACTCGCGGAGGCCGGCGATTCCATCAAGCGGTTCTACGATTCCGGCGTACTGGAACTCGGCGATCATCTTGGGCCGGTGCTGTGGCAGTTCGCGCCGACGAAAAAGTTCGACGGCGCCGATTTCGGCAAGTTCCTGGAGCTGTTGCCGCGCAAGCTGGAGGGGCGCGCGCTGCGCCATGTCGTCGAGGTCCGCCACGACAGCTTCTGCACGCCGGACTTCGTGACGCTGATCCGCGAGTTCGAGACGCCCGTGGTGTTCGCCGAGCACGGCAAATATCCTGCCATCGCTGACGTCGCCGGCGATTTCGTCTATGCGCGGCTGCAGAAGGGCAATGACGAGATCAAGACCTGCTATCCGCCGAAGCAGCTCGATGCCTGGGCCGAGCGCTTCCAGGCCTGGGCTTCGGGCGGTGAACCCGACGACCTGCCGAAGGTTGATAAGGCCAGGCCGAAGAAGGAGCCGCGCGACGTGTTCGCCTATGTCATCCACGAGGGCAAGGTGCGCGCGCCCCACGGCGCCATGGAATTGATCGCGCGGGTGAGCTGAGGTTCACATGGCAAAGGCGAAGAAGCTGTTCACCATCGGCTATGAGCAGACGCCGCCCAAGGCCGTGCTGGACGAGCTGGAACAGGCCGGCGTCAAGCTCGTGGTCGACGTGCGCGCGGTGACGTCGTCGCGCCGGCCGGGCTTTTCCAAGAAGCAGCTTTCGGCGGGCCTCGACGAGCGCGGCATCGGCTATGTCCATCTCGCCGCGCTCGGCACGCCAAAGGAAGGCCGCCTCGCCGCGCGCGGCGGTCAATACGACGTGCTGGAGAAGATCTATTCAAAACACCTGAAGACGCCGCAGGCGAAAGAAGAGATGGACGAGCTCTCGGCGCTGGTGAAGAAGGCCGGCCCGGTGTGCCTGCTCTGCTACGAGCGCGACCACACCCACTGCCACCGCCAGATGATCGCGGAGATCATCGAGGAGCGCGACGGGGTTGCGGTGAAGAACTTGGCGGGGCGGCAGGTGTAGGGGTCGCAGTCATTCCGGGGCGCGCCTCTTGGCGCGAACCCGGAATCCATCGAGCGCCAGAGGTGGTGGATGAATGGATTCCGGGCTCGCGACTTCGTCGCGCCCCGGAATGACACGTGGGGAGGCTCAGCCCTCCCCCGCCAACCTAAACGTCCCCTCCATCATCGGCACGCAAGCGCCGCCGACGTGAGCGGACACGCCCTTGCCATCCTGCTTGCGCACGCGCGTCGAGAGGATGCTCGGGCGGCCCATGTCAAAACCCTGGCCTACAGTGAGCTTCAGCTCACCGTCGCGCGCGGGATCGAGGTCGGCGAACAGCGCGGCGGCGGCAACCGTGGCGCTGCCGGTGGCGGGATCCTCGACGAGACCGCTGGCACCACGCATGAACATGCGCGCCTGCCGCTCGCAAGGCGCCTCCGCCGGGGGCACGTCGCGGGTATAGAACCACACCGAGCGAGCACCTTCGCGCGGCAAGACCTTGCTGAAGGCTGCCGCATCGGGCCGGGCCCGCTTCAGCGCCTCGCGCGAATGCAGCTCCATCACCAGAAACGCGTTTCCGACGGTGACGATCTCAGGCTCGTGATTGTCGGTCTTGATGTCGTCGGCAACGAGTGAGACGCAGCTCGCAGCTTCGGCAGCCGACAGCCGCGACAGTCGCTGCAGCGGCTGCGGCGCGGTGAGCTCGGTTCTGATCACCCTGCCCCGCTCTCGCACGATCTCGACCGGGACGAGCCCGGCCTTCTCCTCGAACAGCAGGCGCGGCTTCGGCTCTTTCGCCATCGAGGCGAGCACGAAGGCGGTGCCGACATTGGGATGGCCCGCAAAGGCAATCTCCTGGACCGGCGTGAAGATGCGCACCTCCGCATCATTGGCCTTGTCGCGCGGAGGCAACACGAAGGTGGTCTCGGAATAGTTGAACTCGGTCGCGATCGCCTGCATCTGCGCGGTCGTGAGCCCGCCGGCATCGAGCACCACGGCAAGCTGGTTGCCGCCGAAGGCGCGGTCGGTGAACACGTCGACGGTGATGTAGCGGCGCTGCATCGTCACTTCCCCATGCAAGTCGCGGCCACGACCGGCCGCATCGCGCGGCACTCTACAAGCCGACAACATCGCTCGTCATGCCCCAAAATTGAGTGCAATCGGAGCAATCGCTTGGATGAAAGAGAACTGCGCACACCGATTTGCGAAGCGCGCTACCCCAGCTGATACACGGGTACTTTCTCGTCATAGCCGCGCACTTCAACCTCGCCGAGCGCGACGGCATCGTTGCCGTCTTCGCCCAGCGCCTCGCGCACGGATGCGGAGATCAGGAGCTGCGAGCCGAACTCCTTGTTCAGCGCCTCGAGCCGCGAGGCGAAGTTCACGGTGTCGCCGATGACGGTGTATTCCTTGCGCCGGGGCGAGCCGATATTGCCGGCGACGACCTCGCCGAAATGGATGCCGATCCCGATCCGCAGCGGCCAGCTGCTCTCCGCGTTGATGCGATCCATCGCCCGCAGCATCTCGCGGCCGGCGGCGACCGCGCGGTGCGCGGCGTCGGATGCTTCCAGCGGCGCGCCGAACAGCGCGAGAAAGCCGTCACCCAGGAACTTGTTCACGATGCCGCCCTCGCGGTCGAGAATGTCGACCAGCACGGCGAAGGCGCCGTCGAGCCGGTCGACCACCTCCTGGGGCGTACGCGACTGCGCACCGGTCGTGAAGCCGCGGAAATCGACGAACATCACCGCGACGCGGCGGACATCGCCGCCGGTGCGCGGCCCCGCCGTCATCAGCCGCTCCACCACCTGCGGCGAGACGTGCTGGCCGAACAGATTGGTGACCCGGTCGCGCGCGGTGGCGGCCGCGATGCTCGCGGCGAACTGCCGCCGCAATTGCGCGCCGACGGCGCCCGCGAGCACGCCGCAGATCAGGATGATGGTGCTGCGGACGGCGTGAAAATAGAGCTGGGGCTCGCCGACGCTGCTCGAGGGATCGTAGACCAGTGCGACCGCGAACAGCTCGGCAGCAGCGACGAAGCCGGTGAAGGTCGAGAGCCAGAAATCGAGCCGCAGCGTCGAGAGGATGACGAAAATGAAATACATCAGCGGCACGGCGAAGCCGAGGGCCTGGGTCGCGCCCATGGTCCGGATCTGCAGGATCAGGATCACGGTCGGCAGCGATGTCTCGATCAGCGTGCCGATATAGCGCCTGGCCACCGGCACGTCGCGATCGAGGCGGAGGTTCTTCCTGATCTGGGTGTGGACCCAGACCTCGAACAAAATGAAGCCGACGAGCAGGCCGTAGACTTCGGCGAGCCCTTCGGTGCCGCGCCAGACCCGGTTCACCACGGCGGGATCGACCAAATAGACCGCGGTGAGGAACAGCGTCATGACGCAGCCGGTCGCGATCAATGCCCGCACCCGCAACAGCTCGGTGCGCAGCACCTCCCGCGTCAGCTCGCGCTCGAAGTCCTCCGACAAGGCGGCATGCTGCCGCGCCTTCCTGCTCGCAAACTTGGCCATTCCGCCCCTCGATTCCGGGGTATTGTGCCTCAATCCAGCGTACGGCGGAAGCGCGTCACGGCGACGGTCATGGCGAGCAGCATCAGGGCCGCCAGCGCCAGCGCGTCGAAATGCAAATTCTGCATGGTCGCGCCCTTCAGCATGATGGCGCGGACGATTCGCAAATAATGGGTCAGCGGCAAGGCCTCGCCCAGATATTGCGCCCAGGCCGGCATGCCTGCGAACGGGAACATGAAGCCCGAGAGCAGAATGCTCGGCAGGAAGAACATCATCGACATCTGCATGGCCTGGAGCTGGTTCTGCACCAATGTCGAGATGGTGTAGCCGATCGACAGATTGGTGGTGATGAACAGCGTCGAGAGCAGCGCCAGCAGAACGAGATTGCCGAGCACGGGCACGCCGAACAGGCCGACGCCGATGCCGATGATCAGGAAGGCCTGGACGAAGCCGACCAGCACGTAAGGGATGATCTTGCCGAACATCACCTCGACCGGCTTGATCGGCATCGACAACAGGCTCTCCATGGTGCCGCGCTCGACCTCGCGCGTCACCGACAGCGCGGTGAAAATCAGCATGGTCATGGTCAGGATGGTGCCGACGAGGCCTGGCACGATGTTGAGGCTGGAGCTAGCTGCCGGGTTGTAGCGGGCATGGGCGCGGATCTCGAACGGCATCTCCGGGGGATCGCCGATATAGAGGTCGTGCTTGAGCGCGGTCTGCACGACCATGCCGAGCGAGCCGATCGCCGAGCTCGCCGCGATCGGATCGGTGGCGTCGGCCGCAACCAGCAGCGCCGGCCTGTCGCCGCGCCGCACCGCCCGCTCGAAGCCGCGCGGGATCTCGACCCCGAACAGCACCTTGCCGGATTTCAGGAGATTGTCGAAATCATCGACGTCGTGCACCTCATAGAGGAAGCGGAAATAGGCGGTGTTCTCCAGCGCCTTCAGGATCGAGCGGGCGAGATCGGAATCCTCCTGGAGCAGCACCGCGCTCGGCAGATGGTGCGGCGTGGTGTTGATGGCATAGCCGAACAGCATGAGCTGCATCACCGGCAGCATCACGATCATCGCGAACGAGACGCGGTCGCGCCTCAGCTGGATGAACTCCTTGATCAGCATCGCGTAGGAGCGCCGCAAAAAGCCGAACCGCTCGCGGATTTCGCGCCGTGGTGCAGGATGGTCGACTGCGCTCATTGGAAATTATCCTTGGAGCGCCCCATCAGCTCAATGAACACGTCTTCGAGTGAGGGCTGCGACTTCTGCCAGTGCAGTCCGCTTTTCTCGCGCCAGGGCGCGATGCTGGCTTCGAGCGCCGGGACGTCGCGACCGGACACATGCAGCGAGGTGCCGAACGGCGCCACCATGTCGATGCCGGGCTTCCCCGTGAGCGCGCTGCCGAGCTCGTTCAGGTCTTCGCCCGTGACGGTGTAGGTCGTCAGCGCCGATTTCGCGATCACCTCCTCCACCGTGCCGTGCGCCAGCAGATAGCCGTAGGCGATGTAAGCGATCTCGTGGCAGCGCTCGGCCTCGTCCATGTAATGGGTCGAGACCAGCACGGTGAGGCCCTCGGCGGCGAGGGCGTGGATCTCGTTCCAGAAATCGCGCCGCGCCTTGGGATCGACGCCGGCGGTCGGTTCGTCCAGCAGCAGCAATTGTGGATTGGGCAGCGTGCAGGCCCCCAGCGCCAGCCGCTGCTTCCAGCCGCCGGAGAGCTCGCCGGCCAGTTGCTCCTCACGCCCCGAGAGCCCGAGCCGCTTGATCATGTCGCGCGCGGCGCCGCGCGCGTCGGTGAGGCCATAGAGCCGCGCGACGAATTCGAGGTTCTCGCGCACCGAGAGGTCCTGGTACAGGCTGAAGCGTTGCGTCATGTAGCCGACCTGGCGCTTGATCTTCTCGGCATCGCGGCGGATGTCGTAGCCGAGGCAGGTGCCCTCGCCGCTGTCAGGCGTGAGCAGGCCGCAGAGAATGCGGATGGTCGTGGTCTTGCCCGAGCCGTTGGGACCGAGGAAGCCGTAGATCGAGCCGCGCTTCACCTGCATCGACAGATCGTGCACGACCTCGCGGCCGCCGAATGATTTCGTCAGGCCTTTGACGTCGATGGCGATGCCGTTGCCGTTGCCGGTGCTCATCGCTTGTCCGCCACCGGGGTCTTCGGATTTAGGTAGATGTCGATCGGCTGTCCGACGCGCAAGGCATCGGGCCGCGAGGGTCGCGCCTGGATCAGATAGACCAGCTTGTTGCGCTCCTCGAGGCTGTAGATGACGGGCGGCGTGTATTCGGCCGAGGTCGCGATGAAGTAGATCTTCGCGGTGAGATCGGCGGCGCAATTGTCGCAGGACACGCGCACCGTGTCGCCGATCGCGAGCTTCGGCAACTCGGTCTCCGGCACGAAGAAGCGCAGCTTCATGTTGCCGGGCGGCATGATCGAGAGCACCGGCCGCTGCGCCGCCACCATCTCGCCTTCGCGGAAATAGATTTGCTGGATGGTGCCGGCGACGGGCGCGAAGCCCTTGCGCCTCGCCATCCGCGTCTCCGAGGTCGCCACCCGCGCCTCCGCGACGCGCAGGGCGGACACGGCGGAATCGAGATTGGCCTGCGTGCCGGAGCCGGTCTTGTTCAGCGAAGCCGCACGGTCATAGGTCTGCTGCGCGTTCGCGAGCGTCGCCTTCTGCTGGTTGAGGTCGGCAAGCTGAAGATCGTCATCGACGGAATAGAGATGATCGCCGACCTTGACCTCGTCGCCCTCGCGGACGTTGAGCTTGGTGACCCGCCCGGCTTCGTCCGGGCTGACGAAGATCATGTCGGCCTCGACCCAGCCCTGGAAGCCGGGATCGCGCTTCTCCTTGCACCCGGCAAGCCCGGTTGCGAGCACAGCGAGCAATGCCAGAACAGAAATTGTTTGCGACGACCTCATGTCGTCCTCCGTTCGCCAAAAATCAAATCGAGATGCACGCGCAGCATCTCCTGCGCGTCGAGCGGCGCATGCCGCGCAAACAAGCTCTGCCAGATCACGGCGATCATCGCGGGCGCGACCAGGATCTGCGGATAGCGCGCGAGGTCCTTCTGCCGGATCTCGCCGCGGGCGATGCCGAGCTCGATCAGCGCGCGCATCGCGGCGACCCCGCGCGAGACCACCTCGCGGTAGTAGAAGTCGGCGACCGACGGAAAGCGCGGCCCCTCCGCCACGATCAGGCGCACCAGATCGCCGCGCCTGGTGCCGATCACCTCCTTCAGGAAGTTGCCGGCGAACGTCTCGACGAGGTCGCGCACCGAGCCCGCCGGCGGCGGCAGCGTGGTCAGCCGTGCGACCACGGGAACGATGACGATGCGCACCAGCTCCTCGAACATCGATTCCTTGTCCTTGAAGTGAAGGTAGATCGTGCCCTTGGCGACGCCGGCGCGCTTGGCGATGTCGTCGAGCCTGGTCGCCGCAAAGCCGCGCGCGATGAACTCCTCCATCGCCGCCTCGACGATCGCCGCACGCCGCTCCGCTGCCCGCGTGGCGCGGTTCGAGGCAGGTGCCGCATCGGGGCCTGCAGGCGCAGGACCGGTCGCGTGGGAGGCCGGAGAGGGCACAGCGGCTTTGGTCGGTTTCTTCGTCATTTGAAATTTATGACTGACTAGTCAGTCATAGTCAAGACCGCAAAGAACAGGCCATTCAGCAGACGAATTAGTGTTGACTAATGCATTAGTATTCGCTAATTTGATTTCATGATCGAAGCCGCTCCAAACCCCGTCACCACCGTGATGCGCGCCCTTGCCGATCCGACCCGCCGCGCCGTGTTCGAGCGCGTGTTCCACAGCAAGGAGATCAGCGTCGCCGAGCTGACGCGCGGCAGCGGCGTGACCCAGGGCGCGATCTCGCAGCACCTGAAGTCACTGAAGCAGGCCGGCCTCGTCGCCGAGCGCGCTGAGGGCCGCAACGTCTATTACCGCGCCGCGCCGCAAGGACTCGAGCCGCTGGTCACCTGGATGAACCATTACGGCGTGTTCTGGCGCGAGCGTTTCCAGAACCTGCGTGACCTCTTGAAGGAGATCGACCCGTGAGTGCTGCCGCGTTGAAAGCCGACACAAGAGACATCGTCATCGACGAGGTCTTCCCTCACACAGCCGAGACGATCTGGAAGGCGCTGACCAGCGCGCAGCTGATCGGGCGCTGGCTGATGCAGCCGACCGGCTTTGAAGCCGTCGAAGGCAAGGCCTTCACCTTCCAGACCACCCCGGGCGGCAAATGGGACGGCGTGATCCATTGCCGGGTTCTGGAGGTCGTGACCCTCAGGCGCCTCGTCTACGCCTGGAAGGGTGGCGACGAGCGCAACACCGGCTATGGCGCACCGCTCGACACCGTCGTGACCTGGTCCCTCACCCCGGTCGAAGCCGGCACGCGGATCCGCCTCGTCCATGCGGGCTTCGTCCTGCCCAGGAACGAGTCGGCCTACACGGTGATGAGCGGCGGCTGGAAGAAGGTCGTTCGCAAGCTCGATGAGATCAGCGGCGAAGGTTGAGTGGGAGATATCGCGATGGAAAAGCCCTATACCGGCGGCTGCGCCTGCGGCGCCATCCGCTATTCGATCGAAGGGGAGCCCCTCTTCAGCAATCACTGCCAGTGCCGGGACTGCCAGCGGGAAAGCGGCAGCGGCCATGGCTCGTACGCGACCTTCGCGCGCGCCGGTGTCACGCTGACGGGCGATGCCAGGCACTGGGACATGGTCGCCGACAGCGGCAAGGTGAAGACGCGCGGCTTCTGCACACAATGCGGCGTAGCCGTCTACATGACCTTCGCCGCGCAGCCCGACGTCTTCACGATCCGCGCGGCAAGCCTCGACGAGCCCGCCCGCTACAAGCCGCAGGCGGTGACCTTCGCCGCGCGCGGCCATGAGTGGGACCCTCTCGACGCCGGCCTGATCAAATTCGAGGGCATGCCGCCGGGGTGAGCAGCACTCCGTCATTGCGAGGAGCGAAGCGACGAAGCAATCCAGAAAACCTGCGCCAAACGATTCTGGATTGCTTCGCTGCGCTCGCAATGACGATGGAGCTTTTGAGCGGTGCGACTAACTATGAAACTTCAGGCCATCGACGATCTTGTCGATCACCTTGCGCTCGGCCCGCATGGCGATGCCGACGAGATTGAGATCGGCGCGCGCAACCGCCCTCACCGCCTCGCGGTTGGCGGCGTCGTGCGTGGTCTTGAACATGTCCTCGGTGTAGACCGCCGCCTTGACGTTGCGGGTGAGCGCGCGGTCCAGCGCGCGCGACAATGCAGGACCATCGGCGCCGTAGATCAGAATCGGCTGGCCGATCAGCGCATGATACTTGGTGCCCGAGGCGTCCTCATAGGCTTCGCCGATGCATTCCGGAAAGGCCGCGGCGATGCCGCTGGTGAGGAAGGACGCGACGTTGAGCTTCTGCCAGGCTTGAAGATCGGTGCGGATCACGACGGCGATCTTGGTGTCGAACTGCATATGGGCCTTCCACTGTCATTCCCAAGGCGATGCTACGCAACGCCCCATCACGACAGCAAGAGGAATCAGCCTTTCGCGTCGCAGGCCCAGGCGCGGATCACGCATTCCTTGCCGCCGTATTTGTAGCATTCGCGCGTAGCGGCATTGAGCGAGGCCGAGATCTTCGGCTTGACGGCGTAGCCATAGGCGCCGCAGGGATTGGTCATATCGACCGACATCGCAGCGCAGGCGCGCTTCATCGTCACGGTGGTGCAATCGCCCTTGCATTGCTTCTGGGCCGCCGCACGCGCCTCGTGCTCGTGGCCATAGTCAAAGGCCTGGCCGTAGGCGCCGCACTTGCCGACTGCAAACGCGCCGGCCGCGTGCGCATCCGTGATGTGGCGAGCCCCGGCGACGCAAACGGACAGCGCAAAGAAAAACATCGCGCAACGGCGCGCGACGACGTTCGAAGCCATGGAAAAACCCCTCCCCCCAAGGCAGGTCGGGGCAACTCTAAGCGGCGGTCGTTTCCAGATGGTGAATGGGTGGTTGAAATCGGGAGGCTTGGGAGGCGCCGTAGGGTGGGCAAAGCGCAGCGTGCCCACGAATTGTCGATCGCAATGACGAGACGGTGGGCACGGCGCTGCGCGCCTTTGCCCACCCTACGGCACCCTCATCCGCGTCTTGCCGCTTCCAATGCCTGCGGCGTGTCGATGTCGAGGAAGGCGCTCTCGCCGTCCACCGGCACCTCGGCGACGGCCTCGGTGTGCTTGGCGATCAAATGCCGCGCGCCAATGTCGCCGTCGAGCGTCATCAGCTCCTTGAAGAAGCGGCGCGACCACAGCACGGGGTTGCCGCGGCGGCCTTCGCTGACGGGCACGACGATGAGGTTGCCGCGGTCCGGCGCGAAACTGTCGATGAGCCGGTCGATCAGGCCGGCGTCGATCAGCGGCATGTCGCCGAGACACACCACGGCGCCGTCGCAGGTCTCGGGCACGGCCGCGATGCCGGCCTTCACAGAACTTGCGATGCCACCGGCGAAGTCAGGATTGCGGACGAATTTCACCTTCAGGCCTTGCAGCGCCTGCTCGACCAGCTCGGCCTGATGACCGGTGACGACGATCACCTCGGATGCCTTGGAGGCCAGCGCCTGCTCAGTCGCGAGGCGCACCAGCTTCTTGCCGTCGAGCTCGGCGAGCAGCTTGTTCGGTCCGCCCATCCGCGTCGAGCGGCCCGCCGCGAGCACGATGGCTGCGACCTGGCTGTTGCCCTCGGTCTCGGGCTTGGCGCGCGGCTGCGGCCGCGTCACGATCTCCATCAAGAGGCCACCGACGCCCATGCCCATCAGTTCGGACCGCGTCACCTCGATGCCGGCGAGAAGCCGCATCAAGACCCAGTCAAAACCGTTCTCGACCGGTGAGCGCGCGCAGCCCGGCGCGCCCAGCACCGGCACGTCGCCGGCGCGGGCGATCAGCAAGAGATTGCCGGGGTCGACCGGCATGCCGAAATGCTCGATCTCGCCGCCGATTCCGGTCACCGCCGCCGGGATCACGTCGCGGCGGTCGGCGATCGCTGACGCGCCGAAGACGATCACGAGCTCGGCGCCGAGCCCAAGCAATTCCTTGATCGCGGCCGACAGCGCCTGCTCCTCGTGCGGGACCCGGCGCTCGGCAATGATGCTGGCGCCGGCCGGGGCCAGCCGTTCGGCGGTGACGCGCAGGGTCTTGTCGATCACCTTGGTGGACAGGCCCGGCAGCAGCGTCGAGACCACGCCGACGCGCTTGATCACGTAAGGCGCCACCTTCAACACGTCCTTGCCCGCCGCCTTCACCGCGGCATCGCGCAAACTCGCTTCGACGCCGAACGGGATGATCTTGACGGTGCCGACCATCTCGCCCTCGACCACCGGCTTGTAGGCGGCGAGCGTCGCAAAGGTGATGGCTTCGTCGATGTTGTTGATACGGTCGACCGCGGCGCGGTCGATCACCAGCACGCCCGCTCGCGCGGCGAACAGATTGGCGCGGCCGGTGAAAGCGCGCTCGACATGGATGCCCTCGCCGCCGATGGCGAGCGCGATGCTGGCGGCCGCAACGTCCTCGGAGACGTCGCCCGCCTCCATGCGCACCACGACGATGTCCTTGATGCCGGCGCGCTCCAGCGCCTCGACCTCGGCAGGCCCGATCGTCGTGCCCTTCTTCAGCACCAGCGATCCTTGGCGCAGGGTGTGGACGGTCACCCCGCCAATCGCATCCCTCGGGCTCGCCGGGCCGAACTTCATGCCGCTTCTTCTTTTTCCTTGGGAGGCAGCCGAAGCACGGCCGTGATCTCGGCCATGATCGCCACCGCGATCTCGGATGGCGAGACCGCGCCGATCGCAAGGCCAATGGGCGCGTGGATGCGCGCGATGTCGCTTTCCTTGGCGCCCTGCGCCCGCAGCCGGTCGCCACGCTTGGCATGCGTCTTCCGCGAGCCGAGCGCGCCGATGTAGAAGCAGTTGCGCTCGAAGGCGTGCAGCAGCGCGGGGTCGTCGATCTTGGGATCGTGCGTCACCGCGACGAACGCCGTGTAGGCGTCGACGTTGAGCGGCGGCAGCGCAGTATCAGGCCATTCGGCGATCAGCGGAATGTCCGGAAAGCGCTCCGGGCTCGCGAAGGCCGTGCGTGGATCGACCACGGTGACGTCATAACCGAGCGAGCGCGCCAGCGGCGCCAGCGCCTGGCTGATATGGACCGCGCCGACGATGACGAGCTTTGCCGTCGGGGCGTAGACGTTGAGGAACAGCTTCTTGCCGCCGGCCTCGACACTGGCGCTCTTGCCCATGCGAAGCTGCTTGTCCAGCTCGGCACGCAGCGGATCCCTGGCGAAATCCTTCGCCTTCACCAGGCGCTGCTCGCCGCTCTCGGTGTCGGTCACCAGGATCACCGGCCGGCGCGCGGCGCGCTCGGCATTGAGTTCGTGCAGGATATCGAGCTTCACGGCTAACCGACCTTCTCGACGAAGACGCGGATGGTGCCGCCGCAGGACAGCCCGACATTCCAGGCGGTCTCGTCGGCGACGCCGAACTCCACCATCTTGGGCTTGCCGCTCTCGATCACGTCCATGGCCTCGGTGACTACGGCGCCCTCGACGCAGCCGCCGGACACGGAGCCCAGGAAGGTGCCTTCGTCGTTGATGACGAGGCTGGAGCCCGCCGGGCGCGGCGCCGAGCCCCAGGTCTCGACGACCGTCGCCAGCGCAACGCCTCGGCCGGCCTTCTGCCAGTCCTCCGCCGCCTTCAGGATGTCCTCGTCGCGATCGAGCATGGCTGGCCTCTCAAGCTGCGGAGCGGATCAGGCTGCGGTGATGCGGGGGCAGCGGCTGGGAGAGCGTGGTGATCAGCTCCTGGATCGAACTCAAATTATGCACGGGCCGGAATTCGTCAACGTGGGGGAGCATCATTTTGATGCCCTGCGCCTTGGCCTCAAAGCCGCCAAACCGGAGCAGCGGGTTGAGCCAGATCAGCCGCCGGCAGGACCGGTGCAGCCGGTCCATCTCGAAGGCGAGCCTGGAATCGGCCTCCCGTTCCAGTCCGTCGGAGATCAGGAGCACGATGGCGCCCTGGCTCAGCACCCGCCGCGCCCACAATTTATTGAAGTTGTGCAGCGAGGCCGAGATGCGGGTGCCGCCGGCCCAGTCCTCGACCGACGCCGAACAGCTCGCCAGCGCCTCGTCCGGATCGCGTTGGCGCAGCGCCCGGCTGACATTGGTGAGGCGCGTGCCGAACAGGAACACCGAGACGCGCTTGCGGGCATCCGCGATCGCATGCAGGAAATGCAGGAACAGTCGGGTGTATTCGCTCATCGAGCCCGAGATGTCGAGCAGCGCCACGATCGGCGCCGGCTTCTCGATCCGCCCGAGGCGATGGAGGTCGATGATGTCGCCGCCGGTGCGTAAGGATGCGCGCAGCGTGCGGCGCAGGTCGAGGCGCAGGCCGCGGGCATCGGGCCGTTGCCGGCGCGTCAAGAGCTCGGCCTGCGGCAGATGCATCCGCTCGACGGCACGGAGCGCCTCGGCGATCTCCGCCGCGCTCATCTGCGCAAAATCCTTCTTCTGCAGGATCTCCTTGTCGGAAACCGACAGGCGCAAATCCTGCTCCTGGTGCTGCGGCGTCTCGGTCATGCGCGGCTGCGACATCGCCTCCTGGACGCGGCGGGCGCCGGCCTGGGGTTTCTTCTTGGCCTCGTCCGGCAGCGGCACCGAGTCCAGCATGTGCTTCCACTCTTCCGAGGCACGGAAGAACAGGTTGAAAGCCTGCTTGAAGATCAGCGCATGCTCGTGACGCTTGACGAAGATCGCCTCCAGCGTGGTGAAGACGTCGGATCGGTTGCCGATGTCGATCACCTGCAGCGCGCTCATGGCATCGATGACGGCGCCCGGCCCGACCGGCATGCCGGCGGCACGCAGCGCGCGGGCGAAGCCGACGATGTTGTCGGCGAATTGCTCGGTCTTTTCGGGGGCAAGGTGGTTGATGGCCATGGTCTATCCTCGCTCCGTCATTCCGGGGCGCGCCACTTGGCGCGAGCCCGGAATCCATTCATCCACCGTCGCCGCTGCCCAATGGATTCCGGGTTCGCGCTGACGCGCGCCCCGGAATGACGAACTCAATTTGACGCGAGATCAATTCTCGCTCGTCGCGTCCTTCAGCACCTTCTGCAGCGTCTCGCCCTGCATGCGGGTGATGTCGTCCTGGTACTTGAGCAGCGCGCCCAGCGTGTCGCCCACCACTTGCGGGGTCAGCGAGCGGGCATCGAGCTCGGACAGGGCGGTGGCCCAATCGATGGTCTCGGCGACGCCCGGCGACTTGTAGAAGTCCTGGTTGCGCAGCGCCTGCACGAAGCGCACGACCTGCTGTGACAGCTTGGCAGAGATGCCGGGCACGCGCGTCTTGACGATCGCAAGCTCGCGCTCGGCGGCGGGATAATCGACCCAGTGATAGAGGCAGCGCCGCTTCAGCGCGTCGTGGATCTCGCGGGTGCGGTTGGAGGTGATGATGACGATCGGCGGGTGCGGTGCCTTCACGGTGCCGAATTCGGGGATGGTCACCTGGAAGTCACTGAGGATCTCGAGCAGGTACGCCTCGAACGCCTCGTCGGCGCGGTCGAGCTCGTCGATCAGCAGCACCGGCGGTCCCGCGACGTCGGGCTCCAGCGCCTGGAGCAGCGGCCGCTTGATCATGTAGCGATCCGCGAAGATGTCGCTCGACAACTGATCGCGATCGGTGTCGCCGGCGGCTTCCGCCATCCGGATCGCGATCATCTGCGCGGCGCTGTTCCACTCGTAGACCGCGGAGGAGACGTCGAGGCCTTCATAGCACTGCAGGCGGATCAGCTTCCGCCCCAGCGCCGCCGAGAGCACTTTTGCGATCTCGGTCTTGCCGACGCCGGCCTCGCCTTCCAGGAACAGCGGCCGGCCCATGCGCAGCGACAGATACGTCACCGTCGCCAGCGATCGCTCGGCGAGATAGCCGCGCGACGTCAAGAGTTCGAGCATCGCATCGACCGATGCCGGCAAAGCACCGGAAGAAGTGGCCGCTGAAGTCATGAAAAAGCCAGTCTCGCTACGCCCTCACCGGGACAGGTCTGGACCGAGGAATGAGGTCAGCTCATTCCTTGGCGTTGGCGGCGTCGACGGCGCGGCGCGTCAGCACCCCGATGAGATGCGCGCGGTATTCGGCGCTGCCGTGGATGTCGCTGTTGAGGCCTTCCGCCCCTACCGCGATGCCCTCCAGCGCCTTCGAGGCGAAGCGCTTCTTTAGGGCCTCCTCGAATGCGGTGACGCGGAACACGCCTTCGGAGCCCGCACCGGTGACGGCAACGCGCACATCCGACGGACGCCGCGCCACGAACACGCCGACCAGCGCATAGCGCGAGGCCTGGTTGCGGAACTTGACGTAGGCGGCCTTCTTCGGCAGCGGAAACATCACCTTGGTGATGATCTCGTCCGCTTCGAGCGCGGTCGTGAACAGGCCCTGGAAGAACTCTTCCGCCTTGAGGCGGCGCTTGTTGGTGACGATGGTGGCGCCGAGCGCGAGCACCGCGGCGGGATAGTCGGCCGTCGGATCGTTGTTGGCGAGCGAGCCGCCGATCGTGCCCCTGTGGCGCACGGCGGGATCGCCGATTCCGCCGGCGAGATTCGCCAGCGCCGGGATCGCCTCGCCGACGATGGCGGAGGTCGCGACCTCGGCGTGCTTGGCGGTGGCGCCGATCACCAGCGAGCGGCCCTTCATCTCGATCGTGTTGAGCCCCTCGATGTGGGAGAGGTCGACCAGATGCGGTGGGCTCGCGAGGCGCTGCTTCATGACGGGAAGCAGCGTGTGACCGCCGGCGATCACCTTGGCGTCCTCGTTCTTCACCAGGAGGTTGGCCGCCTGGCGCACGGTGCCGGGGCGATGATATTTGAATTCGTACATTTGAATGTCCTGATCGCGGGGTGCGCGTTACGCGAGATCGGATTTCGCCATCGCCTTGGCGCCGGCGGAGATCGACGCCACGATGTTCTGGTAGCCCGTGCAGCGGCAGAGATTGCCTTCGAGCTCCTCGCGAATGGTGTGGTCGTCGAGTTCGGGACCCTTGCGGTGCACGATGTCGATCGCGGTCATGATCATGCCCGGCGTGCAGAAGCCGCACTGCAGGCCGTGGTGCTCGCGGAAGGCCTCCTGCATCGGATGCAGCGGCGCGCCGTCGGCAGCCAGCCCCTCGATCGTCTTGACCTCGTGACCGTCGGCCATCACCGCCAGCGTGGTGCAGGACTTCACGGCCTTGCCGTCGAGATGCACGACACAGGCGCCGCACTGCGAGGTGTCGCAGCCGACATGGGTGCCCGTCAGCCGCAGATTCTCACGCAGGAATTGCACCAGAAGCGTACGGGGATCGACGTTGGCCGTCACAGGATTGCCGTTCACGATGAGGGAGATTTTTGCCATAAGCACTCTCTATCAGCGCCCCAACGGGTCCCGTCGAAGCGGTTCTTATAATTATTCCAACCCATCATATGGGCCATTATGCCCCGGGGCAACATCGCCCAGGGCGCAAGGCGCCATGCCGAAGGCGCTATGCTAAAGGTATTGGACCTTCAGCCCTGCACCGCCTTGGCGAAGTTCGCGAAAAATTCGTCGGCCAGCTTCTTGGCGGCGCCATTGATAAGGCGTTGGCCGAGCTGCGCCAACTTGCCGCCGATCTGCGCCTCGACGTCGTAGGAGAGCAGCGTGCCGCCGTCCTTCTCGGCGAGCTTGACGGCCGCGCCGCCTTTGGCGAATCCGGCCACCCCGCCCTCGCCCTCGCCGGAAATCTTGTAGCCGTTCGGCGGGTCGAGATCGGACAGCGTGACCTTGCCCTTGAAGCGCGCCGACACCGGCCCGACCTTCATTTTCGCCGTCGCGCGGAAGCCGCCGTCGTCGGTCTTCTCCAGCTCCTCGCAGCCGGGGATGCAGGCCTTCAGCACCTCGGGATCGTTGAGCTTGGCCCACACGGCCTCGCGCGGCGCCGCAAGCTGGACTTCGCCGTTCATCGTCATGGCCATGAGGGTGCCTCCCGGATCGCGCAACTATACTGCTGATCAAGTAACGCAGCGACGCGGCAAAGAAAAGGCCGGCGCCCGGTCACGTGCAATGCATATTCGCAACTGCAAAATGACGTGTGCGGGCGGTGGGGGATTGGCAGGGCCGGGCCATGATGATTAGGTCGCGCGCAACATGAGCACATCCATCTCCCCCCTGCTCGCACCGATGCTGTCGAGCGCCGCCATGCGCGCGATCTGCGACGATCGGTCGACCCTGCAGAACATGCTCGATTTCGAGGCAGCCCTGGCACGCGCCGAGGCCGCCAGCGCGGTGATTCCGGCATCCGCCGTCGGACCGATCGAGGCGGCATGCAAGGCCGATGGCTTCGACCTCGCCGCACTGGCGGAGGCCGCGACGCGATCGGGTAATCTCGCGATTCCCCTGGTCAAGATGCTGACCGCCAATGTCGCCAAGAATGACGCGGAGGCCGCGCGCTACGTGCATTGGGGCGCGACCAGCCAGGACGTCATCGACACCGCGACCATGCTGACGCTGCGCGCCGGCATCGCCGCATTGGACGCCGACCTCAGCCGCGCCATCAAGGGCTTTGCCGCGCTGGCGCGCAGCCATCGCAATACCGCGATGGTGGCGCGGACCTGGCTCCAGCACGCGCTGCCGATGCCGTTCGGGCTGAAGGCCGCCGAATACGCCTCGAGCCTTGCCCGCGCCCGCTGCCGCCTGCGGCGGCTCTCCCGCGAGGGCCTCGCCCTGCAATTCGGCGGCGCCGCCGGCACGCTCGCTGCGCTCGGCGACAAGGGGCTCGCGGTGGCCGAACGGCTGGCGCAGGAGCTGAACCTGCCGCTGCCAGAGGCGCCCTGGCATACCCATCGCGACCGCATCGCCGAGGCTGCATCCTGCTTCGCCATTCTCGCCGGCAGCTGCGGCAAGATCGCGCGCGACGTCTCGCTGCTGATGCAGACCGACGTCGCCGAAGCGTTCGAGCCGGCCGGCGAAGGCCGCGGCGGCTCCTCGACCATGCCACACAAGCGCAACCCGGTCGCCGCCGCAAGCGCGCTGGGCGCCGCGACCATGGCCCCGCAGCTCGCCGCGACGATTTTCGCCGCGCAGGTGCAAGACCACGAACGCAGCGCCGGCCCCTGGCACGCGGAATGGCCGACGCTGCCGCAGTTGATGCTGGTCACCTCCGGCGCGTTGGCTGCCGTCGTCGATATCGCCGAGGGTCTCGAGGTCGATGCGGCCCGCATGCGCAGCAATCTCGATGCGACGCACGGGCTGATCATGGCGGAGGCCGTGACCTTCGCGCTCGCCGAAGCCATCGGCAAGAGCGATGCACATCATCTCGTCGAGGCCGCAAGCAAGCGCGCCGTCGCCGAGAAGAAGCATCTGCGCGAGGTGCTGTCGGCCGATTCGCAAGTCACCGCGCACCTTACGCCGGAAAAAATTGCGGCATTGTTCGAGCCGATGGCCTATCAAGGGGCGTCACAGGCGTTGATCGACCGGCTGCTCGACAACCTCGATCAAGATTAGGAGTGGAGACGCCGCATGCCCATGATCGATGCCGACGGATGCCTCCTCAACGTCTCCGTCGAAGGCCGCGACGGCGGGCCGACCTTGATGCTGTCGAACTCGCTCGGCTGCACGCTGCAGATGTGGGAGCCACAGATGAAGGCGCTGACGCAGGTGTTCCGCGTCATCCGCTACGACCGCCGCGGCCACGGCAAGTCGAACGTTACGCCCGGCCCCTACACGATGGAGCGCTTCGGCCGCGACGTGCTCGCGATCCTCGACGATCTCAACATCGAGAAGGTGCATTGGTGCGGCCTGTCGATGGGCGGCATGGTCGGGCAATGGCTCGGCGCCAATGCGCCCGAAAGGTTCGGCAAGCTCATCCTCGCCAACACCTCCTGCTATTATGCCGAGCCGACCCGATGGCTGGAACGAATCGAGGCGGTGAAAAAAGGCGGCATCGCCGCGGTCGCCGACGCCGTGATCGCGGGCTGGCTCACCCAGGATTTCCGCGAGCGCGAGCCTGCGATCACCGCAAAGATGAAATCGATGCTGCTGGCGTCCCCCGTTGAAGGCTATCTCGCCTGCTGCGAGGCGCTGTCGACGCTGGACCAGCGCGCGCTGCTGCCGAAGATCAAGAGCCCGACGCTGGTGATCGCCGGCCGCCACGACGTGGCGACGCCGATCTCGGCGGCCGAATTGATCCGCTCCAACATTCCCGGCGCCAGCATGACCATCATCGACGCCGCGCACATCTCGAACGTCGAGCAGCCGCATGCGTTCACGGATGCGGTGGTGGGGTTCCTGACGCAGCGCTGATCTCACAACTCGTCATTGCGAGCGCAGCGAAGCAATCCAGACTGCCGCCGCGGAAAGATCCTGGATTGCCTCGCTGCGCTCGCAATGACGAAGGAGGAAACAATGGACGACCAGAAGCGCCGCGATGCCGGCATGAACGTGCGCCGCAAGGTGCTGGGCAATGCCTGGGTCGACAAGTCGATCGCGAACCGCAATGCGTTCAACACCGACTTCCAGGACTTGATCACCCGCTACGCCTGGGGCGAGATCTGGACGCGGCCGCATTTCGACGAGCGCACGCGGCGCGTGCTCGTGATCGGCACCATGGTCGCGCTCGGGCAATGGGACGAATTCCGCCTGCACGTGCGTGCGGCGCTCGCCGAGGGCGGCTTCACGCCCGACGACATCAAGGAGATCCTGCTGCAGCAGGCGATCTATTGCGGCGTGCCGGCGGCGAACCACGCGGTCAAGGAAGCCTCAGCGATTGTGCAGGAGCTCGGCCTGCTCAAGACCTAAAGGCTGAAGATTCGGCGGCGCGGCGAGCTCGGCCGTTTTCGGCGCAGCCGCCGGCTTCTCGATCACGACCACGATGGCCGCACCGAGCAAGAGCAGAAGCTCGGTGGCGTGCAGCCGAAGCGCGGCCAGCTCGCCGACCTTCGAGGCCATCACCATGCTGGCAAAGGAGATCAGGCTGCCGATCGCCAGCGCAATACCGAGCGCCTCGTCACTGCCGCCGCCCTTGCGGGTTCGGGGAATGCAGAGCAGCACGAGATAGATCGCGAAGAACGCCACCACGGTCAGCCGTCCGAGCGCCAGCAGCCAGGCGGCACGCACCGTGTCCATGCCCGCCATCTGCAGGTGGTCGCTCAGATACAGCGCCACCGCGACGCTCGGCCGCTCGTAAAGGCCGTGCACGGGCGCAACAATGATGTTGAAGGCGACGAGGCTCCATACGGGAATGAAATAGGCCGCCAGCAGCGCGCCGTTGACCGAGCCGATCCGCCAGTTCCTGAACATCCGCTTCCCGCCTGGTTTGCCGCGCCTTCGATGGAAGGCGGCGGCCATGCCGGAGCTAACTCGCATCAGACTGTGGCGGCAATTTAAACCCTTTGTTTACCTTAACTGCCTGCTCCCGTGGCGTCATTCGGGTGCGCAGCCCCAGACCCGGAATCTCGAGATTTTCGGGTTCGGCTCTTCGAGTCGCCCCGGAATGACTCTTCAATACGAAAAAGGCCCCGCCTCTCGGCAGGGCCTCACCCTCTTACTCCTGGGCTCCCAAACTACTTGTCCTGCTGACCCTGCTGGCCCGGGCGATCACCCTGGCGCATCGGATCGTTCTGTTGCTGCTGTCCGGGTTTCTGACCGCCGCCCTGCTGCTGCCCGGGGCGCTGCTGGCCGGGGTTCTGGTTCTGCTGACCCGGATTCTGGTTCTGCTGCTTCGTCATTCGGGGAAACTCCCTTGTTGGACGTCAGAGGGAAGACAACGACCCGCATCCACTTTGGTTGCCTGCGGAACCCGGTTCCTCGCAGGTGCGGGAACCCGGCGGCAAAATGATCTCTGTACAAGCCTTAAGGCGGAGACCGGGCCAGTTGCAGCCGCCAGTTCCCTCCTGTTACAAAACCATGTGAACGCTCAAGGGCTGCCGGGGCCCAAGAACTCTCTGCAAGAGCTCCCTTTGAGCCGCGTCAAGTTTGGGTACGGCAGCTTATGGATTATTTCGCCCAGCAGCTCATCAACGGCCTCGTGCTCGGCTCCATCTACGGCCTGATCGCGATTGGCTACACGATGGTCTACGGCATCGTCGGCATGATCAACTTCGCCCATGGCGACGTCTTCATGATCGGCGGCTTCATCGCCCTCATCACCTTCCTGATCCTGATCTCGCTCGGCCTCACGGCCGTTCCCGTGATCCTGCTCGTGGTGCTGCTGGTGTCGATGGCAATCACCGCGCTCTATGGCTGGACCATCGAGCGCATCGCCTACCGGCCGCTGCGCCATTCCTTCCGCCTCGCCCCGATGCTGTCGGCCATCGGCATGTCGTTCGTGCTGACGAATTATTCGCAAGTGGCGCAAGGCGCCCGCGTCAAGCCGATCCCGCCCTTCATCACCGGCGGCTATACGCTGCACGAGAGCGCCGACGGCTTCGTGATCCAGCTCTCCAACATCCAGATCATGGTGGTCCTCACCACCATCGTGCTGCTGGCGATCTTCACCTGGCTGGTGTCGCGCACCCGGCTCGGGCGCGACATGCGCGCCTGCGAGCAGGATCAGACCATGGCGGCGCTGCTCGGCGTCGACGTCGACCGCACCATCTCCATGACGTTCGTGATCGGCGCCGCGCTCGCCGCCGTCGCGGGCCTGATGTACCTGCTCTATTACGGCCTGGTCGACTTCTTCATGGGCTTCGTCGCGGGCATCAAGGCCTTCACCGCCGCCGTGCTCGGCGGCATCGGCTCGCTGCCCGGCGCCATGCTCGGCGGGCTCGCGATCGGCCTGATCGAGACGTTCTGGTCGGCCTATTTCTCGGTCGAGTACAAGGACGTCGCGGCGTTCTCGATCCTGATCGTCGTGCTGATCTTCATGCCGACCGGCCTGCTCGGCCGTCCCGAAGTCGAAAAAGTCTGACGCGCGTGACAGCTCCCTCGACCCACACGACCAAACCTGCAACGGGCATCCCCGCCCTCCTCAAGACCGCCTTCATCAACGCAGTGATCGCGCTGGTGCTGTTCTCGCTGATGGTCGGCATCCGCACCGAGGCGGGCTCCGACGGCCAGCTCACTTACTGGACGCGATTCGGCGAGCTCGCCTCCCTCGTCGCCGCCGTGTTCGGCGGCTCGATCGTGATCGAGCTGCTCAGGCAATGGATCGGCCCGGCCGGCACCGAGAAGCTGGTGCCGCCAGCGGTGCAGAAGGGCATGTCGCTGGTCGGCCGCTACCTTGCACCCGCGCTGCTGATCTTCACGCTGCTGGTGCCCGTCATCTTCTATAACCAGCGCTACATCCTCGACCTCGCCATTCTCGTGCTGACCTATGTGATGCTGGGCTGGGGCCTCAACGTCGTGGTCGGGCTCGCCGGCCTGCTCGATCTCGGCTACGTCGCGTTCTATGCGGTCGGCGCCTATTCCTACGCGCTGCTCGCCACCAATTTCGGCTGGTCGTTCTGGATCTGCCTGCCGCTCGCCGGCATCCTCGCCGCATTCTGGGGCGTGCTGCTCGGCTTTCCCGTGCTGCGCCTGCGCGGCGACTATCTCGCCATCGTGACGCTCGCCTTCGGCGAGATCATCCGCCTCGTCCTGATCAATTGGCAGAGTCTGACCGGCGGACCGAACGGCGTATCCGGTATTCCGCGTCCGACCCTGTTCGGCATTCCGCTGAGCAACACCGACGATGGGCTGGCCGCCATGCTCCGCATCGAGTATTCGCCGACCCACCGTATCGTCTTCCTGTTCTATCTGATCCTGGCGCTGGCGCTGCTCACCAACTGGGTGACGATCCGCCTGCGCCGGCTGCCGATCGGGCGCGCCTGGGAGGCCTTGCGCGAGGACGAGGTCGCCTGCCGCGCGCTCGGCATCAACACCACGACGACCAAGCTCACGGCGTTCGCGACCGGCGCGATGTTCGGCGGCTTCGCCGGCGCCTTCTTCGCCACCCGCCAGGGCTTCATCAGCCCGGAATCCTTCACCTTCCAGGAATCGGCGCTGGTGCTCGCCATCGTCGTGCTCGGCGGCATGGGCTCGCAGCTCGGCGTCGCGCTCGCGGCGCTGACCATGATCGGCGGGTTCGAGCTGTTCCGCGGCCTCGAGACCTATCGCATGCTGGTGTTCGGCTGGGCCATGGTGCTGATCATGATCTGGCGGCCACGGGGCCTCGTCGGCCATCGCGCGCCGACCGTCTATCTGAAGAAGGCGCAAGCCATCTCCTCCGACCTCGTCAAGGAGGGCCACGGATGAGCGGCGAGCGTATCCTCCACGTCGATCAGCTCACCATGCGCTTCGGCGGCATCGTTGCCGTGCAGGACCTGTCGTTCGCGGCGGAGCGGCGCAAGATTACGGCGCTGATCGGACCGAACGGTGCGGGCAAGACCACCGTGTTCAACTGCATCACTGGCTTCTACAAGCCGACCGGCGGCGCCATCCGCCTCACCCACGATGACGGCAGGGAAATCGCGCTCGAGCGGCTCAACGACTTCCGTATCGCCAAGCAGGCCAAGGTCGCGCGCACCTTCCAGAATATCCGCCTGTTTCCCGGGATGACCGTGCTCGAAAACCTGATGGTGGCGCAGCACAACATGCTGATGCGCGCCTCGGGCTTCACCTTGCTCGGCCTTGTCGGCGCGCCGGCCTATCGCGACGCCGAAAAGCGCGCGATCGATCTCGCCACCGACTGGCTGAAGCGGGTCAGCCTGCTCGACCGCGCCGACGATGCGGCCGGCAATCTCGCCTATGGCGATCAGCGCCGCCTCGAGATCGCGCGCGCGATGTGCACCGAGCCTGCACTCCTGTGCCTTGACGAGCCGGCTGCAGGCCTCAACGCGCGCGAGAGCGCCGCGTTGAACGAACTCCTGCTATCGATCCGCAACGACCTTGGAACGTCGATCCTCCTGATCGAGCATGACATGTCGGTCGTGATGGAGATCTCCGACCACATCGTGGTGATGGATCACGGCGTGAAGATCGCACAAGGCACGCCGCGCGAGGTGCGCGACGATCCCAAGGTGATCGCCGCCTATCTCGGCGCCGACGAGGAAGAGGCCATGGCCGTCATGGAGAGCGGATCGTGACGGCGGCATCCCCCCTGCTCGCGATCCGGGGGCTGCGCGCGGCCTACGGCAAGATCGAGGCCTTGAAGGGCGTCGACGTCGACATCAATTCCGGCGAGATCGTCGCGCTGATCGGCGCCAACGGCGCCGGCAAGTCGACGCTGATGATGACGATCTTCGGCAAGCCGCGCGCCCGCGCCGGGCAGATCCTGTACGAGGGCAAGGACATCACAGCCGTCCCGACCCACGAGATCGCCCATTTGCGCATCGCGCAGTCGCCCGAAGGCCGCCGCATCTTCCCGCGCATGAGCGTCGCCGAGAACCTCCAGATGGGGGCCGACGTCACCGAGAGCACGCCGGCGGAACGGGAGAGCACGCTCGAGCGCGTGTTCGCCCTGTTTCCCCGCCTGAAGGAGCGTTTCGCCCAGCGCGGCGGAACCCTGTCCGGCGGCGAGCAGCAGATGCTGGCGATCGGCCGCGCCTTGATGAGCCGCCCTCGCCTGCTCATGCTCGATGAACCCTCGCTGGGGCTCGCCCCGCTCATCGCGCGGCAGATTTTCGACGCCATCCGCACACTGAACCGGCAGGACGGCCTGACCGTGCTGATCGTCGAGCAGAACGCCAACCATGCCCTCAAGCTCGCCCACCGCGGCTATGTCATGGTCAATGGCCTGATCACGCTGGCCGGCAGCGGCGCCGAATTGCTGCAGCGCCCCGAGATCCGCGCCGCTTATCTGGAAGGCGGCCGGCACTGACCGGTGCCGCCCTGCGCGAGAATGCGGCTAGATATCTTGACCTATGCCCGTATTTTGCCGGTGACTTCTCCTCGAATTCATTCAAGAATGGCGCCGGTTTGAACCGGGCATGCCCGGCAACTTCCACAGGCGACCACCCGCGAGGTATCTCATGAAATCACTGAAGCTCATCGGTCTAGCATTCGGCGCATCGCTCGCGCTGTCGAGCGCGGCATTCGCGCAGGATGTCACCGTCGCAGTCGCAGGCCCGATGACCGGCGGCGAGTCCGCCTTCGGCCGCCAGATGAAGAACGGCGCCGAGATGGCCATCGCCGACATCAACGCCGCCGGTGGCGTCAACGGCAAGAAGCTCGCGCTCAACGCCGAGGACGACGCCTGCGATCCGAAACAGGCCCGCTCGGTGGCGGAAAAGATCGCCGGCGCCAAGATCCCGTTCGTCGCCGGCCATTTCTGCTCGTCGTCTTCGATCCCGGCCTCTGAAGCCTATGCGGACGGCAACGTCCTGCAAATCACACCGGCTTCGACCAACCCGCTCTTCACCGAGCGCAAGCTGTGGAACGTGGCGCGGGTGTGCGGCCGCGACGACCAGCAGGGCCTGATCGCCGCGCAATACATCGCCAAGAACTACAAGGGCAAGAACATCGCCATCCTCAACGACAAGACCACCTACGGCAAGGGACTTGCGGACGAGACCAAGAAGGCGCTCAACAAGGCCGGCATCACCGAGAAGCTCTACGAGAGCTACAACAAGGGCGACAAGGACTTCAACGCGATCGTCTCGCGCCTGAAGAAGGAGAATGTCGAGCTCGTCTATGTCGGCGGTTACCATCAGGAAGCCGGCCTCATCCTGCGCCAGATGCGCGATCAGGGCCTGAAGACGGTGCTGATGTCGGGCGACGCGCTCGCCGACAAGGAGTACGCCTCCATCACCGGTCCCGCCGGCGAAGGCACGCTGTTCACCTTCGGTCCCGATCCGCGCAACAAGCCGACCGCGAAGAAGATCGTCGAGGCGTTCAAGGCCAAGGGCATCGATCCGGAAGGCTATACGCTCTATACCTACGCTGCGCTGCAGGTCTGGACGCAGGCGGTCAAGAAGGCCGGCACTACCGACGCCAAGAAGGTCATGGAGACCATCAAGGCCGGCAAGTGGGACACGGTGCTCGGCCCGATCGAAATTGACGCCAAGGGCGACCTCAAGCAGATCGACTATGTCGTCTACAAGTGGGACGCCAAGGGCAATTACGCCGAGCTCGGCGCCAAGGGTTCTTGATCAAGGGTTCCTGATCAAGGATGCTCGTCGGGGATCCCGATCAGCGATCCCCGACGGCTCTGCCATCGCGACCGCGCCCCGGCTTGCCGGGGCGTTCTTTTGCCCGGTCAGACCGCGGCCGAGATCTCGCCGCCCGCCGCGGCCTGGGCCTTGCGGAGCGCTTGCAGCAGATCGTTCGGCCGAAACGGCTTTTGCAGGCAGGCGAGGTTGGCGAGGTGGGGCGATTGGTCCATGAAATCGAGCGCCGTCATCCCGGATACCGCAATCACGGGCAGCGCCGGCGCGTGCTCGCGCAGGGCCGTGATGACATCGACGCCATTGGTATCGCCGAGGAAGATGTCGACGATCGCCGCGTCAAAGGGGCTTTCCGCAAAGGCCTTCAGCCCCGCCGCGCCGCTTTCGGCCTCCACGACCTCGAAACGATTGACCCGAAGCACGATCGCGATCATCGCACGGACGTCCTTCTGGTCGTCGATGATGAGCACGCGTGGCATCGGAGCAACTCCCGATCTCGAAACCAAAATCGCCTGTTTCAAACCTGGAACCCGCCGCAGCGGATGGGCATTATGACCCCGCCCCGTAAAGCGCACCTTACTGATCCCTGTTCCGTGCATCCACCGAAATTAGGTAAGCTGTAACCCTCGGTTGAGTCGCAAACCGGTTCCGTCACGACCCGCGCCCAAAACCCGCTACGATGAACGGATTGCCGGCGAATGAGACTAGCGGAGATGCTCAAACCCGACCTGCTCAACACCGAGGCGCGCGAACTGGACGTGCCTGCAACGATCGACCGAACCACCTTTCTGTCGACCCTGCCGGCCACCTCGACCGACCGCACTGCAGCATTGACCATTGTCGGTGTGTCCTCCCTGCTGTTCGCCGCGGCCGTGCCCTTCGCCGGTACCCCGCTCCTGCCGGTCCCCGCCTTCGTCGCCAGCTATCAATCCGCGCTGGCCGTGAGCGACATCGTCACGGCCGTGTTGCTGCTATCGCAATTTGCGATTCTGCGGACCCGCGCGCTGCTGTGGCTCGCGAGCGGCTATCTCTTCACCGCCGCGGCGGCGCTGGTTCATGCCCTCACCTTCCCCGGTCTGTTCGCACCGACCGGACTCCTGGGCGCGGGCCGGCAGACCACGGTCTGGCTCTACATGGTCTGGCACGCCGGCTTTCCGCTCTGTGTGATGGCGTATGCCTGGCTGAAGGAAAAGGACGGGGGCCCCCGGATCCGCGGCGCGGCAAGCAACGCGATTTATGGCAGCGTGCTCTGCGTCATCGCCGCGATGGCCGTCTTCGCCTGGATCGTCACCGCGCAGCACGATCGGTTGCCGGTCCTGCTGAGCGAGGGCCGCTACACGGCGACCATGATCGGAGTCGTGTCCTTCGTGTGGTCGCTGAGCTTTGCCGCGCTGGTCTCGCTCTGGTTCCGCAGGCCGCATACGGTGATCGATATCTGGCTCATGGTGGTCATGTGCGCCTGGCTGTTCGACATCGCACTGTCGGCGATCGTCAACGTCGCGCGCTTCGATCTCGGCTTCTATGCCGGCCGGCTCTACGGCCTCGCCGCGGCGACCTTCGTGCTCGCGGTGCTTCTGATCGAGAATGTCCGCCTGCAGGCGCGTACGGTGGGCCTCGTCGGAAGGCTGCGCCAGCAATCGGCCTCGGAACGCGACTATTTCGGCAAGCGCCTCGCGCTGTACGGCGCAGTGGTCGAATCGTCCAATGACGCGATCATCACCAAGTCGCTCGACGGCATCATCACCGGCTGGAACAAGGCCGCCGAACATCTGTTCGGCTACTCCGCCACAGAGGCCGTCGGCAAGCCGATCGACATCATCGTGCCGCCGGATCGCAAGGGCGAAGTCAGGAGCATCCTCAACCGGATCGCCAGCAACGAGTCGATCGCCCAGCACGAGACCGTCCGAACCCGTAAAGACGGCCGCCCGCTGGACGTCGTCCTGAACATCTCACCGCTGCGGACCGACGATGGAGAGATCATCGGCGCTTCCAAGATCGCCCATGACATCACCGAAGAGAAGCAGGCCAGAGAGAAGCTGCGCCGCGAGACCGAGGAACGGCAGCGCATCTTCGAGACATCGCAGGACCTGATCCTGGTCACCGACGGCTACGGCAATTTCGTCCAGGTCAGCCCGAGCGTGCAGAACATTCTCGGCTACAGCCCCGAGGACATGGTCGGGCACAGCGCGATCGAGTTCATCCATCCCGACGATCTCGAGAAGACGCGGAGCGAGATGCGCGCAGCCCGTCGCGGCGCGGTCAAGCGCAGCTTCGAGGCGCGCTATTACCATTACGACGGTCACGAGGTCTCGCTGAACTGGATGGGCACGTGGTCCGAGCCGGTGAAGCGCCACTTCTTCATCGGCCGCGACCTCACCGACAAGCAGGCCGCCGAAGCCCAGCTCCGGCAGGTCCAGAAAATGGACTCGATCGGCCAGTTGACCGGCGGCGTCGCCCACGACTTCAACAACGTGCTGACCGTCATCACGGGCACGATCGGCATTCTCAGCGACGCGGTCGCCGACCGGCCCGAGCTTGCCGCCATCACCAAGCTGATCGACGACGCCGCCGAGCGCGGCGCGCAGCTGACCAAGCATCTGCTCGCCTTCGCCCGCAAGCAGCCGCTCCAGCCGCGCGAGATCGACGTCAACGCACTGGTGCTCGAAGCCGCCAAGCTGCTGCATCCGACGCTCGGCGAGCAGATCAGCATCATGCCGCAGCTCACCGAGGATGCCTGGCCGACGCTGGTCGACCCGGGCCAGCTCTCCACCGCGATCCTCAATCTCGCGCTGAACGCGCGCGACGCCATGCCCGAGGGCGGCACCCTGGTGCTGGAGACCCGCAACATCTTCCTCGACGACGGCTATGCCAGCATGAATCCCGACGTCGTCGCCGGCAATTACGTGATGATCGCCGTCAGCGACACCGGCAGCGGCATTCCTGCCGAGCTGATCGACCGGGTGTTCGATCCCTTCTTCACCACCAAGGAGGTCGGCAAGGGCACCGGCCTCGGCCTCAGCATGGTGTTCGGCTTCGTCAAGCAGTCGGGCGGCCACATCAAGATCTACAGCGAGGAAGGCCACGGCACGAGCGTGAAGATCTACCTGCCGCGCTCGACCGGGGTGCAGGAGACCGAGTTCGAGGCGCTCCAGAATGCGCCCATCACCGGCGGCAACGAGAAGATCCTGATCGTCGAGGACGATGCACTGGTGCGGCAGTATGTCGTGACGCAGGTCAAAAGTCTCGGCTATACCGCGCTCGAGGCCGCCAACGGCGCCGAGGCGCTCAATATCATCGACAGCGACGAGACCATCGACCTGCTGTTCACCGACATCATCATGCCCGGCAACATGAACGGCCGCCAGCTGGCCGACGAAGCGCACAAGCGCCGCCCAGATTTGAAGACGCTGTTCACCTCGGGCTACACCGAGAACGCCATCGTCCATCACGGCCGGCTCGATTCCGGCGTGCTGCTGCTGGCCAAGCCCTACCGCAAGTCCGAGCTCGCCAAGATGCTGAGGACCGCGCTCGCCTGTTGAGCCTGCGGCATTGCTGCGCTATCGCAGATCGTGAATTGCTCTCGACGACGAGGCCGCCGTGAAGAACCTTCTCACCGACATCGCCGGCGTCCGGGTCGGCCATGCCGAGGACCCGAAAGTCGGCTCCGGCGCGACCGCGATCATCTTCGATTCTCCCGCGATCGCCGCGATCGACGTTCGCGGCGGCGGCCCCGGCACGCGCGAGGATGCGCTGCTCGATCTTGCCAACACGGTCGAGCGTGTCGACGCGATGGCGCTGTCGGGCGGCTCGGCCTTCGGCCTCGACACCGGCGGCGGCGTGCAGGCCTGGCTCGCCGAGCAGGGCCGCGGCCACCGGGTTCGCGAAGCGCTGATCCCGATCGTCCCTGGGGCGATCCTGTTCGACCTGCTCAATGGCGGCGACAAGGCCTGGGGACGCTTCTCGCCCTATCGCGACCTCGGCTATGCCGCGGCGACCGCCGCCGCCAGCGCGGATTTCGCCCTCGGCAGCGTCGGCGCCGGCTTCGGCGCCACCACCGCGACGTTCAAGGGCGGGCTCGGCTCGGCGTCGGCCGTGACGCCGAGCGGAATCAAGGTCGCGGCGATCGTCGCCGTCAACGCGGTGGGCAGCGTCACCGTCGGCAATGGCCCGTGGTTCTGGGCGGCACCGTTCGAGGTGGACGGCGAATTCGGCGGACGCGGCCTGCCGGACAAGTTCACCGAGGACATGCTCCGCATGCGCATCAAGGGCGGACCTGCCGCGAGCGCGCGCGAAAACACCACCATCGGCGCCGTCGTGACCAACGCGGTGCTGACCAAGCCCCAGGCCAAGCGGCTGGCGATGATCGCGCATACCGGCTTCGCCCGCGCGATCTATCCGGTGCACGCGCCGACCGACGGCGACGTGCTGTTTGCCGCCGCCACGTGCGAAAAGCCGATCGAGCCGCTGGTTGGCCTCACCGAGCTCGGCACGATCGCCGCCAACGTGGTCGCCCGCGCGATCGCCCGCGGCGTCTACAGCGCGACGGCCTTGCCCTTTCCGGGCGCGCAGGCGGCCTGGAAGGACCGGTTCGGCTAGGCCAGAAACGAAACGGCCCCCAAAGCGTTACCCCACGGACAAGGTGTGCGGCCATGCCCTCTTCCGTGATCCGCTTCTTTCGCTATGCGCCCGATACACGCGAGCTGAAGGTGACGTTCGTCAGCGGACGCCTCTATGTCTATGAGGATGTTCCGCCCGAGGTCGCTGCCGCGTTCGGGGATGCGCGCGCAAAAGGAACGTTCTTCAATCGCGAGATCCGCGACCGCTATGCCTATCGTGACATCACGCACGAATATGCGAGCTAAAGCGCGATGCGATGACGATGAATCGTCATCGCGCTTTAGGTTATTGTTTGAGCATGATCTTTTCGGAAAACCGCTACGCACTTTTCCGGATCATGCTCTAGCTTCAGGATGCACTCACACGCTGATCGACATCGATGAAGCCGCCGCTCCCGCAGTGGCCTGCGCCTGGCGCTGCATCATCTGCCCGAACCAGTCATAAGGCGAGTTGCCGCCACCTTTCGCATTCGACGCGCTGGCGGCGCCCGGCACCGTCGTCGACATCTTGAAGCCGTCGGCATAGGTGACGGTGGTGGTGGTCGAGCCGTCGGCATTGGTCGTCGTGGTCGACGTCGAGCCGCGGCTGGATTGCGACGAGGAATCCGAGCCATCGCCCGCGCCTTGCGCGTGATCACGGCCGTGACCGCCCCTCAGCGCCTTCGTCATCTCGCCGAGATTGATGCTGCCATCCGCATTCGCGTCCATCTTCGAGAACACGTCGTCGGCCTGGGCCAGGTTGGTGCCGCCCGCGCCGAGCGCGTCCTCGAACTCGGACTGGGTGATCTTGCCGTCGCCGTCCCCGTCGATCTGCGAGAACAGATCCTTCAGCGCAGCCTCCCGGCTCTTCGTCGACGAGGCCGCGCCGTCGGCCGACTGGCTCTGCGCCGCGAACAGCGCGTTCATCGTCTCCGACGAGATCTGCGGATATTTGCCTGCATTGACCGACGAGGTCGCGCCGGCCGTGCTGCTGCTGCCACTGTCGATTGCGAACGGATTGACCGGCGCGCTCTGCGAGGCGCCCGTCTTGTGCGCCGCCGACGACGATTTCGAGTTCGTCAGCGACTGGATCGCGTCGAGCGCGCTCGATACCGCACCTAGGGCTAACAACATTGCACAACTCCAACGGGATGCGACATGCCGCGATCAATGTTCTGCGGCTGAAGTCAGCAAGCACCGTGCCATCGCGAAAAGCTCAATGAAATCCGCACCCATCAGGTCGTGCAGGGCGCGGGAACATCGGCAATTCATGCCGCCAGCGGCAGAAATTTCCGCCCACAGGAAGCGCGTCCCTCCTGCATTGCCCGCCACAAGGGCCCATGTTAGGCGAGGCCATTCGTCGTCCGTCCGCCACGGGAAAACGCGCCATGACACAAGCTTTCGCCCCCCGCCCACTGGCCATCGCGCCCTCGATCCTGGCCTCGGACTTCTCCAAGCTCGGCGAGGAGGTGCGCAGTGTAGACGCCGCCGGTGCCGACTGGATCCATCTCGACGTGATGGACGGGCACTTCGTTCCGAACATCTCCTATGGCCCTGATGTCATCAAGGCGATGCGCCCGCACACCAAGAAGATCTTCGATGCGCATCTGATGATCTCGCCCTGCGAGCCCTATCTCGAGGCCTTCGCCAAGGCCGGCTGCGACCACATCACCGTGCACGCGGAGGCGGGTCCCCACCTGCACCGCTCGCTCCAGGCGATCCGCGCGCTCGGCAAGAAGGCCGGCGTCTCGCTCAATCCGGCGACGCCGATCAGCGCGCTCGAATACGTCCTCGACCTCGTCGACCTCGTGCTGGTGATGTCGGTCAATCCGGGCTTCGGCGGCCAGGCCTTCATTCCCTCCGCGATCAACAAGATCCGCGACATCCGGGCAATGGTAGCGGGCCGTCCGATCGACATCGAGGTCGACGGCGGCGTCGGCCCCGATGTTGCGGGCGCGCTCGCCGCGGCCGGCGCCAACGCCTTCGTCGCCGGCACCTCGGTGTTCAAGGGCGGCACACTGGACGCCTACAAGACCAACATCGCCGCGATCCGCAACGCGGCGGCAACGGCGCGCGGCGAGGCGATCTGACGGCTCTTCGCGGTCCGAACCGGCCTTGCGGCCGCTGCGACCAATGGGAATGGATGAAATCCGCGCCACTCTGTTTTGCGCAGGCCTGCGGCGCCTGCTCGCCGAGACCCTTCAGGAGGGGGAGCAGGTGGTCTGGCAGGGTCAGCCCGACGGCGTTGCCCGCATGATGATGTGGCGGTTTCTCTGGTGGATCGGATTCCCCTGGCTGTTGCTGACAGTCATCGCCGTCAGGAACGATTGGATCGACCAAGCGACCCAACCTCTCGCGATGCTTGGAGTTGGGATGGTTGCAGCTCCGTTCGTGATGCTGCTGCAAGACCTGCAGACGCTTTATGTGATCACCGACCGCCGCGCGCTGATCGTGCGCACGGCCTGGAGCAGACGCAGCGTGACTGCTACTTCGTTCGACGCCATGGATGCAGTGTTCGAAATCCTCGACATCGGCGGCGGCGTCGGCCACCTCAACTTTGCGTCAGGGTGCTCGACCCGTTCGCCCGATACCGACTACACCGGGCGCTATGGGTTTCGCTGTGTTCGAGACGCACGGCGCATCCGGGATATCCTCGATCATGCGCGCACCGGCAAAGTACGTCGGTCGCACCCGGAAAGAACTGCGGCTTCTACGGGTTCTGCAACGCGCAAAGCTTAAAATTGTAACCGTGGTCCGTACTCATCCGGACTTCACTGATTCGCGCAAATCACTGCAAGTGATTCCTGCCTGTTTTCGCGGGAGCACATCATGACGACGACCCTGGTTTGGACTGGCGTGGCGTTGTGGATTGGTTTCAGTGCGTTTGTCGTGTTTGGTCCATCGGCCGGCCCGGTCGAGGCCCCGGCCCGTTCGGCCCGCAACATCCGCCGCGCCCGCGACAGGGGCTGACGTCCATGCAGATCGCACTCGTGAAGCGTCAGCCGAAGCGCAGGTGCCGGATTCCACGGCGCCCGCATCCGAGCCTCGATGATTTCTTCGGCCGCCTCGAGCGCACCGATGGCACGCTGGACGATAATGCCGGGCCCAACAATTCGGACCTCGAGCGTTCGCTTGGCTCGCCGCGCCGCCACTGAGACTTCTTTTCCGGACCGCCCCATGAAACCGCATTGCCCGAACTGCCTGAAGGAAATGACCAAGGCGTCCGCGTCGCGTAACCTGTTCAATTGCGAGCCTTGCCGCGAGATCATCCAGTATTTTGGCGGCAGCGCGGATCACGGCGAGCCGGGGCCGCAATTCTCCTGGCCGATCCGCCGCAAGCGCGCCATGGCCGTCCACGCGGCCTGATCCAGCCCCGCAAATCACCCCGGCCGGCCTAAGCTTCGCCGGCCTCCGGCCCGCCGCCGTCCCCAGCCATCCGCGGCGGCCGCACCACGGTGACGGTGCAGCTCGCCTCCGAGGCCACCTTGGCCGACACGCTGCCGAGCAGCGTGCGCCGGAACGAGCTCTGCCGGGCGCCGATGATGACGTGGTCGACCTGGTTGGCCTCGGCAAACTCCAGGATCGCGGCGGCGGGGTCGACAGCCTCCAGCACGTGAGCCGATAGCCGGCTCTCGTCCAGCTTGAGCGGCGTTGCCCAATGCCTGAGCGCGACCAGGCGATCGATATGCTTGTTGGAGCCCTGCTCGTCCAATGTCCGATCGATCGCGATGCGGTTCAGCTTGAGCACGTTGACGCAGGCAAGCCGCGCCGAGGGCAAGGTGGCGAGGATGCGCTCGGTGGTCACGCGCAGCGCCTCGTTCAGCTCCGGAGCGCCCTCCGCGGTGTCGAGCGCAACGGCGAGGATTGGGCTCGATGCGATCTGGGCTGCGACGTCCGATTTCGCGCGCGGTGCCATGGCGCCCTGGTTGAAGCGCCGCCGCCAGGCGACGCCGAGGGAATCGCGTTTCACCCGCTCCGAGCGCGCGGTGAGCTTGACCTTGTCGGGATGGGCGAGATCGAAGGCGAGCTGGGACGCCGTCGGATAGCGCCACACCGGCTCGATCTCCAGACACCGCAACACCACCTCCTGAAGCCAGGGCGGATAATCCGCGCGAAGCTTCCGCGGCGGATGCGGATCGCGCCACAGCCGGCGCCGCATCGCCCGTAGCGTCTCGCCCTCGCCGAACGGCCGCTCGCCGGTGGTGAAGAAATAGAGCAGCACGCCGAGCGAAAACAGATCGCTGCGCGGATCGTCGCGCACCCCGAGCAGCCGCTCGGGTGCCATATAGGGCGCGGTGCCGTAAGGCAGGCGGAATTCCTCCTGGAGGAGGTCCGGCAGGTGGTTGTGATGCGACAGGCCGTAGTCGATCAGCACCGCCTCGCCGCTCTCGCGAAACATGATGCTGCTCGGCTTGATGTCGTGATGGATCACGTTCTGCCGATGCAGATCGGCAAGCGCCGTCGCGATCTTGGCGACGAGCTGCCGCGCCTCGTCATAAGGCAGCGGCAGGTCGGAGAGCCGCTTGTACAGCGTGGCACCTGGAATGCGCTCGATCACGACATAGGCTTGGCGGGCGAAATCGCCGGTGCCGAAGCAGGCCGGCACGTGCGGCCCCGCAAGCCGCGGCAGGATCATCATCTCCATCTCGAAGGAGACGATCGCGGCGGGGTCCTCGCCCTCCGACACCCGCGGGATCTTCATCAGCATGGGCACGTCGAGGCCGGGATGGGTGACGGTCCACAGCGTCGCCATGCCGCCGGCATGCACGCATTCGCCGATGGTGTATCCGTCGATCTCCGCACCTGATTTGACCAGGGGTTTCGGCATCGGCCTCTAGCGCCCCTGCGAAAGCCGGTCGGCGAGCCAATGCGGCAGGCCGTTGTCGCGGATCCGGCTCGCGGCCGTCTCGATATCGTAGGGCGCACGGCAATAGGTGATCTGGCTCGACACGGTGTCGAACAGCGCGAAGGCCGCGGACGGATCGCCGTCTCGGGGCTGGCCGACCGAGCCGAGCACCGCGAGCCATTGCCGTCCGCGCAGGAGCTGCACGGGGACGTCGGTCTTCGGCACGAAGCTCGTCATCTTCGCCGTCACCGACATCGAATAGAGCGCCGGCCTGTGGATGTGGCCGCAAAAGGTGACGTGGGCCTGCGTCGCAATCAGGCTCTTGGCGGCGTCCACGGTCGAGCGGACATAGTGCCAGCGCTGCGGATGCGAGGCTTCCGCGTGCACGAACAGGCGGCCATCGTCCTCCACCTGCATCGGCAATTCGGCCAGGAACCGCCGCTGCGCGGTGTCGAGGCGGCCGCGGGTCCATTCGATCGCGATCTGCGCCTCGGTGTTCATGGTCTCGGCCGTGGAATTGATCGCCTGGTCGTGATTGCCGCGCACCGCGACGGCGCCCTGCGCGACCAGCTGCATCGCGGTGTCCACCGCCCATTCCGGATCGGCGCCATAGCCGACGAAATCGCCGAGCAGGACGAACTGCTCCGCGCCCCTGGCGCGGGCAACCTTCAGGCAGGCCTCGAACGCCTGCCGGTTGCCATGGATATCCGAGAAGACAGCGAGAAGCACGCACCCTCCACCCTCAAGTTCCTATTCGAGGCCGATGAGGCCAAATTGAGGGACGTCAACAAGATGCGCCAGCGCCGGGCCGTTTGCCAGCACTGCCCTGCCGTGATGGTGAAGGGCCTATTGCTCGTCCTTCGGCGGCATCCGAGGCGGCGGAATCGGGGTGAACACGGCGCCTTGGGCACCGGCCGGCGGGGCATTGAACTCGCCGGTCGAGGAATTGCCGCCGCTGGTCTCCAGGATGGTCTTGGGCGTCACATACTCCCGGACCATGTCGATCAGGCTGCCGTCGCCGCCGCCGAAATCCGCGGCGCGCCCGCCTTGCGGATGACCGGCCGCGATCTCGTTCTCCGCGGCGTGGGTCTTGTCGGCCAGCCGGTCATTGTAGGGCACACGAAAGGCGCGCGGGATGCCGCTCGGGCGATTGTCCTCGTCCAGCGCCTCGACCCAGAGATAGATCGAGCCGGGATCGCCCTGAAGCGAATGCGGCTCGACGATGCGGGCCTTCAGCAGCTTGAAGGTCGCCGGTAGCCGGTCGGAGCTGGCCCAGCCGAGCAGGCCGCGCATTTCGGTGAAGCTGACGATGTAGAAGGTGCTGGTCACGACCACGGCGACCGCCTTCAGCGACCAGTGCAGCCGCGCATAGACCAGCACGACCAGCAGCAGCGCGCCGATGACGGCATACGCGACCGACAGCGTCAGGATGACCGTCTGCGGATTACTCACGGCGCACCCTCACAGCGTTCCTGCTCACACCGGTCTTGGGGTCGACGTCGGCGCCGTTGCGCCAGCTGCTGCGAAACGTCTCCAGCAGCGATTTCGGTCGCTGATCGACATTGACGACCTTGCCTTCCGCATCGATCCGGAAACGGACCGCGGTCTTCTCATCGCCGGTGTGGTCGAGCGTGAACTTGTTGTCGAAGATCACCTGCGCGATCGGATTGAGCTTCTGCACCTTCACATTGGCTGTCACAGGCGCGCCGGTGGTGGCAACGAAATGCGAGACGTTGACGGTGTATTCGCCGGCGAGGATGCCGCGCACGGTGACGATCTCCTCGCGGATGGGCGAGGCGATCTTCTTGCCGTTGACGATGATGAAATCGTTGGCCCCGCCGCGATCGTCGCGGTCGAGCGTCAGGAAGCCGGCCTCGCGGTGGCGATACCAGGCGATGTTGCCCGCGGGATCCTGCACGAACAGGTCGAGATCGTCGGGGTGGTTGTCCGGCCAGTCCAGCGTGATCATGAACTCCGCCTTGGAATCGATCTTGCCGTCCTTGGCATCCGGAGAGACCGCGAGCAACGCCAGGAAGAACAGGAACGCGATCACCTGCAGCGCCTTGAACAGCATCACGCCGAGGGGATCGAACGGCTCCTCGCGCGGATAGAGACCGAAATCATCCATCATGACGGCGTTCCAGCGCCTTTTCGCTCGAGCACCGGCGTCACATAAGTCTCGGTCAGCACCACCGCATCCGAGAACACCCGCTGGGTCGCGGCATCCAGCATGTAGTACTGGATGCGGACCAGGATCGAGCCGACGAGGCCGGCGAGTGTCGTGTACATCGCGACCGCCATGCCGTCGCTCATCAAGCCCATCGAGGAGCGCATCGCGACCTTGTCTGCGGCATCGAGCCCCGCGATCGGCGCCAGCATGATGATGAAGCCGATGATGGTGCCGAGCAGGCCGAGCTTCATCAGCGTATCCGAGACGAAGGCCCCGAACCCGTTGGAGCCGCGCAGGCGGTCGGCGAGCGTCCGCAGCAGCAGCGTCTGATCGACCGGGCGATAGCCCTGCGCGGCGGCCTTGGTCACCAGGCTTTCGATGTGGTCGCGCACCAGTCCGCGCGGCAGCGCCACGGAGCTCGCATCGAGCGCCTTGCTGCCGCCGGCCGCCGACAGCACTGCGCGGCAGCGCCGCGCCGCCGCCCCTTCCCGCGCGATCGCCCGCGTCCGCAGGAAGCAATGGCCGCAGGTGACAATGTAAAGCGCCGCGATGACGCTGGAAATGTAAGTGCGGTCCGAGGTCAGCATCAGATGGATCAGGCCGAAGCGCCACAACAGCACGACGGCAAAGATCGAGAGCCCGGTGAAGATCATCCAGAACAGCAACGCGCTGCGCTCGGATGGATCGGCAGCCTGGCTCGCAATTGGTCCAATCGTCATCGAACTCATGCTGCACCGCTCCTGGCTTGCAAGCACCGGCCTGCAACGTGTCCTCGCCGATTAGATCAAAGCCGCCGTTTCAGGTCCAAAGACCCATGCCCAATCCGGCTTGGGAAATTTGCCCGAGCTGCAATCCCGGCGTTCGCTGCGATTGGCAAGGCACGGCGGCGTTGTTAGGCTGACCTTACCAAACGTCGGGGGTGATCGCATGCGCCTCGTGCTTCAGCTTGTCGCCCGCCTGCTTCTGATCGTAGCGCTGTGCCTGGCAGCCGCGACAATATGGGCCACGTTCGACGCCTATCGCAGCGTCGATCGGGCGACGGCGGCCTCGGCGCAGCGGGTCGCGCAGGCGCTTCAGGCGCTGTATTGGCGCGAGCTGTTGTTGCGCAGCAGCAGGGCGCGCGAGCACCTTCTGCCGGTTCCGGACTGGCGCACGCTCGAGACGATGAAGCTGATCTCGCCCGGCGTCTGCGTCGAGTTCCAGCCCGCCGCGGCATTCGAGAAGCCGCTCTGCGGCCAGAGCGAGGGGCTGGGCAAGACGCCGCCGCGCTGGTTCGCGGCCATCGTGCCGACCTTCCTCGGCAGCCACGCCGAGGTGGTGCGGCCCGTCAGTCCGCGCGCCGCGGCCGCCGGCACCGTCGTTGCGACGCCGGATGCCACCGCCGCGATCTCGCTCGCCTGGGACTACATCCTCAACGTCATCGACGTCGCGCTGCTGATGGCCGCGGCGATCGCCCTGCTCGCCTCGCTCGCCATCGCGCACGCACTTGCGCCGGCGCGCGCGATCGTCACCGCGCTTCAGCGCATGGCGCGCGGTCAGTATCACACCAAGCTGCCGCGCTTCCGCTCCATGGAGCTGGCGATGATCGGCAGCGCCGTCGGCGAGCTCGGCGGCCGGCTGGAGGAAGCAACCGAGCAGCGCGCCGCACTGACGCGCCGCCTGATCGAGATCCGCGACGACGAGCGCCGCGCGCTCGCCCGCGAGCTGCACGACGAGTTCGGACAGAACCTGTCCGCCATTCTCGCCTTCGCCAACACGATCGAGACCGCGAGCACGAAGCAGAACGGAAACGATGGGATCGCGCAAGATGCGCGCATGATCTCGCAGGCGACGCACCATCTGATGGCCTCGCTGCGCGATGCGCTGAAGCGGCTGCGCAATCCGTTGCCGGAGGAGCTCGGGCTCGAGGCGAGCCTCGTCAATCTCGTCGACAGCTGGCGCTCGCACAGCGCGGCGCGACCGGCGATCCAGCTCGATCTCAGGGGTGACCTCACCGACATCAGCGGTCCGGCCGCCACAACGGCCTATCGCGTGGCACAGGAATGCCTGACCAACGCGCTGCGCCACAGTGCAGCGCGCGAGATCTCGCTCCGCGTCGAGCGGCGCGCGGGCGAGGAGGATGCGCTGCTGATCCGCGTCGAGGACGACGGCGGCGGCGATGCGGAGCGCGTCGCGCAATCGGCCGGCTTCGGCCTGACCGGTATCCGCGAGCGCGTCACGGCGGCCGGCGGATCGCTGTCGATCCTGCCCGCCCGCGGCGGCCTCAGCGTGGCCGCAACCATTCCGCTCGCTGCGTGAGGCGGAAATGAGCGAGGTGGCGGCAACAGGCATCTCCGTGCTGCTGGTCGACGACCATCCGATCGTGCGGCAAGGGTACCGGCGCGTGCTGGAAAGCCAGGGCGATCTGCATGTCGTGGCCGAAGCCGACAACGCCGCGGACGCCTACAGCGCGTTCAAGGCGCATGACCCCGATGTCGTCGTATTGGATATCTCTATGCCCGGCGCGAGCGGGCTGGAGGCCATTCGCAACATCCGCGCGCGCAGCCCGCGTGCACGCATTCTCGTCTTCACCATGCACAACGAGGCCGTGCTGGTGAAATCAGCCTTCGGCGCCGGCGCATCCGGCTTCGTCACCAAGAGCAGCGAGCCGTCCGCAGTCGTCAACGCCATCCGCAGCGTCGCCCGCGGCGAGCGCGCCATGAGCGATGACATCGCACATGTGCTGGCAGAGGACAGCCTGTCGCCGAAAGGCTCGGTGCTGGACCAGCTGGGTGAGCGCGAGATCGAGATCCTGCGCCAGTTCGCCGGCGGCGCCACCACCGAGGAGATCGCGGCGCATCTCAATCTCAGCGTCAAGACCGTGCAGAACTATCACTACCTGATCAAGTCGAAGACCGGCGCGCGCACCGATGCGCAGCTGGTGCGGCTCGCCGCGACCTGCGGGCTGACGAGGATTTAGCAGCAAAGCTGCCGCACAGCCCTCGAGGGTGCTTCAATCTGCTGAACGAAATTGGAACGGTTCCGATCCAGCCCCGGTTAGTACGGCAGAGAAGGAGTAAAGGGTCATGAGTAAGGGTCACCCCAAGGCAATCGACCATCCCCCGATCATCACCGTAGGCGAGCTCATCGACGAACTTTGCCGCCTGCCGGACACGGCCATCGTCCACTTTCGCTGCCCGATGTTCGATCAGGAACTGACATTCTACCGGCTTCGAAGGCGGTCAAAGGACGCCGTCGAAATCGCAGTCAATGCCTATCCGGATAGTCCTCCGGTCGTGCCGTCGTCCGATCCTGCCTTCCACACGCGAAGACATTCGGCACCCTCGCTCCGCGACGGCGCCGCTCTCCAGAAGACGCGAGGTTGATTGAAAGACCAAGGCGTGAAAGGCGGCCTTAGGCCGCCTTCAACCCACGCAGCAGCAGCGCCAGTGTCGCATCGACGCGCGCGGAGAGATCGGCGTCCTTCCATTCCTCGGCATGAGCCGGATGGTGGAAGCGGACGGTCGCATCGAAGATCGCGCGCGCGGTCGCCTTGACGTCGTCCACGGCGAATTCGCCGTTCTTCACGCCGTCGCTCAGGATCCCCGCGATCTGGTCGATCATGGTGTCCTTGTGGCATTTGACGGCCGCGCAGGCCTCGCGGGCCAGGGTTAGATAAGTTTCGAACATCTCGGGATCGTCGAGCACGCGCGAACGCTTGGCCGCGAACAGCGTGCGCAACCAGCGCTCAAGCCTGTCAGGCGCGGGCCCCTGCTCCTTGGCGATCCCCAGCAGCGGGGCATCGATGCGGTCCAGCCAGCGCTTGGCAACGGCCTCGCGCAGCGAGGCCTTGCTGGGGAAATGGCGGTAGACACTGCCGTGGCTCACATCGAGCGCACGGGCAACGTCGACCACGGTGGCCTTGGCAAGTCCGTAGCGCCTGAGCACGTCCTCGGTGACTTCGAGGATCCGCTCCGGTGTCAAGACAACGGCTTCATTCATGCCAGCACCATGTTCCCGTTAGGGGCTCAGTTACCCGGCAGTAGGGCTGCTTCCGAAGCGCCCGTGCCGGTCGTTCGGAAAGCCTATGCCTTAATGAGGCAGTTTTGCAGCCTGCGCCGCGATCTGGCGCGCCACCAGCAAATTGAGCCAATGCCCAATCGCGCCGGTGAAATTGAGGATTTCGGTCGTCATTGTCCAAGTCTCCATTCGTCCGCGGTCCCGTTCTTCAATCCGCCCTCCGATCCGCTGTGGATGTCGGGCTCCCCGGGGCTGTCGCGGGACGCCCAATCGGAGCGTCCGGGAAGGGATATACACATCTCGCTGACAGATTTCAATATCTGTCAGTCAATGATCCGTGATTGACAGTTAATATCTGCGCCCAGGCGCCGCCATCCCGGCCGGCCGGTCCGGTGGAAAGGTCGGCGATCCCCCTCTCCTGAAGGCCCAGATCGTTTGTTTCGCCCTGCCCGCTCTGTTAAATCACGGCGTAAAAAGCATTTTGGCCGGCGCCGCCCTTTTCGGGACCGCCCGCCCACCTTCCTGGAGCCGCCCAATGATCCCCCGCTACACCCGCCCGGAAATGGCCTCGATCTGGGAGCCGCAGACCCGGTTCAAGATCTGGTTTGAGATCGAGGCGCATGCGGCGGACGCTCTCGCCGAGCTCGGGACCATCCCCAAGGAGGCCGCCAGGACGGTCTGGGCCAAGGCCAAGGACGCCGTCTTCGACGTCGCCCGCATCGACGAGATCGAGCGCCAGACCAAGCACGACGTCATCGCCTTCCTCACCCACCTCGCCGAGATCGTCGGCCCCGAGGCGCGCTTCGTCCACCAGGGCATGACCTCCTCGGACGTGCTCGACACCTGCCTCAACGTCCAGCTCACCCGCGCCGCCGACCTCTTGCTTGCCGACCTCGACAAGGTGCTGGCCGCACTGAAGAAGCGCGCCTTCGAGCACAAGATGACGCCGACCATCGGCCGCAGCCATGGCATCCATGCCGAGCCCGTGACCTTCGGCCTCAAGCTCGCTTATGCCTATGCCGAGTTCACGCGCGCCAAGGAGCGCCTGATCGCGGCACGCAAGGAAGTCGCGACCTGCGCCATCTCCGGCGCCGTCGGCACCTTCGCGCAGATCGACCCGCGCGTCGAAGAGCATGTCGCGAAAGCCATGGGCCTGGTGCCGGAGCCGATCTCGACGCAAGTGATCCCGCGCGACCGTCACGCCATGTATTTCTCGACCCTCGGCGTGATCGCCTCCTCGATCGAGCGCATCGCGGTGGAAATCCGCCACATGCAGCGCACCGAAGTGCTGGAGGCCGAAGAGTTCTTCTCGGAGGGACAAAAGGGCTCCTCCGCGATGCCGCACAAGCGCAACCCGGTGCTGTCGGAGAACCTCACCGGCCTGTCCCGCATGGTGCGCGCCTATGTGACGCCGGCGCTGGAGAACGTCGTGCTCTGGCACGAGCGCGACATTTCGCACTCCTCGGCCGAGCGCATGATGGGCCCCGACGCGACCGTGACGCTCGACTTCGCGCTGGTGCGCCTCGCCGGCCTGATCGACAAGCTGCTGGTCTATCCCGCCAACATGCAGAAGAACCTCGACCGCCTCGGCGGCCTCGTGCATTCGCAGCGCGTGCTGCTGGCGCTGACCCAGAAGGGCGCCAGCCGCGAGGACGCCTACAAGCTGGTGCAGCGCAACGCCATGCCGGTCTGGCGCGGCGAAGGCGACTTCCTCCAGCTGTTGAAGAAGGACAGTGAGGTGAAGAAATATCTCACCGACGCCGAGATCGAGGAGCAGTTCGACCTCGGCTATCACCTCAAGCACGTCGACACGATCTTCAAGCGCGTGTTCGGAGAAGCGTAGGATCGTATAGGGTGGGTTAGCCTTGCGGCCCGCGCGAAGGGCAGTCCGCTGGGCGTAACCTACCTCTTTCGCTCCCACGGAGACAAACAATGGTGGGTTACGCCGCGCAGATGCGCTATGCGCATCTGCAGGGCTAACCCACCCTACAAACGACGACAAAAAACGGATTCCCTCATGCCCATCGTCAACCGCGTCGCCGCCCTCTCCGACGAAATGGCCGCCTGGCGCCACGACTTCCACGAGAACCCCGAGCTGCTCTACGAAGTCCACCGCACCGCCGGCATCGTCGCCGATCGCTTGCGCGAATTCGGCTGCGACGAGGTGGTGACGGGCATCGGCCGCACCGGCGTGGTCGGCGTGATCCGTGGCCGCAAGTCGGCATCCGGCAAGACCATCGGCCTGCGCGCCGACATGGACGCACTGCCGATCATGGAGACGTCGGGCGTGCCTTATGCCTCAAAGGTCCCCGGCAAGATGCACGCCTGCGGCCATGACGGCCACACCGCGATGCTGCTGGGCGCGGCCAAATATCTCGCCGAGACTCGCAATTTCGATGGCACGGCCGTGATGATCTTCCAACCCGCCGAGGAAGGCGGCGGCGGCGGCAAGGCCATGGTCGAGGACGGGCTGATGACGCGCTGGAACATCCAGGAGGTCTACGGCATGCACAACATGCCGAACCTGCCCGAGGGCCATTTCGCCACCACGTCCGGGCCGATGCTCGCCTCCTCCGACAACATCCAGATCACCGTTCGCGGCAAGGGTGGCCACGCCGGCGCCGGTCCGCACAAATCGGTCGACAGCGTGCTGATCGGCTCGCAGATCGTGGGTGCGCTGCAATCGATCGTGGCGCGCAACGTCGATCCGCTCAAGTCCGCCGTCATCTCGATCACGCAATTCCACTCCGGCACCGCCTTCAACATCATCCCGGAGGTCGCCGAGCTTGCCGGCACCGTGCGCACGCTCGATCCTGAGGTGCGCGATCTCGTCGAACGCCGCATCGGCGAAGTCGCCGATAGCATCGCCCGCGCCTATGGCGGCTCCGCTGAAACGAAATACACGCGGATGTATCCGGTGACGATGAACCATGCCCGCGAGGCCGGCCTTGCCGCCGACGTCGCGCGCGACATCGTCGGCGCCGACCGCGTCAACGACAAGTTCGTTCCGATGATGGGCGCCGAGGACTTCTCCTTCATGCTGGAGGCGCGTCCCGGCGCGATGGTGCTGGTCGGCATGGGCGACGGCAACGAGTGCCACCACCCGGCCTACGTCTTCAACGACAACATTCTGGGCCACGGCGCCTCGTTCTGGGCGCGCCTGGTCGAAACGCGGATGCCAGTGGGGTAGGCTCACATTCTTGTTGTTACGGGGATGAACGCAGCGACATCTTAGGGTGACGTGAGATTATCGGCGCAGATGTCCCGTACTCGCCGCGATCATCCTGCTCGCTGCATACCACTCGTTCTGCACGCTAGTTGCATATCTCCGTAGTATACGTGGTCCCTCTGCTCGACTCTGTTCCAAGACGGCATCCCTTGCCCACCGGTCTACAGACACGGTTATTGCAGATAATCTGACCGGATGCTTGCGACTTTGGTGCTGCAGATTCCGCCTCTTTCCTGTCCTGATCGCGCTTCCTCGGTTCCTCGCGGGTCGCGACCGGCTTCTTCTCTTGCACCTTCTCGCATTCGTTGTCGTCGCCGACACGATAGCCGGCGCGGCAGGTGATCTTCACGCATTGATCGCCGTCGGCCTTGAAGCCGAAATTGCACACCAGCGGACAGACCCGTCCCGGCTTGGCTTTCAGCGCGTCGAGTGCATCAACGCTGGCGAGCTTCACGTCGAACTGCGTGCCGGCGTATTTGTTGAAGAGCGTCAGCGAGCGCTGCGCGGCCGAGCTCCACTCGCTCTCCGCAGACGAGGTCAGGCAGCCGACGCGGCGCAGTTCGCTCTGCACCGGTTTCGCGAGTTCGGCCGCCGATAAGGTCGTCTTCGGCCCCGGCGAGAGCGCAGCCACTTTCTGGTTCTCGACTTCGGGCATCTGCCGATCGGCGGCCGGCTTTGCGCCCTGCTCCGCTTTCTCGGCGGCCTGCTTCGCGGCCAGCTCGGCCTTGGCCTTCTCCGCCGCCTGTTTCTCTGCGAGCGCTTGCGCCGCCGCCGCCTCGGCGGTCTTGCGCTGCTTCTCGGCCGCTTCCGCCTTGGCCTGTTCGATCTGCTTTTGCTTCTCCGCAGCGATTCGCGCCTCTTCGGCGGCCTTGGCCGCAGCAGCCGCCTTCTCCTGCTCGGCTTTCTGGGCACGCTCGGCAATAAGCCTTGCCTTTTCCTGCTCGGCCGCCTTGGCCTTATGTTCGGCTGCCACGCGCGTCTCTTCGGCGCCGATCTTGTTCAACTGTCCCTTGGCGAGGTTGGCATAGAAGCCGTCCGGATACGCCGCCAAAAAGGCTTCCCAGGCATCGCGCGTCGCAAGCTGAAGCGCGAGCTCGTAGTCCCTGCGAACGGCGTCCTGCGGGTTTGCCTGCGGACCAATTGCCGCCGGCTTCACCACGAGCGGCACGTCGTCGCCGCCGAGCGAGCCGTAGACATAAGGCTCCTGCTTGTAGCCGGTGGTCTTGAGCACGTCGTCGCGCACGAAGCCGAACGCCTTGCGCAGATCGAGGCCCGGCTTCGGCAGGTGCTCGACCAGCGCGGTGGCGAACGGGCTGTTACGAGAATCGCCGTCGGATGCTGTCGAACCGGCCTTCGCGGCAAAGGCAATCATCGTATTCGGGCTGGTCGGCTCCACCTTGGCGAGGCCCCGTCCGATCGCCCGCGAGGCCAGCGTGCGCTTCATCGTCTTCGCAAACGGGTTATCGCGGCAGGCATCGAGGATGATCAAACGCAGCTGCTTGGCGGGCTCGACTGCGAACAATGCGCGCTCGACAGGGATGGTCTCGTCGAGAACGTCGCCATCCGTCTCCAGCGTCGCGTCGGTCGGAATGAGATAATTGTTGCCGTCGAGCTCGATGCCGTGGCCGGCATAATAGATCACCGCCATTTCCGCGTCGCGCGACCTGCCGGCGAACTCGCGCAACATGCGCCGCATTTCGCTCGCACTCAGATCCAGCCGGACGTCGACGGAATCGAAGCCCGCCTTCTTGAACATGCCGCCGACCAGGGTGGCATCGTTCACGGGATTGGTGAGCTTGGGCGCGCTCTTGTAGGCGGAATTGCCGATGACGAGCGCGACCCGCCGATCGGCATGTGCCGATCCGCACGCCAGCAAGGTCGCAAAAATCAATAAACCAAACAGCCGAAACGGAATCACTTGCGTCCCCCCGGATGCAATTCCCTGAGACTATCCGGAGCATCGATGAAAGCCAAATTTTCCTATGTGAGGTCGATCACATAAACTCCTCGATTGCGGCTTATGGCTAATGCAGTCGGGCCTCGCCCCACAGGTGCGGCGCAAGCTTGGTCGATCCGACGTGCCATCATACCTATGCCTGCACCACCTCGTGGCGAATCACGAAGGGTGCGAGCAGCGCGTGCACCTCGCTCTCCACCGCTTCGCGCTGGCCTGCCGGCAGGCCGTCAGCGTCACGGTCGCGATCGAGCCGTGGCTGCCGTGCGGACCGACCTTGACCTTGCAATCGATGCCGCGCTCGACCAGCGGCGCCAGCACCTTGGTGAAAACGCGCGCGGCCGCGTCCCAGCGCAGCTGCGGCTTGAACACCTTGCCGACGCCCGTCACCGGCATCGGGTCGATCGGGATGACCTGCACCGGAACTGCGGCGCGCTCCGGGGTGCGCTCGCGCACCCAGGCTTCCAGCTCGCCCGGCTCGACCTTTGCGCCGGGCTTCAGCTGCACGTAGCCCACCGGCAGTTCGCCCGCGTAAGCATCGGGCTGGCCGACCACGGCGGCGAAGCCGACGGCGGGATGACGGAACATGATCTCCTCGATCGGCGCCGGGTCGATGTTGTGGCCACCGCGGATCACGAGATCCTTGGCGCGGCCGGTGATCCAGAGATAGCCGTCGGCATCGAGCCGGCCGAGATCGCCGGAATTGACCCAGACCCCGTCGATGAAAGCGCCCTTGTTGTGCTCGTCGTTGAGATAGCCGCTGAACACGCCGGGGCCGGCCATGATGACGACCCCGATCTCGTCCGGCTTGCAGTCGCGGATCAGGCGGCCGTCGGCGTCGAGCTGCACGATGCGCACCCGCGCGTAAGGCATGGGAAGGCCGACCGAGCCGAGCCGGATCGGCCGGCCGGGATAAGCGAGCGTGTGCACGCTCGAGGTCTCGGTCATGCCGTAGACCTCGACAACCGGCAGCTTCAGCTTCTCCTGAATCGCCGAGCCGACGGCGACCGGAATGGCCGAGCCGCCCCCTGCCGCATATTTCAGGCTCGAGATGTCCGTGTTCCCCGGCGGCACCGCGAGCGTCGCGGCGAGCACGGTCGGCACGCTCGACAGCGCTTCGGGCTTGAAGCGCGCGACGAGCTGCCAGATGTTCTTCACCGCATTCGGGTTGCGCCAGCCGCTCGGCGACAGCACGACCAGCGAGCCCCCGCCCGACAGCATCGTAAGCACCTGTGTCAGCGATCCGCCGACGTGAAACAGCGGCATGCCGAACAGCAGGTTGGCGCCGGGCTTCCCCTGCAACAGCAAATTGAGCGCCCAGGCCTGATAGACCTGGTTGGCATGGGTATGCCGCACCAGCTTCGGCGTGCCGGTGGTGCCGCCGGTGTGGAAATAGGCGGCGATGTCGCTGCCGCGAATCTTGCGTCCGCTGACGAGCCGATCCGACGGCTGCTGCTTGATCAGGTCGCTGAAGGCGAAGATGCCATTGGCCGGATCGCCGCCGCCGAACACCTGCACGATGGCCTTCAGATGCTTCAGCTGCGGGCGGATCTGCTCGACCTTCTGCCAGATGTCGGTGCCCGGCATCGGCCCGAGCGCCACCAGGATCTTGGTGTTCGCAGCTTCCAGGATTTCGGCGATCTGGTGCGGCTCGAGCAGCGGATTGACGGGATTGGCGATGCCGGCGGCCTCGGCGCCAAACAGAGTGACGAACGCATCCGGCACCAACGGCAGCATGAAGCTGATGACGTCGCCCTTCGCGGCGCCGAGCGCGTGAAACATGTTGGCGGCCTGGGTGACGCGCACGACGAAATCGCGGTGCGTGACGACCAAAGGCGTGTCGGCGGGATCGGCATTTTGCAGGACCTGGATCGCCGCCCCGTCGGGATTGCGCTCCGCACCAAGCCTGATGGCGTCATAGGTGCTCTCGGCCGCGACGCGGTCGGCGTAGGGAACCTGCTCGAACGCCCGGACCTCCTCGTCCGTGAGCAGAGCCGGATAGTCGTTGCCGATCAACCGATCGAGCGCGTGGATGCCCGCCATGAAATTCCGTCCTCCCTCAGATGCTTGTCCCCGCCACGTATCTTTTGACGTTTTGGTTCGGCGAAGGGCTCGGCCTAATGCCCGGCCGACCCGGACCAGAATGATGGATGATTTCCATTTCGTCCATTGCCCAGCCGCAGTGGCGCTTGAACCTCTGCGCCTGATCCGGGGACCAAGAACTGGCACTGAATTCGCCCGCCAGCGCCCTGCCGCAAGACACGAGGTCACCATGACGATGCCCCTGCGGAACCGGATCACACGGCTGATCGCTGCGTTTGCGACGGTATCGGCGATCGCCCTGCCCGGCGTCGCGCTTGCCGACAGCCAGCTCGACAAGGTGCGCGTCAAGGTCGCGGCCTTCATCGCCGACAAGATGGAGAAGCTGGGCGGATCGCGCATCGTCTACAGGGTGGACGCCGACGCCTTGCGCGAGGCGGTCGTCACGGATTTGCGCGACGACGTCTACAAGATCCTGCGCGAGGGCCGCATCGCGTTCTCCGGACTTGCGATCCGCGACGGCGGCGTCGACGTGAGGATCGCGGACGCCAAAGGCCGCGAACAGCTCACGCGCAAGCTTGCCGCGGCAGCGGAGGGATTGCCCACGCACGCGCTCACCGTCACCGACGCCGGCGACGGGCTGCTCAGGCTCGCGCCGACCGATGCCGCATCCGCTGCGCGGCTGCGCGATCTCGTCGAAGATTCCATCGCCATGATCGAGCAGCGCCTCAAGGACGCCGACGTCAAGTTCGCCAGCGTCCAACCTGAGGGGACGGACCGCATCCGTATCTTCCTGCCGGGGATGATGGAGCCCGAGCAAATCACCGCAATCTTCGCCAGGAAGGTCAAGGTCGGCTTCCGCCTGATCGACCTCTCGATGTCCGCAGAGCAGGCGCAATCGGGCACGCCGCCGGCGGGCACGGAAGTCCTGCTCGGCTTCAAGGACCAGCGTCCTTATCTCGTCGCCAAGGACAGCGCGCTCGAGGGCGGCGATATCAGCTATGCCGGCCCGGGACTGACCGGCGAGAGCAAGGAGCCGATCGCCTCGTTCCGCTTCAACGGCCGCGGCACGCGGCGCTTTGCCCATATCACGGCAGAGAACGTCGGAAAGCCCTTTGCCATCGTGCTCGACGACAAGGTGATCTCCGCTCCCGTGATCCGCGAGCCCATCACCGGCGGCTCCGGCCAGATTTCCGGCAATTTCACCCTGGAGGAGGCCAACAGCGTCGCCATGCTGCTGCGCGCCGGCTCGCTGCCGGGGCGCCTTGGTCTCGTCGAGCAGCAGGTCGTGCAACCCGCCGCCAAGCCGTAAGCGAAGGTCGCCCTTCGCTGTCGCCCAAGCCCGTCCGCGACGCCGGATCCTCCGCGGCTGGCCCGAATCACGGCCTCCGCGGCCAGACGCGCAACCAACGGGCAATTGCCGAAACGCCCGATCAGGCTAAAATTTGCCTCTTGCGGCACGATGGCCGGAAGCGTCATTCAAGCGGCCGTCATTCGATTTCGGCTATACGGGTGCCGACCAGGACTGAATGCCTTACGTGGGGTTAGTACCATGCCGTCCGGCAGCGCAGACATTTCGTCGATCCTTGACCGCATCCTCGAGGCGGCCACGGACAACCTCAGGATCGCGAAAATCCTGGTCCAGATGGGCCTCGATCCCGACAACGTCACCTACGACGCGATCTTCAATCGGCTGCTGGAGATCTTTGTCCATAACATCACGTTCGCCAATTTGTTCGCAGCGGTCGGCGCCGGCTTCTTCGTCGCCACCCTCCTGATGCGGACGATGGTGCCCCTGCGCGTCGCCAACATGATCGGCTGCGCGTTCTTCGCCGCTTTCGGCGCACTCACTGCCAACGTCGCCACGTTCCTGCTCTATCTGCTGCTGCTGCCGATCAACGCCCTGCGCCTGCGGCAGATGCTCAAGCTGGTCAAGAAGGCGCGGCATGCGGCCGAAGGCGACATGTCGATCGAATGGCTCAAGCCGTTCATGACCGAACGCAGATATCGCCGCGGCGACATCCTCTTCAAGCTGCGAGATCCCGCGCAGGAGATGTTCCTCACCGTCACCGGCAAGTTCCTGGTCAAGGAGATCAACGTCGAGATCCTGCCCGGAGCGCTGATGGGCGAGCTCGGCTTCCTCACACCGGACAACCGGCGCACGGGAACGGTCGAATGCATCGAGGACGGCCAGGTGCTGACGATCACCTATGACCGGCTGCTGGAGATCTACTTCCAGGATCCGCAGTTCGGCTATTACTTCCTGGTGTTGACCAGCCAGCGCCTGTTGCAGAACATCGACCGCCTGCAGAAGCAGCTGGCATCCGAGCGCGGGACCACCACGAACAGGATCGCGTGAGCGCTGCCGCTCAACTCAAGAGCAGCGCCATGCCGGGATCGCCCTTCTCCATCGCGCGACGGTATGCCGGGCGGGCGCCGATACGGCCGAGATATTTGACCACATTCTGACAGCGCGCGAGATCATAGGGCTGGAAATAACGCATCGTGGTGAGCGAGAACACCGTCATGATGTCGGCCGTGGTGAAGGCGCTGCCCGCCAGATATTCGGACTCGCGAAGCCGTAGGTCGAGAAGATCGTAGGCGCGGTCGAGGCGCCCCTTCATGGCGAGCAGGGTCGGGTTGTCCCTGGCGAGATCGAGCCGGCTCAGGATCATCATCCGCCCCATGCCGGGCTGCAGGGTGCCGTTGGCGAAATGAAGCCAATACAGAAATTGCGCGAAGGCGGGATCATTGGGACCGAGCACGAGCCGGCCGTTGCCGTATTTTGCAACAATGTAGTCGACGACGGCGCCGGATTCCGCGAGCACCAGCTCGCCGTCGGTGATGACCGGCGCCGTGCCGGCCGGATGCAGCGCCTTGTACTCGGCCGGCGCCAGCATGGTCGCGGCATCGCGCGTGTAGCGCTTCATCTCATAAGGAATTTCGAGCTCCTCGCAGAGCCAGACAATGCGTTCGGATTGCGATTTACCGAGATGGTGGACTGTGAGCATGTTGCTTTCTCTGCGAGATCGCCGACCGGCGAAACGCCGTCTTGTTCCGCGGCTTTTGTGAGCTGTCAACCTGCGGGCGGACGCCCCCTTGCCGCTTCGGCCGACCCGATGGCGAATATCGCATAAGCCGGAAATTCGGCGTCCCGACCTGCGGTCCCGGCTCCACGCCGCAAAATCGCCCCAAAAACCGAATGGTAACCATGCCGGGCTAGGGTAGCGACGTGACCAATTCTCCGACGATCCTGGTGTTCGATTCCGGCCTTGGCGGGCTCACTGTGCTGCGTGAGGTCGTAGCCGCCCGCCCGGACGCGCATTTCGTCTATGTCGCCGACGACGCCTTCTTCCCCTATGGCCACCACAGCGAGGACGAGATCATCGCCCGCGTCGTGCCGCTGATGGGGGAGCTGATCGGCCGGCATGATCCGGACCTCGTCGTCATCGCCTGCAACACGGCGTCTACCCTGGTCCTGTCTCACCTGCGCGCCGCCTATTCCGTGCCCTTCGTCGGCACCGTGCCGGCGATCAAGCCGGCCTGCGCGCAGTCCAAGACCCGCCGCGTCTCGGTGCTCGGCACCAAGGGCACGGTGAAGCGCGAGTACACCAAGGCGCTGATCCGCGATTTCGCGCAAGGATGCGAGGTGACGCTGGTCGGCTCGCCCGCGCTCGCTTCGCTGGCCGAAGCCGAGCTCAGCGGGGCTCCGATCAGCGACGAAGCCATCCTCGCCGAGCTCGCTCCGTGCTTCGTCGGCGACCCCTCGGATGCAACATCGCGCACCGACACCGTGGTGCTCGCCTGCACGCATTATCCGCTGCTGCTCGACCGGATGAAGATGCTCGCGCCCTGGCCGGTCGACTGGATCGATCCGGCGCCCGCGATCGCCCGCCGCGTCTCCGACCTGCTCGGCCAGCGGATCGGCGGCATCGTGCAGTCCAGCGCCGAGATGATTTTTACATCGAACCGCGTGCATGGTCTTAGCGCCACGCTGACGGCGTTCTTCGGCGGACGCGCGCTGGCCTGAGCTTGCGCCCTAGCGGCGCGCTGCTAGGCTTTGCCGTCGCCATCGTCCCGCAGGTTTTTCCATGTCGGTCCCCGCAAAGCCGCTGAACCGCCTCCGTCAATTGTGGCGCGAGGGCCGCCCCGCCTTCGGCGCGATCGCGACCATCCCGAGCGTGCAGATGGTGCAGATCATGGCGCGCTCGCTGGACTGGATCATCGTCGATCTCGAACACGGCCCGATTGGATTGACCGAAGCACATGCGATGATCGCCGCGACCACGGGCACACCGTGCACACCCCTGGTGCGGATCGCCGCGAACGAGCCGTGGCTGGCGAAAGCGCCGATGGACATCGGTGCCTTCGGCATCAACTTCCCGATGATCACGAGCCGCGCGGATGCCGAGAAGGCAGTGCGCAGCGTGCGCTACCCGCCGCGCGGCGACCGGCTCTGGGGCCCCTTCCACGCGCCGTTCCGCTGGGGCCAGTCGATGCCTGATTACATGGCCTCTGCCGACGAGGAGATGATCTGCATGATCACGATCGAGCACGTCGATGCGGTCGATCGCATCGACGAGATCATGGCAACGCCCGGTATCGACGTCGCAGTGATCGGTCCCGGCGATCTCGCCACCTCCATCAACAAGCGCGGCCAGATGGACGATCCGCAATTGCTGGACCTGATCGCGCGCGCCGAGGCCGGCATCCTCAGGAGCGGCGTGCCGATCGGCGGGGTGGCGCGCAGCGCCGACCAGGCCAATGCGCTGATCGACCGCGGCTACCGCGCGATCGCGCTGGGCTTCGACTGGTCGCTGTTCCAGCGCGGCATCATGGCGGCATACGAGGGGGTCAGGCGCTGAACGAGCCGATTGACTCATTACCGCGGCGTCGCCAGGACCGCGCGCTCAAGATATAAACAATTGAAAATAGATGATTTTTTGGTCTAAGTGAGGTTCGTCTTTGGCGATGCATAGTGCGGCGAACCGACCGGCCCCAAGCGGATTGGTTCATGCTAGAGCGAGCGGGCGGGCTCCGCTCGCTGCACATATTTTGATCTTTGATTTGGAACCGGAGGCCTATGCGCGGGACGCCCAAAACCATTTCGCTGCGGCGCCGTCTGATCTGCGACCTCATGCACGCCTCGATGGGCGTACCTTTCGTTTCACTGGCCCGTTCGCTCAATATCCGCCCCCTGCTGGAGGCCCGCGCGGGCGCAACCGCGCCCGCCGGTTGGGCCGCGATGTTCGTCAAGGCTTTCGCCCTGGTTGCAAAGGACGAGCCGATCCTGCGCACGGTTTACACAAAATGGCCCTGGCCGGCCCTCTATGAGCTGCCGAAGAGCGTGGCGACGGTCGCGATCGCGCGTGTCGATGATGGCGAGGAATGTGTGCTGCCGCAGCGAATCGCCGCTCCTGAGGCTCTTTCGCTGGCAGCCATCGATGCGGAAATCCGCCGCGGCAAGACGGCCCCGATCGAGGACGTCCCGATGTTCCGCAAGATCATGCGGGCGACGCGCCTGCCGCTGCCATTGCGGCGCCTGTCCTGGGCCGTCGGTCTGAATTTGGGCCGTCAGCGCGGCAACTGGTTCGGCAGCTTCGGGGTGAGCTCGGTGGCTGCCTATGGCGGCGGCGAGCTGCACCCGATCACGCCGGGTCCCTTTGTCGTGAGCTATGGGCTGGTCCAGCCGGACCAGACCATCCACGTCGTGATCCGCTGGGACCACCGCGTCACCGATGCCGCCCCGATCGCGCGGGTCCTGACCCGGCTGGAACAGGCCCTGAACACTGAAATTGCTGCCGAATTGCGGGCGGCGGGGTCAAAGCCGGTCCGGGCGGTCAGGACATAAGAATACCGTTGTCGCACGCCCAGGACTGACCGGCTAAAGAATTGACAGCCAACCCCAAACTCCCCTAAAAGCCGCCTGCTCGCGGGCCGTTTCGGCCCGCGAAGCGTTTCGCGACCCGTGGTCCTCTCCCTTAAGCTTTGGGGATCGGACCTGTCGGTGCCGGGACCATCCCGTCACACAGGAGGGCGCGTTTCCTCAAACCATGACCTGAAGAGGACGCGATGACTAAGCGCAGTGAGGCGAAGTACAAGATCGATCGCCGTATGGGCCAGAACATCTGGGGCCGCCCGAAGAGCCCCGTGAACCGCCGCGAGTACGGCCCCGGCCAGCATGGCCAGCGCCGCAAGGGCAAGCTCTCCGACTTCGGCGTGCAGCTGCGCGCCAAGCAAAAGCTGAAGGGCTATTACGCCAACATCAGCGAGCGCCAGTTCCACGGCATCTATGTCGAGGCCAGCCGCCTCAAGGGTGACACCGGCGAGAACCTGATCGGCCTGCTGGAGCGCCGTCTCGACGCGGTCGTGTACCGCGCCAAGTTCGTCTCCACGATCTTCGCCGCACGCCAGTTCATCAACCACGGCCACGTCAAGGTGAACGGCCGCAAAGTCAACATCTCGAGCTATCAGCTCAAGGTCGGCGACGTGGTCGAGGTCAAGGAAGCCTCCAAGCAGCTCGCCCACGTGCTCGAAGCCAGCCAGCTTCCCGAGCGCGAGGTCCCGGATTATCTCGAAGTCGACCACGGCAAGATGACCGCGAAATACGCCCGCATCCCCGGCCTCTCGGACGTGCCGTTCCCGGTGCAGATGGAGCCGCATCTGGTCGTCGAATTCTATTCGCGCTGATAGCTTCGGCAGAACGACATTCAAAGGCCCCGGTTTCCGGGGCCTTTTTGTTGTGGTATCGTGCTGTCGATGTCCCAGACGACCGACCAGCTCGCCAACATCAGCCCGTCGGCAACGCCTTCCGAGGCGGAGCTTGAAGCATGGGCTAAGCTGCCCCGCGACGAGCAGGTCCGCCGTTATCAAGCGCTGTTCGCTCAGGCAGATTGCAACAAGTTCACCTTGGACACCCCTGACGACATCCTCGCCGCCGCGCGCGAACGCGTTGCTCAACGCCGCCATGGCTGAGTACCGGTTATCGGAGCGCACCCGGGCCGATTTGATCGACATCTACGACTTCACCGAGAGCCGTTTCGGCAAATATCAGGCAGAGGCCTACTACGCGGGCCTGATCCGTTCCTTCGGACTTCTGGCCGACTTCCCCCTGATCGGCCAACAAGTGGACGAGCTTGCGGCAGGCTATCGACGTTTCCGCTTCCAATCCCATCTGATTTTCTACACGGTGCAATCCGACCACGTCGAAATCCGTGCCATTCTTCACGGCGCGCAAGACATCAGACCGCAGCTGTTCGACTAGATAAAATGACGAGACAAGCCATGCTCTACACCCCTCCCGCCGTCGATCCCAAGGCGCCGCCGGTGCGCATCAATCTGCTGTCGGACACGCAGACCAAGCCGACGGCGGGGATGCGCGAGGCGATGGCGCGCGCGGAGGTCGGTGACGAGCAGGTCGGCGATGATCCGACCGTGAACGCGCTGTGCGAACGCGTGGCCGATCTGCTCGGCAAGGAGGCGGCGGTCTACATGCCCTCGGGCACGATGTGCAACGTCACCGCGACGCTGGTGCATTGCCGCCCCGGCGACGAGATCCTCGCCCATGAGACCGCGCATATCATCGCGCGCGAAGGCGGCGCGCATGCGGCGATCGGCGGCTTCCAGGTCACCCAGCTCAAGGGCCCCGATGGCCAGTTCACGCCGGAGACGTTTCGCAAGGCGCTGCATCCGCGCACGCGCTACCAGCCGCCGCAGACCGTCGTCAGCGTCGAGCAGACCGCCAATATCGGTGGCGGCACGATCTGGAAGAAGGCGGTGCTCGACGAGATCGTCGCGATCGCCAGGCAGCACGGCCTCGTCACCCATATGGACGGCGCACGCCTGCTCAACGCCACCGTTGCGAGCGGCATCTCCCCGCGCGACATGACCGCGGGCTGGGACTCGGCCTGGATCGACTTCTCCAAGGGCCTGGGCGCGCCGATCGGCGGCGTGCTCGCAGGCTCGCGCGCCTTCATCGACGCGGTGTGGCAGTGGAAGCAGCGCCTCGGCGGCTCGATGCGGCAGGCCGGCATCTGCGCCGCGGCCTGCATCTACGCCCTCGACCACCACGTCGAGCGCCTCGCCGACGACCACGCCAATGCGCGCGCGCTTGCCCGCGGGCTGTCGCAGATCTCCGGCATCGAGGTGCAGGAGCCCGAAACCAACCTCGTGTTCTTCAAGCCCGACGGCGCCGGCATTCCCGGCGACAAGATGGTCGCCGCGCTGCGCCAGCGCGGCGTCACGCTCGCGATGATGGACGGCCGCATCCGCGCCTGCACGCATCTGGACGTCAATGCGAGCCAGATCGAGGAGACGATCGGCTACGTGCGCGAGATCGTGCGCGGGGCGTAAGGCTCAGCCCAGTAGCCCGGATGGAGCGCAGCGAAATCCGGGATCTATTCACGCGGTGAGGACGTCCCGGGCTACGAAAAGGGGGGAGAAGTCTCACCGCCCCATCGCCTGATAGATCAGCGTCTTCAGCGCGAGCTGGATCCGGCCGCGCTGCGACGGCGTCTGCACCATGAAGATTCCGAACAGGTCGTCCTCAGGATCGATGAAGAAGAAGGTGCCGCCGACGCCGTCCCAGCGATATTCGCCAAGCGGCCACTTCGTGCCCGGCGGCACCGCGATACGCACGGCGAAGCCGAGGCCGTAGCCGCTGGTCTCACCCGGATAGTAGTTCTTGTCGCGTTCGACGCGGGTTTGGGGACCGATGTGATCCGACGTCATCAAGGCGATGGTTTCCGGCTTCAGGTAGCGTCGACCTTCAAGCGTGCCGCCGTTGAGCAGCATTTGTGAGAAGCGCGCATAGTCGCCGACCGTGCCGACGAGACCGCCGCCGCCCGACTCCCATCGCAGCGGCTTCCTGATATCGCGAACCTGCGTGATCGGGCTGATCGCCCGATCCTGCGGCATCGGCTCGGCGATACGCGGCCATTTGGCGGGATCGGCGACGTAAAATGCCGTGTCCTTCATCCCGAGTGGGTCGAGCAGCCGCTTCTTCGCGAACTCGAACAGCGATTCCCCCGAGATCACCTCGATGATGCGCCCGAGCACGTCGGTGGAGTGGCCGTAGTCCCAGATCGTGCCGGGCTGTTCGGCAAGCGGCATTGCAGTGATCTTCGCGACGAATTCGGCATTGGTCGAATTCCTGTCGAACAGTCCGGCGTCGGCATAGAGCTTGTTCACCAGGTCCCCGCCATAATAGCCGTAAGGGATCCCGGCGGTATGCCGCATCAAATCCTCGATCGTCACCGCCCGCTTGAGCGGCTCCAGCTCCAGCGAGACCTTGTCGTCCTCGGCCTTCTTCTCGACGCCGACCTTCATGCCGGCAAAGGCCGGAATGTATTTCGAGACGGGATCGCTGATCGCAAGCTTACCCTCCTCGACCAGCATCATCGCCAGGACTGAGGTGATCGGCTTGGACATCGAATAGAGGCGGAAGATCGTATCCGCGCTCATCGAAAGTTCGGTCGCAACGTCGCGGACGCCGAAATTCTCGTAATAGACCGGCTTGCCGTGTTGCTGGAGCAGCAGAATCGCGCCCGGAAATTTGCCGGTCGCGATCTCGTTCCTGATGTAGTCGGAGACTCTTGCCAGGCCTTCGGGCGTGAAGCTGTGTGCGCGGCCCTCTGAGCCCGCCCGTGCACCTACGGCGCCGAACAAAAAGACGAGCGCCGCGAACAGCGCGCGGCGCCCGTTCATGTCAGTTCTCCATGGCTTCATAGACCAGCTGCTTCAATGTTCGCTGCACGCGCTGGCGCTCGCTCGGGGTCTGCTCCAGCAGCACGAAGAACATGTCCTGCTTGGGGTCGATCACGAAATAGCAGCCGGAGGCCCCGTCCCACTTCAGTTCGCCGAGGTTGCCGGGCGGCGGCGGCTTGGCGTTGCCGGGATCGGTACGGACCGCAAGCCCGAGACCGAAGCCGAAACCGTCGCCGGGAAAGTAGAAATAGTCGCGCTCGACGCCGGAGCCCGGGCCGACCTGATCGGTCACCATCAGCTTGAACGTCTCAGGCTTGAGAATGGTCTTGCCATCGAGACTGCCGCCGTTGAGCAGCATCTGCGAAAAGCGCTTGTAATCCGCCATGGTCGTGACCATGCCACCGCTGGCAAACATGATCTTCTTGACGACCGTGGGATCATTGATGCGGCCGACGCGGAAATCGGAATCGTTCGGCACTGGCTGGGCCAGAATCTTCTGCTTCTCGGGGTCCGTGACCAAAAAGCCGGTATCGACCATGCCGAGAGGATCGAGCAGCTTCTCGCGCATGATGTCGATCAGCGGCTTGCCGGCAGCGACCTCCATCACACGCGCCAGCACGTCGGTGGAGTGGCCGTATTGCCAGAGCGCGCCCGGCTGGTTGTGCAACGGCAGCTTGGCGATGCGTTCGGCGAACTCGGCCAGATCGAAATCGCCGGCATAGATGTTGGCCTCGCGATAGGCCTTGCGGACCAGGCTGTCGCCGTAGAAGCCGTAGGTGATGCCGGAGGTGTGCGTCATCAGATCGTGCACGGTCATCGCCCGCTTCGGCGGCACCAGCTCGAGCGACTTGGTGCCGTCCTCCGCCTTCTTCTCGACGCCGACCTTCACGTTGGCAAAGGACGGAATGTATTTCGAGACGGGATCATCCAGCTTGATCTTGCCGTCCTCGACCAATTGCATCGCGACCACCGCCGTGATTGCCTTGGTCATCGAGAACAGGCGGAAGATGGTCTTGTCCGTGATCGGAGCCTTGCTGACCACGTCCTGCACGCCGAAGATTTCGTGATAGACCGGCTTGCCATGCTGCTGGATCAGCACGTTTGCACCGGCGATCTTGCCGGTCGCGACCTCGTTCTTGAAGAACTCGGTGATCCTGCCGAGCTTTTCCTGATTGAAGTGGGCGCCGGCTGGAATCTCGTAGGTGCCCTCGGCGCGCGCCAGCGACATCGCGGCAAGCGACAGCAGCGCGCCGCAGGCGAGCACACGCAACCCAGATCGTGAAATCATATCCCCTCCCCGGAACATGGCGCTCGGAGTGTACTGACCAGCTCAATCGGCACAAGGGCCGCCGTGTTGCGCAAGCGTCTCGGCATGGAGCTTGGCGCTCGGCTCGGAGAAGCAGCAGAACACGACGCGAGCGACGGTCGGCGCCAAAGCCAGCCCTTCGATCGTCGTGCGCACGGCGATATCGGCCGCCCGTTCGGCAGGAAAGCGATAAATGCCGGTCGAAATCGCGGGAAATGCCACCGAGATCAGCTCGTGCTTCGCGCAAAGCGCCATGGACCGCCGATAGCAGGCGGCGAGCAGATCGTCCTCGCCAAGCGTGCCGCCATTCCACACCGGACCGACGGTGTGGATCACATGCGCGGCCTTGAGCCGATAGCCCCTGGTGATCTTCGCGTCGCCCGTCTTGCAACCGTTGAGCATGCGGCATTCGGCGACGAGCTCGGGCCCGGCTGCCCGGTGGATCGCGCCGTCCACGCCGCCCCCACCAAGGAGCGACGTGTTCGCGGCGTTGACGATGGCGTCAACACTCAATGTGGTGATATCGGCGACGATGACTTCGAGCTCCGCGCCGCCAATCCGGCGCGTCAGCACGATCACGTGTCAGGCCGCGACGACGACGCCCTTCTCGGAGAAGAGCTGCTGCAATTCGCCGGCCTGGAACATCTCGCGGACGATGTCGCAGCCGCCGATGAACTCGCCCTTCACGTAGAGCTGCGGAATGGTCGGCCAGTTCGAATATTCCTTGATGCCGTTGCGGAGCTCGGCGGATTCGAGAACGTTGAGGCCCTTATAGCCGACACCGATATGGTCGAGGATCTGGACGACCTGGCCGGAGAAACCGCACTGCGGAAATTGCGGCGTCCCCTTCATGAACAGAACCACGTCGTTGGATTTCACTTCATTGTCGATGAATTCCGCGATGCTCATATCCGTGTCCTTCTGGGGCAGAGCCCTCACCAATTGCTTCGGGCCGGCTCCGCCGATTTAACCCGATACCTGCCTATATATGTAGCCCAAACCGTTGTGCATCCAAAGTAAAATGGCGGCGATGGGTCCTTGGGCGGCCGGGTTGAGCCCGCCGGGTCCATAGGCTGATGACATTAATATCATCGCCGCAGAGGACTTTCATACCGTAACGGAGCCCCTATCTAGGACGAACCTCGGTTTTGGAACCGGGCAACGCCAACAACGTTCTCTTGTCCTGTCTGGAGAAAAACGTGACGAAACAAGCCTCAGCCACGGTTGCGCCCCAGCTTTCGTCACCGTCCTCCCACCAGGACGACCTCGCCCAGCGCCTGGAAGCGGCGTTCCTCGGCGTTCGCAATGAGACCGAACGGCGGGCAGCGCCGCTGTCGCCCGAGGACCAGCAGATCCAGTCCATGCCCGATGCCAGCCCGACCAAATGGCACCGGGCCCATACCACCTGGTTCTGGGAGCAATTCCTGCTCGGCGAGCATGCTGCCGGCTACCGGCCCTTCCATCCCGATTTCGCGTTCCTGTTCAATTCCTATTACGTCAGCGCCGGGCCGCGGCATGCCCGCAATCATCGCGGCGACATCACGCGCCCCAGCGCCGACGAGGTCGGCGCCTATCGCAAATACGTCGATGCGGCCGTCAGCAAATTCTTCCGCGAGGCCGGAGCGGACAAGCTGCGCACAATCGCGCCGCTGGTGGAGGTCGGCCTCAACCACGAGCAGCAGCATCAGGAATTGATGTTCACCGACATCCTGCATGCCTTTGCGCAAAACCCGATCTACCCGGCCTATGATCCGGACTGGCGCTTCCCGGCCACCACGCGCGGCGGCGATGACTGGCTGACGCTGAACGAAGGCATCCACACCGTCGGCCATGTCGACGACGGCTTTCATTTCGACAACGAGAAGCCGGCGCACCGCGCCCTGGTCGGTCCGGTCAGGATCGCCCGCAATCTGGTCACCAATGCCGAGTGGCTCGCCTTCATGCAGGATGGCGGCTACCGGACCGCAACCCTGTGGCTGATGGACGGCTTTGCCGCGGCCGGCAAGGAAGATTGGCAGGCCCCCGGCTATTGGCGCGAGGTCGACGGCGCATGGCAGGTGATGACGCTGGCCGGCCTCAAGCCGGTCGATCCGGACGCGCCGGTCTGCCACGTCAGCTATTACGAGGCGGATGCGTTCGCGCGCTGGTCCGGCAAGCACCTGCCGACCGAGATGGAATGGGAAGTCGCGGCCCGCACCGGCCAGCTCAACGACGCCTTCGGCCCTGTCTGGCAATGGACCCGCAGCTCGTACGCGCCCTACCCCGGCTATCGCGCCGTCGAGGGCGCGCTCGGCGAGTACAACGGCAAGTTCATGGTCAACCAGTTGGTGCTGCGCGGCTCCTCGCTTGCAACTCCGGCGGACCACAGCCGTATCACCTATCGTAACTTCTTCTATCCGCACCACCGCTGGCAGTTCACCGGACTCCGGCTTGCCGATTACGACTGAAAAATTCCGACGACAGATGCGCGCCGGACAGCGCGTTCAGGAGAGTATCATGAATGTGCACGCCAGCGCTTTGGCCGAAGCCCATCTTCCCGACGAGCAGACCACCGCTTTCGCCCGCGAGGTCATCGAGGACCTCTCGCAGCAGCCGAAAAGGCTGTCGCCGAAATACTTCTATGACGCGACCGGATCGGAGCTGTTCGAGGCGATCACCAAGCTGCCGGAATATTATCCGACGCGCACTGAGCTATCGATCCTGAAGGAGCGCGGCAGCGAGATCGCAAGAATCATCCCGGAGCACGCCGCGCTGGTCGAGTTCGGCGCCGGCGCGACCACGAAGGTGCGCCTGCTGCTCAATCATTGCAGATTCGCGGCCTATGTCCCCGTCGACATCTCCGGCGACTTCCTGAAGGCACAGGCGAGCGGCCTGAAGCGGGATTTCCCGGCGCTCGGCATCTATCCGGTCGCAGCCGACTTCACCACGCCGTTCGAGCTGCCGACGGCCGTCGCCTCCCTACCGAAGGTCGGCTTCTTCCCCGGCTCGACCATCGGCAATTTCGAGCCGCAGGAAGCGCAGGCCTTCCTGAGAAGCGCGCGCAAGATCCTCGGCAAAGGCGCGCAGATGATCATCGGCGCCGATCTCGAGAAGGACGAGCGGATCCTCTTCGACGCCTATAACGATGCGTCCGGCGTCACCGCGCGCTTCAACCTCAATGTGCTGGTGCGCATCAACCGCGAGCTCGGCGGCAATTTCGATCTGTCCGCCTTCACCCATCGCGCAATCTACAATCGCGAGCGGCACCGCATCGAGATGCACCTGATCAGCAAGAAGAGCCAGACCGTGCGCCTGCTCGGCACCAGCTTCTCGTTCCGCCCGGGCGAGAGCATCCACACCGAGAACAGCTACAAATACAGCATCGAGCGCTTTGCCGCGCTGGCCCAGGGCGCGGGCTGGCGCGTCCGCGAGAGCTGGACGGATGCGGCGAAGATGTTCTCGGTGCACGCGCTGGAGGTCGCGGGGTAAGAGCTCCGACGCCGCTGTTTGAGATCTTCTTCCCTCCGCAGCACATCCTTCGAGACGCCCGCCTTGAGGCGGGCCCTCAGGATGAGGACCGAGTGTGCGGCGACAGTTTCAACGTGCACCGATGCTGATGAGCCTCATCCTGAGGAGACCGCGGAGCGGTCGTCTCGAAGGACGAGGCGCTTGCGCAGGTCCGCGTTCAACGCTCCTCGGCCTCCTCCACCTTCGACCCCAGCGACACCGACTCCCACACCGCCACCACGATCATGATCGCGCTCGTCGCCATTGACAGCCACAGCGGCGACAGTTCCGACGCGAACCACCACAGCACCAGCAGCAGGATGATGCCGATGCCGTGCGAAAGCTGGAGGAAGCCGCGGACCGAGTGCTTGAACAGGATGGTGCCGACCAGGAACACCAGCGGGCCGCCGATCGTGCTCAAAACCGTCCGGATGTCGGAATGGCCGGTCGGATGCTTCAGCACCAGCTCGTCCGACACCGCCGTCAGGATGATGCCGGCAACGATCGGCAGGTGCAGATAGGTGTAGGCGAGCCGCGCCAGACGGCCGGATTCGGTGGACTTCGAGATCCACTCGGACCCGGCTTCGGCGCCCTTGTGGAAATAGACCCACCACATCGCGATGGCACCGACCAGTGCCGAGACGAAGGCCAGGATGTTGGCCGCGGTCCATTCCAGCTCGGCGAAGGTCGCGCCGTTGACGACGACCGCCTCGCCGAGCGCAATGATGACGAAGAGGGAGCAGCGCTCGGCCATGTGGCCGCCCTCGACGGCCCAGGCCTCGACCGACGAGAAGCCGAGCCTGGGGACCCAGAAGCGGGCCGCGGGCGAGATGTATTCGATCGTCAGGGCGGCGATCCAGAACCACAGCCGCGCCTCGTCATGGGCGAGGCCGCCGAGGATCCAGAAGCTCGCGGAGACGGAGAGCCAGACCAGGATGCGGATCGCATTGTGCCGCACCAGGGTCCTGTGCGCCGGCGTTGCGAACAGCCAGAACGCGGTACGTCCGACCTGCATGGCCGCGTAGGCGATCGCAAACCAAAGGCCACGCCCCTCGAAGGCCGTCGGGATGGTGGTCGACAGCACGAGGCCGCCCAGCATCATCGCAAACAGCAGCAGCCGGACCGGCGTCAGCTCGGGATTGAGCCAGTTGGTGACCCAGGCGGTGAAGACCCAGACCCACCACACCGCGAGAAACAGCACCGCGACGTGCACCGCGCCGAGCGGCGTGAAATGGTGCAGCAGTGTGTGCGAGACCTGCGTGACGGCGAAGACGAAGACGAGGTCGAAGAACAGCTCGGCATTGGTGACGCGGCTGTGCTGGTTCGGCGTGATGACGCGAAACATCGCGCCGTGCGGATTGTCCGCAGCCATCATCGTCCCCCGTGGCGCTGGTCAGGTCAGGTGCAGCTTCGTCAGGTACCTGGTACGCCGGTTTGCAGCGCCAGCGCGTGCAGCACGCCGCCCATCTGGCCACGCAGGGACTGGTAGACGATCTGGTGCTGCTGGACGCGCGACTTGCCGCGGAAGGATTCCGAGATCACGGTCGCGGCATAGTGGTCGCCGTCGCCGGCGAGGTCACGGATGGTCACCTCGGCATCGGGGATCGCTGCCTTGATCATCGCCTCGATATCGTGGGCGTCCATGGGCATTCGGGTCTTGCTCCTTATTTGGCTGCACAGCAGCCTCATCATCGATTCGCTGCCGGGGTCCCCTTGCCGGCAAGGCCAAACTTAGCGTGAACGGCCTTCTACGTCACGCTTTCCGGCACTATATCCCTGATCCCATCAGGACAAAGGCACGACAAAGTGCCGCGCGCGGCAGATTGATCGAAAAGGCGTGAAATCATGAAGCTTCCAGGCCCCGACCACCCGATCACCATCACCCCAAACCCGAGGCGCGTCCGCGTCACCGCGGGCGACATCGTGATCGCCGAGACCAGCAAGGCGCTGACCTTGAAGGAGGCCAGATATCCGGCGGTGCAATATGTGCCGCGGGAGGACACCAACATGGCCGTGTTGGAGCGTACCGACCGTGTGACCCATTGCCCCTACAAGGGGGACGCGAACTATTACAGCGTCAAGGCCGACGGCAAGACGCTGGACAACGCAATCTGGACCTACGAGACGCCCTTCCCCGCGATGACGGAGATTTCAGGCCATCTGGCGTTTTATCCGGACAAGGTGAAGATCGAGGAAGTGGGGTAGCTCTCGATGTTGTCATTCCGGGATGGTCCGAGGGACTAGACCTCAGGTGCGCATTGCGCGCCGGGAATCTCGAGCTTCCGGGTTCGGTCCTTCGGACCGCCCCCGGAATGACGAATGAAATCAGCTACGCCCTGAAGATCGTGAGTCCCAATATCAGCAGCACCAGGAAGATCACGACGAAGACGTAGAACAGGAAGCGGGCGACGTCGGCCGAGGCGGCCGAGATGCCGGTAAAGCCGAGCACGCCGGCCACGATCGAGACAAGTAGGAAGATCAGCGCCCATTTGAGGATCGTCATCGCCAGCTCCGAACTGCCGCTTCTCACGGCCTTCGCCGTTTTCGGCGGACGCTAACTTCGCTGCGCGGAACTGGTTCCTAAAGGTAGTCCAGGCTCTTGCTGAATCAAGTTCCCGGCGGCAGAGTCCAGCCGGAATCAGGATCGGGGCGGCCACGATGACGATGTCACATTCAGCGACGATCGGCGCAGAGGTGCATGCCGCGCCGCAGAGCAAGGTGCGCAATTTGGCGATCGATCGCGCCCGCACCTTCCTCACTCTGGTCGTGCTGCTGCATCACGCGGTGATCCCCTATACCTATTTCGGTCATACCGATCCGACATATTTCTTCGGTTTCGACATGATCGTGCTCGCCACCGACAGTTTCTTCATGGCGATGTTCTTCTTCCTGTCGGGGCTGTTCGCCTGGTCTGGCATCGCCCGGAAGGGAGTGTGGGGCTATTTGGCAGATCGCCTGCTTCGGCTTGGCTTACCCTTCGCGATCTGCGCCTTCACGATCATTCCGGTCGCCTACTACGCGATCTCCCTGCGGCAGCATCCCGAGATCGGCTTTTCGGAATTCTGGTGGAACATGGTCACGAAGGGCCCGTGGCCGAGCGGGCCGATCTGGTTCCTTTGGGTCTTGTTCGCCTTCGACCTGGTTGCCTGCCTGCTGCACCGGCTGTCGCCCAATCTGCTCGATCCGATCAATCGCCTCTCGCTACACGGTCGCCGCCGGCCCGCGGTGTTCTTCGCGGTCATGCTGGCCGTCACCGCGGCGTTCTACATTCCCGGGCTGGTTCGCTACGGGCATAGCAGTTGGTTCGAGTTCGGGCCGTTCTCGGTCCAGCACGGGCGCGTGATGCTCTACGCGACCTACTTCTTTTTCGGTGCCGGCATCGGCGTTGCGCAAATGGATCGCGGGCTGCTCGCTGTCGACGGCCGCATGGCAAAGGTCAGCTGGGACTGGATGGTCCTGGCGATCGTTCCGTATTGCCTCTTGTGGGCGCTGATCTTCATCAAGCGCGAAATACTGGGCAACCCGTCACCGTTGCCGGACTGGTATGAAGCGCTCTATGCCATCTGCTTCACTGTCTTCAGCGTGGCCATCATGTTTCTGATCCTGGCCTTTTTCCAGAGGTTCAAGCAATCAGGCTCAGCCAGGCTGCTCGATCCAATGCAGGGCGACGCGTTCGGCATGTTCCTGGTGCACTATCCGATCGCACTGTGGCTGCAATACTGGCTGTTCGACTATGACCTGCCGGCGATCGTCAAGGCCACGATCGGGTTTGTACTGACTGTCGCGGCGAGCTGGGCGCTGACGCGAGCGTTGCGGCAGATCCCGGGCGCGTCGAAGGTGTTGTGAGGCATAGCCTCTCCACCCGTCATTGCGAGGAGCCCTTGCGACGAAGCAATCCAGACTGCCTCGGCAGTGAGATTCTGGATTGCCTCGCTACGCTCGCAATGACGGAGTGTGTGGCGGCAGTTCAGGCCGCCTTGCCGCCCATGTACTCCGGCAGCCAGCGCTCGAACGATTTGCGCAAGCTGTCGATCGTCACCGGCGCCTCGCCGGCGATCGCGATGGCATCGCCTCCGGTGGTGCCGATCCGCACGCAGGGCACCTCGCAGCCGCGCATCTTGGCGAGCACGCGGCCGGCTTCGGTTTCCGGCACGGTGACGAGATAGCGCGCCTGGTCCTCGCCGAACCAATAGGCCTGCGGCACCAGCGCGGTCGGCGCCGCCAGCAGCTTGGCGCCGATGCCGCCCGCCATCGCCATCTCGGCCAGCGCGATCAGGAGACCGCCGTCGGAGAGATCGTGCACCGCAGTCGCAGTGCCCGCATGGATCATGCCGCGCACGACGTCGCCGTTGCGCTTCTCGGCGGCGAGATCGACCGGCGGCGGTGCGCCCTCCTCGCGGCCGCAGATGTCGCGCAAATAGACGGACTGGCCGAGCCAGCCGTGGGTCTCGCCGATCAGGAGGATCGCCTCGCCCTCGGCCTTGAAGGCCAGCGAGGCAGACTTGGTGAAATCGTCGAGCAGGCCGACGCCGCCGATCGAGGGTGTCGGGAGGATCGCGCGGCCGTTGGTCTCGTTGTAGAGCGAGACGTTGCCGGACACGACCGGGAAGTCCAGCGTGCGGCAGGCTTCCGAGATGCCCTTCAGGCAGCCGACGAACTGGCCCATGATCTCGGGCCGCTCAGGGTTGCCGAAGTTGAGATTGTCGGTGATCGCGAGCGGCTTGCCGCCGACCGCCGTGATGTTGCGCCAGGCTTCCGCGACCGCCTGCTTGCCGCCCTGATAAGGATCGGCCTCGCAATAGCGCGGCGTGACGTCGACGGTGAGCGCGAGGCCCTTCGGCCCGTCCTGCACGCGCACCACGGCGGCATCGCCGCCCGGACGCTGCATGGTGTTGCCGAGAATGACGTGGTCGTACTGCTCCCAGACCCAGCGCTTAGAGCACATATCGGGCGTGCCGATCAGCTTCTCCAGCGCGCTACCTAAGCCCATCGGCGCCGGCACGTCGCGGGCATGCACGACCGGCAACGCGGCCGAGGGGACATGCGGCCGGTCATAGACCGGTGCCTCGTCGCCGAGCTCCTTGATCGGCAAATCGGCCATGACGTCGCCGCCATGCTTGACCACGAAACGCTTGCTCGGTGTGGTGTAGCCGACGACGGCGAAGTCGAGACCCCACTTCTTGAAGATCGCCTCGGCTTCCTTCTCCTTCTCGGGCTTGAGCACCATGAGCATGCGCTCCTGGCTCTCCGAGAGCATCATCTCGTAGGCGCTCATGCCGGTCTCGCGGGTCGGCACCACATCGAGGTCGAGGTCGACGCCGAGGTCGCCCTTGGCGCCCATCTCCACCGCCGAGCAGGTCAGGCCCGCTGCGCCCATGTCCTGGATCGCGATGACGCAGCCCTTCTCCATGATCTCGAGGCAGGCCTCGAGCAGCAGCTTCTCGGCGAAGGGATCGCCGACCTGCACGGTCGGGCGCTTCTCCTCGGACTTGTCGTCGAACTCGGCCGAGGCCATCGAGGCGCCGTGAATGCCGTCGCGGCCGGTCTTGGAGCCCAAATAGACGATCGGCATGTTCACGCCGGAGGCCGCCGCATAGAAAATTTTGTCGGCGTCGGCGAGGCCCACCGCCATGGCATTGACGAGGATGTTGCCGTCGTAGCGGGTATGGAAGCGCACCTGCCCGCCGACCGTCGGCACGCCGAAGGAATTGCCGTAGCCGCCGACGCCCGCCACCACGCCGGAGACGAGATGCCGCGTCTTCGGATGCTCGGGCGCGCCGAAGCTGAGCGCATTGAGGCAGGCGATCGGACGCGCGCCCATGGTGAAGACGTCGCGCAGGATGCCGCCGACGCCGGTGGTCGCGCCCTGGTACGGCTCGATATAGCTCGGGTGGTTGTGGCTCTCCATCTTGAAGACCACGGCCTGGCCATCGCCGATGTCGATCACGCCGGCATTCTCGCCGGGGCCTTGGATCACCCAGGGCGCCTTGGTCGGCAGGCCACGCAGATGGATGCGCGAGGATTTGTACGAGCAGTGCTCGTTCCACATCGCCGAGAAGATGCCGAGCTCGGTGAAGGTCGGCTCCCGCCCGATCAGCTTCAGGATTCGCTCATACTCGTCGGGCTTGAGCCCGTGGGCGGCAACCAGCTCGGGGGTGATCTTGGGTTCATTCTTCATGGATTCGAGGCTTTCGGCGGCGGTTTGGCCGTTCTTAGGAACATCGGACGGCTTCGAAAAGCCCTTTATGGCGCATTTTCCCGCTGTCCCACGTTTTGCGCCGGGAGCCCGCGGGAACGGGAATTGCACGGCGCGGTCGGATCGGATTTAAGGTCTAAAGACCCGCAATTGAAGGCCTATTTCCTTGCACGAATTGACCAAAGCGCCCCCGCCGCGCCGCCCCGAGCTCCATGTCGCCACCGAAGGCGAATTTGTGGGCTGGCGGACCTGGATTCGCGACAGTTTTGAGTCCCATGTCGGCCCCTTCTGGCACCGGATCGAGGCGGACGGCAGCGTCCGCAGCGCCTTCCGGGTCGAGAAGAAGCATCTCAACGGCTCCGGGAACGTCCATGGCGGCTGTTACATGGCCTTCGCCGACTATTCGCTGTTTGCGATCGCCACCCATGTCCTGGACAGCCGGGCGGTGACGACCAATTTCGCCTGCGAATTCCTCGACGCGGCACGCGAGGGCGAGCTGATCGAATGCACCGGCGAGGTCACCCGCGCCGGCGGTTCGCTGATCTTCCTGCGCGGCAAGATGATGTCCGGCGAGCGGCTGCTGCTCACCTTTTCCGGCACGATCAAGCGGATGAAGCGGAAGGCACTCCCGCAGCCAGACGCATAGCTCGACGCTTCCCTTTTCGCGCACCCTCGCCCAGACTTCCGGCAAGCGCTTTTGGCGCCGGGGAGCAGAACAAGGTGCCGCAGAGCACATCCGAGGCGGGCCGCGCGAGGCCGGCCGCATCAGCGCCGTTGCCATCCATGGCCGCCAAAGGTGCGCACAGCTGGCGCGACTATGCGCTGCTGCTTGCGCTCGCCTGCTGCTGGAGCTCGACCTATCCGCTAGCCAAGCTGGCGCTCCCCACCATCCCGCCCATCACCTTCATCTCGGCGCGCTCGCTGATTGCCGCCGCCTTCCTGTTCGCGATCCTGTGGATGCGCGGCACCAGGATCCCCACCGAGGCGAAAGCCTGGAAGCTGTTCGCAACCCAGCAATTGATCAACTCGACCGTCCCGTTCCTGATCATCACGTGGTCGCAGCAATATGTGCCGGCCTCGAACACGGTGGTGCTGGCCTCGACCACGCCGATCTTCGCCTTCCTGATCACCTCGCTGATCACGCGGCACGAGCCGGCGACGCTGCTCAAGCTCGCCGGCTCGATTTTGGGACTCGCTGGCACCGTCGCTATCGTCGGGCTCGATGCGCTACGCGGCTTCGGTAGCGGGATCATTGCCGAGATCGCGATCCTGCTTGCCACCATTTCCTTTGCCTGCGCGACGATCTTCGGCCTCCGCCTGTCCGAATACGACCCGATGGTGGTGGCGGCGGGTTCGCTCTTGTTCGGCGGCCTCGTACTGCTGCCGCCCGCGCTGATCATCGACCAGCCCTGGACCCTGCACCCAACGTCCACCGCGATCGTGGCCACGATCGTCATGGGCATCGTCTCCAGTGCCCTCGGCCTGATGCTGTTCTACATCTGCCTCGGCCGGCTCGGCACGCTGACGACCAACGCCCAAGGCTATCTGCGCATCCCGATCGGCGTCGGCCTGTCGGTGCTGCTGCTCGGCGAAAGCGTGCCGTCGAACCTGGCGCTGGGGCTGGTGCTGGTGATGGCGGGCGTTGCGGCCATGACGGTGCCGGCGGAGCGGCTGAAGTGGCGCTAGCGAGCGGCTAGGTCGACAGCTGCTTCTCCGCGATCGACAGCCATTCCGCCTGCGCCTTGCGCAGATATTTCGGCGCGCGGCGCATCTGGATTAGCAGCTCGTTGAAGACCATGCGCGCTTCAGTGGTGCGGCCGACCGTTTGCAGCAGCATGCCGTAGCGCACCCGCGCTTCGGCGCCGGGGAAGTAGCCGGCGAGCGCGTGGTATTCCTCCAGCGCCTCGTCGAGACGTCCGACCTCGGCGAGCGCGCGGGCATAGAGCAGATGCGCGTCGGCGGAATCGAAGTCGGGCCATTGCTTCTGCAGATCGTCCAGCGTGGCGAGCGCATCGGCCGGGCGGCTGGCGGCAAATTGCGCTTGCGCCCTGCGCAGCGCATAGGCGGGATCGTGGCCCATGGGCAGCTTCAGGATGTGATCATAATGCGCTTCCGCTTCGGCAAACCGGCCGATATTTGCGCACTCGTCCGCCAGCGCCGCGCGGTTGACGATGGTGTCGGTGCCGGCCAGCCGGTCGGACAGCTCGCGATAGCGCTTCTCGGGATCGAGGCGATTGGCGACACGCTGGCGTGCCTGCCGCGCGCCGGGGCTGGAAAACCATTCGGGAATGAGCTCGACCGCGATATAGGCGATCGCACCCATCATCGGCACCAGCAGGATGATGAAGGCCCAGGGCCGCAACCGTCCGGTTCGCGACGCGTGATAGATCAGCGTGATATCGAGCAGCAGAACGACCAAAGCGACGGGCATGTGACATCCGGAAAGCACAACGACAGCGCCGCATCCTGCTATCGCAATCGATGCAATGAAACAACTTTGAGTTGCTTCAACCCGCAAAAATCAGCGAAGCTGGATGCGCGCCGTGATGGCGACGAGGAGTCAGTCGTCTCAAACGCGATGCAGGTTCACGAGCCTCACGCTCAAACCGCCTCGCGCAGCAATCCACTCGCCAGCTCTCGAAATGCATCAACGGCCTTGCTCAACACACTCTTGGGATCGTCGGCGGCCGCGACCCACAACGCGGCGCTGAGCGCAGCGCCGTTCAGCAACCGCCCGGCCGCTTCGACATCGACCGGCTTCACGACCCCCTGCTCGATCAGCGCGCGGATCGTTCGCATGGTGATGTCGAGACAGGCGTTCTCGCCGGGCCATTTGGAGGGATCGCCGAGCACAGCAGGTCCATCCAGAAGCATGATGCGCTGGATCTCGGGGTCGAGCGCCATTTCGATATAGGCGCTTCCCTCCGCGAGCAGCCCCAGCCACAGGCTGGGCTGTTGCTCCCGGGCGATGCGGAGCCGCTCCGCCATCTCCCCATCGATCTGCTCGACGACGGCCCAGAGCAGCCCCTTCTTGTCTTCGAAGTTGTGATACAGCGCGCCCCGCGTCAGACCGACGGCGGCAGTGAGGTCGTCCATCGACGCGGCTGCATAGCCCTGCGTGGCGAATGCCTCGCGGGCGGCGCGGATGAGCTTGGCCCGATTTTCCGCCATGGCCGCGGCGCGCTTCCCCTTTGCCACTCGACCCCCTTGACATACGCCTCGTATGTGAGCGATATCTGACATACGAAACGTATCTGAAAATGCCGCGAAACGCCACCCATGGAGCGCCCACGTTCCATCCGCCCCCATCCATCGATTGAAAGGTTCCTGCCATGCCCCAGCGAGAGGCAATCTTCCCCGAAAACCGCCACGCGCTCTATCAAGTGCATCGCTATTCCGCAGCGATCCGCTCCGGCGACCTGCTGTTCGTGTCGGGGCAGGTCGGCAGCCGCGAGGACGGCTCACCCGAGCCGGTGTTCGAGGACCAGGTCCGGCGCGCGTTCGCCAATTTGCGTGCCGTGCTCGCAGCTGGTGGATGCACGTTGGACGATGTCGTCGACGTCACCACGTTTCACACCGATCCGGCGAGCCAGATCGAGACGGTGATGGCCGTTCGCACCGAGGAGATCGGCGATCCGCCCTATCCGAACTGGACGGCCGTCGGCGTGAATTGGCTTGCTGGCTTCGACTTCGAGATCAAGGTCATCGCCCGCATTCCTGTGCTCCAGTAAGCCTTCTGGGCGGCCATACGCCGGCCGCCGCCAGGCTCCTTGGGCAGGCTACTTGTTGGCGTCGTCTGCCAGCATCTTGCGGTACTTCTCGACGTCACGCGTCACGAGCTTTTGCAGCACTTCCGGCGTATGCTCGTCGGCATCGGGCGCAACGGTCGAGAGGTCGGCAAAGCGCTTCTTCACCGCCTCGGTCTCGACGGCCGTGCGTGCCGCCGCATTCAGCTTGGCGAGGACGGCCGGCGGCGTGCCCTTGGGCGCGAACAGGCCGTTCCAGCCCTGCGCCTCGAACTCGGGCAGGCCTGCTTCCGCCGAGGTCGGCAGATCCGGCAACGTGGCGAGCCGAACGGTCGAGCCGACCACGAGGCCCTTCACCAGCTTGTCGTTGATCGCTTGGGACACCGAGGCGGCCGCGTCGCAGACGCCGTCGATCTGGCCGCCGATCGCGTCGGTCAGTGCCGGCGCGGCGCCGCGATAGCCGACCAGCGTCGCATCGATCCCGGCCGATGTGACGAAGCTCTTGCAGATCAGATAGTTGGAGGAGCCGACGCCGGCATGGCCGAGATTGATCTTGCCCGGATTGGCCTTGGCATAGGCGATGAACTCTTTCAGATCCTTCGCCGGAAAGTCCTTGCGCAGCGCGATGATGCCGAACGTCTTCGCCACCATCGCGATCGGCACGAAGGAATCAGGCGTGAACGGCAGCTTTGGATAGATCGTGTAGGTCGCGGCATTGGTGCCGGCATTGCCGATCGCAATCGTATAGCCATCGGGCTCGGCGCGAGAGGCCCGCGCCAGCGCGGTCGAGCCGCCGGCGCCGGCAACGTTCTCGATCACGATGGTCTGGCCGAGCGCAATGCCCATCTGCTCGGCAACCGCCCGCGCGATCACGTCCGAGGTGCCCCCTGCCGCGAACGGCACGATCATGGTGATCGGACGCTTGGGATAATCCTGCGCGGATGCGCAAGTCGCTACTGAAAATGTCGCGAACGTTAGCGCCGCGACTGCGGCGAGCGCACGCTTCATCACGAACGCAATCACGCGGCTTTTTCCAGATGCCGGGCGAGACCGGCGAACAGGCCTCGGCCGTCGGTGCAGCCCATGATGTCTTCGACGTGGTTTTCCGGATGCGGCATCATTCCGAGCACGTTGCCCCTGTCGTTGACGATGCCAGCGATGGAATGTGCCGCGCCGTTGATGTTGGCGGCCTCGTCGACCACGCCATCGGCGGAGCAGTAGCGATAGAGCACTCGCCCCTCGCCTTCGAGCCGCTTGATGGTCTCTTCGTCCGCCTCGTAATTGCCCTCGCCGTGCGCGACCGGCACGCGGATCACCTGACCGGCATTGTAGCCGCGGGTGAACGGCGTGTCGGAGCGCTCGACGCGCAGATGCACGTCGCGGCAGATGAATTTCAGCCGCGCATTGCGCATCAAGACGCCCGGCAGGAGGCCGGACTCGCAGAGGATCTGAAAACCGTTGCAGACGCCGAGCACGAGGCCGCCCTTGGCCGCATAGTCGCGCACCGCGTCCATCACCGGCGCACGTGCCGCAATCGCGCCGCAGCGCAGATAATCGCCGTAGGAGAAGCCGCCGGGCACGACCACGAGATCGGTGCCCGCAGGCAGCGAGGTCTCGGCGTGCCAGACCATCGCGGGCTCGCTGCCGGAGATCAGCCTCAGGGCGCGCGCCATGTCGCGCTCGCGGTTGATTCCGGGAAAGACGAGAATGGCGGCTTTCATGGCAGAGGTTCCGACGCGGCTGGGAATGAGGCTGGCCGACCGGCCAATTCGTGAACAGACATAACCATTTGACGGAGATTTTACCAGTGCTAGCGTGGCGGAGCGCCGTTGTACACAGGCCATAGCCACGCGCTTTGGTCACTCGATTTGCCCGGGATTGAAGCCATGAACGTCCCGTCGCTGCCCGCATTCCCCTCCGAACCGGTGTCCACCGAGGGCGTCGTCGCCGCCGGCGCTTATGTCGACGGCCGCCGCGTCGCCAATATCGCCATCAGCGAGGCCTCGAGTTGGCGAGCCAAGCCCGGCCACGTCGTGTGGATCGGGCTGCACGAGCCCGACATGGCGCTGCTCGGCGCGGTGCAGAAGCAGTTCGACCTGCACGACCTCGCCATCGAGGACGCCAACCACGCCCATCAGCGGCCGAAGATCGAGCAATATGGCGAGGCCCTGTTCATCGTCGCGCGCACCGCGCAATTGATCGAGGGACGCATTGCCTTCGGCGAGACCCACATCTTCGTCGGCGAAGGCTATCTGGTCTCGGTGCGCCACGGCGCCTCGACCTCCTACACGCCGGTGCGCGAACGCTGCGAGAGCTGCCCGCGGGCGCTCGCGCGCGGCGAGGATTACATCCTCTACGCCATCCTCGATTTCATCGTCGACAATTACTCGCCCGTGCTGGAAAGCATTCACGAAGAGATCGAGAAGATCGAGGACGACGTGCTCGCGCACGCGATCACCAAGACGCAGATCGAGCGGCTCTACATGCTGCGGCGTGACCTGTTGCGGCTCCGTAACGCAATCGGGCCGCTGGTGGAGGTCTGCCGCCGTCTCGAGCACGATGAGCTGTCGATGGTGCGCGCGACGATGCAGCCTCTGTTCCGCGACGTCACCGACCATGTCCGCAACATCCAGGAGCGCATCGATTCCATGCGCGAGGTGCTGGCCTTCGCCTTCGAGGCGAGCCTGCTGGTCGGCCAGGCCCACGAGACCGCGGTGTCGAAGAAGCTCGCGTCCTGGCTCGCCATCATCGCCATCCCGACCGCGCTCGCCGGCATCTACGGCATGAACTTCAAGCACATGCCGGAGCTGGAATGGGAGTACGGCTACTTCATGCTGCTCGGCGTCATGCTGACCGCCTGCGGCTCGCTGTACTGGCGCTTTCGGCGGGTGGGATGGCTGTGACGCTCTGAACCGAGGCTATCGAACAGGCGCCTCGTTCAGTTCTAGCCTGCGCTCGATCCGGTCAAGCCTGCCCTCATGCCGCACCAGCGTGGCATGAACCGCCGCAATCTCCTGAAAGACACTCGTGACATCCTGGCGAGCGGCATTTTGGGACGTTCGCAACGCCAGAATTTCCTGCCTCATCTCATCGATCTTGCCATCAACCTGCACCAGTCGCGCCTGGATCGGCTTCAACACCTCGAACATGAGCTCGGCCGTCACGTCGGGCATTTGGCTTAATCCCTACGCTTTCATCTCGATCGCATAATTCTCGATCACGGTGTTCGCCAAGAGCTTGTCGGCGGCTTCCTTCAGTGCTGCCTCCGCCTTGGCCTTGTCGGCGCCGGCGAGCTCGATGTCGAACACCTTGCCCTGGCGGACGCTGGCGACGCCGTCGACGCCGAGCGACTTCAGCGCGCCTTCGATGGCCTTGCCCTGCGGATCGAGGATGCCCGTCTTCAGGGTAACGGTGACACGTGCCTTCACGTCAAAAGTCCTCTTCAGCTCTTCACCAGCACCGGGCCGGTGCCCTGGGGACGCTCGTTCTCCATGAGGATGCCGAGACGCTTTGCAACTTCCGTATAGGCTTCCAGCAGACCACCGAGATCCCTGCGGAAACGATCCTTGTCGAGCTTCTCGTTCGACTTGATATCCCACAGCCGGCAGCTGTCCGGCGAGATCTCGTCGGCGACGATGATCCGCATCATCTCGTTCTCGAACAGGCGGCCGCACTCCATCTTGAAGTCGACGAGGCGGATGCCGATGCCGAGGAAGAGGCCGGTAAGGAAGTCGTTGACGCGGATGGCGAGCGCCATGATGTCGTCGATCTCCTGCGGCGTCGCCCAGCCGAAGGCGGTGATGTGCTCTTCCGACACCATGGGGTCGTTGAGCTGGTCGTTCTTGTAATAGAATTCGATGATCGAGCGCGGGAGCTGCGTGCCCTCCTCGATGCCGAGGCGCTGCGACAGCGAGCCGGCGGCAACGTTCCGCACCACCACTTCCAGGGGCACGATCTCGACCTCGCGAATCAACTGCTCGCGCATGTTGAGGCGGCGAATGAAATGGGTCGGCACCCCGATGTCGTTGAGGTGCTGAAACAGGTACTCCGAGATCCGGTTGTTGAGGACACCCTTGCCCTCGATCACCTGATGCTTTTTCGCATTGAACGCGGTGGCGTCGTCCTTGAAGTGCTGGATCAGGGTACCGGGCTCGGGGCCTTCGTAAAGAACCTTTGCCTTGCCTTCATAAATGCGACGCCGACGGCTCATGGGGATGTACCGTGTTTTGTTGAAATCCATGAATTTGGTGTGCTCCGGTTGACTTGGATTACGACCCACAGCGGAGCTGCCGTGAACGGCCAGGAACCCATCCATAACCCTTTGGAAACAGAACGGGAACCAAGCCTCAGGCAACCTATCCGATTGGCTGTCCGAGCACAATCGATCCGGCCGTCCGGCGCCAACTTATACCGTCTTGCCTGCGGCTTAACGGCCCGTTGTTTTGCCGATTCGTGCTATCTATGTAGGCATGCAGCCGGGTCGCCGCAACGGAAGGCTCCGCTCCATTCAGCGAGGATTTGGAACAAGGTATGAGCGAGTTCGATAAGCGCCAGGAAGGCTTCGAGAAGAAGTACGCCCTCGACGAGGAGCAGAAGTTCAAGGCGGAGGCCCGCCGCAACCGGCTGCTCGGCCTGTGGGCGGCCGAGAAGCTCGGCATCACCGGCGATGCCGCCACGGCCTATGCCAAGGAGGTGGTCGCGGCCGATTTCGAGGAGGCCGGCGATGCCGACGTCCTGCGCAAGCTGACGGCCGATTTCGCCGCCAAGAACGTCGCCGTCACCGAGCAGGCGATTCGCGCCAAGATGAGCGAGCTGCTCGCAGTTGCCGCCGCCGAGGTGAAGGCGGGGAAATAAAACAGGCGAATAGGGAGTGGCGAATGGCGAATTGGGGGTCCCCAGTCGCTCTTCGCAATTCGCCACTCGCCTCCATCACTCCTCCTTGAAGCCGTATTCCGGCACGTTGCCGCTGGCGCCGTAATATTTGTACGGCAGGAACTTGCCGCTCATGGTGATCTTGACGCGATCGCCCTTGGGATTGGCGACGCGCTCGATGCCCATGTCGAAGTCGATCGCCGACATGATGCCGTCGCCGAACTCCTCCTCGATCAGCGCCTTCCAGGCCGGGCCGTTCACCATCACCATCTCGTAGAAGCGGTAGATCAGCGGGTCGGTCGGCGGCATCGGCGTGCCGGTGCCGCGCATCGGCACCTCGTTGAGCATCGCGACTTCCGCCTTCGACAGGCCGAACAGCTCGCCGGCATTCGCCGCCTGCGGCTTGGTCAGTTTCATCTGGCCCATGATCGCACCGACGATCAGCACCTCGGAATAGCCGCCGATCTTTTCGCAGATGTGCTTCCAGCTCCAGCCCTTCTCGCGCTTGATGTCGAGCAGCTTCTCGGTGAGGTCTTCGCGCTTCATGTCAGGGTCTCCTCGTTAGGCCGTCAATCCGGGATTGGTCCCGGGTGTCCAGGTCTGTCGTTGCTCTTCACCGCTGGACGCGATCGAGAGCCCGGGTTTGCCGATCTGCACCGTCGGCACGTTGCGCGGATCGTGATCGGGCTTTTCAGCGGTGAAGGTCTTGCTGCGCATCACCAGGAAATCGATAATGTGGTTGCGCAGCGCGTAGTAGAGCGGATGGCGGTGCAGATCGGTGCGGCCGCGATCCCGCGGCAGCGGGTTCTCGACCACCTCCGCCAGCACCGCGCCGGGACCGTTGGTCATCAGAAAGATCTTGTCGGCGAGATAGATCGCCTCGTCGACGTCATGGGTGATCATGAACGCGGTCTGCCCGGTCTCCAGGCAAATGCGCCGCACCTCGTCCTGCAGCGTGCCGCGCGTCAGCGCGTCCAGCGCCGAGAACGGCTCGTCCATCAGCATCATCTTCGGCGTGATCGACAGCGCCCGCGCGATGCCGACGCGCTGCTTCATGCCACCCGACAGCTCCGATGGGCGCTTGTGCTCGGAGCCGGAGAGTCCGACGAGATCGATGAATTTTTGCGCATGCGCCCTCACTTTGGCCCGGTCCCAGCTCCGCCATTTCGAGCTGACGGCATAGCCGACGTTGCCAAGCACGGTGCGCCAGGGTAGCAGCGCATGGCTCTGGAAGATCACCGCGCGGTCGAGGCTGGTGCCCGAGATCGCCTGCCCGTCGACGATGACCGCGCCCTCGCTCGGCGCATCGAGGCCGGCGAGGATGTTGAGCACCGTCGTCTTGCCGCAGCCGGAATGGCCGATCACGCAGGCAAACTCGCCGCGCGCCATCGAGAGCCAAAGGTTCTCGAAGATGGTGGTCGTCGCGCCGCCCGCGCCGGGATAGCGCTTGGCAATGCCTTCGATCGAGATGAACTTGTCGGTCATCGCCTCTACTCCGGAAACGTGACCATGCGCGTGAAGCGCGCCAGGATCTGGTCGAGCAGCATGCCGACGATCCCGATCAAGAGGATCGCGATGATGACGTTGGTGATCGAGAGGTTATTCCACTCGTTCCAGACGAAATAGCCGATGCCGGTGCCGCCGACGAGCATCTCGGCGGCGACGATCACGAGCCAGGCGATGCCGATCGAGATGCGCATGCCGGTCAAGATCGTCGGCGCCGCTGCCGGCAGGATCACGGTGAAGGCGCGCCTGACCGTGCCGACCTCCAGCGTCCGCGCCACGTTGATCCATTCCTTGCGCACGGTCGCGACGCCGAACACCGTGTTGAGCAGCATCGGCCAGATCGAGCAGATGAAGATGACGAAGATCGCCGAGACCGAGGAATCCTTGATGGTGTAGAGCGCGAGCGGCATCCAGGCCAAGGGCGAGATCGGCTTCAAGACCTGGATGAACGGATCGAGCGCCTTGCTCAGCAGCGGCGACATCCCGATCAGGAAGCCGAGCGGGATCGCCACCAGCACGGCCAGCAGATAGCCGGTGCCGACGCGCGCGATGGAATAGGCGAGCTGGATGCCGAGCCCCTTGTCGTTCGGCCCGTTGTCGTAGAACGGCCGCTTCAGGTGCTCCCAGAGTTTTGCGCCGACATCGAGCGGCCCGGGCATCGCCGATTTGCCCTGCGTCGCGGTGAGCCCCATCAGCTTGGCGTATTCCGGGCTCATCGCCGTCACCGGCGCGGTGGAGCGCGTGGCGAGATGCCAGATGCCGAGAAAGGCGGCGAGCAGCACGATCGAGACGAGGCCCGCGCGAAGGCGAAGGGAGGTGGTCATGACGCAAACCCCGCCGCCCGTGTCCCGGACGCGACGCAGCACTCCCGGCGATGCGCAGCATCGTCCGGTGTGCTGCTTCGCAGAGCCGGGACCCAGTCGGGCCGCATGGGTCCCGGTTCTGCGTCGCACCGCTTCGCGCTGCACCGCGCCCGGGACACGAGAGCGGAGATCATCACGACGCCTTCCTGATCTTGAAGCTCGCGACGTAGTCCTCCGGCTTCGCCGGATCGAACGACTTCCCCATCACCGCGAACGACTTGTAAGCACTCGCCGGCGGCGTCAGCCCCATCTCGGTCATCAGCTTCTTGGTATCGGTCGCCAGATACACCTGCTCGGCCACCGCCTTGTAATCGACGTCGCCCTTGATCTGGCCCCAGCGCTTCATTTGCGTCAGCATCCACACCGCAAAGGACTGCCAGGGGAACGGATCGAAATCGACGCGCTTGGGATCGGTCTTCACCCCGCCGAGGCCGTCGGCATAGGTGCCGGTCAAAACCTGCTCCAGAACGGTGACCGGCGCGTTGATGTAGTTCGCAGGCGCGATCGCCTCGGCGATCTGCTTGCGGTTCTCCGCCTTCGAGGCGTAGGCGGTGGCATCGACGATGGCGCGCGTCAGCGCCGCGAAGCTGTTCGGCGCCGTCGTGATGAATTCGCGGCTTGCAGCGAAGCTGCAGCAGGGATGGCCGTCCCAGATCTCCTTGGAGAGCAGATGCATGAAGCCGACGCCGTCATAGATCGCGCGCTGGCAGATGTTGTCGGGCGCAAGGAAGCCGTCGATGTTGTCGGCACGCAAATTCGCGACCATCTCCGGCGGCGGCACCGAGCGCAGCTGCACGTCGGTATCGGGATCGAGACCGTGCTCGGCCAGATAGTAGCGCAAGAGGTAATTGTGCATGGAATAGTCGAAGGGGATGGCGAATTTCAGCCCCTTCCAGTCCTTCGGATCGCGCTTGTCCTTGTGCTTGGTGGCGAGCACGATGCCCTGCCCGTTGATGTTCTCGATTGCAGGGACGGCGAAGGGAATGGCGTTGGCGCCAAGACCGAGCGAGATCGCGATCGGCATCGGCGCCAGCATATGCGCGGCGTCGTATTCCTTGTTGATGGTCTTGTCGCGGATCACGGCCCAGCCGGCGGTCTTCACCACTTCGACGTTGAGGCCATGCTTGGCATAGAAGCCCATTGGCGCCGCCATGATGATCGGCGTGGCGCAGGTAATTGGAATGAAGCCGACCTTGAGGTCCTTCTTCTCGGGCGCGCCGGCTTGCGCGAACACCTCGGTCGCCGTCTTGAGCGGGAAGAACTGCGACAGCGCCGCGAGCGCGGTCGATGCACCGACCGACTTCAGGAAAGCGCGCCGCGCCACGTCCTGCGGAAACATCGCGCGCATCACAGCGGAAGCGACCACGCCCTCGTAACGCTTCTCTTCGCTTGCGACCGGCTCGCAGTGCAGCGCCGTCGCCTGCTCGTGCTCAGCCGCGGAACGATGCTGGCCGCAAACACAGCCGGCTCGAAGGTTGCGATCGGGATCAAACGGATTGTCGAACGTGGACATCGGCCCTCCTGCGCGTCGTTGCGAGGAGCAATTACGCAAGGAGCATGCCATGCCCCTTCGGCCGGCCAGTGCCTTGATGACGCAGCACTTTCACCCGCACTTGGCCGCTACGAAAACTCGTGATAAACGAGATTTCGTAGTTCAATTACGAGATTTCGCAATGGCAACGACGCCAATGCCCGTCCACGACGATGTGGCCCCTGTCATCGACCCGCGCATCGCCGCCTTCGAATCCTCGGTCGAAGCGACCCTGCTGGTCGATCCCTACGGCGACCAGATCGTCGATGCCAATCCCGCCGCCTGCGCCCTGCTCGGCTACGATCGCGCCCTGTTGCGACAGACCAGGGCCAGCACGCTCCACGCCGGCGAGCTTGCCGCCCTCACCGTCTTCACCCAGGCCGTGCTGCACAAGGGCGCCTACTGGACCACGGCGCTCAATCCCCGCCACGCGACCGGGCAAGATCTCCGGCTCGAATATGCCGGCTGCCTGCTGCCGCATGACGGCCGCACGCTGCTGCTGCTGACGCTGACCGACCTCGAAGCGCGCCGCCGGCGCAATGTCGATGCTGCCGCCGAAGACCATATGCGTGGCGGCATCTCGACCTGGCAGCGGGTCGAGCGCGTATTCCAGGACATCGAGCGCGAGAACCAGTTGATCCTGCGCGCCGCCGGCGAAGGCATCTATGGCGTCAACGCCGAAGGCAAGACCACCTTCGTCAATCCCGCGGCCGAGCGGATGCTGGGTTGGACCGCCGAGGAGCTGGTCGGCAAGGAGATCCACCCGATCGTCCACCACACCCACCACGACGGCCGGCACTATCACAATCATGATTGCCCGATCTATGCGGCGTTCCGCGACGGCGCCGTGCACCAGGTCGACGGCGAGGTGTTTTGGCGCAAGGACGGCTCGCCCGCCTGGGTCGAGTACACCTCGACGCCGATCCGCGACCGCGGCGTCGTGGTCGGCGCCGTCGTGGTGTTTCGCGACGTCAGCCAGCGCCGCGAGGCCGACGAGAAGCTGCACGCCGCCCTTGCCGAGGTCGACCGGCTGCGCGAGCGGCTCGAGCTGGAGAACGCCTATCTCCAGGAGGAAATCCGCATCGAGACCAATCCGCGCGGCATCATCGGCGGCAGCGAGGCGATCCAGAAGACACTGCGCCAGGTCAAGCTGGTGGCGCCGACCACCGCGGCGGTGATGATCACCGGCGAATCCGGCACCGGCAAGGAGCTGATCGCGCGCGCCATCCACGAGGATTCCACCCGCAGCGACCGGCCGCTGATCCGGGTCAACTGCGCCGCGATCCCGCGCGAATTGTTCGAGAGCGAATTCTTCGGCCATGTCCGCGGTGCCTTCACCGGTGCAACGCGCGACCGCATCGGCCGCTTCGAGCTTGCCGACGGCGGCACACTGTTCCTCGACGAGGTCGGCGAGATCCCGCTCGAGCTGCAAGGCAAGCTGCTGCGCGTGCTGCAGGAAGGCCATTTCGAGCGTGTCGGCGAGGCGCGCACCCGCGCGGTCGACGTTCGCGTCATCGCCGCGACCAATCGCGATCTCAAGCAGGAGGTCCAGCGCGGCCGCTTTCGCGAAGACCTCTATTTCCGCCTCAACGTGTTCCCGATCGAGACTGTCCCTTTGCGCGAACGCCGTGAGGACATTCCCCTGCTCGCGCAACATTTCCTGACGCGCGAGAGCAAGGCGCTGAAATCCAACCTGCGTCTGTCGGAGGGCGATGCACGGCGGCTGACCCGTTACGACTGGCCCGGCAATGTCCGCGAACTGCAGAACGTGATCGAGCGCGCTGCGATCCTGTCCCAGAACGGCCGCCTGCGCATCGATCTGCCGGACACTTCAGGTGCACAAGCACCTACCGGCGCCGCCCGTCAGAAGGCCGACGCGCGCCCCGCCGTGATGACGTCGTCGGAAATGCGCGACCACGAGCGCGCCAACATTCTCGCCGCGCTCGAGGCCTGCGCCGGGAAAGTCTTCGGCCCCGGCGGCGCGGCCGAGATGCTCGACATCAAGCCGACCACGCTGGCCTCGCGGATCAAGGCGCTGGGAATTACGCCTCGTCCGCGGGCGGGTCTCAACGGTTAGAGGACAACGCGACGAAGCACGGTCCGCGCCCCCGGTCCACCTCTCCCCAGCGGGGAGAGGTCGGATTGCGCTCGGCGATGCGGAGCATCGTCCGAAGCAATCCGGGTGAGGGGCCGCGGCATACTGTGAGGCTGTAACCCCTCACCCGGATCGCATCTTGCGATGCGATCCGACCTCTCCCTACGGGAGAGGTGGACCGAGACCTTTCGGCCGTCCTTGCGTTGCTACGCCGCCTTGGTCGTCACGTCAGCTGCGATCGGCAGGCCCTGCTCGATCGGCAGCGAGGGATCGCGCGACCATTCGTTCCAGGAGCCGAAATACATCCGCACGTCCTTCACGCCGGCGTTCTTCAGCGCCAGGAAGGTGTTCGAGGCACGAGCGCCCTTGAAGCAGTAGAGGTAGACCGGCGTCGTCGGCGAGATGCCGACGGTGGCGCATTCCGCCAGAATCTCGTCCTTGGACTTGAAGCGCGGGCCTTCGGCGGTCGGCTTCATCATCCGATACCATTCCAGCCAGACGGCGCCGGGAATGCGGCCCTTGCGCGGGCAGAAATCCTTGCCGTACGGAGACGAGCTGTCACCGATCCACTCGTCGACATCGCGCACGTCGAGGATCGCGATACCCGGCTTGCCGACGGCGGCGAGCATGGTCTTGGCATCGATCAGGATCTCGCCGGCCTCAGGCACGATCGCGAACGAAGCCTTCGCCGGCGTCGGCACGTCCTTGGTCACCGGGAAGCCCGCGGCCGACCAGGCATCGAAGCCGCCATGCAGCACCTTCACCTTGGGATAGCCGAGCATGGTGAGCAGGTAATAGCCGCGGCAGGACTGGCCGAAGCCGGAGTTCATCGACTGCTCGTAGACCACGGCGGTCTCCTTGCCCGAAAGGCCGGCACCGCCGAACGCATCCGCGAATTTCGTCTTGAGCTCGGCCATGCCTTCCGGTGTCGAGGTCGCCAGGAACGTGAAGATCTCGTGCACGTTCACGGCGCCAGGCAGGTGCCCGGCGGCGTAGGCATCGGGATTGCGGGTGTCGATCACGACACACGGCTCGGTCTTCAAGAGATCGGCGAGTTCGACGGCAGTGATCAGAACGTCAGTCATGGCAGCCTCTCCGTTGAGGTTGGTGGGGGTGGACTCGTAGAACTCAGGAATCGGCGAGCATCTTGCGCAGCTGCTTGGTGGCGGGCGTGACGATCGCGACGAAATAGGCCTCGCGCAGGCGCCGCTGCGCGCGGTGACTTTTGAGATAGCCGCGGGCGCCACAATGCAGCATCGCCGCATGCGCCGCCGCGACGCTGGCTTCGCCGGCGCGAAGCCGCATCGCGATCACCTTGCGCCAGTAGGTCTCCTCCTCGTTGTAGGGATCGCGCGCCAGCGCCATGGCCTCGGCCTCGAGCTCGGCGGCGAGCTCGCGGAAGTGCACCGGCTGCTGCGGCAGATAGCGGTTGATATGGCCGAGGGGATTGTCGACCTCGTCCATGATGTTGATGCAATCCTTGATCACCCCGAGCGCCATGCCGGCCTGGAGCAGGATGAAGCCGGCGCGGATCTTCTTGACGAAGGGCGCGGCGGGATCGGCGAGGATCAGCTCATCAGGCACGAAAGCGTCGCGGAACTGCACGCCATAAGTGCCGGTTCCGTCCATGGCGAGGAACGGCTTGCACGGCGTCAGCGTGATCGCCGGGTCCGAGCAATCGGCCAGGAACATCACAGTGCCGGGTTCGTCCTCACGCTCGAAGATGGTGCCGAAATAATGGTCGGGGCCGAGATTGGAGACCCAGGGCAGCGCACCGCGCACGATGTAGCCGCCCTCGACCTTGCGGCCCTTCAGCTTCAGCTTCTCGATGCCGAAGAAGCTCTTCATGGGATTGGAGAGCCCGGTGCCGCCGAGCACGCGACCGGTCGAGAAGGCATCGCCGAAGCGCTTGGCGAGCTTCACATTGGTGGAATTCGCCGCGTACCACACCAGCGTGTTCTGGCACCAGGCCATGAAGGCCGTCGCCCCGCAGACCTCGCCGATCGCCGCCATCGCCTGGATCGCGCAGCGCAGATCGGCGGGGCCTTCGTGCGGCACGTGGCTGCCCCACGCTCCGACCGCGCCGAACTTGCGCAGCACCTCGGCCGGATAGACCGATCCGTCGTCGATGCCGGCGGCCAGCGGCGCGAGCTCTTCGCGCGCGATCCGCGCCACCTCGCCCGCAATGGACGGTGCGGGCTGATCCAGAACGTCGGCCCGCGATAAAGCCAGTGAACCCATGATCGTCTCCCGCACCCTGTCCTGATTGCCGCCTGCTAGATGCCGACCTCGAGATTGACCGGCCGGGTGAAGGTGTTGGCGACCGGCGACCATTTCTTCACATGGGCGACCAGCGCGTTGATCTCGTCCGGCGAGATGCCCTCGCATTCCATGTCGACCTTGACGCGGACGTCGGTGAATCCGACCGGCTTGTCGGAGGTGTCGCCGGTGCCCCAGACCGCGGTGATGTTGAGATCGCCTTCGAGCTCCAGCTCGAGCTTGTTGACGATCCAGCCGCGATGCACGGCGTTGGCATGCAGGCCGACCGCAAGGCACGAGCCGAGCGCGGCCAGCGAGGCTTCCGACGGATTGGGCGCGGTGTCGTCACCGAGCAGACCCGGCGGCTCGTCGACGATGTAGGGCGGCAGGTTGCGGATATAGTTGGCGTGGCGGAATTTGCCTTCCGCGACCGTCTTGCACTTCAAGGTCTTGATGACCTTCGGATTTGCCTTGCCGTTGGCAATCAGTTGCTCGAGCCCGTTCTTGTCGATGGGCGCGAGGCACCCCGTCAGCACTGTCTTCTGAACGACGGCAGTCATCAGTCTTCTCCCTGGCAGAAGTGGAAATCGGCAGGATACCGAACGGTCTGTTTCCTTGCATGGAGCGTGCCAGAGCCCGCGAAAAACAAAAGGCGAAGCTTTGGAGCCGCTTAAGCCTTCCTGCCTGCGGATTGGTCAGCCGGTCCTTGCTCAAAGGCGATGCAGACCGGCCAGGCTCTGCGAATCTTTTCAGCGCGAAACAGATGCGGCTTGCTGATGCGGCACGGCTGCGGGTAAGTTTGAGTCCATGGCAAAGACGTCATCGAGAAAGAATTCGCCCCATACTGCCGCCGCCGAGGACGAGTCCGCACGCGGTCGCCTCTTGAGCGCGGCGACGCATCTGTTCTGCAAGAACGGCATCAACGCCACCGGCATCGATGCGATCATCGAGGAGGCCGGCACCGCCAAGACCACGCTCTACAAATTGTTCGGCTCCAAGACCAACCTCGTCAACGCGGTGCTGGAGAGCGAAGGCAAGCAATGGCGCGAATGGTTCATCGGCGCCATGGAGCAAGGCGGCGGCGATGCGCAGGCGAAGCTGACGCGCATCTTCCCCGCACTGAAGAGCTGGTTCGCCGAAGAGCGCTTCTACGGCTGCCCCTTCATCAACGCCGTCGGCGAGCATGACAAGGACGCCAAACAGTTCCGCAACATCGCGCTGAAGCACAAGAAGATCGTGCTCGGCCACATCGAGAAGCTCGCCGGCGAGCTCGGCTCAGCCGAGCCCGCGGTGCTGGCGCACCAGCTCGGCCTCATCATCGACGGCGCCATCGTCGCCGCGATGATCTCGCGCGACCCGGGCGTCGCGGATACGGCGGCGCTCACGGCCGGCCCGCTGCTCGGCCAGGCCAAGGCGAAAAAGAAGCGCGCGGCGGATCAGCTGGAGGCGGTCTAAACGCGCTGGTCTCGTAGCCCGCATGGAGCGCAGCGGATGCGGGAACACTGTCCCGGATTGCGCTTTGCTCGTTCCAAGCTGGGAAGACTCTACGCCGCAAATCAGGGTTTCGTTTCGAGCTTGTGAAGCTCGGCGTTAGCCGCGGCCCATTCCACAAAGCGCTTCGGACACTCGTCCGCGGCTGCGCGCATCAGGCGCACGGCTTGATCAGCTCCCCGCTGTAGCGCCAGCTCGCCAGCATAGAAGTTCGCTTCGCAGACCTGCTCCCTTGTCTTCCGCGTGGAGTCATCTTGCGCGAACTTGAGCAATGCTTCGAAAGTGATCTCGCCCAGGAAGAAGCGAACGATGGGCGCGGGCCAACGTGACGGGTCGATCAGCTTTGCGGCTTCACCGAGCTCACTCCCGCTGCCGCTCTTTCGCTGCGCGAGATCGAACCACAGCTGCGTGTAGGCATCCTTCCGGTCCAGTTCGTTCGATCGACGAAGGTCGGCAAGTGCCTCCGTCAGATGGCCGGATTGGAAGTGGACGGCCCCACGCAAGCGATGGAAGCTGGGGTTATTGGGATTGATCTCGATTGCCAGGTCCAGGTCCGATAATGCCTTTCCGAGATCGCCTTGGACCTGAAAAACCCTGGCTCGGCCGACATAAGGCCGCGGGTCCTTCGGGTTAAGCTGGACCGCGCGGTCGAAGTCGGACAATGAAAGATCGGTCTGGCCCCGCGCGAGATAGATGTCGGCCCGGCAGAATTGGCCGATCCAATGGTCCGGGCCGATCACGATCGCCCGCGCACAATCGGCTAAGGCGCGATCCGACTCGCCCCTTGTCTCATAGGCAAAGCTGCGGCCGATAAGGGCATGGACATTATCTGGATGTATCCGAAGGGCCCGGTCATAGTCGATGATCGCGCGATCGACATCGTCCTTCAGGTTCAGCCGCGCACGCCCAAGATACGCATAGGTATTGTTGCGATCGAGCTCGATGACCTTGTCGTAATCCGCAAGCGCGGCTTCGTGGTCGCGCCTCTGGACGTATATGGAAGCCCTCGCGAGGCGCGCGTTCAGATTGCCCGGATCGCGCTCAATGATCTCGTTGTAATCCGCTATCGCAAGATCGATCTCGCCCTTCTGGCGGTAGAACATGGCGCGGCGGAAGCGCGCCATGACCACACCTTGCTGCATGCCCGTGCCCGCCGCCTGAATGATGGCGGTGCAGCCTGCGATCCTGTCATCGATGCTGAAATTGCCGGCCGCGTTACACTTGGACGTCAACGGCATTTCCGCGCGAGCGCCTGATATCTCAAGCAAGGCAGTCAGCGCCAAAACACCGAAGCCTGCTGCCGCACAAATGAGTGTGCGGCCCACCATTCCAAACATGCAGTCCCCATTTCAATTCCCGGGGACTTCATAGCAACCGATTGCGCATCTGCACAGCCCTTGGTTGCGGCACAAGGCGCAACTCGGGCGAGGATGAAGGTCTCGTAGGGTGGGCAAAGGCGCGCAGCGCCGTGCCCACCATCTCTCTCAGCGTCGTCTATAGACATGGTGGGCACGCTTCGCTTTGCCCACCCTACGAGACCTCCACCCGACGAAACCTACGCGCCCTGCTCCATCATCCCGGCAAGCCGCACCAGCTCCGCCTCGAGATCGCGCTCCACATCCGCCGCGCGAATGTCGAGCACCCGGTAGTCGCGCGCTTCCAGCCACGCCCGCCGGGACGCACGGTCTGCTGCGATCGCCTCCCCCTCGCCGGGATTGACCAGCTCGATCGCGATCCGGTGCGGGAACGAGACGAAGTCCGGGATGTGGCGCCCCACCGGGGTCTGGCGCTTGAACTGACCAGCGAAACGGCGGTCGCGGGTGAGCGCCTGCCACAACAGTCGCTCGGCGTCGGTCGGGTTGCGGCGGAGCAGGCGGGCGAGGCCGCGCACGGTCGAGCCGCTGTCGGAGACGCCACCGCCCTGCCCGTGCTCGGCCAGCAGCGCGCGCAGGCGCGTGGCCTGCTCGCCGTCGAGCACGCCGCCCTTGGCCGGGCCCTTGCGCCCCTCGGCGATCGCCATGATCACGCCGTGCAGCGTGTGCATGTCCTGCTTGGTCGGCTCCATCCGGGTGAAGATGTTGCGCAGGTTCACCAGCATGGTGTCGCGCTTCTCGGCAGGCCGCAGGAACTCGACCTTGTCGAGCTCACGCACGAGGTTGTCGAAGAAGGCCTGCATCTGGTGCTGCGAGGCGCGCTCGGAACGCTCCGGCATGGCGTGCGGCAGTTCACCGGATGTCGCCCGCTTGAACCATTCATAGCCGACCAGCAGCACGGCCTGGGCGAGGTTGAGCGAGGCAAAGCCCGGATTGACCGGAAAGGTGATGATGCGGTTGGAGAGCCCGACCTCCTCGTTGGTCAGGCCCCAGCGCTCGCGGCCGAACAGGATGCCGGCCCTGCCGCCGGTCGCGACGTGCCCGGCGATCTCGGCCGTTGCGGCCTCCGGCCCGACCACCGGCTTGGCTTGGTCGTGGGGGCGCGCGGTGGTGGCGAACAAGAGGTCGAGATCGGCGACCGCCTCTTCCACCGTGCCGAACAACTCGACCTTTTCCAGAATGTGGTCGGCGCCGGCCGCCGCCCGCTGGGCCGCGATGTTGGGCCAGCCATCCCGGGGATTGACGATGCGCAAGCGGTCGAGGGCGAAATTGCCCATGGCGCGCGCGGCCATGCCGATGTTCTCGCCGAGCTGCGGCTCGACCAGGATCACGATGGGACCGTCGAGGGAAAGGCCGGCCTTGCTCTTGTCAGTCCCCGACATCTCGCTTTGCTTTCACACTGTCTCTCAAGGCCTTGGCGAGGCCGTCTTCAGGAATTGATTCAAGCCGGTCGTTCGAACTGGTCTTGGGCCGGCCCGGGCGCTGTCCGCCTGTCGTTTGCCCGTCCTGACAAAATTCTCAAGAGAAATAACGGCTTGGATTCAACTTTTGAAACTCGCCTGGAACGTGAGGCCGGACCCGGAAGCGGCCCGGCCCGCCGCTTCCCGCCTGCGCAAGCTGGATGAGCTAAAAGTGCATAATCCCTTGGCTTTCGCCCGCCGCGCGGCGGTGCTAAGAGGCGGCGGATATTCACGTTGGCGCGCCAAAAGCGCCGTTCCCAAGAGGGCTTCCCCGATCATGGCAAAAATCAAGGTATCCAATCCCGTCGTCGAACTCGATGGCGACGAGATGACCCGGATCATCTGGCAGTACATCAAGGACAAGCTGATCAACCCGTTCCTGGATGTCGAGCTGCTCTATTTCGACCTGGGCATGGAATACCGCGACCACACCAACGATCAGGTGACCATCGACGCCGCCGAGGCGATCAAGAAGGTCGGCGTCGGCGTCAAGTGCGCCACCATCACCCCCGATGAAGCCCGGGTGAAGGAGTTCAACCTCAAGCAGATGTGGAAGTCGCCGAACGGCACCATCCGCAACATCCTCGGCGGCGTGATCTTCCGCGAGCCGATCATCTGCAAGAACGTGCCGCGCCTGGTTCCCGGCTGGACCAAGCCGATCATCATCGGCCGCCACGCCTATGGCGATCAGTACCGCGCCACCGACATCAAGTTCCCCGGCAAGGGCACCCTCTCGCTGAAGTTCGTCGGCGAGGACGGCACCGTGATCGAGAAGGAAGTGTTCAAGGCGCCCGGCGCCGGCGTCGCGATGGAGATGTACAATCTCGACGATTCCATCATCGACTTCGCCCGCGCCTCCTTCAATTACGGCCTGCTCCGTAATTACCCGGTGTACCTGTCGACCAAGAACACGATCCTCAAGGTCTATGACGGGCGCTTCAAGGACATCTTCCAGGACATCTTCGACCGCGAGTTCAAGAAGGAGTTCGACGCCAAGGGCCTGACCTACGAGCACCGCCTGATCGACGACATGGTCGCCTCGGCGCTGAAATGGTCCGGTGGCTATGTCTGGGCCTGCAAGAACTACGACGGCGACGTGCAGTCCGACACGGTCGCGCAGGGCTACGGCTCGCTCGGCCTGATGACCTCGGTGCTGCTGACCCCCGATGGCAAGACCGTTGAGGCGGAAGCCGCCCACGGCACGGTGACCCGTCACTACCGCGAGCACCAGAAGGGCAAGGAGACCTCGACCAACTCGATCGCGTCGATCTTCGCCTGGACCCGTGGCCTCGCCCACCGCGCCAAGCTCGACAACAACCCCGAGCTCGCCAAGTTCGCGGCCACGCTGGAGAAGGTCTGCGTCGACACCGTCGAGGCCGGCTACATGACCAAGGACCTCGCGCTCCTGGTCGGCGCCGACCAGCGCTGGCTCTCGACCACCGGCTTCCTCGACAAGGTCGCCGAGAACCTGACTAAGGAGCTGGCGGCGTAAGCTACCTGCCCCACCGGTCATTGCGAGCGCAGCGAAGCAATCCAGGATCCCTCCGCGGGGACAGTCTGGATTGCTTCGTCGCAAGAGCTCCTCGCAATGACGAGACCGTTGATCGAGGACCGTGCATGCCATCATTCAAGAGCGTTGCATTCGCGGTCTTCGCGCTGGCGAGTGCCCCTGCGCTGGCCGCCGAGCCGCTACCCAACGCCATCGCCGCCCCCGGCGAGACCATCGTGCTCAGCGTCCACGCCGAGGGCGCGCAGGTCTATGAGTGCAAGTCGGCCGCCGACGGCAAGCTCGCCTGGGCCTTCCGCGAGCCCGTCGCGACGCTGCTGTCTGAAGGCAAGACCGTTGGCCGCCACTATGCCGGCCCGAACTGGGAGCTCGCCGACGGCAGCGCCGTGGTCGGCAAGGCCGTCGGCAACGCACCGGGCGCAACGCCTGCCGATATCCCGTGGCTCAAGCTGGAAGTCGCCGCCCGCCGCGGCAGCGGCACGCTGACGCCGGTCACCACGGTCCAGCGCATCAACACCCATGGCGGCAAGCTCGACGGCGCTTGCGACAAGGCCGGCGAATTCAAAAGCGCGCCTTACGCGGCCGATTACGTCTTCCTGAAGAAGGGCTGACCGCTCAGCGGTCGGTGTCTTCCTTCTCAGCCTGCGCGAGCTCGGCGAGCGCGAGATCGCCGGTATCGGCGAGCCGCGCCTTTGCGGTTTCGTGGACGTGGGCAGCCAGCGTCGGCATGCGCGCGATCAGGGCATGAAAATCCTGGGCATCGAGCACGAGCAGCCGCGTCTTGCGCGTTGCCGTCACCGTGCCGCTGCGCTTGGTCTTGTGCAGAAGCGCGATCTCGCCGAAGAAGGTGCCGTCGGCGAGGCGCACATGCTGGTTCGGCAGCGCTATCTCGACCTCGCCGGCGGTGATGAAATACATGGACGAGGCGACATCGCCCCGTCGCACCAAAATCTCGCCCTGCTCGATGGTGCGCGCCCGCAAAAGGCGCATGATGTCGGCGATCTCCGCGGCGGAGAGGTGCGAGAACAGCGGCACCCGCGCCAGCATGCCCCAGGTGACGACGAAATCGCGCCGCTTGACCTCTTCGGCGAACGCCGAGGAGATGATCGCGACCGGCAGTGCGATCATGGCAAAGCCCGAGATGATCGCGAAGGTCGAAACGAACTTGCCGAGCGGCGTCACCGGCACGACGTCGCCATAGCCGACGGTGCCGAGCGTCACGATCGCCCACCACATCGCCTGCGGGATGGTGCCGAGCTTGTCGGGCTGCACGTCGCGCTCGATGGCGTAGAGCAGCGAGGCGAAGGTCAACACCGCGCCGATCAGGATGACGATGCAGCCGATCAGCGCGCGCCGCTCGGCATGCACCGCGGCGAGCAGCGAGCGCATCGCCGGCGAATACCGTATCAGCTTGAAGAACGGCAGCACGCCGAGCGCGGCCAGCGTCGCGTGCCGGCCGGTCGCGAGCACGATCGCGGCCGGCAGGAACGCCATGAGATCGATGATGCCGAGCGCCGAGAAGCCATAGCCCAGCCGGTCGGACAGCGCCGACCCCTTGCGCTGGGTATGCCCCGCCACGGTCCACAGCCGTGCCGCATATTCCAGCGCGAACACAATCACCGACAGGATGGTGATGCCCGCGAACAGCGTGCCGAACCGCGCGTCGAGCTCCGGCACCGAGGCGAGGATCATCGCGGCGACGTTGAGCACGATGACGGCGATGATCAGCTGGATGAAGCGCGACCCGACCGAATAGGCCAAGGGGTCGTGCTCCAGCAATTCGTAGAGGCGATCCCTCAAGTCCGGATCGGAAAGCCCACGTCCTCGCGGAACGAGGCGCATGGCGGCCTTACGCGCCTGCCATCGCTTTTTCGATCGCGCTCAAGGCCTCGGACGCCTTGGCGCCATCGGGGCCGCCGGCCTGGGCCATGTCGGGCCGGCCGCCGCCGCCCTTGCCGCCGAGCGCCTCGGAGGCGATGCGCACGAGATTCACGGCGTTGAAGCGCGCGGTGAGGTCCTGCGTGACGCCGACCACGATTCCGGCCTTGCCGTCCTCGGTGACGCCGACGATGGCGACGACGCCCGAGCCGATCTGCTTCTTGCCGTCGTCGGCAAGGCTCTTGAGATCCTTCATCTCGATGCCTTCCACCGCACGCGCCATCAGCTTGACGCCGCCGGCCTCGCGCACGCCCGACGCTGCGCCGTTGCCGGCGGAGGCACCGCCGCCCATCGCCAGCTTCTTGCGGGCATCGGAGAGCTCGCGCTCGAGCTTCTTGCGCTCCTCCATCAGAGCGGCGATGCGCGCCGGCACGTCGTCGAGCGAGGTGCGCAGCTCGTTCGCCGCGGTCTTTGCCAGGGCCATGGTGTCGTTGGCGTGTTTTCGCGCGTAGTTGCCCGTCAGTGCCTCGATACGGCGCACGCCGGAGGCGACCGCGCTTTCGCTCGTGACCGTGATCAGGCCGATATCGCCGGTGCGCTTCACATGGGTGCCGCCGCAGAGCTCGACCGACCAGCCGAGCGCGTTGGCGCCGCGCTCGCGCGCGGTCCTGCCCATCGAGACGACGCGGACCTCGTCGCCATATTTCTCGCCGAACAGCGCGCGCGCCCCGGCCTCGCGGGCCTCGTCGACGCCCATGACGCGCGTGGTGACCTCGTCGTTCTCCAGCACCACGTCGTTGGCGATGTCCTCGACCCGGGCGAGCTCCTCGGCCGTGATCGGCTTCGGATGCACGAAGTCGAAGCGCAGCCGATCCGGCGCGACCATCGAGCCGCGCTGGGCGATGTGATCGCCGAGCACCTGGCGCAGCGCCTCGTGGATGATGTGGGTCGCGGAGTGATGGGCGCGGATGGTCGAGCGCCTGGAATGATCGACCTCGAGCTGCAGCGCCGTGCCGAGCTTCAACTCGCCACTCTCGACCGTGCCGATATGGACGAAGAGATCGCCGAGCTTCTTCTGCGTATCGGTGACGCGGACCTTGATGCCGCCCTCGCCCGAGAGCACGCCGGTATCGCCGACCTGGCCGCCCGACTCCGCATAGAACGGCGTCTGGTTCAGCAGAAGCGCGCCGGTCTCGCCGGCCTTGAGGCTCGCAACCTCGGCGCCGTCCTTGACCAGCGCGGAGACCACGCCTTCGGCGCTCTCGGTCTCGTAGCCGAGGAATTCGGTGGCGCCGAGCTTCTCGCGCAGCGGGAACCAGATCGCTTCGGACGCGGCCTCACCCGAGCCTTTCCAGGACTCGCGCGCCTTGGCCTTCTGGCGCTCCATCGCGTCGGTGAACGCCGCCTGGTCAACGCCGATGCCGCGCGACTTCAGCGCGTCCTGCGTCAGATCGAGCGGGAAGCCGTAGGTGTCGTACAGCGTGAAGGCGACGTCGCCGTCGAACATGTCGCCTTTCTTCAAGGACGCGCTCTTCTCGTCGAGGATGGCCAAGCCGCGCGAAAGAGTCTTGCGGAAGCGGGTCTCTTCCAGCCGCAGCGTTTCCTCGATCAGCTTTTCCGCGCGCATCAATTCCGGATAGGCCTGGCCCATCTCGCGCACCAGCGCCCAGACCAGGCGATGCATCAGCGGCTCCTTGGCGCCGAGCAGCTGCGCATGGCGCATCGCGCGGCGCATGATGCGGCGCAACACATAGCCGCGGCCCTCGTTCGAGGGCAGCACGCCGTCGGAGACGAGGAAGGCCGAGGAGCGCAAATGGTCGGCGATGACGCGGAACGAGGCGGCATTCTGCGCGGTCGGGCCGCTGCCGAGCGCGGACGCGGTGGCCTCGATCAGGTTGCGGAACAGGTCGGTCTCGAACACGCTCTCGACGCCCTGGAGGATGCAGGCCATGCGCTCCAGGCCCATGCCGGTGTCGATCGAGGGACGCGGCAGACCGACGCGCTCCTCCTTCGTCACCTGCTCGTATTGCATGAACACGAGATTCCAGAATTCGAGGAAGCGATCGCCGTCCTCTTCCGGCGAGCCGGGAGGTCCGCCCCAGATGTGCTCGCCGCGGTCGATGAAGATCTCCGAGCACGGGCCGCACGGCCCGGTGTCGCCCATCGCCCAGAAATTGTCCGAGGTCGGAATGCGGATGATGCGGTCCTCGGAGAAGCCGGCGATCTTCTTCCACAGACCCGCCGCCTCGTCGTCGGTGTGATAGACGGTGACGAGCAGCTTGTCCTTCTTCAGCCCGAACTCCTTGGTGATCAGCTTCCAGGCGAGCTCGATCGCGCGCTCCTTGAAGTAATCGCCGAACGAGAAATTGCCGAGCATCTCGAAGAAGGTGAGATGGCGCGCGGTGTAGCCGACATTGTCGAGGTCGTTGTGCTTGCCGCCGGCGCGCACGCATTTCTGCGAGGTGGTGGCGCGCTGGTAGGGCCGCTTCTCGACGCCGGTGAAGACGTTCTTGAACTGCACCATGCCGGCATTGGTGAACATCAACGTCGGGTCGTTGCGCGGCACGAGTGGCGAGGACGGCACGATCTCGTGGCCGTTCTCGGCAAAGTAGTTCAGAAAGGTCGACCTGATCTCGTTGACGCCGCTCATGTTCATCCAATCGGGTATGCTTGGGCCCGCTTCTCGCCGTCCAAACCGGACCGTTCAGGCTGATATCTGCGGGCCAAAGCGCTTTTAGACAAGGCCAGCTTCGCTGTCCAGAAACTGTGCAGGGAGATCAGAGGGTTGCCGCAGGCGCTCAATCCCCTTGCAATCCCGTTGGATAGGACGTGCGGACGCGTTGACAGGCTTGGCTCCCCTGTGGTCTCTACCCATCTGTATCGTACGGCCACGTCGGGAGAGACCGGCTACTAGTTAGCCGGCGCCGAAGGAGCAACCGCCCCGGAAACTCTCAGGCAAAAGGACCGCGTGGCTTTGACAGCATCTGGAAAGAGGCGCCGACGGGTGTAGACCCGGACAGCGTCCGCCGACGGGATAATACTCTCAGGCACAGCGACAGATGGGGCTTCGACTGGTGTCCATCGGGGAATCCTCCCCGGGGAACCGCCGAGGGCCCTCAAGATGCTAGCTCACGACCAAGACTCCCTGAAACGCACCCCCCTCTACGACCTCCACGTGTCCCTGGGCGGCAAGATGGTGCCGTTCGCGGGCTACGACATGCCCGTGCAGTACCCCGCGGGCGTGCTGAAGGAGCACCTCCATACCCGCACCAAAGCGGGCCTTTTCGACGTCTCCCACATGGGCCAGCTCGCGCTTCGGCCGAAGTCCGGCAAGGTGGAAGACGCTGCCCGCGCGCTGGAGCGGCTAGTGCCGCAGGATATCGTGGCGATCGCCGCGGGGCGGCAGCGCTACGCCCAGTTCACCAACGAAGACGGCGGCATTCTCGACGATCTCATGGTCGCCAATTTCGGCGATCACCTGTTCCTGGTGGTCAACGCCGCCTGCAAGGCCGAGGACGAGGCACATCTGCGCGCCAACCTGTCCGACGACTGCGTGATCGAGCAGCTTGCCGACCGCGCGCTGATCGCGCTGCAGGGTCCGAAGGCCGAAGCGGCGCTGGCGAAACTCTGTGCAGAGGCGCCGGCCATGACATTCATGGACGCCGGGCCGCACGAGGTCGCCGGCATCAAGTGTTTCGTCTCGCGCTCCGGCTACACCGGCGAGGACGGCTTCGAGATCTCGGTTCCATCAGGCGATGCCGAACGCCTCGCAAAAATGCTGCTGGCAAATCCCGACGTGCTCGCGATTGGCCTCGGGGCCCGCGACAGCCTGCGGCTGGAAGCCGGGCTCTGCCTGTACGGCCACGACATCGACACCACGACCACGCCGGTCGAGGCCGCGCTGGAATGGTCGGTGCAAAAAAGCCGCCGCACCGGCGGAGCGCGCGCCGGCGGCTTTCCCGGCGCTGCGAAGATCCTCGCCCATTTCGATAACGGCGCATCCCGCCGCCGCGTCGGCCTGCTCGCCCTGGGCCGCGCGCCAGTGCGCGAGGGCGCGCTGCTGTTTGCCGACGCTGCGGGTGGCGAGCCGATCGGACAAGTCACGTCGGGCGGTTTCGGCCCGAGCCTGAGCGCGCCGGTCGCGATGGGCTACGTGCCTGTGAGCCTCGCTGCGCTCGGCACAAAGCTCTTCGCCGAGGTGCGCGGCCAGCGGCTGCCCTTGCAGATTGCTGCAATGCCCTTCGTCAAAAACACCTACAAACGCTGAGGACGAGACAATGACCACGACGCTGTACACTTCCGACCATGAATGGCTCGCCATCGACGGCGACACCGCCACGGTCGGCATCACCGATTACGCCCAGCAGCAGCTCGGCGACGTCGTGTTCGTCGAATTGCCCAAGGTCGGCCGCAGCTTGAAGAAAGCCGAAGCCGCCGCCGTCGTGGAGTCGGTGAAGGCCGCCTCCGACGTCTACGCCCCTGTTACGGGCGAAGTGCTCGAGACCAACGAGGCCCTCGCCGCCGAGCCGGCGCTGATCAATTCGGATGCGCAAGGCGCGGCCTGGTTCTTCAAGATCAAGATTGCCGACAAAAGCGAGCTCGGCGGCCTCATGGATGAAGCCGCCTACAAGGCGCATACGGCTTAAGGACGATGGAGCAAGCGATGACCGCGCACCGCAAGACCAACGGCGACACCGCCGCCAGTTTCGTTCGCCGCCATATCGGCCCATCCGCGCGCGACGTCACCGCAATGCTGGAGGCCGTCAGCGCCAAGAGCGTCGATGCACTGATGGCGGAGACGCTGCCGGCCTCGATCCGGCAGACCTCCCCGCTCGATCTCGGCAAGCCGCTGAGCGAGACCGAGGCGATCGCGCATATGGCCGAGCTCGCAAGCCAGAACCAGGTCTTCACCTCGCTGATCGGCCAGGGCTATTCCGGCACCATCCTGCCCGCGGTGATCCAGCGCAACATCCTGGAGAACCCGGCCTGGTACACGGCCTACACGCCCTACCAGCCCGAGATCAGCCAGGGCCGGCTGGAAGCGCTGTTCAACTTCCAAACCATGATCTGCGACCTCACCGGGCTCGACGTCGCCAACGCCTCGCTGCTCGATGAAGCCACCGCGGCGGCCGAAGCCATGGCGCTCGCCGAGCGCCACTCGCAGGTCAAGGCCAAGGCCTTCTTCGTCGACAAGGACGTGCATCCTCAGACGCTGGCGGTGATGCGCACCCGCGCCGAGCCGCTGGGGTGGTCTCTGGTCGTCGGCGACCCCCTCACCGATCTCGACAAATCAGACGTGCTCGGCGCGCTGCTGCAATATCCGGGCTCTTCGGGCGCGCTGCGCGACCTCAGGCCGGCGATCGCCGCGCTGAAGGCCAAGGGCGCGCTCGCCATCGTCGCCGCGGACCTCTTGGCGCTGACCTTGCTCGCCTCGCCCGGCGAGTTAGGTGCCGACATCGCCATCGGCTCGGCGCAGCGCTTTGGCGTGCCGATGGGCTACGGCGGACCGCACGCCGCCTATATGGCGGTGCGCGATGCGTTGAAGCGCTCGCTGCCCGGCCGCATCGTCGGCCTTTCCGTGGATTCACGCGGGGCGCCGGCCTATCGGCTCGCGCTGCAGACCCGCGAGCAGCACATCCGCCGCGAGAAGGCGACCTCCAACATCTGCACCGCGCAGGTGCTGCTCGCCGTGATCGCCTCGATGTATGCGGTCTATCACGGCCCCGAGGGCCTGGCGCAGATCGCGCGCAACGTGCATCGCCGCGCCGCCGTGCTCGCAACCGGCTTGCGCAAGCTCGGCTTTGCGCCTGACAGCGAGACCTTCTTCGACACGCTCAGCGTCGATGCCGGCGGCAAGCGCGAGGAGATCGTCGCGCGCGCGCTCGCCGAGAAGATCAATCTCGGCGTCGGTGATACCGCGCTTCGCATCGCACTCGACGAGACCACGACGCCCGCGACGGTCGAAGCGGTCTGGCGCGCCTTCGGCGGCAAGCTTGCCTATGCCGAGATCGACGCCGAGACGCGCGAGGCGCTGCCGGACGAATTGAAGCGCGCCACGGCCTTCCTGACCCATCCGGTCTTCCATGCGCATCGCTCGGAGACCGACATGCTGCGCTACATGCGCAAGCTCAGTGATCGCGACCTCGCGCTCGACCGCGCCATGATCCCGCTGGGATCGTGCACCATGAAGCTGAACGCGACCACCGAGATGATGCCGCTGACCTGGCCGGAATTTGCCACGCTGCATCCGTTCGCCCCGCGCGAGCAGGCCAAGGGCTACCACGCGCTGTTCGCGCGGCTGGAGAAATGGCTCTGCGACATCACCGGCTATGACGCGATCTCGCTGCAGCCGAACTCGGGCGCGCAGGGCGAATATGCCGGGCTGCTCGCGATACGGGGCTACCATGCCGCGCGCGGACAGAGCCATCGCAAGATCTGCCTGATCCCCTCTTCCGCCCACGGCACCAATCCGGCTTCGGCCGCGATGGTCGGCATGGACGTGGTGGTGGTGTCTTGCGAGAAGAACGGCGACGTCGACGTCAATGATCTCCGCGCCAAGGCGGAGAAGCATGCGAACGATCTCGCCGCGGTGATGATCACCTATCCCTCGACCCACGGCGTGTTCGAGGAGCACATCCGCGATATCTGCGACATCGTGCACGGCCATGGCGGCCAGGTGTATCTCGACGGCGCCAACCTCAACGCGCAGGTCGGCCTCAGCAGGCCCGGCGAATACGGCGCCGACGTCAGCCATCTCAATCTGCACAAGACCTTCTGCATCCCGCATGGCGGCGGCGGCCCCGGCATGGGCCCGATCGGCGTCAAAGCGCATCTTGCCCCGTTCCTTCCCGGACACCCGACGACGCAAGCGGATGCGCCGGTCGGTCCGGTCTCGGCCGCGCCGTTCGGCTCGGCCTCGATCCTCACCATCTCTTACATCTACATCCTGATGATGGGCGGCGAAGGCCTGAAGCGCGCCACCGAGATCGCGATCCTCAACGCCAATTACATCGCAGCGCGTCTCGATCCGCATTTCCCGGTGCTCTACAAGAACGAGAAGGGCCGCGTCGCGCATGAGTGCATCGTCGATCCGCGTCCGCTCAAGACGACCAGCGGCGTCACCGTCGACGACATCGCAAAGCGCCTGATCGATTACGGCTTCCACGCTCCGACCATGAGCTTCCCGGTGCCGGGCACGCTGATGATCGAGCCGACCGAGTCGGAGTCGAAAGCCGAGCTGGATCGTTTCTGCGATGCCATGATCGCGATCCGGAAAGAAATCGCCGAGGTCGAGGCCGGCCGTTTCAAGATCGAAGCCTCGCCCCTGCGCCACGCCCCGCACACCGTGCACGACATCGCCGACGACGATTGGAAGCGCGCCTACACCCGCTCTGAGGGTTGCTTCCCCGACGGCGTCTCGCGCACCGACAAATATTGGTGCCCGGTCGGCCGTGTCGACAACGTCTACGGCGACCGCAACCTCGTGTGCTCCTGCCCGCCGGTCAGCGATTACGCAGAAGCCGCGGAGTAGGATTTGTAGGGTGGGTTAACGGGCGGTCGCGCGAAGCGCAGGCCGCCCGCGTAACCCACCACTTCAGCTTTCGCGGAGATAAACAGCGGTGGATTACGCCTTCGGCTAATCCACCCTACAACACTGAATGTGCCTCTACGGCGCAACCAGCAACCGGCGCTCGCCATCCCACCGCCACAGCCGTTCGTTGGTCAGAAGCGTGCCGCCCCACGAGCGCTTGACCGGGTTGTGACTGCGAAAATCTTCCCGGCCCGCCAGGACCGCTTCGCCAAATTCAGTCAGCGACAGCCGGCTCCGGCGAAAGGCAGCATTGCGGCTTCTCGCGTTGTCCGGATCGAGTGTCGCCAGCTTGCCGTCCAGACCCGCGACCGCTGGCGCCGGGCCAAAAGCGAGCCCTTCGAGCAGCGCGCCCAGCTCCCACTGATCGAACACGCGTGTCCCCAGCGTGCCCGGCCGAAACAGCTCATCGGTACGATTGTGGCCGCCCGCAATCCGCTCGAGAAGCCGCGTCTCCGTCGCCCCCAGTCCCGTCGCCGGCGACGGCAGTTCTGCGAGCAGGTCCTTCATGGCCGGCTTCAGGAAAGGCAGCTTGCCGAGCGGCCTGCCGAGCAGCCCGGCGCAAAGCTCGGGCGTCGGCGCGCGGTAGGCCTCCCAGGCCATGCTGGCGATCTCAAAATCGCTTTCTGCGATATCGAACTGCTGCACATCACGACGGCGAAGCTCTGAGGGATCTGCTTCGCGCAGGTCGAAATCGACGCGTCGCAATCTCAGCTTCTCTGTGATGGATGGTTCGGAACGCAGGTAATCGAGGATCCAGATCAACTGCAATTGACTATTGGGTTCGGGATCGAACCATAGTTCGATGAGATCGACCCCATAGGTTTCGCAGACCCAGAGCAATCCACCCGCCCGGTCCGGGCGCCTGATAAGGGGCGATTGACGGACGCGGACGCAATCCGACCAGTGCATTGCGTCAAACCACGACTCGCGCGCGCCGAGATAACTGTTGAGGTGGTCAGCGGTGGGAAGTGGCCCCGAAACGAAGCGGTAGATGAACGGGATGACCATGTCGGCGCGATCGGCGAGGGCAAGGCCGACGCCCGACGAACTGGTCAGGATCACACGCTTCATCGTCGACGCGCCCTTGTTCACCGGCAGCATCAGGCCGGTACAATAATCATGCAGTGGCCTCATCCGCGCTGCCTGACCGATAACACTTCTTGCGGCGCGGCCGAATGACTCAGCAAGACTAGTCCACCCCACGAACCTGCCCTAGGGCGCCACCAGCAACCGGCATTCGCGATCCCACCGCCACAGCTGCTCGTTGGTCAACTCGGTCCCGCCCCACCATCGTTTGATCGGGTTGTGACGCCACATGTCGTCTTCACGGGCGAGAAGTGAACCTCCGAGCTCGGTCAGCGTGAGCCTCCACTCACTCCTGCCGAAGTAGCGGTCCTCATTGTCGAACGCCGGATCGCCCAACAAGAGCGGCGGCGCCGAATACGCCCCCAGTTCGAGCAAAGCGTCACGCGCGTCGTTTTCGTCGAATACATCGCGAAGCCATCTCGCATCTTCGACGAGCCTCGGGTCGGTTTGCCCGTCGTTCACAAAATCCAGCAGATCCATTTCAGTTGCACCGAGTCCCGTCACGCTGTCCGGAAGCTCTTCAAGCACCGCAATCAGCGCCGATCGAAGTCTCGGCAAGATCATCAGATCCGTCATCAACAGATCGAAACAGGGTTGTGGCGTGTCAGCCCGATAGGCCCGCCAGGCGCGGCTTGCCGTCACCAAATGATTCTCGGTCACCTTGAAGGCCGGAAGCTTCCATTTTGCGACAGACTCCGGGGCATAGTTGGCAACAGTGTCGTCCGCATGCACAAGGCTCAGCTTCGTGGTGATCTCCTTGTAGGGACGGAGCAGGTCCAGCAGCCAGACGAGCACAAGCTGATCATTCGGCCGAGGATCAACCCATATTTCAATCGAGTCGAACTTCGCACACAGCTCGAACAAACCGATATCGCGCGTGCCGAAGCCGTCGAGCGCGCCGCTACAAACGTCATCGAGCCAATGATCGCCGGGATTGCAGTGCTTCTCCGATCGGCGCTCCAGCCCCCTCAAAAGCCGCTCGTCGGAAGGCAGTTTCCTCCAGACAAAACGCGGATAGAACCCGAGCGCGACGTTCGCAACGCCGGACCGGCGAAGTGTATCCTCCGCATGATCGTTCGTTGCCAGGATCAAATGTGACACGATTGCCTCTCGAAATAATACGGAATAAGAACACTCTGAGCGAACAGGTACGTACTAATCAGGTGCGATGAGTGAGAGGACCTCGGGGTCCCACTGCCACAGCCGGTCGTTGGTCAGGTGGGTGCCGCCCCACCAGCGATCGATGCGGTTGTACCGGCAAAACTTTTCATCGCCGCCAAGCATCGCTTTGCCGAACTCGGTGAGCGACAAGCGGGATTGCTTGTACCGCTGGAGGCGGCTTGAATTCTCGTGCATCTCCAGGGAAAACGGGCCTTCGTCCAGTCCAGCGACCGCTGGCCTCTCACATCGCGAAAGTCCATCAAGCAACGCGCCCACCTCCCAATAGTCGAAGACGCGACGCTCGTTGGGCTTCTGATATCCCGGGAAGACGTCAAAGGGCGGTACCTCACCCGGCGCGATCAATTCCAGTATCCGCGTCTCCGTGGCCCCAAGGCCGCTGGTCACGTTTGGAAGCTCTTCGAGCAGGGCGACGACGCAACGCCCGAGCCGCGGAAGCAGGCGCAAGTCCGCTTCGCGGAGATCGAACCAGGCCTGCGGCGTCGGCGCGCGATAGGCCTGCCACGCGCGACCGGCCAGTTCGACGTGATCTTGCGTGATCTCGACGATGGGCGGATTCATCTTGGCCAATTGCTCCGGCGCGACATCGCCCACGGCAAGGTCCAGGTGACGTATCGCGAGCTTGGAAAGTGCCGCGTCCTCGATGCCGCAATGGTCGAGTAGCCAGAGCAGAAGTAATTGTGCGTTCGGCTCTGGCCCCATCCCTAGTTCGGCCGAGTCATACTCTGAAAACAGCTCGATCAGTCCGCGCCCCTTGATGCCAGACCTTTCCTGGCGCCAAACCGGCGTATCGTCGAGCCAGTGCAGGCCGTTTGGCTGAGTCATGCGCGGGGAGAAAAATGCCTCGCATTCCGTTTCGGAGGGCGGCGGTCCCCAGACCAAGCGACGCTCGATCGCAATGACGAGGTCGGCTAAGCCCGCCCCTTGTAAGGCGCCGGCGGCGGACGAATCTGTCGTCACAATGAGCCGCGTCACGCCGTCGCCCTCAGGGCTTCGTCAGGACAGCGCCGTAGCGCCACAGCCTGTCGTTGGTCAGATGCGCGCCGCCCCACCAGCGATCAATCGGATTGTAACGGCTGAAATCCTCCTGATGGGCAACGACAGCCTTACCGAATTCGGTCAGCGACAAGCGGCTGCGAAGGTAAACTTCGTGCCGGGCTCTGAGATTGCCAAGATCGATGGTGCGTAATTCGTCGCCCAGCCCGGCCACGGCTGGCTTGGGGCCGAGGGCAAGGCCTTCGAGCAAATATCCCAGTTCGACCTCACCCCACACGTAAGTGCCCCGTAGCGAGCGTAGATGGAACAACGGATTCGTGTTTGCAAACCAGTCGAGCATCTCCAGAAATCGAATCTCGGTCGCGCCTAGCCCTGTCAAAGGCGACGGGAGCTCTGCCAGAAGCTGAAGCAAGGCTGGCCGCAGCATCAGCAAGGCGCTCAGATCGCGGTGAAGCAGATCGATGCAGGGCTCCGGGGTCGGCGCGCGGTAGGCCGACCAGGCCAATTTGGCAATCTCGAACTCCTCCGCACCGATATCCCCGACGGTAATATAGCGTTCGCCCTCGGCGAAATCATATTCGGGGCCGAAAAACAGGTCGGAGTCCAGCAATCGCAGCCCGACCTTCTGCGCCAATGCAGGATGGTTGCCGAGGTGATCGAGCAACCAGACCAGTTGCAATTGGTCGCTGGCAGTCGCTCCGAACCAGAGTTCGATCTCGTCGTACGGCTCGCAAAATTCAGCCAGCGACAATTTGCGGCCCTTGGCGCCGCGGGGCCAGCGGACCCAATCCGACCAATGTTCGGCATGACCAAGCTCTGCGGTGTAGGCAGCCAAATAAGCCGACAGCTTTTCCTCGCGCGGGAGCGGCCCCCACTCAAATTGAAAATGGAACGGGATGACGATCTCGGCCAACCCCGATTGAGCAAGCTCCCTCCCGCCGCCCCAGCCAGTCAAGATCAGACGCTTCATCGCACCACCTGATCAACGCAACGCAAAACGAAACGGGCACCGAAGACGTCGGCAACTCAACGTCCTCAGTGCCCGCTCCTCGCGAAAAACTTTCCGCTGGTCGAGGCTTACTCGTCCGCCGGCTCCTCGCCGTCGGCGTCGCGCTCGGGCGTGCCGGCCAAAATCTGCTCGGCAATCAGACCGGAGTTTTGGCGGATCGCGGTCTCGATCTTGGCGGTGATGTCGGGGTTGCCCTTCAGGAACGCCTTGGCGTTCTCGCGGCCCTGGCCGAGGCGCTGGCTGTCATAGGAGAACCAGGCGCCGGACTTCTCGACGATGCCGGCCTTGACGCCGAGATCGAGGATCTCGCCCATCTTGGAGACGCCCTCGCCGTACATGATGTCGAACTCGACCTGCTTGAAGGGCGGGGCCAGCTTGTTCTTGACCACCTTGACGCGCGTGGTGTTGCCGACCACCTCGTCGCGCTCCTTGATCGCACCGATGCGGCGGATGTCGAGGCGGACGGAGGCGTAGAATTTCAGCGCATTGCCGCCGGTGGTGGTTTCCGGCGAGCCGTACATCACGCCGATCTTCATGCGGATCTGGTTGATGAAGATCACCATGGTGTTGGACTTGTTGATGGATGCCGTCAGCTTGCGCAGCGCCTGGCTCATCAGGCGGGCCTGCAGGCCAGGCAGCGCGTCACCCATCTCGCCTTCGAGCTCGGCCTTCGGCACCAGCGCCGCCACCGAATCGACCACCAGAACATCGACGGCGCCCGAGCGCACCAGGGTGTCGCAGATCTCCAGCGCCTGCTCGCCGGTGTCGGGCTGCGAGATCAGGAGCTCGTCGATGTTGACGCCGAGCTTGCGGGCATAGACCGGATCGAGCGCGTGCTCGGCGTCGATGAAGGCGCAGATGCCACCCTTCTTCTGCGCTTCCGCCACCGTATGCAGCGCGAGCGTGGTCTTGCCCGAAGATTCCGGCCCGTAGATCTCGACGATGCGTCCCTTGGGCAGGCCGCCGATGCCCAGCGCGATATCGAGCCCGAGCGAGCCGGAGGACACCGCCTCGATGTCCATGGAGCGGTCGTTCTTGCCGAGCTTCATCACCGAGCCCTTGCCGAACTGCCGCTCGATCTGGGAGAGCGCGGCGGCCAGAGCTTTACTCTTGTCCATGGAAGATCCTTCGACGATACGCAGGGCAGTTGCGGACATTGGGTCGTGCTCCTTATGGCGAGGATTCGCGTGAGGGACAAACGGTTGCGAGGCAGCTCGGCGATAAAACCAATGTACCCCATTTGTTCTCAGTTCGCAATATGTTCTTTGTGGATTTTGGGTGCTGTCCGTATGTGCCCCCCCGGTGTCCTAGGTAGAAATACGGAGTGCCCTGATTTCCCGGAACTAGGGCTCTGGCAGGTGACTTGATAGCAGCCTCACACCTCGACAACGTGACGGTGACACGAAGGCCTCAGCTCGGTGCTAGCCCCGGAGCTGAGGCCTCCTATCGCTTGCGTGCATTTTTGTACCAAGCATCGGAACGGAGTTGGCTGTTCCAGAATCTTCCCTGCACTTGATCCATGTAGGGAATGCCGTGGTTACGAAGAACACCCGAGAAGTAGCAGCGACGCTACTTAAGCTGGCCAAGACGAGTTCCGACCCAGCAGTGGCGGCTGGCTTCATTGAGAGGGCCGCCGATCTCAAGGAGCGGATAGACGACGAAGGGCTGCCCAAGGCCGACGGGAATCTCCCTCCCAGCATCATTCAACGGCAGTAAGGCCGCCTCAGTTGGCGGCCCGGGCGCCGTCCGCATTCGATCCGGGTGATTGCAAGAATCCCGAACCTTGGTGCCGCAAAAATCAGCCGACGTGCAGCAAGCGCTGACCAAATGATGGGAGCTGGTCGAGCCGGCATGAACCATCGCGGAGCGTCCGGATTATCCGCTCATGCATCGCCTATGGTATTTCGTGGCCTTCCTCGCCGTCACCGCAACCGCATTCGGTGCCTTGGTGGCTTTTGACAAGCTCCTGGGATGACCTGGGGCCGCCTCGCGAGCCGGCCCCATTGGTTGATGGAGCCGACCTCTGCGGCCCAACAAATCAGCCATGCTGGATCGTCACCCTCCCCGCTTTGCACTGAGTGCACAACTGAACAGACGCGGATCCATTTCCGGATCCTAATGCATCATCACCGCGCGGATCTTGGCCACTATCGGTGATGAGAACGCTCAGCTCGCGCTCCCGCCTCCTCGCACGGAAAGAGCGCGCCATGTTCAAGCGACGACGTTTCAAGCAGCAGCTGACCCTTCAGGACCGGCTGTCCGCATGGGTGAAGCAGATCCGCGAGCAAGCGTCCAAGCTTCCTCCCGGGCCGGAGCGGGACGCGCTGCTCAAGAAGGCCCGTCAGGCCGACGTTGCCAATCATCTGAGCGATTGGGTCAAATCGCCGGGGCTTCAGCCGCCGAAATAGCCGCGCCTCCGCCGGGTTCGGCAAAGCGAATATGATCGGCATCAACGACGCGCGGCCGGCGCGCCGTCATGTTTCCGTAATCCTGCGGCACCGAACCTTTTCGCGGTCTCCGGTTTTCTGTGGGGATGGGACCGCAACTTTTGGGGACCTCAGCTCATGACGGACAACGACGCGCACCACGACACGATCAGGCGAAAGCCGCTGCTGGAGGCGGCGCACGAGGAGATGGTGAAGTTCGAGCGCAAGGAAAACGAGTTCCGCAAGAAGGACCGCGAAGAGCGCGCCGCCGAGCTCCATCTGCCGCTGAACGAGATCAAGGTCCACTAGGCACCGCCAGGACCGGCTTCCGGAGCGGGTCGAGGTCCGCCCCGCGACGGGGCGCCAGCCGCGGTTTAGGGCGGGATCCCCGACCCCGGCAGCGCCAGTCGGCTGCCGCAACCGCGGGCTTCCAAGGTATCTAAATACTACCCGTAACCCATTGGCCGAGCGAGGAAATTGCCCGGCACCCTACTGTGCATGGGGTTGTTTTCCCGCTTTTGAAAGGCGGCAGCGCCGGCGCCCATCGATGCGAGCGCCCGGCACGCCGGCCCCGTCTACAGCAGCGCCAGAAGAATCAGGCCTATCACCAGCACCACGAAGCCAGCCGCCGTCGCGGCGGCAAATGACCGCTCTACGTTATCCATGATGCCACCCCGTTGTCGGCGCGCCACGTTTCCCCCATGGCTGCGCCGAACGGATGAAAATCTTGCCGACGGGTGTGTCCGCAGTGGTGCGGACGGATGTCGAAATTGGGACCGGTACGGGGCCAGTCTGCGGCCTTCGATCACGCTCCTGCCGGTCGTTCGCCTGTCAGGCTGCCGTAAGCTCAGCCGGCTAGGGTCATTCGGCTATGGTGTTGCAGCCCAGCACCCAGCCTCCAACAACTCTCAGCCCCGCTTGGCTCTCCCCAGGCGGGGCCTTTTCATGCCTGCCGGCCGGCGCTGGGTTCCCGCTCCTCCCGGGTCAGGCGCAGCGCGAAGGCGCGGATCGCGGGCGCCGCCAATAGCACGACCGGCAGCATCGCGGCCCATGCGATCAGCCAGGACACCATCCAGTGCCGAACGAAGAGCACCGGGCTGGCTGCCGGAAAGCTCGCGATTCCCGCCGCGATCAGCGAGGTCAGCCCGGACTGGATGATGCCGAAGACGAAGTGAGAGTAGCGGCGGGGAATGCCGAGCATGAGGGGCCCATGGTTGCTTGCCCGCGATCAGGCAAGCAAGGCACATGCCGTCAAGCTGAAGCAGATCCGGCCCGGGTCGGAACCACGCTGTGGGCTCGCCGAGCCCCAGGAACTTTGTTCATGGTCGGAGAACCACGGAGATCGAGCGCCGTTCGCGTGCGGCCGGCGACAGATTTTCCTTGCCTGCGGAATATTGCGACGACCAACATGTTTGCAGGCATGAAGGTGAATCGTGGGAGGTGACCATGAATCACAGGGGCGTCGAGTTCACCATCGCCAAGACGGCGATTCCCGGAATCTGGCAATGGCAGTTCCGCATCGGCGACCAGATCAAGACCGGCAAGACCGAGACCAGGATCGACCTGCTGGCGATCCGGCGCGTGCAACTGCGCATCGACCGGGAGCTGAAGGCGATCGGGCGAAAGACGGCCTGAACCGTTCGCCCTCATGTGCCATAGAGCGCATCAGTCCGCGCTGGGCAGCCGCCGCATCGTGAACTCGATCTCGCCGCCCGGCAATTCGCGCCAAGTCTCGACCTCGCTCATATAGCCGGCCTTGGGATAGCGGGCGAAGAAGGCCTGCGCCCTCTCCCGCGCCGCCGCGCGCGGCAGCGTAAAAGTCTCGCGCAGATAGCCATCACCGCGCGCGGTCGGCCCCGGCTTGCCGGCCGCCTTGCGCCGGCGCGCCATCCGCTCGGCGAGATCCCGCGGACGATCGGCCATGTCCTGCCTTCCTCAACGCACTACGCTACGGACAATGTAGGGCGCGGGCCGGATCAAGAGGAGTCCCGTCGGAAAGACTTCGTGCCTACCGGAACGGGGTCAGTTGGCGGCCGTACCGCTCTTGGACTTCTTCGGCGCACTGGTTGCGGCTGACGCCTTCGGGGCCGCCGGCTGCTTCGGCGGATCGGCGCGCATGCCGCCCCAGGGATCGCTGGACGCCTTGGAATCAGGAATCTTCTTCAGCGTTTCCTTGTAGGCCTTGTCACGCTCGGCCTCGGCGGCCTTCTCCTCCGGGGACTTGCTGGGGAGATCCTGCATCAAATTGACATTGGGCATTTGCGCGTAGGCAGGTCCCGCCAGCACGGCCAGTACCGCGGCCAAACGGAAAAGCTTCATCATTCACTCCTTAGATCTTCCATGAGGCGCGGATCGCCCGCGCCGTGTCATCCTTGTCAGCCCGGTCACGACCCGGAGGGCCGCTAGAGCCGATCCGATCTGCATGATTTCGGCGCATGCAGCCAGTCGTCCCAGATCGGACCGCATTTGGTGCACCCGCCCAGCCCAAGACCGAGCACGGCCATGCAAAAGACGAGGACACAGCGACGCAACATCATCCAACCCTACCCAAGCGAGGCATCATATCGGGCCAAGTCAGGCATTTTCAAGCCGAGGCGGCCGGCGCGAGACCGAGTGACTTTGCCTCGCCGATGCGCGCACAATGCGACGAAACATCCGGCAACACAGGAGCGCGCGACAGCAATGCAAACGCAGCCAGAAGCGGAGTTCGGCCTCGACGACGCCAGGCGCATCCTCGGCGAGGTCTTTGCGCCCTGGGTCCAGGATCTCAACCTCGCGGTCGAGCGCCTCGAGCATGCGCCGCCCGCGGACGTTGCGGACTGGCAGCCCGGCGCGCTGCTGCGCATGCCGTTTTCGGAGCGGCTGTGCCGGAACGGCGGCGTGGTCTGCGGCCAGGCTCTGATGGCGCTCGCCGATACCGCGATGGTGATCGCGATCCTCGCCGCCAATCGCGGCTACCGTCCCATGACCACGGTCGACCAGACCACGCATTTCATGCGCGCGATCTCCGCGTCCGACGTGCTGGCGGACGCGCGCGTGGTGCGGCTCGGGCGCACCATGAGCTTTGGCCGCGTCACGCTGCTCTCGGCCGCCGACGGCAAGCCGGCCGCGATGGTCTCGAGCGCGTTCGCGATGCTGCCGGGATGAACGCACTCTGAAACAAGAGAGCCGCGCGGAGCGCAAAGCTCGACGCGGCTCTCGATGCAATCGTGTCGGGACAGGAAGCGCGCTCGCGCTTCGCGTCATTGCGCCCGCGATATCACTTGCCGAGGATCTCGTCGGCGGCGGTGACGACGCTGACGGTCGGATTCTTTCCGCAATAGGCGCCGAACTTCTTGGCGTTCGCGATGAAGACGTCGGTGTCGATGATCGCGTTGTCTTCGTCGCCCTTGTACCAGCCGTCCATCCAGGTCAGCACGACCGCGATGTTGTCCTCGCCGCTCTCCAGGAACTGCTTGCAGGACATGGTCGAGAGGTCCCACTTTGCGGCGTGAGCGGGCATCGAGGCCAGCGAGAGCGCTGCGGCGAAAAGAAGCGAAAGCGAAGTCTTCATCAATATCTCCATCGGCGCGTCACGCCATAAAGGAAAGGCTCTTGGGTAGGCTCTTTAGGCAGGTTCGTTGGAGCGGCTCGCCGCTCCAACGTCGTAAACAAAGTCTGAAACGCCGCGCAAGTAGCGCCAGTATTGAGTTTAGTTCAACGTAATTTCTATGCACTACTTCATAATCCTCGGCAGGACTGACGCGGATGATTGAGAAGCGCACATCGCAACGTCATCGTGTTTTCAAGGGCGGAAAGATCACCTTTGAAAACAGCGGCATTGCTTGCACGGTGCGAAACATGTCGGCGGGCGGCGCGGCGATCGACCTCGACACTCCCGTCATGTTGCCGCAATCGGTCACGCTCTCGATCGCGTGCGACCATTTCGTAAGGCATTGTCGCACAGTTTGGCGCAGCGACAAGCGCGTCGGCCTCGCTTTCGTGCAATAGCAGGCGCGATGTGAACGAACGTTCGCATCACATGCACAACACGATCATGATTGCTTCGATACGACGGCGGCACCAACGCGGTTCGCAATCACGCGCGTGACGACCGCGAGCACGATCGATGATGACCCCGCAACAAATCGTCCACTGGCACGATCGGTCGTGCGCGACAGGAGCGACGGCGCTTCTCCGAAACCGAAATACAGGTCCGCGCCATCCACCTCACCTCATTTCGGCTTCTTGGCAGGTTCACCCGGACGGGCGCCGCCCCAGGGGTCGTACCTGTCCTTGGGTTCGGGAATGCGCTCGAGCGCGGCCTTGTAGGCCTTCTCGTCGACCTTGGGACTGTTGTCGATCGGCTTGGCGCCGTCATTGGGCTGGCGCCGGCCCTGCGCCTGCACTGATGCGACCGTCAGTGCCAGCACGGCGGCCGCGATGACCAAAATCCTCATTGCAGCAATCCCCCTCGCGTGGGGTACAAACTAGCCCGCAATCGCGGAATAGCAATGTTGCGGGTTCCAAGACTTCAGCAAAACTTGATCGACCGGGACTTCGTCGGATCGCGTTCGTGCCTATCTGTTGGCCCGCAGGGGACCTCCACGGATGTTGCGGATCATTGCTCATGCGGCGCTGCTCATCGGCGCGCTGGCGCTCGGTGCCTGCGGCTTTGCCGACAGCCGCGCTCCGGTGCCGGAGTTCATGCGCATGAAGGAGGCCGAGCAGCCGCCGCCGGAAGCGCCCCCCGACGTCAAGCGCGTGGTGCGCGAGCAGATCGACGTCGTCTTTCTCGCAACATCCTATCCGCGCGAGGTGCACGTCGCCCCGCCCCATCGTGAGGTGCGAGGACCGGGCTGGACCGCGTGCGTCCGCGCGCAGCTCACCTCGGCGACCGGCACGTCGCTCGGCGCCCAGACCTACATCGTGACGATCAACGGCGGCAAGGTCGTGGACCGCCGGCGCGCGGACGCCGACGACATCTGCGGGACGGAGACTTACGAGCCGATCTAGGAACCCGCCTTGACGACAAGGTTCCGGGAAAAACCAGTACCGCGACCGGGAACGATCACCGCCTCCCCTTCTTGTTACCGCCGAGGGCAGTTTCGAGGAGGACATGATGAGGACGTTGACTATTGCGCTGTTGGCTGGCGTGGGTGCTTTGGCCGCCGCCTCGGGGGCGAAGGCTTCCGATATCTATACGAGCAGCGAGTACACCAATCCGGATCTCGTGCAGCAGGTGCGACTTGTCTGCGACGAGGATGGCCGCTGCTATCGCACACGCGGCGGTTCGCGCGTGATCGTGCGCGATTCCTACAACTACATGCCGCGCGAGCGCTACTACGAGCGCCGGACCTATCATCGCGATTGGGATGACGGCCCGCGCGCCGGCGTCGGCATTCGCGCGCCCGGCGTCAGCGTCGGCGTCGGTGTCGACGACCGCTGGTGATCGATGAAGGCTTGATGGTTGGGACCGGACGAGACTATTCGCCCGGTCCCGTTCGTGCGACCGAACCAACCGCCGATGTCGGGCTGCTGGAACCGCCGAGCTTGATGAGTGCCTCTGGGGTCCATGACTGCTCTCTGGCGTGACTTCAGGTTTCGAGCGGATCGGCCGGTGTGACGAGGCGCGTCAACGACGGCAGATGAGCGATGAAGCGGGCGAGCACCATGCCGGCGCACATCGCCACGACGAAGATGACGGCAGAGAGCGAGCCAAATCCGAGCGCGGTCAGCGCCGGCCCCGGACAGAAGCCCACCAGCCCCCAGCCGACACCGAAGATCGCAGGACCTGCAACGATCCTGGGATCGATGTCGAGCCGCGTCGGCAGATAGAATCGGTCGGCGAAGAGCGGACGCGCGAGCTTCAGGACGCGGTTGAATCCGACGAAGGTCACCGCCACCGCGCCCGCCATGACGAATGCGAGGCTCGCATCCCATGTCCCTGCCGGAATGCCGCCGATGTCCAGGAAGTTCAGCACCTTTGCGGGGTTCGACATCCCGGAGACGATGAGGCCGATGCCGAAGATCAACCCGATCGCGAATTGAACGAGGATTGCCATGGCGATCAGCTCCAGTGCCGCATCACGAAGACGGTGGCCATTCCGGCGGCCATGAAGGTCATTGTGGCGACCAGCGAGCGCACCGACAGCCGCGACAGGCCACAAACGCCGTGGCCTGAGGTGCAGCCACTGCCCCACACCGAACCGAACCCCGTGAGCAATCCGCCGACGATCAGGAGAGCCGGTCCCGCCGCGATCGTCTGCTCCGGCAGACCTCCCGTGACGAGCCGCACCAGCACGGGCGCGGCGGCGAGACCGGCCACGAAGGCGAGGCGCCCGGCGAATTCGCGGTCCTCATAGGGCGGAAACAGCCGCGCCGCGATGCCGCTGACGCCGGCGATCCGGCCCGTTGCCCACATCAGCAGAACGGCCGCGAGGCCAATCATCGCACCGCCAACAAGGGACGCGATCGGCGTAAATGATGTCGAGACCATGAGCCTCTCCCGAGCGAGGTAGTTTCGCAGGCAAGCGCGAGACCGGAAGTCCGCGCAGTGCTGGAGATTCTGTACCGCCTCTTCTGCGCCGGCAAGTCGGACTCTCGCCTTCGCAAGACGGCGGGAGTGCCGGGAGACTGGCCACGAGTCCTCAGGGCAAGTCATATGCGACTGCCCTGAAACTTCGGGATCACCCCCGGCCGGATGCTGAATGGAATGTTAACACTACCGCTCGAATTGCAGCGGCGTCCCAACGGTATTTTCCAATCTTTGCGCTAAGCAATGCCCGGTAGCACGGGCTCAGCTCGCGCGAACGGGGACGACGGGACGTGGTCGACATCGCGCATCAGGCGGCGATCAATCCGGCATCGGCAAGGGATGTCGCGATGGCGCGCGCGCCTGTCCCGATTGCCGCCGTCGACACCGGCCAATGGCGCGCGCTGGCGCAGCGGGCGATCGAGCCGAACGGATATTATCTGCCCGCCTGGGAGCTGGCCGTCAGTGCAACGGCGCGCGGTCGCACGGATGCCTCGGCTCTGGCCGCATACGACTCTTCGGCGCGGCTGATCGGCCTGATGCCGGTGATCTCGCTCTGGCGCGCCTGGAAGATTCCCCTGCCCGCCCTGGTGAGCGCGCATCCCTATGGCACGCTGTGCAGCCCGCTGCTCGACCGCGACGCTCCGCTCGAGGCCGCCGCGCGTCTGCTGCAGCAGGCACGCGAGGCCGGCGCGCATGCGCTCGTGCTGACCGACGTCGCCCTCGACGGCGCAGCCATGGCATCGCTCAAGCAGGTGCTTAAGCGCGACGGCCTGAAGCCGCGTATCCTCAGCTCCTACATCCGCGCCAGCCTCGATGCGACGAAGGATCGGGACATGCTGTTGCGCGACGCGCTCGGCGCCAAGAAGCTCAAGGAGCTGCGGCGACAGCGCCACCGTCTCGAGGAGCACGGCCCTGTCGTGTTCGAGATTGCGCGCAGCTCCGACGAGATCGGACCTGCGCTCGAAAGCTTCCTGCAGCTCGAAGCGAGCGGCTGGAAGGGCAAGCGCGGCACCGCGCTGGTTCAGCACGCCGGCGACGCAACCTTCATCCGCCGCGCCGTGCCGGCGCTGGCAGAGGCTGCACAGTGCGAGATCGTCACGCTTCGCGCCGGCGCGACCCCGATTGCCGCCGGCATCGTGCTGCGCCACCAGGATCGCGCCTTCTTCTTCAAGCTCGGCATCGGCGAGCGCTTTGCAAAATATTCGCCCGGCGTGCAGCTGACGCTGGACCTCACCCGCCATCTCTGCGCCGATCCCGCCATCGCCAGCGCGGATTCGACGGCAAATGCCGATCATCCCATGATCAACCCGATCTGGCGCGGACGCCTTGCAATTGGGGACGTGCTGATCCCGCTGCGGCGGCACGACCCGGTCGTGACGCTGGTTCATGGAGCGCTCGCGACGCACAAGATCGCCTACGCGGCGGCCCGATACGCGGCTCATTTGATCAGGAAGTGAGGCTATAGATCGTCGTCCGATAGCTCAGCCATCTTGACGAGATGACGCAGGAGCCCCGTCTTTAGGGGCTTATTGCTATGGATCGGAACGGAGAGCCGGACGATGCTGCCCGGCTTGCTGTAGATGTGATGACTGCCGCTGACGCGAAGTAAACTCCAGCCGTGTCGTTCGACGATACGCGCGAACTCCCGACCAGAGACGGATTTCACGTCGTCAGTTCCAAAATCCGTTCGATGCCACCCGGCTCCGGCGGCGCTACTTCGACCGACAGACATCCTTCAATCGCGTCGCGAAGATTTGCCATGAGCTCATCCATGGTATCGCCTTCCGTGGCACAACCAGGGATGGCCGGGACTTCGGCCCAGAAGCCCCCCTCTTCCGCCTCGTGTATGACAATCTTAATCTTCATATTGTCCTCGCGCCCCGAACAATTGCCCAAGCTGACGACAGATTCAACTTTCTCAGCCTACTCCGCCGCCTGCGCGTTGATCTCCGCCGAGACCTGGCGAATGGCGCGGGCGAGCAGGCTCGGATCCTGCGCGCCGGAGACGGCGTACTTCTGTGCAAAGACATAGGTCGGCACGCCGGAGATGCCCTTGTCGGCGGCTTCCTGAGCATCTACCGAGACGCGCGCGACATCCTCGTCGGTGGCGAGGCGCTTGCGAACGTCGTCGGCATCGAGGCCGATATCGGCAGCCGCCTGCACCAGCACGTTCACATCGGTGAGATCGCCGCCGTCGCGGAAGTACAGCTCCATCAGGCGCTGCTTCATCTCGGGCGCCTTGCCGATCGCTTCCGCCCAGAGGATGAGGCGATGGCAGTCGGTCGTGTTGGGCTGGCGCGCCACCAGCTCCGGCTTGTAGACGAGCCCCTCCTCGCTCGCGGCCGCGACGACGCGCCCCGCAATGCCCTTATAGGCTTCGACCGAGCCGAACTTCTGGGTGAGATAGGCCTCGCGGCTGATGCCCTCGCGCGGCACCCAGGGATTGAGGAAGAAGGGGCGGAAATTGAGCTTGACCGGAACGTCGGGCACGAGCGCCAGCGCGCTCTCGATGCGGTGCTTGCCGATATAGCACCAGGGGCAGACCACGTCGGAGACGACGTCGATCTGGAGCGGTTTCAGCGTGCTCATGTCAGGCGCCTCCTTCGGGCACTTCGAGGGTCCGCCCGAACATAAGCCGAACCGGGGGCGGTGCAAGGCACCCGTCCTGCATGGCTCACGACTTCACCTCTGCGGTTATTGTGGCACGTTGCCCCCGCCCCGATAGTTGCGGCCACGATCAAGCCCAAGGGGAGACCGCGATGACCGCCATTTTCAAGCCGGAAGGCGATTTGTTCCGGCCCACCGAGCATGCCGGCGGCCCGTGGTCGCCGGACATGCTGCAGGGAAGCGCCACCACCGCGCTGATGACCCGCGAGGTCGAGCGCCTCGCTGCCAAATCCGGCTTTGCGGTGCGGCGCCTGACCTTCGATCTGTGGCGGCCGGCGGGCCTGCGCCTGTTCAGGGCGGTCAGCGAGCTGCTGCGCGACGGTCGCAAGGCCAAGACCCTGCAGGTGCGGCTGATGGACGGCGACACCGAGATCGGCCGCTGCACGGCGCTGCTGACGGCGCCGAGCGGCGAGTCGCCCATCGACCCCTTCGCGAGGCCCGTGGCCGTCGACAAGGGGCCCGAGGCCGGCACCCTGCCGCCCGCCTTCGCGCAGAAATGGAGTCGCTATTTCCAGAACGTGTCGGTGCGCCTGATCGAGGGCGCCCTGGAGAAGCCGGGCCCGGCCGCGGCCTGGATGCGGCTCGATGCGCCGCTGGTCGAGGGCGAACCGAACACGCCGCTGCTCCAGGCGGTGCAGGCCGCGGACTTCTCCAGCGGCGTCGCCCAGATCGTCGACATGCGCCAATGGACCTTCATCAACCCGGAGATCAGCCTCTATTTCTTCCGTCCGCCGGAGGGCGAATGGATCCTGATCCGCGCCGCCACGCGCGTCGGCGCCCATGGCGCGGGCCTCACCACGGCGACACTGAGCGATCGCAACGGTCCATTCGCGGAAGTGATGCAAGCCATGAGCTTCGAGCGGCGCGAGGCGCAGGCTCAGGCGTCCTGAGCTGCAAGCGCAACCAAGGCGCCTTCGGACGCGGCATCAACAGGCATGAACATTTCGACGCGAAGCTCCTGCAGCGTCACGTCCTGCGGGGTGCCGAGCGTCAGCACCGCACCGATCAGACCAATGCCGACATCGCCCTTGCGCAGGCGCACCTCGCAGAGCGGCCCCGGCACGGAATTGTCCTCGGTCGGCGCAGGAAGCTGCGGCAGCCGCATCAATTCGCGCCAGGTCGATTGCAAGGCCTCGTCAAGCGGCGCGGCCATTGCTTCATGCCGCGCCCGCGCCAGCAGCGCGGCCGCAACAATCGGCCAGTTCTCGACGAACGGCTTGAGCTCGTCGGGCGCGAGGAACATGCGCATGTGATTGAGCGGCCGCTGCATGCGCTCAGGGCCAAGCAGCATGCTCATCAAGCGCGAGGCGGCGCGATTGGCCTGCATCACGTTCCAGCGCCGGTCGGTGACGATCGCCGGGAATGGCTCGTGACGGCTGAGCAGAAGATCGATGGCACGCCGCGCCTCGGCAAGCTCCGGCGCCGACAGATCGCGCTCGCCATATTGCCGCGCGAAGCCGCCGGCCTCGAGCAGCGCGTTGCGGTCGCGCAACGACAGATCGAGCGCGGACGCGAGCTGCAGCAGGATGTCGCGGCTTGCTGCCGCCTTGCCGGTCTCGACATAGCTCAGATGCTTGATCGAGATGCCGGCCTCGAACGCAAGCTCAGCCTGGCTCAAGGCGCGACGCGTGCGCCAGCCGCGCAGGAGATCACCGACGGGATTGGCCGGCCGCAACCGCCGGAACGCGCGTGTGTCCATCCGCCGATTATGCGAGCGCTGCTCCGTCCTGTAAACGGCGTCACTGCAGGCGGGCCGCCATCTGCTTCAACCGCTCGGCGGTGCGCTCGTCCGCCGGAAAGAACGTCTCCAGCGCCAGCTCCGAGAGGGTGATGTCGACGGGCGTGCCGAACACCATGGTCGTGGAGAAGAAGCTGAGGATCTCTCCGCCATGCCGCAGCTTGAACGGGATCGCGACATTGTCGCTCGACAGCGGGGCCGAACGCGCCGGAAGCGGATAGCTCTTCAGATCATTGTAGAGCTTGATCAGCGCCGGATCGGCTGTCGCCTCGCACTGCCGGTGCAGCCGTTCCAGAAGATGCCCGCACCATTCGGCGAGATTGACCGTGCGCGGTGCCAGCGCCTCGGGATGGAAGGCCAGCCGCAGCACGTTGACGGGCTGGCCGAGCAGATGCTGCGGGACGCCATCGAGCAGCGGTGCCACCATCCGATTGGCGGAGACCAGGTTCCAGTGCCGATCCACCGCGAGCGCCGGATTGGGCTCATGCGCTTTCAAGACGAGGTCGATCGCCTGACGGGCTGAGTTCAAGGCGGGATCCTCCAGCGGGCGCTGCGGAAAGGCTGGCGCGAAACCGGCGGCGACCAGCAGCACGTTGCGTTCGCGCAAGGGCACGTCGAGACGTTCGGCCAGCCGGAGCACCATGTCGCGCGAGGGCGCGGCGCGGCCGGTCTCGACGAAACTCAGGTGCCGCGCCGAGATTTCGGCCTCGCCCGCCAGATCGAGCTGACTCATGCGGCGGCGCTGCCGCCATTCGCGCAAATGGTCGCCGATATGGATCGGCTGGCTGCGTTCGGCCTGGGCCGTGGATGCATGTGCGTTCATGACCAAAAACCTAGCATGCGGATTTCGGCCCTTCCATTACCCGCGAGGTAATCGAAACGGGGCACGGACGCGCGCATCTTCGTTCGCAACAGGAGATGACCATGATCGCACTGCTGCTCTACAGGACCGTCGCAGACCACGTCTTGCCCTGGGCCATGGCGTTCGCAACGCGGATGCTGGCGCGCAGCCTCAACATGCCGGAGCCCCTGGTGCATTCGACCGGCGACTACGTCGTGGCGCAGGTCATCGCCTTCGAGCACGGCGTCGGCAGGAGCCTCTGCCCGTTCCGTCTCGCCCGTCTGCTCCGCGCCTGGTGGCGCGGTCGGCATTGAGTTCCACCCAGCCCAACCAAGGAGACCTGAGATGATCGATGCATCCACCTTCCTGCGCCGCGCCCTCTTCGCCGACGCCATCTTCAGCGGCATCGCCGCGCTCGGCTTCACCTTCGGCGCGAGCACGTTCGCAGCGCTGTTCAACCTGCCCGAAGCGCTGCTGCGCGAGACCGGCCTGTTCCTGATCGCCTACACCGCCCTGGTCGGCTGGCTCGCCTCGCGAGCGACGCTGGCAAAGCCGCTGGTCCTGCTGGTCGTGATCGGCAATGCGGTCTGGACCGTCGGCAGCATCGCGCTGCTGCTCTCGGGCGCGGTATCGCCGAACCTCGCCGGCGAGCTCATGGTCGTCGCGCAAGCCATCGCCACCGGCGTGTTCGCCGAGCTGCAATATGTGGGATTGAAGAAAAGCGGGCACGCCGTCGCGGCGTGATCGCTTCGTGCCAGCTCCGCGGCGCAGACCGGGGAACGCGAAGGCTTCATCATATCGGATCGTACCCGGATGCATGCATGACCTCGCGTTCTCGCGGCGGATTTCGCCCGAGCTTTGCTTCGTTGCTTGCGCCCTTCGATTGCCGGAGGGCGCAGGGAGGGCCGGGCGCCGGCGGCACCCGAGTCCGTGTACAAGGAAATGCACACGGGGTGGACTACAGGTGTTTCCGGTCGCCCGGCCTTCCCTGCGCGGATGGTTTTAACGGTGTCCTTCGTGCTCTCCTCGGGGAGCGTTGCACTATTGCCCCCGTCGCCTCGCGGCTTCTCTGATGCGCGCACCCGGTTGGGCCGCCGCATCACCGCAAGCCTTGACGCACAGACCCCGGGCGTCAGGACCACACGACTTCTCCGTCCGCGGACGATTTGGCCTCAGCGTCCGGGGCTTAGTGTGCGCACCCCAGACCATCGACCAAACCGCTGTGACCGCGCCGTGTCGTATGCGCATCGCCTGAGACTCACGGTTGCCCGCCCTGTCCTCAAGCAAATCGCGCCGGCGCTACCGCGTCCACCGCACCCCGGCCCGCATCTCGTGACGATCGCGAAACGCCCCTCTGGCAGGGCCGGGATGGGCGCTGTATGCCATAAATCCGAAATTCGGAAAAGTGATATATTTCTGCGCGATGGGATTGACTGGATTTGGGTGTTTTGCCCGACGCCTCGCCGGTAGGCAGCGAGTACGGCGAGCGGCGCGGAAATGCGATGGGTTTCGCAAGGGCTCGACCCAACTTGCGGGGCCTGAGGCGCTCGCGCAGCGAGCCTCGAAGGATGAACGATCCCGATGCAAGCGGGCCGTCGCCCTTCGAGGGCCGCCGAAGAGGCGGCCGCCTCAGAGGGGACGGTCAGCATCTAAACGCGCTGTATCAACAGCGTCATTGCGAGCGCAGCGAAGCAATCCAGAGTCTTTCCGCGGTGGGTTTCTGGATTGCTTCGCTGCGCTCGCAATGACGGAGTGCGCGGGGCTACGCCTTCGCGCGGCCCACCTTGCCGGCAAAGTGCTTGCCGTTCAGCTTCTTCTTTTTCACGGACGCGGTTTTGGCGCCCGCCTTCTGCGCCTTGCGCTCGGCCCGCGCCTTCACCTTGGCGGCTTCCGCCCTCGCCTCGGCGCGCAGCTTCTTGCGCTTCTTCTCGCAGGAATCGCACTTGCAGCCGATCGGCTTCAGATAGGCTTTGAAATAGTCGGTGCCGTAATCGTAATTGATCTCGTCGCCCGGCTCGATGTTCCTGATGGCGCGGATATAGACCTTGCGCTCGCGCGGCCGGACGTCCGATTCCGCATTGGGGCGGCAGGAATGGTTGATGTAGCGCGCGAGGTTCTTGCGCACCGATCCGTCGATGGTCCAGCGCCCGTTGAGCTCGAACAGATATTTGTTCTCGATCTCGTCCTGCTCGGGAATCCGCGAGTCCAGGATCGGTCCGAAATAGCGGATGATCCGGCTACCCTTCTTGATCGGCTTGGTGGCGAAGAGGCCGAGCCCGGTCTTGGAGCGGCCGACGCGATAAGGTTTGTTCGAGGTGGCTGGCATGATCTGGAGAATGAGAACGCGAACGAGGCCGCACGGCTTGAGGCGAAGCAGTTCTTCTAGAACGATTCCGCGCTGCTGTCAGGTCTGTCGCGTCCCTGTTTGAACCTTGCCCACAATCAAGACGTCTGATGGTACGGAGTTCCCACTGCATCGAAGCCGCATATGAACCGCCTTACCAGCATCGGCTTGGCCGTCCTGATGACCTGCATCGGCCTGAACAGCGCTGACGCCCAATCCCTGGGCAGCAGCTACACCTCGACAGCAGGAAAAGATTGCCGACAGGTTGGCAAGCCCAGCGCGCTCGACGACAGCAGCACGCGGGTTTGTCCGGGCAAAGACGGCCTGATCGTGCTGATCGCCGAGGACGATCTTCGCGAGATCGTCTCGGTCGGGCGCAACCGAGGCAGCAGCTGAGGAACCGGCGGCAAAAGTCTGGTTCGCGCCGTTCAATTCGTCGGAGCCCACCATCGAATGGCGCGCGGCCGGCGCAAAGCCGTTTGCGATCATCCAGCGCTGGCATATCGCCGACAATTCCGATCCCGACAAGCAGGGGCGGCCGAACACCAAGGCCATGCTGGTGGTGACCCGGCTGCCGCCGGGTCCGGTCTGCCACGTCGCCTATGTCGATGCGATCGCCAACCCGAACGCCAACGAGCTCGCGCGCAAGGCCGCCGACGATCTCGCCCGCGGCTTCGCTTGCGGCAAGGACGAGGTCAAGATCATCGGCACGCCCGGCCGCGCCGTCGAGCTCGCGACCAGGCGCTAGAGCGCCAAACAAGCCGCTACACGGGAAATTTCGTGGTGATGGGCGCGGTCAGCATCGCCTCGAACAGGCGTTCGGCCGTCGTCCCCTCGGGCAGCCGCTCGAGGATGTCCTTCAGCCGCCCGTCCAGCAGCAGCGTGGTGAAGCCATGCACCATCGACCAGGCCCGCGCGATGGCGGCGGCCTGGTTCAAGGTCAGCGCATCGCCGCTGATCTGCTCCTGCCGCATCGCGCCGATGGCATTGGCGAGCCCGGCGAAGGAGGCTTCGGCCGCCTCGTGCAGCGAGGGCCTGGAATAATCCAGCCGCTCGGTGCGGAACATGATGCCGTACATGCCGGGATGGGCCTGCGCATAGGCGACATAGGCCTTCGGCCGCGCCAGCGCGCGCTCAAGCGGCGTGGTGGCGGCATCGCAGGACGACGCCATCGCCGCGTTGAACTGGCGGAAGCCGACGGCCGCGAGCTCGCTGAGAAGACCGGTGAGATCGCCGAAATGATGGGTGGGTGCGGCATGCGAGACGCCCGCCTCGCGCGCCACCGCGCGCAAGGTCAGGCCGGCAAGCCCGTCGCGCTCCAGCACCCGTTCGGCGGCCTGGAGCAGCGCTTCGCGCAGCGCGCCGTGATGATACGGCGTTTCGGTTTTCGCGCTCGTCGCGCGGCGCGAGGTGCGCGATGCCGCGGTCGATGTCGTTTTTCTCGGGGCACGCCGGCTTCGCGCCGCTTCGCCCTTGGTGTCGGTCTTGGCCATTTGCAAGCTATATGACGCAATATTGACAGTGTAAAGATTTCACTTGACGAAAGCTGCAATCGGGCCTATTCGATCTTTACGATGTAAAGATAGGGGAGGATTCGCCGTGCAGCACGACGCCATGGCCGAGCGCCGCAACAATCTCGCGCCGATCCCGTTCGAGGCCGACGCGCCCTTCCTGAAGATCATCGGCGAGTTGCCGCGCGAGCTGAACGGAACGCTCTACCGCAACGGCCCCAATCCGCAGTTCGATTCGCCCGGCGCGCACTGGTTCGTCGGCGACGGCATGTTGCACGCCTTTCATCTCGAGAACGGGCGCGCCAGCTACCGCAACCGCTGGGTCCGCACGCCGAAATGGCTGGCCGAGCACGACGCCGGCCGCGCGCTGTTCGGCGGCTTCGGCCGCAAGCTGCCGGATGCGCCGGCGAACCTGACCGACGGCGGCGTCGCCAACACCAACATCATCTTCCATGCCGGCAAGCTGCTGGCGCTGGAAGAAGCGCATCTGCCGACGGAGATCGAGCCGGGCACGCTGGTGACGCGCGGCTATCACAATTACCAGGGCCGCGTCGCCGGCAGCTTCACCGCGCATCCCAAGATCGATCCGGTCACCGGCGAATTGGTGTTCTTCGGCTACAACGCCGCGGGGCCGCTGACGCCTGCCCTCTCCTACGGATCGATCGACGCAACAGGCAAGGCGACGCGCTTCGAGCGGTTCGAGGCGCCCTATGCCAGCATGGTGCACGACTTCATCGTCACCGCGAACCATGTGCTGTTTCCGATCCTGCCGATCACTGGCAGCATGGAGCGCGCGATGAGCGGAAAGCCGCCCTATGCCTGGGAGCCGGACAAAGGCGCCTATGTCGGGGTGATGAAGCGCAGCGGCACCGCCAAGGACATCGTCTGGTTTCGTGCCGAGGCCTGCTTCGTCTTCCACGTCATGAATGCGTGGGAGGACGAGGGCCGCATCATCGCCGACGTCATGCAGTTCGAGGAGGCGCCGCTGTTTCCGCATCCGGACGGACGGCCCACCGATCCCGAGAAATCGCGCGCCCGCCATTGCCGCTGGACCTTCGATCTCGCAAGCAATACCGACCGCTTCCAGCAGACCTACCTGGACGATCTCACCGGCGAATTCCCGCGCATCGACGACCGCCGCGCCGGGCTGAAGAGCCGTCACGGCTGGTACGCCTGCGCCAATCCGAAACTGCCGATGTTCGGCGCGCTCTCAGGCATCGTCCATGTCGATGGCAATGGCAGGCGGCTCGGCCAATACCTGCTGCCGGCCGGCGACACCATCTCCGAGCCGGTGTTCGTCGAACGGTCGACGGATGCGGCCGAGGGCGACGGCTGGCTGCTCGCGGTGGTCTGGCGCGCACGGGAGAACCGCAGCGATCTCGCCGTGTTCAATGCCACCGATATCGAGGCCGGCCCCGCAGCCTTGGTCCAGCTCGGCCATCGCGTGCCAGATGGCTTCCACGGCAATTGGGTCGGCGCGGCGTAGCTCTCGTCATTCCGCGGGCGCGCCACTTGGCGCGAAGCCGGGACGACGAAGATGGAGTTTTGCATGTCCATGCCCTCGATCACCGCATGCTCACTTGTCCTCCTCGCCGGCGCTGCGCTCGCGTTCCAGTTGATCCGGCTGCGGCGAAGCCGCCACACCGTCTTCAACGGCGGCATCCTGCTGTGCCTCGGCCTGCTGATCGCCGCCGCACTGCCGCTCGTGCCCTGGACCGAATTGGCCGAGGAGGCATTGGACCAAGCCGTTGCTGCCCTTCACGCCTTGGAGGTCGCTTACGTCATTTTGACACTGTAAAGATTTCGCTTGACCCGGCATCGCCGGGGCATTATTGATCTTTACATCGTCAAGATATACCCACCGAGGCGGCCCATGGCGATTTTCCTGATCCTCGCACCCTACGGCGCCTTCGCCTTCCTGATGCTGGTGACGTCGGCAATGCTCAGCGTGTTTGCGGCATCGGCGATCTGCCTCGCCACCATCGCGATCGATGTCGCGCGCGGCCGCTCGGTGAAGATCCTGGCCGCGGGCTCGGCACTCATATTCGCCGCGATCGGCCTTTACCTCGCGCTGATCGACCCCGCGCTCGGCACGCTCGGCGTCAAGCTGTCGGTCGATGTCGGAATCTTCGTCATCGCGCTGGGCTCGATACTGCTGCGCCATCCCTTCACGCTGCAATATGCGCTTGAAGCGGTGCCGGCCGAGACCGCGGCGATGCCCGGCTTCCTCCGCGCCAATTACATCATCACCGGCGCCTGGACCGCGGCCGCGCTGTTGATGGCGGCGGCCAATCTCGTGCTGCTCTACGTCCCCGGCCTGCCGCTCTGGTCGAGCCTTGCGGTGGCCTTTGCCGCCCGCAACAGTGCGATCTACTTCACAAAGTGGTATCCCGAGTATCGCCAGATCAAGTACGGTACGCCCGCCCGCGCCCTCCCCGACGCCCGCTGAACAGGATCGACGATGAAGGACGTATTCGCCCGCCTCGCCTCCGACTTCCTCTCCGCCATCATCTTCCTGGCCGTCTACCTCATCACCGACAACGTGATCCTGGCGACGTCGGTGGCGATCGCCGCTGCAATCGCGCAGGTGATCTACGCCCGCCTCAAGGGGCAGGCGCTCAACTACATGACCTATGCGAGCCTCGCGCTCGTCGTCGTGCTGGGCGCGATCACGCTTCTAACCCACGATCCGCGCTTCATGCTGGCCAAACCCTCGATCGCGCATTTCGCGATCGGCCTCATCATGCTCAAGCGCGGCTGGATGCTGCGCTACATGCCGCCGATCGTCACCGAGACCGTTCCGGAATATGTGACGGCTGCGGGCTATGCCTGGGCGGCGCTGATGTTCGTGATCGGCGCCGGGATGATCGTGGTCGCCTCCACCGGCGATCTGAAGCTTTGGGCGTTCTACATCACGGTGGTCGCCGGCGGCGCCAAGATCCTGGCCTTCGCCGTGCAGTATGTGGTGCTGCGGCTCATCGTCACCAGCCGCCGGCGCGCCGCCGCCCGGGCCTGATTGCCATATTGCAGGGTTAGTCAGGACCTGCGAGTTGCGCTATAGGCTCAGCTCGGGACGGCCGCGGATCGTCGCGGACCGCCGAGATTTGTTCGGGAGACGGGAATGGCCGTAGACGGCAACTGGAATCTGACCATGACGACGCCGATGGGCGAGCGGCAGGCGACGCTGAGCCTGAAGGCTGCGGGCGGCACGCTCACGGGCACGCAGGGCGCGGAAGGCAATACCACCGAGATCTTCGACGGCACCGTCTCCGGCGACAACGTCTCCTGGAAGGTCTCGATCGACAAGCCGATGCCGCTCACGCTCGAATTCACCGGCACGGTCTCCGGCGACAGCATCAGCGGCGAGATGGGCATCGGCCCGATGGGCAGCTTCCCGTTCACGGGCGCGCGGGCGTAACGCACGCTGCGCCGATGCGTATGCTTCGTCTCATCGCGGCGACAATCCTGTGTGTCGCGACACAGGCAGCGCGCGCGAATGACAGCGAACCTGCGTGGCGCGCAAGCGCGCTCGCTTTGGTGCCGGCAGGCTATGTTGCCGGCACCGCTTATCGAACCGAAGGTGCGACCGGCTATCTCGCGCTCTACCCCGCGACATCGAACGATCCGAAGACACCGGCAAGCGCCTTTGCGGCGCGCCAGGCTCTGGTCGTCACGCTGACGGCTGATGCGACGCGCGCGATGTCGGCCGAGTTGAAGCCGCGCACCGATCCGGATTCTGACAACGACGACAGCGATTTCGCCAAGCTGCACGCCGAGCTGGCCGCCAAGCGCGCGACGCTCCCTGCTGGCACCGAGCCCTGCGATCTCGGCGCCTGGTCCATCGACAAGGATTCCAGCGGCCTCAACGTGCGCGCCGAGCCGTCCGTCAAGGCGCGCGTGCTCGGCACCTTGCCGCCGCCCTACCGGCTCAAGCTCGGCGGCGCCGAGAACACGCCCGAGGGCGGCTGGCTGACCGAATTCCGCATCATCGGCTTCAGGGACGGCTGGTTCCTGATCGAAGGCGCGAGACCGCCCGGCAAGGATTACGAGGACGAGAAGCGATATCCGCGCAGCGCGCCGAAGCCCTATGCCGGCCGCGGGTGGGTCGCCTCGAACAAGGTCGGCGCAGCCTTTGCCAATGGCGCCACGCGCATGGGCGGGCTGTTTCAGGCGCCCTTCATCGATGCCAAATGGATGCCGGCCCAGCGCGAGCTCGGCGGTGCGCTCGACACCGACGGCGGCCCGAAGCGCATTTTTGCCTGCAGCGGCTACTGGGGATTGGTCGAGAGCCACGACGGCGTCCGCGGCTGGTGGCGCGCGCTGTGCTCGAACCAGGTCACGAATTGCAGTTAGCGAGATAGAGCGAGCAAGCGCCACGCTCGCGTCCCGGACGCGGCGCAGCACGACGTGATGCGACGCAGAGCCGGGACCAGGCTCCACGATGGACCCCGGATCAGCTGCGCAGCATTTCATGCTGCGCAGCATCCGGGGAACGCCGCCCTAGCCCAGATTCAACTCCTTGAAGAAGTCGTTGCCCTTGTCGTCGATGATGATGAATGCCGGGAAGTCGACGACCTCGATGCGCCAGATCGCTTCCATGCCGAGCTCGGGATATTCGAGCACCTCGACCTTCTTGATGCAATGCTCGGCGAGGTTCGCCGCGGCGCCGCCGATCGAGCCGAGATAGAAGCCGCCGTATTTCTTGCACGCCTCGCGCACCGCCGGCGCGCGATTGCCCTTGGCGACCATCACCATCGAGCCGCCGGCGGCCTGGAACTGGTCGACGAAGGAATCCATGCGGCCCGCGGTGGTCGGACCGAACGCGCCGGAGGCGTAGCCCTCGGGCGTCTTGGCGGGACCGGCGTAGTAGACCGGATGGTTCTTGAAGTAGTCCGGCAGCGGCTCGCCCTTCTCCAGCCGCTCGCGCAGCTTGGCATGCGCGCTGTCGCGCGCGACGATCATGGTGCCGGTCATCGAGACCCGCGTCTTGATCGGATATTTCGAGAACGTCGCCAGGATGTCCTTCATCGGCTGATTGAGGTCGATCTTGACGACCTCGCCGCCGAGCGCCTCTTCGACCTGCGGCAAATATTGCGCCGGGTTGTGCTCGAGCTCCTCGAGATAGATGCCGTCCCTGGTGATCTTGCCGAGCACCTGGCGGTCGGCCGAGCAGGACACGCCAAGCCCGATCGGGAGCGAAGCGCCGTGACGCGGCATGCGGATCACGCGCACGTCGTGGCAGAAATACTTTCCGCCGAACTGCGCACCGACGCCGAGCGACTGCGTCATCTTGTGGATTTCCTTCTCCATCTCGACGTCGCGGAAGGCGTTGCCGTCAGGCGAGCCGTGCGTCGGCAATGCATCGAGATAGCGCGCCGAGGCGAGCTTCACCGTCTTCATGCACAGCTCGGCCGAGGTGCCGCCGATCACGATCGCGAGGTGATAGGGTGGGCACGCCGCGGTGCCGAGCGTGAGGATCTTCTCCTTCAGGAACGCGAGCAGCCGGTCCTTGGTCAGCACCGAGGGCGTGGCCTGGAACAGAAAGCTCTTGTTGGCGGAGCCGCCGCCCTTCGCCATGAACATGAACTTGTAGGCGTCGTCACCCTCGGCGTAGATCTCGCACTGCGCCGGCATGTTGTTGGCGGTGTTCTTCTCCTCGTACATCGAGAGCGGCGCGACCTGCGAGTAGCGCAGATTGCGGCGCAGATAGGCATCGCGCGCGCCTTCGGACAGCGCGGCCTCGTCATCGCCGTCGGTGATGACGTTGCAGCCCTTCTTGCCCATGATGATCGCGGTGCCGGTGTCCTGGCACATCGGCAGCACGCCGCCGGCCGCGATATTGGCGTTCTTGAGGAAGTCCAGCGCGACGAACTTGTCGTTCGGGCTGGCCTCACTGTCTTCCAGGATCGCGCGGAGCTGCTTCAGATGGCCGGGGCGCAGATAATGGTTGATGTCGCCAAAGGCCGCCTCCGACAGCGCCCGCAGCGCCTCGCGCGACACCACCAGCATGTCCTTGCCAAGCACCTTCTCGACCCTGACGCCCTCGGACGAAATCTTCTTGTAGGGCGTCTCGTCCTTGCCCAGCGGGAACAGCGGGGTGTGCTTGTAGGGCGGAACGGGCTTGGACTGGTCGGGGAAGGCTGTCGGAGCGTTCATGGGGCAAATCTCGGGGTTTTGGGGCCCTGGCGGGCCTCTCAGCATAGAAGCGTTCTAAGCGCATTTTAGCCAGAAAAGAAAGGGAGCGGTGCGCATGGGAGGGGCAGATCCGGCACGGGAAGGCATTGGCGCAGCTCGTGGAAATGCCTCTGCCCACCCTTGCGATTCGCGTCGGCCGACGCTTGAATGCGCGCCCTAAGGGGCTTTTTATCATGACATTGAAACTGAACGTCCGCGGCGCGATCCTGGTCGCCGCCGCCATCACCGGCCTTGTGGCTCTCACCTCGCCCGCCCGCGCGGATCGCTGCGACGACAGCGCCAAGGAGCTGGCGAACCAGGTCGACCGTCTCAAGGTGAATTTCCGCGCCGCCAACGTCGTGTATCTCACGCACCCCGCGGCCAAGGAGCTGTCGGTCGGCTGCCGCGGCGACAAATATTCGATCGAGCTCTATGCCAAGGGTGATCGCAATCCGAAGCCGGAGTTCTATGCGCTGGTCGGATCGATGGCGGCGATCGTCTTCACCGTGACCAAGGACGACACCACGACGGGCGCGACGCGCTGCCTGAAGCGGATGGGCCTGCTCCGCGGCGACAAGGTCACCATGCGCTACCGCCGGCTCAACATGGAATGCACCCGCACCAAGACGGAAGCGTCCATCGCGATCACGCGCGGCAAGGATGAATAAGCGGTATACTCCTCGCTCCTACTGCGAAGACCGTGCAGGTATAGCGCGACGCAGCTCACCACGTACTCCGTCATTGCGAGCGTAGCGAAGCAATCCAGAAATCTGTCCGCGGAGACAGTCTGGATTGCTTCGTCGCAAGGGCTCCTCGCAATGACGGGGAGAGGCCTCGTCATTTTCACGCAGACCGTCACGTCCGCTAGAGCAAAAAGACCCATCCCCACCGCACCAATTCCCTCGCAATTTAACGATTGGCTTGAAGGAAATTTCGCTCCTCGCAGGGCAGGCTCGCTTGTTTCCATGTGTGAGGATTTGCGGATGAAGGTTTCCACCGTTGCGCCCCCGCCGATCGCGATCGTGGTTCCGAACTACGACACGACCAAGCCGCAGGACGATCAGACCAAGGTCAAGGACGAGGATCCGACCTTCAAGCCGCAGCCGCCGGCGCCGCTGCCGCCGGGTCAGGGCACGCGGATCGACCAGCTCGCCTGATCGGGCTTGCCAAAGCCGAAAGCGCCCGATCCGGTCGATCGGGCTTTTGGCGTGTCCGGTCGCATCTTTGCCGGATAGCCGGACCAGGATCGTGCGCCATTCACCCGGGACCTGCGCATGATCGCACGGCTGCTGTTGCAGAACACAGTGTTCGTCGTCGGCATGGGTGCGCTGCTGTTCGCGTGCGCCGGGACGCTGCATTGGCCATCGGCCTGGGCCTTCCTCGCCATCTCCGCCCTCCTCGGCCCACTCTGCGGCTGGTGGCTCTACCGGATCGATCCGGCGCTGCTCGCCGAACGTCTGCGGCCGGTCCTGCAAAAGGATCAGCCCGCCGCCGACAAGATGTTCATGGTCCTCTTCATCGTCGCCATACTGGCCTGGCTTGCCGTGATGGGGCTCGACCGCCGCGTTCGATCCTCCGACATGCCGACCGTGTTGCAGGTGCTCGGCCTCGGGCTGTTCCTCGTTTCAACACTGTTCACCATGTGGGTCTTCCGCGAGAACTCGTTCGCCGCGCCCGTGGTGAAGCTGCAAGCCGAGCGCGCGCAGCACGTGATCTCGACCGGTCCCTACGCCTATGTCCGCCACCCCATGTACAGCGGCATGGTCCTGTTCTTCACCGGCGTGCCGTTGCTGCTGGGGTCGTGGTGGGGACTTGCGATGATGCCGCTCTTCATCGCCCTGTTCGCCGTCCGCATCCCGATCGAGGAGCGCACGCTGCGCGAGGGCCTGCCGGGCTATACCGATTATGCGGCGCGGGTGCGCTATCGCCTCATCCCGGGCGTCTGGTGAACGCGCCTCACGTCCTGCAGGAAACCGGCTATCGATCCAGCTCGCGATAGCGGCGGAAGATGCCTTGCTCGTTGAAGGGAATGCGGCGCTTGCTTGCAAGATACGCCTTGATATTGGGCCGCGCCGCGATGCGGTCGTGCAGGCCGACGAGGCCCGGGACATCGGCTTCGAACGCCTTCATGCGTTTGGGGAAGGCATAACGCAGTCCCTCGACGATCTGGAACAGCGAGAGGTCGACGTAGGTCGGGTGGCGACCGGTGACATAGGTGCCGCCGTTTGCGTCGAGAAGCTGCTCGAAATAGCCAAGATATTTCGGCACCCGCTCGTCCCAGAAATCGGCCGTGCGCTTCTTCGCCGGCGCCTTCTGGTCCTCATAATAGAGCGAAGGCCCGAGCGGATGATGGGTGTCGTGGATCTCGACGACCAAGTCCGTGATCGTGAGCTGAAGCTGGTGCACCCAGAGCCGGCCGGCTTCCGTCTTCGGCGCGAGCCCATGACGGGCACCGAGATAGAGCAGGATGTTGGCGGTCTGGCCGATGACGAGCTTGCCCGCTTTCAGGAACGGCGGTGCAAAGGGCGGTGTGCCCTTCTCTGCGTCCATCATCTTCATCATCGCAGCCGTTCCGCGCGGACCGCGCGCGACGTCGACGTAAGCGGCGCCCGCCTCCTCCAGCGCCAGCCGCACATATTCGCCGCGGCCCTGGATCTCGGGCCAGTAGTAGAGCTCGTATGTCATGGGAGAGGTCCGTGAGCGTGGAGGCGATCGGACCAATGTAGCATGCGGCTCAAGGTTCCCTCAGGTTGGACGGAACGGCCGCGCCACATACGCCGTCATTGCGAGCGTAGCGAAGCAATCCAGAAATGCCTCTGCGGAGAGAGTCTGGATTGCTTCGTCGCAAGGGCTCCTCGCAATGACAGGTGGAAAGAGCTTCGCGCCCAAAACTCAATTCGCCGCGAAGCAGTACAGCAGCCCGTCGCCGCCGGTGCTCTTCAGATCGGCCTGCGAGCAGCCGCCGTCGGGACCGCGCGAGGGGTGAGAGCTGTTCCACGACTTCGAGGGCTCGTCGTCGCGCAGACCACGGCGATCGAAATGGCCGACCATTGCGGCGCCTTGCGTGCTCGATGTCCAATTCTTGCAGGTGCGATCGTCGGGCCCGGCAAACGCGGTGCCGTCCGGTTGCGATCCCGTGAGGATGTCGTGCCGGTTCGGCTGGTCGCCGGAACCATTGATGACCTCACCCTTTTCGCTGAGCGCGGTCTGCTTGGTGAGATTGTTGGTCGCGCCGTGCAGCTCGGCGACGTCCTTGGCAATCACCGTGCCCTTGGCGTTCTGCCACGGACCCTTGCCGATGCGATCCTTGGCGTTGACGGCCGGCTTGCCGTCGGCGGCCTGCGTCGAGAGATAGGCGCGCCAGGTCTTGGCGCCGGCGCCCGCGGTCTGAGCAAGCTTCTGGCATTGCGCATCGGCGCCCTCGAGACCGCCGAGATCGGCGCCCTTGCCGGGCCCGTTGGAGGTCACGAAGAAGGTCATGTCGGCCGACTGCGCCCGCGCCGATGGGGCAGCAAGCAAGACCATGGCCAGCGCAACACTGGAAATCGTCATGGATTTGTCGATACGGATCATCCTGTCCTCCCAAAGTTGTTTTTGTTCGCCGCCTGACTTCAACCCGAGGCGCCCCCGCTTATTCCGATGCCGTGCTGCGAGAGGCCCAAAAGAAAAGGGCGCCGTGCCGAAGCACGACGCCCTGGTTCCTCATCTCATCCGCGATCAGTTGGTCTGCTGGATCGCCGACAATTCCCAGCCGGTGCTCGGCCGGCGGGCGAAGGTCCAGATCTCGGTCGCCTCGCCCGGCTGCTCGCTGCCGGCGACGATTGCGCCGGTGTTGCGATCCACCGTCTTGTCGGTGAGCGCGAAGCGCAGCGCCACCGTGGCGTAGTCGGTCTCGCCTTCGCGCCAGGCTTCCGCGAGGTCGCCCTGCAACAGCTTCACGTTCGTGACCTTGTTGATCACGTTGCGGGTGCGGTTCTGGGCAAGGTCCTGCTCGAAATAGGAGACCATTTCCGGCGTCGCGAGGGTGTGCAGCTTGGCCACGTCCTCGTTCGACCAGGCGGCCTGAACCTCGCCGAGCAGCCGCTCGAACGCCTCGTAGTCATCCGGCTTGATCTCGAGCGGCGCATTGTTGGCGCCGAAGCCGAAGCCGCCGAGGCCGCCGCCAAGACCACCACCAAGGCCGCTGCGATAGTTCGTCTGCGGTCCGGGACCTGCGCCGGAATCAGCATTGGCGTAAGCCGCCCGCGGGGCGTGACGGCGCTGCCACCAGGACATTGCCAGCCGCACCACGAGGACCACCAGCGCGATCTGGATGATCAGGCCGAGGATCGAGGACAGGCCGCCGAGGCCGCCGAACAGGCCGCCACCGAACAGCATGCCGAGCAGGCCGGCGCCGAGGAAGCCGGCCGCGAGGCCGCCCATGAAGCCGCCGGCGCGGCCGAACAGGCCGCCGCGCGCGGGCGCGGAAGCAGCCGAGTTCATGCCCGCACCCGGCTGGGTGTAGGTCCGGTTGAACTGCGAGGTGGAGCCCGGCGCGGTCGTGGTCGACGGCGGAGCCGAATAGGTGCGCGAGCCGCGCGAACCCGACGACATGCCGCCGCCGACGCGCGCGTCGGCGGACGAGATCGCCAGCGCGGTCGGCAGCGCAAGCGCCAGCACGACGGCGATCGTCTTGAAGAGAGTGCGGGATCGTTGCGAGAAAGTCATGTGCGTTTCCCAAATCCCCGGCATGGGGACGTGCCCCTAAGATGGTCAGACTTCCCGAAAAGTGAAGCCGGTTTCGGAACCCATGGCTGCGGCCCTCAGTCGCGGGGATGTGGCAAAAGCCCATATTTGGCGGGGGTTTGGCCGAGGTACGCGGGGAACCGCGGTCGCCAGTTACCGGTGGGCTTGGGGCCGGGATTTCAGCTTTTTCCCGCGTCCGTTGCGAAGCGCAACTCTATCCACCGTCATTGCGAGGAGCCCTTGCGACGAAGCAATCTAGGATGGTTCCACGCACGCAGTCTGGATTGCTTCGCTTCGCTCGCAATGACGGAGAATGCGGGAACGGCGCAGCGCCGCTCGCCCCTCACCCCTGCTTCGTCATCGTCTCCTTCACCGCCGCCACCAGCTGGCTGAGCGTGAAGGGTTTCGGCAGGAAGTCGAACTGCTGCCCTTCAGGCAGGCTCTTCTCGAAGGCATCCTCGGCATAGCCGGAGACAAAGATGAACTTGATGTCGGGATTCTTCTCGCGCATGGCCTTGAGCAGCGTCGGGCCGTCCATCTCCGGCATGACGACGTCGGAGACGACGAGATCGATCGCGCCGCTCTGCTCGTCCAGCACCTCCATGGCCTCGACGCCGTTCTCGGCCTCGACCACGGTGTAGCCGCGTGAGCGCAGGCCGCGGGCATTGAGCGCGCGCAGGCCCTCCTCGTCCTCGACCAGCAGGATGGTGCCCTGCCCGGTGAGGTCGGTGCGCGGCTTCGCCTCTGCCGCCGCGGCGGGCGCGGGTTCCTTGGCGGCGCCGCCCGTCGCGCTGGCCACAGCTGGCTGCTCGACCTGCACCTCGGCCTCGGCGTGGTGGCGCGGCAGGAAGATGTGGAACGAGGTGCCCTGCCCCGGCTCGGAATCGACGTAGATGAAGCCGCCGGTCTGCTTGACGATGCCGTAGACGGTGGAGAGCCCGAGGCCGGTGCCCTTGCCGACCTCTTTCGTCGAGAAGAACGGCTCAAAAATCTTGTCGCGGATGTCGGCGGGGATGCCGGTGCCGGTGTCGGCGACCTCGATCCGGACATAATCCGCGGCGGGCATGCCCTTGTAGGCGAGCTTGCCCGCGTCCTCGGTGGTGACGTTGGCGGTGCGGATGATCAGCTTGCCGCCGTCGGGCATGGCGTCGCGCGCGTTCACCGCGAGATTGACGATCACCTGCTCGAACTGGGAGACGTCGACCTTCACCGGCCAGAGGTCGCGCCCGTGGACGAGGTCGAGCTTGACCTTCTCGCCGATCAGCCGGCGCAGCAGCATGGTGAGATCGCTCAAAGCGTCGCCGAGATCGAGCACCTGCGGCCGCAGCGTCTGCCGCCGCGAGAACGCCAACAGCTGCCGCACCAGGGTGGCGGCGCGCGTTGCGTTCTGCTTGATCTGCATGATGTCCTGGAACGACGGGTCGGTCGGCTTGTGCGCGTTCAGCAGGAAGTCGTTCGCCATCATGATGGCGGACAGCACGTTGTTGAAGTCGTGGGCGATGCCGCCGGCGAGCTGACCCACCGTCTCCATCTTCTGCGACTGGTTGATCTGGTTCTCCAGCGCGCGCCGCTCGGTGGTCTCGAGCATGTGCACGATGGCGGCTTCCGCCTCCGTCTCGGCCGAATCGACCGGAGTCACGAAGAACTGGCCCCAGCGTTCCTTGGTTCCCTCCAGCGCCACCTCGACCGGCGCGATGTCGGCCTTGCCTTCGGCGGCCTGGTTGATGGCCGCGATCAGGAGGTGCCGGTCGCGCGAATTGACCGCGCGGAAGATCGACTTGGAGGAGGTGTCCAGCCCGAGCGCCTGACTAAGCTTGGCGTAGCGGGCATTGGCACGCACCACATTGCCGGCGCGGTCGACGGTCGCGATCGCCATCGGCGTGTGGTCGAAGAAGCGCATGAAGCGCACTTCGGCGGCACGGTCAGGGTCGCTGCGCTCGTCGCGGGCGCGGCTGATCACGAGCGTGCGCGAGGGCCCCGGCGCGCCGTCGGCGCCGAAGGCGAGCTTGTGATACAGCCGCACCGGCATGGTCTTGCCGGTGCGCATGCGCAGGTCGATGTCGAAGACCTCGGTCTTCACCTCGCCCGGCACCGCCACGATCGAGGTCAAGAGCGAAGCGCCGTCGCCGGAGACGATGTCGGTGAGCTTCAGGCCGCCCGAGCCGATCTCGGCGAGGTCGTAGTCGAGCCAGTTCGCCAGCGTCGCGTTGACATAGGCGAGTTCGCCGGCCGGATTGACCGAGAAGAAGCCGCACGGCGCGTGATCGAGATATTCGATCGCGTGCTGGAGCTCCTGGAACACGTCCTCCTGGCGCTCGCGGTCGCGCGTGATGTCGGCGATCGACCACACCGCGTATTTCGCCTCGCGCTTGCCGGTGCCGAGAGGGCGCACTCGCATGCGCAGCCAGCGGCCCTGGCTGCCGTCATGGCCGGAGATGCGCACTTCTTCCTGCTGCCGCTTGCCCTCGCGGGCGGCCTTGAGCAGCCGGAACACGGCTTCCGAGACGTCGGGGTTGCCGATGAAGACGCGCTCGACGGGGCGGACGTCCTGCGGGCCGCTGGCGCCGGTCAGCGTCAGATAGGCGGCATTGGAATAGACCACGTGTCCGCGCGCGTCGGTGACCGCAAGGCCGTCGAAGGCGTGATCGGAGATGCGGCCGATGATGGGATCGTCGAGATTGCGGTCGGCAAAGCGGATGATACCGGCGGCGAAGGCGAACAGGTTGAACAGGCCGACCATCGCCAGCACGGCGAGGATGCCGAGGATGTAGGGCTGCGCCTGCGCGCGCCCGAGCGTCATAAGCCCGACGGCCACGGCGACGAGGCCGGCGGCCACCAGCAGCACCAGCGCAATGCTGCCCGAGCGCGGCGACGGCTCGTGCGCCGCAACGGGCTCGCGTGTGAGGTCGTGGTCGGTCTCGGCGGTCATCTCAAGCTGGCGCGGCCTGTCGGCAGAGAATCAACGCGCCACGGGGCGCATGGGGTCCTCCCTGCCTGAATCGGACCCTGAGGTGCAAGGGCAGCAGCGGCGAAAGGTACGCTGATTCCCAGATTACGGCCATTTCCGGTACTTTTCGGGCATCTTACCCCCGTCCGGCGCCAAATCCCCGCTTCAGGCGCATGACGTAGCCGATGACCTCGGCGACGGCGTGATAGTGCTCGGTCGGGATTTCCTGGTCGATGTCGACGGTGGCGTAGAGCGCGCGGGCCAGCGGCACGTTCTCCACGATCGGGATGTCGTGCTCGCGGGCGATCTCCCGGATCTTGAAGGCGAGGTTGTCGACGCCCTTGGCGACGCAGATCGGCGCGGTCATGCCGCGCTCGTAGGACAGCGCCACCGAATAGTGGGTCGGGTTGGTGATGATCACGGAGGCCTTGGGAACCGCCGCCATCATGCGCTTCTTGGCACGTTGCTGCCGCAGCTGCCTGATTTTGCCCTTGATGTGCGGGTCGCCTTCGGACTGCTTGAACTCTTCCTTGATCTCCTGGAGCGACATCTTCTGGCGCTGGAACCAGCTGCGGTACTGGAAGAAGTAGTCGGCGATGGCGACGATCGCGAGTGCGGCGACCACCGCGCCGAGCAGATGGATCGTCATGCTGGTGCTGGCGCCGAGCATGGCGGCCGGATCGAGCCTGACCATCGCCTCCATGCGATGCCGCTCCGGCCACAGGATCATGGTCATGACCACGCCAAGCACCACCAGCTTGCCGATGCCTTTGAGAAAATTGGCCGCCGCCTGCTTGCCGAAGATGCGCTTGAAGCCTGCCCCGGGCGAGATCTTGCTGAACTTGGGTGTCAGGGATTCGGTCGACCACACCAGGCGGTGCTGCAGCATGTTGCCGGCAATCGCGGCCAGCATCAGCATCAAGAGGGGCACACCGATCGCTGCAAGCACGGCGAATTCGATCTGCTGCATCAGCGCGAGCAGAGCCTTACCGTCGGTCTTGATCATCCAGGAATTGGCGAGCAGGTTGCGCATCGGCGTCAGCAGCCCGCCGCCGACCGAGCCCGCGAAGGTCGAGACCACGAGCGTGCCGCCCGCCATCATGAACCAGGTGTTGATCTCCTGGCTCTTGGCGACGTCGCCGCGTTGAAGCGCATCGTCGAGACGCTTTTGCGTCGGGTCTTCTGTTTGACTTTCGGGATCGTTGTCTTCCGCCATCGATCACCTACTTCAGCGGCATCATCTGGTGCATGACACCGATGAAGTAGTCGAGATAGGTGCCCATCATCGCGGTGAGCACCACGGCGAGCACCAGGAAGCCCGCGAAGATCGACAGCGGCACGCCGACGAAATAGACCTGCATCTGCGGCATCAGCCGCGCCAGGATACCCAACCCGATGTTGAAGACGAGGCCGAACACCAGGAACGGCCCGGAGAGCTGCAAGCCGAGGCGGAAGGCGGCGGCGAAGGCGCGAGTCGCGAGCGAAGCGATGTCGCCGCTCGACACGGTCTCGCCCGGCGAGAAGATCGTGTAGCTGTCGTTCAGCGCCGCGATCACCAGATGGTGGCTGTCGGTGGCGAACAGCAGCGTCACGCCCAGCATGGTCAGGAAGTTGCCGACCAGCACGCCCTGCTGTCCCTGCGTCGGATCGACCGAGGTGACGAAGCCGAGCCCCATCTGCTGCGCGATCACGGATCCCGCGACCTGGAGCGCCGACAACGTCACGCGCGCGGTCGCGCCCAAGACGATGCCGATCGCGATCTCATGCAGCATCAAGACCAGCAGCGGCGCCAGCGAGCCCATGTCGACCTGGTAGGCATTGCGATGCAGCGGCAGGATGATCAGCGTGAGCAGCAACGCGATCGACAGCTTGATCCGTGTCGGAATGTTGGTCTCGCCGAGCCCCGGCAGCAGCATCACCATCGCGCCGACCCGGGCGAAGGCGAGCATGAAGGAAGCGGCGAGCGCCGGCAGCAGCGAGACGTCGATGCGCATAGTTCACGCATTGTGCCTCAGCCGCCGATGATTCGCGACGAGATCCGCAGCATGTGGGCGTGGAGCGAGTCGGCCATGAATGGCAGCGCCAACAGCATCGTAGCGAAGATAGCCAGGATCTTCGGCACGTAGATCAGCGTCTGCTCCTGGATCTGCGTCAGGGCCTGGAACAGCGACACGATGACGCCGACCACGAGGCCGACCACCATCAGCGGCGACGACACGATCACGATGGTCCAGATCGCATCACGCGCGACGTCGAGGGTCTCGGGTCCGGTCATTTCAAACTTTCCTTGTTCATTTCCACCTTCCCACCGCTGCTCCGAGCGATGCGAAGACCCTCCCCCGTCATTGCGAGCGAAGCGAAGCAATCCAGGCTGCCGCCGCGGAGAGATTCTGGATTGCTTCGCTGCGCTCGCAATGACGCCTGGGACGAGCGCCAGCGCAAAAAATCAGATCGGCATCTTCATGATGTCTTCATACGCCGCGATGACGCGGTCGCGGACCGAGACCAGCGTGGACACCGCGACGTCGGTGTCGGCGACCGCCGTGACCACGTCCATCACGTTGGCCTTGCCGGCGGCCATTGCCACCGTCTGCGCGTCGGACTTGCGGCCGGATTCCATGACGCTGCCGACGGCGTCCTTCAGCAGCGCGGCGAAGGATTGCCCGTTGGGTTCGCTGCCCTTGCCGGCGCCGCTGTTCTCCAGCACGCGGGCGAGATTGGCGTAGGCGTTGGCGGCGATTGTCGGTGATGCCATGGCTCAAATGTCCTGTTCAGCTCTTGAGGATGTCGAGCGTGCGCTGGATCATCCGGCGCGTCGCACTGATGATGTTGAGATTGGCCTCGTAGGACCGCTGCGCGTCGCGCATGTCGGTCATCTCGACCACCGAGTTCACGTTGGGATATTTGACGTTGCCGCTCGCATCCGCAGCCGGATTGTTCGGCTCGTATCTGACGCGGAAGGCGGACTGGTCGGGCTTGATCCTGCCGAGGGTGACGACCTGCGCGTCGAGCGTGCGGTCGAGCGCGGAGGAGAAGGTCGGCACCTTGCGCCGGTAGGGATCGCCGCCGGCGGTCTGCGCCGTCGAATCCGCATTCGCGATGTTCTCCGAGATCACCCGCATGCGCCCGGCCTGCGCGCGCAGGCCCGAGGTCGCGATCGCCATGGAGCGGGCGAAGTCGCTGCTGTCATTTGCCATGATCCGCCTCCTTTAGGCCTAACCCTTGCCGATCGCGGTCTTGAGCAGGCGCAGGCTCTTCGAATAGAGCGAGGTCGCCGCGGCGTAATCCATCTGGTTGCTGGCGGCTTTCATCATCTCCTCCTCCAGATTGACGGCATTGCCGGCAGGGCGGGTCTCGAAACCGGCATTCTTGTTCTGGTCGAAGGCGGAAGGCGCCCCCGACGGCGTCATGTGCGAGGCGCTGGTCCGGGTCATGGCCAAAGGGCCCATGGACCCCGTGACGGCGCCGGTCTTGTCGAGCTTCGGTTCGACCAGGTCGCGCGGCCGGAATTTCGGCGTGTCGGAATTGGAGACGTTCTCGGACAGGACGCGCTGGCGCTCCTGGTGCCACTGCATCTTGGTGCGAAGCGCCGACAGCACCGGAAGGTCGTTGATGGACATCGTCGCGGCTCCCTCCGCCCCGGACGGACCCCAGGGACCGCCGCTAGGCAGAATTTGCCGCCTGTATGGTTAACAGCTGGTTAAGGACCGCTCGCAAAGCATGTCTCCCAGCCGAAGCTGATTCTCGCGCCGGCGCGATTCGCCGCCGCGAAAAGTGGCATTAACCCAACCGTTTGGCGGCGCGTGCACAGGGCAAGAAGTCGTTTTGGATCGGGCGATTCATGGGTTATTAAGAGTTGGGGACGGCAAAACTTGCCGTGGAACGTTAAGAAATCGCAGTTTTGGGGCATCGTCCGCCGGTGGTCGGCTCAACTGACCATGGGCACGAGAAAAGCGCCATTTGTCGGGGACAAGTATGCAAGGCAGCCCTATCACCTTCATCGTCGCGTTCATCGTCGTGCTGGCGTTGATCGGCGTCGCTGCGTGGCTGGTTCGCCGATTCGCCGGTAGCCGCATCGGCGCCAACACCCAGCGCGGCCGGATGCCCCGCCTCGCCGTGATCGACGCCGCCGCGGTCGACGGCCGGCGCCGGCTGGTGCTGGTCCGGCGCGACAATGTCGAGCATCTGCTGATGATCGGCGGCCCGACCGACATCGTCGTCGAGCCCAACATCGTTCGCGCCGCGCCCAGCCGCGACCAGATCCCGCAACGGCCGAATGCCGCCGAACCGCCGCGCCTTGCGCCGATGCCCGATGCCGGCGGCTGGGCCGACGACGCGCCGCGGCCCGAGTTGCTCGATCATCCCGAGCCGCCAATGCCCGAGCCGCCGCCGCGGCCCGCGCGCCCCTCCTTCGCCGACGAAGTGCGCCGGCCTGCGCCTGCCCTGGCCGAACGCCGCAGCGAGCCGGCCCTGGGCGGCTTTCCGCCGGAGCCGGTCGCGCCACGTCCCGAGCGCGAACCGCGGCCCGAGCCGCTGCCGCCGCGCATTGCCCGCGGCGAGCCGCCGCTGATGCCGCGTCCGCCGCGCGGCAGTGAGCCGATGAAGATGCCGCCGGTGCGGGCCGAGCGCGCCGCCGCACCACCGCCTCCTCCGCCCGTGCCGCAGGCTCCGCCCGTTCCGCCGCCAGCGCCTGCTGCCGCGCCCTCGAGCGCCGAGCAGAATCTCGCCGAAATGGCGCAGCGCCTGGAGGCTGCCCTGCGCCGCCCGGCGGGGGAAACGGTCGCGCCCCCGGTTGCGCCCGAGCCGCCGCCCGCTCCGGCGCGCGCCGCTCGCAGCGAGCCGCCGGCGCCGCCCGCCCCGCCGGCGAAGCCGGCCGCGGAAAAGACCAGCTTTGAAAATCTCGAAGACGAGATGGCCTCCCTGCTCGGCCGTCCGAAGCCGTCTTCGTGAGGTTGTCGGCCCTCCCGCGTAGAGTTCTTTTCCTTTCTGTCCTGGTCGGCGCGGCTTCGCTCGCGAGCCTCGCGCATGCCCAGGACATCAGCATCAATCTCGGCGGCGGCGCGGGCGGCGGCGGCGTCACCGAGCGCGCGATCCAGCTGATCGCGCTGCTCACGGTGCTCTCGATCGCGCCGTCGATTCTGATCATGATGACGTCGTTCACGCGCATCGTGGTGGTGCTGTCGCTGCTGCGCACCGCGATGGGCACCGCGACCGCCCCGCCGAACTCGGTGATCATCGCGCTCGCGATGTTCCTCACCTTCTTCGTGATGGGACCTGTCCTGCAGAAATCCTATGACGAGGGCATCCGCCCGCTCGTCGCCAACCAGATCGGCGTCGAGGATGCGCTCCAGCGCGCCTCCGTGCCCCTCCGCGGCTTCATGCAGAAGAACGTGCGCGAGAAGGACCTGAAACTGTTCCTGGATCTCTCCAGCGAGGCGCCGCCCGCCACGCCGGACGATCTCGCACTGCGCATTCTCGTCCCCGCCTTCATGATCTCCGAGCTGAAGCGCGCCTTCGAGATCGGCTTCCTGTTGTTCCTGCCCTTCCTGATCATCGACCTCGTCGTCGCCTCGGTGCTGATGTCGATGGGCATGATGATGCTGCCGCCGGCGACGATCTCGCTGCCGTTCAAGCTGATCTTCTTCGTGCTGGTCGACGGCTGGTCGCTGGTGGCGGGGAGCTTGGTGCAGAGTTACGGGGGGTGAGGCGGCCTTCGGGCGATGCCTGCATCCCCTCCGCCCTCAGCGATCGCCTCCGCTCCCTCCCCGTCATTGCGAGGAGCCCTTGCGACGAAGCAATCCAGACTGCCTCAGCGGAACGACGCTGGATTGCTTCGCTACGCTCGCAATGACGAGATCGTGGAACCGTCGCGGGCCGCGCCTCGGGCGGTAGCGAGCTCTACCGCGTCATCTTGATCTGCCGGACAACCGGGATCGTGGGCAGCGAGCCGGTGTGGTCGCTCGTGTCCTTGGCCTGCGGAGCGCCGGGTGCGCGCGCCGTGGCGTCGGGGAAGCGCTGCTTCATCTCGCGCAGGAAACCGTCGAGCGTGTCGACGCTGGCGGCGAGCTTGGCGATCTCGGCGAATTCGGCGCTGGAGGCTGCGGCCGGCTTGCTCGCAATGTCGAAGGCGAGACGGTCGGCGCTCTCGCTCATCAGCGGGGCGTATTTCTCGCGGAAGCGCGACAGGCCGATCGAGTCGTCGGCGAGTGCGTAGCCGACGGCGGCGCGGATGATGTCGCTCTTCTCGACCGCATTGAGCGGCTTGAAGTCGCGGAAGCGGTCACCGTAATAGAGCTCGATCTGTTCGGCGGACTCGCGCCAGCGCCGCGCCGCCCAGAAGATGTCGGAGCGCAGGCGGAGCACCTCCCGCCCGGCGACGTTGGAGACGATGTCGAGCGCGAGATCGTGACGGCCGACGTCGCTCTGCGCGCGCGCCTCCAGCAGCAGGCGCTGCTGCCGGAGCTCCCCGGAGAGATCGCTGATGCGGCTCGCGCGCAGCGCGGTGATCGCCATGTCGGGCTTGCGGTTGGCGAGATAGATCATGGCAAGGCGCGCGGCGACCTGGGCGCGTGCGGCGCCTTCGAGGCGATGATCGACCTGGTATTGCAGGAGCTCGGCGGCCTGGTCGAGCAGATCGATCGCGGCAAGACGGTCGGCGAGCCGGCGGATCAGCTCGTCGCCGCGGCGGCCGATCGGCGTCTGCTCGCGGAATTCGTAGAACATCCCGAGCGCCTCGACCGGCGGCAGCTCGTCGCCCTTCGGCCCGAGGAAGATCTGCGTGAACAGCTCGGAGGCAAGATCCTGCGCCTGACGCGAGGCTTCCGCGTTCGGCTGGAGCCTGGTCGCGGTGCGCGCGGCGGTGAGCGCATCGCGGTAGCGTCCGTTCTCGGCATAGAGGCGCGAGAGCATCTGCAGCGTCTTGACCTCGATCGCGTCGCCGCGCCAGGTCATCGACAGCGTCTCGAGCTCGCGCAGCGCCTCTTCCTTGCCGATCTCGTCGCGCTTCTGGCGCAGCGCGACCTCGAGCTGCTTGGCCTCGGCCGCAGCCGGACGGTCGTTCGAGGCGACCGCGAACTTGTAGTCGTCGAGCGCATCCTTGTCGTGGCCGAGCGCCTCGGCGAGCCGGCCGCGCAGCACGGCGAAGCCCGGCGCGGCCTCGGGCGGGACACCGACCACCTCGAGCTCGCTGCGGCGCTTGGAGGCGCCGGCATAGTCCTTCACCTCGAGGGATGCGCGCATCGCGTCCATCGTCACGATGCGCTGGATGTCGAGCGGCAGCGAGGCGATGGCGAATTCGACGTTCTTGAACTTCTCGCGCGCATCGGCCCATTTGCCCTGGCGCGCATAGGCGAGCGCCTTCCAGAGCTGGGAATCGTGGCTGTTGCCGATCGCAGGATTGGCGAGATCCTTCAGGCCCTGCGCGGTCCGGCCGATCAGGATGCTGGCGATCGCATGCATGATCAGCGCACCGCTCTCCTCCTTGCTGAGGGGATCGCTCAGCATCACGTCGGTCACGGCCTTGGCCTCGTGATACATGGCGCGCGACATGTAGAATTGCGCGAGGTCGAGCCGCGGCAGCGAACGCAGCGCCGGCTCGACCGCCGAGATCGCCGTCATCAGCTCGCTCTGGCGCGTCATGAAGTTTTCCGACTGACCCTTGCGCCAGCCTTCGGGACTGAAGATCGGGCGCACCGCGGTCGGCGCCCGCTCGGCCGAGATGTCGACCGGCGACAGCGTCAAGCCACCCTTCTTGCCGAGTATGACCTTGTCGGAGCCGACCTCGACGCCGATCTCGTCGGAGTTCGGCCGGATCGCGATGCCGTGCGCGGATTCCAGCAGCGAGAGATCGACGAGGTCCTGCCGCTTGATGAAGCCGCGCACCGGCCGCTGCCCGGTGACGACATAGAGCGTGTCGCCGGCGTCGGGATCGGTGAGCTTGTGCAGCTGGCCCGGATTGGCGAACGGGATCGCGATGTTGGCGAGCGCGGGATCGGTGATGTTGCGCGACATCATCAGCGGCAGCGGCGTCGCCTGGATCTTGTCGGCGAGCGTCAACATCCAGTTGGTCTCCTTGCCGACCTCCTCGCTCGTCAGCGAATATACCAGCGGACGGGTGAGACGGATGCGTACCGCCTGCCCCTTGTCGAGCGGGATGCGGCCGACCTCGCCGATCATCGCGCCGCCCTTGGTGCGGATCGCCTCGACATCGACGGGCTTCGGCGTGTCGAACACCAGCCACACGGTGTCGCCGCGGCGGAACGCTGCCGCCGGCGTTGCGACCTGAAGCGGGAACGTCACGCGCAGGCCGTCGCTGTCGCGGCGTGCATCGACGCCGGCAATCGCGGGCGCGACCGGCGCCGGCGCGGCCTTGGCGACATCCGTGGCGGCATCCTTGGCCGGTTCCTTCGCGATCTCCTTGGGCGCTTCGACAGGCGCAGCCGCCGGCGCAGGCGGCGCCGGCTTCGCAGCCTCCTTGGGCCCCTCAGGAGCCTGCGCCGCTTCTGCCGCGGGAGGGGCTGCCGGTTTCGGCGCTTCGGCGGGCGGCAGCGCGGCGGGCGCTTCCACCTTCACCTCCGGCTTGACGTCGATCTTGGCCTCGCGCGCGATCGTCTCGGAGGTCGGCGGCGCGATCTCGCGGTGGGCGTCCTTTTTCTCGGCGGCGGGCTTTTCGGGCGCGGGCGCAGGGCTAGCTGCCGGCCCGTGACCGGCCGGCTTCATCTGCGCGATCGTCGCCTCGGGCGTCGCAGCCGACTTGCTCTTGTCGGGCTGGAAGGAGACGTCGACGACATAGTTCTTCTCGTCGCGGAACGAATGCACGTCGGAATCGCCGATCAGCGCGATCTCGACATTGGTCTGGTCGATATCGGATTTCTGCTTGATCGAGGCGACGTTCGGCGGCGCGGCGACCACTGCGTCCGCCAGGTCGAAATTGAGATTGGCGTTAAAGACGAGCGTGAGCTTCTGCTCGTTGAGCACGGAGGAGACGCCGACCCCGTCGGGCATCTCGAACACGAAGCGCACGAAAGTCGGCTGCACCGAGGCACGGACGCGGATCTGCGGACGCTTCTTGGCCTCCGCAGCCGCGCGCTGGGCGCGCAGCGCACGCTCGGCCGCGCGTGCCCGCTCCGCGAGTTCCTTGACCACGTCCATGGGCAGGCTCGGCGGCGGCCCCTTCCAGCCCTCGGGCAGCAGGTCGACGAAGGTGCGCTCGCCGGCGTTCATGGTGTTGACGGTGACGCGCCGCGCCAGCGACAGGCGAATGGCGCCGCCGTCAGGGTCGCGGCGGGCGGAGTTGACGTAATCGGGCGCGCCTTCCGGCACGCGGTCGACGGGAACATCGACGGGCCGGTCGAAGCGGATGATGAGGATGGAGCCTGCGGTGGTCACCTCGGAGGGAACGTCCTCGCCGAGCTTGATGACGAGACGGGCAAAGCCGCCACCGGCTGAAAACGTCGCCTCGCCCCTGATCGGATCGGCCGCCCGGACCGGCGCACCGAGGCCAATCAGGACACAGGCCGCCAGCAAAGAAGCCTTGCGGACATGGCGCGCCAAGCCTCGCGCCGAAGCGCGGGCTCGCGACACAAATCCAGCGGCAGCCTTTCGCGCCATTGGCGGTATTTCTTCCGGTTCGGCGGTCATGCCGGCATGGCGCCGGCGGTGCCGTCGACTGTAGGTCTCGCCAATTAAGGACTTGTTAATGCTATCTCTTGATTTGCGCTGGGAACAGCACGCCGCCGGGTCGAGCGGGGCCCGATCCGCCAGTTTGAATTTGAGACGCAGGCGGTTAAGCAGTTGTTAACGGCTGCACGACAGTGCCGTCGCGGTCGTCAGTCGCTTGACGGCACCCCATAGCGGACAAAGTCTTCGGCGATTCCATCCTCGATTCTCCTGGCCGCCGAGATATCGCTATTGCCGCCCTCTGTGTCGCCGAGCTTGAATCTGGCTAGCCCGCGACCGTACAGCGCGCTCGCCAGCTTGGGCGCGTACCGCAGCGCTGCATTGTAGTCGTCGATGGCCGCGGAGAGTTGTCCCATTTTCAGATTTATCAGGGCTCGCGAATCGTATGTCGCGGCGTTGCCCGTTCCCGATCGAAGCACCATGTCGCAGTCCTCCATCGCAGCCTGCAAGGCGCCGAGGACGGCTCGGGCCCAGCAGCGTCCGCTCCACGCCGCCTCCAGCTTCGGGTCAAGGCGAATTGCTTCGTCATAGTCCTGCGCGGCACGGTCGTACGCATTCCTCTTCAAGTACGCTGCCGCACGGTTGGCAAAAGCCGTGGCATAGTCGGGGTTGAGCTTCAGCGCCTCCTGAAAAGCGCCAAGAGCGAGGTCGTGCGAGCCGGTCCTCAGATAGGCCACGCCGAGGTTGTTGAAGGCTTTCGCATAATTCGGGTTGAGCCGGGTCGCTTCAAGGAAATCCTTGATCGCGCCGCCGTAGTCGGCTTTGGCGCTACGGGCATTGCCCCTGTTGTTGTGGGCGACGGCGAAGCCGTTTGCGCTCCCCTCGCCCGCATCGATAAACGCCGTGCAGGCATCGATCCGAGCTTCGGGCGAGAGGCGATCCGACCCGTTACACAGTTCGATGTTCTTGAGTGAGCTGCCCTTCTTCGGCGTCTGCGCCAAGCCCGACGAACCGGCCAGTCCAACGATGAGAATGAGCATCACTGCCCTGATGGCACTGGGTCGTGCGGTCATTTTCACACCAGGCGTCAAATCCCCAGGCGACCGAAGCACTCATCTTGTCTCTCTGCCGAGCCGACTCTGGCCGGCATCAGGACGGCTTCGGCCAAGCAACGTCTCAGCACCCCCGACAGATATTGAGCCTGCGATTGGCGCTTCGATCGGGCTCCGGCGCCGCGCCTGCGGGCGGCTTCTTCAGGCGCTTGCTTTTGCCCTCTTCGATCAGCGTCGAAAATTTGGCTGACCCGTCCTCCGAAAGCTCGATGTGCGGCGTCGTACCTCGGATTCCCAACGTGGCAACGGGCGTATCGACCTTCATGTCGCCGGTCTTCGCAACATTGCCCGCAACGAAAGTGAACGTTCCCTTGGCGAGACTGAACAGGGCCGCATTGGACCTGCCGGCCGGCTCATACACATACTGATCCAGCACAATACGGGCGTTGCTCGATAGATTGAACGAGCTGCCGTCGTTGAAGTTTATTCCGACTCGGCTGTCGGCCCCGGTCAGCACCACGTCACCGAGATAGACGAGATCACCCGTCTTGGCGCGACCGGGCTCACCTGAGACATTTGCCTGAACGATCACTGCGCCCGCGTGTTCGATCGTGACGGTGCCTGTGGCCGCCACCACCTTCCCAATCGGTTTGGACGACGAACTGGCGACGGCGGGCCCGGCGGGATCGATTTGTGCTCGAGCCGCACTCGGCAAGAAATTTAACAGCGCCAAGACCAGGCCCGCCGCCATAGCAGTTATTTTAAGTCTACACATGATCCCCCCTTTCTCGAGAGATCCTGTCGCTGTCGGCGGCTCATTTTCGAACCTCGAAGCGCAATCACAACGAACATAATTCTTGTTTAATTTTGTTAACCGGCCTACTTTATCGCCGCGCTAGGAAAATGCCACAAATTAAATACGTCTCGTTTGTCAATTTAATCACTTTGGCGGGAGGGGTGCGCGAATGGCGGTACGCGTCACCGTCGCCGCGCAATGCATCTCTCGATAGCAGACTTGATGAATTCGGCGGGCAAGCCTTCGGCTGCCAGCGCCCAGGATATTTGTCCCTTGGCGAGGGCCGCCCCAAAATGACCGTGGCAGCACGCCGAGCCTGAATCGATCACCCAGGCGAGGTCGAGCCATGTCAGCATCCGACATCCAGGTTGGTACCGGGCCTGCAATGGCCTTGCCCGTCCAAATCATCGGCCATATTCAGACAGTGATCGGTTGCGGTACGCTCACGCGAGCCAGTGGCATCAGCACGCAGGCCGTAGCTGGCGCGCCTGTCTACCGGACTGACGTGATCGAGACCGATGCCGACGGACAGATCACGGTTCGCTTCATCGACGGTACTTCCTTCAATATCTCCCGCGGCACTCGCGTCTCGCTGAGCGAATTCGTGTTCGAAGGCGAGCTACCTGCAGCCCTGTTCGACGAGACCCGAGGGAGCTTCACTTCCGCACCAGGCCGGGTGGCAGAGACCCGGCCTCTCCAGCTGAACACGTCGGTTGCAGGCATTCGCGCCCGAGGGCACGCGGGCGGCTCGGGAATGCTGACGCTTGCAGCATTGACTTTCTCGCTCGGACGAAATGCCGAAGCCGCTGACCCGGACGTCACGCTCCTGGACGAGGACTCCATCACTTACAAGGACCTTGCGCATGGCGCATTCGAGCTCGTGACCAAGGAGCCGATCCCACGGCGTATCATCGTCGAAGATCCGGGCGAGACGATCATACTCAAGAAGGTGGGCTCCAGCATCAGTGTCAATCAGGTCACGAACACGTCCGCTCGCATGGACGAATTGCACGCCGCGCAACAGGACGTGCTCGCCAATCTCGGAGGACAGGGGCCGCATGGCTCAAGCACGCCTCCCTTCGTCAAATCCCAGTCACTGCAGCCGATCAATTTCATTCAGCCGGATGCGCCTGCGCTGCAGCTTACGCCGAGTGCGCTGCCGTTCATCACCCTGGCGCCTCTTGAACCTGTACCACCGAGTCTCAGCACCGGGGCTGGGCCAATTGAGCTCGACACGGTGGTCTTCGATACTTTCGCTGCGACGACAGGAACCTTCAGTGCCAACAGCGGCACCGGCGGCGGCCAGCTGAGCTTTGGCGTCGTCGGGGCGATTTCCACCAATACGGTCCTCGGCGGAGTGACATACGATTTGTCGAAGGCGAGCCCCTATGGGGTGCTCTACGTCAACAGCACGAGCGGCGCCTACAGGTTCGAGCCTGACGATGCCGCAATCAACGCGCTGAAGGCGCCCACGACAGACGACTTCGTTATCACCGCCTCCAACGGAGTTACCTCTATCAGCCAGACCTTCACCATCGCCATCAACGGTGTCAACGACGCCGCAATCATCTCCGGCACCACGACAGGGTCTACGATCGAGGCTGGCGGCATCGCCAACGGAACGCCTGGCATGCCGGTTGCGACCGGCACCCTCACGGACACGGACGTCGACGATCCGCCCAATACCTTCACCGCAGTGAGCTCCCCAAAAGCGAGCGCCGGCGGCTACGGCACCTTCACCATGACGGCCTCCGGCGTGTGGACCTACACCTTGAACGACGCCTCCCCGGCTGTGCAGAGGCTCAATGCCGGCGAAACGCTAACCGACAGCTTCACGGTGACCACGATCGGAGGCACCCCTCAGGTGGTGACGATCACCATCCACGGAGCCAATGATGCAGCGGTCATCTCCGGCGACACGACCGGCGCCGTCATCGAGGCTGGCGGCATCGCCAATGCGAATCCCGGTACGCCTGCCGCGACCGGCACGCTCATCGACACCGACGTCGACACGACCGCAAATGCATTCACGGCAGTCGGCTCGCCAACCGCGAGCGCGGCCGGCTACGGCACGTTCACCATCACGGCAGCGGGCGTCTGGACCTACACGCTCGACAACGCCAACAGCGCGGTGCAGGCGCTCAATGCCGGTGAGACACTAACCGACAGCTTTACGGTGACCACTCTGGACGGAACCGCCCAAGTGGTGACGATTACCATCCACGGCAGCAACGATGCTGCCGTGATTTCCGGCACAGCCGCCGGATCGGTGACCGAGGCCGGAGGCGTTGCCAACTCCACACCCGGCGCGCCGAGCGCAACGGGCACGCTCGTTGCCGCCGACGTCGACAATGCGTCCAATACCTTCACGGCAGTGAGCTCGCCCAAGGCGAGCTCGGGCGGTTATGGTGCCTATACGATCACCGCGGCCGGCGCGTGGACCTACACACTCGACAATGCGAGCGGCGCGGTGCAGGCGCTCAATGTCGGCGATACACTCACCGACAGTTTCACCGTCACCAGCCTCGACGGCACGCCGCAGACGGTGACGATCACCATTTTCGGCAGCAACGACGCAGCCCTGATTTCCGGCACCACGACCGGCTCGGTGACCGAGGCAGGAACCTTCTCGCCCGGCGCACCCATTGCGACCGGCACGCTGACCGATACAGACGTCGACAACGCGCCGAATACGTTCACCGCAGTCTCTTCGCCGACCGCGAGCGACGACGGATACGGCACCTTCACGATGACCGCAGCCGGCGTGTGGACTTACTCGCTCGACAACAACAACGGCGTGGTTCAGGCTCTCGATGTCGGCGACACCTTGACCGACACATTCACGGTCACTGCGATCGACGGTACGACGCAGACGGTGACCGTCGCCATTCATGGCGCCAGCGATGCGGACCCCAACGATTTTGACAACCTGGCCACCGGCTCCATCGTGATAAGCGATCCCCCGAACGTGTTCGGAACGCCGGGGAGCGAAACCATTGCCGGCGGCGGCAGCACAGGTCAGGTCATCTATGCGGGGGCCGGCAGCGATACGGTCAACGGGACCGGCAAAGCGGACGTTCTCTACAGCGGCTCCGGCAATGACACGATCAAGGGCAATGACGGCGATGACTTTATCTACGGCGGCTCGGGAAACGACACGATCAACGGCAACAACGGCGCCGATACCATAACCGGCGGATTTGGTGCGGACCAACTCACCGGCAGCAATGGGAACGACCGTTTCGCATATTTGTTCGTCGCCGATTCCAACACGCGTCAGTTCGACACCATCACCGACTTCGCGTCGGGATCGGACAAGATCGACCTGACCGCCTTTGGCGCACTTGGCTTCGCCATCCTGGCGTTGAGCTCGACCAGCACGGCGGTGCCCGCACGTACGATCGCCTGGATCTATGACAGCGCGGCGAATGAAACCATCGTGTACGTCAATCCAACGGACCAGACCCTGCACATCGGCGATTCCAGTCTGCTCGAAATCCATTTGCAGGGGATTGCAACCGTCGACGCCTCGGACTTCATCCTGGCGCCGGGGGCCGCACCCGTGATCGCGGCGGCCAGCGAGCTCTCCGACCTCACCGCCCCCCTGCAGAGTGATGCGCCCGCGGTCATGACGACCACTGCCGAGATCTCGTCCGCTTCCGGAAGCGGCGACGCCACGCTTCTCGCAGACGGGAGCCCGGCAATCCAGTCAAGCGAGCCGACCTACAGCCTGGATTCAACTTCGGACCAGATCGGAGGAACTGACTATTCCAGCATCTCCAGCTCGGATCCGATGCAAACGGCCGCGACTGAAACGTCCCACATTGATGCGGTAGCTCCTTCCGCCAGCGGACCGTCTACGACGTTGCAGTCCGTCGCCGCACCGACGGAAGCCAGCTTCGTCTTCCACTTCACGGGCTTCGACACAGCCTCGGCGGCTGGCAAGAATGGCGCGATTGGGGGTGGCCAGATGGCTGACATTGCCATCGACGCGCTGAACTTTGGTCATCTTGCCGCCGAACAGCACGCCGGCCGCGGGCTTGCGCTCGGGAGCGATGCTGGACATCACGGCGTCTCTCCCCCGGGAAGCGCCGAGCAGGCAGCTCATGCCCACGGTCGTAGCAGCAATGAAACTGCAGACATGGCGCTCAACCCAGGCCTTTCGAAGTCATCGACCGGAGGCAACGGCCACCCGCCTGCAAGCGAGACGCAGCAGCTCGGCGACTCATTCCATTTCAAGGATAACGCTTCGCAGGGCTCACAGCACAGCGTGGTGCCGGATCATCTCATAGACCTTGCCGGTCATCACGACCAGGCCGGAGGAGGCCCCGGGTCCGAACTGGCGTTCACGCCTGAACTATCTCCGCCCGATGTTGATCCGCCTCATGGGCCAGTTGCAGCTCACGGCCACGGCTTGCACGATTTGATCGTGTGACGCCGCCGGGCCAATGGCGTCTTCAGTGCTGGTTCCCGGCGCCATCGGGCGCCGAGGCGCTCTCTTCGCCGAGAGAAGATTCATCGTCGCTGCCGGCCTCGCCATCCGGCGGCGCCGCATGCTGATGGCTCAGCGCGGATGTCCATGCGGATGTCATCGCCGCTGTGAGCAGGCGGTTGACGGCCTCGATGACGCGTTCTGCTGCGGACGAGTAGTTCATCGCCTCCTCCTGCGCTGCCGACTGCGAATGGCCGAAGCGTAGGACGGCGCCTTGAGCGCCACTGTACGCCACTTCACACCTGCGCGCGTCAACTCATCGCAGTCCCAGAGGATGCCGCCTGCTCCGGCTGCATCCGCCACGGGATTCTGATTTCCACCTTGACGAGTTGCCGAGCGCGCGCACTCACAACCTTCGGCTCGTTGCGGTTGGCGCGCGACTCTGAATCAGATGTGACTCTCGGCGATGCAAATCGCATTGGTTAGCTCTGGGGGTAATCAATGAGCGGAGAAGCCGGTTGCATTGTGTGTAGCAGGGCAAGAGCGGTCGTCGCGATCGTCCCGATCGCCAGAGGATATGCCCTGAAGACATATGAGTGCGCCTGTTGCCACAGCACCCTGCAGCTCGTGACCCGCGTCTCGAAGGGGGCGCTGATCAGGCAGCAGGTCAATATCCTCGCTCGGGTGGAGCAGCAGTTGCGCCCGCCTGTTCGCAGGGCGCAACAGGCCTTCGCGAATTAAGCGCACGAGGCGTCTCGCTGGGCTCCAGTCGAACGACCGCGCGACAACGCGCGAATCGAAAGCGCGCTTCGCCTCGAGCCCTCAGTTCGGCTTTTGCGTCGGCTTGCCGTCGATCTTGGGCAATTCGCCCGCCGAGGCGGACTGGTCGCCGCCGCCATTGGCGCGGCGGGCCATCTCGACGGTCAGGCGCTCGGCGGCCTCGGACGACATCAGCCCCAGGATGTCCGACATCTTGCGCGGCGCGATGGCCGAGGCGATCTCGATCAGCACGCCCATTTCGAGCCGGTCGAACACCCGCGCGGCATCCTTCGGCTTCATGCCCTCATACATGGTCACGAGGCCCTTCATGCGCTGGGCTTCGGCGGCCTTCTGCTCGGCCTGCGTCGCGGAGATGCGGGTTTCCACCGCCTTCATCTCCTCGACCTTGCCCTCGATGCGCTTCTCGGCCGACTTGAGCAGGCTTTCGCGGATATCGATCTCGCGCTGGCGGGCCTCGATCTCCTGCCGCCGCGCCTGCAACCGTTCCAGGATCGCACGCTCGGAGGCCGAGACCTGCGGCTGGCCCTCCTCAACCTTGACCACGGTGCCCTCGGGCTTGGTCTCGGGCGCGGCGGGCTTCGGCGCCTCCTTCGGCGCGCCATGGGTCGAGCCGGTGATGATTTCCGGCTCCTCGCGGCCGGGGAAATTCAGGTTCTCCTGCGCCCAGGATTTCTTGGTCTGGTTCGGCTTGTAGTCGAAGACATAGCCGCCGTTGATCGCGAGGCCCACCACCTTCAGCGTGGCGAGGCCTGCGACGGCGACGAGGACGACCGGAATGACGCGGATGTTACGAAAGGACTTCATACCCAGGCTTCATGCGGCAAGGCCGTTGGATCGTCGGCGCTCGGAGAAGGCTTCGGCGGCGGCCGCCACCGCCTTCGCGGTCGACGGCTTGGCCGCGGGCGCGGCGACCGTCTCCGGATTGGTGACGGGACGCGCCGCGATCGCGATCTTGGACAGGCGCCGCACCACGTTGTCGGCCTCGCCGAGCTGCTTGTAGAGCTGGTCCGACATCTGCGTCGCGGCGGCGAGCTGGCTGCCGAGGTTCTCGTTGACGTCGCGCACGGCGAGCTTCAGCCCGCCGATCGCGCGCTCGGCGATCTCGGTCGCGGTGATCAGCTCGCCGATGACGGCCTTCAGCGAATGCTCGTCCGCCTTCAGCCGCGTCAGGCGCTTGTTGAGCATGACGCAGTAGACGATCGTCAGCATCAGCAGGATAGCCACCAGCGTCTCGATCGCCATTCCCAGGGAGTGGTTCATGGGGCCTCCATCATCTTGTTCTGCTCGTCAACCTTCTCGAACATCGCAAGTGTCGTACTTGGCTTGCGCAAGGGTTTCGTCACACGGATCGCGACACGGTCGCCGACCCGGCCCATCCGCCCCTCGGTCAGCGTGACGTCGCCGCAGCGCACGGTGACGTTGGCGTCGGCGCGCATGTCCAGCGGCAGCGTGTCGCCGACCTTGAGCCGCATGAGTTGCTTGAGCGGAATGTCGGCCTCGTAGAGCACGGCGTCGACCGCGATCTCGGCCTGCACGATCTCGGTGGCGAAATGGCCCTCCCAGACCGGGTCGCGGCCGAACTTTTCGCCCATGAACATCTGGAGCAGGACGCCCCGGATCGGCTCGATGGTCGCGTAGGGCAGCAGCAGCTCGACGTTGCCGCCGCGGTCTTCCATGTCGATGCGCAGGCGCACCAGGATCGCGGCGTTGGCGGGACGGCTGATCGCGGCGAAACGTGGATTGGTCTCGAGCCGGTCGATCGTGAAGGTCACCGGCGACAACGGCCGGAACGCCTGCTCGGCGTCGGCCAGCACCACCTCGACCAGCCGCTTGACCAGCTCGGTCTCGATCGTGGTGTAGGGCCGGCCCTCGATGCGCAGCTGGCTGGTGCCGCGTCGGCCACCGAGCAGCACGTCGATCATCGAATAGATCAGGTTGGAATCGACCGTCGCCATGCCAAAGTTCTCCCACTCCTCGGCCTTGAACACGGTGAGGACGGCGGGCAGCGGGATCGAGTTCATGTAGTCGCCGAAGCGCACCGAGGTGATGCGGTCGAGCGAGACTTCGACGTTGTCGGAGGTGAAATTGCGCAACGACGTCGTCATCAACCGCACCAGGCGGTCGAAGACGATTTCGAGCATCGGCAGGCGCTCGTAGGAGACCATCGCCGAATCGATGATCGCGCGAATGCCGGAATGGTCGTCGAGCGTGACGTCGCCGACGGTGAAGCCGAGGAGATTGTCGATCTCCTCCTGCGACAGCACACGCTCGCCGGAATTCTTGCCGCTGCCGAGATCGCGGCTGCCGTCCTCGACCATGGCCGCCCATTGCAGGGCCATGGTCTCGGATAATTCGTTCTCTGCGGCAGCCTTTGCCGCCTCGGCGGGATCCTCGCTATCGAGCGAGGCCTCCCACTGGGCGGCAATTGCATCCTGGTCGACTTGGTCGTTGCCCGCCATGATCCCTAGTCCGTCATGCTCACTGGACCACGACTTCCTTGAACAGCACCGCGCTGACCTGGACCGGGGCGACCGCCGCGTTGACGCGCTTGGTCAGCTCCTCCTTGAGGCGGAAGATGCCGGCCGAACCGTTGAGGTCGGACGGGCGCAGCTCGCGCACATAGGTCTGGAAGATGTCGGTGACACGCGGCATCGTCGGCTTGATCGCCTCGATCTGCTTCTCTTCCTTCAGCTCCAGCACGATCTTCAGCCGCAGATATTGCACGCGCTCGCCCGGCGCGCCGGCAAGGTTGACCATCATGTCGGGGACGTCGACGAAGGCCGGCGGCTTCGGCGGCGGCGCGGCCTCGGCATGATGCTCGTCGCCGCCATGACGGAAGAAGAAGAACCAGGTCGCGGCGCCGCCGCCGAGGACGGCGAGCGCGCCGACGACCATGATGATGAGCTTGAGCTTGTTCTTCGGCGGGGCGGCTTCCGCGCCATCAGCGGCTGCGCCGCCTTCGTCATTCTCTGCCATGGTCGCCGCGCCCGTTCATCTCTCAAAGGGGTCGAAAGAGCGAAGCCTCCTGGCAGACAATGACGCGATACGAATGCCCCAGCGCAATGCGCTCCTCTGATGCGCAAACGCTACGGTAATAATGGTTAACGGAATCTTTCGATTGGGCCTTTGCTAGGAAAAATCTGCCGGGCAAACATGGCTAACAGAACCTTTCTGCCGCCCGTTCGCGCCCCTCAAAAATCGGCAAGATATTGAGAACACTTGCCTTTTTTGGTTGGCACGGCTTTCGCTGAGGAAGGGCCGAGACCACACGGTTTGGGAGAACCGACGGTCTCGGTCACGGGGTCCGCCAAGGCGCTTGGGAGAGCGAAATGGCAGATCCGCTCAGGGGAGATTTCCGATGCAGAACGCGCTTCTGATCGGCTTGTCACGGCAGATGACGTTGGAGCGGCAGATGGATGTCATCGCCAACAACGTCGCCAATGCCAACACCAACGGCTTCAAGGCCGACCATTCGCTGTTCGAGGAGTATCTGAACTCGAACGCGCGTGAGGACAATTTCATCGGTCGCGACCGCCGGGTCTCCTATGTCCAGGACCGCGGCACCTTCCGCGACATCGGCCAGGGGCCGATGGAGGCCACCAACAATCCGCTCGACGTCGCGATCAACGGCGGAGCCTATTTCGCGGTGCAGGCCAATGGCGGCGAGCTCTATACCCGCGACGGCAAGTTCTCGCTCAACAGCACCGGCCAGCTCGTCACCGCCGACGGCAATCTCGTGCTCGGCAATGCCGGCCCGATCACCTTCCAGCCGACCGACCACGACATCAACGTCGCGCCCGACGGCACCGTCACGGTGCTCGAGGGTACGGCCAAGACCGACTCGATCCGCGGCAAGATCCGCATGGTGTCGTTCGACGATCCGGCCAGGCTGACCAAGCTCGGCGCCAATCTCTATGCCGCCGGCTCGGCAAACCAGCAGGCCGACGCCAAGTCCACCCTGCAGCAGGGTTACATCGAGAAGTCGAACGTGAACGCGGTCGGCGAGATGACCCGCATGGTCGAGGTGATGCGCAGCTACACCGCGATCGCCAACCTGCTGCAGCAGCAGAGCGACCTCCACAAGTCGGCGATCGACAAGCTCGCCGACGTTCCGGCCTGATTGAAGGAGAACTGAGATGCAGGCGCTTCACACCGCAGCGACCGGAATGGCGGCACAGGAACTCAACGTTCAGGTGATCTCCAACAACATCGCCAACCTGCGCACCACCGGCTTCAAGAAGCAGACGGCGGCATTCCAGGACCTGATCTACGAGCACGTCCGCCGCGTCGGCGCCCAATCGTCGGACCAGGGCACCATCCTGCCGGTCGGCGTCGACATCGGCGGCGGCGTCAAGACCGTCGGCACCCCGCGCAGCATGACGCAGGGCACGCTGTCGCAGACCGGCAACGACCTCGATCTCGCCGTCTCGGGCGAGGGCTTCTTCAAGATCCTGATGCCCGACGGCACCTTCCAGTACACCCGCGACGGCACCTTCCAGATGGACAATCAGGGCCGCGTCGTCACCGCGCAGGGCAACCCGGTGCAGCCCACCATCACCATCCCGAACAATGCCTCGGGCATCAGCGTGAGCGAGCAGGGCCAGGTCTCGGTGACGCTGCCAGGTTCGTCGACCTCCTCGATCGTCGGCCAGATCGGCATCACCCGCTTCATCAACAAGGCGGGCCTGCAGCCGGTCGGCAACAACCAGTTCACCGAGACGCCCTCGTCCGGCGCGCCGCAGGACGGCACCGCGAACTCCGAGGGCTACGGCAAGATCACGCAAGGCAGCCTCGAGCAGGCCAATGTCGACGTCGTCTCGGAGATGAGCGACCTGATCGCCGCCCAGCGCGCTTACGAGATGAACGCCAAAGTGATCAGCGCCGCCGACCAGATGATGCAATCGACGACGGCGCTGTTCCGCTGAGGTGATGACGATGATCCGCGCCACGCTCGCCACGATCTCCACCCTTCTCGCGCTGGCCTTGCCGGCAGCGGCCGCCGACGATTTCATCGCCGCGCCGACGCTGCGCGCAAGCGTCACGGTGACCTCGGACGTGGTGCGGGTCGGCGATCTCATCGACAACGCCGGATCCGCCGCGCTGATCCCGGTCTACCGCTCGCCCGATCTCGGCACCACCGGCACGCTGACGGTCGGCCAGGTGCTGTCGGTGCTGCGCGCCAAGCAGGTGATCGGCGTCATGACCGGCGACATCAAGGAGGTCCAGGTCACCCGCCTCGCCCGCACCCTCGCGAGCAAGGATATCGAAAACGCGGTCGCCGCGGCGCTCGAGCGCCGCTTCGGCCTCGGAGACGCCGCCAACCTCACCATCACGTTCGACCGCAGCGTCGCCGAGATGCGGCTGGACGCCTCCAACAGCGGCGCGCTGCAGCCGGTCGCAACCCGTTATGATGCCCGCAGCGGCCGTTTCGACATCGCCTTCGAGATCGCCAACGACGGCAATGCCGCGCCGACCAAGCTGCGCTTCACGGGCATCGCGATCGAGACGGTGGAGGTGGCCGTGCTGACCCGCGACATCGACCGCGCCGAGCTCCTGAAATCCTCCGACCTGTCGTTGGAGCGCCGGCCGAAGGCCGAGGTCGCCGGCGAGCCCGCCTCGCGCGACCGCAGCATCGGCATGCAGCTGCGCCGAGGAATGCGCGCGGGTACGCCGATCCGCGCCGCCGACCTCGTCAGACCCGACTTCGTGGTGCGCGATCAGGCCGTCACCATCATCTACCAGGTGCCCGGCCTCTATCTCACCACGCGCGGCAAGGCGATCGAGAGCGGCGCCGAGGGCGACACCGTCAGCGTGCTCAATCTGCAGTCCAAGCGCACGCTGACCGGCGTAGTCACCGGCCGCGGCCAGGTGACCGTCCAGGGCGCCAGCCAGTCGGCGCCGATGGCGCCGGCGGTCGAGCAGACCTCGTCGGTCAAGCGTGACGCCGTGCCGGCGGCCGCGGCCCTGGCGCAGAGCCTGATCCAGACGCCCACGGCCGAGATCGCCCAAGCCCAGATTCCGCAAGTTCGCCTCTCGCAGGCTCCAGCCAAGTCAGAGTAGATTCATGTCCACGTTCAGTTCGGCCTCCCGCCTTCGTCGCATCGCGATCTCCGCCCTGCTGCTGGCGACTTGCGCATTGGCGAGCGGCTGCTCCTCGATCGACCGCCTGTCGCAGATCGGCGAGCAGCCGAAGCTGTCGGCCATCGACAATCCGACCACGCAGCCCGGCTACAAGCCGGTGCAGATGCCGATGCCAAAGCCCGAGGTGGCCTCCTACAATCCGAACTCGCTGTGGCGCAACGGCAGCCGCGCCTTCTTCAAGGACCAGCGCGCCCGCCAGGTCGGCGATCTCCTCACCGTGACCGTGAACATCACCGACAAGGCCAACATCGAGAACGACACCTCGCGCAGCCGCACCAACAAGGAAGATTCGGGAATCACCAACTTCATTGGCGCCCAGACGATCACCCAGGCCAACAAGATCCTGCCGGGCCGGGTCCTGACCGCGGACTCGACCTCGTCGAGCGAGGGCAAGGGCAGCGTCGACCGCAAGGAAGCCCTGCAGACCAACGTCGCCGCCGTGGTGACCCAGGTGCTGCCGAACGGCAATTTGGTCGTCGAAGGCAAGCAGGAGATCCGCGTCAACTTCGAAATTCGCGAGCTGATCGTCGCCGGCATCGTGCGTCCTGAGGACATCCAGAGCGACAACACCATCGACTCCACCAAGATCGCCCAGGCCCGCATTGCCTATGGCGGCCGCGGCCAGATCACCGACGTGCAGCAGCCGCGCTACGGTCAGCAGGTCATGGACGTGCTGCTGCCCTTCTAAGCCCCTTCAAGAGCTCCCACATCGTGCTCGCGGACCTAGGCGCGAACGACGATGTACTACGCGGCCTCCGGTAGCTCCCCTGCCGGAGGCCGCATGTATTTTGGTGTGGATGGCACGGTGGCCCGGACGCCGTCATTGCGAGCGAAGCGAAGCAATCCAGGAATGTGTCCGCGGAAAGACTCTGGATTGCTTTGCTTCGCTCGCAATGACGGGATGAGAGACCACTACGTAAACTCCGCCTCCACGACGCCGAGCCCGTCCAGCTCCATGCGCACCTTGTCGCCGGCCTTCAGCCACAGCGTCTTCACCAGACTGCCGGTGAGCACGAGCTGCGCCGCGTGCAGCCCCTTGCCCTCGGCGGCGAGATGGTTGGCGAGCCAGGCCAGCGCGTTGTGGGGATGGCCGAGCACGTCGGCGCCGGTGCCGTGGCTGACCTCCTCGCCGTTGACGATGGCGCGGCCTTTGACCGCCTTCAGGTCCGGCACCGACGAGCGCGGGACCGAGGGACCCAGCACGCAGCCGGCGGCGAAGAAATCGTCGGCGATCAGGGTCGGCGCGCCCATCGTCTCCCATTTCACGTAGCGGTCGTCGACGATCTCGATCGCGGGATGGTAGGACTCGACCGCCTCGCCGACCCATTCGGCCGTGAACGGCGCTTCGCCGGCGGCAAGGTCCCGCTTCAGCCGCACCGCGATCTCGCATTCGACGCCGACGCGGACATAATTCGAGGCGGCGAGCTTGGCGCCGCTGTCATGGACCCCCTTCTGGAACACGCCGCCGCCGCAAGGGTGCGGGATGCCGATATAGTCCTGCATCACCTGGCTGGTGCAGCCGATCTTGTAGCCGACGAGCGGGCCGACATGCGGCAGCAGCAGATCGTGCAGGGTGCGCTGGACCTGATAGCCCTCGGCTTCATCCGCAGGGGGACGCTCCAGCGCCGCGAGTGGGGCATGGTTGCGGCGCGCCAGCGCGATCGCCTTTGCGGCTTCGAGAGTCTTGTTCATCGGCGCCGCCTCCCACGCTACGCAGTCCAAGGCGGCACTTCAGCATCCCAGCTCCGGCCTGACAAGCGCGGGTGGCGTCCCTCAGCTCTTGACGAGGCCGAGCCGGATCAGGCTCTCGGCGGTCGCAAGGATCGCCTCCTCGTTGGAGCGCGCCTGCCAACCGAGCAGCGACCGGGCCTTGGCGCTGGTAGAATGCCTGCCTTTCCGAGCATCGGCACGACCGCACGCAGCAGCGGAATCCGGCTCGCGGCCAGCCGCACCAGCCAGTCCGGAGCCTGGAGCCGCGGAACCCGGCGCGCCCGCGGCCCGAGTTCCCGGCGCAGCACGCGGGCGATGTCGAGGATCGACATCGTCTCGCCGGAGACCGCGATGAAGCGCTCGCCTTTCGCCTCCGGCGCGGTCATCGCCCGCAGGTGCAGCTCGGCGACGTCGCGGACGTCGACCACGCCGAAATAGACGCGCGGCACGGCCGGCATGGCACCGTCGAGCAGCGACCTGACGATCTCGATCGAGCCGGAAAAGTCCGGCCCCAGCACGGGCCCGAAAATGCCGGCGGGGTTGATCACCGACAGTTCCAGCCCATCGCCCTCGCGCGCGACGAAATCCCAGGCCGCTCGCTCGGCCAGCGTCTTGGACTTGACGTAAGGTTGGCCGTCCACAGCGGCGAGATTGGTCCATTCGGTCTCGTCGAACGGCTTGTCACGCGGCGGATGGCCGTAACCGATCGCGCCCAGCGACGAGGTGATGACGACCCTCCTGACGCCGGCCGCGCGCGCGGCCCGGAGCACCCGGAGCGTTCCGTCGCGGGCCGGGATGATCATCTCGTTCTCGTCCGTTGGGACCGCGGTCGACAGCGGGGACGCCACGTGGAGAACGTAATCGCAGCCCGCGACCGCCGCCTGCCAGCCGTCGTCCCGGGTCAGGTCGGCGTTGAAGAAGGCCACGCTCTCGGGCGCTGCCGCCCCGCCCTCGCGCAGCATGGCGAGCACATCGGCCTGACGCTCCGGCCGACGCACCGTCGTCCGCACGGCGTGGCCGGCGGCCAGAAGTTGCAGGACGACATGGATACCGACGAAGCCCGACCCGCCGGTGACCAGAACAGTGCTCATGACCAGCTTCCCCTCGTTGCACGGACCGGCAAATTGGTTCGGTGGCCCCTGCACAAGCACGCATCTGGTCACTATGGCCTGGCGGACAAGTAGAGTGGAAGTCGAGACCGGTATGGAAAACCTGACCAGCGTTTGCGACGGCGACTCCACGCAGCTGCGCGAGCTCGAGCAGGACGGCCTCGTGTCGCGCACTGCTTTCGCGGAGAAGCCGATGAGGGTCGAGTACGAGCTGACCGATGCGGCCTACGGCCTGTTGCCGGCGTTTAAGGAAATATTGAGCTGGTCCAGGCTTTATGGGGATACACGTCTTGAGACGTCGCAGCAGGCCTGATTGCAGCGATGCTTGATGCAGCTGGATCAGCGTCTCAACTTCAGAGTCGATCTCGTTGATGCGACTCGCAAAACCTCCCGCACCTGAAGTGAAGGCTGTTTCTCATCCGAACTCACGTGAGCTCGGAGCAATCCAGTCTAGCCCGTTGATCGCGATTCACTTTTCGCGATCACACCGTCGCCATGGTCGGTGCGACGGCAAGCCGCGGGCAATATGCCGAGCACGGCGCGAAACGGCGCCCTGCGTCCAAAAACAAAGAGCCGCATCTCTGCGGCTCGGACCTTATTCGTCGCGATAAACCTTCTCGCGTTTCTCGTGGCGCTCCTGCGCTTCTACCGAGAGCGTCGCGATTGGCCGGGCCTCGAGCCGCTTCAACGAGATCGGCTCGCCGGTTTCCTCGCAATAGCCGTAGGTGTTGTCCTCGATACGCTGGAGCGCGGCGTCGATCTTGGCGATCAATTTGCGCTGGCGGTCGCGGGCGCGGAGTTCGATGGCACGGTCGGTTTCGGACGAGGCCCGATCGGCGAGATCGGGGTGGTTGACGTTCTCCTCCTGCAGGGCTTGCAGGGTGAGCTTGGACTCTTTGAGGATCTCATCCTTCCAGGCGAGGAGCTTCACACGGAAGTACTCCTTCTGCCGGTCGTTCATGAAAGGCTCTTTGTCGGTCGGTCGGTAGTTTTTCAACTTTTCCAAGGGAGGCCTATCTTCTTAAGTAACGACTCGTGGACGGACCGAGGTCCGTTGAGCCGGGCCTTATATAGTGGCCTCCCGTGACAGACAATATTTCCCTCACCGCCCGGTCCTCGCCCCCAAGCCCTTGCACAGGAAGGTTTATCCCTGAGGGCTCGGAGGCGACCGGCGGGCCTTAATAGCCGACCGTGAAGCGCTGCTTCAGGTGGGCTGGCCGTTCGATCTCGTCGGCAAGCGCCATGGCGTAGTCGGCAAAGGTGATCCAGCTCTTGCCGTTCGCATCTGCGAGAAGCTGATCGGTCCCGAGCCGGAACTTGCCGGTGCGTTCCCCCTCCACGAACAGCGCCGAGGGCGAGATGAAGGTCCAGTTCAGGTCCTTTTCCTGCCGCAGCAGGTCGAGGAAGGCCGATCCTGCCTCCGCTTCAGCCTTGTATTGGGCTGGAAAATTGGGAGTCGTGACCAGCTTCACGCCCGGGGCAACCTCGAGGCTGCCGGCGCCGCCCACCACGAGGTAACGCCCGACCTTGGAGTCCTTCGCCGCACCGATCAGCTTGAGCGGATCACTGGCCAGGAAGTGCACGGAACTCACGGCGACGTCGTGACCGGCCCACAGCTTGGCAAGGCCCGCCTGGTCGAGCACATCCCCCTTGGTCGGCGTGACGTTCGGCAGGGCTGCGATCTTCTCGGGGTTCCGGGCGATGGCCGTGATGGCGTGGCCGCGGCGGGACAGTTCCTTGGTGATCTCCGAACCCGCCCGGCCCGAGGCGCCAGCGACTGCGATTTTCATGGAAGGCTCCTTTGCTTCTGTGGTAACTAACGGAGACTAGATATCGCAAAGAATGCTGGTGTTAAGAGAGCACTTTGTGCTTACCTGATTACGCTGAGGTAACTGATCGCATACAACCGACATGCGGACCCCAAGCAACGGTATGGATCTCCGAGGACCGACGATGAAACCCGACGTCTACGCAGCGAACTGCCCCACCCGCCAGATCCTCGATCGCGTCGGCGACAAATGGGCGGTGCTGATCCTCTTGCTCCTGCGCGAGGAGCCGATGCGTTTCAATCAGTTGCGCCGCACGATTGAAGGCATCTCGCAGAAGATGCTGAGCCAGGTTCTCAAGTCGCTCGAACGAGACGGCCTGATCAGGCGCCGTGCCATAGCGACCGTACCGGTGACGGTGGAATATTCGATCACCCAGCTCGGCCTGACCCTGGCGGCGGCGGTGGACCCGTTACGCGATTGGGCCGAGCAGAATCTGAAAGACGTGCTCGCCGCCCAGCGCCGCTACGATGCGCAGTTGAAGGAAGAGGCGGCGTAGGCGCGCGGGAAGCGGAGCGCGGTTTCGCCCCAACTTTGCTGTCATGCCCCGGCTTGACCGGGGCATCCAGTACGCCGCGGCCTATCGGTTCAATGACAACTTTCTCTGGAATACTGGGTCGCCCGGCCAAGCCGGCCGACGACACCCTGCGCGACTACCCCTGCCCGGCCTTCGCCAGCTCGACCTCGACGCGCAGCTCGATCTCGGAGAGCACCGCATCAAGACCGGCATCGCCGGAGGACGATTTCAGGTTCGCCGCGGCGTCGCGCAGCCGCATCACGGTCGAGGCGTCGAGATTGCCCGACAGCAGCCCCATCTTGAGATCGTCGAGCACGTCGAGCGCAGTCCTGCCGCGGGCGACCGAGCGTTTGCGACGCTCGACCGGATCCTCCTCGACACCCTGCAACGCCAGCAGCGCATCGATGTTGGCGGCGGCCTTCGGTGCGGCAGCGTTCCGCGTCTCCTGCGCCGATGAGGTGTCGGGCAGCACGAAGGTGCCGGAGCCCGTCCGCTTGGCCTGGCTGGCCGGCGCTCCAAGCGTGGTGCCGTTCGGTCCGTAGATGCGCATCGGAAAGAATCCGGGTGATCGATGCCTCACCTTCGCTGTCTTATGGTTAACGGTGCGTAAACGGCCCGGCAAAATCTGCCGACAGGCGGCAGTTTCGCTCCTCAGGGCGAACGAGTGCTGACACCGGTCGAAACAGATTTACTCAACCTATTCAGCCACCTACCCTCGCTATCAGGCGTTGGCACAGCGCTCGCAAGGAAAGCGCCGGACCAGCTCGTCATGGGAGTGTCGTGCAAGTCCTTTCCGATTTGAGGGGCCTTTCTTGAGGGCCTTGGGGAGCAGAGATGCCAGGCGTTCGTTGGGTGAGGATTGTTGGGTTGGCCTGCGCCGCGCTGTCGGCGCTGGCGCTGTCGGTCACCTCGGCGGCGGCGACCTCGCGCATCAAGGACCTCGCCAATATCGAGGGCGTGCGGCAGAACCAGCTCATCGGCTACGGCCTCGTCGTCGGCCTCAACGGCACCGGCGACACGCTCAACAACATCCCCTTCACCAAGCAGTCGCTGCAGGCGATGCTGGAGCGCATGGGCGTCAACATCCGCGGCGCCACCATCCGCACCGGCAACGTCGCCGCCGTGATGGTCACGGGCAACCTGCCGGCCTTCGCCACCCAGGGCACGCGCATGGACGTCACCGTCTCCGCGCTCGGCGATGCCAAGAATCTGCAGGGCGGCACCCTGCTGGTCACTCCCCTGCTCGGCGCCGACGGCAATGTCTATGCGGTGGCGCAGGGCTCGCTCGCGATCTCCGGCTTCCAGGCCGAGGGCGAGGCCGCCAAGATCGTGCGCGGCGTGCCGACCGTGGGACGCATCGCCAACGGCGCCATCATCGAGCGCGAGATCGAGTTCGCACTCAACCGGTTGCCGAACGTCCGCCTGGCGCTGCGCAACCCCGACTTCACCACCGCCAAGCGCATCGCGGCCGCAATCAACGACTATCTCGGCGTCAAGACCGCCGAGCCGATCGATCCTTCGACGGTGCAGCTGTCGATCCCGCCCGAGTTCAAGGGCAACGTCGTCGCCTTCCTCACCGAGATCGAGCAGCTCCAGGTCGACCCCGATCTCGCCGCCAAGATCGTCATCGACGAACGCAGCGGCATCATCGTGATGGGCCGCGACGTCCGCGTCGCCACCGTCGCGGTGGCGCAAGGCAACCTGACGGTCACGATCTCCGAGAGCCCGCAGGTGAGCCAGCCCAATCCGCTGTCGCGCGGCCGCACCGTGGTCGCGCCCCGCAGCAGTGTCACCGTCACCGAGGACGGCAAGAAGCTGGCGCTCGTCAAGGACGGCGTCTCGCTCCAGCAGCTCGTCGACGGCCTCAACGGCCTCGGCATCGGCCCCCGCGACATGATCAGCATCCTCCAGGCGATCAAGGCCGCGGGCGCCATCGAAGCCGATATCGAGGTGATGTGATGCAGACCATCGCGATCAACACCCCTCGCCTCGCCACCAATTCGGCCTTCTCGGTCGAGAGCCGCAACGGCCGGCCGGACTTCGAGCTCGCCGCGGCACTCCAAAAGGTCTCGCCGCAGCAACAGGCCAAGGCGCAGAAGACCGCCACCGACTTCGAGGCGATGTTCCTCAACAGCATGTTCGCGCAGATGACTTCGGGCCTGAAGGGCGAAGGTCCGTTCGGCGACACGCCCGGCACCGGCGTGTGGCGCTCGATGCTGACCGAGCAATATTCCAAGAACTTCGCCAAGGCCGGCGGTGTCGGCGTCGCCAGCGACGTCTACCGTACCCTCATCCTGCAGCAGGCGAAAACGATCCGGACGGCATAAGGTCAAACGAGATGAACCATTTCAACGCCTCACGTCAGCCGATGCAGACCCAGCGTCCGAACAGCGCCCCCATCAGCGGCGAGGCGCGCAAGCTCGCCGAAGAGCTGATGGATGCGATGAACGCCCTGCTCGCGCTGATCGAGCGCGAGACCGAGCTCGTCCGCGCCGGGAAGGTCCGCGAGGCGATGTCGTTCGAAGGCAAGAAGCAGGAGCTGTCGCGCAACTACGTCGCCGCCGTCAGCCAGTTGAAGGCCAACCAGCCGCAACTCGCGAAGTCCGCGCCCGAGCTGCTCTCGACGCTGCATCGCCACCACGATGCGTTCCGCGCGATGCTCCAGGTCAATCTCACCGTGCTCGCCACCGCGCACGCGGTGTCCGAGAGCGTCGTGCGCGGCGTCAACGCCGAGATCCAGAAGCGCAACGTGCCGAACACCTATACGGCCGCGGGGCGCCGCGCAGCGCCGGGTCCGCGCCATATCACCCCGCTGGCGGTCAGCCGCTCGCTCTGAGTGGGCACGAGAACAACCGACAATTTTAAGAAAAACCGCGCGGCCACGGCGTCGCGCGGTTAGGCACGTTTCCTTACCGGGTCTTCAGTCCTGGTGTTCCATGCTTGCGCGATTAGAGGGGTTGGGATTTGACTCACGTAAGGCAACCAGGAGGCTGCCATGAGTACAGATTTCAGCATCAGGCCGGTGGGGATCCCGGCCCCCATTCAGATCGTGACGACGTCCAACGCGGCGGCGAACGAGGCCGTGCAAACCGATCTTCCGGTGAGCCAGACGGTCGCCGCGGCCGATACCGGCGCGCCGGTGCGCAATGATGTGCCGAACCACGAGAACATCTCGCGCCAGGTCGTGTTCGACCAGGCGGCCGCGTCCTTCGTCTTTCAGGTCGTCAATGACAGGACCGACACGGTGGTGAACCAGTTTCCGGACGAGGCGATGCTGCGCCGGCGTGCCTATTTCCATGCACTGGACATGAAGTCCGAGCCCTCGCGTCCGCTCAGCACCGACGTCAGCGCCTGACGATCACGAGATAGATGCCGTAGTTTCTGCTCTGCGTCTGGCCGTCGCCGGTCAGCGCGGAGTTTGCATGCCGAGGCAAGACCACCAGCCGCGATCAGATCCTGCCGACATTGAGAGTTTTCGCCGATGCGCTCGTGATGGCGACCATCACGAATCCGGTCACGGCCGTCCGGACAGGCCTGCCGCGATATTGCGGTTGATCTCGATCAGCGGACGGAAATGATCGAACTGCGGGCTCATCTGCAGCGCGGCGGTCTGGCTCAGCACGAACACGCTGATGTTGGCGATCTTCTGCCGGACGTCGATCGGCTGCGGATTGCTGTCGCGCATCGCCTCGCTCAGGAAGATGGTCCAGAGCTTGCGGTTGAACATCAGGGCCTGCATGGTCTGCTCGCTGAGCGGATCGGCGTTGTTCACCGCGTCCTGGAGCTTGTTGGCGGCCTTGAGCAGAGTCTGCGCCTCGATGTCGCGAGGAGATGCGGTGGTGGTTGCAACACGCGCATAAGCCGAGGCAGCGGAATTCGACATCAATCACACCCTGGAGGTTACCTAGCGCGTTGTACGCGCTTAAGGATTTCTTTCCCAACCCTAGGCAGCACCGCTTAAGATTTGCTTACGTACCGTGCTTGGAAGCACTCCGCAGAATTACGGGACGCGGAGTCCTTCGTCAGCGCGACGCTAGATGCACGCATGCACGATGTAAACTTGCTCGTCGTGACGCGCATCGATCTCAGCTAATCTTGTCTTAGCGATCTCCCTCAAAAGAGCGGCGGAGCGTCAGCCCCGCCGCGAAATCTCCAATAGCGAAGTTGCGCTGCGGAATTAGCGGAGCAGCTGCAGCACGCTCTGTTGCGACTGGTTGGCCAGCGACAGCGCGGAGACCGCGATCGACTGGCGCGTCGACAGCGCCTGGCTGTTGGCCGCTTCCTCGTTGGTGTCGGCGAGCGTCAGGTTGGACGAGCCGGTCTGCAGCACGTTGATCAGGTTCTTGGAGAAGTCCTGACGCACCTGCACGATCGACAGGTTCGAACCGAGGCTGGAGCCTTCCGAGCGCAGCGTGCTCGAGGCGGCGTTCAGGCTCGCCAGCACCCTGTTGGTGGCGCCGTTGTCGATGAAGTCGACGCCGTTGACGAGGTTGCTGAGGCCGAGGCCGGCCGCGTTGAACACCACGCCGTTGATGCTGAGCGTCGAGCTGCCGGTTTCGTTGAAGACCAGCTTCAGCGTGTCGCCGTTGAGCAGGTTGACGCCGTTGAAGGAGGAGTCCTGCGACGTCGTGTCGATCTGGGCCAGGATGTTGTTGAACTGGTTGACCAGGTTCGAGCGCGCGGTCTGCGCGACGGGATCCTGGACCGGCGGCTGCGCCGTGGTGAAGGCGAGGACGCCGGTGATGGTGCCGCCGACCGTGCCGCCGGCAGTGGTCGAACCCAGCGTCGAGGAGGCGTATTCGTTGACGGTGGTCACCGTGAGCACGCCGTTGGCGTCGATCGTCGCGGTCAGGTGGTTGGCCTGAAGCTGCGCGTTGAGCTGGTCGAGCGTCTTGACGGTGCCGTTGGTGCCGTCGCCGAAGGTGACGTTGACGGGCGTGCCGCCGTTGAAGGAGGTGAAGGTCAGCGTCTTGCCGCTGATGCCGCCGACGCCCGAGGTGCGCGCCGCGGTGAAGGCGGTCGCCGTGCCGGTGTTGCCGCTGAGGCCGAACGCGCTGAGCGCGTTGCCGGTGCCGGTGATCGAGAGGTCGGCGTTGACGCCGGTCGAGAGCGACAGCTGGCCGCTGGAGTTCACCGACGACGGGATCTGGCCCGACGTGGTCGTGATGGTCGCCGCACCGTTGAAGATGCTGGCGGTCTTGACGCCGGTGGCGAGGTCGATCGAGTTGAGCAGGTCGGTCAGCGTCGCACTCTGGAGATAGACGGTCGAATTGCCGTTGCCGTCGGTGACGACGTTGCCGCTGACGCCAAAGCCGTTGGCGACGCTCGCCGCCGATTGCGGGGTCTGCGCATTCTTGAAGGTGATGGTGTGGCCGTCGATGTTCAGCGTCGAGCCGTCCTGAACGAGAGTGCCGAGCGAGCCGGCGGTGGTCGACCGGTTCGCAGTCACGGTCGCATTGCCTGCGCCGGTCGCCGCCGTCAGACCGAGCTTATTGAGGAAGTCAGCCTTGCCCGTCAGGCTCAAATCGGCGCCGGTCGAGCTCTTCAGCGTGATCTGGCCGCCGCCCGAGATCGAGGATGCCACCTGGAGTGTGCCGACGGGACCGGCCGCGCCGCTGACGGCGATGGTCGCCGCGCTCGCGCTGATAGTTGCAGTCTTGACGCCGCTGGCGAGGTCGATCGCGGTGAGGACGTCGTTGATGGTCGCACCGGGCGCAGTCGGCGTTCCCTCGTAGACGATCGAATTGCCGTTGCCGTCGGTGGCGATGTGGCCGCTGGCGTCGAGACCCCAGCCGGTCGGCTGCGAGCTTGGCGCGACGCCGGTGCGGAAGGTGATGGTCTTGCCGTTCACCGTGATGGTGTCGCCATCGGCGGGCGGCGTGCTGAAGGTGGTCGATGCCGTGGTGCCGAGCAACGTCGCGGTGCCGGACAGCGCGGTGGTGCCGTCGGCGGCGAGCGCGGCCGTGCCGGTAAAGGTGCCGGCCGTCGAGCCCAGCGAGGCACCGAGTGCGGCGGTTCCCGTGACCGGGGTCACGCCGCCGGCCGCGCCGGTATAGAGCACGTTGCTCTTGGCGGTCGCGCTCGCATAGGAGGTCGTGCCGCGCAGGTCGGCGGGCGTCGCGCCGGGAATCGTGGTGGAGACGTTCGACTTGGTGGAATAGCCGACCGTGGTCTGCAGCGCCTGGTTGGCGATCGATTTGGCGCTGTCGATCAGCTTCTGCAGCGAGGTGATGCCGGTGTTGGCCGCCTGCAGCACCTGGACACCGTTGTTGATGCCGTCGAGCAGGTTGCTGATGTCACTCGCCCGGTTGTCCAGCCCCTGCGCCGTGAAGAAGTTGGTGGGATTGTCGAGCGCCGTGTTGACCTTCTTGCCGGTCGACAGCCGCTCCTGCGTCGTGGCCAGCAAGTCGGCCGTCGACTGCAGCGACAACAGGTTCTGGCGAACGGACGCCGAGAGAACGATGTTGGACATTGGCGAGTCTTCCTCTTGAACCGGATACGAATCGGCCGCGCGGACTGGAAAGCGGGCCTTTTGTCCAGTTTTAGGAGGTGTCCTTTAAAGTATGGTTAACGCCGGTTTAAGGGACAGGGTTAATGGCGAATGAACGCCCCTGCCCGCCCCGGACGCAAAAAAGAGCGGCGGGGCAAGAAGCCCCGCCGCCCGATTTTATTCAATAATTTCAGTTTCTTGTTAACGAAGCAACTGGAGCACGCTCTGCTGCGACGTGTTGGCCAGCGACAGCGCGGAGACCGCGATCGACTGCCGGGTCGACAGCGCCTGGCTGTTGGCCGCCTCGACGTTGGTGTCGGCCAGGGTCAGGTTGGAGGAGCCGGTCTGCAGCACGTTGATCAGGTTCTTGTTGAAGTCCTGACGGATCTGCACCACCGAGAGGTTCGAGCCGAGGCTCGAGGCCTGCGAGCGCAGCGTGCTCGAGGCGGCGTTCAGGTTGGTCAGCACCCGATTTGCTGCGGCGTTGTCGATGAAGTCGACGCCGACCGTCAGCGAGGCGAGGCCGAGACCCTTGGAGTTGTAGGTCACGCCCGTGATGTTCAGGCTCGACTTGGCGGTCTCGTCGAACACCAGCTTGAGCTGATCGCCGTTGAGCAGGTTGACGCCGTTGAACGAGGAGTCCTGCGCGGTGGTATCGATCTGGTTGAGGATGTTGTTGAACTGAGACACCAGATTGGCACGCGCCGTCTGGGCAACGCCATCCTGGACGGGGGTGGAAGCCGTCGAGAAGGTCAAGGCCGAGGTGAGCGTGCCGCCGATCGCACCGCCGGCCGCCGTCGAGCCCAGCGTCGAGGACGCATAGTCGTTGGATGCCGTGATGGTCAGCAGGCCGTTGGCGTCGATCGTTGCCGACAGGTTGTTGGCCTGCAGCTTGGTGTTGAGCTGATCGAGCGTCTTGACCGTGCCGTTGGTGCCGTCGCCGAAGGTGACGTTGACCGCCGTGCCGCCGTTGAAGGAGGTGAAGGTCAAGGTCTTGCCGGCGATGCCGCCGATGCCGGAGGTGCGCGCCGCCGTGAAGGCGGTGGCGCTGCCAGTGTTGCCGGCGAGACCGAACACGTTCAACGCGTTGCCGGTGCCGGTGATCGAGAGGTCGGCGTTGATGCCGGTCGAGATCTTGAGCTGGCCGGACGTGTTGATCGTCGAGTTCGACTGGCCGGTGGCGGTCGCGAGCGTCGCGGTGCCGTTGGCATTGACCGTCGCGGTCTGCACGCCGGTGGCGAGGTCGATCGCCTTCAAGACGTCATTGACCGTGCCGCCCTGCAGATAGACCGTCGAGTTGCCGTTGCCGTCGGTGAGGACGTTGCCGCTGGCACCATAACCGGTCGGAACGCTCGGAGCACCGGTCGAGCCCGGGATCGGCGCGTTCTTGAAGGAGATGACGTGGCCGTTGACGTTCAGCGTCGAGCCGTCGGCGATCGTCGCACCGAGCGAGGTTGAGCTCGTGGTCCGGTTGACGCTCACGGTGGCGTTGCCGCCGCCCACCGAGGTGGTCAGGCCGAGCGCCTTGAGCAGGTCGGCCCTGCCGGTGACGTTCAGATCCGCACCCGTCGAGCTCTTCAGCGTGACGGCGCCCGCACCAACGCTCGAAGCGGTCTGGTTGACGCTGGTCGCGATCGTCGCAGCACCGGAGCTGATGGACACCGTCTTGACGCCGCTGGCCAGATCGACCGCGGTCAAGAGATCGCTGACGGTCGCAGCCGGCGTGCCGGCGGTGCCGAGATAGACCGTGGTGTTGCCGTTGCCGTCGGTGACGAGGTTGCCGCTGACGCCCGAGCCGGCCGCAACCGCACTCGATGCCGGAGCAGCGCCGCTGCGGAAGGTGATGGTCTTGCCGTTGACGGTCAGCGTGTCGCCGTCGGCGGGCTGGGCGTTGCTGGCGAGGCCCGTTGCAGTCGTGCCGTTGGTGGCGATCAGGGTGATGGCGCCGGTCAAGGCCGTGGTGCCGTCGCCGGCCGTTCCCGCCGTACCCGTGAACGAGCCGATGGTGGCACCGAGCGTCGTGGTCCCGTTCGCCGCGGTGGTGCCGCCGGCAGTGCCGTTGTAGAGCACGTTGCTGCTCGCCGTCGCGCTGGCGAAGCTCGTCGTGCCGCGCAGGTCGGCCGCCGTCGCACCGGCGATGGTGGTGGAGACGTTCGACTTGGTGGAGTAGCCGACGGTGGTCTGCAGCGCCTGGTTCGCGATCGATTTCGCGGAGTCGATCAGCTTCTGCAGCGAGGTCAGGCCGGTGTTGGCAGCCTGCAGCACCTGCACGCCGTTGGCGATGCTGTCGAGCAGGTTGTTGATGTCGCTGGCGCGGTTGTCGAGCGACTGGGCGGTGAAGAAGTTGGTGGGATTGTCCAGGGCCGAGTTGACACTCTTGCCGGTCGACAGACGGTTCTGTGTAGTGGCGAGAAGATCGGCGGTGGACTGGAGAGAGAGCAGGTTCTGGCGAACCGACGCAGAGAGAACAATACCGGACATGACTCTTACCCTTCTGGCTTACGCGTCTTCGTTCGATCGCTTCCGGATCGAGTGACGGGGCCAGCGTGCCGTGACATGGCTAACAAAGGGTGAAATGCATGAAGCCCGCCTAAGCGCCGGTTCACCATAAGCGAGTCGAACGTGCGGGCACGGCTCGCAATCCATCTGAAATCATTGGCAATTCCTGACGCTTACGCTCCATTAACCATAACTGCTGGTTACTTTTTCGCGAGGCGCCTGCCCTCTCGAAGTCTCCGAGCAGTGACCAAAAAGAAAGCGGCGGGGCCGAAGCCCCGCCGCCGGATCTTGCTTGCGATGTCGCCCGCGCGTTAGCGGAGCAGCTGGAGCACGCTCTGCTGCGACTGGTTGGCCAGCGACAGCGCGGAGACTGCGATGGACTGGCGGGTCGACAGCGCCTGGCTGTTGGCCGCCTCGACGTTGGTGTCGGCCAGGGTCAGGTTGGACGAGCCGGTCTGCAGCACGTTGATCAGGTTCTTGTTGAAGTCCTGACGAACCTGCACGATCGTCAGGTTTGAACCCAGAGCCGAAGCTTCCGAACGCAGCGTGCTCGACGCGGAGTTCAGGTTGGTCAGCACCTTGTTGGTGGCAGCGTTGTCGATGAAGTCGACACCGCTGGTCAGCGCGGCGAGGCCAAGACCCTTGGAGTTGTAGGTCACGCCCGTGATGCTCAGGCTCGACTTTGCAGTCTCGTCGAACACCAGCTTGAGCTGGTCGCCATTGAGGAGGTTGACACCGTTGAACGAGGAGTCCTGAGCAGTCGAGTCAATCTGCTGGAGGATGTTGTTGTACTGATTGACCAGGTTCGCACGCGCCGTCTGGGCAACCGTATCCTGGACGGGGGTGGAGGCCGTCGAGAAGGTCAGAGCCGTCGTCAGCGTGCCGCCGATCGCACCACCTGCGGCGCTCGAACCGATGGTCGAGGACGCGTAGTCGTTGGTGGTCGAGACCGTCAGCAGGCCGTTGGCGTCGATCGTCGCCGTCAGGTTGTTGGCCTGCAGCTTGGTGTTGAGCTGATCGAGCGTCTTGACCGTGCCGTTGGTGCCGTCGCCGAAGGTGACGTTGACCGCCGTGCCGCCGTTGAAGGAGGTGAAGGTCAAGGTCTTGCCGGCGATGCCGCCGATGCCGGAGGTGCGCGCCGCCGTGAAGGCGGTCGCCGTGCCGGTGTTGCCGGCGAGGCCGAGCGCGTTCAGCGCGTTGCCGGTGCCGGTGATCGACAGGTCGGCATTGATGCCGGTCGAGATCTTGAGCAGGCCGGAGGCGTTGACCGACGAGTTGGTCTGGCCGGAGGCGGTCGCGAGCGTCGCGGTGCCGTTGGCATTGACCGTCGCGGTCTGCACGCCGGTGGCGAGGTCGATCGCCTTCAGCACGTCGTTGAGCGTGCCGCCCTGCAGATAGACCGTCGAGTTGCCGTTGCCGTCGGTGAGGACGTTACCGCTGGCACCATAACCGGTCGGAACGCTCGGAGCACCGGTCGAGCCCGGGATCGGCGCGTTCTTGAAGGAGATGACGTGGCCGTTGACGTTCAGCGTCGAGCCGTCGGTGATCGTCGCACCCAGCGAGGCTGAGCTCGTGGTCCGGTTGACGCTCACGGTGGCGTTGCCGCCGCCCACCGAGGTGGTCAGGCCGAGCGCCTTGAGCAGGTCGGCCTTGCCGGTGACGCTCAGGTCCGCACCCGTCGAGCTCTTCAGCGTGACGGCGCCCGCACCAACGCTCGAAGCGGTCTGGTTGACGCTGGTCGCGATCGTCGCAGCACCCGAGCTGATGGACACCGTCTTGACGCCGCTGGCGAGATCGACCGCGGTCAAGAGATCGCTCACGGTCGCAGCCGGCGTGCCGGCGGTGCCGAGATAGACCGTGGTGTTGCCGTTGCCGTCGGTGACGAGATTGCCGCTGACGCCCGAGCCGGTCGGAACGGCGGTCGAGGCCGGAGCAGAACCGCTGCGGAAGGTGATGGTCTTGCCGTTGACGGTCAGCGTGTCGCCGTCGGCGGGCTGGGCGTTGCTGGCGAGGCCCGTTGCAGTCGTGCCGTTGGTGGCGATCAGGGTGATGGCGCCGGTCAGCGCCGTGGTGCCGTCGCCGGCCGTTCCCGCCGTACCCGTGAACGAGCCGATGGTAGCGCCGAGCGTCGTGGTGCCGGTCGCCGCGGTGGTGCCGCCGGCCGCGCCGCTATACACGACGTTGCTGCTCGCCGTGGCGCTCGCATAGGAGGTCGTGCCACGCAGGTCGGCCGCTGTCGCACCGGAGATGGTGGTGGAGACGTTCGACTTGGTGGAATAACCCACCGTGGTCTGCAGCGCCTGGTTGGCGATCGACTTCGCGGAGTCGATCAGCTTCTGCAGCGAGGTGATGCCGGTGTTGGCAGCCTGCAGCACCTGCACGCCGTTGGCGATGCCGTCGAGCAGGTTGTTGATGTCGCTGGCGCGGTTGTCGAGCGACTGGGCGGTGAAGAAGTTGGTGGGATTGTCCAGGGCCGAGTTGACGCTCTTGCCGGTCGACAGACGACTTTGGGTGGTGGCGAGTAGATCAGCGGTGGACTGGAGGGAGAGCAGGTTCTGACGAACCGATGCGGAGAGAACAATACCGGACATTGAGTGTTACCCTTCTGGTACGCAACGCAACAAACTTCGATTAGGATTAATCGATGCTCGGGACGGTGAACGTTGTGGGCTAACAAAGCATGAAGCGTGTCGCGGCAGTCCTCGTCCGGATTCACCATAAGAGCGATGCAGCCAGATGGGCTCGGCCCCTATCATCATGATCGGATGATGTTTTTCATGCACCGGTGAAGCGTTTGCTACTTGTCAACCATAACTGAGAGTGAGCGATTGACTGCATCGAATGCACCCTTTCGACCCCGCCGGGCAGCACTTTAGATGCCGGCGCAAAAAGAAAGCGGCGGGGCCGAAGCCCCGCCGCCGGATCTTGCTTGCGATGTCGTCCGCTTTGTTAGCGGAGCAGCTGCAGCACGCTCTGCTGCGACTGGTTGGCCAGCGACAGCGCGGAGACCGCGATGGACTGGCGGGTCGACAGCGCCTGGCTGTTGGCCGCCTCGGTGTTGGTGTCGGCCAGGGTCAGGTTGGACGAGCCGGTCTGCAGCACGTTGATCAGGCTCTTGTTGAAGTCCTGACGGACCTGCACCACCGAGAGGTTCGAGCCGAGGCTCGAGGCTTCCGAGCGCAGCGTGCTCGACGCGGCGTTCAGGTTGGTCAGCACCTTGTTGGTGGCAGCGTTGTCGATGAAGTCGACGCCGCTGGTCAGCGCGGCGAGGCCAAGACCCTTGGAGTTGTAGGTCACGCCGGTGATGCTGAGGTTCGACTTGCCGGTCTCGTCGAACACCAGCTTGAGCTGGTCGCCGTTCAAGAGGTTGACGCCGTTGAACGAGGAGTCCTGCGCGGTCGTGTCGATCTGGTTCAGGATGTTGTTGTACTGATTGACCAGGTTCGCACGCGCCGTCTGGGCAACCGTATCCTGGACGGGGGTGGAAGCCGTCGAGAACGTGAGCGACGAGGTCAGCGTGCCGCCGATCGCACCACCTGCGGCGCTCGAACCGATGGTCGAGGACGCGTAGTCGTTGGTGGTCGAGATCGTCAGCAGGCCGTTGGCGTCGATCGTCGCCGTCAGGTTGTTGGCCTGCAGCTTGGTGTTGAGCTGATCGAGCGTCTTGACCGTGCCGTTGGTGCCGTCGCCGAAGGTGACGTTGACCGCCGTGCCGCCGTTGAAGGAGGAGAAGGTCAAGGTCTTGCCGCTGATGCCGCCGATGCCGGAGGTGCGCGCCGCCGTGAAGGCGGTCGCCGTGCCGGTGTTGCCGGCGAGACCGAGCGCGTTCAGCGCGTTGCCGGTGCCGGTGATCGACAGGTCGGCATTGACGCCGGTCGAGATCTTGAGCAGGCCGGAGGCGTTGATCGACGAGTTGGTCTGGCCGGAGGCCGTCGCGAGCGTCGCGGTGCCGTTGGCATTGACCGTCGCGGTCTGCACGCCGGTAGCGAGGTCGATCGCCTTCAGCACGTCGTTGATCGTGCCGCCCTGCAGATAGACCGTCGAGTTGCCGTTGCCGTCGGTGAGGACGTTACCGCTGGCACCATAACCGGTCGGAACGCTCGGAGCACCGGTCGAGCCCGGGATCGGCGCGTTCTTGAAGGAGATGACGTGGCCGTTGACGTTCAGCGTCGAGCCGTCGGTGATCGTCGCACCGAGCGAGGTTGAGCTCGTGGTCCGGTTGACGCTCACGGTGGCGTTGCCGCCGCCCACCGAGGTGGTCAGGCCGAGCGCCTTGAGCAGGTCGGCCTTGCCGGTGACGCTCAGGTCCGCACCCGTTGAGCTCTTCAGCGTGACGGCGCCCGCACCAACGCTCGAAGCGGTCTGGTTGACGCTGGTCGCGATCGTCGCAGCACCCGAGCTGATGGACACCGTCTTGACGCCGCTGGCGAGATCGACCGCGGTCAAGAGATCGCTCACGGTCGCAGCCGGGGTGCCGGCGGTGCCGAGATAGACCGTGGTGTTGCCATTGCCGTCGGTGACGAGATTGCCGCTGACGCCCGAGCCGGTCGGAACGGCGGTCGAGGCCGGAGCAGAACCGCTGCGGAAGGTGATGGTCTTGCCGTTGACGGTCAGCGTGTCGCCGTCGGCGGGCTGGGCGTTGCTGGCGAGGCCCGTTGCAGTCGTGCCGTTGGTGGCGATCAGGGTGATGGCGCCGGTCAGCGCCGTGGTGCCGTCGCCGGCCGTTCCCGCCGTACCCGTGAACGAGCCGATGGTAGCGCCGAGCGTCGTGGTGCCGGTCGCCGCGGTGGTGCCGCCGGCCGCGCCGCTATACACGACGTTGCTGCTCGCCGTGGCGCTCGCATAGGAGGTCGTGCCACGCAGGTCGGCCGCCGTCGCACCGGAGATGGTGGCGGACACGTTCGACTTGGTGGAGTAGCCGACGGTGGTCTGCAGCGCCTGGTTGGCGATCGACTTCGCGGAGTCGATCAGCTTCTGCAGCGAGGTGATGCCGGTGTTGGCAGCCTGCAGCACCTGCACGCCGTTGGCGATGCCGTCGAGCAGGTTGTTGATGTCGCTGGCGCGGTTGTCGAGCGACTGCGCGGTGAAGAAGTTGGTGGGATTGTCCAGGGCCGAGTTGACGCTCTTGCCGGTCGACAGACGGTTCTGCGTGGTGGCGAGGAGGTCAGCGGTGGACTGGAGGGAGAGCAGGTTCTGACGAACCGATGCGGAGAGGACGATACCGGACATGACTCTGTTACCTTTCTGGTAAACGACGCTACTGTTACACGTCTGCTTGGATCGCGATGGACCCAGCGACGGCGGACCGTGCCGCCGAGACCTCTAACGAAACATGAAATGAACCTCGCGCTTTTGCCCGGTCACGCGTGATTCGGTCCCGGAAGCGGTGCGCATGGCGGCAACGCCGCACCAATCCCGCTATTGAAAGCATTCAGCTTTTTGGCGGGAATAGCTCGAATTTACAGCTCGTTAACTAGTTGCGAGCGAGAATCACGACCTGACAGGCCGCAACGAACGCTCGGTTACGAAAGCGTTGATGGAGAACAGGAATGGCCCTCAAGGTCGAGCTCAAACCGCACGAACGCATCATCGTCGGCAATTCCGTGATCACCAACACGGACCAGCGGGCCCGCCTGCTGATCGATGGCGAGAACGTGCCGATCCTGCGCGAACGCGACATCCTCACGCCGGAGACCGCCGACACGCCCGCCAAGCTCGTCTATCTGGCGGTCCAGCTCATGTACATCTCCCCGGATCCGCAGACCCAGCACGGCACCTATTTCAACCTGGTACGGGACATCGTCACGGCGGTGCCGAGTTCCTGGCCGATCATCGAAGGCATCAACAACAACATCCTGAACGGCGACCTTTACCGGGCGCTGAAGGAAGCCCGCAAGCTGATCGCCTATGAGGAGAAGCTGCGCAACCAGTTCGAGGCCACGCATCCCAAGGCGGCAGCGGACAAGGACGACGTCAGCACTGCCGCCGCCTGATACGGGCGTTCGCGCCAACGACAACGGCCCCGGATCGCCTCCGGGGCCGTTGTCGTTTTCAGGCGTTCGTCAAACTATTGCGCTGCGAGCGGCGGCGCATCGACCTCGATCACTCCGCCGCTCCGCTGTCCACCGAACTGCAGCACGGCCGCAACCAGCGCATCGATGTCCGCCTCCTCGGTGCGGTGATTGACGATCGCCGCGCGGATCGCGAGCTTTCCGTCCAACGTCGTGCTCGATGGCGCTGCGATGCCGGACTCCTGGATGTCGGCAACAATCTCGCGATTGACAGCATCGCCGCTGCGATAGCGGAAGCAGACGATGTTGAGATTGACCGGCGCCAGCAATTCCAGCCGCGGTTCGGCCAGCACACGCGTCTCCAGATACTTTGCGAGCGCACAGCTCCGCGCAACCGCCGCACCCAGCCGGTCGGTGCCGAACGTCTTCAGCGTGAACCACGTCTTCAGCGCCCGGAAGCCGCGCGACAGATCGGGACCTAGATCGCAGGGCCAGACCGCGCCCGCCGCAAGCCCCCTCGCCTCGCGGCTCAGATAGGCAGCCGGCTGCGCAAAGGCCTGCCGATGCTGCTCGCCGTCGCGCACCAGCAGGAAGCCTGCGTCGTACGGCACCTGCCCCCATTTGTGGAAGTCGAGTGCGATGGAATCCGCAAGCTCGATGCCGCCGAGCAGCGGCGCAAGCTCCGGCGCCAGCATCGCGAGCGCACCGAAAGCGCCGTCGACGTGAAACCAGATTCCTTCCTCTCGGCACAGCTCAGCGATCGCCCTGAGATCGTCGATCGCACCGATATCGACCGTGCCGGCGGATGCGACCACCAGGAACGGCTTGAAGCCGACCTCGCGATCGACGGCGATCTGCGCGCGCAATGCGGCAACGTCGATGCGATGATCGGCATCGACGGCGATCTTGCGCAGTGCATCCGTGCCGAGCCCGGCGATGTCCGTCGCCCTCGCTATGCAGCCATGCGCTGCCTGCGACGTATAGGCCGTGAGCAGCGCACCGTCATTGCCGATGCCGTGCTGACGCGCCAGCGTGCCGAGCGCGGCGGTGCGCGCAACCAGCACGGCCATCAGATTGGCCATCGACGTGCCCGTGACGAAGATGCCGCTTGCGCTCTCGGGAAAGAGGAACAGGCACCGCATCCACTCGATGATCTGGCGCTCGACCTCGATCGGCATGTGGTCGCGTCCGCCGAGATTGGCATTGAGGCCGGCGGCGAGCATCTCCGCGAGCATGCCGACCGCGGTGCCGCCGCCATGCACCCAGCCCATGAAGCCGGGATGGACGTTGCCGGTCGCATAGGGCGCGATATGCTCGGAGAATTCGCGATAGACCTCGGCAAGATCGCTCGCCTCGCGCGGCACGTCCGCTCTGAATGCCGCGCGGACGTCATCGGGAATCGGCCGCCAGACGGGGCGCGCACGAACGTTGGCGATGCCGTCGATCGTCTCGTCCAGCATGCGGTGGGCCAGCGTGCGAAACTCGCTCCAGTCCTGCGGATCGAGCGAGGTATTCGCGACGGCGCTTTGCGCGTTGCGGATGATCTCGTTCATGCTGCGCTCTCCGTGCCCGTCTTTGCATGCCGCGACAGCATCGCCGCGAACGCGGCAAAGATCTTGCGCATCTGCGGCGGCTTGTAGGGAAACACGACCGGCGAATCCATGTTGTGCACGACGGCGGTGTTGTCGGCCTCGAACACCAAGAGCTCGCCGTTCGCGTTCTCGGCGCAATCGACGATGAAATAATCGAGGCCGACGCGCCGGCTCATCTCCTCGAGCGCGTTGCTGTGGCGCGCGCCGAAGGCATGGTCGAAGTCGCGCATGAAGACGGCTTCCTCGGCCCGCTTTTCTTCGCTGAAGGCCATGTAGGCGTTGAGATACCAGATGTCCCAACGATCGGCGATCGCCATGTGGCAGGCGTAGGGCTTGCCGTCGACCATGGCGAGGCGATACTTGCGGTAGAGCCCGTCGGGGCTCACATAATCGACGAAGCGTGCGACGAAGAAATCCTGCTCCTTCCGTTCGGCGAGATAGGCCACAAGCGCCGCCGCGTCGTCGAGTTTCGCGAGCCCGACGCCGGCATGCGAGCCGCGCGGCCGCGCGATCATCGGAAAGTGCAACTCGCCTGCGATGTCGGCGCATGCGATCCGCCCCTGCGCAAGGTCCGACAATTGCGTCCGCGTTGCGTGAATCGTCGCGGGAATGTCGAGGCCGGGCACGTCCGTCAGCAGCCGATAAAGCTTGTCGCGATCGAGATTGCCGATGCGATCGGGGCGATTGAGCAACGGCCGCGGCCAGTGCGGTGCGGCCCCTTCGATCAGCGCGAGCGCCTCACGGCATTCCTCGGAATCGGACGCGACCACGATGGCCGCGTCGTGCTCCGGCAAGGTCTCGGGCAAACCGACGCCCTTGATCACATAGAGAGTCAACAGTTCGATGTCGGAGCCTTCGAGCAGGAAATCGATCGGCGTGTTGCCGCCCATGTCGATATCGGCTGCAAGCGCGAGCAGGCGCAGGCCCGGCTTCGGGGCGGCGCTAGGTGTTCGAAACAATTGATGGAAGGCCAGCACCTCGGACTGGATAGCAAGCCCGTGATCCTTGTCGCCCAGGAGCTGGGTGATCAACGACAGGTCCAGTCCCTCGCCCGCCAGCGCAGTCCCTGCTGCGATGCGCGCGACGAGCTGGTCGCGCAACGGATGCAGATCGACGCCTTCGAAGGCCCGGCGCGTCAGTTGCGCAAAGCCGATGCGGTCGGCATAGTTCGCCGCGGTCAGGCCGATCGGCGCTGAAACCGGATGCTGCATCTCACACCTCGAACGCGGACTTTACCGGCACGGAAGCGGCTGCGCCACCGGCGAGCAGCAGCTCGATCTTCACCAGGACGTGGGCGATCTGGTCGAGAAGGTGCTGCACGTTGCGTTGCGTCTCCGCCCTGTCCGGCGACCAGGCCTCGATCACGAGCCGCGCGCCGACGCAGAGGCGCAGCACCGCCTGCGGCGTCTCGTCCTGCCGCTCCAGTCGCACCGGCTGGCCGATCAGGCAGCGCTGTGCGGCGACCTGACGGTCCTCCGCGCTGCCGCTGATCTCTGCGCTGACGTCACGCGCCAGCGCGCGGTGAACGGCCGTGGTCTCGGCAATAGAAACCGGCTTGCCGTCGCGCAGCAGCGTGAACGGAAAGATGGTGGGTTGCACGAATTCCTCATCGTCGATGCCGGCCACGTCGGTCGCGGCTGGAACAGAGCGCAACGACGGCGACAATGCGATCATGCTGTCGATGCCGGCAGCGAGCTCGGCGAGCATCCCGGCGCGGAAAGCGCCGGGCACAGCGTAGTAGCTGCCGATCTCGGCCAGCGCCGCCTCCCAGCGCAGCCATTGTCCGAAATTCGGGCGGCGCTCGAAGCGCGAACGCAGCGCCATCCAGGCCATCGGCCAATCGCAGCGGCCGGCGTAATCGAAGATTCCAGGCGCGATCCCCTCGATGCGGTCGAGCGACCGCGACAGGCCCTTCGGCACCAGCAACGCACCGCTGAAGGCAGGTCCGCCGAAGAATTTGGAGCCGGTGATCAGCACCATATAGCCGCGGTCGAGATAAGAGCGCAGCCGCCGGCGGCCGAGCCTGGCCTGGCAGGCGTCGACGACGATCTGGACCTTGCGCGGCCAGCGCCGCGCGATCTCGTCGAGGCAGGCCGCGCTCGGTGCACGCCATCCGAGCTTCGAGGAATCCATGATCTGGAGCAGCACGGGCGCGCCTTGCGCGATGGTGGCCTCGACCGCATGCAGCACCGCCTCATCGGCGTCCGTGCGCATCGCGATCCCGGCCCCCGGCGCGCGCAACGGCAGCGAGATGCTGGCGCCGGCCAGCCCCGCCACCGCGGCGTCCTTGCGAACCGCAAAGCCGCTCGCCGTCAGGCCGCTGAAATGATGTCCACGCGCGGTATGGGTCGTGCCGCTCCCGGTCTGGTCGGCGCCGACCACGATCGTCACCGGCCGCGCGCCGAGCATGGTGCGCGCCAGGAACAGGGCGTGAAGCTGGGAGTCCGTGCCGGACGGCGAGAACACCACATCGACGCGCGGCGAGAGCTGGAGATGGCCGCGCAGCTCGTCGCGCAGGTCCTCGCAGCGTGCATCGAAAGCGACCTCGACCTCGTCGAACAGGCACTTGTGCATCAGCTCCTCGCGCGCCAGCGCGGCGCGGTCATAGGCCGCCTGCGAGATCGTCGAGGCAGTCGAGGAGGCGAAATTCCAGACCTCCGGCTCCGGTGAAGCCGCGCAGCCATAGGCGTTGGCTCGATCGCTGGGATCGAGCGCCAGGCGCGGATCTCCGCCGGACACGAGCAGCGTGTCGAGGGGCGTGAAGAGATCGCGCAGGCGATAGCGCGAACCGCCGGCGGCGGCGCGTTGCATCTCCGACCGAGCGGATGCGCCGCCGCTCATCCCGAAGGGCTCACGCCGCGGCATCGGCCGCCGCCGCAGGCGCGGCTGTGAATTGCGAGGCGATGTCGCCGTGGAACACCGACGGCCCGACGTGGTCGAGCGGGCTCTGAATGTCGGCCCAGATCTCGCCGCCGATGTCGGTCCAGCGCTTGCAGAAGGCGAAGTCCTCGGACAGATACGTGCCGGTCGCCGGATCGATCATGCATTCGAACAGCGCGAAGCGGTTCTGGCTCGCCGCCAGCGCATCATGCGAATGCTCGCGGAAGAACCGAAGGTTCGCGTAGTCCGGGTGGCGGCACATCGCTTCCAGGACATGACGCCGGATCATCAGGAAGCCGGTGCCGGCATAGCACACGCGGGTGAATCCGTTGACAACCACGATGCGGTCAGGATCCTCGATCTCGAGCACGTAGTCGAGCGAGGCCGCCGGCACGTCGGCCCGACCCGACTGGATCGCACGCGCGGCCTTGTCCCAGTTGATCCGCTTGATCGGATAGCAGCCGGCGACGACATCCGCGCCGCATTCGATCAGCCGGAACACCTGCTCCGGCTTGAAGCCGATATCGGCATCGATGAACAGGAAATGCGTCGCCTTGGGATCATCCAGGAACATCGCGACCAGGTTGGCCCGCGCCCGCGTGATCAGCGCGTCGCCGTCGCGCAGGAGAACCTTGAGCTCGAGATTGGACATGCCGTGCACGGCCCGCTGCAAAGCGAAGATCGAGCTCGCATAGATGCTCGACACCTGCCCGCCGAAGCAAGGCGTCGCCACCACCAGCTGCATCTTGTCCGACATCGACCGCTCAGCCCCCGCTGCAATCCTCACCAAGAGGTAAACAGGCCTGGTTAACGGCGTGTTAACGCCTCCTTACAGGAACTTGACGAGCGAGAGCTGCGCCAGGTTCGAGGTCACCTGGTAGGACGCCTGCAGGGCGTTCTGCAGCGCCAGGATCTCGCTCGCGACCTGGTCGGGGGAAGCCGATTCCGCCTGGTCGATGATGGTCTGGAGCTGCGCCTTGGCCTGGGTCTGACGCGTGCTCGCGTCCTTCATCGTGTTTTGGGCCATCGCGATGTCGGTCTGGATGTCCTCGATGCGCTGCTGTCCGGGCTGCTGGGTCAGCTCCTGGGTCACCCGCAGGCTCAGCGCCGAGACCTGCCCGCCCGAATATTGTCCCGTCGGCGAGGTCGAGAAGGTGCCGAACACCGCGATTGCCTGCAATTGGCGGCGGATCGCATCCTCATTCGCCTGGGCGCCATATTGCACCGTCACGGCATCGTCGACCCGCGCCATCGCGGTCGAGCGCGGCGAGCCGGGCCCGTCATTGCCCAAATACCACTTCACCGTATTGGCCGAGCCGTTCACCAGCGTCGTCGCCGAGCTCGCCGGCGAAGAGCCGACGCGCAGCGGCGGCTGCGTGGCGGTCACCGGCGTCGCGGCGAACCCGAGCGCGCTCAGCGCGCCGGTGTTCGACGTCGTGATGCTGAGGCTCGCCGCATCGTCGGTATTGATCGTGATCGAGCCGCCGTGGACCGTCGAGGGCTTTGACGTTCCGGTGATCGCGTCGATCTTGGTCAGCAGGGCCTGGATGCTGTCGGTGACGTTGAGCTGGTTGCCGGTCGCGCCCGAGGCCACGAAGGTCAGCGTGGTGCCGTTGACGGTGATGGTATCGCCCGCGACGAAGCCCGGCGAAATCGAGTCCGAGGGGCTCGCGCCCGATAACGCCGTCGCGCCGGTGACCGGGGCCGCCGGCGCCGCCTGGTTGTTGACGGGGGTCCCGATCGCAGAGCTCGCAGTGTTGAAGAAGTTGTCGCCCGCGACGACCGCCGATGCCGCCACCAGCGAAGTGTTGGCGAGTTTCTGAATCGCGGTGTTCAGCGCCGTGTTGAGGTTCGCGGCGGTGTTGTTCGGGTTGACGGGCGTGCTCGCATCGATCGCGAAGCTGCCGAGCGGCGTCGGCGTCGCCGAGGACGCCGTCAGGTCGATCTGCTCGGTCGTGCCGTCCGGCAGGGTGAATTGAATGCTGAGCTTGTCGCCGTTGTTCGGATTGACGCCATTGAGATCGACCGAGAACGACACCGGCGAGCCGCTCGGGCCGGTGACGGTCGCGCCAGTCAGCGTCGAGGACACCGCCTTGATCTTGAGGCCGAACGGCGATCCGGCGACGTCTTCCGACACCTGCACCGAGCTTGCCGTCGGCTGCGTCTGCACCAGGCGGCCCATGCCGCTGGCCCCTAAGTCCGCGGCCTGGCGCTCGGCCATGACGGTCTTGAAGCCGGCCTGCGTCGTGGTGCCGTTGATGATGTCGCCGGCATTGGCCACCGACTGGGTGTTGACGGCCGTTCCGGAGAACAGATAGCGGTTGCCGGTCTGCGTGTTGAGGACGCCGACCATCGAGCCGAACTGGGCCGCCGCGGTGTTCTGCGCGATCGTCTGGCCGTTGACGTTGAGATCCTGCGCGGTGTTGGCCGAACCCGTCTGCACCGTGCTGCGGATCTTGGTCAGCGATTGCAGCGCGGTGTTGGCGAGGTTGATGCTGACGTTGACGTTGGTGATCGTGTCGGTATAGGCGGCGATGTTGGAGAGCTGCGCGCGTCCCGCGATGGCAAAGCCCTCGTTGGTGCCCATGCCGGAATAGTTCTGCGACAGCTTGCCGGTCGAAAGCTGCGTCGACAAATCGGTGAGCTGCTGATTGATGTTGCGGATCTGCGCGCCGAGAACCGACGAGGAGTAATTGATGCTGCTGATCGACATGTTTCAGAGCCCTGTTACTGCTTACAATTGAGCCTGGATCAACGTGTTCATCATGCTCTGCACCACCGACATGACGTGGGCGTTGGCGGCGTAGGCGTTCTGCAGCTGGATCAGGTTCGACATCTCCGCGTCCAGATTGACCTTGGAGGTCGAGTCGAACTTGGCCTGAAGCGTCGAGACCACCACGCTCTGGCCCTGCTGGAGCTGGGTCGCCTGGGTCGCGGCGTTCGCCTGCACGCTCAGGAACTGCTGGAGGAAGTTCGAGACACTGCCGGTGAAGGGCTGGGTCGCCGAGCCGAGGCCGCTCTGCGGCGAATAGGAGAACACCGTACTGGTGAGCTGCGAATAGAGATAGTCCGAACGCGTGGTGTCGCCCGCGGGCGTCACCGGCGAGGTGTTGTAGACCGACATCCTGGTCGGGTCGGCGACCAGCTGCGTGTTGACGGCGATGCGGCCGGCAAGGCCGGTCATCTGCGAGCCCGATGCCGTGATCGCGCCGGTGTAGAGCGCCTGCCCGCCGTCGGTGAACAGCGGCAGCTGCGGATTGCCCGAGGTCAGCGACGAGATCGTCTTGGTGGTCGAGGCCGAGTTGACCTTGGCAAGGCCGGTGTTGTCGTCGGTCACCCGCAACGTCGTCGCGGTCGCCGGTGACGGGGCTGCGGAGAACGACAGATGCGTGCCTGACAGCGCAGTGTTCAGCGCGGACGCGATCGCATTCATGCCGCCGGCGAAGTTGACGCCGATCCGCGTCGGGTTGGCGTTCGTCGCGTTCTGGAGCGGCAGCGCCGCCGGGTCGGTCACGTTGACCAGCGTGATCTGGCGCTGCGTGTTGGTGGCCGTGTCGGTGTAGGTGATGTTGACGGTGTTGCCCGGCAGCGCGCCGGCAAGCTCCAGGTCGAAACCGGCCGGCGGGCCGGAGACGGTGCTGCCGGCCGTGGTCTTGTCGGACAATGCGCTCGCCATCGTGGCGGCGAGCTGGTCGATCTGGTTCTGCGCCTGCACCAGCGTCTCGTCGCGCAGCTTCAGATCGGCCGCAATCTGCCCCGACGAAACCACGTTGTTGGCGACAACGTCCACTTGCGAGCCGTTCGGCAGCTTGATGTTGAGCGCGCCGACGCCGGACTTGGTGGGGTCGATGCTGTAGAGCGAGGTCGCCGACAGCGCGCCGGCCGAGGCAAAGGAGAACTCCGAGGCGAGCCCCGCGCCGACCAGCTGAATGCCGGTCGTGGTATAGATGTTGGTCTGGTTCGAGCCGTCGGTGGTGACGCGGACGTCGACATATTTCGACAGCGTGTTGATGGCCTGGTCACGCTGGTCCATCAGCGTGGCGGCCGAGGGATCATTGGGCGACAGGCCCTGGAGCTTGGTGTTGATGTCGGCGATCTGCTGCATCGCCGCGTTGGCGGCCCGTGCCGAGTTGCCGAGGTCCTGCTCGACGTTGGAGCGCAGCGACTGGATGCCCTTGGTGGTGACGTTGAGCTGTGTCGCAAGCGCCTGCGCCGCACCGAGCGCGACGGTTTGCGCCGACGACGCCCCCGAGCTGGTCGACAGCGCCTGCAGCGCCGTGGTGAATTTGTTCAGCGCGGCTTCGAGCGTGCCGCTGTTGCCGGGCGTGCCATAGACATTCTGAAGCTGCTTCAGGATGTTGGCCATCTGGTCGGCGTAACCGCTGCCGCCGGTCTCGGTGCGCAGCTGGTTCAGCACATAGGCGTCGAGCTCGCGGCTGACGCCGGTCGTCATCGCCGTCGCGCCGAAATCGCCGGTGGTGACCTCGATCTGGTTCGGCGTCTGGACGACGTAACCCGGCGTCTGCGCATTGGCGACGTTCGAGGAGACGATCGAGAGCGCGGCCTGGTTGGCGCGCAGACCGCTCATCGCACTGGCGAGGGCTGAACTCAAACCCATATCACTGGCCCGCCTTTGGTTACGTCACGCGCCGCTCAGCGCAACACGTTGAGGAGATCCTGCACCATCGAATTCGCGGTCGTGATCACCTTGGTGTTGGCCGAATAGGCCTGCTGGGTCACGATCAGCTTGGTGAATTCGTCGGCGATGTCGGTGTTGGAGCCCTCCAGCGACGAGCCGCTGATGGTGCCCGAGGCGCCGTCGATGGCGTCTCCCGACTGTTCGGTCGCGGCATAAGCGCCGCCGTCCATCGCCTTGAGGTAGTTGGTGCCGTTGAAATGCGACAGCTGCACCTGGGCGAGGTTGAGGTTCTGGCCGTTGGAGAAGGTCCCGACCACGACGCCATTGTTGTTGACGGCGACCGAGCGCAGCTGACCGGCGGAATAGCCGTTCTGGGTGATGGTGTTGATGGTCACTGCGCCGCTGGTGCTGGCGTATTGCGTCAGCCCGCCCGAGGAGATGTTGAAGGCGACCGAGCCGAGCGACTGGCCGCTGACCGTGACGTTGTTGATCGTAATGCCCGAGCCGCTCGGCGAGGTCAGCGAGCCGTCGGCGGCGAAGGTGAAGGTCTGGCCGGTGTTGACCCAGCCGACCGTGGTGCCGGTGGCGTTCGGGTCGGTCTGGTAGAACAGGTTCCAGCTATCCGAATGGCCCGCGCCCAGCGAGGCACTGTCGGTCTTGGCCCAGCGCAATTGCAGGTTCACCGGCGTGCCGGCGGCGTTGTAGGCCGTCACGGCGCCGCCGCTGATCGACTCCTTGGTGAAGGTGCCGATGTCGTTACCGATCACGCCGCCGGTGCCGGCGGTGCCGCCACCGTCGCGGTTCTTGGTGATGGTCGAGGTGAAGCCGAGCGCGGAGAAGGCAGCGCTGTTGGAGCTGGACACCGAAAGGTTGGAGACGGTGCCGGTGTTCAGCGTGATCACGCCGCCGCTGCTGACCGACGACCCCGAAGCGCCGGAGAGCGCGTCAATCTTGCCGAGCAAGGTCGTGACGTTGTCGGTGGTGAGTATCTGAGTGGCGCTGGGCACCGTCGGCGGCGATACGAAGGTCAGTGTCTGGCCGTTGACGGTGATGGTGTCGCCGGCGGAGAAGCCGGATGTGAGCACCTGGGCGCCGCCGGCCGTCGCGCTGCCGCTCAGCACCGTCGCGCCCGAGATTGCAGGCGAGGACAGCACGTTGCCGCCACGCGTCACGCTGCTGATGCCGAGCGCGGTGGCGGCCGTGCCGCTGCCGATCGCGACGTCGGTGCCGGTGCCGGTCGCGATCTGGATGTTGCCGCTGGCATTGAGCGAGGCGGTGACGCCGGCGCCGCCGGCGGTCTGGATCGCGTTCAGGATGTCCGCCACCGTGGCCGTCGTGCCCGCGCCGAGACCGATCGTGGTGTTGTTGCCGACCGTCGAGACGGTCGTGCCGCCGTTGAAGGTGACGGTGTTGCCATTGACGGTCAGCACCTGCCCGCTCAGCGCGGTGAGGATGCTGGAGGCAAGATGGGTGCCGACCGTGTTGTCGAGCGAGGTGGTGGTGGAAGCCACGGCGGACGAATTGTTCTGGAGCGCCACCGTGCCCGTTGCCGTCGTCGACGTGTAGGCCGAGCGGATGTTGCCGGTTGCAGCCGCGCCTGACACCGTTGCGTTGGTATAGGGCGCCGGCGGCGTGCCGACCGGCAGCGGGTTGGCTGCGAAATCGGACGGGTTCAAGCCACCGGCCGCCAGCAGCGTGCCGGTCGCGGCGGTGGTTTTCGCCACCGTGTTCGGCTGGGTCGGCAGGTTGGCCGCGTACTGGATCGAGGTGGTCGCCTGCGCCGGAATGAAGTTGTTCTGGAATTGCAGGACGTTCGCCACGCTGCCGGTCGGGTTGCCGGTCTTCGGGTCGACCGTGACGCCCATCAGGTAATAGCCGGCGCCGTTGACCAGGTTGCCATTGGCATTGAGCTGGAAGTCGCCACGCCGCGTGTAGTAGGTGACGCCGGTGAAGACAGGCACATTGTCGACCACGCCGCTCGCCTTCTGGATCGAGAAGAAGCCGTCGCCGGTGATCGCCATGTTGGTGGCGACGCTGGAGGACGAGATCGTGCCCTGCGTGGTGATGGTGGCCTTGGCGTTGGCCGTCACGCCGCCTGCGACCTGCTTGCTTGGGACCGAGGAGTCCGGAATGAGGTCGACGAAGCTGGTGCCGATGCCCTTGTAACCGGTGGTGGATGAGTTCGCGATGTTGCCGGAAATGTTCTGCAGCGCGAAGGACTGCGCCTGCAGGCCACCCACCGAGGTGTTCATTGCATCGAAGATACCCATAACTTTGTCTCCAAATCCGATCTCGGCGGCCGGTCGACCATGGCCGCAATCGGAAAGAGACGTCGCAAGGCCTATGCCAATGCTGGTATCTTCAGGAAATCAATGACTTAATGAAAAGGCCCCGGCCCGATGACCGGGGCACATTTGCCGGGACCGGCAACAATTGCCGGGACTCCCTTACGTCGCCGACGCCGCGGCCGGGTGGAAGACCAGCCCGAAACCATCGATGCAATAGCGCAATCCGGTCGGCTTCGGGCCGTCGTCGAAGACATGGCCGAGATGGCCGCCGCAGCGCCGGCAATGCACCTCGGTACGGACCATGCCGTAGGTACGGTCCTCGGTCTTGCCGACATTGCCCTCGATCGGCGCATAGAAGCTCGGCCAGCCCGTGCCGCTCTCGAACTTGGTCTCGGACGCAAACAGCGGCAGGTCGCAGCCGGCGCAGGCGAAGATGCCCTTGCGGTGCTCCTTCAAGAGCGGGCTGGAGCCGGGCCGCTCGGTGCCGTGGTTGCGCAGGATCTCATATTGCTGCGGCGTGAGCTGGGCCCGCCATTCGGCCTCCGTCTTCGTGATCTCGAACTTTTGCGCGGCCTTCTCGCCGGCCTCGGCAGGTGTTCCTCTCAGCCAGCGGAAGGCCGTAAGGCCGAACAGGCCGGCGACAGTCGTGAGCAGGATGCGGCGGTCAAGCATGTCATTCTCCGTGCGCGGGAAGTCCACGCCCTGAGATACGGGCTTCTGAGGCCGACGTTACACGTTGGGACGGAATTTCGCTCAACTTATTGCGAGACGCGGTCGTCCTGCACAACCGGTTCCGCGGCCCCGACCGCAGCTTTCGGCGGTGGCGCCGGCCGCGGCCGCACGCCGGGCGGCGGACGGCGCGGGCCGGTGCCGGCGGCCCGGTTGGCTTCGGCGAGGCGGGCCTCGCGTTCCCTGTCCTTGACCCTGGCGCGCTCGCGATAGCGGGCGAGCGCACCTGCGGCGGCGGAGCTCGCCCTGCCCCAGATCCCGACCAGTTGGGCCGCGACGCGCCCCGCGGCGCCGCCCGCCCAGACCAGCTCGAACGGCGAGAACAACTTCCAGCGCTCATCGCCCCACAAGAGGCTCCGCGCGATCATCTGTCCGGCCATGGCCGAGGTGTTCATCCCCTGGCGGCCGAACCCGCTCGCCACCCACAGGCCTTTACGCAGCTGGCCGATCTGCGGCATGCCGTGCACGGTCTGGCCGGTGGCGCCGCCGAACATGTCGGTGATCTCGACATTGCCGAGCTCGGGAAAAATCGTCCGGATCCGCCGCCTGACGGCGCCGGCCAAGCGCTGCGGACGCGCGGCCCAGGTGGTCTCCGGGCTCTCCCACATCAGCCGGTCGCCGTCGACGATCCGGAAATGGTCGACACCGTCGGAATCCATCACCGATCCCTTGAAGGCGATGATCTCGTGCAGGCGCTCGCCGAGCGGCGCGGTGATGCCGGCATAGCGCCAGACCGGCAGCAGCGTCTCCGACAGGCGCTTCAACGGCGCGCCGAGATGAATGTTGCCGGCGAGCACGATGTGGCTCGCGCGCAGCCGTGCCGAGGGCGTGACGATGCGCTTGCGGATGCCGGAATGATCGATGCTGACGACCGGCGTGTCCTCGAAGATGCGGGCGCCTGCCCGCCGCGCCATCGCCGCAAGGCCGTGCACATATTTCCGGCCGTCGACCTGGAACGCTTTTGGATAATACACGCCGTGGAAGTAACGGTCGGTCTTGAGCGCACGGCGCACGCGATCGACCTGCCAGCCCTCGACCTCGGTGTCGAAATCCTCGTTCAGCATCTGCAACCGGCTGATCAGCCGGTCGCCGGCATCGACGTTGGAGACCTCCAGCACGCCGTCGCTGACGCCGATCCCCGGCATGTTCTCTTCGCTGGCGTTGGCCCGGACGAACTCGGCGCCCTGCTTCGACAGCGTCCACAATTCGCGGGCGTCCTCGAAGCCGATGCGCTCGATCAGGTCCGCGAGCGGCAGCGCAAAGCCCGGCATCACGGTGCCGAGCTGGTTGCCGGAGGCATTCCAGCCGACATGCCGGCCCTCGAGCACCGCGACGCTGGCCCCGAGCCGGGCCGCTTCGAGCGCGATGGAAAGCCCGGCAAGCCCCGCCCCGATCACACAAATGTCGGCATCGAGATCGAACGACAGCCGCACGCGGTCGCGAAAGCCGGCTTCTTCCTGGGACACGCTTGTGAAAGTCTCGCTCATAGCGTTTCTTAGAGCATGATCCGGAAAAGTGTGCAGCGGTTTTCCGGTAAGATCATGCTCAAAATAACAACCTGAAGCGCGGTGATGATTCGTTCTAATCTCAGCGCGCTTCATACCAACCGGGCGCCTGTCACCTTGTCCTCAACCGGCACCTGTAGATTATCCTGGACGTGGAACGATTCGAGAATGCCATGCGCCGTTTGATGCTGCTGCGTCACGCCAAGACCGAGACCGACGCACCGAGCGGCCGCGACCAGGACCGCCGGCTCGACGACCGCGGCCACAAGGATGCCGCGCAGATGGGCGATTGGCTCGCTGCCCATCCCCCCTTCCCCGATATCGTATTGGTGTCCCACGCTGTACGGGCCCGGCAGACCTGGGACATCGCCTGGGAGGCGATGAAGGACCGCGTCCCGGCGCCGCAGGTCGAGGTCCTGCCGGAACTCTACGGCGCCGATCCCGCGCAGATCCTGGACACGATTCGCACGGCAACCGCCCCGGCCAATCCGAAGCGGTTGCTGCTGATCGGCCACAATCCCGGCATGCACGAGGTCGCCCTGATGCTGATCGGCGGCGGCGATTCTGATGGCGCCAAGGCCCTCGGCCACAACCTGCCCACCGCGGGGCTTGCGATCTTCGACTTTGACGTCAAGGATTGGGATGACGTGGCCTACCGCCGCGGCAAGCTGGTGCTGTTCGTCAGCCCCAAGCTGCTTCGATCGGGCTAGAGACGCGCGGGCGCCGTCTCGACCGGTCGGTTCAGCTTGGTCACTAGGGAGGCGCAGATGTTCAAGTCCATCCTCGTGCCCATCGACCTCGCCGACACCGATCTCGCCAAGCCGGCGATCGCGACCGCGGCGACGTTGTCGCAGACCTGGAGCGGCACCGTGCGCCTGCTCAACGTGCTGCCGATGACGCCGGTGATGCTGGCCGAATACGTTCCGGCCGATTTCGACGAGCAGCAGCGCCAGACCTCGGAGGAGGCCCTCGCCATCGTCGCCCGCGAATCCGGCATCGAGCCTTCCCGCATTTCCAGCGTGGTGCGCCAGGGCGGCATCTATCACGAGATCCTGGAGGAAGCCGTGCACATGAAGGCCGATTTGATCGTGATGACCTCGCACCGGCCGGCGATGCGCACCTATTTCCTCGGCTCCAACGCCGGCCACGTCGTGCGTTATGCCAAGTGCTCGGTACTGGTGGTGAGGCACTGAGGGGCAGCAGACTCCGTCATTGCGAGCGCAGCGAAGCAATCCAGACTGCCTCTGCGGAAAGATTCTGGATTGCTTCGCTGCGCTCGCAATGACGCCGTTGGGGCAGCTGTGTACGAAGGCACCGCTCTCGTGCCCCGGACGCAGCGCAGCGTCTCCCCGGCGATGCGAAGCATCGTCCGGTGCGACGATGCGCTGCAGAGCCGGGGCCCATGCATCAGCGAGTGCGGTCGCTCGGTCCCGGCTCTGCGCAGCAGCGTTTCACGCTGCAGCGCGTTCGGGACACGCGAGGAACGCGCAGTCGAAGGAGATCACAGATACCGCGACAGCTCGGCCTTGAACTGCCCGTACACGGCATCCTCGATCTGGCTGCGCGTGATGCCGATGTCGCGCAGGGCGCGGTCGTCGAGCTCGTTCAGCGTCTTGACGGCGGAGCGGCGCTCGAGGCGGTCGAACAGCGCGGTGACGCGCAGGGCGAGGGCACTGAAAAATCCGCTGGATGAGGTTGGGCGTAAAGTCCGCCCGGCAGTTTGCGAGATCGTGGTCATTCTTCTTCTCCGGCCTTTCGTCCCGCGCGGCGAAGCAGGTGCCGTTGGCGCGGGCGCTTGTGGCGCCTGCACCTCATTTGCCGTCGGATTGCTCTCGCTCCCCTCGGCTCAATCGCGGAACTTGATGGAACTTAAATGCTCCAGTACACTCCTCGGAGCAAGCAAAACATTGCTCTCGGTGCAATATGTCCAACTTCGAGTACGTGAAGCTCGCCGATGCCATTGCGGCCGATATCACTAACGGCACGTTAAGGCCCGGCGACCGGCTGCCGCCGCAGCGCAATTTTGCCTATGACCGCGGCATCGCGGTCTCGACCGCGAGCCGCGTTTATACGGAATTGCTCCGCCGCGGCCTCGTGGTCGGCGAGGTCGGGCGCGGCACGTTCATCTCCGGCGACGTCAGGCGTGAAGTCGAGACCATGAGCGAGCCGGCCGACGCGCGCATCAATCTCGAGGTCAATTATCCGCTGTTGCCGCAGCAATGGGCCATGATCGCCAAGAGCCTCGCCGGGCTCGAGCGCATCGATGCGCTGGAATCCGCGCTGCGGGTTTCGACCAGCACCGGCACCAAGAGCGCGCGCATGGCTGCTGCCGCCTATCTCGCGCGCAAGGATTTTGCGCCCCAGCCCGAGCAGATCTTCTTCACCGCCAACGGCAAGCAATCGCTCGCGGCCGCGCTTGCCGCGCTCGTGCCCACTGGCGGCCGCTGCGGCGTCGAGGCGCTGACCTATCCCTACGTCAAGAGCATCGCCGCGCGGCTCGGGGTGACGCTGGTCCCGATCCCCATGGACGAATTCGGCGCGCGGCCGGACGCCATCCAGAAGGCCCATCGCGAGGCGCATTTGTCGGCGCTGTATCTGCAGCCCATCATTCAGAATCCGCTCGGCGTCACCATGAATGCGACGCGGCGCGCCGACATCATGCGCATCGCCGAGAAGCTCGATCTCACCATCATCGAGGACATCGTCTACGGCTTCCTCGCCGACGACACGCCGCTGGCGGCGCTCGGCCCCGACCGCTGCATCGTGCTCGACAGCCTGTCCAAGAAGGTCGCGCCGGGGCTCGCGCTCGGCATCCTCGTCGCACCGCCACATCTGCGCGAGAGTGTGATGAGCGCGGTGCGCACCGGCGGCTGGATCGCCTCCGGCCATGCGCTCGCGGCCGGGCAGCGGCTGATGGCCGACGGCACCGTCGCCGAGCTGACCCGGCTGAAGCGCATCGATGCCGCGCGCCGCCAGCAGACAGCCGCAAGACTGCTCGCCGGCTACCAGATCGCCGCCGATCCGCGCTCCTATCATCTCTGGCTGACGCTGCCGCCGCACTGGCGCTCGCAGACATTCGTCGCCGCAGCAGCAAGGCGCGGCATCGCGCTGACGCCGTCCTCGACCTTCGCGATCGCGCACGGTCATGCGCCGAATGCGGTGCGGCTCGCGCTGGCCCCGCCCTCGCCCGAGCAGCTCGATTCCGGCCTGCGCACCATCGTCTCGCTGCTCGGCACCAAGGAGGATGATTTCGATTCGACGGAGTAAAGCTCAGATCTGCGGCCAGTCCGCGATGAAGCCCCTCGCCTTGTAAGGTTCGATCTTGTCCCATTCGTGCAGCATGCGGCGGCGAAATTCGACGTCGGTATGCCAGAGTGCACGCGGTGTCGCGAAACTATCGACGGTGAGCAGCATCTTCTCGACCGCCGGCCAATGTCGATGCAGCGTCATCGGATAACGCCGCGCGGTCCAGGTGTTGCCGAGGCAGATCACACTGCGGATGTTCTGCAGTCCGATTGCCGCATCGATGATCGGAAGCGAGAAGATGACGTTCTCGCCCGTGTTCATCGCGCGATCCTCCTCCAGGATAACGTCCGCCGGAATGCCCGCCGCAACCATTGCGGCCTTGATGATGCTGCACTCCGATTGCTCCGAGCCAAGCGTCACCCCGCCGCTGACAATCGACCAGCGGAACAGGCCCTCGCGCCACAGCCTTGCGGCGGTGTCGACACGCAAGCCAACGTCCTCGCGGGTACCGAACACGAACAGCAGGTCGGCTGGCCAAAGCGGCGTGTCGATCAGATGCGTGTGGTTGATTCTGGCGATCTCGTCTGCCGTCGGCAGACGGGTACTGCGGTCCATGACTGACATGTCCACAAGATGCGACGCTCGCGGCGGCACGCGAAGTCACGTTTGATTGCGACCGATTGCACCTAAGGCAGCAGCGCCCTCGGCACGCGATCGAAGCTGTAGCTGTGCGGCCGGTTGCGCCGCACGAAGCCGCCGACCTGCCAGGCGAACAGCGCGGCGAAGCCGAGGATGAACAGCACGCCGGCGAATTCGCCGATCAGAAGCGCGCGGATCAGCAGCCCCGCCATCGCCACAGCGAGCACGGCCAGGAACGCGAGCACCGCCGCATAGGTCTTGCGGCCGAGCCCCGCGGTCAATTCGGCGCGGCTGCCCGCCTTCGCCATCCGCGCATGCAGCTCGATCAGGAAATCACGAAAGCCGTTGTCCTGCGGCGCCATCAGCGCCGCGGTCTGCCAGCTCGTCGACAGGATCGCGACGCGGCCGCCACCAGCGCGGCTGATATCGGCGCGGAAGCGATGCTGCTGCATCGACACCGGGCGGAACGACAGCCGGATCGCCGAGATCTCGTCATAGCGCCACAGGCCGGAGCGGCCGGCGATGTGCCAGGACAGCCCCTGCTCGGTCAGCTCGAAGCGATGCGCCGAGCCGATCAGCGAGGCCTTGTAGGCGTAGCTCGTGGCCGAACCAGCTTCAGCTCCGGGCATGTCGATCAATGATCCCATCGGCGATCGGCTTGCGCGATCGCCCCCCGCCATCCTACAAGCGAGGCATGGCTGAGACGACCTTTTTTCCGCGCCGCCTGATTCTCGGCGCCGCAATGATCTCCGGTGTGTTGCTCGCGCTCGCGGTGCACATGCTGGGCGCGCGCTACGGTCTCGACCTCGGCGGCCTCTGGCGCTCCGATACGCACGAGTTCATTCCGGCGGGCGCGGCGATCGCATGGTGGCTGATCGCCACCGTCGGCTTCTCCGGCGGCTACTTCACCGCGAGCCTGATGCAGAGCGCCGTCTCCGGACAGATCCCGCAGCGGATGCGGCAATTCCTGATCGCGGTCGGCGTGCTCCTGCTCGCGGGAGCGGGTCAGGCGGCGTCGGCGCCGAGCCCGATCCCGACCGTCTCGGGCGTGCTCGCCGGGCTTGCCGCCCTGTGTCTCGGCGCCGTGATGGCGTTCTGCGGCGCGCATTTCGCGCTGCGCCGAGGCTGACCTCTCAAGCCGACGCGCGCAGCCGCGGCCGTTCCAGCATGATCGCGACATCCGAGGCAGGCCGCGGCTTGCTGAACAGATAACCTTGCGCCTGGGTGCAGCCCTCGCGCCGGAGCAGCTCGAGCTGCGCGTCGTTCTCGACGCCCTCCGCCGTGGTGACGATGCCGAGGCTGCGGCCGAGGCCGGTCACGGCGCGAATGATCGCCATGGAATCCTCGCGCGTCGCCAGCTCCGACACGAAGGAACGGTCGATCTTGATCTTGTCGAACGGGAAGCTGCGCAGATAGCTCAGCGACGAATAGCCGGTGCCGAAATCGTCCAGCGAGATCCGCACGCCCATGGCGCGGAGTTCGTGCAGCGTGGTCAGCGTCGCTTCGCTGTTCTGGAGCAGAACGGATTCGGTGATCTCGAGCTCGAGGCGGCGCGCACCGAGTCCCGATACGGCCAACGCCTCGGTCACGGCTGCGATCAGGTTCGGGCTCCTGAACTGCACCGGCGACAAATTGACGGCGACGTCGACATCGTCGGGCCAGGTGACCGCGTCGGCGCAGGCGGAGCGCAGCACGAATTCGCCGAGCTGAACGATGAGCCCGGTCTCCTCGGCGAGCGGGATGAAGCTGATGGGCGCGATCAGCCCGCGCTGCGGATGGTTCCAGCGCAGCAGCGCCTCGAAGGCGACGACGCGGCCGCTGGCGACCTCACGGATCGGCTGATAATAGACCTGAAACTCGTCGCGTTGCAGCGCCGCGCGCAGATCCATTTCCAGAAGGCGCCGCGCCTGCGCACGCGCATCCATGCCGGTCTCGAAGAAGCGATAGGTGCCGCGGCCATCCGCCTTGGCGCGATAGAGCGCAAGGTCCGCGTTCTTGAGCAGCTCGTCCGGATTGCTGCCGTCCTGCGGCGACAGCGAGATGCCGATCGAGACGCCGATCACGATCTGATGGTCGTCGATCTGGTAAGGCGCCGAGATCACCTCGACGAGGCGTCCGGCAAGCGATCGCGCGGCGATCTCCTCGGAGCGTCCGATCTGGACCACCGCGAACTCGTCGCCGCCGAGCCTCGCCACGGTGTCCTGTTCGCCGACGGTGGACTTGAGCCTGCGGCCGACCTCCTTGAGCAGCGCATCGCCGATGGGATGGCCGAGCGAGTCGTTGATGTCCTTGAAGTGATCGAGATCGAGACAAAGCACCGCGAGCTGGTCGCCCGACTTGGTCTGACGCAGTCCCTGCTCGAGCTGTTCGTGGAACAGCACCCGGTTCGGCAGGCTGGTCAGCGCGTCATGGCGCGCCATGTGCGAGATCTTGGCCTGTGCCTCCAGCCATTCGGTGATGTCCTCGAAGGTCGCGACCCAGCCGCCGCCCTGCATCGGCTGGTTGACGACCCGGATGGAGCGGCCGAACCGGTTGACGACGTCGGTCGTGGTGCGGCCCTCGCGCGCGTCGGCGACGAGGCGGGCGAAGAATTCATCGGCGTCGCCCTGCCACTGGCCTTTGGCCTGCTCTTCCCTGAGCACCTCGACCAGCAAGCGGCCGGTGAGCGGCACGTCGGTACGACGGAGCATCGCGGCATAGCGCTCGTTGAACAGGATGATCTTGCCGTCGGCGTCGAACATGCACAGCCCCTGCGACATGTTCTCCAGCGCGCTGTCCAGCACGATCTGCTGACGGCCCAGTTCGCCCTTGGCGCGGCGGTCGAGCAGCGCGGCCACGAGCGCAATCGCGATGATCGCGACGGCGGCGCTAGCAGTGAGGAACGACAAGGAGGCGGGCGGGATCGAGAGCCCGCTGATCGCGAGCGTCGGGTCCGGCGTCAGCAGCACCGCGCCCATCGCGGTGAAATGATGCGCGACGATCGCGAGCGTCAACAGAGCAGTCGCGCTCAACGCATGCCGAATGTCGTCACCTCGCGCAGCGACGAACAGCGCCAGCGCTGCGAAGACGACGCCGAACAGCACCGAGGCGGCAACCGTGCTCCCGATCCAATCCACCCGTGCCGGCATCTCCAGCGCAGCCATGCCGGTGTAATGCATCGCCGCGACACCCAGGCCGACGATGGCGCCGCCGACGACGATCCACCCCTGGCGCGAGGACGCCACGGCGATGCTCAGGCCCACGAAGGTCAGGGAGATCGCAAGCATCAGCGAGAGAATGGTCACCGGGATGTTGTAGGCGCCGGCGCTCCCCGGGCCGTAGGCGAGCATCGCGATGAAATGCGTCGCCCAGATGCCGCATCCGCTGACGGCCGCATCCAGGGCGATCCAGGCCAGACGCCCGGCTCCGTGCGTCGCGCGTGCGCGCTGAAACAGGCTGATCGCCGCGGCGCTGGCGAGCAGGCACACTGCGCCCCCAAGGGCGACCAATCGCCAGTCATGTTCGTCGGTGAGACAGTAGAGAACTTGATACATTGCCAGCCCCTATCGACCCGCACTTGAGCCGACAGTGGTGGACGATCGGTAACCGGCTACAAACCTGCTCCGGAAGTGGTGAATGGAAGATGAGCGAGTTCGCTCACATTGTTGATCCTCGCGACGGCGCACCGAAGCAGCACCACGGCAGCGGGAGGCGAGCAGGCAAAAGCGCCGCGCGGAATATCGCGCGGCGCTCGTGGTTACCTATCCTCAGCTCGCCGCGCGCAGGTTCACCTTGCTCTCGGCAAGAATCGTCAGCTTCTTGTCGGTCGCCTTCTCCTCCTCGAGCGTCTTGGCGAGCACCGTCGCACAATCATTGCGGCCGAGCTGCTTGGCCCAGGCGATCAGGCTGCCGTAGCGGACGATCTCGTAATGCTCCGCGGCCTGCGCAGCATTGATCAAGGCCGCGTCCAGCACCGCCTTGTCGGCGACTTCGCCGGCGGTCTCGTCGGCTTCCTCGATGATGCCGTCGATGGCCGGGCAGTCGACCGCCTTCACCGCGACGCCGTGCATCTTGAAGACCTCCTCGAGCCGAGCAACGTGCTGCTTGGTTTCCTCGAGGTGCGTCAAAAAGCCCTGTTTCAGCTGCGGATCAGTGGCCTTGCTCGCCATCTTCGGCAGCGCCTTGGTGAGCTGCTGCTCGGCGTAATAGATGTCCTGGAGCTGATGCACGAACAGGTCGTTCATGGTCTTGATGTCTTTTGTGAACAGTCCCATCGTTCCGATCCTCTCGGGTCTTGGGAACACGGCGGCGCCGGCTTTGCACGAAAAGCCGCATATTCCGCCATGTTCGATTGCTGATGGAGCCTAACGACCACGCGGCATCGACGTTCCAAAAGGCCGATACCGCTTGCGCTGGAACAATGCGGACCGCGCCAGGATTTGACACCGTGTCGGCACAGTGAAGGCGCGCATGGAGCCGGGTTTCACGACTCATATGCTTAACGCGCCTCCGATATGAACTGCGTATGACAAAGTTGCCGGCCGCACGCAGAACCTATTGTTGTCAAGGGCTGCACAAGCCGCTGATTTTGCCTTAAATGAGCTGGATCATGCCTAGCGATCGATGCCTGCCTTTGGCCGTGATCGCACCCGACCGGCCAATGCCTGGCCCGGTCGCTCTTGCCCCCCGCCGGGAGGATGAATGCACGGACTGCTGCCCGCGCTGAAACGCGGCTTCAAGAGATGGATCGGCTGGCGACGGCTCGGAGTTGCCGCGAGCATCTTCATCATCGCCTTCGCGATCACCACGCTGGTGCGGACCCTCAAGGGCATCGATACCGGGGTCATCCTGACCGCGTTGACCGAGATTCCCCGCGGCAATATCGGCCTGGCGGCGATCTGCGTCTTCTTCGCGTTCTGTACGCTGACCTTCTACGATTTTTTTGCACTGCGAACGATCGGCAAGAAGCACGTGCCCTATCGCATCGCGGCGCTCTCCAGCTTCACGTCCTATTCGATCGGCCACAACATCGGAGCCACGGTCTTCACCGGCGGCGCGATCCGTTTCCGGATCTATTCGGACTATGGGCTGAACGCGATCGACGTCGCGAAGATCTGCTTCCTGTCGGGCCTGACCTTCTGGCTCGGTAACATCTTCGTGCTTTCGATCGGCATGGCCGTCCATCCGGATGCGGCCTCCTCGATGGATCAGCTGCCCTCGTCGCTCAACCGGTTGATCGCCCTCGGCGGACTCGCATCGATCGGGGCTTATCTCGTCTGGCTCTGCATGGGCGAGAAGCGCCGCGAGCTCGGCCAGAAGGGCTGGAAGGTGGTGCTGCCCTCGGCGCCGCTGACCTTGGTGCAGATCCTGATCGGCGTCGTCGATCTCGGCTTCTGCGCCACGGCGATGTACCTCTTGATGCCCTCCAACCCGCCAATCGACTTCATGTCGCTCGCGGTCGTGTTCATCCTGGCGACCCTGATCGGCTTTGCCAGCCACGCCCCCGGCTCGATCGGCGTGTTCGATGCGGCCATGCTGGTGGCGCTGCCCCAGTTCGGCCGCGAGGAGCTTCTGGCGACGCTGCTGGTGTTCCGCATTCTCTATTTCGTGATCCCGTTCGGCCTCGCCATCTCCATCATGGGCACGCGCGAGCTCTGGATGAATGTGGTCGCGCCGTGGCAGGAGCGGCGGCGGCTGGCGGAAGCCTGCGCGCAGGCCAACCTGCCCAAGGAGGTGACGCCGATGGAGCGCGAACGCCTGCTGCGGCAGGCCAGCAAGCGCTGAGCCGCCAAGAGCCGTCAAGAGCCGTCAAGCGCCCCCCCCCCGGAAATCATCGGGCAAAGGTTGCAGGCCGGGGCGCAATCCTCTCTTATTTCCGCCTCAACTTTGCCGTTGAAGACGCGGGCCATGATCACCTTATTCCTTCGCACCCTCTCGGCAGGCGCTGTGCTGCTTGCCGGTATCCTGACTGCTTTGCCCGAGCGGGCCGCCGCGCAGGACGCCGGCGCCATGCAGATCAGCTGGGAGGTGCGTAACCGCTTCCGCCTGTTCCGTGAGGAGCGCGACTTCCTGCTTCATGTCGAGAACGCGCGTAACCGCAGCATTCTGGCCGCCGAGCAGTCCCTGGAGCTCCAGAGCGAGGGCCGCGGCTGGGCCCGCAACATGGTCAACAGGCTCTGCATCGACCTGCAGGGCCGGGTCAACCAGCCCTGCACCCGCGACAACGTCAAAGAGAACTACATCACGCCGATCGACCATCCAGTCACGGTGCGCCTGACCGGCGCGGTGCCGGTCGGCGCCACCTGCGCCTGGTCGTTCGATGACGGCGACGGCCCGCAGGCCTCGACCTTCGACTGCGCCGAGCCGATCAATTTGCGCGTCCGCTACGGCAAGCAGACGGTTGCGACCGTCGATGTCTCCGCCGGCTCCGATCCGACCCAGCGGGTCCAGACCGAGATCCAGGTGCGCGACATCTTCATCGCAGGTCTAGGCGACAGCATCGCCTCCGGCGAAGGCAATCCGGACCGGCCGCTGGCACTGTCGGACGAAGGCTTTTGCTTCCGCTCCTATCTCGGCACCGCAGGTGCGCAGTACTATCGTCCGAGCCGCCACGGCTTCAAAGGCGGCCGCGCCTGCGAGGCGCCCGATACGCTCGCCAATTGGCAACGCTACAGCGCGCTCTGGTTCAATGCGCCCTGCCATCGCTCGCTCTACAGCTACCAGGCCCGCACCGCGCTGGCGCTCGCGGTGCGCTACACCCACATCGCCGTGACCTTCCTGCCGCTCGCCTGCACCGGCGCCAGCATCGGCGACGGGCTGCTCGGCTCCCAGCGCGCCCGCGAATGCCCGCCCGGCAAGACCGGCGTCTGCAACACCAGCGTGAACGCGCAAGTCGCCGAGCTGCGGGAAGCCGTCACCGCGGCGAAGAAGCGCCAGCCCGAGCGCACGCTCGATCTCGTGCTGCTCTCGGTCGGCGCCAACGACGTCTATTTCTCCGGCCTCGTCGCCGACGTCATCGTCGACACCGCGACCGAGCGCGCGCTGTTCCGCCGCTCCGGCGTGATGGCGAGCGTCGACGATTCCCGCGATGCGCTCCAACGCGAGCTGCCGCAGAACTTCGTCAAGCTGCGCGAGGCGCTGAAGCCGCTGGTCGGCGGCGATCTCTCGCACGTGGTCTATGTCTCCTACGCCAATCCTGCGCTCGCCGACGGCGGCGCGCCTTGCCGCGGCGGCCGAGCCGGCTTCGACATCCACCCGTCCTTCAACACCGATCCGCAGCGCCTCGCCCGCGTCTCCGCCTTCGTCGACAGCGAATTCCTGCCGCAGCTGAAGGGGCTCGCCACCTGCACCCGCGGTGCGCTGTGCCGCGATCCCGAAGCCGACCGCATGACCTTCGTCGACGCGCACCAGGCCGCGTTCGCCGAGCACGGCTTCTGCGCCCGTTCCGCCAACGATCCCGAATTCGACCGCAGCTGCTTTGCCGAGAACGGCCAGAGCTTCAATCCCGATATCGTGAGCGCGGCGAGCCAGCCGATGCTGTGCGGCCGCGGCGCCTCGGAATACCGCGCCTACCTGCCCCGCGCGCGCTGGGTCCGCGACGCCAACGACAGCTATTTCGCCGCGATGACCTATCCGCAGGGCCTGCCGGCGGCGAGCCAGCCGACCGACATCCACGACGCGACCTGGGGCGTGCTCTCCGCCGTCTACGGCGGCGCGGTGCATCCGAGCGCCGAAGGTCACGCCGCGATGGCCGATGCGGCGCTGCCGGCGGCGAGCGCCGCGCTCGGGCTCGATGCGGTGCCGCCGAACGTGACGCGCGGACTATTGCCGCAGCTGCTTCCGAGCGCGCGGCAGTAGAGCACGGCCGTCGCCAGCACCGTCCTCCTCACCTGCCGTTCCATCAATCCAAAAACGGCATCGATCGATACTGCCTTGAACTTGGACACTTCGCCGCGCGCGCCTCTAGGACTCGTGTCGGGGAAAACGGGCCGAGACTTAAGGGAAGCGCGTGATGAGCGCAGTGGTGTCCGCAGCGGACGTGAGGCGGTCTCGCATCAGGCTGTTCCTCCTGAGGGCTCCCATGGGAGCTTGACCAGGCAACTCAACGGCGGCCCACAAAGCCGCCGTCTTTGTTTTGGGGGTGATCGATGCTAGAAGTGCCGGGGAAACGCCTTATCCATCTAAGGCATGTATCGATGTTCGACCTCAACCAGCTCCGCTGTTTCGTCACGGTGGCGGAGGAATTGCATTTCGGCCGCGCCGCCGCACGGCTGAACATGACCCAGCCGCCGCTGTCCCGGCAGATCCAGGTGCTCGAGCACATCATCGATGCGCCGCTGCTGGAGCGCACCAGCCGTTCGGTGCGCCTGACGCCCGCGGGGCGCAGCTTCCTGCCGGAGGCGCGGCGCATCCTCAAGCTTGCCGAGAGCGCCTCGCAGGTCGCCCGTCGTATCGCGCTCGGCAAGACCGGCTCGCTCAAGATCGGCTTCACCGCGGCCGCGGCCTATGGCTTCCTGCCCGAGCTCGTCGCCGCATGCCGTGCCAAGCTGCCCGAGGTGGACTTCTCGCTGAAGGAGATGGTGTCGGGCGACCAGTTCGAGGCGCTGACCTCGGGTCAGATCGACGCCGGCCTGCTGCGGCCGCCGATCGCGCGGCCCGAACTTGCCAGCCGCCGCGTCGTCGCCGAGCCCCTGCTCGCCGCGATCCCGAAAAAACATCCACTGGCGAATGCCGACGGCATCACCATCAAGGATTTCGACGACCAGCCCTTCGTGATGTACTCGCCCTATGAGAGCCGTTACTTCCACGATCTGCTGGTGGCGCTGTTCACCCGCGCCGACGTGCTGCCGCGCTACGTCCAGCATCTCAGCCAGATCCACTCCATCCTCGCGATGGTGCGCGCCGGCCTCGGCCTTGCCATCGTGCCAGCGGCGGCGGCGAACCTGAAGATCTCCGACGTGCGCCTGCGGCCGCTGAAACTGCGCACCCGTGTGCCCGTCGAGCTCTTCATGGTGTGGCGGCGCGAGGACGAGAACCCGCTGCTGTCGGCGCTGGTCAAGATCGCCGGCGAATTGTCCTCCGCGGAGCCGGCCGAGGATTGATGCTCAATCCGCATCGGTCGATATAGGCTTTGGCTTGGACGCGCATCGAACGGTCTCCTAAACCACGGCGCATGGACGCGCGGCCTCTGCTTGCGTCCTCCGCAACACGACAAGGGAGCGCCCATGAGCAAGATGACCCCGCAGGAAATGGCCCAGAAGATCGGCTCGGGCCTCCTGTCCTTCCCCGTCACGCCGTTCAGGGCGGACCATTCCTTCGACGAGGCGACCTACCGCGCCAACATGGACTGGCTGTGCGGTTATGACGTAGCAGGTCTCTTCGCCGCAGGCGGCACCGGCGAGTTCTTCTCGCTGACGCCATCAGAGGTTCCGCAGGTCGTGAAGGTCGCCGTCGACGAGACCAAGGGCCGCGTGCCCGTGCTCGCCGGCACCGGTTACGGCACCGCGATCGCCCGCGAGATCGCCATCGGTGCGGAAAAGGCCGGCGCCGACGGCCTCTTGCTGCTGCCGCCCTACCTCACCCATTCCGAACAGGAAGGCCTTGCCGCGCATGTCGAGGCGGTCTGCGCCGCCGTGAAGATCGGCGTGATCGTCTACAACCGCGACAACGCGATCCTGCAGCCCGACACGCTCGCACGCCTTGCCGAGCGCTGCCCGAACCTCGTCGGCTACAAGGACGGCATCGGCGACATCGAACTGATGACCCGCGTCTACACCAAGCTCGGCGACCGCCTCACCTATGTCGGCGGCCTGCCGACCGCCGAGACCTTCGCGCTGCCCTATCTCGACATGGGCGTGACGACCTATTCCTCGGCCGTGTTCAACTTCGTGCCGGAATTCGCCACCAACTTCTACGCCGCGGTGCGCAAGCGCGACCACGCCACGATCCAGGCCGGCCTGAAGGATTTCATCCTGCCGCTGATCGCGATCCGCAACCGCAAGAAGGGTTACGCGGTCTCGATCATCAAGGCCGGCATGAAGGTGATCGGCCGCGATTCCGGCCCGGTCCGTCCGCCGCTCACCGATCTCACCGAGCAGGAGATGGCGGAGCTGACCGCGCTGGTGCAGAAGCTGCCCGCCGCACGATCGTCACAACAGGCTGCAGAATAAGGACAACAGGGAGGTGCGTGCGATGGCCCAGACTGAGATTTCCGGCGCGTCAGTCGCCGGTGCACCTGTGGTCACGGCGATGCAGGTGATCCCGGTCGCGGGCCGCGACAGCATGCTTCTCAACCTGAGCGGCGCGCATGCACCGTTCTTCACCCGCAATATCGTCATCCTCACCGACAATGCCGGTCACACCGGCGTCGGCGAGGTGCCGGGCGGGCAGAAGATCTGGCAGACCCTACAGGACGCGCGCGACCTCGTGATCGGCAAGACCGTCGGCGCGATGAACAACATCCTCGCCGACGTCCGCACCGCCTTCGCCGACCGCGACGCCGGCGGCCGCGGCAAGCAGACCTTCGACCTCCGCGTCATGATCCACGCGGTCACCGCGATCGAATCCGCGCTGCTCGACCTGCTCGGCCAGCATCTCGGACTGCCCGTCGCCGCGCTGCTCGGCGAAGGCCAGCAGCGGAGCAGCGTCGAGACGCTCGGCTATCTGTTCTTCGTCGGCGATCGCCGCAGGTCGAAGCTCGACTATGTCACCGGCGAGACCGGCAAGGCGGAATGGTTCAACCTCCGCCACCAGGAGGCGATGACGCCCGAGACCGTGGTGCGGCTGGCGGAGGCCACCCACGATCATTACGGTTTCGCCGACTTCAAGCTCAAGGGCGGCGTGCTGCGCGGCGAGCAGGAGATCGAGGCCGTCACGGCCATCGCAAAACGTTTCCCGAACGCACGCGTGACGCTCGACCCCAACGGCGCCTGGTCGCTCGATGAGGCGATCAGCCTCTGCAAGAACATGCACGGCATCCTCGCCTACGCCGAAGACCCCTGCGGCGCCGAGGCCGGCTTCTCCGGCCGCGAGATCATGGCCGAGTTCCGCCGCGCAACGGGCCTGCCGACCGCCACCAACATGATCGCCACCGACTGGCGGCAGCTCTCCCATGCGCTGCGGCTCGGGGCGGTGGACATCCCGCTGGCCGATCCCCATTTCTGGACCATGCAAGGCTCGGTGCGCGTGGCCCAGACCTGCCGTGACAACGGCCTGACCTGGGGCTCGCACTCCAACAATCATTTCGACATCTCGCTCGCCATGTTCACCCATGTCGGCGCCGCCGCTCCAGGGAAAGTCACCGCGATCGACACCCACTGGATCTGGCAGGACGGCCAGGCCCTGACCAAAGAGCCGCTCCAGATCAAGGGCGGCAAGATCGCCGTCCCGGACCGCCCGGGCCTCGGCATCGAGATCGACCCCGCCGCCATCGAGGCCGCGCACGAGCTCTACAAGAAGCATGGACTCGGCGGCCGGGATGACGCTATGGCCATGCAGGACCTGATCCCCGGCTGGACGTTTGACGACAAGCGTCCCTGTCTCGTCCGTTAAAAACGTTCCCCTGGAGGAAAAAGATGACAGCAATCCTGAAGAACTTCATCGGCGGCGAATGGGTCGACGGCTCCGGCATCACCAGGAACATCAACCCCTCCAACACCAATGATCTCGTCGGCGAATACGCCAAGGCCGACAAGGCGCAGACCGAGAAGGCCATCGCCGCCGCGAAGGCCGCCTTCCCCGCCTGGTCGCAGTCGACCCCGCAGGCGCGCTTCGACGCGCTGAACAAGATTTCGCTCGAGATCCTCGCCCGTAAGGAAGAGCTCGGCCGCCTGCTCGCGCGCGAGGAAGGCAAGACCCTGCCTGAAGGCATCGGCGAGGTCGCCCGCGCCGGCCAGATCTTCGCGTTCTTCGCCGGCGAAGCGCTGCGCCTGATTGGCGAGAAGGGCGCTTCGGTGCGTCCCGGCCTCGACGTCGAGCTCACCCGTGAGCCGGTCGGCGTCATCGGCATGATCACGCCCTGGAATTTCCCGATCGCGATCCCCGCCTGGAAGATCGCGCCGGCGCTCTGCTACGGCAACACCGTCGTGTTCAAGCCGGCCGAGCTGGTGCCCGGCTCGGGGCACGCGCTGTCCGAGATCATCACCCGCTCCGGCATTCCCGCGGGCGTGTTCAATCTCGTCGTCGGCTCCGGCTCGGTGGTCGGCCAGACCCTGCTCGAGCATCCTGACGTCGCCGCGATCTCCTTCACCGGTTCGGTGCAGACGGGACGCAAGATCGCGCAGGCCTGCGTGCTCTCGAACCCCATGAAGAAGTTCCAGCTCGAGATGGGCGGCAAGAACCCGTTGGTGGTGCTCGATGACGCCGACCTCAAGACCGCCGTCGAGGTCGCCGTCAACGGCGCCTATTTCTCCACCGGCCAGCGCTGCACCGCCTCGTCCCGCCTGATCGTCACCGAAGGCATCCATGATCGCTTCGTCGCGGCCGTGGCCGAACGCCTGAACAGCCTGTCGGTGGACGATGCGCTCAAGGCCGGTGTGCATATCGGCCCCGTGGTCGACCAGAGCCAGCTCGACCAGGACCTGCGCTACATCAAGATCGGTCAGGACGAAGGCGCCAAGCTCGCTTTCGGCGGCGAGCTGCTGAAGCGCGAGAATCCCGGCCACTACCTGCAGCCGGCGCTGTTCACCGAGGCCAACAACAACATGCGCATCGCGCGTGAGGAGATTTTTGGTCCGGTCGCCGCCGTCATTCGTGCCAAGAACTACGAGGAGGCGCTTGCCATCTCCAACGATACCGAGTTCGGCCTCGCCTCCGGCATCTGCACCACCAGCCTGAAATACGCCTCGCACTACAAGCGCAACAGCGAGTCCGGCATGGTGATGGTCAATCTGCCGACCGCCGGCGTCGACTATCACGTGCCGTTCGGCGGCCGGAAGGGCTCGAGCTACGGCGCCCGAGAGCAGGGCTCCTACGCACGCGAGTTCTACACCACGGTGAAGACGGCTTATACGTATCCGGGTTGAGATATCGTAGGGTGGGCAAAGCGAAGCGTGCCCACCGCTTACGCTCGGTGTGAAGACGGTGGGCACGGCGCGTTGCGCCTTTGCCCACCCTACGACTTCTGAGGCAAGCGCAGATGGACCAGGACGTCGCAGCGAAAGAGCAACCCCGCTACATCAAGCTCAACGAGCGCGACAATGTCGCGATCGTGGTCAATGATTTCGGGCTCCCCGCCGGCTCGCGCTTCGCCAGCGGCCTGACGCTCCGCGCCTTCGTGCCGCAGGGACACAAGACCGCGCTGGTCGACATCGCCGAAGGCGAACCGATCATCCGTTATGGCGAGATCATCGGCTACGCGCTGTCGCCGATCCTGGCCGGTGAATGGGTGGACGAGGCGCGCATCCGCATGCCGGAGGCCCCTGCCCTCGACAAGCTCGAGATCTCCACCGCCGTCCCCGCGCCGCTGCCGCCGCTCGAAGGCTTCACTTTCGAAGGCTACCGCAACCCGGACGGCTCGGTCGGCACCAAGAACATCCTCGGCATCTCCTCCTCCGTGCAATGCGTCAAGGGCACGATGGAGTATGCTGTGAAGCGCATCCGCGCCGAGCTGTTGCCGAAGTACCCCAACGTCGACGACGTCGTGCCGCTGACGCATGCCTATGGCTGCGGCGTCGCCATCACCGCGCCCGACGCTGTCGTGCCGATCCGCACCCTGCAGAACCTCGCGCTCAACCCCAATTTCGGCGGCGAGATTCTCGTCGTCGGCCTCGGCTGCGAGAAGCTCGCGCCCGAGCGCCTGGTGCCGGAAGGCGTGAATGACGCCATCGTGCGCATGCAGGACGAGGCCTTCGACGGCTTTGGCGCCATCGTCGATGCGATCATGACCCAGGCCGAGGCACGCCTGAAAGTTCTCAACACCCGCAAGCGCGAGACCTGCCCGGCCTCAGATCTCGTCATCGGCCTGCAATGCGGCGGCAGCGATGCCTTCTCCGGCGTCACCGCCAACCCCGCCGTCGGCTTCGCCGCAGACCTGCTGGTCCGCGCCGGCGCCACCGTGATGTTCTCGGAAGTCACCGAGGTGCGCGACGCCATCCAGCTGCTCACCCGCCGCGCCATCAACGAGGACGTCGGCCGCGCGCTGGTGCGCGAGATGGCCTGGTACGATTCCTATCTTGCCCGCGGCGGCGCCGACCGCAGCGCCAACACCACGCCGGGCAACAAGAAGGGCGGCCTTGCCAACATCGTCGAGAAGTCGCTGGGCTCGATCGTCAAGTCCGGCTCGAGCGCGATCGCCGGCGTGCTCTCGCCCGGCGAGAAGGCGACGCAGAAGGGCATGCTGTTCGCGGCGACGCCCGCAAGCGACTTCATCTGCGGCACGCTGCAGCTCGCCTCCGGCATGACGCTGCAAGTCTTCACCACCGGCCGCGGCACGCCCTACGGCCTTGCGGCAGCGCCGGTGATCAAGGTCGCGACGCGCAGCGAGCTCGCACGGCGCTGGAAGGACCTGATCGACTTCGACGCCGGCAAGATCGCAACCGGCGAGAAGACCATCGAGGAGACCGGCTGGGACCTGTTCCGCCTGATCCTCGACGTCGCCTCTGGCCGCACCAAGCCGTGGTCGGATCGCTGGGGCATCCACAACGACCTTACACTGTTCAATCCCGCGCCGGTGACCTGAGACCGCAAGCGCCTTTCGCGAAACCGTCCGGAAATATTGACGCGGAAAACTTCTTCCGCGTTTCGTCCCTTCGCATCAAGCAATCAATATCTGCGCCGAAGGCAACGGGATTGTTCGCGCACGAGCGAACCTGTCGCGGCACCGCGGCGACCAAACCTCCGATTGACATTTTCCACGGAGATTTTCCAATGCGCGTTCTCTCGATGATTGCCGTTGCCGGCGCCATGATTGCGAGCTCGGCCGCCGCGTTCGCCAGCGAGCTTCCCTCTTACGAAGTGACGTCGTTTCCGATCACGGCGACGCAGGTGCAGGTGCTCGGCGGCGCCGGCGTCGAGGAGCAGTCTGCAAGCCCTGCGATGACCGTCGCCGGCATGCCGGCCTCGCCGGTGCAGGTCTCCGTGCTGTCGCCGCGGATCAAGCAGCTCGCGAGCGCGGGTTCGAACAAACAGGCGCACTAAGCTCGCCTTTGTCATTCCGGGTTCGGCGCCGCGCGCCGACCGGAATGACGCGCGTCTACGTCATGCTGCCCGGCATGAAGCAGCGCACGCGCGGATGGCCGTCGACATAGTGCTTCCACACCATGGTGCGGCCGATCTTGTTCGGCACGGTGATCACGGCGCCGTCGGGCACCACGACCCACTCCTCGTCGATGCGCACGCGGTAGCGGCCGCGATCGGACTCCCAATCGACATCGGCGATGACATAGCCGTCGGCATCCGAGCAGCATTGCCCGAATTCGCTATGCAGACTCTCGAACCAGGGCTTTAAGGGCGAGTTGGCGAAGCGGCCGTCGTCGCGCGCCAGCGCCGAATGCGTCAGTACCGTCAGCCCCAGCAGCACGGCGGCACACTGTCTTGCAGGTCTCATGTGGTCTCCGCGATCGAAGTGATCACCGCGGGGCAAACGCTGCCGTCCGCCCTCCGCATGGTGCGCGGGCGTGGAGACGGCGACTCGCTCCCCCAGCAGCTTTGCCAACAGCTATGCAAATCCAGCGCCAGCGCGCATTCCGGGGAACTACTGGCAAGGTTCCGAGGCGCATTCGCCCTTCGGCGAAGGTGGTCGCACAGGCTGGAGATCCGGTGGCGGGGAAGGCCCCTACGCCAGGGCGAGAGCTATTGAGGCCGCGCAGTGCCGGCCTGCGCCCTTATTGCTTCGCCGGCGCCATTGTGGCACCGCCCTTCTTCGCCGCGGGCGCGGGTTGCTTCGCGGCTGCGGCCTGCGCCGGCAAATATTTTGCGACGATGGCAGGATCGACCTGCGCGATGTAGGCATCCGGCAGGCGCGTCCAGGTCTCGTCCTTGCCGAGCAGCGCGATGCCGAGATAGCCGCGCAGCGTCAGGGTCTGGCCGTCGGGGCTGACCCGCATGTTGGCCTTCCAGATCTGGCCGTCGCGCGGATTGAGCACGTTGCCGCCCTCGTACTTCAACCCTTCGCGCTTCATGTTGCGGACGAAGGAGATGCCGAGCACCGGCGCGTTCTTGCGATCGTCGGTGCACTTGGAGCAGACCTCGTTCGGATCGTCGGTCGGCCGCGGGAAGGTCTTGGCGATCACGCCTTCGAACACGCCATTGCGATCAATGAAGAGAAACCATCCGACCGTCTTGCCGTCTTCGACCTTCTGCCAGAGGCCCGCCGCCGTGGGCTCGGCGGTCTGCGCCGCGCACGGCCTCACCATCGCGAGTGACAATGCGAGCGCGAGGAAGGAGAGCAGCCGAGAGCTGGAAACGAGAGTCCGCATTATCATCACCTTGCTGAGCCAATCACCTTGCTGAGCCAAGACTTCGTTGAGCCAAGACTTCGTTGGGCCAAGACTTCGTTGGGCCAAGACCTTGCTAAGCCAACACTTTGCTAAGCCAAAAACCTGGCCAAGCCCACGACCGAGATGGCCGCAGACTACGGCGATTTCGCGAACGGTTCCAGCACCAGAAACATGGGGCATCGCCGCCCCGGAACGCTTCCGTCAGTTGACACCGAGCTTCTTTTGCAGGCTGGAGGACGAGGTCGTGTACTGGAACACGAGCCGCTTCTCCGGATAGACATAACGATGGGCTTTTTGCGACATCAGCGCGCCCTCGTGGAAGCCGCACAGGATCAACTTGATCTTGCCGGGATAGGTGTTGATGTCGCCGATCGCGAAGATGCCTGATACGTTGGTCTCGAACGCGGATGTCTCGACCGGCACCAGATTGTTCTCCAGCGCAATGCCCCAGTTCGCGACCGGGCCGAGCTTCATGGTCAGCCCGAAGAACGGCAGCATGGTGTCGCAGGCGATTTCGGTGATGCTGTTGTCGTTGCCCTTGACGGTCGCGCCGGCGAGCTTGCCGTCGGCGCCGGAGAGCGCGGTGACCTGGCCGAGCCGCAGATCCATCTTGCCGCCGGCAACCAGCGCGCGCATCTGCTCGACGCTGTGGGGCGCTGCGCGAAACTCGTCGCGCCGATGCAGCAGCGTGATGCGCTTCGCAATCGGATGCAGATTGAGCGTCCAGTCGAGCGCGGAATCGCCGCCGCCGACGATCAGCACGTTCTTGTCGCGGAACGTCTCCATCTTGCGCACCGCGTAGTGCACCGAAGTACCTTCATAGGCCTCGATGCCCGGCACCGGCGGACGCTTGGGCTGGAACGAGCCGCCGCCAGCCGCGATCACCACCACCTTGCATTCGAACACCTTGCCGGCATCCGTGGTACAGCGAAACAAGGGATCGCCGATCTTCTCCACGGTCTCGATCATCTCGCCGAGATGGAAGGTCGGATGAAACGGCTTGATCTGCTCCATCAGCGCGTCGGTCAGCCCCTGCCCCGACACATGCGGAATGCCGGGAATGTCGTAGATCGGCTTTTCCGGATAGAGCTCGGCACACTGGCCGCCGACCTTGTCGAGGATGTCGACGAAGTGCGCCCTCATGTCGAGAAGGCCGAGCTCGAAGGCGGCGAACAGACCGCACGGGCCGGCGCCAATAATCAGCACATCGGTTTTGATCACGTCGCTCATGTCGTCTCTTTATCGGTCGTTATCGGTTGGACGGCGCCCGTTGGGCAGAGGTGACCCTGCCTGTCTAGCCAACGGGGATGGAACAGGGAAGGCATAAAAGCGGGTTCGCCCCACAGCCGCGCCCACTTGCCGGGCCAGAATAACTGGGCTGTAACGAGCATGGATATGACGGAGATCAACCGGTGAACGCACCAGCCCGCCTCGACACGACCCCGCACCTCGAGGACTTTCCGTTTCGCCTCAGCGACAACGTCCGGTTCGGCGACTTGGACCCGAACCAGCACGTCAACAACGCGGTCTACGCCACTTATTTCGAGACCGGCCGTGTCACGCTGATGAAGCTTCCCGAATACGGGCTGACCCCGCCGGGCCTGGCCTGGATCATGGTGCGGCTCGACATGCACTTTCGCGCCGAGCTGCACTGGCCGAGCACGATCGAGCTTGGCCTCGGCGTGGTCAAGCTCGGGCGAACGTCGGTGACATTCGAGCAGGTCGTGTTCTCGAACGGCACGTGCATTGCGTCGGCGACGTCGGTCGGCGTCCTGCTCGACGAGGCCACGCGGCGACCCGCGCCGCTGACCGCAGAGGTGATCGAGAAGCTCAGACCCTGGCACAAGCGCGGCATCGAGGTCGCGCCGCCGAGCATCTAGTCTACTTGGTTAGCCTGCTTGGAGACGATCAGGCCTGGCGCTCGGGCGTCGCCACGACGAGACCGTCGAGCTCGTCGGAGACCTTGATCTGGCAAGACAGGCGCGAATTCGGGCGCACGTCGAAACCGAAGTCGAGCATGTCCTCTTCCATCGGCGTCGGGCTGCCGACCTTCTCGCGCCAGGCTTCGTCGACATAGACATGGCAGGTCGCGCAGGCGCAGGCGCCGCCGCATTCGGCCTCGATGCCGGGAATGCTGTTGCGGATCGCAGCTTCCATCACGGTTGCGCCGTTCTCGATTTCCACCGTGCGGGTTTCGCCCTTGTGGTCGACAAAGTGAATCTTGGCCATGTGTGCTCGTGCTGCCGCGGTGCTTTGAATGAAGGAGGGTCCCGGCTGTCCTATAACGGGTCGATCAGCCCGGCGCCATAGCGTTTTGTTGCGAATTGAATCCCGCTTTGCGGGAAGAAAACGCGTCAAAACAAGCGACTAGAGCCCGGCTGCGGCCGTATCGGCTCAACGCTTCAGCATCGCCGCGATGGCGGCGCGAGCCTCGGCCACCGCCTCTTTCAGCGCGGCCAAGGCATGGGGCCGGCCATGGCCGGTCCGGATCGCAGTCTCCAGGCTGGCTGCGGCATCGGCCACCGCAAAGGCGCCGATCCCGCGCGCCGAGCCCTTGAGCTTGTGCGCGAGCGCGCCGGTCTCGGCCGGCAACGCTGTCATCGCCGCGAGCAGACGGGCCGCCTGCTCCGCGAACATGGCCAGCACTTCCTGCTCCAGCTCGGCATCGCCGAGCGTCATCCGGGAGAGGTGCTCGAGGTCGAGCGGGCTGTCGATCGGCGCAAGCGGGGGCGAGGGCATCCAGTCCATCCGTTGCAGTTCAGGCGTCATGGCGCAGGCCCCGGCATCGCGCGACGGCCGCCGGTCCGGCGGTCAGGTTCCCCTCACCCAAGCATGGAAATGGTTAACGAAATGTTTGGGGAAATTGACGCAGATCCGCCGGATTATTGACGAAAAGTTGCCGCAATCCGCCGAGTCCAGTGGAGAATTGCATTGATTGCTAAGGCGTTACGGCCCGATGCTGTTAACGATGATTAAGAATGTCTTAATCGCGGGCATTTCATTCGCGACGCTCTGCCAATAGGATGTTGCAGAAATTGGCGGACAAGCCGTTCGGGTGGGGACGGCTCGGAGATCCGCGCAAGCGGCATGATCCGGTCTGTGGGCTTGCGCCGCGCGCAGGGCTCGCGGGGGGACGCGTACAAGTAACGAGGGCTCGGACTGAACATGGCGAACACTCCGAAAAAGGTCAAAGACCCTACAGAAGTTGCGCTTTCTGCGATTCAGGAAGCCCTGAACATCAGCGACACGGCGGCCGATACCAGCCGCAACGCCGCGATGCGCAACGAAACGGCGCCCCCGGCGCCGCCAGCCGCGCCACCGGTGTTCGACGATCCGAACTTCGAGCCGCGCCCCGCCGCCAACGAACGGTCGACCGTGTTCGACCCGGTCGAGGAGCCGCGCACCGCGCGCCGTCCCGCCAATGACGACCGCGAGACCATCGGTCAGTTGCTCCAGGCGCTGCAGAAGGGCCGCCCTGCCCGCAGCGTCTACACCTTCGCCACCATCTTCGCCGGCATCTGGCTCGCCGCCTGCGCGGCGCTGACCGTCGGCTTCCTGCCCTCGATCCAGGCTGCCATGGGCCAGAGCGGCGGCGTGCTCGTCATCGCCGGCCTCGTTGCGATGTTCTTCGCGCCGATCATGCTGTTCTACTTCCTCGCCAGCCTCGTCTGGCGCGGCCAGGAAATGCGCATGATCGCGCAGGCGATGGCGCAGGTCGCGATCCGCTTCTCCGAGCCGGAAGGCTCGGCCGCCGATTCCATGGTCACCGTCGGCCAGGCCATCCGCCGCGAGGTCGCGGCGATGGGCGACGGCATCGAGCGTGCGATTGCGCGCGCCGGCGAGCTCGAGACGCTGGTTGCCAACGAGGTCGCCGCGCTCGAACGCGCCTATTCCGACAACGAGGTCCGCATCCGTGCCCTGCTCCAGGACATCGCGCATCAGCGCGACAATTTGGTCGGCCAGGCCGAGCAGGTTCGCAGCGCCATTTCCGGCGTGCAGATCGACCTGCGCCACGACATCGCGCTGATCTCGGACGCGATCGCCTCCCGCGTCGACGAGGTCGCCAAGTCCATCACCGGCGCGCTGGAAGAGCGCGGCGCCCACATCACCCAGGCGCTGAGCAACGCCGGCGACAACATGATCCTGGCGCTCGGCGAGCGCGGCGGCGACCTGCTCGACCGCCTCGAGGAAGCCAGCAACGAGACCACGCGCGCCGTGCTCGACGCCAGCGAGCGGCTGACCACCAGCCTCAACTTCAAGACCGGCCACGTCCACGACGAGTTCGTCGACCTCGCCGACCGCGTCCACGAGATGCTGAACGAGCGCATCGACCGCATCACCGGCGAGTTCGAGCAGCGTTCCGCCGCGATCGTCGACGGCATCTCCGAGCGCACCGAGCAGGTGCACGACAGCCTGAAGAACTCGTCGGACTCGCTGCTGCTCGAGCTCGAGCTGCGTTCCAACGACATCTCCGCCAAGATCGACGACGCCGGCAACCGCCTCGCCGGCCAGATCATGACGAGCGGCGACAAGGCCAGCGAAGCGCTCGACGCCACCGTCAACTCCCTGGTCGCCAAGGTCGTCAGCCAGACCGAGACCGCGCACGATTCGCTGTCGCTGCAGATGAGCGCGTTCGACGAGCTGGTGAGGAACCAGGGCACCGAGCTGGTCGAGAAGTTCGCCCGCGACTCCGGCACGCTGGGCGCGCTGATCACCCGCCACATCTCCGAGTTCGACCGCACCGTGAAGACCTTCGGCGGCGAGATCGTCGACCGCATGGGCCAGCGCACGCAGGACATCGCTGAGACGCTGAAGACCTATGTCGACAATTTCGACACCCGCTTCACGTCGAACGGCGGCCAGATCACGGCGGTGCTCGACCAGCGCCTCGCGCAGTTCGAGACCACGATCGGCGAACGCGTCGGCAATATCGACGCCTCGCTGAACGGCAAGATCGCCAGCCTCGACGGCACCATCGAAGGCCACATCAGGACCTTCGACGAACAGCTCGTCGGCCGCGTCGCCGCGCTCGAGCAGTCGTTCGACGGCCGCGCGAAGTCGATGACCGAAACCATCGACGGACGCATCAACACGCTGGCGACGTCGCTGACCGACGGTGCCGCGCAGGCCATCCAGTCGATCGACTCGCGCCTCACCCACCTCACGACCTCGCTGACCGGCGGCGCGTCGCAGGCCATCGAAACGATCGATGCACGCCTCAATCACCTCACGACGTCGCTGACCGATGGTGCGTCGCAGACGATCCAGTCGATCGACACCCGCTTGACGCACCTCACGACGACGCTCACCGGCGGCGCGACGCAGGCGCTCGAATCCATCGACGCCCGTCTCACCTACCTGACCACGTCCGTGACCAACGGCGCCTCGCAGGCCGTGCAGTCGATCGACACCCGCCTGACGCTGCTGAGCTCGACGCTCACGGACGGCACCGCGCAGGCGATCGAGGCCGTCGACCGCCGCATCACTGGCGTCGCCGAGATCATCGACGGCCGCAGCACGCATCTGACCGACACGGTCACGGCACGCTTCCAGGAGATCCAGCAGGCCATCGAGACCAAGGTCGGCTCGGTCGCCAGCGACATCGACGTGCGCGTGGCGCAGTTCGAGGACCTGCTCGGCTCGCGCGTCGAGGCCGTCGCCGGCCGCATTGAAAGCAGCGGACGCCAGGCCAGCGAGGACATGATGTCCCGCGCCGAGATGATCTCGACCGCGATCCGCTCGCATGTCGAGGACGCCGAGCGCTCGCTCACCAATCTCGTCGTCAACACCAGCGAGACGATCCAGACCGGCGCGCGCACCGCCCAGCAGTCGCTGCTGACGGTCTCCTCCGACGTCAACGCCCAGCTCAAGATGACCTCCGCCGAGGTCGAGCAGGCGCTGACCGCGGTCGGCACCGGTGCGGCGAACTCGATCCTGACCAGCGCCCGCGAAGCGCAGTCGACGCTGGTCGCGGCCTCGGGCGAAGCCTCCACCCAGATCAAGGGGCTCGCGGCCGACGTCGAGCGCACGCTGTCGGCGGCGGGCTCCGCCACCGCGGCCTCGATCCTGGCCGGCGCCCGCGAGGTGCAGATCACCCTCGTCACCGCGTCGTCGGATGCGGCCAACCAGGTCAAGACGCTCACCGCCGACGTGCAGCGCTCGCTGTCGATGGCCGGCACCGCCACCGCGGAGTCGATCACCGCCGGTGCCCGCGATGCGCAGAGCACGCTGATCGCGGCCTCGACCGAGACCGCCAACCAGATCAAGGCGCTGTCCTCGGACGTGCAGCGTTCGCTGACGATGGCGGGCACCTCGACGGCCGAGACCATCATGAGCGGCGCCCGCGAGGCCCAGAGCACGCTGGTGACGGCGTCCTCGGACGCGGCGAGCCAGGTCAAGTCGCTCGCGGCCGAAGTGCATCGCTCGCTCTCGCAGGTCGGCCAGTCCACCGCCGAGACGATCACCACCAGCGCCCGCGACGCCCAGAGCACCCTGCTCGCGGTCTCGGCCGAGCAGACCAGCCAGGTCCGTTCGCTCGCGGCCGAGATGCAGCGCGCGCTGGCGACCGCCGGCGGCGCCACCATCGAGGCGCTCACCAGCGGCGTTCGCGAGGCCCAGGGCACGCTGATCTCCGCCTCGACCGACGCGGCGAGCCAGATCAAGTCGCTGACGACGGATATCGAGCGCACGCTGACCGCGGTCGGCGCCGACACCGCCTCGACCATCCTCAACAGCGCGCGTGAGGCCCAGATCTCGCTGACCTCGACCTCGGCCGACGCCGCGAGCCAGATCCGCACGATCTCGACCGAGATCGAGCGCACGCTGAGCGCGGCCACCGCCAACGCCACCAACGACATCCAGACCAGCGCGCTCAACGCCCAGAACGCGCTGATCTCCGCCTCCAACGAGGCGAGCTCGCGCGTCAAGTCGAGCTCGGCCGACGTCGAGCGTTCGGTCCTCGCCGCCAGCTCCAGCTTCGGCCAGGCCATGACCGGCAAGACCGACGAGATCGTCACCTATGTGCAGCAGCAGGCCGACCGTCTGTCGAACATGATCGACGCCAAGCGCGGTGCGCTGGTCGACGCGATCGGCACGAAGACGAGCCAGCTCACGCTCGACATCGACCGCGTCACCTCCGACGCGCTGAAGTCGATCGAGACGCGCGGCCAGGCCTTCTCGCAGACCATGATGGGCAACGGCTCGGAAGTCGCCCGCACCATCAACGCCGCGAGCGAGGTCGCCACCAGTGCGGTCAGCAAGTCGCTCAAGGATCTCGAGCAGTCGTCGCGTTCCGCGATCGACCAGTCGCGCCAGGTCTCGATTGCGGCCGTCACCGAGATGCAGGAGACCAGCAAGATCCTGCGCACCGACACGGTCGCCCTGTTCGAGCGCCTGCGCGAAGGCAACATCCTGCTTCAGGAGGTGCTGACCGGTGCGCACGACAACCTCAACTCGCTCGAGCGGGCGCTGGTGACCCGCGTCGCCGACTTCGTCTCGGCGATGAACGACGTCACTTCGCGCAACGGCGCGGCGACGCAGAACCTGGAAGAGCAGCTCAACGTCTTCAACAGCAAGACCACGAAGGCGCTGCAGGATCTCGGCGAGCTGTCGACCCAGTTCGACAAGCACGGCCAGGCGCTGGTCGAGGCCGCCCAGGTCGTAGAGCAGAGCAACAAGAACACCACCGCCTCGCTCGCCGAGCGCAAGCAGGCGCTGGAATCGCTCGTCACCACGATCGACCTGCGCACGGCCGATCTCGACCAGCGGCTGTCGCGCTTCACCGGCCTGCTCGATGAATCGCTGGCGGCTGCCGAAGAGCGCGCCCGCGACATCGCCCGCGTCGTCGCCGAGACCGCCGGCGCCGGCTCGGCTGCGATCACCCGCCAGTTCGAGGCGGTGCGCGCGGCATCCGAAGAGGAGCACCGGCAGACCATCGAGGCCATGCACGACATCTACCGCCAGACCACCGATGAGGCGGATGCGATGTTCAAGCAGTCGACCGAGAAGTTCACCAACCTCGTCGCCAGCATGAAGCAGATGGCTTTCGAGATGCACAACGAGCTCGAAGCCACCCGCAACGAGCTGCGCCGCGGCGTGCTCGAGATGCCGCAGGAGGCCGCCGAGAGCACGGCGCAGATGCGCAAGGTGATCGTCGACCAGATCGAGGCGCTCGCCGAGCTCAACCGCATCGTGGCCCAGCACGGCCGCGGGCTCGACGTCACCACGGCGGGCCGCGCCAGCGTGCAGCGCCAGGAAGAGCCGGTGCTGGCCGCCGTCGGCAGCCGCGCGCCGGAGACCCGCATGCGCGACATCGGCAGCGCTTCGACGCTGCCGCCGCCGGACCTCGGCATGCCGGCCGCGCGCCGCACCGAAGCGCCGCCGGTCGCGCCCGGCAACAACGACCAGAACCGTGACGGCTGGCTGTCGGACCTGCTCAACCGCACGGACGCCAACCAGGGCGCTCCGAACGGCCGTGAGGCTCCCCGTGGCCGTGCTGCTGCCCCTGCACCGCAGCCGCAGGCCCCGCAGGCGAGCAGCAATCCGCTGGAATCGCTGTCGCTCGACATCGGCCGGCTGATGGACCGCAACCTCGCCGCCGAGATGTGGGACCGCTACCAGCGCGGCGAGAACAAGGCCTTCACCAAGCGCCTCTACACGCCCGCCGGCCAGAAGGCCTTCGACGAGGTCGCCCGCAAGTACCGCGCCGACCGCAACTTCAAGGGCACGGTCGACCGCTACGTAGCCGAGTTCGAGCGCCTGCTCGACGAAGTCGCCCGCGACGGCCGCGGCCCGCAGGAGCTGCGCAGCCACCTGATCTCGGAGACGGGCCTGGTGTACACGCTGCTAGCGCACGCGGCGGGCCGCCTGGGGTAAGCGGCCGATAGCAACGAACAGCGAAAGAAAACGGAGGCCTCTCGGCCTCCGTTTTTGTTTGAGTGCGTCATCCGCGCTCTCGTGCCCCGGACGCAGCGCAGCGCTTCTTTAGCGGTGCGCTGCAGAGCCGGGGCCCACGCGGCATCGTACGGTGTGGCTTTCTGGGTCCCGGCTCTGCGCAGCAACGCCAAGAGCGTTGCAGCGCGTCCGGGACACGGGTCGCAAGCTCGTCATTGCGAGGAGCGAAGCGACGAAGCAATCCAGACTGCCGCCGCAGAGACAGTCTGGATTGCTTCGCTTCGCTCGCAATGACGGCGGAGAGAGCATGCGCCCTCTCTCATCTCGTGCGAACGCTCCCGCCACCTACCGCCTGCCGCTCGCGGCGGGCGCCGGCTTGGGCGGCTCGGGCGGCGGGGCGGGTTGCGATGAATTGCTGGCGCCGAACAGGACGCGGGTCGGGTTGCGGTCGAAATTGTTCACGGCACGGCTGATGTCGCCGAGGGTGCGGCGGCCGTCGGCCATCAATGCGCCGGAGCGCTTGTCGAAATCGTCGGCCAGCTCGCGGATCGACTTCACCGCCTGGAACAGCTCGCCGCCGTCCTTGCCGCCGGCCAGCGTGTTGAGGCCGAGCATGAGGTTGTCGGCCTTGAGCATGACGCCGTCGACCTTCGCCATCACGCCGTCGATCTTCTCGGAATTGCGCGCCAGCGAGTTGGTGAAGGTCTCGAGGTTCTTCAGCGAGTTCTTCACCGAGTCCTGATTGTCGGCGACGATCTTGTTGATGTTCTGCAGCGTGGCGCGGATCGCCTCGGTGACGTCCTGCAGCTTGTTGGGGTCGGCGGTCAGCGTCGGGATGCCGTCCTGGTCGAGCGGCGGCGGGGCTGCAGCCTCTTCGCCGCCCTTGAGCGAGATCGCGGCGACACCAGTGAGGCCCTGGAATTCGAGGCCGACCAGCGTGTCCTTGCGGATCGGAGCGTTGTTTTCGATCATCGCGAGTGCGACAACCCGCCGCGGGTTGTCGAGCTTCACGGAGACCACCTCGCCCACCCTGATACCGTTGAAATTGACGCTGCCGCCGTTGCGCAGGCCCGCCGCGGGCCCCTCGAACACGACGCGCAGCGGGCTGCGCTGCTTGGTGGTGTGCAGCGACTGAAACCACAGCACGAAGCCGACCGCGGCGGCGATCACCGCCAGCGTGAACGAGCCGATCAATATGTAATTCGCCCGCGTTTCCATCAGGTGCTCCGGCTACTCAACCCAGCTACTCAACCCATGACCGCGCGGGCGCGCTTGCCATGGAAATACTGCCTCAGCCAGGGATGCTGCGAGGCCTGCATGTCGGCGATCGACCCTGCCGCAATGATCTTACCGTTCCCTAAAACGGCGATGCGGTCACATGCGGTGTAAAGGCTGTCGAGGTCGTGGGTTACCATGAAAACGGTCAGCCCCAAAGTGCGCTGGAGGGTCCGGACCAGCTCGTCGAAGTCGCCGGCGCCGATCGGGTCGAGGCCGGAGGTCGGCTCGTCCAGGAAGACGAGGTCGGGATCGAGCGACAGCGCGCGCGCCAGGGCCACGCGCTTGATCATGCCGCCGGAGAGCTCCGACGGGAAACGCTCGGCGACCTCGGGCTTGAGGCCGACCATGGTGAGCTTGGCCATGGTGATCTCGTCCATCAGCCGCTGCGAGACGCGCAAATATTCGCGCATCGGAAACTGGATGTTCTGCCGCACGGTCAGCGAGGAGAACAGCGCGCCCTGCTGGAACAGGACGCCCCAGCGCCGCTCGACGTTGCGCCGCTGCGACGTGCTCGAGGAATCCAGGTCGACGCCGAACACTTCGATGGAGCCTGCGACCTTCGGCACCAGGCCGATGATGGTGCGCGTCAGCACCGACTTGCCCGCGCCGGAGGGACCGACGAAGCCCAGGATCTCGCCGCGCTTGACGTCGAGGTTGAGCCCGTCGAGCACGCGCGTCGCGCCGAACTGCACGGTGATGTCGCGGACGCGGATGATCGGATCCTGTATCTCGCCTGCCATCGTCACATCCCGATCGAGGCGAAGAAGATGGCGAAGATGCCGTCCATGACGATGACGAAGAAGATACCCTTCACCACCGACGCGGTGGTGTGCTGACCCAGCGATTCCGCGCTGCCCTGCACGGCCAGCCCTTCGACGCAGGCGACGATGCCGATCACGGCCGCCATGACCGGCGCCTTGACGATGCCGACGATGAAATGATCGATCGAGATGGCGTCGCGCAGGCGCAACAGGAACGCCTCCGGCTGAACGCCGCCATAGAGCCAGGCCACCAGACCGCCGCCATAGAGCGCGGCCATGGCGCCGAGGAATGCCAGGATCGGCAGCGCCAGCACCAGCGCCATCATGCGCGGCAGCACCAGCACCTCGATCGGATCGAACCCCATGGTGCGCAGCGCGTCGATCTCCTCGCGCATCTTCATCGAGCCGAGCTCGGCGGTGTAGGCGCTCCCCGAACGGCCCGCGACCATGATCGCGACCAGCAGCACGCCGATCTCGCGCAGCACCAGGACGCCGAGCATGTCGACGACGAAGATGTCGGCGCCGAAACGGCGGAAATGGAAGATACCTTGCTGCGCGATGATGCAGCCGATCAGGAAGGTGATCAGCACGATGATCGGCACCGCGCGCCAGCAGACCTGCTCCATGTGATGCACGGTCGAGGTCAGGCGGAACGAGCGCGGATGACTCAGGACGCGAAACCACGCCGCGAGCACGGCGCCGAGCATGTCGACGAGGCCCGCCACCGTGCCGGCGACGCCGGCCACGGCCCGGCCGATCTGCTCCAGCATGCCGGAGATGGTGATCGGGTTGCTGTCGACCACGGCCGCCGCCCTGACCCGCCGCACCTCGTCCACGAGGCTGGAATAATTGGCGGACAGACCCGCAATCTGCGCCTCGACAGGTCCCTTGGTCAGGCTGCGGCGCAGCCGCTCGATCAGCCAGGCGCCGAACGTGTCGAGCTTGGCGATTTCGGAGACGTCGATGAAGATGCTTTGCGGAGTGCCTGCGAGCTTCTCGGCCTCAGTCACCATCCGCTCCAGGACCGGCGCAAAGCTTGCGGTCCAGGTCCCGGTGGCGCACAGCGCCAGCGCGTTGCCCTTGGCAATCCGTTCCAGCTTCGGATCGCCACTCATGTCCGCTCCCGTGCCGGGGCGGAGAAAATCAGATGGTTGCGCACGCGCCCTTACCCAGAGAAGGTATCCCCAAGTGGTTAATGTTAGTTGCTAGAGGTAACTAGCAGGTTCAGATTTCGCCAGAGTTCAAAATGACTTCCATGAAATTTGCAGCTTTGGCGACGCGAATCGAGCGCTTCCCGATCGCCGGCAGCTTTACCATCAGCCGGGGCGCCAAAACCGAGGCCGTCACCGTCGTGGCGGAGGTCAGCCGGGACGGCCTGACCGGCCGCGGCGAGTGCGTGCCCTATCCCCGCTATGGCGAGACGCCGGAGGCGACACTGGCCGCGATTGAGGCCATGCAGGAGGCCGTCGCGGGCGGGCTGACGCGAGAGGCCCTCCAGGCCGCCATGCCGCCCGGTGCGGCCCGCAACGCCCTGGATTGCGCCCTGATCGACCTCGAGGCCAAGGCGGCCGGCTTGCGCGCCTGGAACCTGCTCGACCGCCCGGCCCCGGGGGAGCGCACCACGGCCTACACGATCTCGTTAGGGACCCCCGAGGCCATGGCCGCGGCGACCGCCAAGGCGGCGCACCGGCCGCTGCTCAAGATCAAGCTCGGCGGCGACGGCGATCCGGAGCGCATCTCGGCCGTGCGCAAGGCCGCCCCCGAAGCCGAGCTGATCGTGGATGCCAACGAGGCCTGGACCGAGGCCAATCTCGAACACAATCTCGCTGCCTGCGCCGTGGCCGGCGTTACCCTGGTGGAGCAGCCGCTGCCGGCAGGCAGAGACGAGGCGCTGGCGCGGATCAGGCGCCCGCTGGCGGTCTGCGCCGACGAGAGCGTGCACGACCGCTCTTCGCTCGCGCCCTTGCGCGACCGCTACGATGCCGTGAACATCAAGCTCGACAAGACCGGCGGCCTCACCGAGGCACTGGCCATGGCCGATGCCGCCCAGGCGCTCGGCTTCGAGATCATGATCGGCTGCATGGTCGCAACCTCGCTGTCGATGGCGCCAGCGATGCTGGTGACGCCGCAGGCGCGCTTCGTCGATCTCGACGGCCCGCTGCTGCTCGCGCACGACCGCGACCACGGCCTGCGTTATGACGACAGCCTGGTCTACCCGCCGGACGCTTCGCTCTGGGGCTGAGCCGTGAGGCGATGCCGCGCCGACCAGATCAGGATCGCGCCGGCAGCGGCCATCGCGGCCATGACGCAATAGACACCGTCGCCGATGCGGGCATAGATCGCGCCCGATGCGATCGACGTCGCCGCGCCCAGGAGTCCGTTGCAGGCGGCGTAATAGCCCTGCCCGCGCGCGATCTGATGCGACGGCACGCGCTGCACCAAGAGGTTCATGGTGCCGAGGATGGTCATGCCAAAGCTGAAGCCGTGGCCGAGCTGGGCGATCGCGAGCAGCACGAGCGGCGGCTCGCTGGCGGTGACGATCCAGCGCAGCACGGCGATCACGCCGCCGATCGCCATCAGCGTGGACGGATGCAGCGAGAAGCGCGGCGACAGCGCGAACACCACGATCTCGGCCATCACGCCCAGCGTCCACAGCACCGCGATGGTGAGCCCGCTGATGCCATGGAGCTGCCAGTCGATGGCCGAGAAGGTGTAGAAAGCGATGTGGCTGCTCTGGATCAGCGCGGCCGATGCGATCACCGCCCAGAAGCCGGCATCACGCAGCAGCGGCTTGCCGGCGGGCCGCTCCGGCGTCCTCCGCCTGAGATCGTCGAGCGGCTGGAGCAGCAGGCTGGCGAGAACAGCGACGACAGCCCAGGCCACGATGACCCAGATCAGCTCGCGCGGAGCAATGACGTCGACCAGATAGCCGCAGGCGAGCGAGCCGGCGGCGAAAGCCGCCGAGCCCCACAGCCGCAAGGGTCCGTAGTCGAGCCCGTAGCGGGCGACACCGCGCAGCGCATAGGCATCGGTCAGCGGCATCGTCGGCGTCCACATCATGCAGGTCAGCGCATAGATCACGAACAGCGCCAGCGGCTGCTGCTGCAGGCCGACGACCGAAAATCCGATCGCCGTCGCCAGCGCCGACACCATGATGGCGGCGCGGATGGCATGCCGCTTTTCGGCAAAGGCCGTGACCTGCGGCAGCGTGGTGAAACGTGTGATCGCCGGCAGCGCGTTGATGATGCCGATCCAGGCCGCGTCGACGCCGATCGCCTTCAGCCAGACCGGGAAGAACGGCATATGCGTGCCCAGAACCGCAAAGAAGGCCGAATAGAACACGGCGAGGCTCACGGCGAATCGCCGCTTCGTCGCTGCCGCGATGGGGATTTGTGATTCGGACTGCATCAAACCAATTGCGATTCGGTCGATATCGTGGTGATCGTTACAGTAACGCGCACTGATTTGCGCGACGAGATTGTCATGGCCAACGAAGCATTCGCCCTCTCGCCCATGTCTGCCCGCGCCGCGGAGCCGAACGAGCAGGATTACGAAGCGATCCGCGAAGCCTTCATGGAGACCGCGCGCGGCCGCTGGTTCCTCGGCGAATATGCCAAGCGCAACCGCAATGCCGACACAAGCATGGTGCTGGATGCGGTCGCTCGAATCGAGGAAACCCTTGCGGCAGAGCGGCAACCGGTCGTCGAGGACCGCCTGCCCGAGGCGCTGGTCGAAATCCGCCGCGCCATCCGCGAGGCGGAGACGATCGCACTCGCCGCGTTCGATCCCGCCGCGATCGAGGCGAGCCTCGCACCGATCCCGCGCGGGGTGCGCATCATCAAGGAGATCTCCTGGCGCTGGCGCGAGATCGGCGCCGACGGGCGAATCTGCGACCTCATTGATTCGCAGCTGGCCTCGATCGAGGCCGCCTGCGGGCAGATCTCGACGCTCGATCCCCGCGTCGAGCTCAAGGCCGCGTTCGATTTGTTGAAGGATCGGGTCGAGCAGCTCGACGGCGGCGCATCGCCGCAGGCGGCTCCGGCTCCGGCGCAGGAGGTGCCGTCATCCGCTGCGGAAGCCTCGCCCGTCGAGGCGGCGCCGGCGGCGATGGCCGGCGAAGCCGTGGCTTTTACGGAGACGCGCGAAGAGATCGCCGCAGCTCCGGAAGCCGAGGCGGCGGCTGTCGAAGCAACGGCCGTCGCTGAGACCTGCGTCATCGCCGAGCAGGCCATGGACGCGGCTGCTGCACAGGAGATCGCGGCCGACAGCCAGATCCCTGCTGAAAGCGCGGTGCTCGGAAACGTCGTGCCTGATGATGCCGAGCTCGAAGCCGTCGCGTTTGAAGAGCCGGCCGCTGAGCCCGAGGCATCGACGGAAGCAAGCGAGGAGTTCTCGCTCGATGCCGCCGCCGAGGCCGAGGACGAAGCCATTCTCGAAGCCATCGCGCTGGAGATGGCCGCGCCCGATCCTGAGTTCGACGAGATCATCGAGCCGGTCGAGATGGCCGCCGCAACACCGGAGCCGGTGCCCTCGGATGTCGCAGCGCCCATTGCCACCGCGCATCCGCAGCCGGTCGCCGAGCCGGTCGTCGCAGCCGTCGCCGAAGAGCCCGCCGCGGACGCGCCGATCGCGCTGGACTCGCTCGCGCGCCTCACCGACGCCATCGCGGAAGCCGCCGCCGAAGTGATGGAGCAGCAGGCGCCGGCCATGGCAGCGGCAGCATCGTTCGCCGCAGCACCGGCCGCAACGCTGCCGATGCCCTCGCCCCTGCCTGCGTCCATGCCCGAGGCCTCGCTCGGCGCCACCATCCTCGCCAGTGGCATCCTGCAAAAGCCGCGCGCACCAGCCAACGACCCGCTCGCGCCGATCCGCCGCATGACCCAGGCCGAGAAGATCGCGTTCTTTTCGTAAGCGACGACGCGCACTCCCCACGCCGTCATTGCGAGCGCAGCGAAGCAATCCAGAGTGTCTCCGCGGCGGCAGTCTGGATTGCTTCGCTGCGCTCGCAATGACGCGTAGGCGCAGTCAGCGCCTCATCACCCGCAATTCCACACCGCCCCGATCGGAGTGCGCGTCCAGCACGGGCCAAAGCTGCCGCCATTGTAGCGACCGCCGTTGAACCCGGGGCGGCCGAAATAGTGCCACTCGCCGTCCCAGCGATAATATTGCGGAACCGGATCGATGTACCAATGGCGACGTTCAGTCCGCGCGAGGCGCCGCATGGCGTCTTTCTGCTTGTAGAGCGGGATGCTGTTGCTGAGCGGCTGCCGATAGCCCGGCAGAAACCCATAGCCCTTCCAGACCGGCTTGGGACGCTTTTGCACGGGCTCGGCGGACGCGACAGCGGGCAGCAACGACAGGATGACAGCAACGAAGAGACACAGAAGGCGAGACATGGATCGACGATAGACGCTCGCCTGGCGGAAGACCATTCAAATTCGAGTGCTGGCAGATGGTCGCGTGGGAGCATCGCACACGATGTCGCATCCGCTTCGATCACGCGGTGCGTCGATCGAACGCAGCCGCGCTAACCGATCACGCCCTTGCGGATCAGGAAGCAGCCATAGCCCCTGCTGTCACCGACCTGCACGACGCCAAAGCCTGCCGCCGCCGCGCGATAAAAATCCGGACGGGAGAGCTTGCCGGGTGCAACGGCGCGGCCAACAGCGCGCTCGATCTCGGCGAGCACGGCGCGCTGCACCTCGGGCACGCGGTCGGGATCGTCGACCGGCATCATCACACGCACCGGATCGGGATCGAAATCGTCGAGCGGATAGACCGACATGATGGCGCGGACGGCGACCTCCATCGTCATGCCCGGCAATTGGATCAAGCGTTGCGACGAGGTGCTCTGCGCGATGCGGGTGGCCGGGTGATTGGCATCGACGAAAACGAGGTCGTCGCCGTGGCCCATGGAGGCGAGCAGCCAGAGCAGGTCTGGCGTCAGGATCGGATCGATCGATTTCAGCATGTGACGGCGGTTCCTCCCAATTGATCGCTAACCATAACAGGTTCCGAGCGTGATTCAGATCACGGAGGCCGCCATGGTGACAGGGATCACGGACCGCAGGGCTCGAACGCGGCCAAGCTTGCGCGCAACCAATCTCGCATCGAGATGAGTGCCAAAGGAGCACGCCATGTTCCGCCTAAAGCCCTTTTTCATGACAGCGAGCCTGTTGGGAAGCCTGTTCGGCTTCGCCTGCGGGCCCGTTTCCGCGCAGGTCGCCCCGGTGCAGCCTGCCCCCACCGCGCTGCAAGGCCCGGAGCAGCGGGTGGCGCTGGTGATCGGCAATGCGAACTACAAGAACGCGCCGCAGCTTGCGAATCCCGACGATGACGCCCAGTCGATGGCGCAGTTCCTGAACTCCGCCGGGTTCGAAGTGGTCGCAGCGACCGACCTGACCCAAAACGACATGCTCCGCGTCGTCCAGGACTTTTCCGCCAAGGTCGCCTCGCGCGGTCCGAACACGGTGGCAATGGTCTATTACGCCGGTCACGGTGTGCAGCTCGCCGGCGAGAACTATCTCGTTCCGGTCGATGCCAAGGTCTCCAACCCCACCGAGCTCGTCAACAATTCGGTGCGCCTCGTCGACGTGATGTCGACGCTGGAGACGATCCCGAGCCGTATGCGCATCGTCATCCTCGATGCCTGCCGCAACAACCCGTTCCCTGAAGTCAACGACGCCGGCCGCGGCCTCGCCATCGTCGATGCGCCGAACGGTTCGATCGTCGGCTACTCGACCGCGCCGGGCACTGAGGCGCTCGACGGCACCAATGGTCACAGCCCCTACACGCAGGCGTTCCTGAACGTCGCGCGCGAGCCCAACGTGCCGATCGAGCAGCTGTTCAAGCGCGTGCGCCTGCAGGTCAACCAGACCACCAGCGGCGCGCAGATCCCCTGGGAGAGCTCGTCGCTGACGAGCGACTTTACGTTCTTCGGCGACACTGCGGTTGCCGCCAACCGCGCGCCGGTGAATACGCCGGTCGTGCAGATGGCCTCCAATTTGCCGAGCCGCTCGACGCGTCAGGCCTATGACTACGTCGTGTCCGAGGGCCGTCCGGAATATTATCAGGAGTTCATCCAGATGTATCCGCACGATCCGCTGTGCGACCACATCCGCTGGCTGCTCAAGAACCTGCTGATCTCGCAGGCCTGGCACAAGGCGGTGCTTGCCAACTCCCCGCTTGCCTACAAGAGCTTCTACGACAGCTACGGCAACAGCCCCTATGCGCAGGTCGCGCTGAAGCTGCAGGCGCAGCCGAAGCAGATCCCCTTGATGCAGGCGACCAAGTTCCTGGCGCCGCAGAACTTTGCCCCGACCATCAAGATCGGCAATCTCGGCCAGCCCAAATACATGCCGCTGATGCAGCAGGGCAATGGCGTGCAGGTGAACGGCAATCTGCCGGTCGTGCAGAAGCCGGTCGACGGCAACGTCGTCGGCAAGCTCGGCAATGGCGGCCAGATCGTCACCCTGCCTGCGGGCAACAACCAGCCGAACCCGCAGAACGGCACGCCGTCGCAGACCCCGAGCAAGATCGTCACCCTACCCGCACCGACCCACACGACCAATGGCAAGGTCGGCATCGGCAAGATCGTGACCCTGCCTGCGACCAACAATCCGCAGAACGGCGGCAACAATGCCGGCACGACCAACGGCTCGTCTGGCAAGACCGTAAACGTGCCGGTGAATCCCGGCACGAAGATCGACGTGAAGCCGGTCAACCTTCAGACGCAGAACCAGCCGATCCGCGTCAACAACGGCAACACCGGCATCGTGAAGCCCAACACTATCCCCGTGAACAAGGTGCAGGTGCAGACCAACGTGCAGACCAACCGTCCGCAGCTCAACACGATGCCGAACCGCATGGTCAGCAGCAACAACAACTTCCGGCAGTCGATGAACCAGGCGCCGAGCATGAATAATGGCGGCAACCGTCGCGGCGGCTTCATGCACTGATTGCGCAGGAAGTCGGTCTGCTCCCTCCCCCGCTTGCGGGGGAGGGCTGGGGAGAGGGTCTCACCACAACGGGACAATCCCCAAGAGGAAGAAGCCCTCACCCGGCACTGCGTGCCGACCTCTCCCGCAAGCGGGAGAGGTTGCACTGAGCAAGCGGAAAGTTCGATCCTCAAGATCGACAGAAACACAGAAGGGGCAGAGCGGCGACGCTCTGCCCCTTCTTCATATTAGTTCCTCTCATTCCCGGATGGCCGTGAGGAGGAGCCGACTAGGCCACCAGCTCGGCGAACAGATCCGCGTCGACATTGCCGCCGGACAGCACGATCACCACGTTCTTCCCCGTGACGTCCAGGCGTCCGGCGAGCAGCGCGGCAAGACCCACCGCGCCGCCGGGCTCCACCACGAGCTTCAGCTCGCGATAGGCGAAAGCCACCGCTGCGCCGACTTCCTTGTCCGAGGCCGTGACGCCGCGCGCGAGCAGCTTGCTGTTGATCGCAAACGTCATCTCGCCCGGCATCAGCGCCATCAGCGCATCGCAGATGGTGCGGCCAGCCGGCGGATGCGGCTCGCGATGGCCGGCGCTGAGTGAAATGCCGTGGTCGTCGAAGGCCTCGGGCTCGGCGACCACGATCTCGGCTTGCGGATAGCGCGCCTTCACGGCCGTCGCGACGCCCGCGATCAGGCCGCCGCCGGAGGCCGGCGCCACCACGATGTCGGGGCTGAGGCCGAGCGTTGCCATGTCCTCCGCGATCTCGCGGCCGGCGGTGCCCTGCCCTGCGATCACGAAGGGATCGTCGTAGGGTTTGACCAGCGTCGCGCCGCGCTTCTCGGCGATGCCGCGCGAGATCGCCTCGCGGTCGTCCTTGTCGCGGTCGTACAGCACGACTTCGGCGCCGTAGGATTTGGTGCGCTCGCGCTTCGACAGCGGGGCATCCGCCGGCATCACGATGGTCGCCTGCATGTCGAGGATCTTTGCCGCCGCCGCCACGCCCTGCGCGTGGTTGCCGGAGGAGAACGCGACGACCCCGCCGGCGCGCTTGTCCTGCGGGATCGAGAACACCTTGTTGAAGGCACCGCGGAACTTGAACGAGCCGGTGCGCTGGAGCATCTCGGGCTTCAGGAACACTTTCGCACCGACACGCTCGTTGAGCACGGGAAAGGACAATAGCGGGGTGCGGATGGCGTAAGGCGCGATCACGCGCGCCGCGGCATCGATGTCGGCAGGGCCGACCGGAAGGAGCTGTTCGGTCATGGCGGAATGTTATCGCGGCCGATCAGGCCCGGGCAAGACACCTCCGCGCGATGATTTTCCCCATAGCGCTTTAGAGCGAAGTGGCTACCGGTTCGCGTAAAGAAAACGCGTCAAAACAAGAATCTAGAGCCATTTCGATCCATCGGATCGAGATCGCTCTAGGCCACGAACCGCGGCTGTTCCGCGCCGGCCCTGCCGGGCAGCACCGCCCCGACCGCCAAAATGCTGTCGATGAAGACCCGCGCCGAGGCTTCCCAGGTGTAATTGGCGGCAAACGCGACGCAGTCCTGGCGGGAGATGTCGAGCGCGGCGAAGCAGGCACTGCGCAGGTCGTGATCGAGCGCGCCGACAGGCGCATCGCCGATCACGTCGCGGGGTCCCTTCACCGGGAAAGCCGCGACCGGCAGACCACTCGCCAGCGCCTCCAGCAGGACCAGGCCGAAGGTGTCGGTCTTGCTCGGGAACACGAACACGTCGGCGGCCGCGTAGATATCCGCCAGTTCCTCACCGTGCTTCTCGCCGAGGAAGATCGCATCGGGATAGGCCTCTTCCAGCGAGGCGCGCGCCGGGCCGTCGCCGACGACCACCTTGGTGCCGGGCAGGTCGAGCTCCAGGAACGCCTCGAGATTCTTCTCCACGGCCACCCGGCCGACCGACAGGAATACGGGGGCCGGCAGGCAGAGATCGATGACGCGGGGGTGGAACAGGCCCGTGTCGACGCCGCGCGGCCACAGCACGACATTGTCGAAGCCGCGCTCGGTCAGTTCGCGCGCGAGCGCAGGCGTCGCCGCCATCACGGCGCGGCTGGGGCTGTGGAATCGCCGCAGCGCCCGCCAGATCAGCGAGCCAGGGACTGGCACGCGGGCGCGGACATATTCAGGGAAGCGGGTGTGGAAGCTGGTCGTGAACGGCAGCTTGCGCTGGCGGCAATAGCGGCGAACCATCAGGCCGATCGGCCCTTCGGTCGCGATGTGGATGCTGTCGGGCCGCGCCTCCTCGATCAGCCTTGCGATCCGGGCCGGGCGCGGCATGGCGAGGCGCACGTCGCGATAGCTCGGCATGGCGAAGGTGCGGAACGATTGTGGCGTCAGGAACGTGAACTCGACGCCGAGCTTTTTGGCGGCGTCAGCGAGCTTGGTCAGCGTCCGAACCACACCGTTGACTTGCGGGTGCCAGGCATCGGTCGCGACCAGGATGCGCATCAGGCCGCCCTTGCCGCGACCTGTGGCACCTGCGCGGGCTTCTGCAACTGATCCGCCCAGGTGATGATCTCGAAATGGCCGTCGTCATGCTCGACCAGGGCGGTGCAGCTCTCCACCCAGTCGCCGCAATTCATGTAGCGGATGCCGGCCTCGTCGCGGATCACGGCGTAGTGGATGTGGCCGCAGATCACGCCGTCGGCCTCGTGACGCCGTGCCTCGGCGGCGAGCGCCTGCTCGAACGCGCCGATATAGTTGACGGCGTTCTTGACCTTCTGCTTGGCCCATTGCGACAGCGACCAATAGGGCACGCCGAACAGACGGCGGAAGAAGTTGACGAAGCGATTCATCTGGATCGCGAAGTCGTAGGCCTTGTCGCCGAGATGGGCGAGCCAGCGCGCGTTCTGCACCACGAGATCGAAGATGTCGCCGTGAATGACGAGATAGCGCTTGCCGTCCACGCCGGTGTGGACGGTGTTCTCGACCACGTCGATGCCGCCGAAATGCGTGCCGTAATAGTTGCGCAGGAACTCGTCGTGATTGCCGGGAATGTAGATGACCTTGGCGCCCTTGCGCGCCTTGCGCAAAAGCTTCTGGACGAGGTCGTTATGCGATTGCGGCCAGTGCCAGCTCGATTTCAGCGCCCAGCCGTCGACGATGTCGCCGACGAGATAGATCGTGTCGGCATCATGGTAGCGCAGGAAGTCGAGCAGAAGATCGGCTTGTGAACCGCGGGCTCCGAGATGGACGTCGGAGATGAACAACGTGCGAAAGCGCCGCTCCGGGCTCTCGTCACTCACATCGTAACTTCCCATGCGCCAGCCTGTAACAATGTCCCGTGACAGGGGGATGACCGATTGAACCCTCGAGGCACCTTGAAATACGAATCACGCCTTGCCTCGCCCTCCCCGCGAATATCAGTCGCATGCGACAATCAGGCGACATGGCGCCGCAGGGGGCTCTGGAGATCAGATCCCGGCCGGAAGCCACGAGATAGGTGTGCTCCCTCCCCCGCTTGCGGGGAGGGCTGGGGAGAGGGTGTTTCCCCGGCAGCCCGCCTCAGTAGAACTTGTGGAAATGATGGATCGGCCCGTGGCCGTGGCCGACGCTGAAGCGGTCGGCGGCGGCGATCGCGGCAGTGATCCAGGCCTTGGCGTTGCGCACGGCGGCCTCGAGGTCCTCGCCCTTGGCCAGCCCCGCCGCGATGGCGGAGGACAGCGAGCAGCCGGTGCCATGGGTGTTGCGGGTGGCCACGCGCGGCGCGGCGAGCGCGATCGTGGTCGCGGCAGTGACGAGATAGTCGGTGCTCTCGGCACCCTCTCCGTGCCCGCCCTTGATCAGGACGGCGCGGCAGCCCAGCGCCAGCAGGCGGCGTCCCTGGCTTTCGATCTCGGCCTCGCTCGCCGCCACCGGCTCATCGAGCAGGGCCGCGGCCTCCGGCAGGTTCGGCGTGATCACGGCGGCCAGCCGCATCAGCCTGGTGCGCAAGGCGTCGACGGCTTCAGCGGCGAGCAGGCGATCGCCGGAGGTCGCCACCATGACGGGATCGAGCACGACGTGCCGCGGCGCCCAGCGCGACAGCGCGGCCGCGATGGCGTCGATGCTGGCGGCCTGGGCCACCATGCCGATCTTCACCGCACCGATGTCGAGGTCGGAGAACACCGCGTCGATCTGCTCGGTGACGAACCCGGCCGGCACCGCGTGAATGCCGGTCACGCCGCGCGTGTTCTGCGCCGTTAGCGCCGTGATCACGGAGGCGCCGTAGACGCCGAGCGCGGCAAAGGTCTTCAGGTCCGCCTGGATGCCGGCGCCGCCGCTCGAATCGGAACCGGCGATGGTGAGTGCGACCGGGGTCGTCATCGCGGGGGACATGTGCTTGAGGACGCCGCCATGGCCTGTCCTAGCGCGACCGCTGAACGCCAGCAAGCGCGCCGAATCGCCGCCGAGCGTGATTCGCGAATCAATTGCGCGCCTTGCGAATCAGTCGGACACGGCGCGGTCAAAGGCCCGCAATGATGCGGGCTTGAAAATGCAACGGCGCCGGACCCTTGGTATAGTCGTGTACCTTAGCGTGCTTCGCCGATGACGAGGTACGTCAGGTGGTGGAACCGTCCAGCGACCCGATGTTGCAGGCCGCCCCGGCCCGCAAGCCATCTGAAAAGACTCTTGGGGTGGAACGATGTGGGCCTTCTTCGAACGTCTCCTCGACTCGTCCATGCTGTCGCCGCACGGCATCTGCCTGTTGTGGGAGCCTGAGCTGATCTGGCTTCACGTCGTTTCCGACGCCTGCATTGCCGCCGCCTATTTCTCGATCCCGTTCGCCCTCGCCATCCTCGTCACCAAGCGGCGCGACCTCAAGTTCGGCTGGGTCTATTGGGCGTTCGCCATCTTCATCATGGCCTGCGGCCTGACTCACGTGCTGTCGATCTACACGCTCTGGGTCCCGATCTATGGCATCGAGGGCATGGTCAAGGCCGCCACCGCGGTCGCCTCGGTCTTCACCGCCGCCGCACTCTGGCCGTTGCTGCCGAAGATCCTGACGATCCCCTCGCCGTTCGAGCTGCGACAGGTCCAGGCCGCGCTCGAGGAGGAGGAAATCAAGAGCCGTGACGCCGCGCTGCTGCTGCAGCAGGTCCGCGACGCCCAGCGCGCGATGCGCGAGAGCGTGGCGCGCCTCACCGCGATCGTCGAGACCGCCGTCGACGGCGTCATCCTGTTCGATGCGCAGGACCGCATCCTGCTGTTCAATCCGGCCTGCGAGCGCTTGTTCGGCTACCGCGCCGACGAGGTGATGAACCGCAACGTCGGCATGCTGATGCCCGAGGCGGATGCGGCGCGGCATTTCGCGATAGGCGGCGAGGCCATCGGCCTGCGCAAGGACGGCACGACATTTGCGATGGATCTCTCGGTCGGCCAGGCGCGGCAGGACGGCGAATTGATCTTCGTCGGCATCGTCCACGACCTCACCGCGCGCAAGCTGACCGAGCAGCAGCTCCAGCAGGCGCAGAAGATGGAGATGGTCGGCCAGCTCTCCGGCGGCATCGCGCACGACTTCAACAATCTGCTGACCGTCATCATCGGCAATGCCGAGCACCTGAGCGAGCAGCTCAAGGCGAGGCCGGACCTCAAGCGCTTTGCCGAGGACATCTGCCAATCGGGCGAACAGGGCGCCGAGCTGACGCAGCGCCTGCTCGCCTTCAGCCGCCGCCAATTGCTGCGGCCCCAGACGATCGATTGCCGCAGCCTGCTCGATTCCATGTTCAAGCTGCTCAAGCGCACCTTGCGCGAAGACATCGAGATCAGGACGAGCTCCGGGCCCGGCACGGTCCTGGCCTTTGCCGACCGCGCCCAGCTCGAATCCGCCGTGCTGAATCTTGCGCTCAATGCGCAGGATGCCATGCCATCGGGAGGCCACCTCACGCTGGCCACTGAGCTGGTCACGATCGACGACGATCGCGCCCTTCACCCGGAGGTCGCGCCCGGCAGCTATGCCCTGATCTCGGTCACCGATGACGGCGAAGGCATGGCGCCCGAGATCACCGCACGCGCGTTCGAGCCGTTCTTCACCACCAAGGAGGTCGGCAAGGGCTCGGGCCTCGGCCTCAGCATGGTCTATGGCTTTGCCAAGCAATCGGGCGGCCATGTCTCGATCTACAGCGAGGCAGGCCTCGGAACCACGGTCAGGATCTACCTGCCGCGCGCGAACACCGGCGGGTCGCAGGCCGATCTTCCCGACGGCGAGGACAAGGCGCCGCGAGGCTACGAGACGATCCTGATCGTCGAGGACGATCCGTTCGTCCGCTCCTCCGTCATTCGCAGGGTGGAAGCGCTCGGATATCGCGTCGTTGCCGCGGTCAACGGCAAGGATGCCCTGCAGCAGCTGCAGGGCGATCCCGGCATCGACTTGCTGTTCACCGATATCGTGATGCCCGGTGGCATGAGCGGCTGGGACCTCGCCGATCAGGCGCGGCGGCTGCGTCCCGGCCTGCCGGTCCTGTTCACCTCGGGCTACGCGCTGGAGACCCTGGTCGCGCAGGGCCACGCGCGGCCGCAATCGATCGTGCTGACCAAGCCCTATCGCAAGGTCGAGCTCGCCCAGCGGCTCAGGGATGCATTGGCCGCAGCGGTGGTCCCATCCTAGACTTGCGAATGCGCCGCGCAGGAGCCGCAACCTGGCTTGCTAAATCCGGCCGGTTTTGGCCTATTAGCCGCCAGATCCGCTTTCGGAGTGCCCGCGATGGTTCCTTTCTTCGTCCAAATCAAATGCAAGCTCGGCCAGTCCTATACGGTGGCCAATGCGCTTGCCGAAGCCGAGATCGCCTCCGAGATCTATTCCACGGCCGGCCAATACGACCTCCTGGTGAAGTTCTACGTCGACAAGGATACCGACATCGGCCATTTCGTGAATGAGAAGGTGCAGGTGCTGCCGGGCATCCAGGACACCCTCACCATCATCACCTTCAAGGCGTTCGGCACCGGCTAGAGCATGCGCCTAACAACGGCCGAAGCGCGCCGGCAGCGCTAGCCGCCCTCCTTGCGTTTGGGCGGTGTCGGTCCCTGCACCGGCGGCAGCGACTTCAGATACGCGGCCATCGCGGCGCGGTCTTCCGCGGTCAATTGCGCCAGATTCTTGATCACCGGCCGCATCGCACCCGAAGCGCTGTCGCCCTCGGGCATGTCGCCGGTCTCGAGAAAATCCGCGATATCCTTCTCGCTCCAGCTGCCGATGCCCTGCTGCGTGATGTTGGGCACCCAGCCCTCACCTTCCGGATTGGGCCCACCGGCAAAGCGCTGGCCGGCGATGATGCCGCCGAGCGCATTGCGCGGGCTGTGGCATTCGGCGCAATGGCCGAAACCGTTCACGAGATAGGCCCCGCGATTCCATTGCGGCGAGCGCGCGGCGTCCGCGACGAACGGCGCGGTGTCCATGAACAGCAGTTTCCAGATGCCGACATTGCGGCGAATGTTGAACGGAAACGGCAGCGCGTGGTCGCGCACTCTGCCGGACACCGGCGGCAGCGTTTTCAGGTAGGCAAAGAGGTCGCGAACGTCGTCGATGCTTGCCAGATGATAGGACGTGTAGGGAAACGCGGAGAAATAGTGCGCGCCCGCGGGCGAGATGCCGCGCAACACGGCGTTGACGAAATCAGCCTCGCTCCAGCGGCCGATTCCGTCGGCCGGATCGGGGGAAATGTTGGGCGCGTAGAACGTCCCGAACGGCGAGCCCAGCGCCAGCCCGCCGCCGAGCCGCAGGCGATCGGGCTGATTGGGGATGGCGTGACAGGACGAGCAGCCGCCGGCGTTGAACAGCTCCTGCCCGTTGGCAAGATCCGGGCTCCGTGTCGGCGCCGGCAAGGCCAGCGCGGCCGGGGCGGTCAACCACCAATAGAGGCCGAACGCCGCGGCGGCGGCGATCAGGGCGGCAAGAAGCATTCGTCGCAGCATTCAATCATTCCATCGTGAGCGCGCGAACTTAAGGGTCATGCCGCGCCCGATCCAACCACGAATATTTTAGACGGTCCGGCTGTAATGCCGGAATAAACCGCATGACCAACTGTTTGAAGAGCAATCAGGCCTGAACAGGGAGAGACCCATGACCAAAGCCGTTTTTGCCACACTGGCACTCGGAGCTGCCGTTGCGTTCGCCGCCCCGGCCAGCGCGGAAAAACTGAAGGCGACGCTGGACGGCAAATCCGAAGTCCCTGCCAACACCAGCAGCGCCACCGGAACGGCCGATCTGGACTACGACGCTGCCAGCAAGAAGCTGTCCTGGACCGTCACCTATTCCGGCCTCTCGGGCCCCGCCACCGCCGCGCATTTCCACGGGCCTGCCGAAGCCGGCAAGAACGCCGGCGTCGCCGTCGCGATCCCGAATGCAGCCTCGAGCCCGGTCAAGGGCGAAGCGACGCTCACCGACGCGCAGGCCGCCGATCTGCTCGGCGGCAAGTACTACATCAACATCCACACCGCGGCGAACCCGGGCGGCGAGATCCGCGGTCAGGTGACGAAGTAAAGCGAAAACGCAGGCTTCGTCGCGGAAAGGCCGGACGCAAGGAGGGAGCGTTCGGCCTTTTCGATTCGGGGCGAGAACCTGCCTCGCTCAAGCCGCGTTCAGCGCCTGCGCGAGGTCGGCGATCAGGTCCGACGGGTTCTCGATACCGATCGAGAGCCGGATCGTGGAATCGAGCACGCCGATTTTCCGGCGGATGTCGGCGGGAACGCCGGAATGGGTCATCGTCGCCGGCAGGCTTGCGAGCGATTCCGTGCCGCCGAGACTCACCGCCAGCTTGAGAATCTGCAGCGCGTTGAGGAATTTCACCGCCGCCTCCTTGCCGCCGACGATGTCGAACGAGAAGGTCGACCCCGCGCCGAGGCATTGCCGCGCGAACACACGCCCCGATGGCGAGGCCTCTTCGTGATGACCGAGGTAATGGACCTTGGCGACCTTCGGGTGGTCGCGCAGGAAGTCCGCCACCAGCCGCGCATTCGCATCGGCTTTCTCCATCCGCAGGCTGAGCGTCTCGAGCGAGCGGTTGATCATCCAGCAGGAATGCGGATCGAGCTGGGTGCCGATGGCGCCGCGCAGCGCCTTGATGCCCTTCATGATCGCTTTCGATCCGAGCGCGGCGCCCGCGATCAGGTCGGAATGGCCACCGACATACTTGGTCAGCGAATACAGCGACAGGTCCGCGCCGTGCTCGATGGGCCGCTGAAACACCGGCCCGAGCAGCGTGTTGTCGCAGGCGATGATCGGCGTGTGTCCCTGCGCCTTGCCGATGGCATCGGCGGTGCGGCGGATCATTGCGACGTCGACGAGGCCGTTGGTCGGATTGGCGGGCGTCTCGATCAGGATCATCGAAACCCGCCCCTTGCCCATGGCCTCCTCCGAGGCCTGCTTGACCGCCGTCTCGTCGATTCCGTCGGCAAAGCCGACGGCGCCGATCGACAGGCGCGCGAGCGTGTTCGTCAGCAAGGTCTCCGTCCCGCCATAGAGCGGCTGCGAGTGCAGGATGACATCGCCGGGGCGAACGAAGGCCAGGATCGTGGTTGCGATGGCCGCCATGCCGGACGAGAACAGCGCGCAACTCTCGGTTCGCTCGTAGATCGCGAGCCTGTCCTCGACGATCTCGCTGTTGGGATGATTGAAGCGCGAATAGACCAAGCCCGCGCCCATGCCTTCCGGCGGCTCGCGCCGACCGGCGACGTAGTCGAAGAAGTCCTGCCCGTCCTCGGCGGTCTTGAACACGAAGGTGGAGGTCAGGAACACCGGCGGCTTGATGGCGCCCTCCGACAATTGCGGGTCATAGCCATAGGTCAGCATCAAGGTTTCCGGATGCAGCATATGATTGCCGATATGGGTCTTCGACGGGAACGGTTTCGCCATGGCCTGTCTCGCTGTTGACTATGGTGCTCGCCGCGCGCTGGAACTCCCTGATGTCCTGAGAGTGTCGGGAGGAGGATGCGTCGACTCGTGTGAGCGCACGGCGCGCTGCCACAAAGATAGCTGCTCTGAGAGCAATCCGTCAGGCCTTGCGGACAGAATTACTGCCTCGCTGCGGCTCGCGGCTACGCAAAAAGGCGGCTGCCTTCGCAACCGCCCCCTTCACTGCTTCCTCGTCGCCCCGTTATTTCAACTTCAACCGATAGGTTTCGTGACAATCATTGCAGCGGTCGTTGATCGCCGTGTAGGCCGCCTTCAGGCTCGCGACATTGGTGATCTTGCCTTTGACGTCGGCGATCGCCTTCTGCACCGGCGGGATCTTGGAATCGAAATCGGCCTTGTTCTGCCAGACCTTCGGCGAGGAGCCGTAGGACGCATTCACGACGTCCTGCTTGGGATTGACCTCGAAGGTCTTGGCGATCTTGGCGACGTCCGCCTCCAGGTTGGCAATCGCCTCGTCGACGGTCTTCTGGTTGTAGGGAATGTCGCCCTTGGACATCTTCTGAATGACCGAGTACAGGCTCTTTGCCTGCGAGCGCATCAGATTGTCCTGCTGGACGGCAATCTCCTGTTGCGCCATGACGGCGCCCGCGCCCAGCACGAGGACGCCCGCGACAATCATCGTCCGTTTCATTGGTTCGCTTCTCCGGCTCTCGAGACGTTCAGGGAATGAGACTTCGCCGGCTTCACGTGAAGCCGGGACCCATCATGGGTAGAACCCCGCGCGGCGCGTTTATTCCCGTGCGCGCGGAGATCGGGTTCAGAGACTGTGGCGGCGGTGGTGCTCGTTGATGGCGATCCACACCCGCTCGGGCGTTGCCGGCATGTCGATGTGGTCGATCTTGTATTCGCGCCAGAGCGCGTCGACGATGGCATTGACGACGGCCGGACAGGAGCCGATCGCGCCGGCCTCGCCGGCCCCCTTCACGCCCATGGGATTGGTCTTGCAGGGCACGTTGTGGGTTTCGAACACGAAGGCAGGCCCATCCGCCGCGCGCGGCAACGCATAGTCCATGAAGGTCGCGGTGATGAGCTGGCCGTCGGTCGGTCCATACACCACCTGCTCCATCAAGGCCTGGCCGATGCCCTGCATGGCGCCGCCATGCACCTGGCCGGCCAGGAGCAGCGGGTTGAGCGTCTTGCCGAAATCGTCGACGATCACGTAGTTGACGATTTTGATGATGCCGGTGGCTGGATCGATCTCGACCTCCGCGACATGGGTGCCGTTGGGATAGGTGCCGTCGGCGCTGGCAAAGGTCGCGCTGCCGTTCAGCTTCGACGGATCGACCCCGGGCCGCTTGGTGAGATCGGCGAACGAGATCGCACGATCGGTGCCGGCAATGCGGATGATGCCATCGGTGATCTCTAAGTCGCCGGCGCTTGCTTCGAGCGCCTGCGCCGCGATCTCCTTCAGCTTTTGCCCGAGCTCGCGCGTAGCGCGCTCGACGCTGACGCCGCCTGACGGAATCGAAGCCGACCCGCCGGTGCCGAGGCCGGTCGCGATCTCGTCGGTATCGCCCTGGCGAACATGCACACGCTCGGGCGCGACGCCGAACTGCTCGGCGACGATCTGCGCGTAGGCGGTCTGATGGCCCTGCCCGCTCGATTGCGTGCCGATCAGCACGGTGACGTCGCCGTTGGCATCGAGCCGCACATTGGCGGTCTCCTCACCCATCACGCCGCAGATCTCGACATAGCTCGCAAGCCCGATGCCGCGGATCAGGCCGCCCTTCTTGGCGAGCTTGGCGCGCTTGGGAAATTCCTTCCATTCCGCGATCTCCATCGCGCGCTTCAGATGCGCGGCGAAGTCGCCGGAATCGTAGACCTTCCCGGTCGCGGTCTTGTAGGGCAGCGCCTTCGGCGGGATGAAATTCTTGCGGCGGATGGCATCCGGCGTCATGTCGAGCTTTCGCGCGCAGGCATCGACGAGGCGCTCGATGACATAGGCGGCTTCGGGCCGGCCCGCGCCACGATAGGCATCGACAGGCACGCTGTGGGTGAAGATGGTGCGCACCCGGCAATGGAAGGCCTGGATGTCGTAAAGGCCCGGCAGCATGCCCGCGCCGCCATGCGGGATGTAGGGCCCGAAGGTCGACAGATACGCGCCCATGTCGCCCATGAGGTCGCAATCCATGGCGAGGAACTTGCCGTCTTCAGCCAGCGCCATCTTGGCGGTGGTGACGTTGTCGCGGCCCTGCGCATCGCCCATGAAATGCTCGGAGCGATCGGCTGCCCACTTCACCGCCTTCTTCAGCTTACGCGCAGCGACGGCCATCAAGGCGTATTCCCGGTACGGAAACAGCTTTGTGCCGAACCCGCCGCCGACGTCGGGACAGATCACCCGCATCTTGTCGGTGGGGATGTTGAGCACGTTCTGGCAGAGGATGTCGCGCAGGCGGTGGCTGCCCTGGCTACCGACCGTCAGCGTCAGATGGTCGCGCTTGGAATCGTATTCGCACACCGCCGCGCGCGTCTCCAAGAAGCTTGCCACCACGCGCGGATTGACGATGGAGATCTCGGCGACGGCATGCGCCTTGGCAAAGGCCGCGTCCACCGCCGCCTTGTCGCCGATCGAGACGTCGAACAGCACGTTGCCGGGCTTGTCGGGCCAGACCTGCGGTGCGCCCTTCTTCACGGCGTTGACGACGCCGGTCACGGCGGGCAGCGGCGACCATTTGACCTCGATCGCCTCGATCGCGTCGCGGGCCTGGTCGATGGTCTCGGCGACCACGAAGGCGACGGCATCGCCGACATGTCGCACCTCGTCCTGGGCGAGGATCGGGTAAGGCGGGCCGGTGAACGGATCGGTCTCGAGATTGAACAGGCAGGGCAGATTGCCGAGATCCTTGACGTCGTCAGCCGTCAGGATCAGCGCAACGCCCGGCAGGCCGCGGGCCCGGCTCGCATCGATGGTGTATTTGGCATGCGCATGCGGCGAGCGCAGCACCAGGCAGCGGAGCGCGGCCTGCGGCGCGTAATCATCGGTATAGCGGCCCTTGCCGCGGATGAGCGCGTCATCCTCCTTGCGCAGCACGCTTTGGCCAACGCCGAACTTGATGGGAGCCGCCATTTTATCTTCCCGTTCTCATGGTTGTTTTGCCGGCATATTGCCGTGGAAAAACTGGCGCGTCAAAGCCCGGCCATCCTGGCGGCGTCGTAGATCTCGATGGTCGTCGGCTCCGAGACGAGCGATTGCAGCGCACGGACAAAGTCGCGCGAGGCCGGAACCGCGAAGTGCGCGAGCAGCGCAGCGCGATCGGCCCACTGCTCGACGAACACGAATTTGAGGGGATTCTCGCAATCGACATGCACCGCATGCGAGATGCAGCCGGGCTCGGCGCGCGAGCGTTGGACGTGTTCGAGGCTTAGTCTCCGGACCTCGTCGATCGAGTCCTGCCTTGCGATTGCGCTGCCGGTCACCAGGATCATGTCGCCTCCCCGTCCGCTCAGTGGAGTGTCCCATGGACCCGGTCGGGGAGTCCAGCCGAGCGACGGGGATCACGGCAGACGCTTTCGGGTGACCGACGCCTGGAATTGGCGATCACTCACATCCCGCCCCGGCTCATCAGATAGCTCGTACGATCTCTGAGCGTATCGATCGCCCGCCCAGCTGTGAGATGGTCGATCTCGGCGCGCGTCAGGCCGATGTCCATCAGCGCCCTGTCACTCAGGTCCCGCAAGCTGACCCGCGGATGCAGGAGCCACTCCCCAAACGCACGCCAATATCGACTGGGCAGGTCCAGGAGGCTTTGCGCCGGCGCGGCTGCGGCTGCTTCCCTCCCCGACAAGGCATGGCCCGGCGGTGCAACGGACACGTTGAGGCGAGCCGCTGCCGCCAAGACCTCGTCCATGGCCTCCTTCGCCAGGGCAATGGATCGATCGAGGCGAAGCACCGCGGCATCGTGCTCGGCCTCGGATGAGATCTTCGTCAGTTGTGGTGGCATCGGACGCTCCTGCTGTGAGCCGGCAAGGAGCGTGGCCAAACAAAAGGCCCCGTCCGATGCCGGCGGGGCCTGGTGGAAAAGATGTCGTCGAGATCCTAGCGCACGACTCCTCCCACCGCCCAGCCGAAGCGGGTGATGTGGTTGCAGGAGACTTTGCGCGACGATTTGATCATGAGCAACTCCTACCACGGCAATCGCGCAAAATCAAGAGATGCATGGAGATCGATTGCATCCTGAAGGCGAACCCCCACGCCGGCCAATTCGTCTTTCCAACTAATGCGACGAAGGAGGTTAGCCGCAACAGCGCATAAGGGACCAGCCCCGCGAAGAGCGCTTGAGGCGCGCGATCGTTCAGAGCGGCGACTGACCGAGAGGCGATAGGATGACCCGTGATATGCGATATGCAACGTCCGCTCATTATGTAGGTAACTCTGTCCTATAGCTGACGTTAGGCGCCGCGCATAACGGCGGGCACGATAGCTCGTTCAATTCGCTTCCGCGACGCATGGTGAGCTAGCGCGCTTCCGAGCATTTCGGCGGCTTGCCACTTTCTGGAGGGCTTGTCGCACGGCTCCCGTTCGGCCACACTCGTCGCATTTCAAGTAATTGTTTGGAAGGGTGACCTCATGCCCGAAGCATTGGAAAGCCTTTTGTGGTGTGCCGCGCTTGCGACGTGGCTGATGCTCTTCTCCAGGATCCTGGGTGAACACCTCAAGCCCGTCTCGAAACACCTTGGCCATCTGATCGCGGTTGCTTTCAGACTCAGGACGAAGTGACGCAAAACGGCCTCGGCGCGGCTTGGCAGCTGTCAAACTGGCAGAACTGCTCGTCACGTTGTTGCTGGCGTGAAGCGAACGGACCAGGCGCGCGCATCCTGCGGCCGCAATGTTTCGTGACTCAGCGGGTACGGTGACGCTGCTAGCATGATCCGGAAGTGTGCAGCGGTTTTCCGAGAAGACCATGCTCAAACAATAACCTAAAGCGCGATGACGATTCTTCCTAATCGCATCGCCCTTTAGCGTCCCACCCTCCGGTCGAGGGAGAACCGGCCTCCTCCGGTGACCAGGATCAACAGAGCGCCTCCCATGATGGAGATGTTCTTCAAGAAGTGATTGTACTGGCCAATCTGTTGCGGACCAGCGGGATACTCCCAGTAACGATGTCCAATTGCAGTGGCCGCCAATACGAACAGAAACGTCAAAATTGCGCAGTAGCGCGTGCCGATGCCGAGTATCAAGCCAACCGATATCACGATTTCCAGCACGACGTTGATCGCCGTGAACAGCTGGGGCACCGGGAGGTTCAGCGACCGAAAATAACTCACCGAGCCACTGAAGTTGGTGAGTGCTCCATAGGCGCTTCCAACGAAGACCCATGCAAGCAGGACACGGCCGATGAGGATGAGCAGGTCGGCGTTGCTGGTGGCGAACTCGTCGATCCGCGTGGACCAGGGTGAGCGGAATGGCATGGTAGTTGCCTCGTCTCCTGAGCAGGGCACCCGAATATCGGAAAATCGTATCACGATCGGCCGACCTTATGAAGGATTCCGGTCGCCGGTCCGTGTGAGGCAGCGGTAAATGCCCTAGCCGCGCACCAGCGAGACCAGCCAGCTGCGGCCGAACAGCACGAGGATTGCGAGCGCGTAGACGATGGTACCGCCGACGGCGAGCAGGGCCAGCGTCGCTTCGTCCCGGAAGGTGTGCACGGAAGAAAGAACGACCGGGCTGAAGCGCGCGATCAGCCAGAACGCCGCGGCGAGGATCAATCCGATCAGCAGGAATTTGGCGAGCGACAACAGCCAGGCGCGGTCCAGCACGAGGAAGCCGCGCCGAACAGCGAAGAAGAGCACCAGCAGGAGATTGGTCCAGACGCCGATGGCGGTGGCGAGCGCAAGGCCGATCTGCGCGAGCGATCCCATCAACGCGACCTTGAGCGCGACGTTGACGGCGATGCCGGTCAGCGACGCCCGCACCGGCGTCGCGGTGTCCTTGCGGGCATAGAAGGTCGCAACCGCGCTGCGGATCAGCACGAAGGGGATGAGGCCGATGGCATAGGCCGCGAGCGTGGCGCCGGCGGCGGCGGCATCGGCCTTGGAGAACGCGCCGCGGGCGAACAGCGCGCGCATGATCGCGTCGGGCACGGTGAGAAACGCTGCGACGAACGGCACCGAGAACAGCAGCGTGAAATCGAAGGCGCGGCGCTGTGCCTTCAGCGCGCCGTCGTGGTCGTTCGCCGTGATCCGTCGCGACATCTCCGGCAGCAGCACCGTGCCGATAGCGATGCCGATGACGCCGATCGGCAGCTGGTTGAGCCGGTCGGCGTAATAGAGCGCCGACAGCGCGCCGGCCGGCAGGAAGGTCGCGATGATGGTGTCGGCGAACAGCGCGACCTGCGTGCCCATCGAGCCCAGCGTCGCAGGTCCCAACGCCCTAAAGAATCCGCGAACGTCCTCGACGAGCTTGAGCGGCGCAAAGCGCGGCAGGCCGCCATGGCGGGCGAGATCGCCGGCGAGCAGGAAATATTGCAGGAAGCCGGAGATCAGCACGCCCCAGGCGGCGGCATGGCCCGCGGTCGGAAACCAGACTGCAACCGCCAACGTCATCATCATCGCGACGTTGAGAAAGATCGAGGCGGCCGCGGCGCTGGCGAAGCGCTGCATCACGTTGAGCATGCCGCCATAGAGCGTCACCAGCGTGATCAGCAGGAGATAAGGAAAAGTGATCCGGGTCAGCTCGATCGCGAGCTTGCGCTGCTCGGCATCCTCGGAAAAGCCCGGCGCCAAAATGCTCATGGCCTGCGGCATGAACAGCCATGCGGCGATCAGCAGCACCACCTGCGAGGCCAGGAGCAGCGTGAAGATGCGATCGGCGAACAGCTTTGCCGCCGCTTCGCCCTTCTCGCCATGGACATGGGCATAGGCCGGCACCCAGGCGGCGTTGAAGGCGCCCTCGGCGAAGATCGCGCGGAAATGGTTGGGCAGCCGCAGCGCCACGAAAAAGGCGTCGGCCACCGGGCCGGCGCCGAGGATCGCCGCGAGCATGATGTCGCGGGCAAACCCCGTCAGCCGCGACAGCAGCGTGTAACCACCGACCGTGAAGATGCGTCCGAGCATGCGGACTCTTCTAGAGCATGTCAGGAATAGGTCTAGGTGCAAACCGCGGCGGAAGTCAGCTCCCTCCCCCGCTTGCGGGGGAGGGTTGGGGAGAGGGTGTCTCCGCAAGCGAGAGCCCCCAAGAGGAAAGAGCCCTCACCCGGCGCTACGCGCCGACCTCTCCCGCAAGCGGGAGAGGTGAAAACAAGATCAACTCGCCAGAGCGCCCTGCACGGCGGCGATGATTCGCTCCTGGTCGGCTTCGGTCAAATAGGCATGCATCGGCAGGCTGATGACGTCCTGCGACAGGCTCTCGCAACCCGGCAGGCCGCCCTCGGCGACCGGATATTGCTTGTAGGCGGTCTGCTGATGCATCGACTTGCCGTAATAGATCGCGGTCGGCACGCCCTGGGCCTTCAGCGCGGCGGCAAAGCCGTCGCGGTCGGTCCCCTTGGGCAGACGGATGGTGTACTGCGCCCAGACCGAGGTGTTGCCGGGCGCAAGGCGCGGCACGGTGACGACATTGGACAGGCCGCGCGCATAGCGCTCGGCGACCTTGTTGCGGGCGGCGATCTCGTCGTCAAAGATCTTCAGCTTCTCGATCAGGACCGCGGCCTGCATGGTGTCGAGCCGGCCGGTGAGGCCGAGACGGACATTGTCGTATTTGTCGACGCCCTGCCCGTGCACGCGGATGCTGCGCAAGGTGGCAGCGAGCTCGTCGTCATCGGTGAAGATCGCGCCACCGTCACCGAAGCAGCCGAGCGGCTTTGCCGGGAAGAAGCTGGTCGCAGTGGCGTGCCCAAGCGTTCCGAGCTTGCGGCCCTTGTAGCTTGCGCCAAAGCCTTGCGCGGCGTCGTCGAGCACGAACAGGCCTTCGGCCCTGGCGATCTCGGCAACGGCATCGTGATCGGCGGGCTGGCCGAACAAATCGACCGGAATCACCGCGACCGGCTTGAGACCAGCCTTGCGGGCGGTGGCGATGCCGCGCTTGAGCGATTCAGGGCTCATGTTGAAGGTGGTCTCGTCGACGTCGACGTAAACCGGCGTCGCGCCGGTCCGCGCCACCGGCGAGGCCGTGGCGATGAAGGTGAAGGACGGACACAGCACGGCATCGCCGGGCCCGACATTCCTGGCCATCATCACCATCAGGATCGCATCGGTGCCGCTGGCGCAGCCGATCACATGCTTGGCGCCAGCGTAGGCCGCGAGCTGCTTCTCGAGCTCGAAGACTTCAGGGCCGTTGACGAACTGGCAATGGTCCATCACGCGCTTGACGGCGGCATCGAGCGAGGCGCCGAGCCGGCGGCGCTGCGAGGCGACGTCGATGAAGGGAATGGGTTCGGAACGCAGATGCTGGTTCATGACCTGATTTTTGGCGCCTTGTGACGTTTGAGCGGTCGACATGGAAAGGAATCAGCCGGCGACGCGGCGCGGCGCCTTGCGCGCGGGTGACGTCGCCGCAGGACGCGAGGGCGTCTCCAGGCACTGCGTGGCGATCTCGAGGCTGGCGACGCCCTCGTCGCCCGTCACCGCCGGCGTCTCGCCGTTGCGCACCGCCTTGAGGAACGCGATCAGCTCGGCGCGCAGCGGCTCGTCATGGCCGACCGGCAGATGCCGCATCGAGTAGCTGCCATCAGGCTTGAAGCCGAAGCATTCGGTGACCTGGCGCGTCAGGAGATCGCCCATCACGTATTTGCCGCGCGTTGCGACTGTGACGCTGCGCGCCTTGAACGGCGTCAGCCAATTGGTGTTGATGTGGGCGAGCACGCCGCTCTCGGTGCGGAACTGCAGCAGCGCGATGTCCTCGCGCTCGGCGACCGCGCTCGACAATTGCGGCTGCACCTCGACGATGTCGGATTCGGTGAACCAGCGGATCAGATCGATGTCGTGCACGGCAAGGTCGATGACGACGCCGACATTGGACATGCGCGGCGGGAACGGGCCGACGCGGGTGATCGCGATGGAGAGAATGTCCTCGCCCGCGATCGCCTGCTTGACCGCAGCGACCGCCGGATTGAAGCGCTCGACATGGCCGACCATCAGCGTGACGCCGGCCTTCTGTGCCGCGGCGACGATCTCGCGGCCCTCTTCCACCGTGGATGCGATCGGCTTCTCGACGAGAACGTGGATGTTCTTGGCGATGCAGGCGAGCGCGATCTCGTGATGCAGATGGGTCGGCGCCGCGATGGTAACGGCATCGACGCCTTCGGCGAACAGCTGGTCGAGCGTCTCGAAGCTTTCGCAATTGGCGAGTTCGGTTGCCCGCGCGCGATGCGCCGGCGAGGGATCGACGACGCCGACGAGGCTGACGCCGGGCAGGCCGCTGAGCACGCGCGCATGGTTGCTGCCCATCACGCCGGCACCGATGACACCGACGCGCAAGCCGGCCTTTGCCGGTGCAGACCCTTTGGAACTCATGTGAGCAAACCCCGATTCAACGCAAATCCCCGGGCCGCTTCTAGCACGGGCGCCACATTTGTGGCGAATGCCGGCCTGACGGTCCGGACACGATTTGATTCAAAAAGTTACACGTTCCCCGGGCCTTAGGCCGAAAAAGATACCGCTTCTCGGCCCGGGTCGCGTGATTCGGAGTTGCTGGTTACGACCTTTGATAGTCGTCTTCAATCCGGATGATGTCGTCTTCCCCGAGATAAGAGCCGGTCTGGACCTCGATCAGCTCCAGCTGGATCTTGCCGGGATTCTCCATCCGGTGGACGGCGCCCATCGGGATGTAGATCGACTCGTTCTCGTGCACCGTCTTCACGGTCTCGTTGACGGTGACCTGGGCCGTGCCGCGGACCACGATCCAGTGCTCGGCGCGATGATGGTGCTTCTGCAGCGACAGCCGCCCGCCCGGCTTGACCACGATACGCTTGACCTGGTGGCGCTCGCCATTGTCGACGGACTGATAGCTGCCCCAGGGCCGGTGCACCTTGAGATGCTCCTCGGTGACCTTCGGCGCGACCGCCTTCAACTTCGTCACCAGGCGCTTCAGCCCGTTGGCATCCTTCTGCCGCGAGACCAGCACCGCATCCGCGGTGGCGACCACGACGAGATCGTCGACGCCTTCGAGCGCGACCAGCGCGGAATCGGTGGTGACGTTGCAATTGCGGGAATCCTCGAACACGGCGGTGCCGTGCGCGGCATTGCCCAGCGCGTCCTTCTCCGACAGCTCCCACACCGCGTGCCAGGAGCCGACGTCGGACCAGCCGCACGACACCGGCACGACGGCCGCGCGCGAGGTCTTCTCCATCACCGCATAGTCGATCGAGATCGCCTTGGCCGCGCCGAACGCCTCGGGCTCCAGCGTGACGAAGCCGAGATCGCGGCCGGCATTGTTGACCGCATTGGTGATCGCCTCGACGCTTGCCGCATCGACCCTGCGATATTCGTCGAGCAGCACGCTCGCCGGGAACATGAAGTTGCCGCTGTTCCAGAAATAGCCCGAATTGACGTAGTCGGAGGCCTTCACCGCATCCGGCTTCTCGACGAAGCGTGTAACCGCATGCACCTCGCCCGAGATCACCTCGCCCGGATTGATGTAGCCGTATTCGGTCGCCGGCCGCTCCGGCTTGACGCCGAAGGTGACGATGCGCCCGGCATTTGCGGCGGTGAGGCCTTCGCGGCAGGCGGCGACGAAGGCGGCATTATTTTGCACGACGTGATCGGCGGCGAGCGCGAGCACGATGGCCTCATTGACGCGGTTCTGCGCGAACACAGCGCCGGCGGCGATCGCAGGGCCGGAATCGCGCCGCATCGGCTCGAGGATCACGTCCGCCTCGATGCCGATCTCGGCGAGCTGCTCCAGCACCATGAAGCGATAGGACGCGTTGGTGATGACGATCGGCCGGTCGAACAGGGAGGGCTCGGACACGCGCAGCAGCGTGTCCTGGAACGTCGAGCGCGTGCCGAACAGCGGCAGGAACTGCTTGGGCCGCACCTCGCGCGAGGCGGGCCACAGCCGCGTGCCGGCGCCGCCGCACATGATCAGGGGGATTATGCGTTTGTCCATCGTGATTTCAAACCTTGAAGTAGTCGCGATACCAGGTGACGAAATGATGAACCCCATGCTCGATCGGCGTTGACGGTGCAAAGCCGGTGTCGCGCATCAGATCCTCGACATCCGCGAACGTTTCCAGCACATCTCCCGGCTGCATCGGCAGCAATTCTTTGATCGCCGTCCGGCCCAGCTCCCGCTCCAGAAGACCGACGACGTGCATCAGTTCCTCCGGATGATGATTGCCGACATTGTAGAGCTTAAACGGCGCATTTGCGGCAGCCGGATCGTCCGCGGGCACGAGATCGATCAGCTTGGACACGACGCGCGTCACATCGTCGATATAGGTGAAATCGCGGCGCATTTTGCCATGGTTGAAGATCCGGATCGGCTTGCCGGCCATGATAGCGCCCGCGAACAGAAACATGGCCATGTCGGGGCGGCCCCATGGCCCGTAGATGGTGAAGAAGCGCAGCCCGGTGACCGGCAGGCGATAGAGATGGCTGTAGGACTGCGCCATCACCTCGTTCGCCTTCTTGGTCGCGGCGTAGAAGCTGACGGGATGGTCGGTGCGGTCTGCAACCGCAAATGGCAGTTTTGTGTTGGCGCCGTAAACGGAGGATGACGAGGCGTAGACCAGATGACGGCAGCCATTGTTGCGGCAGCCCTCCAGCACGTTGAGAAAGCCGACGAGATTGGAATCGGCGTATGTCTGCGGCTGCTCGATCGAGTAGCGCACGCCGGCCTGCGCGGCGAGATGCACGACTTTGGCAAAACGATGTTGCGCAAACAGCGCCGCCATGGTCTCGCGGTCGGCGAGATCGGCCTCGACGAACGAGAAACGGGGCTCGTCCCTGAGCAGAGCAAGGCGCGCTTTCTTCAGCGCCGGATCGTAATAGCTGTTGAGATTGTCGAGTCCGACGACGGCGCGGCCTTCGCCCAGCAGTTGCCGGGCGACGTGGAAGCCGATGAAGCCGGCGGCACCCGTGACCAAAATCGCCTGATCCGTCATCCTGTTCCCTGTGGATCCCTCGCCCGCACCTGTTTAGCCGTCACCTCGGCGGGGTCGCAATAGGCTCCCCGCTCCTTCGCGAGGTCTCGTCATGGCGTCCTTAACGACGCATCCTGAACGACGCGTCCTTACGACGGCTCTTGCAAGATCGGCGCCAAAACCATACCAAAGCGGCCGAATTCGGCGCCTCGCGTCGGGTTGCTTCAATCCTCGCAAACCCTGTTCATGCGGACGAGATGCGCCGAATCCTGTTGTCGACGGCCAAAATCCTGATCTCCGTGGCGCTGCTCTATCTGGCGCTGCGCAAGGTCGACCTGTCCGAGCTGTTTTCCCGCTTCACCGTGACCAGCCTGTTCTGGATCGGTATGGCGATCGCGGTCACGTTCCTGCAGATCTTCGTCGGCGTGCTGCGCTGGCGCGAGATCAGCGCCGTCTGCGGCGCGCCGCTCGAGCTCGGCCGCGCCATGCGCTACAACGTGATCGGCTCGTTCTTCAACCAGACCCTGCCGTCGGCGATCGGCGGCGATGCGGTGCGGCTGTGGCTGGTCGCACGCGCCGGCGCCGGCTGGCGCGCGGCGACCTACTCGATCTTCGTCGACCGCGCCATCGGCCTCATCGCGCTCGCGATCGTGATCGTCGCGAGCCTGCCCTTTAGCTACACCCTCATCACCGATCCGCACGGGCGCTCGGCGCTGCTGCTCATCGACCTCCTGGCGCTGGCCGCCGGCGTCGGCTTCCTGATCTTCGGCGCGCTGAAATGGCGCTGGCTGAAGACCTGGTGGGCAACGCACCACATTCACGCCTGCGCCGTCATCGCCAATCGCGTGATCTTCAGCCGCAACCGCGGTCCCCTCATCGCGATCCTGTCGGTCCTCGTTCACGTGCTCGCCGTCGTCACCGCCTGGTGCGTCGTGCAGTCGATTGCGGCTCCGGTTCGTTTCAGCGACGTCTTTCTGCTCGTGCCGCCAGTGATGCTGATCACGATGATGCCGATCTCGATCGCCGGCTGGGGCGTGCGTGAAGCCACGATGAGCCTTGCGTTCGGCTTTGCGGGGCTTTCCGCCAACGAGGGCGTCAACGTCTCGCTGCTGTTCGGCGCCGTGTTCTTCATCGTCGGGGCCGTCGGCGGTCTGGTCTGGATCCTCAGCGCGGAGAAAGCCGCGCAAGGGTCGACCCCGATCGGAGTGCGGGAGTGAGCGCGGCTGCCGATGCGCTCGCCGGCGCGGCCCTGCTAATTGCCGTTGCCGCCGCCGCGCTGATCTCGGCGCTCGTCACCTGGACCAGCCGGCCCCTGCTGCAGCGCTACGCGCTGGCGCGACCGAATGCGCGGTCCTCGCATCGCATCCCGACCCCGCAGGGCGCGGGCATCGCGGTGATCGCCGCGACGCTGATCGTCGCCTCGCTGTGGGGGGTCTCGGCCAATGTCGCGATCCCGCCGGCGCTGGTCGCTGCGACAATCGTGATCGCCCTGGTCGGCTTCGCCGACGACATCGTGTCGCTGCCCGTGCTGGTACGACTGGTGCTGCAGGCCGCCTGCGTCGGCGCGGTGGTGTTCACCGCGCCCGATACCGCGCGCATCGTGCCGACACTGCCGCTTGCGCTGGAGCGCGGCCTCGTCGTGCTTGCCGGCGTCTGGTTCGTGAACCTCGTCAACTTCATGGACGGGCTCGACCTGATGACGGTGGCGGAGGTCGTGCCGGTCACCGCCGCGCTGCTGCTGCTGGGAATGCTCGGGTATCTCTCATGGCCGGCCGTGCTGGTCGCCACCGCGCTATGCGGAGCCATGCTCGGCTTTGCGCCCTTCAACCGTCCGGTCGCAAAAGTCTTCCTGGGCGATGTCGGCAGCCTGCCGATCGGCCTGCTGCTCGGCTGGTGCCTTTTGGAGCTCGCGTTTCGGGGAGAGCCGGCCGCGGCGCTGCTGCTGCCCGCCTACTATCTTGCAGATTCCACCATCACGCTGTTTCGGCGCATCATCCGGCGCGAGCCGTTCTGGTCGGCGCACCGCACTCACTTTTATCAGCGTGCAACCGACAACGGGTTCACGGTCAAGCGGGTCGTCGGCGAAGCATTCGCGCTCAATCTCGTGCTGGCCCTGCTCGCCGTCGCGACCGTTCGCACCGGCTCGACGGCGATCACGATCCTCGCCTTGCTTGCGGGCGCGGGTGCGGTCGCCCTCCTGCTCTGGCGCTTCTCCCGCCCTCAGGCGTCCTGAGCCGCCAGCGCCTGCCGCAGCCCCTCGTCGAGCGAGACCTGCGGCTGCCAGCCGGTCGCGAGCGCCTTGGAGACGTCGAGCTCGAGCGAGCCGATCAGGCTGTCATGCGTATCCTGCCGGCCCATCACGCTGAGCAGCGTCGCGAGCAGTCTCGGCGGCATGCCGAACAGAACCGGGTTCTTGCCGGACGCAATGGCCAGGCGCCTGATGAATTCGGGCGTCGAGACCTGTTCCCGGTCGGCCACCAGGAAGATCTCGAAATTGCTCGTGGGATCAGGATGGCTGAGCCGGCGCAGGATGAACGACGACAGGTTCTGCACGGCAAGGAAGGCGCGCTGGTTGCGGATCGCCGCAAAGGGCAGCGGCAGCCCCAGGCTCACCGCACGTGTCAGCAGCGCGAAATTGCCCTTGGCCCCGGCGCCATAGACCAGCGGCGGCCGGATCACCGTGATCTTCATGTCGCTGTCGCGCGCCAGCGTCCTCAGGCCCGCCTCGGCCGCGGCCTTGGACATGCCGTAGAGGCCGCGCGGCGTCAGCACGTCGCTTTCGCTGAACGGCGCGCGGCCTTCATTGCTGCGGCCGTGCACGAGAACGGTGCTGATGAAGACGAATTGGCGCACGCCGGCCGCCGCCGCGCAGCGCGCCAAATGCAGCGTGCCGGCGATGTTGACGTTGCGATAGAGCTGGACCGCGTGCTCCTCGTGCTTGTGGTGCACGCGCGCGGCCAGATGGATGACGGCGTCGACGCCTTCGAGCGCCGCCTGCCAGTCGGTCTCGGGACCGATCGTCTCGATCACGACCTCGCCATCGACGCCTGCCGGGCCGCGGACCGCACGGCGGACCGACCATCCCGCGCCCTCGAGCGCCGGCACGAGGTGACGGCCGACGAAGCCGCTCGCTCCCGTCACCAGCACGACCGGTCTACGTTCGCTCATCGTTGCTCCGACAGGTCCGGGTTGCGCAACAATTCGTCGATCAACGCGGCATAGGCGTTCATCGCGGTGGTCCTGTCGAACCGCGATGCTGCCTTCACCGCCCGCGCCGCGATGGCGCCGTCGTCGGAACGGAACGCGGCGCGGATCGCTTCGGCGAGCAGGTCGGCACGGCCAGGCGGCACCACCCAGCCGAGCCTGCTCTCCACCACCGTCAACGCGGCCTCGGCCTCCGGCTCGGACACCAGCACCACGGGACGGCCGACCGCCAGCAGATTGTAGAACCGGCTCGGCACCGACACGCCCGCAACGTTCTTCCGGTACGGAATGATCCAGAGATCGGCGGAGGCCAGGAACGCTTCGAGCTCGGAATCCTCGACGCGCCCGACAAAGGAGACATTGGCGAGGTTCGCCGCCGCCTGCAACTGCTTCAGCCGCTCGAAACCGATGCCCCAGCCGGACAGCAGGAAGTGAATGTCCGCCTCGTCCTTCAGAAGCCGCGCCGCTTCGAACACGATCTCGGGATCGTGGGTGAAACCGAGATTGCCCGACAGGCCGACGATGAAGCGCGCCGGAATTGCCTTGCGGAACGGATTGTCCGGCGTGACCGGCCGCGGCGCGGGCACGAGCGTGGCCCAGTTCGGGATGAAGCGGATCTTGTTCCGCCTCATCCCCGAATAGCTGAGCAGCGGCCGCTCGGCGTCGCGGCCGATGGTGATGACGGCGTTGAGGGCACGGAACATCAGGCCGTTGGCGGCGCGCATCGTCCACGTCACGACGGAGCGGGGCTTCAACAGGCCGGCCATCACCAACACGTCGGGAAACAGGTCGTGCATGATCAGCGCCGAGCGCGCGCCCTTTACCCGTGCCGCCGCCGCCACCGCATAGGGCAGCATGAAAGGCGCGGTGACCGTGAGCACGACGTCCCCTCGCCTCAGCTCCCGCACCAACGCGAGGAACGTTCGCGCTGCGAACAACAGCTCGGAGGCGGCGCGCCGCACCAGTGCCGCCTTGCCCGCCATCCTGTTCCTGATCACGACGACGCGCGGCTTGCCCGGGCCGGTCTGCGCCGCCGGCGATGCGCCCGGCGAGCCCGAGAGCACGACGACCTCGTGCTCGGCGGCGAGACGGCAGGCGATCTCGGCCATGATCGCCGCCGTCGTGCTCGGGTCAGGCGGGTAGTGCTGGCTCGCGACGACGATCTTGCCAGCGATCTTGTCTTGCGGCTGCATGGTCAGGCCGCGGTCGACCCGAATTCGGGGACGGCGTCCTTGAGAATGGTCCTGATGGTGGCGCGATCGTCGCGCGCGATCGCCTGCTCCAGCGCCGCAATCCATTTGCGCAGCGTCTGCATCGGCGGTTCGTTCGGCTGCGCGGCCATGATTCCGGCGACGCCGATCTCGCGGGTCGGCTCCTCCGAAGCGAACAGGATCTCGTGCAGGCGTTCGCCCGGGCGCATGCCGGTGAACACGATCTCGATGTCGTAGCCGGGCTGCAGTCCCGACAGGCGGATCATGCGCTCTGCGAGATCGACGATCTTCACCGGCTGGCCCATGTTGAGCACGTAGACGGAGACGTCGCCACGCTGCGTTCCGAGCGCATGCGTGGCCGCGGTGATCACGAGATCGCAGGCCTCCCGGATGGTCATGAAGTAGCGCACCATCTCGGGATGCGTGACGGTCACCGGGCCGCCGGCCTCGATCTGGGCCTTGAACTTCGGCACCACCGAGCCGTTCGAGGCCAGCACGTTGCCGAACCGCACCGAGATCAGCCGCATCGGCGGCCTGCCCCCGCGCGCGCCGGCGGCGAGGTCGTGATCCAGCGCCTGGCAGTACATCTCCGCGAAGCGCTTGGTCAGGCCGAGCATCGACACCGGCTCGATCGCCTTGTCGGTCGAGATCATCACCATCGCCTCGGCGCCGGCCGCCACGGCGGCATCGGCAACGTTGATCGAGCCGAAGATGTTGGTCTTGACGCCTTCGCTCCAGTCGCGTTCGAGGATCGGAACGTGCTTGAGCGCCGCGGCGTGGAATACGATGTCCGGCTTGAACTCCGCCATCAAGCGCATGATGCGCTCGCGATCGCGAATGTCGGCAATCCGGGCTTCGATCGCGGCCGCCGTCCCGCGGGCGGCGAGCGCTTCGGTGATCGCGTAGAGCGCCGGCTCCGAGTTCTCCACGATCAGGAGCCGCGCGGCGCCGAAGGCCACGACGCGCTCGCAGATCTCCGAGCCGATCGAGCCGCCGCCACCGGTGACGAGCACGGCCTTGCCCCTGATCAGGGCCTCGAGGCGCGCATAGTCGATCTTCTCGCTCGGCCGCAGCAGGAGGTCCTCGACCGCGACCGCCGTGAGCCGCGGCGTGTCGCCGCTCTCCAGCGAGGGCATCCGGTTGACGATGACGCCCAGCTTGCGCGCCCGCATCAGGATCGATTCCGGACGAGCTTCCGGCTCGAACGCCGACGGCGTCATGACGAGGCGCGCGATCGGCTTGTTGCGCTTGGCGAAATCGGCGATGACGTCCTCGACGTCGTCGATACCGCCCAGCACCGGCACGGTGCGGATGAACTGGCCGCGGTCGGAGCTCGACGGCGACAGCACGCCGACCGGCCAGATCCGCTTGATCGCCCCGCTCTCGATTCCGCGCAGCAGCACCTCGGCATCCGCGGCGCGGCCGATCAGCAGGGTCGGCGCAGCATCATCGGTCCTCGCATGGCGGCGCACGCGCGTATAGCGGAAGTAGCGGTAGGCCATGCGCAGCGCGCTGAGGAAGGATATCTCCAGGAACCAGTAGAGGACGATCGTCACCTTGCCGAGGAAAAAGGCGCCGCGGACATTGGGGGCGACGAAGATGTAGTCGAGCACGAGCAGGGCGACCGTCAGCACCGTCGCGACGCGGATGATGTTCAGCGCATCAGGCAGCGAAATGAAGCGCCATTTCGTCGTGGTCAGGTTGAAGATGAAAAACACCACCACGCTGAAGGCGAGGAAGTAGGGCAGGATCTGGAACAGCAGCGGCAGGCGGTCGAAGAAGCCGTCGCCGCCCTCGAATCGCAGATAGAACGCGGCAAAAAGCGCCGCCGCGGTCGCGAGCAGGTCGTGGAGCGCGATCAGAAAATTGCGCAAGGTGAGATGCGAAAAACGCGTCATCCGCCGACCGATGAAGACCCAGTTAGATACAACCTGACCGCGCTGATAGCCCATCTGGACAAGACTTGCCAGCCGCGCGGCCGCTCAGGGACCGCCTTCGCCCATCTTCGCCTCGGCCTGTTGTGCCCGGATCACCATGCCGCCGGCCACGCCGACGCCGATGACGTACATCCAGCCCTCGTGGAAGTCGAACAAATGCGAGTTGAACAGCGAGGTGAAGACGTTCTGCACCACGACCAGGAGCCCGATCCAGGTGGCAAGCCCGTCGCCCCGGAACAACAGCAGATGCAGGATCCAGATCGCGTAGAGGACTGCGACGCCGATCACGCCCCATTGCACGGCGACGTTCAGCGTCTGGTTGTGGGGGTTGCCGATCACTTCGGCGGACGCCTGGTACTGACCGGCGGGCGTCGCGACGCGCTCGAACAATCCGCGGGTGGAGCCGGTGCCGTGCCCTACGATCGGCGCCTCCGCGAAGAAGCCGAGCGACTTCCGCCAGAATTCGAGCCGCAGCCCGAGCGAGGTCGGCTCGCCTCTCTCGATGTAGCGGGTGTAGTCGTCGGAAAACCGCTCGGCGGTATGGCGCAAATACGGCGAGGCCTGCCAGGCGAGAATTGCGGCGACGAGCAAGGCGACAGAAATGAGCGCGATACTGCGCCATTTGAGATGAAGCAGTGCAAACACCCCGAACATGATCGGAACGGTGACGAGCGCGGTGCGTGACACCACTACAAACGTCATATTGATGAAGAAGCTCAGCGCCAGCGCCGTCAGCAGCCCGGCGAGCCAATAGCGCTTCTCGCGCAACAGCATCACGATCGGATAGGCAAGCGCGACGGCGCAGAGCGCGAATTCCTGGCTCTGGTCGATGTAGTTCTTGACGAAAATACCGCGCTCCAAGGGGTCGGTCTTGAGCGTGAGGCTCGGATAGAAGGCGACCAGCCAGGACATCACCGACAACAGCGCGCAGGATACCAGGAAGGCGACGAACACCCACCTGCCCCGCGGCGAGCGCTCGAAATGGTAGAGCAGGACCGGCAGCACGAGCAGCTTGACGGTCGGACTGATCGCGTGGAGGCGGACGCCCCAGGCTGCGTCCGACCACAGCGTCCCCAGCAGCGCGAGAGCGAAGAGTGCGATCGGCGCGATGCAGATCGGGCGCTTCAGCGATTGCAGGAACGCGGGAACGTCGAGAAACGGCACCATGCAGAGCAGCATCAGCGCGTTGAAGATGCCGGCAAGCGACGTCGACCAGGGCAGCGAGGCCGCGGTCAGGATCGCAAACAGATCGACGGTCTCGCGCCAGGCAGCGGGGCTGCGAAGACGACGATGCAACATTTCGCTGGTCGATTCCCGTGCGAGCGCCGTCAATTGCTCCCTCCCCGGGCGCGATGCACCAGCGCCGTCGTGCTGAAGCCTTGGAGGATGTCGACCAGCACGACCACCCCGCCCGCGGCCTCGACCACCTCGTGGCCGACGACCTGCTCGCGGGTGTAGTCACCGCCCTTCACCAGCACGCCGGGCTTGATCCTGGTGATGAGGTCGATCGGCGTGTCTTCCGCGAAGATGACGACGAGATCGACGGCCTCAAGCGCTGCGAGCACCTCGGCACGCGCGCGCTCGTCCTGGACCGGACGATCGGCCCCCTTCAGCCGCCGCACCGAGGCGTCGCTGTTGAGTCCGACGATCAGGCGGTCGCAGGCGGCGCGCGCGGCGGTCAGCACCTTGACGTGACCGGGATGGAGGATGTCGAAACAGCCATTGGTGAAGCCGACGCGAAGGCCCTGCCTTTTCCATTCGGCGAGCTGCGCGTCGAGCGCGGCCGGATCGAGCACGATCTTCTCCTCGGCCGCGAGCGTCGCATGCGGCAGGATCTTGCGTCGCAGCTCGGCCGCGCTGACGCTGGCGGTGCCCTGCTTGCCGACGGCGACGGCGGCGGCGGCATTGGCCATGCGCAGCGCCGTGTCCCAGTCCGCGCCGGCCGCGAGCGAGACCGCAAGCGTAGCGGCGACGGTGTCGCCGGCGCCGGAGACGTCGCGCACCTTTACCGGGACGGCCGGCACGTGAACCGCCCCGCCATTCCGCGGCACCAGCGTCATGCCGCGCTCGCCCTGCGTCACCAGGATCGCCTCGCAATCGGCGAGCCGCATCACGTCCTCGCTGGCCTCGACGATGCTCTGCACCGTTTCGGCGCGGCTGCGGGTCGCTTCCGAAAATTCCTTGCGGTTCGGCGTGAGCAGCGTGGCGCCGCGATAGATCGCCCAGTTCAGGCTCTTGGGATCGACGATCACGGGCTTGCCGAGCTTGCGGGCGGCATCGATGGTGTGGCGGATCACGCGCGCCGTCAGCACGCCCTTGGCGTAGTCGGACAGCAGCACGATGTCGGCGCGCGCGATCTGCGGCAGGATCGCGTCGATCAATTTGGTTTCGACGTCGTCGGACGCAGCCAGCGCCTGCTCCCAATCCGCGCGCAGCATGTGCGTGGAAAAATGCTCGGAGACGAAACGGACTTTTCGCGTGGTCGGCCGCGAGGCGTCGCGCACCAGCACGCTTTCGATGCCGGTTTGATCATCGAGCGCGGCCGCGAGCCGCGCACCGGCATCGTCCTCGCCGATGAGGCCGACGAAGATGCAGCGCGCGCCGAGCGAAGCGACGTTGCGCGCGACGTTGCCGGCGCCGCCGACGTGGATCTCGCTGCGCTGGGCGGCGATGACGGGCGCCGGCGCCTCCGGCGAGATCCGCGACACCTCGCCGTAGACGAACTCGTCCAGCATGATGTCGCCGATGCACAGCACCGTGCGGCCTGAGATGGCTTGCGCGAGGGCATCGAAATCGAGAATGGGCGTCGGCATGGTCTACAGGGCCTCAGCGAAAGCGGTCGGGCCGGTCGAGATAATCCCCGACATAGGCCTTCACCGCGTTCTCGAGCGTCGTGAAGCCGCCGTTATAGCCGGCGCGGAGCAGACGATCGACCTCGCTCTGGGTGAAATACTGGTAGCTGTCGCGGATCTGCTCGGGCATGTCGATGTATTCGATGTTGGGCCTGGCGCCGAGCGCGGCATAGGCAGCCAGCATGAGGTCCTTGAAGCTGCGCGCTTTGCCGGTGCCGACGTTGAACAGGCCGGACACCGACGGCGTCGCCAGCAGCCAAAGGACGACGCGCACGACGTCGTCGACATAGATGAAATCGCGACGCTGATCGCCGTCCTCGATGCCCTCGCGATGCGACTTGAACAGCTGCACGACGCGACCAGCCCTCACGTCGTCGAAGCGCCGCGCCAGCACGCTCATCATCGAGCCCTTGTGATATTCGTTCGGGCCGAACACGTTGAAGAATTTCAGGCCGGCCCATTGCGGCGGGAGCCGGTCGCAGCGCGCCACTCGTTCGGCAATTGCGAGATCGAACAGGTGCTTGCTCCAGCCGTAGAGATTCATCGGCCGCAATTTCTTCAGCGCCGGCAGCGAGGAATCGTCGTCGAAGCCTTCCGTGCCGTCGCCATAGGTCGCCGCCGAGGACGCGTAGATGAACGGCACCGCATTCATCGTGCACCAGTCCAGAAGGCGCATCGACAGGCGGAAATTGGTCTCGATGACGAGGTCGCCGTCGGTCGCTGTGGTTGCGGAAATCGCCCCGAGATGGATCACGGCCTCGAGCTTGCGGCCCTTCAGCCAGTCCATCAGCTCGGCGGGGGGAACGATATCCACAAGCTGCCGCTTGGCGAGGTTGCGCCATTTGCCTTCGGTTCCGAGGAAATCGCAGACCACGACGTCGCTGCGGCCGGCCTCGTTCAGCGCAGCCACGACATTCGATCCGATAAAACCGGCCCCGCCGGTCACCAGCAACATTCCACCTACCTGCCCGATTTTAAGTGCCCGATCCTGCCGTAGCGCATGATCCGCCAAAGTGTAAGCGGTTTTGGGATTGCTCTTCTGCCGGCTTTACCTGCCGGCCCGGAGCGGCTAACCGAGCCGCCATATCGGCACGTCTTCGGTCCTAATAACCAATGAACATTGATTCGCAGCTTGGTGGTGATGCAGACCGGGGCGACACGCGCCCGATCCTGATCGTTCCCTACATGTGGATCGGCGATTTCGTGCGGAATCACACCGTCGTGCGGGTCCTGAAGGAGCGCTGGCCGAACCGGCCGGTCGATCTGCTCACCACGTCCCTGTGCGCCCCGCTGGTCGATTACATGCCCGGGGTGCGCGCCGGCATCGTCTGGGACATGCCGCGCGGCCGGCTGGCCGTCGCACGCCAGTTCGGCCTGGCCAAGCTGCTTCGGGAACGGAACTACGGCACCGCCCTGGTGCTGCCCCGGACCTGGAAGGCGGCGATCGCGCCGGCGCTGGCCGGTATTCCCGAACGGGTCGGCTTCGTCGGCGAGTTCCGGTTCGGACTGCTCAACCGCTGGCGCTGGGGCGAGAAGAAGCTGCCCCGCTTCATCGACAAGAACGCCGCCCTCGCCCAGCCCGACGGCGCGCCCCTGCCGGCGGAATGGCCGGTGCCGCAACTGCGCGTTCCGGTCGAGGACATCGCCCGCTGGCGCGAGGCCAATGGCCTCAGCGCCGGCGCCGCGGTGGCGCTTGCCCCGGGCTCGGTCGGCGTTTCAAAGCGCTGGACCTATTATCCCGAAGCTGCCCGCCTGCTGGTCGAGCGCGGCCTCGAGGTCTGGGTGGTCGGCGGCCCCGCCGAAAAGGGGCTTGCCCAGGAGATCGTCGCCGCCGGCGGCCCGGGGACCGCTGGCGGCCCGGGGACCGCTGGCGGCCCGGGGGTGCGCGACCTCACCGGCACCGATCTGCGCAACGGCGTCCTCGCCATGGCCGCGGCCGGCGTTGCCATCTCCAACGATTCCGGCCTGATGCACATCGCAGCTGCGCTGGGCACGCCGACCATGGGCATTTTTGGTCCCACCAGCCCCTACCTCTGGGCCCCGCTCAACGGCCTCGCCGCGACACTGGTGCAGGACAAGGAAGCGCTGTCCTGCCAGCCCTGCCAGAGCACGGTCTGCAAGATCAACGACCACCGCTGCATGCGGAATATTGCGGCGAGCGAGGTGGTGGGGATTGCGCAGCGGGTGCTGGGGGAGACGGGGGCGAGGGTGACCAGCTGAGCCGATCGGGGCTCGCGGCAATGATGACATCCTGCCACTGTTTTGCCCGACGAGTCAAAATGCGATTCGAAAAATCCGCAATAGATTGAGCCCTCTCGCTAAGCCATTGATTTTGCTGACCCCGCCTACTGTGCATGGGGTTGTTTTCGCAGTTTTTGTTTCGCAGCCTCAGGAACTGTGCTCAGAGCAGCGGCCGATAGATCGCGCCGATCCGCGCCGCCTCGGCATCGAGGCTGAAAAGTTCGAGCACCCGCGCCCGCCCACGCTCGCCCATCGCGGTCGCCGCGGCCACATCGCGCATCAGCGGCTCGAGCGCTGCCGCAAGCGCGTCGGCATCACCAGTCGGGATCAGCACGCCGCTCACGCCGTCCTCTACCACAAGCTCGGCCGCGCCGGCGCGTGCGGCGACCAACGCGCTGCCCGCCGCCATCGCCTCGATCAGCGTCAGCCCAAAGCCTTCGTTGCGTGAGGTGAAGGCGTAGATCGTCAGCCGCTGGTACCAGCGCTGCACCGCTTCGATCGGCAGCTCGCCGGTGATGACGATGCGCGATTGCAGGCCGGCTGCCTCGATGCGCTTCTTCAGGTCATTGGCGAAGGGCGTCTGCTCCGGTGTGATCTGCCCGACGATGACAGCGGTGAAATCCGGATAGCGCGGCAGCAAGCGGCACATCGCATCGACGAACACGTCGGTGCCCTTCTGCGCGCGCACGCGGCCGAAGCAGCCGATGGCGTAGCGGCCCGGCAGCGCGGCTTCCGCGAAGGCGGCCGTGCGATCGGCCGGCGGCGCATAGACATCGGTGTCGACGCCGTGCGGAATCACCGTCGCCTTCACCTTCAGAAACGAGGCCGAGAGATCCGATGTTGCGATGATCGCGTCCATGCGCCGGATCAGCCAGCGCGTGATCCAGCTGTGATGCCGCTGCGCTGCCGAGGTGAACACGAGCTTGAGCGGCCAGCCGAGCGCGCGCAAGCCAACGCCGGCGATCATCTCGTTGTTGCGGCGTGCGTGCCAGATCAGCGGCGCCTTGCGGCGCCAGAGCTGGAGTAAATCTCCAATGCTCAGGCGCGCGATCCCTTCCGGCGCGTCGGAGCCGAACCAGGCGGCGCGGTACAGCTTTGCCAGCCGCGGCGCCACCATCCGGTTGGTCGCGGTGACGCCGGAATAGCGCCTGTGCAGATTTGGCACGATCACTTCGAGATCGCCCTGGGAATTCGCCACGTCATGCTCCGTTTCGCAAAGTCCCTATACGCAACATTAAGCATAGTGACCAGTTCAGGCGCGCCGATACCCCCTCTTCACCACGCAAGCGCTAGCTTGGCGCGTTGATCGAAGACGGGTGAGATCATGACTGTGCTAGTCACCGGCGGCGCCGGCTATATCGGAAGTCACACGGTCCTGGCGCTGGCGGAGGCCGGCGAGGACGTCGTCGTGATCGACGATCTCTCCACTGGCTTCTCGGCCTATCTGCCAGAAGGCGTGCCGCTGTTCATCGGCGATGCCGGCGACGAGAACCTGCTCGAAGGCGTGATCGCCCAGCACGACATCGAGAGCATCATCCATTTCGCCGGCTCCGTGGTCGTGCCGGATTCGATGCGCGATCCGCTCGGCTATTACCGCAACAACTTCACGACCGCGCGCAACCTGCTCAACGTCGCGGTCAAGCGCGGCATCGGCCGCTTCATCTTTTCCTCGACCGCTGCCGTCTACGGCAATCCGGACCAGGTGCCCGTGTCCGAGCACGCGCCGACGCGGCCGCTGTCGCCCTACGGCTCATCGAAGCTGATGACCGAGATCATGCTGCACGACGTCGCCGCCGCCTACGGCATGCAATACGTAACCCTGCGCTATTTCAACGTCGCCGGCGCCGATCCGCAGGCGCGCATTGGCCTTGCCACCGTCGGCGCCACGCATCTGCTCAAGATCGCGGTGGAAGCCGCCACCGGCCAGCGCGCCAAGATCGACGTGTTCGGCACCGACTATCCGACCCCCGACGGCAGCTGCATCCGCGACTTCATCCACGTCACGGACCTGTCGCAGGCGCATCGCTCGGCGCTGGCCTATTTGCGCAATGGCGGCGCCTCGACCACGCTCAATTGCGGCTATGGCCGCGGCTATTCGGTGCTGGAGACCATCGATGCGGTGCGCCGGGTTTCAGGCCGCAGCTTCGCCGTGCAATACGCCCCGCGCCGGCCCGGCGACATCATGACCATGGTCGCCGACACCAGCCGCATCCGCAGCCTGCTCGACTGGCGGCCGCAATACGACGACCTCGAGACCATCGCAGCCCATGCGCTGGCCTGGGAGGACAAGCTGTTCCGCGAGCGCCACGGCGAACTCCGCCACGCCGCCTCGGCCTAGAATCATCCCAAGCGCAAGCCCTTAATTGGGCTTGAAAAACCCGGCTTGAGCGGGCACAGAGGCCCATCGATCCCTGACGCGCGGGCAGGCTTTGTCCTGCGCCGTCAATGGACACCGGATGGCGCAGTTTCCAAAGAAAATCACCGACGATCCCTATGCGGCCATGGCCCTCGTGCGCCGGCTGATCACGGAACAGGGCATCGTCTACTGGCGGCGCTACCTCGTCGCCTTCGCTCTGATGGCCCTCGCCGCCGGTGCGACCGCTGCTGCGACCTACGTCCTCGGCCAGGTCATCAATCAGGCCTATGTCGACAAGAACATCCCGGGCATCGCGATGTTCTCTGGGATCACGGTCGCGCTGCTGTTCGTCAAGGGCGTGGCGACCTACGGCCACATGGTGATCCTGACCAAGATCAGCAACGCGATCCTCGCCACCAACCAGCGTCAGCTGTTCGCCAAGCTGATGCGCGAAAACGTCGGCTTTTTCTCCGAGCGGCACTCGTCCGAGTTCCTGGCGCGGCTGACCGCCGGCGCCAAGTCGATCACGGACGTGCTCAACATGCTGGTCAACGCCATCGGGCGCGACCTCTTGATGCTGCTCGCCATGATCGGCGTGATGGTCTGGCAGGACCCGCTGATGTCGTTCATCGGCCTCGTCGCAGTGCCACCGGCGATGCTGGTGCTGCGCAAGCTGGTCAAGCGCATCAAGGGCCTCGCCTTCAACCAGTTCACCGGCACTGCCGACATCATGGAGACCATGCAGGAATCGCTGCAGGGCATCCGCACCGTCAAGGCTTTCACGCTCGAAGAGACCATGCAGAGGCGCATCGACGAGAACATCGCGGTCGTCGAGCGCAACGCCAACAAGATGGCCCGCGTCGCCAACCGCTCCAACCCGCTGATGGAGATGCTAGGCGGCTTCGCGGTCGCCGGCTGCCTGATGTATGGCGGCTACGCCGTGGTCGCGCTCAACGCCACGCCCGGCGCGTTCTTCTCGTTCATGACCGCGTTCCTGATGGCGACCGAGCCGGCCAAGCGGCTCGCCCGCCTCAACATCGATCTCAACAGCCAGCTGGTCGGCGCCCGCATGCTGCTCGAGGTCGTCGACAGCCCCGCGAGCGAGCAGTCCGACGATGACAAGCCGGCGCTGAAGCTGACAGATGCCCGCATCGAGCTGCGCGACGTCAGCTTCTCCTATCGCTCGGGCGAGACCGTGCTCAACCGCATGAGCTTCGTCGCCGAGCCCGGCAAGGTGACTGCGCTGGTCGGCCCTTCCGGCGGCGGCAAGTCGACCGTGCTGGGGCTGCTCCTGCGCTTCTACGAGGTGACGCAAGGCGACATCGTGATCGACGGCCAGTCGATCTCGTCGGTCTCACGCAAATCGCTGCGCGCCCAGACCGCCTATGTCGGCCAGGACGTCTATCTGTTCCGCGACACGATCCGCAACAACATCGCCTTCGGCAAGCCGGGCGCCAGCGAGAACGAGATCGTTGAGGCGGCGAAGGCAGCCTGCGCGCATGACTTCATCATGGGCTTCCCGCTCGGCTACGACACGCCGGTCGGCGAGCACGGCACCCAGCTCTCGGGCGGACAGCGCCAGCGCATTGCGGTCGCGCGCGCGCTGCTCAAGAACGCGCCGATCATCCTCTTGGACGAAGCCACCGCCGCGCTCGATTCCGAATCCGAGCGGCAGGTACAGGAGGCGATCGAGCATCTGTGCCAGAACCGCACCACCATCGTGATCGCGCACCGCCTGCACACCATCATGCACGCGGACAGCATTCTGGTGGTCGAAGGCGGCGAGATCGTCGAGCAGGGCCGGCATGATGAGCTGCTCCGCCGCGGCGGCCGTTACGCCTCGTTCTTCCGCCTGCAACATCACGACGCCGGCGCTCTGGCGCCGATCAGCGCAACCGCATAAAGTTCGTTCCACCTCAAGACCAGCGAGACCGCTCCATGAACGCCGCCTCCTACGTCATCCCGCTTCCGCCCCAGGCTTCGCTTCCCGTCGTTGGCGAGAGCGGCCGTTATCCGGTTCGCCGCATCTGGTGCGTCGGCCGCAACTATCTCGAGCACATCCGCGAGATGGGCAATGACGAGCGCGCCCCGCCGTTCTTCTTCGCCAAGCACGCCGACATGCTGGTGCCCGACGGCGCCACCATTCCCTATCCGCCGCTGACCAAGGATCTGCATCACGAGGTCGAGCTCATCGTCGCGATGAAGAGCGGTGGGCTGAACATTGCCGCCGACAAGGCGCTGGACCACGTCTACGGCTACGCCGTCGGCATCGACCTCACCCGCCGCGACCTCCAGATCGCCTCGCGCAAGAAGGAGCGCCCGTGGGAGATCGGCAAGTCGTTCGACTATTCGGCGCCCTGCTCCGCGCTGCAGCCGGCCTCGAAGATCGGCCATCCCTCCCAGGGCAAGATCTGGCTGACGGTCAACGGCAAGGAAGCGCAGAAGGGCGACCTCACCGAATTGATCTGGAACGTGCCGGAGATCATCTGGCAGCTCTCCCAGCAGGTGAAGCTCGCCGCCGGCGACATCATCATGACCGGCACGCCCGCCGGCGTGTCGCAGCTGCAGCCCGGCGACAAGCTCGAATGCGGTGTCGACGGCGTCGGCACGCTGAAGGTGAGCATCGGCCAGCCGGAGTAGGGCCTCGATATTGTAGGGTGGATTAGCGAAAGCGTAATCCACCACTACAGACGCACGACAACAAAGAACGTCAATTGTTGCTCGCGCCTATTGGTGGATTACGCTTCGCTAATCCACCCTGTACCCTTGTGGGGTTCGTGGCGGCCTTCGGATGTAGACTGGCCGTCCGGGCCGATCCGCCGGGAGCAGCCTTGTCCACCTGTGCCTCGAGCACCGACGTAGGAACCGCGCCCCGGCGGAGCGACCGCGATCGAGATCCGGTAGGAGGTCGCGCCAAGAGCGCCGGTACAGGGACTGATCAGGATCGTGGTGGCCCGCCTTGCGAGCAAGGAGGTCTCAACAATGATCGAAGATGTACGCTGGTTCGTCGGGATCGACTGGGCAACGCGGAGCCATAGCGTTTGCCTGCTGGATGCCGCGGGAAGACAGGTTGCGCAGCACGAGTTCGACCATGGCGGCGCCGGGCTGACGGAGTTGCGTGACTGGCTGCTGGAGAAGACCAAGGCCGCACCGGGACAGATCGCCGTGGCGATCGAGATGCCGCACGGCCCGGTGGTGGAGATGCTGCTCGAGCACGGGTTTGCGGTGTTTGCCATCAATCCCAAGCAACTGGATCGCTTCCGCGATCGCTTCACGGTGGCCGGTGCCAAGGACGACCGCCGCGATGCTCATGTGCTCGGCGCCTCGCTGCGCACTGACCGTGCTGCTTTCCGTCGGCTTGTGGCAGACGATGCGGCGATGATTGAGCTGCGGGAGTGGTCGCGCCTGGCGGACGAACTGCAGCAGGAACGCACGCGGCTTGCCAACCGCTTGCGTCAGCAGTTGTGGCGATATTATCCCCAGGCCACCAAGTTGACCGACGATGTCGCCGACGAATGGTTCCTGGCGCTTTGGCAGAAGGTGCCGACCCCCGCCAGTGCGGTCAAGGCCAGCGAGAAGGCCATCGCAGGTGTTCTCAGGGACTATCGTATCCGCCGTCTCAATGCGGCGACGGTGCTCGGGACTTTGCGCGAGGCACCGCTGTTCGTAGCCCCCGGCACGACGGAGGCAGCCTGCGCTCACATCCGCAGCCTGGCGGCACGTCTGCACCTGGTCAATCGGCAGATCAAAGAGGCTCATCAGAACCTGGACCGGCTATGTGCCGAGTTCGAAGGAGAGGAGAAGCCGTCGGGGCAGAGCTCGGAGCAGTGCGACGTGACGATCCTACGCTCCTGGCCAGGAATCGGCAGGATCAATCTCGCCACACTGCTCGCCGAGGCCGCAGAGCCCCTGCGCAGACGAGATTACCATGCTCTGCGCGCCTTGGCAGGGGCTGCGCCGGTGACGCGGCAAAGCGGCAAACAACGCTTCGTGATCCGCCGCCTCGCCTGCAACAGGCGGCTACAGAGCGCCGTCCATCACTGGTCGCGTGTCGCCATCCAACACGACGCTGCCAGCAGGCGACGGTATGATGCCTTGCGCAGAAAAGGACACGGTCACGCGCGGGCTCTGCGCAGCGTGGGAGATCGCTTGCTTTTTGCCCTGTGCACGACGCTCAAGCGACAGACCCCATACGATGCGGACCATAACGGCACAAAGAACTCCGCGAACGGGTGAGCCCCATTCCTTTGTTCGGCCGGGCGACCATTCCTTCGTCCCGACCTGCCGAGCGCCAGAGCGCCGCCCGCAGATGCTGTCCAGGATGCCGAAGGCACCGGCAAAGCCGGCGCGCAGCGTCCTGGACTGCATCGAGCACGGCGCTACCATATTGCCCTATAAGGACGTTCCCCTTGACCAAGGGTAGGAGGTCCTACGGGAGCTACCAGGCCTTCACCGGCCGATTGGCATGGCTTACCTGCGGTACACCGCGATTGAGCGACATGTGCGAATGCACGCACAGCCAGCCATCGTCATTTTTCGAAAACACCATCGTCGCGCGGCCGGGGCGCGCAAACGTGCTGCCATCGGGATGATAGCCCGTGCTCGTCCACGGCGCGATCACGGTTGCCATCATGCCGTCCGGTGATACCAGAACGGACGTCTGATCGAGGACGAAGCGGAAGTCGGTCGTCTTCGGCCAGACGTTGTCCCATTGCGTCTTGACCCATTGATCGAGGCCGGGGATGACGTCGTTATGGGTACCGAAGGCGAGCACGTCGGGATGGAAGAGCGGCCGCGCCGAGGCGTAGTCGACCTCGCGGACATAGCCCGCGAAGGTCTCCAGCCACTCGCGGAAGAGCTGCGTGATCTCTGCGTTCGCGGTCGGCAAGCAACTCATCGCGACGCGCCGATCACCTGATCGCCGACATCACGATGAGGCCGAGAATCAGCGCCGTCAGCGAGTATTTCAGCGTGTAGTAGACGTTGCGGTTCCACTCCTTCACCTTGCGGCTGGCGAGGTGGATTTCGTAGAGCTTGCCGAACACCTTGTTGAGCACGCCGACATTCTCACCGTCGACGTTCTGGGTCGCCGACGCCTTGACGATGTGATGGCTGACCCAGCGGTTAATCGCGGTCATGAAGCCGTACTTCATCGGGCGCTCGACGTCGCAGAACAGGATGATGCGGTTGACGTCGGTCGCATTCTCGGCGCTGTGGATGAAGGTCTCGTCGAACATGAAGGCTTCGCCGTCGCGCCAGACGCATTCGACACCGTCGACGAGGATCCGGCACTTGTTCGAGTTCGGCGTGACCAGGCCGAGGTGATAGCGCAGCGAGCCCGCGAAGGGATCACGATGCGCCCCTAACTTGCCGCCTGGCGGCAGCATCGCGAACATGGCGCCATGCACGCTCGGGATCGATTTGAGCAGCTCCACCGTCTTCGGGCACAGCGTGTTGGCCGACGGCAGGAAGTCGTCGTACCATTTCAGGTAAAATCGCTTCCAGCCGCTCTTGAAGAACGAGTAGAAGCCCCAATCGTTGTTCTTCGCCGCCGCGCGGATGAAGCCTTCGTCGAACAGGCGCACGGCCTCGTCGCGGATGGTCTCCCAGTTATCGCTGAGGGGTTTGAGCTCCGGAAACTGATCGACCGAGATCACCGGCTTGTTCGGCACTGCCGAGCCGGCGTACATCAGCACGTTGTAGGGCGCGAGATAGGTCGAGTGGTCGCCGAGCTGGCGCGCGAAGCGCAGCCGCTGCTTGCCGCGGAAGTGAACGTAAATCGTCGAGGCGGCAAGCACGTACAAAATGACGAGCTGCGGCGCAAAAAGCTGTTTCAACATTTCCCCAATCCCAAGTGATCCAGCCGGGGTGTCGTGTAGCCCGACCGGGACTGAGCGGCAAGATATTCGCCGCTGGGTTGCAATCACGCCGGAGAGAGCAAGGGGACGGAACTTGGGTCAAACTGGCCGAAACGAGCCGAATCAGGCCCGCGACAGCGCCTGCAGGCCCTTGAAGGTCAGGCGCTTGGGGTCGGTGACGCCGGAGAGGTAGAGCCGGCGGATGAAGGCGATGACGGCGTCGCGGTCGCAATCGGTCAGCGCGACGACGGCGTCGACCGCTATTCTCTGGGCTTCCATTGGGCTCACCTCGGCCTTGCGAGTAACCCCGGCCGAGACAGGCTAGGACTCATCCGTTAAATCGGCGTTAACCGTTGTGGAAGCGTCGCCGATTCAGCCGCCCCGCCGTATACGCAAAACAACGCATTGCGGAGGCGTGAAGCGGCTCAGCGCGCCTTGATGCTCTGCTTCAGCAGCGCGAACTGCTTCTTCAGCCGGGGCACGGCGAAGTCGGTGAAGGCGCGCACCTTGGGCACCGAAAGCCGGCCCTGCGGACAGATCAGATGCGCAGGCATCTCCGGATCCTTGTCGCCGGCAAGCAGGATCTCGAGCTCGCCGCGCGCGACCTGCTCGGCCACCTGGTACGAATACATCCGCGCCACGCCGCGCCCGGCCACAGCGGAGGCCACTGCCGCATAGGTGCTGTTGACGACGAGCCGCGGGGCGAACTGCACGGTGCGCGGCGTCGACGAGCCCGCCTGCGGCGCAAAGGTCCAGGAATTCGGCAGGTGCGCCATCGCGACGATCTGATGTTTTGCGAGATCGCCAGGCTCCGCGATGCGCGGATGCTGTTTCAGGTAACGGGGAGCGGCCACCACGACGCGGCTGATCCCACCGACCCGCATCGCCACCATCGCCGAGTCCGCCAGCGGGCCGATGCGAAGCGCGATATCGACGCCTTCCTCGATCAGATTGACGGCACGGTCGAACAGCAGGAGTTTTGCCGACACGGTCGGATAGGCGTCGAGAAACGCGTCGAGGATCGGCCGCAGCACCATCTCTCCCGAGACCACCGGAGCGGTGATCGTGAGCAGACCACGCGGTGCCGTGAGCGGTCCGGCCGCGATGTCCTCGGCTTCCTCCAGCTCGGTGAGCACGCGGCGGCAGATCGCGACATAGCGCTCGCCCTCCTCGCTCAGCTTGATCGAGCGTGTCGTTCGGTGCAGCAGCTCGGCGCCGACCCGCTCTTCCAGAAAGGCGATGGCACGGCTGACGGCTGCCGGCGAGCGGCCGAGCTTGCGGCCCGCGGCAGCGAGGCTCCCCTCATCCACCGCGAGCACAAACACTTTCATCGCATCCAGACGATCCATGCGCTTCCCGCCGCCCCCTGGGCTTCCAGCGGGAAAGCTAGGCGTTCGTTCACGCCGCGACAACCGTCGATCCGGCATTCGTTCGCGCTGCGAAAGAGTGTCTGCCGGGCAGCGGATATTCGCAAGTAAGCCGCCGCAGCGTACCTCAACGCCCAAGCCAGCCGCCGCTGGCGCAGGTTTTCAAGCCAACAACAGGAGTCCGTCATGGGTATCGAGCAGAAGGTCGCCATCATCACCGGTGCATCGCAGGGTATCGGCGCCGCCCTGGTTCAGGGTTTTCGCGATCGCAACTACCGCGTCGTCGCAACGGCGCGCTCCGTCAAACCGTCGAGCGACGAAGACGTCCTCGCCATTGCCGGCGACATCGCCGACCGAGCCACCGCCGAGCGCGTGGTCTCGCAGGCCGTCGCCCGCTTCGGCCGCGTCGACACGCTGGTCAATAATGCCGGCATCTTCGTCGCCAAGCCGTTCACGCAGTACACGGCCGAAGACTATGCGGCCGTGATGGGCACCAACGTCGCCGGCTTCTTCCACATCACCCAGCTCGCCATCGCCGAGATGGAGAAGCAAGGGTCCGGCCATGTCGTCCAGATCACGACCACACTGGTCGATCAGGCCAATTCGAACGTGCCCTCGGTGCTGGCCTCGCTGAGCAAGGGCGGGCTGAACGCCGCGACCAAGTCGCTCGCGATCGAATACGCCAGGCGCGGCATTCGCGTGAACGCGGTGTCGCCCGGGATCATCAAGTCGCCGATGCACGCCGTCGCGACGCATGCGCAGTACGGCGCGATGCATCCCGTGGGCCACATGGGCGAGATGTCCGACATCGTCGATGCCGTGCTCTATCTCGAGGGCGCTTCCTTCGTCACCGGCGAGATCCTGCATGTCGACGGCGGCCAGAGCGCCGGCCACTGAGAGGAGGAGAACGACAATGCCCATCGTCACCATTCAGGTGACCCGTGAGGGAACGACGCCGGGTTCGGCGTCAGTTACTGCGGAGGAGAAGGCGGCGCTGATCAAGGGCTCGAGCGAGCTCCTGCGCGACGTTCTCGGCAAGCCGCTCGAGGCCACCTTCGTCGTGATCGAGGAGGTCGACACCGACAATTGGGGGTGGGGCGGCCTGCCCGTGCAGGAATTCCGGCGCCGCCGCACCAACCAGACAGGATGATCCGAGCGCCGTTGCGCGCTGGAGCCGGGATCAACGTCGCAGGCAACCTGGCGATATGCGGTGGCGGGCCTGTCCGCATCGCTGGTCGGACTCGGCCTTGCCCGCTTTTCCTACACGCCGCTGACCCCCGACCTGATCGCGGCGAAATGGTTCACGGCGGCGGGGGCGGTGGTGCTGGCACTGGCAATCGATCTCGGCCGCCCCTGATCGTCCCCCGCAGATCCTGAGCGCGATGATGGCAGGCGAGCGGCATCACCTGGCACTGGGCTTTGTCATGCTTTGAGCAAGCGACCTCAGCAACTCGGTTTGCCTCAGGACCAACTCACATTGCTTTCGCGCATGCGTGCCCGACAGCTCAACCAACTCCGCCAGCGTTCTTGCACTGCCTAGCTCCCGCGCATACTCCAAGGTCGCGCCCGCATTGATCTTCATCAGTTCGAGCACGACGGTGCGACACTCGGCTGCCGTTCCAATCGCGTCGATGAGATCACTTTCCGCGACGACGGTTCCATTGGCCTCTGAACTCACACTGGCCAGCCGTGACTTTGCGAGGTCGTTGGCGTAGTCGAGCGTAGCGCTCATGCCGTCCAAGGCGCGGGCTTGATACTCCTTGGCCATGTCCACGATGAGATCAGTGGTGGTCCTGCTCGGAGGTTCAGGTCTTGCAACGATGACGCTGGCCGCCTCTTGTACCGAAACAGTCATCGGAGCAGGCGCTTCTTGCGCGATCTGCGGCGCTTCCTGGGGGAAGACGGCGACTGGGCCCGGCGGCATGGCCAAGCCCTCGTCGACCGCACGGCTCACTTCCGCCGCCAGTTCCAGCAACGAGCGACGCCCGGTGCGTCCAACGTCAGCAGGCAGCTTTGAGCGCGCCTTTCCCATAATCGTCCGACTCCTCGGCCAAGTGCGCCGCGATCCAACCCCACAAACATACAATTTCGCCCGAAGCTTTGCCCGCAGGCCCGAACTCCGTCACGCCCAACCCTGCTCCGAGCGCATCCTGGTGATCGTTACGCTGCGCAATAAACGGGAGCGCAAGCATGCCGAGCGAGCTTAGCGATGTGGCAGCTTCGCTCAGCCGGCACCCCCGCGTCGGCGTCTGATTGAGGATGAAGGCAAATCGGCGGTTGAGCCTGCGAATGGCGATCAGTGTAGGAATTGCGGCTTCGATATCGGCCGGGCTTGGGCGCGCCGGGATGAGACAGAGATCCGCGCAGGCGATGACGCGCAGCGCCAGACTGTTGGTCGTGGCAGCTGTGTCGATGATGGCAAGCCAGACGCCTTCGGCCTTCAGGCGCGTGATCAACGGATCGATCTCGGCAGGATCCGTAACGCGCTCGACGCGGGGATAGGGATGATCGCGGCGCTCTTTCCATTTCGAGATCGTACCTTGCGCGTCCGCCTCAATGAGAGCGACGCGCTCAGCGCACTGCGTTGCTGCCACCGCCAGTCCAACGGACAGCGTACTCTTGCCGCTTCCGCCTTTTTGCGTGACCAGGGCAAGGACGTGCATGTCCCGCGCTCCCCTTAAGACGGCAACGACGCGGAACTCAGACGTTGTCGGACATAAATTTCTTGCAGCGCAAAAATACTACCGCAAGTCGCGATTCGTCTCAAGCGAACGCGAGGCTATCGCCGTATCCTACTTAGCAAGTTCAGGAATACTGCATCACGCCGTCGTCGATCCGGCCGAAGCGCAAGGAGACGATGTCGAGCGCGTAGTTCTGGTGGAGGCGCCACGGCCGCTTCGAACCCTGCTTCGGCATTTTGGCGATCGAGCGCTGCACGTAGCCTGAGGTGAAATCGAGCGAAGGCTGCGCGGTGATGGTGGAATCGTCATTGTGCGGCATGCACTGGCGGAAATTGTGCCGGTCCATGTAGTTGATGAGGCGGCAGACATATTCGCAGGTGAGGTCGCATTTCAGCGTCCAGGACGCGTTGGTGTAGCCGAAGGCGGAGGCCATGTTCGGCACATCGGCATACATCATGCCCTTGTAGGTCAGCGTGTTGGCAAAATCGACGGAGCGGCCGTCGACGCTGACCTCGAGGCCGCCGACGACCTGGAGCACAAGCCCGGTCGCCGTCACAATGATGTCGGCGGCGAGCTCGCGGCCGTCCTTGAGGCGGATGCCGTCATGCGTGAAGGTGTCGATCTCGCTGGTGACGACGCTGGCGCGCTGCTCGCGGATCGCCTTGAAGAGGTCGCCGTCGGGCACCAGGCACAGCCGCTGATCCCAAGGATTGTAGCGCGGCGTGAAATGGGTCGCGACGTCGTAGTCCGGGCCGAGCGCCATCTGCACGCCTTTGAGGATGAGGTCCTTCACCTTCGCCGGCCGGCGCCGGCTGAGCTGGAAGAAGAACATCCCCCACATCACGTTGCGCCAGCGGATCAGGTGATAGGCAAGCTGCGCCGGCAGATTGCGGCGCAGCTTGTTGGCCACGGGATCCTGCGCCGGCCGCGACACCACATAGGTCGGCGAACGCTGCAACATGGTGACCTGCGCCGCCTTCTTGGCGAGCTCCGGCACCAGCGTCACCGCTGTCGCACCCGAGCCGATCACGACGACACACTTGCCCGCGTAGTCGATGTCTTCGGTCCATTTCTGCGGATGCACGATGCGGCCGGCGAAATCAGCGGCACCCTTGAACTCCGGCGTGTAGCCCGCCTCGTATTTGTAGTAGCCCGAGCACAGAAACAGGAAATTGCAGGTGAAGCACACCAGCTCGGCCGCGCCCTCGCCCGTGATGCGCTCGGCCTCGACGGTCCAGCGCGCATCCGGCGTCGACCACGCCGCACGCTTGACGCGGTGGTGGAAGCGGATGTGCTTGTCGATGCCGTTCTCGCTGGCAGTCTCGCGCACATAGTTCAGGATCTGGGGCCCGTCGGCGATCGCCTTCGGATCGGTCCACGGCTTGAACGAATAGCCGAGCGTGAACATGTCGCTGTCCGAGCGGATGCCGGGATAGCGAAACAGGTCCCAGGTGCCGCCGATGCAGTCGCGTCCCTCGAGGATGACGTAGCTCTTGCCTGGACACTTGGTCTGCAGATGATAGCCGGCACCGATACCGGACAGGCCGGCACCGACGATCAGCACGTCGAAATGTTCTTTGGTTTCGGCCATGGCGTTTCTCCTGTCACAGGATGGCAGCGCCGCGCCAAATTGCAACCGTCAGGTCGCTGCAGCGACCACACACGCCGTATCGAAATACTCGTAGAACTCAACGGCTTTACCGTCCTTGAACCGCCAGTAATCGATCTTCGGAGTCTCGGCGGTCTTGCCCGTCTTCTTGTTGGTCCAGGCCGTCGAGCCGCGTGCGACGACTGCGTCTCCTTGCGCGATATACTCGTCGATCGTGTAGTGCTGCATGGTCCATTCGGAAAGCAGCCGGTCGAAGTATTCGCGCAATTCCTTGCTGTCGCGATACTGCTTGGCGAAATCGAGCGGCGCGACACCCCGCGGCACCGATGCAAAATTGACGTTCGGGGCGACGACGGCGTCAAACCAGTGATCGACGCTGCCCCCACGACTTTCATGCCAGAGCCGATACGCCTCTTTCAGGATGTGGACATTCGCGGCTTCATTGGACATCGCATTCCTCCATAATGCTTTCGGTATCTGACAATACGCGTACGGAAATGGCCGCCCGCTGCAAAAGTGGCAGGCTTGTTTTGGCTCTACCTGAAGGGTATCAGACAGCCGGATAATAAAAAAGGCCCCGGATTGCTCCGGGGCCCTTTATCGCAAATGCGTGCGATCTCAGTACCGGTAATGGTCCGACTTGTACGGACCTTCCTGCTTCACGCCGATATAGTCGGCCTGGTCCTTGCGCAGCTCGGTGAGCTTGACGCCGATCTTGGAGAGGTGCAGGCGGGCGACCTTCTCGTCGAGGGTCTTGGGCAGCACGTAGACCTTCTTCTCGTACTTGCCGTCCTTGTTGTTGGCGAACAGCTCGATCTGCGCCAGCGTCTGGTTGGTGAAGGACGCCGACATCACGAAGGACGGATGGCCCATCGCGTTGCCAAGGTTCACGAGGCGGCCTTCCGACAGCAGGATGATGCGGTGCTTGTCGGGGAATTCGATCTCGTCGACCTGCGGCTTGATGTTGGTCCACTTCAGATTGCGCAGAGACGCGATCTGGATCTCGTTGTCGAAGTGGCCGATGTTGCAGACGATGGCGCGATCCTTCATCGCGCGCATGTGCTCGATGGTGATGATGTCCTTGTTGCCGGTGGCGGTGACGAAGATGTCGGCGCGCGGCGCGGCGTCTTCCATGGTCACCACCTCGTAGCCTTCCATCGCGGCCTGCAGCGCGCAGATCGGATCGACTTCCGACACCATGACGCGGCAGCCGGCCTGGCGCAGCGAGGCGGCCGAGCCCTTGCCGACGTCGCCGAAGCCGGCGACCATCGCGACCTTGCCCGACAGCATCACGTCGGTGCCGCGGCGGATGCCGTCGACCAGCGATTCACGGCAGCCATAGAGGTTGTCGAACTTCGACTTGGTGACGCTGTCGTTGACGTTGATGGCCGGCCACAGCAGCGTGCCCGCCTTCTGCATGTCGTAGAGGCGATGCACGCCCGTCGTGGTCTCCTCGGACACGCCCTTGATGCTGTTGGCGATCCCGGCGAAGTAGCCCTTCGGCTTTTCCTTGAGCTGCTTCTTCAGAAGCGCGAAGAAGACTTCCTCTTCCTCGGAGCCGGGCTTGTCGAGGAAGGCGGTGTCGCCGTTCTCGGCGCGCAGACCGAGATGGACATACATGGTGGCGTCGCCGCCGTCGTCGAGGATCATGTTCGGATGACCGCCGCCGTGCCAGTCGAACAGCTTTGCGGTGTAGTCCCAGTAATCCTTCAGCGTCTCACCCTTGACGGCGAAGACGGGAATGCCGGCGGCGGCGATCGCAGCGGCAGCATGATCCTGCGTCGAATAGATGTTGCAGGAGACCCAGCGGATGTCGGCGCCGAGCGCGGCGAGCGTCTCGATCAGCACGCCGGTCTGGATCGTCATGTGCAGCGAGCCGGCGATGCGCGCGCCCTTCAGCGGCTGCTTCGGACCGTACTCCTCGCGGGTGGCCATCAGGCCGGGCATCTCGGTCTCGGCCAGCGAGAGCTCCTTGCGGCCGAACTCGGCGAGCGAAATGTCCTTGACGATGTAATCGGTGAAGCCGGGCTTCGCGTTCATGTCTGTTTCCTAATCAGTGAGGGCTGGCGTGTCAGTACCAAAGCAAGCTGAACGCTATGTGGCACCATTCTCCCTCTCCCCGTTCTTACGGGGAGAGGGCTGGGGTGAGGGGCTCTATCCAAGCACCGAGCTTGCGGAGAGTCCCCTCACCCGCCGCTTCGCGGCGACCTCTCCCCGCAAGCGGGGCGAGGTAAGGGCGCTAGAGCGCGCGCTTGAGCTGCTCGACGAGGTCGGTCTTCTCCCAGGAGAAGCCGCCCTCGTTATCGGGCGTGCGGCCGAAATGGCCGTAGGCCGAGGTGCGCGCGTAGATCGGCCGGTTGAGATCGAGATGGGTCCGGATGCCGCGCGGGGTGAGGTCCATCGCCTTGGCAGCGGCCTTCTCGAGTTGGTCTTCCGAAACCTTACCGGTGCCGTGGGTGTCGATGTAGATCGACAGCGGACGCGCCACGCCGATGGCGTAGGCAAGCTGCAGGGTGCAGCGGTCGGCAAGACCGGCGGCAACGATGTTCTTGGCGACGTAGCGCGCGGCATAGGCCGCCGAGCGGTCGACCTTGGTCGGATCCTTGCCGGAGAACGCGCCGCCGCCATGCGGGGCCGCGCCGCCATAGGTGTCGACGATGATCTTGCGGCCGGTCAGGCCGGAATCGCCGTCGGGACCGCCGATGTAGAACTTGCCGGTCGGGTTGATGTGCCAGATCGTCTTCGGGGTGATCCAGTCCTTCGGCAGCGCCTCGCGCACATAGGGCTCGACGATCTCGCGGACCTGGTTCGAGGTGAGGTCCGGGACCAGATGCTGGTGCGAGACCACGATCTCGCGCACGCCGACCGGCTTGCCGTTCTCGTACTGCACGGTGACCTGGCTCTTGGAGTCCGGACCCAGCACCTTCTCCTTGCCGGAGTGACGGGCTTCGGAGATCAGGCGCAGGATCTTGTGGGCGTAGAAGATCGGCGCCGGCATCAGATCGGGCGTCTCGTTGGTGGCGTAGCCGAACATGATGCCCTGGTCGCCCGCGCCTTCTTCCTTGACCTCGCCCGGCTGCAGCGCGTCGACGCCCTGGGCAATGTCGGCCGACTGCGGATGCAGGAGGATCTCGATGTCGCAGGTCTTCCAGTGGAAGCCTTCCTGCTCGTAGCCGATGTCCTTGATCGCGCCGCGCACGACGCTCTCGATCTGCTCGTTGGTCACCGACTTCGGGCCGCGGGTCTCACCGGCGATCACCACCTTGTTGGTGGTCGCGAGCGTCTCGCAGGCGGCGCGGATCTGCCAGGGGTCGATGCCCGCCTTCGGCCCTTCACGGTAGAACAGGTCGACGATCTCATCGGAGATCCGGTCACAGACCTTGTCCGGATGGCCCTCGGACACGGACTCGCTGGTGAAGAGATAGGACGCGCGCATCAGTAACCCCTTGTTCCGCCGCTAGGCGGGCGTTTGCGATGTTTACTTTTGGTGATGTCAATCACGCCGACGCGAGATGACGTAGGATTCGTCGAGAAACCAGAGCCCATTGTACTTTCGCAGCACGTCCCTGGCGGCATCCAGAGTGCGGCCGTTTTGAGTCATTTCTGTCAATCGGTCGTCCTCAATCTGAGCGACATACACCGCCGCATTCCACGCTGCAAAGGCCGTCGAGGTCCCGATGGTGCCGGTGACCTCGTTGGGCAGCGCTTCCATATCATACCTGAAGATCGAACGGTTATCCGCGTATGCATTAAAATTTAAGTCGCGGCCCACCGATCCAAGTTCATACTTAACTGCACGCAGTAGCTCATGACGGCTGACCGAGAAAGGATTTTCTCCAGGCCAGATCGCCTGGATCATTTCCATGCCCGGATCCTGCCCATGGGAGTGGATTCCGATCAGCCTGCCGCCCGGCCGAAGCGCCCGTGCCAGCGGTGCAATGATCCGCTTGGCCCGGAAATTGACCGATGACAGGGCCCGGTAGGGCTGGGATGCGATGACGAGGTCGAAATTGGCCTCAGTCTGGCCCGGCCGCGGAATGGTCGAATCGAGCAGGAACCTGTGGTCCTCGCGATAGAGCACGAGGACGACCGGCCGCTCGTAGAGCGGCATGGCCGTGCGTGGGCTGATCGCAGCGCGCCAGTTCTGCTCCAGAAAAGGCCTCAGCTCCGCGATCTGCTGCTCGAACTCGCCCGACGAAGCGCCGCGGAGCGGCACCTCGTGCCAGACGGTGGCCGCCGCTGCAGCAGGCGAAGCCGGCGTCAGCCAAGGCGCCTCCGCATAGAACATGTTGGTGAACACGAACACCGACGCCGGATGCTCGAAAATACGGTCCGGCACCTTCTCCAGCGTCAGGCGCAAATCCTCCAGGCTGAGCTCCTTGCCCGCGACGTAGAACGGCATGTGCGGAAAGCGCTGGTGCGTGGCGCGCAGCACCCGCGCCAGCACCGTGCCGTCGCCGACGCCGGCGTCGAACAGGCGCAGCGCCGGCGGGCGCGGATGGATCGAGGCAAGCTCCAGCGCGACGCGGTCCGCGATCACCCGCTTTTCGCTGCAGGTGTGGACGAACAGCAGGTATTTCTGGCGGTTCTCGAAGAAGCGGAAATTGCCGCGCGGATCGCGCTTCTCGGGGGGCACCTGAAGTCCCCGCGGCGGCGGCACGCCGCCGGCCATCGATGCGGCCATATAGGCCTGGATCCGCTCCAGCGTGTCGATGGTAATGCGCTTTCCCTCGCGCAGGCGATGCACCAGCTTCCCATCGTTCACCGCGCGCCGGCCGAACGTCGATTCCGCCATGTCCGCCTTGCGGCAGAAGTCGGTGATCTGGCTCAGGATTTCGTCGTTCTTCATGAGTGGGAGGTCAGTGGGCAGGAAGGTTGGGACCAGCGTCTTAGCAAATTCTGCCCACTCAGGGAATAGCGGATGCGAGAGCCCGATGCTCACCGGGTGCGGTGAACCCCTGCACCTCGCCGGGCAACAAACAAGCGCTTCTCCTCTCGCATGAGACCACCACCATGCGCCGCCTCCTCGTTACGCTCAGCCTGCTCATCCTCGCGCAATGGTCCGTGCCGGCGGTGGCCCAGCCGCGCAACCAGCTCGGCCCGCTCTGCACCACCGAGACCACGCCGGCGGGCAAGATGGTCGACGCCTGCACCAAGATCATCGCGCTGAAGGTCTTCAAGGGCGAGCAACTCGCCACCGTCCATTTCTGGCGCGCGGTGGGCTGGAACAAGAAGGGCGATTACGCCAAGGTCATCGCCGATGCGACGGAAGCGATCCGGCTGCAGCCAAGCCAGGCGGCCTACAATCTGCGGGGATCGGCCTATTACGACAAAGGCGAGTACGAGATCGCGATCAGCGATTTCGACGATGCGCTGAAGCTCGGCCCGCCCAGCGGCACCATCTTCCACAATCGGGGCAACGCCTGGCGCGGCAAGCACGATTATGCCAAGGCGATCGCCGACTACGACATGGCGATCAAGGCCGATCCGAAATCGGCGTTCTCGTTCCAGAACCGCGGCATCTCCAAGGAAGCGCTCGGAGATCTCGACGGCGCGCTCGCCGACATCAACCAGGCGATCCGGCTCGATCCCTCGCTACCGCAGCCACTGATCAACCGCACCGCGATCTGGCGCGCCAAGGGCGATCTCGATCGCGCCATCGCCGACGGCAGCGAGGCGATCCGGCTCGCCAAGGAGAAGCCTCCGGTCAACATCATGACGCCGCCCAACAGCGTGCTGATCTCCGGCTACATCCATCGCGCGCTGGCCTATGAAGCCAAGGGCGACTACGCCCGTGCCGGCGAGGACTACCAGGCGACGCTGGCGATCGTGGCATCCGACGCCGGCAGCAAGGCCAACCAGGCCACCGCGAAGGTGCGCCTGTCGCTGCTGACGGAGCCGGCCGCGCCGATCCCGCGCGATGCGCCGTCCCCGACGACGCAGCCGTCGCCATCCCCTGCTCCGCAGCAGACCGGCGCGGCACCGACACCATCGCCGGCCCCGGCCGGCCGCGGCACGCGCATGGCGCTGGTGATCGGCAACGGCGCCTATACCCACGTCAAGGCGCTGCCCAATCCACCCAACGATGCGCGGGCGGTCGCAAAGAGCCTGCGTGACATCGGCTTCAGCGTGTCGGAGGGCGTCGATCTCGATCGCGCCGCGATGCAGAAGATGACGCGCGACTTTCTTCGAGCGGCTGCCCGGGCGCAGGTGGCATTGGTCTATTATGCCGGCCATGGCGTGCAGGTCGACGGCCGCAACTATCTCATTCCGGTCGACGTCGCGCTCAAGCCGGGCGCGAGCCTGACGGAGGCGATGATCGACATGGACACGATCATGGCCGGCCTCGACGACCAGGTCCGCACCAACATCCTGATCTTCGATGCCTGCCGCAACAACCCGATGGCGCAGCAGGTCGCATCTGCCGGAAACAATCGCGGCATCGAGGGCGCCTCGGGCCTCGCCGCGCCGACGAGTCTCGGCACCGGCGCGACATTGGGGGCCGGCACGCTGATCGCATTCGCCACCGCGCCGGGCCAGGTGGCGCTCGACGGCGAAGGCGCCAACTCCCCGTTCTCCGCCGCCCTGTCGCGCCATATCGGCACGCCCGGGCTGGAGGTGCAGCAGATGCTCACGCGGGTGCGGGCCGAGGTGGTCTCGACCACGAAGAACAAGCAGGTGCCGTGGTCGAATTCGTCGCTGCTGGGTGAGGTCTATCTGGCGGAGAAGTGAGGGCGAGAATGCGACTGGTTTTGAACGCCGCGCTGTTCGCCCAACACTCAGCTGTCATCGCCCGGCTTGACCGGGCGATCCAGTACTCCGAGACAAGTGTGGGTTAGATCGATGGGCCGCGGCGTACTGGATTCCCCGCTTTCGCGGGGAATGACAGTGAGCAAGCGGAGACTTACTGTCCCCACACTTCCTTCGCGATCTCGACCGCGAGGCTGAGCTTGGCCCACTGCTCCTCCTCGGAGAGGATGTTGCCCTCTTCCGTCGAGGCAAAGCCGCATTGCGGCGACAGCGCGAGCTGCTCCAGCGGGGCGAACTTGGCGGCTTCTTCCAGACGGCGCTTGATGTCGTCCTTCTTCTCGAGCTCGCCGAACTTCGAAGTGATCACGCCGACCACGACGACCTTGTTGCCCTTGGGCAGGAAGCGCAGCGGCTCGAAGCCGCCGGCGCGATCGCTGTCGTATTCCAGGAAATAGCCGTCGTAATTGGTGCCGGCGAGCATGGTCTCGGCCACCGGCTCGTAGCCGCCCGAAGAAATCCAGGTCGAGCGGAAATTGCCGCGGCAAACATGCGTGGTCACAACCATGTCGGCCGGCTTCTCCGCCAGCGCATAGTTGATGATGCGGGCATAGATCTGCTGCAGGCCATCCGGGTTATCGCCGCGCTCGCGCGCCTTCTGCAATTCGTCCTGCGAGCAGAGATAGGCCCAGACGGTATCGTCGAACTGGAGATAGCGGCAGCCGGCGTCATAGAACGCCTTGACCGCCTTGCGGTAGGTCTTGCCGAGATCTTCGTAGAAGGCGTCGAGATCGGGATAGACGTCCTTGGAGATCGACTTGCGCCCGCCGCGGAAGTGGAGCACCGCCGGCGAAGGGATCGTCATCTTGGCGGTGACGTGGGCCTGGTCGGCGACCTTTTTCAGGAAACGGAAGTGGTCCAGCATCGGGTGGCTGTCGGGAAAGTCGAGCTTGCCGATGACGCGGACCGCATCGTGACGGGTCTGTACGCCCGTGAACTGGATGCCGGTGTCGGGGTGAAACAGCTCGCAGCCGGTGAGCTTGGCCAGGAAGTCGAAATGCCACCAGGAGCGGCGGAATTCGCCGTCGGTCGCGAGCTTCAGCCCGATCGAGGCTTGCTTGTGCACGACCTTCTCGATCTCCATGTCCTCGATCTTGCGCAGATCGTCGGCGGAGATCTCGCCCTTCTCGAGCCGGCTACGGGCTTCCTTGATCTTGGGCGGACGCAGGAGGCTGCCAACCTCGTCGGCGCGGAAGGGGGCTTTGGTTCGCTGCATGTGTCACTCCCTGGACATCTTAGTGGGCCCTCGCCCCGGCGACGCCGAGATGGCGCTCCAGGACAGAGGGGTCGGTCTTCAGCGCGGCGCTCGGAGCGTCGTGGACGATCGTTCCGCGCTCCAATATCACAACGCGGTCGGCGAGCCCCAGAATCTTTTGGGCATTCTGCTCGACGATGATCGAGCAAATACCTCCGGACCGGGTGATGGTCCCGATCGCCTTCAAGAGTTCCTCGACGATGATGGGCGCAAGGCCCTCGGTCGGCTCGTCCAGCAGCAGGACTTTCGGATTGAGGGTGAGTGCGCGGCCGATCGCCAGCATCTGCTGCTCACCGCCGGAGAGCTGGTTGCCGAAATTGCTCCGCCTCTCCTTCAGCCGCGGAAACATCTCGTAGACCTTCTCGACCGTCCAGGGACCGGGCCGCGCCACCGCGGTCATGTTCTCTTCCACCGTCAGCGAGCGGAAGATGTTGCGCTCCTGCGGCACCCAGCCGATGCCGGCGCGCGCCCGCTGGTCGGGCCGCATCACCGTGACGTCGCTGCCGGCAAGCGCGATGGAGCCGGCGAAGCGGCGCGTGACGCCGACGATGGAGTTGATCAGCGTCGTCTTGCCTGTGCCGTTGCGCCCGAGCAGCGCCAGCACCTGTCCTTCGGCGAGGCGGAGCGTCATCTTCGGTAGCACCACCGCCTCGCCGTAGCCGGCACGAAGTGAATCGATCGCGAGCAGGTCAGACATTGACCGCCTCCTCGCCGAGATAGACGGCCTTCACCTGCGGATCGCGCGCGACCTCTTCGGGCGGGCCTTCGGTCAGCAGCGCGCCCGAGACCAGCACCGAGATGCGATCCGCGAATGAGAACACGAGGTCCATGTCGTGCTCGATCAGGAGCACGGTGACATCCCGCGGCAGGCTGCCGACGACGGCGAGAATATCGTGGCGCTCGCTCTCGGGCACGCCGGCGGCGGGCTCGTCGAGCAGCAGCACGCGCGGCTTGGCCGCAATGGCGACCGCGATCTCGAGCAGCCGCTGCTTGCCGTAGGGCAGCGTCACGGTCTCTTCGTTCATGACGTCGAGCAGGTGGAAGCGGGAGAGCAGATCGGCGATCTCGCCATTGACGTCGCTGCGCGTGCCCATGCGCCGCCACCAGTCGCCGCCATGGCCGAGACGTTCGGAGACGGCAAGGCCGATGGTCTCCAAGGGCGTCAGGTCCGGGTAGAGCTGGTTGATCTGGAAGGTGCGCGACAAGCCTCGCAGCACGCGCTTGTGCACCGGCAGATCGGTGATGTCCTGGCCCTCGAGCAGGATGCGGCCCGAGTTCGGCTTCAGCACGCCGGTGAGCTGGTTGATGACCGTGGTCTTGCCGGCACCGTTCGGGCCGATCAGCGCGTGGCGGGCGCCCTGCTCGACCTTCAAGGACAGATCGCGGGTGACGCGCAGGCCCCCGAACTGCTTTTCGAGATTTTGGGTTTCGAGCGCGATGGTCATGAATCGCTCTCCGGCACGGCGACGATCGCCTTGCGGCCCGCAATCTGCCTGATGATCAGGTTCGGCACATACAGCACCCAGCGATGCAGGCGCTGGCGGCCGACCAGCACGATCACGACCAGCACGAGGCCGATCCAGAACTGCCAGTATTGCGGCGTGATGGTCGAGAACAATTCCTGGAGCATGCGGAAGATCACCGCGCCGATCAACCCGCCATAGAGATAGCCGGTGCCGCCGATGACCAGCACCAGCATCAGGTCCGCCGAGCGTTCGAAGGCGAACACGTCGAGCGAGGCGATCGCGGTCGTCTGGGTGAACAGCGCCCCCGCAATGCCGGCATAGAACGCGGCGAGCGTATAGATCGCGATCAGGCGACGGTTGACGGGAACGCCAATGGCGGCGGCCCGCAGGGGATTGTTCTTGATGGCGCGCAGCGACAGGCCGAACGGGGAATGCACGACGCGGCGCGCGAACAGGAACAGCACGAACAACACGGCGAGCGAATAGAAGAAGCCGGCCTTGCCGAACATGTCGAACGGAATTTCGCCGAAGATCGGCTGCATCTCGATGCCCTGCAGGCCATCGGTACCGCCGGTGATGTTGGAGAAGCGTTCGGCGAGCGCTTCCAGCAGCAGCGCGATGCCGAGCGTCACCATCAGGCGCGTCAGGTCGGCGCCGCGGATCACCAGAAAGCTGGTGGCGAAGCCGAGCACCATGGCGGCAAGGCCGGCGACGATCAGCGCCAGCACGGGCTCCTTGACGATGCCGTGAAGCGCCAGCAGCCCCGCGGCATAGGCGCCGACTCCGAAGAACGCCGCATGGCCCAGCGAGACGATGCCGGCATAGCCGAGGATGAGATCGAGCGACATCGCGAACAGCGCGAGGCGCAGGATGTCGGTCATGATCAGATAGCGCGACGGAAATGCGAAACCGCAGGCCAGCACGATCAGCCAGAAGGCGATCTCGCCATAGTGCCAGCGCGCCTTGCGCTGGGCATGGTAGCCGACGTCGGAAGCAGCGCTCATCGGTGAACTCAACGCGCGGCCGTGCGGCCGAACAGGCCGTTCGGTCGCCAGATCAGGATCACGATCATCATGGTGTAGATCACGAAGGGGCCCATCTTCGGCACGTAATATTTGCCGGCGACGTCCCCGATACCGAGCAGCAGCGAGGCGAGGAACGGGCCTGTTATCGAGGACGAGCCGCCGACGGTGACCACGATCAGGAAGTAGATCATGAACTTCAGCGGGAAATACGGATCGAGGCCGAGGATCTCGGCGCTGAGCGCGCCGCCGAGGCCGGCGAGCCCGCAACCGAAGGCAAAGGTGAAGGCGAACACTTGCGGCACATTGATGCCGAGACCGCTCGCCGCGCGGGGATCATCGACCGCCGCGCGCAGGCGGCTGCCGAAGCGCGTCTTCGCCAGCACCATTTGAAGCGCGATGGTCAGCAGGCCGCAGATCACGATGATCATGAGCCGGTAGCGACCGATGCCGACGCCGAACAGGTCGAACTGGCCCTGCAGCGCGGCGGGCAGATTGATGAAGACCCGCGAGGAACCCTGGATGTAATCGACGGCCGCCACCGACATGAAGGTCAGGCCGATCGTGAACAGCACCTGGTCGAGATGGCTGCGGGTGTAGAGATGACGGTACAGCGTCCGTTCGAGCGCGATGCCGATTGCAGCCGAGGAGACGAAAGCGAGCGGCAGGGCGGCAAAGAACGGCCAGCCCATCCGGTTGACCAGCACCATGCAGGTATAGCCCCCCGCCATCGCGAAGGCGCCGTGGGCGAGATTGACGAAGTTCATCAGGCCGAGCGTGACCGCGAGCCCGCAGGCGAGCACGAACAGCAGCATGCCGTAGGCGACGCCATCGAACAGGTTGGTGAGGATTGCGGTCATCAGCAGTCGAGGGTCATCTCAAATTGGCCAAGGGCCGTGCTGCACTCCCTCTCCCGCTTGCGGGAGAGGGTTGGGGAGAGGGTGCTTCAACACGAAGACTCCCCCAGAGGAGAGAGCCCTCACCCGGCGCTTTGCGCCGACCTCTCCCGCAAGCGGGAGAGGTAAGGCGAGCATGCCGAGAGAGCCCCGGGATGACGCGCTTTCGCGCGTCACTTCTTGGTCTTGCCGAGATCCTTGACGGCCTCGAAGGTCGCGAACTCGACGTTGTAGAGCTCGCCATCCACCTTCTCGACCTTGCGGATGTAGATGTTCTGAACGATGTCGCGGGTCTCGGGGTCGATCGAGATCGGACCGCGCGGGCTCTCCCACTTCTGGCCCTTCATCGCCTCGATCAGCTTGTCGCCGTTGGTGTCGCCACCGGTCTTCTTCAGCGCCTCGTAGATCAGATGGATGCCGTCGTAGCCGCTCACCGCCATGAAGCCGGGACGGTTGCCGAAGGCCTTCTTGTAGGCCGCGACGAAGTCCTTATTCATCGCGGACGGATGCGCCGCAGAGTAGAGATGCGCGGTGACCGTGCCGAGCACGGCGTCGCCCATATTGTTGAGCAAATCGTCGTCGGTGACGTCGCCGGGCCCAATCACCTTGATGCCGGCCTTGTCGAGGCCGCGCTCGGCATATTGCTTCATGAAGTTGCCGCCCTGGCCCGCCGGCACGAACACGAAGATGGCGTCGGGCTTGGCATCCTTCATGCGCTGCAGGAACGGGGCGAAGTCGGGGTTCTGCAGGGGGACCTTGACCTCTTCGACCACCTCGCCGCCGCCGGCGGTGAAGTTCTGCTTGAAGAAGTTCAGCGCGTCATTGCCCGGCGCGTAGTCCGAAGTCAGCGTCGCGACCTTCTTGATGCCGTTCTTCACCGCCCAGTCGCCGATGATGGTCGAGGACTGCGCCAGCGTGAAGCTGGTGCGCACGATATAGGGCGAACGCTCGGTGATGATGGAGGTGCCCGCCGCCATCACGACTTCCGGGATCTTGGCCTGCGTTGCGAGCGGCGCTGCGGCGAGCGCGGCCGGAGTCACGCCGAAGCCGGCGATGAAATTGACCTTGTCGTTGACGATCAGCTCCTGCGCGGCGGTCTTGGTCTTGTCCGGGATCGCAGCGTCGTCCTTCAGGATGATCTCGACCTTCTTGCCGGCGACGGTGTCGCCCTTCTGCTGCATGTAGAGCTTGATCGCGTTCTCGATCTGCTTGCCGGTCGAGGCCTGACCGCCGGTCATCGGCAGGATCAGCCCGATCTTGACCGCGTCTTCCGCCTTGGCGGGCGCGACGGCCGCAAGTCCCGCGATGGCAACGACCGCTGCGGTGCGTGAAAAAATCCTGCGTTCGAACATCAGATGTCCCTCCCCTTCATTCCTCACCTCTTGTGCGGCGGACCGAGTGCCCGGTCCTTGCCGCGCTTCACTGACGGACAAGCCATGCCGTGCGGCCACATGGCGTCCTCTGCAACCCCGTTGTCAATCGGACGTTGGGCGACCATTCGGCGCAAGCCGCACGATCTGCCTCAACGACGGCGGGATGATATTTGTACGATTGTACAAATAAACTGGTCCTGTCAACGAAAAAGCCCCTGCGCGGGTATCGAACGACAAATACGCGATGTATACCGTACCAACTGCAGCCACCCCATCAAGCGCTAAAATCGCCTACTATAATACCTTATCTGTATACAGCTTCGCCCACCCTCGAATAGGCCAATTTTACATATTGAGAGCTATGGTTCGCCGCTGACGCCTATCCAGCGCTCCTCCATCCGTGCCCGATCGGGCACGACCAGAGATGTCTATGAGTTCCCGTTCGCTTTCGATCGCCGCTGCAGTTGCCCTGTTAGCTCCCATTCTTGCAGGCTGCGGGACGGTCAATGAAAAGCTCTCCGCCGGCATGGGCGACTACGTCCCGCAATGGGCCGGCGGCCTGCCCGCCGATGCGCCGCCGCGACCCGGCACGCCGCAATACGACGCCTACATGAAGGAACGCGAGCGCAAGCGGCTGATGCCGGCGGCCGATCGCGAGAAGGAAGAGCAGGCCCAGAAGGGCGCGCCAGGGACAAATCCGGGCAACGCGGTGCGCTAATCCACGAACACCACGGTCTTGCGGCCGTTGAGGATGACGCGGTCGTCGAGATGGTAGCGAATGGCCCGCGCCAACACGCGGCGTTCGATGTCGCGCCCTTTGCGGACCAGATCTTCCGGCGTGTCGCGATGGCTGATGCGCTCGACGTCCTGGTCGATGATCGGGCCCTCGTCGAGGTCGCGCGTGACGTAGTGCGCGGTGGCGCCGATCAGCTTGACGCCGCGCTCATGGGCCTGGTGATAGGGTTTGGCGCCCTTGAAGCCCGGCAGGAACGAGTGGTGGATGTTGATGCAGCGCCCCGACAGCTTTGCCGAGAGATCGTCGGACAGGATCTGCATGTAGCGGGCGAGCACCACCAGATCGGTCTTCGTCTTGCCGACGAGGTCCATGATCTGCGCCTCCTGCTCGCGCTTGGTCTCCTTGGTGACGGGCAGGTGGTGGAAGGGGATGCCGCCGAAATCGAGCCCGGCATAGACCTCGCGTGGATGGTTGGAGACGATCGCGGTCGGAACCATCGGCAATTCGCCGGTGCGCCAGCGATAGAGGATGTCGACCAGGCAGTGGTCGGACTTCGACACCAGCAGCATCACCTTGCGATGCGCGGCGCGGTCGCGCATCTGCCACTCCATGCCGAAACGCTCGGCGATCGCGGCAAAGCCGGTCTGGAGCGCCGACAGCTCCACGGCAAGGTCGGCTGCGGTGAACACCACCCGCATGAAGAATTTCTTGGTCTCGACGTCATCGAATTGCTGGGCGTCGAGGATGTTCTGTCCGTTATGAGCAAGAAACGTCGACACCGCCGAGACGATGCCGGGGCGATCCGGGCAGGACAGGGTCAGAACATATTGATGGTCGGGCAAGGCTCGGCTCTTGATGAAGGTTTGTGCAGCGGAACGATCCAGCGATTTGCGCCCTGCTCTAGCACCGACCCCGCCCTTGCGCCAATCCCAAGCGCGGAGTCAGGATGAACGGACAATTGCGAATTCTCACCGGAGCATCCCCATGGCCGACCGCTTGAACGGCTACCGCATCCTGATCCTGGAAACGCGCGAGGAGGCGCAGTTCTCCAAGCTTCTGGCCGAGCAAGGCGCCGAGGTCGTGCAGTGCCCGATGTTCACCATCCGCGATGCACCGGATCCGGCGCCAGTCGAGGCCTGGATCCGCCGTGCCATCGACAAGCCGTTCGACGATCTCGTGCTGATGACTGGCGAAGGCCTGCGCCGCATCATGAAGCTCGCCCGCGCCCGTGGGCTCGACGCCGCCCTTATCGCTGTGCTCGCCCAAGCGCGAAAATTTACCCGCGGCCCGAAGCCGGGCAAGGCATTGCGCGAGATCGGCCTCGAGGCGCAGCAGACCACTGAGAAGCCGACCTCCGAAGGCGTGATCGAGATGCTGGCCAAGCTCGACCTGAAGGGGCGGCGCCTCGGTCTCCAGCTTTATCCCGACAAGGACCACAGCGCGCTGACCGGCGCGCTGGCCGCGCAAGGTGCCACCGTCGATACCGTGCTGCCCTACGTCTACGATTCCAAGGCGGCCGATGCCAGCATCGTCGCCGCCATTGACGACATGGCAGAGGGACGCATCGACTCGATCGCCCTCACCAATCTCGGCCAGGTCCGCCGGCTGATCGAGGCTGCCAAGGCGCACGGCAGCGAGACGAAGCTGCGCGCAGGTCTCGAACGCACATTGATCGCATCGGTCGGCCCGGCGGTTTCCGGCGAGCTCGCAGCGCATGGCTTGCGCACCGACGTCTCGCCGGCTGACGAAGCCTATTTCATGCGTCCCCTGATCTCGGCCATGGCAAGTGCGTTGGCCGACAGGAAGGCGGCAAGCCCAGCGAGGTAAGAGCCGAGCGCGGGGGCGGCCTGCGGCGGCTGCGATTGACACCGGCATCGCCAGCGTTAGGTTGCGCGACCGCAAGAAGAAACAACAAACGTTAAGGGAATCGCCGTGACACGCGTCATCGCGTCGTGAGCGCCACCGCACGACCTTCGGCGCTCGCGCCATTCCGCATCCGCAACTACCGCTTCCAGTGGCCGTCCGACCTGCTCACCTCCTGGGCCTTCGAGGTCGAGACGCTGGTGCTCGGCTGGTACATCATCGTCGAGACCGGCTCGGTGCTGCTGCTCACCGTGCTCGCTTCACTCCAGTTCGTCGGAACATTGGTCGCGCCCGTGTTCGGCATGATCGGCGACCGCATCGGCCATCGCGATCTCCTGGTCGCGATGCGTCTTGCCTATACGGCGCTCTCGTCGACCATCGTGGTCCTGGCGCTGAGCGGTCATCTGTCGCCGCTGAGCGTCATGATCATCGTCACGATCATGGGCCTGATTCGCCCCTCCGATCTCGGCGTTCGCGGCGCGCTGCTCGCCGATATCATGCCGGCCGAGCAGCTGGTGGGCGCCATCAGCGTTGCGCGCACAACCCAGGACAGCGCGCGCATTGCCGGAGCGTTGACGGGCGCCGGACTGTTCGCCGTGCTCGGTATCGGCCTTGTCTATGTGGCGGTCGCCTGCCTTTACTTCACCGCAGCGCTGCTCATGCTCTGCCTGACCCGGCCGAAAAGGACGGTCACGACGAGCGATTTTCCCGCAAACAGCCACGCCGTTTCGCGGCTGTTTGGCGACCTCAAAGAGGGGATCGTCTATGCCTGGAACGGCCCGGGAATGCGCGCGGCGCTGTGCGTCGCCTTCCTGGCCAACCTCACCGCATTTCCCTTCACGGGCGGATTGTTGCCCTACATCGCGCGGGAGATCTTTCATACCGACCAGACCGGCCTCGGTTATCTCTCGGCGAGCTTCGCCGTCGGCTCGTTGATCGGGTCCATTACGCTCAGCCTGGTCGGTGGCGTGCGCATTGCGCGGCTTCTGATCGGCGCAACGCTGGCCTGGTACGCCATGCTGCTGGTCTTCGTCGAGGTCAGGACCATGCCGGTGGCGATGGCCTGCCTCCTCCTCGCCGGCATCGCGCAGAGCATGTCGATGATCTCGGCAGCCGTCATCCTGATGCGCACCGCGAGTGCACATCTGCGCGGCCGCGTCATGGGCGTGCGCATGATGGTGATCTATGGCTTGCCGATCGGACTGCTCGCGGCTGGCAGCCTGATCGACGTCATCGGGTATTCCGCGACGGGCTCGCTCTATGCCGTCGCAGGATTCGTCGCGATGCTGGCGATCGCGATCCGCTGGCGTGCCGACCTCTGGCCGGTGCACGCGCCGGCCAATGCGCGATGACGGCGTCTGCGCAACGACGTCAGACCTTCGCCGGCGGCGATCTCAGCGGAAGCAACGCCGCCACACGCGAATCGCGCAAATAGAGACCGCCCCAGGCAAAAACGGCAAGATAGACGCCGAACAGCATATGGCTGAAGAGCGGGTTGCCGACCCGCAAGTGAACCGCCACGGTGCCGCCCATATAGGCGGTCAGCAGGATCGCACCGAGCACGGACGTTCGCGGCAGGGCGTAGAGCGCGGTGCAGGCCAGCGCCACCACGCCCAGCGCGCGCGCCAAATCGGCCGAGGGAGGATAGCCGAGCTCGGCGGACGCGTTGATCACGACGTCCAACGGGACGAGCTTCATCCCGGCATCAAACAGCATGAAGGCAATCACGAGCCCGCTCATGACGGAGCCGGCCACATGTCTCGACTTGTACATTGTCATCACCTACGATGCCTTCCCCTTGAGAAGCGCGACGATGGCCATCGCATGGCCGTGGCCAAGGCCGAACTCGTCCTTGAGCGCGGCCACGATGGCACCCGCTTTCACGCCGGCCGCCAGTCCCGTCCCGGTCGAAAAACCCCGGTCCTTGCCCCATTTGCGAAATTGGTCCGGGCTCTTGCCGGTCTTGGCCTGAATATTGTCGAGATAGGCCTTAAAACTCACCGCAGCGCTCCTCCGATGTTCGCTCCAATAGCGAGGCCGGAGCGATCCAGAGATATTGCGGTCAGGAAGTAGTCGTCTTGTACGAAAACGACAATTGCGGCCGTTCGCGCGAGAGGCGCGCAGGCGTCATGCCGATCAGTTGCCTGACCGCGCGGGTGAGATGGGCCTGATCGAAATAGCCGGCGCCCGATGTCGCGTCGAGAACGGAGCTGCCGCTCACCAGCAAGGCCGCGGCGTGACGCGCTCGCTGGATCTGTTGATGGCTGCTGAACGTCATGCCCGTAACGCGGCGAAAGTGGCGCTGAACCGAACGCCGGCTCATCCAGTCGACGTCGCCCTCGATCGCCGCATCGGTCGCGTGGCTGCGTGCGATGACACCCCCGCGGGCCATGCGGGCGACGAGACTTTCCGCATCGTCGTAGCCTGGAATGTCCCAGCTCAGACCAGAAAACAGAAAACGGCCGTTGGGCAGCACCGGCAGCTGCATGTTTTGATGGTCGATCAGTGCGCTGGTCGGTATCTGCGGCAGGTAGGTTCCCAGCCGAAACCGAATCGCGAGCCATTCGCCGTTCGCGGGACATTCGACGAGTGTCCCGCGGGTGACCGGCCCTCGGAGCGTCACCGCCATAAGCTCCGGGAGCCTGGTGACCACAAGCTCGATATTTCCCTCGGCCATCGACAGGAACGAGCCGCCACGCCGGCTCCGGCTACGCCATACCCTCTCGACGTAAGGCGAGTCCGACGCGCGATGGTCGAACTCTATGAGCACGGAAGCACCGTAAATGCGCAGATCATCGTTCCTCGCCGTAGCTCCCGAGCCGCCCGATATCGAGGATGGTGACCCCACCATATTCCAGCCGCAGCAGCCCCTCTTTCTCCAGCCGGTTCAGCGCGCGATTGGCGTTCTGGCGGGACATGCCGGACAGCGCGCCAATCTCCTCCTGGGTGATCTCCAGATGCGCGGTCGATTCAGGATAGAGAATCGGGTTGAACAGGGATGCGATGCTGCGGGCGAGGCGCGCGGTGGCATCGAGCGTGCGGTTGACCTCGAGCATGCCGATGAACTGGCCGAGCCGCTCGTTGAGCTGGCGCACCAGGAAGCGGTTGAAGCCGACGCTGTTCTCGAACAGCCACATGAAGGCGCTGCGTTCCATCAGGGCGACGCGGCTGTCGCGCAGCGCGACCACGTCGTAGCGGCGCGGCTCGTTCTTGAGCACGCTGCCCTCGCCGAACCAGGCCCCTGCCGTCAGCCCGGCAAGGCTGGTCTCCTTGCCGTCGCGCGAGACCCCGCCCATCCGGGCAAGGCCGCTCACCATGCCGGCCCAATAGGCAAAAATATCACCGCGCATGAACACACTCTCGCCGGTGCCGTAGGACCGCTCGGTGATTCCGGCACGCGCGACCTCGATCTCGGCTTGTGTGAGCTCGCGCGACCAGGCGGCAACGCGCTTCAGATGATCCTCTGAAATCATGATCTCGAAGCCAGCCGCACCGTTCTGTCACTCCATGCTTCTGTTGCACTGCAACAGAGTCGCTTCGGCTACCCATCCGACGAAAGATGAAGAGCCGCTCGGCCCGACAAACTTTGTCGCAGAATTGTCAGGCCGGAGACATTTCAAAATAGCGCTTTCCCCTATTGAGGACCACCTCGGGCGATGCGGCTTTTGATCCCTCACGGGAACGAAGGTGGGCCGGTCCGGTCGAGACCAATAGCTGCATGGTCTGGCCGGCACGACCGTACTAGGATCGCCTGACAGGAACGGACGAAGAGCGCCAATCAAGCGCCATCACCGGGAGGGATTCGTTTGGTGGCTACCAGTCTCGAAGTGCGCGGCGTGTCCTTGCGATTCGGCGGCGTTCGTGCGCTGACCGATGTCAGCTTCGCCATCAGGGAAGGCGAGCTGTTCTCGATCATCGGCCCCAACGGCGCCGGCAAGACCTCGATCGTGAACTGTATTTCCGGCCGCTACAAGCCGACCGAAGGCCAGCTGTTCTATCAGGACCGCGACATCACCGGCCTGACGCCGAATGCCCGCGCCTCGCTCGGCATCGGCCGCACCTTTCAGAATCTCGCGCTGTTCCACCACATGAGCGTGCTCGACAACATCATGGTCGGCCGCCATCACCTGCTGAAGAACAATTTCCTCACGGGCTCGCTGTACTGGCTCACCGGCGCGCGCAAGGAGGAGCTCGAGCACCGCCGCAAGGTGGAAGAGATCATCGACTTCCTCGATCTGCAGTCGGTGCGCAAGGCCACGGCCGGCACCCTCTCCTACGGCCTGCGCAAGCGCGTGGAGCTCGCCCGCGCCATGGCGCTGGAGCCGCGCCTGATCCTCCTCGACGAGCCGATGGCCGGCATGAATTTCGAGGAGAAGGAGGACATGGCCCGCTACATCGTCGATCTCAACGAGGAGTTCGGGATGACGGTGGTGATGATCGAGCACGACATGGGCGTGGTGATGGACATCTCCCACCGCGTCATGGTGCTGGATTTCGGCAAGAAGATCGCCGAGGGCGATCCGGCGACCGTGCTCGCCGATCCCCACGTCAGGCGCGCCTATCTCGGCGAAGAGGACGAGGTGCTGGTCGATCCCGACGATGCCTCTCCGGCGCAGGAGAGCGCGGCATGATGGATTATGCGGGCCGCGTCGCGCAGGCCGACACCTATCCGAAGATGCTCCGGCTCAATGCCAGGGAGCACCGCAACGAGATCGCAATGCGCGAGAAGGATCTCGGGCTCTGGCGCATCTTCACCTGGAGCGACTATCAGGCCCGCGTGCGCGATTTCGCGCTCGGTCTCGTCGAGCTCGGCCTTGGTCGCGGTGATGTCATCGGCATCATCGGCGACAACCGGCCGGACTGGGTCGCGGCAGAAGTCGCAACGCATGCCATTGGCGGCCTCAGCCTGGGGCTCTATCGCGACGTGCTGGACGAGGAGGCTTCCTATCTCCTCACCTATGGCGAGGCGCAGCTCGTCTTCGCCGAGGACGAGGAGCAGGTCGACAAGCTGCTTACCCTCGCCGAACGCGTGCCGAAGCTGAAGCACATCATCTATTCCGATCCGCGCGGGATGCGGAAATACGACGACCCGCGCCTGATGTCGGCGGAGAAGTTTGCCGAGCTCGGTCGCGCCCGCGCCGCACGCGAGCCGGAACTCTACGACAGACTGGTCGACGCCACCAAGGGCGAGGACGTCGCGATCCTCTGCACCACCTCCGGCACCACCTCGCATCCGAAGCTCGCGATGCTCGCCGCCGGCCGCGTGCTCGGCCATTGCGCGACCTATCTCGCCTTCGACCCCAAGGGCCCCGACGACGAATATGTCTCGGTGCTGCCGCTGCCGTGGATCATGGAACAGGTCTACGTGCTCGGCAAAGGTCTGCTCTGCCGGATGAAGATCAACTTCGTCGAAGAGCCCGACACGATGATGAACGATCTGCGCGAGATCGCACCGACGTTCGTGCTGTTCGCCCCCCGCGTCTGGGAATCTATTGCCGCCGATGTCCGCGCCAAGGTGATGGATGCGACGCCCTTCAAGCAGCGCCTGTTCGACATCGGCATGAAGTCGGGCCTCGCCGCGCTCGAACAGGGCAAACGCTCCGGCTTTGCCGACGCGATCCTGTTTCGCGCGCTGCGCGACCGGCTCGGCTTCACCCGGCTGCGCTCGGCCGCGACCGGCGGCGCGGCGCTCGGCCCCGACACCTTCAAGTTCTTCCAGGCCATGGGCGTGCCGTTGCGCACGCTCTACGGCCAGACCGAGCTGCTCGGGGCCTATACGCTGCACCCGGAGGGCAAGGTCGACCCTGATACCACCGGCGTGCCGATGGCCGACAGCGTCGAGATCCGTATCGACAACGCCGACGTCCATGGTGTCGGCGAGATCGTAGTGCGGCACCCCAACATGTTCCTCGGCTACTACAAGAATCCCGAGGCCAGCGTCGCCGACATCAAGGACGGCTGGATGTGCTCGGGCGATGCCGGCTATTTCAACGCCAACAACCAGCTCGTCGTGATCGACCGCATCAAGGATCTCGCCGAGACTTCCCGCGGCGAGCGCTTCTCGCCGCAATTCATCGAGAACAAGCTGAAATTCTCGCCCTATATCGCCGAAGCCGTGGTGCTTGGTGCCGGCCGCGAGGCGCTCGCGGCCATGATCTGCATCCGCTACTCCATCATTTCGAAATGGGCGGAGAAGAACCGCCTCTCCTTCACGACCTACAGCGATCTCGCCTCACGGCCGGAGGTCTATGCGCTGCTGCAGAAGGAGGTCGAGACCGTCAACGCCACGCTGCCGCCGGCGCAGCGCATCTCGCGCTTCCTGCTGCTCTATAAGGAGTTAGATGCCGACGACGGCGAGCTCACCCGGACGCGAAAGGTGCGACGCGGCGTCATCAACGAGAAATACGCCGGCATCATCGATGCCATCTACCGCGGCGATGCCAACATCCCCGTCGACACCGTGATCCGCTTCCAGGACGGCACCACGCAGCGCGTGCGAACGACGCTCCGCGTGGTAGACCTCGGCGGGCACGGGCACATGGCGGAGGCTGCGGAGTGACACAGGTGATCGTCACGCGGGGCGCCGCCCTTCGCCTCTCCCCGCTTGCGGCAGGGCTATCCCGTATGCACTCCGTCATTGCGCGCGCAGCGAAGCAATCCAGACTGTCTCAGCGGAAAGATACTGGATTGCTTCGCTGCGCTCGCAATGACGATGTGGGTGCAGCAGGAGACCATAAATGAACACCGCCTTCCTCATCCAGCTCCTGGTCAACGGCCTCGTGGTCGGCACGCTCTATGGCGTGGTCGCGATGTCGTTCGTGCTGATCTACAAGGCGACGCAGGTCGTCAACTTCGCGCAAGGCGAGCTGCTGCTGGTCGGCGCCTGGGTGTGCTGGGCCTTGCTCGCGAAATACCAGGTGCCGTTCTGGATCGGCATGCCGATCACGCTGGTGTTCATGTTCGTGTTCGGCATCGCGGTGCAGGTCCTGATCCTGCGGCCGATGATCGGCGAGCCCATCATTTCGGTGATCATGGTGACGATCGGCCTCTCCACTGTGCTGCAGGCGACGCTGAAATGGATGTTCGGCGTCAATCCGCAGCCGTTCCCGCGCGTGTTCGAGAGCCAGTCGGTCAGCCTGTTCGGCCTGCAGATCCAGACCGTCTATGTCATGAGCCTCGTCGTGTCGGTCGCCATGATGATCGGCATGGCCTGGTTCTTCCGCGCTTCGAAGTACGGCCTTGCGATGCGCGCCACCGCATTCAACCAGCAGGTCGCGCAGTCGCTCGGCATTTCCGTTAAGAGCGTGTTCGCGATGGCCTGGGCGATCTCGGCAACGGTGTCGGCCGTCGCCGGCGTCGTCGTCGCCGTGGTCAATGGCGTGTCCTCGGGCCTTGCCGCCTATGGCATCAAGGTGTTCCCGGCGGCGATCCTCGGCGGGCTCGATTCCGTCGGCGGCGCCGTGCTCGGCGGCATCATCATCGGGCTGCTGGAGAACGTCGCCCAATATGTCGACAGCGAGTATCTGCACTGGGGCAATCTCTATGAGATCGCGCCGTTCTACGTCCTCATCATCGTGCTGATGATCAAGCCCTACGGCCTGTTCGGCACCCACGACATCGAGCGGATCTGATCCATGGCCGGCCCTGCCCTCATCCCCGCTGGTGATTTCCGCACCACTTACGCCGCGGACACCACGATCTTCCCGACCACCACCAGCCGCAACTTCGCGATAGCAGGCGTCGCGATGCTCTGCCTCGCGCCGCAATTCTTCAGCGGCTACTGGCTCAGCATTTTGATCCAGATCGGCATCTTCTCGATCGCGGCGCTCGGCCTCAATATCCTGGTCGGCTTCACCGGCCAGATCTCGATCGGACACGCCGCGTTCTTCCTGCTCGGCGCCTTCACCTCGGCCTACATCTCCAACAACGCGCCGATCCCGGTGTTCTTCGCGATCCCGCTCGCGGGGCTCGTGACGGCGCTGGTCGGACTGATCTTCGGCATCCCCGCCGCGCGGCTGAAGGGGCTCTACCTCGTCATCGCGACGCTGGCCGCGCAATATATCCTGCTCGACTTCTTCTCCCGCGCCGAATGGTTCTCGGGCGGCTCGGTGCCGGCGAGCGCCGAGCCGTTCTCGATCTTCGGTTATACGCTGCGGGGAGACCGGCAGTATTTCTACGTCGTGCTCGCCTATGTGCTGTTGAGCTACATCCTCGTCACCAACCTGATGCGCACGCGGGATGGCCGCGCGCTGGTGGCGATCCGCGACCATTATTTGTCTGCGGAGATCATGGGCATCAACCTCACCAAGTACCGCACGCTGTCGTTCGGCCTTGCCGCCTTCTTCGCCGGCATCGCAGGCGCGCTCTATGCGCATTACCAGCTCGTGGTCTCGCAGGAAGGTTTCGGCATCGAGCGCTCGATCCTGTTCCTCGCCATGATCATCATCGGCGGCACCGGCTCGATTATGGGCACGCTGATGGGCACCGCCTTCGTGGTGCTGCTGCCCGAGGCGATGGAGTTCGTCAGCCACTATCTCAAGGGCGGTGCGATCGACAAGGCGCTGTCGCTCAACAACAACATCACCTTCCTGCGCGAGATCGCGATCGGGGTGATCATCATCGCATTCCTGATGTTCGAGCCTGACGGGCTCGCGCATCGCTGGCGGCAGATCAAGGCGTACTGGAAACTCTACCCGTTCTCGCATTGAGCACGGGTAACTTCACTTAAACAATAAACAGGAGGAACCGACCCATGAAGATGAAGTCCCTTTTGAGCACCGCCTCGCTCGCGCTCGCGATTGCCGCATACTCGGCAGGCGCGCAGGCGCAGATCGCGATCGGGCATCTCGCCGATTATTCCGGCGGCACCTCCGACGTCGGCACGCCGTTTGGACAGGCCGTCGCCGACACCTTCGCCTGGGTCAACAAGAACGGCGGCATCGGCGGCAAGCAGGTCAACCTCGACACCAACGATTATGGCTACCAGGTGCCCCGCGCGATCGCGCTCTACAAGAAATGGTCGGCGCCGGACGGCAAGGTCGCCGCGATCATGGGCTGGGGCACCGCCGACACCGAAGCGCTGACCGGCTTCCTCGCCCAGGACAAGATCCCCGACATGTCCGGCTCCTACGCCGCGGCGCTGACCGATCCCGAGGGCGTCAGCGGCAAGGCCAAGCCCGCCCCTTACAATTTCTTCTACGGCCCGAGTTATTCGGACGCCTTGCGCGCGATGCTGATGTGGGCGGCTGAGGACTGGAAGGCCAAGGGCAAGTCCGGCAAGCCCAAATTCGTGCACATGGGTGCCAATCATCCCTATCCGAATGCGCCGAAGGCTGCCGGCGAAGCCATGGCGCAGGAGCTCGGCTTCGAGGTGCTGCCGCCGCTGATATTCGCTCTGACGCCCGGTGACTACAGCGCACAGTGCCTCAGCCTGAAATCCTCGGGCGCCAACTACGCCTATCTCGGCAACACCGCGGCCTCCAACATCTCGGTGATGAAGGCCTGCAAGACCGCCGGCGTGGAGATCCAGTTCCTCGGCAACGTCTGGGGCATGGACGAGAACGCCGCCAAGACCGCGGGCGATGCGGCCAACGGCGTGATCTTCCCGCTGCGTACAGCGGTGAGCTGGGGCGGCGATGCGCCCGGCATGAAGACGCTGATGGAGATCTCGAAGATGTCCGACGCCAGCGGCAAGGTCTATCGTCCCGTGCACTACGTCGCGGCCGTCTGCTCGGCGCTGTACATGAAGGAAGCGCTCGACTGGGCCGCCAAGAACGGCGGCGCCACCGGCGAGAACGTCGCCAAGGGCTTCCACCAGAAGAAGGACTGGGTGCCATCAGGCATGGAGGGCGTCTGCAATCCCTCGACCTGGACCGAGAAGGACCACCGCGGCACGCTGAAGGTGGATCTCTATCGCACCAAGATCTCGGGTGCGACCGATGGCGACCTCAACGATCTCATGGCCAAGGGCACGATCAAGCTCGAGAAGGTCAAGACCGTGGAGCTGCCGCGCAAGCCGGAACTGCTGGGGTGGTGAGCCACGCCGTTCGCCAAACACAACTGTCATCCCCCGCGAAGGCGGGGGATCCAGTACGCCGCGGCTTCGCGATGAATCTCCGGCGCCTCTGGAATACTGGGTCACCCGCCTTCGCGGGTGACGACGGCGGAGAATGAAGACGCATGTCCCAAATCATTGAAGGAACCCGCTCAACTCCCACCGCTGTGGCCCCCGCCGCCCTCCTCGCCGTGCGCAACATCGAGGTCGTCTACGACGACGTCATCCTGGTGCTGCGCGGCCTCAGCCTCGACGTGCCCAAGGGCGCGATCGTGGCCCTGCTCGGGGCCAACGGCGCCGGCAAGTCGACGACGCTCAAGGCGATCTCGGGGCTGCTCAAGACCGAGGACGGCGAAGTCACGCGCGGCGAGATCCTGTTCGAAGGCGAGCGGATCAACGGCATCGATCCCGACAAGATCGTCCGCCGCGGCATCTTCCAGGTGATGGAGGGCCGACGCATCGTCGCCGACATGACGTCGCTCGAGAACCTCAAGCTCGGCGCCTTTACCCGCAGAGACCGCGAGGTCGATGCCGACCTCGACATGGTCTTCAGCTACTTCCCGCGCCTGAAGGAGCGCACCGGCCTTGCCGGCTATCTCTCCGGCGGTGAGCAGCAGATGCTCGCGATCGGCCGCGCGCTGATGGCCCGCCCCAAGATGATCCTGATGGACGAGCCCTCGATGGGCTTGTCGCCGCTGCTGGTGAAAGAGGTGTTCTCGATCATTCAGAAGATCAACCGCGATCTCGGCGTCACCATCCTCCTGGTCGAGCAGAATGCGCGCGCTGCGCTTTCCGTGGCCAGCCACGGTTACATCATGGAGCAGGGCAAGGTCGTGCTCGACGGCAGCGCCGACGAATTGCGCGACAACGAGGACGTCAAGGAATTCTACCTCGGCGGCGCCGGCGACCAGCGCAAGAGCTTCAAGAACCTCAAGAGCTTCAAGCGGCGCAAGCGCTGGCTTTAACCCTCCAGCACCTGCTCCGCTTCCGTGACCGCGCAGAGAACATGGTAGAACGACGACGCAGGAATTGTGTCGATCAGCGATTTGCCGTCGCGATCGAACTGGTCGTACCAGCCGCCCTTCACGGGATGGCTGAGATAATGCCGTTCGAGCCGCACCAGCGCCGCGCGCGCCTCGTCCGCCGCACCCGCCTCGCCGGACTCGGCCTGCGCGATCCAGGCCTTCGCGATCTCCGTCTGCGGCCACAGCCGGCGCGTGCTGCGGCGGATGTTGCCGCTCGCATCGCCCTCGTCGACGAGGCAGCCCGTCGCCTCGTCACGATAGCGCAGCGAGGTCTCCAGCAATTCCGCACGCCGCTGGCGGGTCGGGCAGCCTGTAATGCGTTCAAAACCCTTCAGCAGCCAGACCCATTCCGCCTGGTGGCCCGGCTCGACGCTGACCGGCTCGATCTTCGACCAGTCCTCCTCGAAATACTCCGACAATACGTGCTTCTGCTTGTCGTAGAGGTTGGCCAGGAACAGCGCGAAGAATTCCCCGGCACGGTTCTGGAACGACAGATCGTGGGTCGCCTCGAAGCACGCGATCATCGCCTCGAACAGGTGCATGTGCGGGTTCTGCCGGCGCGGCAGCGAGACCGGAAGGCCCTCGTGAACGCCACCATGCGGCGAGCGCAGATGGCTGTCGAGGAAGGCGAGCAGCGCATCGATCTCGGCGCGGACCTGCGCGTCCTGGTCGAGCGCATAGACGCTGGCGAGCGCGAACAGGATGAAGGCGTGGTCATAGGCATCGCGCCGGGCATCCAGCACCGATCCGTCCGGCGTCAGCCGGTGCACATAGCCGGGCCGGCCGTCGGGCGCCTTTGCTTTTGCCAGCAGGTGTTCCAGCCCCTTCAGCGCGATGGCGCGCCCGTCGGGATACCAACCCATCTGTGCCGCCTTGGCGTAGCACCAGATCTGGCGTGCCTGGACGAACACGCGCCGGGGCGCGGCCGCATCCGCCGCGCCGTCACGGTGCAACCGGTCGATGAAGCCGCCCGCGGCGTGATCCCAGCCGACCGTCGACCACAGCGGCAGCGCCTCGTCGATCATGCGGCGCTTCAGGCGTGCGACGACGTTCGACGCGTCGTCTGCCGCAATGAGTCCTTCGTCCGCCATCGGGTCCCTTTCAAGCCTCGCCAATGGCGGTCTGATAGCCATGCCGGTGGCGGTGCGCAACGGATGCCAACACGGAAAGAACAGCCATGACCGCCCATTACGACGCCCGCGAGACGCGTGAGCAAGCCGCGCGCGAGGCCGACCTGTTCGCCCGCCTTCCGGAGGTGCTGCGAGCCGCGATGGCCGCCCCGGCCTATGCCGCGCGGCTCAAAGGCTGCGATCCCGCCGCCGTGACCTCCAGGGCGGCTCTGGCGGACCTACCGGTGTTGCGCAAGTCGGAACTGCCCGCCTTGCACAGGGCCTCTGCGCCCTTCGGAGGCTTCGTGGCGGAGGCCCCGGGCTCGTTCGCCCGCCTTTTCACCTCCCCCGGCCCGATCTTCGAGCCGGAAGGGCGGCAGGCCGATCCCTGGCGCGGCGCAAGGGCGCTGTTCGCAGCTGGGTTCCGTCCCGACGATATCGTCCTCAATACCTTCAGCTACCATCTCACCCCCGGGGGGTTCATCTTCGATGCGTCGGCGCGCGCGCTCGGCTGCGCAGTGATCCCGGCCGGCCCGGGCAACACAGAACAGCAATTCGAACTGATCGAGGCCTACCGGCCGGTCGGCTACAGCGGCACGCCGGATTTCCTGAAGATCCTGCTCGATGCCGCGGCAAGTTCGGGGCGTGAAGTTTCCTCGATCAAGCGTGCGGTGGTCTCGGGCGCTGCGTTCCCGCCCTCGCTCCAGGCCGAGATTAGGGGGCGCGGCATCGACGCCTACCAGGCCTTCGGAACCGCCGATCTCGGTCTCATCGCCTTCGAGACCGAGGCACGCGAAGGCATGGTCGTGAACGAGGATCTGATCCTGGAGATCGTCAAGCCCGGCACCGGCGATCCCGTGACGCCAGGCGACGTCGGCGAGATCGTCGTGACCTCGCTCGACCCGCACCATCCCTGGATCCGGCTCGCCCTTGGCGACCTCACCGCGGCCTTGCCCGGCACGAGCCCCTGCGGGCGAACCAATATGCGCATCAAGGGCTGGATGGGCCGCGCCGACCAGACCACCAAGATCAAGGGCATGTTCGTCCGCCCCGAGCAGGTCGCAGAGATCGGCAAGCGCCACGCTTCACTCGGAAGACTGCGCCTCGTCGTCACGCGCCAAGGCGAGACCGACGCCATGACGTTGAGAGCGGAAACGGCGGCCGCGAGCGAGGCGCTGCGCGAAGAGATCGCCGGCACTTTGCGCGGCGTGACCAAGCTCGGCGGCACGGTCGAGCTGGTCAGCCCCGGCGCGCTGCCGAACGACGGCAAGGTGATCGCCGACGAGCGCTGACGCGATCCTCGCCGAGATCAAGGGTAAGCCGCTGGCACGGTGTTGAGCAAAAGCGGCTACACCCTTTGCGGCATCCCGTGACAATGCAACGCGTCGGCAGCCCCTTCCTCATCGTGCCGACGTCATCAATCCCGAGGGAGGCACGCCTCAGCAAGCCCGACAACGTTGAATTTGCAGGCAATGTTGAATTTACAGCGAAAAATTGGCTTTGTTTTGCAAAAAATTGCCATTCCTACTTAGAATTGTTACCTGATACTTACTCAACTTCGTCCCGTTGAGTCAGTTCCATTGTCCGCAGTGCGCGAAGCGCGCGGTTACGCCGGCCGATCGCACGGGATTCATAGCGCTCGAGCTTGGCCAATTCGGGCAGCGCCCGCCGGATCGCCTCAGCCACACGATCCTGAGCGTCGGCCGGCATGGTCTCCGCGGGATCGGGCGGTATCGGCAACGGCAGCCAGGTGTTGTTGTTGCGCAAGGAGGCCTTGATGTAACGCCACTCCGCCTTGGGTGAGCTGAAGATCTCTGGCGGGTCGACCGACCCAAATTCCGCAACTTGGCGGATCAGCTCGGCCTTGGCTCGGCGGACCCGAGCCAAGTCAAACTGAGCAACCGCCGCGTCTCGCGCGCATGCAAGTGCGATGCGCTCCTGACGGGAACCCGCAATCTGCTGCGCAAGCTGATCGATCATCGCAACCTCGTCTGGATTCTCTGCAAAGCTCGCAGCGAGCCCATGACGCAATGCATTGCGGCTGGTGCGTTTCTTCGCACCAGCGGATCGCGGTCCGGTGCTTTTAGCCGCATTCCGCCGGTTGGCGGCGATCTGCCGCTCGCTCGCCATGGCTACGACTTTGCTTGCGCGACCGTAGTTTCGAGCAGAAGCCGGTCCTGCGTGCGAGCCATGGCCAGCTGGACTTGGGCAGCGAAGTTTTTCCGATACTCGACGAGGCTTCGCAGCAGCTTTTCGCGCCGGGCCTGCCGCTGCGAGAGCATGCGGTCCAGCCGCTGGAGATCCTCGAAGACGTCCATCGTCGCACGCGCGACGATGGCTTCCTCGTCAAGCTTCACAGCCGCGAGCAGCTTCAACACTTGGCGCTTGGCGTGTGAATCAGTAAGCCAAGCGCGCGCCAAGGCGGCGCACTCCGCCTCGTCCAAATCGTCGGAGATTCGGGAAATCAGCTCACACAGGGCGTTCTCGATGGCGAGGTTGATCAGCAGGGTCCGAGAGCGCCCCAGCCGTTGCATCTCCCAGATATGGCCCGCCAACTCGAGGACGAAGATTTCCTCGAGAATGCCGACGGGCCTAATGTCCTGAATAAGCGCCCGCCGCAATGACAGCAGGTCATCGCGCCTCTCGGTTGGAACGAGTGGCGTATCGAAAAACGCAAGGTCGACAGCGGAATCTTTGCGGGCGTATCGTCCGACCATATTATCCTCCGGCTGATTAGAATGAGAAATAAAGCCGCGCGTAGCCTCCAGTTTGACTGGCCACGAGCGGACGCATCGGAAGAGGCGGAGGCAGTCTGCCGACCAACCAATCCCGACCTGAATTTCAAAGGAAAAAGCCGTTGTCCCAGCGGTCCGCCAAAAACAACGTCGGCCTCCGTCGGAGCCCGGTTCAACACGAGTCTGTGCCAGAAACCGTTGCCTCAGCGTTCCGCCAAGGCAAGGTGGGGTCCATCGGAGCCCACTTCAACACGAATCTCGCGCCAGTCAGATTAGCTGCGTCGCCCCTCAGAGTCACTTGGTTTTTCGTATCCGACGAAAACTACCGGCGACGGCCCCTCGCGAGCATTATCTGAACGGAGTCAACGGCTCTGCCGCGCAATCATCGTCTACCGCCTACGGAGGCTTTCGCCTTTCTTCCAAGCTACGCAATCGAACACCAGGACCGCCGCCGTTTCCGTCGATGAATTCAACCCCGGCCCCCTCCAAGGCTCGCCGAAGCGCTTGCTCATTAGCAACTGTAACCGGAAGTTCGCCGTCCAACACCTCGACTCTCCGGATTGTCGCAACGCCAACTTTTGACGCACGAGCCAAATCGAGTGCGCTCCAGCGCAACAACGCGCGGGCGGCCCGCAGCTGCGCGCTAACAATTCTATTGTCATTCGTTGATTTTTTCATATCATGTTATATAAATAATACAACAAACTCCGGAGGGTCGAAGATGCCGTCAGAATTACTAGCTGATTCAATGAGCCGCCGCTGCTTCATCGGCGGTTCCGACGCGCGGATCATTATGGGGGCAAACGAGAACAACCTGATGCGCCTCTGGAAGGAGAAGCGAGGCGAAATTTCTCCCGCAGACTTGACCGGCGATCTCCTGGTCCAAATGGGCATTGCAACTGAGAACCTCAACCTAAAATGGTACCAAATGAGCACAGGCCATCTAATTACTGACGCTCAGCGAAGAATTTTTCATCCGGTGCATCGTTGGATGGCCGCAACACTTGACGGCCGCGTCGAGCAGACGGGGGCTGTCTTCGAGTCAAAATTCATGCTCCCTTGGAATTTTTCCGAGGAAGCCGCAGCCGAAAAACACATGGCGCAGCTGCAACACAACATGTGGGTTGTCGCCGCTCGCTCTGCGGTGCTCTCAATCATCACGGGCGGAGGTCAGTGGGTCGAAATCAAGATCAACGCCGATCCGCTTTATCAGCATCTCCTCCTCACGGCTGAGAGAAAGTTCTGGCGCTGCGTGCAGAGCGGCGAACCGCCCGTTCTGTTCAACATCGACACGCCCCGTCCGCGGTTCGCGGCGGTCAAGGTCGTCGACATGTCCACGTCCAATCAATGGGCGGAGCTGGCGGCCACATATCTCCGCACCCGAGACGCACATGGCGAGCATGAGACCGCCAAGGCCGATCTGAAAAAGCTCATGCCGGAGGATGCCAAGGAGGCGACGGGCCACGGGATCAAAGCCAAGCGCTCCAAGTCTGGCGCGATCAGCTTCGAGGCGCAGGTGACGGAGGGCTCCGATGCACCAGTCAAGTGAGAGGATCGGGACTATCGCAGCCGCCCTCGCCCGCGCTCAGGCTGAACTGGTGAACCCTGAGAAGACGCTGACCGCTGTGATCCGATTGTCATTCCCGCGGGAGGAGGATCGGACCTTCCGCTACGCTTCCCTCGCGTCCGGTCTCGACATCGTCCGCAAGGCGCTGAGCCAGCAGGAGATCGCAACGATCCAGACCACCCGGATCGAGCAAGGCACGGCCCAGATCCATCTGACGACCCTGCTGGCCCACGCCTCCGGCGAATGGATCTCCTCGGACCTTCCGGTCTGCCCCAGCAAAGACGTCGAAGCGCCACACCGAATGGGCGCGGCGCTCACCTATGCCCGCCGGTATGCCCTGTTCGCGCTCGTCGGAATTGCCGGGGAAGACGATTTAGATGCGCCTGATGTCTCGACACAGCTTTCAGCTGCCATCGAGCCGCAGACTGCACTTGGATTGAAGGGAAAGTCCCCGAAAGATGTCCTGAACCGCCGTCCTGTTTTACCCGCTGAACAATCCGCGGAGCTCCTGCAGCGGCTTATCGGCGAGCTCGCTCGCCACGAGGAGGGCGACGGATTACTTGCCTGGGCCAAAACCACGCTCCCCCTCAAGAACACTCTTCGGGGGGCGGATGCTCACATTCTTGAGGCCGCCTATCAGAAGCAGTTCGAGCAAGTCGCCCTTCCTGAACTCATAGCCGACGCACCGAGCGACCTCGCCTTTCCAAAGGAGCCGCCGCGAAGGCGCAACAAGGAGCATCTGGTGTTCGTCCGCAGCCAAGCCTGCCTCGTCTGCAAGAAGAGCCCCGTTGATGCCCATCACCTGAAGTTCGCCCAGCCGCGAACGCTGGGTCGCAAGGTCAGCGACGAGTTCACCGTCCCGCTTTGTCGGTCTCACCACCAAGCCCTGCATCGGCATGGCGACGAGAGAGCTTGGTGGGCGAACATGCAGATCTCTCCTCTGCCCGTGGCGAAAGACTTGTGGGAGGCAAGTCCAATCCATTGCGATATTGTCCCACCGCTCGGCGGGGAGACCGCGCCAGATGGTGGCCTTTTTGCGAGCCGCGAAACGCGCTCGGACGCTGCCGTACCGGAGACATCGCAAGCGCTCCTCGATCAAAGCGGTGGCTTGCCAAACGGAGGCCAGCGCGGCGAGTGACTTTGCGCTGCTGGGCTCGAATATCGTTCAGAAACGTAATCTTCTTTGGTAGACGACGAGCTAGGGCGCACGTGCGCAAGGTTGTTTCGCTAGTCCAAATTGACGTTCAGCCGACGCGGTCGAACTAGCTCCTCTTGAAGGCCCGAGCGCCAAGTAGTTCTATGGCTTGGCAGTAGCGTCTGATGAGGTGAAGAAATGAGTAACGCGCTCATCGTTCACAGAGCTCATCTGCCAAAATCGATAATCAGCGTACGGGCAGCGCAATATGTCCGCATGTCAACTGACCGCCAGCAGTACTCCATTCAAAATCAGGCTGCCGTCATCGCCGCCTACGCCCACGCGCATCATTTGACGCTGGTGCGCACCTACAAGGACGAGGGCGAGAGCGGGTTGCTCATCAAGAACAGAACCGGGCTCCTCCAATTGCTGAAGGATGTCGAGAGCAACCAGGCCGACTTCGGTCATCTCCTGGTCTATAACGTAAGTCGATGGGGCCGTTTCCAGGACGTGGACGAAAGCGCGTACTACGAGTTCGTTTGTCGGCGCGCTGGCATCAAGGTCGCTTATTGCGCGGAGCAATTCGAGAACGATGGAAGCATGCTGGCGAGCATCGTCAAGAACATCAAGCGCGTGATGGCCGCCGAGTACAGCCGCGAGCTGTCAGCAAAGGTCTACGCCGGTCAATGCCGGTTTGCGCGGCTCGGCTACAAGCCTTGCGGACGTGCCGGCTATGCGCTCGTGCGGGAGCTCGTCGACGAAAAGATGCAGACGATACGAGTGATGAAACAGGGCGAGCGGAAATACCTTCTGACCGACCACATCCGCATTCGACCAGGTGACCCCATGGAAATCGCGGTCGTGAAGTGGATGTTCGAAAGATTCTTGGAGGTGAAGTCGGAGACGGTCATCGCTTGGGAGCTCAACCAAAAGGGCCTGGTCTCGAGTACTGGCGTGCCATGGACCCGCGCCGCGGTTGGAACTTCTCAGAAACGAGAGCTACATCGGAAACCTCATCTTCAACCGGAAGTCCTAAAAGCTCCGACAGACCGCGGTAATGAATCCGCCTGAGCAATGGATCAGATGCGAGGGCTGCATCGAGCCCATCATTGATCGCGAGGTCTTTTTCACCGCCAGAAGCATTATAGCGAACCGGCGCGTCGATCTTTCTGATAGGAGATGCTGGTTCGGCTGCGCAAGGCTCTTCTTAGAGAGGGCCGCTTGACGCCGACCATTATCGGTCGCACTCCGGGACTGCCCTGCTCGGCCACCTGCCAAACCCATTTTGGCAATTTTCGAAATCTATATCGATTGCTCGGCTATAGCCCGAAACGAAATTACGAATTTCTCGACGCCCGTCCTATCTGGTCCGAGCTCAGGGCCAAGCTCATCGACCAGGCCGCTGCCGCTATCAAGGCGGCAGGCGGACGCATCAGTTCAGGCGGCTGGAGCCACTGCATGCGTGTGAACGGGTCGGCCTGCCTTTCCGTGAGGGCTGCCCGTTGGACACCTCCCCAGAGACCAACCCATGCGCCCTACTGGAGCATCGAGCGCGAGGCGTGTCTTCCCGATGGCTGGATTGCCGCCATCCGCCTGGCCGAGCACAACAAGACAGTGCTCGATTACGTCTTGTTGCCGACCGACGGCAAAGTGAAACGCACGATCCGCTTTTCCGAGGCAGCGCGAGCGCGGCGAGGAATTGCGCGCTTCAAGACCGCCAATGGCCTCGTCCAAGCCATCACGAGGCGATTGACAAAAGCGGATCCTACTACCCACACGCCCCCGACGCGGCGGCGTAGGCGGGCGAAAGCGATGCGATCCAAGACCAGAAAGATCCACCGGCGACGCTGAGGCCCGACAAACCGCGTCTTGGGACCTTGTGCCCACGCTCGAGGTAAGCTTTTATGCACGCATTTGGGATGTGCTATTGTGAGCGTTAAGTCGATTGTCGCGAAAAATCCTAAGAGACGAACTCTCGTCCGTGGGCATCCTTTCACTGACCGTCCAGGAGTAGGAGAGGATCGCTGCTCGTATCTTCGCACGGATCAATGACCTTGAACTGGAGCTTGTGGCGCGTGCGTTTGCCGCCATGAGCTGTGATCACGATTGGCCCTTCGTGCTTACGCGAGGGTTCTGTTCGACGAGCAGCTGGTAAGAATTGAACGCGAGTTGAGCCATACCGATCTCCGTTGGCAAGTCGCGAAACGGAGATCAAGCCAGAGTCAAAAGAGCGCGTTGCGGAGGCTGGCAGCGGGTGGCGGCCTCCGTCTCTAGCGGCAGAGTATGCGCAGTCGATCCCCAACTGAGCTGGCCAATTAGAGTACCGCTCCCACTTAAGGGCGTATAGCCGAAGCTCTTCGTTGCGCCTTGTTAGCAACAAGGCTCTCTATCACCACTGCGTTTATCCGGCCTGCGAGCTTGGACCGATAATGAATTGTATCCACGAAGTTGGTAGGATCCCTGGTCGTCTCATCATCAGTGCGAAAGTTCAGGAAGCTACCTACCGAACGGCTCGCAATGATAGCTGCAAATGCTTCATCGCAAGCGCTGCGTGCCGCTGCAGCATGCGATCGCGGTTCAGGAAGTAAGGTATAGAAGACGGGCGGCACCACCAAGGTGACAGACGTGCTAGCCGGCAGCGTGCTTATCACTGACGCTAGCTTGTCCCTGTACTCAAATTGGTTTGCGCTAACATCTGCGATCTCTGTCTCGACTGCTGGTGGACCATCACTGGCTGTAGGTCTTTGGTCCCGGGGAAACACATCTTCATAACTCCAATGGCCGTCCGGGCGCATGGCTCTTCTAAGGCCCACCCAAATTTCCATGCGCTGAACTAACCGGCTAAGTGTATTCCAATTCCAAAGATGCTTCGCGTAGCTCCACAAACTTTCCTCGTAGAGCCAATATGGGAAAGGATCGTCGCGCTCATTGTCGGAGATTTGGGAGCACCAAGGCTCGTCAATGACGACGACAATCGCTCCAACCTGCTGATGATGTCGAGTGAAGTAATTCAGCGTAGCGATCAGACCTCTCGGACGGCCTCCGGGCACTAGGAGCTGCACAAAATGGTGTTCCGTGCCCTCTGACAATTTGCCTGGGTCGATGAGCTGCCCCGTAGAATTGCTAACCACGGCGGAATCAAACTGTGGGTCTCGCGCCCTGCTCGCATTGCCCGTAACCGTTCTATCGTCGACCCCGACAATATTCAGGAGGCCAAAGTAACCTCGATCATACGGGTCAGCCAGGACCATAAGACTGGACATGAGTAAGCTGCAAAACGCAAACGAGCCCAGTATTGCGTGCAGACACGCTCGCCACTCCTTCGTGAAGTCTGGATCTCTCATGGAAAACTCTAGGCCTGTTGGAACACCGCATCCAAGCGGCGATTGAATGATATTCCGCCGCCATCTAGATCTACCAAAAAAATCCGCTGACGTGAGATCCGGCGGGAGCTTGTTTGGGCGTTAAGACTGCGTCCCTGCCATGAGCGAGGGCGGCTCACTTGCGAGGCCGAACCAACACCGAATTTTGATACCCTCCGGTCTCAGCCTTGGGCGAATACGTGATCAGATGATACTGGGTGCGCCAGCGCTGCATCTCCCCGAGCTGATACCATCGGTGCCCCGGCGATTGCCTCCGCCACCACGACCGCCGAAGCCGCCTTCGCGTAGGCCCGCCTCCATTATCAACGCCCACACCAGTCCCCCGCTCCCGGCCTGCGCCCCGCCAATCTTACCGAGGTCGGCTCCTGCGCCGCCGTTAGCGCCATCGGTGCCGTTGCCATCCACGTCTTGCGCGGACACGCGGCCGCCACCTGGCAGATCCTGTAGGGGCAGCATTACTGCCGCCTTGCCGCTGCCGCTGTGGCCAGTTGCGATAAACTGCTGACCCGCCGCCGTTACCTCCGCCATCGCCGCTCGTGACTTCGCCTCCATGAGCCGTGATTGCAACCAGCTTTGTCGTGCTTTCTCGAGGTGTTGTTTCGGCCAGCAGCCTGGCAAGGATTGAGGCGACTTGAGCCATGCCCGACCTCCGTTGGCAATGCGAAACAGAGATCACGCCAGTATCGAAAAGAACGGCAGGGGCTGGCTGCGGGTGGGTATCTCACTATAGCCTGCTCTAACGCCAGCGTCCGTCTCGAGCCGCAGACTGTGCCTGGGTGAACTAAAAACGGGCAGTATTCCCGTGAACGCGGGCGAGCCGCTGTGCTAAGCTGAGGGGGGACTACGAAACTAGTCACAATCTCAGTTAATTCCCCGCTGGCTCTCGAGGCCGGAGGGTTTTTCTATGAGCCCAAAGGTCAAGGCGAGGCGCCAATTTAGACTAACGGCATTAACTCGGCTTTAAGACCTGTTGTATGGTGGCGCAGGGTCATATAGACAAGGCCTGTGTCAGCGTCAGTTGCGTTTGAGATCCATGATTACGTACAAGCAGTACCACATCCAGCGATTTGAGCACGGCAACGAGCGCTGGATTGCCCGCATTACGCGAGCAGATGGTCAGAACATCCGCACCATCCTACCAGCCGCTGAGCATCCATACCTTGATACCAAGCCGACCGCCTCTGCCGAGGAAGCCGAGGAACTTGCCAAAGAGGGCATCGACTTTGGCGGCATGGTTTAGGCGCTCCTTGAGAGCTTAAGCCTCTGCTGTTGCAGCGAGATCTCGCAACAACGCGTGAAGTAGTTGATCGTTCTGTGGTACGTTGCAGCCTTCATCGCGATCCGTGGCTCGCAACAGTGAGAGCCCTTCGCTTCCGCCGGCGCTAGCCTTGTTAGGAAGCAGTAGCCAGGCAGCTCACAGCATTCCCCTCTTCCCGAGCCACGCCAGCGCCGTCGAGCAAGCGGCAGAAAGCAACGCGGTCCAAAACCAGGAACGCCCACGGGCGGCGCTGATTGAGCGCAGATACAGGAAAGCTCCGAGGATCTTTCCGTAATTCCTTCGAAATTGTCCGTTCAGCTTAGCTACCTGCGGTAGATCGGATAACGGCTCGCATTCGTCGGCCATTGCGCTGGGCTCCATTTGCGGCTGAACCAGCACCCTATGAACCACTGTTTTGCCCGACGACGCAAGTTCCAATTCGGGTTTTTCGATGCCCCGCAGGTCCCCCGACCGCTAGACGCCTGGTATAGAGTAGGTCGCCAACAAAAATGCCGACCAAAGTAGCTCAGTCGCTTTATCTCAAGCTTGAATCGGGCCAGCGGGGAAGCTCATCAGCGGGCCGGGATCGACGCAAGTTCGGCCGCACCATCGCGTAGAGCAGGAAAAGGCCGATGGTGAAGGCCACCGCCAGCACGGGAAAAATGTAATTCATGCCGCCTCCAAGTCTTCGAACTAAATGCTAGCAGTGATGCATCTACCCGTCCAATCGCGATGATGTTCTCCGGCCTTGAGCCCGCACTGTTGAGTTCCCGCTTCGATACCCAGCCCAGCTTGAGGTCTCATCCATTGTTCCGCTTCATGCGTTTGAATCCTCGCTGCTGCCGCGACAGGCAGCCTTCACATACTGTTCCAAATTCAACGGATCTCTCATTTGCTTTATTGCGGCGGCGATCAGACGCAGCCCAAGAACTCGCAGGTGATCCTGGCGACTCCTGGCTTGAGCTACATCTTCAATTGCGATTTCCAAGCCCGTTCCGTTAAGCTCCCCCGCAAGGGCTGCATCGAACCCTGCTAGCCCAAAATCAGCGGCTTCGTCCCGTTGGGCCACTCCGATAAGCGTTGCGGCTCGAGGTTGCTTTCCCGGCGCTTTTGCTGGCCGGTACTCTTCGCTGCGTTTTGCCCGATTGGCTTCGATTTGTCGTTTTGATGTCTACGGATTTCGGCTAGCGATCGAACCATCGAAAAAGCGATGGCATCAATCGCCCTTTCGGCGCCGCCATCATCCGACCGTGCTCGACGCGCGGGGATCGGGAGAGCGTTCATCCAACAGGGGGGTGATGAACGCATGGAGGTTTGCCCCATCAAACAAATAGGCTGCGATGCCGACCGCTTGCGCTGCAACAAGATCGCTCTGCTTGTCGCCGATCAAGAAGCTCCCATCGACATCTACTGGATAGCGCTCAAGCAGAGCTTTGATCATCCCCGGTTGCGGCTTGCGGCAATTGCAGAGGACACGATATTGCGCAATCAGACCATCGGGGTGATGCGGGCAATATTCGAACGCATCAATATGCGCACCAATAACAGCAAGCTCATGCGACATCCATTCGTGTAAATTGCGAACGTGCCGTTCTTCATAAAATCCCCTGGCGACTCCTGATTGGTTCGTCACAACAAACGCGAAATACCCGGCGTCATTGACTGCTTTTATGGCCTGTTGAGCTCCGACCACCCACCGGATCTTGTTGGGATCGAAAGTATAGCCATCATCCTCATTGAGGACGCCATCACGATCAAAAAACACTGCCGGACGCATCGAATCTTACGGGCCCAAGTTGCATCGAGAACAGGCCAATCTTCCGACAATCTCTGCTTCTTTTCAACATGTCGCACGATTAGGCAGGATCGTGCTCTGCCAGCGTGTGCGACCGACATCGACGCGCGCCTTGCGTCCTATGGCACCTTTCGGTCCTTGGGTCCCTGCGCGCCAGCTGGTCCGGCCCCCCGGGACATGCCCGGCGGGCTTTGGGGGCCGGCGGGGCCGGCGGTCCTGGATCTCCCTTCCGCTCAGGATCCCTGCTACGAATACAAGCGCGGTAACCAATACAGTCACCGTCATCCTTTTTTGCATATAGAGGGCCGCAAGAGATTCGAAGATGCGCATTGACCCATAGACCGATCACCTTCAAATACCCAAAGCCGTCGCACGGGCCCAGGTGGCTCTGTCCAGCTTCCAGCCCAATTCCGATGCCGCACAAACCTTTTTCGCAGTGGCCGCACCTGTTAAGGAGAATCGGCGGGCCTCTGACCCTAAGCATGCAGTCTTAAAAGAATGAACTCGCCCCCTTTAGACACGATCAGTGCCTGGTTTCAAAATCTCGGCGATCTCACGCCGACTTCGGTAATGGCGGTCTGCTTCGTATTTTTGATAATGGCCTTTATCGTGCTTCCTCGCACCCCTCTCATTTGCGCCGCGGGTGCCGCCTTTGGCTGGAAAGTCGCCGTAATCATCTTGTTGAGCGGTACCGTCGGAGCTATCCTCGCTTTCCTCACTTCCCGCTACGTCGCGTCGAGCTGGTTTCGAAAAAGGCTCGAGAACAAGCCTAACTTCGGCGTCATTGCACAAGCAGTTGACGAGGAAGGCTGGCGCATCATCGCGCTGATGCGTCTGGGCGTGCCACTCCCCGGAGCAGTTCAAAACTACCTGTTCGGTCTGACGAGGATTGACATCTCAACGTACTCGATCTCGACTTTTATTTTCACTGCGCCGCAAGTGTTCCTGTATTCATTTCTGGGCGCGACCGGCCGAGCCTCGCTACTGGACGAAAATCTAGGCATCTCGCTGATCACATTGGCGCTGATCATCACAACTGTTGCCCTTATAGGATGGCGGGTAAGAGTCTTACTGTCGCGGCGGGCGCCACTCGCCTAGACGCGCGAGCTCGCTCACGCTCGAGTTCAACGGCCGCTGAGCGCGCAGCGGCGGCCCCATTGCCAAATGCTCCTCATGCTCGATCCCGGCGGAAGGGGTCTGAAACGGCGCGAACGGCCGGTCTAGTATTTCGCCGCTTATCGCAAGGTGGGCCTAACAGGAGCCACCGCTAATCCCTCAACTTAGTCCCTGGGGCGGGCTAGCGAAGACTTAGATCGCGCTGTGATGCTGCTCGTGATCCTGCTGCCAAACCGTGAGGCGGTTGCTAACCGCCCGCATCTCCCCCTTTCGTTGATAGGCAATTGCTAGGTGACCTATATCGCCTACAAACGGGTGCATTTGCTTGACAAGCGGACGATGCTGGAAAACAAGAGACAAGAAAGTGGCTAGCAGTCTCATCGATTCCAAACCGGTCGCCTGGACATCGTTATGAATGCTCAAGACTCCAAACAGCGCATCGCCTTAATCACCGGCGTGACTGGACAGGACGGTGCGTATTTGGCCGAACATCTGCTATCGCTCGGCTATGTTGTGCACGGCATCAAACGGCGCTCGTCGTCATTCAATACCGCCCGCGTCGACCATCTCTACCAGGATCCGCATGTCGGGGAGGTGCCGTTCCTGATGCACTATGGCGACATGACAGACTCGACCAACCTCATCCGACTCATGCAGCAGATTAGGCCGACCGAGATCTATAACCTAGCCGCCCAGAGCCATGTCGGCGTCAGCTTCGAAAGCCCGGAATACACTGCCAATGCCGACGCGATCGGCGTGCTGCGGCTGCTCGAGGCCATCCGCATCCTCGGCGTGGAGAAGGAGACGCGCTTCTACCAGGCCTCCACCTCCGAACTCTACGGCCTGGTGCAGGAGGTTCCGCAGAAAGAGACCACGCCGTTCTATCCGCGCTCGCCCTACGGCGTGGCAAAGCTCTACGGCTACTGGATCACCGTGAACTACCGCGAAGCCTACGGCATGTTTGCCTCGAACGGCATCCTGTTCAACCACGAGAGCCCGATCCGAGGTGAGACCTTCGTCACCCGTAAGATCACCCGCGGCGTCGCCCGCATCGAGGTCGGGATCGAGGAAACGCTCTACCTCGGAAATCTCGAGGCCAAACGCGACTGGGGACACGCCAAGGACTATGTCGAGGGCATGCACATGATCCTGCAGGCTGAGAAGCCCGACGACTTCGTGCTCGCAACCGGCGAGACCCGCTCGGTCCGAGAGATGGTCGAGCTGTCCTTTGCCGAAGTGGGCCGTCAGATCGAGTGGCGCGGTACTGGCGTCGAGGAGACCGGCATCGACGGCAAGAGCGGCAGGACGGTGGTGCGTATCGATCCGACCTATTTCCGCCCCACCGAGGTCGATCTTCTCATCGGCGACGCCAGCAAGGCCCGCAAGCAGCTTGGCTGGAAGCCGAAGCGGACATTTGCCCAGCTCGTGCAGGAGATGATGGCGAGCGATCTGGCCGAGGCCAAGCGGGAGATCGCCCATGGCAAGCACTCCGTTTGAACTGAAGGGCAAGACCGTCTACGTCGCCGGTCATCGCGGCATGGTCGGCAGCGCGCTCGTGCGCCGACTCGCGCAGGAGGATGCGAAGCTCGTCACGACAACCCGCGGCGAGGTCGACCTCTGCAACCAGGCCGCGGTATTCGACTGGTTCGCGAAGACGCGGCCGCAGGTGATCTTTCTGGCGGCAGCAAAGGTCGGCGGCATCGTAGCCAACAACACGCTGCGCGCCGAATTCATCTACGAGAACATCGCGATCGCCGCCAACGTGATCCATGCCGCGCATCAGAATGGCGCGGAGAAGCTGATGTTTCTGGGCTCGTCGTGCATCTATCCAAAGCTCGCGGCCCAGCCGCTGCGCGAGGATTCGATGCTGACGGGGCCGCTCGAGCCGACCAACGAGCCTTACGCGATCGCAAAGATCGCTGGCATCAAGATGGCGGAGGCTTATCGCAGCCAGTACGGCAGCGATTTCATTAGCGTGATGCCGACGAATCTCTACGGCCGCGGCGACAACTACAATCCCGAATACAGCCACGTCGTCGCCGCGCTGATCCGCCGGTTTCACGAGGCAAAGCTTTCAGACGCCCCCAACGTCGTCGTCTGGGGTACCGGCACGCCTCGGCGCGAATTCCTCTATGTCGACGACATGGCGGACGCCTGCGTGCACCTGATGAAGACCTATTCGAGCGCTGAGCTCGTCAATGTCGGCACCGGCGAAGACATCACCATCTCCGAATTCGCCCGCGTGGTTGCTGCCGCCGTCGGCTATCGCGGCGAGATCTCCTTCGACAACTCGCGCCCCGATGGCACGCCGCGCAAGCTGCTCGACATCAGCCGTCTTGCCAAGCTCGGCTGGCGTGCCAGGACCTCGCTGGAAGATGGCATCCGCCGCGCCTACGCGGCCTATCTGGCCGAGAGCCAGGCCAAAGGGCTCTCACAGCCCCACGCCTGACCGGCGAGGATCGTAGCTCGCACATGAATACTCCCGCAAAGCTGATCATCGCGGCCCAGTTCTATCCGCCTGATACGACTACGACGGCCGTCTATGTCGGCAAGATCGCCGACAGCCTCGCGCGCGATCGTCAGGTCGTCGTGATCTCCGCGACAACAGGCTCGGGCGCGGCGAGCCACCCCGGCAAGCCCGAGATCGTTGAGCTCAAGAGCTGGAATCCGCAAAAATCGGCGCTTCTCCGACGTGCGGTGGCCATGTGCCTGCTTGCGGCACAGATGTTCTTATCGGTCTTGCGGCGGGCAAGGCCAGGCGACATTGTATTCTGCGTCACGACGCCGTTCACCCTGCCCTATACCGTGCTCCTTGCAGCCAGATTGCGGGGCGCAAGGACCATGCTCCTGATCTACGACCTCTACCCGGAGACGCTTGAGGCCGCCGGCCTGGTCCGCTCCAACTCGCTCGCGGTCCGGCTGATCCGCTTTGCCAACACGCTGCTGTTCAGGCGCCTGGACGCGATCATCGTGATCGGCCGCGACGTGCCGCCGCTGATCGAAAAATATCGCGGGGTCAAAGCAGGCCAGCTTCACTTCATTCCGAACTGGGCGCTGATCCCGATCGGACACCGCAAGACCGATCCGGCCAGCCGCTTCCGCGCACCGGATCCCTCCAAATTCACCGTCGGCCTGTCGGGTAATCTCGGCTTCACCCACGACCCGGCTACGGTTTTCGAAGCGGCCCGCCTGCTGCGGAACGAGACGGACATTCAATTCGTCCTGTCCGGCTGGGGCGTGGGCTGGGCCGTGCTCAACGACCTCTTCGCCAAGGACAAGCTCGAGAATGTCAGGATGTTCGAGCCGGTGCCTGAAGAGGAACTCGTCGAATTCCTGTCGGCCGCCGATCTCTGGGTCATCCCCTATCGCCGGTATATCGCCGGCGTCTCGATCCCGAGCCGTCTCTACAACATCCTCGCCGTCGGCCGGCCGGTGGTCGTCACCTCGGAAGCAAATTCGGAAGGCGCGCTCGTGCTCGGAGAAGACGCGATTGGATGGGTCGTCCCGCCGGAAAATCCCGCCGAGCTCGCGCGAGCCATTCGCGACGCGGCGCGCGATCGGCGGGCCACGATGGACAAGGGTGTTCGCGCGGCAGGCGTTGCCGAGAGATATCGCGAAGATGTCGCCCTTGCCGGCTATCGCCAGGTTGTCAACCACGTTGCTCGAGGAAGGACGCGCCGCTGAGCGGCACTCGCAAGACAAGTGCCACCTCGCGGAACAGCAGGATTGACGGAGAGCGGTGGCGTGCGGCATCAAAACTGCAATTTCCACCGACTCTTTCCGCCGCTCGGCCTGACGTCGGCTAGAATGAACTTGTCAAGGCTCCAGCGATTCGAAGGCCTACTAAAGGTTGCGTTCGGCCATCCGCGGAGACGACCTCGATTTTCTCGCGAACGACCGACCTCTGGGTCATCTCTCACTGCCGCAACCCTTGGGCGTGTCTATGCCGAGCCGAGCTTTCGATCTGCTCACGGTCGGGCATCCCGTGATCATGGGATGCTTACGAAGGGGCAAAGTCGTGCCAGGCTGTCCGAAAAACACCGCGAGTCGATCCCCCTTGCGGGATACCGTTCTTGCTGGCTTGGGAGGACGGCGGAGTGACGGGACTAGTTGAAACCAGAGCTAATTAAGCGGCTTCTCATACCAGACAAAGTGCGAGAAGCCGTTCTTCGGCCAGCCGCCCGTTTCCTGCTCCAAGATCTTGAGCCCGAACAACTCCGCCAGCGTCTGCAATTCGTTCGCGTGATAGAAACGCGCGATAGGTGTCAGGAAAAAGTCGCCGAACTGCTCCCATGACGGCTCTATTGCAGGAAACTTCCACTTGCCTTGCACACAGCCCAGCGTGGCCCAGAGCGCGAGGTGATAAGGCGGAAAAACGGTGAACTTCAGAACTCGATCGCCGACTTTCTTTCCGAACAGATGCTGAACCCCCTTCAGGGGCGGGCTCAGGGCAAAATAAAGAGAGCGGTAGAGGTTGTCCCAATTGTAGACTGCGTAAAGCATCTTCCCGCCAGGCTTGAGAATGCGGACAAGCTCCATGAAGCAACGCATCGGATCCGGGGTGTGATGCGTCACTCCGTGCGAGATGACGATGTCAGCGACTTCATCCGCGATGGGAAGCCTGAGGTTCGAGCCGAGAACGCCCTCTGCATTGAGCGGCGGCCTCTGGATCTGCCGAATCGAGCCATAGGCAAGGTCAATCCCGAACGGCGTTATTCCCCGATGCTCCTTGAACGCCTGGACGATGGCTCCCTTTCCACACCCGACCTCGATGACGGTGTCAGCCCGCGCGAAGAGATAGTCGTATTTTGAATCCCGAAGCCAGCGCCCCAACGGAAGGTTGTCCAAATCCATGTAGTTGTTGCAGGGCGTCTCATCGTAGTGATCCCGAACGCGGTTGTGTATGCTGTCGGGAATGACCGCCGTCGTTCCTGCATCCGGACGGAGATCCGCAACATTGCCCATGAAGCCATAGCGCAGACCAGACGTCTCGCCGCGGAGGTGATCTCCCTCGATGACGAGAGAGCCGAGATCAACGGGGTCTCGGAGCAAGCTCAGATATTTGGGAACGAAGGACATCGCATCTCGGTAAAAGTAGAAAATTTCAGGAAAATCCGTGAGGCAGCCGGACCTTAGACTTCTCCGACTTCGTGAAGCAAGCCTGTTGTTCGGAGCTCACCCTTCATGATGTAAGTTCCATGATCGGCGTGGGTATACCCGCATCAAGGCTTCGCCCCGATGCGCATATCCGCCCTTAAGGCTTGACAACAAAGGGTAAATTCGAAACATGCTGCGATCCTGCAACCAATGCGCGCGAGCCACACCGTGACAAGCAATCCAACAAGCAATGACGTCACCGCTCGAACGAACGACGCGCGCGAGCGCCATGTCATCGTCTAACGACATAGCTATAACTGAGCGCTCCGCGCGCATTCGACTGTCGGTCGCGGATCCAGCTGATCTCCTATTCATTGCGGCCGTGGCCATCTGGTTGATCCAGGCCGTCTACATGATTGGGCATGTCGACAGTTGGCTCGACGAAGGCCTCTATCTGATTAAGTCAGGCGAATATTTCAGCGGCCGAGTCCAGCCCTACTCGCTCGAGGACGCGACCGCCTACCCGCCGCTTTATTTCTATGTGCTCGGAGCGGCGCAATGGCTGTTCGGCCACGGGCATCTGGCGGGCCGCCTCTTGTCCGTCTTTCTTTCCCTGTGCACGCTCATTCTTCTGCGCAAAAGCGCGCATCGGTGCCTGCGCGACCGGCTGACCGCCGCACTCGCAGTGCTCATTTATGCCGCAAATCCGATGGTCGTCGCTTATATGTCGACCGCGACTCCTTACGCAATCATCACCCTGCTCACCCTGGTATCGTTTCTGGTCGTCACGGAAACCAAGCCGCTCCACCCCTTGCTGCAGGCGACAAGCATGGGCGTGCTTGCCGCCGCACTCGTCCTGATCAGGCTCAATCTCGCAGCCACGCTGCCAATGTTCGCAGCGCTCCATCTGCTGGTAAGCGGACAAGCGAAGAAACGCGCCCTGGCCACGCTTGGGGGAGCGGCGCTGGTCGCAGGCGCCTGTCTCGTCGTCAGCATCATGATCTTCGGGCACGGCCTCTTCGAAACGCTCGCCTTCCTGCCCGGCCTTGCTCAAATTCTCTGGCGCTTTACCGACGTCGGCATCGAAATGCAGGACGTCCTCACCCTCACGCGTTCGCCGAACGACTTGCAGTTCAGCTGGTCCGTGGTTCGCGATGTCGCCAACCGCTTTTTCCTGCAGCTCTATCCGGCGCTGCTTCTGCCTGCAATTCCGGGCGGAGCGCTCAGCCTGGTGCACTTCCGCCGCCTACCTCTGGCAGGCTTCTGCACGCTGTATTTCGTCGTCATGACGCTCGTGCACCTTCTGGGCTCCCAGAGCTATTGCCCGCCGTGCCTGATGGCTTATGCTAACTACTTCCTGCCGTTTGCGGCCATTCCCGCCGCTCTCTGTCTCGTGACGATCGGTGCAAGGATTCCCGCCTCCGCAGGACGAACGGGGCTGATCCTGTTCATCCTTGCTACAGACTACTACGCCGCCTCGAGGAGCAGGCTTGGAATGCTGATTTCTAATTGGTGGTCGAACCCACTCGCCAACGTTCAGACTCTCGCGCAATCCCTCAAACCGCTTCTTCCTGACGGCCGCGTCCTCGTGCTCTCGGGCAAATATCAGCCCGTGCAAGCCGTCTGGCTCGCGAGGCGCTTCATAGAGCCCTACAGCGTAAGCCTTTTTCCCAACCTGCGCGAGCCTCTGGACGGTCTCAATCCCGAGACCAAGGCGAAGGCGCGCCATGCTTTGCAGATGCGCGGGTTTCGCGACGCGACCGCTCTGATCGATGATTTGAAGCGGCCGGCGGCAGCCGTCGTTCTTCAGGAAGCGCCTCCGCTGGACGACATGCTCGCCCTTTACCTCGGAAAACCCAATGCTGAGCAGGTCGAAAACACGCTTCGCGAGCGTTACAGCAAGGTGGGCGACGCATCGGAGGGCAACGTCACCGTCTCCGTCTGGCTCCCAAAGTAAGCTCATGCGCATTCTCGAAATGAACTATGAGTTTCCACCCGTCGGTGGTGGTGGCGGCAAGGCCACCGAAGACCTGGCGACGGAGCTTTCGAAGCTGGGCCACTCGATCCGCGTCCTGACAGCGCGGCAGGGTAATCTGCCGCGCCTGGAAACCAGCGCCGGATTAGAAGTCGAGCGCATCTTCGCGTTTCGTAGGCAGCGAGACCGCTGCTCCGTCTGGGAGATGATCGGCTTTATCCTGATGGCCGTCCCAGCCGGGCTGCGAACGGTCCGCACATTTCGTCCGGACGCAATCCACGTCCATTTCGCGGTACCGACCGGTTTCGCGGCGTGGCTAGTTGCCACGCTCTCGGGCACTCCATACGTCTTGACGGCGCATCTCGGCGACGTTCCGGGCGGCACGCCGGAACAGACTGACAAGTTCTTCCGCGTGATCAAACCGCTTACCAGACCAATCTGGCATGGCGCCGCCACTGTCACGGCCGTCAGCTCATTCGTTGCCCGGCTCGCGCGCGACGCCTATGGACTTGAGGCCATTGTCATTCCGAACGGCGTCGATATCGATAAATCACCGGCGGTTCCGCGCGCGCCGGAGAGCACCGTCAAGCTGATCTTCGCGGGGCGCATGGTGGCTCAAAAAAATCTTGCGTGGGGGCTGCAGCGGCTCGCGGCCGTCAATGACCGGAACTGGACGCTCGACCTGTTCGGCGATGGTCCGAGCAGAGCGGCCCTGGAACGGCACTGTGCGGTGCTCGGCCTTTCCGATCGCGTCGCGTTTCATGGTTGGGTCACACCGGCGGAAGTCGATCTTGCAATGTCCCGCTCCGATATCCTGTTTATGCCGTCGCTGAGCGAAGGGCTTTCCCTGGTCGCAATCAACGCGCTGGCGCACGGGCTCGCGCTCGCCTGCTCACGCATCGACGGCTTTGCCGACGTGCTCGTCGAGAACGAGAACGGACTGTCGGCGCCGCTCGACGATCCCAGGGGATTCGAACACGCTCTTACGCGTCTCCTGGATGACCGGGACCAGCTGTTGCGCATGAAAGTCGCAAGCAGGGCCAAGGCGGCCGCGTTCGACCGCAGATCGATCGCTGCTCGTTACGAGCAAGTCCTGCGGTCGGCCGCCTCGCAGCATACCCACGGGCGCAAGTGACACAATGCCGGCGTATCAGCAGAAATTCGTGAGCCCACGCGTCATCCGCGGCAACCGCGGCGACCTGCTCAGCCGATGGGGCATTCTGAGCGCGGTTGCGACCATGACACAGAGGCCAGTCGACGTCTTTTGCTCGCGGCAGAGGCATTTGCCGCCCATCCCTGCGACGTCGATCCCCTATGGCCGAGTCTACAATCTCTTTCCGCCGCTAAGCGGCTGGCGATCTTTGGCGAAGGCCGACGTTGTGCTATGGACCGGCGGGCTCGACCTGCAGGACGATTCATCACTCGCCAAGCTGTGCCACACCTGGCTCGTCTTCTTCATCTATCGCCTGCTCGGCCTCAAGATCGTTTGCGTCTGCCAGGGCGCGGGTCCGCTTGTTTCCCCAATCGGGCGCTTTCTTGCGCGGGCGGTGCTCAGCCAGGCCGCAGTCTTCATGGCGCGCGACAAGGGTACCTTCGATCTCGTCACTTCGCTTCGCTCGCGCGCGAGGCTGGTCCGCTCCCACGACGGCATCTTCCTGCCCGGATTTGAGTCGGTCGAACACCCCACCCCGAAGGTGTTCGCCGACCTCGAGAAGACGTCGGAAGAACATCGCGGGCCTCTCATCGCGATCAACATGCGACTGTGGTTCCACTTCACGGGCGGATTCCTCCCGTATCAGTTCGCGAAGGCATCGTTCCGCGAGCGCGCCGACGAACGGATGTCGGCGTTCGTGGATGCCTTTGTCCGGCTGATCGGCCGGCTTCGCACCGAGATGGACGCGCGCGTGGTCCTGGTTTCGATGTACGAGCCGGGCATCGAGGAATGGGAGGACGACGCGATGTGGTTAGGCCAGTTGAAAGCCCGTTTTGCCGATGACCGTGCGGTTCTAATGTGCGAAGATGACCTCTCGATCCCGGAGTTCATTACCCTGATGAAGAGATTTGACTTGGTGATCGGAACACGGCTGCACTCGACCTTGACCGCGCTGAGGCAAGGCGTGAGAGCGATCCATCTTTCCTACACAATGAAGGGCAGGGACATCTTCGACAGTCTCGGGCTGGCGGAGTTCGCGTTCGATCTGAACAGGTTCATCGAAGCCCCAGACCAGGTATTCGAGCTTGCGCGCACGACCATCGACAAAAAGGATCTGCCGGCCCGGATCGCCGGGATCACCGCGAATGCCATAGTCGAAAATCTGCAGGCGCTGGATCAGGCGCTGGTGGAGGCTTGCACTCGCGCGCGGGGTTCCGGCGGGCAGCAATCCCCCAGCCATTCGCGATCATCCTGATGTGCGGTATTGCAGGCTTCATCGGCGAGTGGGACGCAGCTCGCCTCGACGATCTGACGGATGCGCTCGCGCATCGCGGGCCGGACGGACGCGGCGTCGATTTCATGCCGTCGGGCAGCGCGATCGGTCTGTCCGCAAGCGCCGTTGGACTGGGACACCGCCGCCTCTCGATCATCGACGTAGCAGGCGGCGCGCAACCAATGTGGAATGCGGATCGCACTGTAGGCCTCGTGTTCAACGGCGAGATCTACAACTTCCGCCAGCTTCGCAAGGAGCTCGAGGCCTGCGGCCAGCACTTCTCGACGCATTCCGACACAGAGGTCATCCTTCATGGTTGGCGTGTCTGGGGCCCGAGGGTCGTCGATCGCCTGGAGGGAATGTTTGCATTTGCAGTGTGGGACACGCGCACTCGAAGCCTGTTCCTGGTGCGCGACCGGTACGGCATCAAGCCGCTCTACTATTCGATTCCGCGTCCCGGTCAGATCATATTTGCTTCCGAGATCCGGCCTCTGCTGCGTGCCGCCGACACCGCTGTGACGATCAACAGATCGGCCCTCTACGAATATCTTTTGAGGGGCTGGTCCGCACAGGAATCAACCCTTTTTTCCGGCGTTAAGCAGCTTCAGCCGGGCTGCCTCATGCGGTTCGATCCGACGAAGGGAGCTAGTGCCGCGAGGGTCGAACGATATTGGCGTATGCAGAGACCTGGCACCGCGGAGGTTGTCGCATCTGTCTCGAATGACGAAGTCGCCGACACGCTGTGCACCCTATTCGATAAGGCAGTTTCCGCGCATCTCGTGGCCGACGTCGAGGTGGGCGTGCTGCTGTCCGGCGGGCTCGATTCGTCCGCGGTGGCGGCCTCGATGGCGCGGCTGATGGACCCGTCATCGATACAGGCATTCACGATCGGATTTGGCCTTCCCGACGACGAGATTCCATTTGCGAGGTCAGCCGCGAGCCATTGCGGGATCAGATCGAAGGAGCGCCTCGTCGATCCGTCCGTGTTCTCATCGGGGTTTACCGATTGCATCGAGAGTCTGGAAGAGCCGATCGCTCACCCGGTCATGCAGACGACCTGGCAGGCGGCAAAGTTCGTTCGGCAGAACGTGAAGGTGGCCCTGCTCGGCGAAGGATCCGACGAGCTGTTCGCCGGCTATCCGCACTACCGGCTGTTAAGGCCACCCTTTTCGCTGCTGCCAGGACGGCTGATGCGCAAATACGCGCTCGATGTCATGTGCCTGATGCCGGACAGCCGCACACTACGGCGCTTGATGACACCGGGCTCCTATGAGCCAGACGCCCTCGAAGCCCTCGAGCGCAGGATTCAACCGTGGTTCGGCGGGGACGATGACGCGGACGACATGCTTCGGTTCGAGGCAGAGACCGCGCTCGTCCAGAACCAACTCATGCGCGTCGACAAGCTGACCATGGCGCATTCCGTCGAGGCGCGTGTTCCATTCCTGGACAACACGTTCGCCGAATACGCGAATGCGCTTCCCTTCGCACTCAAGACGGAGAACGGCACGGCGAAGGCGATCTTCCGCAAGGCCATGCAGTACCGACTACCGACCGATGTCCTGTATCGCCCCAAGTCCGGCAAGAAGGGTACGCAGGCCCTGCTCCCCATGATCAACGGGCTGCTGGCATCGGGCGGCCCGTTGCATCACCTGGTCGACGAAAAATCGATCGCGGCGAGGGGCTGGTTCGATCCGAAAGCGACGCGCGGCTGGATCGATGGTATGACTTCACCCGTTGTTCGCTACAACCCGATCGAAAGCCGGCGGCGTGCCAAATTCGCGCTTGCCCTCGCCGTCCTCGAACAGTGGTGCCGCCTCTACGTCGACGTCGACCGTAGGACCTCTCCGGTTGAGACCAGACAGATTTCAGAACCTTCCAGATGCCCGCCGTAGCCCCAATGTCCTCAGAGCCAGCCGCAGTTTCCTCGTTCAATTGTCTGGAGCCCACGCTGTTCAGCAGGCTGCGGCAGCAACTCTATCCGATCTATGTCAAGTCGTTCGGCCCGATCGCGGGTTCACAAAATCACCTTGAACGGATGACGGACGACAGCCTTGACGTGAAACGGTCGATTGCCCAATTGTCACTTTTCGAGAAGGAAAGCGGCCGCAGGTTGCAGGGACTGAAGCTACTCGAAGTGGGCGCCGGGCTCGGCCTGACCGTCACCACGGCCAGGCTGCGGTTCGGGGCCGAAGCATACGGCCTGGAACCGGGTGGCGAAGAGTTCAGCGGCACTTACGAACTCGGTCAGCAGCTTCTGGACGGCTGCGGGCTCGATCCTGAGCTTCTCGTCAATGGAGCCGGAGAGCACATCCCCTTCCCTGACCAGAGCTTCGATGCCGTCATATCGTCCAACGTGCTCGAGCATGTCGCCGATCCCGCAGCGGTGATGAAAGAGTGCTTTCGGGTGCTGCGACCAGGCGGCGTCTGCCACATGGTGATCCCGAATTTCGGCAGCTGGTGGGAGGGCCATTACGGCCTGCTCTGGTTGCCCCACAGCCCGCACTGGCTCGGCCGGCTTCGCGTGCGCCTCGCAGGGCGGGACCCGGCATATATCGACACGCTGCAGCTGATCACACCCGCCAAGATGAAGCGCTGGATCGCACCATTCGGCGACAGGATCGAGGTCAAGGGATGGGGCCAGGCGCTGTTCGAAGAGCGCGTGCGGTCGCTGAATTTCGAGGAGTATTCGACGCTGGGGCTCGCCAAGAACCTGTTGCGAGTATTCCACCGGCTCGGTGTCATCACAATCCTGCTTGGCATTGCACGAGTATTGCGCTGGGAGACTCCCATCGTCCTCACCTTCGTCAGGACGTCATGAAGCTTCGCCCCGGCCTGCTTCGGCAATGGACGAACGCCCCGCAGGTCTCACGGCTGGCCTGGCGCGGCTGTCAATTGCTGATCTCCGTGTCGCTGATCCTGTGGTTGCTCTCGAAGGTCGATTCTGCGACCATCAGCACGATTGCCGGTTTTCCTCCCGCAGTTCTTGCCATTTCGCTCGTCGTCTTTGCGACCAGTCAGGTGTTCGGCGCGTTACGGCTATGGGTGCTGCTGCGCGGCCAGGAGACGAGCTTTCCGCCGCTCGACGTGATGCGACTGACCTTCATCGGTTTCTTCACTAACAACTTCCTTCCCAGCACAGTCGGCGGCGACGTTTACAGGGCGGTAGCGCTCACGCGCGGCGGCCACGACCTAAACCTCGCGGTCCTGACTCTCGTCGCCGACCGTTTGCTGAGCCTGGTCGTCGTCGTGCTGATGACGGCCGCAGCCCTGCCCTCCACCAACTTCTGGGAGCTGCGGCCGAGCGTGACCGCAATCTCCGCCGCATCGCTCGCGATCTGGATCGTGCCAGCGCTTGCTGTGGTGGGGATACTGGGTGTTCTGGCGAGCCGCAGCCCCTCGTTCCGTCCGGTCGTCACGAGAATGGGCCAGAAAATGGCAGCGGCCGCCGCACGCGCACTCCGCCTCGCCGGCCTGCCGCGCGTCCTTGCGCTCGCGGTCCTGTTCTCCGTGCTAAGCTCCGCCGCGTCGATCCTGGCCCAGTTCATCATCGCGCAAGCGATCGGCATGAGGGTAGACGTCATCCAGCTCACCGCCGTCATCGGCCTCGTGACGCTGGCGGCGCTGATGCCCGTCTCCATCAACGGCATCGGGCTGCAGGAAGCCGGCCTCGTCGCGCTATTTCAGCTCTTGGGCGTTGCGCACGAGCCGGCCATAGCCTTTGCCGCCTTCAGCAGAGCGTTGATCCTTGGAACGAGCCTCATCGGCGGCCTGCTCCTGATGTTCTCGGGCCGGCCGTCGACAAGTCAGACTCACCTTCCGAAACCGTAGTTCTCTGCGGCGAGATCCGAGCCGCGGTAGAGCCAAGCCATTTCATAGCCGCGAAAGTCGAGGGTCAGGATAGGACGTGATTTCGGTTGCGGAAAGCCCTGAACGATGCGGCTCCGATTGAACAGATAATAATCGTGATCGCCCAAGGGCTCTTTTCCGACGACATTTGCGGCATCAAATATCTCGAATGACCGCGGCCGCTCCGGCAGCCATCGTCCATAATACAGGTGAAAAATTCGCCCATTTCGACAGATGTCCGGCGATCTCCCGCAGAACTCCTCGAACTTCTCACCCAGGAGCGCGCGTTCCTCGCCCCATCCCATCCAGGATGGATTCAATCGGCCGGCCTCCGCAAAATCGGCGTCCGGATAATTCAGCCAGAACGGTCGAAAAGCAGCGTACAGCGGCCGGAACGGCACCGTCTCCAGGATCAAGAACAATGCTGCCATGAAAGCAATGGCGGCAAGACCAACGCTCCTCGTTCGATTCGCCAGACCATACTTCTGGGCGCTCGACAATATGACTAGCAGAGACGCAGCGAGAATCAGGAATAAGGGCGTGTTTAGATATCGGTGGGCTAACGGCACCTGCAACAGCGCGCCGATCAAAATCAATGCCAGCGCCACAACGAAGAGAAAACCAGCGGTGGCGTCGCACGGTCTGCGCCCGGTCAGCAAGAGTATGCATGCGAGGAGCACAATGATGAACAGCGGAGTCGGAATCGCAACGATTAGGATTTCGAAGGCATAACCCAAATATGCGAGTCTGGTGATCGCGAGACTCTCGAAACCGAAATGCAGCCACACTCCATTCAACGCAAAGGATGGAGATATCGGAGTCGGATAGAACGGCGCCCAATAGGGCTGCAGAAGAGCTGCTGAGACCAGACCTGCGCCAAAGCCAAGAATCATGATGCCTGCAACGGTCGCCGGAAAATGTTGCACTGCCGACGGGAGGTTAGCGGCCTTTAATCGTTGGCTCCAGCTTCCGAGCAGCACCGTCGTCCCCAGCAAGGATCCAATGGCCATCGTCACGGCAGCCACACGGCTGGGAATTTCCCCGCCGCCTTTTCCCGACAGGACCAACAGTGGAATCCACGTCCACGAGCTCATCGCATCGACGATTCCTGGCCAGACTCCGCCCCACAGAACAGAAGGGACCCCTATGACGTACAGCAGCGTGGAGGCCACCGAGATGGACAGCGAGAGCAGAATTCCGGCAATGGTGTCGGCCACACCTGCAGTGATCGGGCGCATCGGCCATCGGATAGCAGCAAAGACTGCCGGAGCTATCAGGACTATGAACAGAATCGGAGAACCGGAGAGCTTTTCCTGCGCCGCCAGTGTTGCCACGACAATCGCTGCAGAGAAGGCCTGAACGCTCATGCGCTGGCTGCTGGCAAATGCGACGCTGACCAAGAGCAGCGCAATGACCGCGCCGAGGGAGGAAATCAGATCATAGTTGAATGTCTTGATCGTGATATTTGTCATCGGAAAGGTAAACAGGCTCGTGACCGCCAGGATGACCATTCCCGGACTGAAGGGATCAAATCCGCCCAGCTTGGCGAGTAACAGATAGACGACCAGGAGCAGACACGAACCGAGCAGCCAATGACCGATCTTCAGAATCATGCGGATGCGATCTTCTGGAAGACCCAAGCTTTCCGCCAGCCGCACGAGATGGACCGCTACAGGCAATGTGGTGCGGAACGCGCCAGATGCCAGTTGACCATGTCCTCGATTAGCCGGCTCCAGCAACAGGTTCGTCAGCCCTGTTTCATCCATCGTCATGAATTGGGTGTCCCGTTCGACTGAAAGTGTAACGGGAACGAGCATGAGGAGCATAACCGCTCCCGCGTGAAAGAGCGTTTTTCCCTTCCTTCGAGCGAAAGCCGCGAACAGCCCACACAGAATGAGAGCCGCAGCCAGCTCAATGCCATTAATTTGCACGAAATGAAATATGGGAATGGGCTGAAGCATACCTTCGTTAGACATCTAGACCAATGAATGCCACTATTGCGTGAGCTCGTTAGCGGACGCCAGCAGCAATGATGCGTTTCTTATCTCGAATCTCTCCGGCAACAACCGTTCTCGCACTTGCCCTTTTCAATATCATTGCTCTTTTGGTGATGGCGACACGGCATCTAGCTTATCTTCAAAATGACCCGTTGGCGCCCTTCTATTTGATCGATCAAGCCTATCATGGCGAGTTACTGATCGCAGATCGCCAACCATGGCTGCTTCCTTTGCTGATAGGCAAGGCCTTACATGGGCTGTCCGTCGCGGATCGTTATACGCTCATAATGCACGCGTCGACCGCGATCACGACGATTTTTGTCGGTCTGACGGCACTTCCCCTGTTCTTCCTCGTTCGCCGCTTCGGTAGTGATCGCACCGCAATGATTGCAGTCATTCTGCTGTTGGCCAACGCTCAATTCTGCATCTCCGGCCTGTATCTCAACCCGACGGCGCTACTAACCTTCCTGCTGACCTTATTCTTCGCAGTTCTGGTGTATTGGCCGCCTCGGGCTCCCCTAACACTCGCCGCCATCGCCGGTTTTTCGGTATTGATCCGCCACGAGGGCCTGATCCTTGCAGCATTCCTCCTATGGATCATCTACTGGAAGTACCGGCACGACCATTCCGGCCGGCCAGCGGCCTTGAAAGCAGTTGCCTTCCTGGCGCTGATCGTGGTCGCAAACTACACGGTCCGCCTGCTGTGGACCGCCGATGCGATAGGCTTTTTGCGCAACACCGGGACCTCCGACAAGTTCTTTTCCTTGCTCAGCTTCAGCCCGGCACGCGTGTTCAGCTATCTGATGGCCGTCCTCAACTACAAAATGGAGAAGCTCGATGTAATCGCCGCGACGCTCCCCCTGCCGCTGCTGGCTTTGGTGCCGATCGGGGCCGTCGCCTCCTTAGGAAAGCGCTCGGGAGCGGGCTTTATCATGATGTACCTCCCGCTCTACGAAGCGGTCGTCCTCATTTATCTGCTGGTCCTTCCGGTCAGCACCTATCTTCTGCAGAACTACAGCGCAGCGAATTTGCTGATCGATGTTCGCAACGTGGCGCGATACTATCAGGTATTTACACCGATGCTGTTGTTCTTTGCCGCCGTGGGGGGAGCCGAGGCCTACCACCTGATTTCAAGCAAGACTTCAGGCAAATTCGACGCTCAACTCGTCAAGGCCGCTTACGTCATTGTCGCGGTATTCTGCATCAATCAGCAGTTTCTGCTGCAGACTTCGTATCGGTTTCAATTCGTTAACGCCGAACCGCACGCTGCCGAAGCCTTCGAGACTGCCGACTGGTTCAGGGCCAGACAAATTCGAAGGACACCAATCGGAATGATCGCACCCAGTCTCCATCCAGTCCATTTTGCGATCATGTCCGGCAACAACGAAGTCAATTGCTGGGGAGGCCAAAGCGATCCCAACTGGAACTGCGAGCAGGCCGGAAGAGCCTCCGCAATCAACCTACTGCAGGCCGGCGATCAATATTTTTCTTACGCCTTAATCGAGACAAGCAGTCCTCTCACTCTCCCGGCCAGCTCATATACGGCCGTATTCACCTCCTCCGGCGGACGCTACACGATCCTGCAAAACATTAGGCCGGCCGGCGCAACACCGCATTGATGGACTGGGCGAACACCTGGCCGCGATCCGCCGAGTCCAATAGCCTTGCGACCGACGTAAGCAACCAACTCGCCGAGCGGGCCGCATGAGGGAAGCCGGGAGAATACAATAGCGATGTCGTCAGCATGCTGCCCGCCTGCAGCGTCGCATGCGCGAGGCCGCCGGCCGCTGAGAGCTCGACGATTTCGAACCCCGCGTCACGGGCGAGCTTCTCCACCCCGTAGCGGGTGAAGCGGAAGTAGTCGTGCGGCTGACCGTGAAGATAATAGAGGAACGGCACCGAGAGGATCAGGACACCGCCCGGTTTGAGCACACGTAGCAGCTCGGGAAGCGCCGTCCACGGCTGCGGCATGTGTTCCAGAACCGAGCAGCAGAAGATGGAGTCAAAGGTGCTGTCCGGGACCGGCAGCAGTCCTTGCGCGTCGGAGACGAAATCGAGATCCGGATGGGTGGGGAACGCGTCCGTTGCGAAGTAGCTGCTGGCCCTAGAGCGGATCGCGGCGCGCCAGGCCAGCCTTCCGGCACCCAAGTCCAACGCGCTACCTTTCACGTGGCGATGGATCATGGGCAGAAGCGCACCGTAGGCGGTACGGTGGTCGACCGCAAGGTCCCAAAATACGTCGGAGCCAATCGTCCGATCGCACACTTCGTTCCAGCGGCGCTGAAGCCAGCCAAGCACGGCCGATCATCCTATGGGGCTAGCCGGGGCAGGCGCGCGTCCAGGCCAAGCCAGATCCACAGCGCTCCCCGGTCGTCGCACTTTTTTGCCGCGTGGTCAGCCCAGCGCCGCGAAAGGACGCCCTGATTGAGGAAGCTCGTTCGTGGCGAGACCGGCATCGGAAGCTCCCGCAGCCATCGCGCGATCGGCGCGCCGAAGCCCTTCTTCGGTCGGTGGAGAATGTCCTCAGGCAATCGGTGGCGCAGCGAACGCTTCAGGATCCACTTGCTCACGCCCTTGCGCAACTTGACGCCAATCGGCAGGCGCCTTGCGAACTCCACGACATCATTGTCGAGAAAGGGGGCCCGGACCTCGAGCGATTCGAGCATCGAGCTGCGATCAGACTTCACCAGAATGTCGTCGGGCAGATAGAGATTGGTGAAGAATTCCAGCGTGCGGTTCGCATCATCACGGGCGTCCGATTGCTCCCATAGCGTAATTGCCTCCTCGTACAGCGTCTCGGAATCGACCTCGTCCTCGAAGAGCTCCGAGATCTCTTGGCCGCTGAGGGCTCCAAGCCAGGCCGCATTCCACATCGACGGCTTCAGGCTAAGTCCTCTCAGGCCGCGCCTGACCTTGAAGTCGAAACTCATGTTGCGTTCGGACAGGGGCAGCCGGCACGCCAGAATGGAGATCGCCCGATGGACCTTGCGCGGAACCATCGTGTGATACGTCCGGGCGAGCCCGAGAATCTTGAAGGGATCATAGCCGGCAAAGAGCTCGTCGCCTCCGTCGCCCGATAGCGCAACTTTAACACTCTCCGACGCGTATTTGCACAACATCGAGGTCGGAACGACGGAACTGTCCCCCATGGGTTCGTCGATCCGCCCGAGCAAAGCGCCGAGCTCCGAGCGCAGCCCATCTAGATCGCAAGTATTGACGTGCCAGTTGCATCCGATCTGCCTGGCGACCCGTTCGGCGTACCTAGACTCGTCGAAGCTAGGCTCAGTGAACCCGATCGAGAACGCGTCGATGGTCTTAGGGTCGCGCGTATCCGCCGCATGCGCAAGGATCGCCGACGAATCCACGCCGCCGGACAGAAACAGGCCGAGCGGCACGTCGCTTTCCAGACGCGATGATACGGATTTACCAAGAAGATGATCTAGCTCGTCGGCCCAATCATCTTCATCTCCGGGCGGGGCATTATCGGGCACAATCGAAAAGCGCCAGTAGGATCGCTCAACCGGAACCGCCAAAGAACCGCGACGACAGTGAGACACGTCGATTTCGAGCCAACTGCCCGGCCGAAGACGCTGAACGCCGGCAAGCGGTGTCCTGGCACCTGGAATGAAACTGTAGGCAAAGAGCTTCTGGATCGCCAGCCGGTCGATGCTTGTTCCTTCGAGGGAAGGATGTTTGACCAGCGCGCCGAGCTCGGATGCAAAGACAAACTCGCCGTTCTTCATTGCCCAAAACAATGGCTTCTCGCCGAACCGGTCTCGAGCCAGGAGCAAACGACCCTTAGACCTATCAAAGAGTGCGAAAGCAAACATGCCGTTGAGCTTGAGCAGGAGATCGGCGCCCCACTCAAGCCAACCATGAAGCAGCACCTCGGTGTCGCTGTGCGAGGTTTGGAAGCGATGCCCACGCGCTTCCAGCCCCGACCGGAGTTCGCGGTGATTGTAGATTTCGCCGTTAAAGATGACCGTCAGCCTGCCGTCCGGAAGAGACATCGGTTGAATGCCCCCATCAATATCCAGGATGGCCAGGCGTCGATGCGCAAAATGAACGCGTCTCATGGGGTCGGAAAAGAAGCCCTCCCCGTCGGGGCCGCGATGAGCGAGCTCATCACCCATCGCCTTTAAGGCGATTGGATTCTCCGGTCCGACAAATCCCGCAATTCCGCACATCTCAGTTGCTCTTGACGTCGAAATTGAGCCTGTACCTCACATCGTAGATGCGCTTGCTCTGCGATTCAAAATAGATTCGCACCATCAGCTCAGCGAGCAAACCCATTAGGATGCACATCGTGCCAGTTATGGCACACAGAGAGACAAGAAGCGGCAGGGGGGTCTGGATGAATGTGATGCCGTCGGCGAACTTGAGCCAAAGCGAGTAAATGCCTGCGAAAAATCCAAGAGTAAAAAATGCGACGGCGGCTCCGCCAAAAACATAGATTGGCTTTGTTTCGTAACGCGTCAGAAATTTAACCAACAAAAGATCGAGCACTACCTTGAACACGCGCTCGAGCCCGTATTTTGATTTGCCGGCTCGCCGAGCATGATGCATGACTGGCATTTCGGTCACCCGCCCGCCCTGCCAAGCCGCATAGATCGGGATGAAACGGTGCATTTCTCCATAAAGGCGAAAGCCACGTAGGAGATCGGCTCGGTACGCCTTCAGTGTGCAGCCGTAATCGTGAAGTGAGAGGCCAGACAACCAGGAGATCAGCAGGTTTGCCAGTCGAGACGGGAAGTTTCTGAAAAGGGCGTTATCCTGCCGATCCCGACGCCAACCCGACACGACGTCAAATCCCTCCTCCATCTTGGCTAGGAGGCGGGGAATGTCGGCCGGATCGTTCTGCAGGTCGCCGTCCATAGGCACGATGATATCACCTTCGGCCGCGTCAATTCCCGCCATCATCGCAGCTGTTTGGCCGCAGTTTCTGGCAAAGACAATCACTTTGAAGCGCGGATCAGAAGCTGCCAAACGCTCAAGACGCTTTCTCGATTGGTCGGTCGATCCGTCATCAACCAAGATCACTTCGACATCTCGATCCAAGGTCGAGCTTACTTTTACGAGCGTGGCGTAGAGCGGCTCAATATTGTCTTCTTCGTTGAAGATGGGAATTACGATGGATATCTTCCCCGGGCGGCGGACCGCTTCGGTCATCTCGGGAATTGACCCTACGTCCCTCATAACAGCATCCCTTCGCACCACGTGATGAGAATGACTTAGAGCATCCAGTTTTTGGCTTTGGGCACACTCCTTTCGGACCCAGAGCCCTTAAGTCTCGGATGCAGGACGACCGCCCCAGCTTTGTGCCCTCGTACTTCGAACTAGAAAGCCTAGTCAACTGTGGTTGACTAAGCTATTCAATCATCAAAGATTTTCCTAGGCTCTCCTGTCTTGCCTTCTCACGAAGTTTCCGATAACGACGACGATAATCTTTCGGCGGACGAAGATGTCGAATACTGCTCAGACGATGTACCGACGCGCGCGCAAGGTCATGCCCGGCGGGACGCAATTGCTCTCAAAGCGGCCGGAAATGTTCCTGCCGGAGCAATGGCCGACATATTTCAAGTTGGCCAAGGGCGCTGAAGTCGTCGATCTCGACGGCAAGACCTATCTCGATATGAGCTATTGCGGCATCGGCGCCACCATTTTGGGCTTTGCCGATCCCGACGTCGATGCGGCCGTGAAGACCGCGATCGACATGGGGTCGATGTCGACCCTGAACTGCGCCGAGGACATCGAGCTCGCGGAGCTGCTGGTGGAGCTGCATCCCTGGGCCGACATGGTGCGCTTCGGCCGCGCCGGCGGCGAGGCCATGGCGATCGCGGTGCGCATCGCGCGTGCGGCGACCGGTCGCGACATGGTGGCGTTCTGCGGCTATCACGGCTGGCACGACTGGTATCTCAGCGCCAACCTGGGTGAGACCACCGCGCTCGACGGCCATCTGTTGCCGGGCCTCGACACCAAGGGCGTGCCGCGCGGCCTTGCCGGGCTGATGCACCCTTTCCACTTCAACAAGCTCGACGAGATCGAGGCTATCGTCGCTGCCCATGGGGAGCGACTCGCCGCGATCGTGATGGAGCCGGTGCGCTCCAGCGAGCCCGAGCCCGCCTTCATCAAGGGCATCCGCGCGCTCGCCGACCGCTGCGGCGCCGCGCTGATCTTTGACGAGGTGACCTCTGGTTTCCGCATCAATTCCGGCGGCGCCCATCTCGCCTATGGCGTCGATCCCGACATGGCCGTATTCGCCAAGGCCATCGCCAACGGCTTTCCGATGGCCGCAATCGTCGGCCGCGCCTCGGTGATGGACGCAGCACAAGAGACTTTTGTCAGCTCGACGGCGTGGACCGAGCGCGTCGGCCCGGTCGCGGCGCTCGCCACGCTGCGCAAGCATCGCGAGCAGCACGTCGCCCGCCATTTGATGCGGATCGGCACGCGCGTCCAGAAGGGCTGGACCGAGGCGTCGCAGGTCACCGGCATGCCGCTGCATGTCTCGGGCATCTCGCCGCTCGGCCACTTTGCCTTCGACCTGCCCGACGCGCAGGAGGTGCGCACGCTGTTCACCCAGATGATGCTCGATCGCGGTATCCTCGCTACCGGCTCGTTCTACGCGATGTATTCGCACACCGACGCTCATGTCGATTGCTACCTGGAGACGGTGACGGCAGTGTTCCGAGAGTTGCGTAACGCTGTCGACCAGAAGGCCGTCAAGCAGCTACTGCGCGGCCCCGTGGCGCATTCCGGGTTCAAGCGGCTGACCTGATCAGGCCGTCACCCCAAAGATATCGCGCACCACATTGCGCGAGTTCGGCGATCGCGTCGCCTTGGGATAGATGCCGTGCAAGATGCTGTCGGCGGCAAGCGCGCCGCCGTCGATCACGATCGCGCCCGTCGACACAAAGCTGTTGTCGCCCACGGCGGTCTTGCCGATGATGCGGCTACCGCCATACATCACGATGCCGCGGCCGAACGACGGGTAGTCGTTGTAGAGGTTCGCCCCGACCGTGCAGTTGTGGTAGCAGATAAAATAGTCGGAATAGCTGGCGCGGCCGAGCACGGTGCCGACCGGATGCTGGACCGCGAAGACGTTGGGCAACTCCACCTCGTAGAACGCGTCGAGCGCATGCAACGCCTTGTTCAACGCATAGGCCTTGTCGGCGATGGGGTGGCCGGGCCGCTCGCGAAACGCCGAATTGGCGAGGTAGTAAAGGAAGATCGCGTACTGGTCTGAGTGCCAGTGCGAGAACCGCGCCTCGTCATTGGCAAAGAACCCCTTCAGCCGCACCCGCGAAAAACAATGATCGATCCGGCCAAGCGCGAGGTCAATGAATTTCGGGAGGTCGCCGAGATCGGTGCCATCAGGGAACAAGTTTTCGAACTGCTTGCGCACATAGAGGGCGAGATCGTTGCGGGCAAGCGAGAGCTGCATGGTGCTAATTCCTGCTTGAGGAGCTGGCGCGCACGTCGAGGCCGCGCGAGAACAGATGGCTGCGCAGCTTGATCGGGCTGTGGTCGGTGAACAGGAACATCGAGGAGATCGCGACCGCCGAGGCGCCGGCCTCCAGCGCGTCGATCGCATGCTGCAGCGAACCGCAGCCGCCGGAGACGATCAACGGCACGCTCAGGACGTTCGCTGCCTTGTGGATCAAGTCGAGGTCGTAGCCACTCATGGTGCCGTCGCGGTCGATCGAGCCGAGCAGCACCTCGCCGCAATGCAGATCCACGCAGCGCTGCGCCCATTCGATCGGGTCGAGCGAGACATGCTCGCGGCCGCCGTCGATGAACACGCTGGCGTGGTTGGGGCCGATCCGCTTGTAGTCAATCGACACCGTCATGCACTGGTCGCCGAAGGTGCGTGCCGCCTCGCGCAAAAAATCCGGACGCCGCACGGCTTCCGAATTCACCGACACCTTGTCTGCGCCGGCGCGCAGCAGCATGTTGACGTCGTCGAGCGTCTTGACCCCGCCACCGACGGTGAAAGGCATGAAAATCTCTGCCGACATTTGCTCAATGATGTCGACGACGCGGCCGCGCGAGGCCGCGCTCGGCACGATGTCGAGCACGATCAGCTCATCGACGCCGTAATCGTTGTAGACCTTCGCCGTCGTCACCGGATTGCCGGCGGCGCGCTCGTTCTCGAAAAAGCGGACATATTTGACGAGCCTGCCGTCGCGCAGCAGGAATTTTGGGATCAGGCGCTTCTTCAGCATCGCGAGGACTTCAGGGATTCCAGCGCAGGAAATTGCTCATCAGCTCGATCCCGGTATCCTGGCTCTTCTCCGGATGGAACTGGGTGGCGGCAATGTTGTCGCGCGCGATGATCGCGGTTACCGGCTGGCCGTATTGGGCATAGCCGACCACGTCGTTCGCATCCCTGCAGCGCATGCCGAAGGAGTGCACGAAATAGAACGCCAGATTGTTCTCGCGGATATTGGCGAGGATCGGATGGTTGCGCTCCTTCGCCACCATGTTCCAGCCCATATGCGGGATTTTCAGCGTGGGATCGTTTGGCATCAGCCGCAATACATCGGCATCGAACCAGCCGAGCCCGCGATGCGCTATGCCGAGGTCGGCATGCTCCTCGGAGTTGTTGGCGAGGAGCTGCATCCCCAGGCACACCGCGAGGAACGGCTTGCCCTTCTCGCGGACATGGCGCTCCAGCATCTCGTCGATGCCGCGGGCTCGGATGTTGCTCATGGCGTCGCCGAACGCGCCGACCCCGGGCAGGATGACGTGGGAGGCATCGGCAATGGCGTCGGCGTCATGGGTCACGACCGGATCGAAGCCGCAATATTCCACGGCGTTCTTCACTGAGCGCACATTGTTGATGCCGTAATCGACGATCGCTACGCCTGACATCGCCTGCTCCCCCGCGGCACGATCATCGCGCCGCCCATTGACCCTCGCCTAGCCTTTGCCGCCGCCGATCTCGACACCCGGATGGTTCGGCCAGGGCACCCTGGTGTTGTCCCACTTGTCCATGTCGGGCATGCGGCGGCCCGGCTCGATCGTGTTCGGCGAGAATTGCCACGGGCTGACCTCGTGCTTGATCGCGATGCCCAAAAACTGCTCCTCGGTCAGATTGAGATAGTCGAGGAACAGATCCAGGCTCGGCGGGCGCTTGCCGTCGAACTCACGCACCAGCGCCTCGCCCTGCTCGCGGGTCATGCGCTTGTTGCGGATGTCAATATTGGCGAGATGGTTGGTCCGGCCCATGCCGCGCTTGATGTATTTCAGATAGTCGCGCACGCCCTGGAAGAAGCACTCGATCTTCTCGTAGTCGTATTCCGGCGGAATACCCTCGACTTCCTGGCCCTTCCAGCCGAGCTCGCGCTTGATGATCTCGACGTGCTTCTTGGTGTCCCACTTGATGTAGCTGCCGAGGCAGATCGAGCGGCACTTGATCCGCATCAGCTCCTTGCGCGGCGGATAGACGAACGGATAGAGGTCTCGCTTCGCAACGCGGCCGCCGAGGAATTCATACATGTCGTCGGCAGTGATGCCGAGATTCATGGCGCGGTTGAAGCGCTTCTCGTCGACCTCTTCCATCTCATCGTAGGAATAGAACGACTGGTATTCTGCGAGACTCTCGCCCCAGAACAAGAGCGGCGTCTCGTAGCGGATCGCGATCTGCATCGTGTGGGCGTAAATGCCGGTGTGGCAGTGCCAGCAGAAGTCGCCGCGGCGCTTCAGCGATTCCAGCATCAGCTCGCGCACTACATGCCAGTTCGGCGTGAAGTTCAGCACGTCTACGCCGAGCTGCTTGAACACGCTGGTGTTGTTCTCTTCGATCAGCGGGCGATAGAACCAGTGGTCGAAGCGCACCACCAGCGGCTTCAGGCCGAGTTTCTTGACGACGTACCAGAGCTGGAAGACGCTGTCCTTGCCGCCCGAATAGGGCACGATGCAGTCGTACAGGCCCTTGTCGCGGTATTGCGCCACCAGCTCCATCATCTGGTCATGGCGCTCGTCCCAGTTGATCTGGGTGTCACGGACCTCGATCTGACGGCAAACGCTGCACGAACCGGCTTCGTCGAATGATGTGGCCTCCGCCGTTTCCGGCAATAAGCATTTGCTACAGCTCAACATTTCGGAGATTCTCGCGATTGCATGACCTGCTGTCGGCTTACCACGCCGTCCACCCCCCGTCGACCGCAATGCACTGTCCGGTCACGTATGCGGATAAGTCACTCGCCAGATAGGCCACAGCGCCCTTCATATCGTCCTCGCTGGCCATGCGTGCAAGCGGCGTTCGGGCCACATAGCGGCTCAAAAACGGCTCCGGCGTCGCCCTGAAGACGCCCCCCGGCGCCACCGCATTGACGCGCACCTTTGGTGCCATGGTGGTGGCCAGCCACCGCGTCATCTGGATCAGGCCGCCCTTGCTGGCGGCATAGGCGGCGGGGTTCCCGAGCGGGGTTCCCACGTAGAGCCGCCAGTCAGGCCCGGCGAGGCCGTAGATGGAGGAAATATTGATCACACTGCCATGGCCCGATTTGGCCAGGTCCTCGGCGGCGGCCTGGATCAGGACGAAGGGCGCCGTGAGGTTGACCTCGATCGCCCGCCGCCAGGTCGCATCCGACTGCTGCTCGAACGGCACGGCCCAGCCCTCGAGCCCGCTGGTGCCGACGAAGGCGGCGCAATTGACGATGATGTCGATGCCGCCAAAGGCCTCGCGGACCCGCCGCGGCAGATCCTTCACCGCATCGCCCTGCTCAAAATCGCAGTCGAACATGGCGGCCTTGACGGAGTGACTAGCGGTCAGCTTCGCTGCCGCTTCAGTGCCCGCAGATGCCGCGATATCGACCAGCGCGATGCCGGCACCGAGCTCGGCAAGGCCGGCAGCAATGGCGCGGCCGATATAGCCGGCGCCGCCCGTGATGACGGCGACCCGGCCGTCGAGCGACATCATCTCGCGGAGCGAACGTTCGCTGCTCATCCAAAGATCCTTTGGAATTCGTCGGAGGCACGTTGGAGATCGTCCAGCCGGCCAACGTCGATCCAGTATTCCCGCAAGGGGAAGACGACCGACGGCCTGCCCTTGTCGATGGTGCGCTCGATCAGCGTCGGCATATCAACGGCTTCGTTGGCGTCGAGATGATCGAGCACGGCCGGATCGAGCAGATAGACGCCGGCATTGACGAAGAATTTTTGCGTCGGCTTCTCGCGGATGCCGAGCAGGCGGTGGTCGTCGAAATCGATCACGCCGAACGGCACGGTTACCGAATGCTCGCGCACGCAGACGGTGGAGAAGGCCTGATGCTCGCGATGATACTTCAGCATCTGCTCGAAATTGACCGTCGTCAGCAGGTCGCCGTTCATGACGAAGAACGGCTGCGTCGGCCGCTCCGGCAACAGCGACAGGGCACCAGCGGTGCCGAGCCGCTCGTTCTCCTGGAGATAGTTGATCTCCACACCCCAGGCCGAGCCATCGCCAAAATAGTCGCGGATCATGTCGGCCTTGTAGTTGACCGAGATGAAGAACTTGCCGAAGCCGGCCTTGACGAAGCCGCCGAGCACGGTCTCCAGGATCGGCTTGTCGCCGACGCGGATCAGCGGTTTCGGGACGTCGTCGGTCAGCGGCTTCAGCCGCGAGCCGAGGCCGCCGGCCATCAGCACGACCCAGTGATCAGATTGCTGCGCGAGCGCGAGATCATCGATTAGCTTGACCTCGACCACCCGCCCGTCCGTGTCGACGAGCGGAAGCTGATGGATCGAGTGCTTGCGCATGAGATTGAGCGCGGCCGGATTCGAGATGCCGACCGGCGCCGTGATCGGCGTGCGGTTCATCACGAGGCTGACGGAGGCATCGAGGCTCGTGCCGGCGAGCAGCGCGCGCCGCACGTCGCCGTCGGTGACGGTGCCGACGATCTTGCCCTCGCGCTCGACGATGGCGAGTTGCAAATTGCCCTGATCGATCCGCCGCAGCGTTTCGATTAGAGGGGTATCTTCATTGACGACGAACGCGCCCTTCATGACAAACCAATCCTATTCGTTGCCGGCGAACCCGCCGGCCGCGACATCCTTTGTAACCACCGCGCCCGCGGCAACGACGGCTCCGGCGCCCACTTTGACGCCGACCAACACGACGGCACCGGCGCCGACATGGACGCTCTCGCCGATCGACACGCCCCCGCACAACACCGCCCCCGGCGCGATATGCGCGTGATCGCCGACGTTGCAATCATGCTCGACCACCGCGCGCGAATTCACCAGCACGTTTCGCCCGATCCGCGCCGCCGGCTGGATCACCGCCCCCGCCATCAGCTGCGCGCCGTCGCCGAGTTGTGCATCGGAGGCAATGACGGCGGACGCATGCGAAATGACCGGAAACTTGTAGCCCCGCTCGGCAAACCGATCGAACAGCGCGCGCCGGCCCGACAATCCCGAATCACTGCGCGAGGCGCGATTTCCGAGACCATTGGCAAGCTCGACCTCACCTGGCGTCATCTTCAAGACGTCGTCGTCCGATCCCGTGATCTTGACGCCGCCGATGGCCTCGCCGATGCGCGCGGCGTCGCGGTCGGCGACGGCTGCCGGACGGATGCCACGGCTCAGCAGCGCCTCGATGACGACGCGGGCGTGGCCGCCGGCACAGAGCACGATCAGGCTCATGGCTCCAGCGCCTCATTGGCCGCATAGTCGCGCGAGGCCGTTTTGCCGAGATAGCTCCAATATTCGATCGGGGGAACGCCGTTGCCCGGACGCTTGACGCCGAGATTGTCTTCCGTGAAGCGCTCACCGACGCGCACCGGGCGCAGCGCGATCAGGCTGCGGCGCGCCACCGCGCGGTTTGGAATCTCCTCCGGCGCCGGCACCTTGCGGCCGTCGCCGAGCGCGGCCTCGACGTCGCGAATCGAGGCAATCATCGCCGCCATCTCGTCCGGCTCGATCGAGGCGCGATGATCCGGTCCCGGCAGATTGCGGTCGAGCGTCAGATGCTTTTCGATCACGCTGGCACCAAGCGCCACCGCGGCGGATGCGATGTGAATGCCGCGGCTGTGATCGGAGAAGCCGACGGGCAGACCAAAGGCATTGCGCAGTGTCGCCATCGCACGCAAATTGATCGACTCCGGATCGGCCGGGTATTCGGTCGTACAATGCAGCAGCGTGACTTTTGCGCGCAGCTCCGCCCAAGTCGCGCGGTCCAGCAACAGGCTTGCGAAGTCGGCGGGCGACGGGCGCGCCGTTGCGTCGCGGAGATATCCGAAAGCGATGACGCCGAGCGCCTGCTCGACTTCGGTAAGCGTCCCCATCCCGGTCGAGAGGATAATCGGCAGGCGGAACCGTGCCAGATGCAAGAGCAGCGGCGCGTTGGTAAGATCACCTGAGCCGACCTTCAGCGTGGACACGCCGACGCGGCGGACCAGATGCGTGGCGCTGTCGGCGTCGAACGGGGTCGACATGTAGGTGATGCCGGAGGCCGCGCAGGCGGCGGCGATCTGCCCCTCGTCCTCAGTGCTGAGCTCGAGCGCGCGCAGCATGTCGAGCTGCGACTGCGCCTTGCCAGTGGTCACCTGCTGATAGCTCGCCTTCGCCGCCTCGGCGGTCGCGAGCTTGTCGGCGCGGAACGACTGAAACTTGACGACGTCGGCCCCAGCCTTTGCGGCCGCCTCCACCAGCGCCAGCGCGCGTGCGCGATCGCCATTGTGGTTGACGCCAGCCTCAGCAATGATCAGGGTTTCGCGATGCATGCGTTTTGTAGCCGGGGGCGAAGCGAAATCCCCGCCCATCAAGCGGTTGTCTTAGTCGAGCGCGCTGGTAAAAGCAACGCAAGCGGGCGGTTTGCAGTGTTCCCTAAAGGCGCTGAAAATAGCCCCCCGCCGGGTAACGAATCGCGCCGAATCGCCATCGGCCTGAACGCAGGATTTGTCTGGTGCCAATGACCAACTCGCCCGAGATATTGTTCCTGCTGGTCGGCCGCGGTGGATCGAAGGGCCTGCCCGGCAAGAATCTGCGCGAGATCGGCGGCCTCAGCCTGACCGGCTACAAGGCGATCGCCGCGAAACAGTCCCGCTACTGCTCGCGCCTGATCGTCTCCAGCGACAGCGCCGAGATCCGGAACGAGGCGAAGCGGTATGGCGCTGAAATGCTGTTCGAGCGGCCGGCCGAGCTTGCGACCGATACAGCCTCCTCCAATGACGTTGTGCTGCACGCCATGGATTGGATCGAGACGCATGAGAAGCGGCGCTACGACGCCATCATGCTGCTGGAACCCTCCTCGCCCTTCGCGACGCCAGAGCACTTTGACGAAGCGGTCGAGCTGTTCGCCGTGCGCAAGGCGAGCCTCGTGGTTGGCATGCGCGAGACCGAGGTCTCCTCGATTTTCGTCGGCACGCTCGGCACGGACGGCTCGATCGGCGGCATCGTCGAGAAGATGCTGACGACAAGCGCGCAGCGGCGCCAAGACCAGGCGATCGAGGTCACCATGAACGGCGCGCTCTATCTCGTTGGATGGGACGCGATGCGCAAGCACCGCAAGATCTACGCCGATCCGTCCGCGAGCTACGGCATCATGATGGACCGCATGCACTCGATCGAGATCGAGAGCGCGGCCGACCTCGCCTACGCCTCCTATGTCATCGAGCACGGCATGCTCGATGATTCGCCTTGGCGGCAGCGAGCATGAGCAAACGCCGCCGCATCGCCGTCGTTACCGGCTCGCGTGCCGATTACGGTTTGCTGCGGGGTATTTTGGCGCGGCTCAAGGCGGCCGACGACGTGGCACTGAGCGTAATTGCCTGCGGCATGCATCTGGTGCCGCGCTTCGGCGAGACCTGGAAGATCGTCGAGGCCGACGGATTTTCGATCGCAGCGAAGATCGATCTCGCGCTCGATGACGATCGCGCCGAGACGGTCGCGCGCGGCACCGGCATCGGCGTGGCGGGCTTTGCCGAGGCGCTGCCAAAGCTTGCGCCCGACGTCCTGGTCGTGCTCGGGGACCGCTACGAGGTGCTGGCCGCGGCCGTCGCGGCGACGCTTCTCAATATTCCGATCGCGCATATCCATGGCGGCGAGATCACCGCGGGCGCCTTCGACGATGCGATCCGTCATGCCATCACTAAGATGGCCTGCCTGCACTTCGTTGCGGCCGAGCCCTATCGGCAGCGCGTGATCCAGATGGGCGAGCAGCCTGATTTCGTCTTCAATGTCGGCGCGCCCGGTCTCGATCTGGCCGACAGCACGCCAAAGCTGACTCGCGCCGAGTTGTTCACAAAGCTCGGCATCAGCGGCCCCGAACGCTTCCTGCTGGTAACGCTGCATCCGACCACGGCGCAGCCCGAGGCCGACGCCGCCAATGTCACGGCCCTGCTCAGTGCGTTAGCGGAGGTCGATGACCGCAGCATCATCTTCACGGGCGTCAACGCCGATCCCGGCTATCGCGCCATCGACGATGCTATCAAGGCGTTCGTCGCGGCGCGAGGCCATCGCGCCCATCACTTCAGCTCGCTCGGCAGTGAGCGCTACTGGGCCGCGCTGCAGCTTGCAGACGCCGTGCTGGGCAATTCCTCGAGCGGCATTTTGGAGGCGCCGGCTGTCAGCGTGCCCTCGATCAATATCGGCGACCGCCAGAAAGGCCGGCTGCGCGCCGCCTCGATCATCGATTGCCCTGCCGATTCGGCGGCCATTCTGGCGAGCCTCCGGAGCATCTTCGAGGGCCGGTTCCAGCCCGATCCGGCCCACATGCCGCCCTACGGCCGCGGGGGTGCCTCCGAGGCCATCGCTGGAACCCTTCGAAGGATCGACCTCAAGGGCGCTCTCCCGAAGCATTTCCATGATTTAGCTGCCAACCGGGAGCCACCCGGAACGACCGTATAAATCCGGCCAATTGTTGCCTGCGCACCGCCCCACGCTGTATAGATCGGAGCGAGCTTGAGACGAACCGCGCTCGTTCCGGAGAACGCGACATGACGACGATCGATTCACTTTCCGACGTGACGCCGGTGGCACGCGCCGTCGAGATTGGTGAACTTCCGATTCCGCCCTATCGCGGCAACACGCTTCCCGCGATCGACTATGACGCGCATCCGGCCTATGGCGGCATGCTGCCGAAGCCGACCTTTCGCGAACGGCTCTATGCGTTGAACGTGTTCGCGCGCACCTTCGCCTTCGTTACCATCCGCCGCATCGTCGACTATGACAACATGCCGCTCCTGACCAAGGAGGCCGGCTTCAGCGGTCTCAATGCAAAAACAGCGCTGCGCTACATCTCGATGTTCGCGGGCATCCGTGCAAACCGCGCGATCGGCTGGCTGACCGGCGCGCGCCGCCCCGCGACGCCAGCGAACCCGGCGCTGCTCAACAAGATCAAATCCGACGGCATCGTCTGCCTCAACCTCACGCCCGATGAGATCGAGCAGATCCGCGGCGTGACGAATCCGGGCTTCGTCAAGCTCGACGAACGCCGCGCCAACATTCCGCCAGAGAAGCGCAAGTTCGACGACAACGTCTACTGGTGCACGCGCTCGGCCGATCCGCAGGCGTTCGCAACCGTCGAGTCCGTCTTCAAGCGCTACGGCATTATGGAAGCGGCGAGCGCCTATCTTGGCCGCCCGGCCGGCGTGAAGCACGTCAATGCGCAGATCAACGACCAGGATCTCGCATTCTGGAAGCGCGTATTCCCGGACACGCAGCTTGCCGACCCCTGGGGCAGCTATCTGCATATCGATGCCACCTACGGCATGCTGAAATGCGCGATCTACATCCATGATATCGGTCCGGACGGCGGCCCGTTCTGCTACATCCGCGGCAGCCAGAATGCGAAGATCGGCTGGTTCGAGGGCATGATCCGCCGCACCAACGATTTCTCCGGCTTCTCCGGCCGCCGGCCTGACGCGCGCAAGAAGTTCATGGCGCTGCCGGCGTTCCTGCGCAAAAAAGCCGACTTCGGCGGTGACCTGCCCGACAATTCGCCCGAGGTGGCGCGGCTGCGCGAAGGCCACTTCGCCGCAACCTCGAACTATGGCAATTGCGTGCTGTTCGACGGCAACGGCATGCATCGCGGCGGCATGGTCAACAAGGGCGAGCGCCGCTGCCTGTTCATCCTGCTCGCGGAAGTCTGATGCGAAGCTTTGCTGCCCGGCTCAACAAGCGCCGCGCAGCTTGCTCGGACGCTTGAGATATTCGGCAAGCTGCTCGGGGCTGAAATAGGCTGCCTGGCTGCGCAGCGGGCTGTCCTTGCGGATGAAGGCAAGATCGATCTGGGCGAGTGCGCCATCGAGCGAGCGCATGTGCCCTTCCAGCACGTCATAGACCGCAAAGCCGGCGTCGTCGCAGAAGCGCACGATGTCGGCGAATTGCGGGATGCCGTGCCGCATCGGCATCATGGTGGTCTCCAGGATCATGAGATCGATTTCGCTAATCCGCGTGCCCAGCCCCTTCAGCACCTCGATCTCGGCACCCTGCGTATCGACCTTGAGGAACACCGGATGCTCGAGCGTTTCGGGCAACAGCGAGTCGAGCCGCCGCATCGGCGTCTTGCGCGCCTCGCCGTCGAGCGCCTTGCCCTCGACCTGCGCGAAGATGCTGGAGCCCGAGATGTCGTCATGGACGTTGAAGGTGATCTCGCCATTCTCGGCACCTGCCGCGACCAGGAAATATTCAGCGTCAAGCCGCTGCTTGAGCTGCTCCAGCAGCGGGCGGCATTCCGCCACCGGCTCGACCAGGAAATACTTGGCGCGCGGGAACGCGTCATAGATCGGCGATGTGCCGAAGGCAATGCCGACGTCCACCACCGTCTTCACATCGAAGCCGAGCGACTTCAGATGCTTGAAGAACAGACTGAAATTCCTGACCGGCGCGTTGGTACGCATCAGGCGCAGGCCGATCGGTTCCAGGACGTTGTTGATGGCCTGAAACGCGGCAGAGACGAATGTCTTCATGAAGCGAGCGCCGGTTGGGCAGAAGCCGAGGTGGAGGATCGCGATCGCAAAATGCCTCTACGAACAATGCATTTGCCACAGTTTGCAATCGACTGGTCGGTTTGGTAGATCAGCCCGGCAAGCCGGTCAAGCGACCGCCCGTCGGCAAAGACAGCGACATCAGCATGAAAGTTCTCGTGACCGGAAGCTCCGGCTTCATCGGCCAGGCACTGGTGCGGCGGTTGCGCGCCGAACATTGCGACGTCGTGGGGCTCGACAAGGTTCCGGCCGAGACCACCGACATCGTGTGCGACATCCTCGATGCCAACGGCCTGACGAAGGCCGTGGCCGGCACCGCGCCGGACGCGGTGGTTCATCTCGCCGCACGCATCGATCTCGACGAGAAGACTGACCTTTCCGGTTACACCGCCAATATCGAGGGCGTTGCAAATCTTGTCGAGGCCGTGCGGCGCACGCCGTCCGTGCGGCGAGCGATCTGGACCTCTTCGCAGCTCGTCTGCCGCGTCGGGTATGTGCCGGCGAACGACAGCGACTATAAGGCCGACACGTTGTACGGACAGAGCAAGGTGCGCACCGAGGAGATCGTCCGCAGCGCCGATGGCGCCGGACGCGAATGGTGCCTGGCTCGCCCTACCACCGTCTGGGGCCCCGGGATGAGCGCGCACTACCAGCGCTTCCTGCACATGATCGAGCGCGGCCATTACTTCCACGTCGGGCACGGCCCGCTCTGGAAGTCCTACAGCTACATCGAGAACATCGCCTTCCAGTATTGGCGTCTCCTGAGCGTCCCAACAGACCAGATCCATCGCCGGACGTTCTATCTCGCCGACTACACGCCGATCGATCTCATCGCGTGGTGCGACGCGTTTCAGCGCAACTTCGGTGCGCGCCCGATCCCGCATCTGCCGGCCGGCGTCGCCCGCACGCTGGCGCTCTGCGGCGACGCGGTGAACGCGATCGGCTTGAAACGATTTCCCTTCAATTCGTTCCGCCTCAACAACGTGCTCGCGCAGTATCAATTTGATCTCGCGCCGACCGCGGCGGTCTGCGGCCCGCTCCCCTGCGATATGCAGCAAGGCGTCGCGGCGACAGTCGCGTGGCTGCGCAACCTGTCGGCGCGCTGAATCAGGTCGCGAGGGTGTTGACCCCGAGCTTGCCGGCGTCCTGCGGCGCCCGCGCACGCAGATTAGCTAAATCAAGCACCAGCCCGGTCGCCAGCATCGACGCCAACACCAGGGCCGAATTTGCCATGCCGAGAGGTCCCTGAACCGGGCTGAGAAGGACGCTGGCAAGCACGAACACGAGCAGCAGCAGCGGCGTCATCAGGCCGGAATGCCGGCTTCCGGCCGCGCTCCAGCCAGCCAGGCCGCCCCAGATGGCGACGTAGACGATGGCGCCTACGAGGCCGAAATCGATGAAGGCCGCGGCCCAGGCGCTCGGGAAGAAGCCATAGATCAGCGCCTCCCGCTGCTCCACCTCCATGACCGCCACTTGATCGCTACCCGGGAAAAATATCCGCAACAACGGCGAGAGCACACCGACCTCGTACACGCCCCATTGCGGCGTGAACTTGTCGCGGGCGTTCCAAACGTGATCAACCGTCCGCACACCATGGGTCAGATAGAAATAGGTGCTGAGGCCGATCATCGCGCTGCGCGGCGAAAGGTAACCGGAGTCGATTGCCGAGATGACATAGCCACGGGGTTGGACGTTCCAGGCCTCCAGCATCGCATCAAGAGCGGTTGCTATCGAATTCGACTTCTGGGGCGGCCACGGCGCCGCCTGTGCTTCGGCGAGCCGTTTGCTAAGCTCGGCCGCAGTGATCATCTGGGTCGCCTTCGGCCGGCGGGTTTGATCCACTAGGGCTCGGTTGTCGGCCCGAGACGTTAGACGTTCGTTCTTCCCCTCCTGCAATTCGGCGATTAGAGGCGACATTTGGATGCAGAAATTCTGTCTGCTGGTCCAGATCGCGCTGGAATAGACCGCGAACAGGCCCACCGCGATGGCGGTCTTGAGCACGAGATAATGGCCACGCGGCACGAGGGTTCGCCCTTGCGTGACGCGCACCAGCATCGCCATCGCGACCAGGACGAGGACGAACAGGATCGGCATCCGCCCCGAATAGAGCAGCGCATAGCCGACCGGCGAGACGATGGACAGTTGTGCCAGCGCAGCCGCCCATCCCCTGATTTCTTCGCCTTTCAGCAGAAACAGCACGATGGAGACGAATCCGAAGGAGAACATGGCGTAGCCGCCGTAGAGCAGCGGCGTTCGCCGAATCATCACAGAATCAACCAACTGAGGCGCGCAACGCAGCAACTCGGAATAGGCACTATTGTTCACCCCACTCAGCACCGTGCGATCGAAGGCCACCAGCGCAATTCCGGCGATCCCGAGCAATGACGCGGCCATGACCCCCCTATCCAGCACCCGTGCGGAAAGGTGTGACGATTTTGCCCATTGCTCGGACCAGCGATCAAAGAACAGCTTACCTACGTGACAAGAGAGCAGAAAGATCGCTAGCGCGATCACAACCACCGAGAGCACAATGGCACTCGGTTGCCCTGGATAAGCGATTGGCCCGCCGGCAACCAAGAAAAGAGTAATAGCCCAGATCACAACCATGAGAACCGCGGGGGACGCGAGGCCGCTGAGCAACGGATTGAGCCGCTGTTGCGTGTTGCCGTTCAAGGAATGCCCTCGGATTACGATTCAGAATTGCTCTGACGTCGAGATACCGACTTAGCCTTCACGGGTAGAGCATATCGGGGTCGCTGGGAAGGCCAACGGGCTGAGTTCCGCCAGGTTCCCTAAGGCTTTCCCGCATCCTGTGGCTCGCGAAGCCTACCAAGGACAGGAACAGCGTGGCGCTGGCAATCCCGCCGGCGAGGGCCGCCCCGTAGATACCGAGCCCAGGGACCAGCGCCACGTTCAACACTGTCGCCACCGCGGCCGAACCGAGATTGCAGATCAGGAGAAATTTGTCCGACCGGGCCGCGTAGAGAGCGTAGGACGGCACATCCGCCAACATGCGCAGGAAGACGCCCGGCAGCATGGCATAGAACACACCGATGCTCGCCGCATAGGATGACAGCCCGAGCAACGCCAGCATGGGCGCCATGGCAAAGGCGGACAGGATCATCGTCGCGCAGACCAGCGCCAGCATCGACCAGAAGAAGGAGCGCAGCGCCGCGCGATAGGCATCCGGACCCGCGCCATAGGCCGCGATGACTTTTGGCAGGAACTGATGCGATACCGAGCTGCCCAGCGACAACAGACCGATCAGGATCGTCGAATAGAACGTATAGATGCCGAGCGCGTCACGCCCGACGAACGCGTCGATGACGAAGCGGTCAACATAGGAAATGACCAATGCTCCCGCCGCCGTCAGCATGAACGGACGAGCGATCCAGAGGCCCTCGCGGATGTTCTTGAGATCCGGCCGGTATCCCCTCAGTTCGCGCCAGGGCAGCTCGGAGAGCGAGAACGCGGAAAAGACGATCGATGCCACGCCGCCGAGCGCCCACCAGACCAGCACGGTCTGCAGCGTCCGCGTCGACGGCGCCGCGAACATCAGCAGCGCGATCGCGTACACCCAGATTCCGCCGCGCAGGAACACGCCAATGTAGGCGCGCACCGGCCGCCAGGTGATGATCAGGATCCGCGTCGCTTCCAACGAAACATGCTCGGTGACGAGGATCAGGATGAACCACGGCGCAAGACGCGCCGGAAAGGAATCGGCGGCGATCGCACCGGCCACGATGATGCCGACAGCCACAAGCGCCGCCGTGCCAACCACCATCTGGTCCGCAATGATGCGCGCGCGCCGCTCGGGCGTCGCCGGCACCAATTCGCGCAAGGTATAGGAATAGAACTCCAGACCGACCGCGAGCAGCGCGAAAGCCAGCGCCGCGGTCAGCAGGCCGTATTGTCCCATCTCGGCCGGCGACAGCATGCGCGCCAGAAGGAGCGACAGCAGGAAGCGACTCGCAAGCGTCAGCGCACGCAGGACCAGCGCCGCGACCGTACCGGCGACCGCCGGGCGCGTCACGAGGTCAAGTAGACGCATCGCGCTGTTCCATCTCCCCCGGCCGTCGACATCGGTTGCAGGCGCGCTCCACACTGTAATGTTCGGTTGCAGGCGCGCTCCCCACTGTAATGTTAGGCCGCGGTTCTGCAGGACTTCAGGAATTTCGGCAGGTGCGCGTTCAGCGAACGCACCAGCGGCTCGACCGCGGCGCGCAAGGCCTCGTTCTCGGGATCGAACTTCCGCCAGCCGAAATAGTCGCCCTCGACGCTGATCGACGCCAGGTGCCGTATGATCGCGTGGCGGGTCGTATCGAGACTATCGGGGGATTGCCAGCGCGCCAGCCGCGCGGCGAGGCCGTCGAGCTCATCGGTATCGCGAACGTGCAGGAAGTGCTGCTGGGTCGCGTAGTACGGCTCGGTCGCGACCGAGCACAGCCCGGCCAGCGCGGCCTGGAAACCGATGGTGCCGGTAAAAGTCACCGACACCGCGCACTTCCCGATCAGCAGATTCGCCGGCACGTCATAGGGCACCAGCACCACGGACGGCAGCTTCGCTAGACGTTCGAACAGCTCGCGCTGCCGAAAACCGAACTGCAGCGGATGATCCTTGACGAAGATGCGGTAGCCGGCGCGGCCGAGCACCTCGCAATAGCGCACCACCACGTCGTCATGCGCGAGCATGCCTTGCGGCCCGAGCCAATAGTCCATCGAGGCCTCGGGGAAGAGCTGAAGCCCGAGGAGAACCCGCCGCTCCCGCGGCACGTCGACGAGCCGCTTGTCCCAGCCGTGATCGAGCAGGCCGAGCACGGCCACGTCGCGCATGCGCACCTTGTGCTTCAGCCGCTTTAGCGCGTCGAGATAGTGGCAGTTGTAGCGGTCGCGCTTGAGGAAGCGCCAGACGTTGAAGAAGGCACCGCGCAGCGCGTAGTAGCCAAAAATCCGCCAAAACTTCGCCAGCGAAAACCGCTTCGCGTCGCGGACATAGGTCGGCGCAAAATCTTCCCTGCAGAGCTGGCCGACCGCCGCATCGATGTCTTCCCTGGAGGGCTCGCGCAGCCAGACGGGCTTGCCGCGGCGCATCAGCATCACATGATCCGGGATGATAGACGTCGTCATCTCCAGGAAGTCGATGCCGCGCTGCCGTGCGATGCGCTCCATCACGTCCATGACATAGCGGTCGATGGTGAAGGTCATGACCAGATCGGGGCCGAGCTTGTTAAAAGCTTGCTCGATCGCCTGCGTCATGCCGCCGATCATCTTGAGCGCGAGATCGCGATCGATGCTCCTGAGCACGCGACAGCGCAGGATGATGTCAGCGCATCCGTCTGCGCCGAACCGGTCGAGCGCGGCGGCCGCCGCATCGCCTTTGTCAGCAAAGCGATAAAAGTCGTCGACCAGCGAAAAATCACCGTCGTCACGGAGATCGCTCAGCACGACCGCGTCGGCGAACTCCATGCGCGAGGCCAGGTACTTCCACCAGGCCGTCGTACTGTGAATGGTGAAGAAGACGATCCGGGACATCAGCTCTTGTTCGTTGGCCCGGCGAGGAAAGGACTGCTCGGCAGGTTGATGCAACGCGTGTTCATGTCTTCGGCGACGGGAAGTGCAGCGCGCGGGCAGGCGCGGTACATCGGCAAGAGGTGCATCGGCGTCCACAGCGGACGGGCGCGAATGCCGTGGCCGTGCAGGGCTTCGAGCAGGCGGTCGCGCTCGGAGGCATATTCGCGGTCGAGCACTAGCGTGTTGAGCCAGTAATTGCTCTTGGAACCCTTCGGCTCGCGATAGATGCGCGCCCAGGGGAAATCGCGGAAGGCATCGAGATAGCGCGCGGCGAGCACGCGCTTCGCCTCGACCATGTCTGCCAGCCGCTCCATCTGTGCACAGCCCAGCGCCGCGTTGATGTTGGGCAGGCGGTAGTTATAGGCGATCTCGTCATGCTCGAACGCCCAGGCGTGCGACTTCTTCGCGGTTGAGGTGAAGTGACGAGCGTGGCGGGCGTGCGCCTCGTCGTCGGTCACGATCATGCCGCCGCCGCCTGTCGTGACGATCTTGTTGCCGTTGAAACTCAGCACCGCCGAGTGCCCGAACGTGCCGCAGCCCTTGCCGTTTAGGGTTGAGCCAAGCGACTCGGTCGCATCCTCCACGATCAACAGATCATAGCGCGCGGCGACCGCACCGAGCGCAGCCATGTCGACCGGGTGTCCAAAAATGTGCACGGGAACGACGGCTCGCAGGCGGCGGCCGGTGTGCTTGTTGACCCAGGCGCCGCTCTGCCGCACCGCGACCTGATCGAGATGCGCCTCCAGCGCGCGCGGATCGAGCCCGAGCGTATCCCAGGTCGAATCGACGAAATGCGGCACGGCGCCGGCATGGCTCACGGCATTGGCAGTGGCGACGAAGGTGATCGAGGGCAAAAGCACCTCGTCATTCGCTTCGACACCTTCGAGCACGAGCGCCGCATGCAGCGCGGCAGTGCCGTTGACGACCGCAACCGCATCACGCGAGCCGGTCGCTTCGGCCACCATCTTCTCGAAGCGGGTGACGTATTTGCCGGCCGACGACACCCAGTTGGTCTCGATGCAGTCGAGCACCAGCTCGCGCTCACGATTCCCGAGACGCGGTTCGTGCAGCTCGACCGGACGCTGCGCCGTCCCGAGCGCGGCATCGACAGCATCGAGCACCGGCTTGAGGTCAAGCACGGTGGGTCGGTTCTGGCTCGCTTGCGTGGAGGACATGCTCATCTTGCTCACAACGTGTAGGCATTGGCGCGATAGCGGGCCAAGTTCTCCGTTTTGGTGAACCAGGCGATGGTCTGTTCGAGACCCTTGCGCAGGCCGTCTACGCCGCCGAAGCGCGGCGACCAGCCGAGCAGCTTTTGCGCCTTGGCGTTGGACGCCCAGAGACGCTCGACCTCGCTGCGCTCGGGGCGCACGCGAACGTCGTCATGCTCGATCTCGATTTCCGCTTCCATCAGCTCGGCGATCAGCCGCGCGGTGTCGCCGATCGAGATCTCGAAGGCGCTGCCGATGTTGATGACCTCGCCGACGCCGGCCTTGGAATCGAGCGCCGCCAGGAAGCCGGCGACGGTATCGGCGACATAGCTGAAGTCGCGCGTCGGATGGATGCTACCGAGCTTGATCTTGCGCGCGCCGGCCGCGATCTGGGTGATGATGGTCGGGATCACCGCGCGGGCCGATTGCCGCGGGCCGTAGGTGTTGAACGGACGCACCACCGTCACCGGCGTGCCGAACGATCGCTCGAACGACAGCGCGAGCTGATCGGCGCCGATCTTGGTCGCGGAATAAGGCGACTGGCCGTGCACCGGGTGCTCCTCGGTGATCGGAACGAATTGCGCGGTGCCGTACACCTCGCTAGTGGAGGTGTGGATCACCTTCTCGACGCCGAGATCGCGCGCCGCCTGCAGCACGTTGAGCGTGCCGCGGATGTTGGCTTCGACGTAGGTGTCGGGCGAATGATAGGAGTAGGGAATCGCGATCAACGCGGCGAGATGCAGGACGGCGTCGCACCCCTTCATCGCGGTGCGCACGCCGTTGGGGTCGCACACATTGCCGGCGAAGACGTCGAATTCCTTGCGGATGTCGGGCGGCGAGGAATCGAGCCAGCCGTGCGAGCCCGTGCTGTTGTAGTGCACGAAGGCGCGCACCTCGATATTGCCCCGGGCCAGCTCTTCCGCAAGGTGCGATCCGATGAAGCCGCCCGCCCCCGTCAAAAGTACTTTTCGCAAAGCTTCAGTTCCCCTCTCGGCCGGGCCACCCGACCTGGCATCCCGGCTTGTGACGGCCGCTTCTAACCACTCCGGCCGCTTGAGGCCAGTTCGAATGAGCCGCCGTCCCCTAACGGATCCGGAACCGTCGCGGGGAAATACAACTCGGGACTCCATACAAGCCTTTGAAAAACTTGGAAATATCCCCGCCCGGCTGCCCCGCCATGCAAATTGCCCGAGCTAGATCAGACTGTCATCCTGGATGGGGTGTCCGGCCAAAATTGGAAGCGACTGGATGCAGTTTGATGCCCGTTCTCGTTGAGGCATTGGCCGAAGATGTTGCTAATCGCGCATGAGGCCTGACGTAGCCCCGTTCTCCACCGACACGATGTCGGTCCGCTCATCCCGGAAAGGCAGCGGCAGAGGCCTAGCCCCAATCTTGCCCATAAAGGCGCCGCATCTCCGCGTACGCGCGCTCTTGCATCACGTGCCGAATCACCAAGTACACAATAAGCGCGGCTAGAATAGCCAAAAGACTGGCAAATAAATTGTTCGTCCAGTGCCAGCGGAGGTTCGAACCAATCACCGAGAGAAACATCGACAAGGTCGCGACTTTTCGCAGTAGCAACATTCCATTAGACTCCCTGCTGCCAAGAACCTAGCACCACCTCCGCGCATCAAGTTAGCAGACGTCGGCAACAATGCTAAGGTGGTCGAGCAAAAGTCCAATGTAAGGCTGGGCGTGGAACTCTAACCGATGAAGATCAAGTTCCGCTAGCGTAAATCTACCTGGCCAAAGTAGATCTGCAACGCCAATCGTACAGAAAAAAGAGGCCGGCGAGCACGGCAACAATGAGAGGGGGTAAATATCAAGCCCCGTACTCGATGAGCTCTCAAATTCGGTTACTGACCTAGTGCGACGCGTTGATCAAGGGCCGCATTCCTATCGTCTCTCAATTTCAGGAACTGCGTCCTAAATTCGTTTATCTGTTCTTGTGACAACTGGCTCGCGCGTTCCGTGTAGGCCAGCAGTGGCGCTGACAAAGCCCAGACGACAACCAGTCCCAGAAGTAATTCGCGCAATGCACCTGGCACTTGGTTCCATATGTCCGCAAAAACGGCAGTCAAAGGAGTCCCCAATTCGACTTAGAAAGAAGTTAGTAGTTGATAAAGGTTAACGAACCGTAAAAGGCTAAGCCAAACTCGGGTTGATCGATGCTCGATGGGACCCATTCCGAATCTGTACGGGAATAGGTCTGCTTCTTGCCAGCCTCGAACATGGTGAAGTCCGAGCAGCCCCAGTGCGCACGAGCGCTGAACGGGCTTCGGCCGACAGGGACCTCAGCGCGTTCTGCCGGCGAATGACCGGCTCCACCAGACTGCGATCGGCCGTCGACAACGGCATCAGCCAGCCACTACCGGTGTATGAATCGCGCGCTTGCTGATGGGAAAGGTAATCGTGCATTGCAGCCCCGCAGGGTCGAATGCCAGATTGGTCTGCCCCTTGAACTCGAATGCCAGCGTGCGCTCCAGAAGCTCCGTACCAAAACCCTTTCGCGGCGGCGGTTGGACCGGCGGCCCACCCCGCTCGCGCCATTCGAACACCAGCTCGGCAGGCTCCGTGCCTTCATCGGTGCGCCATGAGACTTCAATACGGCCGCTCGGCTGGCTCAAGGCGCCATATTTGAGCGCATTGGTCGCGAGCTCGTGGATTGCAAGCGCAAACGTCTCTGCGGCCTTGGGCTGGAAGCGCACTTTCGGCCCTGAAACCCGCATCTGCTCGCCTTCGCGGGCGTTGTAGGCCGAGAGCCCCTCCCTGACGAGATATTCGAGATCGACGCCGCCTTCGGGGTCGCGGGTCACCATCGCCTGGGTGCGGGCCAAGGCGTTGAGCCGGCCGTCGAGATGGGAGGCGTATTCCTCGACGGTGGTGCTCGACTCCACCGAGCGGCGGGCGATCGAGCGCACCACCCCGAGCGTATTGCGGACGCGATGCTGGAGCTCGGCCAAGAGCCAGCGCTGCCGCTCCTCGGCGTGGGTGATGGCGGTGACATCGATGAAGGTGATGACGACGCCGGCGATGAAATTGTCGACGCTGCGATAGGGCTGGATGCGCACGATGTAGCGCGTGCCGCTGTCGGGCGCGCTCAATTCGCGCTCGACGCTGGCAAGCGTGCGCAGCACCCGGCGAATGTCGTGGTAGAGCTCCTCGACCGGGATGCGCGCCTTGATGTGGGCGATCGGGCGGCCGGCGTCGGTCTCGACGAGATGCAGGATCTCGGTGATCGCTGGCGTGAAGTTCATCACGCGAAGGTCGTTATCTAGGAACACGGTCGCAATCTGCGTGCTCTCGAGGAAATTCTTCAGATCGCTGCTCGCGCGCGTCAGCTCCTGGACGCGGTGCGCCAACTCGCCGTTGACCGTGGTCAGTTCCTCGTTGACCGACTGCAGCTCCTCGCGCGAAGTCTCGAGCTCCTCGTTGGCTGATTGCAGCTCCTCGTTCAGCGACTGGTACTCCTCGTTGGAGGATTTCAGCTCTTCGTTGGTGCTCTCGAGCTCCTCGATGGTCGCCTGCACGCGCTCGCGCGTGGCGCGCAGCTCACTTTCCAGACGCTCGACATGTTCGGTGCGGACCAGCGCATTGGGATTGCTCTGGTCGGCCTCGATGGTACGCACCGGGCCGTCCCTGAACAGCACGACGAAATTGCGGTGGCCGCCGGCGCCTTCCTGGATCGGCTCGACGGTGATGTCGACGAGGACGCGGTGGCCGTTCACCCCGAGTTGCACCTGCTCGGCGTGGGCGGGTTCGTTGGCCTCGGCGGCGCGGCTGAGCGCGGTGCGCAGCTCAAGCCGGAGATCGCGGTGCACGAGCTGGAGCAGGTCGAGCGTGGCGGCGCCCGCGGTCGGCTCGATGTAGCGGCCGGTGCGCCCGGAGAAATGCAGGACCTGGAAATGGTCGTCGGTGATGACATAGGCCGGCGCATAGCGCTCCGCGATGCGCTGCGCGCGCCGCTCCAGGCCGACGTCGGGGCCGAACGTGCGTACCGACGGCACCTCCACCGGCACTCGGCCGGCCGCGGTCGTGATCGGAAATTCCGGCGGCAGCCGCGTTCCCGTCTCCAGCTTCTTGAAGATCCGAGCGCGGCGGTCGATCGGTGCAAACAGCTTGGGATGCCGCGTCACGTTCTCGGAATTGCCGAGGAACAGATATCGCTCCGGCAGCAGCGCGAAATGGAACAGCGGAATCACGCGGTTCTGCAGCTCGGCGTTGAGATAGATCAGCAGATTGCGGCAGGAGACGAGATCGAGCTTCGAGAACGGCGCATCCTTGATGACGTTGTGCTGCGAGAAGATGCACATCTCGCGCAGCTCCTTCACCACGCAATAGGTATCGCCCTCGCGCACGAACCAGCGCGCCAGCCGTTCGCTGGTCATGTCCGTCTCGATATTGGTGCGATAGCGGCCGACGCGCGCGGTCGCGAGCGCCCGTCCATCGATGTCGGTCGCGAAGATCTGGACCTGCGGCACGGAATCCATCCGCGCCATGTGCTCGCGCAAGAGAATGCCGATCGAATAGGCCTCCTCGCCGGTGGCGCAGCCGAGCACCCAGACGCGGACCTGCTGGCCCACCCCCCTTGCCCTCGAAGATCTTTGGAATGATCTGCGTCTCCACCACCTCGAACTCGCGCTTGTCGCGGAAGAATTCGGTGACGCCGATCAGGAGGTCGTTGAAGAGATTCTGGGCCTCGTCCTTGTCGTTCCGGAGGAAATCGACATAGGCGGCGATCTCGTCGATCTGGACCCGTTATACAAGCGCGTCGCGCGGTGGCCGCGGGCGATCGCGGGTCTGAAGAGCATATAGAAAACCGGCGGCACGATTAGAATGACCGAGGCTTCAGGCGGCAATTTGCCGATCTTTGTCATATCTATAAGGAGAATGACATCGAAGACTTCAAATAAGATGGAAGTGGTCCATCGGATCGACAAACCGAGCCGCAGGACCGGTATCGGCATGTTCGATTATCTCGACCGATTTCAGGACAGAAATCTCAATACTCTTTACGATCGCATCCTGCACCGCGTGAAACAACGACATGAAATCCCCAGACGCGGGCTCGACCCTGCTGATCATACCTCCTCCTTCCCGGAGCACTGCTCGAAAAGCGAAATTGTCGCCCACCGCTCCTTGACCGGTAGTGGCTGCGGCGATCGTCCCGTCTCCATTCAGATCCTGATGGAGAACGGATTCATACGATTGCAGCGTCGGACTCGTGCTTGAGACAACGGAGGTAAGGCTGGAGACGTAATTTCCGTTGCTATCGGTACTCCACACCACGTACTGGTCGGCGCTGCCGTTTTTCCAAACGACGTCGTAGCCAGATCCTGTCTGCTCCGCACCGATCGGTACATAAGACCCACACTGTCCAACGGTGATCGCCGCGCCACCAGACTTGAGTGAGGGGCCGGCGCCACCCGTGTAGAGGTAATAATTGGACCCAATCTGCGAAAGCGTGGTGGAACCCGCCGACTCGATCGCGGTGGTGGTCGGCGCTGCACCAACCGTCCCGTCCCCATTCAGATCCTGATGGAGAACGGCTTCATACGATTGTAGTGTCGCACTCGTGCCTGAAACAACGGAGGTAAGGCTGGAGACGTAAATTCCATTGCTATCGGTACTCCACACCACGTACTGGTCGGCGCTGCCGTTCTTCCAAACGACGTCATAGCCGGCCCCCGTCTGCTCCGCACCGATCGGCGCATAAGACCCGCACTGTCCGACCGTGATCGCCACACCGCCAGACTTGAGCGAGAGGCCGATGCCGCCCGTATAGAGATAATAGTTGGATCCAACCTGCGAAAGCGTGGTTGAGCCTGCCGACTCGATCGCCGTGGTGGTTGCCGTTACACCAACGGTCCCGTCGGCATTCAGATCCTGATAGAGAACGGCTTCATACGATTGTAGTGTCGCACTCGTGCCTGAAACAACGGAGGTAAGGCTGGAGACGTAATTCCCATTGCTATCGGTACTCCATACCACGTACTGGTCGGCGCTGCTGTGTTTCCAAACGACGTCGTAGCCAGATCCTGTCTGCTCCGCACCGATCGGTACATAAGACCCGCACTGTCCAACCGCGATCGCAGCACCTCCAGATTTGAGAGTTGGGCCAGTGCCGGTCGAAATAGATTCCAGATAGTAATAACCTCCCCATTGCACGAGTTCGACGGAGCCAGAAGCTTCGATCGCGACCGGGGGGCTAGAAAGCGTGGCACTCGATACCGTGCCATCGGCGAACTGGAAAAATTCCACACTCGACACGGTATCGGTGCCGTCGGGCGTGCCGGAACGCAGATCGACCAGCGTGAAAACCTGAGTGGTCGAGTTGTAGCTGATTCCGTAATTCGCCTTGTTGCCAGAGTAAACCGCGGTATCGGTGCCGGAGCCGCCGACGATGGTGTCGTTGCCGCCGCCGCCCGTGAAGGTGTCGCCGCCGCCGGCGCCGTTGAGGGCGTTCGCGATCGCGTTGCCGATGATTGTGTCGTTGCCCGAGCCCCCGGTCGCGTTGTCGATGTAGGAGCGCGCGTCGCCGTTGTAGAGATAGGCGTTGTAGACGTTGCCCGAGGCGTAATGGCCGTTGCCGAGATTGGCGAGCTGCGTCGCAGAGAACAGCGATGACGCACCGGGATTGAGGTTGATGCTCAGGTTCGTCGTGTAGTTCGACAGGTCGTAAGTATCGACGCCGCCGCCGTCCCACACCGTCTCGTAGATGCGGTTGGCCGAGCCGCCGACGCCGCCGCCCGGGGCGAGCTGGCCGACGCCGTTGATGAACTCTTGCCCCGTGGTCGGATTCCAGGTGTAGACGGTGTTGCTGCTCTGGGTCGCGTAGTCTGCACCGTACATGGTCTGGAGCGCGAGGATATCGTTGGCCATGTAGGTCTGCGAATATCCATACGCTTCGTTGGTGTAGCCGCCTGTCGTCGAGGCGTCGACATAGCTGCGATAGCTCATGACGGTGTATTCGCTGTCGTCATGCGCGCTCGGCACCGCGACGTTGGCGGGGCCGCCGGCCTCCTGGCTGTGCTTGAGGCCGACGGCGTGGCCGAGCTCGTGCAGCGCGGTGGTGAAGTAGTAATTGCCGAGCTTGGCCAGCGAGAAATTGTATTGCGTGCCGAACCAGACGTCGCCGCCCGACGCATAATTGCCCGGGTAGTAGGCGTAGGCAGTCGGATTGGCGGCCGGCGACTGCGCGACCATGATGTCGGCGCCATTCGTGCCCGCATATTGGATGTCGGCGTTGGTGTAGCTCAGAATGAGCCCGACCGCGTAATTGATCGCCGCCTGGATCTGCGTCGGCACGGATGCGAAGCCCGACGTGGTCGGCTCGCTGTTGCCGCCGCTGTAGGGACTGGAATAGTCGCTCGGCGCGTCAGGAAAGCTGTAGGTGATCGTGCCCGACCATTTGACGCCCGACAGCAGGCCGTCGATCTCGGCGTTGTTGGCGGCACTTACGTTAACAGCGGTAGCCAATTCACTCTCCAAAGCAACGCGTCGTGTGATTCGCCGCGGGGGCACATGATTTTAGCTAGAGAGTTAAACGTTTGGTTTAAATGGGGCAGCGGCGTTTGCGCTGCTCCCATAAGGCTGTGTTAGCCATTAAATACCGTAGTCATACGGAACGCGAGTATAAAGTTTCGTTCCCGGAACGCCGGTAATTTGCAGGGTTTCATGCAACGCACACTCCCGGCCGGCCTGTTTGGCGCCTTCGTTGCGCTTGCTGGACTGTCCCATCAACGTCTCGAAGGACTGCCTGTGATGGTGGAGAAGGCCAAGGCGGACAACAGCGGCACGGCGCCGCGCGCGCCCTCGATGCCGATGGCCCGGGATCCCGCCGCCGCTGTCGCAGAGGAATACAAAGCCGCCCGCCGGAAGGGAACGCGGCAGGCACTCGAGCTCTTCATCGCGCGACACGGCAATGATCCCCTGGCCGAGCAGGCGCGCGCCAAATTGAAGCGCTTGCCGGGCTGAACATATCTGTCATTTCCTGACCCGCGGCGAAACGTGGGCCGCGCCAATCCTTGTGCCCCTCGCCTGTTTTGGTTGAAAAGGGCATAGACCACTAAGCACGGTCGTCCATCGGCGGCGACTGCATGCCAGCTGGCATCCCATCAAGATCGCCGTTCGAGCCGACGGAAATACCGCGTTTAATAGCCGCTGCCGCACCACAAACGCCGATCGCTGCGGCCGCGCTCCTTGAGACCACACCTGCATGGATCTGGCTGTGATTGCTCAAGATCTCAAACCACACCACAGGGATCAGCGCTGGCCAGGCCAACGTAAAGCTCGGTCGCGGCAATCGCACCCGCAAATAGATCAGGGCAGGCACGACAATCACCATTCCCCAACTCAAGAATACTTCCTTGACGACTTTGGTCGTCGCGGCAAGTGGAACGTGCCAGACTTTGACGTCGTCGCCGGCAATTCTAAACAACGCAGTATCGATGACGTCAGTCTTGATGTCGAAAGATGGCTCGACGAGATAAGCGACGACCCATTTGGCTATCCATGTGTATCCATATGCTGCAAACCATGCCCCCACACAGACAATCGCGATCGGCGCTCCCCGGCCTCCTGCGACCAGAAAGAAGGCGATGAGCATCGGCATCCAAGGCGGGTTCACTAAGAAGTCTACAAAATTGAAGATTGAGCCGAAAACCGCCGCCAAGAGAACCATTACTAAATCCGGCGCTCCCTTTCGGACTGCCGTCACAAAAACGCTTGTACCACCGAGAATAAGGGCCGTGCTGACAGTGTGAGGCGTAACTTGCCAAAGGCGAACAAAATCGGTCATAAACAACACCGGCGCGCACAACCAAATTGTCGGAACTCTTCCGATCAGCTTGGCCGCCTCAATGCAAAAGAGCGCGGCTATTGAGATCAGTATCACTAAATTTGCGAGCTTGAGCGCCAGAATTGGCAGAGCCGACGCCAGCGGTGCGCTATAAACTCGATATCCATGCCAGTAACGGGCATATCGAATCCAGGTAACTGAAGCTGGATTGGCCGCCGCATCCTTCAGAGCGTCACACGTGTGCGGGCCCGAGATAGGACGCGTGGCCATGATGCCCGCGGCGGTGGCGCGGCCCCCAGGCTCTAAACCTATGCCCAGCGAAATACAGTCTGTAAAGCGGTCGCCACCAGTTATCCAAAAATGCTTAGAGTGAAAGCTCGTTTCGAGAATTCCCCTGTCGAACGCCTGTCGGATATTTTCCCACGTGCGCTCGTGAGAAATCACCCGGTCCAAATTCGCCATAAGAAAAAAATAGATGGGTTGCAGAGCGGCGACAGCAACGCCGGTTAACAATGCAGCCAGTAGATATCGTTTCAACACGGCCCCCAGCTCAAGTGCTGACACGCTATCATCCCATATTGTGATGATGCAACTCCACTTCCCTATTGGTTAGCACAACAGAGGCATGGTCGTGCCGGGGCTTTGCAGCATGAGTACGGATTCTTGGAGTGATGCCGCCCTTTTAAAGACAAAACCGCGTACCAAATCTGCGCCCCAGGGAGCTATCGTCGTTTCAACCTTGTAAGCCGTTCGGCCATAATCGGCACCGCAAAGCAGATCCTCTTACATGCAGACACATTCTCCTACTCCGCGGCACCTTGTAAACCAAACTAGATGGTGACACACAGACACAGACAGAGTGCGGGCGAAGACAAAACCTGCCGGATTCGACTTTGCGTCGGCCAGAATAGCGATCCTCACGCCGCCTGATCATCGGGAGAAAAAAGCGATTTGGGACCACACTAGCGGGGAGTCCCAGCCAATCAATGAACTAGCTCGTTGGGAATACTGCCACAACGGCTGAGTTGAATGAGGTCAATTGGCATTTCTCCGTACGATCCACTCGAATTGGTATGTGGCATCGGCTTCCGGAGCCCCTTTCCACGAGCAACCCGCGGTCCGTTCTGGAAGTAGTGGCGCTGCCCTGATCGACAGACGCCGCCCCATTCACTGACCAATCGGGGCACCTAGCGCCGCTTGGTTTGGCGGACAACTTCAAGTATTCTCGTGGAATGAACTGGATCGGCCTCGTCGCTGCTTTGGCCCTGGCTACCCTCGTTTTCGGGATCGTATCCGATTTCCAGATGACGCCCTGCCGCGCCGGCTCGCTGTATGCGGTTGTAGGAGCCTGCTCACCCGATCGGCAGGCTCCCGCAACCTAATCGTTTGCAAAGCGATAAGTGCGACCAGGCTAGACGGTCAAAGCTGTTCTGGTCAGGCCGCGGTCGTCTTGTTTCAGAGCAAGCGGATCGGCCCTCAAAGTCTAGGGACCGGCCCACCTTAGCATCCCGTGATCGACAATCATCGACGCTGCCGCTGCGACGTCCTTCTGCGTTCATTGCGAACCAACGCCCGGAGGGACTTTGCCGCTCTTCCGTCAGCCGATATGATAGGTTAGCAATTCTCCCCGGAGCCTTTCACGATGCCCTTCCCGCATGCCTCGGAAGCCCTGTCGCGCTTCACCGTGCTCGATCTGACCCGTGTCCGCTCGGGGCCGACCTGCGTGCGGCAGCTCGCCGACTGGGGCGCCAACGTCATCAAGATCGATGCGCTGATCGATGATGCCGCGGGCGAGCAGCCGGGCGGGCCGCGGCGTGGTTCCGACTTCCAGAATTTGCACCGCAACAAGCGGGCGATGGCGCTGAACCTGAAGGACGAGCGCGGGCTCGCGGTGTTCAAGCGCCTCGTCGCCAAGGCCGACGTCGTGGTCGAGAATTTCCGGCCTGATGTGAAGAAGAAGCTCGGCATCGACTACGACAGCCTCGCCGCGGTCAACCCGCGCATCGTCTATGGCAGCATCTCCGGCTTCGGCCAGGACGGCCCCTACCACACGCGGCCGGGCTTCGATCAGATCGCGCAGGGCATGGGCGGGCTGATGTCGATCACCGGGGCGCCGGGCGGAGGACCGATGCGAGTCGGCATTCCCGTCGCCGACCTCACCGCGGGCCTGTTCTGCGCCATGGGCATCCTCACCGCGCTGCTCGAGCGCGAGGTTTCGGGCAAGGGACAGTGGGTGCAGACCTCGCTGCTGCAGGCTCAGATCTTCATGCTCGACTTCCAGGCCGCCCGCTGGCTGATGGAGAAGGAGGTCGCCAGGCAGGCCGGCAACAACCATCCGACCAGCATCCCGACCGGCGTGTTCAAGACCTCGGACGGCTACATCAACATCGCCACCACGGGCGGGCGGATCTGGGAGCGCTGCGCGCAGGCGATCGGTGCACCGGAGCTCTATGCCCATCCCGACTATGCGACCGCCCCTGCCCGCTCCAAGAACCGCGACGCGCTCAACGCCGAGATCGAGAAGCGCACGGTGACGAAGTCGACCGAGACCTGGGTCCGCGAGCTCAACAAGGCCGGCGTGCCCTGCGGGCCGATCTATGCCATCGACCAGATGTTCGAGGACGTGCAGGTCAAGCATCTCGGCATCGCGCAGGACGTGCCGAACGACGAGGGCCGCCACATCCGCCTGGTCGGCCAGCCCGTGACGCTATCGCGGACGCCGAGCAGGATGGTGGCGCGGCCGCCGGAATTCGGCGAGCAGACGAATGAAATTCTCGAAGAATCGGGCTTCAGCGAGGACGAGATCGCCAGATTGAGAGAAGCCCGCGTCCTCTAAGGCGCTCTCCCTTTTAGTTAGAATGTTGCAGGCATCGGAAATCCGACTTGCATGCGCGCTACTTGAGGCACAATGGAAAACAAGCTTAGTAGGGTCACCGTAGACGCAAAACAGGCCAGCTTTGTACCAAATTGGCGACTCTGCCTAGCTCTACCGAGTTCGATGGCAGCGAGCGATTTCCTCGCCTGTATCACGGTAGCATCGCTGCCGTGGTCCACAACCATCACCTCAATCTTCAGCGCACTTTGGGCACTTAGTGTGTGTCCGCGAATACGTATTAAAGAGTTCGTCGACACACTTGTGCGCTCCAGAAGTGGCTTTGCCGCGGCGCTGTTTGCAGTCGCATTGGCAGGCACTCTGTGGGCAACTGACGTCTCCTGGGCGGCTCGACTGCGCGGGGTGAATCCCTCGGTCAAGTTTCTAATGATGCCGATTTTGATATACCACTTTCAGAAATCATCGCGCGCGATCTGGATACTTTACGCATTCCTTTCCTCGTGCACCGTCCTGTTGATGTTGTCTTGGATCACAGCCGTTGTGCCAAGCCTCACTTCGATTGCAAATTTGCAGCCCGGGGTTCCTGTGAAGAACTATATTGATCAAAGCCAATCATTTGCTTTATGCGCTGTAGTACTGGCGTGGCCGATCCTTGAGCTAATTCGATCTCGCAAAATCAATCTGGCGCTGCTTCTACTCGCATTGTCGGTAGCATTTCTTGTGAATCTATCGTTCGTTGCACTCGCTCGGACAGCCCTAATATATGTGCCCATAATGCTCTTCCTTTTTGGGGCGTTCTATCTACCGCGCTCATTTTTTTACGGCGCGATTGCCTGTTTCGTTTTTCTGGCCGGGACTGCTTGGCTTGCCTCTTCCACTCTACGTGATCGGACGAACAGCATCCTGCTCGAATATTCGAAATACGGGGCTAGCAATGAGATAACCTCGGCAGGAATGCGGCTAGAGTATTGGCGCAAGTCTCTCATTTTCTTCCGAGAAGCTCCAGTCCTTGGGCATGGCACAGGATCAGTTCAGACGCTGTTCGATCGCGCCGCACACGGCCAAACAGGACTTGCAGCGCAGACGATCAGCAATCCACACAATCAAACTCTTAACGTCGCCGTGCAGTGGGGCTCTGTCGGATGCGTAATCTTGTATGCAATGTGGATTGGTCAGCTTACCTTTTTTGCCGGGTCAGGATTCTATCCGTGGCTTGGGTTCATTGTCGTCGTACAGAACATTGTGAGCTCCTTGTTCAACTCTCATTTATTCGATTTTGTACCAGGTTGGCTTTACGTAATCGGTGTTAGTCTCGCAGCAGGAATGATTTTGCAGCGAGTAGATGGGATTGCTCGGCATGATGGCGGCGGTGAGCGTTGAGGCCGTCAGGCAGTGGAGCATGGCATCGATGGTGCGACCTTGGGTATCTGTGGCGCCATGCAGTCCCTCAGCTAATGCGACTTCGGCTGCGGCGCGGAGTAGGCTCTGGCAGGCCAGAACAGCAGTACAGGCCACCGTCGTTATTTAGCCAACCTGCCCGATCGAGACCAGAACACCTTCAGGCTCCCGGAGCCTCATGCACAATCAGAGGGCATCCTCCGCGCGGCTGCCGAGCACGAATCTATGCGATCGACCAGATGTTCGAGGACGCCCAGGTCAAGCATCTCGGCGTCGCACAGGACGTGCCGAACGATGAAGGCCAGCACATTCTACCTGGTCGGCCAGCAGCTATACCCGGCGTTCAATCCGGCATAGAAGCATTCCAACTCCAGACCGGATCGACGACGGGGCCTTCTCGTAGGGTTTCGATGCCAGATCAGCGGCCAGTGCGCTGCTCGCGACCATCCGATGCCGCCACAATTCCCATCACAACCTGTTTCATTGCAATGCCCGTGAAAAGGAAAGAAATCTACGGGAAGCATAAGCGCCAAGCCCGGCCAGGCTGTCGCGCAGCAGCAACGTCTGGAAACAATCAGAAGGGGTCAGACCGGGCTGTGACGACACATTAGAACTAAGGTAAGTCAGTTGCCTCGCCGTTCTGCCCCGCCGCCTTGCAGCCGACACGGGCAAGCAGGCCGTCGATCACCGGCCAGAACAGCAGCAGAATCGCCAAGGTTGTGATCGAGCCGACCAGGCCGTTCGACCAGAACACCTTCAAGGTGCCGCCGGAGCCGATCATCGACAGGCGGAAGGCATCCTCGGCACGGTTGCCGAGCACGAGCGCGAGGGTGAACGGCGCCAGCGGAATGCCGATCTTCTTGAAGACGTAGCCGACCACGCCGAAGCCGAGCATCAGCCAGATGTCGAACATCGCGTTCTGGATGGCATAGGCGCCGATCGCGCAGGACACCACGATCATCGGCGCCACCGCCGCGAACGGCACGCGCAGGATCGAGGCGAAGATCGGCACCGTGGTCAGCACCAGCACGAGGCCGACGACGTTGCCGAGATACATCGAGGCGATCAGCCCCCAGACGAAATCCTTGTGCTCGACGAACAGCAGCGGCCCCGGATTGAGCCCCCACACCATCAATCCGCCGAGCAGGATCGCGGCGGTGCCCGAGCCGGGAATGCCGAGCGCCAGCATCGGCAGCAGCGCCGAGGTGCCGGAGGCATGCGCCGCCGTCTCCGGCGCGAACACGCCCTCGATGCGGCCCTTGCCAAAACTCTCGGGCTCCTTGGCGAAGCGTTTTGCCAGATTGTAGCCCATGAAGGAGGCCGCGATCGCACCGCCCGGGGTGATGCCGAGCCAACAGCCAATGAAGGAGGAGCGCAGCAGCGTGACCCAGTATTTCGGCAGGTCCTTCCAGACGCCGAGCACGACACGCAGCGAGATGCCAGCCGCATGTCCGCGCAGCGCGAGGCGCTCCTCCATCGTCAGCAGGATCTCGCTGATGCCGAACAGGCCGATGACGGCGACCAGGAAGTTGATGCCGCGCAAGAGTTCCGGCGAGCCGAAGGTCATGCGCAGACTGCCGGAGACCGTATCCATGCCGATGCCGGCGAGCAGCAGCCCCAGCGACATCGAGATGACGGTCTTGTGCTTGGCCTCGCGCCCGAGGCCGACGAAGGAGCAGAAGGTCAGGAGATACACCGCGAAGAACTCGGGCGGGCCGAATTTCAGCGCAAAGGACGAGATCATCGGCGCCAGGAACGTGATCAGCAGCACCGCGACCAGCGAGCCGACGAAGGAGGAGGTGAACGCCGCGGTCAGCGCCTCCGCCGCCCTGCCCTGCTGCGCCATCGGATAGCCGTCGAAAGTGGTCGCGACCGACCAGGCTTCGCCCGGGATGTTGAACAGGATCGAGGTGATGGCGCCGCCGAACAAGGCGCCCCAATAGATGCAGGACAGCATCACGATGGCCGAGGTCGGGTCCATGGTGAAGGTGAGCGGCAACAGGATCGCAACGCCGTTGGGGCCGCCGAGCCCGGGCAGCACGCCGACGAAGACGCCGAGCACCAGCCCGACCATCATCAGCACGAGCGTCTTCCACGTCAGCAGGACGGCAAAGCCGTGGAGCAGGAGACCGAGAGCTTCCATCGCGCGGGGCCCCTAGCGGCCGAGGGCCGCTTCGAGCGGCCCCTTCGGCATGATGACGTCGAAGGCGACGTCGAAGGTGACGAACATGATTGCCGTGAACGCGAACGCGGTGAGCAGCGACTTCCACAGCGCGATCCGGCCGACGAGCCGCATGAAGCCGGCGATCAGGAGAAAGCTCGCGACATAGAGGCCGAGGAATTGCGTCGCCAGGCAAAACAGCAGCGTCGGCACGAACACCGCCAGCACGCGGCGGCCTTGCGCGCGCGTGACGAAGGTCCCCGACGAGACGCGCCGTGCCAGCAGCGCCCCGATCACACCGTAGAGGCTGCCGCCGGCGAGAATGACGGACAGATAGAACGGGAAATAGCCGGGCTCGGGCCCGGTCGCATCCCAGGATGCGCCGGTGCGCCAATTGTCGTAGCCGAGCGTGACCGCGAGCGCGAGCAGCAGGAGGCAGACGACGATCTCGATTGTGCCGGACGAGACGACGGAAGGGGAATCGTCTTCGGGCGCGGTGGGATCCTCGACGACGATTTCGATATCGGTTTGGGACATGGGCGAACAACAAGTCTGCGGCTGGTCCCCTCGCCCCGCTTGCGGGGCCGCGACGAGCTTCGCTCGCGCTGAGAGGGTTGGGGTGAGGGGAGTCTCCGCAGGGGCAATGAGAGTTGGACTCGCGGAGAGAGCCCCTCACCCCAGCCCTCTCCCCGCAAGAACGGGGCGAGGGAGAAGAGAAAGCTACTTCGCGACGAACCCGGCTTCCGTCATCAGCGACTTGTTCAGCGCATCGTCCTCCTCGAGGAACTGCACCATGTCCTTGCCGGTGAGGAAGATCGGCTTCAGGGCCTGCTTCTCCATGTAGTCCTTGTACTCCGCCGTCTGCGTCACCTTGTGGAACAGATCGACGTAGAACGCCTGCTGCTCCGGCGTGACCTTGCCGGGCAGGAACATCGCGCGCAGCATCAGATATTGCACGTCGACGCCCTCCTCCTTGCAGGTCGGGATGTCGGCCCAGGACTGCGTGTCGGTCACCTTGGTCGTGTAGAAAATGCGCTCCCTGTCGAACACGCAGAGCGGCCGCACCTGGCCGGCGCGCCAGACTTCGAGATTTTCGGACGGGTTGTTGACGTTGGCCTCGGTGTGGTTGCCGACCAGCTGGGTTGCGGCCTCGCCGCCGGACTTGTAGGGCAGATAGGAGAATTTCGCGCCGGTCTTCTGCTCCAGGAACACGGTGAGCACGTGGTCCTCGCGCTTGGAGCCGGTGCCGCCCATCTTGAACGGCGCGCTCGCGGCCTTCGCCGCCGCAACGAAGTCCTTCACCGTCTTGGGGCCTGCGCTGTTGTCCCACAGCACGAACTGGTCGAGCGCGACCACGGAGACCGGCGTCAGATCGCGCCAGTTGAACGGGATCTTCGCCGACAGCGGCAGCATGTAGATCAGCGAATAGGCGATCAGCACCTTGTTGGGATCGCCCTCGCTGGACTTCATGTACATCAGCGCTTCCGCACCCGAGGCGCCGCCCTTGAGCGAGACCACCATCGGCTGCTTCATCAGATTGTTCTTCTGGATCGCGGCCTGCATCATCCGGGCCATCTGGTCGGAGGCGCCACCCGCGCCCGCCGCCACCACGATCTCCACCGGTTTCGTCGGCTCCCAGCCCGCAACAGCCGGCGTGCCACAAAGCGCGGTTGCGAGCGCAATTGCGGCCTTCATTCCATGTCCCACGTGCGTCTTCCCTATCTTCTTGTTTGCATTGGAAATTCGGCGATGAATTCAGCGCCCATTGTGCTGGCGAATCCAGCCGAGTTCAAGCCATCCCGGCTCATCCCGGTTATGACTTTGGAATTAGACACGTCATGTGCAATACGAGCTACAAGGGAGCTGGTCCTATCGCGGCGAAAGAAGATCGATGGCCTTGACGGGGCCTAGAGAGCTTGGGGCCTTCAGCCGTTCGGCTTTTTCTGAGTTTGCGAAATGTATTTTGAAGTGCTGAAGTGATGCCGCGCCTGCTCTACATCAACGAGAAATTTGGCCATGACGCAACGATCATCCTCGACAGCGGCGACGCCTGTTGGGTCTCCGTTGGCAGCAGGGGTGTCTTGGTACGCTCTCACAAGCACAGCTTCTGGGGTGGATTGTTGGGAAGTCTGCTTGGTCTGAAGCTCTATCAGGAGCGGGATGTCTATCGCGCACTCAGCGTGGCTCAAGCTCTCGCCGCGACCTTTCGGCCGGTTCCACAAATTCAATGCAGCGACGTGATCCTCAAGGCATTCTGCACAGCGGTCTGGCACAGCTCTTCACCGGCACGCGTTAAGGACGTATTGAATGACCCGGCTCTGCTCGAAGGGTAACATTACTAGACGCAAGCAGGGCTCCTAACAGGCATTTCTGCTTTGTCTGTGCTTGCAATTTTGTTTTTCGATTATATTCCTGAGAATATGAGTACCAATAAAAAGCTGAGTTTGAACCACGACCACGAGCGGAAGAGAGCGCGGTGGAAAGTGAATTGGGGAGTTCCTGCGCGAGCCGCTGGCGGCACGGCTAGAGCAGCCGCGCTATCGGGTGACGAGCGACGGGAAATTGCGCGGAAGGCCGCCAAAGCCCGCTGGGCGAGACACTTGCCGCAAGCGACGCATGAAGGCGCCCTTCGATTTGGAGCCATCGAGATCGAGGTTGCGGTCCTCGACAACGGACAGCGCGTGATCACTCAGAGCGGCTTCATGGCGGGCCTAGGCCGCATTCGCCCACCCAAAGGACGCCAATATTACAGGAGCGGGGCCAATCTCCCTGCTTTTTTGACAGTGCAGAGTCTCAAGCCCTTCATCGGCGAAGACCTTGTTGCGATGGCTAACCAGATCGAATTCCGCACCAAGCATGGCATTAAGGCGTTTGGGTACTCGCCGAACTTCCTCCGTGAGGTATGTGATGTTTTTGCGCGCGCCCAGCATGCTGGAGTCCTAACAGCCACTCAGCACAACATCGCCAACCGCGCCCAAATTGTCGCCGAGCAGTTCGAACGCTCATGCACCACGCGTCTCATAGATGAAGCGACGAGTTATCAAGAAATTCGCGAGACACAGATGCGGCAAGGTATTTATCGCCGTGAGGAATGAACCTAAACTCCGCCACAGGTTCGATTTTGCGTTATCAATCTTGGACGAGACTTGTTAGCGCCGAGCCATAGCCAGCCTGATTGGGCGAGTTGGAAAGGCGAGGAGTAGCGGTAAATTTGTCATAGCGCGTCGCTAGCCGATGAGCGGCCCTGTTGAAGAAACCGCTCAATTAGATTGCCACCGCAAAAAGGACTACGCATGAGCGTTTTTCGGGGCGTCCTTGTTGTTCTGATGCTAGCCGACGTTGGTACAACCGTGTTCGCCAAGAGCGCTCCGCAGGATCCCAAACCTAAATCGCAATGCCTCGTGAATGCCTCCGAACTGCCGCCGGGAACACCAGAGGTCATTTGTCCAACTCGCAGCTCACCGGGAGGCTTTTGCGTCTGTCCCAGGTTCACCAAGGACGGAGACGCAGACGGATATTTTGTTGGGACGGTAAGATAGCCAACCGTACCCCTAAGAGACTGCGCAACGCGCAAAACGGGTATTGTCGAGATCGCGGTTGCTGGCGGCTGTCCGGTGCGCTTTGGGTGGGACTGGATACGGAGGCGTTGCAGCCGTATTGAAGGAGCGCGCTACCTGCCCTTCCAGACCGGCGCCCGCTTGTTGAGGAAGGCGTCCATGCCCTCGCGGAAATCTTCGCTCATGTAGGCTTTCAGGATCAGGTCCTCGCCTTCCTCGCGCGATAGCGTCCGGCGGATGCGGCGCACCGCTTCCTTGGTCGCTTCCAGCGTCAACGGCGCGTGGCTGGCGACGAGCTTCGCGGTCTCGTCGGCGCGGCGCTGCAGCGTCTCCACGTCAGGCACGACCTCGTTGAGCAGGCCGAGCGCCAGCGCCTCCGGCGCCTCGACCAGGCGCGCCTTGAAGATCATATCCTTGGTGCGGGCGGGACCGACCAGCGCGACGACACGGCTGATGTTCGACATCGACAGGCAATTGCCGAGCGTGCGCGCGATCGGAAAACCCATCCGCGTCGTTTCGGTACCGATGCGAAGATCGCAGCAGGCCGCAATGCCCGCGCCGCCGCCGGTGCAGGCGCCGGCGATCGCCGCGATCACGGGCACGCGGCACTGCTCCAGCGTGCCGAGCACGCGGTCGATCCGGGCCTCGTAGTCGAGCGCGTCCTGCGCGGTCTTGAACGCACGGAATTGCGAGATGTCCGTGCCGGAAGCGAACGCCTTGTCGCCCGCGCCGGTCAGGATCAGCGCCTTGATCGAGCGGTCGGCGTTGATCTCCTGGCAGATCTCAGCCATGCGGTCATACATGGCGAAGGTCATGGCGTTGCGGGCGTGCGGGCGATTGAAGGTGATCCGCGCGATGCCGTCCGAGACGGAGTAGAGCAGGTCTTCGCTAGTCGTCGTCGGTGCGTTCATCGCGCGCTCACTTTCTTCACTAAAGTTCAGTCAGGCTGCCTTTAGGCAACCTGAGCCTTGGTCATCGGCACCACGTCGCGTCCCTTCAGGACGTCCATGGCCGCGAGCACGCCGCCGCTCCGGTGCGGGATCTTTGCGAGGTCGAGGCCCATCTCCACGCCTGCGAGCGTACCCATCAGCATCAGATCGTTGAAATGGCCGATATGGCCGATGCGGAACACCTTGCCCTTGACCTTGTTCAGGCCGGTGCCGAGCGACATGTCGAAGTTTTCCAGCACCACCTTGCGGAAGGCATCGGCGTCAAAGCCCTCGGGCACGCGCACGCCGGTCAGCGCCGGAGAATGCGCGGCGGGATCGGCACATTGCGTCTCGAGGCCCCAGACCTTGACCGCAGCGCGCGTCGCGGCGCTGTGGCGCTTGTGGCGGGTCCAGACGTTCTCCAGCCCCTCCTCCTCCAGCATCTTCACCGCTTCGCGCAGGCCGTAGAGCAGGTTGGTCGCGGGCGTGTAGGGGAAGGTGCCGAGCTTGTTGAAGCCGATGACCTCCTGCCAATCCCAATAGGAGCGCATGCCCGAATTGGCCTTGGCAACCGCAAGCGCCTTTTCCGACACGGCGTTGAAGCCGAGGCCTGGCGGCAGCATCAGGCCCTTCTGCGAGCCGGCGACCGAAACGTCGATGCCCCAGGCGTCGTGCTCATATTCCATCGAGCCGAGGCCGGAGATGGTGTCGACCATCAGCAGCGCCGGATGCTTGGTGCGATCGAGAATCTTGCGCACCTCCAGCGGCGGCGTCACGCAGCCGGTCGAGGTCTCGTTGTGCACGACGCAGACCGCCTTGATGGCGTGCTGCTTGTCGGCGGCAAGGCGCTGCTCGATCTCGGCGAGATCGGCGCCATGGCGCCAATCGCTCGGGATGAAGTCGACGTCGAGCTTGAACTTGTCGGCAATGCCGCGCCACAGCACGGCGAACTGGCCGGTCTCGCACATCAGGACCTTGTCGCCGGGCGCCAACACGTTGACCATCGCCGCTTCCCAGGCGCCGGTGCCGGACGAGGGGAAGATGATCACGGGCTGCTTGGTGCGGAACACGCGCTGCATTGCCGCAAGCACGGCAAAACCGAGCTCGGCGAACTCCGGACCGCGATGGTCCAAAGTCGGCATGTCCATCGCCCGCAGCACCCGATCGGGCACGTTGGTCGGTCCTGGAATCTGTAAGAAATGCCTTCCAGTATGCACGGTCATCGGCGTCCTTCCCGGTCTTGCCCTAGATTTGATGGGCGCCGAATAGCACCATTTGACCGGCTTGTCCCCTCTCCAAAGGGCCGTTCGTGCATGGCGGGCCGGCCTGCCCCAGCCACCCCGCCTCGACCACCTTTAGGCTTAGGTGCCGACAATCTTCAGATGCGGCGCGGCATTGCCCTGCGGGCGCTGCTCCAGCAGCTTCATGGCGACGTCGACACCGCCGGAGCGGTGCGGCACGCCGGCCACCGACAGGCCCATCTCGACGCCGGTGAGCGCGCCGAGCAGCGTCAGCGCGTTGCATTCGCCGAGATGGCCGATGCGGAACACCTTGCCGGCGACCTTCGACAGGCCCGAGCCGAGCGACATATTGTAATTGTCGAGCACGACTTTCCGGAACTGATCGGCATCATGCCCCGGCGGCATCAGCACGGCCGTCAGCACCGGCGAGAACTCCGATGGCTCCTGGCAGAGCACTTCGAGACCCCAATGGTTGACCGCGGCCCGCGTCGCGGCCGCCAAGCGCTGATGCCGCGCAAAAACATTGTCGAGCCCCTCCTCGAGCAGCATCGCGATCGCCTCGCGCAGGCCGTAGAGCAAATTGGTCGCGGGCGTATAGGGGAAGAAGCCCTTGGCGTTGGGCTTGAGCATCTCCTCCCAGTCGAAATAGGAGCGCGGCATCTTGTTGGTCTTGGACGCACCCAGCGCTTTCTCCGAGATCGCGTTGAAGCCGAGACCGGGCGGCAGCATGAATCCCTTTTGCGAGCAGCTGACGCTGACATCGACCTTCCACTCGTCGTGGCGGTAGTCGACCGAGCCGAGCGAGGAGATGGTGTCGACCATCAAGAGCGCCGGATGCGACGCGCGGTCGATCGCGGCGCGGATCTCGGCGATGCGGCTGGTCGCGCCGGTCGAGGTCTCGTTGTGCACGACCATGACGGCCTTGATGGTGCGCGCGCTGTCCTCGGCGAGCTTGGCCTCGATCAATGCGGGATCGGCGCCGCGGCGCCAGTCGCCCGGGACGATATCGACCTCGATGCCGAAGCGGCCGGCCATCTGCCGCCACATCGTGGCGAAGTGGCCAGTCTCGACCATCAGCACCTTGTCGCCTGGCGACAGCGTGTTGACGATCGCAGCCTCCCAGGCGCCGGTCCCCGACGAGGGGAAGATCACCACCGGCCCCGTGGTCTGGAAGATCTTCTGGCTGCCTTCAAGCACGGTCCGGCCGAGTTCGCCGAATTCGGCGCTGCGGTGGTCGATGACCGGCATGTCCATCGCGCGCAGGACGCGCTCGGGGACCGGGCTCGGGCCCGGAATCTGCAGGAAATGGCGTCCCTGAGGCATGAAAAGCTCCTTTCGGCGGGTTATGGCCGGCTCAGTTAGCTATTTTGCATTCATTTTTTGTCCCTTCAATCGAAATCTGGTATTCGATTGCGAGCGTCGACGCGACCAATCGGGCAAATTACTGTGCTGCAAATGAAATCGACGATTCCCGACACCGGGGTTCCGATCACCCCGACCTCCGGCAATGGCGAGCGCCAGGAAAACCGTCACGAGGCCTCGCTCCATGGCGAGATCCTGCTGCGGCTGCGCGACTACGTGGTCGAAGGCAATATTCCCGAAGGCGCACGCGTTCCCGAGCGGCAGCTCTGCCAGATGCTCGGCATCTCCCGCACGCCGTTGCGCGAGGCGCTCAAGGTGCTCGCCGCCGAGGGCCTGATCGAGCTGTTGCCCAACCGCGGCGCACGCGTGCGCCAGCTCAGCCAGCGCGACCTGGAAGAACTGTTCGACGTCATGGCGGGCCTGGAAAGCCTGGCTGGGCGCCTCGCCTGCGAAGCCATCACGGATGCGGAAATCACGGCGATCGAGCAGCTGCATTACGAGATGTACGGCCATTATCTGCATCGCGACATGCACGGTTATTTCCAGGCCAATCAGCGCATCCACGAGAGCATTGTCGCGGCCGCGCGCAACGAGACGCTGAGGACCGCCTACACCAACTTTGCCGGCCGGATCCGACGCGTCCGCTACTCCGCCAATTTCGCCCGCAAGCGGCAGCGCTGGGCGGAAGCGATGCGCGAGCACGAGGCCATCCTCGATGCACTGCGCCGGCGCGCCGGTAGCGAGCTCAGCGACATCCTGTTCCAGCATCTGCGCAACAAGCGGACGGCCGCGATCGAGCACCTGACCGAGCCGCAAGAGGGCGCGCCGGCACTGCCTTGAGGGCGCCCGGCTTGCTCATTTTGCATTCACAATATAAGCGGTCAGGAACCATAATGAATAACTCAGCGAGGCTGAGCCTCGCCGGGTCAGTCCGGGATCAGGGATGACGAACGCCTCCTCGCTCGAACGGCGCCTGCGGTCGGAATTGACCGGCGACGTCCTGTTCGACGGCTTCAGCCGCGGCCGTTACGCCACCGACGCCTCGTTCTACCAGATCATGCCATCAGGCGTGGTGGTCCCCAAGACCATGGACGAGGCCTTGCGGGCGCTGGCGATCGCACGCGACGAGGGGCTGAAGGTCACCCCGCGCGGCGGTGGCACCTCGCAATGCGGCCAGACCGTCAATGACGGGCTCGTAGTCGATCTCTCCAAGCACCTCAATCAGATCCTGTCGCTCGATGTCGAAGGCCGCACCTGCGTGGTCGAGCCCGGGATCGTGCTCGACGACCTCAACCGTCAGCTCAAAAAGCACGGCCTGTGGTTTCCGGTCGACGTCTCCACGGCCTCCCGCGCCACCATCGGCGGCATGGCCGGCAACAATTCCTGCGGCGGCCGCTCGCTTCGCTACGGCACCATGCGCGACAACACGCTCTCGATGGAGGCATCGCTCGCCGACGGCACGCTGAGCCGCTTCGGCGAGGTCTCGCGCGATCTCTCCGACCTCAAGGCCGGCGACAGCACCCGCGCGCTGTTCCGCGACATGCTCGAGCTCGGCATTCGCGAGGCCGACGAGATCGCGGCGCGCTTCCCGAAGGTGCAGCGCCGCGTCGGCGGCTACAATCTCGATGCGCTGGTGCCGCGCAATGCGCCGAACAACATGGCGCATCTTCTGGTCGGCTCCGAAGGCACCCTCGCCTTCACCACCAAGGTCGAGCTGAAGCTGTGGCCCGTGATCCGCAACAAGGCGCTCGGTGTCTGCCATTTCGGCAGCTTCTACGAGGCGATGGACGCGGCCCAGCATCTGGTCAAGCTCAAGCCGATCGCAGTCGAGCTGGTCGACCGCACCATGATCGCGCTCGGCCGCGACATCGCGATGTTCGCACCCGTCATCTCCGCGGCAATCAAGGGCGATCCGGATGCCGTGCTGGTGGTCGAATTCGCCGAAGAGGACCAGGCTGATAACCTCGTGCGTCTCAAGCAGCTCGGCGAGCTGATGGGCGATCTCGGCTTCGGCTGGAACAACGACACGCGCAAATGGGGCGGCGTGGTGGAGATTACCGAGCCGGCGCTGCAGAGCGGCATCGCCGATTTCCGTGCCGCCGGCCTCAACGTCATGATGTCAATGAAGCAGGAGGGCAAGCCGGTCTCCTTCGTCGAGGACTGCGCCGTGCCGCTGCCGCACCTCGCCGACTACACCGCGCGGCTGAACGAAGTCTTCGCCAAACACGGCACTAGCGGCACGATGTACGCGCACGCCTCGGAGGGCTGCCTGCATGTGCGCCCCGTTCTGAACCTGAAGCTGGAGAAAGACGTCAAGGCGATGCGCGCCATCGCCGAGGAGGCTTTCGCGCTGGTGCGCGAGTACAAGGGCTCGCATTCCGGCGAGCATGGCGACGGCCTGGTGCGCTCCGAATTCCACGCAACGATGTTCGGCGAGCGTCTCGTCGCAGATTTCAGGGAGGTGAAGCAGCGCTTCGATCCCGCCGGCGTGCTCAATCCCGGCAAGATCGTCGATGCGCCCGAAATGGACGACCGCTCGCTGTTCCGCTTCAAGCCCGATTATCGCGTCGCTGAGCTCAAGACCAAACTCGACTGGTCGGCTTATCCCGGCGCCGGCGGCGGCTTCCAGGGCGCGGTCGAGATGTGCAACAACAACGGCGCTTGTCGCAAGCTCGAGGGCGGCGTGATGTGCCCGTCCTATCGGGCGACGCGCAATGAGAAGGACGTCACTCGCGGCCGCGCCAACACGCTGCGGCTTGCGATCTCAGGCCAGCTCGGCCCTGATGCGCTGTCGTCGGACGAAATGATGGAGACGCTCAAACTCTGCGTCTCCTGCAAGGCCTGCCGCCATGAATGCCCGACCGGTGTCGACATGGCCAAGATGAAGATCGAGGTGCTCGCGGCGCGCGCCGCCAGCCGCGGCCTGACGTTACGCGACCGGCTGGTCGGATATCTACCGCGCTATGCCGGCCTTGCGTCGCGCTTCGCGCCGCTGGCGAATTTGCGCAACAGCAGCCCGCTATTGCGAAAACTGTTCGAGCGCTTTGCCGGCATCAGCGCGCGCCGGGCGCTCCCCACCTTCCGCAGCGATGTGTTCGTACCGCCCGCCGAAAGCATTGGCCCGGAGACCGGCCGCGAGGTCGTGCTGTTCGCGGACACTTTCAATCGAATCTATGAGCGCGAGAACCTGGACGCAGCGCTGCGCGTGCTCACGGCCGGCGGCTATCGCGTGCATCTGCCCAAACCTGCGAGCGGCAGCCGTCCGCTGTGCTGCGGCCGCACGTTCCTCTCGGCCGGTCTCGTCGACGAAGCCAAAGCCGAGCTCGACCGGCTGGTCTCGACTTTCGCGCCATACGCGACGCGTGGCGTCCCGATCATCGGCCTCGAGCCGAGCTGCCTGTTAACGCTGCGCGACGAGCTCGCTTCGCTGCGCAAGGACAACGATGCCAGGGCGGTCGGCGCCCATGCGCTGACCTTCGAGGAGTTCTTGGTGCGCGAGGCCGAGGCCGGAAGGCTGCAACTGCCGCTCGGCATTGTCGCGAACAAGGCCGTCGTGCACGGCCATTGCCATCAGAAATCGTTTGGCGCGTTCAAGCCGGTCGAGCAGGTGCTGCGCCTCGTCCCGGGCCTTGAGGTCAACACCATCGAGTCCAGCTGCTGCGGCATGGCCGGCGCGTTCGGCTATGGTGCGGATACCTACGACGCCTCGATGCAAATGGCCGAGTTGTCGCTGCTGCCGGCCGTTCGACGCGCGGACCGGGATACGCTCGTCGTCGCCGATGGCACCTCATGCCGGCACCAGATCCACGACGGCACGAAGCGCGAAGCGCTTCACGTCGCGCGTGTGCTGGCCATGAGCCTCGATCGCGCCAAGTCCAACACCCCTTCTCCAGCTGCAAAGGAAACCAGCCATGGCTGACCTCACCCTCGACACCGCCCGAAAGATCCTCGACGCCGCCTTCGCGAAGGCCGGCGAGCTCACGCTGAAGCCGCTGGTCGTCACCATCCTGGACGCGCGCGGCGTGCTCAAGCTCGCGGCCGCGCAGGACGGGACCAGCCTGATGCGCGCCGAGATTGCCCATGGCAAGGCCTATGGCGCGCTCGCCATGGGCATGGGCTCACGCGCTTTGTTCCAGCGCGCGCAGGAGCAGGCCTATTTCATCGATGCCGTGAACACGATTGCCAAGGGCGCATTGGTGCCGGTCCCCGGCGGCGTGCTGATCATGGACGGCGCGACCTTGCTCGGCGCGGTCGGCGTCTCCGGCGACACGTCCGACAATGACGAGGCTTGCGCGGTGGCGGGCATCCAGGCGGCGGGCCTAAAGAGCCTCACAGGATAAATCCCGCCCAGGCTAGAAGCATGCGGAGGAATTGTGCCGTTGACGGACGGCCGGAAAATGCGCTTGAGCAACTGGGGCCTACCGACTGCGGCGTCTCGTTCTTGATCACGTACAAACCTGGCAGCTTGGGCATAGAGTAGGCGAAGCCCCGTTTGCGGGGGTGGAGCGCGCTCGTTTACTGACTAGGCGGGTTTTGGCTGCTTAGGCGGCTAGTCTCGGCCCCAGCGCGTGGAGCAACCCTGAGCTCTAGGTCCATTGCGGTCAGCACGGCCAAGACGGTCGAAAACTTCGGAATCCGTTCAGTGCCGAAAGCACGGTAGATGCTTGTACGCTGCAGCCCTGTGTTCGTTGCAATTTCTGAAACGTTGAAATCTTTGCTTGTCCGATCGCGCTGCAAATCTTGTGAGGCTCGGCTGAAGCGAATGCCTGGTTCAGCTCGTCGGCGAGCTGCGAGCGCATGACTGGCGGGTAAGTCTTCGTCATTAGAAGGCCGGCTCAAACGAGCCGGCCCTTGTTCTCGTAGTGAAGCTGCTCAGTACCGGGCGGCGACCGGAGCGCCAAAACCACCAAAACGGTAGTTCACCCGAACCAGGGCCAAGTCGACATCTTGTCCAATACGAGCAGTCCCGAAAGTAGCGCCAGCCGGTGTCGTGAAAACAGTGTCATGGTGGTCCAGGAAGATATGGTCATACTCGAAGCCAACCGACCAATTCGGAGCAAAGCCGAATTCAACGCCGGCGCCGACCGTACCGCCCCAGCGAGTTTCCCGTGCTGAAGCCAGGAGCGTACCAGCACCAAGGAAGCCCGGGGGAACGTAGCTGTCGAAGCGATTGCCAACAACTCCGGCACCGCCCTTGACGTAGAGGAGGACATTGTTCCACGCGTAGCCCACCTGGCCGGTGATCAGACCAAACGAGTCGATGCGGGTGCGATTATCGGCACCAGTGAAAAGGCCAATGTTGCTGCCGTGAAAATCGGCCCAGTTGCCCTGACCCTCAACGCCGAAGACCCAGTTTGCCGATTGCCAGCGGTATCCGATCTGGCCACCAACCGTGCCGCCGGTTGCGTCGTGGCAACCCTCAGCCACAGCCGGCACGACCGGTACAACCCCCACCGCCACGATGTCGGCGCAAGTATGGGAGGAGCCCCAGCCACCGTTGATGCCGATGTAGAAGCCGCTCCAGTCATAGATCGCAGCCACCATCGGCGGAGCCTTGGTGTACGGCCGAGCCGCCAGGTCCGCCGCACTGGCAGGAGCCGCTAGACCGAGTGCCAGAGCACCGGCCGCAGCCGCGAAAAGTTTTCTCATTCGAGTGTCTCCCCAACAATAACGAGTTCAATGAATCAGTGTCGTTCGCCCACCTGCCAAGTTATCTTAGCCCTCTCGCCTGTATGTCGCTGTAACGAGCTTGCAACAGTCGTTGCAAAGATGAGCTCGCACAACCGGAACCTTGTGCTCGTTAGCGTGCATAGGCCGGTCTCTGAGAGCCACGGGAGCCGCATGTTCGGCTCCCGAGGGTCTTTTCATTTCGCGGTTGCGATATCTCGGGCAAGAAGCTCACAGTCCGGAGCACATCAAGCGCCAGCTACTTAGCGTTGCCGTGAGTGCATGCGGTCGCGGTCGGGAGTGTCTTCCAAGCGCTTCGTGTCTTCCTAAAGGATTGCTGTTCGGAGTGGATCGACATTTGTCGATGCGCTGATGGAGCGGCTATGCTTTGAGACCGTTCCGATTATCTTGCAGTCTCCAGATTCCACCTGTTCGCCATGCCTGAGATCGAGGGAATCGCGTACGTTCAGTTTAGGAAGCGGCACTGCTCGGCGACCTCACTCCCCCGATTTGAGACCGGTTACCGAATTATTGTCGCCGGGGCTAAGCAGCCCAAGTCGACGTTCTAATTCCTCTTTCTTGATCATGAGTCTTACGCGGAGAATGTCATTGATTAGCCTGTGCAGTTGCCACAGCTCCTCCACTGACAGCTTTGAAACCGCTGCAGCTCCATGAATCCCCCGGCTCACGAACTAACTTAGCTTCGGGCCATTATACGGGGCCGCTACCTGATTGTCATTTGAGCGCAGAGTTATCTGACGGTCGACTTCGACCTGGTCTTTGGGAGGTTGGCTGACATGACCTTCACGCAGCGCGCCGCACCTGGCTGCGTCAATAGATGCCGTAGGACGCTCAATTCAACAATCCGCAGGGCTGTACCGTCTCACGGTCCTTACGATGCTCTCGGTTCACCATGGCTCGGTCTGGGTCTCAATCCTTGAGCACGAGCCGAAGCCGTCTTCCGGATTGCGTGCGTTAGGTCATTTGCGAGCGCCGCCTGCTGGTTCGCCACTTCCGTCGTGATCTGCGCGCGCTCATCGCGAAGGAGCAGCCGACAGCCCGCATGGTCACCCAAGTACTCATGAGCCGCAAACACAGCTCACATGCTTCAGCCGGCCACGTCGCGGGGCATGACAGTCGTGGCGAGGGTGCGTGCGCCGTTCCTAGGCAGCTTCCCCCTACCTCCCCGTCCAGACCGGCTTCCGCTTCTCGCTGAACGCCTTCAGGCCCTCCTTGGCGTCCTCGGTCATCGCGAGCAGCGCGATCTGGCTTTCGGTGTAGGCAATGCTCTCGTCGAACGACATCGAGGCGATCGCGCGCATGGCGTATTTGCCGCGGCGGATCGCGGTCGGTGATTTGTCGACGATGCGGCCGATCAGCCAGTCGACCTTGGCGTCGAGCTCGGCGGCAGGCACGACATAGTTGAGCAGGCCTGCGGCCTGCGCGGCCTTGGTGTCGAACGGCTCGCCCGTGAGCGCCCATTCGTTGACGAGACGGGGCGGAGCGATGCGCTGGAGCAGGCTCAGCACCTGCATCGGAAACACGCCGACCTTCACCTCCGGCAGGCCGAAGACGACGTGATCGGCCGCAACCGCCATGTCGGTCATGCACAACAGACCCATGCCGCCGGCCATGCAGACGCCGGCGACCCGCGCGATGGCGGGCTTGGTGGCGTTCTGTGACAAACGTAACAGATCAGCATAATCGACATTTGGTTTAGAATGATCCATCGCGAAAGCCGCGCCGGAATTCTGCAAGTCGGCGCCCGCGCAGAACGCCTTGTCGCCCGCGCCCGTCAGCACGATGACGCGGACGTCCTTGTCGTCATGCGCATCGCGATAGGCTCTTGTGATGCCGGCGATGACCTCGCCGTTCAGCGCGTTGCGTTTCTCCGGCCGGTTGATGGTGATCCAGAACGCCTGCCCGCGCTTCTCGGTGATGACAGCTGTGGGGTCGGTCATGGCATGCTCGCTTGCTTGGTCCCGTTTTGCAGCCATTTGCGGCAGGTCGGGCCGCGCGCGCAAGGGCAATCTGCAAGGTCGCGTCACCATAGCGTGTGGGCGCAACTTCGCTTCGCGATTGAATTGGGGCTTGCGCGCGCTATCCTGACCGGAGATTTGATCACCGATGAGCCATTTCATGCGTGCCGCATTCATGTTGTTGCTGGCAGGACTGGTCGTGCTGAGCGGCGGTGCCGCATGTCCTGCGGCCGACGCCGCGAAGATCGCGCTGGTGATCGGGAACGCGAAATATCCCGACAATGAGTTCGTCCTCAGCGACGTCGCCAACGATGCCCAGGACGTCGCCGAGGAGTTGAAGCGCAGCGGCTTTGTCGTCGACAGGCAGAGCAATATCACCGGCGATGCCATGCGGCAGGTGCTGGGCCGCTTCTATGACCGCATCGAGCGCGGCGCGGTGGCGCTGATCTTTTTCGACGGCTTTGCCATCCAGTCCAATCGTCAGACCTATCTGCTGCCGGTCGACGCCCAGATCTGGACCGAGCCGGACGTCTCGCGCGACGGCTTCAGCCTCGACACCATCCTCGCCGAGATGAACACGCGCGGTGCCGCGATCAAGATCGCGCTGATCGACGCCTCCCGCCGCAACCCGTTCGAGCGGCGCTTCCGCCGCTATTCGGCCGGCCTGGCACCGGCGATCGCACCGAGCAATTCGCTGGTGCTCTACTCCGCCGCGCTCGGCGCCGTCACGGCGAGCGGCAAGACCGATCGCAGCCTGTTCATCGCCGAGCTGCTGCGCGAAATGCGCGCGCCGAACATCAGCGCCGAGCAGGCCCTGACCAACACCAAGAACGGCGTCGTTGCCGCCACCAACCGCGAGCAAGTGCCTTGGCTGGCCTCCTCGCTGACGACGGACTTCTCGTTCGCAAGCGCGGCGACGCGGCCGCGGGACGACACGGCTCCGACCAAGCCGGAGGCGCAAACACCCGAGCCGCAGAAGCCGGTCTGCGAGGTGCCCCAGGCGGAGCCCGCCCCGAATGCGGACGAGCTGGCACGAGATCCCGTCATCGCCGATCTCAGTCGCAAGATCACCGCCAACGCCAACGATGCCATCGCGCGCTACAAGCGCGGCCAGATCTACGCGATCAAGCGCGCCTATGCGCTTGCGATGCCGGATTTCGACGCGGTGCTCCGCCGCGCGCCCAAGGACGCGGAAGCCTTGAACAATCGCTGCTGGACCCGGGCTGCGACCGGTGACCTGCAAGGCGCGCTCGCCGACTGCAATCTGGCGCTCCAGATCAACCCGGGCTTGAGCGATGCACTCGACAGCCGCGGGCTCGTCAACCTCAAGCTCGGGCGCACCGCCGAGGCGATCAAGGATTATACCGACGCGATCCAGCGCAACCCGCGCTCCTCATCATCGCTGTACGGCCGCGGCATCGCCGCGCGCAGAAGCGGCGGCGACGGCGCCACCGACATCGCGCAGGCGAAGTCGATGAACCCGAACATCGCGAAGGAATTCGCAGGCTACGGCGTGACGGAATGCGCGCCCTGAGCTGAGGCCGCCTTCCTGATCCAGACCTTGTTGTCGTGGAACGCCGCGCCGCCGATCGGCGCGATGGTGTCCGCGCCCGTCAGCATGTTGATGCCGCGGCCGCCGATGTGGTTGCTGTTGGGATGAACGGATTCGGCGATCAGGACGCCGCGCCGCACGCCCTCGAACAGCGTCGCGATCAGCGTGGTCTCGCCGCGGCCGTTGCCGAGCGTCACCGCATCACCATCGGCGATGCCGAGCGCGGCCGCGTCGAACGGGTGGATCATCACGCTGGCCCTGCCCTCGCGTGCTTGCGAGGACGGCGTCTCGTTGAAGGTGGTGTTGAGGAAGCTGCGCGACGGGCTGGTCGCGAGCCGGAACGGATGGGCCTGGTCGGTGTGCTCGATCACCGCCCAATGATCCGGCAGATCGGGCATCTTGTCGACATCGCCCATGAGCTGGCCGAACGGCGGATGCGTCCAGTCGGCTTTGAAATGGAATTTACCGTCGGCGTGAGCGAAGCCGTCGAGATAATGCGAGGTGCGGAAATCCGGCTGCAGATCGCGCCAGAGGTCGGATTCGAGGCCGGCGAGGTCGCCGTGATTGCTCAGCTGCAGCGTGGCGTCGATCAATTCGCGCGGGGTCATCTCGAAGCCCGGATGCCGGGCGCCGAGCCGCGGCGCCAGCGCCTGGAGCACCTCGTGATTGGAGCGGCATTCACCGGGCGGGTCGATCAGCTTCGGCCCGACCGAGATGTGCTGGTGGCCGCCGCCGTAATAGAGGTCGTCATGCTCCATGAACATGGTCGCCGGCAGCACGATGTCGGCCATCTGCGCCGTCTCGGTCATGAACTGCTCGTGCACCGCCACGAACAGATCCTCGCGCGCAAAGCCCTGCCGGACCAGCGCCTGCTCCGGCGCCACCGTCATCGGATTGGTGTTCTGGATCAGCATCGCCTTGACCGGGCCCTTGCCCTGCAGAGCTTCGGCGTCGCCGGTAAGGATGCGTCCGATCTGCGACTGGTCGAGCGCGCGCGTCGACTTGTCGATGGCGTCGTGGCCCTCGATGATGGATTCGTTGAAGTGCCACAGCGCGTAATTGTTGAAGAAGGCGCCGCCGCCTTCATATTGCCAGGCGCCGGTCACCGCGGGAATGCAGAGCGCCGCATGCATCTGCGTGGCGCCGTTGCGCGAGCGGGTGAAGCCGTAGCCGAGGCGCAGGAAGGTCCGCTTGGTCTCGCCGACGGCCTTGGCAAACGCCTCGATCTCCGACACCGGGACGCCGCAAATGGCCGAGGCCCATTCCGGCGTGCGCGTCTTGAGATGCGCCTCGAGCTCGGCCGGGCAATCGGTGTACTTGTCCATGTAGGCGCGGTCGGCATAGCCGTCGCGGAACAAGACATGCATGACGCCGCAGGCGAAGGCGCCGTCGGTGCCGGGCCGCAGGATGATCTTGATGTCAGCCTGCTTCATGGTGTCGTTGTCGTAGATGTCGACCGCCGCGATTTTCGCGCCGCGCTCCTTGCGGGCGCGCGAGGCGTGCGTCATCACGTTGACCTGGGTGTTGACGGGATTGGTGCCCCAGATCACGACGAGATCGGACAGCGCCATCTCGCGCGGATCGACGCCGGCGATCTTTCCGGTGCCGATCGCAAAGCCGATGCGCGCGACATTGGCGCAGATGGTCTGATAGAAGCGCGAATATTTCTTCACGTGCGTGAGACGGTTGAGCCCGTCGCGCATCACGAGGCCCATCGTGCCCGCGTAGTAATAGGGCCAGATCGATTCCGCGCCGAATTCGCGCTCGGCCTGGTTGAAGCGGTGCCCGATCTCGTCCAGCGCCTCATCCCAGGAGATGCGTGCGAACTGACCTGAGCCTTTGGGGCCGGTGCGGCGCAGCGGATAGATCAGCCGCTCGGGGTGATGGATGCGCTCGGCATAGCGGGCGACCTTGGCGCAGACGACGCCGGCGGTGTAGGTCTGCTTCTTCGAGCCGCGGACGCGGCCGATGCTGCGGCCTTCGACCACCTCGACATCGAGGGCGCAGGCCGACGGGCAGTCATGCGGACAGGTCGAATGGCGGATCTCGATCTTCGTGTCGATCTTGGCGTGCTGGTTCATGTCCCAGTTCGTAACACCAAAATACCGGCCAGCCGAGCGCATTTATCCGGCAAGCCCCATGCGATTTGATCAAGGCGCGCGCCGGAGCTTCCTGCTGCGGTTGCGAAGGAAGCCCAGCCAATTGGCCGCGCTACGTACAACCCAAGCTGCGCCTTTTGCTATTTGTGCAACTGGGTGAGACCGGTCGGCGGACCGTCGACAGCGGTCCAGCCGCCGTCGACGAACAGCGTGCTGCCGCTGACATAGCTCGCGGCGTCCGAGGCGAGATAGGCGACGGCGGTCGCGACCTCGTCGGCGCTGCTCCAGCGGTTGAACACGGTGTGGCCGGCGTAGAGATTGTAGATGTCCGGGCGCTGCTTGAACGGGCCGGTCAGCGCGGTCTCGGCGATGCTCGGGGCGATCGCGTTGACGCGCACGCCGGCGTGCCCGACCTCGGAGGCAAAGCCCTTCACCAGGAGGCCGATCGCCGCCTTGGTGGAGCCGTAGACGCCGAGGCCCGGCTCGATGGTCACCGCGCGGACCGAGGAGCAGGCGATGATGCTGCCACCCTTCTGCGCGACCATGATGCGGCCGAAGGCCTGGAAGAAAAAGACCGTGCCCTTGACGTTGAGGTTGAGAACGCGGTCGAGATCCTCCTCGGTGTAGTCGAGGATGGTCTTGCGGATGTTGAGCCCCGGCGTCGTCACGGCGATGTCGAGCCGCGGAAATTTCTGCATCGCGGTTTTCGCGAGTGCGTCGACGTCCGCGGCGCTCGCGGCGTTGCAAGCCGCCGCCGCCGCCCAGCCGCCCTTGTCGCGAATGCCGGCGGCGGTCGCCTCCGCTGCGTCGAGCGCGCGATCGGCGCAGACGACGCGGGCACCGAGATCCGCAAGCGCTTCGGCCGACGACTTGCCGATGCCGGATGCGGCGCCGAGAACGAGCGCGGTCTTGCCGGTGAGATCGAAGAGCTTGCGATAGTCCGTCACTGACAATGTCTCCCTGGTGCGGCTAGCCCTTGTAGCCCATCAAGAGGCGCGGCAGCCACAGCGAGAATGCAGGGACGTAGGTCACGAACATCAGTGCTGCGATGAGCGCAGCATAGAACGGCAGGATGGTGCGCATCACCGCGCCGACCGAGATGCCGCCGATGGCGCAGCCGACGAATTGCGTGGTGCCGACCGGCGGCGTGTTGAGCCCGAGCGCGCAATTGATCAGCATCAGCATGCCGAACTGCACCGGGTCCATGCCCGCCTTCATCGCGATCGGCAGGAAGATCGGGGTGCAGATCAGGATGGTCGCCGCCATGTCCATGAACGTGCCGAGCACGAACAGGATGACGTTGATGAGCAGGAAGATCACCCAGGGCTGCGTCGACACCTTGCTCATCATCGCGCCGGCGAGATCCGCCACCTCGTAAAGTCCCATCAGGTACTGGAACATGGTGGAGACGCCGATCAGCAGCAGCACCACGCCCGTCGTCTTCACCGCCTTGGCGGCGGCGCGCAGGAAATTGCCCCAGGTCATGGTGCGGTAGATGAAGAAGGTCAGCAGGATCGTGTAGGTGACGGCGATGGCCGCCGATTCGGTTGCGGTGAAGACGCCGGACAGGATGCCGGCCAGGATAATGCCGACGATCAAGAGCCCCGGCAGCGCAGCCGCCAGCGAGCGGACGACCTCGGCCCAGCCCGGGAACTTGCCGGCCGGATAGCCGCGCCTCACCGCGACCGCGTAGGCGGCGACCAGCATGCAGACCATCAGCACCAGCGCCGGCAGGAGACCGGCGGCGATCAGCGCGCCGATCGAGACTTTGCCGCCGGCCGCCAGGGCATAGATGATCATGTTGTGGCTGGTCGGCATCAAGGCGCCCACGAGCGAGGCGTGGGTGGTGACGTTGACGGCGTAATCGGTGTCGAAGCCTTCCTTCTTCATCATCGGGATCATCACCGCGCCCATCGCCGACACGTCGGCCACGGGGGAGCCCGAAACGCCGCCGAACAGCGTGCAGGCGACCACGTTCGACATGCCGAGACCGCCGCGGATGTGCCCGACGAGGTTCTTGGCGAGCTGCACGATCTTATCGGCGACGCCGCCGTGCAGCATCAGCTCACCGCTGAAGACGAAGAACGGAATGGCGAGGAAGGAGAAGATGTTCATCCCCGACATCATCTGCTGGAAGATGACGGCGACCGGCAGCCCCTCGTAGAGGATGGTGCAGATGGCCGACAGGCCGATCGCGAAGGCGACCGGCACGCCGAGGATGAGGAAGCCGAAGAAGGTGGCGCCGAGGATGATCAGTTCCATGACGGGACGACCTCTTCGCCGCGCAGGAGCGCAATGATGTGCTCGATGGAAAATGAGACGATCAGGATGCCGGAGGCGATCAGCGGCACATAGCGGATCACCTCGGGCAGACCGAGATTGGGGATCTTCACGGTGCCGACCGACGCGCCGAGAATCCAGCCGTTATAGGCCATGGCAAGGCCGAACACGGCGACCAGAACGTGGATCACGATCTCGATCTTCTCCCGCACGGGATCCGAGAGCATGACCAGCAGGCTGTCCATGCCGATATGCCCGGCATCGCGTACGCCGACGGCGGCGCCGATCAGCGTGACGTAGAGAATCAGGACCAGTGCCAAATTCTCGGTCCAGGTCGGGCTGGAGTTGAGCACGTAACGTCCGAACACCTGGTAGAAGACGATGGCGACGATGACAAGCAGGCCGGTCACCGACAGGTACATGCCAAGGCGCGCGATGGGGGCATTGATCCGCGACAGCAAGCCGGTGGACGGGCGTGCCGCTACGGCCCCCTGCTCGTGACTTGCGACGTGTGGGTCTGTCATCCCGAGCCTCCTTCCGGGGGTCCGGTGCCACCTCGCGGCGACGCCGGACCCGATCCCCTGACTTGTCTTACTTCGTGTCCTGGATGCGCTTGACGAGGCTCTGCAGCTTCTCGTCGCCGGCGAACTTCTGGTAGACCGGCTTCATCGCATCGACGAACTCCGCCTTGTTGCCGATCGTGATCACCTGGACGCCGGCGGCCTCGACGGTCTTGCGGGCGGCCTGCTCGCGCGCGTCCCAGAGCTTGCGCATCACGGGCACCGATTCCTTGGCTGCCTTGCGGACCATCGCCTGGTCCTCCTTGCTCAGCGTGTCCCAGACCTTTTTCGAGATCACGAGAACTTCGGGCGCGAGGGAGTGCTCGGTGATGTTGTAGAACTTGGCGGCTTCGAAGTGACGGGAGGATTCGTAGGACGGCCAGTTGTTCTCGGCGGCGTCCACGAGGCCGGTCTTGAGCGCGGTATAGACCTCGCCATAGGGCATCGGCGTCGGGTTGGCTCCCAAGCTCTGGATCATACCGACCCACAGGTCGGATTGCTGGACACGGATCTTCAGGCCCTTCAGGTCGGCCAGCGATTTGACCGGCCCCTTGACGGTGTAGATCGAGCGCGCGCCGCTGTCGTAATAGGCAAGGCCGACCAGACCCGCGGGCTCCATGGCTGCCAGGATCTCATCGCCGATCGGACCGTCGAGCACGGTGCGCATGTGCTGCGTATCCCGGAAGACGAAGGGCAGGCACAAGGCGATGGTCTCGGGCACGAAATTGTTCAGCGGCGATGCGTTGATCCGCATCATGTCGAGCGCGCCGATCTTGAGTTGCTCGATCGTGTCCTTCTCCGAGCCCAGGGCGCCGTTCGGAAACACCTTCACGCCGAGCTTGCCGCCGCTCGCCGCCGCGAGCTGCTGGCCCATGAACTTGACCGCCTCGACGGTCGGATAATCGGCGGGGTGAACGTCGGCGGAGCGGAAATCGCGCGCGGTGGCCAGGGGTGCTGAGACCGCCAGTGCAACGGCTGTGATGATACCGGTGAGCGTCTTCATTTGGGCTTTCCTCCTGGGTTGATGAATTAATTATATCGTTGTCGGCCCGGCTGCAGGCCGCCTTGGGTCGCTCCGCTTCAGGTGTGAAGTCAAGCGCCAATGTCGTCCCTAGGGCGGGCGGCATTCTCTGTCCAAGCCAAATCCGGCATCGATCGATGCAAGACTTGCATCGATCGATTTCTGGCGCAATTCGCACTATGGTGGGTACGGCGGGCTGGCTCGACGTCGCTGGCCCGGGCCTCCGAGGGCTGGACCCGCCCGGTCGCCATCATCGACATTTAGGCCCGAGGGATCACTCGCCGTCGAGGCCGCTCTCGGCGAGCTCGCGCAGCGCGTCGGTATCCAGCACGACGATGGCGCCATGCTCGAGGCGGACCCAGTTTCGGCCGGCCCAGGCACGCAATTGCTTGTTGATGCTCTCGCGCGTCATCCCGACCATCTCGCTGATCTCCTGCTGCGTGATGGCGAGCGTGCCGCTGCCCGAATCGAGCTTGCGCTCTTCAGTGAGACCTAGCAGCGCACTGGCAAGCCGGCCCGGCAAATTCTGCAGGATCACCTGCTCGACCTGCTGACTGGTCCAGCGCAGACGCGCGCACAGCAGCTCGATGAATTTCATCGCCAGCGCCGGCTGGCTCTTCACGAACGGCAGGAAGTCCCGGCGATCGATGACGTAGAGCTCGCAATTGGTATTGGCGGTCGCATCCGCCGACCTGGGCGCGCCGTCGAGCACGGCGATCTCGCCAAAGATCTCTCCCGGACCGATCAGATTGAGGATCGCGTTCCGTCCGTCAGGCGAGGAGGAGGAAATCTTCACCGTGCCAGAAATCACCGCGAACAGATTGTTGCCGGGATCGCCCTTGGCGGCGATCGTCGCGCCACGCTTGACGTTGGTGTGCTTGGCGTAGCGGCAAAGCTGATCGAGCGCCTCCGGCTCCAGATCCGCGAAGATCGGGTGCTTGCGCAGGACCGATAGTTTGTTGCCCGCCTGTTGTCGGGGGTCGCCGGTCTTGTCCTGAGGCACGCCGGAGCTCCTAAGACTACGAGGCATCGAGTTCCTGCGTAGTCAACGTTACCAGGCATTTCAACCGGAAAGCACGCGCTCGATTTGAGCCAAATGCCACGAAAAGGCCAAGTAACGTCGGAAGTCAGCAGCCGAAAGCTGCGGCGATGCGTCTTCTTCGACGCAGAGTTGCGGATTACGCAAACCGCGATTGCGTCGAGACGCTGCCGAGGGCCAGCGGCCGCCTGGGCAAGTATCGGCCCTGGCGCGCTGGACTCGGACCTAGACCTGAAGCTTCAGAGCCTGGAATCCGGATCGAGCCGGCCCGCGCCGGTTTGCCGGTCGGCCCAAGCCAAAGCTACGGCGAACGCGACGAAGATCGCGACGACGATAACGGTCACCAGCAACGCGTCAGCAGGCATCATCCCCTCCCGGATTTGTCTCCGGCATTATTTTGCGGGGCATGGCCGCCGTCATTGATCGGGATCAAATTGCCGCGAGCGTCGCGGACAGGAGGTCAGGCTGCGGCGATGGCCTCGACGCGAGCGGGATCGAGCAGGCTGATGCCGCCGTGAATGATCTCGATCAAGCCGAGACGCTCCAGCTTGGTAAAGGTGCGGCTGACGGTCTCGATGGTCAGGCCGAGATAATCGGCAATGTCCTGGCGGCTCATCGGAAGCGCGACGATGTCGGACGGACCCTTGAGCGCGACCAGCCGCTCACGCCAGCCGAGCAAAAAAGTCGCGACCTTCTCGTCGGCCGAGCGGCGGCCGAGCAGAACCATATGGTCGCGCGCCTGACTCAACTCGCGAATGGCCAGCTCGTTGATGCGCCTGAGCAATTGCGGCCGCTCTTCGGTGAAGCGGCCGAATGGCCCTCTTGGGAATTGGCACACGTTCACCACGCCGATCGCATCGGCCGAAAAATTGTGCCGGCCGGACAGATTCATCCCCAGGAAATCACCGGGCAAGGCAAAGCCGACGATTTGCCGCCGGCCGTCGGGCAGCAGCTTGTAAAGCCGCATGACGCCTTCGAGGACGTTGTAGAACGAGGTCGTGATGTCCTCCTCGGAAAACACGGTCTCGCCCGAATCAAAATGGACGCGGCGGCCGAGATGCTCGAACTCCCGGAGTTCGGCTGCATCGAGCGACGAGCAGACCGCCGCTCCGCGCACGGCACAATCGCCGCAAAAATGCCCGTTCGGCTCACTCGTGACCACGGAAGGCTTCATCCACCGCTCCCCCGCGCCGGCCGCTCCCGACGTCAGGCCGAGTCCACCGCGCGGCTGCATTTTACTGCACCGAGCCGCAGCCGATTGACCCAGATCAAATTTGAGCGGCATCGCCGTCATATTCTGCTTCCACGGTTCGACGGGATGATGTTTCCATGCTGCAAAGCGCACTGCGCCACGGCCTGATTGGGCTGCTGCTGATCACGCCTGCGCTAGCGGCCCCGACCGCCGAACAACGCGGCAAGGCTTTTGCCCGAGCCAATTGCGCACGCTGTCACGCGATCGACCGTGCCTCCAAGAGCCCACTCGAGATCGCACCTCCGCTACGCAACCTGCATCGGCGCTATCCGATCAACAGCCTTGGAGAAGCGCTGGCCGAGGGGATCTCCACCGGACATTCCGACATGCCGGCCTTCGAGCTCAGCCCGGACCAGATCCACGACCTGCTGTCCTACCTGAAGACGCTGGAATAGTCGGCCTCAGACCGCCTGCACGGTCCACCCGATCAGTTCCTTCGCGATGCGAGCGAAGGCCGCATCGAATGCGGCGACTGAAGCGGCCGGATCGACCTTGTCGAGCTTTTCGCTGGTCTCGATGAGCCGCGATGCGATCACCTTGCCGTTCTTGTCGACGATCCGCGCCGACAATCCGATCTCGGCCCGAGCCTCCCCATCCGTCGCGATCCGAAAGCGCCTGATGTCGATCAGGAGCTGGTAATCCGCCGGCCCGAGATCCGTCGTGCGCAGCGGGGCGTGGGCGATGTCGTAGTTCTCGAAACTGTCGATCAGGCGCGCCTGCACCAGCTTCGGAATGCTGTCAGCCCAGAGGAAGTCCGCAAAGCCCGGCCTGTCTCCGCTGGGCGCGAACAGCATGCGCTGGGTCTGCAGCATCGCCACGGCCGTCGGCTCGGGAATTGCCAGTGAGGCGGACAGCGTCTTGCCGGCTGGCCCGAGATTCTGCGGCGTGCGCAGGTCGTAGGTGACCTTCTGCGCGGGCGTGCCGCCTCCGGTCATCTTGTCGAGGCCCGCCAGGATGCCGTCGATCTTGCCGGTGTTGCGCGCGAGGCCGTCGGAGAAGGTCTTGAAATTGGCGATGGTGTCCTTCAGCGGGCCGGAATTGTCCTGAAGCACCGTGTCGACCCGCCGCAGCGCATCCCGCGCCGCTTGCGTCATGCTCTGGCCGGCTCCGGCCTCCGCGATCAAGGTCGGCAGCTCGCCGGACCTGGCGACGATCGCGCCGCCCTCCAACGTCACCACGGGAACGCCGGTCAGGCCCTGGAATTCGAGCCCGATCTTGGTGTCGGCACGCACCGGCGTCGCCGTTGCAACCGAGATCGTGGCATTGACGAAGCGCGGGTTATCGGGCGCGAGCCCGAGCTGGGTGACCTCCCCGACCCGAATGCCGTTGAACAGCACGCCGGCGCCAACCAGGAGGCCAGGCACCGGACCCTGGAATTGCACATGATAGTTCGTGCGCGGCCCGATGCCGCCGGTGTTGTTCAGCCAATAGACGAAGCCGAACACCGCGACGATCGCGGCCAGCACGAAACTGCCGATCAGCACATAGGGAGCGCGGGTTTCCATCTCTCATCTCATCTCGTGTTGCAGCATCTGCGAGCGCTTGCCGTGGAAATAGGCGCGCACCCAGGGATGCTCGGATTGCAGCAATTCGCGCATCGGGCCGATCGCCACGATCTTGCCGTCGGCGAGCGCGGCGACGCGGTCGCAGACCGTGGTCAGGCTCGCGAGGTCATGGGTCACCATGAACACGGTGAGCTCCAGGGTCTTTTGCAGCGTCTTGATCAGCGCGTCGAACTCGCCGGCGGCGATCGGGTCGAGGCCCGAGGTCGGCTCGTCCAGGAACAGGATCGGCGGATCGAGTGCGAGCGCGCGCGCCAGCGCCACGCGCTTGGTCATGCCGCCGGACAGCTCCGCCGGATATTTGTCGGCGTCCTCGGCACGCAGACCGACCATTTCGAGCTTGGCGATCGCGATCTCGTCCATCAGCTCCTGCGACAGGACGAGATTTTCGCGCAAGGGAAACTGGACGTTCTGGCGCACCGTCAGCGAGGAGAACAGCGCGCCCTGCTGGAACAGGATGCCCCAGGCCATCGCCGCGCCTCGGCCGTGGCCGCCGGTGGGTTGTCCCATGACCTCGATGGTCCCGCTCCGGCGCGGGATGAGGCCGATGATGGTCCGCATCAAGACCGACTTGCCGCCGCCGGATGCGCCCACCAGCCCGAGAATCTCGCCGCGGCGGACGTCGAGCGACAGATGGTCGAGCACGGTCTGACGACCGAAGCCGACCACGAGATCGCGGACGCGGATCGCGAACTGATCTTGCGATTCTTCCATCGTCACATTCCGATCGAGGCAAAGAAGATAGCGAACAGGCCGTCGAGCACGATCACCAGGAAGATCGATTTCACCACCGACGTCGTGGTCTGCCGCCCCAGCGACTCCGCGCTGCCCTTGACGCGCAATCCCTCGCTGCAGGCCACGATCCCGATCACCAGCGCCATGAACGGCGCCTTCAGGATGCCCACCTCGAAATGCGCGACGGAAATGGCCTCGTGCAGCCGCGCGATGTAGATCGCCGGCCCCATATCGCCATAGAACTGCGCGACCAAGCCGCCGCCATAGAGCGCGGCAATCGATCCGATGAAGGTCAGGATGGGCAGCGCAATGACCAGGGCCGCGACGCGCGGCAGGATCAGGACGTCGATGGGATCGAGCCCCATGGTCGAGAGTGCGTCGATCTCCTCGCGCATCTTCATCGAGCCGAGCTCTGCTGTGTAGGCGCTGCCTGACCTGCCGGCGACCATGATGGCGACGATCAGCACGCCGAGCTCGCGCAGCACCAGGATGCCGACCATGTCGACCGTATACGACTCCGCGCCGAATCTGCGGAAGTGGAAGAAGCCCTGCTGCGCGATAATGGCGCCGATCAGGAAGGTGATCAGCGTGACGATGGGGATCGCCTGCCAGCCGATGCGATAGAGCTGATACACCAGGGAGGTCAGCCGCAGCGAACGCGGCCGGCGCAGCACGCCGACGACGGCCATGAACAAGGCGCCGAGCATATGAAGGAAGATCGTGATGTCTTCCCGCGCCCCGACCGTGGACTTGCCGAGCTCGCCGAGCCTCGCCAGAACCGGATTGGGCGCGACGCTTGGAGCCGGCGTGCGACGGTTGACCTGGCGCACCTCGTCCATCAGCCCGCTGAAATGATCGGCGACGCCGACGAACTCGGCCGACCTGCCTGACGATGCGGCCCTGCGCGACAGCTTCTCCAGGACCCAGGCGCCGAGCGTATCGAGCGCGCTGATCCCCGACATGTCCAGCGTTACGGCGCGCGAGCGATCGACGTCGGCCCCGACCGACCGCGACAGCGTCTCGAGCGTCACCACGTTCGCGGCGGTCCAAGGCCCCTCGGGGCGCAATTTCAGCACGTCGCCGGACGGCGTCGCGTGCAGCAGCGGTTCGTGGTTCACGCTTTCCACCTCATCGGGACAATTGGTCCCCATTCAGCCGGCATTTCTAGGCCGGCATGTGGCGGCCGGATTGACCTGTCTCAAGACCCCGAACGGGCTCCGCCTCTTGACGCAAATCAAGCGCGATCGCGCGGGCGGGTCTTAGGCTCGCTCGGATGCAATGAGGACACCAATCCATGTTCGACAGCGACAGGATGAGCGAGGAATTACGGGCGCTGAAGGTCGACGTTACGCGCCTGTTGAGCACCGCCGGCGAGGAGATGTTCGAGAGCTCGAAAGCTCGCACCGAAGCGCTCGCCGATCAGATCAGGGCCGCGCTCGCCGAGCTCGGCGAGACCGTCGAACAAGAGGGGGAGCAGCTCCAGGGCCTCGTTGCGGAGCGCCCGATCACCTCGCTCGCCTCCGCTTTCGCGCTGGGCGTGGTCGTCGGCTTCATGCTGAGGAGACACTAGGTGAATACCGAGAATGTCATCAAACATCTGCGCGTGCTGTGGCGCACCGACAGGATCATCGCGGACATCAGGCTGCGCCATTTGCTGATCGGCCTCGGTCTGCGCGCCTTCGCGGCGCTGATCGCCGCGTTCGGGCTCCTGATGCTGGAGCTGTCGGCCTATTTCGCGCTGGTGCAGATCTGGAGCGCGATTGCCGCGGCCGCCATCCTCGGCGCCGTCAATTTCGTCATCGCAGCCGCTCTCTTCCTGATCGCTGGCCGCGCCCCGTCGGGACGCGATATCGAGCTCGCCAGCGAAATTCATGACACGTCCATCGAAGCCCTCCAGCTCGAGGCACGAGCGCTCCAGGCCCAGGTGTCAGGCGCGGTGCATCATCCGCTCAGCACCATCGTGCCGGTGCTGCTGCCGCTGATCGCGGTCATCATCAAGACTCTGCGGACGACGGCCAGGACGCCAAACGACGCAAGTTCGGCCGAAGCGCAATCGTAGCTGACGCGCTCAGAGCTTCAGCCTGACCTCGCAGATTTCAGGCTCGGCCGGGTCCGGCTTGACCTCGAAGCCGAGCTGCCGGCACATGTCGAGCATCACGGTGTTCTCCTGCAGCACGTCGCCCGATATGGTCTTCAAGCCCTCCGACCGCGCGTAGTCGATGATCAGCTGCATGAGGGCCCAGCCGAGCCCCCTGCCCTTGAGGTCGGATCGCAGCAGGATCGCGTATTCGCCGGTCTCGTAGATCGAGTCGGAATGGAGCCGGACCACGCCGACCATTTCGCCGGTGGCCTCGTCGAACGCGATGAAGGCCATCGCACGCGCATAGTCGAGCTGGGTCAGGCGCGCGATGAATTCGTGGGTGAACTCCTTCATCGGGGCGAAGAAGCGCAGGCGAAGGTCGTGCGCCGTGACGTGACGCAGGAATTCGTGGATGGTCGGCTCGTCCTCGGGACGCAGGGGCCGGACCAAGATGCGCCAATCGTCCTTGAGCTTGAGGCGCCGCTCCCATTGCGACGGATAGGCGCGAACGGCGAAATTGGCAGGGCCAGAGCCGGCGAACTTCCGCTGCGGCGGCGCGACCGCGACGCGCGCATCTACCGCGGTCACGCCGGTTTCGTCCGCCAGCAACGGATTGATGTCGAATTCGCGGATCTCGGGAATGTCGGCCGCCATCTGCGCCAGCTTGACCAGCACCATGGCGACGGCATCCTGCTTGACCGCCGGCACGTCGCGATAGGCCTTTAGCAACCGCGACACACGCGTGCGATCGATCAGATCGCGAGCCAATTGCAGGTCGAGCGGCGGCAGCGCCAGCGCCTTGTCGTTGATGATCTCCACCGCCGTGCCGCCGCGGCCGAAAACGACCACCGTGCCGAAGGTCGGATCGTCGGCGAGACCCAGGATCAGCTCGCGCGCCTTTGCCTTGACGACCATGGCCTGGACGATGACGCCGCCGATGCGGGCCTCGGGCCGCAGCTTTCTGGCTCGCGCAAGAATGTCCGTGGCCGCCGCACGCACGGCCTCCGGGGTCGTCAGATTGAGCACGACGCCGCCGACATCGGATTTGTGGGTGATGTCCCGCGACAGGATCTTCAGGACGACGGTGCCGCCTTGCGCGAAGATGTCCTTTGCATAGGTCACCGCCTGCTCGACATCGGCTGCCGCATAGGTCGGCACCATCGCGATGTCGTAGGCTTCGAGCAGGTGCTTGATCTCGACAGGCTCGAGCCACTGGCGGCCATCCGCGATCGCGGCCGTGACGATCTCTCTGGCGCCCCTGGCATCCGGAACGAACGTATCGGGCATCGCGGGAGGTACCTGGCTCAGCTCCTCCACGACTTCGCGGTGCCGGACCAGATGCATGAAGCCGCGCACGGCATCGTCCTCGGTCGGATAGTTCGGCACGCCGGCGCTGGAGAGTGCCTGGACGATGTGCTGATCGGCGCCGACCCAGGCCGCCAGCACGGGCTTTGCCCATCGGCGGTGCTGCTCGCGATACTTAGCCACGAGCTCCGTCACGGTCTTGGCGATCTCGGCGGCCGATGCGATTGCCGTCTGCACGTTGAGGACGAGAACTGCGTCGTTGTCGCGGTCGGCCAGCAGTTCCTCCAGCGCCGCCGCGTAGCGCGAGGCGTCGGCGTCGCCCACGATGTCGACGGGGTTTGCACCCGACCAGGTCGGCGGCAGCGCCGCATCGAGCTTCTTGCGCGCATCAGTCGAGATGGTTGCCGGAATACCTCCGAGCTCGACCAATCGATCGACCGCAAGGACCCCGATGCCGCCACCATTGGTCAGGATGGCGAGACGCTTGCCGGTCGGCGATTCGACGCGGCCGAGTGTCTCGGCACAATCGAACAGCTCGCGCAGGTCGGACACCCGCAACACGCCCGCGCGGCGGAACGCCGCATCATAGACAGCGTCGGCACCGGCGAGCGCCCCGGTATGCGTGGCGGCGGCCTTCGCACCCTGCGCCATGCGGCCGGACTTCACCACCACGACCGGCTTCACCCGCGCGGCCGCGCGCGCAGCCGACATGAATTTGCGCGCGTCCTTGATCGCCTCGATGTAGAGCAGGATCGCGCGGGTCTTGTGATCCATCGCGAAATGATCGAGCAGATCGGCAATGTCGACGTCGATCTGATCGCCGATCGAGACGATGCCGGAGAAGCCGACGCCGCGCTGCGCGGCCCAATCCACCATGCCGGCGGCAATGGCGCCCGATTGCGAGATCAGCGCGAGGTTGCCGGCCCGCGGCATGTGCGCGGCGAAACTGGCATTCAGGCTGACGCCCGGCATCATGATGCCGAGGCAGTTCGGTCCGATCAGCCGCATGCCGTGTTTGCGCGCGGCAGCGCTGGTCGCCTCGTGCAGCGATCCCGGTCCCTGGCCGAGCCCCGCCGAGACGATCAGCGCCCCCGCAGACCCGCGGCGCCCGGCCTGGTCGACGATGCCTGGTATCTCGCCCGCGGGCGCGGTGACGACGACGAGCTCGGGCACGAAGTCCAGCCTGTCCAGGCTCTTCACCGCCGCGATGCCGCCGATCTCGGCGTGGCGCGGATTGACGAGGCCAAACCGCCCCTTGAATCCGGCCTTGCCAATGTTCTCCAGGACGGCGCGTCCCACGGACGCCGGACGCGCGCTCGCGCCGACGAGCGCGACCGAGCGCGGCGACAGCAGGTTGTTCAGACGATAAGTCGACATGAAAACAAATGCACCGCCTCGGCGGCGGTTCCGATGATTGACGATCCGGCTGGAAGAAGAGGCCTAGTGCGAGATCATAACCCAGCACGGTGGCTGGCCAATGACGGTCTTTGTCACACCGCCCCACACGATCTCGTTCAGGCGCGAATGATGATAGGCGCCCATCACGATGGCATCGATGCCATGGGAGTTCGCCCAGCTTCCCAGTACTTTGCCGGTCGAGCTGCCGCCCCCCTTCGTGGTTTCGAACGAGGCAAAGACGCCGTGTTCCCGCAAATGGTCGACGAGCGCCGCGCCGGATTGCAGGACCGCGTCAGTCTTGTCCTCCGCTACGGTCAGCACACGAACCGAGGTGGCAGCCTGAAGAATGGGCAACGCATCTCCCGCCGCACGCGCGGCCCGTGCGGAATGATCCCAGGCAATCACGACGTTCTCGACTTCGGGCCGGAGCTCGTCGGCGCGATGTTCGGGACAGAGCAGAAGCGGCCGTCCGGATTCGAACAACAACGCTTCGATGATGGCCTCCGTTCGACTGTCGTGCGGCTTCACGGGAACCAGCGTGAGGTCGCGGAAGCGAGCGTGCTCGGCCAGGATCGCTCCGATCTGATCCGCGGGCACCTTGCCCGACCGGCTCTGGGCGCGGATGTTGGCGCGGGAAGCCGCATTGGTGAAGGCATTCAGCAGCTGCTGCATGTCGCTGGCCTCGCGGCTGGCCTGCTCGGAAGCGCGATCGTCAGGCAGCATCACCTTCGGCCGCTCGAAAACGTCTTCCTCGAGCGCGAGTGCGGTGATCCTGGCGCCGAGATCGGCGGCCACACCAACGCATTTCTCGATCGCGACCAGGGCTGGCCCGCGCGGCTGGCCGACAAGGGGCAGAAACACATCCTTGATGGGCATCGGAATTCTCCTGAGCCACCATCATAGGCCGGCTGTCGTCGAGTCCCTTGATCCGCGTCAAGACCGGGGGAAACTCCGTCCGATCAACCGGGCGAACCGGCGTTGACCGACGTCAAGGACTGGCCACTCGGTCGGTCTATGGATAGTTCAATCGGAGCGGTTCGCCCCGGAGACAGACATGCGTGCGATGGTGTTGCCGGCCCCACGAGCGCGGCTCCAGATGGAGGAGCGGGCTGCCCCCCTGCCGGGCGAGGGTCAGATCCGGGTGAAGATCAGCGCCTGCGGTGTATGCCGGACCGATCTTCATCTCGTCGACGCCGAGCTGCCCGGCATCCGCTATCCGATCGTGCCTGGCCACGAGATCGTCGGCCGGGTCGACCTCATCGGTGCGAATGTGACGACACATGCGCCTGGTGAGCGGGTCGGCATTCCCTGGCTCGGCTTCACCTGCGGAACATGCCGCTTCTGCCGGGAGGGCATGGAAAACCTCTGTGACGCGCCGCTGTTCACCGGCTACACACGCGACGGCGGCTACGCGACCCACACCATCGCCGACGCACGTTACGCTTTTCCGCTCGGCGAGGCCGGCAGCGACGTCGAGATTGCGCCTCTGCTGTGCGCGGGGCTGATCGGCTGGCGCTCGCTGGTCCTGGCCGGCCCCGCCGAGAGGCTCGGCCTCTATGGCTTCGGCGCCGCCGGCCACATCATTGCGCAAGTCGCTGTTTGGCAGGGACGCTCCGTCCATGCATTCACGCGGGCAGGCGATGCCGCTGCACAAGGTCTTGCACGCCGTCTCGGCGCTGTCTGGGCGGGGTCATCTGACCAAGTGCCCGACGAGCCGCTCGACGCCGCGATCATTTATGCCCCAGCCGGCGAGTTGGTCCCGGCGGCGTTGCGTGCCGTGCGCAAAGGCGGTCGCGTCGTCTGCGCCGGCATCCACATGAGCGACATTCCAAGCTTTCCGTATGATTTGCTGTGGCAGGAGCGGCAGTTGGTCTCGGTCGCCAATTTGACCCGGCAGGATGGCCTCGATTTTCTCAAGGTCGCGCCGCAAGCCGGCGTGCGCACCGAGACGACGGCGTTTCCGCTCGATCAGGCCAACGAGGTCCTGGCCATGCTGCGGAATGGCCAGATCCTCGGCGCGGCCGTGCTGACGCCCTGATGGTGCTTCCCATGTCCGCTTCGATGAAGGATGACACGGCGGCTCAGGAGCGCATCTTTCGGATGCTGACCGATCATCCCGGCGTGAGGCGCATCGACACGCATGCCGCCTCGGTGTTCCTGGATGCAAAGCGCGCACTGAAGATCAAGCGCGCCGTCCGGTTTCCCTTCCTCGACTATTCGACGCTCGAAAAGCGCAAGGCGGCCTGCGAGGAGGAGATCCGCATCAACCGGCCCCTGGCGCCGCAGATCTATCATGGCGTCGTGGCGATCACGGAAGAGCCGGATGGATCGGTGAAGGTCGACGGCGTCGGACGACCGATCGAGTATGCTGTCGACATGTCGCGCTTCGACGAAAGCAGAACGCTGGATCATCTGGCCAAGGCCGGCCCGCTTGATGAGAAGCTTGCCGCGGCCGCCGCCGACGCGATCGCGGCTTCGCACGTGGCGGCGATACAGGCTGACGGGAAAGCGTGGGTCTCCTCCATCCCGGCCCTGATCGACGGCAACACGAATGGTCTGCGGGCCGGCGGACATTTCGGCGCAGAGGAGATCGAGCAACTCGGCAAGGCCTCGCACACGGCCTATCTGCGTATTCGCGCCCTGCTCGCAGAGCGCGGTCGCCGGGGCTTCGTGCGCCGCTGCCATGGCGATCTGCATCTGGCAAACATCGTCATGATCAATGATCGGCCCGTGCTGTTCGATGCGATCGAGTTCGACGCGCAGATGGCGACGGTCGACGTGCTCTACGATCTCGCATTCACGCTGATGGACCTGTTGCAGCACCATCAGCCGGGCGCGGCAAACATGGTGCTGAACCGCTATCTCGCCGTGACGCCGGCCGACAATCTCGACGCGCTCTCGACCCTGCCGCTGTTCATGTCCATCCGGGCGGCGATCCGCGCCCAGGTTAGCTTGGCGCGGCTCAAGCGGACGCATTCCGACGGTCCCGGCATTCTCGACCAGGCACGACGCTATTTCGAGCTCGCAGGGATGCTGATCCGTCCTTCTGCTCCGCGCCTGATTGCGGTGGGCGGACTGTCCGGCACCGGAAAGTCCGCCTTGGCGCACGCGCTCGCGCCGCTCGTCGCACCGGAGCCGGGCGCCGTCGTGCTGCGTAGTGATCTCGTCCGCAAGCAGATGTTCGGGGTCGAGGACACCCACCGCCTGCCGCCTTGGGCCTACACGCCGGAGGTCACGGCCCGCGTCTACGACACGCTGGTGCAGCATGCCCGGCGGGTGCTGGCGCAGGGCCATTCGGCGATCATCGACGGCGTCTTCGCTCGCGAGGACGAACGCGACGCAATCGCCGTGCTGGCGCGCGAGCGCAACGTGGCGTTGAACGGGCTATTCCTGGTCGCGGACCTTGCGACCCGGCAGGCGCGCATCGGCAACCGCCGGGAAGACGCATCGGATGCCACGCCGGAGGTTGCCGCGCTGCAAGAGCACTATAATATCGGCCATGTCGGCTGGGCGATCATCGATGCATCCGGGACACAAGAGCAGACGCTTCAGAACTGCCGGAACGTCATCGCTGAGGGGCAAACAAGGCAATCAGACTGATGCGGGCAAGTAAGTCGCGACCGACCACGCGCTCGACGGCAAACGCGCATGCCAAGCCGGCCACGCGGCGCAACGCGCTGCCGGCCCGACTCAGCCCCGGCATGGCCTGCGACACGGCTTTCCGGATCATCGCCCGCCGTCACCTCGACGCGGTAATGGCTCAGCACGACGGCACCTGCCGCGGCGATCCCGATGCGCTGCACCAGATCCGGATCGCACTGACGCATCTGCGGACTGCCATACGCTTCTTCTCGCCGATGGTCGACGATGCGCTGCGGCCGGATGTCTGGGCCGAACTGAAATGGCTGAACGGTCAGCTCGGCATGGTGCGGGACCTCGACGTGGCGATCGAGCGGATCGTCGCTGAGAGTGGCACCGAGCTCGCCGTGGTCGCCGAGCTTCAGCGCTGGGACGAGAAGCGCGCGGAGAGTCACCGGCTGCTGGCGCGCGCGCTGCAATCGGCGCGGTGTCGCCGCCTGGTCGAGCAAACCTCAATGTGGATCGAAAGCGGCCCCTGGTCGACCCGCCGCAGCAAGGACGCCATCCGGCTGCGCCGCCGCACCCTCGCCGACCACGCGACGGAGCGGCTGACCGAGTGGGAGACGACGCTGCTCAAGAAGGCCCGGAAGCTGAAAAAGCTCGATGTCGAGAAACGTCACAAGCTGCGCCTCCTCAACAAGCGGATGACCTATTCGGTCGAGTCGCTTGCAGATCTGTTCGCCGATGGGGCGGCGAAGCAGAAGTCCATCCTCAAGCAATTGCGCAAGGCACAACGGTCGCTCGGACAATTGAACGATGACGCACGCGGGCAAGCGTTGGCGGCATCGTTGAATGGCGCCGGCCTCGAGGCCAGCAATCGATTCCTCGATCGCAAGCGGGAAAAGAAGCTGTTGCGGAAGGCCTCGGAGGCCTACCGCAAACTGGACAAGACCAAACCGTTCGGCTCCTCGGATCTCGCGCCGAGTTCGGAGCCGGAAGCTTAGGTGTGGACGTAGTCCCCCGGCGCATCGGGCAGGCCAAGGGCGCCGCCAAGTCCGATCTGCGGGGGATCGCAGGGCGCACCGGAGCGCGCTGACAGCCAAGTGGTCCATTCCGGCCACCACGAGCCTTCGACGCGCGGGGCGAGCTTCAGCCATTCGTCCGCACCGACATAGGGCGCGTCAGCAGCCTTGGTCAGCACCTGATAGAAGTGGCCCTCCTCCTGCGGCGGCGCGACGACGCCGGCATTGTGGCCGCCGCTGGTCAACAGGAACGTCACGTCGGCATCAACCTGATAGTGGATCTTGTAGACGGATCGCCACGGCGCGACGTGATCGGCGAGCGTGCCGACCACGAACATGGGCGTGTGAATGTCCGATAGCGAGACGCTCCTGCATTCGACCCGATAGCGACCTTCCGCCAGATCGTCGTTTAGGAACAGCTGGCGCAGATACTCCGAGTGCATGCGATAGGGCAGCCGCGTGGCGTCGGCATTCCAGGCCATCAGGTCGCTCGGTGGCGAGCCGTCGCCCATCAGATAGTCACGCGAGAGCCGCGACCAGATCAGCTCGTTGGAGCGCAGCAGCTGGAACGCGCCCGCCATCTGTGTCGTGTCGAGATAGCCGCGCTGCCACATCATGTCTTCGAGGAAGGCAACTTGGCTCTCGTTAATGAATAGCGTCAATTCTCCGGCCTCGGTGAAATCGGTTTGCGCGGCGAGAAGCGTGACGGTGCCGAGACGGCTGTCGCCGTCGCGCCCCATGGCCGCCGCGGCGATCGACAGCAACGTGCCGCCAAGACAATAGCCGAGGGCATGGATCTTCCGGCCCGGCGCGATCTGGCCGATCATGTCCAGTGCGGCCATCACGCCCAGCTTGCGGTAGTCGTCGAAGGCAACATCCCGATCGTTCGCGTCCGGATTGCGCCAGGAGATTGCGAAGACGGTGAAGCCCTGAGCGGTCAGGTATTTGACCAGGGAATTCTGCGGCGACAGATCGAGGATGTAGTACTTCATGATCCAGGCCGGCACGATCAGAATCGGCTCCGGCCGCACCTGCGCAGTCGTCGGATGGTACTGGATCAGCTCGATCAGGCTGTTGCGGTAGACGACCTTGCCGGGCGAAGCCGCCACCGTCTTGCCGACGACGAACTGATCCTCGTCGGCCAGCTTCGAGCCGGAGAGCAGGCGCATCAGGTCGCTGCACCAGTTCTGCCAGCCGAACACGAAGTTCTCGCCGCCGCTCTGGAACGCTTTTTCCAGAACCTGCGGATTGGTGGCCGCAAAGTTCGACGGTGCCAGCATGTCGAGCATCTGGCGCATCGAGAACTCGACGATGGCTTCGTTCGCGTGGGACACGCCGCGTATGCCGGTCGTGGCATCGTGCCACCAACGTTCGGTGAGCAGAAACGCCTGCGCAAGCAGATTGAACGGCGCGGCTTCCCATTGCCGATCCCTGAAGCGGCGATCCCGCCCCTGCGGCCGAATGACGGACCACGGCTCCTGCGATGTCGCGCGCGCGGCGGCCTCCAGGAGGCGGCCGGAATCGCGGAAGATGTTGCGGGAGAGCTCCATCTGATGCTGAGGCGCCGCCGCAAGATGCGCGCCCCAATCGAGCCAGGCGAGCGACAAGGCCACGGGCGAGATCCCGCCCGTGAACCGCGCCAGCATGGCATGGAACGCGCGATCAAGCGGATAGGTATCCGTTGCTTGCGGGCAAGTGCAGTCAGCCGGTGTCCCTGCGACCCTTTCGGGAATCTCGGCAGCCGGCCTGGCCGCGGGAGCTTGCAGCGGCGCTTCGGCCCGTGGAAATATCTTCACGACGCTCATGGCTGATTGTTCCTGCGGGCTTCCGTTCTAGGCCTGCGGCAGGATATGGCGACGCTGCCGCCGCGCGTTGAGCTGCATCAAATCGCTGCGCGGATCACAATCGGACAATCAGGGCAAGCTTCGTCCGCTTGACCTGGGTCAAACCACACCCCGACGGATTCACTAGGCTTTGCGCATTGAAGTTGACATGCCAGCGGAGTTGTCCATGCGCGCCCACCAGATCATGACCCGATCGGTCATCTCGGTCACCCCCGACACCAGCATCGTCGAAGCGGCCAACATCATGCTGAAGCGACATGTCAGCGGCCTCACCGTAGTCGACGATACCGGCAAGCTGATCGGCGTGGTGTCGGAGGGAGATTTCATCCGCCGCAGCGAAATCGGCACCGGGCGCAAGCGCGGGCGGTGGCTGCGGTTCATCCTGGGTCCGGGCAAATCCGCCAGCGACTTTGTCCACGAGCACGGCCGCAAGGTCTCGGAAGTGATGACCGACTCGCCCGTGACCATCACGGAGGACACCGCGCTCGCGGAGATCGTCGATCTCATGGAGCGGAACAACGTCAAGCGGCTGCCGGTCGTGCGCGGCGACAAGGTCGTCGGGATCGTGTCCCGCGCCAATCTGTTGCAGGCGGTGGCGGGGCTGGCCCGCGACGTGCCGGATCCGACCGCCGATGACGATCACATTCGCAGCCGCATCATCGAGACCATGGAGAGGAACGATTGGTGCCCGTTCGGGCTGAACGTCATCGTGCGCGACGGGATCGTTCATCTCAGCGGCGTCATCACCGAAGAGCGCGCACGTCAGGCCGCGGTCGTCGCCGCGGAGAACGTCGAGGGCGTGAAGAAGGTGCACGACCATCTGTGCTGGGTCGACACCCTGTCCGGCATCTATCTCAACTCGCCCGAAGACGACGAGCTCGCCAAAGCGAGCTGACCAAAGGCAAGCTGATCGCGGCAGAGTTCAGCACGGAATGACGGCGGTGGCTTCGATCTCGACGCGCGCCGCCTTCTCGACGAGGCGGACGACCTGAACCAGGGCCATCGCCGGATAGTGCGCTCCGAAGACGTCGCGGTAGACCTTGCCGAGCTCCTTCAGGTTGGCCAGGTACTCGTCCATGTCGACGACGTACCAGGTCAGCCGCACGAGGTGCTCGGGCCGGGCACCGGCCTCGGCCAGGATCGCGGCGATGTTGTCGAGGGTCTGGCGCACCTGCGCGACGAAGCCGTCCGCAAGACGCTCCTCCGCGTCCCAGCCGATCACCCCGCCGGTGACGACGATGCGTCCCTCGGCAGCGATGCCGTTGGCATAGCCCTTCGGCAGCGGCCAGCCTGACGGCTGCAGGATCTGCGCCTTGATGCGCGTTCCATCCTCGGCTGCGGTTGGCAGCACCGCGAGTTGCGGGCTTTTCGGCGTCGTCACTGACAATTCTCTATCCTTCTCTCATTCCGCGGCGACGCCCGAGGACGTCACTGCGGCCTGCGCCAGCTGCCGCAGGGCAAAGCGCTTCAGCTTGCCGGTCTCAGTCTTCGGCAATTGCGCCACGAACTCGATGGCGCGTGGATATTTGTACGGCGCGATCTCGCGTTTGACATGCTCCTGCAACTCGGCCACCAGCTGAGCGTCAGGCGTCACGCCGGGCGCGGCAATGACATAGGCCTTCACGATCATGCCGCGGGCCTCGTCGGGCGCACCGACCACACCGCATTCGGCGACCGCCGGATGCGTGAGCAGCGCCGCTTCGACGTCAGTCCCCGCGATGTTGTAGCCGGCCGACACGATCATGTCGTCGGAGCGCGACTGGTACCAGAAATAGCCGTCGCTATCCATCAAATAGGTGTCGCCGGTGATGTTCCAGCCGTTCTGGACGTATTTCCGCTGCCGCTCGTCGGCCAGATAGCGGCAGCCGGTCGGCCCGCGCACGGCGAGACGGCCCATCGTTCCCGGCGGCACATCGCGGCCCTCATCATCGACGACCTTGGCTTCATAGCCCGGCACGGGCTTGCCGGTGGCGCCGGGGCGGATCTCGTCCTCGGTCGCGCTGATGAAGATGTGCAGCATCTCGGTCGAACCGATGCCGTCCAACAGCTTAATCCCGGTCGCCTTGAGCCAGGCATCGAATGTCGGCTTGGGAAGGGTCTCGCCCGCGGAGACGCATTTGCGGAGCGAAGAAATGTCGCGGCCCGCGAGCTTGCCGAGCATGGCGCGGTATGCGGTCGGCGCCGTGAAGCAGACCGTGGTCTTGTACTGCTCGATCGCATTCAGAATGTCGTCCGGCGTCGTCTTCTCCAGCACGACAAAGGAGGCGCCGATATGCATCGGAAACAGCACGCCGCCGAAGCCGAAGGTGAAGGCGAGCGGGGCCGAGCCGACGAAGCGATCCTTTTGCTCGGCGCGCAGGATGTTGCGTGCGTAACCGTCACAGACCGCGAGCATGTCGCGGTGGAAATGCATGGTGCCCTTGGGATCGCCGGTCGTGCCCGAGGTGAATGCGATCAGACAGATATCGTCGGCGGCGGTATCGACGGCCTTGAAGTCAGGGCTGGCATCGGCGATCAGCGCTTCGAGCGAACCCGCCGCGCCATTGCCCCAATAGACCACGTGTTTGAGGCCGGGCGCTGCGGCTTTCGCCTTCTCCATTTCCTCGGCGAGCTTTCCGTCGCACAGCGCCAGCGTGATCTCCGCCTTCTGAATCGGATAGGACAGCTCCTTGGCGCGCAACAGCGGCATCGTCGCGACGCAAATCCCGCCGGCCTTGATCACAGCGAGATAGGTCGCAACCATCATCGGGTTGTTGGCCGAGCGCAACAGCACGCGCCCGCCGGTGACGAGACCGAGCTTGCCAACCAGCACATTGGCGATGCGGTTCACCAGCGCCTGCAGCTCGCGATAGGTGTAGCTGACGGCTGGGCTGATGACGCAAGGGGCATCGCCCTGGCCCTGCTCGACCCAGCGATCGAGGAAATAGCTGACGCAGTTCAGTCGCGGTGGATAGTGCAGCTCCGGCCGCGTGAAGATGAATTCGGGCCAAAGCTCGCGCGGCGGCAGGTGTTGCCGCGCGAACGTATCGACATGGGCCGTCGCGGCGCTGCCGTCAGACGAGCCCGTTACTTGAATCTTGGCGGCGTTGGCCATCGCACGCTCCTTTCAGCATGGATTGCACCCGGCAGCACGATCTGGAAAACATTTTAGGCTTAAAACAATTTCGCGCAATAGGGGATTTTAGGCATCCCGTGCTTTTTCATGCGGGAAAGGGGTGGGCGGCCTGTCGCGCCCGCACGGTCAGGGCCGGCGGCGGGCGGCCGATTTCTGCGCGGACGCCTTGGTCTTGGCGAGGAGGCGCATCAGTTCGCGCACGTCCTTCGGCGAGAGGTCGGCGAACAGATCGGCGATCCAGGCCTCGTGCTCGGCGGCCATCCTGCGGAACTCGGCACGCCCGAGCTTGGTCAGCCGGATCACCTGGACGCGACGGTCGGTCTCCGAGGTCCGCCGGTCGAGATGACCTGATTCCACCAACCGCTCCACGAGCCCGGTCACATTGCCGTTCGACACCATCATGCGCTTGGAGACATCGGAGAGCGTCATGCCGTCAGGCGCCTTGTCGAGCTGCGCCATCAGGTCGAAGCGCGGCAGCGTGACGTCGAACCGCTGCCGCAGCCGGCCGCGCACCTCGCCCTCGATCAGCGTCGTGCAGGTCAAGAGCCGCAGCCACAGCCGAAGCTCTTCGGCATGGTCCTCCGGTGTTTCGACGGCCTTGGTCTCGGAATCGAGCATGTCGATGCAGCCACTCACGGCCGGCATTGGCGCCGGCACGGATTCCCCAACATTTTGAGCTTCAAATAAATCCGGGCCGGCTGCAAGTCCAAAGCTGCAACAATCGACCGCACGCCGATTTCTTTAGGCTTCAAATAATTGGCGCGCCGCTTGCATGCACCGCTGCCCGCAGGATGCGACGCCTCGCGCTCGGCTTGCCGCGGCGGCCGTCATCGGCATAAGCTTTGGATTGGAGTACGTGGCTTGCAGCGCAAGCCAGTCGTCACGAGGGACAGATCATGAAGACGCAAATGACCTTGGCCGCAGCCGCGATGCTGCTCGGCACCGTGGCCACCCCTGCCCTCGCCCAGGAAAAAATCAAGCTCGGTGTGATCGTGACCCTGTCGGGACCCGCCGCAGCGCTGGGCCAGCAGGTTCGCGACGGCTTCGCGCTCGCCGTGAAGGACCTCGGCAGCAAGATGGGCGGCCGCGACGTCGAGCTCGTCGTCGTCGACGACGAGCTGAAGCCGGATGCAGCGGTGACCAAGGTGAAGGGCCTTCTGGAGCGCGAGAAGGTCGACTTCGTGGTCGGGCCGATCTTCTCCAACATCCTCCAGGCCATCCACCGGCCCATCACGGAATCGAAGACGTTCCTGATCAGCCCCAATGCCGGCCCCTCGACATTCGCCGGCAAGGACTGCAACCCGTTCTTCTATGTGACGTCCTATCAGAACGATCAGGTGCACGAGATCCTCGGCAAGGTCGCGCAGGATCGCGGCTACAAGCGCATGTACCTGATGGTGCCGAACTATCAGGCCGGCAAGGATTCGGTGGCGGGCTTCAAGCTCGACTACAAGGGCGAGATCGTCGAGGAATCCTACATGCCGCTGAACACGCTGGATTTCCAGCCGGAGCTCTCCAAGATTTCCTCACAGAAGCCCGATGCACTGTTCACGTTCATGCCGGGCGGCCTCGGCGTCAATCTCGTCAAGCAGTACCGGCAGGCCGGGCTCGCCGATACCATTCCAGTGCTGTCGGCCTTCACTGTCGATGAATCGACCCTGCCGGCGCAGCAGGATGCGGCGGTCGGCATGTTCGGCGGCGCGAACTGGGCACCCAACCTCGACAATCCCCAGAACAAGAAGTTCGTTGCCGCCTACGAGGCCGCCTACAATAGCGTTCCCGGCACTTACGCCTCCCAGGCCTACGACACCGCGATGCTGATCGACAGCGCCGTCAAGGCCGTGAAGGGCGACCTTTCCAACAAGGACGCCGTTGGCGCCGCGTTGAAGAAGGCCGACTTCACCTCGCTGCGCGGGGCCTTCAAGTTCAACCACAACAATTATCCGATCCAGGATTTCTACCTGACCAAGGTCGCCAAGCGTCCGGACGGCAAGTTCCAGACCGAGATCGTGCAGAAGGTGTTCGAGAATTACGGCGACCGCTATGCCAAGGACTGCAAGGCGACGAACTGAGCATGATCGGACCCGAAGGGCCGCGGTAGCGCAAAAATGCGCAGCGGTTTTCCGAACATGATCATGCTCTAACAAGAGCCGCGCAGCGCGTTACGGGAGGACTGCAATGAAGAGCGAAATCACCGGCATCACGCGGGCCAATGAGGGAATCCAGGGCATTTCCTGGAACATCCTCGGCCAGACCTACGTGCCGAAGAGCTACGCCGAGAACAGCTTCTCCTGGCACGCGACGCTGCCGCCGGGCACCTTCGTGCCGCCGCACATTCATCCCGACCAGGATGAATATCTCTACATGCTGGAGGGAAAGCTGGATTTCGTGCTGGGCAATTCAGAAGCGCAGGCAACCGCGGGCGACCTGATCCGCCTCGGCATGGGCGTGCCGCACGGCATCTTCAACAAGTCGGAGCAGACCGCCAAGGTGCTGTTCTGGGTCTCGCCGAGCCGCAAGCTGTTCGACCTGTTCTGGGGTCTTCACAACATGAAGGAGCAGAAGCCGGAGGACGTCGTGGCGATGGCCGCCGAGTTCAACATCCACTTCCTTCCGCCGCCGCCCGGCGGCTAGCGGCGCGCGTCAGGCGCGCACCGCCGCAAGACCCGGCACCGCGGCGAAGCCTGCCTTGGTGGCATAGCCGCGCACGATGGCCTCGCGCTGGGAATAGCTCAGGACGTTGTCGACATTGTCGAAACCGTCGGGCGCGAGCTGCTCGACGGCGTCGATGACGCCCTCGGGGCCCCCGCGCCGGTTGGAGCGGACGATCTCGGCCGTCATGGGCAGGCGCTTCTTCTCGTACTCGAGCAAGGCCTGACGCGGGTGTTCGGCGCGCGCCAGCGCATCCGCAAGGCAGCGCGCGTCGAGAATGGCCTGCGAGGCGCCGTTCGACCCCACCGGATACATCGGATGCGCGGCGTCGCCGAGCAGCGTGACCCTGCCCGATGACCAATATGGCAAGGGATCGCGATCGCAGGTCGGATATTCGTAGAATTCGGGCGTTGCCGAGATCAGGCTCTTCACGTCGATATAGGGCACCGAGAAGCGCGCCACATGCGGCATCAGCTCTTCGCGGCGGCCCGGCCGCGACCAGTCTTCCTTCCGCGGCGGCGGCGCGTTGCCCTCGCCCACTTTCACCAGCACCGCCCAATTGGTCAGGCGGCTCGCCGGGCTCGATCCTTCCGCGATCGGATAGATCACCACCTTGGCGTTGAGACCGCCGGCCACGATCATCGATTTGCCGGTCAGGAACAGCGGCCAGTCACGCGCACCGCGCCACAGCATGAGGCCATTCCAGCACGGCGGCCCTTCGTTCGGAAACAGCGTCTCGCGGACGCGCGAGTGAATGCCGTCGGCACCGATCAGGATATCGCCTCGCGCGGTGTGGACATGGGCGCCGGAGCGATCGAAGAAGTAAGCGGTGACGCCGCCCTCGTCCTGCGTGAAGGCGCCGAGCCGGCAGCCGGTGTGGATCGCCTCGCGGCCCAACCGCTCCTCGACGGCGCGATGGATGACGGCCTGAAGGCGGCCGCGATGGATCGAGAATTGCGGCACGTCGTGGCCGGCGTCGATGCCGCGGGCTTCGCGCCAGACCTCCTGGCCGTGGCGATTGAGATAGTAGAGCTGGTCGGTGCGAACAGCGACGTCGTCGAGCTTCTGCAACAGGCCGAGGCCGGCCAACTCCCGCATGGCATGCGGCAGCGTGTTGATGCCGACGCCGAGCTCGCGAATGGTGTCGGCCTGCTCGAAGATCTCGCAATCCAGGCCGCGCGAGCGGAACATCAATGCCGTGGTGAGACCACCGATACCGCCACCGACGATAATCGCCTTCATCGCCCTAACTCCACTCGAAACACAGGCAATGAGTTAACGTCGCACGGGCAGTCACTCCGCCGCAAGCGGCTTTGTCGCCTCCGCCTTGAGCTCGGCCCGGGTCTTAGGCTTAGCCTTAATTCTCAGCTCCTCGAGATCCTGCCGGTCGCGCACGCTGTTGCGGAAAATCTGATCTTTTCCGGGCAGATATTGCGGGGGACAGAAGGCGTCGTTTGCCCCGTACCAGGCCGCCGCCTTCATGGTGAAGAAGGGGTCGACGAGATGGGGACGGCCGAGGGCAACGAGATCGGCCCGGCCGGCGGCCAGAATGGTGTTGGCCTGGTCCGCCGTGGTGATGTTGCCGACGCACATCGTGGCGACCCGCGCCTCGTTGCGGACCTGGTCGGAGAAGGGCGTTTGGAACATGCGTCCGTAGACCGGCTGCGAATGGCGCACGGTCTGGCCGGTCGAGACGTCGACGAGATCGACGCCGGCCTCGGCAAAAGCGCGTGCGATGGCGACCGCATCATCGCCGGTGATGCCGCCGTCCGCCCAATCGGTCGCCGAGATGCGCACCGACATCGGCTTGTGCGACGGCCAGACCGCGCGTAAAGCCTCGAAGATCTCGAGCGGGAACCGCAGACGGTTGGCGAGCGAGCCGCCATATTCGTCCGTCCGGGTGTTGGTCAGAGGGGAGATGAAGCTCGCGAGCAGATAGCCGTGGGCGCTGTGCAATTCGAGCATGTCGAAGCCGCAGCGCTCGCCGCGCTCGGCCGCCGCGACGAAAGCGTCCCTCACCGCATTCATGCCGGCGCGGTCGAGCTCGCGCGGCACCTGGCTGTCGGGGAAATAGGGCAGCGGCGATGCCGAAATGATCTCCCAGCCGCCCTCCTCCAAAGGACGGTCCATGCCGTCCCACATCAATTTGGTCGCGCCCTTGCGGCCGGCGTGGCCCAGTTGCAGGCAGATCTTTGCGGCCGAGTTGCCGTGGACGAAATCCACGATGCGACGCCAGGCGGCCTCCTGCTCGTCGTTCCACAGACCAGTGCAGCCGGGCGTGATCCGGGCCTCACGGCTAACGCAGGTCATCTCGGTGAAGATGAGGCCGGCGCCGCCGATCGCGCGCGAGCCGTAGTGCACCAGGTGGAAATCAGTCGGCACACCTTCCTTCGCCGAGTACATGCACATCGGCGACATCACGGCGCGGTTGGCGAGCTTCATCTCACGCAGGCGGAACGGCTGAAACAGCGGCACCATCGGCCGGTTGGTGTCGACATCGAAGCCGCTGCTGCGCACCTGCCTCGCAAACGACTTGTCGACCTCCGCCACGAAATCCGGCGCGCGGAGCTTGAGATTGTCATAGGTGATCGCCTTCGAGCGCGTCATCACGCCGAAGGCGAACTGAACCGGATCGAAATCCCAGAAGCGGTCGACATGCTCGAACCAGACCAGCGAAACGTCGGCGGCATGCTGCGTCTTCTCGACCTCCTCGCGGCGGCCGTGCTCATAGACCTCCAGGGCGGCCTTGATGCTGGGCGCCTTCTCCATGGCTTCGGCCAGCGCGATGGCGTCTTCCATCGCGAGCTTGGTGCCTGAGCCGATGGAGAAATGTGCGCTCGCCTTGGCGTCGCCGAGCAGCACCATGTTGTCCTTGACCCAGCGCTTGCTGCGGATCATCGGGAAGTTGCGCCACATCGAGCGGTTCGTCAGCAGCTTGTGCCCATTGAGGAACCAGCCGAAGATGTCGGCCATCCGCGCGGCGGATTGAGCCTCGTCGAGACCCGTCAGCCCGGCGCGTTCGAACGTTTCAGGGTCGGTCTCGAAAATCCAGGTCGAGTGCCCGGCCTCGTACTGATAGGCATGGGCGATGAACGGCCCCCACTCCGTCTCCTGGAAGATGAAGGTGAAGGCATCAAGCGGCCTGGTCGAACCCATCCAGGCGAACTTGTTGGCGCGCAGGTCGACCTCCGGCTGGAAATGCTCGACGTATTTCTCGCGGAAACGGCTGTTGATGCCGTCGGCGAGCAGGATGAGATCGGCATCGGCGAAGCGCGTTTCGTTGTCGATATCGACCTCGAAGTGCAAGGTGACACCCAGCTCGCGTGCACGTTCCTGGAGGATCAGAAGCAGCTTCTGCCGCGAGCAGCCGCAGAAGCCGTTGCCGCCGACGCGGTGCACGGTGCCGCGGAAGTGCACGGCGATGTCATCCCAGTAAGCGAACTCCTGGGTGATGCGGCGATAGCTCGGCAGATCGTGCTTCTCGAAATTGTCGAGCGTCGCATCCGAGAACACCACGCCGAAGCCGAAGGTGTCATCGGCCCGATTGCGCTCATAGACCGTGATGTCCGCGCCCGGACGCTGCTTCTTGAGCAGAATCGCAGCATAGAGACCCGCAGGTCCGCCACCGATGATCGCGACTTTCATGGGAGCCTCGCCACTTCACCCGGCCATGAAAACTATTTTAAGCCTAAAATAATTTCCCGCAAGTCCCCCTCGCTGGATTTGCTGCAGATAATTGCGATCGGCTCAGTCGCCCCTGAATACCGGCTTGACCTTGTTGGCGAAAGCCTCGAAGGCACGCTCGAAATCCGCGGTGGTCATGCACAGCGCTTGGGCGACGGCCTCCGCCTCGATCGCCTCCTCCACCGACATCGCCCATTCCATCGCCAGCATCCGCTTGGTCATGGTGTTGGCGAAGGTCGGGCCTTCCGCGACCTGCCTGGCCAGAACCTGCGCCTGGGGCAGCACCTGCTCCGCGGTGACGATGCGGCTGAAGAAGCCCCAGCGCTCGCCCTCTTCCGCGGCCATGAACCGGCCGGTGTAGAGCAGCTCGGAGGCGCGGGACTGCCCGATGATCCGCGGCAGGATGGCGCAAGCGCCCATGTCGCAGCCGGCCAGCCCCACCTTGTTGAACAGGAACGCCACCTTCGCCCCGCTCGCCGCAAGGCGCATGTCCGATGCCATGGCGATGATCGCCCCGGCGCCGGCGCAGATGCCCTCGACGGCGGCCACGATCGGCTGCGGACACGCCCGCATCGCCTTGACGAGATCGCCGGTCATACGCGTGAAGGCGGTCAGCCCCTTGGTGTCCATCTTCACCAGCGGGCCGATGATCTCGAACACGTCGCCGCCGGACGAGAAATTGCCGCCGGCACCCGTGACGACGATGGACTTGACCGCGTCGTCGAAGGCGCAGGCGCGGAAGAAATCGGTCAGTTCCCGATAGCTCTCGAACGTCAGCGGATTCTTTCGTTCGGGGCGATTGAGCGTGACCGTCGCAACGCCGTCAACCACGGCGAGCAGGAAGTGCTGCGGCGAGTAATCCGCAAGCGGCACGGTGACCGGATTGGCTGGTCTGCTCATGGGATCTCCTTGGCTTTTATGTTCCGGCCCTGCTTCGCCACGCTAGATTTCACCGCCGGCAACGGCGATCGCCTGCCCGGTGATCGCGCCGGCGCCCTCGCCGCAGAGCCAGAGCACCGCGTCGGCCACCTCCTGCGGAGTGATGAGTCTTCCTTGCGGATTGTGTTTCGCGAGCTCGGCGATCGCTTGCTCGCGGGTTCGGCCGGTCTTCTTCATGATATTGTCGATACTGCCGGCGACCAGATCGGTGTCCGTGAAGCCGGGACACACCGCATTCACGGTGACGCTGCTACCAGCCATCTCGAGGGCGAGCGAACGCACCAGGCCGACAACCGCGTGCTTGGCCGCCGCATACGCGCTGACATAGGCGTAGCCCTTGAGGCCGGCCGTGGACGCCACCGCGACGATGCGACCGTAGGGACGATCCTTCATGCCCGGCAGCACGGCCTGGACGGCATGTACGACGCCCATGAAATTGACATCCATCATCCGGCTGAAGAGCGCGCCGTCCGATTTCGCGAACGGCGCCGATTCAGCGCTGCCCGCATTGGCAACCAGGATGTCGATCGGCTTGCGCGCACTTGCCCCGGCGATCGCGGCTTTCAGTGATGCTTCGTTCGCGACATCAGCGACAGCCGCAAAGTGCGCGGCACCTGCATTGACCGCCTCGTCAAGAACCACCGCGTTCCGGCCAAGCACCGTTACGGTCGCACCAGCGCCTACGAGAGAGGAAGCGATCGCTCGGCCGATGCCGCGCCCGCCACCGGTGACCAGCGCGTGCGGCGAATGCGGCAATCCGGACATGCGCTGGCTCCCTCAGATCTCGTGATCGTGCTTCCGATATATTTTAACCTTCAAGTTTTTGCAACCAAAGCGGCGCGTGGCTGGCGAATGCCGCCGCATGAGAGACGGCCCGAAAATTGCTTTAAGTATAAAATTATCGCTTCCCATCCCCGAAAGGCCTGTTAGCATCAAAGGGCCAGCAGAAGGATGTCGCGTGTCGCAGCCTGTGCCAATGATAACAAAGGACGGACGCTTCGCCTACGAGGCCGCGGGTGATCCGGGCGCGATGCCGCTGATCTTCCTGCACGGCATCGGCGGCGCGGCGCGCGCCTGGCGGCGGCAGCTTGCCACATTCGGCGGCCGTTTCCGCGCGATCGCATGGGACATGCCCGGTTATGGCGGATCGGCGCCGCTTGCGAGCGTAAGTATCGCTGCCCTGGCGCAGGCGCTGCAGCAATTCATCGAGCAACTCGGCGTCAGCAGACCGGTTCTGGTCGGCCATTCCATCGGCGGCATGATTGTTCAGAAGTGGCTGGTTCAGTCCCCCAAACTGGCACGCGCGGTCGTGCTGGCGCAGACCAGCCCTGCATTCGGAAAGGCAGACGGCGACTGGCAGAAATCCTTCATCGCAGCGCGGCTGGGACCGCTCGATCGCGGGGAGACGATGAAGTCGCTGGCGCCTTCGCTGGTGAAGGAGCTCGTCGGCGACGATCCCGATCCGAACGGAATGGAGGTTGCCCGCGAATGCATGGGCAGCGTGCCCGAAGCGAGCTATCGCGCCATGATGCTGGCTCTCATCGGCTTCGATCAGCGCAGCACGCTCGGAAATATCTCCGTTCCCACACTGCTGCTGTCCGGCTCAAAGGACAGCAACGCGCCCGCGCCGATGATGGCAAAGACGGCGACCTATATCCCGTGGGCTGAATATGTCGAGCTCGCCGGCGTCGGTCATCTCGCCAATCTCGAACGCCCCGAGGCCTTCGACGAAGCTCTCGGCCGGTTCCTGAACTCGCTCGCGACCAAAGCCTAAGGTGACTGCGCGATGACCATGCAAGTCAACAAGACGATTGGCACGACCAACAAGGTCGCACTGGATGCGCCGATCTTCGATCCCGCTGCATTTCGCTTGAACGACGAGCAGGCCGGCATCATCACCCGCGCGAGGGAGATCGGCCAGACCGTGTTTGCCGCTCGCGCCGCCACTTACGATCGCGAGGCGATCTTCCCGACTGAAAATTACCGCGATCTGCATCGCGTCGGCCTGCTCGGCATCGCCGTCCCCAAGAAGCACGGCGGCCTCGGCGCCAATTACCAGACCTATGCCCTGGCGGCAGCCGAGATCGGCCGTTATTGCGGCGCCACCGCGCTGACCTGGAATATGCATGTCTGCTCGACCCTGTGGTCGGGTCCCCTCGCCGACGATCTCGACATGGATGCCGAGACCCGCGCGGAGCATGAGCGGCGGCGCGCGGTCCATTACAAGCGCATCGTCGAGGACGGTGCGATCTATTCGCAACCCTTCTCCGAAGGTGGAGCTGCCGCAGCGGGCGGCGTTGCTTTTGGCACTGAAGCGAGGCCGGTCGCGGGCGGTTGGATCGTCAACGGAAAGAAGATCTTTGCTTCGCTCTCGGGCCACGCCGACTATTACGGCGTGCTTTGCACCGAGATCGAGCAAGGCGAGAAGGCCTCGCGCCGCAACACACTTTACCTGGCGATATCAGCCAAATCAGAAGGCGTCTCTGTCGTCGGCGACTGGGATCCGCTGGGCATGCGCGGAACGGTTTCGCGGACCCTGCTGTTCAAGGACGTGTTCGTGCCGGAAGATTCAGCGCTGATGCCGCGCGGCGTCTATTTCCAGGCGGCGATGCGCTGGCCGCACATGTTCCTGACGCTGTCGCCGACCTATATGGGCCTGGCGCAAGCCGCTTACGACTTTACCGTGCGTTACTTGCGCGGCGAAGTCCCGGGCATGCCGCCGGTCAAGCGGCGGATGTACCCGACCAAGCAGATCGCGATGGCGCAGATGCAGATCAAGCTGGAGCAGATCAAGGCAATCTGGTTCCAGGCCGTGACCGAGGCGCGCGCCAATCCGACCAAGGAGCAGGTGCTGCGCGCCTATGCCGCGCAATATTCGGTAATGGAGGGCGCCAATGAGCTCGCCGCGCTCGCGATCCGCACCTGCGGCGGTCAGGCCATGCTTCGCTCGCTGCCGCTGGAGCGGATCTATCGGGACAGCCGCTGCGGCTCGTTGATGCTGCCCTGGACCGCCGAGCTCTGCCTCGACCGGATCGGGCGCGAAGCGCTGTACGAGGCCGGTGAAACGGACGACTGACCGTGGACCTCTGTAGCCTGATCGACCGCAACGCGGCGTTCGCGCCAGACAAGACGGCCATCGCCTTCGAAGGCAAGCGGCTGAGTTACGCGGCAGTCGCCGCACGGATCGAACGGACCGCGACGGCCTTGAAGCGGGAGCTCGGCATCGGCCGAGGCGATCGCGTCGCGATTCTAAGTCTGAACCGGCCGGAATATCTGGTTCTGCTGTACGCCTGTGCGCGGCTCGGCGCGATCCTGGTGCCGCTGAACTGGCGGCTGGCCGTCGCCGAGCAGCTGTTCATTCTCGGAGATGCCGGCGCCAAGGTCCTGGTGCTCGAGCAGGCGTTTTCCGGAGTGCTTGCCGAGCTGGGGCAGACCGCGGTGGGGACGTCCGTCGTCGGCCTCGATTTCACGCCGCCCCGCGGCACGACCTTCGAAGATTTGCTGGCCCGCGGTGACGGCACGAGCCGAAATCCGCACACCGACCTCTCCTGCCCGCTGCTCATCGTCTACACGTCAGGCACGACGGGACGGCCAAAGGGCGCGGTGCTGCGTCAGGAGGCGCTGTTCTGGAACGGCGTCATGAGCCAGCACATGCACAACATGACATCCGACGATCACGTGCTGACCGTGCTGCCGTTCTTCCACGTCGGGGGCCTCAACATCCAGACCACGCCCGCGCTCCAATTGGGCGCGACGGTCACGGTCCATGCGCGCTTCACGCCGGACGCCGCACTCGCGGCCATCGCAGGGGAACGGCCGACACTCACGGTGATGGTTCCTGCGATCCTCCAGGCGGTAAGCGAGCATCCTGCCTGGGCGACGGCTGATCTTTCCTCACTCAGGGCCGTTGCCACGGGCTCAACCATCGTGCCGCCGCACCTGATCGAGCGCTTCGTCGCGCGTGATGTCCCGGTGCTTCAGGTCTATGGCTCGACCGAAACCTGCCCGATCGCCGTCTACACGCGGCTTGGCGGCGATCTCTCACGCGCGGGATCGACCGGCCTCGCCGGCCTGTGTTGCGAGGCAAAGGTGATCGATCAGACCGGCAACGAACTGCCCGCGGGCACGCCGGGCGAGATCGCGGTGCGTGGTCCCAACGTATTCTTCGAATATTGGGGCAACGAGGCCGCGACGCGCGAGGCGCTGCACGACGGCTGGTATCGCACCGGCGATATCGGCCTATGCGACGCCGACGGCTACTTCTGGGTCCGCGACCGGAAGAAGAACATGATCATTTCGGGCGGAGAAAACATCTACCCGGCCGAGATCGAGCGCGTCCTGCTCGAACACCCCGATGTCAGCGAATGCGCCGTGATCGGCCGGCCGGACCCGCGCTGGGACGAGGTGCCGATCGCCTATGTCATTGCGAGACCCGGCTCCCGGCTCGAAGCGGACGAATTGAAGACACATCTTCAGGCGCAGCTCGCACGCTACAAGGTTCCGCGCGAGATCGTCTTCGTCACCGACCTGCCGCGCACGGCGCTGGGCAAGGTCCAGCATTTCCTTCTGAAGCAGCTTGATACGCAATCGCGCGCCCAAGGAGAAACGTCTTGAAGATCGCGGTTCTGGGTGGTGGAAACGGCTCTTTCGCGGCCGCGGGCGATTTTGCGCTGTCGGGCCATGAGGTGCGGCTCTGGCGCCGCGATGCCGATCAGGTCGCGGCGCATCGCGCCGCCGGCTCGCGTGTCCTGGTCAAGGATCACAACGGCCGACACGAGGTGAAACTCGCGCTGGTCACGACCGACATGGCGGCCGCCGTCGCCGGCACGGAGTTGATCCTGTGCCCGGCTCCTGCCTTCGCGCAAGCAGATATCGCTCGCCGGCTCGCGCCGCATCTGCGCGACGGCCAGATCATCTTTCTGCCACCGGCGACATTCGGCTCGATGATCTTCGCCCAAGCCGCGCGAGATGCCGGCAACCACGCCAAGGCCAGCTTTGCCGAAACGGGCACGCTTCCGTGGCTGACCCGCAAGCACGGACCGTTCGAGGTCGCAATCACCATCCGCGCCAAGCGGCTCCCGGTCGGCGTGTTCCCGTTTGACCGGGCGCCCCACGCGCTCGAAGTGATCGGACGCGCTTTCCCAGACGCGATCGAGGCGTGCGGAGACGCGCTATCGGGCGCACTGATGAACGCAGGCCCGATTATTCATCCGCCATTGATCGTAATGAACGCAGGGCCGATCGAACATTTCGAGCGCTGGGACATTCACAAGGAAGGCACGCAAGCCGCGATCCGCCGGGTTACCGACGCGCTCGACGCCGAACGCATCGCAGTGCGCGAGGCACTCGGCTACGGCGCGCCGCATTTTCCGCTCGCTCATCATTACGCGAAGGAAGGCGAGATCTGGATGTATGGCCGCGGCTCGCACGACCGACTGACCGATTCCGGTGATTGGCGCGAGCAGATCGTGCTGACCGAGCACCGCTACATGCGGGAGGATCTGCGGCTCGGGCTGTCTTTGCTGGTGTCTGTCGCCGGCCTCGCCGGCGTGGATACGCCGCTAGCCAAAGCATTTCTCTCGATCGGCGGAGCGGTCTGCGGCGAAGATTTTGCGCGCGGTGGCCGAACGCTCCAGACGCTCGGGCTCGGCGATCTCAGCAAGACTGAATTGCAGACCCTACTCCGCAATGGATTCTGATCGATGACGAATCGCGCCAATATCGCCTGTCTCGGCGCTGGCCGCATGGGCCGCGGCATCGCCGTTGCCTTCGCTTATGCAGGGCATAGCGTCACGATGATCGACATCAAGGCTCGGTCCACGGAGGACTTTGCTAAGCTCGAGGCGGACGCACTCGACGAAGTCACGAAGATCTTCGCCAGCCTGTCAAAGCTGGGGCTGCTGACCGAGGCAGATGTTGATCCGCTGATTGCGCGGGTCTCGGTGGTGCAGGCGAGCGAGAGTGGCGTAGTGTTGGCCGAAGCCGGCATGGTCTTCGAAGGCGTTCCTGAAATCGTCGAGCTCAAGCGCGAAGTGCTGGCGGCCGCCTCGAGGCAGGTCGGTCCGGATACGATCATCGCGTCGACCACCTCGACCATCCTCGTCGATGATCTCTCCGGCGCGATCGTGAGCCCGCGCCGATTTCTCAATGTGCATTGGCTCAACCCGGCCTATCTGATCCCGCTGGTCGAGATTTCGCCCGGCAAGGCGACCGACCCGGCCGTCATCGACGAGGTCAAGACGCTGCTCGAAGGCATCGGGAAGGTGCCGGTGGTCTGTGCCGCCACACCGGGCTTCATCGTCCCCCGCATCCAGGCGCTGGCGATGAACGAAGCTGCGCGCATGGTCGAAGAGGGCGTTGCCAGCGCCGAAGAGATCGACAAGGCGATCCGCTACGGCTTCGGCTTCCGCTACGCCGTGCTCGGCCTGCTCGAATTCATCGACTGGGGCGGCGGCGACATTCTCTACTACGCGAGCAGGTATCTGGAAGGCGCGCTCGGCAGCGAGCGCTACCGGGCGCCGGACGTCATTTCACGCAACATGCACGAAGGCCGGATTGGCCTGCGCACGGGCGCAGGCTTTCTCGATTATTCCGGGCTCGACGTCGACGCCTATCGCGCGAAACGGCTCCAGGCCATGGTCGACCTGCTCCGGCACTTCGGCCTGGCGCGCCCCCCGGTGCTCGACCGCAACTAGCCAAACACGTCCTGGAGCACGCCTTCGCGGACGACCGCAACGCCGTCGAGCTCGATGGTCGTTCCCATCATCGGCAGGTCGAAATGCCCCGCCGTGTAGCGCCCTGCAAATTCATTCGCGCCGGTCGAGAACAGGAAGTTGCCTGAGACGGCCCGGATTTCGGTGCCGTTGGTGTCGCGCTGGTCGTACATGGATAGCGCCTCATAGCGCGCACCGGGATTCATGCCGAAGCCGACATGCGAGACGGCATAGGCCTCGCGATCGCCCCAGGCGGCGAGATAAGCACGCATCATCGCGGCATCCGTGCCTTCGCCCTCCAGCTCGACGACATAATCGTCCTTTAGAGTCATCTTCACCGGAGACGTCAGGTATCGCTTGAAGGTCAGGTTGATGTCGCCCGGCGCCATCACCAGCGTGCCGTTGATGGTCCCGCTCTTGGGAAAGCTGACGACGATGCCACCCGGCCAATGCGCCAGCGTGCCGGGCTTGTCGGTCCAGCCCCACACACCGACCGTGGAAGCGCCGACCATGTCGACGTCGAGAGCGGTGCCTGCCTTCGAGGTGACACGCATGCGCTTGGTTCCGCGCAGCATCTTGGCCGCGGCACGAACACGCTTTTCGAGCTCGGAATCCGGCACCATGCGCTCCAGCGCTTCGGGATGCTCGTTGGAAATCACCAGGATCCGCGCGCCGGCTTTGAGGATCTCCGGCGTCTCGACCGCGTGCATCAAGCCTTCGATCGTGCAATCCACTACGAAGCCGGCCTGCTGAAGCGCGGTGATGACCGGGCCAAGCCGCTGGATCGCCTCACTCGCCCCGGTCGAGCGTACCGGGACGATATTCCGGTTACGCGGAGTTGGCATCACCACATGAAACGGACGCGCCCCCATGCGCAGCAGGGCCAGTTCCGCAAGATGCACGTTCAACGCACGCGACTGGGTTTCCGAGAGGATCGCGGCGGTATCGCCGGCTTTCACGGCGCAACGCTCGAAGATCTCGCAAAACGCGTCGATCCATTTTGCTTCGATGCGGTCAGCCAGCATGGTCCACTCCCGGTCTTCTGCATTCTTGTTTGTTACGCTTCGGGGAAGCCCCGGAGCAAGTACGAGCGCACGACCCCCAGCAGCCCGTTCAGGATCAAGCCCAGCAGCGAGATCGTGATCAGCGGCACGAACATGTCGACCGCCTGGAAGGTGCGGGCCGCAGTCACCAGCGCGTGCCCCAATCCGTCCGTCGACGTGATCATCTCGGCCAGAAACACCACGATGCAGGAAATGACAAGGCCGATCCGGCACCCGGTCAGGATGGACGGCATCGCCGCCGGCAGCACCACCTTGAAGAGAATTTCAAGGCGCGGCGTTCCCGCCGCCATGGCCGACCAGATCAGCTTCTGCTCGACGGTCGATGCACCGTAATAGGTCGAGAGCAGGATCGGGAAAAGAGCATCGGCAGCCACCAACGTAATCTTCGATCCGTGGCCAAATCCGAGCAGCAGCAGCAGTGCCGGATAGAGCGCGACCTTGGGCAAAGGCGCCAGAACGCGCACGATCGGCCGAATCACGGCGTTGATCGCCGGATTGGCGGCGGCGGCGATGCCGATGGCGACACCGAGCACGACAGCAATCGCGAAGCCGGCAAACAGCCTGATCAGAGTCGCCGCGATCTCGTGCTGGAACGTCGAAGTTACGAGTTGCTGAAGCAGCCGGCCGAAGACGAAGCCTGGCGGCGGCAGCAGAACTGCCGGCGCGAAGCCGAAGGACACCAAGCCTTGCCACAGCGCGATCACCAGTACGATCGGGGCGATCCCAAGAGCCATATTTGGGGAGAGAAACCGCGACATCATGAGAAGCTCAGCGGCATGTCGAACTGCGGCTCGGACCAGCGCACGAGCCTGGCACGAACCCTCTCGAAAATCGCATCGAGGCAGATTCCCATCGCCCCCACGATGATGATCATCGCAAAGACGGTGTCGTATTGGCCCATGTCGAGCGCGTTGAACAGGATGTTCCCGGCACCGGACTGACGGGCAATCATCTCGCTGGTGATCATCGTGATCAGCGCCAGCACCAATCCCGTACGACACCCCGTGAGGATTTCCGGCAGTGCCGCCGGCAGCACGATGCGCACCAGACGTTGCACCGGCGAGAGCCCCATCGCTGCGCCCGACCACATCATCTTCTCCTCGACGGCCTTGGCGCCTTCGAAACTGTGATAGATGACGGGCAGGCTGACGCCAAGGAAGATCACCAGCGTCTTCGTGATGTCGCCAACGCCCAGCCACAGCATGATGATCGGCATCAAGGCCGCCTTGGGCACCGGATAAATCACCATCAGCAGCGGATTGAAGAAGGCCGCGACCGCAGCGCTGCGTCCCATCAAGAGGCCAAGCGGAATCGAGACAAGCACGGCCAAGCCGAACCCGATCGCCATGCGACGCAGCGAGGCAAGGATGTTGATCAGGGATTCCTTGTCGCCAAGGATGCTCGGGATCGCCCGCATCGCCTCGATCGCCGTGGGAAAGCTGTCATTCTTGAGCGCGAGAGACGCGACCTGCCACGCCACCAGCAATCCGATGCAGGCGAGCACCGGAGCAGCGCGCTTGACCATGGCAGCCGGCGACATCATGCGGGCGCGCCAGCATCGTCGCTCTCATCGAACATGCGCTCGATGTCGACGACGTATTTTTGGTAGCGCGGATCAAGCAACAGCTCGTTACGGCGGCGCGGCCGCGGCAGATCGATGTCGATGACCTGCCGGATTCGCCCGGGCGATTTCGACATCATGACGACCTTGTCCGAGAGGAAGACGGCTTCGTCGACCGAATGGGTGACGAACAGCACCGTCTTGCGGTCACGCTCCCAGATGTTCAGAAGATCGTTCTGCAGGCGCGTCCTGGTGTGAGCGTCCAGTGCCCCGAACGGCTCGTCCATCAGCAGCACTTCGGGATGGTAGGCAAGCGTCCGCGCCAGCGCCACGCGCTGCTTCATGCCGCCCGACAACTCCTTGGGATAGAAGTTCTCGTAGCCCTTGAGGCCGACCATCTCGATCAAGGCCCGGCTCTGCGCTTCGGCCTCGGTGGCGCGAACCCCTTGCTGACGCGGCCCATACATCACGTTGCCGAGCACGGTCTTCCAGGGAAACAGCGCAAACTCCTGGAACACCGGTCCGCGATCCGGACCCGGCCCCGTGATCGCCTGCCCCTTCATCTTCGCCGCGCCGCTGGTCGGACTGACGAAGCCGCCGACGATGTAGAGCAGTGTCGACTTGCCGCAACCGGACGGGCCAAGGATGGAGACGAAAGCTCCCTCCTCAATCGTTAGCGAGATGTCCGAAAGCGCAACATGATCCTTGCGCGCGGAGGTCTGAAAGACCTGCGAGACGCGATCGATCTCGATGATTGCGGAAGCCGGGTCTTGTTGCGTCACCGGTCTCACCCATTCGCTCGATCTCGCAGATACTACCGTCATCCCGCCTTCCGTCCCACGCGCACGACAATTCAGCGGCACGAGCTTAGCAAGAAGCCTGCCAGACAGGCTGTCATTTTCGCACCCGTGCGGTGCGTCATTCGAACCACGGCCATTCTGCCGGGCCTTCATGCGTCACGGCTCCGCCCGGCGCCTGCCCGACCAGCCGCGCATATTTTGCCAGCGCACCTGCACGGTGGCGTGGCGGGCGCGGCTTCCAATCGGCTCGCCGCGCGGCGAGTTCCTGTTCCTCGAGCAGGACATCCATCCGCCGATTTGCCGCATCGATCCTGATTCTGTCACCGTCGCGAATGAGCGCCAGCGGACCGCCAACAAATGCCTCGGGAGACACGTAGCCGATGCACATCCCGCGGGTCGCGCCTGAGAACCGGCCATCGGTGATCAACGCCACTTCTTCACCCATGCCCTGCCCATAGATCAGTGCGGTGACGCCGAGCATCTCACGCATGCCGGGGCCGCCGACCGGCCCCTCATTGCGGATCACGAGAACCTCGCCCGCCTTGTAGCTGCGGTCGCGAACAGCTGCGACGCAGGCTTCTTCATCCTCGAACACACGCGCCACGCCTTCGAAGAACTGGCTCTTCAAGCCCGCGACCTTGATCACCGCCCCATCGGGACAGAGGTTACCCTTCAGCACCGCGACGCCGCCGTCAGGCATGATCGGTGCGCGAGATGCGTACACCACCTCTCCGTCGGGCGCGTTGGCCGCACCGTACTCTTCGGCAAGTGTGCGGCCGGTGATGGACAAGCAGCCGCCATCGATATGACCGCTCTGGATCAGCTCGCGAATGATGACCGCAGCGCCGCCGATATCGTAGACATCCTTCGCCGTATACTTACCTCCGGGGCGCAGATTGCCGATCAACGGCGTCCTGGCAAAGACCTCACCCACATGATCGATGCTGAATGCAATTCCGGCCTCGTTCGCGATCGCCGGCAGGTGCAGCGCGGCATTGGTCGAGCCGCCCGTGGCTGCCACGATCGCCGCTCCGTTCGCCAGGGATTTGCGCGTCACGATGTCGCGCGGCAGCGGCCCGCCGCGGTCCAGCATCTCCATGATCAGTCGGCCAGCACGTCGCGAAATCTGCGCGCGCTCGGCATAGACGCCGGGCACCATCGAGACGTTGGGAATAGTCAGCCCCATCGCCTCCGATACCATGCCCATGGTGTTCGCGGTGAATTGGCCGGCGCACGCACCGATCGTGGGCAGACACGCGCGCTCGATCCGCTCGAGGGTGGCGCCGTCGATTTCGCCGGTCATGAAGCTGCCGACCGCCTCATAGGAATCGAGCACCGTCAGCGTACGTCCATCTACGCGGCCCGGCAGCGAGCTGCCGCCATAGATGAAAATTGAGGGCACGTTGCAGCGGACCATGCCCATCATCACGCCAGGAAGCGTCTTGTCGCATCCGCCGTATCCGATCAGCGCATCGTAGGCCAGCCCATGGACCACGGCTTCGATCGAATCGGCGATCAGCTCCCGCGAGAACAGGGAGAACTTCATCCCCTCATGATTCATGCTGATGCCGTCGGACACCGAAACGGTCGAGAACTCACGCGGTGTACCGCCGGCCTCCTCGATTCCAGTCTTGGCTGCAGCTACCTGGAAGTCGTGAGTCATGTTGCAGGGCGTCTGCTCGCCCTTCATGCTGACGATGCCCACCATCGGCTTCGCAATCGCGGCGTCGTCGAGCCCCATGGCGCGCATGAATGCACGATGCGGCGCGCGGTCGAGCCCGTCCGTAGTGACCCGTGATCGCAACTTCTTCATATATGCATCTTCTTCATGCAGCGTCCCGGATGATCCGGAACGCCACGATGTTAGGTTCGGTAACGCGCCCGGCTTCTATTGCAGCGGCGCGACGATCGACGGATGCTTGAACTGTGCAACGTCCAGCTTCGGCAGCATTCCGGTCTCTGCATAGATATCCAGCATCTTCTGGATCGCCGGGAAGTTCGGCGCCGCGCCCGGATCACGGCCGAAATCATTGTCCTTGAGCAGGTAGGTCTCGAGCACCGGGATGGGGGCTTTCAGCACTTCATTGACGACCTTGAGAGTCTCCTCGCGGTTCGCCAGTGCCTTCTTCATGCCCGAGGTAATATCTCGAACATAGGCCTTGACCAGCTCGGGGTTCATGTCGACGAAATCGGCACGGCAGGCTTCCAGGATGTGCACGATGTTCGGCATGGCCTGGGAGAGCGAGAACAGCTTCCTTGTGCCGCCCTTTGCCTCCGCGCGCGCAGCAAACGGCTGGTTCATGTTGACCGCGTCGACGCGGCCTTGGCGCAGCGCGTCCTCGGAGACGGCAAAGCCGACCTCGACCAGCTTGATGTCCTTGGCCGGATCGACGCCATTCTGCTTCAAGAGCAGATTGAACGGTCCTTGCGTGCCGCCACCGATCACGGAAATGCCGACCGTCTTGCCCTTGAGATCCGCGATCGTCTTGATCGGCGAGTCATCCATGACGGCCCAATAGACCGAGAAACCGCCGGGCATCTCGAAAACGTGTTGCGCCACGATGTAAGCCTTGAGATTGCCGCCGACGACACCGTTGGAGAGCGAGAGCGGCGCCTGGGTCGCGCAGTCCAGTGCACCGGCTGCCAAAGCCTGCGTCATCGGCGCGGTGCCCTGGAATTGGGTCCATTCGATGTTGTAGGTCTTGCCGAGATTGGGAAATTCGGCCGGCCTGCGCATCATCCAGTACTTGGACTCCTCCGCAGGGATGGTCCAGCCGACGCGGATCGTCTGCTGCCCCCATGATGGGCTTGCGCCCACGCTCACGGCTGCTGCCGCCCCCAAAGCCAGGATCCACTTCGAAACGGTTCGCATCGTGCCACTCCGCTGCTCCGGCGCCCGCTGGCGCCCCCAACCCGACCGCCTCAAATGTTTCATGGTTCAAACAATCAGGCAAGCCATGCGAGCTGGGCGGTTTTGCCGGCCGATGTGCAATGTATGGTAAGGCGGCGTCCCATTGCGACAGAAGGAGCAACCTATGGCTGATGAGAGCAAGGCAAACCCGCAAGGCACCGAGAAGCTCGGCTATCTCGGCCTGGGACTCATGGGAACGCCCATGACCCGACGCCTGCTCAAGGCCGGCTATCCGGTCGCTGTCTGGAACCGCTCGGAGGGCAAGGTGGCGCCGCTCGTCGAGTCCGGCGCCAAGCGTATGGTCACGCCCCGAGATCTCCTGGCGAGCTCGGATATCGTTTTCATGTGCGTGACGGATGCGGCGGCGGTCGAGGAGGTGATCTTCGGGCCCGAAGGTCTGGCAGCAGCCCCTGGCGCGGGCAAGCTTGTGGTCGACTTCTCGTCAATCCATCCGGACGCGGCGCGCGACCTCGCAACGCGCTTGAAGGACGCGAACGGTGCGGGCTGGATCGATGCGCCGGTGTCCGGGGGCACGAAGGGCGCCGAGGAAGGCACGCTCGCCATCATGGCGGGCGGAGAAGCGGGCGACATCGAGAGGGTGCGCCCCTATATGATGGCCATGGCGCGCAGGTTCACGCACATGGGCCCGCTCGGCGCCGGCCAGACCACAAAGCTGTGCAACCAGGTGATCGTCGGATGCGCAATGGCCGTGCTCGCGGAAGCAACACGCCTTGCCGTGAACGCCGGAATTGACGCCAACCGATTGCCCGAGGCGCTCGCCGGCGGCTTTGCGGATTCCATCCCGCTCCAGCTGTTCGTGCCGCGGATGGTCAGGGGCATTCACACCCCGCCGCTCGGCCACATCGCCACGATGCTCAAGGACCTTGATACGGTGGCCGATGTTGCACAGGCGACATCGACGCCGGTACCGATGGCCGCGCTTGCCGGACAGCTTTTCAGGCTGGCGAAGGCCGCGCGAGGTGCCGACGCGGACGCGCTGGAGATCTACAAGCTTTCGGCGGCAGAGCGCAAAGCTGTCTAGGGGGCGTTACGGCACGTTCTTCTTATCGTCGGCCATGAAGCGGCCGAATGCCCCTCGCGCAAAGAGCAGCGGCTCCTTCGCATTGTAGGTGTATGCCTCGACCGCGCCGAGAAAGATCACGTGGTCACCGCCGTAATAGCGATTCACGGAGCGGCATTGAAAGTTGGCGACGCTCTCGGCGAGCACTGGCGCGTTGCCGAGGCCGGGGGTCCAGTCGACGCCGGTGAACTTGTCGTCCGACGATTTTGCGAATTTGTTCGCAAGCGCCTGTTGCGAAGCGCCGAGAACGTTGACGCTGAAATGGCTGGCGTTCTGGAAGATGGTCAGGCTGGAGGAATAGACGACGAGGCTCCACAGAACCAGCGGCGGATTCAGCGAGACCGAGGCGAAGGAATTGCAGGTCAGCCCGTACGGCTTGCCGTCAGGCGCTGCCGCCGTGATGATCGTCACGCCTGTTGCGTAGGTTCCGAGCGCGTTGCGAAAGTCGCGGGGATCGATCTGCGAACTGTCGCTCGCGAACTCGTTGGCGGGATCCGGAGCGCGGGGTTGCTTCGGCAGATCATTCATCGGCCGGCCTCACAGCGTGAGATTCTCGGAGGGCAGGCCGAGCGCCACCCGTCCGTAGTTGGTCCCGGCCGCATCGAAGTTGAATGCGAGATGTGAGTTGATCGCGTGCGCATCGCGGAACTGCCGCTGTAACACGCCGCTCGTGAACAGACCACGCGCGCCGCTGGCGGCAAACAGCATCGAGACCGCGTCCGTACACAAGTTGACGGAAAACGATCCGTCGCGGCGATATCTGGTCTTGGTCGCCATGTCAGGGATCCGGTCGCCTCGTGCGTCCTCCATGGCATCGAGACAGGCCGATCGCATGATCAGGCGCGCAGCGTCGATCTTGGCCGAGGCCTCCGCGATCTTGATCTGCGTGCTTTGAAAATCGCTCAGCTTGGCGCGGTTGTAGGTCGAAACGCGATGACGCGCGACCTCCGTGTAATCGTCGAGGCACGCCTGTGCATTCCCCAGCGCGACACCGGAGAGGACGTAAGGAAACAGTGAGAAGACCGGCAGCGCATACAAGGGATTCGGATTGACCGCGCTTCCCGGCGTCGGGCCACCTGAGAGGTCCCCTACGGCGACCGTCATATGGTCAGCCACGAAGGTATCCCTGACCTCGACGTCGCAAGATCCTGTCCCGCGCAGTCCGGCGACGTTCCAGGTGTCCAGCACCTTGTAATCGCCGCTCGGTAGCAGAAAGATTCGATACTCGATGCCGTCGGCATCGTCGTCGGAATAGACCACGCTCGCAAGCATATTCCAGTCGCAGGAGGCAACGCCCGAGGAGAATGGCCAGCTACCGTGCAACTGGTATCCGCCTTTGACCCGCGTCGCGCGTCCGGCGGGAAAGATGAACGAGGATGCGATCAAAGTATCCGGATTGCGGCCCCAGACCAGATCCTGCGCCCTTTGCTCGAACATGCCGAGCATCCAGTGATGGCTTGCCAGGTTGGCGAGATTCCAGGCGACCGACGCATCCGCCTGCCCGAGCAGCTCGGCGCAATCGACCAGAGCGACATAGTCGAGCTCAGCACCGCCAATCCGGGCCGGCTGGAGCATCCGGAACAGGCCAGCGTCGTGGAGATCCTTTTCGGTTTCCGGAGGAAGATGCCGCAGCTCCTCGGTCCGCGCCGCTCGCTCACGCAATTGCGGCAGGAGCGCCCGAGCCTTCGCGATCATTGACGCATAGACCTCTCCGCCGGCTTGCAGGCCTGCGGGCTGCGTCATGCTCGGCTCCTGGCCAGGCGCCATTCGTGTCCCTCGCTTTCACACATTTATGCGGCGGTACCTTTGCCAAATCAAGCCGAGCCAGTGCCTCAAGTCGACTTCGGAGGCTTGACCGCGCCAAAGGCGCCCTTTTCGGCAAAATCCGCGATCCGACGCTCGTCGTAGCCGAGCGTATCCTGCAGGACCTGCATCGTATGTTGACCCAACAGAGGTGCCGCGACGGGATCGACCGCGCCCGTCAAACTCATTGTGATCGGCGGCTCGATGTTGGGCACCCATTCCGCTGTCGGGTGCGGGATCCGGTTCACGCGATGACGCTCGCGAGCCTCGGGGGCGTTGAAGCCCTCCTCGACCGTCCGGAGATAGCCGACCGGGATATTGGCCAGCTTCATCTTCGCCATCCAGTTTTCGAGCGTATCGCTGGCGAAGACTTCGGCAATGGCTGCCCGCAGGCGTTCCTTGTTCTCCGAACGGGCTTTGCGCGTCGCAAACTGCGGATCGGTGATGAGATCGGGCCGATTCAGCACCTCGACCACGAGCCGACGGTAGAGCCGATCGTTGGCGCAGGCCATGTAGAGTGGTCCGTCAGAAGCTTCGTAGACGCCGACGGTGGGAGACCCGCTCGGTGAATTGCCAAACCGGCCGGGATTTTCGCCGTTGATGAGGTAGGCCATGCCATAAAATCCGGTCATCCCCATCGCGACATCGAACAGGGCGACTTCGACACGTTGGCCACGACCGAGCCGCTCCCGCGCCAGCAGCGCCAGCAGGATAGCATTGCAGGCAGACATCCCCGTCGCCATGTCGACGATGGGCGGGCCGGTGCGAACCGCCGGGCCATCGGCAAATCCGTTGAGCGACATGAAGCCGCTTTCCGCCTGCGTGATCGGATCGAAGCCCGGCCGCGAGGCAAAGGGCCCGCTGCGTCCGTAGGCGGAGATCGAGCAATAGACCAGCCGCGGGTTGAGCGGCGCGACCGACTCATAGTCGAGCCCGAATTTCTTCATGACCCCGCTCGAAAAATTCTCCACGACCACATCTGCCTTGCGGATCAGATCCAGCGCGATCTCGCGCGCCTCCGGCACGGCAAGATCGAGTGCGATGCCGCGCTTGTTGCGGTTCAGGCTGAGAAAGGCGGCGCTCTCGCCTCCAATCTCCGCGTGCTCATAGGCACGCGTGTCGTCGCCGCCATCGGGATTCTCGATCTTGATGACGTGCGCACCGTAATCGGCGAGCGTCTGGGTGCAGGCCGGACCGGCCACCACGCGTGTGAAATCGACGACCAATAGACCATCGAGCGCGGTCGGGCCTCCCGTCCCTTGCGAGGCACGTACCGGCAATTGAGGCTTGGTGGGCATCGATCGCGCTCTCCCTTACATCGGCTTATGACCGCCGAATTTCCTGCAAGAGCAAACTTAAAGCCCGGCGCCACCGACTTCGCAAGTGCCACGCCGGCATCGCTTCAATACGCAAAAAGGACCCGGCAGCCCCAGGCTGCCGGGTCCTCGGACATTCCCGACACGCGCTCGCCGTTCGACCGATAAACGGCGCCTTCCGTGCGGTGGCAAATGCTCAGTGCAGAAACTTCCGCCAATAGAGCGAATGCGTCCAGGCCCAAGGGGTCTCGGGCTCGAACAGCCGATAGCCCGCCTGGATGAAGTTGTTCGCCGATACCGGGTTGTCCGTCGTGTCAGAGACGATGCTGTCCCATCCGATACGCCGCCCCCTGGCTTCGACTACAGCCATCAATCTGCGCTGAAGGCCGCGTCCCCGATACCGTTGCAACACCCCAACTCTGGAGAAATAGCCGCCGTTTCGAACGTGCGTCGAGGGAACAACCCCGGCGAAGGCAACGGCGTCCTCGTGGTGATAAGCCAGCCACCAGGCGCCAACGTCGAACGTGGGCATCGCCGCAGCATCGAAGAACGTGAGCCGATGGAGATCGGCCAGGGTCTCGGCAACGTCGTCATCGAACGCATCGACGATACGGATTCTGTACATGAGCGACTCGTTGGGCAGCAGATCATGATCGGGCGCGGAGCGACGTCACCGCCGCCATGAAGGCTCATTTGCCCAGCACGACCTTGACACCAAGCCAGACGGCCCCCATGAGACCGGTGGCAATGACTGTGATCACCGCTTTAAAGGTGTAGGTCTGGGCCTGCTCCACGCTCTTTCGCCATCGCCGCAGGTGCTGAAAATCGGCTCGCAGCTCGCTGCCGACCCATTGCACGATCCAGATCGTGAAGGCATCCGCCGCGGCGCCGGCGCCGCCGATGTCGATGAAGGCACGGAGCGGCAGCAGCGGATCCGCGGCAACCTTCCCGATCCGACCCTGCCCGCGCGCTTCCGAGAGCAGCGAGGCAAAATAGGCGCCCGCGAAGGCGCCGGCATACGCGCCCTCCCAGATGTGATCGTAGCGCTCCGGATAAAGCTTCTGGTCGAGCAATCGCTCCTCCTCGAGCACATCAGGGAACCAGGGATTGTCGCGCCAATTGGCTTTCACCACCACGGCACCATCCGGCTGTCGCCCCCGCAGAAAATCGTCGATCGCATCGCTCTTGCGACGCGGATTCCAGCTCGCCCAGAGCTCGGAGTCCTTGGCGCGGATCGTCGGCCGCAGCAGCGCGAGGCTGCGCGCGCTCAGGGATTGCGCCTCGTCGATCCAGGCGATGCGAAACCCTTCCAGGGATTTGATCGAGTCGGCGGTGTGATCCTGAAGCCCGCGGAAGATGATCAGCCCGTCCCCGGGCGTCTCGATCTTGTCGCTGAACAACTTGAAGCCATGGCCGAGCCCGAGGCTTGCGATCTTACCTTCGATCAAGCGCTTCGACGATTGCGCCAGCGTGCGCTGCGCCTCGCGGATGCAGACCGCGAGCGTGCCGCGCTCGGCCTGGCAGGTCTCGACCAGGAGCTCGCCGAAGAAGTGCGATTTGCCCGAGCCGCGTCCACCATAGACACCCTTGTAGCGCGCAGGCTTCAGCAGCGGCTCGAAGATCTTGGCGGTCGGAATTTTCAGGATGGACACTCGATGCGCTCGCTCGCCCTAGGGCAGGCCGGTGCGCCTGCGCCACATCGCGGACCAGTCTTCGTTGTCGAAGGTGTCGGATTGGCCTTGTTGGGTTCTGGTCAAGTCGGGAGAGGCGTCGTGCTCCGAGAAAGGCGGCCAAAGTCCAAGGAGCCTCCTGAAATGGTCTTCGATAGCGGATGGACGGGGAGAATTGACGCCGCTGTAGGGCCCTGATGGGGTGAAGTGCCACGGTCCCGTATCGCATTATATGGACTTGTTGTGTGGGGCTCGAAACCCGCAATTGGGGGTAACATTCGCCGCAAGGCATCATGCCAAGACATTCCACTCTCCAATGTTTCGAAGCATAGTCTTAAGACCGGAGCGCGATAACCCGCACGATCGAGCCCTCTTGCTCAACTTGTGGCTGTTCCACTATTCTGAACGCAAAGCTGCAACATGTCGGCGAACGGCTCGACATCCCAAGCGCGGGAGCAATTCGTGGGTCCTGATGAGATGAGACGTGGCGCGTCGTTCGTGGCGATCATCGTTCTTCTGACGTCGGCAACCGATCTGTCGGCTGTTGCTCAAGAAGCATCTCCGATGACCGCCGACAAATGGCGCCCGAAGTCCGGCGTCTATGCGGAGCTCGGCAAGAATTTCCAGTCGTCTTGCGATGAAAGCGGCAATCTTACCATCGATCTTGGCGAGAAATCGGTCAGCGGTTACGAATGGGGCTGCAAAGTCAAAAAAGTCATCGATCTCGCGCCAGGCTCGCTGAAGGTTGGAATGGTCTGTGACGACTACAATCTGGCGCAGAACCTCAACCCTCGCGATCCCAATTGGGAGAACAGGCAATTCAACGAAGTCATGTTCGTCAAGCGGATCGATGATGCGACAATCTCCGTTCAGAAGCGCTTGAATGGAAAGCTCAAGGATCCACCCTGGCGTGCGGCCTACTGCCCTCTGGCGACACAGCGCGCGCTCGCCGAGGCCACACTGAGAGCCAAGGTGGAAGCAAAACAGAAGGCCGACCAGGAGCGAGCCCTCAAGGAAGCCCATCCGCGGGACGGCGTCTACGCAGCGGCAGGCGCCGATTTCGAGGAGCGCTGCGCGAAGTTCAACGACACCATCGTTGCGTTCGCCGGCAAATCGATTACGACGGCCTCCAACATCTGCAAGATCGAAAACACACGAATTCAGCTGCCCGACACCGTTAGAATCGGAGCGACGTGCACGATGCAGCCTGCTTCGGGCTGGGAGGCTTTCAGCGTGCAAGACAAGGCCACCACCCCGGATCGCGAGAATCTGATGTTCAAGAAGACCGACGACAAGAGCGTCATCCTCTGGATCATCTACAACGGGCACTTCACCGGCGACGGCCGAAAGCTGTCCTATTGCAGCGACCAAGTGCAGCGCGCCTATGCCGTGCAGCGCCGGGCTGGCAAGCAGACCAGGAATTAGTCGAAGGCATCAAACGCAAAGCCCGCGCCGGATTGCATCCGCGCGGGCAACACCAACTGATGCCATTCTGCCAGTGTTTTGCCCGACGGGTCAACCGTCAATCGAGGCGCGATTGCAGATCGGGATCTCCGTCATCTCGAGCGTCGTGACGGCATCACCGCCACTCGAACTCGGCGGATGCACGATGATGCGTTCGATCCGATGGATCAATTCCAGCATGCCGTCTTCGCCGCTCTCCACTGGCTGGGCAACCTTGCCCCAGCCGCGATCGAGGATCGCATTGGCGGCCGAGACGCGGGCGGCCGGAGATGCGTCCTCGCTGCGCATGATGCCGACGAGTACCCTGATGGCCGTTCTGGTGTGGCTGCGCGCAAGCGAGCGGATCTCGGTCAGCGTGCGCGCCCTCGACGTCTTCCCTCGCGTGGGCAAGCGGACGGGTACACGCTCAAGCTCGCATTCGATCTCTTCGCTCACGAGAACGTCTCCCACAGCACGATGGCAACGAGGCCCCCGAGGGCCAGCGATATCAGATAGGCGGTCATCGTCTCTCCTCGAAAACAATATGCGCGGCAGATCGCGCGACAAGGCGCGATCGTTTCGGGCGCGAACCCTATCTCCGGTCCCGGAGACCGCAGCGGCGCGGGGCTAACCGCGCCCGGCGCCGCGGGCCGGCACGTTCGCGCGTGCACGGCCAGCAATGGTTCGGACGACGGCGCGCCGATCGGCGCTCCCTAACGCGTTATCCAAGCGAGTGCGTGGCCGTAATGCGCCGCCGCCGTCCGATCTCGAAACCGAGACGAAAAAACCCGCGGCGGATGTCGTCCCGCGCGGGTGAACCAAACTCGTTTCGATGATGTCATTCTGCCGGTGTTTTGCCCGACGTGTCAAACCCTGTGTTGCGCGCGATTGTCGTCGCGCGAAGCGAAAATGAAAATGCCCACTGCAGATTGCTTCCCGCGCGGGCCAACTCAAACTCGTTTCGATGATGCCATTCTGCCAGTGTTTTGCCCGACGTGTCAAACGAACGAATTCGCGCAAGCCGCGTTGGACAATCAGGAGCGACCGGCCATGACCACCAAGACGAACTCACCCGGCACATCGCCAAGCAAGACGGCGCAAAATCGTCCGCCCTCAAAGCCGCGCATCGACAAGGAGCACGCCACGCAGCAAGCGATCGTCGAAGACGCCGACGAGACGGCGGACGACGATCGCGATCTCGCACATGGCGAGGGCGGCACCATGGATCTCCCCACCAAACCCGGCGATATGTCGAAGGACGATTGAGCCGCCTGACCAGCGGCGCGCATCTCGATGATGCCATTTACGAAGGTGTTTTGCCCGACGCGTCAATCGACAGCGCGCAAAACGGAAAGCCCCTCCTCCCAGCTCAATATGTGGTGCGCAAGGGGCTTGCTTCAAGCCCCCGATGATCGCGTAAGACCCCTCGACCCGAACAACCAGTCGAGGGGTCACGACATGCCTTTCCTGCTTCCGACGTCCCGGTCGCGCAACCGAACCAGCGCGGAACGCGCACCCGCCGGCCATTCGGTCATCATCGCCGGCGCCGGCCCGACCGGCCTGATGCTGGCCGCCGAGCTCGCGCTGGCGCAAATCGACGTCGCCATCGTCGAGCGGCGCGCGAGCCAGGACATCGTCGAGACGCGCGCCGGCGGGCTGCACGCGCGCAGCATCGAGATCCTCGATCAGCGCGGCATCGCGGGTCGCTTTCTGCGCGAAGGGCAGATCACCCAGCTCGCCGGCTTCGCCTGGACCAGGCTCGACATCGGCGATCTCCCCACCCGCCATCCCTACGGGCTCGCGCTGCGGCAGAACCACATCGAGCGCCTCCTCGCCGAATGGGTGGCCGAGCTCGCGGTGCCGATCTATCGAAACCGCGAGGTGACGAGCTTTGCGGAAGACGAGACCGGCCTCGACGTCACGCTGTCCGGCGGCGAGCGCCTGCGCGCGCTTTATCTGGTCGGCTGCGACGGCGGCCGCAGCCTGGTGCGCAAGCGCGCCGGCATCGACTTCCCTGGCTCAAAACCTTCGCTCAGCAACCTCATGGCCGAGGTCGAGATGCGCGAAGAGCCCCAATTCGGCCTGCGCCACGACAGGTTCGGCTTTCACGGCCTCAGCAAGACGGGAAGCGGGCGCGTGCTGGTCGTGCTGACGGAGGCAAATCTCGTGCACGATGGCGAGCCCTCTTTAAGCGATCTCAGCGCGGCGCTCGAATCCGTCTACGGCACCGATTTCGGCGTCAACAATCCCGCCTGGATCTCCCGCTTCACCGATGCGGCGCGGCAGGCCGCCTCCTATCGTAGGGGTCGCGTGCTGCTCGCCGGCGATGCCGCGCACATTCATCACTCCGTCGGCGGCCAGGGCCTCAACCTCGGTGTGCAGGACGCGGTCAATCTCGGCTGGAAGCTGGCGCAGGTGGTGGATCGCATCTCGCCCGAAAGCCTGCTCGACACCTATCACAGCGAGCGCCATCCCGTGGCCGCGCGCGTGCTGAAAAACACCATGGCGCAGATCGCCCTGCTCCGCCGCGGCGACGACGGCCGCAAGGCCGCGCGCGAGGTGATTTCCGAGCTGCTCGCCATGGACGAGCCGCGCCGGCGCCTTGGCGCGATGATGAGCGGGCTCGACATTCGCTATGACATCGGCGAAGGCCACGCGCTGCTCGGCCGGCGCATGCCCGATCTCGATCTCGCGGTGGGCGGGCGGAAGCTACGATTGTTCACGCTGCTGCACGGCGCGCGCGGCGTGCTGCTCAATTTCGGCAAGCCGGGCGGCCTGGACATCACGCCCTGGGGGAAACGGCTCGCAATCGTCGATGCCGACTACGACGGCGCCTGGCAGCTTCCGGCGATCGGAGCGGTCACCGCGCCGGGCGCCGTGCTGGTGCGGCCCGATGGCCATGTGGCCTGGGTGGGAGATGAGTGCCAACGCGGACTTACGGAGGCGCTGACGCGGTGGTTCGGGGCCGGTGGTGCGTAACGCACGAACGTTCCTTTACCGCCAAAACAAACAAGCCCGCGGTAGACCCGCGGGCTTGTTCCGAATTCTTGGATGGTGCCATTCTGCCAGTGTTTTGCCCGACGTGTCAAACGACGCTCCACAAACGTCATTCCAGCGGAAGCAAAGGCCGTATCCAGCGCGAGAACCATTCCTCACCGTCATTGCGCGGATTGACGGAGCCGTCTACTCCAAAGATGGGTGGAGGAATAAGGTAGCTCGGCTCGTCCGCAAACACGCCGATCGGCTTGCTCGGTTGCGGCTGCTGGCCGCCAGCGACCGGGGCGGTCCAACTGCCAAACCGCTCGTCGAATTCGGTAGACGGCAGATACGGGACTGGCGCACTGCCCGTCGTGAACACGTTGCCCGCGTTCGTCTCATTGACACGGGCGAGACGGCGAACGTCTTCGGGCGCGACTGATCCTGCGGCAGATGTGGGCGCGACTCGGGGATCTTTGGCGGGCATGGTGCCAGCCGGGGTAGTGGCCCATTCCCCGAAGCGATCTGCAAAAGTTGCGGGCGCCTCTGGATCAAACGGGGCAGCTACGTCCGGCTGCCGCCTGAGGTTCAACGGCGCCAAAACGCCCCTGGTGCTGGCCGCGTTGTCAACGCTCAGTCCATTGTTCGATGTGGTGTGCGCAGGCGCTCCTGTCGAGAACACTCCTCCGCGAGGAGTAGAAGCCCCCATCGTCGCGCCGGAACCTTCCTGCGCATTGGCAGCGCGCGTAACCGCCAAAATGCCTCCGATGCCGAGCAGCCAGGGGAGGAGAGAGGGAGCCGCCAAGCCGACGGCGGCCCCTCCGGCCATCCAAGGAAGTGCATTGCGCACCACAGGTGTGCCGCCCGCTAATGGATTGTCGTAATATGGATTCGCCATTCCGGAGTGCGGGTCGGATAGGAGCACCAGCGGGTCCGATGGCGCGGCCGTTGTCGGAGGCAACTCACCGAGCCGTTGTTCCTCGGGACTTAGCGATGGAAAGGCTGGCAGCACGCTCCTGAAGCGTGGATCGCTCGGCGTGAATCCCTCGTTCTCGTTTAGGTCGGGACGATCGGGTGGAGATAAGCCTCGCAGGCGAGTGTCGATCAGAGAGGGGACGAGCCCCGGCGCATCCGGGATAGGGTCGACGCCCGTGAAATGCAGCGAGATGGTGCCTTTGCCAGAGCGTCTTAATATTTCGTTCCTCTCTGCCATGCTGAGACCACTCGTCGGCGACAAAAGCGGAAAAGCCAAGGCCGCATCTCGCTGACCGGCATCGCGCAACTGGTCGACGGTTTCCTGCATCTGCCGGATTTGCTCTGCTTGGTCCGCCGCGTATGTCCCGCGGTTTTGGAACCATTCACGGTTCTTACCATTTCCTTCCTCGGTCGTTAGTCCCTCTGGAGTATTGGGGAGCAGATGACCGTTTGCTACCGCGTACTTGGCAGCGGCTACAAGCGCGTTCACTTCGGAAGCTATCTCGTCCAGCGCGCGCTCATCGCCCGCATCAGCAAGGTCGAACTTTGGAGACACCTTGAGATTTTCAAGACGCTCAAAAAAACCGTCGTGGTACGTTCCGAGATGTCCCCCCGTATGCGGGCTCGAACCAAGCTCCGTCGCCAGAGGCTGTCTGGACGGCAACGTCACCAGATTTCGAACTCCATCGATGTTAAATCGTTTTCCCAAGAGTCGGATGACCGGATGATCTGCAAATTTCTTCGGCAAAACGTGATGATCTTGAAACATGCGACGGTTACTTTCTGGCGCAGGCCGGCATTCGAGCTGCTGGTGATCGCAGCCGGCTGGTCTGATCTGAAATGCTTTGGTGGATGGCCAGCAGCGAGGGCCGGCCTCTTCGTGCGCGCTAGATACTGATGCGGTCACCGGGCCGGCATCGCGGTCGGTGCAGGGCGCCTACAAGGCCATCAGGTTAATGGTGGCAGCATTCGCATACTGCGAGGGCAACCGGGGCATCCGCCCCGGGTGTCGTGCAAATGTCTTCTGCAAAAGAGCGATTCAGACGAGCCAAGAACGGGCCAGTCAGATCTCTACCTATCTCAAGGTGCGGAAACTAGGGATCAAAGCCCTTCGTAGTTGCCGTAGGCATATCCGAAGCTTAGGCCTCGCACACCGGCAGCCTTACAGGCGCCCTTCATTACCTGATCACAAAGAATCCACTGCTCCAAAAAGCGTGGCCGGAAGATATGAGCCGAACCGATAGCCTCTTCTCGGAAGACATAGCGGGAAATTGCCGTGCCATTGTAGCGCCGGTAATCTGTCCCATCGTCCAGGACTTCGACGATCGATTTTTCTTCGTCAATGACGTCGAGTCGGCGCACGACATCGCAAAGCCAATAAACCGGCGCATCTCCCTTCAGCGACCGCGTTTCGCACTTTAGAAACGCGACCCCCTCTCGATCCACGGCTTCGAGAACGCTTTTCATTCGATCGGATACGAGCCAAAAATCGTGAAACATTTCCCAATCGACCGGCGGCCTCCCAAGCGATTTGTCAATCAGCAGCCTTGGCGTTTCGGATAGCGAAGGAAAGCCTCGCTTGCCTCTCGGCGGCCGGAGCACGCGGCCGATGCCCAAGGCGGCAAAATTCTCCAATTCCCACCCGGGGGGCTTGCTAATCCTGAAATTCAGTTTGATGCGATAGAGCCTTGGCGCCTTTCTCTTTCGACTTCCATCAGAGGGCGTAGCCATAGACGATCTCTCCGTTCGCATCGCTCATCATCTCGACGTCCATTCTGCCTGCAGAATTTCGTCTTCGTTCCTCGTGACGATGGGCGCTCAACAATAAAGCCCGCGGAATCCCGCGGGCTCGATCCTTAAATCTTTCGATGATGCCATTCTGCCGGTGTTTTGCCCGACGTGTCAATTGATGGGCTGGGGGGCGCACCAAGGGGGGCTGCATTTCTGAAAGTTTCATCGAAAAGAGTCTGCGACCTCATCCGAACATGAAAACACGGGCACCCTACTGAAGACTTGGGAATTCCGATACTGAACCGCGATCCGCTCGGTTGTGCTTGCACCGATCGTGTCGCCGTCCTTCACCACGTTTCCATGCTCGATCAGATACACGGAAAGTCCTGCCACCTTGTCGATCAGTTCGGACAGCGTCAGCTTGGCGGTCTCGAACTCGATCTCGCGACCTGCGAAGGTGGACAAGCCGTCCAGTGATCGCGCCGATCTTCCGATCCGACTGGAAGGGAAGAATGTCGACCCACAGTGTAAAGGGATAGCTGGGAAACGGTGCAAAGGAGCGGCTCGACTCTTCCAACCAAAGGCCGGACGGTCGCGCCACCCGGCCATCCCAAACCACGCCGCAACATTCCGGCATAGCGGCGATCAACGCGCCGACCACCGCGGTGGTGATGCGCGCGGCGACGAGAGGCTTCTCGTTCTTTGCCAGCGCCGAGACGACCAGGTGACCGCGATGCCGGGCGGCCACCGCCTTGCCCTCCGGCCATATCGTGGCAGCGCGCGCCCACAGACCGGCATCGTCCGGTATCGGGGTCGGCATCGGCATGACGGCAACAAGCTGGTTGCCGCAGCGAAGGAGCGGCGAGCTTGCTTTGACCTGTCGCTCGCCTGGATCGTTCGGCTCCGTCATCAAATCAGGATGTCGCGCGCGAAGGATCTTGGCGACGAGCGACATGTCGGGCGTGACCGGTCGGTCCAGCAAGACAAAACTAATAAACGAGTTACTCATGAACTGCCCCGCCGAGCGCTTCGGGCGAGACACACGCCTCGCTCACAGGTTGAAACATTCAATAGAACAAACAGGGAACAATGTCAACAAAAACATCTTGCACTCGTCCACCACCGCAGCGAGCCCAACAGCAAACGGCAAAGAGCACCTTTAAGATCTTCGGCGCGGGATCAGAGGGAGATCCGAGGCGTCTTCGAACAACATGCCCCTGAGGCCTGCCGACCTCCAGGCATCCTTCAGGGCTCCGTCACATATGACACAATCTATGGCGTACGCCATTCTAAATACATGCGCATCGCCAACCAATTCGTCATTGAACACGAGCTCGACGTCACCCCAAAAATCGTAGACTTTCTGACCGAAATCTACAGAGCCTGGATCGTCGCAAATCCCGATGTTCAACCGCGATTGCTCCTCATCCAATGCGTCCAGAACACGACGCACATCGCAGAACCAGTAGCGCGGCCCATCCCAGACCCCGTTCGAAACCTGCACGTCGCAGGCGACGAAGGAAAACGCCTCTGGGTCGACGGCCTCAAACACGGTCTTAGCGCGATCAGAGATCAGCCAGAATGCATACCAGAGCTCAGAATCCAGAGGCCGGCGCCCTCGCGGATTGAACGTGACGCATGGCGTCGGCCCAGCAAAATCTGACAAGTGCCCGGGGTCGAGGAGAGAGGGGCCATCATCAGTGATCTCGAAACCACTTGGGTTGCCTGTTCGATAGAACTCCATTCTGTAGAATTTGCGTTTCCGCAATGAGGAGCGCTTGTTCTGCTTTGCCTGCTTGCTGCTCATCGGAACACATGGCCTTTTATTCGAGGTCTCGACGGATATAGAATCGCGGCTGTTCTGTCTTCCGAACAACAGCATGGCCTGTCGCCACACTCAGATTTTCAATACGTCTCGAAACCAAATTCTCTTGAGGCCCGCGACCTTGCAGGCATCTTTGAACTCTTGATCGCATATGACAGCAGAATTCTGGCATGCCATAGGGAAAATATGAGCATTGCCGATTGCTTGCTCTCTGAAGACTAGTTTGCCTCCGAAGATTAAGAACTCGTAGTATTTCTGGCCATGGTCGAGAAGCGGATATCGTCCCGGATTCCGATGCGCAGGCGCGATTGCGATTCGTCCAGCGCGTCGAGTACGCGGACGACATCGCAGAGCCAAAATTTCGGTCCGTCATAGTGACCGCGCGTCATTCGCACATCGCACGGCACGAATACAAAGGCCTCCGGGTCAAGCTTCTCGAAGAGCGCCTTTGTCCGGTCCGAAACGAGCCACCAGGCAAAACAAACCTCGAGATCACATGGCAGTTGACCGACCGATTTATCGAAGACGTAAGGTACCGGCGGGGTGGAAGCCGGCAGACGACGGACTCGGTGCGGAGGAAGGACACTCTCGTCTTCAAGACAATAACCCAGCCCGCCTCCTAGAGCGAAATTGGGGACCTATTTCGTAGAAGCGGCGCTTGCGTGCTCGGGGTCGCTTCGCAACAGCAATCGCGTTCTGGTCCGTCATATCTGAGCCTCGTTGAACATCGCGCCTGCAACGACACCCGGCCGAGGCCACGGTGAACCACTCAAAAAATAAAGCCCGCGGCGTCGCGCGGGCTTCGTTCGGTTTCGATGATGCCATTCTGCCAGTGTTTTGCCCGACGTGTCAACGATCGCCCTCGAACAGCTTCCACACAACGCCGCAATCTGCTGACGATGCCCGCTTACGTGGGATCATCCGTACAATAAAATACCGGCAGATCTCCGAAGACATCAGAGTTCTTGTAGCGCACTGCAATCCGCTCGCTCGCACTCGCTCCCATTGTATCGCCGTCCTTCACCACGTTTCCGTGCTCGATCAGATACACGGAAAGTCCCGCCACCTTCTCGAACAACGCCGGAAGCGCAAGCTTACCGGTCACGAATTCGATCTCACGGCCGACGAAGGCGGACAATCCCATGGTGATCGCTCCGATCTTTGCACCTGACCGGAACGGAAGAATGTCAACCCATAGCCTGAAGGGATAGTCCGGATATGGTGCGAGCGACCACCGCGACGTTTCGAGCCATAGATCGGCAGCCCGCGCTACCCGCCCCGCCCACACCACGCCGCAACATTCCGGCACGGTGGCAATCAACGCACCGATGACCGCAGTCGTAAGGCGGGCGGCGACCAGCGGCCGCTCACTTTTTCCGAGCAGCGAGACGATGATGTGGCCCTGATGGTCAGTTGCCACAGCCTCGCTTTCCGGCCAGGTTCGCGCAGCGCGCGCCCAAAGCCCGGGATCCTGCGGAATGGGTGCCGGCATCGACATGACCGCAACGAGCTCGTTGCCGCAACGGATGAGCGGCGAATTCGCTTGAGCCGGTTGCGACTCTTCACCGTTTGTCGCCTCTGTTGCCAACTCCGGATGCCGGAGGTGAAGGGCTTTGGCGACTGCTGACATGTCGGGCGTCACCGGCCTGCTCAACAAGACCAGAGAAAGAAGCGAGCCACTCATCAACTAACCCCCGCAGAAAATCCCGGTGAGCCCAAACTGGGCGTGTTCGCCCAGAAGTTGAAACATAGAGGCTAACTAGAACAAATAGGGAACAATGTCAATCGGCGTTTTTCTTGCGCCGGATGAGCGCAACTTGGCGGCCCGACCGGCAGTGCGCCTCAGTGCATGGGCGGCTTCGGCAATAGCTCGCCGAGAAAGAAACTGGTCCATGCAACATAACAAGGAATACCGCGCGCCGTCGCCAGAGTCGCCGCGACGTTCGCCATGCAGCCGGGCAGCATGACCAGGAACCCGCACCCCACCGCGTTCCCTCGCCATGCACGGATCAACGGACGATCCCCTGTTGGCGCGCGCCGATGCCGCCCTCCGCGAAGCCGAGCGGCTTCGCCTCGCCCTGATCCGCGAGCGCGCGATTGCACAAGCCATCTGTCACGACGCCGCGCAAACCCGCACGCTGCAATCAGGCCTTTCGCCGGCGATCGCGATTGCGCTGACGGTCAACGCTCCTCGTTCGGCGTAGCGTCGGTGCCCGGACCGAAAGGCTCGTGCGTCCTGCGTCCCAGAAACGTATCGGGTGGCGGCTGCTTCAACAGCTCGCGGCATTCGCGCACGATTCCGCGCATGTATTCAGCCTGGTCGTGGTCGACAGGCAACGGCCGATAGACGGGCATCGCGGTGCTCCCTTGCTTTGCAGGCGGGAGCGCGCTCGGTCTCTCAGCCACCGACGCCTACGGGCAGAGCCTCGGCCGGTGATGTGACCACAACTATCACAGGTCGCTTTGGTTCAATATTGAACTTTAGGACTCGCGGGACACATAATGAGTAAACCGCTCAACATGCTCAAACTGCTCGCGAAAATTAATCCGCGCAACATATCAAATGATGTGACTCCGCTGTGCCGGAAGCGTAAGGTAAATCATCACCGCAAGGCCCGTGGCATCGATCGGTGATGAGAACGCCGATTGCGCTCCCGCCCGACCTCAAATGAGGGAGCAGCGCCATGCTGACAAGACGTCGTTTCAAACAGACCAGAACCCTGACCGAACGACTCGCGGACGAAGCCGCGCGCTGCCGCGAGGAAGCCCGCACGCTGACGCCCGGCCGCCGCCGCGACATGCTGCTGCGCCAGGCGCGGCAGGACGAGACCGCCATGCAGATCGACGCCTGGCTGCGCTCGCCCGGCCTGAGGGCGCCGACATGATGCAATATCGCGCTTATCTCATCGGCGAGGATGGCGTCTTCCGCTCCGCCGAAGCGTTCGAAGCTCCCTCGGATTCCTCCGCCCTCAGCTTTGCGCAGCGGTTCACGCGGCTCGGCAAGGTCGAGGTCTGGCAGCTCGGCCGAAAGATCGCCGTGCTGGACTCCGAGCAGTCTCGGCCGCCGTTGCACGAGCCGTCTCGGCCGACGCTGACGCGTCAATGACCGCGTGACTTCGGTCCCGACCTGAGATCCTCGATCTGGAAGTTGAACTTCACCTGCATGACAGGGCCGCTCGCATCGCGCACCTCGATCGCCATCTCCTGCCGGTCGCCGGTGAGCGGCGCGGAGAGCACCGCATCGCGCGCCAGGTCGGCAACCGACTTGGCGGCCTCGGCCTGAACTGCGCGCGCGCTGGACAACTCCAGGCCCTCCTCGTCCAGCGCAATTCCCTTGTCGTCGCGAAGGTCAAAGTAATATCGGGTCATGACCGTAATCCTCTGCCCGCTTAGTGCAGAGGACGAGCAAAGGTTTCTAAAGGGCACGATATTTCCCTTGGAACCAACGGGTTCCGGGAACACAGCAGAGACGCGCGAGCCGGGCCAGCTTGCGTCGGCTACTCCTCCGCGAGCTTGCGCTCGATATAGGCGTCCACCGTCTCGGCGAACGAGCGCTGCACGCCGACCGCGGCGTCGTGCTGGTCGAGTGCGTCGCGCTGCAGCACGCGCAGGCCGCGCCCGCGCATGCTCACAGGTGCCGTGTTCAGAAACTGGTCGATGGCGCCCTTGGCAAGCGGGATGGCCTTGGGATCGCCCCTGGCGATCAGGAGCCGTAGCAGGCTCTGGCATTCGGCCAAACCGGGCATGGCGTCTCTCACCTTTGCTGCGATTTCGGCTTCGGCCGCTCTACCTTCTGGGTGTGGGTGCCGAACAGCGCCAGCAGCAGCGCGACTTCTTCCTTCGAACCGATCTGGATCATGATTGTTCTCTCCGTTTCGCTACGTTGGTCGGAGCCGGCGGGCGCCGAGTTCAGGACGATCTGGTTTCAGCACTGTTTCAGCCGTGTTTCGTCAGCGCCCTGCACCGCGCCTTCGGCCGGCTTGTGTGCACAATTGAACGCTGATCTCTCGCTTTCGCCGATCACAACCCATTTCTCTCTTCCTCACGTCTCGCCAAAGTCCGAACATTGATGCTTGTCTTAGGCCTTCGGCGGCTTGAGGAAGCCAAAATAGAAGCAGACCAAAAATAGAATGAGATGGACAATGGAACGGCCACCGCTGACCTGCGGACTCGCGACAAAATCTGTTCCCAACAGAGGCACCGAAACGTCGGCGAGATAGAGATAAAACAAAATGCCCGACGATACGAAGAACGCGCCTGCCAAGAATTTGCGAAAGCCGACATCTCGCCAAGCGAAATAGAGGCTTCCGCCAGCCATTATGATGGCCGCACCAGCATAGAGGGCAATGATCATGCTGCCTCACCCCGGTTGCGGACGCGCCCCCAATCGACGGGCGAATGACCTGAACGGGTCTCGCGCTTGCCGTGGGCTTGACAGAAACGGAAAGCCGCCCTGAGGCGGCTAGTTTCAGACTTTCCTTTTCTGCCTATTTCTTGAGAGCGTCAGAGGCGTCCCGCGCTGCGTCCTTCACATCTCCAGCGACGTTATGGGCGGATCCCTTGGCCTTATCCAACTTGCCTTCAGCTTCCAGGTCCTTGTCGCCGGTGAGCTTGCCGGCCCCTTCTTTGATCGCGCCTTTTGCCTTGTCGGCGGCGCCCTTCACATGTTCACGGTCCATGATCGATATCCTTTCCTGTGTAGAAGACGAGCACAACGAAATCGGTGCGCTGTCGTTCCTGCGAGACGCCCGCGTGAGGCGGGCTCCTCAGGAGGAGGCCGGAATGCGTGGATGCAGGTTTCAGCACTGACGCCGATGAGCCTCCTCCTGAGGAGGCGCGTCAGTGACAACGCCCCTCCGATGGCTGCTACTCTATCGTCGCATTCACCGTCATGACCGATTTGCCAGAGCCGTATGGACCCTTTCCTTCACCATAGATGGCGAACGTATTGGTGCCCTTGTAATTGGCTGCCGCGGTGTACCTGAACGTCGTTACGTTGACTTGTCTGAGCTTCCCGTGCGCGGGCTTCCGGGACACGCCGGAGCTATGCATCGCTCCCGGAATTCGCATCGGGAAATTGCACGTTTCGCCCGACCTGACCGCGAAGTAGGCCGTCATGTCCACGCCGAACACGGATGGGTTACCGGTGACTCTGCACTCGGAGATGGCGAAGGCCGTAGCCGGCGTCAGGCTCAGCACAGCAGTGAGAGCGAATATCCGCATGCTCATCTCCTGTTAGGATCAAGCGGCATCCGGAGCCATTGATTTCCAAGGGTGGGGACAACCATTGACTTGAATCAACATTCGACCGGCGACGACCAGGCGATTGAAGAGGCGGAAGTAGCGACTTTCCTTGGTTGATGGCTGGCGGCCTGCGGATTGCCTTTTGAGGCTCCACCCCTTTCCAGGATGTTCTATAATCCGTCGGCTCTAAATGATGGAGGGTCAAATGCGACTCGCTTTGCTTATTGGGGTCCTGCTGATGGGGCTTTCTTCAGCAGCAAACGCCCGCGATTATCCCTGGTGCGTCTTCGGTGGCCATGCTGGCCCCCCTGGCGAATGCATGTATGAGACGAGGGAGCAGTGCCTGGCTTCGGCATCGGGACGGTGGACCAGCTATTGCGATATCAATCCGCGCGTGAGATTCCAGCAGCAGGCACCGCCCCCGACAGCATGTGACTCTCGCGGGCGCCGGTGCGCGCCGAGATCGTGAAGCGTTCAGCGCAAGGCCGCCGCGTCGCGGGTAAAGCAGACATCGACCCGCTGACCGAGCGTTGACTAGTCCGCACCAGCGCGCGCTATTTGCCGCGCCTCGAAGTGCCGGTGCCTAGCGCAATGCCGTGCTGCCAGGCCCGCACCCGCACCGCCGCTTCGCTCCGATTGAGCTCTGCCGCAATCTCGTCGGGCCGGCGTCCGGCTTCGGCCAGCGCTTTCAGCCGCTCATGCTCGTCCGCTGTCCACCTCTTCAGCAAGGGATAGCGTGATTGCATGGTTGGAGCTGGCTCACCCGTTCATTCAAGTGCGACGACAATCGGCCGAGGCGGACCAAGTTCCTATCCGTGGCGGACGGGCCATAGCACGGGCTTTGCGAGGTGAACTTAGCAAAAGTTAAGCCCGCGACGGATCGCTCCGCGCGGGCCTGGTTTCGAGCGCAAGGCTCGGGTGAGACCTTCGTCTCAGTGCATGTGGCCGATCAGATAGATGCCGCCGCCGAGAACGATCACGGCCGGGACGGCCCAAAGCAGAAGTACGGGCATCGCTTGCCTCCTCAGTTCGAGGTGCAGACCTTGACGGACTTCATGCCGGTCTCGGCTTCCGACCTGGTCTTGTACACGGTGTCGCCGCTGACGACCGTCGTTTCCGTGGTCGTCGGCTTCGACTCGGTGATGGTGCACTTCTTGGTCTTGACGTCCTGAACCACGTAGAACGTTTGCGCAAACGCGGGAGCCGCAACTGACGTCAGCACGGCGGCAGCAATGATTGCTTTGATATTCACGGTGTCCTCCTCCAGCAGCCCGGTCGATCCAGGCGTGTGTTGTACAAACCCGAGAAATTGCCAGTTGTTCCCGGTCATTCCCCGAACCAATTCCGCCTGATTGCGTTGGTGCGCGAACAGGAGGCTTCGATGCTCGACTTGCGGCTCGTGACGACTTCCCTGGCGGTGCTCGCTGCGCTGATCAGCGTGGCGCTGGCTGAGCCCGTCAAGGATCAGGCTCCACCGGTGGTTCAAACTGCCACCGAAGCCCGTCCCATTCGCGTGATCCTTCCGGCGCCGTGGGAGCCCACCAAGGGCCAGGCCGAGTCTGTGCAATCTTCAAAGTAGCAGGCGTCGGTCGAGCGACGGCCGCAGCTCGGTCGACATTGTCGCGGCCAAAGCGCCGCAGCAAACTCCTCCAAAACAACAGCAACCATTTCGAATCTCACCTGTTGTCGCCGGCACAATCACTTGCAGGAGACAACAACATGAAACGTCTGACAGTGCTGGCCGCAACCTTGTTGCTGCTCGGTTCGGTGCCCGCGGGCGCCCAGTCGCAGCCGGCGCAAAGCGGGCCGGGCAACAACGCGGTCAACAGCTCCGACCAGAACAACTCCAACGCACCGGTCGCGGGCCGCAACAGCTTCACCGAAGGACAGGCGAAATCGCGGATCGAGGGCGCGGGATATTCCAACGTCTCCGGCCTGCAGAAGGACGACAACGGCGTCTGGCGCGGCAAGGCCGACAAGGCCGGCACCAAGACCGACGTCAGCGTCGACTTCCAGGGCAACGTCAACCCCGCCAAGTAATCCGCGAATTTCAGGAGATCCAGACATGACGACCACCATCTCTCGCCTGTACGACAATTACGCCGATGCCGAGCGGGCCGTGGCCCGGCTCGAAAGCGCCGGCGTGCCGCATTCCAACATCAGCCTCGTCGCCAACAATTCGGACAATTGGTACGGCTCACGCTCCGGCAAGGTCGATCGTGACCGCGACGGCGTCGACGATCGCGCCGAAGGCGCCGGCACGGGTGCCGGCATCGGCGCCGGGCTCGGCGGCGCCGCCGGCCTGCTCGCGGGTCTTGGCCTGTTGGCCATCCCCGGCCTTGGCCCGGTGGTCGCGGCCGGATGGCTCGCCTCGACCGCGGCAGGCGCGGCGGCTGGCGCGGCCACCGGCGGAATCATCGGCGCGCTGACCGAGGCCGGCGTCTCCAGGGAAGACGCATCGCGTTATGCCGAGGGCGTCCGCCGCGGCGGCACGCTGGTGTCCGCGAAGGTGCCGGACCAGGACCGCGCGCGCCTTGATGCGCTCCTGCACGAGCGATCGGTCAACCTTCAAGAGCGCAGCGCCGCCTGGCAGAAGTCCGGCTGGACCGACTTCGACGCCGCCAGCCCGCCGCTGTCGCCGGAGGATATCGGCCGCGAGCGCGAACTCTACGGCGTGGGCTCGCGGCGATAGGGCCGCAAACCTCCGACACGACAAAGGCCCCGCGATGCGGGGCCTTTTAACTTTGTCTCAAATGCCGCAAAGCGGATTGGGCGAAGTGAAATCTCTTCGCCTCATGCTGGGACATGTCGCCTGGACGGGGCAAGCCGGAGAGATCTCCCATGTACTACGTCGCCGCTGCATTGCTGGTGCTGTCGGGACTGTTCTATTCCGCGAGCCGTCACGAGCTCGGCCAGTTCGGTGCGGACGTGTGCAGCTATGGCAGCACGTTCTGCAACAATCCGGTGGTGCTCTTCACCGGCGCCGCACTGGCCGCCGCCTGGGGCATGTTCGTCAGCATCAAGTAGCCGATGATGGCAATCTAGACCTGTTTTGCCCGACGGAGCAAACTCACTTAGCATTTTCGAAAATTAGCCGCCGGCGGCGGCAGCGGGAACTTATGTTCCTTGATTCGCATTTGCTATGACGACGTCCGCACCGTTCGAGCCCGTTTATGAGCGACAGCGCCCTCACCCCGACGAAATCCGCGCCAACGCTGCTGCAACGCTTGGGGCCCGGCCTCATCACCGGAGCTGCCGACGACGATCCGTCCGGCATCGCCACCTATTCGCAGGCCGGCGCCCAATTCGGCTATGGTCTGTTGTGGACGGCGTTTCTGACCACGCCGTTCATGATCGCGATCCAGCTCGTCAGCGCGCAGATCGGCCGCGTCACCGGCAAGGGCCTCGCCGCCAACGTCATGCGGGTCGCGCCGCGTTGGGCGGTGCTGGCGCTGGTCTCGATGCTGGTCGCCGCGAACACGTTCAACATCGCCGCCGACATCGCCGCGATGGCCGAGGCACTCTCGCTCGTGATCGGCGGCCTCAACCACGAGCACGCGCTGATCTTCGCGGCGGGCTCGACCCTGCTGCAGGTGTTCCTGCCCTATCGCCGCTATTCGCCGGTGTTGAAATTCCTCACACTGGCGCTGTTCGCCTACGTCGCGACCGCCTTCACGGTGCAGATTCCCTGGAGCACGGCGCTGCTCGCCGCGGTGTGGCCGAAGGTGAACGTCAGCAGCGACTATCTCCTCATGGTGGTCGCCGTGCTCGGCACCACCATCAGCCCCTATCTGTTCTTCTGGCAGGCCTCGCAGGAGGTCGAGGAGATGAACCAGGGCAAGCGCGACAAGCCGCTTCGCGAGCTCAAGCGCGGCGGCGGTCACGAGCTCGACCGCATCAAGATGGACACGGTCTCCGGCATGCTGCTCTCCAACGGCATCGCCTTCTTCATCATCCTGACCACCGCATCGGTCCTGCACGCCAACGGCGTCACCAATATCGGCTCGGCGACGGAAGCGGCCGAAGCGCTGCGGCCGCTCGCGGGCGATTTCACCTTCGCCCTGTTTGCGACCGGCATCATCGGCACGGGCCTGCTCGCGATTCCGGTGCTGGCGGGCTCGGCCGCCTACGGCGTTGCCGAGATCTTCGGCTGGCGCGCCACGCTGGAGGCCAAGCCGGACGAAGCGGCCGGCTTCTACACCATCATCGCCGCGGCGACCCTCATCGGCTTCGGCCTCGGCTTCACCGGCATCGACTCGATCCACATGCTGGTGTGGAGCGCGGTGCTCAACGGCATCGTCGCCGTCCCCATCATGGCGATGATGATGCTGATCGTCTCGAGCCGCGCGATCATGGGCCGCTTCAGGGCCCGCTCCTGGCTGATCGCGCTGGGCTGGCTCGGCACCGCGCTGATGGCGCTCGCCGTCCTCGCTTTGCTCGGTTCGTCGGTGATTGGCTGACGCAAGCGCTGCTTCGGACGCGCTGCCGCGTTGCGTCCTAGCGCCCTTCCCGCCGCCCCGCGCTTGGCCTAACAATGCGGTCCGGGCCCGGCCTGAGATCGGGTCGAAAAAAAGAAGCCCGGCCGGGCGAGTAGGGAGCGACATGACCAAATCATCAAAAGCAACAAGCCTCGAAATCCTCGCCTGCGATGCCGGCTGGAGAAACTATCATTTCGTCAAGCTGACGACCGAGGACGGCATCATCGGCTGGAGCGAATTCGACGAAGGCTTTGGCTCGCCCGGCGTCGGCGCCGCGATCCAGCGCCTCTCCGCCCGGGTCATCGGGCAAAACGTCTTCCAGCACGAGCGCATCTTTGCCGAATTGTTCGCGGCGACGCGTCCCGCGGCCGGCGGCGTGGTGGCGCAAGCGCTCGGTGCGATCGAGAACGCGCTGCTCGATGCCAAGGCGAAATCGCTCGGTGTTCCCTGCTATGAGCTGCTCGGCGGCAAGATCCGCGATCGCGTCAGGGTCTACTGGTCGCATTGCGCCACCTGGCGCATCAATCACCCGTCCTGGTACAAGCCGCCGATCGAAAGTCTCGACGGCGTCAAGGCGATGGGGCGCGAGGTGCGCGAGAAGAAGTTCACCGCGCTCAAGACCAACATTTTCTCCTATGACGAGGGCAGGCCGACCGGCTGGCGCCCCGGCTTCGGCTCACCTTTTGCACCCGAGATCAACGTCGACCGCAAGATCCTGCGCGACCTGCACATGCATCTGGAAGCGATCCGCGACGGTGCCGGCCCCGACGTCGACATCCTGCTCGACTGCAACTTCAACGCCAGGACCGAAGGCTATCTGAAGATCCTGCGCACCATTGCCGACCTCGACATGTTCTGGGTCGAGATCGACAGCTTCAATCCGGACGCGCTCGGCTATATCCGCCGGCAAAGCCCGCACCCGATCTCGTCCTGCGAGACGCTGCTCTCCTTGCGTGAATTCCTGCCCTATTTCCAGGCGCAGGCCATGGACGTCGCGATCATCGACACGCCCTGGAACGGGGTCTGGCAGTCGATGAAAATCGCTGCGGCAGCCGAAGCCTTCGAGGTCAACGTCGCCCCGCACAATTTCTACGGCCATCTCTGTTCGATGATGAACGCGCATTTCTGCGCCGCGGTGCCGAACCTGCGGATCATGGAGATCGACATCGATCGTCTATCCTGGGATCGCGAGCTGTTCACGCACGAGCCGGAGATCGAGAACGGCCACCTCGTCATCCCGAACCGGCCGGGTTGGGGCACCGAGCCGAACGAGGAAGCCTTGCGGGCCCATCCGCCGAAGACCAGTGGCGGGCTCCTCAGCTACGGTCGCAAGAGCTGAGCGGAATGGCATCAGGTCGAATCGATTGCTACGGTCTCGGTGCTCCCTCTCCCGCTTGCGGGAGAGGGAGCGCACCTCCATCATTGGAACGATCAAGCCTCATTCCATCGCGCTTTAGGGCGTCACGGGATTGACGGTCGGAGAGGTCTTCGGCCGCTGCGGCTCGATCGGCGACTTCGGATCGGTCGGGAGCACCATGGCGCCGGCGGCCCGTGCCGCTTCGCCCGTGGTCGCAAACATCGCGACATGGGCCGGCTGTGTCTTGGCCCGGCTCCACGGCCCGTGGTCGACGATCAGCATGGCCGCAATCGTCACACCCGCCACGATCAGCGCGATCACGCCGGGATGGCGGAGAGCGTTGGGGATGGAATGCGCGAGGCTAGCATTTGTCATCGAAGGATCCGCATTTTTCCTCTCGCAGGTTAATTCGGTCGAGCGCCCTCCGGTTCCCCTGCCGTGAGCAGGTTCCCGAGCCGGCACAGGGGCAGATTCATGGAGTGCGAGAGCCCAACAAAAGAGGGCCTCCATTCGGGGGCCCTCGGATCCATCAGCAATCGGTCTTTAGTTATAGTCCGAATACTTGAACTGCGGGAGCGCCTTCAGCTGCTCCTTGTTTCCGCTCATGACCGCATGGTCGGGTACCCAATCATTGGTGTTGCGGCTCGTGGCATTCGTCGATGCCGCACCGGTTGTGGTCTCGCGCGAGGCGGGCGAGTTGCTGGTCGAGCTGGTCCGGACCGGCTCTTCCATGAACTTCAGCTTGTCGATGGAGACGGCGATATCGTGCTCGCCCATCCCCAGGAAGCCGCCGATGCCGATCACCACTGCGTTGATCTTGCCGCTCTTGTCGACGAGCAGCTCGTTGATGTCGCCGAGCTTCTCATTGGCCTCGTTATAGACGTTCAGGCCCATGAGCTTCGAGGCGCGCCAATTGTCCTTCAGCATCATCTTGTCGGCCGGCCGCGCGGTGGCAGCCGGAGCCGCTTGATCAGCCGGCTGGGCGGATTGCGCCAATGCGGCGCCGCTGATCAAAGCGCTGCCGATCAGAGCTGCGGCAAAAGTGGTTTTCATCGATCGTCTCCTCCAGTGAGCCGGCATCCCGATGGATGCCCGCCCAAGAACGTCTGGATATTCCACTTGTTCCCGGCTGGGCACTCTGGGCGCAAGCTCTAAGCGTCGAACACGACGCGCAAAGCCATCACGATGATCGCTGAGATGAGAAATGAAATCGCGAGCAGGGTCCAACTCGGCCTCGTGCTCGCGCGGGCCAGGCGGACAACCAGCATCTTCAAGCACCTCAACATTCATCCCTGGGAAGTCGGTGCAGGTAGGCTATCCCGAAGCAGGCAAGCTCTTCGGTATCGCTTCGGTGCTCTTCCCATCTCCTCTGCAGATGGCGTTCCAGCAGACAACGCCGGGTGTCGTCGGCAGCGACCTCGGGATGCCGCGCCCGGTACACTGTCCAGGCGATGTCCGCGGCGTTCTTCAAGGCGATGTCGTCGACCATCCCCGCTCTCCGGAAAACCGAACCTCGTCGCGTGCCAACTCAAGGACAGCTTCCAAGGTTTCCGCTTTTTCCCGGTCTTCGACCATTTGATGATTCAGGGCGACTTGATCGGATTGCCTCTTGATCAGATTGCCTCGGCTCGGCGCGTCGCGGGCCGCGCTCGAATGGTCCGGGCCTTTCTCTTGAAGGGGGCGGTTTCGCTCACCAATCTCCGAAGAAGGGGCCGTGCCTCTCGAAAGCCAGCCGCGGTCCGGGCGCTCGTCTCGATAGCCTTGCCGAACGCTTGGCCTGCGGGCGGCTCTGCCAGGATCGACCGGCGGGCGGCTCTTGCTTGGTCTTGGCAGGAAGTGCTGCAGGCATGGCGGCCATCGCTTCGCGAATCGGCTGCGGCGGCGCTTCGAGCGGCGGCTCGGCCTGCGCGATCTGCGGAAGGTCGGCACGCGGTCGAGTGTCGAACACGATCTTCTCCGGAAGAGGTGTCGCCGATCGGATCCGGATCGTCGTTTTGGCGGGTTCGGGCGTATCGGCCCGTGCCAGCGGCGCCGGAAGATAGCGCTCCGCCGCGAAGATCAGCGCCAGGAGCAGCCCGCCGACAAAGACGAAGTATCGAATGATCGGCATGACGGCCACTCCGCGCCGCAGCGCGCGGCCTGCGAGAACCCACCAATCACGGCAAGGTTCCGAGGTATTGCCACTTTTTCCCGGAATGAGGATCGAGCTGTCAGCTGTCGCCTAGGCGCCCCTTCACTCGCCCGGCGCGATGGCATTGCTCGGCGTCGGCCGGTCTGTGATCTGCTGGCCGAACAGGCTGCCGATCAGCTCGACCGCGGTGCGCGCGGTCCGACCGCGTTCGTCCAGGAACGGATTGAGCTCGACGATGTCGACCGATCCGACCACGCCGGAATCGTGCAGCAGTTCCATGATCAGGTGCGCCTCGCGATAGGTGGTACCACCCGGCACGGTGGTGCCGACGCCCGGCGCCACGCAGGGATCGAGGAAATCGACATCGAAGCTGACATGCAGCACGCCATTGCTCGCCTTGACGCGTTCGATGACGCGCCGGATCAGGACGGCGACGCCGAACTCGTCGATCTGGCGCATGTCGACGATCCTGATCCGGCGCGAGCGCATCAGCTCCTTTTCGAGCTTGTCGATCGAACGCGCGCCGAACAGATCGAGTTTGTCCGGGAGAATCGAAGCGCGCGGATCGTCGCCGAGCAGGCCGTCAAGGCCCGGCTCGCCGCACAGGAACGCGGCTGACATGCCATGCATGTTCGCGGTGATCGTCGTCTCCGGCGTGTTGTAGTCGGCATGGGCGTCGAGCCAGAGCACGAAGAGTTCGCGGCCCTGCTCTTGCCAATGACGCGCCATGGCATTGACCGACCCCATCGACAGCGTGTGATCGCCGCCGAGAAAGATCGGCAGCGCACCACTTGTCGCGATCTCATAGCCTCTGCGGCTCAGGACGCGGGTCCAGCGCTGGATTTCGCGGTAGTGATTGGCCATTTCGGGCGGCCTGTCGGTGAGGTCCAGGACTTCGGCTACCGACAGATCGCCATAATCAACGACCTCGAAATCAAGGCTTTCCAGCAATGTCGCAAGGCCGGCGGTGCGCAGCGCCGCGGGCCCCATCAAGGTGCCGCGTTGCGAAGCCCCCATGTCGATGGGAGCACCGAGCAAGGCGATGCGCCGGGCTCGATCCGTCATGGTCCGGTCGGTCACGGCTGCCTCCTGACATCAGCAAGGTTGACCCAGCCTAACAGAGATTCGCACCCGTCGTTTCCCGGGGAGCTCGCGAGCCGCCGGCATATCGTCAGGAACAAAATTCCCTGCGCTGAATTGCCCATCCAAGGCCGGCACCCGCCGTCAATCACGGCGCCTGTCGCGGATAGCCAAAGGTCATCAAGACCCGCTGTTCAGAACGAGCGCTCGCGCGGATAGCCAAAGGTGCCGGCTTCCATCAACACGCCTGGAGGTCGCGCCCTTGAGCACGGAGATACCGCAATCCACGTCCCAGCCCGGCATGGCCGAGCGTGCCATCGATACGGCCGCGGACGTCTCCCGCACCATCGGTGAAGTCGCCGGAGGCCTGCACGCAGCGGTCGACCGCCTGACCTCCGCAGTCGAGGAATCGCGCAAGCCCGGCGGGGCACTCGCGACAGTCGCCGCGATCACGCGCGAAGCACCGCTTGCGAGCCTGTTCGTCGCTTTCCTGTTTGGCGTCGCGGTCGCGCGCCGGCGGTAGCTTTTCTGCGGCCGCCCCTTTGCGAGCGTCCTCCATCAGGACTGGCTCGGCGCTGCGGTTCGGGCCGGAGCCGATGTGCCGAAGGCACTATTCGGGCGCGCGGCGCGCTGATGTGTGTTAAGCTTTCCTGGCCGGTTAAGCGTCGGGAGAGGATTGTGACGCGACGCGAGTTCATCCCACTCGTCAGCAGCGCGGCGGCAATCCGACCGCTCGGCGCGCGCGCAGAGCGCCCGCCAGAACGTGTCCTCTATTTCACATACTCGGCCGGCTATCGGCACGACGTCATACCACTTTCCGAAGCAATCCTGACGCAGCTTGGAAGGAACTCCGGTGCCTATGAAGTCATCGCAACGGAAGACTTGTCTGAATTTTCGACCGGAAGCCTCGAGCGGTACGCCGCTGTGATGTTCTATACAAGCGGTGAAATTCCGATGAGCGGCGCCCAAAAGAAAGCACTTCTCAACTTTGTGCGCTCGGGCCGTGGCTTTCTCGGCGTTCACTCGGCCGCTGACACATTCTACACTTGGCCAGACTATCTCGATCTGATCGGCGGCTACTTCAATGGTCATCCCTGGCATCAGGGTGTGACCATCGAGCTGGCTGATGATGCAGACCCTGTGGTGGCGTTTCTGGGGAATTCGTTGCAGTTGAACGATGAAATCTACCAGATCAGCGACTTCGACTATCGCGGATCACGCGTGCTCCTGCGCCTCGACCAAAGTTCGGTGGACCTCAATAAGGCCGGTGTGCATCAACGCTTCTATGGTTGGCCGCTCGCCTGGAAACGATTTTACGGCGAGGGGCGAGTATTCTATTCGGCGCTTGGCCACGAGGCGTCGGTCTGGCAGGACCCGCGCTGCCAGAAGATCCTCACTAACGCTATCCTCTGGTCTACGAGAAGGTCGGCCTAGGGCAACCGGACTGCTATGCCGCTTGTGCCTCTACTGCAGGCAAATATTGTGGCGGCTATCGACAATGCCGCTCGCCTTGATCGAGACTGGCTGTCGCCCGGCATGTCGGATTATCGGAAGTATCCGACCCAGCAAAGAACTGAAAAGGCAAGAACATGGGCCACTGCATGCTCAATGCTGGTTCACTTCGGGTTTGAGTCAGACCTCGGCCCTCAATGTGCCGGATCGGGCTTCCGGTCCTTGCTGACAAGCTGACCTTTTTTGAGGCGCATCGAACGTCGCCGGCCATGTCCGGACCCTTGCACTTCCATTCCGAAGGATGAAAATCAGCTGGCTTTATATTTTGTGTTGAGCCGCAATTCCGAAGCGGCGATATCGAAACGAGGTTCGCGATGACCTCCAGGTACTCGATCAGGCGGCTCGGCGCGCCGCTCGTCGCCTTTTTTCTGACCATCTGGCCATTCGTTCCTCCGGTGCATGCTATTGAGGGCGCTGCAAAGGTCGGCGTGGTGTCCTTTGGCCTGTATGGGGATCAAAGCGTGTTTAGATCCGAGGCGACCGGCGCGGCTCAGGTCGTGGCCGGCCGTTTCGAGACTGGACCGATCAACGTGGAGTACAATTCCAAGAAAGGGGGAAGTGCAACGATCGAAGCTCTGACCAAGTCGTTGCAGGCGGCAGCCAACCGCTTGGATCCCGAGAAAGATGTTCTGTTTTTGATTCTCACCTCGCATGGCTCTCCTGATGGCCTTGCAATCAAGGCGGGGCGGCTGACAGAAACGCTTACGCCATCTCGTCTCCGCGACATGCTCGCGAAGACAGGTGTGCGACACAAGGTGGTGGTCATCTCGGCTTGTTATTCCGGGGTTTTTATTCCGCACCTAGCGACTCCCCATGTGCTGGTCATCACCGCGGCCGATGACAAGCATCCGTCGTTCGGCTGCCAGGACAAGGCCAAGTGGACCTATTTTGGGGACGCTTTTTTCAACGTCGCGCTCCGAAAAGCTGTCAGCCTGAAGGATGCGTTTCTCTATGCGCGCTCACTCGTCCGGAAGCGAGAATTGCGGGAACATTTCGAGCCGTCGAATCCGCTCATGGCGGGCGGTGCAGACGTGCTGCCATTGCTCGTCGGACGCCCTTAAGCAACCGGCCGTGAGCTCAGACGCTATTGCTCGCGGGTGTATCGCCGTTTCCGATCACACCCGACAAGCAAACTATTTGGCTGCCCGCTTAGACTTCGCATTCGGGCCAATAGCCGACCTTCACTCGCCTCACTCCTCTCAGGGGAGCGGAGAGGCCGCCCGCACAATGCGGTCTCCCGCGGATCGATCTATTTCGCAGGAGGTTTGTCGTAGAGAGGCTTACCTTTGTCGACGATATGCACTGTGAGAAGCTTCACGGTTTTGTCGCCGACGACCTTGAAAGCTCCGTGGGGCACTTCGCGGACGTTAACGGCAGGTATACCGGTTGCTTCCCATCGGGAAGTTCGATCGTGCCGCCCTCTCAGACGTAGAATGACTCCTCTCCGTGGTGAATGTGGAGGGTTGAGACGTCACCCGGTTTGATCTCAGAAATGCTGGTGATGACTTCCATGTTTGTGCCTGAGAGATCAGCGCGCTTCAGCTCCTTACGGAATGGAGAGTCCTGCGCCTTAGCGGGTACGGCCAAGAGAAATGCAAACAGCAGTCCGATTATCATCTTCATCGCAATTCCCCGAAAAATCGCAGATCGCGAAAATTAAGCCCGATCGACGGCCGCGACTCAAGATTGATCTTCTGTGCGCTGCACCACGTCCACTCCCTCAGGGACGCTGCATCCAGCAAACGGCTGCATTTCCGCAATGGGTCCTTCGCGTCGGCTTAGCCTTGCCGCGATGACTTCCGGTCGACCCCGGTGAACGGACATGTCCGCCGCCGCTCGGCATGTCTCAAACGGGCCACGAGCAGACCCATCGCAAGGCAGCAGCTCGCAGCCTTGTTATTCGACCGCTTGGTCACCTCCACCGCCTCGCTCGCCGTCTTCAGCTCGGGGCTATACGTGACAGACCGCAGAGATTTGCAATTACTCGATCAGCAGCAACCCGCGCTTCTTATCGCCATCGTACGTATTTACAGCTGCGAACAGCCGTTTTCGCTCGACTAGCCATGGCTGGTAGCTGGAATTGACATCGAGCACGAAAACTAGATCGTCGGCTTCCAGATAGCCGCCAATGGGCGAATGATGTCCAACACCAGCACCAAAGATTTGCGCGCGATTGAAATTCACGATGTAGCGTCGGCCTGGATCGTTGGAGCGACGCAGATGCTCCAGAAACTGGTCCTCGCTGAGATCACGCAAGACAGTGACTTTGCGGCTCGTGTTGGTCCCCGCGACCTCGGCGAGCTCGTCAAGCGTGAGACCCAGGATGCATAAGCCTGTCCAGCACCGCCCGGTGCCAGCCAACACCTTGCCCTCCGTGCTTGCCGCCTCGCCGAGCGACCTATACGCATTCGCAACAGCTGCAGGTCCGCAACGAGAGCTATTTGACTGCCAGTTAACGTTCCTGTGGAATGTAGCTGCCACTGGCAGGTGCCACGCGCGTTCCATGAGCTCCGGTGTACGTGTTACCGAGGACGCTATGGCTTCTGTCGGCACTCGTGACTGGCCACCAACAAGGGCTCCGGCACCCAGCAGGCCCGCAGTGACAACCATGCAGATAATGCTGACTGAGCGCCACCGCTTCATGGGTCTGAACCTAGCAGCAGTCCGACTGGAGGCTGGCCAGATTATATCCTTAAGCATATTGGTGGGAACAGACCCCATAAATGCCCGTCGAGGGTCCAGCGCGTCGCTACGCGTCAGCAGTGACTTCCGGTTGGTTCTGGTGGAGGGACGTGTTGAGCGCCGGCGGACGGTCTCCAGCGGGCCAAATTCGGTCCTCATAATGCAGCGATTCTTTTATGCGGCTCGCCATGGCGTCAACCGCGGAATCCAGCGTGGCACATTAGCCCGAAAGCTCTCGTACTCCGTGCCAAATGTTCGCTCGAGCGTCGGTTCTTCGTAAATCACCACAAAGACATGAAAAAAAAGCCAGAGTAGCGCGCCGTACCAGAGGAGTCGCCAATCACCAAACAAAAGGGCCTGACCAAAAATGACTGCGACGACCGCGATGTAGATGGGATTTCGCACGTGGCGATAAAGGCCAGTCACTACGAGCGTTTGTGTCGGCGCGATCGGGGCGGGCGTCCCCAGCCCCTCCAGCGCAAAACGGGCAAATGAATCCACGAGTCCGGGCACTCCGACGATGATCAATATACCGCCGAGGATGCGGGTTAGATCGACGCCGAAAAAAGCTGGTCGAAATTCCCACTGCGTGACCCACCAAGGGACGAAGCCTGCCAGCACCAACGGCGCAATGACGAAGAACAGAGCGGAGCCCAAGACGGCAATTGCTTTCGACATTGCGTGCTCCCACAACCCGACAAGAATAGCCTAGCAAATCACTTTCTACGAGCATTGAACTCAATGAAGCGGACATCCCCGCGCTCTGGATTGAAGTCAGCCGCGGGGCCACTTCCAGACATCGCCGATGGGTATAAGATCAGCCGCCACCCGGAGAACGACAAGTGGCCCGAATAACTTCCTTGGTGTTCATCCTAACGACTTTCATAATCATTGTGGTCGCCACTCCACGACGGGCTCTGGCAACACCAGAAGCGTCTGCATGCGGGTACCTCGCTGGTCTCATCGATAAGGCACCGCCAGGGCCGTTGTTCTTGCCCAGCTATCCGACCGTGAACTCGGGGCCTCTGCATGGCGCCGCATACCTCTATGACAATGCGGTGGCCGCCATCGCATTGGTCGGTTGCGGTGAGCAAGACAAGGCACGTCGCATCGGCGCGGCGATTCTCTGGGCCATCGACAACGACCGGAGCTGGCATGATGGACGGCTCCGGAACGCTTACGCCGGGGGTGTGGTGACGAATGGCCCTGTCAAGCTTCCGGGGTGGTGGGACAACACGCAGAACAAGTGGTTGGAGGATCGATATCAGGTCGGCAGCGATAACGGTAACATCGCATGGGCCATGTTGGCGTTGCTGTCGATTGATGACGTGAACACCGGTTCTCGATTCCGCGATGGTGCAGCACGGCTTGGCACCTGGGTCGCGCAATGGGCCGACAAACGCGGGACTGGCGGTTTCACGGGCGGTACGTTTGGGCACGAACCGACGCCCGAGTTGCGGACATGGAAATCGACTGAACACAATACCGACCTCGCCGCCGCGTTTGGCCTCCTTGCAGCCCGCACAGGCGATTCGCGCTGGCGTGACATGGCAACAGCTGCTGAGCGCTTCGTGGATACGATGTGGGATCCGGCATGCGGCTGTTTCGCCGCAGGCACCGCCGAAGACGGCGTCACGCGCAATCCGATTTTGGCCCTTGATGCTCAAGTCTGGCCGTTAACGGCGCTCCCCGGAGCGGCGAGGAAATTTGCATCGGCCATTGCGACCGCCGAACAGCGAATGAGAGTCGACGAGGGCTTTTCTTACGGTGAAGACCGAGATGGTATTTGGACCGAAGGGACAAGCCAAATGGCTCTCTTGCTGAAATTGCTCGGCAGGGCTGCGGAGGCAAAATCGTTGGTCGCTGTCATCGAATCCCAGAGGTCGCCGGATGGCGGGTTCTATGCCACAAGTGTCCGAGCGCTACCGACCGGGTTCATGCTGGATACCGATCCGGCCAAGCCACGACTCTATTTCCGATTGCCACATCTTGGCGCTGCTTCGTGGGCTGCTCTTGCAGAACGCGGGTTCAATCCCTTTACGGCGACAAAAGGACTGCCGTAGTTGAACCGCAGTGGCGCCCGTCCAGCTCCGAATTGGGTCAAAGGCTGCCCTCGGCGGCTCCGGCGATGGCTTCCGCTCAGCCCTCGGAAGCGGACGGTGCGAGCCTAAGAGGGGAAGTCAGCCACGGGCCAAATGCGGAACAATCGCACGCGGCCGCTGTGGCCGCGTGCGAAGGAGATCAGGCCAGTCGCTAACTTGCCATTCGCTGTTTCAGGCTCTGGTAAAATGCCGTCTCGAAATTCATGTAGCCGATAAACGACGCCGGATCACCGAAGGGAAGAATCTGTGTAGCCCAGAACCCGCCAAACCCGTTCTGGCGATCGATCCAGTAAAACAGGTTGGCAAGGCCAGCCCAACCGAGTGCGCCGGCAGGACGGCCAGTGGGAGCTTCTTCATCATTGACCATGAAGCTCAGCGCCCAAGACTTGGATTGGCCGGGGAAGAACTCGGCATCATTGCACAGCGACGGGATGACGCCCGTGATCGGCGTTACCTTCTTGTCACCCAGTTGGTTCTTTTCCGCCATGCGGACGGTCTCCGCTTTCAACACCCGGCCGTGCTCGCCCACGCCGTCATTCAGCCACATGCGGATGAAACGCATGTAGTCGCCGATCGTGCTGTAAAGGCCGTGGCCACCCATGTGCACTTCGGGCTTGGCAGGCAGTTCGAAATCCATCGGTGTGAGCGACCCGTCGGCGCCTCGCCCATGGATCCCGGCGAGCCTCTGGCGCATCGCATCGGTCAGCTCGAACGTCGTCTCCTTCATGCGTAGCGGCTCGAAAATCCGAGTCTGGAATACCTCGCCGAGCCGGCACCCCCTGATGGCCTCGACGATCTGACCGCACCAGTCAAGATTGGTTCCGTATTCCCACCGTTCGCCGGGATCGAAAAGCAGCGGAGTCATCAGGCAGGCCTTGGAAGCGGTGATGACGCTTGGCTGACCCTTTTCCTGGGCCAGACGGTTATAGGTGTGGTTGATGAAGTCGTAGCTGAGACCTGCGGTATGGACCATCAGCATGCGCATGGTGATGTCGCGTTTGGGCGCACGCAGGATCGGCTCGCCCTGGGCATCAAAACCCTCGATGACCTGGAGCTTGCCGATCTCGGGCGCGTAGCGCTTGGCGGGCGTGTCGAGATCGAGCTTGCCCTCTTCGACGAGCTGCAGGACCGCCGTGGCGGTGATTGCCTTGGTCGTGGAAAAGATGGCGAAGATGCTGTCGGTTGTCATCTCGGCCGGTCGGTCGAGACGGCGCTTGCCGGCCGCGCCTTCGTAGATGTTGCGATGGCGGTTCGTCACCATCGCGACGACACCGGGCACGCGCGGAGTGGATGTAATGACATCGTTGAGAACGGCGTCAGCCGCTGCAGTGAAATTCGTGTTCATGGTCTCCTCCCCTCTGTACCTAAATGACGTTCTCCGTGGCGGCTTCGCGAGGACTCTGCATCGCAAAGCCTTGGTAGCCATTCGCGGCGACCTCGTCGCATTTCTGGCGATAACTGCCGACACCGCCGCAATAGGACAGAACGCGGCGCGGCTTGCCTTCGACATTCGAGCCCAAGTACCAGGAATTGGTCTTGGCGATCAGCGTCGCATTGGCGATCTCATCGTGATGCGCCACCCAGCTGTCCTCGGCGTCCTTCGTCGGCTCGACGACGTCAAGGCTCTTGCTGCGCATGTACCTGATGCAACCGTCGATCCATTCGACCTGCTGCTGCAGGCATGTCGTCATGTTGCAGAGCGCCGCCGAAGGCGCGAGCGGCACGGCGGTGGTGAAGAGATTCGGGTAGCCGTGAACCTGCAGACCCATCGTCGTGCGGATGTCCCTGCTCCAGTCTTCCTTCAGCGAACGGCCCCCCCGCCCCCTGATATCGATGCGCGTCAACGCACCGGTTCCGGCGTCGAATCCGGTTGCCAGAATGATGATGTCGAGCTCGTGGATCGTTCCGTCGGCCGTCTGGATGCCCGCAGGCGTCACACGTTCGATCGGGTTGGATTTGACGCCGACGATCTCGACATTCGGACGATGGAAGGCTTCGAGAAACTTTTGCTCCAGCGGCACACGGTGCGTCCCGAAGCCATAATCGGTCGGAATTAGGGCTTCGCACAGCTTCGAATCCTTGAGCCGCTCGCGCATCTTCTCGCGCACGAATTCGGAGATCTCGGCGTTGACCTCGGGGTCAAAAAACAGCTCGGCGAAGGACGATATCCACAGCTTCAGGGAGCCGTCATCCCAGCAAGCCTGGAGTACCTCTCGGCGACGCTCCGGGGTGAGACCTGCCCAGGTGTGCTCGAAGTCGTATTCGAACCCGGTAAAGGTGTGCGGCAGGCGCTCGGTGAACGACGTGAACTTCGACTTATAGGCCTCGACATCGGCCGCGCCGTATTTCGGATTCTTCATCGGGATGATGTATTGCGGGGTGCGGATGAACACTTTGAGATGGCCGACCTCGCCGGCGATTGTCTGTATGACCTGAATGCCGGTCGCGCCGTTACCAATGACGCCGACACGCTTGCCTGCGAGGTCGACCGGCTGCTTCGGCCAGCGCGCCGTGTGAAACAACTGCCCCTTGAATGTCTCTTGACCTGGAAAGGACACGTGTGAGGCCGAGAGCATGCCGCAGCAGGTAACCAGGAACTGGGTGTCGATCACGTCACCCTTCTCGGTCGTGACCAGCCAGCGGTGGGTTGCCTCGTTGAAATGCGCGCTATTGACCGTGGTACTGAACTGGATGTCCTTGCGGAGATCCAGACGGTCGGCGACGTAGTTCAGCCAACGTTCGATTTCCGGCTGGCCCGGGAATTTCTCGCTCCAGCTCCATCCCTTGTAGAGCTCCTCGGAGAAGAGATACTGATAAATATAAGCTTCCGAATCGAAGCGCGCGCCGGGATAGCGATTCCAATACCAGGTGCCGCCGACGCCGGGGGCTGCGTCAATCGCCATCACCTTCAACCCCTGCTCGCGCAGACGGTAGAGCGCATAGAGTCCGGCGACGCCGGCTCCGATCACCACCGCATCGAAGCGCGCCGTCACATGCGCGCCGTTGCCTCCGTTGGACTTGGTCGCGTCTTCCGCCATATTTCCCTCCTTGATGTTTTCTGAGTGCGCACGGCCTTGCCCACCCGTCGCGTGGTCGGGTGGTGGTGCATCGCATCATTCTCCGTTTCGACAGATCGAAGGGGCGGTTTCACCCGTTTGCGCCGCTCTATCCGCTCATGCCTGAAACGCGAGACAGCCTACGAGCGTGCTGACGCTCGCGGCTTGAACGAAACCGACAATCCTTTGAACGACGTGGGTGGCGCCGCGCCGCGAGGGCCGCAGTTCCTGGTGCAACTCGCTTGGCAAATGACAAAACCAGCTTATGCTGCGCGGTTGCCATCCGGCCAATGAGAGAAAAAAGCGGCTAACGCTTCCCAGAATCCAGGGAGGGAGGCTTGCGCGATGGGCCAATTCATCACGGTCGAGGAGCTGCCGCGCTACGCTCCTGGCGAACTGATGTTGGACAGCTCCGCGGTGGGAAAGGCCGATTTTCGGCTACGGGTGTTCCGCTATGCACCGTCTGACATCTGGGTGCCCCCGTCCGAGAACTATCTGATCGTCCTCTACCGCGAGGGCGCGACAGCGATGAACCGCAGGGTTACCGGGGCCTGGAAGCAGGATCACGTCGGCCGCGGCATCACGACGCTGCTCACGCGCGCGGAAGGCTCGAACTGGCGATGGAGCCAGGATATCGAGGTCAGTCATTTCTACATTTCACCGGCGTTTATGGCGAAGACTGCAAGCGAGGCGTTCGATCGCGATGCGCAACACGTCGAACTCCACGACTTGCTCAAGGTCGAAGACCCAATCCTGACCTGGATTGGTGATCAGATGGTGCAGGAGGTTGCGGCGGGGGGCCCCGGTGGCCGGCTCTGCTACGATGCGCTGGCGCTTCAGGCCAGCGTGCACGTCCTGCGAAGATATGCCTCGGTGCAGTTCAAATTGCCCTGTTCACAGGGGCGTTTCAGGCCTGCCCATGCAAGACTGATCGAGGACTATATCGAACAAAACATCTCGAGAAACATTACGCTCGAGGAATTGGCCAATATCTGCAACTGCTCGCCCGTTCAGTTCGCACGCAAATTCCATGTGCATTATGGAATGCGGCCACACGCCTTTGTCTTGAGCCGCAAGGTGGAACGCGCGTGCCAGTATCTGCGCAAGGATCGCCTGGCGTTGAAAGAGATCGCGCTGCTGAGCGGATTTTCAGATCAGAGTCACCTCAATCGAATCTTCCGTCGGCAGATGAACATGACGCCGGCGGAATATCGCAGGCAATACATCGGCTAGGCCGCTTTCTCTCTCGCTGGCATTGCCTATGCGGTCGAGTAGGGCTGGCTGATGCTTCACGAAAGCGGAACTTACGCGAAGCTGCTCGCCCCCGGCGAAGATCTCCTCGCGACCGCTACGTCCGCAATGGCGTGGAATATCCCAGCCTTGCCGCCCTGCTCCGCGCGATCGAGGCCGAACAAACTTACAAGGAGACGTGATATGGAGCTGGCCCTCAGAACGTCCCTACGCTCTTCTCCATTGGCTCAGATCACACCCACGATGATCAATACTCCGAGCTCAATCAGTAGGAGCGTACCGGTTCCTGCGGAGATGAGAAACAAATCACCTAGTGACAAGTGCATGATCTGGCTCACATTTTGCCCTAGAAGCGACCCTTGCACCCCTGGAACAGGGCTGGCAGGGCGGGATGATGGGGGCCGCTTCTAGGAGGTCCTTGACGCGTTCATCCGGCGCCAAGCGGTTCTCATTCTAATCCAAATTTAAATCTCGTCCAGCATTTAATTTATTTAAAGTAGCTGATTATATATTAACATTTAAATCGAGCCACAGCTCGAGAATGCCTGGGATGGCACCATGTCGGATGCGTTGTTCGATTACTCTGAGGATCCAAGTGAGCTCAGACAGGCTGTTGAGCCGGAGGATAGGCCGACTAGACAACCCCTCCCTCCTCCTATCTCGTCATTGAATTGACGGCTTCCGCAATGGCAACGGGGTCTGCGTGCGTGACCATATGTCCGGCATTCGGAACCAGGTGAAGATCGGACCGAGGCAGCGCCTGATGTAAATCTCGAGCTTGTTTCTGTTCGATCACCTGGTCCTCTGCTCCATGGAAGATTTTCACGCGGGGGCTCATGGTCGAATAGTGGGCTTGGAACTGTGTTGCAGTTGGAATGAGGAGTGCGCTTTCCTCCGCAGCCGCTCTCAATTGTGTGGGCCTGAGAACGAGAGACGCTGGAAATTCGTTCTTGAATGTCGACGGGACGGACCGGGGCGCGAAAATCTTGCGGAAGGCTCCCGGCAACATGGCCCAGGAGATGATCGGCGCGACAGTGTAGCTGACCAAGTCGCCCAAGACCGGTATGGCCGGACCTGACATCAACCACACATCCAATCGGATGGTCGGGAAGTAGTAGCCGGACGCAAGCACAAGACCTCGGATCGGATAATCCTTCCGCATGCCGAGAGCGATCGCGACCAAGGCGCCCCAAGAATGGCCCAGCACCACAGGATCGCGGATCCCGAGTTGCTCGAGTCCCTTCACCAGCAGAGCTGCTTGAGCCGCTGCGCTCCATACTCGGAGCCGCGGCCGCTGACTATAGCCAAAGCCCGGACGGTCAAAGCACACCACGCGATTGCTGCGGGCAAGAAGATCGACCAGCCCACCGATTATGAAGTCCTGGATCATGGATCCGTTGCCATGAAGCAGCACGACACAAGGAGCCGCGGGATCGCCCCGATCGATATAGTGGAGTACCACGCCGTCGCACTCGAGAAACTTGCCGATAGGCGGATTTCTTCGCTCGGCCAGTTTGGAGAAGCCGATGTTGCCGATGACGAGAAGCGCCAACAACAAGATAACGATGAGCAGTCCGGTTTCAGCGGTGGTCATGACTGAGCCTTGAGATTGGACCAAGAAACGAGATTGGACCAAGAAACGTCTGATCCGCAGCGCGAGCAGACGAGCCAAACCAAGGAATAATTGGAAGTTGAAGTGCTCGTTCCTGCGCGCAATCGCGGAGGATTGATTAAAAGATCGCTCGGTCCGGAACGGCGCAGAATTGCTCACGTTTGCTCGCTAAGGATCGCATGTGACGAAGCGCATAGCGATCCGACCTCACCAACAAGAACGATGGAGCAACGAAATGGCCAATCCACGCCCAGAGGAAAAACCCACCCAAAGCCCTGAAGACACAATCCGCCGCGCCGGCGAGAGGACCGCCGAGCAGACCAGGCGGATCGGCTTGGCCACCGCCGAGGCGGGGGAGGAGGTGGCGCAAGCCAGCGGCCATCTCTTGCGGCAAAATACCGAGATGTTGCAAAACGCTTGGCGCTTCGGACTCGACATGGCTGCGGCCATGATGGGTCGCTCGACTGATCAGCTGGGTCGCACGTTCGGTTTGACCGGCAATGAGGCGCAGCAGGCAGCGGAACGCTCGGTCCGCAATGCCGAAGCAATCATATACTCTACGACTGCAGTCGCCAAAGGAATGAATGGTGCATCGCGTGAGTACTTCGATTTCGTTCGACAGCAGATCGAGAGGACCATGGACCGCACGAATGAACTCTGGAACTGCCGCACTCCTCACGATTTGGCCGCTGTGCAAACCGATCTGATGCGCGACACGATCAGGAGTGCGTTGGATACCAGCCGCCGGATGGCGGACTTGTCTCTGAAGGTGGCGGACGATGCCGGAAATCATATAACTCGGAGCATCGAACGCATGCGGCAGGCAGCCTAGGCGCGGCTACAATCATGGCACCGGCGCGGCGGACTCTCAGCCGCGCCTATGCCTGTCCCGCCCGGAAGATTCCGGCTTCGCCGCTTGCTTAAAGCAAGGCGGCACGGCCACACTAGGGCCCACAAGCAGACGAGAAAACTTGATTTACTGGCAGCCGTTGAAGAGCTTTAGGGGGAAGCCCACCATCCGTCGGGAAATGGCTCAAGCAACATCCAATCGATTAAGTTGTCGTTCTGAGGGACCCTGAGACCTCCTGCATTTCTGCCTGGTGGCGTGTAGCAGCGGAGGCGGACAGACAGGGCGCCGCGATCACGACCTCGGAGGCGGTGCGAAGCATGGCGTCTAGAGCGCAATGCAGGCGCACCTCGGGCGACGCGCTCTGCATCTTCGACCAGACTTCGAAGATCTTCTAGTTCTGAGAGCTGAGAGGCGAGTTCGCCAAGTTGTTGCCGATAAAGCATTGCGCGAGAGCTTCGCATAAATGTCCTCCACAGTACAAAAAACACTACTAAGACGGATCAAAGCAATCGGGATAAACTGGCAATCTACCATAGCCAAAAATCGGCTTTCAATACGTCAGGCTCATTGCCTCATACGGGGCTATCGCCGTCGAGAGTCTGTAGCAGCGAAAGGCAGCTGGGGGGTCACAAGCTGCGGTCGTGGCAAGCGCAGCCCTACGCCCGGTTTACGGGCAATAGCCGACAAGCATCGAAACTGCCGTTTAAAAGCGAGGGGTGGCCTCAGGCAGGAAGTCCACCCGTAAATTTCCCAAGTGTCGGCAATTTCGCTCGCTGGTTAACTGGTGCGGATCGAGCGCCGCATCATGAAAACTCCGAAGCCAAAACAATGGGCCGAGCAGGAGGTCCGACGGTTGATCACGCTGGCCCGACAGGGAGTTGGCGCGTCAAAGATAGCCGCCGAACTCGGCCGCCACGCCGGATCGGTGAGGCGCATGGCGCGAACGTTGGGACTGCTGTTGAAGAAGTAGTCCCCGAGCGATCTTGAGGGCAGCGCGGGCGGACCTACAGCCCAAAACCTTGGCCAACGTCCCGTATCAGCCGCAGCGCGGCGTCAGTATTGCGGCCGTAGAAGAGCGCGCGATCGAGCTGCGAAAGCATGCTCATTCCAAATAGCGCGATAGCAATGCCTCTAAACATGGTTGTGGACCGGGTTGAACGATGCAGCGAAAAGTTCAAAACGGCCCCAGCCGCAGGTTGGGAGAAACAGCCGGGGCCGGCATTCCCATTCCAATGTGCCGCGATCGGCGGTAATCGGCACGCTCCCAGCAAGCCACATGAAAGCTAACGAACTGTTTCGAAGGACCCGAATTCGAAAGCGAAGCGCCTGGTCTCACAAACGTGCACTTCGCAACGCAACATAGCGCCAAGAGCCCGTAACCCTGCGTTGGGAGCGCCCCCGGAGCGGCAGACTGGTCGCCGTGGGTGTGGATGAAACCCTGCAGCTCGCGTAGCATCGGCAAGGGTCCAACGTCTCGCCGGGATCAGGCAAATGAGCCGTTTCCTGCTGTGCTGTGTAGCCGCTACCTGCTTCGCCGGAGCTTTGGTCTTCCATTCCTCCGAAGCGAATGCCGTCTTTTGGCGCGGCATCACCGCGCCAACAAACATCGATATTCACGGGTGGCCGATCATCAAAGAGCCCCCGCCGAGTCCATGCCAGTGGATACGGGTCAGCGGTGGCTACTGGGTCCGACAGTGCGTTTACTAGGCCCCCTGTCGCGAAATGATTGGTGATGATGTCGGCGGTATCGCTGTCCACATAGGAGCGCGAGTGCGGCGCTTGCTGGTGCAAGCGAGGTTTTCGTGTCGAGCACGGTCGTGGCGGGCTGCTTCACCTTGATCGGGCTCATCTCCTGCAAGCAGATCTTTCTGCTCTTCAAGCGCAGATCGGCAACGAGCCAGAAGGCGACGCGGACCTTAGAGAGCCTTGCCCAAAGCCAGCTGGGCTAACAGTTGATCACCACAGCCAAACATCGGTCCCGGTGGCTCGCATGGGAGGTCCATCGAAACGCAGCGCTTGTCTGCTGTGGTACATTCACCCTTTTTGTTTCTCTTTTGCGCTTCTTCCATCGGAGCTTTTAGAGCGTTCTTCGAAGCGATCAGCGCCCTTCGCTAGATCGTGTCCCGTCTTGCTCTCGTTTTTCGCTTCTTCCTTAGCAGTCGCCTCGCGCAAGCCTTCAGCGGCCCGTTTCCCAGCTTTTCGTTCGTCATCCATGTGAAGCACCTTCCCTGACTATCACCACGCTTCGCCAGGAATACTCCGTGCCAATCCCAGCCAAGCCATAACACACTTCAATCAGATCGCTTGGACATTGTTCCAGTTGCAAGTGCGTATACTGGCTTAGAGCTGACCTCAGACGAGCCGCGCAGTCTTTGTCCGCCGAAAGAGAGTTCGAAGATTGCAACAGCATGTCCGCTTCGGGTCAACAGCGCCGATTGGCCGGCGGTGGGGTGCTTCCGCTTTGCCCCGACCCCGGACAACTCGCCGCTACGCGCTAATGGAAGCAATGGGCCATAAACCGTTCTTCCCTCAGGATAGGCGACCGATTCTGGAGCCTTGGAAAATCTCTCGCTGGTATCTAAACGATGCGTCTCTTTGCTCAACCTGCCATCGTATTTGGGCGGCTTCGTCGACGAGCTTCCTGCTCTCGTCAATCGCGCGTGCCCGCGCGTTCAAGGAGATCATCTTCCATCACGACGGATTACCGGTAGCTCCAAATACAAAATTCTAACATAGGTTGCATCGTAAAACCCATATGGGATAACCGGCAAGGCCGCACGCACCACGCCCAGTGAATGCCACCGCGCCAACGCCGCTCAGCAAATTTGTTAAAAATGCAATTCCGCCTGCAGGGGAAAATTTGCGTGTGTGCGCCTTGATGTGGCTCGCCGTTGCGAGCCATGGAGGCGTGTAGCGATGGGACAAACGACTCGAATTTTGAAGCGGGCAACCGTCCTGCCGGATCTCCTGAAAATGCTTCAGGAACTCGAGGATTTACGAGAGAAGGTCCGGCTGGCAGAAGCCGCTCGTGTGTTGCACTAACGTTCGCCGATTTGAGGCGATGCTCGCGGCAGAATGATGCCGTCCGGCCTCACCGGCGCGCCGACCGTTCTGAGCGGCGGGCAGAGCATTCGAATTTGCAATGCAGCATGGTCCAATCCTCTTGCCGCACCACAAATCCGCGAATAACGTCGGCCCCCTTGTTTGTAACTAGTTGGGTGGCTCGGATGAGGGATTTTCAAGCCAAGTTAGAGCGGTATGAGAGCCTTGCTGCTGAATGCGAATTGATTGCCAAGAGGGCAAATGAGAGCAATCGGGGCTTTTATTTGCGAGCGAGCGAGCACTATCGCCAATTGGCGGGCGAGGTCCGTGCTCTGATTGCGACGTTCGATCTCGCAGCCTAGGTGCCCGTCACTGCGACATGAACCTACCGCCGAACCGTCCTTCGGCACCTCCGAGGCCGCGGTTCGAAAGGTGGTGGAGACCGGCGTAGGGAAAAGGCTAGGTCCGTTTAGCCGCTAGGAGCGGACGCCGCCGAAACGCGCGAGCACGGCCGCAAAGGGCCAAAACCCGACTCATGCGCGGCGCTTGCAGGGCCGCTAGTGCATCATCTCGCCAAAATAGGACTGCTATTCGGGTAACCCCGCTTTCCGGAGCCCCTCGATCAGCAGCTTCGCGTTCGATTGCCCGCCCCGGGCTATCCACCCTGATATGTTAAAGGCGGCGTCGAGCTCAAGCAGACGTGCCGCCGCTTCGCGTGACTCCGCATCCCGTCCGAGATGGGCGTATGCGGACGCGAGGCAGCGGTAAGTTGATGAATAGGAGGCGTTCTGACGCTCGGCCTTCTTTCCTGCTTCGACGGCCTCCTCAAAGCGACCAAGCTCAATCAAGGCCATCCCTATCCCGGCCATCACCGCGTGCAGCACCGGATCTAATGGGCTCATGCGGACGGCATGTTCAAAGCTGAGGATTGCTTCCTCGGGTAACCCCGCAATCCTGTAGACGTGACCTCTGCAGACCAAGGCTTGAAATGCATTCGGGTTAAGAGCGACCGCACGGTTCGCCATTTCGATCTCGGTTTGCCCAGCGCCGATCATGATTGCCGAGATAAAGCTGGCGGATGCTAACGTGTCTGCATCACCGTCGTCGATGCTCAATGCGAGGCGAGCAAGTCGAAGTGCCTCTCGGCGCTCGAATTGAGGATCGACAGCAAAGCCGAAGACGACGTTGAGCGCGTGACAGTTACCTGCCAGGCCGGCAGCCAGACCGAGCCGAGGGTCGAGCTCCAAGGCGCGATGAGCCAGCCTTATCGCCTCGGCAAAGCTTTCGCGGGTCATCGAACGGAACTCGCCCACGGCCCGGAGGTAAAAATCATAGGCGGTGAGATTCTCCGGTCGCCGCCGCGTCGCCACTGCGATCTCCGTTTGGAGCAGCTTCGGCTGAATGGCGGAGACAACCGCTAGCGTGATTTCATCTTGGAGAACGAAGACGTCTGTCAGGTCACGTTCGTATCTGTCCGCCCAGACATGAGCCCCTGTGGCTGCATCGATCAATTGTCCTGCGATGCGAACTTTTCCTGCGGCCTTGCGCACAGACCCTTCAAGCACATAGCGCACTCCGAGCCTGCGCCCGACCTCCTTGATGTCTACAGCTCGGCCCTTGAAGGTGAAACTTGAATTTCGGGCGATAACGAACAGGGACTTGAACCGCGAAAGCGCCGTGATGATCTCCTCCACTATTCCGTCGGCAAAATACTCCTGCTCGGCATCACCGCTCATGTTCTCGAACGGCAGCACAGCAATCGAGGGCTTGTCGGGTAGTGGAAGGGGGGCTTCCGCGAATTCAATATCGCGGCTCAAGATCGCCGCCGCGCCGGAAAGCTGGTTCACCTCGCGGACCGTGCCGATGAAACGAAAACCCTTGCGCGGTAACGTCTTGATCAGGCGCTGTGCCTCACCGGAATCGCCGATCGCGCTTCGCGCGGCATTCAGGCGGGTCGTCAACGCCGCGTCAGATACGCTGCGACCATTCCAAATGGCGTTGACGAGGTCGTCCTTGCTTACAACCCGCTCCCTGTTGCGGATCAGGTACTCGAGCAGGTCAAAAACCTGCGGTGTGATCGACACCGCATCAGTGCCCCGCTGCAGCTCGCGCCGGTCGGTATCGAATGCGTATTCCTCGAAAAGATAGCGCAAGCTGCCATTCCTTCTCGGGGCCGCCTCTGTATTAGCGCATGAAGAATAAGCCGCCGGTAAGAGAAATGTAAGCCACCAGTTAAGCGCGCCGGCACCTCTTGCGGCAACTTCCGTCCTAGTGAGCAGTCCAGACAGGACACCCTCAATGAGCACGATCCACGGGTCCACCGAGCTGGGACCGGCAACAGCAAGGCGGCAGGTCTACAGTCCTCTCGAAGCATACTGGAATGCATTTCAGGAGTGGCGCAAACGCCGGAGATTACTGGCCAACTTGTGCGACTTTAGTGACAGGGAGCTTATGGATATCGGTATTACGCGCGGCGAAATCGACTACGTCGCCTCGCACCGAGATTGCGATCCGCGAGGCAACCTATCCGGTGAATGAATGCCGATGGTAACGAAGGAAGGTCGGATTGGTCACAACCAGAAGGCGTCATGGCGCAGATGCTGACCTCCGATACGGGTCAGACTGAGAAGAGCTCGGGCTGAGCAAATCTGGACGCCGGCAGGCCGTGCCGCCACTTCGCATTCGGGCCACTGGCGGTCATTCGGCACCCGGGCTTACTCTGGCAACCCCGCTTTCCGAAGGCCCTCAAGCAACAACTTCAAGTTCGACGTCCCGCCCCGCGCGATCATCGCAGATACTGTAAAGCCGGGATCAAACTCAAGCACATGGGCAGCCGCCTCACGCGCCTCAACGTCGCGTCCGAGATGAGCGAAAGCAGACGCGAGACAGCGGTACGTTGGTCCAAAGCAGGGGTTCCAGGAATTGCTTCTCGAATGCCTCGGCGGGCATCGGGCGGCCGAAGAAATATCCCTGCCCTTCCTCGCATCCCATGCTGACCAGGAAGTCGGCCGTTGCGCGGTTCTCGATGCCTTCGGCCACGACCGTGAGACCGAGCTGCTTGTTGAGGCCGATGGTCGATCCAACGATGGCAGCGTCGTCGGAGTTCGAAAGAAGACCGAAGACGAACGACCGGTCGATCTTGAGGCCGTCGAGCGGAAACTTCTTGAGATAGCTCAGGCTCGCATAGCCGGTGCCGAAATCATCGGACAGGATCCGGACGCCGAGCTCCTGAATTCTCTTGAACATTTCAAGCACGCGGCGTTCGTCATGCCGCAGGATGTCCTCGGTGACTTCGATCTCGAGCAGCGACGGCGTCAGCCCTGTCGTTTCGAGCAGTGCTGCGACCGAATGCGCGAGATCGGCGGCAAGCGCCAGCGCCCATGCTACGCATTTCCCCGAACTAATCTTGCGGTCGGCCGCCTGCATCCAGGTGGCGTTGTGAGCGAGGCATGCCGCCATAACTTGCTGAACAAGCCGAATAGTGATTGCGCGAGCACTTGAGCCGAGCAGGTCGGTTGTCGATATTGCGTGCGCGCTTGAAAGCGCGAGAAAAATGCGGTTGGCATTGCCATAATTTCGATTCCCAAGATGGCGGCGTTACAGCAGCGCAATCCGCTGATCTCGTCGGGATCTGGCGCATCGAGGTGAGACCCAATGCCGCTCTTGATAGTCGCCGTGATCACGCGCTCGAGCTTCGAGCAGTTGATCGTTTCGCATTGCGTTCGCGCCGCTTTCGTTAGAGCTGCAAGAAACCATCACAGCGCGCGAGATGTGCCGCCTTGGCTGTTGCGACGATCGCTATCTATTTAGATATATATTTGAAAATTAATGACGCTATTTACAAAAGTTAATGACGATTTTAATGTGTTGCGTTCGTCGAGCATTGGCATGCTCGATACGACGTGAATTGCGGGCCCGCCAAGGTGTTGAACGGCGTAGGCCCTCGTTGATTGAGAGAGTTTCAAAGTAGCATCTCAATTGCTGGAAAGGGCGGTCATGTTTGAGCCCTGCGCTTCCGTCAGGAAATATCCAAACGATAGGGTGTGATCGCCGCTCGAGCGGCGCGCGCATCCGACCGTGTTGTGGCTCCGATCTCTCGACTGAGAGCGACGAGATGGTTTTGTTGCGTCTGTGACGCACCTCCCGGGCGGCGGGAAATTCTTCGATGAAGATGAAAGAGAAGGAGCCTGTGATCGGCTTGCCGCCGATGATGCCGGCGTTGACGAAACTCGCGATACGCCGAAGGACGCAGGAATTTCTGATGTGCGAGCCTACCACTAGTTTTTTGTAGGAGGTTTCTCATGGCACTTTCAGTCACTCTTACCGGCACAACCGTTACCCTCGACGAAACCGCTGGCCTGCAGAACGACGACACCAACACGACGCTCCCAAGCGCGTTTTCAAGCCGGCTGACGGCACTGGGCGCTCCGGCCGCGGAGATCAACCATGCGGTCAGCAGCGGCGACGTTATCACCATCAGCGGCGTCACGGGCGCGATCGGCAACCTCGCCTTCACCGATTCGACTGGCGGCGCGCTCGACGGTGACACGAGCGGTCTCTTCACCAATGACGGCGAGGAGGTCTTCCTTTGGGCCGACCCCACGAACGACAACATCGTGGTCGGCAAGACGGAAGCTGGTGCCATCGTCTTCGCGGTCTATCTCGAGCAGACCGCGACCGGCGCCAAGATCTGGAGCGTTCAATACGAGGCGCTGGAGCATCTGGATGGCACCAACCCCGATGACTCCCTCGACCTCGGCAGCCATCTCAAGGTCGCGGTCAGCGAGCAGATCAATTTCGGCTTCGCCGGCGCGCCGTCCGGCAGCAACCTCTTCATGACCTTCGGTGATCCGAATTCCACCCAGATCGTGGTGATTGGCAAGAACCCGCTCAATCAATCCGAGGGCGGGAACATCACGACCAAGGACGTGCTCAATATCAGCCAGGCCGGCAGCACCACCTCGTTCGGCGTCAACGGCAACCAGATCAACGCTGGTGAGGGGGCGTACATCACCTATGTCACGGGCACGAACACGAACTTCCTGGTGCCGAACCTCGATCAGAACGAGGCCGACGTCGAAGCCAACATCGCCTTCCAGAACGTCTTCAACGCGACCGGCGGCTCCTTCACCGTCAACCAGACCAATCCAGGCATCGGCCCCGTCACCGTCAAGATCACGGCCTTCAGCACCGCCGCCGAGCCGGGGGTGAATTTCGTCGACGGGCTCAGCAACGACACGCAGATCGCGATCACATCGGCCTCCTTCATCAACGTCGTCAAAAAATCAGGCAATACGCAATATACTCCGGTCGCTACCGTAAACGCCGACGGAACACTGACGGTCACCGGCCTGAGCAGCGGCGACACGGTGCAGTGGACGACGAGCGCAACCCATAACCGCGTCCTGATCGAAAACATCAGCAACGCGGATACCGATCAAGACAACGACAACAACACCTTCGATATCGGCGGCTTCAGCCTTGTCAGCTCCAACGCCGCGAGCGCCGTGGTCGGCACGGCCATCCACTTCGAGGATGACGGCCCGACGGCGGCGATCGTGCAGGGCACGGCGAAGGTGGCGCATGACGAGACTGCGGGTATCGACGCGGATGCCAACGATACCACCGCGGCGGCGGTGGCGGCGCTGTTTGCGGGCCTAACGAACGTCAGCAGCGACCTCAGCCCGACCGGATACGCGCAGAATTCGACGGCTGTCGTGAGCGCGACCGGAAGTTCGTATGGCACTGACTCGTTCGGCGGGACGACGGCATTCTCGCTGGCGGTGTCCGCCGCGGGGGTGGATTCCGGCCTCGACACCACCAACGGCACCAGCATCTTCCTGTTCAAGGAAGGCGACCTGGTGGTTGGCCGCATCGGCAGTGCAGCCGGGGCGGCGGCCTTCGCGGTGGCGATCAACGGCACGAGCGGCGTCGTCAGCGTGGCGCAGTACGCCTCGCTGAAGCATCCGGGCACCACCAATCCCGATGATTCGGTGTCGATCACCGACGGTGCGCTGCTGGCGGTCGTGACGGTGACCGACGGCGATGGCGATAAGGCCACGAGCTCGACCGGCATCGGCGATGCCGTGCAGTTCCAGGACGACGGGCCGACGGCGGGAATCGCGCAGGGCACGGCGACGGTTGCGCATGACGAGACTGCGGGGGTCGACGCGGATGCCGACGACACAACCGCGGCAGGTGTTGTCGCCTTGTTCGCTGGCGTCGCCAATAAAAGCACCGATCTCAGCCCCGGCTACGCGCAGGAAGCCACCCCGATCGTGACCGCGACCGGCAGCTCTGCGGGTGCTGATAACGAGGGCGCGACGACGGCGTTCTCGCTGGCGGTGTCCTCCGCAGGGGTGGATTCCGGGCTCGACACGACCGGCGGCACGAGCATCTTCCTGTTCAAGGAAGGCGACCTGGTGGTCGGCCGCATCGGTAGTCAATCCGGTCAGGCGGCCTTCGCAGTGGAAATCAACAGCTCGACCGGTGTCGTCAGCGTGGCGCAATTCGCCTCGCTCAAACACCCGACGGGAGGTGCCAGCTACGATGAGGCGATTAACATCACCGACGGCGCTCTGCTGGCAGTGGTGGCGGTCACCGACGGCGACGGCGACACGGCAACGAGCTCGACCGGCATCGGCGATGCCGTGCAGTTCCAGGACGACGGGCCGAGCATCGGCCCCATCGCCGATGGGCAGGTGGACTTTGCTGCCGGCGCCAGCGTAACCAAGACGCTCAGCGCTTTGGTCGGAGTGGATGATCCTGCGACGTACAGCATCACGAGCTCGCCGGCGAGCCTGACGATTCTGGATGGCACGGTCTCGCAGACAACGCTGCTCCGGGACCTCTCGAGCAACAATACGGTCGCAACCTACTACAAGGACGTCGATGGCAGCGGTACACACAACGCAGGCGACATCGACTTCTTCAAGCTGACCGTGTCCGGCGGCAACTACACCTTCGATGTCCTGCAGAATCCTCCGCCTGCGGAGATCAGCTTCAGCTTTGCCGGAGCGCCCTCCGGTAGCAATCTCTTCATGACCTTCGGCAATCCGACCTCGTCTCAGATCGTGGTGATCGGGGAGAATCCGCTGAACCAGTCCCAGGGCGGCAACATCACGACCAAGGACGTCCTAAATATCAGCCAGGCCGGCAGCACCACCTCGTTCGGCGTGAACGGGAACCAGCTCAATGACAACGCCAATTACCCCACTGAAGGCGCGTACATCACCTACGTGACGGGCACGAACACGAACTTCCTCGTGCCCAATCTGGACCAGAACGAGGCCGATGTCGAAGCCAACATCAACTTCCAGGCCCTGTTCAATGCGACATCGGCGTCCTTTACCGTGAACCAGACGAACCCGGGCGTCGGACCCATCACCGTCAAGATCACGGCCTACAGCACTACCTACGAGCCGGGGACGGGGTTCGTCGACGGGCTCACCAATGACACGCACGTCGACATCACGTCGGCCACACTTACCAACTTCGTCGTCAAGTCAGGCAATACGACATATACTCCCGTCGCGACGGTCGACGACGACGGCAACTTGATCATCACGGGCCTCAGCACCGGCGACAAGGTGCAATGGACCACGGATGGAACCCACAACCGCGTGTTGATTGAAAACATCAGCGCCCATGACGGCATCGACGGCAACGACAACAACACTTTCGATATCGGCGGGTTCAGCCTGATCCAGTCGCAGCCGGCGCCCGACGAGAAGCTCGACTTCACCGTTCAGATCGCCGATGCCGACGGGGATACGGCTTCCAGCAGCTTCTCCGTCAAGATCGATGGAAACCACGACAACGTCATCAACGTCTGAACCACAAGCCGCCGGCTGCACGCCGCTATGGCGCGCAGCCGGCACCTGTTCGGTCGCACGGGCCTGGAGTAGATCCGATGCCGGATAGTGTCACTGCCTGGTGCGGCCAGCTCTCCCGGCCCGCCGCCGCCTGGTGTGGCCAGGTTCTCGGATATCCGGAGGAGCTGGCGAGCCTCACCATGCGCGTCGGCCTGTTCGCCGCGGCGGCCTTCATTTTGATCAGGCTGGTCTGGAAGCGGCGGCGCGCGGCGGCGGCGCCGCGAGAGAACGTGCCTCCTCACGCGCATCCCGTGTCCACGCCGCTGCAGGCCTGTCGCAGCGTGCTGGTCGGGCTCGGCCTGATCACCGCCATGCTGAACGTGCTTTATTTGACCGGCTCGTTCTTCATGCTCGAAGTCTACGACCGCGTGGTGCCGAGTCGCAGCGTGCCGACGCTGATCGGTCTCGCCGCGCTCGTCGGCGCCCTCTATGTGTTCCAGGCATTCCTCGACATTCTGCGCGGGCGCATCCTTGTCCGCGTCGGCGAGTGGCTCGACCGCGCATTTTCGGCGCGCGCCTACGACATCGTCGCGCGATGGCCGCTGCGTGCGCGCGCGAGCGGCGACGGGCTGCAGCCGGTGCGCGACCTCGACCAGGTGCGCAGCTATCTCTCCGGGCTCGGCCCCACCGCGCTGTTCGACCTGCCGTGGATTCCGTTCTACCTCACGATCTGCTTCCTGTTTCATCCGCTGCTCGGGCTCACGGCATCGATCGGCTCGGTGATGCTGGTTTGCCTGACGCTTCTTACCGATCGCTTGACGCGTGCGCGCACGAAGGAAATCGCGGGCCAGATCGCGCAACGCAACGCACTCGCCGAGGCGAGCCGCCGGAACGCCGAAGTATTGCAGGCCATGGGCATGCGCGGGCGCCTTGCCGCGCGCTGGGCGAGCGTCAATGACAGCTACATGTTCGCCCAGCGTCGCGCCGCAGACATCGCTGGTGGCTTCGGCTCCGCATCCAAGGTGCTGCGCATGGTGCTGCAATCGGCGGTGCTCGGCGTCGGCGGCTACCTCGTTATCATTCAAGAGGCCACCGCTGGAATCATCATCGCCGGCGCCATTCTGACCTCGCGCGCACTCGCTCCGGTTGAGCTTGCCATCGCCCACTGGAAGAGCCTGATCTCGGCCCGACAAGGTTGGAGGCGTCTGCAGCAGCACTGGGCGCAGCTCCCGGTCGAGGAGGAGAGGACGCCGTTGCCGCCACCGTGCAAAGCGCTGGCCCTCGAGGCTGTCTCCGTGACGCCTCCGGGCGAACAGAACGTCGTGGTCCATGAAGCCTCCTTCGCACTGGGCCCGGGACAGGGGCTGGGCATCGTCGGCCAGAGCGCATCGGGTAAGTCGTCGCTGGTGCGCGCCATCGTCGGCGTGTGGCGGGCGGCGCGCGGAAAGGTACGGCTGGATGGCGCCGCGCTCGAGCAATGGAGTTCGGAAGCCCTTGGTCGCCACATCGGTTATCTCCCGCAGGACGTCGAGCTGTTCGCCGGCACGGTGGCGCAGAACATCAATCGCTTCGAGCCGGTCCCCGACGCGGAGGCGATGATCGCCGCGGCCTGCGCCGCCGGCGTGCACGACATGGTGCTGCGACTGCCGGACGGCTACGACACGCCGATCGGCGAAGGCGGCTCGGCGCTCTCGGCCGGACAGCGGCAGCGCATCGCGCTCGCCCGTGCACTCTACCGCGATCCTTTCCTGGTGGTGCTCGACGAGCCCAACTCCAATCTCGACGCCGAGGGGGACCAGGCCCTGACGCGAGCCATGCTCGGGGTGCGCGAACGCGGCGGCATCGTCATCATCATCGCGCATCGCACCAGCGCGCTGGCCGCCGTAGACCAACTAATCGTGATGGCCGAGGGGCGTGTGCAGGCGTTCGGACCGAAGGACGCGCTCCTGGCCAAGATGACGCCGCCGCGTCCGGCAGTGCCGCTCAAGATCGTGACTGAGGGAGTAAGCTCATGAGCCGCGAGCCGGTGAACGTGGTTCCGCGAGCCATCCGTCAACACCTGCGCGCTGGCCTCGTCGTCGTCATCGTTCTCGCCGGCGGCGTCGGTGGGTGGGCGACGACCACGGAATTGGCCGGCGCCGTCATTGGTTCCGGCACGTTGGTGGTCGATAGCTACACCAAGAAAGTGCAGCACCCGAGCGGCGGTGTGGTCGGTGAACTCAACGTCCGTGAGGGGGCCAGAGTGAAAGCCGGCGATGTGATCGTGCGCCTCGACGAGACGGTGACTCGGGCCAACCTCCTGATCGTTATGAAGAGTCTCGACGAACAGGCGGCGCGCCGGGCGCGGCTCGAAGCTGAGCGCGATGGGCAGGACCGGCTCGACTTTCCCGCGGACCTCATTGAGCGTGCCGCCGATCCGGACGTCGATCGACTGATCGTCGGAGAGCGCAAGCTGTTCGAGTTGCGCCGCGCCGCGCGCGCCGGCAAGAAGGCGCAGCTCAACGAACGCATCGGCCAGCTCCGCGAGCAAATCCGCGGGCTCGAAGAACAGATACAAGCGAAAGACCGCGAAACAACCTTCATCGATCAGGAGCTTCTGGGCGTGCGCGAACTGTGGCGAAAGAATCTGGTCCAGATCACGCGCCTGACAACGCTAGAGCGCGACGCGGTGCGCTTGCATGGCGAACGTGGCGCTCTGGTCGCGGCAATCGCCGAAGCCAGAGGGCGGATCACCGAGACCACGCTGCAAATCATGCAGATCGACCAGGATTTGCGCACCGAAGTCGGAAAGGATCTCGCCGAGATCCGGGCCAAGACCTCGGAACTGGTAGAGAAACGAGTGGCGGCCGAGGACCAGCTCAAACGCATCGATATTCGCGCGCCGCAGGACGGCACAGTGCATCAGTTGGCGCTGCACACCATCGGCGGCGTCATCAGCGCTGGCGAGCAGATCATGCTCATCGTCCCCACGCACGACGCGCTCGTCGTGGAGGTGCGGATTCCGCCGCATGAGATCGATCGTCTGTCGGTCGGCCAGCCGGTGCTGTTGCGCTTTACAGCCTTCAACCAGCGCACCACACCCCAACTCAACGGCGAAGTGAGCCAGGTGTCCGCTGACGTGGCGGTCGACCAAAAGAGCACGACGAGCTATTATGTGGCTCGCATCGTCGTTCCGGAGACGGAGATCGCTCGCCTGGGCGACCTGAAGCTGATCGCCGGCATGCCGGTCGAAGCCTTCATTCAGACCGGCCAGCGTACGGTGATGTCGTACCTCGTCAAGCCCCTTTCCGATCAGTTGATGCGCGCCTGGCGCGAACGCTAAGCTGCGACCTCGGTCTCCTCCCCTACGTGAGCGCGATCTCTTGTTAACGGCGGCTGTCACCGGATTCAGTTGCGGTGGGCGACGTTCACTGATTCAGTCGTTGCGAGAGCAGCCCGCTCAGGCTGCGCTGACGGTGGCGAACTCCGCGGCCAGGAACTGCTTCTCGAATGCCTCGGCCGGCATCGGACGGCCGAAGAAATAGCCCTGCCCTTCCTCGCATCCCATGCTGACCAGGAAGTCGGCCGTTGCGCGGTTCTCGATGCCTTCAGCCACGACCGTGAGACCGAGCTGCTTGCTGAGGCCGATGGTCGATCCGACGATGGCAGCGTCGTCGGAATTCGAAAGCAGACCGAAGACGAACGACCCGCATCAGCTAGGTGAATACGGGTCAGACAACAACCTGTCATGCGAAGGGCTGCCAGCCAGCGGCTGGTTGGGCACGGCCAATTAACGGAGAGGGTCGACTTTGGCAGCCATGTCGGGTGCCCGGCCCACGCGGTAGCGCGCGTTACCACAGTTGAGCACCCAAACGGCATAATCAGGTCTTGAGCGCTTCGCGTCCTTCTTCGCACCAATCGCCTTGTCACAGACGAATCCCTGCAAGCGGATCTGGGCAGCTAACATACTTTGCACGTCCTCCTGGGCAGCCAGCCCAGTGGATCCGCTGAAAGCGAAAGCCGCGGCTAAGGCGGGGACGTACAGTACAGCCGACCAATTAGGTGCCATGTGCCCCTCCTCTCGATGGTTCCTAAGCGGCAATTGCCAGCCTCGCTCGTCCAGCCTGTGGCGGCAGGCGATTGGTTATGCCTGCCGCCGGCGCATGTCACTTCACCTGCTCGACTTCGCTCAGCCGCCAGCTCTTCGTGAAGAACGGCTCAAGCGGGCTGTAGAGGCGCAGGATCACGAACCAGCCTTTCTTCGGGTCGGTTTGTATCCAATTGCCGCGCTTCACTCCTGCGGGCTGTGTCGGACCGAAGTAGATGGTGGTGGAGCCGTCGGCATCCGCATCTGCAGCCGGCGACGGGTAGCTCTGGCTGCCGGCGCGGGGATAGCGCTGCGGCGTGTCGAGCATCGAGCGAGTCATGTTGTCGTAAACCGTGAACGACCAGAAGTTCTCTTCCGGGATGCCCTTGGGCAGCGTCACTTTGTAGGTCTTGGCACCGTCGAAAGCGTTCTTCTCGGCGTCGGTCATCGCGAGTAGATATTGCGAGCCGATGCCGGGCAGGCGCATCGCCATCGCAGGCGTGATGCCGGTGACTCCGTAGAAGAAGTTGGTGCGCGCATCCATGGTACGGTAGCCGGTGGTCGGGAAGGGTTTGACTCCCTCGCGCGTGATCTCCGGGATAGGCGTTTCGAACTCGTAACCGCTCACGAACAGGAAGTTGAACCACGATGAGTTCGGATAATAGAACCAGCTCGGATCGCGCGGGACCATGAACAGGGCACGCGAGGTCGCGTTGGCGAGCGCAAGCGCCTCGGTCATGATCTTCTTCATGCGTGCATCGGGTGCGAACGGCTTGCCCTTGACGATGCCGATTGCGGCGATCGGCCCCATCAGTTCTGCATCGAGCGAGGTCGCCGGCTCCTTCTGCACGACCTCGTTGAGCATGTCGTAGAAGGTCCAGTCGTTCGGCGGAAGGGTATTCATCACCTTGCCGCTGCCTTCATGGAACACCGTCGCCGGCGGTGCGGTGACCCGCCCCAGCTTGGCCTTGCCGGCCAGGAAGTCCGAAATCGGCGTGCCCACGCCGCCCGGCTCGTAAGGGTAGACCTTGGTGAACTTACGGATTGTCTCGGCGACCGGCTTCGGATCCTTGTGATCCTCCAGAAACGAGCGGCCGAACCACAGGATGGTGTTGGTGCGGGCACGGCCGATGAAGTATCCGCCGTCCGGCAGATGACCTTGGTAGTCCGGCGGCACGATCAGGTACTTGCCCCCTTCGCCACGGTCGGGGCCGGGCAGGCCGAGATCAATGATCCAGCGAAACCAGGCGTCCTGCACGGTGCCCAGAAACTTGGGCGGAGTCTCCACCACCACGGGACCCTTGCTGAGATCGAGGTAGCCCATAACGTAGATGGTGTCGGCGTTTGCCGTCAGGAACAGCGACTTGGCATCCATCAGGTCGGAGAAGACGATCACCTCGTTCTCCTTGACGCCGACGCTTCGCAGACCTTCGCGCAGCGCATGGATGCTGACGCCGCGCATGTTGTCCATGAACGCGCGATAGGCATAGGTGAAGTCGAGATTGTCGAAGAGCTTGTCGGCGGTCGCCTTGCTCGGGACCCCGTCCTTGAACTCGAGCACGCCGATGCGCGACTCGATCTTGTCGGCCGTGACCAATGATGATGGAATCGGACCTGGGGTCTGGGCGGTTGCGAAGTGCGGCAGCAGCAATACGGCGCAGCCAGCGATGGCTGCGAAGCATCTGACGGCATTCATCATCGTTGTCGCCTCCCTGTGGAATACAACGTCCCCCTAGGAATGCAGCGCCGGTGCAATTTTAACTTGTGAAGGGCTCCAGACAATTCGGCCCAAGCAGTCTTACCCGCGACCAATAGTCGTATTGCGGACGAAATCGGGCACGACACAACGCCGGGCGCTAACTGCCGAAGCCAAGCGGCCTTTAATTCATCTTTTGGCGGAGCTTCTTGATGATCTCGCGCAGATTGGCAATGTACTCCTCGATAACACGTCGAGCCTCTTCCAAGTGCGTCGGCTTGGGGGCCGCACGTTTTTCTGGCTGGAGCTCATTCATGCCTGAAGATTTGACGCGAACGGCTGCCGGCCATTGACTTAGATCAACCGTCTTTTGGCAGGGGTCTAGGTCCGCTGAGGGTCTTGGCTGTGTGCAAACGGATGGTCGGCACGCGGCCGTGGGTCGCCAATCATTGCAGGCGGCCGATGTTCTCGCGTCGGATCGTCCAATGACCGGCCAAAGTAGGTATCGCGACGCGGTATTGCGCTTTTGGACGCACTTTCCGGGCTTCAGGCGGCGCGGATGGCTGCAATCAGGCGCGGTTTGCCGACGATGTTCATCACCCGTGTGAGGTTATAGGCGAGAACATGCAGCGCCATTTCGGCGGCGACGTTCCGTAGGCGCTTCATCAGGAAGTGGGTCGCCCCCATACGGGCCTTGATCGTGCCGAAGGGATGCTCGACCGTCTCGCGCCGCCTCCGCATGGCGTCGGGGTCGGAATCGAGCCGTCTCTGGACCTCCTCGACCACATGCTCATGCTCCCAGCGTGTGATGCGGCGCTCCTTGGACGGCGTACATTGGCTCTTGATTGCGCAGCCTTGGCACGCTGCTGTCGACCAGTAACGGCGCAGCGTCATTCCATGCTCGATGTTGGTATAGCGATAGGGCAGCACCTGGCCGGACGGGCAGCGGTAGACGTCCTCGTCAGGTAGATAGGCGAAGTCCTGTTTGCCGAACCGACCCTCCGCCTTGGCGTTCGACGTCATGGGCTTGGGCAGCGTGACTGCAACGCCAGCCTCTTTGCAGGCCAATATCTCCTCTCCGTCGAAGTAGCCACGGTCGGCGACCGCCTCGAGTTTGTCCACTTCGAGCACTTCTTTGGCTTGCTTCGACATCCGAGCAAGCTGCCCACGGTCATTGCCGACGTTTATGACCTCATGCGTAACAATCAGATGGTGTTCGGTGTCCACCGCGACCTGGACATTGTAGCCGACGACACCCGATCCGCGTCCACTGGTGGCCATCGAACGGGCATCCGGATCGGTCAGCGATATCTGTTGATCCGGCGTCTTGCGCATCTGCGCATCGAGCACTTCCAGGCGGCCCATCTCCTGCTTCAGTCGAGCGATCTTTTCCTTAATCCTCGTTGTCTTGATGCTGATCGCTTCCGATGGCTCCTGCCGATCGGCGCTATCCAGTTGACGCAGATATCGCCCGACGCTTTCCTCGATCTGCGCCATCCGCCTCGCCATCTTGGCATGTGTGAAGTTGCGATCGCGGTTGTTCACTGCCTTGAACTTGCTGCCATCGATTGCGACGCTTGGGGTCTGCAACAGGCCCATTTGCCGGCATAGCGCAACGAACTTCGCACAAACCTTCCGAAGCGCCGCACCATTGTCCTTCCGGAAATCGGCGATCGTCTTATGATCGGGAGCCAGGCGGCCGATCAGCCACATCACCTCGATATTGCGGCACGCCTCACGTTCCAGGCGGCGACTGGATTGCACCCGATTGAGATAACCGTAGATGTAAAGCTTCAGAAGGACTGCCGGATGATAGGAAGGCCGGCCCGTCTCCTTGGCGATCACACGCTCAAATCCCATTCCATGCAGGTCGAGCGCCTCGACAAACACGTCGATCACATGGACCGCGTTGCCCTCGTCTACCCAATCCTCCAGACATTCCGGCAAGAGCGTCAGCTGGGATCTGTCCGCGCCTTCAACGAAGCGTCCCATCCGTATCCCCCCATTAGGAAACGGAGGAATCGTAACCGACTCGCGGCTTTTCACACAGCCAGGGTCAAAAGCTGCCTTGGCGGGCTGCTTCGCCTTGATCGTCTCATCGCCGGCAAGCAGACGTTTCCGCTCTTCGAGAGTAGCTCGGCAACGATCCACAACGGCAAGTCGCGCAGGCGAAAGCCGCCCGCTCAGGCGGCGCTGACGGTGGCGAGCTCCGCGGCCAGGAACTGCTTTTCGAATGCTTCGGCGGGCATCGGACGGCCGAAGAAATATCCCTGCCCTTCCTCGCATCCCATGCTGACCAGGAGGTCGGCCGTTGCGCGGTTCTCGATGCCTTCGGCGACGACCGTGAGACCGAGCTGCTTGCTGAGGCCGATGGTCGAGCCGACGATGGCAGCGTCGTCGGAATTCGAAAGAAGACCGAAGACGAACGACCGGTCGATCTTGAGGCCGTCGAGCGGAAACTTCTTGAGATAGCTCAGGCTCGCATAGCCGGTGCCGAAATCATCGAACAGGATCCGGACGCCGAGCTCCTGAATCCTCTTGAACATTTCGAGCACGCGGCGTTCGTCATGCAGCAGGATGTCCTCGGTGACTTCGATCTCGAGCAGCGACGGCGTCAGCCCCGTCGCTTCGAGCAGCGCCGCGACCGAATGCGCGAGATCGCCGGACTGAAGCTGCGAGGGTGACAGGTTGATCGCGACGCGCACATCGTTGCCGGACAATTCCCAGGCCCGCGCCTGACGGCAGGCGGTCTCCATCACCCAGTTCGCGATCCGCTCCGACAGCGCCGAGGTGTTGACGACAGGCATGAATTCGGCCGGCGAGACGTAGCCCCGCACCGGATGCCGCCAGCGGATCAGCGCTTCGGCTCCGACCAGGCTGCCGTCGAGCAGGCGAACCTGCGGCTGGTAGAACAGCTCGAATTCGCAGCGGTCGGCGGCAAGCGCCAGCTCGCGCTCCAGCGTCAGCCGGTTCTCGAGCTCCTGCCGGATCGTGGCTTCGAACACCACATGGCTTCCGCGCCGCGTCGTCTTCGCGCGGCTCAGCGCCAGGTGGCCATTGCTCAGGAGATCGTCGGCCTTTTGCCCGCCGTCGGGATAAACGGCGACGCCGACGCTGATCCTGACGCGATGCTGCCGGGCGCCCGCTGCGAGCGGGGTCTCGAACGCGCGCGCGATCCGCTCGGCGAACGCCGAGACCGGCTCGCCGAAGTCAGTGCAGTCGATCGCGATGGCAAATTCGTCGCCGCTGAGCCGGGCGATGATCGCCTTGCCGTCGACTTCGCTCCGGAGCCGCTCAGCGACCGCGCGCAGCACGAGATCGCCGGCCGAGTGCCCGAGCATGTTGTTGATCTCCTGGAAGCCGTCGAGCCCGAGCACGAGCAACGCGACGCCGGAAGACCGCCGCTCCGCCGCGGCGATCAGATCGGTGAGGCCCACATGCAGCATGTTCCGGTTGGCAAGTCCCGTCAGCGCGTCATGCTCGGCGAGATATCGAATCCGTTCGGCTTCACGCTTGCGGACCGAAATATCGCGCAGGATCGCTCCGTATTGAAAGCCGTCCGTTCCCTGCCAGCCCGAGAAGCTCGCCTCGACCGGGAAGGTTTCCCCGTTCTTGCGCCGGCCCTCGAATTCGACGACGACGGCGCCGCCTGGAACCAGGAGCGCCTCGCGCGCGGCATCGTGCATGGACGGTCTTGCACCGCCGTCCGCCGGCGGAGCGCACAGCGTTTCGAACGGGCGGCCGATGATCTCGGCCGGCATGTAGCCGAAGATCGCGCTGGCGCCGGGATTCCAGACCGTGATCCGGTGATCCTCGTCGGTGCAGACCAGTCCGTCGCCGAGCGACATCGCGATGCGATGAAAGCGGCTCTCGGCGATGCGTCCGAGCAGGCTGCGGAAGTCGATTTCGTCGAGCGCAATTGCCGTCAGGTAAGCGATGATCGCGATGTGGAACAGCGACGTATCGATGACCAGGGGCGATGTTGCCTGCACGAGCAGAGCGGCCAGTTCGACCGCCGCCCCGGCTGCGATCAGGATTGCGACGCGAAGTCCCGGTGCGACGCGGCGCCACGAATACATCATCAGCAGGCAGATCGCGCCCAGCCCCAGCACCATGCCGATGTCGGAGGTCCAGCGCAGCGTCCGGTTCTGAAGAATCGATTCAGCGGCGAGTGCCTGGAGGACCGGCCCCGAGACGATTCTGCCGTTCGGAACGCTGAAGCGGTCGCCGAGCTCGAGCGCCGTGGCGCCAATGATGACCTTCCTGCCTTTCAGCCTGTCGAGCGTGGCGCGATCACCGCGCAGCACGTCGACATAGGAGACGGTTGGAATTGAAGCCGCACGAATACTGAAATCGACCAGGAAGGGCGGCCGCCGATTGGCGTCCTGTCCCGCCAGCACGACGGCCATCGAAGGCATGAACGCGTCGCCGAGCTTCTCGCCGAACGGATAGCGGCGAACCAGCCCGTCGGATTCGATCGCGACATTGACGACGGCCGGCCACGACTGGTTGCCGAATGCCTTCAGCGGCCGGTTGACGTGGGCCGGGCCGCCTTTCGGCGTCGGCTGCTTGAAGGATGGCAGGATCGTCGAGCCGCCGGCGTCCCGCAACGCCTTGGCGAACGCCTCGTCCGAGGCCGGGTCCGACGGCGTGCTGAAATCGACATCGAACGCAACATCCTGCACTCCCGCCGCTTCCAGCCTTTGCAGCAGCTCGGCATGGAGATATCGCGGCCAGGGCCACACCCCGATCTTGTCGATGGATGGCGCATCGATGCCGACCACGACGATGTCGCCGCTGGCCGCACGCGTTTGCCACTTGAATCGAAGGTCGGTGAGCGCATTGCGAAGCGCAGCGTGCCAGCCCGTGGACAGCACCACCGCGAGCGCGATCACGACGAGAATATGCGGCCTGTAGCGTTTCACCCGATCCTCCCGCGCACCCGCTTGCCTGCGGGCGCGCCCCCTCTTCCCCTAGCAGACCGCCTTAATGCCGGTTGCGACCGTGACCATTGCTGCCGGAACCGCCGCCGTTCAAACCGCTGTTGCCGCTGTTGTGCCAGCCGTTGCCGGTGGCGCCGTTGTTGCCGTTATTGCCGTTGTTGCCGTTACCGCCATTGCCATTATTGCCGTTGCCGGAATTGCCGTTCCCGCCGTTGCCGTTGCCACCGCCGTTTCCGTTATTGGCTGCCGCTGCAGCTATCGCAGCGCCCGGGTTCGACGAGCTGCCAGCGCCAGGCGTTGCGGCAGTCTCATTCGCGCTGTTGGGGGCGATCGCGCTGGTCTTGTTGTCGCTCCAGACCGTCTCTCCGCTCGCGCTGGCATTCGCGTTGCGCACCTGGCCGGGTGCCACGGCGCCGTGGGCGAGCCCGCGCGTGGCCTTGTGGACATTCAGCTTGACCTCGCCGAGTGCGCTCGAGATGCGCACGACGCCGGCCTTGGCGGCGTGACCACCAGCCGCCTGCTGCGACGGCTTCGGCGCCCCGGCCGTCTTGTTGCCCTTGTCGATCGGACCGAGCGCATGGATGGCATGGCCATTGGCAGCATGACGCGGCGCCGACAGGCCCGATTTCGGCACCGGGACACGCTCGATCGTGGGCGCGCGGGGCTTGCCCTGCTCGATCGGATTGAACGTGCCCGCACCGCTCAGGCTGAGACCGGGCTTGCCGTGTTCGAAGACGGTGGCCGCTTGTCCGGGCATCACTTGTGCAATCTGCCCCGTCTTGAAATCGGAGACTTCGACCTGGCCGCGGAGCACGCCGACCTTGGTGCTGCCGGCACCGACCGTGACGCTGAACTGGGTGCCCTTGACCACGGCGGCGAGATAGGGGGTCTCGACCTCGAAATGCTTGACGTTGCGCTTCTCGACCTCGAGCAGGATCGAACCTGCCTGCTGGACGATGGTGGTCGACAGGCCGTCCTTCTTCTCGGCCGGCAGGCCCACCACCGAATTGGGAGAGATCAGGATCGTTTCCTCGCCGCGGACGAGGAGTACGCGCCCGTTGCGGCCGGTGCGAATGGTGTCGCCAGGTTTCAGCGTTCCTTCCGGGGTCAACGACACCTGCTGGGCGCCGTTCGTTGCAAGCCAGACCTCGCCCGTGGACTTGCTGACGGACCACACACCGTCGTCCGCCGCGAATGCACCGGAGGCCGTTCCCAGGATCAGCGCCGCCGCCAGGGCCCGCCGCATTCCAACCTTGCCGAACATGATGATCCTCAGCCCCGCGTTTCAAGCCAGGCCTGAGGGGTATCCGAAATCACTCAAGATAGGATTATCGGAAAGCGGCCAGCCGCGCGGCCGAATTAACCAATCGTTGACCATAAAAAACTAAGAAAAATCATGCCTCTAACGAGACCTTACCGCCCCGTCGCAGATCCTCCGTTGAACTACGGAGATAGGATCGCTGCGCGCGGTGAGAGACGGCATCTCCTTACCGCATTGGTTTCGCTGGCAGCAATTTTCGCGACAACTCCAACGGCACTCGCGCAACAGGCGAACCAGCCGGGTTTCGATCCACGCCAGCCCGAGAAATATTTTGATAACCAGACCGAGCAGGAATCGCTCGGCCGGCCGCCGGTCCGATTGCCGAGCGTCGGACAGCCCACCATCGGCGGCGATACCAAGCCGCAATTCGTGCTGCGCGGCGTCAGCGTCAGCGGCGCCCATGCCATTTCCCCCGATCGCATCGCCGCGATCTACCAGCCTTATCTCGGCCGGAAGGTCTCGCAGGCGGACTTGGTCGCGATCGCAGGCGCCATCAGCGACCTCTACCGCGCAGCCGGCTTCCATCTCAGCCGGGCCATCGTGCCACCGCAGGACATCGCGCACGGCCGAGTCCGGATTCAAGTGCTCGAAGGCGCCATTGTTCAGGCCGAGCTGAAAGGCGACGGTGCCGAGCAGTTCGGCGTCAGGCCGATGCTGGCGCCGGTTCTGGCCGAACAACCGTCGCGGCTGGCAACGCTCGAACGCCAGCTCTTTCTGATCAATGGCAGGCCCGGCGTCCGGATCACCGACACTGCGCTCGAGGAGATCGGCGGTACGACGGGCCGCTTCCGCCTGACCGTCTCCTTGAAGACCTGGCACGTCTTCTCCTCGTTCGGCCTCGACAATCTCGGATCCTCGTCGGTTGGTCCCTGGCAAACCTACGCCACCGGCGCGTTCAACTCCTACCTCACGCCCGGCGATACTCTGGCGATCAACCTGTCGACTATTGCCAACGATCCGCGCCAGCTCGGCTTCGCACGCCTGTCGTACGATGCGCCGGTCGGCGTCGACGGTATCCGCCTCGGCGCTTCCGTCCTGTACAGCGCTGTACAGCCCGGCGATATGCGCCGGCTCGACAGCGACATCACCACAACAGAAGCTTTCGAGGTGCGGGCAAGCACCGTGCCCTTCATGTCGCAATCCTCGGGGCTGACGCTTACTGTGGCAGGCACCTTCAGCAATGTGTCCGAGCACGACATTTACGGCCCCTGGTACAACGACCACATCAGGACCGCGAGCCTGACGGCCGACTACCGGCTGCAGGATCCCCTTGGCGGCACCAATCTGGCGACGCTGACCTTCCGCCAGGGCCTCGACATTTTTGGCGCCTCGCATTTCGACGACGATCTGTTGTCACGCGATGGCGCATCGTCGAACTTCTCGGTGCTGAATCTCTGGTTCACGCGCTACCAGACACTCAACGATGCCTGGTCGCTCAAGCTCGCTGCGGCGAGCCAGACGGCGTCGCGTCCACTGTTCACCTCGCAGCAATTCTATCTCGGCGGCGCTGCCTTCGGCCGCGGCTATGGCGCAGCCGAGATCAGCGGCGACAACGGCCTGGCCGGCTCGCTCGAGCTGCGCTTCGACCAGAAGCTCAATTTCCGCTACTGGACCGGCTATCAGCTCTATGCCTTTGGCGATGCCGGCGCCGTCTGGAACCACGGTTATCGCCTGAGCGACGGGCTGTCGCTGACATCGGCCGGAGCCGGTGTGCGCTTCTTCCTGCCGGACGACCTCCAGGCCGATTTCGGCGTGGCCGTCCCCCTGAGCTACCGGGCGCCGGACAACGAGCGTCGCAGCCCACGCTTCGTTTTCACGCTGTCGAGCGCACTCCGGCTCTGCCCCGAGCGCGGCAAGGCTGGCTGTCTCTAGCCACCCCGTTCTTCGGGCGATCGCCCCGGCTTGCCGGCTTTTCCCGGTCTTGCCCGCAGACTTGCCTAAATTTAATCCTCTAACCTTGCTCACGATCGCTCGACCGGGGGTTCCCGATGACCATGTTCAGGCAAAGGTGATTTGAGACAGACCATGAAGAAGGTGTTTGCCGCCCTGGCGTTTCTCTGCGTCCTTGGCATCGGGCAGTATTTCGTCGTCAGCCGGTTCGCGATCCGCCACGAGACCTTGGCCCTCTTCGACGCCTCGCGCCAGCGGCCGGTCGCGGTCGAGATCGCCGTGCGACGCGACCATGAGACCAAGGCCAATCTCGGCCTCTGGAAGCTCCCCCTCGCCGTCATCAGCAATGGCAACACCGTCAAGGCGACCGAATATTCCTTCCTTGCCAATGCGCTCGCCGCCCGAGGCTATCTGGTTGCCAGCATCCAGCAGGACCTGCCGAGCGATCCCCCGCTGATGACCCAGGTCGGTCAGCAATATGTCGGCCGGCGCGAGGTCTACATCCGCGCCGAAGCCAACATTCTCTTCGTGCTGGGCGAATTGAAGAAACAGCAGGAGAACGTCGAATACGACCACATCACCCTCGTCGGCCACTCCAACGGCGGCGATGTCTCGATGTACGTCGCTCATCAGCACCCCGAACTGGTGTCGAAGGTGATCACGCTGGATAATCTGCGGGTGCCCTTCGTGGTCAGCGACCACATGAAGATCCTGTCGTTCCGCTCGAAGGACCCGCACTTCGTGACGGACCCCGGCGTGCTTCCGACGCCGGAAGAGGCCAAGGCGCGCGGCATCGATATCATCCACACCGGCGCACAGCACACGGAGATGAGCGACCGCGGTCCCAACTCGGTCAAGGAGAAGATCCAGGAGACGCTCGACCGCTTCCTGCGTGACAGCACCAGCAGCGCGCTCGCGCCGGCGGATACGAAGAGCCCGATGATCATGAATCCGGCTGACTATTAGCGGGTCCGCTTTGCGGCAGATCAAGGCGGCTCCAAGACGGCACGGTAGAAAGCCTCATGGCGTCGGAGAGACACGTGTCGCACTATACCGAAAGTCTTGATGCGAAGGGCCTTGTTTCGAAGAGCCTTGTTTCGAATGGTCTTGGCCTGCCCGCGGCAAGAATGCCGGCCTTCATGCGGCATCTTTATCGTTCGACCCGCAGGTTGCTGCGGTCGATCGCCGCCCGCATTGATCTCTCGCAGTTTCCAGGATCCTGCTGCGGATGAGCGCGGCGGCCGCAAGCGAATGCAGAAAGAATGCCCGATGCTCCGGCATGTGAGACGAGTTTTCCTGCTGCTTGGCCTGGTCTCCGGCGTCGGCACGTCGTCCGCTCTCGGCGCTGATGCCGATCACGGTGCCGACCTCGCCAAGCGCTGGTGCGCGAGCTGCCACGTCGTGGCGAACGGACAGACCCAGGCGAGCGCCGACGTCCCCTCCTTTGCATCGGTTGCGCGCAAGCCGGACTTCAGTGCGGAAAGGCTCGCGTTCTTCCTGCTCGACCCGCACCCGAAGATGCCGAATTTTCCCCTGAGCCGGACTGAAGCCGGCGATATCGCGGCCTACATCGCATCGCTGCGCTAGATGCATGATCGGGCCGGAACGCCGGGCTCGCACAAGCCGTGCAGCGCTTTTCCCAAAATCACGCCTCAGCACATGCCAAGCTACACGAAGGGCTACAAATGCAAATCCCTGCCGGTGAACCGGCAGGGATCAGCAGAAAGGATGACGGACGGCGAATGAGATCATTCGGTGGCCCGTCATGGACCTGCGCCAGTATCGAAGCGCGGATATTCACGCCACACAAGATCAATTTGTGGGCACGTGTACACACGCCGAAAATCAGGACTTGCCCTTGCCGGGTTGCATGAGACTGCCGGTCATCTGACGCATGTGATCTCCGGCGCTGGTGAACTGACTGCGCAGGAAATCGGATTGGATCCGCATCGCCTCCTGGAGGTCGGTGGCATGCACCAGCTTGCGCGCATGCTCGAAGGCCGACTTCATGTTCTGCTCCGTGAAGGCCAGCGCCTGCTTGGACACCTCCGTCCCCGCGCCCGGAACGGACGACATCGATTTGGTCGCCGCTTCAAAGAACATGCCGAAGGCCTTTTCCGCCTGGTCGATCGTCTTCTCGGCCAAGTCACGCAGTTCGGCCGGAACTTCGATTTTCGGTTCGATCATAGTCGCACTCCTCCCTTTTTCCGTCTGAATACCACATTTGCCTGACCGCCATCCAGCCGCCAGCCTTCCGAGGAACGACGTCCGGGAGCCCTGCTCTGGCAGGAAAAGGGTCGGGAAACGGCCTGGGACCGGCGCGCAGCCGGACTTTAGGACAAGGGGTGCTCGGGTAGAGCTTCTTCGGTGGCGAGATCTTCGACCAGCTTGATCACTTCGAAACGCTGCCGCGGCGCGAGCTTCAGAAAGGCGCGGAGCAGGCGCAGACTTTCGACAGTGCTGCTTGCAGGCACACCGAGCTTGAGATGCAGCTCAGCCGCGAAATTGAGGTTTTTCATCTCGCACCTATGACAAGCATCGGCCTTCGTGATCCGCTCGAGAACCGGACGCCACGACAGACCCCTCGCGACGAATGTTCGGCCGAGGGGACCGGTCGGGTTGCACGCTGAACCGCACCAAACGACGGCCTCAACCATGCGGTTGCAACTATGCCAAGTAACAACCCTTCCGGCAAGCAGTATAGCGATGCTTGGTCTGCATCGCGCCACGGCGATTCCGGATAACAGGAATATCGATCGCCGTCACTCACCTGCGTCAAGAAGCGGCATCAGTCACGCACACAGCAACTCGTGACCGTCAATCAGGCACAGCGTTTCGTCGTGTTTCCGATGTGAATGCACGTTGGCGCGCACGAATTGGCGATTCTTCGGCAGTATACACGCATTTGTTGAATCCGGTCCCGGCGGTTGCGTTAAGCGCATGAAAGTCGATCTTGCGGCCGACCCACCGTGAACCGCCGTCCAGGCGCGAGCGACCAAGCCGTTGCGGCACGGCCACGCAGATACGGGCGCCATGGCTGAAAACTCTTCGATTTGGGCGCGCGTCAGCACCAAAAGGACGACGGCATGCTTTCTCGCTGCGATCTCATCAAGGGCGCCGCAGTCGCTCTGCTCACCCTCTCGACACAAGGCGCATGGGCGCAGGAGACCAAGATGAACCTGTTCAAGATCATCACCATCAAGGACGAAATCGTCGTCGGATTGTCGGCGGAGGAGCTTCAGGCGCTCGGCGGCACCGATGCGAGCGCCGTTGCACACGCGCTGGCACAGAAGGGCGATCTCACCGTCTGGCAATACAACGTGCATCGTGGGCCCAACGGCGAATTACAGCAGGCGCCGACAGCCAAGATCGGGCTGCTGGCCAATGCCTCGCTGCGCGTCGAGCCTTACACCACGCCCTACCAGATCGTCCCTCATCCGTAGGCAACAGGCGGGACGCCGGCGGCCGAACCGCCGGCGCCTTGCAATCATCCACGCCGGCCCCCGCGCGCCGTTCCCGTCTCCGTCGCAAAGCCGTAGATCAGCGCCAGCCGGTCCAAACATTCGCGAAAACGCCGCGCGAAGTAATCGTTCCAGCGTTGCGTCCGGACGGCACGACGCTGCCCAACCTGATCCATGGTCAGACCCAGCACCAGCACGTCGTGCACCAGCGCGGCGCCGTCGGTGCCGAGCTCTCGCTCGATCCGGTTGAGCCGCAGCACCGCCTGACGCTGGCTCTCGGTGACGGGCTCGCGCGTGCCGGTGCCATCGACATATTCGCGCGTCGTATCCACCGCCTGCGGGCCCCGCTCGGCCCGCTCCCAATCGTTCTGGAAGGCGCGCCCGCCGCGGTATTGCGCCTCGTCGATCTGGTGGTGCGCGTGCAGTCGGCCGAGCGGATCGCCGCGGACCGACCGGATCGCCAGGATCTTCTCGCCGGAATCGAGCGCGAGCGGATTGTCGACCTCCACCTCCGCGATCTCGGCGTTGAACGGCACCTCCCGCGACCGCCGGTCATAGATCTGCGCCAATTTATAGGACTTGTTGCGTCGGGCACGAGCCACTCGGATACTCCTTGCAAGACTGAGGGGTTGAACGGAGGGCGGCACCGTCAGAGCGCCGAGACCAGCTTCAGCACGACGGGGCCTGCGGCACGGGCAGCCGACGCAGCCCCGGAACGGCGCGCCAGGCGGGCATGCGGCGCGCAATAGCTGGAGCCCGGCTGGCGCGCATGGCCACAGAAGGTGATCTCCTCACCGTCCTTGTCGCCGCCATAGGGATATCGGCAGTCGGCCGGCTGGAGATCGACCAGTTGGATCAGGCGCGGTTGGATGCCGACACACCGCAACTTCACCCGCGCCGCAGGCTTCATGGCGGACTTCGGCGGCAGATTGAGGCTCGGCCACGCCACCCCGCGCGGCGAAAGCAGGCCGGGTTCACCCGGCAAGGGCGGCGCGAGCGCCGGGCTCGTCATCCATTGCGGCACGATGAGCCCGAGCCGCTTGGCGCGGCCGACCACCGCGCTGCGCGTATAAGCCGTTCCAAACCTTGCGTTTATCTGTCTTCCGATCTCCGCATAAGACATCCCTTTGAGAAAATAGTCGCGAAGCGCGTCGGAGTGCTCCGACGGCCAATGGCCCGGTTCCATGCTGCTGTCCTGTGATGCGCCTCCACCCGCGAGGCGAGACACACATTCCGTTATTCCGAATACAGAGTCAAGCTCGCATTTCTGATATTCATAATTGCATCAATTCCGAATTTCGGATTACAAGAGGCAACGGTGCGCAATCGAGGGAATCACCATGTTGGACGTAGCAATGATCGAGCGGGGCCTGGAGAAGACGGGCAAGAGCAAGGGCGGCCTGGCTGCGGCGATGGGCGTGCGACCCGGCGCGGTCTCGGAGATTCTCGGCGGCGAGCGCCTGGTGAAGGCCTCGGAGATCATTCCGATCATGGAATATCTCGAGCTCAATCTCGCGCCGATCATGGGCCGGGTCGGAGCCGGCGCGGTGATCGAGCCGGACTACGAACAGGTTCCGCCGGAAGGGCTCGGCGACGTCGCATTGCCGTTCCCGATCATGGAAGAGACGATCGCATTCGAGATCGTGGGCGATTCGATGCTGCCCAAATACGAAAGCGGCGACGTGATCGTCGTCTACAAGGACCAGCGCCATCCGTTGTCGAGCTTCTACGGCGAAGAGGCGGTGGTCCGGCTCAAGACCGGCGAGCGCTACCTGAAGACCATCGAGCGGGGCAAATCCCCATCCGTGGTCAACCTCACGAGCTTCAATGCCAAGCCGATCGTCGGCGTCAAGCTCGACTGGGTCGGGGAAATCTGCCTGTCCATGCCCAAGGGGCAGCTTGAGCGGCTGCGCGCGAAATCGGCGCGCCCGCGCAAGAAGGGCAAATGAGAGGACCCGGCGATTTCTGATTTATGGAAATCGCCGTTGACATAATTCCGATTTTCAGAAATAATCTGCCGCATCCCGGCCATCGGGGCGCGGCAGGATCGTTTCATGCAATATTTCGTCGTGATGATCGATTGTGGGCGGCGAGGCCGCGAGGCGGTCGTCGATCCGGAAATCACCAGGCGAGAGGTCATCTCCCGCCTCGCCTCGGGCGAGTATCGGAACGTCTCATTCATCCACGAGATTGTGGAGAACTCGGTCGAGGATGTCACCGAGGCCGTCCTGGCCGAGGCGGCCCTCCCGCAGATCGAGCCTGAGGACGTCGACCTCCAGGCGATCCGCCTCGATCACGTCCGCGACCTGCGCAAGCACGAGCCGACGTGACGCAGGCTTGAAGCCCGCGCTACACTACACCAGGAGAACGGTCGATCCCGTGGTCTTGCGTGCTGCAAGATCGGCATGCGCCTTGGCGGCGTCCTTCAGCGGATAGGTCTGGTGCACCTCGATCTTGACCGCGCCGGACTTGACGACGTCGAACAGTTCGCCCGCCATCGCCACCAGATTTTCGCGCTTGGCGGCATAAGTGAACAGCGTCGGACGCGTAACGTAGAGAGAGCCCTTCTGGGCGAGCAGGCCGAGATTGAGCGGCTCCACTGCGCCGGAGGACTGGCCGAACAGCGCGGCGACGCCGAGCGGCGCGAGGCAATCCAGCGATTTCAGGAACGTATCCTTGCCGACGGAATCGTAAACAACCGGCACTTTCTTGCCGCCGGTGATCTCGTCGACCCGCTTCACGAAATCTTCCCTTGTATAGATGATCACGTGGTCGCAGCCATGCGCCTTGGCGAACTTCGCCTTCTCGTCGTTGCTGACAGTGCCGATCACGGTCGCACCGAGATGCTTGGCCCACTGGCTCAAGATCAGGCCGACACCGCCAGCCGCGGCGTGGAGTAGGATGGTATCGCCAGCCTTCACCCGATAGGTCTGGCGGATCAGGTACTGCGTCGTGAGCCCCTTGAGCATCATCGCCGCCGCGGTCCTGTCGTCGACGCCGTCGGGCAATTTCAACAGCCGGTCGGCGGGGATCAGCCGTGCCTCCGAATAGGCCCCGAGCGGCGAAGCGCCATAGGCAACGCGATCGCTCGGCTTCAGATCGGTGACGCCGGGCCCAACCTCCTCGACGACTCCGGCCGCCTCGCTGCCGAGCCCGCTCGGCAGTTGCGCCGGATAAAGGCCGGAACGGTTATAGATGTCGACGAAATTGAGGCCGACGGCGGTGTGGCGGATACGCGCCTCGCCGGGCCCAGGTTTGCCGACGCTGACCTCCTCCCAGACCAGGACTTCCGGACCGCCGGTCTTGTGAAAGCGAATGGCATGCGTCATGGGCTTGCTCCCTTATCGTTGAGGTGAAGGTCCGAATACCGGATCGGCCTGTGAAATAGGCATTTGGTCCGCCCCTTACAGTATAGAAGCCGTAACAAGAATGTCACAGCGAACGACAAACGCCCGCCGTTCCGCCTCCGTTCGAAAGAGTTGATGAGGGCTCCGGGGCAACCGGCGGTAGCCTTTGTGCGGGGTTTGATGGTCGCCTGCGAAGGAGAGCCGAGATGCCAGCTTACGTTCAGCATCATCAGGACGTCGAAATCGCGCCAGTGAATTGCCCTACCTGTATGGGGTTCCTGCCGATGTATGTGCGCGAGGTCGAGCCGCATTGGAGCCTTGCCAAGATCGACTTCGTCTATGAATGCGCCGATTGCGGTGCCGAGGTCAGACAAACGATCCGCAAGCCGGAGTTGCTGCGACACTGATCGCGCCGCCGGCGAACCGCTCAACTATTTGCGCTAAACGGAAAAATCGCCGTTCGCGCGGGTCTGATGTCTCCCAAACGAGGCTTGTTCTTTGCCGGGAACGCAGGCAGAACAAGCCCCAAGCAAGACCATTGGGAGCGCCATTCGTGGCTGATCAGAAGGCCTCGACCTCGATCGAGGCAGTAGAGAGCGGCCTCGCCGCGCAGGGCTATATCGCGAGCCGGCAGATCGCGACCGCCGTCTATTTGTCGCAGCAGATCGAGAAGCCGATCCTGGTCGAAGGCCCCGCGGGCGTCGGCAAAACCGAGCTTGCCAAGGCGATCGCCGCCTGGCGCGGCATGAAGATGATCCGCCTGCAATGCTATGAGGGCCTCGACGAGGCCAAGGCGCTCTACGAGTGGAAATACGCCAAGCAGCTTCTTTACACGCAGATCCTCAAGGACAAGCTCGGCGAAGTCCTCGGCGGCGCGCAGACGCTGCATGCCGCGCTCGACCAGCTTCACGATTTCGGCGACGTATTCTTCTCCAAGGAGTTCGTCGAGCCGCGGCCGCTGCTCCAGGCGCTTGAGCAGCCTGGCGGCTGCGTGCTCCTGATCGACGAGATCGATAAGTCGGACGCTGAATTCGAATCGCTGCTGCTGGAGATTCTCTCCGATTTCCAGGTCACGATCCCCGAGCTCGGAACCGTCTCGGCGATCACGCCGCCGACGGTGATCCTCACCTCCAACAGCGAACGCGACCTGGGCGATGCGCTGAAGCGACGCTGCCTGCATCTGCATATCGGCTTCCCCGAGCAACGGCTCGAGGAGCGCATCGTTGAAAGCCGCGTGCCCGGCATCTCGCAAACGCTGCGCCGCCAGATGGTCGGCTTCATCCACGAGATCCGCTCGCTGGATCTGAAGAAGCTGCCGTCGGTCAGCGAGACCATCGACTGGGCGCGCGTGCTGGTGCTGCTCCAGGCTTCCGAACTCGATACCGAGATCGTCAAGGACACGCTCAACGTGCTCCTGAAATACGAAGCCGACATCGAGGCCGCGACGCCGCAGCTGACGACCTTCATTGCCAAGGCGGCCCGGTCCAACGTCTTCGGTTGACGCCGATGCGCGAAAATCTCCATCGCTTCTTTCGGGCGGCGCGCGGCGCCGGCGTCCACGTCTCGCCTGCCGAAAGCATCGATGCGATGCGCGCCGTCTCGCAGGTCGGCTTTTCCGACCGGACCATCCTGCGCGACGCACTGCTGTTGACGCTCGCCAAGTCGCAGGACGAGAAGCTCGCGCTCGGCGACTGCTTTGACCTGTTCTTCAGCCAGCCGGAGCCGCGACAGGATCAGCCCGAGAGCGCCGATCAGGATGCCTCGCAGGATAAGGATCAAGCGCCCTCTTCCGGCGCGGCCAGCGATGCCGGCGGCGGTTCGTCGCAGCAGGAACCGGGCTCGCTCGCTCAGATGCTGCTGTCGCAGGATCGCAATGCCATCGCGGCCGCGATCGCCAGCGCAGCTGGCGCGGCCTCCCTATCCGACATTCGCTACTCCACCCAGCGCGGCATATTCTCCAGCCGCATCCTCGACGCCATGGGCCTCCAGCGCCTGCGCGACGATCTCGACCAGCTGACCGCGACCAACCCGGCCCTGGCCGAGCGTCTGCGCGCCGCGCTCGATGCTTTGCGCGAAGCCGTGCGCGATACGGTCTCTCAGGGGCTTGCACTCTATGCCCGGGAGGAGGCCGAAAACCTCCGCAACGAGATCCTGCGCAACGCACCGCTCGCCCGCATCGAGCGGCGCCAGGTCGCCGAGATGCGCGCCCTCATCCGCCAGATCGCGCGCCGGCTGCGCGAGCGCTACTCCAAGCCGCGCAAGCGCCAGCGCCGCGGCCATCTCGACGTCCGTCGCACGCTCCGTCGCAACGCAGCCTGGGGCGGCGTGCCGTTCCTCACGGCGTGGAAGCGCAAGCATCGCGACCGGCCGAAGATCGTCGCGCTGTGCGACGTCTCGGGCTCCGTTGCGCAAGTCTCCGACTTCTTCCTGCTGCTGATCCATTCGCTGCACGAGGTGGTCGACGATGTCCGCTCGTTCGCCTTCTCTTCGCACCTGATCGAGGTCAGCGAGATCCTGGAGACGAAGTCGCCGGAGGAAGCGATGTCCGAGATCATGTCCAAAGTCGGTTTCGGCTCTTCAGATTACGGCTCCTCGCTGGTCGATTTCGAGAAGGAGTTCATGAGCACGCTGACGCCGCAGACCACAGTGATCGTGCTCGGCGATGCCCGCAGCAACAATCTCGACCCACGCGCCGACATTCTGCGCCGGATCTCCGAGCGCTCGAAGCGGCTGGTCTGGCTCAATCCCGAGGGTCGGCTCGCCTGGGGCTTTGGCGATTCCGAGATGCCGCGCTACGCAACCTTTTGCAGCGTCGTGCGCCAATGCGCGACCGCGCAACAGCTCGAGCGCGCCGTGTCCGACATTGTGGCGACTTATCAGTAATTAATAGCAGCCGCGAGCGTCAGGCGGCGTTCAGCTCGGCCTGATTGCACTCCCGAAAGTGATACGCGATTTCGGCGAGCGCGCGCTGCTCCCATTCTTCTGCCTGCGCCAGCCAGAACAGCCGGCGCTTCGAATCGAGCGCTGCGCGCTCGCGGCACAAGAATTCCTGACTGCGTATCTCAACCAGCCTGTTCATGCACTCCACTCCTGCCGCGTGAAGTCACTGCCCGCAAATCAACCTAACAGACTCCTGAACCTCGCGTCTCATGATTTCTGTGCATATCGCGACGCAGAATGGGACAACGATACTTCCCGTGCACTGCGGGAGCTCGCATCGCAGCATCAAGTGCGGATCATCAATTAGTGATCGGAGCTCGTGCGATACTCGTGCGCAAACGATCTTAACTTTTGTGATGCAACGAAGTGCCGCAATTTGTGAAGAGACGTTCTAAACAGCTGACCGAATTCCCGACTTATTGTCGTCGCACGGTCTTCATGCGGCGCCGCTAACAGAGGCACGCGAACCGGACGATCGCCTGAGGCAACATGAGCAACGATTTCGAATTCGATCTTTCAACCGACCAGTGGGAAGCACTGAAGGCGCTTCGCAATCCGGTGTCGAATGGTCGCCTTGCGAAGGCTTATGTCGTCAAGAGCCTGGTCGAACTCGGCCTTGTCTTTGTCGATGACGGTGTCCCTGCAATGACACCGGCCGGGCGAAAGGCTTTGGTGCGCGGATCTTGCAGGTTGCTGGACCTCGCGGCCTGACGCACACGTCAAAAGATCTGTGCGATCACGATGGCGTAAGCGACGAACACGGCGCCAAGTCCCCACACCATCGCTGGGATCTGCGACCGCCGACCGATGGACACTTCCAGCGCGATGTAGCTCAACGTACCCAGGGCCATTCCGTTGATGAGATTGTTGGTCAACACGGTCACCAGCAACGTCAGCACGATCGGAACCGCATTGACGAGATCCGTCATGTCGATGCGGGCAAGCCCCTGCATCATCAGCACGCCGACGAGCACCAGCGCCGGCGCGGTCGCTTGCGGCGGAATGATGACGAAGATTGGCCAGAAGAACAGCGCGAGAAAGAAGAATCCCGCAACGGTCAGCGAAGTCAGGCCGGTGCGACCGCCGGCCTGCACACCGGTGATGGATTCGATATAAGCCGTGACGACGGACGTCCCGAGCAGCGGCCCCACGATCGAAGCCGTCGCGTCGGTCGCGAAGGCCGCCGTGGCGTTCGGGATCGAGCCATCGGGCTTGCGCAAATTGGCAGCGCCCGTCACGCCGATCAGCGTGCCCAGCGTCGAAAAGAATTCGGCGCACAGGAAATAGAACAGCAGCGGCAGCGCCACAACGAAATGGCTGAAGAGATACTCGATATCGAGGGCCATGAAGGTGCTGGTCGGCCAGCGCGGCCACGACAGGATGGCCGATGGCATCGACGTCACCATCTTGCCGTTGGCGCCAGGAACGAAGAAGCCGATCGCGGTCAGCAACACGATCGACAGGATCAGCGCCGCCGGCACTCGGCGCGCCACCAGTACCGGCGTGAGCAGGAGTCCGAACAACGTCAGCAGCACCGGCGGGCTGCGCAACGATCCCATGGCGATGTAGGTCGACGGATTCTGGACGACGAATCCCGCGCCTCGCAGCGCAATGAAGACGATGAGGGTCCCGACCGCCGCCTGGATGCCGATCTTCAGCGCTTCGGGCACATCCTTCGCGACCTTCTCCCGCAGTTTCGACAGGCTGAGGATCAGGAATAGCACGCCGGTGAAGGCGACCATGGCAAGCGCGCCCTGCCAGGGCATGCCCATCTGTTTGACGATGACATAGGTGAAGATGACGTTCGAACCCATCGCCGGCGCTACGGCGAGCGGCAGATTGGCCCACAACCCCATCAGCACCGAGCCGAAGATCGCCGCCAGCGCCGTGGCGCTGACGAGATCGGCACGATCCATTCCGGCGTTGGACATGATCGCGGGGTTGACGGCGATGATATAGGCCATTGCCGCAAACGTGGTGGCTCCGGCCATCATCTCGCGCCCGACGCTCGTGCCGCGCTCGGAGAGGCGAAAGACGCGATCGAGCAGCTTCGCGGCTGCCGGCTGCGCGGAGGCGGCTTGCGGCTTCGTCATCTCGTTCATCCCTGTCCTCCCCCTACCAGACCACCGGGTGTGCTTCGCCGGTCTGCACGTTGATGAAACCGAGCGGTGCCTGCTCGCACGGCGCTACCAGCACCCAGCTCCAGGGCGCGCAGGTCAGCGTTGCAAACATCAGCCGTTCCGGGAATCCCGGATACCAGCGCGGCCGGAATGTCGGCTCGTACATCCAGTCGACCTTGCGCCCTTCTGCGTAGAGCGCCTGCATCTCGGCATCGAGCGCTTGCGCGGAGCGGCAGCTCATCAGCCCGCCGACCTCGAACCGCACGGTGGCGACGAGCTCGCCTTCGCGCACCAGCGCCCATCCGCCTTGAAGTTCGACCAGCGCGTTCACCGCCTTTGCCATCGCCGCGTCGGACGAGCCGACCACCCAGAGATTGTGCTTGTCGTGCGCCACCGAGCAGGCGAGCGCCGTCTCCGGCGTACGCGGGCCACAGCCGCGCCAGAACATCTTTGCGATGCGCCCGTCGCCGGAGAACCGGTCGACGATGGCAAATTTTGTGATGGCCTCGCTCTCGTCGCGCTGCACCGCCCCGTCGCGCACCGGCAGGTCGAGCGTGTAGAACTCAGGATGCCAATGGAAGGGGCGGATCACCGCCGCTTTCATCGTGGCGCGCCCTGACTCAGCCCGCAGCTCGAAATCCTCAGGGTTGATCGTGCGCCTGATATTGACGGTCTTGGTCGCCCATTGCGGCCATTCGATCTTGGGCACTTGGCCGAGATAGCGCATGCCCTCGGACACCTGCGCGCCGTCGGCCCACACTTCGGCGATCGTAAGCTTGGCAACATCGGACAGCAGCACGACATCGCCGAAGCGCCCCGGCGCTAGACTGCCGACGAACGGCGTGAGACGCATGTGCCGTGCCGGATTGATGGTGAGGCACTGGATCGCGATTTCCGGCGCAAGGCCGGCCTCGATCGCGACCCGCGCATTATGATCGCTCGCGCCGAGTTCGAGCGTGTGGCTGGCACTGCGGTCATCGGTGGTGAACGCAACCTGCGACCAGTCCTGCAAACCCTTCGCGAGCAACCATTTGACGATCTCGTCCATGGCGTAGACGCGCAGCTCGACAAAGAGACCGCGCGTGAGCTTGTCCCAGGTTTCCTCGGGCGTCTGCACCTCGTGGTCGGACGCGAGCCCGGCCGCGGCAAAGGCGTTGATGGACGGCAGATCCCGCAGGCCCGACGCGTGGCCCTCGACGACGCCGCGCGCAGCGAAAGTCGCCTCGATCATGCCCCAGAGCCGCTTGTAGGATGGGTTGTCGGGATTCCACACCGCCGGCCAGTCCATGACCTCGTCGAGGCCGGTGACCATCAGGCTTTCGCTCATGAAGCGCGCCTGTTCGTCGCGGCCATACCAGCCGCCGCCCCACTCATAGGCGGTCGGCGGCACAGCCGAGCCGGGTTGCGGAAAGATCTTCAGCGGCGAGCCGCGACGGCGTGCCTCGAACCAGAATTCGAGATTGCGCGCACCGTTGACGTTGGAGAATTCGTGGCTCGCCTCGCAGGTCCAGGTATTGCCGTGCGGCAGCACCAGCGCCGCTTCCCATTCGGGCGTCAGATGCGAGCTTTCGATATGCTTGTGCACCTCACCGAAGCCGGGCACAGCTGCAAGATCCGGCCGATGCATACGCTCGCGGACCTCGCCGGGATAACTGCCGGCCGGGCCCACCCACGCGATCCGCCGGCCCTTGAAGACGATCTCCTGGTCCTCGCTCCACGTGCGGCTGTGCACGTCGAGCAATTTGCCGACCCGCAACGAACGATCGGCCGGGCGACGACCGAGCGCCGTCAGCACCAGGTCCTGGCGAACGCGCACCTCGTCAGGCGCATTGATCAGGAGATCGTCGGGTATCGCGTTCATGGCTGCCTCACTCTATGCCGGTGCTTTCGCAGCCGCGGTCCGCTTCCGAGGTGGTTTGCGCCCCTTGCCGGCGCGCGCAGCAGCGGCATCGCGCTGACGCACATCCTTCAAAAGGGTCGTGAGCGCCCATTCGATCGCGTCGGCGATCTCGGAGCTCGTCATGCCGAAATCCTCGCGCATCGCGTTCCAGGCCAGCACGTTGTTGAGGTAGGACGCGAGAGCTTCGGCCTGGCGGACGTCCTTGGCGGGGAGATGGCGCACGAGCGGCGCCATCGCCTTGCGATGCTGGTCAATTAGGTGCCGTCTGAAGCCTGCACGCACCCGGCGCCCCACCCGCGTTATCGCAATGGCGCGCGCCAGATGCGGATGACGGTCGAACCGCTTGCACAGCTTGCGGAAGATCTCGGGAAGCTCGTCGGGCGAGGTGAAGGGAATGTAGCTGAAGACGTTGTTCTCGATCCACTCGCCGGCCGCGGCGAACAGCTCCGCACGGGTCTTGAAGTGCCGATAGATGGTTCGCTCGGCCACCTTCGCGCGCTTGGCCACCGCGGCCATGGAGATGTCGTCGGCCTCCTCGTCCTCGAGCGTCGCAACAAAAGCGGCAACGATGCGCTGCCGCGTCATCTCGGCATATTCGTCACGAATGCTGACGGTATGTCGCTCTGCTGTACTCATGTCATAAGTCTGACACCGGTCGATTTTGCGGGTCAAGCCGAGACTTGAGGCACGTGGCGCTGCAAGAATAGGCGCCCGCCGGCTCGGGGGAACTGGTACCCCGCGTCAGCACGACGGTCACTGCCGCCTGAAAAATGGACTTTTGCGCATCGCCAAAATCGGATTTGCTCCGCCGAGAACTGCGCGCAACGGCGCCGCGCGGATAGCAAGGGAGCTGATCATGAACGGGCTTGGCGGACTGAACAAATCGCCTGAGGGCGTCGTGATTGGGCTGGTTCAGTTGCAGCTACCGAACGTCGTCACCCGCGCCGATCTCGCCAGGCAAACCGAGCGCATCGCCTGGATGGTCGGCAAGGCCCGCCGCAATCTCTCCACCATGGATCTGGTGGTCTTCCCCGAATACTCGCTGCACGGCCTCTCGATGGACACCAATCCGGAGATCATGTGTCGGCTTGACGGACCGGAGGTCGCGGCCTTCAAGCAAGCCTGTGTCGACAACAAGATCTGGGGCTGCTTCTCCATCATGGAGTTCAACCCGCATGGCAATCCCTACAACTCGGGCCTGATCATCGACGACCACGGCGAGATCAAGCTCTACTACCGAAAGCTTCATCCCTGGATTCCGGTCGAGCCATGGGAGCCCGGTGACATCGGCATTCCCGTGATCGAGGGCCCGAAGGGCGCCAGGATCGCGCTGATCATCTGCCATGACGGCATGTTCCCGGAGATGGCACGGGAATGCGCCTACAAAGGCGCGGAGATCATGATCCGCACCGCCGGCTACACCGCGCCGATCCGCGAAGCCTGGCGCTTCACCAACCAGGCCAATTCGTTTCAGAACCTGATGGTCACCGCGAATGTCTGCATGTGCGGCTCGGACGGCTCGTTCGATTCCATGGGCGAAGGCATGATCGTCAATTTCGACGGCACCGTGCTGGCGCACGGCACGACCGGCCGCGCCGACGAGATCATCACCGCAGAGGTCCGGCCGGACCTCGTGCGCGAGGCGCGCATCAACTGGGGCGTCGAAAACAACATCTACCAGCTCTGGCACCGCGGCTATGTCGCGGTGAAGGGCGGCGCGATGGACTGCCCCTACACCTTCATGCAGGACATGGTCGCCGGCACCTTCCGACTGCCGTGGGAAGACCAGGTCAAGGTCACCGACGGCACCTCGTGCGGCTTCCCGGCCCCGACGCGGATGTTCGGCAAGACGGCGAAGGCGGCGGAGTAACCCGGTTTCTCGGGCGTGACCGCGACATTCTGGCACGGTTGTTGCTCCTCTCTGACGTCCAGGACTTGTCAAAGGGGAGTGCACCATGTCGACCATCGCCGCGGCACCCGCCGCCGAGCCGAAGCCGCTCTACACCTCGCTGTTCGTCCAGGTCTTGGCTGCGCTGGTGCTTGGCGTCATCCTGGGGATGGCCGTTCCGAACTTCGCCATCAGCCTCAAGATCCTCAGCGATGCCTTCCTGAAGCTGATCTCGATGATCGTGGCACCGATCGTGTTCTGCGTCGTCGTGCATGGCATTGCCGGCGCCGGCGATCTCAAGAAGGTCGGCCGCGTCGGCGTCAAGGCGTTGATCTATTTCGAGATCATGACGACGGTGGCCCTCGTGGTCGGCCTCTTGCTCGCCTACATCTTCGGTCCCGGCCACGGCATGAACATCGATCCCTCGACGCTGGATGCCAAGGCGCTCAACACTTATGCCGACAACGCCCACAAGCTCTCCGGCGGCGGCATCGGTGCCTTCCTGATGAATGTGATTCCGACCACCTCCTTCGATGCGCTGTCGCGTAACGACGTGCTTCAGGTGCTGTTCTTCGCGGTGCTGTTCGGCATCGGTCTCGCGCTCGTCGGCGGCGAGAAGGGCGCGCTCGTGACCTCCATGATCGACGCAGCCTCCACCGTGCTGTTCCGCGTCATGGGGCTCATTGTGCGGGTTGCGCCGCTCGGCGTGCTCGGCGCGGTCGCCTACACGGTCGGCAAATATGGCGTCGGCTCGCTGAAGCAGCTCGTGTCGCTGGTGATGCTGTTCTACGTCTCGGTCGGCATCTTCGTGCTCGGTGTGCTCGGCGGCGTGATGGCGCTCGCCGGCATCAACATCCTCAAGTTCCTCGCCTACCTGCGCGAGGAGCTGACCATCGTGCTGGCGACGGCATCCTCGGACGCGGTGCTGCCCCAGATCATGAAGAAGCTGGAGCGCATGGGCGTGAAGGATTCCGTCGTCGGTCTCGTCATTCCGACCGGCTATTCCTTCAACCTCGACGCCTTCTCGATCTACCTCACACTCGCCGTCGTCTTCATTGCGCAGGCCACCAACACGCCGTTGTCGTTCGGCGATCTGCTGCTGGTGCTCGGCGTGTCCTTGATCACGTCGAAGGGCGCACATGGCGTGCCGGGCTCGGCGATCGTCATCCTCGCCGCGACCTTGAACGCGGTGCCGAGCATCCCCGCGATCGGCCTCGTGCTGGTGCTGTCGGTCGACTGGTTCATCGGCATGGCCCGCGCGCTCGGCAACCTCGTCGGCAATTGCGTCGCAACCGTCGTGGTCGCGGCCTGGGAAGGCGATCTCGACCGCAGCAAGGCAGCCAAGGTGCTGGAGGGCGGCGAGGTGGTCGACGTGACCGCGGGATAGCGGTTCGCGGGATCAGTCATTCCACTGGAGGAGTGGCGTGCCGTACGCCCGCCTCCAAACCGACAGGAAGCGCGGAAACCACGAGTGGGCCACGGCGCCCTTATAGGCCCAGGTGCGATACTTCAGACCCTGCTCCGAGATCAGCTCCTGATAGCCGCCGTGGACCTCGGTCGCGGTGCGAATGTCCTTCAGGATTCCTTGCGCGCAGGCCCGGTAGTTCTCGCTCCCTGAGGCCTCATCAAAGTCGAGCATACGATCCGCAAACTCGACGTTGAATGTCGGCCAGGAGGAGCGCCCCTGATAGGCGGGCGCCGCTATCTTGTGGATGATCTTGTTGCGCGGATTATCCGCCGACACCAGGAAGTGGAACGTGCTGGGAATGCGAAACCGCGGTTCGGCGATGATCAGATCCGCCGTGGCCGCGAACAGCGCGCGCTCGCTCGCTTCGCTCATATTCCAGAAGCCGCGATGCACGCTGACGAAATCCAATGCGACCGACGATGCCGGTGAGCTCGCCGGGCCGTCCAGGGAATGCCTGATATAGCCGTCCTTCCCGAACAGGCGGAGCAGGTCCCTCTTGTACTGCGCGAGGTCGCGCCCGAGCAGCCGCTTCAACTCGTTCTCGCCGACAATTCCGAGCTGCACGCCCCACACGAAGGTCGTGTAGACGCAGGCATTGGTGACGAAACGCCGGCGCTCGGCGCGGGTATCCGTCGCCGCGGAGCGCGGGCCGGTGGAGTCGCACAGCAAATATCTGGTGCCGTCAGCGTCGAATGCCTCCAGCTCGCTCGCAAGCTTCAGGATCGCGCGCTTCAGGTCTCCGCCATATTCGGCCAGCAGCAAGCGGCCGGCATGCGCGCATTGCGACATCGCCAGGTAGGATGAGGCCCTCTGCTCGGCAGATAGCATCTGCTGCAGACCGGCGAGAATGCCAAGCAGCGTATCCGAGGGCCGCGAGAAATAGTTCACGCCGAGATACCGGCCGCGCCCCGCGGGGACGATGGTCGTGGTGACGACGTCGGCGCGAACTGCCTCCAGCAGCAGGCGAACGCTCTTTTCGAGCAGACGGACCCGTCGCACCGCGTCCTGCGAGTCCATGATCGTCTCGGGATCGAGCACGTCAGGATAGAACCAGGCGAAGTCGCGGGGATAATAGGCCGATGCGTGCGGTGCGCCGGTGACCAGGAAGGCCTCGGTCAGGGAAAAGGCACTGTCCATCGAGTGCCGATAGAGGTCCGCGATGGCCGACAACGAATGGGGCGATTGTCTCAGAAATCGATCACCGAGAAAATTGACCGCCTGAAGGGCGTTGGCGACGAAGGTCGCAGTCATCCCCTGATAAAACCGGTTCTCACGATGTGATGGAAAAGAGATGTCGCTGTTCATGTCCGTCAATCGGCTGATTGTCTCGTGACCCTCGCGATGATGGCCACCATTCTAAACATGACTGATTCGTATCTCTACCCGGTGACTTGCGGGTTCGTGACGCTTGCCTAAGCCGTACGCGGCCTGAAATTCTCGATCACCCTGAGCAGCACACGCGCGCCGGCGTCGGCATCGGCAAGCTCGACATGCTCGTCCGGATGATGGCTGATACCACCGCGGCAGCGGACGAAGATCATGCCGACGTGCGCGATGTCGATCATCGCCATGCCGTCGTGCCCTGCCCCGCTCGGCAGCTCGAACACGGAGAAGCCTTCGGCTTCGATCGCCTGCGCGATCTGCTGCTTCAGCCACGGTGCGCAGGGCGCGGTGCGATTCTCGTGGGTCACGTCAAGCTGGAGTCCCAATTGCCTCCGTTTTGCGATCGCCTCGATCTGGCGGACGACATCGGCCACCGCGCGCTTGCGGTGCATATCGGTCGGCGCGCGCATGTCGATGGTGAAGGATACTTCGCCCGGAATGACGTTGGTCGCGCCGGGCCTCGCCTGGATGTAGCCGACGGTGCCGACGAGGCCGCCCTCGTCGGTGCGGCAAAACTGCTCGATCGCACCGACGCATTCGGCCGCGCCGGCGAGCGCGTCGCAGCGCAGCGCCATCGGCACGGTGCCAGCATGCCCGGCCATGCCGGTGAGCCGCGCCGCAAGGCGTGTGGCGCCGGCAATCGCGGTCACGACGCCGACGGGCAGGTTCTGCGCTTCCAGCACCGGCCCCTGCTCGATGTGCAATTCGAGATAGGCAAGCAGCTCGCGCCGCGTCCGCGCGGCCGCGCCGATATGGTCGGCATCGAGGCCGAACTGAACGAGGGCCTCGCGCATCGACACGCCATTGCTGTCGCGCGTATTCAGCACGCTCTCATCGAAAGTGCCGGCCACCGCACGGCTGCCGAGCAAGGTCGAGGCAAACCGCACTCCCTCCTCGTCGGCAAAACCGATCACCTCGATCGCAAACGGCAGGCGCTTGCCGCGGCGGTTGAGATCGGCGACGCAAGAGATCGCCGTGATCACACCCAGCGGTCCATCCCATTTGCCGGCATCGCGCACGGTGTCGTAATGTGAGCCGAGCATCAGGCAGGGCGCGCCCGGCCGCTCGCCTTCGTACCGTCCGCAGACATTGCCGATCGCGTCCAGATGCGCGCTCATACCGGCCTCGCGCATCCAACCCATGATGAGGTCAGCGGCCTTGCGCAGCTCCTTGCTGAGAAAGATGCGGGTGAGTTTTTCGGGGTCTTCCGAGATCGCGCCGAGCTCGTTGATCCGGCGAGCGATCTCATTGCCGAGCGATGCATCGTGAACGGTACCAGCGCCCATCTCGGCGAGCTTTCCATCTTCTGAGGACATTGCGGTCCTGGCGACAATCGATACAAGTTCGGTGCCAGCGAACATCACCGGCGCCGCCCCACTCAGCGCGTGGTTAGCATGAATGCGCCTTGCCGGCCGACCGTCCAACGGCGGTCATACACATGCGCGAGCTGGTTCGGACTGCTCAACTCCACTGCATACAATATTTAGATATTGCCCATAAATTAATCTGCACCTTTCCTCGCCAAGTTCGACGCTCTCCTTATCTAGCATTTGTTTTCAAGTACTTATAACGAATTGCTCTCTTCATAGCCTCTGGCACGAAGCTTGCGACATCTGGTCCCGGCTCCGCCAAGCCGGCGCAGCCGCGAGATCAAGGCGGGACATCCGCCAAGGGGAGCGAGCAATGGATTATGGCAGGATTTCACGACGTCATTTGTTGCAGGGCAGCGCGGCCCTCACCCTCGGCGCGGCTGCGGGCCTCCGCCCGGCCTTCGCGGCCGAGACCACCATCGGCTTCATCTATGTCGGCTCGCGCGACGACTACGGCTACAATCAGGCCCACGCGCAGGGTGCGGCGGCGCTGAAGAAGATTCCCGGCCTCAAGGTGGTCGAGGAGGAAAAGGTGCCGGAGACCGACGCGGTCGAAAAGACGATCGAGTCCATGATCAATCTCGACGGCGCCACCCTGCTCTTCCCGACCTCGTTCGGGTACTACAATCCGCACATGATCAAGATGGCCAACAAGTACCCGAAGCTCCGCTTCGAGCATTGCGGCGGCCTCTGGAGCGACAAGGACCCCAAGAATGCCGGCAGCTATTTCGGCTATATCGACGAGGCCCAGTACATCTCGGGCATCGTCGCCGGCCTGACGTCGAAGAGCGGCAAGCTCGGCTTCGTCGCGGCCAAGCCGATCCCTCAAGTGCTGCGCAACATCAACGCCTTCACGCTTGGCGCCAAGTCCGTCAATCCAAAGGCCACCACCCAGGTGATCTTCACCGGCGACTGGTCGATGCCGGTCAAGGAAGCCGAAGCCACCAACAGCCTGATCGATCAGGGCGTCGACGTGCTCACCTGCCACGTCGATGGCCCCAAGACCATGGTCGAGAATGCCGCGCGGCGCGGCGCCTTCGTCTGCGGCTATCACACCAACCAGTCGGCGCTGGCACCCAAGGCCTATCTCACCGGCGCAGAGTGGAACTGGGAAGCGCTCTATCCGAAGTTCGTCAAGATGATCGCCTCCGGCGAAGGCATTCCGAATTTCTACCGCGGCGGCCTGAAGGAAGAGATCGTCAAGACCTCGCCCTATGGCGAAGCGGTCTCGGCCGAAGCGCGCAAGGCGGCCGACGAGGCCAAGGCAAAATTCCTGTCGGCAGAAGGCTACGCCATGTTCAAGGGTGGGCTGGTCGACAACAAGGGCAAGACGGTGATCCCCGCCGGTACCGACCGCGGCCAGAAGGATCCTGAACTAGAGAAGATGGACTACCTCGTCGAGGGCGTGCTCGGAGCCACTTCGTGACCACGGAAGCGGCGGATTCCACGGACGCGGTCGGGACAGTCGCCCCGGCCGCCGATCCCGGTTTCCTCCAACGCCACGGCGGCACGATCGAATATGTCCTGATCCCGGGCGCGGCGCTCGTCGGCGCGCTCGCGGTGTTCGGCATCTTCGTCGCGATGTTCGGCAAGAACCCGTTAGATCTCTATTTCTACATGTATTACGGCGCGTTCGGCACCTGGTTCTCCTGGCAGAACACGCTGACGCGCGCAGCGCCCCTCATCCTCACCGCGCTCTGTACCGCGCTGCCGGCGCAGCTCGGCATGGTCATCATCGGTGGCGAAGGCGCGCTGCTGATCGGCGCGTTGTCGGCAACCAGCGCCGCACTCGCGCTTCAGGGCATGCCGCCGTTCGTCGTCCAGATCGCCATGGTCTGCGCCGGCGTGATCGGCGGCGGACTGTGGATCATGCTCTCAGGCGGCTTGCGGCAGTATCGCGGCGTCAACGAGACCATCTCGAGCCTGCTGCTCGTCTACATCGCGCTCGCGATCCTCAACCATCTGGTCGAAGGGCTGATGCGCGATCCCACCAGCCTCAACAAGCCGTCTACCCGCGAGATCGGCGCCGCCAACATGATCGGCTCCATTCCCGGCACCGACGTACATTGGGGCCTTGTGTTCGGCGTGATTGCCGCGATCGCCTCTTACATCCTGATCTATCACACCGTGTTCGGCTTCGCCGCGCGCGTGGCTGGCGGCAACATCCGTGCTGCGAAGATCGTCGGCCTCGGCGTCGACAAGCTGATCCTGACCGTCTGCTTCCTTGCCGGCGGCGCGGCTGGCCTTGCCGGCATGGTCGAGGTCGCCGCCGTGCAGGGACGCACCAACGCCAACCTCGCCGCCGGCTACGGCTTCACCGGCATCCTCGTTGCCTTCCTGGCGCGGCAAAATCCGCTCGCCATCATCCCCGTCGCGATCCTGCTCGGCGGCATCAGCGCCAGCGGCGGCCTGCTGCAACGCCGCTTGGGGCTACCCGATGCGTCCGTGCTGGTGCTGCAGGGCATCATCTTCGTTTTCGTGCTCGCCAGCGATGCGCTCTACGGCCGCATCGGATTCCTGAAGGGAAAATCCTGAGATGGCAGACGGATCGATCGGACTCTGGACCGTCCCGCTCGCCGTCCTTGGCGGCGCCATTCGCGTCTCCACCCCATTCCTGTTCGTGAGCCTGGGCGAATGCATCACCGAGCGTTCGGGCCGTATCAATCTCGGCCTCGAAGGCACGCTGGTGATGGGTGCGATGAGCGCCTATGGCATCTCCTATCTCACCGGCTCTCCGTGGCTCGGCGTGCTCGCCGCGGGCATCACCGGCGCGCTGCTGGGTGCGCTGCATGCCGGCATCTGCTCGCTGCCGCGCGTCAACGACGTTGCCGTGGGTATTGCCTTGATGCTGTTCGGCACCGGCCTTGCCTTCTATCTCGGCAAGCCCTTGATCGAGCCGACCGCGCCGCGGCTGCCGGCCATCGACTTCGGCTGGTGGAGCGACATCCCGCAAGTCCGCGCCGCGCTACGCATCAACGTGCTGTTTCTGATCGGCGTGGTGCTGGCGCCAATCCTTTATTGGGCCTTCCGCACCACCCGCTGGGGCCTCCTCATCCGCACCGCCGGCGAGAGCTCGGATGCCGCACGCGCGATGGGTCATTCCGTGCTGCTGATCCGCCTGCGCGCCACCATGGTCGGCGGCTTCCTCGCCGGCATTGGCGGCTCGTTTCTGTCGCTGTTCTATCCCGGAAGCTGGAACGAGGGCCTTTCCTCGGGCCAGGGCATCACCGCCGTCGCGCTCGTGATCTTCGCGCGCTGGGATCCCCTGCTCTGCCTGTGGGCTTCGCTCGCCTTCGGCGGCGCGGCGGCGCTGGGTCCGGCGCTGCAATCGGTCGGCGTCACCTCCGGCTATCACCTCTTCAATGCTGCGCCCTACATCCTGACGCTGGCGATCATGATCATCACCTGCTCACCGAAGCGGACGCTGACCGGCGCGCCCGCCGAACTCTCGATCACACGGTAAACACGCACGAGGTCGTCCATGCCCGAGCGCTACATCAAGTCCGAGCCCTATGCCTGGCCCTACAATGGTGATCTCCGCCCGGAGAATACGGCACTGATCATCATCGACATGCAGACCGATTTCTGCGGCGTCGGCGGTTATGTCGACAAGATGGGCTATGACCTCTCGCTGACGCGGGCGCCGATCGAGCCGATCAAGCGGCTGCTCGCGGCGATGCGCAGCCAAGGCTTCCACATCATCCATACCCGCGAGGGCCACCGCCCCGATCTCTCCGACCTGCCCGCCAACAAACGCTGGCGCTCGCGCCAGATCGGCGCCGGCATCGGCGATCCCGGCCCGTGCGGCCGCATCCTGGTGCGCGGCGAGCCGGGCTGGGACATCATCGAGGAGCTGGCGCCACTGCCGGGCGAGCCGATCATCGACAAGCCCGGCAAGGGCTCGTTCTGCGCCACCGATCTGGAGCTGATCCTGCGCGTCCGCGGCATCGAGAACATCGTGCTGACCGGGATCACGACCGACGTCTGCGTCCACACCACCATGCGCGAGGCCAACGACCGCGGCTTCGAATGCGTCCTGCTGCACGATTGCTGCGGCGCGACCGACAAGAGCAACCACGACCACGCGCTGAAGATGATCAAGATGCAGGGCGGCGTGTTCGGCGCGGTCTCGACCTCTGATGCCTTCATCGGAGCGATTTCGTGATCATCGGCGAAACGCCTCCGCCCTCGGGCGCCTTCGGCGTCGATGCGATCGCCATGACCATGCGCTTCGGCGACTTCCTGGCGCTGGACAATGTCGAGCTGAAGGTGCGGCCGGGTTCGTTCCACTCCCTGCTTGGAGAGAATGGCGCCGGCAAGTCCACGCTCGTCAAATGCATCATGGGCTATTACCACGCGACCGAAGGCGACATTCTCGTCGGCGGCCGCGAGCAGGCGATCGCCAACCCGAAGGATGCCCACGCGCTCGGGCTCGGCATGGTCTATCAGCATTTTACGCTGGTGCCCGCGATGACGGTCGCCGAAAACCTCGTGCTGGCGCGCGACGACGTGCCGGCCGTGGTGAACTGGCCGAACGAGATGAAAGAGCTGGAGGCGTTCCTTGCTCGGATGCCTTTCAAGGTGCCGCTTGCCGCGAAAGTTTCGGACATCTCTGCCGGCGAACGGCAGAAGTGCGAGATCCTCAAGCAGCTTTATCTGAAGCGCCGCTTCCTGATCCTGGACGAGCCGACCTCGGTGCTGACGCCGGCGGAAGCGGACGAGGTGCTCGGCATGCTCCGCGACATGGTCGTGAAGGGCGAGCTGACCATCCTGATGATCACGCACAAGTTCCGCGAGGTCATGGCCTTCGCCGACGAAGTCACCATCCTGCGCCGCGGCAAGCTCGCTGGAGCCGGCAAGGTTTCCGAGCTGACGCCGGATGAGATGGCCCGCACCATGATCGGCGCCGAAGAGCTGACGGTGCAGCCGCCGCGCACCGGCCAAGCCGGTCAGGCCACGCTGGAGCTGCAAAAGCTCCGCGCCCTGGACGATGCGGGCGCCGTTGCCGTGCACGATGTCTCGCTCACGGTTCGCGCCGGGGAGATCGTCGGCATCGCCGGCGTTTCCGGTAACGGCCAGCGCCAGCTCGTCGAGGTTCTGGCCGGCCAGCGCGAGGCCGAGAGCGGCGATATTCGCGTCGCCGGCGATCCCTATCACGCAAGCCGCGAGGAGATGCGGCGCCACAGGATGTCTCTCCTGCCCGAGGAGCCGCTGAAGAATGCCTGCGTCGGCGGCATGAGCGTCGCCGACAACATCGCCTTCCGCGAATTCGACCGCGCACCCTTTGCCAGCGGCGGCTGGTGGCTCAATCGCGGAGCCTTCCGGAGCGACGCCAGGAAGAAGATCGGGCAATACAAGATCAAGACCCGCACGCCTGACACGCCGATCTCGGCACTGTCCGGCGGCAACGTGCAGCGCGCTGTGCTGGCCCGCGAGCTAGGCGGCGACGTCGAGGTGCTGATCGCCGCCAACCCCTGCTTCGGCCTCGATTTCGCGGCGGTGGCGCAGATCCACGCCGAGATCATGGCGGCGCGCAACCGCGGCGCCGCCGTCCTGCTCGTCAGCGAGGACCTCGACGAGCTGCTCGAACTGTCGGATAGGCTGGTGGTGATGTTCCACGGCGAATTCGTGTATGAAGCACGGACCAGCGAAGCCGATCTCACCGTGGTCGGCCGGCACATGGCAGGGCACTGAACGGAGGATCGATGGACGACGCATCAGGGCGCGACGAGCACTTCCTGCGCCTGTCCTTCGCGGTCGCCCGTCGTTCCCTCACCCATGGCAACCACCCGTTCGGCTGCATCGTCGTCGATGCCGACGGCAAGGTGCTGATCGAGACCGAGAACGGCTACATGCCGGATCGCGACGCCACCGCGCACGCCGAACGCCTCGCAGCCACCCAGGCCTGCCGCACGCTCGATCGCGAGGTGCAGGCGAAAGCCACGCTCTATTCCTCAGCCGAACCCTGCGCGATGTGTGCGGGCGCGATCTACTGGGCCGGCATCGGCCGCGTCGTCTATGGCCTCAGCGAGCATCGCCTGCGCGGCATCACCGGCAACCATCCGGAGAATCCGACCCTCGACCTGCCATGCCGCGAGGTCTTTGCCAGCGGCCAGCGGCGGACGGAGGTCGTCGGGCCCCTGCTCGAAGACGAAGCCGAAGCGCTGCACGACGGCGTTTGGACGACGTAGCAGCACATCGGCAAAGGACCAAAGAAGATGACGCCGCGGAGGTTTGACGCGGCGCCATCGTCTTTCACCTGCAAAGCATCAGGCGATCAGAACTTCACGGTGATACCGGAGTAGAGCGAGGACTCGGTGCACGCTCCGGTGCTCACCCTCGCGCCACCGACGAGCGTGGTACAGCCGACCGCGAGGTTGTGATCGAGACCAAACTTGTTCTGCCAGTAGCGGTAAGCCACCCAGACGTCCACGAAGTGCGAGTACTTGTCGCCCCAGGCCGCCTTCGACGCATCGAAGGTCAGACGGATGGGCTCCGAATTCAGCTCGACCGCGGTGTTGTAGACGCCGTTCGCCGGGCTGTAGGGAAGCGGCTCGGTGTCCGTGCCCTTCTTGCCGTACCAGCCGGCGCGGCCGCTGATCGAGAAATACTGCATGTTCGGCGGCAGGAAGCCGAGGTCCATGTAGTAATTGACCTCGACGGCCCAGGTTGGCTTGAACGACGTGTTGCCGTCCGCAAGACAGGTGACGCCGGGAACGCCCGGACCGAACAGCCCGCACTGGCTGAAGGAATTGTGGTTGGCGAACTCCCAATAGACCAGCGGCGCGACATTGACGTACCCCTTGTAGGGCAGGTCGAATGCGAACTGCAGACCGCCGACGACGTCGCGCTTGGCAGCGCCGAAATACCGGTTCTCGGTGTTGGCATCCATGCCGACTTCGAACGAGATGTTGTGCAGCGGGCCCGCGCTGAAGGCCTTGGTGTTGAAGAGCTCGTTCCAGCCGAAGGTCGAGCGGAACAGGCCGTAGATTTCGGTCGCACCCGCGCACGTCGCCGGCGCACCGAAGATCGTCCCCGCATTGGTGCACGGCCCCGCCGGGTCATTGTGATCCGACTTGAACAGGGAGATGGTGAAGAAGTTGGTGCCGTACGCCCAGAGGTCGAAATGGGTGAACGAATAGACCTGCTTGGTGGTCTTGCTGTCGATCGACCCATCTGGCCGGAATGACCACGCGCCCGGTTGCGCAGCGTTGAAGATGTATGAGAACGTGACGCGGTTATCGATCACCAGGAAGAACGGAAGGTCTGGAGCCTTCTTGGCCGCCTTGACCGGCAGGTCCGCCGCCTGAGCCAGGCCACCGATGGCCAGCGTAGCAAGTGACAGCGCCGCTGCTGCCACTGCCGTATAACGAAACGACATCCTGAATACCCCCTCGTTTGGGCAAGCAAAAATGCGCGCCCCAGGGTGCGACATTTGCGCCGATCTCCCGGACCGAGAAGCCTCAACTTTTCACATGGCGTGCCGCATGTTGCAGCAGCACGCGACGAGTGACGGAAGAATCGCAGCGCCCCGACGTGGAGCGAACACGCAACGAGAGAGGCATCGCTGCCGAACATTCCCGATTGTTTTTATTCGGATTTTCTGATTGAGCCCGAACGCAGTGCCGCATCGACGCAGCTGTTGCCGTCGCTGCACTCCTCGCGATGGACGACCGACGCGTCCATTGCTCAACATGGCGTCAGGACTGCACAGCGGGTTCCGATTTACCTTGAACCGTCACAAATTTGCAACAGAGGACCGACTCGCGGACGCGATAACCCCCACCGTCCAGGTGCCGTTTGCGGGAATTGATCGCCCGGAGTCGACGACGAGCGCTGGCCCACGGGCCTGCCGAAGCGTTGAGCAAGGGATGATGCTTTTTCACATCTTACACCGCGGTCCAAACTGGCCCAGTATTGAGGCACTTCACCCATGCAAGCGCATCAGCGAATGTTAGATCCGACGCCCAACGGCCAGCATTCCGGCAAATCCCCGCTCCTGAGGACCATCGGCCTCACCAAGCGTTACGGGGATTTCCTTGCCAACGATTGCATCGATATCGACATCTGGCCGAGGGAAATCCACGCCCTGCTGGGCGAGAACGGCGCCGGCAAGTCGACGCTGGTCAAGGCGATCTACGGACTGATCCAGCCCAGCGCCGGCGAGATTCACTGGCAGGGCGAGCGAATCGTGCTGTCCGGTCCGTCCGAAGCGCGCAGCCGCGGCATCGGCATGGTGTTCCAGCACTTCTCGCTGTTCGACAATCTCACGGTGGCCGAGAACGTCGCGCTCGGCCTCGATGGAAAGGAATCCTTCAAGGACATGTCGGCCCGGCTGGAACAGGTGTCCAAGACTTACGGTCTGCCGCTCGATCCCAGGCGCGAGGTGTGGCAACTCTCCGTCGGCGAGCGTCAGCGCATCGAGATCGTCCGCGCCTTGATGCAGAATCCGAAATTCCTGATCCTGGACGAGCCCACCGCGGTGCTGACGCCGCAGGAAGCCGACCAGCTCTTCATCGTGTTGGAGCGCCTCAAGGCCGAAGGCCGCGCCATCCTCTATATCAGCCACAAGCTGGAGGAGGTGAAACGGCTCTGCGACACCGCGACGATCCTGCGCGGCGGCAGGAAGGTCGAGACCTGCAATCCTCGGCTCGAAACCGCCGCCTCACTTGCGCGGATGATGGTCGGCGGCGAGGTCAAGGAAGTGAAGGCCGCATCCGGCCGCAAGACCACCGTGCCGCGGCTCGTCGTCAACGATCTCTCGCTCGCCCCCGCCGAGGCGCATGGCGTGCGGCTCGAGCACATCTCATTCGAGCTAAAGGGCGGCGAGATCCTCGGCATCGCCGGCGTCGCCGGCAACGGCCAGGACGAATTGTTCGCCGCGCTGTCCGGCGAGCGCCTCTCGAAGGACCCCGGAACGGTGGTGATCGAAGGCATCGCCGCCGGTCATCTTTCGATCACCCAACGGCGAAAGCTGGGCGCAGCTTTCGTTCCCGAGGAGCGGCTCGGCCACGGCACGGCGCCACGGATGAGGCTGTCGGAGAATGCGCTGCTCACCGGCCATGCCGCCAGCGGCATGGTCCATCGCGGCTTCATCGATACGGCGGCCACGCTGAGAACGGCCGACCGCGCGACCGAAACCTTCGACGTCCGCAAGGCCAAGCGCGATCCCGAGGCCGCGAGCCTGTCCGGCGGCAATCTGCAGAAGTTCATCGTGGGACGCGAGATCCTGCGCAACCCCGCGGTGCTGGTGGTGAGCCAGCCGACCTGGGGCGTCGACGCCGGCGCTGCCGCCGTCATCCGTCAGGCGCTGCTTGATCTCGCCACCGCAGGCGCCGCGGTGCTCGTGACCAGCCAGGATCTCGACGAGCTCGCCGAGATCGCCGACCGCATCGCCGTGATGTTCCACGGCAAGCTGTCGGCTCCGCTCTCGGCAGGCGAAGCAAGCCGCGAGAAGCTGGGCCTTCTGATGGGCGGCAGCAGCCTGGAGCCGAAGGAGGTCGCGCATGCAGCTGGTGCTTGAGAAGCGTGCCGAGCGCTCCAATACGATCGCGCTGGTGTCCCCCCTGATTGCGATTGGCCTTACGATCGTCACCATGGTCATCCTGTTCGCGATCCTCGGCAAGAATCCGCTGCTTGCCCTGCACGCCTATTTCATTGCGCCCCTGACCGACGGCTATTCGCTCCAGGAGATCGCGGTGAAGGCAACGCCCCTGGTGATGATCGCGATCGGCCTGTCGCTGTGCTATCTCGCCAACGCCTGGAACATCGGCGCCGAAGGGCAATTCCTGATCGGCGCCGTCGCGGGAAGCTGGATCGCGGTGAAGACGCAAGGCACTGACGCCCGCGCCTGGGTGCTGCCGGCCATGCTCGTCCTCGCCGCCGCCGCGGGCGCGGTCTATGCGCTGATCCCTGCGATCTGCAGGGTGAAGTTCGGCGCCAGCGAGATCCTGACCAGCCTGATGCTGGTCTATGTCGCCGACCTTTTCCTCGACTATCTCGTGCGCGGTCCCTGGCGCGATCCGCACGGCTTCAATTTCCCGACCACGGCCGAGTTCGATCCGGTGGCGACGGTGCCGTTGCTGATCGAGGGCGGCCGGCTCCATGTCGGCTCGATCATCGCCCTGCTCGTCGTCGCCGCAGCCGCGATCCTGCTCGGGCGCACCATCAAAGGTTTCGAGATCCGCGTGGTCGGCGCCGCGCCGCGTGCAGCGCGGTTCGGCGGCTTCAACGCCAACCAGCTGATCATCCTGACCTTCGCCGTCTCCGGGGCGCTGGCCGGGCTTGCCGGCATCATCGAGGTGGCGGGGCCGGTCGGGCATCTCCAGCCCGGCATCTCGCCCGGCTACGGCTTTACCGCGATCATCGTCGCCTTCCTCGGCCGGTTGAACCCGCTTGGAATATTAATTGCAGGCCTCTTCCTCGCGTTGACCTTTATCGGCGGCGAGCAGGCGCAGATCGCGATGAAGATTCCGCTGGATGTCACCAAGGTCTTTCAGGGCATTCTGCTGTTCTACGTGCTCGCCTGCGACTCCCTCATTCTCTACCGCTTCAAGCTGGTGTTCCCGAACCGACAGGTGGCCCGTGGTGCTGGTTGAGGCCATCATCCTGGCGGTGCTCGCCGCGTCGACGCCGCTGTTGATTGCGGCGACGGGCGAGCTCGTGGTCGAGCGTTCCGGCGTGCTCAATCTCGGCGTCGAGGGCATGATGATCGTCGGCGCGGCCTGTGGCTTTGCCGGCGCGTGGCTGACCGGATCAACCTTTATCGGCGCGCTGTTCGGCATCGTCGCGGGCACGCTGATGTCGCTCGTGTTCGCGCTGATGGCGCTCGGGCTCGCCGTCAACCAGGTCGCAACCGGCCTCGCGCTGACCATCCTCGGCGTCGGGCTCTCGGGCCTGATCGGCGCCGGCTTCGTCGGCGAGCGCATCACGCCCGCGGTGCACCTCCATATCCCTGTCCTGACCGATATTCCGCTGATCGGCCGCGTGCTGTTCGGCGAGGACGGCTTCGTCTATTTCTCGATCGCGCTGATCGTCGGCGTGTGGTGGTTCCTGTACCGCACCCGGGCGGGACTGATCTTGCGCGCCTGCGGCGACAATCACGTTTCCGCGCATGCGCTCGGCTATCCCGTACTGCGCATCCGCACCTTCGCGGTGATGTTCGGCGGCGCCTGCGCGGGTCTTGCGGGCGCCTATCTGCCGCTCGCCTATACGCCGTTCTTCATTCCAGGTATGACCGCGGGGCGCGGCTGGATCGCATTGGCGCTGGTGGTGTTTTCGTCCTGGCGGCCGGGCCGGCTCGTCGTCGGCGCCTATCTGTTCGGCGCGGTGACGATCCTGCAGCTGCACGCGCAAGGTTGGGGCGTCGGCATTCCCTCGCAATTCATGTCGGCGCTGCCTTACCTTGCGACCGTCATCGTGCTGGTCCTGCTCTCCCGCGCGCGCACGGGCGGCTCGACCGCACCGGCCGCGCTCGGCACGGTGTTCGTGCCCGACCGCTAGATTTCGTTTCCGCAGTGTGCGCGAAGGGGCGCGCATGCGGCGGATTGTGGCTTCCCCCGATGTTTGGAGATTGATGATGAGGAAATCACTTCTTGCACTGGCTGCCGGGCTCTTGCTCGCCGGAAGTGTCAGTGCGGCCTCCGCCGCCGACAAGCTGAAAGTCGGCTTCATTTATCTCGGTCCGATCGGAGACCTCGGCTGGACCTATCAGCACGACCTCGGTCGCCAGGCGCTGGTGAAGGAACTGGGCGACAAGATCGAGACCACCTATCTCGAGAACGTGCCCGAAGGCCCGGACTCCGAGCGAGCGATCGAGCAGCTCGTCCGCGCCGGCAACAAGCTGATCTTCACCACCTCGTTCGGCTACATGGATCCGACGCTGAAGGTCGCCAAGAAATACCCGAACGTGCATTTCGAGCACGCCACCGGCTACAAGCGCAACCCGAACATGTCGACCTATTCGGCGAAATGGTATCAGGGCCGCTACATTCAAGGCCTGATCGCGGCCAAGATGTCGAAGTCGGGCGTGCTCGGCTATATCGGCTCGTTCCCGATTCCGGAGGTCGTCTCCGGCATCAATGCGACGATCCTGGCGGCGCAGACCATCAACCCGAACATCAAGGTCAAGATCATCTGGGCCAACACCTGGTTCGACCCGGGCAAGGAGGCCGACGCCGCCAAGGCGCTGATCGACCAGGGCGCCGACGTGATCATGCAGCACACGGATTCGCCCGCGGCCATGCAGATCGCCAGCGAGCGCGGCAAGCTGGCCTTCGGGCAGGATTCCGAGATGATCAAGTTCGGGCCCAAGACCCAGCTGACCTCGATCCTCGACACCTGGGGCCCCTATTACATCGAGCGCGTCAAGGCCGAGCTCGCCGGCACCTGGAAGTCCGAGGACACCTGGGGCGGCCTCGACAGCCACATGTTCGCGATGGCGCCCTACACCAACATGCCTGACGATGTGAAAAAAATGGCTGAGGATGCCCAGGCCGCGATCACCGCTGGCAAGCTGCATCCGTTCAAATGCCCGATCGTTGGGCAGGACGGCAAGCCGGTCGAGTGCAAGGGCGGCGATCACCTGGATGACGGCCAGATCCTCGGCATGAATTTCTACGTGAAGGGCATCGACGACAAGCTGCCGGGCAAGTAGCACGCTTCTTGCATTGGCTAAATCACCTGCTCCTCCCGGAGGAGGTTCGGAGGGGGTGGCCAGAAGCACCCGGCACTTGTGGCTGCCCCCTTTTTTTATTTCGCCCCGACTATCCCGCCTGCATAGCCTGCGCCGCGGAACTGTGGCGACGGATGAGATCGGCGACATCGAGCCCCGGGATCGCACCGTCGATCACCGCCCATTTTCCAGCCACCATCACCCGGTCGGCGCGATGCGCCCCGCACAGCACGAGCGCGGCCAGTGGATCGCCGTGGCCGGAGAAGCGCAGCTCGTCGAGCCTGAACAGCGCAAGATCGGCGGCCTTGCCGACGGCGATGTCGCCGAGTTCCGGCCGGCCGACACACGCCGCCGAGCCCTTGGTGGCCCAGCGCAGCGCATCCTTGTGGCTGACCTTCGTCACGCCATAGCGCGCCCGCTGCAGCAGGAAAGCGGCCCGGACCTCCTGCATCAGGTTCGATCCGTCGTTGGAGGCCGAGCCGTCGACACCAATGCCGATCCCGACGCCGGCTTCTTCCATGTCGCACACCGGGCAACAGCCGGACGCGAGCAGCTGGTTGCTGCACGCACAATGGCTGACGGTCGTGCCGGCCTTGCCGAGCCGTCTCATCTCGTCCGGATTGAAGAAGATTCCATGGGCGAGCCAGGTCCGCGCGTTGAGCCAGCCGCATTGCTCGAGATAGTCGAGCGGGCGGCAGCCATACATCTGCTGGCAGAATCTGTTCTCGTCCTCGGTCTCGGCGAGATGGGTGTGCAGGCGCACGTCGACCTTGTCGGCGAGATCGGCCGTGGCGCGCATCAGCGACGTCGTCACCGAGAACGGCGAGCATGGCGCGAGCGCGATCTGCACCATCGCGTCCGCGCCGCGCTGGTGATGCTTGGCGACCACGCGGGCGCTGTCGGCGAGAATGGTGTCCTCGTCCTGCACGACGCTGTCCGGCGGCAGGCCGCCGTCGCGCTGCGACAGGTTCATCGAGCCGCGCGTCAGCAGCACGCGCACGCCGAGGCGCTTCGCCACCGCCACCTCGATATCGACGGATTCCTCGAGCCCCGCCGGGAAGACGTAATGATGATCCGTCGTAGTGGTGCAGCCGGAGAGCAACAGCTCGGACATCGCCACGGTGACGCCGAGCTCGAGCGCTTCGGGCGTCAGCCTCGCCCACACCGGATAGAGCGCCTGGAGCCAGGGGAACAGCTCGCGGTCCATAGCGGCCGGCAGCGCCCGCGTCAGCGTCTGGTAGAAATGATGATGCGTGTTGATCAAGCCCGGCAGCACGACGTGCTCGGCCGCGTCGAACACTGCGACATCCGCACTTGCCGGCACACCGCCCGCCGGCACGAGCTCCACGATCCGGCCGTCCTTGACGACAATGCCGCGCTCGGCCCCGTCGGCGAGGATGGCCAGCGGATCCCTGATCCAGGTTGGACTTGCCTCACTCATGATCCTGGTTCTCCTCACACAAGCTGACAGCGGAGCCGCAAGGCGTAGGACGACTTGCGTCCTTGCTGCGACTTGCTGTTGCCACTTGGCTCCCGTCTTGCAACACTTCTCTCGGACCATTCACCCTTGGGACGCGTTGGCGCAGCCATGGACTTGAATACCATCACAGCCGTCGCCCATCCGCAAACGCGCGCGCAGCTGCCCGTTTGGACGGCAGGTGATGCTTGGCTCGCAGGCGGCACCTGGCTGTTCTCGGAGCCGCAAACGCATCTGACACGACTGATCGATCTCACCGATCTGAAATGGCCGGCGCTGACGATCACCGAGAGCCACCTCTCGATCGCGGCCACCTGCACCATCGCAGAGCTCGATGGACTCGCCTGCCCGTCCGATTGGCTCGCGGCGCCGCTGATCAACCAATGCTGCCGGGCCTTCCTTGCCTCGTTCAAGATCTGGAAGACCGCGACCGTCGGCGGCAATCTCTGCATGTCGCTGCCGGCGGGACCGATGATCTCGCTCGCCTCGGCGCTCGACGGCGTCTGCACCATCTGGACGGCCGGCGGCGGTGAACAGAGGCTTCCCGTCGCCGAATTCGTCACCGGCAACCAATGCAATCGCCTGATGCCAGGCGACCTTCTGCGGCAGATCGACGTCCCGCTTCCCGCACTGAAGCGCCGCACAGCATTCCGCCAGATCTCGCTGGCGCCGGTCGGCCGCTCGGCAGCGCTCTTGATCGGCAGCCTCGAAGCCGACGACACGCTGACGCTCACAATCACCGCGTCGACGGTGCGGCCGATCCAGCTGCGCCTCCGCAAAGCCCCGGACTCGAGCGCGCTGCGCGCCGCGCTCATGCAGGAGATTACAGACGATCTGTACCACACGGACATCCATGGCACGCCACTTTGGCGCAAGCACATGACGCTGCGCCTTGCCGAGGAAATTCGCGGCGAACTGCTGGGAGCGACACCCGCATGAGCCTTGAGGTCAACGGCAAGGCATTTTCTCAGGAGCCGCGCGCCGGCCAGTGCCTGCGCACGTTCCTGCGGGAGCTTGGTCATTTCGGCGTGAAGAAGGGCTGCGATGCCGGCGACTGCGGCGCCTGCACCGTGCTGCTCGACGGCGAGCCCGTGCATAGCTGCCTGATCCCGGCGTTCCGGGCCGAGGGCCGCACCGTGACTACGATCGAAGGCCTTGGCGGCGATCATGGCACGCATCCGATGCAGCAGGCCTTCCTCGATGCGCAGGGCTTCCAATGCGGCTTCTGCACCGCCGGCATGATCCTGACCTGCGCCTCGCTGAACCAGGCGCAGCGCACCGACCTCGGCGCGGCGCTGAAGGGCAACATCTGCCGCTGCACCGGCTATCGCTCGATCGAGGACGCGATCATCGGCAAGACCAATGTCGAGGCGAGCGTCGAGGCCGGCGCCGCCTTCGGCCGCAGCCTGCCGGCCCCCGCAGGCCCCGACGTGGTCCGCGGCACGGCACGCTACACGTTCGACACCGCAATCGACGGCCTGCTCCACATCAAGCTGCTGCGATCGTCGCACGCCCACGCCAGGATCGTCGCGATCGACAAGTCGGACGCTCTGGGCATCCCCGGCGTGCACGCCGTGCTGACGCATGAGGATGCGCCGTCCGTCCTGATGTCGACGGCGCGGCACGAGAAGGACTGGATGGACCCGGAGGATACCCGCGTCCTCGACGACGTCGTCCGTTTCATCGGCCAGAAGGTTGCCGCCGTCGTCGCCGAGACCGAAGCCGCTGCCGAGGCGGCGTGCCGCGAGCTGAAAGTCAGTTACGAGATCCTGCCGGCGCTGATCGATCCCGAGCAGGCGATGGCACCGGGCGCGCCGGTCATTCATCCCGACCGCACCAGCGCGAACCGCGTGGCCGATGCCCAGCGCAACCTGGTCGCGGAGACGCACGGCGAGTTCGGCGATGTCGCATCGGCGCTTGCAACATCTGCCGCTACCTATGAGGCCACTTTCCACAGTCACCGTGTGCAGCACGCCGCACTGGAGACCCATGGCGGCCTCGCCTGGCTCGACTACACCGGCGTGCTCAATGTCCGCACCTCGACGCAGGTGCCGTTCCTGACCCGGCGTGCGCTGTCGGACATCTTCCAGCTCCCCATGGACAAGGTCCGCGTGTTCTGCGAACGCGTCGGCGGCGGGTTCGGCGGCAAGCAGGAGATGTTCGTCGAGGACATCCTGGCGCTCGCCGCGCTGAGGACGGGGCGGCCGGTCAAGCTGGAGCTGACACGCGAGGAGCAGTTCATCGCGACCTCGACGCGGCATCCGATGCGGATCCACGTCAAGGCCGGCGCCGACAGCGAGGGCAAGCTCACTGCGCTCCAGCTCGACGTGCTCTCCAACACCGGCGCCTACGGCAATCATGCCGGTCCGGTGATGTTCCACGCGCTGGCCGAGTCCATCGCCGTCTACAATTGCCCGAACAAGCGGGTCGACGGCGTCGCCGTCTACACCAACACCGTGCCGGCAGGGGCGTTTCGCGGCTATGGCCTGCCGCAGGCGTTGATCGCGGTGGAAGCCGCGATCGACGAACTGGCGAGGCAACTTGGCATCAACCCTTACGAGATGCGGCGGCGCAATATCGTGAGGCCCGGCGATCCCATGCTGTCGCCGCCGCCGTCCGAATACCACGACGTGCTCTACGGCTCCTATGGGCTCGACCAGTGCCTCGACCTCGTCGAGCGCGCGATGCAGGCCGATGACCCGCAGCCGGAGCTGTCGCCGGATTGGCTGATCGGCGATGGCATCGCGCTGACCATGATCGACACCGTGCCGCCGGCCGGCCACTTCGCCGATGCTGCGATCGCGCTCAACGACGACGGCGGCTTCGACCTCACCGTCGGCACGGCCGAGTTCGGCAACGGCACCAGCACCGTGCATCGCCAGATCGCGGCGACCACGCTGGCGACCACGGTCGAGAGGATCCATCTGCGCCAGTCCGACACCGCCCATGGCGGCCACGACACCGGCGCGTATGGCAGCGCCGGCACCTTCGTTGCGGGCAAGGCGACGCATGCGGCAGCCGTGCAGCTTGCGAGCGAGTTGAAGGCGGCAGCCGCCGGCGCCTGGCTGTGCGATGTGGAGACTTGCGCGCTCGATGCGGACGCTGTCGTCAGCGGCGTCCGCCGCATGCCTTTTGCGGAGCTGGCGAAGCTCGCCCGCGAGCGCGGACGGCCGTTCGCAGGCAGCGGCACGTCCGGCGGCACGCCGCGATCGGTCGGGTTCAACGTGCAGGGCTTTCGCGTCGCGGTGAACAAGGGCACCGGCGAGCTCCGGATTCTCAGGAGCGTGCACGCCGCCGACGCGGGCGTGGTCGCCAATCCCATGCAGTGCCGCGGTCAGGTCGAAGGCGGCGTGGCGCAGGCGCTCGGCGCTGCGCTCTACGAGGAGATGGTGATCGACGCGAACGGCCGCGTCATCAATCCGAAATTCCGCGACTACCACCTGCCCTCATTCGCCGACGTGCCGCGCACGGAAGTGTTCTTCGCCGACACGTCCGACACGATCGGACCGCTCGGCGCGAAATCGATGAGCGAGAGCCCGTACAATCCGGTCGCCGCCGCGCTTGGCAACGCGATTGCGGATGCCACCGGCATTCGCTTTACTGCACCACCCTTCAAGCCGGACCGGCTGTTTCCGGCGCTGCTCGACAGGTTTGGGGGCTAGCTGCCGCGATAGGTCGAGTAGCTCCAGGGCGTGACCAGCAGCGGCACGTGGTAATGGCTTTCCGGCTCGCTGATCGCAAAGCGCAGCGGGATCTCGTCGAGGAACGGCGGGTCGGACAGCGGCACGTTGCGCGCGGCATAATATTTGGCAACGCTGAAGCGCAGCTCGTAGCGGCCGATCGGCAGCGGACGGCCGCCGATCAGCGGCCCGTCGGTGCGGCCATCGGCATTGGTCACCGCGCGCGCGATGATGCGGTTCTCGCCAAGGCTCGCGAGCTCCACGAGCTCAATCGGAATGCCCGGCGCGGGCTTGCCGATCTGGTTGTCCAGCACATGGGTCGAGAGCCGGCCGTGCACCTTCAGCCTGTCATCGGCGACGACGAGCTGGTCGAGCCGCAGCGCGGAGATGCGGCCGATCTCCTCGATCGCACGTCTTGTCTCGGTCTTGGCGATGTTGAGCAGCCGGGCCTCGAAGTCGCGCAGCACGGAATCCTTGGTGTGACGGCGCACGCAGACGATATAGGGGAAGCCGAACTTGTCGCGATAGGCGTTGTTGGCCCGCTCGAACGCGGAATATTCGGCATCCGATAGCCGGTCGAGGCCGGCGCTGTTCTGCTCGTCGGTCGATTCCGCGGTGAGGCCGGCGGCGCGCTGGGTCTTGTTGGCGAGATCGGGATGCGCCCGGATCAATGCCAGCTGCACGTCGGGCTCGGCACTCTGGATTGCCGCCATCAGCGCGCCGTGCAGCTCATTGATGCCGGCGAACGGCCGCTTTGCCGCGAGCTGCTCGGCGATCCACGGCGAATATTCGACGACGTTGGCGAGCACCGCGACGAAGTCGGCCGTGCTTGCAGCGTTGAGATCGCCGAGCGAAATCTGCGACATCATCTCACCCGATCTCGAATGCGTCGGCGGCAAGGTGGGCGTGCTTGTCGTGCCAGTGCTGCGCGATCTGCAGCCGCGTCGGCACCCAGACGCGCTCGTGCTTGCCGATATAGTCGAGAAAGCGGATAAGGCCCGCTGCGCGGCCGGGCCGGCCGGCGAGGCGGCAATGCAGGCCGACCGACATCATCTTCGGCGCGGTCTCACCTTCCGCGTAGAGCACGTCGAAGGCGTCCTTCAGATAGGTGAAGAACTGCTCGCCCTCGGCAAAGCCCTGCGGGTTGATGAACCGCATGTCGTTGGCATCGAGCGTATAGGGAATGATGAGCTGCTTGCCGCCCGTGCCCTTGACCCAATAGGGCAAATCGTCGGCGTAGGAGTCGCAGAGATAGAGGAAGCCGCCCTCCTCCATCAACAGACGATTGGTGTTGATCGAGGAGCGCCCGGTGTACCAGCCGAGCGGACGCGAGCCCGTCGCCTCGGTATGGACGCGGATGGACTCGGCGATCTCGGCGCGCTCCTGCGCCTCGGTCATATCCTTGTGCTCGATCCATTTCAGGCTGTGGCTGGCGATATCCCAGCCCGCCTCCTTCATGGCAGCAACGATCTCGGGATTGCGCTTCAGCGCGGTGGCGACACCGAACACCGTGGTCGGCCACTTCCGCTCGTTGAACATCCGCCACAGCCGCCAGAAGCCGGCGCGCGAGCCATATTCGAACATGGATTCGATGTTGGCGTGGCGCTGGCCGGGCCAGGGCTGCGCGCCGAGTACGTCGGACAGGAAGGCTTCCGAGGCGCGGTCGCCGTGCAGGATGTTGTTCTCGCCGCCCTCTTCGAAATTGACGACGAACTGCACCGCGACCCGCGCGTCACCGGGCCATTGCGGATGCGGCGGGTTGCGGCCGTAACCGCGGAGATCGCGCGGGTAGCGGGGCTCAGTCACTCAGACTTCCTCAAAGCGGATCGGCAGCGCGCCCTTCCACAGCACGCTCTTGCCCAGCGTCGCCAGATTCTCCAGGCCCGAGGTCAGCGTGATGAAATGGTTGCCGGCGAGCTGGCCCATCTTGCTCGCGAAATGCACGCCGCCATAGGCCAGCAGGATCTCGGTCTCGCTGATGCCGCCGGGATAGAGGATGATCTGGCCGGGCGCCGGATAGCTGGTGTGGTTCTCGTAGCCGACGCCGAAGTCGAGGTCGCCGAGCGGCATCCACACGCCCTCGCCGCTCCAGCGCACATGGATGATGTGGCTTTCGAACGGCAGCGCCTTGCGGAAAGCGGCGACGGTCTTGGGCGCCGCTTGCTCCTCGAAACGGGCATCGAAGGTGAAATCGCCGGCGCGGATAACGAGTTTGCTCATCTCATCTCTCTGGATCGGGGGCGATGCGCCCCGCGGGAACTTTCAGCAAAAAGCACTCCATCGGGCTTCGCGCAAGGGGCGAAGCCACATCACCTGCGGTCGTAGGACCAGCCGAATATGCCGCTCCGCCTGACCTCCGGCTCCGGCTCGGCCGCGGCCGGCGCCTCCTTCAGTTCCGCCTGCGGCGGCGGTGCGGGCGGCCCCGGCAGGTTCTCGCATTTCATGGAATAGACCAGCTTGCCGTCCGCGGTCCGCCCGATCGGTGCGCAGGGGTCGGGACGCGCCGCCGCGCTCTTCGGCGTGGGCTTGATCTGCGCCGCCGCCGGCGCGGCAACCAAGAGAAGGACCAGCAGATATTTCGACATCGTTGTCGCCTGGAAGCTCAATGTCCCATTGAACCGGATTGCGCAGGCTGAGTCCATATGTGAGGCGGCAATCGTGCTCACGAACGTGTCCCGGACAAGCTGCAACGCTTTGAGCGTGGCAGCGCAGAGCCGGGACCCAGAGCGATACGGCACGATGCCGCGACGTGGGCCCCGGCTCTGCAGCGCATCGTCGAAGGGACGCTGCCATAGCGCGTCGAAGACGCGCGTAAACGCGTGATGGCGTCCGGGGCACGAGAGCGAAGTGTGGTGCGCACACTCTCCTCCTCGTCATTGCGAGCGCAGCGAAGCAATCCAGAGTCTTTCCACGGAGGGATTCTGGATTGCTTCGCTGCGCTCGCAATGACGGAGTATGAGGCAACTGCATTGCTCTTTCGGCTCGCATCTTGCTTGCAGACACGCCTTCGCGTCCTCGCGGCATATTCGCCCGAGCCTTGCTTGATTGCTCGACCCTCTCTAGCCAAGAGGGCGCAGGGAAGACCGGGTGCCGACTGGCACCCGCGGTCCGCTGCGCGAAAGGTAGCGCAAAAGAACCGCACAGCAGCATACAGGTGTAGCCAAACACTCGGCCTTCCCTGCGCGATGGTCGGACGGCTTATGCCGCGCTCTCCCGGGAGCCGAATTCCTTCTGGCCTCCCTCGCCCCGCGAATTGCATGATGCAGTCCGCCCGGTTGGGCTCGCTCGCACCTCCGCAGAAGCTTGACCGTAGCAACGACGGCCAGGACCACACGGTTTTGCCGTACGCACGGCCCGCCATTTCGCCGCAGTATTCCCGAGCCCTGTCGACAAAGCTGGAAACTTACAGACGAGACGAAGCCTAGCAGCGCCGTCGTCCGCACGCGGTTACGGACTCACAGGGACTACCCGCCCTGCCCGCACCTCTCGTGCCGACGCTGCCGCGCCCACCGCAAGCCCGGCTCGCGACAGTGACGACCACAAGATCGCCCCTCTTGGATGAGCCGGGACGGGCGAGACATACGATATTTCCGAATTTCGGTAAAGCGGAATGTTTTCGCGCGGGTGGGTTGACAGCCCGGCGACACACCCGGGTCCCGTAGGGGTAACGGATTTAGCTTGGACGCGCCGTGTCCGGCCGAAAGACCTGTGCTGCCGCCGACCGCTCAGTATGGTGCGTAACGATAGCCCGGATCGTAGTAGTAAGGACCGCCGCCGTAATAGCCGGGACCGCCGTAGTAGGGACGCGGGCCATAACCATAATAATAGCGGTTTTCATAGTATTCCTGGCGGCGGCTCTCGGCGATCGCGCCTCCGATCAGACCTGCGGCCATGCCCATGAAGGCGAGACCCGCGGCATTCGGCCCGCGTCGATAGTAACGCCGCCGGTGTGCGCTGAAATCGGTGACGTCGGAGGCAGCCTGACCGGCCACGGCCGCCTTGGCGGCCGGTGTCCCGGCCGAAGCCGCTGCGGACGGGGATGCGGAAGCCGCAATCAGGGCGAGGCTCGCAAGCGTGACCACGATCGTGTTGCGGCCGGCAGCGGAAATCACGGGTCCAATACTCATTTTCGTATTCCCTCTCTTCTCGCCCAAAGAAACATAAGCAAACGATCTATAATCCGCAAACCACTGAAATGGTTTCATGATCGCGGCGATCTGCCACGCTTTGAACGATTGTAAACCGAACGATCAGATCCAGCTTGAACCATCCAACCTGAGCGGATAATGAACAGCCGCGCCGTTTTTCGGTCGCCGTAAGCGTTTCACGTGAACCAACGCATCAACCGACGCCGTCGGGATCGATGCCATTTTCGGGTTCAACGTGACTGACGCGTCCTTCTCCAAGAGAAACCAGATGATCGTGGTTCGCAAACTGCCGGCGCGCTATGCGCCGATCGTGATGCCATTCGTGCTGTCCATCCTCATGACGGCCGTGGTGTCGGTCATTTCGACGCTGCGGAGCCTGGGGGCAACGCCGGCGTTCCTGGCGACCTGGCCGGGCGCCTGGGGACTGTCCTGGCTCGTCGCCTTCCCGACGCTGCTCCTGGTGCTGCCGCTGGTCCGCCGGATCGTTGCCTGGCTCGTCGCAACCCCACCCGGCCGGTAGCCGCGCCTACGACAGCGCCCCCAGCACGCCCCTCGTCGCCTTGTCGATCTCCTCGACATAGCGGCGGCGGGCGAAGTTCTCGGTGAGGAAGCCGACCACCTTGCGGCTGTCGGTGGAATCGACCACCGCCAGCATCTCCGCCTCGGCTTCGTCGAACACCGCCATCGCCGACTTCACGTTCATTTCCGGGATCAGCACGATGTCGATCAGGCGGGCGAGCTCGATCACCTGGATGTCGTCGGCGATGGTATCGAGGTCGCTGGCGAACAAATCGGGCAGCAGGACGAGGCCGATATATTCGTCCGCATTGTTGACGATGACGATTCCCGGCCGCGAGCCGAGCGCGAACTCGCGGCGCGCGGCGGCGATCGTCGTGGTCGACGGCACCTTGCCGACGTCCGAGCGCATCAGGCGCTCGACCGTGAGGTTGCGCAGCCAGCCGACGTCGTTGGCGCTGCGAATGGTCTCGCCGCGCAGATGCAGGCGCCAGGTCGAGAAGGAATGGCCGAACATGAAGCGGACGCAGATCGAGGTGACGATGCAGCCGGCCAGCACCACGGCGGTGACGTCGACATTGCGTGTCATCTCGAGCACCAGGAACGACATCGTGAGCGGGCCGCCGACGATGGCGACGCCGAGCGTCGCCATGCCGGTCAGCATCGCCACCAGGGGGTCGATCACGAAATGCGGACTGATCAGCTCCAACAGCTCGGCGAAGAACTTTCCGATCAGGCTGCCGACGAACAGCGAGGCGAAGAACAGGCCGCCGCGAAACCCCGAGGCGAGCGAGATCAGGCAGGCCGTCACCTTCAAGGCGATGATCAGCGCGATCAGGCCGATCGTCATGTCGTGGAAGAGATCGAGCACCATGGCGCCATGGCCGGCCGCGAGAACCTGCGGCGTGATGATGGCGAACCCGCCGACGATGAGGCCGCCGATCACGGGACGCAGCCAGACCGGCATCCAGGCGAACAGCCGCTCGAACACCGGCGAGGAGCGCATCACGGCGATGCCGACGCCGCTGGTGATGAGGGCGAGCCCGATCAAGGCGAGATACTGCTCGACGCCGACGGCGCTGACCTTGGGTATCTCCAGCGAATAGGGCGCGCCGCCGAGCCATTGCGCGGTCAGGGCGCCCGCCAGCGAGGCCGCCAGGATCGGCGCTGCGCTGCCGACCGAATAGACGCCGACGATCAGCTCGCAGGCGTAGAAGGCGCCGGTGATCGGCGCGCCGAACGCCGCCGCGATCGCTGCCGCCGCCCCGCAACCGACCATCAGGCGCAGATCGTTGCGACGGAGATTGAAGAACTTGCCGAGCAGCGAGGCGATGCCGGAGCCGATCTGGGTATAGCCGGCCTCGAGGCCGACCGAGGCGCCGCAGCCGTTCGAGATCAGGGTCTGGCTCGACACCACCACGCTGTCGCGCATCGACAGATTGCCGCCGCGCAGCGCGTTGGCCTCGATCGGGTCGACGGCGTTAGAGATCTTCATGCGCCGTCGCGACCATTCCATGATGCCGAGCGCGAGCCCGCCGAGTGCAGGCGCGATCAATGCCGCCCACGGACTGACGCTCGCGTGGGCCGACAGGTGGACATCAACGGGAATGCCGTAGATCACGACATGCGCGATCTGGGCGATGTGGGCCATCAGCGTCACGACGGCACCCGCGAGCGTGCCGATCACGAGCGCGAGCGGGATCAAATAGAACTCGTTGCTGCGCAACAGCGCACGCAGCCGAACCATGGTGCGGTTCGTCTTCTTGCGATCGACGAGATGCCTGATCCGCACCAACATCGTCTGGCCCGCCTCCTACCCTTCCGACAGGCCGTAACCGGCCATGCGCTGGCGGACCCGTTCGATCTCCTCGCTCGGAAGCAGCGGCGGTTGTCCGATCTGCAGACAGCCGTGATATTGCCGCGCCAACGTCTCGACCTCGACCGCGAGCCACATCGCCTTGTCCAAGGTCTTGCCGATCGCGATCATGCCGTGATGGTCGAGCAGGCAGGCCAGGCGGCCCTCCAGCGCCCGCACCGCATGCTCAGACAGCTCCGCCGTTCCGAACGTCGCGTAGGGCGCGCAGCGGATGCTGTCGCCGCCCGCCGCCGCGATCATGTAATGCACGGGCGGGATCTCCATGCCCATGATCGCCAGGATGGTGCAATAGGTCGGGTGGGCGTGCACGACGGCGTTGACGTCGGGCCGCGACTTCAGGATGTCGCGATGAAAGCGCCATTCGCTCGACGGCTTCTGGCCGGGCGCGTGCGAGCCGTCCATGGCCATGAAGACGATCTGGTCCGGACTCATGGCCTCATAGGGCACGCTGGTGGGCGTGACCAGGAGCCCGTCCGCATGCCGGACGCTGATATTGCCCGATGTGCCCTGGTTGATGCCGAGCGCGTTCATGCGCCGGCAGGCCTCGATAATGGCCTGTCTCTTGGCGAGCTCGTCCGCTGTCAGCGACATGTCGCTTTCCTGTCGAAGGGCTTGTTGGACCGGAAGTACGTCAAAGCAACGTGACAGTGCAAGCGAAAGCGTCCCGGATCCTGCCGCCAAGCCCTAGGGCAAACTGTCCGGACCGCCGCGACCCCGTTGATGACGAACTGCACGGAATAGGCGGCGAGCCTCATGCCAAGGACGCGCGAGAGCACGGCATTTCCGCAACCGCTGGCCGACCTGGTCTGACGCCGCGGGCCGCGGCCGCATGGAACGAGGCTTCGGCCGCCGACTTAGCTCAGCGTGACAGCAATGGACAATTGTGGAGACCCATCATGAGCGACAGTGGAGTTAGCATGCTCTTGGGCCACGCCTCGGCCCAGATGCTTTGGCTCTGGTTCATCGGCGCGTTCGTGCTCGGCGCGGTCCTCGTCTACGGGGTGATGAAGGCCGGCAACTTGCGCCGCAGCGAGCGCGCACGCCTTGATCGCGCAACGGAAGAGCGCCAGCGTCAGGAAGACCCTTTCAAACGGCCGACCTGAGCGCGGTTGCAGTTTGGAACTTTCGTTCTCCGACGGCTTTGATCGGCCGAGGATTGAGGAAGGCGAGGCCTTCCCGTGTCGCCTCATGAGGAGGACGTATGGCTAAACGAGCGAAGAAACGCACGACAAAGAAGACCGCGGCGCGCCGGCCGCGTCCGGCGCCGAAGATGCTCAGCGACCTGTTTCTGGAGACGCTGAAGGACATCTATTTCGCAGAGAACAAGATCATCAAGACCCTGCCCAAGATGGCCAAGGCCGCGAATTCCAAGGAGCTTGCGGCCGCCTTCAACAAGCATTTGCGCGAGACCCAGGGCCAGGTCAAACGGCTCGACCAGATCTTCAAGATGCTGGGCAAGCCGGCACGCGGCAAGCCCTGCGAAGCCATCAACGGCATTGCCGACGAGGGCGCCGAGATCATGAAGGAGTTCAAGGGCGCGCCAGCGCTCGATGCCGGACTGCTCGCGGCAGCGCAGTCGGTCGAGCACTACGAGATCTCCCGCTACGGCACGCTGCGCACCTGGGCCGAGGAGCTCGGCATGCAGGACGCAGCAAGGCTGCTCCAGGAGACGCTGGACGAGGAAGAAGCGACCGATCGGACGCTGACCGAGCTCGCCACCTCCGTGATCAACCTCGAAGCGGAAGAAGAGTACCGCGCAGCGGCCTGACCGCGCGCCCTGCCAATGAACGGAACGTCGCGGCCGCATGCCGCGGCGTTCGCTTGCCTTGATCGCACTGCGGCGCATGGCACGTGCGCGCCACCGCACTGGATTTCCTTGGAACCAGCCCCATATGCAGGCTTTCCCAGCCCCGAGCCCGCATCATGCAACCCAAAAATCCCCTCGACTGGATGCTGTCCGAAGCCCTGGACTCGCTGACCCGCGCCGATCGGCTGCGCCAGCAGTTCGGCCGCCAGGAAGCCTGCTGGGAACCGCCGATCGACGTGCTCGAAACCGAGCGTGAGCTCCTGATCCTTGTCGCGCTTCCCGGCGTCAATCCGGACAATGTCGAGACCGTCATCCATGACGGCGTTCTCGTCATCTCGGGTCAGCGCACGCTCCCGCCGGAGCTTCGCAACGCCCGCATCCATCGGCTCGAGCTGCCGCAGGGCCGCTTCGAGCGCCGCATCGCGCTTCCCCTCGGCCGCTACGCCATCAGCCGCTTCGTGATGGACGGCTGCGTCGCACTGCGCCTCGCGAAATCCTGAGGTCGATCATGGCCACCGAACAGATGAACAACGAACAGACCAATAACGACGTGAAGATCCCCGACGACGCGCTGATCATCGTCCCCGTGCGCGAGATGGTGCTGTTTCCCGGCGCCATCGCGCCGATCACGATCGGCCGGGCGAAGTCGATTGCCGCCGCGCAGCAGGCGCTGCGCGAGCAGCGGCCGATCGGCATCGTCCTGCAGCGCAGCCCCGAGACCAACGACCCCGGGCCGGACGACCTCTATAGGGTCGCAACCATTGCCAACATCGTGCGCTACATCACCGCGCCCGACGGCACCCATCACATCGTCTGCCAGGGCGTGCAGCGCGCACGCATCCTCGACTTCCTGCCCGGGACGCCGTTCCCCGCCGCGCGCTTCCAGCAGATCCCCGAGCCGACCACGACCTCGCCCGAGATCGAGGCCCGCGCGCTGAACCTGCAGCGCCAGGCCATCGAGGCGATCGAGCTGCTGCCGCAGGCGCCGCCCGAGCTCGCCGCGATGTTCCAGGGCACCAGCGCGCCCGGCGCGCTGGCGGACCTGGCGACCTCGTTCATGGACATCAAGCCGCAGGACAAGCAGGAGGTGCTGGAGACCATCGACCTCGCGCTCCGCATCGACAAGGTGTCGAAGCACCTGGCCGAGCGGCTCGAGGTGCTGCGCATTTCCAACGAGATCGGCCAGCAGACCAAGGCCTCCTTCGACGAGCGGCAGCGCGAGGCGATCCTGCGCGAGCAGATGGCGACCATCCAGCGCCAGCTCGGCGAAGGCGACGGCAAGGCCGCCGAGGTCACCGAGCTGACGGCTGCGATCGCCAAGGCCAACATGCCGCCGGAGGCGGAGGCGCATGCCAGGAAGGAGCTGCGCCGCTACGAGCGCATGCCGGAGGCTGCCGGCGAAGCCGGCATGGTCCGCACTTACCTCGACTGGCTGATCGAGCTGCCCTGGGCGCTGCCCGCGGAGAAGCCGATCGACATCAAGCAGGCGCGAGCCATCCTGGATGCCGACCATTTCGGCTTGGAAAAGATCAAGAGCCGGATCATCGAATATCTGGCGGTGCGCAAGCTCGCCCCGCAGGGCAAGGCCCCGATCCTCTGCTTCGTCGGCCCGCCCGGCGTCGGCAAGACCTCGCTCGGCCAGTCCATCGCGCGCGCGATGGATCGCCCGTTCGTGCGCGTCAGCCTGGGCGGCGTGCATGACGAGGCCGAGATCCGCGGTCACCGCCGCACCTATATCGGTGCGCTGCCCGGCAACATCATCCAGGGCATCAAGAAGGCGGGTGCGCGCAACTGTGTCATGATGCTTGACGAGATCGACAAGATGGGCCGCGGCGTCCAGGGCGATCCTTCCGCCGCCATGCTGGAGGTTCTCGACCCCGAGCAGAACGGGACGTTCCGGGACAACTATCTGGGCGTGCCCTTCGACCTGTCGCGCGTGGTGTTCATCGCGACCGCCAACATGCTGGACCAGATCCCGGGTCCGCTGCTGGACCGCATGGAGCTGATCAGCCTCGCCGGCTATACCGAGGACGAGAAGCTGGAGATCGCGCGGCGCTATCTGGTGCGGCGGCAGCTCGAGGCCAATGGCCTCTCGGCCGAGCAGGCCGAGATCGAGCCGGAGGCCTTGAAGCTGATCGTCAAGGGCTACACCCGTGAAGCCGGCGTGCGTAACCTCGAGCGCGAAATCGGCAAGGTGTTCCGCCATGCCGCGGTGCAGGTCGCCGAAGGCACGGCCACGAAGGTCGTGGTGACGGCAAACGACATCGCCACCGTGCTCGGCCAGCCGCGCTTCGAGGGCGAGATCGCACTGCGCACCAGCGTTCCGGGCGTTGCCACTGGCCTCGCCTGGACGCCGGTCGGCGGTGACATCCTGTTCATCGAGGCCACGCGCGTGCCCGGCAAGGGCGGGCTGATCCTGACCGGCCAGCTCGGCGACGTCATGCGCGAGAGCGTGCAGGCTGCGCTGACGCTGGTGAAGAGCCGGGCCTCCCAGCTCGGCATCGATCCGCAGGCGTTCGAGAAGAGCGACATCCACGTTCACGTCCCGGCGGGGGCAACCCCGAAGGACGGGCCGAGCGCGGGCGTTGCGATGTTCACGGCGCTGACGTCCCTGCTTGCCAACCGCACGGTGCGCAGCGACACCGCGATGACGGGCGAGATCTCGCTGCGCGGCCTGGTGCTGCCGGTCGGCGGCATCAAGGAGAAGGTGGTGGCGGCGGCGGCTGCCGGCCTGAAGCGGGTGATGCTGCCGGCGCGCAACAAGCGGGATTACGACGACATCCCGAAGAGCGCGCGGGACAACCTCGAATTCATCTGGCTGGAGCGCGTCGACGAAGCCATCGCCGCGGCGCTCGAACCGGCTGAAGCCAAAGAAGCGGCGGAGTGAAGGCGATGAAGAAACTGCTGGAAAGAGCGAAGCGATCGCGGAAGACGCAGCGGCTGCGCCAATTGCTCGATCGGGCGATCGACCGGATTCGCGATACGCTCGCAGGACCCGAGCCGCGGCTTCAGCCTGTTACGGTCCGGGTGAAGCGCCGCAAGGGTTGAGCCCTCCGTCTCAGGCCCTCGCGGCAGCCCCAGACAAAAGGCCCCCTCGTTCGAGGGGGCCTTTGCGTTGTTAGCCCACGGCGTCCTTGGCGGCCTTGACCGGGCGGGCGCGGACGATCTTCCGGGCCGGCTTGGCCTTGAACATCATCTCTTCACCCGTGAACGGGTTGGTGCCCTTGCGCGCCTTGGTCGCGGGCTTCTTGATGACCACGAACTTGGCGAAGCCCGGCACCAGGAACAGGCCGTTCTTCTTGAGCTCCTTGTGGCCGACGTCGGTCAACGTCTCCATGACGTTCTTGACGTCACGCTTGGAAAGCTCGGTGGCGGTCGCAATCTTTTCGATCAACTGCGATTTGGACATCTGGGTTGGCATCGTGTCTCCTCTGATTCGTTGCCGGTTGCATATTAGACCAACCGTTGAAGGCCTATAGCCTTCTGCACAGTTTTGTCGCGAAATTACGGGCTTTTCTGGCCTGCTGTGACAAAAAACCCTGCATTTTAGCACCTTCCGGAGCGGAGGAAGCCTCGGGCAGCGGTTTTTGCCTTGTTTCAAAGGCCCGCACGACATCTTGCTAGAACTGATTCGCCGCTTTCGACAAGCGACGACCGGCCTCTTTGTGAAAGCAGGCGCATGTTTCACCCTGAAAAATAAGGGTCGGATCGCAGGTCGCCGGTCTTCCTCCCCGTAAAAACGGGGAGAAAGTGAGGGGCGACTGGCTAGACGCGCTCGATGATGATGGCCGGCGCCATGCCGCCGGCGGCGCACATGGTGACGAGACCGCGCTTGAGGTCGCGCCGCTCGAGCTCGTCCAGCACCGTGCCGATCAGGATCGAGCCGGTGGCGCCGATGGGATGGCCGAGCGCGATCGAGCCGCCGTTGACGTTGACCTTGGCCCGGTCGAGCTTGAGGTCGCGGATATATTTTTCCGCCACCACGGCGAAGGCCTCGTTGATCTCGAACAGGTCGATGTCGTCGATGGTGAGGCCGGCCCTGGCCAGCACCTTGCGCGTTGCCGGTCCCGGTGCGTTCAGCATCAGGGTCGGCGAGTCCCCCATGTTGGCCATCGCGACCACGCGGGCCCGGGCTTTGAGGCCATGGGCCTTGGCGTAAGCGGGCGAGGCCAGCAGGATCGCAGCGGCGCCGTCGACGACGCCGGAGGAATTGCCGGCGTGATGCACGAAGTCGATGTCGAGATCAGGGTACTTTTGCAGGATCAGGCCGCGATAGGTCGTGCCCTTGTCGTCGAGCGCGTAGTCCGCGATCGCCGGAAACGCCGGCTTCAGGCTGCTGAGGCCTTCCATCGTGGTCTGCGGCCGCGGGTATTCTTCGTGGTCCAGCGCCAGGCTGCCGTCCTCGCGGTGGACCGGCACGAGGCTCTTCTTGAAGTGGCCGTTCGCGATCGCATGCGCGGCGCGCTTCTGGCTCTCCAGCCCGAGCGCGTCGACATCCCTTCGGGTGATGCCCTCCAGCGTCGCGATCGCATCGGCGCAGACGCCCTGATGCGACTGCGGATGCCGTGCCCGCAGGCGCAGATTGCCGCCGTCCATCATCATCGGGCCGCCGCCGCGGCGTCCCTCCATCGACATCATCTCACAGCCGCCGGCGATGACGAGGTCCTCCGCACCCGCCATGATCGAGGATGCCGCCATGTTGACGCTGGTGATGCCGCTGCCGCAGAAGCGGTCGAGCGTCACCGCGCTGGCACGCACGTCGTAGCCGGCATCGAGCGCCGACATGCGGCCGAGATCGCCGCTCTGCGTTGCCACCTGCGCGCTGCAGCCCCAGACGATGTCGTCGACATCGGCAGTGTCGATGCCGGTGCGGTCGGCGAGCGCGCGCAGCACGGTTGCCCCGAGCTGCTGCGGATGAATGCCCGACAGGGCTCCCTTGCCGGCCTTGCCGATGCCCCGCGGGGTCCGGCAGGCATCGATGATCAGCGCGTCAGCCATTGGCGTCGTCCTCTTGTTTATGGGTGTTGAAGACGGTTTTGAATAAGCGGGAGAGTGGAGTCAATGCACGGCGCCTTCTTCGCCTCTCCCCGCGTGCGGGGAGAGGCCGGATTTTACGCGCAGCGGAAAATCCGGGTGAGGGGGAGCTTCAGCAAGGACGGCGACAGATGGACTCGCGGAGAGAGCCCCTCACCCCTGCCCTCTCCCCGTAAGAACGGGGAGAGGGAGAAGAGCTACGCCCCCGCCGCGTTCCTCGCGATCACGTTGCGGTAGAAGCTGGCGCTGAGTTTTGCCGTGCGGACCTGGGTGTCGAAATTGACGTGGTACAGCCCGAAACGCTTGTTGAGGCCATACACCCACTCGAAATTGTCCATCAGGCTCCAGAGGAAATAGCCGCGCACCGGCACGCCTTCGTCGGTGGCGCGCTGGAGCTGGGCGAGATAATTGCGCAAATACATGATGCGGTCGGTGTCGTAGATCTTGCCGTCGGGCGACACCACATCGTCGCCGGAGGTGCCGTTCTCGCTGATATAGATCGCATCCGTCTTCCAGATCTTCGCCGCCAGCTTCGGCACCCAGTAGATCGTCTCGGGCCCGACGCGCAGCCAGTCCGAATTCATGTGCGGGAACGATTTCGGGATCGGCAGCGGCTTGAAGCCCGCGCCCTGGTCGGACGCCACCACGTAGTTCTGCGGCGCATAGATGTTCAGGCCGAGGAAGTCGACCGGCGACGAGATGATCTTGAGCTCCGCATCGGTGTATTTCGGCGCGTTGGTCCCGGCGTATTTCAGGAAGGCGTCGGTATAACGGCCCGTCATGATGACGTTGAGATAGCCGGCATTCATCTCGCGCAGCGCGATCTCCGCGGCGCGCACGTTTTCCGGCGTGTCGAACGCAGGCGCGCAGGCATCGATGTTCTCGGCCGGCCCCACCCTGGTGCCGCGGCGGCCAAGGGCGCGCACCGCCTGCACCGCAAGCCCGTGCGCCAGCGCGCTGTTGTGCCTGATCTGGTTGACGGCGGCTTGCGGCAGCTTCAAGCCCGGCGCGTCGATGCCGATGCCGTAACCGAAATAGACGAAGCGCCCGCTCTCGTTCAGCGTGAACACGTTCCTGACCCGGTCGGTGAGGTGCGCGGCGACATAGGCCGCGTAGTCGCCGAAGATCTTGCAGGTCTCGGTCGAACGCCAGCCGCCGAAACGGTCCTCGAGCGATTGCGGCAGATCCCAATGATAAAGGGTCAGCCACGGCTCGATGCCGTTCTTAAGGAGCTCGTCGACCAGACGGTGGTAGAAGTCGAGCCCTTTCGGATTGGGCTTGCCGTCGCCGTCGGGAAACAGCCGCGGCCAGGCCACCGAGAAGCGATAGGCCTTGCAGCCGAGCTCCTTGATGAGGGCGATGTCCTCCTTGTAGCGGTGATAGTGCTCGTTGGCGCGGTCGCCGGTGGTGCCGTCCTCGATCTTGCCGGGGATGCGGACGAACTTGTCCCAGATCGAGGCCCCTCGCCCATCCTCCTCGACCGCGCCCTCGACCTGATAGGACGAGGTCGCCGTGCCCCAGAGAAAGCCCGCAGGAAAGCCGCCTGCATTGCGCGGCGGCCGTGCCGGCTTGGCCTCGACCGCCTCAAGGGGACTCGCAATCCCGGCTGCGGACAATCCCGCCAGCGTGGCAAACCGGCGGCGCGAGACCCCATCCGTCATCGATGCTGCTCCACTTCTGTTCATTTCGGGCCGGCACAATGAACAGTTCCGGGCGATTTGAGAAGCGGGTGGATTCTAGCGTCGACTTGCTCCGATTGAACCGACCAAGACCTGCATCAGCCACTCAATGCCGGCGTCTCTCATCGCCGCCTTGGTTGCGATGGCCCGGATCGTGTCCGGTTTGCGCGCGAAAGGCAGCTCGACGAACACCAAGCCGAAACGGCGCGCGTGGTGCTCCACCAATCGGCGCGGCAAGGCTGCGATCAGGTCAGACCCGGAAAGTTGGGCAAGCGCCATCATGAAATTCGGGACCGTCAAGGCGATGCGGCGTTGGAGGCCGCGCTTAGCCAACATGTCGTCGACGAAACCGCGCGGTTCACCGCTGAGAGAGACCAGCAGATGTTGCGATTGCGCGAAGGCCGCATGGGTTGGCGCTTTTGACAAGCGATGTCCCTTGCGCATGGCCAGCACAAACTCCTCCTCATAGAGGCTGCGCGCCTCGAACCGCGGTGATACCGAAGGCAGCGGCAACATTGCGACGTCCAGCTCGCGTCTTTCCAGCATGTCGAGGCATTGCTGCCAAGGCTCTCCGATCGCGCCGTCGCGCGGCGCGGGCATCAGGTGGATCAACCCGATGTCTATGTGCGGCGCGGCAGCTGCGATCGATCGCAACAGCGGACCGGTAGCCGAGACCAGCACCGCATCGGGTGCGCCAATGGTGAACCTGCGGCTGCTCTTTTCGGGGTCGAACGGCGTAGCCGAGCCGAACAGCTGTTCGACGCGCGCGATGATCTCAGCCACCGGCTCCCCTAGCTCCAAGGCCCGTGCCGTTGGAACGACGCCCTTCGGGGTCCGCAGAAACAGCGGATCGTTCAGCAGAAGCCGGAGCCGGCCGAGCGCATGGCTGACGGCCGACGGTGTCAGGCTCAGCCGAGCGGCTGCGCGCGCCACATGGCGCTCTTCCAAAACCACGCGGAAGAGCACGAGGAGATTGAGGTCGATCCTGGATAAATCAATTTGGTTCAGCATGTTGCTGAAATCATATCGCTGGATTCATCGGGATCAAGGCTCTATGGATGAGCTCGCACGTCATTCGACCAGGAGCTGTGAAATGACCAGGAGACCGCCCGGAGCGAACAAAAGCCCAGATTCTCAGCAGATCTCGCGGCGCTCGATGATGGCCGCTACGGCTGCAATTCCACTGTCCGTTCAGCTGTCGGCCGATGCGGCGGCTCAGAACGAGGCGGTAACGGCTCTCGTCGAGCGCGCTCGGCAGAAAAATGCCGCCTTCATGCGGGGCGACATGGATCGCTGGTCCAGGCTTGTTGGCATTGCGCCGGATTTCACGCTGATGCAGCCCTTCGGCGGCCCGGCAAGCCGTGGATTTGACGCCAGCCCCGAGCGCCTTGCTGCGCTATCGCGATACTTCAGGGAAGGCAAAACGGACCTCGAGGTTTTGCAGACCTATGCATCGGACGCGCTCGTCGTTCTCGTCATGGTCGAGCGCCAGCGCGCCGAGGTGGGCGGGTTGCCGGCTCAAGACTGGTCGCTGCGCGTGACCGAAGTCTACCGCAGGGACGGCACGGATTGGCAACTCGTGCACCGTCATGCGGATCCGCTGGTCCGAAGCATCACCTTGAAACAGGCGGCGATACTCGCCCGGGGCTGGCCAGAGGAAGAATGACGAAGCGCCGCAGATGAGCTGGATTCGAGCTGACGCGAGATCTTGTCCGACATGTGATGCTGCCCCCGCGATGGTTGTTGCAGCCCGTACAATGACGGGTCAGGGGAATTTGAGAAGCAGTGGGGCAGAAGTTGACGATGCAAAAATGCCGAAGAGCGCCCCTGCCCCAGGCGCTATTCAGGCTCGATGCCGAGCCCCTGGATGATCTTGCCGGACGAGACGAGCTGGTCGTCGAGGAAGCGCTTGGCGCCTGCCGCCGTCACGGCATCGCCGACACGGACATCGAAGCCGAGGGTCGGCGCGCGCTCGCGCACATCGGACGATTCCAGGGCGCGCGCAATCTCGGCGCTCAGTTTCGCGACGATGTCAGCGGGAGTACCGGCCGGGGCCATGAACATGAACCAGCCCTGGAGATCGACGCTTTGCAGCATCTCCGCAATCGCGGGAACGTCCGGCAGGGAGTCGATCCGTTTGGAACCTGCAACGGCAACAGGTCGCAGCGTACCCGCCTTGATGAAGGCCTCGGCGATCGATGCCGACTGGATCGTCACCTGGATACGTCCTGAAATGGCGTCCTGCACCGCATTCGTGGTCGTGTTGTAGGGGATGAGGACAAAACCGGTCCCGGCGCTCTTGTTGATGGCTTGAGCGATCAGGCCCGAGAGGTTGCGCGCACCGTCGACGGCGAGGCTTAGCGAACCCGGTGCCGATTTTTCCAGCTTGATCAATTCCGGCAGCGTATTGGCCTTCACCTCGGGATTGACGAGAAGGACGTGATTGCTTTTGGCCACCATCGCGACCGGGATGAAGTCTTTCACGGGATCATAGGGGAGCTTCTTGAACGTGTAGGGGTTGGTGACGAGCGCCGCCGATGTGGCGAACAGGAACGTGTAGCCATCCGGAGCCGCACGGGCGACCGCCTGTGTGCCGACGAGGTTTGCGGCACCCGGACGATTCTCGACGACGAACTGCTGCCCGAAGGTCCGCGAGAGCTTTTCGGTGATGAGGCGACACATCACGTCGGGGCTGTTGCCCGCCGGCTGAGGCACGACGACGGTCACGGGCCGCTGCGGCCACGACTGCGCGAAGGCCGGAAGAGAGCAGCAAAGCGCAACGCCGGCGAGCAGCAGACGACGGGATAATCCGGACATGGGGTGTTCCTCCCTGGAGATCCCGCTTTGCGGGCCATTTTTGGTCGTTCGCACGCCGCAGCCGTCGGCGGCAGCAATCGCTCGATCAGGTTTCGTCTGTGACGACATTCCTGAGCACGCCGAGGCGTTCGACCTCGATCTCGACGACATCGCCAGGCTTCATCCAGAGCGGCGGCTCGCGCCGCGCACCGACACCCCCCGGCGTTCCGCTGACGATGACGTCCCCGGGCTCGAGGCGCGTAAACGTGGAGCAGTATTCGATCTGACGCGGGATATCGAAGATCATCTGCTTGATCAGCGCTTCCTGCATGACTTGCCCGTTGAGGCGGGTCTGGAGCTTGAGCTCTCCGAGCGGGCCGAGCTCGTCCGGCGTCATCATCCAGGGCCCGAACGCGCCGGTATCCGGAAAATTCTTGCCTGGCGTGAATTGATGGGTGTGACGCTGGAAATCGCGGATGCTGCCGTCATTGTAGCAGGAGTATCCCGCGACATGATCCATGGCATCCGCGCGGGAGATGTAACGTCCCGCCTTGCCGATGATGACCGCGAGTTCGCCTTCGAAATCGAGATCAGTCGAGACGCGCGGCCGCACGATGGGCTGCAAATGTCCGGTCTGGCTGTTGGCATAGCGCGAGAAAATGGTGGGGTGATCGACCTCAGCGCGGCCGGTCTCCTTGCGGTGGGTCTCGTAGTTCAGGCCCACGCACAGGATCTTGTCCGGGTTCGGGATGACCGGCAGCCAGGTGACCGTTGAGATCGGAACGCCGGCGACGGAGGGCTTTGCATCCGCAACGCCGGCGAAGTCGGCGCCGATAGCGGCCTTGAGATCGGCATAGCGCGCTTTGAGTGCAGCGCCGACATCGAAAAAGGTTTCGTCCTCGACAATGCCCCAGGTGGTGCGGCCGTCGATCGCCACGGTGGCAAGCTTCACGGTATTCTCTCCATGTCAGATCGGGAATCTTGTCTTGCTCGGACGTCGCGACGACGCAACTCGATCTCGCGCAGGAGATCGCCTAGCTCGGAGGCATTGCGCACGGTTCCGAAAACGTAATGGTCTGGTCGCACGATCGCAGCGACGACACCGTGGCGGTCGAACCAGTTCGCGAGCACGCCCTCGGTCTCTTCAAGCGCATTTGGCAGACCCGCGCCGGCAGGCGCGACTGCCGCCGCCGACACGTCCGGGCGCGTGGCACAGAGCGAGAGCATGGAAGCGGCATCATCGCTGCGGCCGTCGATCAACACGCGCCAGCCGGTCCCGGTCACATCGTCCAGCAAGCGAGCGGTAGGGCCGCTCGCGATGCGCGGCTGCGGAAACAGAGTGCCACGTGCGGGCATCTCGTGCTGTGACAGGCATCCCGCGCGGAGCGGCGGAATGATTTCCTGCCGCGTCAGCAGCAGCGGCTTGCCGCCGCCGTCGGCGAGGATTTGCGCATCCCGCCGCCGGGCCGCTGCCGCATCGCGTTCGCAGATCGACTGGCCGATCGCCTTGATCTTGCCGGTCAGCTCGATGACGTGCTGCTTGCGTTCGACCGTGTAGCTGTCGAGCAGACTGTCGGAGGAGACGCCCTTGAGCACATGATCCAGCTTCCAGACCAGGTTCGTGGCGTCGCGCAAGCCCTGGCACATACCCTGGCCGATGAAGGGAGGCTGCTGATGCGCAGCATCGCCGGCGATCAGGATCCTGCCGTTGCGCCACTCGGCGGCGACGAGGGCGTGGAAACGATAGGAGGCGGCCCGCCACAATTCTCCGTCATGCGGCGTGAGCCATGGCGCGAGCAGCTTCCAGACATTGTCGGGCCGCTCCATCTGCCGCGCGTCTTCGCCTGGCAGCAGCATGATCTCCCAGCGGCGGTGGTTCTTCGGGCCGATCAGGAAGCTCACAGGGCGCGCCGGATTGCAGAACTGCGCGGAACATTGCGGCAGTCGGGCAAGCGCGTCTTCGTTCACGCGGATGTCGACCACCAGCCAGGGTTCATCGAAGATGAGGTCCTCAAGCGCGAGATCTGCGATCTGACGCACGGTGCTCGATGCGCCGTCGCAGCCGACTACGTAGCGCGCCGTCACGGAGCGGTGCTGTCCATCGCTGTTCTTCAGGCATGCTTCGACGCGATCGGGCGTTTGCACGAGACCGAGCAGCTCGACCCCGAGCTCTACCCGCACGTTGGAAAAACTGGTCGCGTGGCAGCGCAGTTCGGCCTCGACCGCGGGCTGGCTGAACACCATGCTCGGCGTGTACCCAAGCGGATAGGGCTTTGCGACCATGTCGATTCGCCGGATCAGCTGGCCGTCGACGCCAAAATGCTCCGATGCGGTGAAAGGCTCGATATAGGGCGAGATTGCATCAGTGAGCCCCATATTATCAAAGTGACGGAAAATCTCGTGATCGAGCGCGATCGCGCGCGGCTTGTCGTACACGTCGGTCAGCCGGTCAATGACCAGCGTGCGATGACCAAGGCCGCCGAGCAGGCCTGCGGCAACGGCGCCGGTCGGCCCGAAGCCGACGACGAGCACGTCGTAGTCGATGGCGCCGGCCGTATCCGTCATGTGCGCGCCGTCGCGAAGGGAACGGCGATCTGCGCCGTTTTGCAGGCGTCAGACTTGGGCGGAGCGATGCCCCATTGATCGGTTCGTCCCGGAGGCCAGACCCAATCGCTCGGCCCCTTCGCGACGTAGCTGTCGTCGATCTGCAAGACTTCGGCCGTGTATTCAATGACGCTACCAGCCGGATCGACGAAATAGGCGAACACGTTGTCGCCCGGACCGTGGCGGCCAACGCCCCAGCCGATCGGATAGCCATGATCGATCATGCGGCCGGAGGCACGCATGACGGACTCGAGATCAGGCATGAGGAAAGCCACGTGATTGAGGCCGTTGCGAGGAGCCTCCGCAAGCACGACCGCGTGGTGATCGCTGTTGCAGCACAGGAACGCCATCAGCTTGGATCGATCCGACAGCCGGAATCCCAAGGTCTCCTGGTAGAAGGCCGAAAGCTTTTCAATGCCGGCGCTGTTGATGTTGACATGCGCCAGCCGCTCGGGGCGATCCGCGATCACGCGCGCCGGCTTGGTACGGTCGCCATGAACGAACTCGATGACGCATCCCTGCGCTTCGCGAACCACGAAACTTGTCCCGCCTGACGGCGCAGGCGACGGCGCGGGTGAGCTGATCACCTCACAGCCGGCCTGCCGCGCACGCCCGAACAAGTGGTGCAGATCGTCGTGCGAGCGGGTGCGGAAGCTGATCTTGCGGAGTGACGTCGTCTCGCCCGGCGTGAGCTCGAGGACGTGGAAGTCGCTGCCCGTCGCGGCAAGGTACACCGTGTCGCCCGCTTCCGCCGCGACGTCGAGGCCCCAGACCTTGCTGTAGAACTCGACCGAGCCGGCAAGCTGCGGCGTCGTGATTTCGACGCTGCGCAGGGCCGTTACCGGAAAGGCGGACATTGGGCTTCCTTACCAAGGAACGCGAACGTCTCCCTCCTTAATATGTATAAAGTTCCACGTAAAGCAAAAATTTATAAATAATTGCCGCGAGCCGTGCTAATGTACATAAGTGCTGGAGATTCTGATGGGATGCCCATGAGCACTGACGGCCAACCGGCCACGCTGGCTACCACGATCTACGCACGCCTCAAGGCCGACATCCTGACGACGCGGCTTGAGCCCGGTCGCAAACTCCAGTCGCGCTTCCTGATGGAGCAGTACAATGTCGGGCAGACCCCGCTGCGCGAGGCGCTCAACCGCCTGACCAGCGAAGAGTTCGTCGTCGGCATGGAGCAACGCGGCTTCTACGTGAAGGAGGTCAGCAAGGAGGAGTTGCAGGAGCTGACCAAGACGCGATGCTGGGTGGAAGGCCTGGCGCTCCGCGAGTCCATGCAGAATGCGACCCAGACCTGGGAAGAGGCTCTGCTGGTTGCGCATCACAGGCTTGATCGTACGGCGCGCTCGCTCAAGCACGACACGTTCGAGGACAATCCGGATTGGGAGAAGGTGCACCGTGCCTTCCACACGACGCTGATCGGTCTTTGCGGCTCACGGCCGCTGCTCGGCTTCTGCGAGCAACTCGCCGACCGGCTCTATCGGTATCGCATGATGTCGATTGCGAAGGCCTATCCGGCACGCAAGGTCGGTGCCGAGCACACCGATATCCTTCAGGCGGTTCTCGGCAGGGACAGTGAGCGGGCCGTGCATCTGCTTCAGCAGCACTATCAGCGTACGGCCGACGTCATCTATTCCGATCTCGACGGATTGCTGGCGTAGCTTCGCATCAGGGACATGGCTCCCTCGTTCAGCGCGAGCGCTTCGGCAACGGATCACGCGGCGTGTATCAGGATCATGAACCGGTCTTCGGTCTACAGAACAGATCGAAGGCTGAGCCGAACACGTTATGTCCGTCCGGACAATTGATTCCGGCGAAACCGCCATTGGCAAACGCCATCACGCCGAAGAAGATGAGCAGGCCGGCAATGACGGCAAGTCCGAGGGTGCCTCCCTTGATCAACCGCACCCACCTGGCCCACTTTTCCTGCCGAGCGATGAAGTCTCCCAGCATCGTGATCGACAGGTGAACGGCCGCCGTGATCGCCAAAGCAATCAGGCTGACATTGCGAGCACCCGACGCCCCGATCAACGCGGTAATGCCGAAGAACAGGAATTCCACAACATACAGCAGCCCCAGCCAGTAGCAGAACACGGCTCGACCAAGGCTGCCCGGCGTCGAGATCGTGAGCAGGGTCTGAACCGCGCGACCGGCCCTTGTGACCCACATCATCCAGCTTCGCTGTCCCCGACGGTGCTGTTCCGCCTGCTCGAGGATCTGTCCGGTAATGGTCAAGGCGCGTGAGCCGGTCCGCAGCGCGACCTCGGTGCTGGGCCTGCGGTTGACGCTGTAGTACTCGCGCACATAGTTGAGCATGCCCTGGTCGCCCAGCACCTCTTTCAGCGCCTGAGCGATCTGCGTGCGGCGCTGCCCGCCCGCGGTCAGCGCCAGTTTTTGCCATAAGGCATCGAAGGCGCCTTCGAGCGTTTCATTCTTCTGCTCCGCCAGCGCCTTTGTGAAGCCGTCAACCAATTGGTCGTAACTATCCGGCTTCATCTCCTCGCGTATGATCGTACATTGCGCCTCCTTGAGGAGAGCGTCTCTGATCACCTTGTCCTCGGCGGCAGGAAACAGGGTTGCCAGTATCCGCTCGCAACCGTCCAGCCGGCCCCACATGATGTCGTTGCGCCGCCACTGCTCGTCGAGAAAGGCGCCGAAGTGAAGCACGGCAACGCCGGCGAGCTTGTGTCGCAGGCCATTGCGTTCGTCGATCAGGCTGGTGGCATCCTCCGGACTGACCCTAACGATCTCGACGGTCGAAGGCTCGCCGGTGCCTGTATCGTAGTAGAGCGGGAAGCTCGCCTGATCGTACTCGTCGAACCTCATGAAATATTCGGCCAGGAATTCGCGGAGCGCCGTCCCCTCCGGGGTGTTGAGCGCATCGACGTCCCCTGGCAAGGCCACCTTGGCGACCGCGACGCGGACCTTGGGGCCGCCTTCGTCGCTCTCCTCGCAGGCATGAAGCTCCGGGTTTCCAAGCAGGGCCTGGGGAAGCGGCATCTGGCCGCGCGGCGCCATGCCGATCACCGGCGCGTAACCGTCTTTCAACGCGCGAATGTCGCCCTCGAGCGCGACCTGAAGCTGCGTCTCGACGGCCCTCGTATATTGGAGGAGCATCTTGGCGTTGGCGAAGACGTTCTCCTGAAGCGTCCGCAGCGGACTCGGAGGCGGCAGGTCGCTCGGAAGCGGCACGGGCGTACCGGACTTGGTCGTCAACGCCTTCAATTTGGGATCCGGCTTCTGGCCAAGAATCACACGAAGCGTCTGGATCAATTCTTCATGACATGCCGACCTGCACCCGTTCTCCGGGGGCTTCAACTGCCAGGTCACGCAACGGAGCTGGGCGATGGCTTCTCCGAGCCCGCCGGCGAGGCTGTTCAACGCCGCGAGGAGCGCCAGCGTGTCCATTCGCCGGTGGGACACGTGCCTGTCCCACCGTTCCATGAGATGTGTTTCAGCATCCGACCAGGCGTTCCCGGCGCCAGGCAGCTCCGGCTTGATGAAAAGACTTCGAAGCTGATGCACCTTGCGCAGGATAAACCCGGTGCGCCTGAGCCGATACTTGACGTCGTAATCGTCCAGAAAGGCGTTGACCGACTCGGTACGACCCTTGGCGTCTTTCTCGTATTCGTAGAAATTCTCCTCGCGCCAGGCTCGCGCCAACGCGCGCAACGCGTAAAATTGGTCGGAGCGGCGGTCGATGCCCCACCAGACGGCCAATCGATCGGCGATATCGTCCGTGACGGTCATCAGCCGGAGATGACGGTATGGCAGAAACGCGACGCCGTAATAATCGACCATATGGCGCATGTCGCGCGACCGCCAGGCAGGCACCTTGCCGTCCCCGTCGAGCACGATGCGCGCGAAGGGGTCATCGTTGCGCGCTTCGATGTCGACTTCGACCTGACGCACAATCCGCTCGACCCGCTCGATGCGCCTGTTGCGCGCCAACACCGCTTCGATGTCCTCGCGGATCGTCTCATCCTGCGGGATTGTCAGCATGGCCGAGAGCGCATTGGCGAGCGCATCGGGTTTTTGGCTCGCGCTTCCCTGCTCGGTCTCGGGATGAGCGGGGGTCGGCTCGACATAGATCAGCTTGCGTTCCATCGGTAGGCTGCCGAGTCGCCATGACAGCGCATCGACGACGTAGCTGAACGGCTTGTTGTCGAGATAGCCTCCGTCGCCGAACGCGCGCTTGCGCCAACCGTCACCGTCCAGGTCCGCGATCGACAGCCCCGTGAAGAACGGCTTCCAGGCGTCGAAATTCACGCTCCCGACGGTCTGGCGCGCGTCGCACAAGCGCTGCGCGTCGGATACGGACATCGGTTCGAATGCGAATGGGAAGGATGACGTGCAACGCGCCGCAAACGCAAGAAACGGGGCGAAACTTTCGGTGAAATGGTTCTCGCCCCCGGCGGCATATTGGAAGTGATAGACCTGCTTGTAGCGCTGCTCATAGACGACCTTGTCGAACAGCCGCAACGGCACGACTGCGCCTCGAATGTCCGTCGTCGTGACGTACAGATCCAGTTCGTCGACCAGTTGAGACTCGCCCCTCGCCGTCGGCGCGACCCTCCCCTCTCTCTCCTTCTCCATTTTCTCGAAGGCATCGAGAAGCTTGACGTACATCCGATCGCTGTTCAGGAGCGACTGCGGCGCAGAACCGGTCTTGGCGAACTCCAGCCCCTCGTAGGAGGCGTTGTCGTTGAGCAGACGATTGATATCGCCCTCCTCGATCCACAACGTCTTCAATGGAGCGAACTTCTGTCCGCTGACGAGAGCTTTTGCGAGGAAAATGCCGTTGATGCCGCCAGCGGAGGTGCCCGCGAGCGAATCCACCACGAAGCGTGTGCGTTGCCCAGTCGGCAGAGTGGCCATGTCGGCGAACGGGTCACGCCCGCCGATGGTCAGATGCTCGAGATAGCGGGCGCGCAAGTTCTCGTCGCGCAGCAGCCATGACGCCTTTCGGTAGACCTCGCGCGTCCCGCGAAGATTCAGGTCATCATGCTCCTTCGGCGTCGCGCACGCCATCTCGTAGAGCTCATTCGTAACTCCGTTGATGTAGATTGCGAGCGAAACGCCACCATACATCACGATGCCGAAGCGGATCTCCCGCGAATAGAGATTATCCCCCACCCTGGGGTGACAAGCCGCAGCAACTTCCATCGCCCGCCTCGTTCAAAAAATCTTCACGCAATTCGTCGAAGCGAGGCCACCCATGGCGGCTCGCGACGTTCCCGCTAATCGGTCAGCAGCTCATTGTGCCCTTGCCACGACGCCACTGAAATTGCGCCGGGCTCCTGCACGCACACCATCGAGGTCATGCCCTCGAAATCACGATCGAAACATATGGACGCAAAATCGAACCGGCGTGGCTTGATCCTCGTACGAACCTGCCACCCATCGCAACGGCTGTATTATGATCTATCGGCAACCATTGATACAAGCCTATCCAGGCCTGATTGCGACAATTTCCGCTGAACCTGCCTGAGACAATTTGCCCGACCGTTGGCACGCGGCGGTGCCGGATCGGAGTTCACGATCGTCATGGCTGGGCCGAAGAAGCAGCACGTACAATGCGGACCGGCGCGGCGGCGGCCCCTCGTTCAGCGCGAGCGCTTCGGCAATTTCGGCAGCTTGTCGGGATTGAATGCCGGCATCTGCCCTGGTGGTTCAGGTGCGGGCGGCTGTTGTTCCGTGCGGATGAGCGTTCCGTGGAGGATCATGCCCGGCGCCTGAGGTGCCGTCGCGGTGTAGGTCGCGATCCTGCCAGGGCAGCTTCCTTCGATCGTCAGCGTCAGCTCGTCATCGTTGCCGAACACGGTGGCGCGACCGTCGGTATGACGCCTCGTCGACACGATAGCAGTGAAGCGATCTCCATCGACCTGGCAGGTGCCGTGATAGGTCATCAGGCTGTCACGGCCCCAGATCTGGCCGTCTGCGACATGGACGATCCCGGTACCCTGATCGATCGGCGTCTTGTACCAAGCCGCGTAGGTGCCGTCCTTCAACATGGGAGCAGCCTCCCCTGGTATTCCCACGCCGACAATTGGCATCATTAGCGCCAACAAACGGTTAATGACCGGGCCCGTGCCAATCCGGTCTTTTCCTTGCGCAGCTCGGCCTCGAGCTCCTCGATGATGCTGTGAAGCAGATGCACGGCAAGCGGGTCGGTCACCTCGCGCTCCAGATGCCGGTATCGCGCGATCAAAAATTCCTGCTCTCTCAACTGGTGCTCTGTCATCGGACGGGCCCTCCGACACATCGACGCACAGACGATCAAGCAGTTTCGTTAAAGTTTTCAGATCATTTGCTATGGTTTCTGACCGGTTAAGAGGCCGGCGCCGCCGACCTTCGCCCGCGGGCCTGCAACGATCGCCCGCCGTCATCCAGCGTGCCTTTGTGAAACCGCGCGCTCGGCTGGAGCAGGATCAGGCAAAGCACAACCGTTTCGGGCAAGACCCGGTGCCTCGGCCCCGCATAGAACCCGCGCCAACCCGTACAAGTACGGACCCCTGATCTCAGGCAGCAGGCGATCGGAAGGAGCCACGCAATGACCGGGAGCACCGCATCCAGGCACAATCCCGCGCCCAATGGCCGGCCACCCGTCCCTGGCGCACACCCCGCCGATGTCGCGATTTCCGAGCGGCGCGCCGCCGGGTCGGAGATGGCGCGGGTGCTCCGGACCGAACCGACCCGTATGGCCTTGGACGCCTCCGGCGCCGGCATCGCGCACTGGAATCACGACCCATTGCACGACGTCGTCGAGCCCATGAGCCACCACGTGATCATGGCGTATAACGGCGTGATACAGCGCATGGAGCGCCGGACGGGAAAATCGGTTTCGATCGGGACGTTTCGCCCCGGAGTCGTGATCATCATTCCGGAAGGATCGAGCTCCCGATGGGACATTCCGAAGCCAGTCGATGTCGTTCAGCTCTACCTTCCGAATGCGACACTGAAGCGCGTCGCCGGCGAAGCCGGAATCGCAGGGGCGACCGACCTGCTGGAGCGGACGGCGCACCCTGACCCCATCACATCGAGACTGCTGTTGAGCGCAGCGGATGCACTCGAAGGCAACGGGGTCCTGGATGCGCTGTTCCGGCATCAGGTGACGGATCTTCTCGCTACCCGCGTCCTGGCGGCGCACACAGGCACGCGGGCCACGTTCCAACCGGCCATGGGCGGGCTGGCGCCGAAGGTCCTGCTCCGCGCGATCGAACGGTTGCGCTCGGACGGCGATGCGGACGTCTCGCTCGATGCGCTGGCATCCGATGCCGGCCTCTCGCGCTTCCACTTCTGCCGCGCCTTCAAGGAGAGCACCGGGCTCTCGCCCCACGCCTGGCTGCGCCAACACCGGCTCGAGCAGGCCATGCACAAGCTGCGGGAGAGCGACGAGCCGATCGTCTCGATCGCTGCCGCGCTCGGCTATTCCTCGCAGACGGCGTTCGCGGCGGCGTTCAGGAAGCTGACCGGCGAGACGCCGAGCGATTGGCGCAGGCGCATGCGCTAGCAGCAATCGCTCGATAGCGACAGCAATCGCGCTGGGGCAGCGGCACACCCGATCGGTTAGACCATCATCATGTCCAATCCCACGACGGAGACAGATGATGATCTGGAAAGATGTCGTCCAGCGGCTGGCAACCACTTCATCACGCAAGGGTCTGGCGACCGCAATCGTGTACGGCCTTTCGCTGACTGTCCGCTTCACTTCAGCCGCCGGTGACGAGGCCGACATACAACGCGCTCATCCGGCGCTGTCTGTCGTGACCGGGGACGGGCCCCGCCTTCTCCATCAGGACTGGGGCCGCAAGCCGCCCTCCATCGTCTTTCGTCAGGGCTGGCCGCGGAGCTCGCAGTCGTCCAGCTGCCCCTTCCATTAAGCGCGCGCAAGTCCGCTTCAACCCTTGGCGCCGTTGCTGACCGCAACAGAGCCTGCCGCGAACCCGTAGCCGCGGCGGCAACGCGCCGTCGTGTCCAGGAAGATCAACCAGAGGAGACCACCAATGCGACTAGTCATCATCGGCGCCGGCTTCGCCGGCATGTATGCCGCTCTATCCGCTGCCCGCCTGCGTGACATCCAGGGAGTCTCGCCCGACGAACTCGAAATCGCGCTGGTCGGGCCCGAGCCGACGCTGGTCGTCCGCCCGCGGCTATACGAACAACATCCCGAAACCTTGACGGCACCGCTGCTCGATGTGCTCAAGGCGATCGACGTCACCTATGTTCAGGGCAGCGTCGACACGGTGGAAACCCAATCCCGCATAGTGAGGATCGCCACGGCGAAGGGCACCAAGAAGATGCTCACTTACGATCGCCTCGTGGTCGCCACCGGCAGCCGGCTGTTCCGCCCGAACATTCCGGGCCTCGCCGAGCACGGCTTCAGCGTCGATTCGCTCGACGATGCGATTGCGCTCGACAGGCATCTTCATGGCCTCGCCAAGCGGCCGGCCGTGAACGGACGCGACACGGTCGTCGTCGCCGGCGGCGGCTTCACCGGCATCGAGGCGGCCACCGAAATGCCGGCGCGGCTTCGCGCCGTCCTCGGACCGGATGCAAAGACCCGCGTCATCATCGTCGAGCGCAACAGCGCGATTGCACCCGACATGGGCGAAGGTCCGAGGCCGGTCATCGAGAGCGCACTCCAGAAGCTCGGCGTGGAAACCCGCCTCGGCGCCGGGGTGGCCTCGCTCGATGCGTCCGGCGTGACCTTGTCCAACGGTGAACACATCGAAACTGAGACCGTGATCTGGGCGGCGGGGATTCGTGCGGCCCCTTTGACGAGCCAGATTCCCGCCGAGCGCGACAATTTCGGCCGGTTGCTGGTCGACCCCTGTTTGCGGGTGCCAGGCGTCGAGGGCGTCTTCGCAACCGGCGATGCGGCCCGTGCCGCCTGCGACGACGAGGGCAATTACGCGCTGATGTCGTGCCAGCACGCCACGCGGATGGGCGCCTTTGCCGGCAACAATGCCGCCGCCGAACTGCTCGGCGTTCCGACCAGGCCGTACCACCAGAGGGCCTACGTCACCTGTCTCGATCTCGGCGAAGCCGGCGCACTGTTCACGCGCGGCTGGGAGCGCAAGGTCGAGATGGTCGGCGACGTCGCCAAGAAGACCAAGCAAGAGATCAACACCGTCTGGATCTATCCGCCGAAGGCCGAACGCGCCGCCGCGCTCGCATCGGCCGATCCGGAACGCGTGACCAGCCTCTAACGCACGACGCCATGACGGCCGCGCTCCCTGGCTGCGCGGCCTGATCAACAAGATCAGCCAGCAGCATGAAACAGGAGAACAACATGAACCTCCACAACACCTCATACGCCGCGAAACCCGAAGAGCTCGTGCCGTCGCGCTACGCGCTCAAGATCGGTGAGATCGACGTGCTCGTGGTCAGCGACGGCGTTCTGCCGCTGCCGACCACCATGTTGGCGCACAACGCCGCCCCGGCCGAGCGTGCGGCCTGGCTGCGTGACATGTTCCTGCCGCCTGATGCTTTCGACTGGGCACTGAATGCGGTCATGGTGCGAAGCCGCGGCAAGACCATTCTCATTGACGCCGGCCTCGGCTCCGACCCGAACTTGCACTTGCCGCGGGCCGGGCAGTTGATCAAGCGACTGGAGGCGGCCGGCATCGATCTTTCCTCCGTGACCGATCTGGTGCTCACCCACATGCACATGGACCACATCGGCGGGTTGCTCGTCGACGGTGTGAAGCAGCGGCTGCGCCCCGACCTGCGGATCCACGTCGCGGCGGCGGAGGTCAAGTTCTGGGAAGCACCTGATTTCTCTCACACCAACATGCCTCAGGGCTTCCCCGATGCGCTGCGGGCGACCGCCAAGCAGTTCGTGAAAGCCTATGGCAGTCAGCTCAGGCCGTTCGATGAGGCGCACGAGGTTGCGCCGGGCGTCGTCGCACGGCGCACCGGCGGTCACACTCCCGGGCACAGCGTGGTTCGCATCGCGTCCGGCGGCGAGGCGCTGACGTTTGCCGGCGACGCCGTGTTCGCCGTCGGGTTCGACCAGCCCGACTGGCACAACGGTTTCGAACACGATCCCGAGGAGGCGGCGCGCGTGCGTACCCGTCTTCTGCAGGAGCTTGCCAAGACTGGCGAGATGCTGGTGGCCACGCACCTGCCGTTCCCGTCGGTCGGACGGGTCGCGGTGGATGGCGACGCCTTCCGCTGGGTGCCGGTGTTCTGGGACTACTGAGCCGAGTGGACGCTGCGCTTCCTTCTCCTCCTTTGGGAGGAGGAGGCGTCAGCGCCTGCTGCAACTCAGAACGAATGCCCTTGGCCGTGCCGGGCTGACCGAGCGCGGACCTACTTGATAACGCAGTCTGATTTTGCATGTGGTGAGCCATTGGCGAGCGCATGCCGCCTCATCTCGTGAGGCACGACATCACCTCAGCGCCGAGGTTGGCGTCCGGACCGTTGCTTCCAATTGCGCGCCCCGCGGGCTTCTGCTAGCTTGAGGTACGCGCCTCATTTCACCTCGCCGGCCGGGTCGGTGACCCGCCTCTGCCGCAACGATGCGGGTGGCGGCCGATTGCCGCGCCGCCGGGGGTGAGGCATGCGCCCAATCTGGGCTCAAGCAGAGTTGGCCATCAAAAAGGGCCGACCGCCTTAGGGGAGGATGATATGCAGCGTCTCTTGGTTGCAGGTGCGTCTATTGCCTTCGCGATTGCAGCGGGGTTCGGCTCGGCCGATGCGGCGGACAAGAAGGTTCTGGCCTTCGTCGTCAATGGCGCATCCGACTTCTGGAAGATCGCCGAGGCCGGGATGAAGAAGGCGCAGGGCGAGTTGCCCAACTACGAGCTCCAGTTCAAATATCCGGAACAGGCTGCGGCCGCCGTGCAGCAGCGCGTGATGGACGACCTCGTCGCCGCCGGTGCCGCCGGCATCATGGTCAGCGCTGTCGATCCGAAGAACCAGACCGAGCACCTCAACAAGGTTGCGTCCCAGACGGTGCTGTTCACCACCGACAGCGACGCGCCGCAATCCAAGCGCGTGGCCTATATCGGCTCTTCCAACACCGACCTCGGCAAGGAGGCAGGAAAGCTGATGGTCAAGGCGCTGCCGAACGGCGGCAAATGCGTCGGCTTCGTCGGCCTGCCCGGCGCCGACAATGCGCGCGAGCGCATCGAAGGCGTGAAGGAGACGATCAAGGGCTCGAAGGTCGAGCTCGTCGACGTTCGCGGCGACGAGATCGACCAGACCCGCGCCAAGCGCAATGTCGAGGACATCCTCGCGGCCATGCCCGATGTGAGCTGCCTCGTCGGCTTCTACTCCTACAATACGCCGCGGATCTACGAGGTGCTCAAGGAGGCCGGCAAGCTCGACAAGATCAAGATCATCGGCTTTGACGAGGATCCGATCACGCTCGGCGGCGTCAAGGAAGGCAGCATCGTCGGCACGGTGGTGCAGCAGCCGTTCGAGTGGGGCTATCAGGGCATGAAGCTGATGGCGAACTACATCGGCGGCAACAAGTCCGGCATTCCGGCCAACGGCATCATCATCGTGCCCGGCAAGGTCATCGAAAAGGCGAATGTCGACGAGTTCATGGCCTCGATGAAGCAGATGCTGAAAAAGTAGGAGATATCCGCGCTGCCCGCCGCGCAGCCTACCATGCCAGAACCGTTCCTCGAGCTGGTCGACATCAGCAAGAGCTATCCAGGCGTGGTCGCCCTCGACCACGTCGGTCTCCAGGTGTCGCCCGGCGAGGTCGTTGCGCTGATCGGCGAGAACGGCGCCGGCAAGTCGACGCTGATGCGCGTGCTCGGCGGGGTCGTCGAGCCGAGCGGCGGCGTCATCCGTGTCGACGGCGTCGCGCGAGGCTCGCTCACCGTGGCGGACGCGATCAAGGCGGGCATCGCCTTCGTCCATCAGGAACTGAACCTCTTCGACAATCTCGATGTCGCCGGCAACGTCTTCATCGGCCGCGAGCCTGTGCACGGCGGGCCCTTGCGGCTGATCGACCGCAAACGGATGTATGCCGATGTCGCGCCGTTGCTGGAGCGGCTCGGCTGCGATTTCGCGGCCGATGCGCCGCTCGCCGAACTGTCGCTGGCGCAGCGCCAACTCGTCGAGATCATGAAGGCGCTTTCGCTCGATGCTCGTCTCGTCATCATGGACGAGCCGACCTCGAGCCTGACACTCGCCGAGACGGACCGCCTGATGCGGACCGTGGCCAGCCTGAAAGCCCACGGAGTCAGCGTCATCTTCATCACGCATCGGCTCAACGAGGTGATGCAATGCGCCGACCGCGCGGTCGTGCTGCGCGACGGGCGCGTGGTCGGCGCACTGACACGTGCGGGACTCTCTCCGGCGGCGATGATTCGCCTGATGATCGGCCGCGACCTGAAATCGCTCTACGTTCCGCCGGCCGCGCCGCCTGGCGACAGCGTGCTCGATATCGTCGATGCGGTCACCGACACCTATCCCGGCCGCGCCGTGAGCCTGTCGGTCCGCCGCGGCGAGATCCTCGGACTTGCCGGTCTCGTCGGGTCCGGCCGCACGGAGCTCGCGCGCGCCCTCTTCGGCATCGACCGATTGCGCGGCGGCGCGATACGACTCGATGGCGAGCCGATCCGGATCGCAAGCCCGCGGGCCGCCATCGAGCAAGGCATCTATCTTGTTCCGGAGGACCGCAAGGGCGCGGGCCTGCTGCTCGACGTCTCGATCACCGAAAACATCTCGCTGCCGGATCTGGCCTCCTATATGCGCTTCTGGCTGGTGGATAGCGCGCGCGAGAACGAGAATGCGGTGCGTCAGCGCGAGCGCCTCAAGATCCGCGCGCCCGACGTCAAGACCGTCGTCGGCTCTTTGTCGGGCGGAAACCAGCAGAAGGTCGTGCTCGCCAAATGGCTATCGATGCAGCCGAAGGTGCTGATTGTCGACGAGCCGACGCGCGGGGTCGATGTCGGAGCCAAGCAGGAGATCTACGGCATGCTGCGCCGCCTGACCGATGCCGGCGTGGCGATCCTGATGATCTCCAGCGACATGGAGGAGGTGATCGGCGTCAGCGACCGCCTCGCGGTCATGCATGAGGGCGCGATCTCGGGCTTCCTTGATCGCAGCCAGTTCAGTGAGCACAATGTGCTGCAGCTTGCCGTTGGCCACACAATCGCGGCGGAGGGACCTTGAGCAAGAAAGACCTGAGCCTTCTCGTTCTGATTCTGGTGGTCGGGACCGTCGTCGCCCTGATCAATCCGAGATTCCTGTTCGTGGGCAATCTCTCCAACACCGCCAACCAGATCGGGCTGTTCGGCATCTTCTCCATCGCGGAAGCCTTCATCATCATCATCGGCGGGATCGAGCTGTCGGTCGGTTCGGTGATCGCACTGCTGGGGGTCCTGTTCATCGACCTCATCGTCAATCACGACGTCAACTGGGTGGTAGCCCTCGCGATGATCGTCGCGGCCGGGCTCGTGATCGGCCTCGTCCATGGCACGCTGGCAACCCGGATGCGGATCCAGCCTTTCGTTGTCACGCTGTGCGGCCTCCTGATCTATCGCGGCGCGGCGCGTTATTACACCGAGGACGCGACGGCTGGCTTCGGCTTCGGCGCGAGCTTTCCGACGCTGGAATGGCTGGCCGCCGGCCGCACCAACGTGCTCGGCTTTCCGCTGCCGCACAGCGTGGTGGCGCTCGCCGTGGTGGCCGTGATCGCCTGGGTGGTGCTTCACCGCTCGGTGTTCGGCCGCTATCTCTTTGCCGTCGGCAAGAACGAGGAAGCGGCACGCTATTCCGGCATTCGCACCAACCGCGTGATCGTCTCGGCCTATGTCATCTGTGGCGGGCTGACAGCGTTTTCGGCAATCCTGATCGCGATGTATACCCGTTCGATTTCCCCCGCCGTGCACGGCTCGTTCTACGAGCTCTACGCCATCGCCGCCGCCGTGCTCGGCGGCTGCTCCTTGCGCGGCGGCGAAGGCTCGATCATCGGTGTCGTGCTCGGCACCGTGCTGCTCCAGGTGCTGCAGAATCTGGTCAACCTGCTGGGCATTCCGAGCTCGCTCAATTTCGCGGTGATGGGAACGGTCATCCTGATCGGCGTGCTCGGAGATCAGTATCTCGTGCACCGACGCCAACGCGTGGGAGTGGCCAAAGGCCGGGAGCAGGCGAGCGTCGCTGCGGCGCCGCTCGAGCGAGTGAAGGTGGAGTGAAGGCGAGGGTTTCGCGGGCCTGTCGTCGACATAGACGGCCATCCAAGAGAGGACGCTCCAAAATATCTAGAACGTCACCCGCATCCCCGCGTAGAACGCGCGCGGCCGTGCCGGGCTGAGCGAGCGCGGGTCGGTGAAGGCATTGCCGCCGTTGGTGAAGTTGGGCAAGGCCCCGGTATCGAAGAACTGCCCGTAGGTCGCGTAGCGCTTGTCGAAGATGTTGTCGACGCGGCCATAGAGCTGGATGTTCTTCGTCACCTGGTAGGAGGTGTGGAGATTGAACACCGTGTAGGACGGCAGTTTCGCGAACTGGTTCGACTCGTCGCCGACGAGATATTGGCTGGAGACGAACAGCGCGTTGCCGCCGACCTTCCAGACGTCGGTCACGGCGTAGTCGACGCCGACCTTGACGCGGTGGCGCGGGATCGCGGGGATCTGGTTGCCGGGCCTGACCTGGATGGTGTCGGTGGCAGGGTCTCTGAACGGGCTCTCCGAGCCGAGCTCGAGCGGATCAAGGAAGCGCGCATCGACGAACGCATAGCTCGCCTGGACCTGCAGCGTGGGCGACTTGATGCTGACTTCGGCTTCGAGCCCCTGCCGCCGGGTGCGGCCGACATTGGAGAAATAGCCGAAGCCGGTCCGCCCGACGACGGGCACCGCTACGATGTCGTCATAATTGGTGGCACGGAAGCCGCCGACCTTCCATCCGAGCGTGCCGATGTTCAGCTCCTTGGTGCCGCGAAAACCGGCTTCCACGGTCTTGGAGACGACCTGCTTCAACGGCGGATCCGCGACCAGAAACGCCGCGAGCAGGCAGGGCCTGGCGGGATCGGCGCAGCCGAGCTCGAGCGGCGTCGGCACGCGATTGGCCTCGGAATAGCCGGCATAGGCGGTCAGCTCGGGCGTGATCTTGTAGGTGCCGCCGATGATCGGGTTGAAGCGGGTGTAGGTGTGATCGCCGTTGAGCGCGGTGCCGAGCTGGTCCTCCAGCGAGATCCGCGCCACGTTGAAGCGACCGCCGCCCGTGATGGCGAAAGCATCCGTGACGTTGAACGTGTCCATCGCATAGAGGCCGTTGTACTGGTTGACGGTCCGCAGCGAGACGGGGCCGGCGACCGGGTTTGCCGTGGGAGTCGGGCCCAGGAAGACGCCGCTGCCGCTGACGACGTAGTTCTCTCCGATCGAGCCGATCTCGGCGGTGGCGTTGTAGCGCGTGACACTGGCATCGTAGGTGGCGCCGATCACGAAGCGGTTGTCGTGGCCGAACAGCTGATCGGTGTTGGTCGCCTGCCCCGACACGCCGAGGGTGGTCGAACGGATCGAGCCCCGGTCGATCTCGCCGAGGATGGTGCCCGGCGCGAAGGGATTGGCAAGCTGCACGCCACCCGCGCCGTTCGCGGCGGTGGTGTCATTGCCGAAGCACAGCAGCGCCGGGTCCGCACCGCACTCCTGCACGTCGGTCGGGTTGCCGTCGACCACCTTCTGCTCGTACCTGCGCACGTGGGCGGTGCCTTCGAGCGTCCAGGTCGGCGTCGCCTCGACCTTGCCGGTCAGGTTGAGATAGCCGACGCGATTGGAGGTGGTCTGCGGCGTGGTGTAGGTCGCGCCCCAATATTTGTCGAGCAGCTCGGCCGGCACGGTGGCGCTGGCGCCGAAATCGTTCCTGGCGACGCCCATATTGGCGTGGAATTCGCTGTCGCCGGCCCTGTAGCCGACGTCGCCGTAGAAGCGCCGCACCGTCGATTGGGAAAAATTGCGGAAGCCGTTGTCGCGCAGGCCTTCGAGCGCGGCATAGACGGCGTAGTTCTGGTCGACCTGCTTGCCCCATTGCGCCGAGCCCTGGACGCGGCCGAACGATCCGCCCATGAGGTCGAGCTCGGTGCCCTGAGAGGTGAAGCCGTCCTTCATTTGCAGGTTGATCGCGCCGCCGAGCGCGTTGAGGCCGAAGGCCGGGTTGTTGGTCACCAGCGTCACCGACCTGATCGCCGCGGTGGGGATCAGGTCCCAATTGACGGCATCCGAGAACGCCTCGTTGATGCGGACGCCGTTCTGATACACCGCAAGGCCTTGCGGCGTGCCGGTCACGGGCGATGCGACGAAGCCGTGGAATTCGACATCCGGCTGGAACGGATTGCCGGTGACCTCGCTGATGTTGACGCCGGCGATGTTGTCGCGCAGCGCGTCCGCGACGTTCAGCGAACCCGTGCGCCTGATCTGGTTGGCATCGACCGCATTGATCGCCGACGGGACCTTGTCGACGTCGAGACCGCGGCCGATGCCCGGCGAGGTCGGATAGACGTAGATCCGTGTCCTCGGCGCGGCGGACGACGGCGCCCCCACGCGCGCAACCGGTCGCGACGGCGCCGCGCGCCGCGTCGCCGGCGGTGGTGCGGAGACCTCGACCGGCGGCAGGTTCTGGACGTTGGTCTCCTCGTCCGGCGCGGCCCCGGCAGGGCTCGCAAACACCAAGCCCGATGCCAGCCCGGTCGACACCGAGGCCATCAACAAACCACGCTTGAACGAATCAACCTTGCCCATCCCCGCCTTCCCATCCGCGACCACCGGCTGTTTTGATTTCCGCCGATTGGTCGAGGCGAGTTTATTCGGCCGCATTGGGGACGCCAGCCACAAAAGGTCGGGTCCAATCCGCACCCGTTTTCCCGACCAAATCGGGAATTTTTCCCGATCGTTTCGGGTGCGATCAGGTTGCCGCCGTCGGCACCAGCGCTTCCACGGTCACACCACTGTCACCGGAGACCACATTGAGCGTGCCCCCCAGCGCCAGGATCCGCTCGCGCATGCCGACGAGGCCGAAGCCGAGCTTCTGGCCCGGCTCCATGCCGCGACCGTTGTCGCTGACCCGCACCCGGGCACAGCCGCGGCCGCCGGCCTGCTCCACCGGCTCGATGACGACGCTGACCGAGGTCGCGCCGGCGTGGCGGAACACATTGGTGAGCGCCTCCTGCACGATGCGGTAGATGGTGAGATCGGCGGTCTCGCCGGTTGCGCCCAGCGCCGGCGAGATCGAGGTCTCGATCGCGACGTCGGGACGCGACTCCCGCCACAGCCGCGACAGGGATTCGAGCGCCTGGCGCAGGCCGAGCTCGGCAAGGCCCACGGGCCGAAGCCGCTCCAGCACGCGGCGGTTGAACTGCTGAAGTGCATTGATCTGCTCCAGCATGGCGCTGCCGTGTTTTCGCACCGCATCCGCACTCGGCTCGCGTCCGTCCGCCTGCTTCGCCAGCGCGCTCGCATGCGCGCGGAGCGAGAACAGATAGGGCCCGAACTCGTCGTGCAGCTCGCGCGCGATCTCCTTGCGCTCGATGTCCTGCAGCGACACGGCACGCTCGGCAAGGCGCCGCTTCTCCTCGACCGCTTCACCGAGTGTCGCGGCAAGATGGTTGAGCCTGGTGCAGATCGCGGCAAGCTCCGGCGCGCCGCCCGGCGCGACACGGGCCTCGTAATGTCCGCTTTCGAGCTTGCCCATGGCCTCCGCCAGCGACTGCAGCGGTGCCAGGGCACGGCCGACCACCTTCATCATCAGGAAAAACAGCGCGAGCGCGACCACCGAGCCGACCTCGAGCTGGGTCACGATGCCGTCCCAGATCTCGGCGATCTCGTCGTCGGGGTGCGAGGTGATCACGAGCGAGCCGGGCTTGCCGCGGATCGAGACCGGCACGCTGACCGCGGTCTGCTCGGGATGAACCAGGCTGACGAACCAGGCCGGCGGGCCGCGCGCGTCGCCATCGGCGCCAAGCCGGGGCGCCGTCAGCGGGTTCCCACCGGAATCGTGCAGCGCGATGCTGACATGGCGCAGGCGGCTGAGATCGCGGGCGATCTGGTTCAGCCTGGCATCCGGATCGGGCGCCTCGTTGAGATCGGCAACGATCATCTCGATGAATTCGCGCGCGAGGCGGATTACGCTCTGGTCCTCGGCCTGCACGCGCGGGCCGGCCTCGGCGACCTGGCGGCCGATATTGACCGCGAGCCCCAGTGCCAGCAGCAACGCCAGCAAGAGATTGATGCGCCCGCGCAAGGAAAGATTTTGCCACATTGGTCTCGCTCGTGCCTCGCGAAGGGTTGGCCACGCCTGTCCGATGACGTTGACAGAGCCGAACCGCCCGATATCTAATCGGAAGCGTACAGCAATCCCGGCCGGGTTGCATGAGGCGACACGAGACGCGCGTCTTGTCCGGTCAGCCTCGTGCGGCGCAGAACAGGCAAGCTCCAGGGGACGTGGCTGTCGCGAGGAACGCCCATGCGCATTCTGATCGTCGACGATCATCCCATCGTCGCCTCCGGCTGCCGTGCCGTGCTGGCCGACGAAGGCGAGATCGAGATTCTTGAGGCCGCCGACGCCGAGGACGGCGAGTGCGTCTTCATCGTCGAACGTCCAGACCTCTGCATCATCGACATCAATCTGCCGACCGTCTCCGGATTCGAGCTCGCGCGCCGCATCCTCGAGCGTGCGCCCGAGGCTCGCATCATCATGTTCAGCATGAATGACGACCCCGCCTTCGCCGCGCGCGCGATCGAGTGCGGCGCCAAGGGCTACGTCTCCAAGACCGGCGACCCCGACGACCTCGTCGAGGCGATCCGCGCCGTCGGAAGCGGCGGCACCTACCTTCCGACCGCGATCGCGCGCAGCATCGCCTTTGCGGGGCCGACGCTGGCGCAAAACCCGCTGTCGAAGCTGAACGCGCGCGAGATGGAGATCCTGCGGCTGCTCAGCGCCGGCAAGAGCCTGTCCGAGATCGCCTGGCTGGTGCAATCGTCCTACAAGACGGTCGCCAATACCTCGTCCATCATGCGTCAGAAGCTCGGGGTGAAGACCTCGGTCGAACTGGTGCGGCTGGCGATCGACAGCGGCGTCGCCTGACGACGCCACAAATTCAGTCACACAAGCGTTGCAATCTTGATGTGGTGAGATGCCACGGAGTCTTTCGGCATGACGATTCAGACTGTCTCGACCAACAAATCCCATGGCGGCGTGCAGGGCGTCTATCGCCACGCCAGCCAGGCGACCGGAACCGACATGGTGTTCTCGGTCTATATCCCGCCACATGCGGACGGCGCCAAACTGCCCGTGGTCTGGTACCTGTCCGGGCTCACCTGCACGCATGCCAACGTCACCGAGAAGGGCGAATTCCGCAAGGCTTGCGCCGAGCTCGGCCTGATCTTCGTCGCGCCCGACACCTCACCCCGCGGGCCCGACGTGCCAGGCGATGCCAACAACGCCTATGATTTCGGCCTCGGGGCCGGCTTCTATGTCGACGCCACGCAAGAGCCGTTCGCGCGCAACTATCGCATGTGGAGCTACGTCACGGACGAGCTGCCGAAGCTCGTGGCGGAGAACTTCCCGGTCGATGCCAGGCGGCAATCGGTGATGGGGCACTCGATGGGCGGCCACGGCGCGTTGACGGTGGCGCTACGCAACCCGCACCGCTTTCGCGCAGCCAGCGCGTTTGCCCCGATCGTGGCGCCCTCGCTCGTGCCTTGGGGCATCAAGGCGCTGTCCGGCTATCTCGGGCCGAACAAGGATTCCTGGCGCAACCACGACACGGTGGCGCTGATCGAGGACGGCGCCAAGTTCTCCGGCTTCCTGGTCGACGTCGGCGAGGCCGACAATTTCCTGAAGGAGCAGCTCAAGCCGGAGCTGCTCGAGGCCGCCTGCGCCAAGGCCGGCATCCCGCTGACGCTGCGGCGCCAGGCGGGCTACGACCACAGCTATTATTTCATCTCGACCTTCATGAGCGACCACCTGCACTGGCATGCGGCAAGATTGACGGCGTGATCTTGCTCTCTCCTCCCCCTCTCCCCGTTCTTACGGGGAGAGGCGAAGACCTCATGGCTTACCGTAATTCGGCGCCAGCAGGCGGTTGCGGATGAGATAGCTCATGGTGCGCGACCAGGATTCATCCGTGTTGCCGCGCATGTCGGCGCTGGCGGCGGTGATCATGTTGCCGGTCTTCACATCGCGCAGATAGACGTTGAGATTGATGATCAGGTTCGAGACCTTTTGCACGAGGCCGGTGATCTCCAAATCGGCACCGAGCTGCCCGGCGAGCTTGAGGTCGCAGCCGCCGCAGGCCTGCAGGTTCGCGTGACGCGCGGCCTCCCGCACCGGCGCGATGTCGAGCACCTGGAACTTGCCCGACTCTGCCAATTCCTTGCGCAGCTGCTCGCTGATGCGCACGAGTCGCGCCTCTTCCGGCTTGGAGCCGTAGAACTCGCCCGGCAGGCTGGTGTCGATCAGCTCGAAATCGAACACCGCGAGTTTTGGCGGGTCGGCGAGCGCGGCCGCGCCCGTCAACAGCAAAGCCGCGATCGCCAACAATGCTCGCATGATCGTTATTCCCGGCCGTGCGCGCGCGGGGACGAAATGCGGGGTTGCATGGCCTGACAATTTGGTCATGCTTGAAGCAGAGACAATTCTTCACCGGCGGTCAAGCCGGGGAGATCGTCTGGAGGAAACATGATCCGATGGTTGGCCGGCCTGATCGGCTTTGGTCTTGCGGCGACGAGCGCGCTTGCGGCCGATCCCGTCACGGTCGGCGTCGGCTATCTCGGAATCGCCGGCACCCGATCGACGCTGTCGCTGGTCGAGCAGCCCGCCGAGAATGACGGCGTCGCCGGCGCGCGCCTTGCCATCGAGGACAACAACACCACCGGGAAATTCACCGGCCAGCGCTTCACGCTGGAGGAGCGCCGCATCAGGGAAGGCGAGGACGTGGCGCAGGCTGCGACCGCGCTCGCCGAGAAGAACGGCTTCATCATCGCCGACCTCCCCGCCGATGCGCTTCTGAAGGCCGCGGACGCCCTGCGCGACCGCGGCACGTTGCTGTTCAACGCCGGCGCGATCGACGAGCGGCTGCGCGAGGCCGATTGCCGCGCCAACGTCATCCACACCGCGCCGACGCGCGCGATGCTGGCGGACGCACTCGGCCAATATCTGGTGTGGAAGAAGTGGTCGCGCTGGCTGCTGGTGGTCGGCTCGCACGACGAGGACAGGCTGTTCGCCGATGCGCTCCGGCGAACCGCGGCGCGGTTCGGTGCCAAGATCGTGCAGGAGCGGACCTTCGAGGACAAGGGCGGCGCGCGGCGCACCGATAGCGGCGTGACGCAGATCCAGCGCCAGATTCCTGTCTTCACGCAACAGGCGCCGGCCTATGACGTGCTGGTCGCCGCCGACGAGAGTGAGGTGTTCGGCGCCTATCTGCCCTATCGCACCTGGGATCCGCGTCCGGTCGCCGGCTCGGCCGGCCTCGTGCCGCGCAGCTGGGACGCATCGCAGGACCAATGGGGCGCGATCCAGATGCAGAACCGCTTCATCAAGCTGAATTCGCGGCGGATGACCGCGCTCGACATGCAGGCCTGGACCGCGGTGCGCATGATCGGCGAAGCCACCTCGCGCACCAATTCCGGCGAGGTCAAGAAGGTCACCGATTTCATCAAGGGCCCGGATTTCTCCGTCGCCGCCTTCAAGGGCACGCGGCTGACCTTGCGCGACTGGAATTGGCAGCTGCGCCAGCCGATCCTCCTGGTCGACGGCCGCATGGTGGTATCGGTGTCGCCGCAGGAAGGATTCCTGCACCAGGTCTCCGAGCTCGACACGCTCGGCTACGATCGCCCGGAGAGCAAATGCAAGCTGAAATGAGGACGCAGATGTTGCGCATGTGGCGTGTGGGGCTTCTGTCCGGGCTGGCGTTCGCCGCGGCGCCCGCGCATGCTTTCATCGCCTATGTCTCGAACGAGAAGAGCAACACGGTCTCGGTGATCGATACCGACAGCTGGACCGTGACCAAGACCATCAAGGTCGGCCAGCGTCCGCGCGGCATCGATTTCACCCGCGACGGCAAGTTCGTGATGGTCGCGGTCGGTGACGACGACACCATCCAGGTGATCGACACCAAGACGCAAAGCGTGGTGGACAGCCTGCCCTCCGGACCCGACCCCGAGCTGTTCGCGCAGGATGCGGCCGGCAAGATCCTCTATGTCGCCAACGAGAACGACAACACGGTGACGGTGATCGACCTCGAGAAGCGCACCCGGCTCGGCGATATCCAGGTCGGCGTCGAGCCCGAGGGCATGACCATCAGCCCGGACGGCAAGACGCTGATCAACACGTCCGAGACAACCAACATGGCGCATTTCATCGACACGTCGTCGCGCCAGATCGTCGCCAACGTGCTGGTCGACGCGCGGCCGCGCTTTGCCGAGTACAAGCACGATTCTTCGGAGGTCTGGGTGTCCTCGGAGATCGGCGGCACCGTCTCGATCATCGACCCCAAAAAGCACGAGGTGATCGGCAAGGTCACGTTCGAGATCCCGGGCCTGCGGAAGGAGGCGATCCAGCCGGTCGGGATCGGCATGACCAAGGACGACAAGACCGCCTTCGTCGCGCTCGGCCCCGCCAACCGCATCGCCGTGGTCGACGTCGCCTCGCGCAAGGTGACGAAATATCTCCTGGTCGGGCAGCGGGTCTGGCACATGGCGTTCACGCCGGACGAGAAATATTTGCTCACCACCAACGGCGTGTCGAACGATGTCTCCGTCATCGACGTTGCCGCGCAAAAAGTGATCAAGACCATTCAGGTGGGCGAACTGCCCTGGGGCATTGCGATCGCGCCATGACCAGCCCTGCCCCGATCGCCGAACCGCAGCAGACGCCGAGACCGGGAGCGGCCACGGTGCCGGCGTTGTCGATCGAGGGCGTCAGCCATGCCTATGGTCTGCGGCGCGCCTTGACGGACGTGTCCTTCAATGTGCAGCCCGCGAGCTTCACGGCGCTGCTGGGACTCAACGGCGCCGGCAAGAGCACGCTGTTCTCGCTGATCACGCGCCTGTTCGGCATCCAGTCCGGCCGCGTCGGCATTTTCGGGCACGACGTCAGCAAGAGCCCCGGCGAGGCGCTGCGGCTGCTCGGGGTCGTGTTCCAGCCGCGCACGCTCGATCTCGACCTGTCGCTGACGCAGAACCTGCTCTATCACGCCGCGCTGCATGGCATCGGCCGCCGCGACGCCTCGGCGCGCAGCGCCGAGCTGCTCGGGCGCATCGGCCTTGCCGATCGCGCCGCGAGCAAGGTGCGCGACCTCTCGGGCGGACAGATGCGGCGGCTGGAGATCGCGCGGGCGCTGCTGCATCGGCCGCGCCTCTTGCTGCTCGACGAGCCGACCGTCGGTCTCGACGTCAAGGCGCGCGCCGACATCATCAGCCACGTCCGCCAGCTCGTGACCGAGCAAGGCATCGGCGTGCTCTGGGCCACGCACCTGTTCGACGAGATCATGCCCAGCGACGATCTCGTGGTGCTGCACCAGGGAAAGGTGCTGGCGCAGGGGCCGATGAGCCGCGTCGTCGCGGAGGCCGGTGCGCAGGACGTCAACACCGCCTTCATGCGCCTGACCGGCGCGCAAACCATGCCTGGAGGCGGCGCATGAGCAGCATCACAACGCGCGAGGCGCCGCGGGGATTTTCGCTCTCCGAGTACATGACCTGCCTCACTGGCATCGTCTGGCGCGAGGGGCTGCGCTTCCTGCATCAGCGCGAGCGCTTCGTCTCGGCACTGGTGCGTCCCCTGGTGTGGCTGTTCATCTTTGCCGCCGGCTTCCGCCAGGTGCTCGGCATCTCCATCATCCCGCCCTACGAGACCTACATCCTCTACGAGGTCTATATCGCCCCCGGGCTGATGGCGATGATCCAGCTCTTCAACGGCATGCAGTCCTCGCTGTCGATGGTCTATGACCGCGAGATGGGCAACATGCGAACGCTCCTGGTGAGCCCATTGCCGCGGGGCTTCCTGTTGTTCTGCAAGCTGCTCGCGGGCACCGCGGTATCGCTGCTCCAGGTTTATGCGTTCCTGCTGATCGCCTGGCTCTGGGACATCACCCCATCGCCCCAGGGCTATCTCACCGTGCTGCCGGCGCTGATCCTCTCGGGGCTGATGCTGGGCTCGCTCGGCATGCTGATCTCGTCGGGCATCAAGCAGCTGGAGAACTTCGCCGGTGTCATGAACTTCGTGATCTTCCCGATGTTCTTCGCCTCCTCCGCGCTCTACCCGCTCTGGCGGGTGCAGGAGGGCAGCCCCTATCTCTACTTACTGTGCGAGGCCAATCCGTTCACCCACGCGGTTGAGCTGATCCGCTTCGCGCTGTATGGCCAGGTCAACTGGATCTCGCTGGCGGTGGTCGCGACCTGCACAATCGCCTTCATGATCGGCGCGATCCTGGCCTATGATCCCTCGCGCGGGCTGGCGCGACGCGGGCCTGCGGGAGGCGAAGGATGATTGTTCGAGTTCTGGCCAGTGCTGTCCTGGTGCTCGCTGTTGCGAGCACGGCGGCGCACGCCGCCGATCCCCGCTATCCGGACTGGCCGTGCACCCAGGCCAAGGTGCCGGAGATCTCGCTGGCCGCCGTGTGGGCCGGTCCGCCGCTCGACGACGTCCAGAACAGATGGAAGGACGACGCCAGGATCAGCGCACTCGTCGCAAAGCTGGCGGCGCGCAAGACGCCGCTGGATGAGGCGGAAAAGCTGGTGAAGGAGTTTCTCGCAGGTTCCGCCGCCGACAAGAGTGCGAACGCCAGGCTGCTGTTCGCCGGCCTGTTCGACACGCTCAACGCCCAGCGCTCCCAGGTCATGAACGGGCTCGAACGCGTCAGCCGCAAGCAGCGCGATGCCGCCGACAAGATCCGCGAAGAGACGATTCAGCTCCAGGCCCTGCAAGGGGCCACACCGCGTGACGAGGCGAAGGTCGAGGCGCTCAGCAACGAGCTGATCTGGAAGACCCGGATCTTCGAGGACCGCCACAAGGTGGTGCGCTTCGTCTGCGAGGTTCCAACCTCGATCGACCAGCGCCTGTTCGCGCTCGGACGCGTGATCCAGCAGGAAATGGAATAGCGTCAGTTGGGCTGACGGCTCACGGAAAGTTCCCGCAATCGCCTCAGCAACGTTAACCTTTCGCCGCGCTATCTGCCGGAACCAAATCGATTTATGATGGCTTGTCGAAGTGAACTCCAGACGTCGGGAGGCCTCGATGGGAACCACAAGATTCATGTTCGCGGGCGCCGCGGTCCTCGGCATGCTCGCAACCAGCGCCTTCGCTGACGACATGACCGGGATGATCACGCGGATCGATCGGCTCAACGGCACGATCTCGATCCAGCAGACGCAGAAGGGCACGGTCGGCGCCAGCACCGGCAGCGCCGGCGCGCTGCAGGAGTACAAGGCCAAGGATGCCGCGATGCTGGACGCCGTCCATGCCGGCGACAGGGTGAGCTATTCTGCGACCGAGACCAACGGTACGGGCACGTTGACGAAGTTGCAGAAGCAGAAGCCGTAACACCGTCTTTCGTCTCCCGCTTGCAGGGACAGGCAGAGCACTTCGCCCAACCGCTACTGGTCCGGGCGCGGTTCCGGCTGCGCTTCCTCGGTCGGAAGTTTTGCTCCCTCCCAGCCGTCGGTGCCGTCGGGATACCAGGCGATGTTGGAATAGCCGTAAGCCAATGCGCGCCTGGCTGCGTTCCAGGACATCCAGCAATCGGCGAGGCAATAGATCACCAGCAGCGCGGCCTTGTCGCCGCGCGAGGCGCGCGCAAGGCCACGCTGGAGATAATCGTCCATGGCGCGCGGCAGATTGCCGTAGCCGGTGTCCGGCAGCCAGAGGCTGCCCGGAATGTTCCTGCGCGGCGCATCACGCCACACCGTGCCCGCAGGCAGGTTCTTCGGCTTCGGCGGGCGCGGCATCACATCGACGAAAGCGCCGCTGCTCGCGCGCCAGATCGCCTCCGCCTCTCCGGTCGTGAGCACGCGCGCGCCAGCGAGCGTCGCCGGCACCGGCGCGCGATAATTGTCGGTGCGATAGCCCTCGGGCTCGAACGGCTCCTGCTGCTGCGCCAACGCCGGGACCACGAGCAGGGCAACGACGAACGCCGCAGCAAGCGGCCGGCTCATGGCGCCTTCTTGGCAGTCTCCGCGCCGAGCGGCCGATTGCTCTCGTCCAGCAGCGGCACGCCGAAATCGAGCAGGATCTTGTTGATCTCGCCCTGGTTCTCCTGGATGACCCGGTTGAGCTGCCGCTTCCAGTTCTGGTCGGCGGGACGCACGCCCATGCCGATGCGATAGACCAGCTTCGGCCCGGTGGTCTCCTTCACCAGCGGCGTGACGTGCAGCGAGGCGCCGGCCTTCTTCGCATAATAGCCGGCCATCGGTCCCCAGAGGACGCCGGCGTCGATCTTGCCGGCAGTGAGGTCCTCGATCATCGCCTGCGCCGAATTGTCGAAGCGCGTGTCGATCATCAGCGGATAGGGTTTGGCGTCGCCCATCAGGCCTGCCAACGCCATATTCGTCGCCGGCGGCGTGCCGGCGACGATACCGATATGCTTGCCCTTCAGGCGTGCGTCCTCCAGCGTGTCGACGTCCTCGAGCCCGCTGCCGGTCTTCGCGACCAGCGCATAGGTCGTGCGATAATAGGGATTGGTGCCCTGCACGAGGTCGTCGCCCTGCGGGAAGCCCATGATGACGTCGCAGCGATGTGCGCCCAGCGTCATTCGCACGAAACCGGTCGCTTGCGGAAAGAAGACGTAGTCGAGCTTCTTCTGCAGCTTGTCCGCCAGGAACTCGGCGAGCTTGTTCTCGAACCCCTCGCCCTTCTCGTTGGAGAAAGGCAGGTTGCGCGGGTCGGCGCAGACGCGCAGCACCTTCGGGTCGACCAGCTCGAATGAGAGATCGCCGGTCTCGTTGGTCTGCGCAATGGCGATATCGCCGAACGCACCGGATGCGATCACGATGCAGAGTGAAAACCACCAGCGACGATGTCGTCCGGCCTGCGTCATCGCGCTTCCTCCTCGTTTTGTTTGAATGTTATCCATGCAACGCATGACGCGCCACGTGTGCCAACTTTTGCTGGCTTTGCTTTGTTGCAGTGCAATGAGGCCGATCCTTTGAACTGAGGCGGAAAAGTGTCTCGCATCGCTCTCGTGATCGCAGCCTTGTCCCTGGTAGTAGCGACGCTAGCACGCGCCGGAGCGGCCGAATTGCCTGTGAGCGAAGTCGCGCCGGGAATCTTCCTACACTCCGGGACCATCGCGCTGATGAGCCGCGAGAATGAGGGCGACATCGCCAATGTCGGCTTCATCGTGGGAGATGACGCGGTGGCCGTGATCGACACCGGCGGCAGCCTGCGCGAAGGCGAGGCGCTGCTGGCGGCGGTGCGCGCGCGCACGCAGAAGCCGATCCGCTATGTCATCAACACCCATGGCCATCCCGACCACGTCTTCGGCAATGCTGCCTTCGTGGCGGAGGGAGCCAGCTTCGTCGGCCACAGCAAGCTGCCGCAGGCGCTGGCGAGCCGCGGGCCGTTCTATCTCGACAATTTCAGACGCATCATGGGCGCCGAGTTGATCGATCCCGTGAAGATCGTGCCACCGACCCTGCTCGTGACGGACACGCTGACGCTCGATCTCGGATCGCGCCGCTTGACCCTGAGGGCATGGCCGGCCGGGCACAGCGACAACGATCTGACCGTGTTCGACGAGACCACCAAGACCCTGCTTGCCGGCGATCTCGTCTTTCTCCGCCACATTCCGGTGATGGACGGCAGCATTCGCGGCTGGCTCGCTACGCTGAAGGAGTTGGAGACGATCCCGGCGCTGCGCGTTGTTCCCGGTCACGGCCCCGTGAGCGACTGGCCTGCGGCGCTGAGCGATCAACGGCGTTACCTGTCAACGCTGCTGTCCGACGTCCGCGCCCTGAACAAGAAGGGCGCGCCGATCCGCGCCGCTGCGGACAAGGCGGCCACGGAAGAGCGGCCGCACTGGCAGCTGTTCGAGGACTACAACGCCCGCAACGCAACTGCAGCATTTTCGGAAATTGAATGGGAGTAGCGGGCGCGCTACCCTGGCAGAGATCAGCTTCGCTTGATCCAAGGAGCATGACCATGACGGGATGCACACGCCGCCTGCCCCTGATCGCCCTGCTCCTCGGCATCGCCTTCGCCGTGCCGACGCAAGCGGAAGAGGCCTACGATCCCTGGCCGGGCCTGGTGCAGGACATCTTCAGCAACCGGCCGATGAACGACGGCGCCGAGGTGATCGGCATCGAGATGCCCTATCGCGCCGAGGATGCGGCCATCGTGCCGGTGACGCTGCGCAGCAAGCTGTCGCCCGCAGATAGCCGCCGCATCCGTTCGATCACGCTGGTGATCGACCGCAACCCCGCGCCGATGGCAGCGAAGTTCGAGCTCGGCCCGGACGCCAATGTCACGGAAATCTCCACCCGCGTGCGCGTCAACAATTACACCGACGTGCACGCCGTGGCCGAGCTCAGCGACGGCCAGCTCTACGTCTCGAAAGTCTATGTGAAGGCCTCCGGCGGCTGCTCGGCCCCGGCAGCAAAGAACGTGGAAGAAGCCAAGAACCGGCTCGGCCAGATGCGCTACCGGCAATTCGCCCGTGAGGACGGTCCGGCCAGCCGGTTGCGCGAAGCGCAGATCATGATCGGCCATCCCAACAATTCCGGATTGCAGATGGACCAGGTCACGCAGCTCTATATCCCCGCCTTCTTCATCAACCAGCTCAAGCTGACGCAGGACGACAGCCCCGTGCTGTCGATGGAAGGCGGCATCTCGATCTCGGAAGATCCCAACCTGCGCTTCACCTATGTCTCCAACGGCGCCAAGCGTTTCCGCGCGGAAGCGAAGGACACGGACGGGCACGTGTTCCGCAATGAATGGGACGTGGAGAAGCCGGGGACGTGAGACTTTCTTACCCTCTCCCCCTGTGGGAGAGGGTGGCTCGCTGCGTAAGCAGCGAGACGGGTGAGGGGTATGTCTCCACAGATGAGCGCGCGGTGACATACCCCTCATCCGGCGCTTCGCGCCACCTTCTCCCACAAGGGGAGAAGGAAGATCGCACCGTCTATGCCGCAATAGCTAGAAGCACCTCACCTCGGCTTCCGCCTGCGCCCGGCGCAGATCGTTGACCGCCGAGTTCGCCTGCTCCGAGGTGCGAAACTGCACGCCGAGATTGCCACGGACCTGGGACATGCTGAGCGCGGTCTCTGCGGTCACATAGCGCGCGTAGGGCATGATCGAGGCGACCACATCGATCGAGCAGGAACATTGCTCGATGGACTGCCGGCTCTCGCCATTGGCCTTCATGCAGCCATAGACATACTCCGCGCGCGCCGACGTCGGATAGTCATTGGCCTCCTCGGCCCGCGCCACGCACGCGGTCGCCGCCAATACCGCCAATGCGGCGACAATCGGTCGTAGCCGTCCGGCCAGATTCATGCGCGTCCTCCCGCTGGTTGCGAGCCAAGCTATGCTATGCGTATTGTGCTGAAAAGCACTCTGTCAGAGGAAACGGCTCACAAGGTGATGAGAGTTTTGGCACGAATATTGGCGCTCGCAACGGCGCTGGCGCTGACGCTGGTCGCACCGGCCGGCGCCGCGGACACGATCCGCCTTGCGGTGCAGAAGACCGGAACATTCTCGTGGGAGCTGGCCGCGATCCGCAGCGCCGGCCTCGACAAGGAGGCCGGCCTGTCGCTGGAGGTCACCGAGCTCGCGAGCACCGAGGCCGGCAAGATCGCGATGCGCGCCGGCAGCGCCGACATCATCCTGTCGGATTGGCTGTGGGTGTCACGCGAGCGCGCGCTCGGTGCCAAGCTCGCCTTCTATCCCTATTCCAGTGCGCTCGGCGCCGTGATGGTGCCGGCCAATTCGCCGATCAAGACGCTTGCCGACCTCAAGGGCCGCAAGCTCGCGGTCGCCGGCGGGGCGATCGACAAGAGCTGGCTGCTGCTGCAGGCGCGCATGAAGCAGGACGGCATCGACCTGAAGTCGGAAGCAACCATCGTCTATGGCGCCCCGCCCTTGATCGCCGCCAAGTCGCTGGACGGCGAGATGGATGCGAGCCTCAACTTCTGGAATTTCTGCGCCCAGCTCGAAGCCAAGGGTTTTCGCCGCCTCGCCGGGATCGAGGAGATCTTGCCGAAGCTGGGCGCCAAAGGCGCGGTCGCCGCAGTCGGCTATGTCTTCGACGAGAGCTGGGCCGCGAGCCATAAGGAGGCGGTCGCGCGGTTCATCGCGATGACCCGCAAGGCCAAGGAGCTGCTGACGACCTCGGATGCGGCCTGGGACAAGGTCGCGCCGCTCACCGGCACGACCGATCCTGCCCTGCTCAAGACCTACCGCGACCGCTACCGCGACGGCATTCCGCGCCGGAGCATTGATGATGAGGAAACGGACGCGCGCGTGCTGTACCGCGTGCTGGCCGAGATCGGCGGACGCGAGCTCGTCGGCCCCGCAGCCGAGCTCGACCCCGGCACCTTCTATCACGCGGTCCCCGGAGACTGAGGTGCTGCGCCTGCTCTCGTTCGCCCTGTTCCTCGCGATCTGGTGGATTGCCGCGCTCCTCGTCGGCGGCGCAAAGCTGCCCTCCCCGCCGGCGGTGCTTCAGGTGATGATAGCGGAAGCATCGAGCGGCGCGTTGTTCCTGCATCTCGGCGCCACGCTGGCGCGCGTCGCGCTCGCCTTCACGCTGGCAATGTCGCTCGGCAGCGCGATCGGCTATTTGATGGGCCGGGTCAAGCTCGCCGACCGGCTCGGCGATCCCTGGCTGATCCTGCTGCTCAACCTGCCCGCATTGGTCGTGATCGTGCTGGCCTATATCTGGGCTGGCCTCACCGAGGCCGCCGCGATCGCGGCGATCGCCATCAACAAGCTGCCGACCGCCATCGTCACCTTGCGCGAGGGCACGCGCGCTCTCGACCGTTCGCTCGACGAGATGGCGAGCGTGTTCGCGATGCCGCGCTGGCGCGCCTTCCGCCACGTCGTGCTGCCGCAGCTTGCGCCCTATATCGCGGCCTCTGCCCGCTCCGGCCTGTCGCTGGTGTGGAAGATCGTGCTGGTCGCCGAGCTGCTGGGACGGCCGAACGGTGTCGGCTTCGAGATCGGCGTCGCCTTCCAGCTGTTCGACACGCCGCGGCTGCTGGCCTATTCCCTGACATTCGCCGCCGTCGTGCTCGTCATCGAAACCTTGCTGGTGCAGCCGTTCGAAGCCCGCGCAAACAGGTGGCGCCCCCGTGCGGCTTGAGGTCGACATCACGGGCAAGACCTTCCGGAGTGCCGCGGGCGGAACGCACGAGGTGCTGGCACCGGTCAAATTCGCGCTGCAATCCGGTGAGGTCGGCGTGCTGATCGGCCCGTCCGGCTGCGGCAAGAGCACGATGCTGCGCATCATCCTCGGACTGGACCACGACTTTGCAGGCCACGTCGCGCGACCGCCGCAGGCGCGGATCGGCATGGTGTTCCAGGAGCCGCGCCTGTTGCCGTGGCGCTCGGTCGAGCAGAATGTAAGGCTTGCGGCACCCGGTGTCGCCGATGCCAAGCTCGCCGAGCTGTTCAAAATCCTGGAGCTGGAAGCGCATCGCAACCATTATCCCGGTGAACTCTCGTTGGGTTTGGCCAGGCGCGTGGCGCTCGCCCGCGCCTTTGCCGTCGAGCCGGATATTCTCGTGCTCGACGAACCGCTGGCATCGCTCGATGACGCTCTCGCCGGACGGCTGCGCGATGAGATTGCAACGCTCGTCGCGAGCCGGCCAGTGATGACGCTTTTGGTGACACACAGCCTGGACGATGCAGTGCGCCTGGGCGACCGGCTGTTCTTCCTGTCGCCGCGACCGGCGCGGATCGTGGCCGAGGTGCCTATCGGCATCCCGCGTGGCACACGCGGCGAGGCCGAGATTGCGGCGATCAAGGCCAGCCTCGCCCAACGAACTCAAGGCGACCGCACTGAGCGAGATGCCTCATAGCCGCTCGCCTGGCGGACGTGCTAGATTAGGCCGGCGGCGGAGCTGATGATGACACGGACAGTCGCCTTCGCAACGCTTGGTCTTGCAGCGCTTAGCCTCGCACTGGTTGCGATGTCGGCGGGCGCGCAGGACATGATGCGTGGCGTCGACCTCACCTCCCCCGCGATGGTCTCGGCTGAAATGACGAGGCCGGAGGTCGAGGCCATGTTGGCCAAAGCGAGCCCAAAGCAGCCTGCCGATTTCACTGGCAAGCGCCTGTCGGGTCTCGATCTCTCCGGGCTGGACCTGTCCAACACGGTTCTCCGCGCCGCGCGGCTCAACAAGACAATACTTCGAGACGCCAGGCTGGACGGTGCGATCCTCGATCAGGCGTGGCTGCTGGATGCGGATCTTACCGGCGCAAGCCTGAAGGGCGCCAATCTGTTCGCCTCGCAAATGGCCCGCGCGCGTCTCGACGGCGCGAACCTGTCAGGAGCGCGCATCGCTGCCGACCTCACCGGCGCAAGCCTGGTCGGCGCCTCGATCGCGGACGCGCATCTTGGCGCCGATATGCGCAACCAGTCGATGGGGCTGATGCGCGCGGTGCTGAGATCCGCCAAGCTGGAACGGCTGAACGCGCGCAACGCCGATTTGTCGCGCGTCGACCTCGAATTCGCAGTCCTCAGGGGCGCCGATCTGAGCGGCGCATCACTGAAAAACGCCCAACTCGGCGGAGCCGATCTGACCGGTGCCATCGTCATCGACGCCGATTTCGACGGCGCCGACCTCGTCTCGGCGAAGCTGATCGCACCGAACGGCCTTGACCGCGCCAAGAATTTCGACAAGGCAAAGAACCGCGAGCGCCTGATCAGGGAATGACGGCGCCCTTTGGGAGGACTGGCTGATGCGTGGGGTTCTTGCTTTGATCGCGTTGTTGACGCTTGCCGGCGAAGCCGCCGCGCAGACCAAGAGCAAGGGCATAAGGCTCTGGAATCTCACGACGGAGACGATCTCCGGCTTCCAGCTCTCGCCCGCTGGCAGGACCGACTGGGGTCCGAACCAGTGCCTGAATGACAAGGATAAGGAGGTCGACCACGACGAGCGGCTGCGCATCACCGGCATCGAGCCCGGCCGCTACGACGCTAAGGTCAGCTATCCCAATGCACGGCAGTGCATCGTCCGCGACATCGAGATCAAGGCCGACGCGGTGTTCTCGATTGCCGACAAGGATTTGAAGGACTGCAGCAAGTAGCGCTTGAATCGATTCTTGCAGCTCACGCCTTGTCGTTCGGGTGCGGATATTCGCAGCGCCACCGCACGGCCTGCCATTTCGGATGCTCGCCGATCCATTGCGCGATATAGGGCGGCGCGGCCATGACGCATTGGCGGGGCGACCCGGAATAGTTGAACACCAGATGCTGCTCTTCGCAGGTCGCAGGCGAGAGCACCGCACACACAGTCACCACCAGGTCAATCGGGTTCATGCCGGGATCCTCTCGCAAGGGGCGATGCAGAGATTAGCACATGGAGCTACGCCCCAAGGAGGGGGAAGTTTCAAAGCGCCGAAGCCTCATCATGGCCGGGCTTGTCCCGGCCATCCACGCCTTGCCTCGTGGAACAAAGAACGTCGATGCCCGGGCCTTCGCCTCGCCGAAGCGGCTTCGGCGCGCAGGCGGGACAAGCCCGGGCATGACGACCTTCTGCGCTAGAAATTCACGCCGAACACCAATCGCGCCTGATGCCGCTCGAAATTGACGAGATCGAGATTGCCGCCTGAGCCGGCCGGGCGCCCCCAGGCCTGCATGCTCCAGCTCATGGTGAGCCGGGAGCGCTCGGAGAGCTGGAAATAGGCGGTGGGGCCGACGAAAAGAGCCTGGCCCGAGAACTCGCCGAGGCCGATGCCCTCATATTGCCGGAAGTACCGCATCTCGCCGCCGAGCAGCACATCGGGGCGCACCCGCACCAGGCCGGCAAACGCGGCGCCGATCGTCGAGCTCTTCTCGGATGCCCCTCCAATCTCGAAGCGCGCCCATTCCGGCTGGTAGATCAGGTTGAGGGCGCCGATGGCGAAGTTCGGGATCAGTTCGCGGTCGAAGGCGAGCGTGAATTCGGTGCCGTACATCCGCCCTTTCGCGCCGCTGGTCTCGTCGATGCGGTCGCCGTGGAGCTCGGCCGCAATCGTGAGGCCGAATGGCGCGCGCTCGCGGTTGAGCAGGCGATAGCGCAGGTCGAGCGAGATGCCCTGGAAGTTGAACTGGCGGCGATCGTCGATATCAGGGACGCCGGTGATGTCGTGCAAGCTGGCGGTGCCGCCGACTTCGATACGAAAATTCGGCAGCGGCACCACCTCGATCTCGAGCTCCTGCGCGAGGGCGCGATAGGCCACCCCGCCTTTGCCGAAGCGCCCCGTCGTCTGGCTCTGGAATTCGCGCTCGCCGACATTGCCGACATCGGTGCCGATCATGAAGCCGAAGATGTGCTCGGTATCAAAGCCTTCCTCGGCGCTGGTACGTGCCGGCGCCAGCACGATCGCGCACGCGATCACCAACCAGAACTTGCAGGCTCTGCCGCCCATGCCGTGCCCCAAAGGCGCGCTCCGCTCTGATGCGGCAGCAGCGCTGACCGAGCACCAGCGTAACACACTGCCGCGGAGCATGGTCGAGATTTTGCGGGAGAGAATTGAAGCTCCTGCACATGCGGCTTGGTGTCGATCCGCAAAGCACAGAGCACGGCGAGGCGGTGATCCGACACTGCCACGGCGACGACGGCGTTCGCCATCGAAGCCGCAGCAGGTCGTCGGTCTTACTTGCGCGAAGCGCAGGCGTACATGTTGATTTCCATGCCGACCGGCACTTCCACGATCTTCGGAGCTTTCCAAGCCATTCGGGTCTCCCAAGGTATTGAGCGCGACATCGCGCGGCGAAAAACCTAGGGCTGCCTCAAAGGCAGTTCAAGCCTCGATTCGTCTGCCGAGCGCGTCTGTGCCGATTCTTCGCGGCCACATTTCTCTCTCGGACAAAGCAAGTTCCCTCTTGGTCAAGCACGACCAGCGAGACACTGCCTTGTGCAACGCACCGCGCGTCGAATCGACAAGGGTGTCGTCAGCAGCCCTTGTCGGCCATTTCCGCATTCGGCTTGGCGCCTGCGGCGCGCTGAGCCGCCGTCGGCTCGCTCTGCATTTGCCGCTGTGCATCCTCTGACGATGCCGGCGATTCACCGCTGGCACGATTCATCGTGCTGGTCGGCGGATGCTGGCTGGTATCGCTCGCCGAGCCGGAGGTGTGCGATTGTGCGGAGCCCACGGTGACCGGACCAGAACCCGCATCCTTGTCAGTGCTGGCGCTGCCGGTGTTGCACGGGCCGGCGACCGCAATCCCGGCGCTCAGCGTCAGGATTGCGCAGGCAGCAAGAATGGAACGCTTCGTGTTCATCTGCATCTCCTCTTCTCCCGCCGCGCAGCCCCGGCGACGGCAGGACATCCGGAGAAACAGGCCGAGCAGCCCGATGTTCCCGAGCGTCAGACCGGAATGGTCGCAAACATTGCGCCCGTCATGTCCGTTCCATCGCGGCGTTCACCGGAGCAATCGCACGAGCGCGCGACCGGCGCGCGAGTTCAGCTCCTTCGCGTCCAGCGTTCCGTCCTTGTCGGGGTTCGCTGCATTGAAGCGCTGCTCGACCACCGACAAATATTCGTCGAGGGTGAGGGTCCCGTCGCGGTCCGGATCGGCGGCGGCGAGTTCTTTCGCGCTCAACCGTCCACGCAATTCGCGTGCATCGAGCGTGCCGTCGTGATCGGGATCGAGCTTTGCGAACGTGGCGGCGGCGGCCTTCTTCACCTCGGGAAGATCAAGCGTGCCGTCATTGTCGGTGTCGAACATCTTGACCGCATTGGCGGAGGCCGACCAAGCCGGACCGGCGGACAGTGCAATCACAAGTGCAAGGGCAATTGAACGAGCCGAAATCATCGAGACCTCCCTGACCTAGAGCCCCCGGATCGATGGGGGCAGAGCCGACATAAATCCACAAGCCGACCTCGGTTCAAGTCCCGACCTGCAACTTGCGCGCGCCACAACCTTCGCGTCGCGGAATTTCTCAGCGTCTGCGCACAAGTTCGAGTTGTCTTTGTCAGGTTTCCGTCAGGTGACCGCCAACGATATCGGCAGGCCACGTACGACTTTCGTATTGACGCGTTTTGGTTTCCGACGGAGTGTTGCAGTCGCAGCGTCAAAAGGCGCGCATATTGGGAGGAACGGATGAAACGCTTTGCGATGGCCGCGGGCCTCGTCATGCTTGCGTCAACCTGTGCAAATGCACAAACCACCGAGCAGCTCGTCAAGGGTGCGACCGACACATCGAACGTTCTCAATTACGGGATGGGCTACAATCTGCAGCGCTTCTCGTCGCTGAAGCAGATCAACAAGGACACCGTCAAGAACCTCGTCCCGGTCTGGAACTATTCATTCAACGACGACCGCAGCGAGGAATCGCAGCCGCTGGTGTACCAGGGCGTGATCTACGTGACCTCGCACAACGCGACGATGGCGGTCGATGCCAAGACCGGCAAGCAGATCTGGAAGACCAAGGTCGAGTACCCCGCCGAGACCCCGCGCATCGTCTGCTGCGGCATCATCAACCGCGGCGCCGCGCTCTTCGACGGCAAGGTGTTCCGCACCACGCTCGACGCCCACGTGATCGCGCTCGACGCCAAGAACGGCAAGGAGCTGTGGCGGCAGAAGGCGGCCGACATCAAGGAAGGCTATTCGATGACGGTGGCCCCGCTCGTTGCCGACGGCGTCGTCATCACCGGCATCTCCGGTGCCGAATTCGGCACAAGGGGCTTCATCGACGGCTGGGATCCGGCAACGGGCAAGCACCTCTGGCGGACCCACTCGATCCCCTCGCCGGACGAGCCCGGCGGCGATACCTGGAAGGGCGACACCTGGAAGCTCGGCGGCGGCTCGACCTGGATCACGGGTTCTTATGACGCCGAGCTGAACACGGTGTATTGGGGCATCGGCAATCCCGGCCCGTTCAACTCGGCCGTGCGCCCCGGCGACAATCTCTACACCTGCTCCGTGCTGGCGATGGATCCCAAGACCGGCAAGATCAAGTGGCATTACCAATTCTCGCCGAACAACCCGTTCGACTACGACGCCGTGGCCGAGATGGTGCTCGCCGACGTGAATGTCGAGGGCAAGCCGACCAAGGCGCTGATGAATGCCAACCGCAACGGCTTCTTTTACGTGCTCGACCGCACCAACGGAAAGCTGCTCGCCGCCAATCCTTACGTGAAGGTGAATTGGGCGACCGGCATCGACATGAAGACCGGACGTCCGATCGAGACCGACGTTTCCAAGGACGCGCGCGAGGGCAAGAAGGTCACGGTCTATCCGTCGATCCTCGGCGGCAAGAATTGGGAGCCGATGTCGTTCAATCCGCAGACCGGCCTCGCCTATGCCAACACGCTCAATTTCGGCGGCAAGTACAAGGCGGAGCCCGTCACCTTCAAGCAGGGTGAATGGTATCTCGGCATGGACCTGTCCGATCCCTGGCAGTTCGACGATGGTCCGCGCGGCTACCTCAAGGCCATCGACCCCATGACCGGCAAGGCCAAGTGGGAGGCGCCGAGCGACATTCCGCGCTTCTCGGGCGTGCTGTCGACCGCCGGGGGCGTCGTGTTCTCGGGTCAGCTGACCGGCGAGTTCGAGGCCTTCGACGCCGACACCGGCAAGAAGCTCTGGCAGTTCCAGACCGGGTCCGGCATCGAGGGACAGCCGGTGACCTGGCAACAGGACGGCGTGCAATACGTCGCGGTGACCAGCGGTTATGGCGGCGTTTACTCGTTGTTCTCCGGCGACGAGCGGCTTGCCAACGTGCCGCCCGGCGGCTCGCTGTGGGTCTTTGCGGTCAAGCAGTAACCACGGCACGATGCTGATCGACGTATCACACAAGACGGTGGCGACGATCGCCACCGTCGCGGCGATGACGGTCGCGCTTGCGGCGACCGTCCGCGCCGCGGATGACGCAACCGGCAATCCCTTGCAGGCGCAGATCGACCACGGCAAGTCGACCTATGCCGAGAAATGCTCGCACTGCCACGGCCCCAACCTGATGAACTCCGGCACCATCACGCCGGACCTGCGCGCCATCCCAGACGACAAGACGCGCTTCGTGACCACCGTGAAGAACGGCAAGAACAACAAGATGCCGCCCTGGGGCGACATTCTCAGCGACGACGAGATCGGCAACCTCTGGGCCTTCGTCTCCAGCCGGAGAAAGCCATGAGGAGCCGGCGTGTTGCCTGGAGCGCGGCAGCCTTTCTGTCCACGATGGCGTCGGCCGCTCTGGCGGCCGACGATCCCCTGAAGGTCTGTCTCGACGAGGACCGGCCGCCGCTCTCGGTGCATCACCGCGGCAAGCCGGATGCCGGCTTCGACGTGCTGCTGGCGCAGGCGATCGCCGAGCGGCTGGGACGCCCGCTGAAGATCCAGTGGTTCGAGAGCAAGCTGGACGAGGATTCGAGCCCGCCGCTCGAGGCCAACGCGCTGCTCTCGGACGGGCGCTGCTCGCTCGTCGGCGGCTACGCGCTGACGCAGGATTCGCTCGTCGCCCCCGGCATGAAGACGGCGCGCTTGCCGGATTTCGCCGGAGCCACGCGCGACGATCGGCGACGTCGCGTCCCGCTCGGCGTGCTCGCGCCGAGCCAGCCCTACATCTATTCGCCGATGACGGTGGTGCTGGGGCCGAAGGCGCAGCGGCGCAAGGTCGGCGACATCGGCGATCTCGCCGGCCTTCGTCTCGTCATCGAAAGCGGGTCGCTCGGCGACGCGATCCTGATGACCTTCGACAAGGGACGCCTGATCGACAACATCACCCACCTCGTCCCCGGCCGCGACGATCTCCTCGGCGCGCTCGAGCGCGGCGACCATGACGCGACGCTGATCGATCTTGCCCGCTTCGACGCCCATCGCGCCGCACACCCGGACACGGCGATCACGGCGTCCGGCTACTATTACCCGATCGGCGCCAATCGCGGCTATGTCGGGCTCGCCAGCGACGGCGCGCTGATCGAGGCCGTCAACAAGGCGCTGACGGAGCTCACGGCTTCGGGCAGGATCGGAGAATTCGGCAAGCAGGCCGGCCTCACCTATCTGCCGCCGCGCGAGCCCGCCATCCTCGGCGATGTCTGGACGAAGATCATCCAGCGGTGACGGTAAGGGCTTTCGTGCCCGGCTGCATCCTCAGTTTTGGAGCATGCATAGCTACATCAACACCGTCGTTGCGAGCGCAGCGAAGCAATCCAGAGTCCCTCCACGGAAAGATTCTGGATTGCTTCGCTGCGCTCGCAATGACGGAGTGTGGAGTAGCGGCAGCGTACCTCTTGCGGGAGTCCGACGGCATCGACTCGCCTAGTGGCGGCCCGAACCGTATGATGCTCGCATTTCATTCGCCATCGGTGCCCCGTGAATTCCCCGGCCATCGCCAGCAACCTGCGCGACCTCCTCGCCCGCGAGATCAAGACCCGCGAGCTCTTGCGCGCGCTGATCGTTGTCGGCCCGATCGTCGCCGCCTATTTCATCGCGCGCGAAACGGCGTTGCTCAATCTCGGACTGGTCGCGGTTTCGTTGCTCATTCCGGCGCTGCGGCTGCGTCTGGCGCCAAAAATCGTTGTGTGGCACTACCTAGCCATTCTCGTCACCTTTGCCGCGCTGTTTCTGGCCGCTCCGATCAAGCCGCTCTTCGTAGCGCTGACGGCGCTCGCCGGCTTCCTTGCGGTGGCGGGGACGCGCCATGGCGAGCATTTCCGCACACTCGGCAATTGGGTGTTCATCCCCGCCGTCTATCTCGCCTGCGAGGTGCGGGAGGGTCTCAGTCCGTCCGAGGCGCTACGCCACGCCGGCGTCATCATCGTCTCCTCTCCGGTCGCGCTGGCGCTGGTCTGTGCCATCCAGATCTATGACCAGCGGCGGCGCGGCGGCACCGGGGCGGCTTCGTTCGGGCCAGCCGCCGCCGAGTGGTTTCTGCCCGCGCTCGCGACCGCCATGGCGGTGTTCGCATCAGCAGCGCTGGTCGAGATCCTCGACCTCGCGCAGGGGCAATGGGTGATGTGGTCGGCTGCAAGCGTCGTCGTCGGCGATCTCGCCGCCTCCACCGACAAGCTGAAGCAGCGCGCGATCGGCGCTTTTCTCGGCGTGCCGCTGGGCTTTGTCGCAGGCCTTGCCCTGCCGCAAAGCCGCATCGGCTATGCAGTGGCTGTTCTCGCAGCCACCCTCACGCTGATCTCGTTCTCCCGCTATGTCGTCGGCTTCGGCCTGCGCTGCTTCTTCATCGCGCTGGCGGCGTCCTTTGCCGGCGGCGCCAGCGGGATCGCCGAGGAGCGCATTGTCAACGTGCTGATCGGCGGCACGTTCGGTCTTATCGCAGTAGCCCTGACGGAGATCGTTTGGCCGCGGCTGATACGGAAGGCACGAACCTCCGGGTGATCAGCGAATAGGCACCGCGCAAGCCAATCGAATGCGCCAATCTGTCTCGCCTGCGGCGCATGGCAGCGACGGCCTGATGCAGTAGGTTCGGCAAAAATCCGGGAGAGAATCATGTCCGCCAAGCTCGATCGCCGCCACTTCATCGCCGCCGGCACCAGCGCATTCGCAATGCCTTTCGTTTCGCGCGGCGCCTCCGCGCAAGGCAGCTGGCCGGCGCGGCAGATTCGCATGGTTTGCAGCTATCCGGCCGGCGGCCAGACCGACCTGCTCGCGCGCGCCTATGGCGAGTTCATCTCCAAGCAGGTCGGCAAGACCGTCGTCATCGAGAACAAGCCCGGCGCCGCCGGCGCGATCGGCACGGCGGAGGTCGCCCGCGCCGAACCCGACGGCCACACCATCCTGTGCTCGATTTCGACCACCTACATCATGAACCGGGTGGTGATGAAGAATCCCGGCTACGACATGGACAAGGATCTGACACTCGTCAGCGTCATTCCGGGCGCGGGCCTGTTGCTGGTCGCGAACCCCAAGACCGGGGTCAAGACGCTGGAGGATTTCGTCGCCTTCGCGCGCAAGAGCGGCAAGGTGAACTTCGGCACCTACAGCGCGGGCTCGGCCCCGCACATGACGATCAACGAGCTCAACAAGCAATACGGCCTCAACATCGAGCCGGTGCACTACCGCGGCGAGGCGCCGATGTGGACGGGAATGCTGGAAGGCACCCTCGATGCCGCGATGGGCAGCTACACGGCCGCGCAGTCGGTGCTGCAAAGCGACCGCGGCACGGTGTTCGCCGTGCATTCGAAGAAGGTCGACGCGATCCCGAACGTCAAGACGCTGCCGGAACAGGGCGCGACGTCGAAATTCTTCACCGTGAGCGGGTTCACCGGCTGGGTTGTGCCCAAGGCGACGCCGCAGCCGGTGGTCGATCGCATCGCCGAGCTCTGCGTCGCCGCCAACAACGATCCGAAGGTGAAGGAGGTTCTCGCGACCTTCGTGCTCGAACCCGCGATCGGATTCAAGGAAACAAACGCGCTGTACCAGCGCGAGCTGCCGATCTGGATCGAGAGCGCGCAGGCGCTCGGCCTCGAGCCGGCCTGAACTTGGAGACATGGCCAGCACGCCGGCTGCTCCCTCCCCGACCGGAGTCCGACCAAAGCCTAGTGTCGGAGGCGCATTTTCCCGCTATGATTGTGCGCCTCTGCGGACAAGGAAGGTCGATCGCATGACACCGGATGCAGTCGCCGTCGCCGTTATGATCATCCTGCTGTTTCCGATGGGCTATTTCACGCTGGCATCGCCCGCTTTCCTGCTGGTGAGGCTCGATATTCAACCCGTCGCTCAGCTGCTGCGCGGAATGTTCAACGCCCATTTTCTGGTGATGCGCGTCGCCGGCGCCATTGGAACGGTGGCGCTGCTGCTCGACGGCCGCCTGCTTGCCGCCTTCGGCGTCGGCATGATCACGGCCCTGGCGATCTGGGGCCGCCCCTGGTTCATGCAACGGTTCGACGACCAGCTCAGCGCGCGGGACGCCGGTGACGCCGAGGCCGCGCGTCGGTTACGCCGGCTGCATTGGAGCGGAATGCTGGGGAACGCGGTGCTGCTGGTCGCGCTCGTGGCCGGCATTCCCTATGTCGCCATGCCGGCCTGACAGGCGCGACACCATGCGAGCGTTCGCGTGGAGCATTCGCTTGAGAACGTCTAATGCTCGCCCGAGCTCGCCGCGCCCTGCTGGGCCTTGTGGATCGAGGACGGCACCACGCCGAAGTATTTTCGGAACACCCGGCTGAAATGCGATGAGCTGGAGAACCCCCAGGAGAAGGCGACGTCGGTGATGGTCTTGCCGGCGTGGGCCTCGAGCTCCTGGCGGCAGTTCTGCAGCCGCGCCTGCCAGATGTAGTCGCTCACCGTGGTGCCGCGCTCGGAGAACAGCATGTGCAGATAGCGCTTGGAGCAACCGAGCTCGGCCGAGATCTGGTCGATGCACAAATCCGGGTCGCGCAAGTGTTCGCGGATGAAGAACTGCGCGCGCACATACATCGCTTCGGGCCCGACACGATCGAACATCGTGTCGGCCTCGCGCAGCGGCAGCAGCAACAGGTCGATCAGCGAATCGGCGACGCCGACCGCGCTGTTGGCCGACAGCTTTGCCGCCTCGTCGAAGGCGGCATGGACGAAATCGTGAGCGATCCGCCCGGTCCCCGTCTTCGCGGTCAATTTGCAGGCCGGCATCCGCTGCGACGGGAATCCGCGGTCGCGCAGCAGCGCCTTCGGCACGATCACCACGTCATGACGGGTAAAGGCGGGACTGATGATCGAATGCGGACAGGAGACGTCATAGGCGATGATGTCGCCGGGGTTGATCTCGATGTGCCGGCCTTCTTGTTCGAAATAAGACACGCCGTAGGTCTGGAAGTGGATTTTTATGTACGGGTGTTCATTGGCCTTGGCGCGCGCCAGCGTGTGCGCGATGCGATGCTGACTGACCTCGATCTGGCAGAGCTTCAGGCGCGAGACCGTGGTGTAATCGATGCGACCTTCGAGCGAGGACGCCTCCAGGGGATCGACGTCGAAATGCCCGCACAGGCTCGTGAGCCCGTCGATCCAGCTCTGGATCTGCCGCTTCGGCGTCATTCCGGTCGTCGAGAGCGTGTGAATGGTGTCGGACATTAATCCAGCCACTGATTTGATCCGGAGATTCGGCGCGAATCGCAACCAGCGCTGCCGGAGCCCTCAGCCGTGATTGCGTGACGTTTACCTCGCATTTGAGCGGTCTCTTGCAACGAGCGCCATCGTTCCATTGCCACTCTTGAAACTTAATCCTCCGCCTTAGTTGCAGCGCCGTCAAGGGGAACCTGAGCGCGGAGGCGGTCTCAAGGACGCACCGAAGCCGCTGAATTCGCTACTGCAAAATCAAAATCTTCACCTCCGTGCGCTGTCGAGCAAACCGCCTTCTCTCTTGGGCAAGTTTCCCGATGGCGAAGCCGTTAGGGATTGCGGCAGGAACAACAAGAACGGGCCGCTCCTGCACGTGGACCCGTGGCTCTCATCAGGAGGAGGAAACAGCACAGCATCGTTTCTGGTCCCAACGTGACCGCCCTGCACGAGCAGACGCCGGACGAGAAGCCCGGTGATTGAGCAATGCTTCGGAAACAATAAACGAGACCAACGGAGGAATAACCTATGCGCAAGGTGCTACTGGCGACCTATCTCGGCTCCGCGGCGGCTCTCGCCGTCGGCAGCGCCTCAGCCAATGACGAGCTGATCAAGATGTCGCAGAACCCCAAGGACTGGGTGATGCCGGCGGGCGACTATGCGAACACCCGCTATTCCAAGCTGAACCAGATCAACGCTCAGAACGTCGGCAAGCTTCAGGTCGCCTGGACGTTCTCGACCGGCGTGCTGCGCGGCCATGAAGGCGGCCCGCTGATCATCGGCAACGTCATGTACGTCCACACGCCATTCCCGAACAAGGTCTACGCCATTGACCTTTCCAACGAGAACAAGATCATCTGGAAGTACGAGCCGAAGCAGGATCCCAACGTCATCCCCGTGATGTGCTGCGACACCGTCAACCGCGGCCTGTCCTACGGCGACGGCAAGATCATCCTGCATCAGGCCGACACCAACCTCGTCGCACTCGACGCCAAGACCGGCCAGGTGGCCTGGTCGGCGACCAACGGCAATCCTGCGAAGGGCGAGACCGGCACGTCGGCCGCGCTGGTCGTCAAGGACAAGGTCCTGGTCGGCATCTCCGGCGGCGAGTTCGGCGTGCAGTGCCACGTCACCGCATACGACCTCAAGAGCGGCAAGCAGGTCTGGCGCGCCTATTCCGAAGGCCCGGATGACCAGATCAAGTTCGATCCGGCCAAGACCACCGCGCTCGGCAAGCCGGTCGGAGCCGACTCCAGCCTGAAGACCTGGCAGGGCGATCAGTGGAAGATCGGCGGCGGCTGCACCTGGGGCTGGATCTCCTACGATCCCGCTTTGAACATGGTCTATTACGGCTCGGGCAATCCTTCGACCTGGAATCCGAAGCAGCGTCCGGGCGACAACAAATGGTCGATGACCATCTTCGCGCGCGATGCGGACTCCGGCATGGCCAAGTGGGTCTACCAGATGACGCCCCACGACGAGTGGGACTATGACGGCGTCAACGAGATGATCCTCACGGATCAGCAGATCAACGGCCAGCCGCGCAAGCTCCTGACCCATTTCGACCGCAACGGCCTCGCCTACACGATGGATCGCGAGAACGGCGAGCTGCTGGTCGCCGAAAAATACGATCCGAAGGTGAACTGGACCTCCGGCGTCGACATGGACAAGAACTCGCCGACCTACGGCCGGCCGAAGGTGCTCGACGCGGCCTCGACCGACAAGGCCGGCGAGGACGTCAACGTGAAGGGCATCTGCCCGGCCGCGCTCGGTACCAAGGACGAGCAGCCGGCAGCCTACTCGCCGGACACGCAGCTGTTCTACGTTCCGACCAACCACGTCTGCATGGACTACGAGCCGTTCAAGGTGAGCTACACCGCGGGCCAGCCCTATGTGGGTGCGACGCTCTCGATGTATCCGCCGCAGGGTGAAAGCCACATGGGCAACTTCATCGCCTGGGACGGCAAGACCGGCAAGATCGTCTGGTCGAACAAGGAGCAGTTCTCGGTCTGGTCGGGTGCGCTCGCAACCGCCGGCGGCGTGGTGTTCTACGGCACGCTCGAAGGCTACCTGAAGGCGGTCGATGCCAAGTCCGGCAAGGAGCTCTACAAGTTCAAGACTCCCTCCGGCATCATCGGCAACGTCACCACCTATGAGAACAACGGCAAGCAGTACGTTGCCGTGCTCTCCGGCGTGGGTGGCTGGGCCGGCATCGGTCTGGCGGCAGGTCTGACCGATCCGACCGCAGGCCTCGGTGCCGTCGGCGGCTACGCGGCCCTCAGCAACTACACGGCGCTCGGCGGTACGCTGACCGTGTTCTCGCTGCCGAACTAAATCCGTCAGCATCGCTCCGGCGCGTGGATCGCTCCACGCGCCGGCTCGTCTCCACCGAATGCCGGCCGAGGGAAAAACTCTTGCGTAAAATCTGCTTTGTCATTGCTGCGACGATCTTGGTTGCGTCCGGAGGAATTGCGGTCGCGGACGGTCCGGGCGATCCGGCTGCCGTGAAGAAGGAAGACGACGGAAAGTGGCTCGATAAGGAGGGCAATCCCACCTACAAGATTTCGGCCGACGGCACCGTGGACTGGTTCACCTATTCCGGATACCGCCGCTATCACTCGGACTGTCACGTGTGCCACGGCCCCGACGGCATGGGATCGACCTACGCGCCGGCGCTGAAGGATTCCGTCAAGTCGATGAGCTACGGCGACTTCCTCGGCGTGGTCGCCTCTGGCCGCAAGAACATCTCGACCGCGCAGGAGAACGTCATGCCGGCGTTCGGCGACAACCCGAACGTCGCCTGCTACATGGACGACCTCTATGTCTATCTCCGCGCGCGCTCCACCGAAGCCTGGGGCCGGCAGCGTCCTTCGAAAAAGGAGGAGAAGACGGAGGCCTACACCAAGGCTGAAGACGCCTGCATGGGCAAGAAATGAACGTTACGAAGGCGGCCAAGACTACTTCTTGGCGTCTGATGCGAATTTGAGGAGCTACCGATGAAGACACATGCCGCCGTTGCTTTCGAAGCCAAGAAGCCGCTCGAGATCGTCGAGGTCGATCTGGAAGGCCCGAAGGCCGGCGAAGTCCTGGTCGAGATCAAGGCGACGGGCATCTGCCATACCGACGCCTACACGCTCGACGGCTTCGACAGCGAGGGAATCTTCCCGTCGATCCTGGGACATGAGGGGGCCGGCATCATCCGCGAGATCGGCCCGGGCGTGACCTCGGTGAAACCGGGCGATCACGTCATCCCGCTCTACACGCCGGAATGCCGGCAGTGCAAAAGCTGCCTCAGCCAGAAGACCAATCTCTGCACCGCGATCCGCGCGACGCAGGGCAAGGGCGTGATGCCCGACGGCACCAGCCGCTTCTCCTACAAGGGCAAGCCGATCTACCACTATATGGGCTGCTCGACCTTCTCGAACTTCACCGTGCTGCCCGAGATCGCCGTTGCCAAGATCCGCGAGGACGCGCCGTTCGACAAGAGCTGCTACATCGGTTGCGGCGTCACCACCGGCGTCGGCGCCGTCGTCAATACCGCCAAGGTCACGCCGGGCTCCAACGTGGTCGTGTTCGGCCTCGGCGGCATCGGCCTCAACGTCATCCAGGGCGCCAAGATGGCCGGCGCCGACAAGATCATCGGCGTGGACATCAACGATTCCAAGGAGGAATGGGGTCGCAGGTTCGGCATGACCGACTTCGTCAACCCGAAGAAGATCACCGGCGACATCGTTCAGCACCTCGTCGGCCTCACCGACGGGGGCGCCGACTACACCTTCGACTGCACCGGCAACACCACCGTGATGCGCCAGGCGCTGGAAGCCTGCCATCGCGGCTGGGGCACCTCGATCATCATCGGCGTCGCCGAGGCCGGCAAGGAGATCGCCACCCGCCCGTTCCAGCTCGTCACCGGCCGCAACTGGCGCGGCACGGCCTTCGGCGGCGCGCGCGGGCGCACCGACGTGCCGAAGATCGTCGACTGGTACATGAACGGAAAGATCCAGATCGATCCGATGATCACCCACGTGCTCAAGCTCGAGGAGATCAACAAGGGCTTTGACCTCATGCACGAGGGCAAATCCATCCGTTCAGTCGTCGTGTTCTAGCTCGAAAACGTCACACCAAGGAGGATCGACCATGACTGTTGCACTCCATCCCTCGATCGACAACGGCATCAAGCAAGGCAGCGGCAGCTTCGCCGGCGGCACGCTGGTCTGCAAATGCAGCGACCACCCGGTGAAGGTCGGCGTCAAGGGCGACGTCGCCCACAACCATGCCTGCGGCTGCACCAAATGCTGGAAGCCGCAGGGCGCGACCTTCTCCGTCGTCGCCGTGGTGCCGCGCCAGAACGTCACCGTGCTCGAGAACGGCGACAAGCTCCAGATCGTCGATCCCTCGGCGGTGATCCAGCGCTACGCCTGCAGGGCCTGCGGTACGCACATGTACGGCCGGATCGAGAACAAGAACCATCCGTTCTACGGCCTCGATTTCATCCATCCCGAACTGTTCCAGGAGCAGGGCTCGCAGGCGCCGCAATTCGCCGCCTTCGTCTCCTCCGTGATCGAATCGGGCGTGAAGCCCGAGCAGATGGCCGGCATCCGTTCGCGGCTGAAGGAGATCGGCCTCGAGCCCTATGACTGCCTGTCGCCGGCCCTGATGGATGCGATCGCAACCCATGTGGCGAAGGCCAAGGCCGCCTGAGAGGGCCCGAGCTGGCCGGCCGCCAGACCTCGGCCACACCATCTTCGGCTCGCTAGCGCCCGTCGCCGCCAGCGAGCCGCACCGGACCCGCGGCGCAATGCCGCCGCTTCTGCACCACGCGTGAGTAAGGGCCATCGGCTCCTCAGTCCTGGTCTCTGAATGACTGCGCAGGACCGACCGCTTCCTGCTTGAAGTTCGCGGTGTCCTGCGTTCTCCCTCCCTCGACTGAGGCCTACTGCTTCGTCCGTTCGGTCTTGCTGGCGGACGAAGCTTTTTTCGTTGCGCCCATTCGATGAGCAGGCGGCGGGATGACGCGCCCTGCTTTTGACAAACCGTCGATGCAATCTTTTCCCGGTGAGAACACCCGGCTGTGAACGCCGGGTCGGAGCGATCTCTGCTAGGGTCGTGCCGTCACGATGCCGCGCGAAGACAATCAATCAAGAAGAAAACGGGAGGTATCGAGCACATCCAGACATCGCCATCCGCGTTCCTGCCTCCCTCCGGGATTTGCCCGCGCGGGACCACGGCGGGACGTGGCGAGACGACGCACGAACCGTCGCCGACCGGCGGCGGAATTTTGAATTTGGCATGCTTATGAAGAGCGAGGCACGATCATGATCAAGGTGAAGATCAACGGCCAGGAACAGAGCTGGGACGGCGACCCGGATCTCCCGCTACTCTGGTTCCTGCGTGACGAGGCCGGACTGACCGGCACCAAATACGGCTGCGGCCAGGCGCTGTGCGGCGCCTGCACGGTCATCGTCGACAAGCAAGCGGTGCGCGCCTGCATCACGTCCGTCAACGATGTCGCCGGTCGCGAGGTCACCACGATCGAGGGTCTGCATCCGAATGGCGATCACCCGGTGCAGAAGGCGTGGCGCCAGCTCAACGTGCCCCAATGCGGCTTCTGCCAGGCTGGCCAGATCATGCAGGCTGCGGCCCTCCTGATGGATAACCCGAAACCCTCGCACGACCAGATCCGCGAAGGGATGGCCGGCAACATCTGCCGCTGCGGCTGCTACCAGCGCATCGAGAACGCCGTCCATCTCGCATCGACGGGGGTGTGACATGAACTTCATCGATAATCCCGGCAAGCTGCGCGGCTTCGAAAAGCACCTCAAGGTCGAGAAGGTCACGCGCCGAAGCATCCTGAAGGGGCTCGGCGTCACCGGCGGCTTCGTGCTCGCCGCCCCCGTGATGTCGCGCCAGGCGCTCGCCTATGAGACCGGCGCCGGCAAGATGCCGCATGGCGTCGTGGTCGATCCGCGCGTTTTCGTTTCGGTAGGCGCGGATGGCATCGTCACCATCGTCGGGCACCGTTCGGAAATGGGCACCGGCGTGCGCACCAGCCTGCCGCTGATCGTGGCCGAGGAGATGGAGGCCGACTGGTCCAGGGTCAAGGTGCAGCAGGCCCATGGCGACGAGGTCAAATTCGGCAACCAGGACACCGACGGCTCGCGCAGCACGCGGCATTATCTGATTCCGATGCGCCAGATCGGCGCCTCCGCCCGCACCATGCTGGAGCAGGCCGCAGCCAAGCGCTGGGGCGTGCCGGCGACCGAGGTCAAGGCGGTCAACCACGAGGTCGTGCACAGCGCCAGCGGGCGCAAGCTCGGCTTCGGCGAGCTTGCTGCCGACGCCGCAAAGGAATCGGTGCCGAGCATCGAGGGCCTCAAGCTGAAGGACCCCAAGAACTTCCGCTATCTCGGCAAGGGCCAGATCGGCATCGTCGATCTCCATGACATCACCACCGGCAAGGCGCGCTATGGAGCCGACGTGCGGCTGCCGGGCATGAAATATGCCGTGATCGCCCGCCCGCCGGTGACCGGCGGCAAGCTGGTCAAGTTCGAGCCGGAAGAGGCCTTGAAGATCCCCGGCGTCGAGAAGGTGATGCAGGTTCGCGGCTGGCCATGGCCGTCGAAGTTCCAGCCGCTCGGGGGCGTTGCGGTGATCGCGCGCAACACCGGCGCGGCGATCAAGGGCCGCGACGCCTTGAAGCTGGTCTGGGACGACGGCCCCAACGGCAAATACGACTCGGTCGCCTACCGCAAGGAGCTCGAAGAAGCCTCGCGCAAACCCGGCCTCGTGCTGCGCAAGGAGGGCGATGCGGACGCTGCCTTGAAGAGCGCCGACAAGGTGATCGTCGGCGAGTACTACCTCCCGCATCTCGCCCATGTCTCCATGGAGCCGCCGGTGGCGGTCGCGGACGTCAAGGGCGACAAGGCGGAGATCTGGGCGCCGGTGCAAAGCCCCGGCGGCACCCGCGAGGACGTCGCCAAGACGCTCGACATTCCCGAGGCCAACGTCACCGTCAACGTGACCCTGCTCGGCGGCGGGTTCGGACGCAAGTCGAAATGCGACTTTGCGCTCGAAGCCGCGCTGCTCTCGAAAGAGCTCGGCGCGCCGGTGAAGGTGCAATGGACGCGGGAGGACGACATCCACAACGGCTTCCTGCACACTGTCTCGGTCGAACGGATCGAGGCCGGCCTCGACAAGAGCGGCAAGGTGATCGCCTGGCGCCATCGCAGCGTGGCTCCCAGCATCGCCTCGACCTTTGCCGCCGGCACGGTGCATCAGGCGCCGTTCGAGATCGGCATGGGCCTGGTCGATATGCCGTTCGAGATCGCGAACATCTCTTGTGAGAACCCGGAAGCCGCGGCGTTCACCCGCATCGGCTGGTTCCGCTCGGTCTCGAACATCCCGCGCGCCTTTGCCGTCCAGTCGATGGTCGGCGAGATCGCGCAGGCAACAGGGCGCGACCAGAAGGACATGCTGCTCGAGCTGATCGGCTCGCCTCGCATCGTCAAGCCCAACGTGAAGGACCTCTGGAATTACGGCGAGCCCCAGGACAGCTACCCGATCGATACCGCGCGCCTGCGCAAGGTGGTCGAGCTGGTCGCCGAGAAGGGTGAATGGGGCCGAAAGGTGCCGAAGGGCCACGGTCTCGGCATCGCCGTGCACCGCAGCTTCGTCAGCTACATCGCGACCATCGTCGAGGTGGCCGTCGACGACAAGGGCAAGCTGACGGTGCCGCGGGTCGACACCGCGATCGATTGCGGCACCTACGTCAACCCCGAGCGCATCGCTTCGCAGATCGAGGGCGCGGCGATCATGGGGCTGAGCCTTGCCAAATACGGCGAGATCACCTTCAAGGACGGCAAGGTGCAGCAGAAGAATTTTGACGACTTCCAGGTCGTCAGGATGGACGACTCGCCTGTGGTGACCAACGTCTACGTCGTGCCGCCCGGACCCGACACGCCGCCGAGCGGCGTCGGCGAGCCCGGTGTTCCCCCGTTCGCGCCGGCCCTGATCAACGCGATCTTCGCGGCGACGGGAAAACGCATCCGCTCGCTTCCGATCGGCAAGCAATTGGAGGCGTAGCCGCGGAACAGAAGCGGCCTCGCGCCGTTTGCATCGATCTGACAGGAGCAGATCGATGACCAACATCTCAAAGGCGCTCGCAGTCTCGCTGTCGGGCGCCTTTCTTTTGATTGCCGCGGGCGCATTCGCCCAGAGCAGCACGACGCCGCCGACCACGGCCACGCGCCCCACCGGCCCCGACCAGAATTCGCTGCCCAACGCCAACGCCCCGCCCGCCTCCACCACCCAGACCACCGGGCAGCACAACCCCGATCCCAAGATTCGCGAGATGAACCAGAAGGAAAAGGACAAGGTCGAGCGCGAGGGGAAGTAGCTTTAGCGCCTGCGCATTGATGCGCCCTCTCCGGTTTTGTCCACCGAAGCCTTGGCGAAGGCGGATGTGGGAGAGGGCAGCGACGCTGGTCGATGCGCACTCACTTGGGTGAGGGGTCTGCCTCTGCGCGACAATCTCCCGATGAATGCGCGCGGATAGAACCCCTCATCCGGCGCTTCGCGCCACCTTCTCCCACAAGGGGAGAAGGAAGAGCCACAAAATGCGGCGGACGTTGCCGTCCGCCGCATTCGCCACCCCCCTGCTGCTCCGCTTCTGTCGATCCGCCCGCGGAGCTATTTCTTCAGCGCGAAGACCCAGATGACGCCGCCCTGCGGCACGTTGGCTTCGATGCCGATGTTGTTGGTCACGAGCGCATCCTGGATGCGCTGCGCGTCGACGCCCCATCCCGACTGGATCGCGATGTATTGCGTGCCGTCGATCTCGTAGGACACCGGCATGCCGACGATGCCGGAGTTGGTCTTCTGCTCCCACAACAATTCGCCCGTCTTGGCGTGGAAGGCGCGGAAATAGCGGTCGTTGGTCCCTCCGACGAAGACGAGATCGCCCGCGGTCGCCGTGACCGATCCGAACAGTTGCGACTTTGGGAAGTTGTGCTGCCAGACCTTCTTGCCGGTTGCGGGATCCCAGGCCTGGAGCTCGCCAAAATGATCCGCACCCGGCTTCGTCTTCAGGCCGATATCTTCCGGCTTGGTGCCGAGCCAGAGCTCGCCCGGCTTGAGCGGCACTTTCTCGCCGGTAAAGCCGCCGCAGAAATTCTCGTTGGCGGGCACGTAGACGAGGCCGGTCTTCTGGCTGTAGGCCGCCGACGGCCAGTCCTTGCCGCCCCACAGCGACGGGCAGAACTCCACGCGCTTGCCCATGACCGGCTTGTGCGCGGGGTCGACGATCGGCTTGCCGGTCTCGGGTTCGATGCCCTTCCAGACGTCGGTGAAGACGAACGGCCAGCCGGCGACGTAGTTGATCTTGGTCGGCGTGCGCTCGAGCACCCAGAAGATCGCGTCGCGTCCCGGATGGACCAGGCTCTTGATGTTGCGGCCATCGCGTTGCAGGTCGATCAGCATCGGTGCTTCGACCTCGTCCCAATCCCAGGAATCGTTCTGGTGATACTGGTGATAGGTCTTGATCTTGCCGGTGTTGGGATCGAGCGCGAGCACTGATGACGTGTAGAGATTGTCGCCGGGATGCGAGTCGCCCGGCCACGGCGCGGCGTTGCCGACACCCCAATAGATCGTCTTGGTCTCTTTGTCGTAATTGCCTGTCATCCAGGCCGACCCACCGCCGTTCTTCCAGTCGTCGCCTTGCCAGGTGTCGTGACCGGGCTCGCCTTCACCGGGGATGGTGTAGGTCCGCCACAGCTCCTTGCCGTCCTTGGCATCATAAGCCACGATGTAGCCACGCACGCCGAACTCGCCGCCGGAGCCGCCGACGATGACCTTACCGTCAACGATCAATGGCATCAGGGTCAGGTACTGGCCCTTCCTGTAGTCCTGCACCTTCGTGTCCCACAGCACCTTGCCGGTCTTGGCATCGAGCGCGACCACGTGGTCGTCCGTGGTGGCGAGGTAGAGCTTGTCCTCCCAGAGGCCGACGCCGCGGTTGGTCGGATGCAGCTGGAACAGATCGTCAGGAAGCTGCCGCTTGTAGCGCCAGTATTCGTCGCCGGTCTTCGCATTCAGCGCGATCACCTGCCCCATCGGGGTCGTCACGAACATCGCGCCATTGTTGACGATCGGCGGTGCCTGATGGCCTTCGACCACGCCGGTGGCGAAGGTCCAGACCGGTGTGAGGTTCTTCACGTTGGAGGTATTGATCTGGTCGAGCGGGCTAAAGCCCTGCCCGTCATAGGTGCGCCGGTAGAGCATCCAATTGCCTGGCTCCGGATTTTCGAGCCGCTGCGAAGTGACGGGCGAATAATTCTCGATCGGGCCAGCCAGCGCGGCGGTCGAAACGAGGCAGGTGAAGGCGACGAAGCCGGACAGGTAGAATTGCTTCCTGGTCATGGAGAGTTTCATGGACGTTCCCCTTTTTCATCCGCTTGAATTCTTGTTGTGAATTCTTGTCGTTCGTCCCGTCGTCCGCCGCGTCGGCGGAGGCGGCCGTTCGTGACGCGGGCTCAGCCCGCATCCGTCCATCATCCTGGCTGTGTGCCACCTACCTTTCCCATGAAATTGCCGGCGACGCTGAGCGAACCGTCAGCGAGCGCCAGCGGCAGCGCTGCAAGCCGCCGCGGTGCCGGCCCGAACACGACCTGCGCGCCCGCGCGGGGATCGAATTCGGAGTTGTGGCACATGCACTTGAACACCTCCTTGTCGCCGACATCGCTCTTCACCCAGGCAGTGACGGGACAGCCCGCATGCGAGCAGATCGCCGAATAGGCGATGATGCCGTCGACGGCCCGCGCGCGGGTCTTCTCGTCGAGGTCGGCGGGATCAAGCTTGATGATCAGGATCTCGTTGAGCCGTGAGGCGCTGCGCACCACCGCTGAGGTGGGGTCCTTCGGCCAGGCATGGACCGGCGGTCCGCCGGCCTTGAGATCGGCCGCGGTGATGAGCTTTCCCTCCTGGTCACCTTCGGAGAAGACGAGCAGGTCGCCTTTCTGCGGCCGCTCATCCGAGCCGGGCGGATCCTCACCTGCGCGGGCCTGGGTGGAACAGCCGAGGCACGCTGTCGTCGCGAGCGCACCGAGCAGCATGGATCGCCGCGTCTGCTCGGCACCCGCATCGACGTCGGGTTCCGCAGCACTCTCTGAGGATTGTGAATTAGTATCGACCGATGCGCGAACCATGCCCGTTAGCAGGCGCTGGAACTCTGCCGAAAACAAGGCGAAGACTTGGCGCCGCAGTGCATCAATGTGGCTTTGCTCGCGTTGATTGAGCAAGGCTAAATGCGTTCCAGCGCGTTTTCGCGAATTCTACATCGCATTGCGCGAACGGCATGATGATTTTGCAGATCAGATCGATGCTGCGGGAATTGGTGCGGCGCGCCATCACGCAACGCGAGCTGCACCTTTCTCAGGCAGGCATTTTGTATTCACGACCTGAGCACGTGACGCGGCGAAGCGATGCGGCCCGCAAGTGTTGCCGACGCCATTTCAAAACTGTCGGCGATGCGACGCGCCTTGTCGATGAACAGCGCAGCCGCCGCCGGCGGGCAGACCTCGCGCGCGGTCTGCTCGAACAGCTCGAGCCAGCGATCGAAATGGCCTCCGGCCAGGCTCAGCGGCAGGTGTGCCCGCATCGGCGAGCCATGATAGCGGCCACTCATCAACACGACCGACGACCAGAAATCCCTGAGCTTGGCGAGATGCTCGTCCCAGTTCTGCACGACGGCGAAGACGGGCCCGAGCAGCGTGTCCTCACGCACGCGTCCGTAGAAGCGGGTGACGAGTTCTGCGATCATCTCCTCGGTGATCCCGGTGCGCTCGATCGCATCCTGGGTCAACAGGTTCCGCCGCGCGGCCGCAGCTTCCCGCTCGGCCTTCAGTCGATCCGACATGTCCTTTGTTATCCGTTCCGTTGTTCCCGCAGGCTGCCCGTTCGACATTGTCGGGCCAATTGCGCGCGGCGTCTTTGTCGCAGCGCAAATTGCGGGGATCTGGCGGCGGACGCTAGGTGCCCGCCGCCAATGCCTTCATCAGGCGGTATAGGTGTAAAAGCCCTGCCCGGTCTTGCGGCCGAGATGGCCGGCATCGACCATCTCCTTCAGCAGCGGGGCTGGCCGATATTTAGGATCGTTGAAGCCCTTGTAAAAGACCTCCATCACCGAAAGCATGGTGTCGAGCCCGACGAGATCGGCAAGTGCGAGCGGCCCGATCGGATGGTTGCAGCCGAGCTTCATGCCGGCGTCGATTTCCTCCGCCGTCGCGATGCCCTCCTGCAGCGCGAAGATCGCCTCGTTGATCATCGGACACAGGATGCGGTTGACGGCGAAGCCCGGGCTGTTCTTGGCCGTGATCGCCACCTTGCCGACGCGCTTGGCGAAATCCAGCGCCTTCGCATGGGTGTCGTCCGAGGTCTGCAGCCCACGGATGAGTTCGAGCAGCGCCATCACCGGCACCGGATTGAAGAAGTGCATGCCGATGAAGCGGTCGGGACGGTCGGTCGCCGCCGCGAGCTTCGTGATCGAGATCGAAGAGGTGTTGGTTGCGACCAGCGTGCGCGGCGACAGCGTGGCGCAGAGATCCTTCAGGATCTTGACCTTGAGCTCCTCGTTTTCGGTGGCGGCCTCGATGACGAGGTCGCAATCCGACAGCTTCGCCCGGTCGGTGGTGCCGGTGATGCGCTTGAGCGTCGCCTCGCGGTCGGCCGCCGACATCTTCTCTTTCTTGACCAGCCGCTCGAGGCTTCCGCCGACGGTCGACAGGCCGCGGCTCACCGCCGCATCGGAAATATCGACCATCACGACCGACAGGCCCGCGGCGGCGCAGACCTGCGCGATGCCGTTCCCCATGGTCCCTGCCCCGATGATGCCAACGGTCTGGATCATTGCGTCACATCCTTCATCCTTGCGGGCGAGCCAGTTGCAGCCCGGCCCCATTGTTCCTGCATCAGGGTCTAGCACCGCCACTGGGCTGGCGCGACCCGATCCTGTTCCTTAGCGCATCCGAGGCCGGAATAAAGCCGCCCGCGGGGCGGCCAGGTGCCTCGATTGTAGGTCACTGGCCGCGTTTTCCGGTCATCCTGAGCCTTGCTCCAACCCCCGGTGGGGCTGCCCAACCGTTGGGGGCTACCGCGGGCCTTGATTATGGCAGCGGCAGCGGCGAGAACGGCGGCGCGGGGCTGCCGCGGAACAGGAGCTTGGCCCGAGACGGATGAACGATTTCGCACGATCCATCGGTGCCGCCTTTGCGCTGATCGGCGAGGCCGACACCGAGCTATTGGGCATCGTCGCCTTGTCCGTAAGGGTCAGCCTGACCGCCAGCATCCTCGCACTTCTGATCGGCGCCCCCTTTGGAGCCCTGCTTGCGATCACCCGCTTCCGGGGACGCCAAGTCATCGTCATTCTGACCAATGCGCTGCTCGGCCTTCCACCGGTCGTGGTCGGGCTCGCCCTCTATCTCCTGCTGTCGCGGTCCGGCCCGTTCGGGGCGGCGGGCTTGCTGTTCACGCCAGCCGCCATGGTGATCGCGCAGACGCTGCTGGCGACGCCCATCGTGGTGGCGCTGGTGCACCGGCCGGCAAGCCTGCTGTGGGCGGAGTATGGCGACCTGGCGCGGATCGACGGACTGTCGGCCCTGCGCAGCATGGCCCTGCTGTTCGCGCTCGGCCGGACCTCGCTGCTGACGGCCTTTCTCGCCGCGTTCGGGCGCGCCATCGCGGAAGTCGGCGCCATCATCATCGTCGGCGGCAATATCCGCGGCTTCACCCGCACGATGACGACGGCGATCGCACTGGAAACCAGCAAAGGCGACCTGCCGCTCGCGCTCGGACTCGGGCTGATCCTGCTCGCACTCAGCGTCGCGGTGTCGACCGTCGCCTTCGTCCTAGTGGGGCGCGTTGGGGAAAAATAGCTCCGCGCCGCCGACCTTGTACCCGGCGATCGCGTCCTGCCCTTGCGGCGAAATCAGCCAGTCGATGAAGGCCTGTCCCTCCTTCGCCTTCACGTTCGGATGCTTTTCAGGATTCACCAGCATGACGCCGTACTGGTTGAAGAGCCGCTTGTCCCCCTCGGTCAGGATGGCGAGTTCGCCGCGGTTCTTGAACGACAGCCAGGTGCCGCGGTCCGACAGGAGGTAGGCGTTCCACGACGAGGCCATGTTCAGCGCCGGGCCCATGCCCTGGCCGATCTCCCGATACCAAGTGTCCTTGCCGGCACTGAGGTCGACGCCGGCCTCCTTCCATAGCCTCAGCTCGGCCGCATGCGTGCCGGACTTGTCGCCGCGCGAGATGAACGGCGCTTTCGCGGTCGCAATCCTGCGCAGCGCCTCGACCACGTCCTTGCTGCCCGAGATCTGCGCTGGATCGCTCTTGGGGCCGACGATGACGAAGTCGTTGTACATGACGTCGAAGCGCTTCACGCCCTGCCCTTCGGACATGAACTTGTCCTCGGCGGGCCTGTCGTGGACGAACACCACGTCGGCATCGCCGCGCCGCCCGATATCCAGAGCCTGGCCGGTGCCGACGGCGACGACCTTCACGCCGATGCCTTCGGCCTTCGCGAACAGCGGCAGCAGATGGCCGAACAGCCCCGACTGTTCCGTCGAGGTGGTCGACGCCACGGTGATGGTGCGATCCTGTGCGGATGCGATGGTGGACCAGAGCAGAACCGCTCCGATGATGGCAAGCTTCCTCATGCGCCGTCCCCGACCAGACAATGACGGTTCTGAATAGCGGCTCGCGACGACGACGGGAACCCCAACCTTGGATCGCAACGAGAGCAAAGGCTGCCGCGCGTCGGCAGGAACGCGGTCAGCGCACGCGAGTTGACCGGATGCAAGTCACGGAGAATCCGATGAAGAAGATCATCCTGGCCTCCGCATGCGTCATGGCGCTGGCGACAGGTGGCGCTTTGGCGCAGACACAACCCGCACCCGGCGCATCCGGTCAGGGCGATGTCGGCCCCTCATCGCGAGGCCCGGCAACCAAGGGAATGACGACAGGACGTTCATCGAACATGCAGAACGAGGCCAGCGACGGCAAGGGCGCGCAGTCGCCTTCGGCCGGCGGCAGCGACACCAACAACATGAGCAGCCAGGCCGGCGGCAGTGCGGGTACCGGCGGCACCGGCTCCGGCAAGTGACCTGAGGATCCAATATCTCTAGGGATGCGAGTCAATTGAAGCAATCGCGAACGGCACTCCACTCTGCGGAGCGGCATTCGCCCCGCAGAATGGATGCGCGGATGTTCTGCAATTGGTCCTGCCTACGTTGACACGGGTGTGACGGCCGGGGCAGGTTTTCACATTGCTGACGAATCAGCGATTGCCTCACGCCGAGCACCTCTTGGACAACTCCCAGTGCTTTCGAGACTGATATCGTTGCTGCGCCGCATTCCAGCGGTGAACTGGGCGTTTTCCCGGCTTCGGCCTGTGCCGCACAGCGGCAACCTCGACGTCGCGCCGACTGCAGAGGCTTCATCTGCCATCGCCGAAGACGTTGCCAGCACTACTCCAGAGCCAATCGCCGAGATCAGCTATGATCCAGTCCACGATGAGGCTGATCTCGCCGCCACCGCTCCGGTCGCGGAGAACGATGCGGCTGTGTCGGTCGTCGCGGACATTGCGGCCGACGATACCTGCATCGGCGACTCATCTTCAGAGTTGGCAACGGCAATCGAGGCGCCTGCGGCGCCGCCAGCGACCGAGGAGGCGTTGGCTGCATCGGCCGGTGTGGAGAACGAGCCAGTTGCAGCCTCCGATCTCGCCGTCGTGGACGATGATGCATCGCCTGCTGGAATCTCTGCAGAGATCGACTCTGCCACCGCAGAAGAGATTGTGGCTTCATCAGCAGACGTCGCGACCGCTTCGGCCGATCTCCCTGCCCTCATCATCGAGGCTGCCCCCGCGCCCGACGTATCCCTCGATCTCGTACCCGATGCCGCCGAAGCAATCCCGGTCGACGTCGAGAACGTGGCGGCTGTTGTCTCTGAAGCCAGCGCCGAGATCGATCCGGCGCCCGTTGTCGCAATCGCGCCGACGCCCGCAAATGATGTTCCGCTCGCCACGGCCATTGCGGCGGTAGCCAACGAGTCATCCAGCGACGTCGCGGAAGCTGAACCAGCTCCGGCTCTCACGTCTCCTTCGCCAGAGATCCGCAGCGCACCGAAAGTTCGCGCGCGCGCCGTAGAGCCCGCCGACCGCGCCGCGCTGATCCGGCAGCGCTGGGCCGAGAGCGGAATCAGGATGTGGAATCCGCAGCTTCACGGCACCGGCGAGGCCGCGCTGAACATCCAGGGAAGCGTCGGGCTGCTGCCGCCGGCGGCCGGCGAGACAATGCCGCGCTACGACAAGCTGGAATTCAGGATGCTCGGCGGACAGATCGTCTGTGAGGGCGTCATCGTCGAGGCCCCCGTGCAGGCGGGCCATCGGAGCTTCACGCGGCTCGCCGAGCCGCGGAGCATCGAGCGGATTCGCGAGCCGGCGCGCGAGCGCCAGGCCGTTCTCGCCTGATCCTTTCGTCTGCGACCACCACGAGAATGTGCTAGGCTGATGTCCCGACATGGGAGATCCCAGATGCACGCAAGACCATTGCTCTTTGTCGTGATCGCGCTTGCTGTCTCGCAGCCGGCGCTCGCCGCGGGCAAGCGGCCGCATCACATGACTGGGCCCGCCACCGATCCGGCCGCTCCCTACAAGGCCGATCGGCTCTCCTCCTCGCGCGGCGAGTCGATCCTCGACACGCCTGGCCAGACCACCGTGCTGACGCGGCAGGTTCTCGACGACAAGAGGGCGACCAGCCTGCGGGACGCCATGCGCTCGACCGCAGGTGTGACGATCGGACGCTAGGCCGCTTGCACCGCTCTCGGTCGCCCGCACCGAGCACTCGCTGACACCCATGGCGAGCAGGGCGTAGCTGCGGCGATTTCGGACGACGTGCCTGAGACGCACGCCCCTTGCCGCCGGCTATCCTTAACGGGACCTCACCAATGCACGCGACCGGAAGATCCTGAGGCAGCGCGCAACCAGTGCTGGCCGAGCCCGGCTAGCGTCGATCTAACGGGCCCTTTACCCGTGCCGTGCAAGATTGCCCCGTTTTTCAGGGATCTGGGGCTCGTATTTCAATGCCTGTTGCCGAATTGAAATCTCGTCTTGCTGCCGCGATGCGATTGTTTCGCGTTCCCGCCGACAATCCGGATCTCACACGCGCGCAGTTCGATGCCTTCTCCAAGCAGATCCCACTGCTCTACTTCATCCTCATCAGCAACACGATTGCGGTCGCCTACACCTATGTGAACGTGGCGCCGGACTGGCTGACGACGATCGTGCCGGCCGTGCTGACGGTGCTCGCAGGCTCACGGACCTTCTGGTGGCTACGCCAGCGCCGGCTCGTTCGCAGCGATGCCGACATCCTGCGCAATCTGCGCGCCACCAATTGGCTGACCCTGCCGATCGGTGCCGGCTTCACCGCCTGGTCGTTCGCGCTGTACCCCTACGGCGATCCCTTCGCCAAGAGCCAGGTCGCCTTCTACATGGCGGTCACCGTGATCGGCTGCATCTTCTCGCTGATGCATCTGCGCTCGGCGGCGCTGATCGTGACGCTGATCGTCGACGTTCCCTATGTGTTGTTTTTCTTCGCCACGGGCGAGCCGACGCTGAAGGCGATCGCGGTCAACAACCTCCTGGTTTCCGGCGCGATGGTGACGGTGTTGTTCATCACTATCGCGACTTCGCCGATCTCGTCGCCAGCCGCAAGTCGCTGCTCGCGCAACAGGCGGCGACGCAGGCGCTCTCTGACGAGAACTTCCGCCTTGCCAATCTCGATTCACTCACCGAGCTACCGAACCGCCGCCGCTTCTTCGCCGAGCTGTCGAGCGCCTTCACCGATGCCGAACGCAGGAAAGTCCGGGTCGCAGTCGGCATCATCGATCTCGACGGCTTCAAGCCGATCAACGACAATTACGGCCACTCAGTCGGCGACCGCGTCCTGATCGAGGCCGGCCGGCGCATCCGCGAGGTCTGCGAGGGTTTTGGTCCGCACCGGGTCGAATTCGCCCGACTCGGCGGTGACGAGTTCGGCCTCGTCGTGTGCGGCGACCCCAATGATGCGGATCTGCTACGGCTGGGCCAGCGCATCGGCGACCAGGTCAAGCTTCCCTATCAGCTCGATACCGCTCATACGGGGCTGTCCTGCTCGATCGGCTTTGCGTTGTTTCCGCAATCGGCCACGACCGCGGAAGCACTGTATGAATGCGCCGATTATTCGCTCTACCATGCCAAGCGCCATCTGCGCGGCCGCACCGTGATCTTCTCGAGCGAGCTCGAGGCCGAGATCCGCAGTCGCGGGGTCATCGAGAACCTGCTGCGCACCGCTGATTTCGCCACCGAGATGGACCTGGTGTTCCAGCCGATCGTCGATGCCATGAGCGAGCACACCGCCGGCTTCGAGGTGCTGGCGCGCTGGCGCAGCGCCCGCCTCGGCCTGGTCTCTCCGGCCGATTTCATTCCGGCTGCCGAGCGCATCGGTCTGATCCGGCCGCTGACGCAAGCGCTGCTGGTGCGCGCACTCGCCGTCGCCAGGACGTGGCCCGATCACATCCGCCTCTCGTTCAACCTCTCTGCACACGACGTCTGCGCGGCGGAAGGCATCTTGCCGCTGATCGCCATCATCGAGAAGAGCGGGCTGCCGCCACAGCGGATCGATTTCGAGATCACCGAAACCGCCGTCACCTTCGACTTCGTCCGCGCGCAGCAATCGATCGCAACGCTGAAGGCAATGGGCTGCGGCATTTCGCTGGACGATTTCGGCACCGGCTATTCGTCGTTGAGCCACGTGCACCGGCTGCCGCTCGACAAGATCAAGGTCGACCGCAGCTTCGTTTCCGACATCAACGAGAATCCCGTCAGCCACAAGATCATCAAATCGCTCACCGGCCTCTGCGACGACATGGAGATCGCCTGCGTCGTCGAGGGCGTCGAGACCCGTGCTCAGCTCGACACCCTGCGCCGCCTGGGGTGCGACTTCATCCAGGGTTATTATTTCGCCAAGCCCATGCCGGCCGATGCGATTGGCGACCATCTGGCGAAGGAGAGCCGGCGCCTCGACGGCACCGAGGCCAAGGTCGTGGCCTAAGCCCCTCGTCTACTTCGCTAGGCTCGGCAGATCGAGCCCCTTGTCGCGGGCGCACTCGATCGCGATGTCGTAGCCGGCATCGGCGTGGCGCATGACGCCGCTGGCGGGATCGTTCCACAGCACGCGCTCGATCCGCTTCGCAGCCTCGGGCGTGCCGTCGGCGACGATCACCATGCCGGCATGCTGCGAATAGCCGATGCCGACGCCGCCGCCATGATGCAGCGAGACCCAGGTCGCCCCGCTGGCGCAATTGAGCAGCGCATTGAGCAGCGGCCAATCGGACACCGCATCCGATCCATCCTTCATCGCCTCGGTCTCGCGGTTGGGGCTTGCCACCGAGCCGCTGTCGAGATGATCGCGACCGATCACGATCGGCGCCTTCAATTCACCGCGCGCCACCATCTCGTTGAAGGCAAGGCCGAGGCGATGGCGATCGCCGAGGCCGACCCAGCAGATCCGCGCCGGCAGGCCCTGGAACTTGATGCGCTCCTTGGCCATATCGAGCCAATTGTGCAGATGCTTATCGTCGGGCATCAGCTCCTTGACCTTGGCGTCGGTCTTGAAGATGTCCTCGGGATCGCCCGACAGCGCGGCCCAGCGGAACGGCCCGACGCCGCGGCAGAACAGCGGGCGGATATAGGCGGGCACGAAGCCGGGGAAATCGAACGCGTTCTTCAGGCCCATGTCCTGCGCCATCTGGCGGATATTGTTGCCGTAGTCGAGCGTCGGAATGCCCTGGGCATGGAAGTCCAGCATGGCCTGGACATGCTCGACCATCGACGTCTTCGAGGCGCGCTCCACCGTCTTCGGATCGGACGCGCGCTTGGCTTCCCATTCGGCAAGCGCCCAGCCCTTCGGCAAGTAGCCGTTGATCGGATCATGCGCGCTGGTCTGGTCGGTGACGATATCAGGCTTGACGCCGCGACGAACGAGCTCCGGGAAAATCTCGGCGGCATTGCCGAGCAGGCCGACCGAGACCGCCTTCTTCGTCTTCGCGGCGTCCGCCATGATCGCGAGCGCTTCGTCGAGCGTTGCGGCCTGCCGGTCGAGATAGCCGGTCCGTAGGCGCATCTCGATGCGGCTCGGCTGGCATTCGACTGCAAGCATCGAAGCGCCGGCCATGGTCGCGGCCAGCGGCTGCGCACCGCCCATGCCTCCCAAGCCGGCCGTGAGAATCCATTTGCCGGCGAGGCTGCCGCCATAATGGCGACGGCCGACCTCGACGAAGGTTTCATAGGTGCCCTGCACGATGCCCTGGCTGCCGATATAGATCCAGGAGCCCGCCGTCATCTGGCCGTACATCATCAGGCCCTGGCGATCGAGCTCGTTGAAATGATCGAGCGTGGCCCAATGCGGCACGATATTGGAGTTCGCGATCAGCACGCGCGGCGCGTCGGCATGGGTCCGGAACACACCGACCGGCTTGCCAGATTGCACCAGCAGCGTCTGGTCGGCTTCCAGCTTGCGCAAAGCCGCAACGATCCGGTCGAAACTTTCCCAGTCGCGCGCGGCGCGGCCGATGCCGCCATAGACGACGAGCTCGCTCGGGCGCTCCGCAACGTCTGGGTCGAGATTGTTCATCAGCATGCGCAACGGCGCTTCCGTGAGCCAGCTCTTGGCGCTGATGTCGCTGCCGCGGGGAGCGCGGATGGTGCGGTCATTGTCCAGTCGGCGGTTCATGTGGACCTCTTCAGACGAGTCTCGGAAACGGATCGAAACGAAGCCGGGCGACCGCGGCAGCCGGAAGCGCATCGGCTTCGATCAATGCAGCGGCCTTGGCGAGATCGCCGGCCATGTAGCGATCGGCAGCGAGCGCAGGCACCTGCTCACGCAACGCGGCAATGACGGTGACCAGCGGCGCGCTGGTCGCATGTGGCGCGCGCAGCGTGATGCCTTGGGCGGCGACCAGAAGCTCGATGCCGAGAATGGCGGCGAGATTGTCGGCCATGTCGGACAGGCGCCGCGCGGCATGCGCGGCCATCGAGACATGGTCCTCCTGGTTGGCGCTGGTCGGAGTCGAATCGATCGAGCAGGCGAGCGCACGCTGCTTGTTCTCGGCATAGAGCGCGGCCGCCGTCACCTCGGCGATCATGAAGCCGGAATTGAGGCCGGGATCGGGGGTGAGGAACGGCGGCAGGCCGAAATTGAGCGCGGGATCGACCAGCGTCGCGATGCGCCGCTCGCTGATCGCGCCGATCTCCGACAGCGCCAGCGCGATCGCGTCGGCGGCGAAGGCCACCGGCTCGGCGTGGAAATTGCCGCCGGAGACGATCTCCCCGGTCTCGACCAGCACCAGCGGGTTGTCGGTGACCGCGTTGGCCTCGACGATCAGCGTGCGTGCGGCCTGCGTGATCAGATCGAGGGCTGCGCCTGCAACCTGTGGCTGGCAGCGCAGGCAATAAGGATCCTGGACACGCTCGTCGCCTTCGAGGTGAGAGAGGCGGATGTCGCTGCCGTCGAGCAGCGCGGTCAACGTCGCGGCCGCCGCGATCTGGCCGGCATGGCCGCGCAGCGCCTGGATTTCGGGACGGAACGGTGCCGTCGAGGCCATCGCCGCATCCACCGACAGCGCACCGGTCACGAGTGCGGCGCGGGCGAGGCGATATGCACGCAGCACGCCTGATATGGCGTAGGCCGTCGAGAATTGCGTGCCGTTGATCAGCGCGAGGCCTTCCTTCGGCCCGAGGGTCAGCGGCTTGACGCCGGCCGCCGCGAGAGCGTCGGCGCCGGATACGGTTTTCCCGTCAACGATCGCCTGCCCTTCGCCGATCATCACGGCCGTCATGTGCGCGAGCGGTGCCAGATCGCCGGAGGCGCCGACCGAGCCCTGCTGCGGCACCAGCGGACAGACGCCACGGGCCAGCATGTCCTGCAACTGCTCGATCACCGCGCGGCGCACGCCGGAGGCGCCACGTCCGAGCGAGACGATCTTCAACGCCATCATCAACCGCACGATCGGCTCCGGCGTTGCCGGGCCGACGCCGCAGCAATGCGAGACGATGAGGTTGCGCTGGAGCAGCGCGGTCTGGTCCGGCGGAATGCGCTTGGAGGCCAGCTTTCCAAAACCGGTGTTGATGCCGTAGACGGGGACGTCCGCCTGCGCAGCTCGCGTAACGATTTGCGCAGCCGCCTCGACACGCGGCCAGAACGAAGGATCGAGCACGACCGGGGCGCCTTCGAGCACGCGCGCGAGATCGTCGAGGCTCACTGTTCCCGGCTTGACGACGATCGCTGTTTCCTGCTCCGTCACTGCCCCCTCCATACCCGCTTGTGCAGCGGATTGAAGCCGATGCGGTACACCAGCTCGGCGGGCCGCTCGATCTCCCAGATCGCAAGGTCGCACCATTTGCCGGCTTCCAGCGTGCCGGTCTCATTCAGGAGACCGAGTGCCCGCGCGCCTTCACGGGTGACGCCGGCAAGGCACTCGGCCACGTTCATCCGGAACAGGGTCGCCCCCATGTTCATCGCGAGCAGCAGCGAGGTCAGCGGCGAGCTGCCGGGATTGCAGTCGGTCGCCAGCGCCATGGGAACGCCATGCTTGCGGAACGTCTCGACCGGGGGCTTCTGCGTCTCGCGAATGAAGTAGAACGCGCCGGGCAGCAGCACCGCCACCGTGCCGGCCCTCGCCATTGCGGCGGCACCGGCTTCGTCGGTGTGCTCGAGATGATCGGCCGAGAGCGCCAAAAATTTCGCGGCGAGCGCAGCGCCGCCAAGATTCGAGAGTTGGTCGGCATGGAGCTTGACCGGCAGTCCAAGTCCCCTCGCCGCTTCGAACACAAGCGCGGTCTGCTCGGCGGAGAATGCGATGCCCTCCATGAAGGCATCGACGGCATCGGCGAGGCCCGCTTTTGCGACCGCCGGCAGCATCTCCTTGCAGACCAGATTGATGTAACGATCCTTGTCGCCGTCGGCCTCGACCGGCAGCGCATGCGCGCCCAAAAACGACGTGCGGATCGCAACCGGCCGCTCGCGGCCGAGGCTGCGCGCGGCCGCCAGCTGCCGCATCTCGGTCTCGGTATCGAGACCATAGCCGGACTTGATCTCGACCGTGGTGGCGCCCTCAGCCGTCAGCGCGTCGAGCCGCGGCAGCGCGCCTGCCACGAGCTCGGCTTCGCTGGCCTTGCGCGTTGCCGCCACGGTCGAGACGATGCCGCCGCCGGCGCGCGCGATCTCCTCGTAGCTCGCCCCTTTCAGGCGCAGCTCGAATTCATGCGCGCGGTTGCCGCCATAGACCAGATGTGTGTGGCAATCGACGAGCCCGGGCGTGATCCAGCGCCCCTCGCAATCGATCCGCTCGATCGCGTCCGCATCGACGGGAAAGTCCGCTATCGCGCCTGCATAGGCGATGCGGCCGCCGCGTGCGGCGATGACACCATGCTCGATCTCGCCGAGATCGGGACGGTCGGCCCGCATCGTCGCGAGGCGGGCATTGTGCCAGATCCGGTCGAAGCGCTCTGCCATGCGGGTATCCATTCGCCCTGGGGATGCTTGACTTATATGTCTAGACATATAATCGTAAGGCGGTTCTGTCCAGCCGGCGTGTAAATCATGACCCGACTGCATTTCGCTTCCGCGCTCCTGCCTTCGGGCTGGGCCAATGACGTGCAGGTGGTCGTCACCGCCGGCGCGATCGCGGCGGTGACACCGGGCGTGGCGGCGGCCGCCGGCGACGAGCGCCACGCCATCGCGCTTCCGGGACTTGCAAGCCTGCACAGTCACGCCTTCCAGCGCGGCATGGCCGGCCTCGCGGAGCTGCGCGGCGATTCCACCGACACGTTCTGGACCTGGCGCGAGACGATGTATCGCTTCGCGCTGGCCATGACGCCCGACGACGTCGCGGCCGTTGCGACGCTGCTCTATGTCGAAATGCTCGAGCAGGGTTTTACCCGCGTCGGCGAATTCCACTATCTGCACCACGACCGCGACGGATCGCCCTACGCTGACCCCGCCGAGATGGCCGAGCGCATTGCCCAGGCGGCCGAAGCCTCCGGCATTGCGCTGACGCTGCTGCCGAGTTTCTATGCGCATGGCTCGTTTGGAGGCGCAGCGCCGCATGCCGGGCAGCGCCGCTTCATCTGCACGGTCGATCGGTTCACTGCATTGATGACGGCATCGCGCAAGGTGATCAGCGCACTGCCGGGCGCCAATATCGGCATCGCCCCGCACAGTTTGCGCGCTGTGGCGCCGGACGAGCTTGCGGCGATCATTCCGCTCGCGAACGGCGGACCGGTGCACATTCATGCCGCCGAGCAGGTGAAGGAGGTCGAGGATTGCCTCGCCTGGTCGGGCCGGCGTCCGGTGCAATGGCTGTTGGAGCACGCGCCCGTCGATCGGCGCTGGTGCGTCATTCACGCGACCCACATGACCGATGAGGAAGCGACGACGTTCGCCAGGACCGGTGCGGTGGCGGGCCTCTGTCCCATCACGGAAGCGAGCCTCGGCGACGGCATTTTTTCGGCGCGGGAGTTTGTCGCCGCCGGCGGCCTTTTCGGCGTCGGTACCGATTCCAACGTGTTGATTGGCGCAGCCGACGAATTGCGCCAGCTCGAATACGGCCAGCGGCTCAAGCACCGCCAACGAAACGTGCTCTCCGGCGGCGCAGGTCATTCCACAGGACGCTCGCTGTTCGACAGAGCGCTCGCCGGCGGCGCGCGGGCGCTGGCGCAGCCGACGGTCGGCCTCACACCCGGTGCACGCGCCGACATCGTCACGCTCGACATTGCGCATCCTTCGTTGGCAGGACGCGCGCACGATGCCGTCATCGACGGCTGGATCTTCGCCGCCGGCGGCGCCGCCATCGATTGCGTCTGGGCCGGCGGCCGCAAGGTGGTCGAGGGCGGTCAGCATGGATTGCGCCAAGCCGCACGCGAACGCTTCAACGCATCGATCCGGAGGCTCGTCGCATGAGCCTCGTCACCGATGCCGACAAGCCGACGCTCTACAAGCGTATCCGCGCCGACATCGAGAAGCGCATTCTGACCGGCGAGTGGCCGCCCGGCCACCGCATTCCCTTCGAGCACGAGCTGGTGGCGCGCTACGGCTGCTCGCGTATGACCGTGAACAAGGCGTTGTCGGAGCTCGCGCAAGCCGATCTGATCGAGCGGCGGCGGCGCGCCGGCTCGTTCGTGCGCCGGCCGCAGCATCAGTCGGCGGTGCTCAAGATCGCCGACATCCGCGCCGAGATCTCCGCGCTTGGACGCAGCTACGGCTACGAGCTGATCGGCCGCAAGCTGCGCGCGGCGACGGCCGCCGACCGCGATCGCCTCGGCGTGAAGAAGGCCGGCAAGGTGGTCGCGATCACCTGCCGGCATAGCGCCGACAACGTGCCCTTCGCAGTCGAGGACAGGCTGATCGATCTCTCGTCCGTGCCCGATGCCGCGGCCGCCGATTTCTCGCGCGAGCCGCCCGGCTCCTGGCTGCTTCACCATGTCCCATGGACCGAGGCCGAGCATACGATCAGTGCCATCGTTGCGGACGACCGCACGGCGGAAGCGCTCGACATTGCCGTCGGCGCCCCCTGCCTCGTGATCGACCGCTACACCTGGCGCAGCGCACGCACCATTACCGCGGTGCGCCTGCTCTATCCCGGTGACTCTCACCGCCTTGTCGCCCGATTCAAGGGAGGCTGAGAGGATATGTCGGCACAATTCGTGCAACGCATCGGGCAACGGTCCAGGTGGGCCGACAGTGATCAACAGGACGTCAAACCATCGATCGGCAAGAGGACGAAAATCATGCGTAGTTCGAAAGTATTTGCGACAATCATTGCCCTCGCGGTGGCCACTCCCGCGCTCGCCGACGACGTCAAGGTCGGCGTCGGCATCTCCGGCTGGACCGGATTCGCGCCGCTGACGCTGGCGAAGGAGGCGGGCATCTTCAAGAAGAACGGGCTCGACGTCACCATCAAGAAGATTCCGCAGAAGGACCGCCATCTCGCCATCGCCTCCGGCGACATCCAGTGCGCGGCGACCACGGTCGAGACCTGGATCTCCTGGAACGCCAACGGCGTTGCGACCAAGCAGATCTTCCAGCTCGACAAGAGCTATGGCGCCGACGGCATGGCCGTGCGCAACGACGTCGCCGCGATCAAGGACCTCAAGGGCAAGACCGTCGCAGCCTCCGCGCCGGGCACCTCGCCCTATTTCGCGCTGGCCTGGATGCTGAAGAAGAACGGCCTCACCACCAAGGACGTCACGATCGTCAACCTCGAGCCCGCTGCGGCCGCGCAGGCCTTCGTCTCCGGTCAGAACGATGCCGCGATGACCTATGAGCCCTATTTGTCGACGGTGCGTGCCGCGCCCGACAAGGGCAAGATCATCGCGACCACGCTCGACTATCCGATGGTGATGGACACGTTCGGCTGCACGCCGAAGTTCCTCACCGACAATCCCAAGGCCGCCAAGGCCCTCGCCGACAGCTACTTCGAGGCGATCGAGATGATCGCCAAGGACCAGGCCAAGTCCTACGAGATCATGGGCGCCGACGTGAAGCAGACCGGCGAGCAGTTCGGCAACTCGGCGAAATATCTGCGCTGGCAGGACAAGGCCGCGAACCAGATGTTCTTCGCCGGCGACTTCCTGACCTTCAACAAGGAGGCCGCCGAGCTGCTGCTCGAGATCGGCATCATCAAGGCCGCGCCGAAGGTCGAGGACCTCTACGACGCGAGCTTCATCAAGTAACGTTCTCCAAGATGCCGGTTCCGCCTCGGGCGGAGCCGGCGCACCATTCGGATACAGTTTGATGCGTCCCCTGGATCCCGTGACATCGAAGCAGCGTGCGGCGTACGGCTTGGCGTTCTTCGTGCTGTTCGTCGCCCTCTGGTCGTGGGCGACGTTCGGCGGCCATGTGTCGAAGACCTTCCTCGCCAATCCGCTGACCATGGTGCAGGAGGGCCTCGAGCTGCTCGCCAAGCACGGCTTCCTGTTCGACATCGGCATGACGATCTGGCGCGTCGTCGGCGGCTTTGCACTCGCGGCCGTCATTGCGGTGCCGCTCGGCGTGCTGATGGGCGCCTACAAGCCGGTCGAAGCCTTCCTCGAGCCGTTCGTCTCATTTGCACGTTATCTGCCCGCTTCCGCCTTCATCCCGTTGCTGATCCTGTGGGCCGGCATCGGGGAATTGCAGAAGCTGCTCGTCATCTTCATCGGTTCGGTGTTCCAGGTCATCCTGATGGTCGCGGTGACGGTCGGCGCCACGCGGCGCGATCTGGTCGAGGCCGCCTACACGCTCGGCGCCAGCGACCGCGGCATCATCCGCCGCGTGCTGCTGCCCTCCTCCGCGCCGGAGATCGCAGAAATCCTGCGGCTGGTGCTGGGCTGGGCCTGGACTTACGTCATCGTCGCCGAGCTGATCGGCTCGTCCTCGGGCATCGGTCATATGATCACCGACAGCCAGGCGCTGCTCAACACCGGCCAGATCATCTTCGGCATCATCGTGATCGGATTGATCGGCCTGATCTCGGACTTCCTGTTCAAGGCGTTCAACGCCTGGCTGTTTCCCTGGAAGCTCGCATGACTATTCTTAGGATCGACCAGGTCTCGCGCACCTTCCCCGCGCGCCACGGCAACGCGCCGACCAGGGCGCTGGAGCCGACCGACCTCACCATCGGCAACAACGACTTCGTCACCATCCTCGGCCCCTCCGGCTGCGGCAAGTCCACGCTGCTGCGCATCGTCGCGGGCCTCGACCGTCCGACCGGTGGCCGCGTCACGCTGGACGGGCGCGAGGTGACCGGCCCGGGCGCCGATCGCGGCATGGTGTTCCAGTCCTACACGCTGTTCCCCTGGCTGACGGTCCGCGAGAACATCGCCTTCGGCCTGCGCGAGCGTGGCGTGTCCGAGGCGGAGCGACACAAGATCGCGGATGCCTTCATCCGCCAGGTCGGACTGTCCGGCTTCGAAAATCACTGGCCGAAGCAGCTCTCCGGCGGCATGCAGCAGCGCACGGCGATCGCACGCGCGCTTGCCAATGACCCGAAGATCTTGTTGCTCGACGAGCCCTTCGGCGCGCTCGACAACCAGACCCGCGCCCTGATGCAGGAGATGCTGCTCGGGATCTGGGAGCGCGACCAGAAGACGGTGCTGTTCGTCACCCACGACATCGAGGAAGCCATCTTCCTCGGCAGCCGCGTCATCGTCATGAGCGCACGCCCCGGACGCATCAAGGCCGAAATCCATGTGGACCTGCCGCATCCCCGCTCCTACAAGATCAAGACCACGCCGGAATTCGTCCAGCTCAAGGAACGGCTGGTCGAGGAGATCCGCACCGAGGCGCTGAAGGTTGCCGAACATGCCTGACGCTCGTACCGAGGGACATCGCGTTCTCGCCGACCTCCATGCACTTCGCGCCATCGGCGCCTACAAGACCGGCGTGCACAAGCCGACCTTCTCCGAGCCGCACAAGCTGTCGCTGGAGTGGCTCGTTCAGAAGCTGCCCGAGGCCGATCTTTCCGCGACGATCGACGGCATCGGCAATGTCTTCGGGACGAGCACGAAGCCCGGGCCGAAGCTGCTGGCGGGATCGCACCTGGAAAGCCAGAATTATGCCGGCTGGCTCGATGGCCCGCTCGGCGTCGTCTATGCGCTCGAGGCCGCGCGCGTCCTGAACGCCGACGCTTCCGTGAACGGCGCGGTCGAGGTCGCCGCCTGGTGCGACGAGGAGGGACATTTCGGTCATTTCCTCGGCTCGCGCTCCTATGTCGGACAGGTGGCCGAGGCCGACATCGAAGCCGCCCGCGACCGCACCAGCGGCCGCACCATGCGCGATGCCCTTGCCGACATGGGGCTCGCGGGGCGTCCGCGCATCACCGCCGAGCCGGGACGGCACGTCGGTTATCTCGAGGCGCATATCGAGCAGGGCGACACGCTCGAAAGCGGGCGCCTCGCGATCGGCGTCGTGACGTCCATCGTCGGCATCTGGCAGTACCAGATCAATTTCACCGGCGAGCAGAACCACGCCGGCACCACGCGCATGGCTGTGCGCAAGGATGCCGGCCTGGCGCTGGCCAAGTTCTGCGTCGCGATCGACGAGCGCTTCCCCGCCGCCTGCGGCCCACGCACGGTCTGGACCACCGGCCGCATCACGCTCGATCCAGGCGCGCCGAGCATCATTCCCGGTGGCGCAGAGATGCTGTTCCAGATCCGCGACGACGACCCGACGGTCATCGCGCGGCTGGAGCAATTGCTCCGGACCATGGCGGACGAGGCCAGTGCCAAGGGCCCCTGCACCGTCAGCGTGACGAAGCTGCGCACCGGCGCACCCGCGATGATGAATGCGGGCTTTCAGGACGCGATCGAGGCCGCGAGCAAGGCCGTCGCCGGCGGCCGATCCATCCGCATGCCCAGCGGCGCCGGCCACGATGCGCAGATGCTGGCAACCGTCATGCCCGCCGGCATGCTGTTCGTGCCGTCGATCGGCGGCATCAGCCATCACTGGACCGAGAACACGGCGGATGCCGACATCGTGACGGGCGCAGAGGTGTTCGTCGAGGCGTGCCGGCGGATCCTCGGCGGCTAGCGCTGCGTCCGGAGCGCGACCGAGAGTTTGGCGTCTGCTCTCTCCGCCCGTCATTGCGAGGAGCTCGCGACAAAATTGCGTAGCAATTTTGCGCAGATGCGACGAAGCAATCCATAATCTATCCGCGGAAAGATTCTGGATTGCTTCGCTGCGCTCGCAATGACGGAGTATGACGCAACTACATTGCTCTTTCAGTGCCGTAGGGTGGGCAAAGGCGCATAGCGCCGTGCCCACCAACCTTGGCAGTAAGCGAGAATGGTGGGCACGCTGCGCTTTGCCCACCCTACGATATTTGAGCTTGTCACACGCAGATACGCCTCGCTCCATCCGGGCTACCGGCCACCTGCAATCGCGACAAGTTGCTCGCAGCTGGCACGAGCTGCGACAATCTGAACGCGGTGCCGACACAAAGCTGCGGCATTTCTCCGCTTTCTCCACCGTCCCGCCTGTACTTCCCCGGAGTTCCCATGTCTTCTGCCGATCGGCCGGCGACCCGTCTTGCCACTCGGCTTGCGTTCCTCGTCGCGGGCTTCGGCATCGCGTGCTGGGCACCGCTGGTGCCGTTCGCGAAGGCGCGGCTCGCCGTCGACGACGGGGTTCTCGGGCTGCTCCTGCTCAGCCTCGGCATCGGCTCGGTCGTCGCGATGCTGCTCACAGGCGTTCTCAGCGCGCGCTACGGCAGCAGGCCGGTCATCGTCGCGGGCGGGCTTGGTCTCACACTGGTGCTGCCGCTGCTGGCGATCGCAAGCTCGCCGCTGTCGCTGGCGCTGGCGCTCCTTGCGTTCGGCGCCGCGCTCGGTTCGATCGACGTCGCCATGAACATCCACGCCGTGGAGGTGGAGCGCGCCGCGAGACGCCCGCTGATGTCCGGGTTCCACGCCCTGTTCAGCATCGGCGGCTTCGCCGGATCCGCGCTGATGACGGCGCTGCTCTCGCTGCAGCTCGGGGCACTCGCCTGTACCCTGATCTGCTCCGTGCTGATGCTGATCGCGATGCTCGTAACCTGGCCGCGCCTGCTTCGCTCGGTGCAGGTGCAGGAAGGCCCATTGTTCGTGCTGCCGCACGGATCGGTGCTGCTGCTGGCGCTGCTCGGCGCCATCACCTTCCTGGTCGAAGGCGCGATGCTCGATTGGGGCGCGCTGCTCGTGATCGGCGCCGGGCTCGTCAGCGAGGCGCAAGGCGGCGTCGGCTACATCGTGTTCTCGATCGCGATGACGATCGGGCGGCTCGGCGGCGACGCGGTCGTTGCGCGCATCGGAGACCGCACGACATTGCTGTGGGGTAGCCTCATTGCGATCGCCGGCTTCGTGGTGCTGCTCACCGCCCCCGTGGCAGCGGTCGCCATCGGCGGATTCCTGCTGATCGGGCTCGGCGCCTCGAACCTCGTGCCTGTGCTGTTCCGCCGGGCGGCGCAGCAAAAGGTGATGCCCACGGGACTTGCGGTCGCGGCGATCACGACAGCAGGCTACGCAGGCGTCCTGCTCGGCCCTGCAGGCGTCGGCTTCGTCGCACAGCTCGGCGGACTGCCGATGGCATTTTGGCTGCTCACCGCCTTGATGGGTCTCGTCACGTTGACGGCGCAGATCGTCACCGCGGAGCAGCGCCCGACCGGGTTTTAGCCTCCGACCGCCGCAGCTCGCCGCGGCAGTTTCCAGCCGGGCCGGATGAAGTGGCAGGTGTAGCCGTCAGGATAACGTTCGAGATAGTCCTGATGCTCGGGCTCGGCTTCCCAGAACTCGCGCGCGGGCGCGACCTCGGTCACCACCTTGCCGGGCCACAGGCCGGACGCCTCGACGTCGGCAATGGTGTCTTCGGCAATCCGCTTCTGCTCCTCGCTGGTGTAGAAGATCGCCGAGCGATAGCTCGTGCCGATATCGTTGCCCTGACGGTTGAGCGTGGTCGGATCATGGATCTGGAAGAAGAACTCCAGCATGGTCCGGAAGCTGGTCCTTACTGGATCGAACACGATCTCGATCGCTTCGGCATGGCCATCATGATTGCGGTAGGTGGCGTTCTTGACGTGCCCACCGGTGTAACCGACGCGGGTGGAGATCACGCCCGGCTGCTTGCGGATCAGATCCTGCATGCCCCAGAAGCAGCCTCCGGCCAAAACTGCGCGTTCCGTCGTCATGTGATGTGCTCCCAATGATCGCCAAACAGCTCGTGCATCATATAGGCTTTCGGCCTCCCGGCCGAAAGCCACGCATTGACGCGGGTCCACCCGGGCCTGGACCGGACGGACCGGAAGCAAACGCTTGCCCTAGACCAGCTTGGCGTCGAGCGTGATGGCGGCGTTGAGCACCTTGGACACCGGGCAGTTCTTCTCGGCCTCGCCGGCGAACCGGGCGAAGCCGGCATCGTCGAGACCAGGCACTTTCGCCCGCAGGGTCAGCGCGGATTTGCTGATCTTGAAACCCTTGCCTTCGGGCTCGAGCGTGACAGCGGCTTCGGTCGAGAGCTCGTCAGGCGTGAAACCCGCCATCTGGAGGCCGAAGGCAAGCGCCATGGTAAAACAGCCGGCATGGGCTGCGGCGATCAACTCTTCGGGATTGGTGCCCTTCTCGTTCTCGAAGCGGGTCTTGAACGAATAGGGCGTCGCGGCAAGCACGCCGGATTCGCTCGACAGTTGGCCCGTGCCATCGCGACCAGTGCCCTTCCAGACTGCTGTTGCCTTGCGGATCATCTCAGCTCTCCTTGCTTGCCTAAACCGGATCGAACGCGCGGATCGGCGGCAGATTGCCGGTGAACTTCTCCACCTCGACGGTCGTCAACTGGCCGGTGCAGCCCTGCGCCAGGGACGAGGTGCCGACGTCGCGGGTCAGCACGTTCGGATTGCCGTGAACGCAGAGCGGCGCCTCGTCTTCGGGATCCATCGGATCATACCACGCGCCGGTCGGAAGCTGAACCACGCCGGGCGAGATGCCGTCGGTGACGTGGACCGCGGCGAGGCACGCGCCGCGCTCGTTGAACAGGCGGATGATGTCGCCGTCCTTGATGCCGCGCGCCTGTGCATCGACCAGGTTCATGCGCGCGACCTCGCGGCCGCGAAGCTTTGCGGAGAGCGAATGCCCGCCGAAATCGAGCTGGCTGTGCAGGCGCGTCACCGGCTGGTTGGCGACGAGGAAGCACGGTGCACCTCGCTTGGGAATATCGGTCTTGTCGAGCCAGACCGGATGGCCCGGACAATCCGCATCGCCGTGCGCTGCGATCTTGGCCGAGAAGATCTCGATCCGTCCGCTCGGCGTCGGCAAAGCGTGATTGACGGGGTCCTCGCGGAAGCGGCGCAGCCGGCCGCCGTCGTCGGGCTGCTGCGGCACGACCAGGCTGCCGCGCGCCCAGAACTCGTCGAAGTCAGGCGCCTCCAGGCCGCGCTTCGCCAGCGAGGCGCGGGTCGGCTCGTAGAGATGCTCCAGCCACTGCCGCGACGTGCGTCCCTCGGTGAAGGGCTCGCGCACGCCGAGACGTTCGGCGAGATCGGCAAAGATGTCGTAGTCGTCGCGCGCCAGCCCGAACGGCTCGGCGATCCGGTGCATGGCGACCATGAGCGGGTCGTTGGTGGAATAGCCGATGTCCTCGCGCTCCAGCGTCATCGTGGAAGGCAGCACGATGTCGGCGTGGCGGGCGGTGGCGGTCCAGGCGAGCTCGTGCACGACCAGCGTGTCCACCTTCGCGAACGCCTTGCGCAGGCGGTTGATGTCCTGATGGTGATGGAACGGATTGCCGCCCGCCCAGTAGACCAGACGAATGTCCGGATAGGTGCGCGTCTCGCCGTTGTAGCGATACGTGCCGCCGGGATTGAGCAGCATGTCGGCGATGCGCGCCACCGGAATGAAATCGGCAACGCCGTTGCGGCCCTGCCCCAGCGTCGGCCCCGGCACGTCGTTGACGCGGCGGCCGTAATAGCCGATCGCCCCCAGCGAATAGGCATAGCCGCCACCGGGAAGGCCGATCTGGCCGAGGGCCGCCGCCAGCACCATGCCCATCCACACCGGCTGCTCGCCATGCTCGGCGCGCTGCAGCGAATGGGAGACGGTGACGAGCGCGCGCTTTCCGGCAAGACGCCGCGCCAGCTTGCGGATCGCATCCGCCTCGACGCCGCAGATCGCGGCGGCCCATTCGGCGTGCTTGGCTTGCCCGTCGCTCTCGCCGTTGAGATAGCGCAGGAAGATTGGCCAGCCCTCGGTGTAGCGATCGAGGAAGGCCTGGTCGTGCAGGTTCTCACCGACCAGCGTATGGACGATGCCGAGCATCAACGCGGTGTCGGTGCCGGGCACGCAAGCCATCCATTCGGCGCCGGCCTCGACCGGCAGATCGTCACGCAGCGGGCTGACCAGGATGAACTCGCAGCCGCGCGCCCGCGCCGCCGCCATGGCGCCGCGCTCGACATGCTTGCTGATCGAGCCGCCGGCCACCATGGAGTTCTTCAGCGCCATGCCGCCGAACGCCAGCACGATGTCCGTCTCGGTCGCAATCTGCTCCCAGGTGACGTTGCGCTTGGTGATGTCCTCGTAGCCGGCCAGGATCTGCGGCAGCAGCACCGAGGACGCACCCGAGGAATAGGTGTTGACCGAGCGCACATAGCCGCCCATCGCGATATTGAGGAAGCGATGCACCTGGCTCTGGGCGTGATGGAAGCGCCCGGCACTCGACCAGCCATAGGAGCCGCCGAACACGGCGCCGGGGCCGCGCGCGTCGCGGATGCGGCCGAGCTCGTCGCCGAGGAGATCGAGCGCCTTGTCCCAGCTGACGGAGACGAATTCGTCGCGGCCGCGGCGATCGTCGGGGCCCGGCCCGCGCTCGAGCCAGCCGCGGCGGATTGCCGGCTGGGCGATGCGCGCCTGGTGGCGGAGCGCGCCGGGAAAATTGTCGATGATACCGTTCGGATCGGGATCGCCCGCATAGGCCCTGACCTCCAGCCCGGCCGCGCCCTGGCGCGCGGAGAACACGCCCCAATGTGAGGTGTGCGGCTTGAAGCCGTCCGACAGGTCAAGACCGGGGTCGGGGAAGCCAATCGTATCGTCCATCTCTGATCCTTGTTCCGGCGGCGTCGGCAAAGGGTGGTAATATACCGATCCGCTCCGGACGTCGTCGAGATCAGGGTTGACGGGAACGCTGACCTGCCCCGCGCAAAGCCAGCCTCAGGGCTGTTGACACTCCCGAGTGTCATCGAGCGCGTTATGGCGCCGACGCTGCATCATCCGCGTGCGCAGCAATCGACCAGCAGATTCCAGATCCGCTGCGTCTCTTCTCTCTTGTTCGCCTCCGGCACGTTCTCCGCGCTCGACCGATCAAGCGCGGCGATAGTGGGGGGTTGGCGAGGCACGATCCACCGCTCCGAAATCGGGTCGTACCATTTGCCGATATTCATCTCAGTCACGACGGTCGACTCACAAATTGACAGGCTCGGGCGATGCGCCCCGCGCGGTGCTCATTGGAGCCCGTGTGGCGCGCCACCCGATTCACCAATCAGGAGATCGCATGTTGGTTCCAGAACCCGCTGCGTCAGCCTGGCCGGGCCGGATGCAGCGTGCGCGGATGCCGCTCGTGCAGCAATCGCGCGAGCTCCTCACGCTCGGTGTCGCGGCCCTTCATCGCGGTCTCGAACAGTGCTTCCTGGATGTCGCGAGGCATGTCGCCCCACACGTCCATCGCCGCACGCCCGAGCAGGTCCGCAAAATGATCCACTCCATCGCTCATTCGGCTCTCCCGATCTGCACACGGGAATGGAACAGCGGCGGCCGCGCCGCGTTCCACTGCCATCATTGTGAAAAGGAGACGTCTTTTATGGGATTCTTCACCAAGGACATCAAATCGATGGAAGACCTGCTGCTGCACGGGCTCCAGGACATCTATTACGCAGAACAGCAGATTCTGAAAGCGCTGCCGAAGATGATCGACAAGGCGACCAACAGGGATCTCGTCGCCGGGCTGAAGGCGCATCTGGAAGAGACCAACAAGCAGGTCGAGCGCCTCGACAAGGTCTTCGCCAAGCTCGGCAAGGAGCCGAGCGGCATGCATTGTCCGGCCATCGACGGCCTGATCAAGGAAGCCGACGAGACCGCCGGGGAGATCGAGGACAAGGCCGTGCTGGACGCTGCGATCGTCGCCAACGCACAGGCGGTGGAGCACTACGAAATGTGCCGGTACGGCACGCTGATCGCCTGGGCGGAAGAGCTCGGCCACGACGACATCGTGCGCTTCCTCACCACCAATCTGAACGAAGAGAAGGCCGCCAATACCAAGCTCAACACGGTGGCCCTGCGCAAAGGCGTCAACGCCAAGGCGTCCAACGCCGCGTGATCGAGGCAGACTGAGCAAGACGATGGCGGCGCCCGCGGCGCGGCCATCCTGATCTCCGCTGCGAACAGATACCTCCGGTCAGATGAACGGCTTGCCACCGGTGACGGCCAACGTCGCCCCCGACGTGTAGCTCGAAAGCGGATCGGCCAGCATGACATAGGCCGTCGCGAGCTCGGCCGGCTGACCGGCGCGCTGCATCGGCACCTGCTTGCCGAAGTTCTTGACCCTTTCCTCCGACATGGTCGAGGGAATCAGCGGCGTCCAGATCGGCCCCGGGGCCACCGCATTGACCCGGATGCCCTTCTCGGCCAGCATCTGCGCGAGCCCGCCGGTGAAATTCTGGATGGCACCCTTCGTCGTGGCGTAAGCCAAAAGGCTCGGGTTCGGCATGTCGGAATTCACCGAGGCCGTGTTGATGATCGCGGACCCCGGCCGCATGTGGGGGACGGCAGCCTTGGCCAGATAGAACATGGCGTGGATGTTGGTCTCGAACGTCCGCCGCCATTCGTCGTCGCTGATATCTGCGATGTCCTTGAACGTCGCCTGATGGGCGGCGTTGTTGACGAGGATGTCGATGCCGCCAAGCTCTTGGACGGTGCGACGCACGATGGCGCGACAATGCTCGGGATTGCTGATATCGCCCGGGATCAGGACGGCCTTGCGTCCCTCCCGCTCCACCAGCGCCTTGACCTCGGCCGCATCCTCGTCCTCGTTCAAATAGGAGATGACGATGTCCGCGCCTTCACGCGCATAGGCGATCGCCACCGCGCGGCCGATGCCGCTGTCGCCGCCCGTGATGATGGCCTTCTTTCCAGCAAGACGGCCGGCGCCCTTGTAACTCTCTTCGCCGTGATCCGGTCGCGGCTGCATGGCCCGCGTCGAGCCCGGCATCGGCTGCTGCTGCGCAGGATAAGGCGGCTTTGGATAATCGATCATGGACAACTCCCGGCGTTTGCTGCGCTAACGGAGCGCCGCCGAAAGTGTTCCTGCCGTGCATGAGGATAGACGTGCCCCGGCTCCGCGACGTACCAGGGTTCGCCCGCAGCTTGCGTGAGGCGGGTCGTTCAGATCCGCACTCCGTCTTGCTTCCGAGCGGCCTCGACAACAGGTGAATGCCGCTCACCGATGCTTGCAAAGTTCTCATTTGTCGGCCGGTTCCGCCTCGAAGCAGACTAGCCCCAAAGTCCAAGCTTGCGAGCGCCTTGGAGAGGAAACCACCTCGCGCGTTCATCGCGGCGTGCGTCCTACGCTGGCATTCGTTCGTCAAGGAAACCGTCGACCGCAGCGAAGACCTGCCAGCGATTTTTCTCCATGAATACCGAGTGCGTGCCGTCGCCGATCTCGATCCAGCGGCGATACGGCGCTGCCGATAGCTTGCTGAACACCGTTTGCGCCATATCCATCGGGCAGTCGCGATCCAGGTCGGCATGGACGATCAGGACCGGCATCGTGAGCAAGGAAGGATCATAAAGCGGCTTGCCGGATGCCCAATATTCGCGGCTGTCCTGAACCGTTCCGTTCGGCGCCCGCAGCTTGTCCGACCCAAGTCCCGTGTTGGCAAAAGTTGCCTCCGCCCATACATCGAACCAGGCCGGCGGCAATATCGCGTTCTTCTTGTCATCGGGAACGCCGTTGAGCCAACGGCTCTTGGCCGCCGATCGCTCGACAACGCGATAGGCGCCGAGGGGTCCGCCGGAATCAGCCGCGCTCGGGGTGGTCCGGAGCCATTGCGGCGCGATCAGAACGAGCTTGTTGACGTGCGCCAGGTTCTCCGAGGCATAGCGTGACATCAGCGTCGTGCCCCACGACCACCCGATCAGGTTGATTCTGTCGACACTTCGCCGTGACCGGATGAACGCAGCAGCACTCGCAACGTCGCGCACAGCGACAGGCGTCCGCACGATCGGCTGATTGTCGGACGCCGGTTCTTCCATTTCTGACGGACGGGTCGACTTGCCGTAGCCACGGACATCGACAAGATAGACGTCATAGCCCTGCTGGGCCAGATGATCCATCCAGGACACGCCATCCAGACGAAGATCGAACGAAGTCGACGCCGGATAGGTCGATCCTGCGACGAACAACACGGTCTTCTCGACCGAAAACCGGACCAGGTCGGACCGTCGCTTGTTGCGAACGAAGAGTTCGATCCCAGAGGTGTCGCTCGGGATCATCATCTCTTCGCTGATGATGCTGTCGGCGATCGATTTTTGCATCTCGGTGTCCTCTCAGGTTACACGAACCGCCAGTCGAACCTATCGCCGCTGCGCGTGACCCGCCCGGCCGACGTGTTGGCGAAATGAGCCGTGAATACGGTCGCTCGATCTTCCGCTGCCTGCTCGAGAAGCCAGCGGCGCGATGCGCGGGCACGCTCGCCGTGCTCACAGAACGCGCTATTCCAGTCCGGACGATAGATCTGAAGCGGCTGATGCATGATATCGCCGCTGAAGAGCGCCTTCTGTCCCTGGTCGGAGAGCTGGACAGCGACGTGACCAGGGCTGTGCCCCGGGGTTGGATGGAACGTAAGACCATCTCCGATCGCGGCCTCGCCATCGACGATTTCAGCCTGTCCGCTCTGGATGACAGGAAGAACGCTGTCCTCGAATACGCCGGCGCTGAATCCTTCCTTGCCAGCCGGGCCGGACCAATGATCGTACTCGGCCTTGGAGAAGACGTACTTGGCATTCGGGAACGTCGGCACCCAGCGGCCGTTGAGGAGTCGCGTGTTCCAGCCGCAATGATCGGCGTGCAGGTGGGTACAGCAGACATAATCGACCTGTTCGGGTGAGATGCCCGCTTCCGCCAGCCGGTCGAGGAAGGGCAGATTCAGCTGATGAAAGCGCGGCAGCATCGGACGGTCCTTGTCGTTACCCGCGCAACTGTCAATCAGAATCGTGTGGTGCCGCGTCTTCAGAACCCAGGTGTGGATGCTGGCGATGAAGCGGCCCTCCGCCTCGTCGAAGCAATCCGGTATCATCAGCGCTCGGTGCGTCTCCAGAACCCACGGATCCCAATTCGGGAAGAGGAAGTCCGGGGTGAAACCCGGACCTCGCATTTCGATAACCTGACGAATGGCAACGTTGCCGATCGCGTGCACTGCGGTCATTTGAAACAGACTTTCTTGCATTGTGCAGGTTGAAACGCGACCGCTACGCCGCCGCCGTCGCGACTGACTGGACCTTGGCCGCTGCCGGCCCGGATCGAAGCCAGAACAAGCCGAGAAAGAACGAGATCGCCGAAACGACCATCACGTAGTACAGGCCAGCGTATATATCGCCGCTCGCAATCTGGAAGGCCGCGGCAATCGCCGGCAAGAGGCCACCGAAATAGCCGTTGCCCACGTGATAGCTGAACGAGACCGACGTGTAGCGCACCTGGGGCGGAAACAGATCGGTCATCGCCGATGCCAGCGGACCAAAGATCATGCCCGCGACCGTGCTCAGCGCCGCCAGCACCAGGATGATCATGCCGAAGTTCATCGCACCTGGATCGGCACGGTTCGGATATCCGGCCTCCTCGAGCGCGAGCTTCAGCTTGCCGGTGAACGCCGCGACGTCCGGAGCCTGCCCTGCCGTGGCAACCGGAATGGCCCTGGCGCCGACGAAAACCGTCGCGACCGCGCCTTTTGCTTCGGACCTGGTGGAATGAGGTGCGCCGAACCGTATCAAGGCGTTCTTGGCGATGTCGCACCCCGTGGTGAATTTCGCCGTCCCGACCGGATTGAATTGGAAGGAACACTCCGATGCATCGGCTGCAACGGTGACAGGGACGACGGCTTGCGCCGTATACAGCGCGGGGTTGGCATAGAAGGTGAGCGCCTTGTAGAGGGGAAGGTAGGTGAAGGTGCCAATGACGCAGGCAGCCAGGATGAATATCTTGGTGCCGTAGCGATCACTCAGCCAGCCGAAGAAAATCATCACCGGCAGCGTCAGCATCAGGGCCGCACCGACCAGGAGACTCGCGATCTGCGGATCGACCTTGGCCGTGCCGGTGAGAAACACCAGAGAATAGATCTGAGCACCGACCAGCAGCACGCTCTGGGGGACCACCATCGCAAACATCGCAATCAGCACGCGCTTCAGATTCGGCCACGCCCGGAGCGTGTCGGAGATCGGAGACTTGGAGAGCGTCCCCTCATTCTTCATCTTGAGGAAGAGCGGCGATTCCTGCAGCTTCAACCGAATCCAGACCGAGATCGCGAGCGGCAACACCGAGCTGATGAACAGGATGCGCCAGCCCCAGTCATTGAAGGCCTCGGGCGTCATGCTGGCGCGCATGAGATACACGGAGAGCATCGAGAGAACGAAGCCGATCGGTGCAGAGGTTTGCAGCCAGGACGTCAGCCAGCCGCGGCGACCCTGCGGGGCATGCTCTGCGATGTAGGTCGCGGCACCGCCATACTCACCGCCGAGCGCCAATCCCTGGATCATTCGCAGCAAGATCAAGATCGAGGGCGCCCACAGGCCGATCGACGCATAGCTCGGCACCAGGCCGACCGCAACGGTTGCAAATCCCATCATCAGGATCGTGGTGAGAAAGGTTTGCTTGCGTCCGATCATGTCGCCGATGCGGCCGAACACCAGCGCTCCAAACGGCCGAACGAGATACCCGGTGCCGAAGGTGAGAAGCGCGAAGACGTTGGCCCAAACCGGGTTGTCGCCCGAGAAGAAGTTGACCGAGATGGCCGAAGCCACCGAGATATACATGAAGAAATCGTACCACTCGATGACCGTACCGACGGTCGCCGCGATCATGACCCTTCGCTGCAACTCGATGGTGGGCTCTGCCGCACCAGGACCGGCGTTTGGTAGATTCCTCATCAGTACCCCCGCAGCTGTCTTGTCCGCTTTCGCGGCACATATGACCCGGCTTGCGTTGATGACCGCTGCCGTGTGATATCTGAAATCGATAGATGAGATAGGGGGTATAATCCTGATGAATATCAGGGGGCATGATATGCCGCTGCTCGTGTCGCTCACGGTGATGCTCGATGAGCGGAACATCACCCGTGCGGCAGCGCGGCTCGGCATCAGTCAACCGGCACTCTCCGCCCAGCTGGCGAGGCTGCGCGATCTATTCGAGGATCAGTTGCTGACGCCTGCCGCATCGGGGAAAGGCATGGTTCTCACCCCGCGGGCAAGCGAGCTCAGGGAGCCCCTGCGGCTCGCGCTTCAGAATGTACAAGACGTTATCGGCGTACCGTCTGGTTTCGACCCGAAGACATCGGATCGCACCTTCACGATCGGCGCGAACGACAACGCAACCGCCATTGTCGGATCGCGGCTGGTCTCATTCTCGCGGCGGGACGGCATGTCGGGCATCCGGTTCGCTTTCCGGTCGATCGATTTGACGAAATTGGCCGGCCAGCTCGAGGCGGGAGATCTGGATGTCGCACTGGTTTCCAAAAATGCAGCACCAAACGGAATGCCGTCCCAGCCGCTGCTCGAAGAACGATTCATGATGGCCCAGCGCAAGGATCATCCGCGCGGGTCGCGACGGCCCACGATGAAGGAGTATTCGCGCCTGGAGCATGTCATCGTTTCGGGAGAAGGCGGCGGCTTTCGCGGCTTCATCGACGATGTCCTGGCGAAGGACGGGTTGACGCGCCGCGTCGCTGTGTCGGTTCAGCACTACAGCGTCGTGCCGCTATTGCTGCAGTCGACCGACCTCGTCTGCACACTTCCGCAGCGCTTTCTCAGCCGCTACCAGGACGTCTTGCAATCTCTGCCCCTGCCCTTCGATACGAGGCCCTTTACGCTGCACGCCACTTGGCACGCCAGATTCGACAACGATCGCGGCCATCAATGGCTTCGGCAGCAACTCAAGGCCTGCGCCACCTGACGACGAGAACTGAACACGCCGGAGGCGAAGTCCAGGAGGATCACCGCTGTCTCTTCACCCGCTCCCATCACCGTCAGGCGGACGCGCGCCGCCATCCGATGCTAACCCTTCTTCTCATTAAGCAGCTTGGCCACACGACGCAAGCCAAGCAGATAACCCTGAGTGCCGAACCCTGCGATGACCCCATCGGCTCGTTTAGAGACGAACGAGTGGTGGCGGAATTCCTCGCGCTTGTGCACGTTGGAAATGTGCACCTCGATCACTGTCCCCTCGAACGTATTCAAGGCATCCAGGATGGCGACCGACGTATGGGTGAACGCCGCCGGATTCATCACGATACCGGCAGCCGTCTCGCGCGCCTCGTGGATCCAGTCGATCAGCTCGTACTCCCTGTTGGATTGATGGAAGCGAATCTCCAGGCCAAGCTCCCCGGCCAGCGTTCGGCAATCGCGCTCCACGTCCGCAAGCGTCTCGTGACCGTAGATGTGGGGCTGGCGCTTGCCGAGCAGGTTCAGATTTGGCCCGTTCAGGACGTAGACAAGACGACTCATGAGATAACTCCGTTCAATGATGGGCAAGGATCTCGCCGAGGAACTGCTTGGTGCGGGCATGCTGAGGATTGCGGAAGAAGGCGTCGGGCGCGCCTTCCTCGATGATCTGACCTTCAGCCATGAAGATGACGCGATCGGCAACCTGGCGGGCGAAGCCCATCTCGTGGGTGACGCAGATCATGGTCATGCCATCATTGGCCAGGCCTATCATCGTATCGAGCACCTCCTTGACCATCTCAGGGTCGAGCGCCGAGGTCGGCTCGTCAAACAGCATCACCTTCGGCTGCATGCAGAGCGCCCGCGCGATCGCGACGCGCTGTTGCTGACCGCCGGAAAGCTGAGCCGGATATTTCTCGGCCTGGTCACCGATGCGCACGCGCTCGAGGTATTTTCGCGCGGTCGCCTCCGCCTCGGTCTTGCTGATCCGGCGCGCGCGGATGGGCGCGAGCATACAGTTCTGCAACACCGTCATATGCGGAAAAAGGTTGAAGCTCTGAAAGACCATGCCGACGTCCTGACGTACGACATCGATTGCCTTGATGCTGTCGTCCAGCCGATGGCCGTTCACCACGATACTGCCTTGCTGGATCGGCTCCAGGCGGTTGATACAGCGGATCAGCGTCGACTTGCCTGAACCGGACGGACCGCAGAGCACGATCTTTTCACCTCTGCGCACGGTGAGATCGACGTCGCGGAGAGCTTGGTACCCGCCGTACCACTTCTGGACGCCCTTCATTTCAATCAGGATCTGGTCCTGCATGCTGGTCTCCGCCGTTGGGCGGCGGCCGGCGCGGATCGCCTCGGCCGCTCGCAGTGCCTATTGGACGGTGAAGGGAACGCCGGGGACAGAGTCCGGAAAGACCGGGACCGGGACCTTCATCCATTTGGCGTAGAAAGCGGCCAACTTGCCGTTCGACTTGATCTGGTCGATGAACTTGTTGGCCGTCTCGTTCCATTCCTTGTCGCCCAGGCGGGTGCAAGCGCCGTTGTACAAGGCGGTGAAGTGAAGCTTGGGCTCGAAGCCGAGTTCCGGCTTTGCGGCGTTGAGGCGCTGCGGATAAAACAGGTTCGCGCCGACTGCCTGGACCTGGCCGGAGAGCAGTGCCTGGATGGTGGCGGCATCATCGTCGAACCTGCGGATCTCGGTCCCGGACGGCGCGTTGTTGGTCACCTGAGTATCCTGCGTGGACGACCTGGGAACGCCGATGACGAACTTCCTCATGTCGGCATTGCTGTTGATCGGCGTTGCCTGGGCGGCGACCAGCGTGATCTCGTTGGCGACGTAGGGCTTGGAATACTGCACCGCTTTCGCGCGCTCGGGCAGCATGGCCATAGTTGCGAAGAGAATGTCGACGCGGCCCGTGGTCAGCGCCGGAATACGATTGGCCACCGCCAGCGGGACGAACTCGGCTTTCACGCCGAGATATTCAGCGAAGGCACGCCCCATGTCGGCATCGATGCCATCCTGCTTTCCCGAGCTATCCACATAGCCCCACGGTGGATTGTCGCCCTGAATGCCGATGACGACGACGCCCTTCTTCTTCACGTCTTCCAGAGTGCCCGCCTGCGATTCGCCTGCGACAGCGATGGCCCCCAGAGTCAAAAGCGCAACGCCGAGCCGGCGACGATTGAGTGAAAACAACATGAAATTCCTCCTCCTTGTAGTGGCTGTATTGATTGAGCAGGTGCGCCATTCCTACCTTTGACTGGCCAGGGCGAGCCTGGCTTCCATCCGGCTGCCCCACCACGAGAGTGGCCAGCAGAGGATGAAATACATTGCGCCGACCACGCCGAAGACGAGCAACGGCTGGAAGGTCTGGTTCGATACGATTTGGCCGGCGCGAGCGAGTTCGATGAAGCCGACGATGGCAGCGAGCGAGGTGCCCTTGATGAGCTGCACGAGATAGCCGATGGTCGCCGGCAGCGAGATGCGGATCGCCTGCGGCAGCACGATGTCGCGCATGCGCGACGAATAGTGCAGACCAAGCGCCATCGCTGCCTCGGTCTGGCCACGCGGCACGGCCTGGATCGCTCCGCGCCAGATCTCGCCGAGGAAGGCGGAGGCATTTACGGTAAAACCGATCGCCACCGCTACGAACGCGTCGAGCTTCAAGCCGGTCAGCGCCAATCCGTAATACACGACGAAGAGCTGCAGCAGCAGCGGCGTGCCCTGGAATATCCCGATATAGATGCGGGTCATCCACTCCACGCCCCTGTGGCCGCAGGTGCGCAGCAAAGCGATAGCGAGCCCCGCCGTGCAGCCACCCACGAACGCGACCAGCGTCAGCAGCACGGTCCATTGCAGACCACGCAGCAGGAAGCCGAACTCGGGAAGGCCAAAATGCGGTGTCATGATCGCCTCCCTCAGCGTGTCGGATATGAGAAGAAGCGGTGAGAGATGATCGCAAAGCCCAACATCAACAGCCAGGAGATCGCGAGGTAGAGGAAGGTGACGGAGAAGTAGACCTCGAAGCTGCGGAACGTGTCGCTTTCGATGCGCTGCGCAACCGACGTCAATTCGTAGGCCGATACCGCCGAACAGATCGACGAGGTCAGCGTCAGCATGATGAACTGGCCCGTAAGCGAGGGGTAGATCGCGCGAAGCGCGGGCTTGAGCACGATGAACCGGAACACCTGCCCTTTGTGCAGTCCCAGCGCGTAGCCGGCCTCGACCTGTCCCTTATGGATGGATTGCACCCCGCCGCGGATGATCTCGATGGCGTACGCGCCGCCATTGACGCCGAGCGCGATGATGGCGGTGACTGTCGGATTGAGCTTCAATCCGACGAGCGGCAGGGCAAAGAACAGAAAGAAGATCTGCACCAGAAACGGCGTATTGCGCACGATCTCGACGAAGCCGATCACGAGAGCACGCAACCAGGCCGCCTTCGAATCGCGTGCCGCGACGCCGGCGACACCGATCAACATTGCGAGTGTCATGCCGGCAAGCGCCAGGCCCAGCGTACCCACGCACCCCCACAGCAGCGCGGGCATGGCATGCCAAACCACCGAGAAATCGAGCGTATAGCCCATCTTGCGTTTCCTCTCGGGCGTTGTACGTGCCGCTCGCCCATCGGCCGGGTGTCACCCTCCCAGGGATGCAAAGGTCGCGAAGAAGACGTCCGGATCAGGTGAGATGCCCGTGAACAGGCGGAATGCTTCGGTGCCCTGGAAGATCGCCATGCCACCGCCGTCGACGGTGCGGCAGCCGAAGGCGCGCGCCGCGCGCAGCAATGCGGTTTCCAGCGGGAAATAGACGATCTCAGCGACCCATAGATCGGGACGCAGCAGGGAAGTCGGCAGCGGCGTGCCCGGATATTTGTCCATGCCGATCGGCGTCGCGTTGACAATTCCGTCTGCGGCAGCCACGGCCGCTGCAACATCCTGGCCGGCCCGCAAGCGCCCTTCTGCAAATCGCGGGGACAAGCTGTCGGCCAGGCTCTGCGCCTTGGCCACGTCGACGTCGACAATGGTCAATTCCCGCACGCCGAGCTTCATCAGCGCGAACGCGACCGCTGCGCCCGCACCGCCCGCGCCGAATTGGACGACGCGGCCGAGCGGCGCACCTTGCATGTTGCGGCGAAAGTTCTCCGCGAAGCCGAACCAATCGGTGTTGTGGCCGCTCATTCGACCGTCCCTGATGACCACGGTGTTCACGGCACCAAGAGCCTCGGCGTCCGGCGCAAGCTCGTCCAGGAGCGGGAGAATCGCCTGCTTGCAGGGATGGGTCACGTTCAGCCCGTCAAAGCCCATCCACTTTGCCGCCGTGAGCAATTCCGGCAGCGCTTCTGCACCGAGTTTCAGCTCCGTCAGGTCGATCTTCTTGTAGAGATAGCGGATGCCCGCGGCATCAGCGGCCGCTTCGTGCATCGGCGGGGTGCGGGACGCCGCGATGCCGCTGCCGATCAGGCCGACGAGGAAGCTGGATTTCGGATGCATGCTCGGCATCGCCGGTCAGCTCAGGGGGACGGTCAGTTCGGCGATGACCTGAGCCGTGCTCGGCCTGACGCCGCGCCACCAGGCAAAAGCTTCGGCCGCCTGCTCCACCAGCATGCCGACGCCGTCGGCCAGCCTGGCGACACCTTCGGCGCGGGCCGCTTGCAGAAACGGAGTCAGTCCTTTGCCATAGGCGAGTTCGTACGCCAGCTCCGCACCGCGGAAGACGTTGCCTGGAAGCGGCGGCATTTCACCGCGCAGGCTGGCCGATGTCGCGTTGACCACGACGTCATAGCCTTCGGCAAGGTCGGCCAGTTCGGCATAGCCGCTGACGATCAGGGGACCACAGCCGGCAAACTCTTCGGCCAATGCCACCGCTTTCGACAGCGTTCGGTTGACCAGAACCAGCTCGGACGGCTCCTGGCGCAGGAACGGCAGCAACGCGCCGCGCGCCGCTCCTCCGGCGCCGAGCATCAGGACGCGGCGGCCGGCGAGTTTGAGACCGAGATTGGCCGTGATGTCACGCACGAGGCCGATCCCGTCGAAATTCTCAGCAATAATCCGATCACCGACGAACTTCAGGCAGTTTGCGGCGCCAGCTCGCTCCGCGCTTTCCGAGAGCTCGTTGGCGTATTCGAAGGCATCGAGCTTGAACGGAGCGGTGATGTTCAGCCCCTTGGCGCCCTCTGTCCGGAATTGATCAACCCGTTCGGTGAAGCCATCGAGTGGTGCCTCGATCGCCTCATAGACAAGGTCCTGTCTGGTCATCCTGGCGAACGTGCCATGAATGAGGGGTGATTTGCTGAAGCCGATCGGATTGCCGATCACCGCATAACGATCGCTCATGGCTCACTCCTGCACCGCGGCTTCGTTGTAGAGAACACCGTCGCGCACCATCGCATCGACGAGCTCGGCCGACAGACCCAGCGACTCTGCGATGCGGCGATTGTCCTGGCCGAGCAGTGGTGCCGGCGTGCGCACCGTGGTGTCGCAATCGGAGAACCGGAACGGCAGGTTCGGCAACGTCACCTTGCCGAGGACAGGATGCTCCTGCTCGACCAGCATGCCGCGCGCGTGGATCTGCGGATCCTTCACGACCTCTTCGATGGTCTGCACGGGAGCCGACGGCACACCTGCTTCGTCGAGGGCCGCGAGGCAGGCATCCCGGGACGGCTGCGACAACGTCCAATTGCGCACGATGTCCATCGCTTCGGCATAATGGGCGTTCCGCGCGGCAGGCGTGGTGAAGCGTTGGTCGGATGACAAGCTGCTTCCTCCGATCAGCATCGCCAAGCGCCGCCACGCATCGTCGACTTGCGCCGCGATGACGAGATTGCCGTCCCTGGCCGGAAAGACGCCGTAGACGGTCGAGTCCGGCTGTCCGCTGCCGGTCTGCTTCGGCAGGTCGGCACCACCGGAGAGGAAATAGCGCTGCACCGCATAGTCGTGCATCGAGACCATGCAGTCGTACAGTGCGAGATCGATATGCTGGCCGCGTCCGGACGACACGCGGCCAACCAGCGCGGCATTGATGGCGGCCACGCCGTGAATACCGGTATACATGTCGGCCAGCGGCATCCGCAGCAGCGGCGGCGCTTCGCCGGGATTGCCCAGTTGTGCCAGGGCGCCCGACATCGCCTCGGCGATGAGGCCGAAGCCCGGACGGTCGGCATAGGGACCGGTGTGGCCATAGGCGGAGACCGAGCAGTAGATCAGCCCGGGATTCCGCGCCGACAGCGCCTTGTAACCGAGCCCGAGGCGCTCGAGTGCGCCGGGGCGGTAATTCTCGATGAACACATCTGCCGTGTCGATGAGCATCATCATCATGTCGAGACCGCGCTTGTCGCGCAGATCGATGCACAATCCCTGCTTCCCCATGTTCTGCTGCAGGAAATAGCCGGATTGTCCGTCCTTGAAATAGCCGTGGGCGCGGCCCGCATCGCCTGCCTTCGGACGCTCCACCTTGATGACTTCCGCGCCCATCGCGGCGAGGCAGCGGCCCATGAACGGGCCTGCCAGGAAATGGCTGTAGTCGATGACGCGGATGCCTTTGAGAGGCAGATCTTGCGCGGTCATGCCTGCTCTCCCGCGGCCTTCTTAGAGCGCATCGGAATCATCAGCCGATGCTCACCGAGCTGCACCACCTCCCCGCGCTGATTGATCAACTCCGAAGGCAGGACCACGATGCCCCACCCTTCGCGCTTGGTTGTTCGCATTGAACCGACGCGGAACTTGACGTGTACGGTGTCGCCGAGCTTGATCGGCAGCTTGAAATCCCATGTCCAGCCCAGCGACATTCCCGGGAGGAAGCGGTAGTCGGCACGGGTCTTCAAACCATCGGCCAGCGACAGACCAAACAGCCCGTGCGCGACGCGCGTACCGAATGGTGTGGTTTTGGCGTATTCCTCGTCGACGTGGACCGGCGTGAAATCACCCGTAAGCTCGGCATAGGCATTCACCATCGCCTCGGTGACCGTCACCGAGGGTGTGACGCATTCGTCACCGAGCTTGGCATCGTCCCAATAGCGCTCGACGGTCATATCGTGTCTTCCTTAGGCTCGTGGATTGATCGCAAGGGCCGCTTCCACGGCGCCTGCGCTGGCTTGCAGGATCTCGATGTTCAGGCCGCCCGGCAGCTCGAGCCAGTTTGGCCCGGCGGGCAACGCCTTGGCGCCCCACGCGGCAGCACGGGCGAGCACGCCTTCGTAATCGTCGACCATGATGCCGAGGTGGGCGAGACGCCCCTCCGGTCCGACGAAATTCGGGTCGTCGATGAGCTGCACGCTTCCGAGCACCCAGACCTGACGCGGCCGGGCACCATCGGCGGGCTGCTCGTCTCGGATAGTGAGACCAAGCACCTCACGAAAGAAGTCGACGTGACGATCAACGTCGGGCACGCGGATCGCGACATGTTCGACATAGGCCCGCGGTAGCGACATCGCCTCAGGCCTTTCCTGGATAATCGCTGCGGGCGTATTCAAGCCCCTTGACCAATGCGACGAGGGTGGAATTGACGGGGGTCGGCACGTTGAGCTTGGCGCCCCAGCGCACGACCGAGCCGTGGATGTAGTCGACCTCGGTCAGATTGCCGGACTGCAAGCTCTGCAACATCGACGTCTTGAATTCGGGCGGCAGTCCAGCGGACGCCATCGTCCAGGCACGGCGCGGATCGGCAATCGAGATCTTCACGCCGGCAGCTTGCGCGACCGCGATACCCTCCGAGATTGCAGCCAGCGCGCAATCTTCCAGAAGCGGCAGCGAATAGAGACCGCCATAGGTGAGACCGGTCACGGCGGTGATTCCTCCTCCGGCGACGTTGATGAACAACTTGTCCCACATTGTGCCCATGATGTTGTCGCTGAGCAGCGTGAGAATGCCGGCACGATTGAAGGTCTCGGAAATCCGCTGTGCGCGTTCCGTCAAGCGTCCATCAAGCTCGCCGATGATGGTTTCCTTGCCGACGACCCCGGAGCGAACATGACCGGGGCCGAGCAGCACGCCGCCAACGTAAGTCTTGCCTGCCATCACGTGGTTACGACCGACTTCCTCCGAAAGGATGTCCTCGTGGCCAAGACCGTTCTGGAGCGACATCACAACCGTCTGCGGCCCGATGATCGGCGCGGCCGATCGGATCGCATCCCGCGTGTAGTAGGATTTGACGAGGACGACGACGAGGTCCGCCACGATGCCGACCTGAGTCGCTGAGGTACAGGCGGAGACCCTCACGACGGTCTCGGCGTCACCTTCGAGCATCCGCAGACCGCTGGCGTTGATCGCGTCGACATGGGCCTGAAACGGATCGATCAGCCAAACTTCGGCACCACCGCGCGCCAGCGCGCCACCGATGGTCGAGCCCAAGGCTCCCGCTCCGATAAAGCAGATCCTCATCCGAACGCTTCTCCCTCGCCCATTTTGGCGTTGGAAGCGTGCTAGCAAGCCACTTGATATTTGGATATGCTATGATCCTTATAACCATTATTGCGAAACGCAATGAAGCACCTGGACCTCTCCGAGGCGAGCCTTTTGGAGCCGCGCCTGCTCAGGCTGTTTGACGCCCTGTTCACCACCGGCAGCGTCACCAAGGCAGCCGAGAAGCTCGGCCAAAGTCAGCCGACCATTTCGATCTGGCTCGCGCGCCTGCGGAAAGAATTGGACGATCCGCTCTTCATCCGGTCTGCGGAGGGAATGCTGCCGACGCCGCGCGCCGAGGCTCTCATCGGCACGGCCAGACAGGCGCTGGAGTTGCTGCGGCGTCTGGCGGAGCTTCGCACCGAGTTTGATCCGGCGACTGCAAAGCGCCGCTTCGTCATCTGCATGACGGATGCGAGCCACATCACGCTGCTTCCCGCCATACTCGCCCACGTTCGCCGTGCTGCGCCCGGTATCCGCATCGAGGCAGCGCAGATCGGCAGCGATACGCCACGAATGCTGCAGTCCGGCGAGGCCGATCTGGCGCTCGGTTACATCTCGGATCTCGACGCCGGACACTTCCAACAAGCACTGTTTCCGCAGGATTGGGTCTGCCTGGCAAACGCAGGACATGCCCGAATCCGCGACCGCATCTCGATGAAGGATTTCAGACGTGAGGCGCACGTCCTCATTCGCTCCGGCACCGGACATCAATTGCTCGCGGACGCGCTAAAGCAGCAGCAGATGATCCTCGATGTTGCGCTGGAGCTCCCCGGCTTTCTGGGGTTACCCGCAATCGTCGGAACGACCGACCTGATCGCCACCCTGCCAAGGCACATCGGCGAAACGTTGGCTCACTATTACGGACTGCGCGTGCTCGATTGCCCGCTGGCGATCGCCGGCTTTACGGTCAAGCAATATTGGCACGCCCGCTTCCATCACGACGCGGCGAGCCAGTGGTTGCGTGATTTATGCGGAGAGCTGTTTCAACAGCAGGACGTGCGGGGCCTGCATCGTTCCGGTCGGCCACGGAAACGAAGGCCGCGCGATGTGCAGCCGTAAGCCGCGCCTTCGTGACCGGTCCCATTTCCCCGGATTGCCCGGATCTCGTGAGAGCGATGTTGCAAGCCTCTGCTCTACGATTTCAAATCGTACTGACCCGCCATCTCCTCGCAGGTCAGAAACGAGATACCGGGGAGATCTCGTAGCCACGACAAGAGCCTGTCCCGCAAGATCCCGTTCAGCCCGAGGCGCGCTCCGCCGTCGCCCCGGCGAAATCCAGGACGGGCGCGGCCGCGAGCAGCGCTTTGGTGTAGTCATGCCGGGGGCGATCGAACACGTCGTCGCGCGAGCCCTGCTCGACGATCTTGCCGCCCTGCATCACCACGACGCGGTCGGCGACCTGCTCGACCGCGGCGAGATCATGGCTGATGAACAGGCAGGCAAAACCGTATTGCGCCTGTAGCCGGTCGAACAGCTTGAGCACCTGAGCCTGGATGGTCATGTCGAGCGCCGATACCGGCTCGTCGGCCACGACGAAGGCCGGCTCGCGCACGATGGCGCGCGCAATTGCAATGCGCTGCCGCTGACCGCCGGACAGTTCGTGCGGCCAGCGCGCAGCCAAACCGGCAAGCCCGACCTCCTCCAGCATCGTCTCGACGCGCCTGTCGCGTTCAGCCGACGTCAATTTCGGCACGTGGCGCAACGGTTCGGCGACGATCTCGCCGACGCGCATGCGTGGATCGAGCGAGGAAAAAGGATCCTGGAACACGAGCTGCGAAGCCAGGCGGAAGTCGCGATCGACGGTCGCGGTCACGTCCCTGCCCCGGAACCTGATCTCACCGCCGGAGGTCGGGATCAGCCGCAGCATGGCGCGGCCGAGCGTGGTCTTGCCCGAACCGCTGCCGCCGACGACGGCGACGGTCTCGCCCATGGCGATGTCGAGATCGACGCCATTGACGGCGGAGACGCCGGTATCGCGACCGAACAGCCGCTGCCGCCCGGCAAAGCCGACCTTGAGCCCGCGCACGCTGACGAGAGGCTCGCCGCCGCCTCGCGCCTTCGTCGTGGCGCCGCGACGCGGCAGGGCCTCGACCAGACGCTTGGTATAAGCTTCGCGCGGCGAGAACAGGATCTGCTGAGTCGTGCCTGTTTCGACCATCCTGCCCTGGCGCAGCACCAGCGCGCGCTGCGCGTAGCGCGACACGAGGCCGAGATTGTGGGTGATCAGCATCACCGAGGTGCCGTGGTCGCGGGCGAGCCCGACCATGAGGTCGAGCACCTCGCGCTGCGTCAGCGTATCCAGCGCCGTGGTCGGTTCGTCCGCAATCAGCAGCTTCGGTTTCAGCAGCATCACCGATGCCAGCATGATGCGCTGGCGCATGCCGCCGGAGAATTCGTGCGGATAGGCGTCGAAGGCCCGTTCGGGATCGCGAATCTGCACGCGCGCCAGCATGTCGAGGCAGCGGCGCTTGATCTCGCGCTTGCCGAGCCGCTCGTGCAGGCCGAGGCCTTCGGCCATCTGCGCGCCGACGCTGATGGCGGGATTGAGCGAGACCATCGGCTCCTGGAACACCATGCCGACAACAGGGCCGCGCAGCGTCCGCATCTGGCGCGCAGAGACATTCGCAAGGTCGATGCCGTCGAGCACGATGCGGCCGCCGGCCGTGCGCAGCCCTGGCGGCAACAGGCCGAGCACGGCGCGCGCCGCCGCCGTCTTGCCGCTGCCGGATTCGCCGACGACGGCGAGGAACTCGCCACGCTCGACGGCAAAGGACAAATCCTCGACGATCGCCCCCTTGCTGGCGGAGGCCTCAATGCGCAGATTCTCGACCGACAGCAGCGTCATCCGTGCGCCATCCTGGGGTCGAGGCGATCACGCAGAGAATCGCCAAGCAGGTTGATGCCGAGCAGCGTCAGCGCAATGCAGAGGCCCGGCGCGATCGAGAGCCAGGCCGCGGTCTCCATGAACGGACGGCTCGCTGCAAGCATGTTGCCCCAGGTCGGCGCCGGCGGCGGCACGCCGAGACCGAGGAAGCTCAGCGCGCTCTCGGCGAGCAGCACCCAGCCGAACATGCTGGTCGCGAGCACCGCAACCGGCGCGATCGCGTTCGGCATCACGTGCCGGAACATCGAATAGACTTCAGAATTGCCGATGACGCGCGAGGCCTCGACATATTCCTTCTCGCGGATCGACAGCACGGTGCCGCGCACGACGCGGACCACCGAGGGGATGTAGGCGAGCCCAAGCGCCAGGATCAGCCCGGCCTTGTTGGCGCCGACCACGATCATCACCGCCAGTGCCAGCAATATGCCGGGGAACGCCAGAAGCGCGTCGTTGACCGCCATGATGATGCGATCGACCCAGCCGCGGATGTAACCGGCCGCACAGCCGATCGCCATGCCGGCGGTCACCGCAAGCAGCACCGTGATCAGGGCAATCACGACACTCGCGCCGGCCCCGACCATGATGCGGCTGAGCACGTCGCGGCCGAACTCGTCCGTCCCGAACCAATGCAGTGACGACGGCGCCTGCAGGCGCGCGCGCAGATTGATGCGGAGCGGGTCGAACGGCGTCCAGAATGCAGCCGTGAGCGCCGCACCGAGCAGGAGCGCGATCAAGCTACCGCCGATCGCGGTGTTGGCGCGCATCCTCATGCCACCGTCACCCTCGGATCGAACAGCGGATAGCAGAGATCGACCACCAGATTGACCACGACATAGATCACCGCCGTGAACAGGAGGCAGCCCTGCACCACGGGATAGTCGCGGGCGAAGATGGAATCGACCAGGAGCCGGCCAAGACCGGGCAGCGTGAACACTGTCTCGATCACGGCGATGCCGCCCAGCAAATGTCCGAGCACGAGGCCGATCAGGGTCCAGGTCGGCGCAAACGCATTGGGCAGCACGTGGCGGGCAAGGACGCGCCATTCCGGCACGCCCTTTGCGCGTGCGTGGGTGACATATTCGAGCCTGAGCACCTCGATCGAGGCGGCGCGCGCCATGCGCGTGAGCACGCCGATCTCCACCATGGTCAGCGTCGCAATCGGCAGCACGATGAAGGTCGCCGCCTGCCAGAAATTCTCCGCGAACGGCACATAGCCGATCACCGGCAGCCATTTCAGCTTGAGGCCGAACAGCAGCAGCAGCAGCAGGCCGAGCCAGAAGCTCGGGATCGACAGCAGCAGCGTGGCGCCGCCGACCACGGAGAGATCGAGCAGGCTGTTCTGCTTCCAGGCGGCGAGGAGGCCGGCCGGGACGGCGATGCAGGCAGCAAGCCCGACCGCCACCAGCACGATGACGGCGCTGACCTGGAAGCGATCGAGGATCAGCGGCAGTACCGCAAGGTTGTTGGTGATGGAGTGGCCGAAATCGCCGGACGCAAGCCTGGCGACCCAGTGCATGAACTGGACCGAGATCGGCTGGTCGAGCCCCAGCTCGGCGCGGAGCTGCGCCGCCTGCGCGGGATCGGCGGCATCGCCCAGCATCACCTGAACGGGATCACCGGGAATGAGCCGGACCAGCGCGAAGACCGCGACGGCGACCAGCAGCAGCGTCGGGATCGTCATGGCCAGCCGTCTTGCGAGGTAACTCAACATCCCGACGCCCTATTCGACCGTGACGCCCCAGAAGCGCGGCTGCGGATAGAGCCAGCCGGCATAGTCCTTGATGCCCTTGCGCAGCGCCGTCAGCTCGGCGCCGTTGAACAGGACGATCATCGGCACATCGGCGATGAAGCGCCTGTGCATCTCGTCGAACAGCGCCTGCCGCTTCGCCGCGTCGTCGATCATCATCGACTGGCGCAGCATCTCCTGGCCCTCCGGATTGTCCCAGACCTTGCGCGGCTGCGCGGCCTTCGGCCCGGTCAGCATCTCGAAGCTCAAGGACGGATCGAGCCGCGCCGAATAGACGAAAGCCATCGACTGGTAGTCGCCGCGATTGTAGCGGTCGAGCTGCGCCGCCCAGTCCATCACCTCGAGCTCGATATTGATCCCGACCGTCTGCGCCATCGCCTGCACCAGCACAGAGGAATCGAACACGAAGCTGTAGCGCTTGTTGGTGATCATCTTGATCGGCTGGCCGCGGTAGCCCGCTTCCGCCAGCAGCTTCTTGGCTTCCGCGATATTCTGCGTGTAGCCGTGCGACTGCGCCTCGCTGTAGAACGGGCTGCCGAGCGGCAAAGCGGAATTGTTCGCCCGCGCGGTGCCCATCATCACGGCGTCGACGATCTGGGCGGTATCGATGGAAAGCGCGATGGCGCGGCGGATCCGCACGTCCTTCAGCAGCGGGTCCTTGGTCTGGAACAGGATGCCGGTGAGGCCGAGCGCGGGCGTGATGCTGAGCTGCACGTCGGAGCGCGATTTAAGCTCCTCCAGATCGGGAATCGACAGGCTCATGATGACGTCGAGCGAGCCGCTGAGCAGCCCAGCCTTCGCCGCAGAGCTGTCCGGGATCACGTTGAAGCGCACGCGGTCGACCTTGACGTCCTTGGCGCCGGTGTAGCCGGTGCGCGGCTCGCTGCGCGAGACATATCCGTCGAATTTAACGACATCGACATATTGTCCGCGCTTCCATTCGCCGAGCTTGAACGGGCCGGTGCCGACAGGGGCGATCCATTTGCCATCGGGTCCGACGGAATCGCGGTGGATGATGGCGGTCTGGCCGCAATCGGGCCGCGCCAGCGTCGGGAGGAACAGTGCCGTCGGCTGATCCAGCGTGATGGCGACGGTGAGCGGATCGGGCGCCTCGATCTTCTCGATGCGCGCAATGCCTGTCGCGCTGAACTCGGAGAGGCAGCGCCATTGCGTCGCCGGGTCGAGCCAGCGCTTCAGCGACCAGACCACGTCGTCCGCCGTCACGGAGGCGCCGTTGTGGAACTTGACGCCCTGGCGCAGGCGGAACGTGTAGGTCCTGCCTTCGTTCGAAACGGTCCAGCTGTCGGCCAGCATCGGGCCGATCGCCGTGTCGTCACGGAAAGCGACAAGACCCTCCACCACATGCGCGATCACGCCGTCGGTGTTGGCGTCGCGATTGGTGCCGGGATCGGTGGAGCGGATGTCGGCGTTGAGCCGCGTCCGCAGCAATGTTTCGGCGCCGGCCCTTTCCGGCATGGCCAGCAAGACCAGCGCGGCCAGACCGACCGCCCATGCCGGCGATGGCTGACGCCGCCACATCACGCAGCCCCCGCGGCGGCAGACCGCTCGAACGCGGCCCGCCCGATCTCGTCGATCTCGAGCCGGTACTCGGTGAACTCGCGGTTGAGCGCCGGCAGCGGCGCCGCCTGCATCAATCCGCTCGCCGGCTCCATCAGGATCATCGCCACGGTGGCGCTGAGATTGTTGCTGAGATTGCGGCGCGGCGGGCGGCAGACCGACCAGGGGTAGGCGAACTCGTCGAACAGGGCGTTCTTGACGGTGTCGAAGGTGATGCTGCCGATGTGCGGCTGGAGCAGATCGCGGACGCGAATGTCGCGGTACAGGCTGTCAGGCGTATTGAAGATGCCGGTGTCCTTCAGCTTGCTGAGCGCGACTGGGCTGAGGAAGTTGTTGGCGTGGACCAAAAGGCCATTCTGCGGATGCACCTGGAAGGTCTCGTCGGGCGCGCACTCGAAATCGATCGCCACGCCCTCGCGATGGCTGACGATCATGTTGTTGGCGGCCGACTTCTTCGTGCAATAGACCGCACGCATCGCCAGCGCGAGATGCTCGTTCTCCAGCACCTTGCGGCGGATCAGCGCCAAGGGCACGCCGGCCTGGCGATAGTCGCGGTCGCTTTCCAGATAGTTCGCGGTGATCGCGATGCCGACGGAATTGAAGCCGCAGCGGCCAAGCGCGCCGGCTTCAGTGAAGGTCATGAGGTCAGGCCCGTCGTCGCGCCGCATCTTCAGCACCACCGCCGTCTCCGCGCATTCGCGCTTCCAGTCCCAGTTCTGGGCGTGGATCAGGCGGCCGCTGGCGGCCGCCTGCGGCATCACAACGACGCCGGTGCAGCCATCGGGATCTTCCGGCGTCTTCAGGCGCGCGCGGATCGCAGGGTTTGCAAGCTTGATGATTTCGGTACGGGCGTTGAGCAGGACGACGTCCTCGAACGGAACGTCGGCGCCCTCGGCGATGCCGCGCATCTCCTCGATATAGCTCGGATCAAAACCCTGGATGACCGGCAGATATTCGCGCACCAGCTCGGCAATTCCCTTGGAGTCGAGCGAGAGCTCCTTCAGCTGCGCGAAGTAATGCGTCGTCCCCTTCTTGATGCGGGCCGCCGCCTTCTGCCCGTACTGACGGCCACGCTCGCGCGGAGGACCGGAGATTTCGATCAGCGGAAAGGGTTCGACCATGGGACGCCAAATTCCTTCTTGAAGTTCCTTTTGCTTTCTCATGAAGGCTAATGTATTTTGTGATGACATGAAACAAAAATCTTTGACCGCGAAATCCGCCGTGGAAAAGGCGGCGCCGAGCCGGCTCCAGCGCGAACTATCGGCCGGGATCATGGACCTGATCCGGAGCGAAGGGCTCGCGCCCGGCACGCGCCTAGCCGAAGTCGCGCTTGCCGAGCGCCTGCAGGTCTCGCGCACGCCTGTGCGCGCCGCGCTGAAGCTGCTCGCGCGGCGCAAGCTCGTGCATGCAGGCGCCAGCCGCGGCTATTTCGTCGCTGAGGCCGCCCCCGCCGCGCACAAGACCCCGCCAAAGCCCAGCCCCGACGATACCGACCGGCTGTTCCTCGCCATCGCGCGCGACCGCCGCGCCGGCCGGCTGCCGGAGGACGTTTCCGAGCGCGACCTCATGCAGCGCTATGACGCGACACGGCCGATCGTGCAGCGCGTACTCAGCAAGCTTGCGGAGGTGGCCGCAGTACAGCGCAAGCCGGGCCATGGCTGGCGCTTCCAGCCGACGCTCGCCGATACGCAGGCGCGCGACGAGAGCTATCGCTATCGCCTCCTGATCGAGCCGGCCGGCCTGCTCGAGCCGGGCTTCAAGCTCGATCCGGCCTGGGCCGCCGAGATGCGCCGCCGTCATCAGGAGATGCTGGCGATGCCATGGAGCGACACCGCCAGCATCGCGCTCTACGAGATGAACGCGGCCTTCCACGAAGGCCTCGCCGCCGCATCGGGCAACCGCTATCTGCTGGTCGCGGTTCAACAGCAGAACCGGCTACGGCGCTTCGGCAACTACGACTGGACCTTCGGCCACGAGCGCGTGATCGTGAACTGCCGCGAGCATCTCGCCATCCTCGACCAGCTCGAAGCCGGCCAGAACGAGGCCGCAGCTGCGCTCCTGCGCCGGCATCTCGAAGGCGCAGCAAAGCTCAAGCGCAGCCCGGCCAATTCCAACACGCCATCCAAAGCCTCCTGACCTTTGCAAGAGTTGCCATGAACATGAATGCCTTCTCCTCCAACAGCCCCCTCACCCGCGAGGCCATGGAGCCGTTCTGGCTGCCGATGACGCCGAACCGCCAGTTCAAGTCGAAGCCGCGCATCTTCGTCAGCGCCGAGGGCATGCACTACATCACCGACGACAACAGGCGCATTCTCGACGGCATGGCGGGGCTGTGGTGCGTGAACGCAGGACATGCGCAAAGGCGCATCGTCGAAGCGATCCAGGCGCAAGCCGCGAAGCTCGACTTCGTCTCCTCGTTCCAGATGAGCCATCCGGCCGCCTTCGAGCTCGCCCGCCGCATCGCCGAGATCGCGCCCGCCGGGCTCGACCACGTCTTCTTCACCAATTCCGGCTCGGAATCGGTCGACACCGCGCTGAAGATCGCACGCGGCTATCACCGCGTCCGCGGTGAAGCCAGCCGCATCCGCTTCATCTCGCGCGCAAAAGCCTATCACGGCATGGGTTGGGGCGGCCTGTCGGTCAGCGGCATCGTCCGCCACCGCAGGGATTTCGGCCCACTGCTGCCCGAGGTCGATCACCTCCCGCACACGCATAGTCCCGAGCACGCGGCGTTCTCGCGCGGGCAGCCGCAATGGGGCGCGCATCTCGCTGACGAGCTGTCAAAGCTGCTGCAGGTGCACGATCCCTCGACCGTCGCCGCCGTCATCGTCGAGCCCGTGACTGGCTCCGGCGGCGTGCTGCCGCCACCGGTCGGCTATCTCGAGCGGCTGCGCCAGATCTGCGATCAGCACGGCATTCTCCTGATCTTCGACGAGGTGATCACGGGCTTCGGCCGCCTGGGCGCAGCGTTTGGCGCCAACGCCTTCGGCGTGACGCCCGACCTCATCACCTGCGCCAAGGGCATGACCAATGCCGCCGTGCCGATGGGGGGCGTCGTCGTCAGCGGCAAGGTCTATGACGCGCTGATGCAGGGGCCGGACAACGCGATCGAGCTGTTCCATGGCTACACCTATTCGGCCCATCCGCTGGCCTGCGCGGCCGGTCTTGCCGCGCTCGACGTCTATCAGGATCTCGGCCTGTTCGACCGGGCGCGCCGCCTCGCGCCGGCGTGGGAGAACCACGCGCACGGCTTGCGTAACCTTCCCCATGTGGTCGATATCCGCAACATTGGGCTGCTCGCCGCAATCGATCTGAAACCGCGCGAGGGTGCGCCGGGCGCGCGCGGCAGCGAATGCGCCAATCGCTGCTATGACGACGGCATCCTGATCCGCGGCAGCGGCGATACGCTGCTGATCTCGCCGCCTCTGATCATCCCCGAGGAACAGATCGCCGATATCTTTGCTGCCATTGGCCGCGCATTGAACAGCATCAGCTGACGGCCGCCGTCCTGCATGAGGGCGCGCTACCCATGGCGTAGCCGATCGGCTTCTGGTTGTCGTCGAGATAGGAGAAGGGGATCGAGGAGTCGCGGAAGCCGAGCGTGATTGCGCCGGTCTCCTTGACGTTCTTCTTTTGGTTATTGACTAACGATACTTCAGCGACTCGATCTCGAAGGCCTGACAGGCGATTTGATCCGTCCTTTCGCAACCTGCCCCGCACGCCCGTCTGCGGCATGGGCCGCATTATTCCCGCACAATTCGGACCAAAAGAGATTTAGCGAGCGCTGGCTATTCGTCCGGTCCTTGAACGCGACTAAAGATAGCGGCAACGCCCATTTGTTGCCCCCGATGGCCGCCAATCCCTTGCGGCCATGCGCCGTGGCGGTGCCTTCCGTAAGCCAGGCGACGCCGCGGCCGGCCAGCGCCATCTCGCACAGCACATCGGACATGTCGCTTTCGATCACCCGCTGGCCGGCGATCGGGGCATTCTCCAGGATGAGATCGACCAGGCGCGCGAAATAGACACCGGGCGAATACATCAGCAGCGGCACCGGATGCGACGCCTTGCCCGGCAGCGATATGCCTCCCTTGGCGGCCAGCGCCTCGCTGACATAGGGCCGCAAATATTCGGTGCCGAGGCTCACGCGCTCGTAGCGGTCCGGATCGAGATGGATCGGCTGCTGGGCGTGGTGATAGCAGATCATCAGGTCCGCGTTGCCCGACACCAGCGAGGTGACGAGATCGTGGATGTTGCCGACCACGACCGAACAGCTCATGCGCCGCTCGGCGGACCAGGCCTGCCACCACTGCGGCAGCTGCGCCGTCGCCATGGCAAAGGGCAGTGCGATCCTGATGTGCTCATGCGAGCGCAGCGGCTTGCCGCCAAGCTCGTCGCGGCTGTCGAGCATCTGCCGCAGCAATTCGCCGGCATGCTCGCGAAAGCGCTCGCCTTGCGGCGTCAATTGCGTCGGATAGACGCTGCGATCGATCAGATCGAAGCCGAGCCAGGCCTCCAGCGACTTGATGCGGCGGCTGAACGCCGCCTGCGACGTGTTGCGCCGCTCGGCCGCACGGGTGAAGTTGCCGGTCTCGGCCACCATCAAAAAATCCTGGAGCCAGCGCAGTTCCATCACGCGACCTGTCTTGATGCGGGACGCTGCGGCAGATCCCCCGCGATACCCTGCTCCCGACGGCGCGGGACGGCGCGCGTCGACCGGCATTGCTTGCTGCCACGGCATTGGTTGCCCCATAGCGCGCAACCTAGCGAAGCGGCATATGGCCTGACCAATGCAAGCCTTGCATCAGGGCCTTCCGACGCCGATCCCCGCCCAATTCGCTTCAAATCCCGGCCTTTCATGCGCCGATCCGCATTCGCCCGATAGCGCCCGACTGCTCCCAGCGTGCTACGGCGGGGCCAATCATGCAAGTTTTGCATGATGCAGACATGGCATCGCCGGCGGCGATCAGGCCGCCCTAGATTGGCGGCCGCAACGCCACTCCTCGTCCCGATCGGCGCTCTTGCAGCATCGGGCGACAGCCCAGAATGAGTCCTGCCATGAAAATCTGCGTCCTCGGCGCCGGCGTCATCGGACTGACGACGGCATGGTGCCTCAGCGAGGCCGGACATGACGTGATCATCGTCGACCGCCATGCCGAGACCGGCGCCGACGCCAGCGCCGCCAACGGCGGCCAGCTGTCCTATGCCTTCGTGACCCCGCTGGCATCGCCTGCGACACTGTTGAAGCTGCCCTCGCTGCTGATCGCCAGAGGCTCGCCGATGCGTATTCGCCCCGGCCTCGATCCGCAGCTGATATCCTGGGGCGTGCGCTTCCTGCTCGCCTGCCGCTCGGCCGCCGTGCGCGACACCGTTGCCGCGCAGCTCGCGCTTGCCGCCATCAGCCGGGACGAATTGACACGCCTGTCGCAGACGCTCGATCTCGCGTTTGGATTGCGAACCGCCGGCAAGCTGGTGCTGTTCCGATCGCCCAGCGAATTCGACGCCGCGCGAAGCGCCGTCACCGGCGAGGCCGGCGCTGATCATGCGCAGCAGGTGCTCACGCCAGCCGAGTGCCTCGCACTGGAGCCCGCGCTCAAGCTCGGAGCACGCGAACTCGCCGGCGGCATTTTCACCGCCTCCGAACAGGTCGGCGATTGCGCCGCGTTCTGCGCCGCGCTTGCCGACCGGCTGACGCAGCGAAACAATGTCGAGTGGCTGCTCGACACGCCTGTGACCGGACCGGTCCGGTCCGGCGGCCGTCTCGTTGGCGTGGACACCGCCAAGGGGCGCGTGCAAGCCGACCGCTTCGTTCTCTGCATGGGAGCATCCTCGAGCGCCTTTGCAAGAGCTTGCGGATTCTACCTGCCGATCTACCCGGTCAAGGGCTACAGCATCACGCTGCAGCCCGCGCGCGACGCCAGCGCGCTTCGCCACAGCGTCACCGACTTCGAACGCAAGCTGGTGTTCGCGCCGCTCGCGCGCGACCAAGGCACGGCGATCCGGGTTGCCGGGATCGCCGATCTCGACGGCAAAGATGCAAGCCTCGATCCGGGCCGTCTCGACATCCTGCGCCGCGCGGCTGCGGAAATGCTGGGGATGGCGACTGGCGGCGACGTCGAGCCATGGTGCGGGCTACGCCCCATGACGCCCGATAGCCGGCCGATCATCGGGTGGTCGCCGCTCTCCGGGCTGTTCATCAATTCGGGCCACGGCATGCTCGGCTGGACGCTGGCCTGCGGCAGCGCCCGCCTCACCGCTGACCTGATCGACGGCAAGCCGGCGGCGATCGAAGCTGGCGCGTTTGCGGTGTGGCGCGCGGCGTGAAGGCTCTGTCAGATACGTTTTCCTTTCTCGCCGAGATCCCAGAACAGGTCCGCCATGAGCGCAAGGGTCGGCTGTTGGCGAGGAAGAACTTCTTGAGTGCGCGGCAGACGCTCCTCCAATGCAAATTTTGCATTGGCTGGCCTGGAGAACGCGAACTAGCCTGCTGCGCGCATGACGGAGACTTTTCAGATGAAATGCCTGCCTGCCCTTCTTGCCGCCATTTGCTTTGGTCTCGTCCCGACTGCCGCTGCGTTCGCCGCCGACACCGCCGATCTCCTCATCAGCGGAGGGACGATCTACACCGGCGCCGACGAGGCGCCGTTCGTCGGCGACGTCGCGGTGAGCGGCGACAAGATCGTCTATGTCGGCCCGCATGCCGGCGCGCCGGCAGCAATGGCCAGCATCGACGCACAAGGCATGATCGTCGCGCCCGGGTTCATCGACGTCCACACCCATCCCGAAAGCTATATCCGCTCGGGCGATGCGGCCAAGCGGCTAAATGCGCCATGGCTGACGCAGGGCGTTTCGACCATCTTCATCGGCGTCGACGGCAGGGGTACGCCCAACGTCGCGGCCGATCAGGCCGAGCTCGAGGCGCAAAAGGTCGGCACCAACATCGTCAGCTATGTCGGCTTCGGTGCGGTCCGCGAGGCGGTGCTGGGCCATGATGCCCGCGCGCCTTCGCCTGATGAACTGGAACGCATGAAGGCGCTGGTTGCCAAAGCGATGTGCGAGGGCGCCATCGGCCTTTCCGCCGGGCTGTTCTACGCGCCGCAGAGTTTTGCCAGGACCGAGGAAGTGGTGGCGGTGGCGAAGGAAGCCGCGCGCCGCGGCGGCATCTACGACACCCACCAGCGCGACGAGAGCTCGTATTCCATTGGTCTGATGAACTCCGCGAAGGAGGTGCTCCAGATTGGCCGTGAGGCGGAGATGCCGGTGCATTTTGCGCATCTGAAGGCGCTCGGCGTCGACCTGCAGGGCCAGGTGCCGGAAGTGATCGGCCTGATCGAGGCGGCGCGCGCGGCGGGCCAGAAGGTGACGGCGGATCAATATCCGTGGCTGGCGTCGAGCACGAGCCTCGATGCGGCGCTGGTGCCGCGCTGGGCGGTCGATGGCGGCTATGCGGCGATGATCAAACGTTTCGACGATGCGGCACAGATGGCGAAAATCCGCGGCGAGATGATCGAGAATTTGCGCCGCCGCGGCGGCCCGGACTCGATCCTGCTGACCAGCGTCGATCGGGAATGGACGGGAAAGCGGCTGTCGGAAATGGCCGAGGCGTGGAAGGTCGAGCCGGTCGACGCCGCGGTGCGCATCCTGCGCGCCAACCCGCGCGACTCGATCGCTTCCTTCAACATGATCGACAGCGATGTCGACCTCGTGATGAAGCAGCCATGGGTCGTCACCGGCTCCGACGGCACCGACGGCCATCCCCGGCAATTCGCCACCTTTCCGCGCAAATACGCCGTCTACGTCAGGGAGCGCCAGGTCATCGATTTGAAGACGTTCATCCGTCAGTCCACCGGGCTGTCGGCCGACATCTTCAAGCTCGACCGCCGCGGCTATCTGCGGCCGGACTATTTCGCCGATGTCGTGGTGTTCGACCCGGCCCGCTACGCGCCGAAGGCGGATTATGTGCGCCCGCGCGAGCTAACCGTCGGTGTGCTGACGCTGTTGGTCAACGGCGCGCCGGCGATCCAGGACGGCCAACTGACGACAGCGGCCAGCGGCCGCGCGCTCAAGCGCACGCCGGCGCCGGGGACTTGTCCTTAGAGACCGCCCGAGGGCCTTTCAAATGACGACCTGATTATGAACGTTGTATCAAAGGAGCGCGACCCTCAGAGGTCCCGGTCGCTGCGCTGCCTTACGAATGATGCGCCGCCGCTGGCGCTGAGCGTAGACCGTCGCGTCGATCAGGATCTCGGCATGTGGCACTTCGACCATGCCGCGGCCGCCATCGGCATCTAGCCGATACGGATGATCGTCAGCGATAGCGAGCATTCGTGCAACGCGCGTCCGAGCTCAGCGGCCTGACCACGTGACATCATAGCGCCGCCACCGTTGCAAAGCCGTGCTCTGCGGCCTCGAGCGCGGCGGCGATGTCGGCCTCGGTATGGGCGGCGCAGAGGAACATGTTGTGCTTGGGGTGGAAGTAGACACCCCTTGCAAGCATCGCGCTGCAGAAGGCCGAACCCTTCCGGTAGTCCGGGTCCGCTTCAAACAAAAGGGTCGGCATTTGCACAGGTCCCGATTGACGGATCGAAAGACCGAACTGACGGGAACGCGTGTCGAGGCCATCGCGCAGCGTTTGCCCGAGCTGCGCGAGGCGGGTCGGAACATCGTCCCTGCGCACGATCTTCAATGTCGCGACGGCAGCAGCCATGGCGACGGCGCCGGCCCAGAATGAGCCCGTGACGAAGACCTGGGACGCGGCACGGCGCAGCCAATCGGCTCCGGTCACAGCCGCCAGGGCATGACCGTTGGCGATCGCCTTGCTCCAGGCCGACAAGTCGGGCCGAACACCAAGGCCTTCCCAGCTACCCGCGGCATTCAGGCGGAAGCCGGCGCGAACTTCGTCGATGAGCAGCGCGGCCCCCTTGCTGTCGCAGATGCGACGCGCCGCACGCGCGAACTCTGCGGTGGGAAGTTCCTGGTCGCACCCGAGATCGTGGCGGAACGCCGAAATCAGGATTCCGGCAAGATCATCGCCCGCCGCCCTGGCCGCCGCCTCGAGGCTCTCGACGTCGTTGAACGTGAAATATCCGAGATGGGCGCGATCCTCCGCGGTCACGCCGAGAAGCGACGGCGAGCACCACGGCACGGCACCATGATAGGCGCCCTTGGCGACGAGGATCTTTCGTCGACCCGTTGCAGCCCTTGCGATCGTGACGCACGTCGTCGTCGCATCGGTGCCGTTCTTCTGAAACTGCGTCCAATCGGCATGTCCCACCATATTGACGACAAGCTCGGCCAACTCGACCATGACTTCGGCCGGACCATTGAGGCAGTCGCCGTCGCGCCGCTGACGCTCGGCGGCTTCCTCCACCTCGGGATGGTGATGGCCAAGCAGGTTGGGACCCCAGCTGCACATGAAGTCGACGTAGCGATGACCATCGACATCCCAGAGCACGCCGCCCTCGCCGCGGCTGAAGAACTGCGGATACGTCTCCGGCAACTTGGCCGCGTGGAGATGTCCCCACATCCCGCCCGGCACAACCTTTTCGGCCCGCGCCCGCAGGGCAGCATCCCTTGTCCTGATCATCTCCGGCATGCTCTCTTCTCCAATTTTGATATATCATATATTATGTTGTCGGATACAAGGGAATTGTTGCTTTGCCGGCCCGGACCCGTAGACCTCGTATCAAAGGCTAGGGTGCGGATCCGCCCCCGTATCGGCGGGGATTGCCGAAACAGCCCAGACCTTGCGGGGACCGAGAATGGCTGACGTTGAACAGAGACATGGCGAGGGCGCTGTGGGCCCGGTGGCTCGCGACAGCCTGACAAGCCTGGTCTACAACAATCTGCGCCAGGCGCTGATGGAAGGCCGGTTCTGGCCGGGCCATCGCTTCAAGATTCGCGACCTTGCTGCGACCATGAACGTGTCGGAGACGCCCATTCGCGAAGCCCTGATGCAGCTCGTGCGCGGCCGCGCGCTCGAGATGCAGGCGGGACGCTCGATCATGGTCGCCCACATGACCGCCAAGCAGTATATCGAGCTCAGGACCGTCAGGCTGTTTCTCGAGGGACTTGCCGCCGAGCACGCAACCACGCGCATCTCGGACGCCGATATCGACAGGATGGAGGCCACTCACCGCGAGCTGATCAGCGCGGAGAAAGAGCACAGATGGTCCGACGCGGTTCGCGCCAACTGGCAATTCCACCGCGGTCTCTATGATGGATCGGGGCTTCCCGAAGTACTCGCCATCCTCGACGATATCTGGATGCGGAACGGACCCTTGTTGAATTTCCATTATCCGCACGCCCCCCCAACCTATCCAAACGAACATCAGCACCTGTCCGTTCTCAAGAATCTGCGGCAGCGCCGGCCAGACAAGGTTCGCGAGTCGATCCAGGCGGACATGATGGAGGGCGGCCAGAATCTCGTTCGGTTGCTGGAAAAGCATGGCGGCACGCGCTTCATGACACCCGAGACGGCCATCGACGAAGACGTCGATATTGAAGCGACGAAGACGCGCGCTGCACCACCTGCCAAGGCAGCACGCGCGAAATCCAGGCGTCGCTGAAAGTTGCTCACGCGGAACGGGGCGCAGTGAAACGATCGAGGATGTTGCGGGTGATCCGCTGCGTGTACGGATCGCCGCGCTTCAGCCCCATCACCCATTCGCAGGTCGCGGCTGTCAGCACCTCGCCCTTGCCGCGGGTCATGTGCACCATCATGCCAGAGCCGTATTTGTAGCGGGCCAGACCCTCGGGCGTGACCTCACCGTTGATGCACTCTACCAGACCTTCGTGGTCGCTATTGCGGATGTAATAGCGGAAGCCCTCACCCTGCGGCTCGTCTTCGGCCAGGACGGCCGGCGCCATCGCCAGAATCTGAATGGTCTCGGGCTGCCCCTCGGCCGGGACTGGAAAAGGAAGCCCGTTGCGGAACGTGTAGTCCAGCCCGTCGACCTCGTAGGCAAAGATGTGCTGCTTGTCGCCGAAGATGTCGGCATAGTGCAGCCCTGTGCCGGCAAATGCCCAATGCTCCGGGCGATAGACCGTAAAGCCTCGTTGGCCGTTCGGCGCGAATCCGCCCCAGGACGCGTAGAGGCCGTGCGCACCGTTCACGCCGACCGTCGAGGCGCCGGGCCAACGGACGTTGCGATCTTCCCAGGCAGACGTCATCAGACGCGCGCGGTCCGTGCCGACGATCGGGTCCTTGTGGATGGCTTTGAACTTGTAGCAGACTTGGCGCTTGCCATCGTCCTCGAGCCGGATCTGCCACAGGAAGTTGGCGCCGAAGCGCGCGAGCCGCCCGCCGCCCTCCACATAGCGCTCGATCGCCTCGCGCATCTCCCATGTCCAGTACTCGTCATGGCCGATGATGGTGACGCAAGGATAGGCCTCGAGCAGCTCGGGCCGGTAGTGAAGATCGGTCTGGGTGATCATGTCGAGGGCGTAGCCTTCCTTCTGCGCCCAGAGCACGAAATGCCGATCGAACTGGGCCCAGCCCGCTGCCGCATAATATTGGCCAAAGCCGTTGGAGAACGCCCACTCCTTCATCTGATAGCGTGGCGCGTCGCCCATCTCGGGCGCGGGATTGGCGCAGATGCGCGGTGCGCCGGGCGGCAGCCAGACCACGCCGCGCGTCCATGGCCGCTGCAGCGACAACACCGGCGACGGCTCGTCCCGCTCAGGACCTTCGACGCCGAAATAATGATTGGCACCGCCGAAATCATTGTAGGCGGTCCAGGTGCCCGTCGGCAGGATCATCAGTATCTTCGCGCGCCGCGTTTTCTCGGTCGGGCGCACGACGAAGAAATGATGCTGGATGAAGCGCGCCCCGTTCGCTCGCTCGCACGACGAGACCACGCGATAAAAGCCCGATCGCAGATCCGGCGGCAACGTCCAGCGATGAGCGACGGGCCAGTTGCAGCCGTTGCGATAGGCATCGGACGGCGTAGCCGCGAACACGCCGTCAAGCGCATCGACCTCATGCACCATCTCGGGCTCGAGACCGTCGCGATAGATCTGCAACCGCCAGGCCTTTGCGGTCGCGGAGGAGCGAAAGACGACTTCGTCTCCCGGGTCGTAAGACATCGCATCGGTGTAGGTGTAGACTTCCGCGACGGCGGGATCGCCGCGCGGAGCCTCATACCAGGGCTGGCTGGCCCAGTGCTCGTCCGCATGCATCGGGCGCGCCTTCCGGGGAGCGACGTTGAAGGATCCCAATTCCGGCGGGTGAAACTCAGGCTTGTCCGACATGACAGCCTCCCTGGTTCGATCTGGCGACGAGACGGCAATTTTGCATGTTGGGCCGAAATCGAGGCCGCAGTCTAGGCTTTGGCAGGCATGACGAACGGCCTTGGATCGAGAAAGCGATTCACGACGTTCAACGTGATGGTGCTGATGTTGTTGTCGTAATTGTTGTGACCCAACGACATGCCGTAGGTGATCGATCCCGTCGCAAAGACGGCGCCGCCATGGGCGGTCTCGAAGAACACCATGTCGGCGCGCACCAGCGCATTCTGCGTGCCGTCGAGTCCGTCGACCACGGTGCGAAACTCCTCCGGCGTGGGCAGCGCGCCCGCGCCCAATCCTTCCGACGTCGCGATCCGCAGCGCATGCGGCGGCGTACCGAGCTCGAGATCGTACCGGTCGATCTCGCTGCCGACGGCACCATTGTAGCGAAATCCAAAATCACCGAACTTCTCGTGACGGCCCGTGCCCTCGAAGATGAACGCGACGCGCGCATCGTCGCTTTCGGCGGTGCGCAGATAGTAGCCGCAGGTATCGTTGATCATGGCCGAGAACCCGACGCCGACCAGCTTTTGCGGCGCAAAGCCCGAATGCCGCCACAGCGAGCCCGGCTCGCCGGTGCCGGCAAGATGCACTTCGCCCGGCTCCGATTCCCAGGTGCGCGTTCCGGCCGTGCCGCGGCGAACTTCCAGCGCGGCGGGCGCGGCCGGATGAAAGCCGCAGCGCCAATAGAATGCGTTGCCTCCCATCGAGATATGCCGCCCGCCCGCATTCTGATAAGCCATGATCGCGTTCATCATGTTGAAGCTGTAATATTCGGGATGGGTCGGCGTCATCATGACCCGGTAAGGGGCGAGTGCCCGCGCTCCTTCCCGGTCAAGCTCGACATCCGTGATCAGATCGTAGGCGATCCCCTTCTCCTCGAGCCAGTCGAGGATGTGGGTGTCGTTGATCAAATTGAACCAGTAGCCGCGCGGACGCATGTTGAGGACGGGCCGCAGCCAGGAGCTGTACGCCCGCCCCGAGCCGTCGACATGGCAATCATAGGTCGACTGGCCGATCTCCGGGTTCTCCTGCATGAAGACGTCATCTTGCGGCAACCACAGAACGTGCTCCATTAGCGTTTCGAAGTGAACCTGATAGAGACGCAGCGCGCTGTTGGCATAAGCCAGATATGTCGCAACCGAAGCGACCAGGACGAGATCCGCGCGTCTGGACGCCTTGCCCGGCGTCACGAAGAAGGTGACGTAGCTTTCGCAGTCCCGGTCGGGATTGTCGCCACCTGACGTCAGCCGGAGCGCATAGACGCCGGATCGCCAGTGGGCCGGCACATCGAGCCTGCAAGTGGTCTGCCACTCGCAATCGTAGATGTCGTCGCTGTGGAAATGAATCGCCGCATATTCCTGCAGCGACAGCCGCCAGTCGTGGACGGAGCCAGACCAGTGAAAGCCGGTGACGCCCCTGCGGGGCAACTGGCGGAGGCTGCCATGCAGGCCGTTCGGCGAAAGGTCCTTGATCGACAGCGACGAGATTCCGTTCGAGAAATCCCAGAAGGCGACAAGCCCGGCATCGCTCGCTCCCGTTCGCTGCCGGCCGTCGAATACCCGCAGCGCCTCTGCGTCCAACCGACACGAAAAGACACGCGGAGCTTCGATCTTGCCGTCGAAGTGCGAGGTATATTGGCAATCCCCATTCGCATGATGGGCCGCGATCAGGAACGGCAGGCCGGAATCGAGCGCGGGCGCGTGCGGCAGCGCGAACGATTTCGAATAGGCAGCGGCCGGCCGAACGCCGTCTGCCGGAACGATCAGCGACAAGGAGGCCGATCCCTGCGCAAGGTCAAGCGCGCACGATACGAATGCCCAGACGCGCTGCCGTAGCTTGACGTCGAGGGCAAAACGCGCCGGCGTACCGCTCACCTGGCCCAGCACCAGGACCAGTTGCCCCTCCTCGTCGAGCTGGAGCGCATAGCCGCGCGCCGAACGCTCGCACCAATTTCCCATCAAGGCCTTGGCATTGTCCGCGATCCGCGTCGGGTACACATAGGCTCCGAAACACCAATGCGCGCCGGTCGGGACCAGTACACCGTCGTGGTCAATGACGGCATTGGATCCCGGGCGGATCGGTTGGTCGAGGCAGGCATGCTCACCGTCAATGGGGCTCGTCATTACCTCATATTTGAAGCCCGGGCCGTTGGTGTCGACATCGCCGCAGCGCAGCCTGAGCACCTCGACCTTCACGCTCGGGCGCTTGCTGCTAAGCTGGAATCTGACGGCCTCGCCTGCCGGGACACTGATGCGATCCGGATAGCCGAGATACTCGTTGGTCTTATAGATCACCGGAAATCTCCGCAGGCAGCGTCGTTCCCGTCATCTCTTGCCAGCGCAGCTTGAAGACATGCCACTCCGCTTCAACAAGTGAGGTGAAGACGCGATCATCGACGAAAGGCATCGGATCGCCCCGACGCTTGGGGATGCGCGACAGCCGCCAGGCCTTGCCAGGCTCGAGCACGATCAGAACAAGCCGCCCTTCCGGCTTGCCCCATCGCATCCGCGCCAACAGCTTGCGAAGTTCCGGACTATGCACGCCGAGCGGACTTGCGCGGAACTCCTTGACGAGATCGAGCCTTCCGGGATCGATCACGTAGCGCAGCGCGCCGGGGTCACTGGTGTGATCCATGGTCGGTCCTCACTTACAAGCGCAAAATGGCAGCTAATGCGGTTTAACGTGTCAGCCAGGCCATCCACCGCTCCCGCAGTTCGTTACGATGTTCGCCGATCCAGGCGAAATCGGGCTTGACCAGCTTTTCGTAGTTCTCCGGCGAGGTCGCGTAGAGATTGCGCTCTTCCGGCTTCAACAGCTCGATGGCCGACTTGCTGGCCGTCGCATAGTTGACAGCGCGCATGAACGGCACGTGCGCGTCGGAGCTTGCATAGAAGAAGTCGAGATAGGCCATGGCGGCATTGAGGTCAGGCGCACCCTTGAGAACAGCCATGTAACCGGTGTCGCGAATGGCCTGGTCCCAAGACATCGCAACCGGGACGCCCTCCTTCACAACGGCGAGCGCGCGGCCTGAATAGCTCATGGCCATGACGACCTCGCGGCTGCGCATGATCTGCTGCACCTGGTCGCCTGTCTTCCACCACACCGCGACATTGGGACGGATCTCGTCCAGCTTCTTGTAAGCGCGATTGATGTCCAGCGGGAAAAGCTGCTCCGGCTTGACGCCGTCGGCGAGGAGCGCGGCCACCGGCACCCACCAATCGCTGTCGCCGGTGTCTGGCAGCCCGCGCGGCCCGGGAAACTGCTTGACGTCCCAGAAGTCGGCCCATGTCTTGGGCGCCTTGTTCTTGAACGTTTCGGTATTGTAGGTGATCAGCATGCCGCCGGTCGTGCGAGCAACGCCGTAGGGCTGACAGGCGTCGGAGACGCCGAACTTCTGGACGCTGGGCAGTTTCGCACAGTCGATCTTCTCGAGCATGTCGGTGCGTCCGACCAGGTCGGGACCCGTCGCCGTGACGATGTCGAACTCCACCTTGCCGGTTCGCTGCATCGCCTTGGCGCGCGCCCACTGGTCGGGGACCTCGATCGCGACCGGGACGATTTCGACATTCTTGGCCTTGTTGAAGGGATCGTAGAAATATTTCGCGAGGGTGTTGCCCATCAGGCCACCGGTCGTGGCAATCACCAATTGGTCTTCCAGTTTTTGAGCGGCAGCCGGCAACGCTCCACAAAGAACCAAACCAAGCACGACAGCTGCCGAATTCCACATCCAACCTGTTTTCAGCATCGACGATCTCCTCTCTCTGGTTCTCACTGGCTCGCTATCGGGTGACGCTGCGGGATCGGAGGACATGGGCCCCCAGCAGAATCAAAATGGATAGGACGATCAGCAGTGTTGCGATCGCGGGAATCACCGGCGTCAGGTTCTGCTCGATGTCCTCGAACATTCGGCGCGGCAGCGTCTTCTGGCGCACACCGGACAGAAAGAACGACACCACCGGCTCGTCGAAGGAGATGATGAAGGCAAACAGCGCACTGCTGGCGAGACTCGGCAGGACGAGTGGCAGCGTGACCAGGCGAAAGGCCTGGAAGCGTGTCGCGCCGCAGCTCATGGCGGCCGCCTCCAGATTGGCATCGACCTTTCCCAGGGCGGCGGCCATCGTGAAAACGACGAACGGCAAGGTGAGCACCGTATGCGCCAGCACGAAGCCTGGAACGGTGCCGGAGAGACCGATCGTCTGAAAAAACAGATAGAGGCCGACGGCGAGCGCGATATGCGGCACAATGACCGGCCCGATCAAAAGGATCTGGAAAGCCGTGACCAGCCGGCTGCGGCCGCGGATCATTGCATAGGTCGCGGCTGTGCCGATGACCGACGCGAAAAGAGCGGTCAGCAAGGCGACCTGCACGCTGAGCCAGGTGGCGGCACGCCATTGCCTGCTGTCAAAATATTCCGCGTACCATTTCAGCGTGAAGCCGGACGGCGGAAATGCCAGATAGTCGTTCTGGCTGAACGACATTGGAATGACGATGACGAGAGGCACGATGATGAAGGCCAGCACGGCATAGACATAGGCCCCCAGCGCAAGCGATCCGCGGTCGGTCGGCGGTTTCACGAGGCATTCCCCATCAGCCGGTCGAACCGCAGCGTCTTGCTGAAGACGATCGCCAGCAGCGTCACGAATACGGTCAGTACCCCGACCAGCGCCGCAGCGAAGGGCCAATCGAGCACCTCACGGATCTGCTTCGAAACGAGCGTCGAGATCATCATCTCCTGCGGCGAGCCAAGCAGGGCGGGCGTGATGAAGAAGCCGATCGCCGTGAGAAACACGAGCAGCGAACCGGAGACGACGCCCGGCAGACTCAGGGGAAGGATGACTTCCAGAAAGGTCCGCAGGCGCGTCGCGCCGAGCACGGCGGCCGCACGCCCATAGTCGTTCGGAATGCTGCGCAATGCGCCGTAGATCGGCAGGATCATGAACGGCAAGAGCACGTGGGTCATGGCGATGACGACGGCGCTCTGGGTGTAAAGCAGCTTGAACGGCTGTGACGTCAGTCCGAGAGACATCAACGCCGAATTGATCAGCCCGTTGCGCTGGAACAGGAATGACCAGGCGGCGGTGCGTACCAGGACGCTCGACCAGAGCGGCAGGATGACACAGACCGCGACAAGGGCGGCGACCGTTCCCTTCGCCCGGCTCATGTAATAGGCGACCGGGAAGCCGAGGATCACCGACAAGGCGGTCACCAGCGTTGCGGTCCAGAGCGTGCGCATCAGGACGCGCATGTGAACCGGATTTTCGACGACGCGCGCGTAATTATCCAAGGTCGGATGCGGCTCGAGGATGCTGATCACCAGGAGCTGCAGGATCGGATAGACGAAGACGAAGGCGATGATGGCGAAGAACGGCAGGAGCAGCAGCAACGTCGACAGGCCGCTCAGCCGGCGGCCGTCGGAATGCCAGAAATGCGATCGCCTCGCCTCCGTCATCGCCGCTTTCCCCGGTAGAGCAGCATCGCCTCAGTAGGGATAGTGAAGGTCGCAACGTCACCCGGGGCCAAGGAGCTGAGCTGCGAGGCGCCGGGGATTCGCGCGCGCATCTCGGTGCCGTCAGGCAGACGTCCGATCAGAAGCAGGGCTGCCCCGGCATAGACGGTGTCGCTCAGCGTCACAGTGATGACTTGCCCGGCGGGATTGGCGCCGAGTTGCAGCCGCTCGGGCCTCACGGCCAGCACCGCCGCCTCGCCGGCTGCAACCGGCTCGACGGCCGCCGTGGCCGGCAGGCGCCATATTTCACCCCAGGGCAGCGCCACAGAGATGCCGTCGCCGACGCTTTGGACGGCAACGTCGACGAAATTCATCTCGCCGATGAAGCCGGCGGTGAAGAGATTCGCGGGCCTTTCGTACAGCTGGCGCGCCGGCCCGATCTGCTGGATCTTGCCATCCCTCAGGACGGCGATCCGGTCGGCCATGGTCAGCGCCTCGCTTTGGTCGTGGGTGACGAAGATGACGGTGATGCCAAGCTCGGCGTGCAATCGCTTGATCTCGAGCTGCATGTCTTCGCGCAGATTCTTGTCGAGCGCACTGAGCGGCTCATCCATCAGGAGGACGCGCGGCTGATAGACGATCGCACGCGCGAGCGCCACGCGCTGCTGCTGACCGCCGGAAAGCTCATTCGGACGACGGTGGCCATAGCCTGCCAGACGCACGGTTGCGAGCGCGGCTTCGGCGCGCGCGTGACGTTCGGCCGTCCGGAGACCGCGCATCTTCAAGGGAAAGGCGACATTGTCGAGAATCGACATGTGCGGGAACAGCGTATAGTTCTGGAACACCATTCCCAGATTGCGTCTGTTCGAAGGAACATAGGTCAGGTCTTCGGAATCGACGTGAATGGTGCCGCTGGTCGGGAATTCGAATCCCGCAACGCTCATCAGGATCGTCGTCTTTCCGGAGCCGCTGGGTCCGAGCAGGGCGATGAACTCACCGGCAGCAATATCGATATCGACGCCATCGACGGCGGACACGGCACCGAAGCGCTTCTCCAAGCGACTGATGCGGATCGATGCGCCCGACGCCGATTGCCTGGCCGATGCAATATTCACGAAGCCTCGCTTCCCTTTCGCCTGCCCTCGGGCGGCCCTTGCACCCAATCCAAAGCCGCCCCAGCGACTTCGATATAATATTTGATATATCAGGCTATCGCGCGATGAACCCTGCGACAAGGGCCATCTGCGCGTCGAGCATAGGCTTTCCGCCGACGACCTTTGCGCCCTGCGCAGCCGCCCTTGCAAGAAGCCGGGTCACTGCAGGATTGACGATAATGTCGCTGACGGTGGCGCCGGGACCGACACCTTCGATGTCGAGCGGAAGCGGATCATCCGGCTTCATGCCGAGCGACGTCGTATTGACGATGAGATCGAATGCGCGCGCCTCTGCGCGGCCGGCGCTGACCTTCGTGGCGGGATAATGCGCCGCCACGGCAGCCGCAAGCGCACGAGCTTTCTCCTCATCCCGGTTCAGGATCGTGAGTTCGCGCGCGCCGGCCTCCGCCAGACCGAATGCAGTGGCGCGTCCCGCGCCACCGGCACCGACCTGGAGCACTTTCCGATCGCGCACCGCAACGTCGTGCTGAGCGAGGCTGGCGATGAATCCCCTTGCATCCAGATTGTCGCCAACGAGGCGCCCTTCCGCCGTCCGCTTGACGAAATTGACCGCACCAATCAACCGTGCCGCCTGCGTCATCTCATCCAGATGTTCGATCACGCAGGTCTTGTGCGGGATGGTGACGCCGAAGCCGAAGACGTTGCGCATGAGCCTGATGCTTGCGACGACCTGGCCAAGATCGCCCGGCAGGACATGGATCGGCGACACCGCCAGATCCTCGCCGATCGATCCGAAATAGGCATTCATGACCGCACTCGCCCGCACATGATCGATCGGGTCGGCGAGCACAAACATGATCTTGGTCTTGCCGGTGATCTCCATGGACTAGTCCTTGTCAGGCCGGCAGAGCAGCGCGGCCGTAACTGCCATAGCGTTCGACCACCCGCGCCATTTCGTCGTCGGCAAGGATCGCGGGTGCGCCGGCCTGACAGGCGAGCAGATACTGCCGGGCAAGGGTTTCGAGCTTCACGGTGAGGTCGAAGGCCGCCTGCAGCCCTTTGCCGACGGCAATCATCCCGTGGTTCGCGAGCAGGCAGGCCTTGCGTTGTTTCAGCGCCGCGACGGCGCCGTCGGCGAGAGCCCTGGTGCCGAACGTGGCGTAGGGTGCGCAAGGCACATCGTTGCCACCAAAACTGGCGACCATGTAGTGGAATGCCGGGATTGGCTTTGCGAGGCAGGACAGCGCGACGCAGCAATCGGCATGGGTGTGCACCACCGCGTTCACTTGCGGATAGGCGTTGAGGATCGCCAGATGCATGTGCCATTCACTGGAGGGCAAGCCGTCTCCAACCACCGTTCCGTCGCGCTTCAAACGGACGAGACCGTCGATGGTGGTGTTGCCGCTATTGCCGCCGGTCGGCGTGATGAGAATGTCTTCTCCGATGCGAGTGCTGACATTTCCGCTGCTGCCGTGGTTGAAGCCCTTGGCTTCAAGGCGCGCCACGATATCCAGCACGGATTGCCTCAGTTCGCGTTCGTTCAATTGACTGCCTCCGGATTCAACATTGCTTCGAGCGTCGTCGCGAACAGGTCGACGGGGCCCAACTTGCCGGACTTGAGACAAAGGGCCAACGGATCCTCATCTTCTGTCACCGCGGTGCCGATGCCGGGTCCGCCATAGGGACCGACCCGCAAACGCCGAATGCCGAGCTGCTCGACGATCGCACCAGAGGTCTCGCCACCGGCCACGACGAAGCGCCGTACGCCGACACTGCGAAGAGAGACAGCGAGTCGACCAAGAATGGCCTCGGCGAGCTTCGCCGCGCCTTCACGACCGTATCGCTCCTGAGCCATCTTGACGGCCTCCGGCGTGTCCGAAGTGGCGAAGCCGATAGGACCGTTCCGCAGCCGCGGCCGCGCCCAGTCGAGCGCATCGCCAACCGTCGCCGCCGCATCTTCAGCGTTCAGAAGATCGATGCGAAGCAATGGATGGCTCTTCTCGAATTCAGCAAGTTGCTCCAACGTCCGCTCGGCGCAACTCCCGGCGAGAACCACGCCGCCGCCACCAACCGCGCGCAAACTGGGCGGTCTCCTGGCCGCGGCGATGAGCCCCCGCGCCTTCCAGATGTCCGGGTAGTGCTGCACGATCGTCGCATTGCCTGTCATCAGCTTCCAATCACAGGTGAGCGTGGCAAGCGTATCGAGATCCCGATCGTAGATCGTGTCCGCAATGAAGTAGCGGATACCCCGAGCCGCCGCTTCCGCGATCGCGCGACCGGCCGAGTCCGCGCCGGCGTTGACCTGCGAATGCGCCAGAAGGCCGACCTTGGCCCGCGTCTGACGCTGCAGAACCCGGACCAGATCGGGATCGGTCATCGGCGTCAGCGGATCATTGCGTTTCGGCGAGTCCGAGATCAGCTTGGTGCCGAGAAACAGATGACCGTTGTAGACGGTTCTTCGAAGGGCGGGAGAAGCCGGGCAAAAGGCGGTGTATTCGGCGCCGGTCAGCTGCATCAGCAGGTCGGAGACCGGGCCGATATTTCCCTGGTCGGTGGAATCGAACGTCGCACAATATTTGAAGAAGATTTGCCTCGCGCCCCGCGCAAGCAGCGCCCGTGCCGCCTTCGCCGTCATGCTGACGGCTTCGCTCGCGGGGATCACCCGCGTCTTCTGCGCGACCACGATAGCCGGCACATCGCCGCAGCCGCGAACCAGATCGGGGTCGGTGACAAATCCGCATTCGATGCCGGCAGCGACCAGCATCGCGGCCGTTTCCATGCCGCCGGTCAAATCGTCCGCCACCACCCCGAAGATAAGCTTCGTCATGCGTCCCGCAGATCTCGAGCAGATAGTCTGCGAACCTTGATACATGATATATCAAATATTGGCAAGACTCCCCGAGGTAAAGGTCCCGGAGTGCGGCTGGCAAGATGGCGGAGAGCGATAGTCGAACCGACGTGTCGCGACCACAGATTTCGGACATGTGAGACCGCGCCGGCTCTCGTCCGCCGCCTGTGCACACACCGCCTCTAACGACGAGCACGTGATCGATCTGCTCAATCGGAAGGGGCGAAAATGATGAAACGAAGGAAGATTCGCACGGCAATCTGGCCGCGGGAAAGGTCGCACGAGAGCCGTTTCGGGCTCGGCAGTTCTTCCCGCAATTTATTGAATAAGACCGCTTTCGCGATGGTGGGCGCACCAGGGCTCGAACCTGGGACTCGCTGATTAAGAGGCAGCCTCGGGTTGAGAACAATCAATGAACTTACTGGTCGCAGCATCCGCGTGGTCGGAGCATCCGCGGGGGTGAACCCTGGCATCTAGTTGGCGGCCTATCTCTTGAAGCTACTCTTAGAGCAGCTCACGGGGCGGTTTGGAGCCTTTTCCGTTCCGATTGATCGAGTCCTCGGGTACCCTATTCGAGCTGGGTCGGCGGAACTGCTGAAGTTGATGGATGGCCGCATGGAGAGCGGAGATGAGCCGGCTCGAGAAGCAGATGGATCCCTTCCACCCTGCCGCTCATCTGACAACGGCGGATCGCGTCCCTGAGAATCGAGGGCTTGAGCAAGTCGACACGGCGTCGGTCGTTGATCCGGCCCGAGAGCAAGCCGCCTCGTCGCCCGCGCAGTTTGGGTCGGGCCAGGCGGCGACCGGCGTAACGGGATCTCCCAATTGGATCGACCGAGCACGTAGCATCTGGCGGCGCCATCTCCAGCGCGATCAACTCCCCCGGACGACCGGAGGGTCGATGGGAAACTTCGAGCGGTGGTTGATCGCACTGCTGAGCGTCGGCTTCGTCGTGAGTTGCGTTTGCGCGATCATTGTCATCATGCAGGTCAACGCGCGCAAATTGGAGATCGCAACACTGCAACGTGATATCATCGCGCTCAAGTTACGCGTAGCCAGGCTCGATCAGATCGCAAGCGCCAATGAGATCCGCGAAAAGGCAAGCAGTGGAACACCCAAGCCGCCGTTGGAGACCCAACATGACCAGGCTCCGCTTGTCCTGTCACGTGAAGAGATTCAGCTTATCCGAGACCATATCAAGCCTGCACCAGTTGCGGGCCCCGCGACTGAGACGATAAGGGTCGGCGATCCCGTCGTGGGAGAAACCGTTCCCTTTCCCTCTCCGATCACGGAGAAGGTGCGGAAACTGCTCGGCGCAAGATTTACCATTCGCAATGGCGTTGTTGTCATCGTCCGCAGCGGCAGCCGTCACGCTGATGCTGTGATCGGGCCAAATTGACGAGAACTGGCCGCGATCGCAGTAGCCGATCGCCCTCTTAAGGCTGGTTGTTTGGTGGTCTTTCAATGAACCGCCGGCTGCCATTGAGAAGCTCGAGGTTATTGGCGATAACCGGGTTGCCTGGATCGAGCGAATAAGCCTTCTCAAACTTTCGGCGCGCCGCACTCAGATTGCCGCGCAGCATGTACGAATATCCCTGGTCATTCAGGACTTGCACCGTTTCGCCGCCGAGCCGGATCGCTCGGGCATAGGCCTGATCGGCCAGGTCGAAACGACGCAGCTTGTCGTAGCTCGCCGCAAGTCCAATCCAGGCCGTGACGTCCTTGGGTGATTTCTCGACGGCGTCCTTGAAATAGCGCTGTGAGAGTCCGTAACTGCCGCGATTGTAATGCTCCAGGCCCAGCCGCACGGGCTCGTCCGACGGGTAGTACTTGACGTCGGTCGGCTCCTGCACGGGGTCTCCGCCCGGTGGCTCGACCGGAGCCACGATGGCAGCCTCCCTCAGCGTCTGATCGCACCCCGCAAGGCCGATCCCCAACCAGCAGCAGGTCAGCATGAAGATGATACGCCGCATAAACCCTAGTCCCCCGCGCGGCCCAGCAGACTCACTGCACCGTTCGTCAAAAAATCACCGCTAATTTTACTTACCAAAACCAATTACCTATTCGCCGCGCCACCAACCGGCACTGATACTCCAGCAGTCGATCCGGCCCCCAATCCTTCTATGTTGACGTTCTGGGTTGGGGCAGTCCGCACGCCCATCTGTTTCGTCGCATCGCCAATGTCGGGAAGCTGATCCACTGGCTGTTTCGTGTTGCCATAGCGCGTTACGGCAGCACCCACGCGGCGAGCGTCGTATGCGATCCTGCGATCACCGACGTTGCGCGGCCACGGATGGATTGTATGGGTGACGGCGTTGACTTCCTTGGCGTTGCCGGCACTCATCGTGATGGTGTCCGAACGCTGGAAATAGCGGTCCACCTCGTCATGACCGGCCACCCCGTAACAGCCCCCGAGCAGTAGCGGTGCGAACAGAGCCAGATACCTGATGGTCATCTCCCGCTTCCTTCTCAGTTGAGCGTCTTCACGACCGGCTCGTTCGCAGCGGCCGGCGCAGGAACGGACAGCCTGACCTCAGGCGCGATGATGTGACCGTACGGGCCCTTCACCTCGCCTCCGGAATTGACGTAATCATTGTAGCGTTTGCGAACTTCCATCTGGCCGTTGAGGAAGAAATCAACGTCGTTGGCCGGCAGGCGCGAGTCGAGCGGCGAAGCCAATTGCTGACCGGGCGCCGCCGGCGCTACCAGGCGCGGCGTCACGATGATCACCAGGTCCGTCTCCTCCTGCTGGTACGACTTGCTGCTGAACAAGGTGCCAATCACCGGTACCGAGCCGATCCACGGCAATTGCGAGACATCCTGGCGATTGCGGGTTTGGAGCAGACCGGCGATTGCAAAGCTCTGGCCGTCGCGCAACTCGACCGTCGTTCGCGCGTCGCGGCGGCTCAGCGCAGGAATGGTTGTGCCGGCAATCTGCACCGCATTAATGAAATCGAGCTCGCTAACGGAAGGTTCAACACGCAGGTTGATCACGCCGCGCGATAGGACTGTGGGAACAAAGCCAAGTTCAACACCGAACTTCTTGAATTCGATGGTGACCGTCGGCAAAGCGCCGGCAACCGGCGTTGAGGCAACTGGCACCGGAAATTCACCACCGGCCAGGAATCGCGCTGAGTCGCCTGAAAGGGCGATCAGATTGGGCTCCGCCAGCCGACGAACCAGCCCTTTGGTCTCCAATGCAGAGATCAGCAGGTCCACTGAGCCGCCGTTGCTGGTCCGGATGACGCTGGTCAACAAACTTCCGAACGGTTGAGGAGCTACAACATTCGCGGCGGTGTTCAGGAGCGTTCCTGCCGTTCCGAGCAGCGGAAGACTACCCGTCGGAGAAGCACCAACAGGAGTCCCGCCGGTATTGCCAATGGGATTTTGGACCGTATTAATACCACCGATTGGGCGTCGGCCCGTCGCGCTTGTTGCACCACCGAGCCCGGTATTCCCGACATTGGTCCCGTTGGCATTGGCGACATACAAGTTCATGCCGAGCTCGCGACCGGCGGTGCGGTCCGCTTCGAGAAAGCGCACCTCAAGCATCACCTGCTGCGGTGCAGCGACGCTCATCGCGTTGACGATTGTCCCCCCTTTGCCAACCGTACTGGTGGCGATCGCCATGGCTCGCTCGGCGGTAACGGCATCGGCTGCGGTCCCGCTCAGCACGACCTGTCCCTCGGAAGCCGACACGCGAATACCGTGGCCACCGGTGCTGGTCCGGATGTTCTGCTGTAGATTTCCGGTATCGATCACGACCTCGACGTCGAGGATCCCGATCTGCTTCATCGATGAATCAAATAGTATGACGTTTGTCGTACCGGTCTGCTTGCCCTGCACGTAAATGAGGTGATCGCTGAGCGATTTCACGTCCACAATATCAGGCGAGCCGGCCACGATGGTTGCGAAAGCAGTATCGACCTTGAAGGTGCGTGACTTGTTGACGACGAGCTTGACCCGCTGGACGTCGTTCATTTCGCTGACGAAGACGCCGCCGGAGGACCCCCGCCGGTCTGCAGCCGTCGCGCGGTCAGGGGTCGCAAAGGAGGCGAGCGCCGCACCAAGACCCATCACGCCAAAGGCGAGAAGCCTCCCTGCAGCCCTACCCGAAACGCGATCACCACCCATTCGAGTCCCCCCACTGTAATCCGCGGCCATCCCCGCAAATCTACGTGCTCGATGCCCTCAACAATTCTCCTCCGCGTACCACGTCGCAGAGCTTACGATCTGTCCCACTACAATTCGTTACTACGTGCTTCCAAGATCATCGTCCTTCATGCAGGCAGCTTGCAAGACGAGATACTTACCGCACAGCCGCAAGCAGAAAGAAAACCCTGCAATGTTGCCAGCGCGCATCATTCTCTCTGGTTGTGGGGAACTATCCCGCGGCGCGACCGCTCTGGGCACGCGCTCCGGTCGTCGCTTTGCGATCGAAGGACGGTCGGTCGCACGCTTGGCGATTCGCTTGGCCGGGTAATTCCGCATCCGCGCGTTTGGCCCACATGCCGCGGCCACGAGGCACTGCCGGGGGAAACATGTCAGACTTGCTGCCATATTTGCGCTAGAAGGGAATCTGGTTGGAGGCGCTCGGCGCATTGAGCGCTGTGCCCCATATGGGCATCAGCATCGTAAAGTTTGCCTGGGAAGCTGTAACACTCAGGCTGTTGCTGGTGGCCCCCACGGTCAACGTTGGCGTCAGACCTCCAAAAAACAGGAAGGGGGCCGCGGTCTGCTTGGCGGCGGTGGACAGGGGATCCCCGGTGCAGCCGGCCGGCGACTGCGGCGGGCTTTGAAGCAAGGCAGGCGTATAGCAGCTAATCATGACCGCACGGGCGCCAGCACTCGCGAGCGTCCGCAAGGATTGCATCGTGATGGCATAGCGTCCGAGATCGAAGATCACGAACATCAATGTGAAAAGCGGCACGACCACCATGATAAACTCAAACGGCGCAGTACCGCGATTGTCGAGCTTTCTCATTACTGCACCAAAGCGACAACTTGGGTGTAAATAATCGTGGCCGGAGCACAGCCTTCCGTGCTGAGGTAGCCGCCACCGCTCATGTCGATGGTTTTGGCGATCACTTGTGAACAGGTCGTATTGGTGCTGGAAGTCGTTCCGGCCCAGCTAACGTCGACCTTGGGGAAGTAGATTGCCCCGCCCAGGCTAACCAGACCGCCACCGTTGATGGTGACCTTGTTGCTGGTCTTGCTCGGAGCCTGATCGTCGATCAGGACGCCATCTAGATCGGAGGAGAACGTGTTAGTGGCAGGTGCGGAAAGATCAGCCGTACCCCCGTTGATGGTAAGCTGCGAGTCTCCGAGCAAGACGAGGGTTACGCCTACGCCTTTCAGTTGTCCGCCAGTCATCTTTATATTTGCTTTGTAGAAGAAGTATGTTCCCGGGTCCAAAACGTACTTGTCGCCGTTCTGCACCGTGAAACTGCCGTAAGCTCCAGTCCCGGCGCTATTTGGCGCGCAATGCTTCCAGCCATCCGCCTGAAGGGTGCATGGCATATTTGTATTGCCCGTCCTGCTGTTGAACGATGCGGTGTCCAGTTTGCTGAGCGGATTGCTGGCGTACGTCATGAAATAGTTGTGCGGCACGCTAAGACCGCTGCAGGTGCCTGACGGGGTGCAGCCACTTACACCATAGACCGCCCATCCCGAGCCGGTGAAAGATGGAGTGCTGGCGAGTTGGACACTCGTATCCGACATCAGCGCGCAGCCAGTTCCGTTGTTGCTGAGATTGCCAGCCAGCTTGAGTGCGCCTGAATCAGGTCCAAGCGCGAGGACGCACGCCTTGGTCGGCTGCTGGACCAGTGCAATGGCTTGGGCGGGGATGTTGACGGTGGTCAAACCCAGCACTGCCGCCAAGTACGCCGGTTGTTGCTGGCTGACCCTGGCGCGAACGGCGTTGCCGGTGCCTGCAGGTGGTGTTGTGAACGTGCCCGCACTGTAGTCGCCGATATCGATCTGCACGGCCCGCGAGATTCCGGTCGGTAGGGTTGTCGGACAGTTTCTGCCCGGATAGCCGGTAGCGTCGTTGGGACTCGAGTTGCAAAATCCGTTCTGTGCCGCGAATTCCTTGCCGCGATAATCCACTGATTGCGTGTCGCAGGCCGCACCCGCCATCGTACATGAAAGCCGCAATGCGCCCGAATAGGCGGCCGAGTCGGCCGCGTTCTGCGCATGCTGGCGGGTGACGTACCACGATCCGGCCTCCGCCCCGAGTGCGACCACTCCGATGAGTGGCACGAGAGCGATGACTGTTGCGAATGCGATGGAGCCACGTTGGGAATGGAGTAGACTACGCATGGAAGCCCCCTACTGGAACCGTTCTGAGTAAGGCAGCGTGTAGGTACAAGTGGTGGGACACAGCACCCCTCTCCACACAATTGGAGCCAAGGTGATGGTTGTCGAGAATGTAATGTACTTGGGAGACTCCAGATTGCCTGGCGAACAGGTGGCCCCTGCGTCTCCGCACAAAACCTGAAGATTGCTGATCGCATGACCGGCGACTGTCGTCTGTAGCCCTGTCTTCCAGCTCACCGTGCCGTCAGGGGCGAGCGGATTAGCGTACTGCACATACTGCCCGAAGGAGCGCAATGCGCTCCATGCGGAGATAAATTGGAAGCCTGCAGCAGCCAAGTCGGCGAGCGGCATGAGCAGGAACGCCACCAAAACTGGATAGACGATCAATGTCTCAAACGCGACGGCGCCGCGTTGATCAACGATGAACGACTTCTTGTGGCTCATGAGCCTACCTCGACCGATACCCGGTCGTCGACCGGAACGGCACTCACCAAACATAGGGGATCACCCTCCAGCGCGACGCTTCGTAACTCGAATACTCAGGGCAGTTGCGCCGAAGCAGGTCCTCTTCATAATGAATTCGGCAAATCTGGACGCCGATATGCAGGACGAGCAGGATGGCTGTCAGCAGCGACGGGTTTTTCAGCACCACACCCAACACCGCGATTTCTTCCGCGAGGTAGAGCGGGTGCTTGATCCACCGATACGGACCCGTTTGCACCACGTTACGCGCCTGTGGCACCAGGCTGAATGACCTGCCGAGATGCCTGATGGTGACCAGCATCATGATCATGCCGATCAACACGCAAGCGGTGGATGCGAGGTTTGGGAGCGCCTGGTCGGTCTTGCCGAAGAGCGCGATCGACCATGGCATGTAAGTGCCGACGAACGCCGCTATTCTCGGGCGAAGACCTTCCGCCTGCGCCTTTGCCGGCGGCCGCGTGATGGTCAACAGAGCCAGCAGTACGTAGAAGACCGCAAGGCACACACTCGACAAGAGCGAGGGCCAGGGATCATCGGGCGACGAGCCAATCTTGAAGGCGACGCCAAGTGCCAGCAACATGAACCACATGCCGCCGAACAGCTGCATCGTCCGATCGTAGGAGGAGGTCTTCGACAGGACAACGGTGCTCATGGCTATTTACCGAAGCTGGCAAATGAACGTACGAGATGCAGAATGGGACTTCCTCCCAAAATGACGAACATGGCTGGAAGCAGGAACAGCACCATGGGAATGGTCAGCTTGGCGCCCAGCTTGTGTGCTCTTTCTTCGAGCTTGGTAATTCGTTCCCGCCGCAGGTCGACGGCGATGCTCCGCAGCGCCTGGCCAATCGGCGTCCCGTATTGCAGGCTTTGGGCGAGCATAGTCCCGAAGCGGCGCAGCCCATCCGACGTAGCTCCCAGCTTCTCGAATGCCTCGCTGCGGCTAGGCAGTATCCGCAGATCATCAAGAAGATTCCTCAAGACTCCAGCCATGGAGGGATTGGTCTCGTTCATTTCCTGCGCAACGCGTGCCAGCCCGCTCTCCAGGCCCATTCCCGCTTCGCTGCACACAACCAGCAAATCGATCATATCCGGCGTGCCCAGACGAATGGCCGCATCAAACCGCCGCTTCAGCATCGCCAGTATCAACCGCGGTCCCACGATTCCGACCGCCACGCCCATCAGTGTGAAGACAAGCACGTCCAGCAGCGGCTTCCCCAAGAGCTGAGCGACCCCTCCGGCAATGATCGGGCATAAGAACATGCTGACGGCCTTGACACCGATCCAGGTCGGCAGGGCTCGACGATGATTGAAACCGGCTGATTGAAGAATCGCTCGTAGCTGATCCAGATTTTCCTCAGCATAGAAACGGCGGTACCGCATGCCGAGCGACGAAAACCAACCGGTCATGTCTTGGAAGGGCGCTGACCGTCCAGCAACGCCCAGCACCGCGTTCGAGACCCGCACGTCCAAAGCGCGAATGTGCATTTCGCGGATGATCAACACGCAGCTCGCGGCACCAGCTGCGAATGCGAGGGCCACCAGACCAAGACCGAGCGTCATAGTGCCGTTTCCCGTCTGACCATCCAACTTATCACCAAGGCCCCGACAAGCACCGAGACCACTGCGTAGGCCAGCAGCTTGTTTCCAACGGGATCAGTGAACAACAGGTCGACCGTTTGCGGATTGGCCGCGTATAGCACCCCGCCCCCAAGCAAGGGCGAGATCGTCAGCGCCCGCGAGGAAAAGATCACCTCTCCTGCCAGCGCCTTGGCCCGAGCAGCCAGTGCAACACGTTGCCTCACGGTGTCTCCCAGGTTCTGTAAGGTCTCCGCAAGGCTACCACCCGACTTCAACTGAACTGCAAGGGTCACCGCGAACATCGCATATTCCGCCACCTGCGTTCGCCGATAGACACTTTGGACGGCGTCCTCCGGAGGTCTTCCAAGGTTCACCTCGCTGCATACGATGGCAAACTGCCCAGCTGTTGGTTGCGGCATGTCGCGCGCGAGGGCGCGAAAAGCTTCGTGCACAGGCAGACCCGATCGAACGGTGCTCGTCACGAGCTGGATCGCATCAGGCAGCTGTCGAAAGAGCTGCCTGGCGAAGCGACGTTGCTGCCATCCGAAGAGGCCTCGCACGACGACGATGGCGGCAATTGCCGCCGCGACCGACACGTAAAGAATGGAGAATCCCAGCAGGCGATTGGTGTAAAGGATTGCTGCTGCTGCGATGGCACCGGCAAGCAGCACATAGATTGGATGCCAGGCGTAAGGAATCTCGCGATTGTAATTGGCCACGCGATGGAGCAACAGCGACGAAGACCCCGCCTCCAACCGGCGAATGGATGGTAGGTTGACTGGATGGGAAGCTGGCAGAGCAACCGCCAGCCGGCGATTGATGCGTCGCTCCCGAGCATCGAGCCACAACGAAATGGCTGCCGCGCACATCGCGAGCGCCAGAAAGGACGCGATTACGGACTCCGGCATCATATCTGCCTCATTGCCTCGGCCCACGCTCCATCCAGCCCGTAATAGACAAGACGGCTCTTGAATTTCGGAGTTGCAAGGTTGCACCTATAGGTGCCCGATAGACGACCCTGCTCATCCTCCTCCTTGTATTCGAAGGCTGCGATGTCATTGGTGGTGATCACCTCCCCTTCGAGGCCGATGACCTCACTGATCTGAACGATACGACGTTGCCCGTCCCGCATGCGTTCGACCTGCACAATGAGATCGAGTGCAGCGACGATCTGAGCTCGAATGGCTCGCGACGGTAGATTGACTTGTCCCATCTGCACCATGTTTTCGATGCGGGTCAGGGCGTCCCGGGTACTATTGGCGTGGACCGTGGAGATCGAACCGTCATGGCCGGTGTTCATCGCCTGGAGCATGTCGAAAGCTTCCGCGCTGCGGACTTCGCCGACCACGATTCGGTCGGGACGCATGCGCAGGGCGTTCACCAGCAGATCGCGTTGCGTCACCTGCCCTGTGCCCTCCAGACTGGGAGGCCGGGTCTCCAGGCTGATCACGTGCGGCTGCTGAAGCTGCAACTCTGCCGCATCCTCGATCGTTACGATGCGTTCGCTGTGATCGATGAATTGACTCATCGCGTTCAGGAGCGTCGTCTTGCCGGATCCGGTACCGCCGGAGACCAGAACATTGAGCCGAGACCGGGCGGCGATCTCCAGCAGTTTTCCGATGGCCGCGGTCATTGAGCCATTTTCGATCAATCCAGCAATGTCCAAACGCCGGGTTGGAAACTTCCGGATGGAGATGCACGGACTATGGATCGCCAGCGGCGGGAGAATGATGTTGACGCGGCTGCCATCCAGCAGGCGGCAGTCCACCATCGGGCTGGATTCGTCGACGCGCCGGCCAACCTGCGCGGCAATCTTCTGAGCGACGGAGGCGATATGATCATTGTCGCGGAATCGCACTGCGATCCGTTCCAGCCTGCCGCTTCGTTCCACGTAGACGTTGCTCGGACCGTTCACCATGATATCGTTGATCGATTGATCGAGCAGCAGCGGACGAAGCGGCCCGTACCCCGTCATGTCGTCGGCAATCTCGTCCGCAAGCTGAAGCTGCTCGCGCCCCGACAACTCGAGCCGCTCCTGGTTGGCAATTTGATGGATGATTTCCTCGATCTGCCGCCGAAGAACTTCGCGCGAGACAGTTGCGGCCACCGCTGGCTCGATCTGCTCGATGACCCGTTCACGCAACGAAGCCGGTATCACCGGGTGGTGGATCGGGGGTTCGTCGCGCCTGGGCGCGGATGCGGGCACGTTTGACACGACTGGAGGCGCGCTTGGCGCAGATGCAGCAACGTTGGGCATCGACAGAGGCAAGCCTGCCGCAGGACCAGGCAGCCCGGTCCCCAACGCAGCTGCAAAAACGGACGCCTCTTCCTCACGCCGACCGAACTTTTTCATCGCAGATGTGCTGTGAGCACCCTCCTCCACCAGCTCTTCCGCTCGGCGCCGACACCGCTGATCTCCCGTACAATCGGCGCCAGGTGACGTCGCAACTTCCTGACGTGCTTCAGAGCCGGAATTCCGAGATTGACCGCCTCGGTCATCCCCTTGCCGAGATCGGGAACGACGATGTCCGGCTCTGCGCCCATCGCCTTGACGACTGCCGCCCTGGGAAGTCCACCGGGACGACCGGCCCGGTTGAGCAAGGTAAAGACCCGATCTTTGCCGGCGATGTTGATGACGGCGGTGCGCAGCGCGTGGGCGTTGCGAAGTCCGGTCACCTCGGCTTCGAGCAGCACCATCACGTGACGGGAAAGCGTAATCACCGGATAGATCGATGGCGGGAACGGGACGGGCACATCGACAACGATGTAGTTGAATCGTTGACGGAGCAGACCCAGCACGTGTCGTACGCCGGCTTCCGTGATTTCGAGCTGCGCATCGAGATCCTCGTCGGCCGAGACCAGACAGACCCGCTCGTTGACTTCGATTGCCGCCCGCTCGAGGAACAGCGTGTCCGCCCGCATCGGATTCTCCAGGGCGATGCGCAGCCCCGGCCCGGGACGGACACCCAACATCACGGCGGCTTCGCCGCCCTGCAGATGAAGGTCAAGCAGCGCCACCTTGGCCTTGGTGGTCTCGGCAAGCTGCAGCGCCAGATTGATCGCGATGCTCGTGGCGCCGGCCCCGCCCTGTGCTCCGCAGATCGAGACCACGTGCCCACCACGATCGATCTGGTTGGCCGCCGTATCGCCCAGCAGCTTGGGGCGCAGCTGGTCCAGCACCAAATCGCGCGTGAGCGGCCGCGGCAGATACTCGGCCAGGCCGAGCTCCAGAAGCTCACGGTAGAAGGTGATCTCCCTGTTCTCGCCAATCACAGCTACACGGACATCGGGCGGACAGAGGCCGGCCAGCCTTTCCAGTTCAGTGAAGGGATCATCGATGCCGCTGATGTCTGTTACCAGCGCGAACAGGTCTGTGTCGGATTCCAGCATCCGTATCGCATTGCGGATCGTGCCGCGCCTGATCGACAGATTGGCGCCTTCGAGGCCCTTGCGCAAAGCCGCGGCGCTGATCTCGTCGTTTACGAAACAGACGATGCGGTTACGCGTGACGATCGATGTCGATTCTTCGGGCGGAGCGGCTATGGCAATGTTCATCAACGTTTCTCCGAAAACCTGTTGGCATGAGCTTCGGCCGTTGCGGTCTGGTGCACAACTTCCGAGGCCCCCTCGCAGCTGACGAGAGCGTCCTCGTCTTGCTTTCTGACCGTATATTGCTTGGTCTCGCCGCCCGAATGAATGACGACTGCCGTTCTCTGACGTGCGATCGCGTACTGACGAGCAAGTTCCGGGGACACATCACAGCTTGACATCGCGCCAGTGTCGGCCTTGTCCCATTGATCGACTGCTGCACGCACGGCCAGAGACAGTGTTCCGAGCTGCTTTGCGACGGTGACTTTCTTGACCTGCTCCTGCGCAAGCTCCAGGGACACGGTTTGCGTTTGCTTGCCTGCCATTCCGCCAATTGGTCGTGCACCCTGCACGATCTCCTGGTCGATCGCGATCACTCGAACGTTGCGCAGAACGGTCTCGCTGAGGGCTCGACGTGCGGTGTCGACCTTCTCGAATACCTGGGTCAATACGACATCCACATGATCACCCGGCCTGATCAGGCCGGAGACGCCCGCCTCCTCGTCGACCTTGATGCTGATGGCACGGCTGTCCGGTGCCAGGACGCTGGCCAGGAAGCCTCGATCCCGCGGACGCAGAATGTCCTGCAACGTCACGGGACTGCCTGCTTCAACGAACCTGCGGATCAGAGAACCGGGAAGTCCGGCCTTGGACTCGGGCGTTTCAAGGATCGCGCCCTGAGGAATGCGCTCCGGTGGCACCGATCGCACCGTGAAATCTTCTTCGCGAGCCAAAGTTCCCTTCGGCAAGGAACGCGCCGCGACGAAGTATCCGGCGGTCGTCGCCGGTGCCGGTGCCGGGGCCGTCTCCGTGACTTGCACCGGGGCCGGAGCGGGCGCCTTCGGCAGGTTCATGTTATAGGCAATAAGCCCGAACGCCGTGGTTGCGAGCAGAAGCACCATGATGATCGACAGACGCAGCGCGGATGACATCTCACAATCCTTTGCTCAAAATCGTCCAGATACCCCCGCACGCTATTGCAACTCCGTAGGGCAGCGGGGCGTGTCGCAAATGGCGCCAACGTTCGATCGCGTAGACCCGGCGCGGGAGTGACGATCTGGCGGGTGCCAGTTTGGGATGAGGCAGGTGGCGCATCATCAGATGCACCAGGGCAAGAACGCCGCCGGCCAGCGCAGTTATGGTCAGGAGCTGAATCTGGCCGGTCACTGGAAACCCGATCGCCAGCGCAGTCAGCAATTTGACATCGCCGCCGCCAATCCCTCCGCGCGCGTAGAGGACGAACAGCAGCAGAAAGAGAATCGCGGCCGATATCAGCGACTCGGCAACTTGCATTGGATTGGGCAATTGACTGGCGATCCCGAGCGCCGCCAGCGCCAGACACATTTCGTTTCGGATCAGGCGCGTCGCGACATCGATCGTTGCGACGTAGAGCAACAACAGGATTTCCAGTATCGAGGCGACGTATGAAACCCAGGTCATGAAAATGCATGCCTCAAAGAGGTGGAAGGCACACTAGGAATGCAGGAAAGAACATTCGAGAGGGGGACACATTCCGATGCCCCCCTCTGGTGTCAAATGGCCGTTTCAGCCAGCGATCGCGGTGGCGAAGGCGGTGGTGATAGCGGTGATCCCGGTCGTCAGGGCGGCCCCGATTTGGCCACCAGCTCCACCGCCGAACACGGCACCTACTGCGCCAACGATGCAAACCGCGACGATGATGTATTCGAATGACACCACGCCGTCCTGGTCCGTCCGCAGACGCTTCAACGCTTCCTTGGTCTCGATGAAATGATGCAACATAGGAGGAAACCCTTCTTTCAAGATGAATTTACAGACACCTCGGCAACTTCAGCGGCTGCGGATTTATTTCCGGCCCCGCCAGCGGTAAACTATCCATTAAATATTTATTATCGTCAACATTTAATGTATTAATGTCTGATTTGAATAACCATCGCAAAACGAGCCCGTCAGGACCATCCAGGAATCGACAAAAACGTCGTAATACAAAGACGATAGCTAACCTAACAACCGAATCCTGGGCAGAGCACTGGCTGGAGTCGGCAAAGAATCACCGGATTATTACGGGTGAACATCGCTATAATAAAATTAATCGATGCTGCGCCCGCTCGGCACGCATGAACCAACTTTCACGACGTGCGAAAAGTCGCAACTGGAGCGGGATTCGCTCAAACCCAACGAGATGCCGGCTACTCAGAACCGGCGGGATGCATCAGGGCAGTCGGCAAGGCGTTAGGATATCCAGGCGAACCAGGTACCGACTTTGCAGTCGGCACCGTTAGCCATTTCCCCGCAACGCGTCAGACTAGATCCGCGTGGTAGCTGATAAGCGTTCCCATGTTCTTATCTGCCTCAGCCTGGAAGCTCGCGGGATCGTACTGGCCCAGCAAGCTGATATTGGCGGTATGAACTCCGTCAGTCACCAAAAGGATTCCGCCAGTGCCGGCCTGATTGGCGACATAACTTGTAGTCGTGCCGTCCCCGAATGCGACGTCGAGCAGATCCAGGTGGTCATCTTCGTTGAACCCGGACACGACGCCGCTGAAGTCGAAGGAGTCATGGAGCACGATTGTCCCGGTGGCCGTGGCATCAAGCGCAACATGCGCAGATGAAGCTGCTCCGAATTCGATCGTAGCCACGCCGTCCATCAGGGCGGTGCCGCTGCCGCTTACGGTGCCATTGAGAGTGATGTTGGCGCCATGGGCCCACAGCAGCCCCGAATTGTCCACGTTGCTGTCGATGACCAGACCGCCGCTGCCGCTGGCCGCAATCGTTCCGGAATTGACGATGATGTTGCTACCGGTGTCAATCTCGAGCGCGTTGGTGCCCGTGGCGTTGATTGTACCTTGGTTGACAAGGCGCAATGTCCCCTCGCCAAGCTGTCCGGCTCCCGAAATGGTGTTATCGATGTTGGTCAGCGTGACGTCTGAAACAGCTCCACTGATAGTATTCTCGCTATTGTCGGACAACAGCACCTGACCGCCACCTTCAAGCAGAATGCCGTGCCCGACAAGTTGGAGGTCGGTCTCCGCGCCGGTCGCGTTCAACGAGATCGTGCCCGTATTGTGGATGTTAACGGACAAAGGCAGCATTGCGCCGTTGCCGATCATCATTGTGGCGGCGTTGTCGACTGTGGGCTCAAAGTCGAACACGAAGTCGTCCGCTGCGAGCGAGGCGGCATCGATGCCATTCAAGGTGATCGTTTGACCATCGGCCAGCGTAATGACGGCATCACCGTCATCGTCGGTAGACAGTTGCGTCTGGATGTCGGCGAACGTCTTGAAGCCGGCGTAGCCGATCAGATCGATCTGATCATGCGCAATGTCGAAATTATAGATGACGTCGTGGCCGATCGGCCGAGAGAATACAAGTAGATCGCTGCCACCTGACGCTGTGAGATAGTCATCGCCGGAAATGGCGATGATGGGGGAGCCCGTTGCAAAAGCTTCAACATTGTCGGCGAATGTCTCGATGACAGCCGAGCCGTCCGGCTGCATCCAAGTCACGGTCACGTCGAGGTGCAAAGCTCCGGCGAAACTGATTGGCGATGTCACCATTAGCGAGCTGACGTCGGTCGTCTCGATCGTCCACTTGCCATCGCCGAGCAGCGTCCCACCATTCAGCGTCCAGCCGGCGGGCATGCTGGCGACAGTGACCGTGGCGAGTTGCCCCTCGTTGGCCGGCGAGTTGGTCAGACCCAGATTGATGGGCTGCCCCGATACGCCCGCAGGAGCAAGCGCCGTTCCAAACGCAAAGTCCGCCGCGCTGAAGGTACCGGTTATGCTGGCCAGAGTGGTCAGATTGTCCAAATCTGCAACGAGTATCGCGCCGCCGGCCACGCTCGGATTGGGATCGTAGTAGACCTGCGCGTGGCCCACTGTCGAATTGTGGAATACGAACAGGGCCCCTGTCGTGATATTCGAGTAACCGTTGATCGTTGATTGAACTGTCGCTGTCGTCACGGATGCGTCTGTTTTGATGCCGACTTCGGTGGTGGCGAGATTTATCGCAGCGTTGTTGCCCGTTCTGACGTTTTCAACACTTGTATCGACATCACCAATGACGAAACGCCCGGCGGTTACCGTGAATTCGAGCTTGTCCCCTGAGGTGCTGAAGTCGGTGATGTGGTCACCGGCGTCGGTGACACGGAGATAGGCGAATGTATCGTTTCCACCACCACCAGTCAGCGCATCTGCGCCACCACCACCCACGATCCGATCCGCACCAGTACCTGCGCCACCGTTGATCGTGTCGTTACTGGAACCGCCCTTGAGGGTATCATCACCGCCGTTTCCCGAACTGCCCATGATGACAAACGATCCAGACGTGACTGCGCTGGCGTCTACGACCAGGTCGCCGTTACCAGTGATGCCAGATCCATCGATCGTGAGCGTTCCTCCGTTTTGGAATGTCGAAAGGAACGTCAAGGCGTCAGTGTGATTTCCGTTGTTGCTGTCACTCAGACTTATTGTCTCGAAATTTGTCAGCCCAATGCTTCCAGCACCATCGCCGAAGGTGAATGGCCCCAAACCGCCGCCACTGATTGCGAGAGTGTCCGTACCGCTTCCCCCAGTCAGCATGTCACCGTTGTTTAGCGTTAGGGGAGATTGCGTGCCGGTCACAGTATTGGTGCCCGATGCATAGATGACCGTATCGGTGCCGGTCGTGAGAGCGAAGGGGCTGGGGCTCGTGACCGAAATGGTCACTGTATCGACATCGGTCAATGCACCACCCGCTCCGGTGTGGCCATTGTCGCTCGTTGTCATCGTCAGAGTGCTCGTTCCGGCAAAGTTCGATGTCGGAACGTAGCTGACCGTCGAGGCCAGCGTGGAATTGATCGCGCTGACTGTTCCGGTCAGCGTCACCGTGGACGTTCCGCTGCCGCTGATCCCTGCGGCACCTCCCGAAACGGTCAAGGTGCCGTCGGTTACGTACAACGTGATCGTTTCAGTGGCGCCGTCCGAGTCGGCATCGAAGATGCTAAGTCCAGTGATCGCCTTTGTGGTGTTGACGTTTGTCGTCTGTGCTCCCGGAACCGTATTCACCGGCGCGTCGTTGACCGGGATGACGGTGACTGTCGAGGTCACGATATTGCTGGCGTGGCTGACCGTCTGGCCGTCGTCAACCTGGTAGCTGATGGTGCGGGTCGCGCCCGACGGATTGTCACCGGAGTTCGAATATGTCACGGAGCGCAGAGCCGCCTGGTAGTTCGCCACACTCGACCAACCCGTCAGGGTCAGCACCCCTGTGCTGGCATTATAGCTACCGGTGATGCCGTTCTGATCGGTAAAACCGAGCACATCCTGGCCGAAGGCGAAGTTGCCGGTGATCGAGACCGTCGCGCCGGTCAGATTCGTGCTGTCAACATCCGACACCATCAGCGCGGTATCGATCGCGGTCGCCGCCTGCCCCTCGGTATAGGACAGTGAACCGCCATTGGCATTCAGCACCGGCGCATCGTTGCTGCCGGTGATGGTCACCGTCACCGTGCCGGTGGCGGTGCCGTCCTGGCTGGTAACCGTGAACTGGTCCTGCACTTGCTCGCCGGCGGTGAGCTCATCGTGGGCACCGTTGCCGGTGTAGCTCCAGGCGCCATTGGCATCGACCGCGAAGTCGCCGTAGGTGCCGTGGACGTTGGTCTGCGCCACGACATGGGCTTCACCTGTATCCGGGTCGGTGATGCTGAGCTGGCCGCTCGTGTTGAGCGCAGCTGCGGTGTCGCCCTCGGTGACCGCCTTCGAATCCGAACTCACGGTCGCGTTGTCGTTGGTGCCGGTGATCGTCACCGTGACGATGCCGCTCGCGGTGCCGTCCTGGCTGGTGACCGTGAACTGGTCCTGCACCTGCTGGCCGGCAGTGAGCTCATTGTGGGCACCATTGCCGGTGTAGCTCCAGGCGCCATTGGCACCGATGGAGAAGTCGCCGTAGGTCCCGTGGACGTTGCTCTGCGCCACGACATGGGCCTCGCCCGTATCGGGATCCACAATCGTCAGCTGGCCGGAGACGTTCAATGCGGCAGCAGCGTCGCCTTCCGTGACGGACTTCGAGTCCGACGAGACCGTGGCCGCATCATTGCTGCCGGTGATGGTGACCGTCACCGTGCCGCTCGCGGTGCCGTCCTGGCTGGTGACCGTGAACTGGTCCTGCACCTGCTGGCCGGCAGTGAGCTCATTGTGGGCACCATTGCCGGTGTAGCTCCAGGCGCCATTGGCACCGATGGAGAAGTCGCCGTAGGTCCCGTGGACGTTCGATTGCGCCACGACATGGGCCTCGCCGGTGTCGGGATCCACAATCGTCAGCTGGCCGGAGGCGTTCAATGCGGCAGCAGCGTCGCCCTCGCTGACGGGCTTCGCCTCGGAAGAGACCGTGGCCACATCATTGCTGCCGGTGATGGTCACCGTCACGGTGCCGCTCGCGGTGCCGTCCTGGCTGGCCACCGTGAACTGGTCCTGCACCTCGTCGCCGGCGGTGAGCTCATTGTGGGCACCGTTGCCGGTATAGCTCCAGGCACCATTGGCATCGACGGTGAAGTCGCCGTAGATCCCGTGGACGTTCGATTGCGCCACGACATGGGCCTCGCCCGTATCCGGGTCGGTGATGCTGAGCTGACCGCTGGTGTTGAGCGCCGCCGCCGTATCGCCCTCGGTGACCGCCTTCGAGTCCGAGCTGACGGTCGCGGCGTCGTTGGTCCCGGTGATGGTCACCGTCACCGTGCCGCTCGCGGTGCCGTCCTGGCTGGTGACCGTGAACTGGTCCTGCACCTGCTGGCCGGCGGTGAGCTCATTGTGCGCACCGTTGCCGGTATAGCTCCAGGCGCCATTGGCATCGACCGCGAAGTCGCCGTAGGTGCCGTGGACGTTGCTCTGCGCCACGACATGGGCTTCGCCGGTGTCGGGATCCACAATCGTCAACTGGCCGGAGGCGTTCAATGCGGCGGCAGTGTCACCTTCCGTGACGGACTTCGAGTCCGACGAGACGGTGGCCGCGTCGTTGGCGCCGGTGATGGTCACCGTCACGGTGCCGCTCGCGGTGCCGTCCTGGCTGGCCACCGTGAACTGGTCCTGCACCTCCTCGCCGGCGGTGAGCTCATTGTGGGCACCGTTGCCGGTGTAGCTCCAGGCCCCATTGGCATCGATACTGAAATCGCCGTAGGTGCCGTGGACGTTGCTTTGCGCCACGACGTGGGCTTCGCCCGTATCCGGGTCGGTGATGCTGAGCTGGCCGGAGGTGTTGAGTGCCGCCGCGGTATCGCCCTCGGTGACGGACTTCGAGTCCGAAGAGACCGTGGCAGTGTCGTTGGTGCCGGTGATGGTCACCGTCACCGTGCCGCTCGCGGTGCCGTCCTGGCTGGTGACCGTGAACTGGTCCTGCACTTGCTGGCCGGCGGTGAGCTCATCGTGGGCACCGTTGCCGGTGTAGCTCCAGGCCCCGTTGGCATCGATCGTGAAGTCCCCATAGGTCCCGTGGACGTTGCTCTGCGCCACGACATGGGCTTCGCCCGTATCCGGGTCGGTGATGCTGAGCTGACCGCTGGTGTTGAGCGCCGCCGCCGTATCGCCCTCGGTGACCGCCTTCGAGTCCGAGCTGACGGTCGCGACGTCGTTGGTCCCGGTGATGGTCACCGTCACGGTACCGCTCGCGGTGCCGTCCTGGCTTGTTACCGTGAATTGGTCCTGGACCTGCTGGCCGGCGGTGAGCTCATCGTGGGCACCGTTGCCGGTGTAGCTCCAGCCCCCGTTGGCATCGATCGTGAAGTCCCCATAGGTCCCGTGGACGTTGGTCTGGGCGACGACATGGGCTTCGCCGGTGTCGGGATCCACAATCGTCAGCTGCCCGGAGGTGTTCAGCGCGGACGCAATGTCGGCCTCCGTCACCGCCTTGGAGTCGGAGCTCACGGTCGCGGCGTCGTTGGTCCCGGTGATCGTCACCGTCACGCTGCCGGTCGCGGTGCCGTCCTGGCTGGTGACCGTGAACTGGTCCTGCACCTGCTGGCCGGCGGTGAGCTCGTTATGGGCGCCATTGCCGGTGTAGCTCCAGGCGCCGTTGGCATCGATCGTGAAGTCGCCGTAGGTCCCGGGAACATTGCTCTGCGCTACGACATGGGCCTGCCCCGTGTCGGGATCCACAATCGTCAGCTGGCCGCTCGTGTTAAGTGCGGCGCCGGCATTGCCCTCGGTAATGGACTTCGCCTCGGATGAGATCGTGGCCGCATCGTTGGTGCCGGTGATCGTGACCGTCACCGTCTGGGTAGCTGTCGAGCCCTGGCCGTCCTCGATCGTCACCACGAAGCTCTCGGTGACGGTCTGGCCCGCAGCGAGGTATTGCGCAGCCGCGTTGTTCAAATTGTAGTGCCACTGCACCGCGCCGTTGGCGGCATTGGCCGCCTCGTTGACGGGATCGAGCGAGAAAGTGCCGAGCGAAGTCGTGTTGGAAGAGGCTGCCGCGAACGAGGCCGAATGCGTGTCGCTGAGATCGGCGTCGTTGAAGCTGATAGTGCCGGCCGCGCTCTGCGATTCCGAGAGATCCGGTGTGGCATTCGCGTCTTCTACCACCGAGCCGCTCTGTGGACTTGATGTGGCGAAGACCGAATCGTTTGCGCCGTTGAACTGGAGTGTCACCGTCGCCCAGCTGAGCGTGCCATTGCCCAGCTGGATCGCGTAGGTGAATGTGTCAGTCAGCGTTTGCCCGACCGCCAGCGCCTGAAGCTGAGCGTTGATGTCGGCCTTGTCGTAATGAATGGTGCCGTCCGACTCGATCCAGATGCGGGCACCGAGCGCGCTGCGGTCACGGGTTCCGGCCATGCCCGCGGCGTCACTGCTGTACGCCACATCCTTGACCAGCAGGTCAGCAGGTGCGTAGCTCTTGGTGGACGCGGAGGCGCTCGTGCCGTCGTCCAGCGAAAACAGCGTCTTGGCCGCGCCCCCGAGGTCATTTGCCAGCACGTTTAAGATGAGAATGTTGCTGGCCTCTTCCGTAAACGAGAAAATGTCCGAGTTGGCTTGCGGAGTATTGCCGAACGAAACCGTGCTGCCGCCGCCCGTTGTCTGCGTCGCCATAGCTCAAATCCTCTGGGTGATGCGCCGCCCGCATTCACGGACCGGCAGAAATTGCACAATGGCGCGGGGATGATCGCCCGTTGGCTTGCCTATGCTGTTGAAGAAAAATGCCCAGCTGCTCAGGATGCCTACCGTCCTGCTCAGCGCTTCGAAAATCTGCCAAGAGAACACGTGCCGCTCAACTCTGCTCGAGGCTAGAGTCGCTCCGAGCCCGCGAGCGGATGTCGTGCGCACGGTCGCGCACCTGACAGCCGCAATGTTTGCAAATCGCAAACTTGGCTGGATCGAAGGATCGCAAATTGACGGTGAAGAATTCGAAACTGCCCGAGCCCCGCCGGACATTGCTACAAAATGCGTGCACGTCATTCGCAACCCTCGTCTGCCAATGCCGAGCAGAGAGCGTCGCCGCAAAATCAATTCACGCAAAACCGATAGCGCTCGCTCGGAGGGTGTTACGTCCACCAGCGACAATCGATCAACTGCTGACAAGTTGCGTGAAAAGATCTGGAGCGGTATCCCCCTGCCCATCGTGATCGGTGCTTGGCCGGTCACGCCTTGGCAATATTGATTCTGCAGTATTCGCGGCTTCAGAAGCGACGACCGTGACTAGGAAGCGCCACGATCATTCAACCTCGATTAAATCGAACCTATTTTGAATTAAAGCCACTGTCCATTTATTTATTTATCTCTTGATTTTTTGATTAATACATCAAATTAATGACAATAAGGCTTTTGCGCCCCTCCTTGCGAGGCCGACAGCGGAATTCTACCGGCTTGTCTCCCAGATGCTTTCGGTTCGCGATCTTTGCTTCGCTGCGACGCGTCGCCGACCAGCCAGACCGGGGTGATCACAACGCTTGAACTAACGCGGCGGCGAGACCGGCCGCCCATTCAGGATCGCGCGTTAGCTCCGACGTTCATTCGACGTTGCACTTCGGAACACCGCTACGAGTCGATCGCCTTCCCAAAGCTCAACGTCGTGCTCGTCATGCATTTGCTCGGCTCGGCGCCTCGCCGTCTGCTCGTCAATGCAGTCGAGCTTGGCAGCGCAGATCACTTGCCGGCTGCCGTCCACCACGAACACCTTGTACCGCATGATGCAGTCCGATCCAAAAGGGTGACCATCATCGTACCCGAATGTCCGGTTAAGGCAGTGCCAAACTAAGTGCGACGCAACGGAACCATTGTACGTGTGGCAGTTCGGCTATACCCATGCTTGGAGGCACGGCCATAGCGCAGTGATGACATCGAGAATCTCAAGCGCGCGATGGCCCGTCTAGTCGCGATACCCTCTGAAGTGCCGCCTGACCGCATTCCACGCCCGAAGAGCTGGAAGGACGACGACGACGAAAAGAACTCTGATTGCAACCGGCGTCATCTCGCGCTTCAGGAGTGGTGGGTCGTGATCGTCCGGGCGACCGGCCGTCCTGTTGATCATCACCGGAGATGGAATTCCTGCGCGCCGAGTAGGTGCCGGTCTGCGCGAGGGCAGGACAACTACAACGAACAGAACGTTCACCAGCAGCCAAATTCCTACCATGAGAAGGAAAGTACGCACGAGAACGACCATCGTTGATCTAATCTGCCGAGCTTACTCTGCCTCGTACCCGGCACGCAGCCGGCAACACTGCGTTCGCGGACGGAGCCGCTTCACCGCAGCCGGCACGTTTAGCATCCGCCGATGCCGTTGGGCCCTGAGCGCTTCGCGAGCGTCCACGATCGTTCGCAGCCTAGTTGGGCGCAACACTCGCGTCTGTCCGCTTTCGAACATTCATGGCCCTTCAGGTATGCTACTCCTATGCATCATCGGGCGAGCGCCGGGCAGAGATGGCTCATCAGCCACGACAGCCGTCCTCAGCCCGCAGTCCCTGAACAGGGGCCGGGTCATGGAAAATATCGCAGCACGATGAGCGGCGAATTTGGCGGTCCGCATAGAACCAGTCTCGAGTTCGGCAGTTGCCTCCCGGTGGATCCGAACAAGCAATCTGATTGCTCGGGCCCAGAATAATTTTAAAAGCTAAGCCGGCACACATGAAGGACCTCCGACGACGTTTGGAAAAGGTTCGCGCTGACGCCAGAGAGTTTACGCTGATGAGTCAGCGGGCGACGGACATAGAAAAGCGCGAGCTGTTTAGGCGCTTGGCGGATGAGCTCGCCTTCGAGGCTCTCGAGCTTGAGCTAATCGTGAAGAAGAATGAGCCACCTGATCCGTGTGACAAGCACGACGTCGTGGAGTTTAAGTCACCCTCTCAGCGAAAGCGCGGCTGACGCGGAAGAGGTTAAGCCGCTAGATCGTGCGTACACAATGAATCTTTGCGCCTGGCTCCGCCAGCGATTGCTGCCGCCTTCGCCGCATGGAATGCGCATTGCGGTTCGGAGGGCTATCCGGAAGCGGTGATGGCATTGTGCGCCGCCGGCTTACGCGATCTCAGTCGCGAAGATGTGCTCGCGGTTGGTCAGTACCACGCGCCGTCCGATGGCGACTTGTCCATCTCGCGGATGATCTCACGGGTCACGGCGAAGCCGTCGTGGCCGACCTCCCTCTGAGGCCGCTCATTTGCTGCAGCGCAAATATGATTGCGGTCGACCCATCGCGCTCCGACAAGATCAAGACAGCGCCTGAATTCGCCCGGCTGACGGAACGGCTCGTCCAAGAGGAGCCGCACTGAGATCTTGACGGTTGTCGAATGCGCCTGACTAGCGGTGCTTGGCTTGCCAGGGCAAGTTGACGGACTTGAGCCTAGTGATACTTTTTGGCTGCGGTAGGCGGTAGCCAGTCGGGCCCCGGAATCAAGACGTGACAGATAGGCCCGTAGTTTCAGGAATTGCGCGCTCTTCGGGATCTCCTCGCCAGCACGCGCAAATAGAAATCTGCTGACGACGCCCCACTCTATGAGGCGACTTCAAGGGGAACGCAACGGCTCCTTCGGCTCGAGGGTGCGCGCATGGTTTACGGAGATGATCCTTCCTTCACTTTTGGGCGCAGGTTGGGCCCATGGACTACAGGTCCTCTGTGAAGAGGATGGAATTCTGTTGTGCCGTGCAGTTCGTGAATGCACTGAGGGCGAGCGCAAGACCGTGCTGGCCGTTCTCCCGGCAGCTGAACATCCGAATCCGCAGAGCATTGATCGCCTCACGCATGAATTCGGATTGATGAACGAGCTGGACGGCACGTGGGCAGCGAAGCCGCTAGAACTCCTGCGGGATCATGCCAAGCCCATTCTTCTGCTTGAAGATTTCGGCGGCGACCCACTCACCAGGCTGATGGAGGCGCCCATGGAGATGGGTGACTTCCTTTGTATAGCCGTTCAAATCGCAGCGGCCTTGGGCAGGGTCCACCAGCGCGGCCTCGTGCACAAGGACATCAAGCCGGCCAACATTCTGGTGAATCACACCAGGACAAACGTGCGGCTCACCGGATTCGGTTTTGCGTCGCGCCGACCGCGCGAACGACAATCTCCGGCGGCTCCCGAATCCATCGCCGGTACACTCGCCTATATGGCACCCGAGCAGACCGGGCGCATGAACCGATCAATCGACTCCCGCAGCGACCTGTACTCGCTCGGCGTCACGCTCTATCAGATGCTGACCGGCTCCCTCCCCTTCACGGCGGCCGACCCCATGGAGTTGGTGCATTGCCATATCGCGAGAAAGCCAACACTGCAAAGCGACAGATCGGAACATGTCCCACCTGCAGTGTTGCGGATCGTCATGAAGCTGCTCGCCAAGATGGCGGAGGAGCGTTATCAAACTGCGGCCGGCGCCGAGCGGGACCTGCAGCGCTGTCTTGCGGAGTGGAAGTGCCAGCGCCGCGTCGACGATTTCCCGCTCGGGCAGCACGACGCTCCCGACCGGCTGCTGATCCCCGAGAAGCTGTACGGAAGGTCGAACCAGGTCGAGACATTGCTCGCCTCCTTCGGCCGCGTCGTCGAGAGCGGCGTACCGGAATTGGTGCTGGTCTCGGGATATTCCGGCGTCGGCAAATCCTCGGTCGTCAATGAACTGCACAAGGTGCAGATCCCCTCACGCGGGCTGTTCGCGTCGGGCAAATTCGACCAGCACAAACGCGACGTCCCCTATGCGACACTCGCGCAGGCGTTCCAGAGTCTCATTCGACCCCTGCTTGGTAAGAACGACGCGGAGCTGAGCGGCTGGCACCGCGCGCTTCTGGAGGCGCTCGGTCCCAATGCACAGCTGATGGTCGAGCTGATCCCGGAGCTCGAGCTCATCATCGGCAAACAGCTTCCGCCTCCGGGGCTTCCGCCGCAGCGGGCGCAAGGCCGCTTCCAAGAGGTATTGAAACGGTTCATCGGCGTGTTCGCCCGCGCCGAACATCCGCTAGTGCTGTTTCTCGACGATCTCCAATGGCTCGATGCTGCGACGCTCGAGCTGCTTGAGGACCTTTTGACGCGGTCAGATCTGAAGCACCTGATGTTGATCGCTGCCTATCGGGACAATGAGGTTGATGCCGATCATCCCCTGACGCGCATGCTCCACGGGGTCAAGCTCGCGGGCGGAACGGTCACCCAGATCACGCTTGCGCCGCTTGGCCGCGAGCACATCGGGCAGTTGCTCGCGGACACGATTCGCTGCGAGCCGGAGCAGGGGGCACCGCTCACCCAGATGGTGCTCGAGAAGACCGGAGGCAATCCGTTCTTTGCTATTCAATTCATCTTCTCGCTAGTCGAAGAAGCATTGCTCACCTTCGACCACTCCGCTGCACGCTGGTCTTGGGATCTCGATGGCATTCACGCCAAGCGATATACCGATAACGTCGTGGATCTCATGCTCGGAAAGCTTACTCGCCTTCCGGCTGCGACACAGGCCGCCCTGCAGCAGATGGCCTGCCTCGGCAACACCGCCGAGACGGCAATGCTTTCGATCGTGCTTGGAATTCCGGAGGAGCAGGTCCATGCCGCGCTATGGCCGTCCGTTCGTCAGGAATTGGTCGAGCCGCAGCCAGGCTCCTATCGGTTCCTCCACGACCGATTTCAGGAGGCGGCCTACGCGCTGATCCCCGAGCACAACCGGCCCGCAGTCCATCTGCGGATCGGCCGACTGCTCGCGGCACGGACGCCACCGGAAGCGATCGAGGAAAACGTCTTCGAAATTGTGAGCCAGCTCAATCGCGGAGCTGACTTGATCACCGATCCGGAGGAGCGGGAAAAATCGGCCGAGTTGAACCTTTTGGCCGGCCGGCGCGCGAAGGCCGCAACCGCCTTCGCCATGGCGCTCGCGCACTTCAGCACCGGTGAGGCGATGTTGTCGGAAGACCGTTGGGGGCGGACTTACGCCCTCAGTTTTGCGCTCGCCTTGCAGCGCGCCGAGTGCGAATTCTTGACCGGCGACCACGCCGCTTCGAAGGCGCGCCTTGCCGAACTGGCGGGCCGTGCCACTACCCTCCCCGATTTGGCTGCCGTTACCCGGCTGCAGATGGAACCAAACGACCGTGACGTCGAAATCGGCCTCGCCTATCTCCGCCGCGTCGGCATCGCATGGCCCGAGCAGCCCACATTGCCGGAGGTCGCGCAGGAATATGAGCGGATGTGGCGGCAAATCGGCCCGCGCAAGATCGAGGCGCTGCTGGATTTGCCCCGGATGACCGACCCGGTTGCGCGTGGCACCATGGACGTCCTCACCGTCCTGGTGTCGCCCGCCTGGTTCATCGACGAGAACCTGCGTCGCCTCATCATCGCGCGCATGGCGAATCTGAGCCTGGAATTCGGCAACTCGGATGCGTCGTGCCTGGCCTATATCCTGCTCGGTACCGTGCTTGGGCCTGACTTTCACGATTACGAGGCGGGTTACCAGTTCACGCAGCTCGGCCTTGACCTGGTCGAAAGAAACGGATTGGACCGCTTCAAATCACGCGTCTACCTCGGCTTCGGCAGCTGGACACGGCATGTCCGGACCGGGCGGCCGCTGCTGCGGCGAGCCTTCGACGCGGCGCAGCAGGATGGCGACTTCAACTATGCGAGCTTCAGCCGCCACCACCTCATCACGCACCTTCTCGCCTGTGGCGATCCGCTCTCCGACGTGCAACGGGAAGCGGAGGCCGGAATCGCGTTCGCGCGGAAGATGCGGGTTGACCTTGCGGTAGACAGAATCACTGGGCAGCTGCAGCTGATCCGGGCGCTCCGCGGCCTGACGACTAAATTCGGCAGCTTCGATGATGCTGATTTCAGCGAAGAGCAGTTCGAACGACGTCTGAAGGCTGACCCGCAGCTGGTGCATGCCGGCTACTGGTACTGGGTCCGCAAGCTGCAGGTGCGCGTCCTTGCCGACGATTCGACGGCGGTCGCGGCGGCGGAGAACGCGGAAGAACTGTTGTGGACCTCCAAGGCCCTGTTCGATCGGGCGGAGCTGCACTTTTATGCCGCGCTGGCGCAGGCAGCTCACGGCGAGTCTGCATCCGCAGAGAAGCGAGCGCTACGTCTTGAAGCGCTGGAACCCCACCGCAATCAGCTGCAGCAATGGGCGAGCATTTGCCCGGAGGATTTCGCGGACCGCGCCGCCCTCGTTGAGGCGGAGGTCGCGCGTATCGAGGGGCGCGAGTTCGATGCAATGCGCGCTTACGATCGGGCTATCGGCGCGGCGCGCGCAAGCGGCTTTGTCCATAACGAGGCTATCGCCAACGAGCTCGCCGGACGGTTCTATTTGGCGAGAGGGTTCGAGAAGATCGCTTATACCTATCTGCGCGACGCACATTATGGATATCTCCGTTGGGGCGCCGATGCCAAGGTGAGGCAGCTCGAGCGGCTTTACCCGCAATTGCACGTGATGGAAGACGATCGCACAGTCGCGAAGGCGGGCGGCTCGGTCCAGCAACTGGACGTCACCGCCGTCGTCAAGGCGTCGCAGGCTGTATCAAGTGAGATCGAGCTGCCGAGGCTCATCGAGTCGTTGATGAAGATCGCGCTGCAAAACGCCGGAGCAGATCGCGGCCTGCTGATTTTGCCGCGCCACGACGACTTCCGGATCGAGGCCGAAGCCCAGTCGAGCGCCGATCAGTTCACCGTGTCGATGCGTGAGGCCCTCGTCTCCGGTCCCGATTGTGCGGAGGCGCTGCTGCGATATGTCATTCGCACGCAAAAACCGGCCATCATCGATGACGCATCGCGGCCCGATTCACTCTGCGACGCCGAATATTTGAACAGCCGGCACCCCAGATCGATCCTCTGCCTGCCACTGATCAAGCAGGCCAAGCTAACCGGTTTGCTCTATTTCGAGAATAGCCTGACCACACACGCATTCACGCCGGATCGTGTCGCGGTGCTGGAAATGCTGGCAGCTCAGGCCGCGATTTCGCTCGAGAACACCCTTCTGTACCGCGACCTGCAGGAGCGCGAGGCCCGCATCCGACGACTCGTCGATTCCAGCATCATCGGAATTCTATTCTGGGATGCTACCGGTAAAATCAGCTACGCCAACAAGGCCTTCCTGAGCATGACCGGCTATTCCAAAGAGGAACTGATGTCAGGAGCGGTGAGCTGGAGGGATATGACGCCGCCAGAATACGAAAATGACGATGCCGAGCGAATTGAGCAACTTCGCCGGTCGGGAGAGGTCGCGCCCCGGGAGAAGGAGTACTTTAGAAAGGACGGCAGCCGGGTTCCGGTGCTGGTCGGCTCGGCCGCAGTGGCCGGATCCTCCGATCAGAGCATCTCTTTCGTACTTGATCTGACAGAACGCAGGCGGGCTGAAGCCGAAGCGCGCGAGAGCGAGCGGCGCTATCAGGAAATGCAGCTCGAGCTGGCGCACGCGAACCGAATCGCAACCATAGGACAGCTCACCTCATCGATCGCCCATGAGGTTAGCCAACCCATCAGCGCTGTTGCCATCAGCGCCGGCGCAGCCTTGAACTGGCTGCGCAGGAGCCCCCCTGCTCTCCAACAAGTGCAAGCTTCATTAGAGGCCATCGCCAATGACGCACAACGCGGCGGCGAAGTGATTAGCCAACTTCGTGCCCTCTACAGGAAGGCGCCGCCACGCAAGGAGCTCCTGAATTTCAATGAGGCGGTCGAAGAGGTGATTGTCCTGATCGGTAGCGAGACGTTCAAAGAGGGGATTTCGGTGAAGACGCAGCTCGCGGACCGTTTGCCTCTCATCAAGGGCGATCGAGTGCAGTTGCAGCAGGTTCTGCTCAACCTCTTTGTCAACGCGATCCAGGCCATGGCCACAACGGCCGATGGAGCACGAGATCTGCTCATTACAACCTGCTTGGCCGAACCTGGCTCCGTGCTCGTGAAGGTCGCTGACACCGGGCCAGGACTCGATCCACAAATGCTCGAAGCTGTTTTCGATGAATATTTCACCACCAAACCTCACGGAATGGGGATGGGTCTAGCAATCTGTCGTTCAATCATCAATGCGCACAATGGACACTTATGGGCGAGCGCCAACCAGCCGCGCGGCGTCGTCTTTCAGTTCACGTTGCCGGCAGGTCCGCAGGACGGAGTCTGACGGGGTCCGGGAAGCGAAAGCAGGCCTGCCGGAGGGGAACGGCGACTTTGCGTAGCGCCATTCGAGACTTGTCTATCGACCCGGGGACAAGTGAACGACATTCCAAGATGCCGGCTTCAGCGTTGCGCGCATCCGCGCGCCGTCGATGGTCACGCCCTGCAGCGGCTCCGGCTTCACGCGCTCGGTTGCGTCCCTGGTGTTGCTCGCCTGGAGATCATCGTGGCGTAACTCGAGCGCCTCGCTCACTGCGAGCGGGCCAAAGCTCCGCGCCTCGAGGCTCACCTCCATCTCCTGCATCAGGTCGCGGTTCAGCATGAACAGCGTAAGAGTGCCGCCTCCTGCAACAGCCGCGATCTTGAGATACGGCACGTTCGGCACCGGAAAACTCAGGTCGTGGGCCCCACGGGGATCGTAATAGAAAGAATCGTAGGCATCCGACTCGACCTGAGTACGCAGCACCTTGCCACGTCCAAGACGGCTCATCTGGGCGAACGGAAAGAAAATGGTCTGGCGCCACGCCCCGCCGCCGGTTTCGGTCATGATCGGCGCAATCGCGTTGACGAGCTGCGCAAGGCAGGCCGCTCTCACCCGATCGGCGTGATTGAGCAGCGAGATGCAGGCGCCCCCGAAAGCGAGCGCGTCCTGCATGGTGTAGATTTCCTCCAGGATCGGCGGCGCCACCGGCCACCCTTCCTTGACACGATCGGCCCGATTGCGGCGGGTTCGATACCAGACATTCCATTCGTCGAAGCTCAGCATCATGCGCTTGTGGGAGCGGCGCTTCGCCGCCACGGCGTCCGCGAGCGCGACAACCTCGTCGATGAAGCGATCCATCAAGTCGGGGCTTGCGAGAAACGATGCCGTATCCTGCCTGTAATTGTTCAGATAGGTGTGGAGCGAAATGTACTCGGCGTGATCGAACGTGTGCTCGATCACCGTGTCTTCCCACTGGCCGAATGTCGGCATGTTTCGTCCGGACGAACCGCATGCCGCGAGCTCGATCGTCGGATCCACCCACCGCATCATCTTGGCGGCTTCGCGCGCGATCGCGCCATAGGCCTCGGCGCTCTTGTGTTCCATCTGCCAGGGACCGTCCATTTCGTTGCCCAGGCACCAGAACCTGACATTGTGCGGCTTCTCCCAGCCATGGGCGCGGCGCAGGTCCGACCACGTCGATCCACCCGGATGATTGCAGTATTCAACCAGGTTGCGCGCGGCGTCCCCGCCCCTGGTGCCGAGATTGACCGCCAACATCGGCTCGACCGCAGCAGCCTTGCACCAGTCCATGAACTCATTGGTGCCGAAGCTGTTCGGTTCGGTGCTGAACCAGGCGAGGTCGAGGCGTACCGGGCGCTTCTCCACCGGGCCGACGCCGTCCTCCCAGTTATACCCGGAAACGAAATTGCCGCCGGGATAGCGGATGATTGTCGGACCGAGCTCCTTGACCAGCGCCAGCACATCGCCACGAAAACCGTTCTTATCCGCGGTGGGATGGCCGGGTTCATAGATGCCGCCGTAGACGCAGCGTCCCAGGTGCTCGACGAAGGCGCCGAACAAACGCGGGTCCGTGTGACCGATGGCGTAATCGCGGTCAATCAGAACGTTTGCTTTTCTCATGTTCGCCTCTCAGGTGCCCTGGAGCTTGTGAGGTAGATCATGCCGACTTAAAGGCCGGCTGCGAAGTCAGGCAATAGCGCGGCCTCGCGCAACTGACGGGAATAGGGATGCTGCGGCGCATTCAACACCGCTCTTGCGTCGCCGCTTTCGACGACGCTGCCTTGCTGCATGATGATGATGCGGTCGCTGACGTAATAGGCGGTCGCCAGATCATGAGTGACGTAGATGATGGAGATACCGAGATCATCGCGCAACGTCTTGAACAGGTTGACGATGGATATGCGCAAGGATGCATCGATCATGGAGACCGGCTCGTCGGCCACGATCAGCTTCGGATTGGCGAGCAGCGCGCGGGCGATCGCGACCCGCTGAAGCTGTCCGCCGGAGAGCTCGTGCGGGTACCTTCGGCTTACCTCTTTCAGCGACAATCCGACCTTGTGCAGCGCCTCGTCAACAGCCATCTCGGGCGCGAGCCTACCATCGGCCGCGATGAAGCGGCGGTGCGTCATGAACAAATAGCGATCGATCCGCTTCAGCGGGTTGAAGGATTCGAACGGGTTCTGGAAGATCGGCTGCACCTTGTGCATGAAGGCTAGGCGGTCGGCGGCGGTGCGGATCGTTGCAAGATCGACACCGTCGAACCGCAATTTGCCGCTGGTGGGCGTGTCAATGTTGAGGATCATCCGAGAAAGCGTGGTCTTGCCGCTGCCGGATTCGCCGATGATCGCAAAGATCTCGGGCCGCCCTGCGGCGAGCCGGAAACTGACGTCCTTGACCGCCGCAACGCGTCGCCCCGTCAGCACCCCTCCCCGGATGAAGGTCTTGCTGACCTGGCAAACCTCGAGCAACAGGTCGCTCATGCCCCACCGCTCCGATTGACGGCAAAGCAGGCGACGCGATGCCCAGGCGCGCTTTCCCGCATGGCGGGGACCTCGTGCCTGCAAATCTCCATCGCCAGCGGGCATCGCGGATGGAAGCGGCACCCGGTCGGCGGATCGGCAAGATTTGGCGGAGTGCCGTCCAGTGCCTTCCGCGGGACGTCATCGCCGATGCGCGGCAGGCTGGAAATGAGATGCCTGGCGTAAGGGTGCAGCGGATGGCGGAAGATCTCCAGCGTTGCGGCCTCTTCGATCAAGCGGCCGGCATACATGATGCCGAGACGATCGGTCACATGCGCATGAACGCCGAGATCATGGCTAACCAGCAGGACCGACGAGCCGATCTCGCGACGGATGGCACTGATCAAGGCGAGCACCTCCTTCTGCACCACGACGTCGAGCGCGGTTGTGGGTTCGTCGGCAAGAATGACATCGGGTCGGCAGATGGTGGCGAGTGCAATGGTGGCGCGTTGCCGCATGCCGCCGGACAGCTCATGCGGATAGGCCTCCAACACCGAGGGGTCGAGCTTGAGCCGCGCCAGATGGGCGACCACCTCCTGCTCGAATTGCCGGCGGCTCTCGTCAATATGCGGATATGCGAAGTCGACGAAGGCTGACCGGAGCCGGCGCACCGGGTTCAACACGTTCATCGAACCCTGCATGATGTAGGACAAGTGCCGCCAGCGGATCCGCGCCACCTCGGCCTCGGGCGCGCAGTGCAGTCCGCCATAGCCTGGCAGGAAGGCGAAATCCACGCGGCCGCCGACCACCTCCAGTGGCGGCCTGACCGCGCCTGCGATCGTCTTGACCAGCGTGGTCTTGCCGGAGGAGGATTCGCCTGCGAGCCCGTAGATCTCGCCGCGGCCGACCACGAAGCTGATGCCGTCGACCGCCTTAACGGCCCGCTTAACCCCGTGGCGCTCGGTCCGGAAGTGGGCCTGCAGGTCGTGCACCGACAGGATCGGCTCCGCCTCCTTGGACGGGTCGCCCTGCATTGTTGCGGCCGGAATCACGGCGCGCCTCCCAAGCTGCCGAGACGGCCGCGCGGATCGATGTAGTCGTTCATCGACACCGCCAGCAAAAACAGCCCAATGAAGGTCATGATGACCGCGATCGTCGGAAAGGCGATCCACCACCAGACTCCCGCAACCATCGCGGTATGCTGGTTGGCCCAATAGATCATGCCACCGATCGTCGGCGTGTTGATGTCGGTGAAGCCGAGCACCGCCAGCGTCACCTCTAGCCCGATCGACCATACCATGTTGTTCATGGTCGTCGAGAACACGATTGGCAAGACATAGGGCAAGTGCTCTTGGACTAGGATCTCGCGCGTGCTCATGCCGGAGAACAGGCTGCTCTGGGTGAATTCACGGGCCCGCAGGCTCATCGCCGCCGAGCGGATCAGACGCGCGTCGTAGGCCCAGCCGAGGCAGGCCATGATCAGCGCCAGCAGCAGCCAGGACATGCGGTCGCGCATCACGAAATAGAACAGCACTAGGATCGGCAGCAGCGGGATGACGATGAAGGTGTCGTTCACCGACATCAGCGCCCGATCGATCCAACCGCCCTTGTAGCCGCTGAGCAGCCCGACCATGAGCGCCAACAGACGGCTGATCAATGCCACGGTGCATCCGAACAGCAGGGTATTGCGAAGGGCAAAGGTCAGCTGCCAGAACACGTCCTGGCCGCGCGATGTGGTGCCGAACCAATAGGTCAGCGCCGGCGGCACATCCGGCGGCACCACATAGACGTCCTGCGGCGAATAGGGCGAGAAGCTCGCCAGCAATGACAACAGCAGCACGATGGCGATGAGCGCGGCCCCGATCCGGAATTCGGCGTGGGAACGCAGGAGGTCACGCAGGATTGCAGTCATCAGCTGACCCTCACCCGGGGATCGAGCAGTGGATACAGCAGATCGATCACGAGCACGCCGGTCGAAACGCCGAGGATGGAGACCGTGGTCACGCCGAGCACGAGCCCGTAGTCCCCCGCATAGACGGCATCGACCAGTAGCGAGCCGACGCCTGGATAGCCGAATACCTTTTCGGTGATGACGGCACCGTTGAAGATTCCGCCAAGCGAGATGGCGAGCCCTGTGAGCTGGGGCGGCAGCGCGTTGCGCATCACGTAGGAAGACAGGATGCGCCCAGACCTGACACCCGCCAGCTCGGCATAGAGCACATAATCCTCGGTCACGACGTTGGACACCAGCGCGCGCATCCCGAGGAACCAGCTGCCCACGCCGATCAGGATCAGCGAAAGCGCGGGCAGGATGGCGTGCTGCAGCACGCTGACGACGAAATCGAATGTCAATGTCTGCGGCAGGTTCATCGCCGAACCGCCGGTGATCGGCAGCACCGGCCAGAGGAAGCCGAACCCGATCAGCAGCACGAGCGCCACGATATAATAAGGGATCGGATGCAGCCCCATCGCGACCAGCCCCATCAGCTTCAGCCCGCGGTTTTTCTGGTAGTAGCCGGCAAGTCCGCCGAGCAGGCTTCCGAGCCCCCAGGCGATGATTGTGGAGATCGCGAGCAGCCCGGCGGTCCAGGGTAGCGCACGGCCAATCAACGTTGAGACCGGCGTTGGAAACGCCGAGAGCGAAGGACCGAAATCGGCGCGCAGGATCCGCTTCCAGAACGCCAGATATTGCTGGGCAGGCGAGCCGCCAAGTCCGTAGAGCTCGCGCAGCGAAGTGCGCATCTGCTCGATTGCATCCGGAGCCGTGTTGCCAAAGGAGGTGACCGCCGAGATCGACTGCTCGACGGGATCGATCGGCGTGGCATGGGTAATCACATAAGCGAGGTTGACGCCGATGAAGACCACGAGCACGAACTGCGCCAGCCGTCGGCCAACATACGCAACATATCCGCTCATCGACACCCCCAGAAGGCCGGACCGCGGCGTTCGGACAGACGCGACCCGCCGCCTTCTCATGACTCCTAGCCGGCAGGCTTGAGCTTGACGAGCATATAGCGCGAATTACCCCAGTTCGGCACCGGATTGGTGTAGGGATTTTCCGACGTGGGATATCCCGTCCAATAGGTCTGGTCCATCGCCGTGAAGACGTTGTACGCCATCAGCGGGATGGTCGGCATCTCCTTCACCGCGAGCTTGATGTAGTCCTTGCCGAGCTCGATCGATTTCGGATCGTCAAAGCCCACCATCCGGATGCTCTCGATGATCTTGTCAAGCACGGGGCTGGACCAGCGCTGCCAGTTGCGCAGCGGTTGCGATTTGCCCGGCTCCGCGACGAACTGCGAATGCCAGCTGTCGAGGAAGTAGGACAGGTCGGGGTGGCCGCCCCAGGTCTCGACACTCCAGCCGATGAATGTGTCGAAATCGCCGGCCGCGCGCCGGGTCGGCAGCGTCCCCTGCGCCACATCGATCCGGGCGTCGATGCCCGCCTGTTTCCATAGCTGCACGATCATGCTGCCGGCCCGCGTCATCACCGGGCGTAGGTCGCCTTCGACCATCACGCGAACGGTGAAGGGCTTGCCATCCGGCCTGATCCAGGCGCCGCCGCGCTTGGTGAAACCAGCCCTCTCGAGCAGTTCCTGCGGGGCCTGCGGATCGACCTTCCACCAGCCCATGCCAAAGGCACGGGCGATCTCCGCGGGATCGGATGGTATCTGCTCGCCCATCGAAGGCCGCAGCATTTCGGCGATCTGCTTGCCGATCGTGGGATCGTACGGCTTGATCTTGCGCTTGCCGGTGTCGATCTCGAAACCCTTGAGCCATTCCTCTATCGGCTGATGGTACGTTGCCGGATGGGCGCCGGTTGGCGGCACGCCGATGGCGGATATGGTGGCGGCGCCGCGGTAGGCCGCCATCGACACCGCCTTGATGTCGATCAACAGCGCGAGCGCCCATCGCACGTCGGGGTTCTTGAACAGCTCGTTCTGCGTGTTGAAGATCACCGCCGGGAGCGTCGGATCGGGATGGGCATAAGGAAATCCCTTGAACCATGCCCGTGTCACCTTGCTTTGCTTGGCGAGGGCAAACATGCCCTCGGGCGCGATGTCATGGACCACATCGAGCTCGTGGTTAAGCTGGGCAATGACCCGCTTGTCTGGCGGGCCGGGATCGATATACGCGAGATATTTCGGCCCGGGCTTGCCGTAGCGGGCGAGCGTGGTGCGCTGCCAGTCGTCGCGCAATTGCCAGATGTACCATTTGCCGTCGGGATCGTAGCTGTACAGCACATAGGCGCCGAGCGAAGCCGGCTTGTTGAAATCGAACTTGGCCGGATCATCCGCCTTCTCGAAAACATGCTTGGGCAATATCCATACCGCGCCCCAGCGCACAGTGAAATTGGCATGGAAGCGCGAGTTGGGTTTCTTGAGCTTGAACACCACCGTATACGGGTCTTGCGCCTCAACGGATGCCACGTTACTCGCGAGCACCGCGCTGAAGCGCATTCCCGGATGCTTGATCTGGATCGTCACCGTCGCGACGACATCATCCGCGGTGAACTCAACACCGTCGCTCCAGAAGATGCCCTTGCGGAGCTTCGCCGTCATCTCGGTAAAATCGGCATTGTATTGCGGCTTGTCGGCGGCCAGCGAGTTGTCCCAAACGCCGTCCACACCACTTTCGGGATCGATGTACCAAAGAGTATCGAGGGCGACCTGTTGCAGCCCGTTCGACTGCGATCCGGCGTTGATGGCCCAGATGTTGAACCATCCGGCGTTCTTGACGGTCCCTTCCGGGTTTTCAAGGATGAGCAGTTGCTTCCTAGGGATGTTCTGTAAAGTGCCCTGCGCGTGGCCCGGGGCCGCCGACAGCAATGCCACCATCACGAGAGCGCACGCAAGCAACCGAATTGCACGAAGGCAGCGCATCATCTTCCTCCCGGTGCAGCTTGGTTCGATACTTTTGCGACGAATGCTAAAGGTGGCAAAAACGAGTAACAACAGAAATCTTGCTCGGGGTGAAGGATCGGTTCCCTATGTTACGCGCATACGTCTGGTCAGCACGGCGGGGTCACAGCTCTGGCCCAGCAGCCTACGGCGTAGAGTGCGCAGCGACCTCGCATCGCGGTTTCGCAAGCGCCACGAGGTGCTCTCTGCTCCCGTTGAACGCCGGAGGACACGCGACCGCTGCCCGCGGCGTCGTCCTGCGCGCCCGTCTAAACGACCGGATGTTTTTGCACACCCCTGGGCATCACCGCGGTGCACGATCGAGAACATCTCTCCGGACACTGCACGGGCGAACCGAACTTCGTTGCGTTGAAGAAAGCGTACGGCACACGGTACATCTACGCCGGGCTTGGTACATCGCTGGTCATCGGGCCCGACATAATTCCAACGTCCGGCGCGAGCGATCTCGCGACCTATCGTAGGCTCGCCAGTGGCAAAGACTGATTTCAAGTCAACAGGAGGACTCGGTCATGACGAATGTCCCTCTCGAGTATCAGTACCGGCATGACCAAAGGCTGCCTTGGCCCGCTCGCATCGTCCTGTTCAGGTCACTTGCGCGAAGCAGACCTTTCGGCGCTTTGAGCTAAGGTCGGGCACGGGCCTGAAGCGACGGTCGTCAACCAGGGGACGATGCAAAGCATTCGCCCTTATGTTATTTCTGGCCGACGCAGGGGCCTAAAGTCGGGCAGGCATGCTATCGCTCGCTCCAGCTCTCTTGCGATTGCCTTGTAACGAGTGAGCGCCCGCGCATAGACATCGCGCTTGAGCTGGCTCCTTGCTGCCTGCTGAAGGCGCTCGCACTCGGCCATTTGCACGCGAAGCAGTTCCAGATGGGCCAGCATCTCTTTCATCGACAGGTAATCTATCCCACATCGGCTTCCGTTCAATAGCGAACGACGTTCGATTCATCTGAACGGGGGAATATTGCAGATGCGAACCATTCGGGGAGCTCAGCTCCTCCTCATCCATTCGTTTGATCCTCTGGCGCATCACGCAGTAACACTCACAAACGACGTTCTCGAGCCGCGTTCGATGGACCTCCAACGCGCCGCGCCGCTCCGATATGATGCGGCCGATTGCCCGAAGTTTACGCATGGTTAGAGTCACGGTCGTTCGCCGCACTCCGAGAAGTTGTGCGAGCGCCGCCTGCGTCAATCCAATCTCGCTGCTCGCAACACGGTCATGTATCTCGACAACAATCGAGAACGGCATTCCACCGGGTGCACCGCGTTGCAGGCAGCCACATTCTGAAGCTGCAACAATTGAGTGCGGAGATGGAGGCGCAGAACACGCTATGGCGCCGCTTTGCTCATAGGCTTGTTGCAACCGTGGGACGGGACTCTGGAGCGCAACTCCGGCCACATAGGCCGTTGCTGTGGCTGGCGAGTGCGAAGGACTTAGAATAGAGAGAGCCCCGACCGCTCCTTCCGAGCCCATGAGAGTGGAAGCGACAATGTGTCCGTCCGACATCTCGACCAGGAACGCCAAGACCCCGCTGAGGGGAAAATAGACTTGTTTGAGCTCATCTCCGGTTCGCACGCGTACAGCATCAGATTCGAATCGGGAAGCTCGAGGTGAACCAGAAGCGAAGACCTGAAGCCGGCCGCCGTTCGGAGAGTACGAAATCTAGAAGGCGCCGGTCCGGGGTCGTCCTTGAGAGCGCCGCGCCAGATCCGCGGCGAAGGCGCGGCTAAACGGTGGTGTAAACGGCGCTCATTTTGCCGTTTTGCTTAAACCGCTAAGTGTTTGATTTATATGGTGGGCGCACCAGGGCTCGAACCTGGGACCCGCTGATTAAGAGTCAGCTGCTCTACCAACTGAGCTATGCGCCCGAAAGGCAGTCAAAGCCTTGCGAGGCCGGTCGTTTAGCAAAGCGATCCGGGTCTGGCAAGCGATCGGACGCAAGTTTTCCAAGGTCTCGTCCAGAGGACCGGAAATGCGAAAAGCCGCTGGATTCCAGCGGCTTCGCCAGGGTTCACGGCGCGAGAGCCGGTCCGTTCAGAGCCGGCCCTCCCGGTCCCGGTCGGGACCGCGGTCACGGTCGAAGCGGTCATGGTGGAAGTGGTCCATGCCCCGTTCCATCATGCGGTCCATGCGCTCCATGAAGTGGTGGTGGCGCGGGCCGTCCTCGCCGCCGCCGAACGGGCCGCGGTGCCGGGTCAGCACGGCGAGGCGCCGTTTCTGGCCCTCGTCGAGGGTCTTGTAGAGCGGATCGGCGGCATCGGCGATCTTCTTCAAGGCGGCGGAGTTGGCCCCCATGTCCTCGGCGCGCTGGCGCAGGCGGGCGATCGGATCGTCCGGTCTGTCGGCATCCCTCGACGCGTCTCCGGGTGCGGCATTCATCCGCGCATTGGCACGGTCGATGCGCAGCTTGGCGAACTCCCGCACGGCCGCCTCGACCGGCGGCCACAGCTTCTCCTGTTCGGGGTTGAGCCTCAAGCCGGCATGGACGGCGGCAATCCGCGCATCGACGAAGGCGGCGCGGTCCTCGGGGTTCATGCGGATGTGGCGGACGTGCTCCATCCACGGGCGATGAAATTGGGCATAGACCGCGCCCGAGCCGGCGATGCTGAGCACGGCGATGGCGGCAATGGTGAATTTCTTCATCTTGGCCTCCTCCGGAAGGATGCCCGCGAGGATGAGCGCGAGCAGGCTGTCGCGCAACTTACAACTTGGACAGGAAGCGCGCTCTTGTAGAAATGTACCGCCGTGAATGCCCGTTCAGATGCAAACTAAAACGATTTGCAACAAAAAAGGGCTTCCGTGCGGTGCGCGGAAGCCCTCCCTGGCCGCCGGTGGCGGTCAGTTCGTCGTGCTCTTGGCTTCCTTCACGAACTCGTCGATCAGCGCCTGGCCGACGCGGCCGGCGGCATCCTTGTAGACCGGCTCCATCGCCTTGCGCATCGCCTCGTCCTGCTCGGCCGTGAGCTTGATGATCTCGCTCTTGCCGCTCTTCTTGATCTCGGCCAGCGCGTCGTCGTTCTCCTTCTGCGACTGCGCGTTGCTGAAATCGGTCGCTTCCTTCATCGCCTTCGACAGCTGGCCACGGATGTCGGCCGGGAGATCGTCCCAGAACTTCTTGTTCACGATCACGACGTAGCCGATGTAGCCGTGATTGGTCTCGGTGATGTATTTCTGCACCTCGTGCATCTTCTGGGTATAGATGTTCGACCAGGTGTTCTCCTGGCCGTCGACCACGCCGGTCTGCAGCGCCTGGTACACTTCCGAGAATGCCATCACCTGCGGCAGCGAGCCGAGCGCCTTGAACTGGGCCTGGATCACGCGCGAGGATTGGATGCGGAATTTGACGCCCTGGTAGTCCGCGGGCGTGATCAGCTTCTTGTTCGCGCTCATCTGCTTGAAGCCGTTGTCCCAATAGGCAAGGCCGGTGATGCCCTTGGCATCCAGCAGCTTGAGCAGCTTGGTGCCGAGCGGCCCTTCCGTCACCTTTCGCAGCGTCTTCAGGTCCGGAAGGATGTAGGGCAGATCGAACACCTCGAACTCGCGGATGCCGAGCGGCCCGAACTTGGAGTTGGACGGCGCCAGCATCTGCACGCTGCCGAGCTGCAGCGCCTCGAGCTCTTCCTTGTCCTTGTAGAGCGTCGAGTTCGGATAGACCTCGACCTTGGCCTTGCCGCCGGTGTACTTCTCGGCGAGCTCCTTGAACTTCTCCGCGCCCTTGCCCTTCGGCGTGTCGGTGGCGACGACGTGGCTGAATTTGATGATGATCGGTGATTGGGCCAGTGCCGGCCCGCTCAAGCCAAGTGCCAGAGCCGCGATGGACGCAGCGATTGCCAAGGTGCGCATAGTTTCTCCCTGTTATTTGTTTGGGCCGCCCGGCGGTGCCGGGTAGCCAATCTTATGCCGGCTGCATCAATAGCGGCTCGCCTGCACGCTCGCTATTGGCCCTTAGCAGGGCAGCCATTCATGGTGCACGCCGCGAGCACCGCTGCGCCCCCTCTCCCGCTTGCGGGAGAGGTGCAACAACTCGCAGCTTCGTTCGTCAGCTCGCCGCGGCCGTCGTCACCGTGTCGCGCTGGCGCTTCATGACGATCTTGTTGAGCGCGCCGAGATAGGCCTTGGCCGAAGCCACCAGCGTATCCGGATCCGCCGCGCGCGCCGTCATCGAGCGGCCGTCCTGCGCCAGCCGCACCGACACTTCCGCCTGCGCGTCGGTGCCTTCGGTGACGGCGTGGACCTGGTACAGCTCGAGCTTGGCCTCGTGCGGCACCAGGCGCTTGATGCAGTTGAACACGGCATCGACCGGGCCGTTGCCCTCGGCTTCCTCGATCTTGATCTGGCCGTCGACGTCGAGCTTCATGGTCGCGCGCTGCGGGCCATGGGTGCCGGCGATCACGGTCAGCGAGGTCAGCTTGATGCGGTCGTGCGAGGCCGCCATCTCCTCATCGACCAGCGCCTCGATGTCCTCGTCGTAAATGTCCTTCTTGCGGTCGGCGAGCGCCTTCATCCGCGTGAAAGCATCCTCCAGCTGGTTCGGACCGAGCTTGTAGCCCATCTCCTCCAGCTTGTGCACGAAGGCGTGGCGGCCGGAATGCTTGCCGAGCACCAGCGAGGACTGCTTCAGGCCGACCATCTCGGGTCGCATGATCTCGTAGGTCGAAGCGTCCTTCAGCACGCCGTCCTGGTGAATGCCGCTCTCATGCGCGAAGGCGTTCCGGCCGACGATGGCCTTGTTGTACTGGACCGGAAACGAGGTCGCCGCCGACACCAGCTTCGAGGCGCGGGTCAGCTGCGTCGTGTCGATCTTATTCCAGTAAGGGAATTTGTCGTTGCGCACGTTGATCGCCATCACGATCTCTTCGAGCGCGGCGTTGCCGGCGCGCTCGCCGATGCCGTTGATGGTGCACTCGACCTGGCGCGCGCCGCCGGTGATCCCGGCCAGCGAATTGGCCACCGCCATGCCGAGATCGTTATGGCAGTGCACGGAGAACACCGCCTTGTCCGAGTTCGGCACGCGCTCGATCAGCGTCCTCATGAAGTGGGTGTATTCCTCCGGCACCGTATAGCCGACGGTGTCGGGGATGTTCACCGTGGTGGCGCCGGCCTTGATCACGGCTTCGACGATGCGGCAGAGAAAATCCATCTCGCTGCGGGTGCCGTCCTCGGCCGACCATTCGACGTCGTCGATCTGGTTGCGGGCGCGCGCGACCATGGCGACCGAGGTCTCGATCACCTGCTCCGGGGTCTTGTTCAGCTTCACTCGCATGTGCAGCGGTGAGGTCGCGATCACGGTATGAACGCGGCCGCGTTTTGCAAATTTCACCGCCTCGGCGCAGCGGTCGATGTCGGCGGGATGGGCGCGCGACAGGCCGGCGATGACCGAATTCTTGGAGCGGCGGGCAATCTCGCTGACGGCCTGGAAGTCGCCCTCCGAGGTGATGGGGAAGCCGGCCTCGATGACGTCGACGCCCATATCATCCAGCAGCTCGGCGACCTCGAGCTTCTCCTCGAAGGTCATGGTGGCGCCGGGGCACTGCTCGCCGTCGCGCAGCGTGGTGTCGAAAATGATGACGCGGTCCTTCTCGGACTTGTTCACGGTGGCCATTCCTAGATTTCCTTTTGAGCGTTTGCGCCGTTCTTTCCTTGGCGCTTGAGGTGTCCGGTGATCTCGACCAACCCCTGAGCGCCCAGGCGCATGGCGCCCAGCCGGCCCTCAGGGGCAAGTAAGAAGAAGGCCGCCAATAAGGAGGGTGGGCAGCGACGCGGCCGGGATCGCGGCGGCGGCCTGAGCCACCTCCCCCGAAATCCCCTCGATTTGGCCGCGAATCAGCATTGCCGGACCCGTTTGAGCCTCAAATCCTTGGTCAAAACCGTTGACGGTTGGTTGCCGGGAGGCTCGATGCGCCCGTTTCTAGACGAGAAATGGCCGCAACTGCAACGCCAAAAGATGGTCAACATACGTGACCTAACGGCCGCTGCACGAGGGCGTAGCCCGCATGGAGCGACGCGGAATGCGGGAACACGGTCCTGGATTTCGCTTCCGCTCCATCCAGGCTGCAAGATTTGCGAGGGAGAGCCTAGGCGGTGCCGGTGCGGCGGGCGCGCGCCCTACTCTCCCAGCGGTTCAGCATCTGGCCGAGCTCGCCGGTCGCCACGGGAGCAGCAGTGCCGGCCTTCACGATCTCGTTGGTGTTGGCCGGCGCGTGGGCTGCGAGCCAGTCCGGCTCCGTGTACTCGCGCCAGCGGCGTGCCTCCGCCCGCCTTTTTCGCGAGACGTGGTCCCGCGTGAAATAGCCAGCCGCAAATGCGAACGAGACAAGGACAACCAGGACGACGGCTTGCACAATGAGCTCCAGCTTTATCCCCCTAGCGCCCTGCACTCCAAACGCACTCGAAGGTGACGAAATTGCGACCTGCGATCACTCAGCGGTTTCAAGTCAACCCCTCGCAACCGGACGCGGACCGGACTAACCTCCGCCTCGCTTGGCCGGATCAACCGGCCGGCCGAACATAACCGGGAGGATACGATGACACGCCAGGAGGCTCCTGAGCAGGAGCAGCGTGCGCAGAATGCTGCGCTTTCACGACGAACGCTTGTCGGGGGACTGGCGCTCGGCGCCGCGGCCACGCTGGCGGGCCCCGCGCTGGCCCAGACCGGGCCTGCCGCACCGCCGACGACGATCACGACGCCGCCGCGCGATTTCGGCCCTGGTGGCGCGCCGACGACCTATTTCTGGGACCCCGACATCATCGCGGTCGATCCGTCCTTCAACGACCTCGCCCAGCCCAACACCGCGATCAAGCGTCTCTATACGGGCCTGCTCTGGGCCGAAGGCCCGGCGTGGAGCGCGCAGGGCCGCTATCTCCTATGGAGCGACATTCCCAACAACCGGCAGATGCGCTGGACCGAGGATGACGGCCGTGTCACCGTATTCCGCTCGCCCTCCAACAACTCCAACGGCAACTCCTTCGACTTCCAGGGCCGCCAGCTCTCCTGCGAGCACCTGACGCGGCGGGTGACGCGCTACGAGCATGACGGTACCGCCACGGTGCTCGCCGAGTCCTATCAGGGCAAGAAGCTGAACTCGCCGAACGACATCGCCGCGCATCCCGACGGCAGCTATTGGTTCACCGATCCGCCCTATGGCGGCCAGCTCTACGAAGGCGAGCCCGACGTCGCCGGTGGTCCGAGCAATACGGGCGGCAAGCTCAATCCGCGGATCGGTCAGCCGGCCGGCTTCGTGCCGGGCAAGCGCGAGCTGCCGACCAATTGCTACCGCATCGATCCCTCCGGCCGCATCGACCTCGTCGTCACCGAGGACCAGGTGCCCGACCCGAACGGGCTCTGCTTCTCGCCCGACTACAAGAAGCTCTACGTCGCCTCGACCGGCAAGGGGCCCGGCGACACCGGCGCCGGCGGCAAGGGCGAGATCTTCGTGTTCGACGTCGGCAGCGACAACAAGCTGTCGAACCTGAAGAGGTTCAGCGATTGCGTGATCGACGGCGTGAAATGCGGACCGGACGGTCTGCGCTGCGACGTCAACGGCAATCTCTGGGCCTCCAGCAATGCCGGCCGCGCGGTCGGCTACAGCGGCGTCACGGTGTGGTCGCCGGAGGGCAAGCTGCTTGGCCGCATCCGTCTGCCGGAAGTGTGCGGCAACGTCTGCTTCGGCGGCCCCAAGCGCAACCGCCTGTTCATGGCCGCGAGCCAATCGCTCTACGCCGTGTACACGGCGACGCAAGGCGCCGGGCCGGGCTGAGCGGCCCCCTCCACGAGCGAGCGCGCCGGCGTGAAGCGCCGGCGCGGAGACTTTGCGTTTTGTGACGATACCAAGACGCCGACCGTCGCTTTCCGACCGTCGAGCAAATCTCCGCCATCATAGCAACGAAGATAGGTCGCGCAGCAGAACCGTGGCGCGGCGTGAAAGCATGACGCTATCTCCAGCCGGCCTCGGGCATGAAGTGGGAGTTGCGCAATGCGCCGCATGCCAAACGACACCATCATCGTCAGCGTTGGAAGCCAGGAACTCGTGACCGAGTTCGGAGACCGCGGGCTACCAATCGACGGCCACGGCGGCAACGACATCATGATCGCAACGGTCGATGACGGGCCCAGCAGCCTGCTGTTCGTCGGTGACGAGGCGACTCTGGAGGGCCGATCGCATGGCGGCAACGACCTTCTCGTCGCGACCGTCCAGGGCCGCCTGGACTATACGCAGCTCGACGGGGACGCACAGATCATGTCCGGCCAGGCCCACGGCGGCAACGACGTGCTGCATGTCGAGGCCGCGCGCGCGACCTTTGCGAGCGTCTACCTCTCGGGGGACGCCGAAATCGCCATGACCGGTGAAGCCAGGGGCGGCAATGACCTCGTCACGGCAGAGATGGGCGACAGATCGTATGGTGAGTTCAGCGGCGATGGCGGATCGCTCATGAGCGGGAGCGCCCAAGGCGGCAACGACGTCATCAGCGTGGTCCAGGCCGGCCCCTCCGGTAACGTGTCGATGTCCGGTGATGCCTTGATATCCATGATGGGCGATGCACGCGGCGGCAATGACGTGCTGATCTATACGATCGGGGCCGACGCGCGGTCCGGCGGCGCATCGCTTTTCGGCGATGGCGGCTACATGAGCGACAATGCCCGCGGCGGAGACGACGTCCTGATCGCAAGGGTCGACGGCAACCCCGATTCGACTTCCATCACCCTCGTCGGCGATGGCTCGCTGATGTCCGGCAACGCACAGGGGGGCAGCGATATCCTCTACGGGAGCGACCGCGGCGACCGGTTGTATGGCGATGCAAGCATCTACACCCCCGCCGTGGGCGGCTCGATCGCCGGCGGCCGGGACATCCTCAACGGCGGCGGCGGCAACGATCAGATCTGGGGCGGACCGAACAACGACCTGTTCGTCTTCAACGCGGCTTCAGGCCAGGACGTGATCAACGATTTCGATCAGGGCAACAAGGCTGGAGGCAGCACCGCAGCGGAGCACGACGTCATCGACGTGCACCGTTACGGCTTGGCAGGATGGAGCGCGTTGAAGAGCCTGATCGGCGACGACGGCTCCGGCAACGCCGTGATCCACCTGACGAGCGATGACACGATCACGCTGAACGGAATCCACGCCGCCGATCTCAAGGCCACGGATTTCATCATCTGACGCGCGGTGAGACCGCCGGCCTCGCATCGCTCCCGCCGCGATCCCCGCGGCGGGCCTTCTCTTCGTCCAGACCGCAGGCGCCACTCTGGCATGGGAGGACCTATCCTGCGATCTTGCCGTTACCCCGGTTTGGGTGAGAGGCGCGAGATGGACGATCGACCAAAGCAGACCGAAAACCTGACGCAGGATGACGGGTTCGTCCGGGTCCGGGGTGCGCGCGAGCACAACCTCAGGAATGTCGACGTCCGCATTCCGCGCAACGTCCTCGTCGTGTTCACGGGCGTGTCGGGCTCCGGGAAATCCTCGCTCGCCTTCGGCACGATCTATGCCGAGGCGCAGCGGCGCTACCTGGAATCGGTGTCGCCCTATGCGCGGCGCCTGTTCCACCAGATGCAGATCCCCGAGGTCGACGACATCGAAGGCCTGCCGCCGGCGGTGGCGCTGCAGCAGCAGCGCGGGGCGCCGACGACGCGGTCCTCGGTCGGCAGCGTCAGCACCATCTCGAACCTGCTCCGGATGCTCTATTCCCGCGCCGGCGACTATCCGCGCGGCCAAGCGATGCTCTATGCGGAGGCGTTCTCGCCCAACACGCCGGAGGGCGCCTGCCCGACCTGCCACGGCATCGGCCGGTTGCTCGACGTCACCGAGAAGTCGATGGTGCCCGACGACAGCAAGACGATCCGCGAGCGTGCTGTCGCGGCCTGGCCGAGTGCCTGGCAGGGCCAGAACCTCCGGGACATCCTGACGACGCTGGGCTACGACGTCGACAAGCCCTGGCGCGAATTGCCCAAGAAGGACCGCGACTGGATCCTGTTCACCGAGGAGCAGCCGACCGTTCCTGTCTATGCCGGCTACGATGCCGCCGAGGTCAAGCGGGCGCTACGCCGCAAGGAGGAACCGAGCTATCAGGGCACCTTCACCGGCGCCAAGCGCTACGTGATGCAGACCTACGCCAAGTCCGAGAGCGCGATGATGAAGCGCCGCGTCGCGCAATTCATGATCACGCGGGACTGCCCGACCTGCCACGGCACAAGGCTGAAGCCCGAGGCGCTCAAGGTGAGGTTCGCAGGATTCAACATCGCCGAAATGTCGCACCTGCCGCTCAAGCAGTTGCACGAGGTGATCAAGCCATTTGCGAGAGCTTCGTCGGACAAATCGGAGAAGACCGTTGTTGCCAGGCGCATCTGCGAGGATCTGTCGGCGCGCCTCGCCGTCCTGCTCGATCTCGGCCTCGGCTATCTCGCCTGCGAACGCAGCACGCCGACGCTGTCACCGGGCGAATTGCAGCGGCTGCGTCTGGCGACGCAAGTCCGCTCCAACCTGTTCGGCGTCGTCTATGTGCTCGACGAACCGTCGGCCGGCCTGCATCCCGCCGACACTGAGGCGCTGCGGCGCGCACTGGACCGGCTGAAAGGTGCCGGCAACTCCATCTTCGTGGTCGAGCATGAGATAGAAGTGATCAGGCACGCGGACTGGCTGGTGGATGTCGGCCCGGACGCAGGCGACGGCGGCGGGCTCATTCTCTACAGCGGGCCCCCGGCGGGGCTCGGCGCGATCGCGCAATCGCGGACCGCGCATTATCTCGCGCATCCCCGCAAGAAGCTGCCGACGGTCCGCCGCGAGCCGGAAGGACATCTGAAGCTCAGGGGCGTGACCCGCAACAATCTGCGCGGCCTCGACGTCGACATTCCGCTCGGAATCATCGCCAGCATCACCGGTGTGTCGGGCTCCGGCAAATCCAGCCTGATCAGCCAATTCCTCGTCGAGACCGTCGCCGCGCATCTCGGCCATTCGCTTGCCACCGACGCCGACGACGACAGCTTGGCGCCGACCGTCGAGACGCTGGGCGGCAAGATCGTAGCCGGCCTCGACCACGTCAACCGCCTCGTCGTCGTCGACCAGAAGCCGATCGGCCGCACGCCGCGCTCCAACCTTGCGACCTATACCGGCCTGTTCGATCACGTGCGAAAACTGTTTGCGGCGACGCCGCAGGCAAAGTCGCGCCGCTACGACGCCGGCCGCTTCTCCTTCAACGTCGCCAAGGGCCGCTGTGCGACCTGCGAGGGCGAGGGCTTCGTCTGCGTCGAGTTGTTGTTCCTGCCCAGCGTCTACGCGCCCTGCCCGACCTGCAAGGGTGCGCGCTACAACGACAAGACGCTGGAGGTGAAGATCAACGGCAAATCCATCGCGGACGTGCTGGCGATGCGCGTCGACGAGGCCTTCGAGTTCTTCGAGGGCGATTCCGCGCTGAACCGGTCGCTGTCGGTCGTGCGCGAGGTCGGGCTCGGCTATATCCGCCTCGGCCAGTCCGCGACCGAGCTGTCGGGCGGCGAAGCCCAACGCATCAAGCTCGCGACCGAGCTGATGCGTCCGCAACGCGGCCACACGCTCTATGTCCTGGACGAGCCGACCACCGGCCTTCACCCGCGCGACGTCGAGCGCCTGATCGCGCAGCTCGAACGCATCGTGGACGGCGGCAACAGCGTGATCGTGGTCGAGCATGACATGGACGTCGTGGCGCACAGCGACTGGATCATCGATCTCGGACCTGGCGCCGGTGACGAAGGCGGCCGTGTCGTCGCATCGGGGACGCCCGAGCAGGTCGCCAAGGCCGGCGGGAAGACCGCGCCTTATCTGGCGCGGCGCCTGGCGCAATAGCGCGCGCAGCGATCGTCGGCACGGTCGCCTCGCGGTCATCTCGCAATTGCGTTCTATGCCGCGAGCGGCGGACCTCGACTTTCGCGATGTTGACTTTCCTCCGTCCCGCTCCCCATACTTCGCGACAACAACAAGATCGAACGACGGTTTTGAGGGAGGATAGGATGCCGACTTCACGCAGGCAGCTGCTGAAGACCTCGGCGGCTGCCGCCGCCGCACTCAGCCTCGATTGGACACGCGCCCAGGCACAAGCCGAGAATTTACGCATCGGCCTGATCTACGACCTCACCGGCCCCTTCGCCGCCGGCGGCTCGGTCGCCTCGTCGATCGGGGCGCAGATCGCCATCGATCTCGTCAACGAGAAGGGCGGTGTCGGCGGCAAATACAAGGTTGCTCCGGTCGCCGCGGATTCGCAGAGCAAGCCCGACGTTGCGATCAACGAGGCCGAACGCCTGATCAGCCAGGAGAAGATCGACATCCTCAACGGCGTCTATGCGAGCTCGCATGCGGTGCCGCTCGCGGCCAAGGTCGAGCAGCAGAAGAAGATCCTCTGGATCACGACCGCGGTCTCGACCGCCGTGTTCAAGGACAAGAACCTGCAATACGTGTTTCGCGCGCAGATCCATTCGGATCAATACGGCCAGGCCTTTGCAAGCTTCCTCACCGAGCATGCCAAAGCCAAGCTCGGCATGGACCCGAAGGAGGTCAAGGTCGCGTTGATCCACGAGGACGGCCCCTATGGCGTCGGCGTTGCTTCTGCCGACGAGACTTACGCCAAGGAGGCTGGCATCCAAGTCGTGCTGCGCGAGGGCTATTCGGCCTCCGCGCCCGACCTGTCGGTGCTGGTGACGAAGATCAAGCGTGCCAAGGCCGACGTGATCTCGCATGCGGGCTACAACCCCGACATCACCCTGTTCCTGCGCCAGGCGCGCGAGAGCGGATTGCGCTTCAAGATGCTGTTCGGAGCCGGCGCCGGCTACAGCCAGCTCGACAAGCTGCGTGCCACTTTCGGCGCCGACATCGACAATTTCTGCAACATCGACCCGGTGCCGGCGCAGCTGCTCGATCCCGCCAAGCTCGCGCCCGGAATGGGCGATCTGATCAAGACCATGGTCAGTCGCTACCAGGCCAAGACCGGCGCCACCGACGTACCGCCGCACTGCTCGATGGGCTTCAACCAGACCTGGGTGCTGCTCAACCACGTGCTGCCGGTCGCCAAGGAGAAGTACGGCAGCTTCGAGCCCGAGGCGATCCGGAAAGCGGCGCTCGACGTCGACATCCCCGCCGGCGGCACGATCCAGGGCTATGGCGTGAAATTCTTCCCGCCGGGCACGCCGCTCTCCGGCCAGAACGAACGCTCGACGCCGGTCGTGATGCAGAACGCCGGCGAGCACATTTCCGTGGTGTGGCCGACGAACATTCGTACGCAGGACCCGGTCTTCCCGCTGCCGAAGGGCTCGACCTACGGGGCGTGAGAGCGGCACGAGCGGGGTACACCCTCTCCCCTTGCGGGAGAGGGTGGCTCGCCGCGTAGCGGCGAGACGGGTGAGGGGTTGTCTCCGCGCGTAAACCCTCTCACTTTCGCATTCGCTGAAGCAACCCCTCATCCGGCGCTTCGCGCCACCTTCTCCCACAAGGGGAGAAGGGTTCGCGGCGTGCGTGGTGATTTACAACACCACCCGTCTCCCCTCCTCCGCCGCCCAATATCCCGCGTAGTTCACCTTGATCGTCTCATAGGCCAGCGCGAGATCCGACAGCGGCTGGCGTCCTGTCGCGGCGCACTCCATGAAGTCCTGGATCTCCTGCAAATAGCCGCGCGTCCATTCCTCCTCGAGGCAGACATATTGCCAGCCGGTTTTGCGGTCGACCTTCTCGGTGATGTAGACGCTCGCGAGCTTCTCCTCGCTGGTCTGGTAGCTCATCAGATGATTGTTCGGCGTGATGTTGGCGAACAGGGAGCCGCCGCTCGTATAGGTCTCGATCAGATTGCGCACGCCGCCCATGATCATGTCGCCGGAGAACACGGTGGCCTTGGTGCCGTCGGAGAAGGTAGCGGTGAGCGTACCCCAATCCTCGACGTCGACGGGATTGGCCTTGATGTAGCTGCGTTCCTCCGGCTTCAAGCCGGCGGTGACGTTGCCGACATCGCCGGTGACGCTGGCGACACGGATGCGCTCGCCGCGCGCCTTGGCTTCGACCTGCTTCAGATACAGCACGGCCGAGAGCGGATGGCAGCCCATGCGGATCAGCGAGCCGCCGCCCGTCATCGCCCATTGCGCAACATGCGCGGCGTGCGAGCCGGAATGGCTCTCCTCGCCCTTCATGAACAGGATCTTGTCCTTGGTCGCCTTGATGATCTCGGCGGTCTTGGTCACGGCCGGCGCGTAGATCCAGTCCTCGGCATACATGAAGAGCTTGTCCGTGCGCTCGATCGCGGCGCGCGTCCTGTCCATCTCCTCGATCACGCGCTCATACATCAGCGCCTTCGGCACGTGCTTGCCGATCGGCTGCTGATCGCCTTCGCGGCCGAAATAGCCGGCGAACGGCTTTTCGCAGATGACATGCTTGCCGGCCTGCATGGCGGCGACGATCATCTCGGCATGAAGATTGGGCGGGGTGCAGATATCGACGACATCGAGATCGCGGTCTGCGATCAGCTCGGCGAAGCTGCGGTAAACACGCGGGATATTGTGATGGCGGGCGAACGCGACAACCTTGTCGCCGCGGGCAGCGACCGCCGCGACCTCGACGTCAACGCCATAGACGCGCCGGAACGCATACATGTGCAGCTCCGACACGAAGCCGCAGCCGACGAGTCCCACCCTGATCCTGGCCATAGCGCCCCCTTTGCAATGGGCGGCACTATAGCGCGCCTGGAGGCCTAATCCACCGAGACGCGCACCACGCCGGCGCTCATCATGCCGAGCGCGCGGGCGGCGGGCACCGAGAGATCGACGATGCGGCCGCGGATGAACGGGCCACGATCATTGACGCGGCACTGGATCGTGCGTCCGCTGTAGGACACCCTGAGCACGGTGCCGAACGGGCGCGTGCGGTGGGCGCAGGTCAGCTCGCCGCCTTTGCCGGCTTTTGCGTATCCGTAGTAAGAAGCAAGCCCGCTTTCAGCGTGGGCAACAGAAAAGGCAAAAAGCAAAAAGCTGGCCAGGGCTACCAATAGCGTCGTCTGCGCTTGCACGGCACCCTCCCGGTTCCCTGCCCGGCCCTGCAAACGTCGCTTTGTTCCTCAAAGTTCCAGGAGCATTGCCGGGCGATGCCCGGCAATGCCATCACACTTTGTTACTGCCGGTGGAACACCAGCGTGCGGACCTCGATGCTTTCGCGGGGCGCCGCATCGGCCGGCGTGGTCGGATCGAGGAACGCGGTGTGCGGCCCGAAGCGGGTGCGGCCGTCGGTTGCGGAATCGTAGCACTTCAGCAGCAGCGCCTCGTCCGCCGTCATCTCGGGGAAATAGAACCAGCGGTGGTTCGGATTGTATTTCACCGAGTAGGTCTCGCCGCGGCGGTTGGGATAGATCAGGTCGGAAGCGACGAGGTCTTCCGGCGCCACCGTCGTGCCGTCGGCCATGGCGAGCGGTGAATCGCGCAAGGGGCCGCGGATCGGCCGCCACAGATTGATCACCTGCACGCGGCCCTTCAGCAGTTCCTCGGCCTCGTCGGGCAGATGCTCGCGCACGCGGTTGGCACCGGAGATTGCGGTCTGGTCGACATGGACGCGCGTGGCCGGCTGGCGCGGCCCGCCGTCACGGATATCAGGCGCGCCTTCGACACGCTTGCGCACGGTGTGGTCGAAGATGAAGACGCGGTCGGCCTTCAGCGTCGCGCGCAGGAACGCTTCGACCGCTGGATAGTAAACGCTGCGGATTTCGTCGTCGTTGTAAAAATCCTTCACCTGCGTCGGGTGACGCACCAGCGCAAAGCCCTCGCGGTCCAGCGAGAAATTCTGCGCGATCAGCCGCGCATCGAAGATCGGGACCTGGTGCGGCTCCGGCAGCGAGGTGCTTTTCGGCTCACCCGGCGGCGGATCGAACGCGTAGGTGCGCGGCTTGCCGTCGATTGGTGCGAGATAGTTGAGTTCGGCAGTGACGAAGGGAAGCGATTCGATTTTTGTTTCTTGCAGGCCCATGGCCGGTCTCCCGATGTGGTCGTCGGATTGATTTTTGCGGGAGCGCACCGTGCCGCAAGAGGTGCGGTGCAAATAGCAATGAGAGTGTTGTCGGGCGGAGAGAATGCAGAAGGAATATTTCGAAGAAGGCGATTGCGCTGGAAACCATCGCCTCTCCTCACGAGTCCTTGAGGTGCTCGTGAGAGCGTTTCTCCTTCTCCCGTTGTGGGAGAAGGTGGCGCGAAGCGCCGGATGAGGGGTATCTACCCGTGAACTCGACTGTGAGAGGTGAGCACGCGGAGGGAGACCCCTCACCCGTCTCGCCGCTACGCGGCGAGCCACCCTCTCCCACAAGGGGAGAGGGGAAGAAGCGGCGTTGCCACCGAGAAAAAGGGCTACAACCCCGCCTTCGCAATCGCGTCCGTGAACGAGCGATCGACGATCTCCGCGGCATCGAGCTTCTGCTTGATCAGTCCCCAGCGGAAATAGAGGTCGATCGTCGCCTGCTCGTCGGCGACCACACCGTCATCGATCGGCGCGATGCGGATCTTGGCGCGCGACAGCCAGTTCTGCGGCACGGCGGTCGGGATGTTCATCAGCCTGCCCCAGGTCGCGGCGTAGCTGTCGATGTTGTTCAGCGACCACGCCCGCGCCGCGGTGAGGCGGCGGATGAAGTCGGTCAGCTCCGCGCGCTTGTCGCGGATGGCCTCGGGCCGCGCCACCTGGAAGCTCAGCCCTGGCGTAAGCCCTTCCGACGTGATGATGCGGCGCGACCTGAACAGCACCTCCTCCTGGCTCACATAAGGCTCCCAGGTCGACCACGCATCGACAGAGCCTTGCGTGTAGGCGATCTTGGCGTCCGACGGCGCCAGGAATGCGATCTGCACGTCGCTCGCAGCCCAGCCATTCTTCTCGAGCGCGGCGAGGATCAGCTGATGACCGATCGAGCCGCGGCCCGTCGCGATCTTCTTGCCGCGCAAATCGGCAAAACTCTTGATCGGCGAAGTCTCGGGCACGAGGATCGCAAGCCCCTCGCGCGTCTGCCTGATGGCGGCGATCGCCTTCACCGGCGCGCCGGAGGCGGCGGCAAAGGTGAAGGGCGCATCGCCAACGAGGCCGGTCTCGATCGCGCCGGCGCTGAGCGCTTCCAGGAGCGGCGCGGCCGCGGGAAACTCTTTCCACTCGATCTTGTATGGGACGTCCTTGAGCACGCCGGCCGCTTCCATCACGGCCTGCGCATTGCCCTTCTGGTCCCCGACGCGCAGAGTGGTTTGCGCCGCCGCCAGCTCGAATGAACCGAACAGCAGCGCGCCGGCCAGCATGAGGCGGATCATTCTGCGGCCTCGCCGCGGACCGCCTGGCGCTTGGCAACCAGCTCGCGCGTCAGCGGGATCAGCTCGCGGCCGTAGTCAATGGCGTCGATCAGCGGATCGAAGCCGCGGATCAGGAAATGGCTGATGCCGAGATCGTAATAATCGCCGAAGACCTCCGCGACCTGCTCGGGCGTACCGACCAGCGCGGTGGTGTTGCTGTTGGCGCCGGTGAGTTTTGCGATCTCGGTCCAGAGCCGCTTGTCGATCCGGCTGCCCTGGTCGGCCAGCGCGAGCAGGCGCCGGGCGCCGGCGGTGGCATGGCCGTCGGCGGGCTTGCGATAGCCGGTCTTGTCCTGCAGCGCAGTGGCCCGCGCCAGAATCTCCTCGGCTTTCTCCCAGGCCTGCTTCTCGGTCGGCGCAATGATCGGCCGCACCGACAGGCTGAAGCGCGGCGTCGGCCGCCCCTGCCGCACCGCCGCGTTATGGACGCGCGAGGTCACGTCGCGCACCTGCGCGTAGGATTCGCCCCACAGCGCAAAGGTATCGGCGTGCTTGCCGGCGACGTCGATCGCCGCATCCGAGGCGCCGCCGAAATAGACGCGGATGCCTTCGGGACGATAGGGCTTCACCTGCGAGAACGCGTTCTCGACTTGGTAATATTTGCCCCTGTAGGTGAACGGCTTGTCGCTGGTCCATTCCAGCTTGAGCACGTCGAGGAATTCGGAGGTGCGGGCATAGCGCTCGTCCTTGTCGTCGAGCGTGTTGCCGTCCTGCCGCAGCTCGGTGGCGTTGCCGCCGGTGATGACATGGAGCGCGACGCGACCGCGGGAAAACTGGTCGAGCACTGCGAACTGCCGCGCCAGCAGCGTCGGCGCGGTGAAGCCGGGCCGCTGCGCGATCAGCACGTTGAGGCGCTCAGTGTGGCTCAGCACGTGCTGGGCGACTTGAAGCGCGTCGGGCGACGTCGAATGAAACGCCAGCAGCGCCCGATCAAAGCCGGCATTCTCATGCGCCTTCGCCACCGTCTCGATGTGGGTCGGATTGAGCACCGGCCCTTCCCGGACGATGGTCTCGGACGAATTGTTGTTGCTGATGAAGCCGATGAACTCGATCGACATGATCGTCTCCCTGTTGATTCCTAGAGGCCGAGTGCGAGGCGGCCGAGGCCGATGCGCGTGGAATCGTCCTGCGGCGTGTGCACACGGCCGCACAGCACGTCGCGATAATGCCGCTCCAACGGATTGGCGCGGCTGAGCCCATGGTTGCCGGTGAGCGACAGCGCATCCTCGACCACGGCAACGGCATTGTTGGTCACGGTGAGCTTGATGACGTTGGACTCGCTCGCGGCAAGCTGGACGCCGTCATCGAAATCACGCGCGAACATGTCGATCAGCCGCGCGTTGACCGCGAGCCGCGCCTCGATCGCGCCGAGGATCTCTTGCGCCCGCGGCAGGCTCGCCAGCGGCGCGCCGAGGCTGGCGGGCACGCGCTGCTTCAGAAACGTGATCAGCCAGTCGCGCGCGGCACGCGCAACGCCGTCATAGATCGCGGCGACGAAGACGGTGTGGACGGTCGCTTGCGTGACGTCGAGCGCGCGCCAGTCCGCCGGCTTGCGCACATCGACCTCGCCATCGAGCGGGATCACGACGTCGTCGAAGATGACATCATGGCTGCCGCTGGCGCGCAGGCCGTGATGATCCCAGGTCTCGACGATGCGCGTGCCCGGCAGGCCGGCGGGCACCAGGAACTGGCCGACCCGCGTCTCGGCCTCGTCGGTGCGCGCCCAGACCAGGTACCATTTCAGGATCGGCGATCCCGTCGAATAGATCTTGTGGCCGGAGAGGCGCCAGCCAGTTTCGGTGCGCCGCGCGATCGTCGCCGGCAGGCCGCCACGTGCGGGCGAACCGAGCTCCGGCTCCACGCGCAGCGCGTTGATGAGTGCAAGACCCTCGACGCTCTCGCGCGCGAGCTTGCGCGACAGCCGCGCCGGCCAATTCGGGCTACGCGCCATCACGAGATGATTGATGTAATGCATCGACAGCACCAGCGCGGTCGACGGATCGGCCCTGCCGAGGATGCCGAGCACGCGCGCGGCATACCGCGCGCCGGCACCGGCGCCGCCATGGACCGCCGGCACGGTCAGCGACAGCAAGCCCGCCTCCGACAGCTCGCGAAAATTCTCGAAGGGGAAGCTGCCGGTGCGGTCGTGCTCGGCCGCGCGCGCGGCAAAGCTTGTAGCAAGCGTCGCTGCGCCGGCGATGTAGTCGGGCTCGCTGTGAGCCGTGCGGCCCTTGGCTATGGAGGTCACCATGTGGCGTCCAGCCCCAACAAGCCAAGGATCTGGCGGCGCAGGTCAGCCAGATACGGATCGCCGCGATGGCGCGGATACGGACGATCGACGCGAATGTCGGCCTTCACCCGCGCGGGACGCTCGCTGAACACGATGACGCGGTTGGCGAGCACCAGCGCCTCCTCGGCATCATGCGTCACCAGCAGCGTGGTAAACCCCTTGCGCTGCCAGAGTGAGACGAGCTCGGCCTGCATGGTGATGCGGGTCAGCGAGTCCAGTTTTCCCAGCGGCTCGTCCAGGATCAGGATCTTGGGATCGTTGACCAGCGCCCGCGCCAGCGCGACGCGCTGCGCCATGCCGCCGGAGAGCTGGTGCGGATAGGCGTTGCGGAACGACGAAAGCCCGACGAGGTCGAGCGCGTCATCGACGCGCTGGCGCTGGCTCCTCAAAATGCCCTGGGCCTCGAGGCCCAGGGCGACGTTGTCCCAGACCGACCGCCAGGGAAACAGGGTCGGATCCTGGAACACGACGACGCGTGACGGATGCGGGCTCCTGATGCGCGCCTCGTCCTCCCGCAGCCTTCCTGCCTTCGGCTTGTCGAGCCCAGCGACCAGCCGCAGCAAGGTCGACTTGCCGCAGCCGGATGGGCCGAGCAGCGCGACGAACTCGCCGGGCTCGACCGAAATCGAAACATCGCTGAGCACCGGAAGCTCGGCGCCGTCGATGTCGAAGGCGTGGCTGACCTGCTCGATGTCGAGCGCGGCGCCGGCGGCCGGATGCGCGACCGCTTCGGCAAGAGCTGCGGCTACCATTTGACGGTCCCCTTCTGCCAGACCAGGAGGCGATCGCGGATCGCAAACAGCAGGGTGATCGCGCCGGAGCAGAGCAGCGACATCACGATCAGCGCCGCATACATGTTGGCATAGGCGGCCCAGCCCTGCGCCCATTGCAGGTACCAGCCGAGCCCGGCCTTGACTCCGATCATCTCGGCAACAACGAGCACGGCAAAGGACGCGCCGAGACCCATGAACAGGCCGACGAAGACGTGCGGCAGCGCCGCCGGGATCGCGACCTTCAGCACCAGGAACGACGGCTTAGCCCCGAGCGTGCGCGCGACGTCGTAATAGGCGTTGCTGACGCTCGCGACGCCCGACCAGGTCAGCACCGTCACGGGAAAGCCGGTCGCCAGCGCGATCAAAAACGTCGAGGCACTCCAGCTCGACGGGAAGGTGAAGAAGGCAATCGGCAGCCAGGCGGTCGCCGGCAGCGGGCCGATGAAGCGCAGCACCGGATGCACCCAATAGCCGACCGCGCGCGACCAGCCGATCGAGACGCCGGTCAAAAAGCCGATCGTCGCGCCGATCAGATAGCCGCCGAGCTGCAGCTTCACGGACGCGAACACGCTGTCGAGCAGCTTCGGCAGATCGTCGGTATAGACCTCGATGATCGCCTGCGGCGGCGGGAAGAACGGCAGCGGCAGCCAGGCGAATTTTGCGGTCGCGACCTCCCAGACCGTCAGGAACGCCCCGAGCGCGACCAGCCACGGCGCCCGCTTGTGCAGCGCCTGTCCCGCCGCTCCCAGATAGTCGGCCCCGATGGTGCCGAACAGCGCAATCGCCGCGATGATGAAGGCGGCGATGCCGAGCGAATGCGTGCGCGACCAGTCGGCGACATCCTGCCACCACAGGCAGGACAGCCCGAAGGCGATCCAGGCGATGCTGGCGAGCGCGCCAGTGCCGGATTCGCGGATCCAGCTCGCCAGCAGCGGCGCGCGCGAGGTGCGCGGCGCGCCGGAGGCGAGGCCGTCAGACAGCGAATACGTCGACATAGATGCGCTCCGCGAATTTGGCGGTGTCGGTGCTCTGCTTGAACACCTGCACGCTCTTGAGATCGTCGGCATAGGCCTTGAGCTCGCGCTTCAGGATGTCGCCGACGGGATGATGATGGTGGGTGTGGTAGCGCACCATGCCCTCGATATCGGCCAGCGTCGCCGCCTTGGGCGCATAGGGCTGGAACGATTTCGCCGCGACGGTCGCATTCTGCGCGGTGAACATCGCGGCATCGAGCAGCGCCTGGGTGATGGCGCGTGCGACTTGAGGTTCCTCGCGCACGAGCGAGCCGCGCAGGCCGAGAATGCAGCAGCTCTTCTCGCGGAATTCGCCGTCGAGGTTCGAGGCAACCTCCTTGTACTGCGTGTCCTTGAGCCAGAGATAAGCGAGCGGGTCGGACGACAGGAACGCCTGCACCTCGCCCTTCTCCACCGCGACATTGAGCAGGTTGCCGGGATAAGCGCGCCAGTCGACGTCCTTGACCGGATCGATGCCGAGCTTGGCCAGCTGGATCGAGAAGAAGTTCTTGTCGGGGCCGGCGAGATCGCCGACCGCGACGATCTTGCCCTTGAGGTCGGCGAGCTTCGAGACGCCGGAATCCGCGCGCGACAGCACGCGCATGCAGCCGCCATGGGTGCCGGCGGCGATCTTGACGTCGAACCCCTGCTCCAGCGGCTTCAGCCAGCGCAGCGCCATGCCGAGACCGGCATCGCTCTTGCCCGTCGCGATGGCTTCGAGCAGCTGGTCGGTCGAGCCGGAATAGTTGACGAGCTCGACGTCGAGATTGTGCTTCTGGAAGAAGCCGTGCTCGATCGCGACAGGCACCGGCGCGAGACAGACGGCGCCGGCATTCCACGACAGCTTCAGCTTGCGCGGCGCGCCGGTGAGCGCGGGCGCGTCGGAGGCCGTGCGGCACAGCGGAAACTCGGAGAAGTCGACACCGGGCACGATGGCCCGCGGTGCGAAGGCCTGCGCGCCCAGCGCGCCGAGCGGCGCTGCGAAAGCCGCCGCAAGCCCGGCCTGAAGCAGGTGGCGCCGGTCGAGTGTCGATCCGCTGCGCTCGTTGTCGTTGGTCATCTGCGCCTGGCTCCTGCTGACACGGCTCCGCCGTGTGCGCAACGGGTCGCGTTGCGCATGTTCCGTGCGGAGCTGCGTTGAGAGAAAATTGTTCCGTCGGCGCTTCCCGCGCCGCGTTGATGCGATGCGCAAATCATGCGGCGCGTTCGCTGCATCGTCAATGAAATGGATTTTCGAATGTTGCGCGAAGGGAAGTCATTCTCTCCACCCGCGCATGCGGGAGCGATGAAAGGATTTTCGCGGATGCATCGGCACGCAAGGTAAACCGCGACCCCATCGGCTGCCGCAGCTCTGTGCAGCTTCGGCCGCGCACGCTGCGCATTCTCGAAAGCGACGCTCCGCTGAAACGTCATTGCCTGAAGCACGCACAATACGGTTGGCCATTTCATTGACGGCGTACCGCGCGCTCATAGACTTGAGCGTGTCGCTGCATCGTCCGCTCACGCATCGTGAGCGACGCAACAAGACGGATCCAATGAGCATCAACTCTCACGACCATTCCATCACGCGCCGGCTCGCCACATCGCTGCTCGCCGCTGCCATCATGCTATCGTCAGCTGCCGCATCGCTCGCCGCCGACACCGTCGTGCTGCGCGTCGGCGACCAGAAAGGCGGCAATCGCTCGCTGCTCGAAATCTCCGGCTATGCGAAGGACCTGCCCTACAAGATCGAGTGGTCGGAATTCCCGGCGGCCGCGCCGATCCTCGAAGCGCTCAATGCCGGCGCGCTCGACGTCGGCTACACCGGCGATCTCTCGTTCCTCTCGGTCTATGCCGCCGGCGCGCCGATCAAGGCGATCGGCGGCACGCGCTCGGATGCGAAGACGCAGGCCATTCTGGTGCGCCAGGACTCGCCCATCAGATCGGCGGCCGACCTCAAGGGCAAGCGCCTCGCCGGCACACGCGGCGGCTGGGGCCAGTTCCTGATCGACGCAACGCTGGAGAAGGCAGAGATCAAGCTGGAGGACGCGACCTTCGCGCCGCTCGGCCCGGTCGATGCCAAGATCGCGCTGCTCGCCGGCTCGATCGACGCCTGGGCGGTGTGGGAGCCCTACGTCTCGTTCGCGAGGTTGAAGGACAAGGCCCGCGTCATCGCCGACGGCGAAGGGCTGACGCCGACCATCACCTTCATCGTCGCCTCCGACAACGCCATCGCCACCAAGCGCGCCGCGGTGCAGGACCTGGTGCAGCGGCTGAACAAGGCGCGGCTATGGTCACTCGACCATCTCGGTGACTACGCGAAGAACACGGCCGAACTAACAAAACTGCCGGAGGACGTGCTGCTGTCGGCCTACACCGCGCAGCGCACCAGCCCGATCGTGATCGACGAGAATGTGATCAAGGAGGTACAGGAAGCCTCCGACCGCTCGACGCGTTACGGCATCCTGCCGAAGAAGCTCGACGTCAGCAAAGCCGTCGACCGCAGCTTTACGGCTGCGGCCGCAGGATCGAACTAGGCGGAGGCGGCGGGATGCACCGGCTTCGCCTCGAGCCCGGCCCGTTGCATCTCGCCGCGATCGTGCTCATGCATGCCGCATGCATGAGCCTGATCGTTTGGCTCTCGTTCTAGCCGCGCGGTCTCACCAATATCTGCGATAATAGTGACGGTGATAGACGCGGTACGGCCGGTAGTAGCCATAGCTGTAGTACGGGCGATAGGGCCGATAATATCGCGGATAGACCGGGGCGTAGCCGTAGCCGCCGTAATAAGCGGGGGCATAACCATAGCCGTAGCCCGGATATCCATAGCCGTAGCCGCCGTAATAGGGGCCGCCGTAGCCGTAATAGCCGTAAGGAGACCCCGCGGCGATGGCGCTGCCGATGATCGCACCGGCCGCAAGACCACCAAGACCCCAGCCCCATCCGCCACCACGCCAATGCACCTGCGCGACGTTGTCGCCGGCCGCAGCCTTCATCGCCGCGACATTGGTCGGCATCGGGGCCGCCGTGGCCTGCCCGATCTGGGCCGCCACGACCGCGCCGGCCAGCGAACAGGCAATTGCCGTCTTCCAGATCCTCATCGTCTTACTCCCTGTCTGTCCTTTCGCTTGGAAAAGGATCGCAGCGTCATGATCGGGCATCCTTGCGCCAAGTCAAAGCGTAGAATTTCAAAGCCTGGAGTTTGCGTGCACCGCACAAGACGCTTGCCTCCGTTCTGATCAACCCGGTGCCGGGCGACGTCGTCGCCTGTGACACCCGCACGACGGTGGCTGAGGTCCGATCGCCCGGCAAAGCATTAAGCTTCCCGTGCATTCGCAACCAACAACCACCTTCACGATTTACTATTCGTGCCATTACTATCGGTTCCATGTGCGCGGCCGGGGAGGCTTCTGGCGAGCGCCAGAATTGTGGGAGGATCACATGAGTGCCGCGAGACCCGAGCCGCTTGCCCGTCAAGCGCTGGCATTTGTCTTGGCCGGAGGACGCGGCAGCCGTCTGCTGGAGCTGACCGACCGCCGCGCCAAGCCGGCGGTCTATTTCGGCGGCAAGTCCCGCATCATCGATTTCGCGCTGTCGAACGCGGTGAACTCGGGCATCCGCCGTATCGCGGTGGCGACCCAATACAAGGCGCACAGCCTGATCCGGCACCTTCAGATGGGCTGGAACTTCTTCCGCCCCGAACGAAACGAGAGTTTTGACATCCTCCCCGCCAGCCAGCGCGTCTCCGAGACCATGTGGTATGTCGGCACGGCGGACGCGGTGTACCAGAACATCGACATCATCGAATCCCACGCCTGCCGCTTCATCGTGGTGCTGGCCGGGGACCACATCTATAAAATGGACTACGAGGTGATGCTGCGCCAGCACGTCGAGAGCGGCGCCGACGTTACCGTCGGCTGCCTCGAAATGCCGCGGTCGGAATCCTCCGGCTTCGGCATCATGCACATCGACGAGAACGGCTGGATTCAGGAGTTCCTGGAGAAGCCGAAAGATCCGCCGCCGATGCCGGGCAAGCCCGACGTCTCGCTCGCCAGCATGGGCATCTACGTGTTCGACGCGAAATTCCTGTTCGACCAGCTCAAGCGCGACGCCGAGGACCCGAACTCGAACCACGATTTCGGCAAGGACATCATTCCCTACCTCGTCAAGAACGGCCGCGCGATGGCGCACCAATATTCGACCTCCTGCGTCCGCTCCGGCAGCGACACCCGCGCCTATTGGCGCGACGTCGGCACGGTCGACGCCTATTGGGCCGCCAATATCGACCTCACCGACGTGGTGCCCGAGCTCGACCTGTTCGACCGCGCCTGGCCGATCTGGTCCTATGCGGAGATCACCCCGCCGGCGAAATTCGTCCATGACGAGGAGAGCCGGCGCGGCCAGGCGGTGAGCTCGCTGGTCTCAGGCGGCTGCATCATCTCCGGCGCCTCGCTGCGCCGCTCGCTGCTGTTCACCGGCGTGCGCATCAACTCCTACGCCAATGTCGAGAATGCCGTGATCATGCCTTACGTGAGTGTCGGCCGCGGCGCCCGCTTGAGGAACGTCGTGATCGACCGCGGCGTCGAGATTCCGGAAGGCCTCGTCGTCGGCGAGGATCCCGAGGTCGACGGAAAGCGCTTCCGCACCACCGAGCAGGGCATCTCGCTGATCACCCAGCCGATGATCGACAGGCTCAATACATGACGCCTGTTCGCGTCCTTGCGGTCGCCTCTGAAGTCTACCCCCTCGTCAAGACCGGCGGCCTCGCAGATGTCGCGGGCGCGCTGCCGGTTGCGCTGAAGACGCATGGCGTCGAGATGCGCACCTTGCTGCCGGGCTATCCCGACGTGATGCGCCTTTTGTCCGGCACAGAGGAGCTGCGGCGCTGGCCGGATTATTTCGGCGGCCCCGGACGGCTGCTGGCGGGCTCGCATGCCGGGCTCGATCTGTTCGTCCTCGACGTGCCGCATCTCTATGCACGGCCGGGCAACCCCTATGTTACCACCGATGGCGTCGACTGGGCGGACAACGGCGTGCGCTTCGCTGCGCTGTCGCGCGTGGCGGCCGATGTCGGCCATGGCCTCGTGCCGGCCTTTGTGCCCGACGTCGTGCACGCCCACGATTGGCAGGCGGGGCTCGCGCCGGCCTATCTGCACTACGACAATCGTCCGCGGCCCGGCACCGTGATGACCATTCACAACATGGCCTATCAGGGCAAGTTCGCGCCCGAACTGATCGGATCGATCGGCCTGCCCTGGCACGCCTTCAACGTCAACGAACTGGAATATTTTGGCGGCATCAGCTTTTTGAAGGCCGGCTTGCGCCTTGCTGATCGCATCACCACGGTGTCGCCGACCTACGCGAAGGAAATCCAGAGCGACGAAGGCGGCATGGGGCTCGGCGGGCTGCTTCGTGAACGGTCGGACGTGCTGAGCGGCATTCTCAACGGCATCGACATCGAGGTCTGGAATCCGCAAACCGATCCGCACATCGCCTATCGCTTCGGCGCGGAGGACCTGACATTCCGGGCCGCGAACAAGGCGGTGCTGCAGCAGCAGTTCAACCTCGATTCCTCGGACGAAGCACCGCTGCTCGGCGTCATCAGCCGGCTGTCCTGGCAGAAAGGGCTCGATCTCCTGCTGGAAGCCATCCCGACCATCCTGCGCGAAGGCATGCAGCTCGCGCTGCTCGGCAGCGGCGAGCGCGATCTGCAGGATCGCTATCAGGCCGCGGCCCGCGCCAATCCCGGCCGGATCGGCGTCGTGATCGGCTATGACGAGATCCTGGCGCATCTGATCCAGGCCGGCTCGGACGCGTTGATCGTGCCGTCGCGCTTCGAACCGTGCGGCCTGACCCAGCTCTGTGCGCTGCGCTATGGCGCCGTGCCGATCGTCTCCCGCGTCGGCGGCCTCGAAGACACCATCGTCGATATCGGCGCGGCCGACGCGTTCGGCCGCGATGCCACCGGCTTCAAGTTCGCCCCCGTGACGGCGGATGCCCTCGCCGGCACGCTGCGCAAGGCCAACACCGCCTTTCACGACAAGCTGACCTGGCGCCGCCTGCAACGTAGCGGCCTTGCGACCGACGTCTCCTGGCGCAATCGCGCCGGCGACTATGCCGCGCTGTATCGAAATCTCATGGCGACCCGCGGGGCGTAGCGTTTTCGAGCGAGGCGGGCACCGGTTCGCGTCAAGAAAACGCGTCAGAACAACAATGGGAGCTTCGTTCCGATGAAATCGGAACGAAGCTCCAGGCATGGCCGAATCCATGCTATAGAGCGCGCATGGACCCGCTATTGACCAAGCTGATCGGCTTTGCCGCAGCCACATGCACCACCGTCGCCTACGCGCCACAAGCCATCAAGGTATGGAAGACCCGCTCCACCGGCGACATCTCGCTCGGCATGTTCCTGGTGATGGTGCTGGGCCTCGCGCTCTGGCTGATTTACGGCCTGCTCTCGGGCGATGGCCCCCTGATCGCCTCGAACGCCGTCACCATGCTGCTCGCCGGCGGCATCCTGGTGATGAAGCTAAGATACGGGTGAGGCTTTCTTCGCCTCTCCCCGCTTGCGAGGAGAGGGAGAAGATCATCCAAACACGTACGACGCCATCGCCACATGCGCGACCTCGTCGACGAAGACGCGGCGTCCGACGTCGCTTCCGGCCGCACCGGCCGCCACCATCAGCGGCAGCAGATGGTCCTCGCGCGGATGCGCAAGGCGTGCGCTCGGCGCATTCTCCCAATCGACCAGCATCGCGTTGCGGCGCGCCGCATCGGGGTTGCTGATCGCCTCGTTCAAATAGGCTTCGAAATCATACGAGACGGGCTTGGACTCCGGACGGTTGAAGCCGCGCATGTTGTGATAGGTAAGCCCGCTGCCGACGATCAGGATGCTTTCGTCACGCAAGGATGCGATCGCCTGCCCCACCTTGACGTGCTCGGCCGCGTCATAGCTGGACTTCAGCGACAGCAGCACGATCGGCATGTCGGCGTTCGGATACATCAGCCCGAGCGGAACGAACGTGCCGTGATCAAAACCCTGATCGGGATCTGCGCGGCAATCGAGGCCGGCATGCGTGAGCAGCGCCTTCACTTGCGTAGCGAGCTCGGGCTTGCCCGGCGCGGGATATTTGAGGTGGTAGGTATGCTCGGGGAAACCGTAATAGTCGTAGACCATCGGCGGGTGCGGCGAGGTCGACACCGTGAAGGCGTCGGCCTCCCAGTGACCGGTGATGACCAGCACGGCCTTCGGCCTCTCGGGCAGAAGCTGCGGCAAGTTCGCGAACGCCTCGGCGGTCTTGGCATATTGCACTCGCCTGTCCTCCATGAAAGGCCAGGGGCCGCCGCCATGCGACAGGAACAGGGTCGGAAATCGCGTCATCGGGCTCGTCTCGTTGACAACAGGCGCGTGCTTACGGTCCGCACGATTGGCGGTGAGCATAGGCAAAGCAGCATGGTTAGCAAGTCGTTAACGATTTGCCGCCCAGAATCCCCGGCGGGGCCGAAGCAGTCGGCTTGAAGACAAGTGAGACGTGCGATGAGGAAGTTTGCGCTGGGGGACGTCGTCAACAGTGATAAGGGCCGCCGCGGTGTCGTCCGCGCCGCCTTCAAGTCGCGGGATGGCCTGCAATTCTATGCCGTCGAGAAGGACGGCGCGATAGATTACCTGGAGGAAGACCGGCTCAGCCCGGCGCCGCGCGTCGAGCTCGCGGCTTAAATCCGATTCATCTCCTGCCATTTGCCAGCCGGTCGAGACGCTCCGCGATCGGATCGTCGCCGCTCGCGATGCCACCGTTCGTGACCAACAGCAGGCGATCGCCGCCCGCCGCGTCCCAGCGCGGCAGGACGGGACCATTGAGGTCAGGGCCATTGGGATCGCCGCTTCTGGCGAAATTGATCCAGTAGGCGCGCAAGCGGCTTGCGACCTCGCGGTCGCGTCGCGACAGGATGCCCGCACCGGGCACGCCTTCCGAACCGAAGATGAACTGCAGCTCGCGCCCGTGGCCGAGGTCCGGATTGGCGCGCCGCGCTTCCGGCACATAGGCGAAGCGGTAGCGAAAGGTCGGCGCGCCGCTTGCCGCGTGCAGGCGGGCCAGCAGCCGCGCCGGCTCGGAGAAGACCTTGTCGGTGTAGACTTTTGCCGCGAGATCCGACGGTCTTGCGAGATCTGGATAGAGCTTGCGCAATTCCTCGCTGCTCGTGCCCGGCGGCGCAAGCTCCTCCTTGATCGCGGTCTCGTTCTCCAAGCCGGTCTCGTCCTCATTCGAGCCGATGATCAAGGGAATGCGGCTTTGGCGTCCGGCCGCAAAACCTGCGGCGAGGTCCTCGGTCACGAGACGTCCATCCATCATCGGTGCAAAGCTGCGCGGCGATTTCTCCAGCAATTGCTGTTCGGCAGCCAGCAGGCGCCGCGGCTCGACTGCGCGCAGATCCGTCTTCGACCCAAGCGCGGCCACGAAGAGCCGGCCGATGGCCTCCGCCTCTTCTGCCGAACGCAGCCGCGCGCGGCCTGGCACCGATTGCAGAATGGCCTTGTGGAAGAGATCGCGCGCTGGCGCGGACAGCATCAGCAGCGCGATCGATGTCGCCCCTGCATCGCTACCAAACAGAGTGACGTTGCCCGGATCACCGCCGAAGGCCGCGATGTTGTCGTGCACCCAATGCAGCGCGGCGACCTGGTCCATCAGGCCGAGATTTCCGGAGCCGGCGTCCGACAGCGCGGGATACGCGAGCCAGCCGAGCGCGCCGAGGCGATAATTCACGGTGACGACAATGAGGCCCGCCTGGGCCAGCTTGGCGCCATCGAACAGCGGATCGTTCGCGGTCCCCGTGGCGAACGCGCCGCCATGGATGAACACCATCACCGGCAATGGGCCATCGACCCCGAAAGGACGGAACACGTTCAGCGTCAGGCAATCTTCGCTCGCCGCCGGCAAGGCCAGCTGAAGGCACGGCGGGCCGTAGTCGTAGGCGGTGCGCATCTCCGAGCTTTCGGTCGTCGGCTGCGGCGGTTGCCAGCGCAGCGCCCCGACCGGCGGCGCCGCGTAAGCCAGCCCCCTGAACGAGGCCACCTCGCCCTCCACGGCGCCGAGCATCTGCCCTTCCCGCGTCAGCGCGAATGGAAATTGTCCGACCGACTGGGCGATGGCCGAGCCGAGGAAGAGGAATGCGGAAACTGCAGTGAACGCGAGCAGGGGTCGCATCTTGGAGGATCTCGATGCGTTGACCAATCCGCCGGAAGGTTACGTCCGCATTCCGCCGCAATGCAAGCTTCTCGCTAGCCGCCACCGCCGACCACGACGAGCGGAGCCCAATACGCGGGATACCCGTTCAGCGGATTGCTTCGGTCGTTCATGTAGTCCAGTATTGCCCGTCGAAGAGCCTCCGCGCGATCGAGCGATGGTTCGGCCTGCAGAAGTCCGAACGTATCGGTCATGATCCTGGTTGCAGCGTCTGATGCCAGCGCCCAATGAGAGACGACCATCGCCTTGGCGCCCGCGTAAAAGAACGCCCTGGCCAGTCCGGTCAGAGCCTCGGCGCCGGGACGGTCGCCCGCAATCGTGTTGCAGGCCGAGAGAACGACCAGGTCGGCGTTGAGCTTCAAGGTGCTGACCTCGCTCAGCGTGAGGATGCCGTCGTCTTCCTCACTCGGCGTGTCGGGGATGGTCAACGCCAACGACGGTTCCGCCAGCCCTTTGACGTCTCCAGCAACGAGCCCGTGCGTCGCGAAATATACGATCTGGTAGTCGCTCAGCTGCCTGCGCTTCACGTTGGTTTCCGTGGCATTTCCCTCCACCAGGATGTCTGATTCAGGAACTCCGAGCTTTCGTCCGATGTTCTTGACCTCCTGGCCGGAGTCGAGAAGCGTGGGAAGGGCCTCGCGAAGACGATTGCGATCAATCCCGGCGCCCTGCCAGATGCTGGTATATGCCCTCGTGGCCGTCGCCAGACGTTTGTTGCCACGAGCAGCTTCGGCCAATGTCCGCTTCCGCTCGGCTGGATTGAAGATCGGATCACCAAAGGCGATCATGGCGCGAGGCGCACGGCTGTTTGCGGTAGCCTCGCGCACGGTTTGAAGGTTCGAAACCGCCGGCACGATCTTGATCGCAGCCTTGCGGAGCAGCCAGGCCTGATCGCGATATTGCGCGATATCCTTGAATGGGAGCACGGCGGTTGCGGGTCGTTCGGTAATCAGCAGATGGAACGGCAGCGAGGTGAGAGGACCATCCGGAACGACATCGATGCGCTTCTTTCCCTTCAATACGTCTTCGACGGGACCAACGAGCATCGCATAGAGTTCGTGCGAGCGTTGTAGGTCGAACAGCTGAGGTTTTCCGCCGAGCGCCGAAGCCCTCAAGGCATCCGGGTCCAGACCATTTCGAAACTCCCTGACCGTGTCCGAGATCATCTGGACGTTGTCGGAGAGGCGCCCCCAATTGGCGACATCCTTGCTGATTGCAACGACCAAGCCGTCTTTCTGTCCGGTCATGTAGACGACGACCGCCTCGTCGGGTTGAAGCACGCCTTGAATGTCCTTGACGGTGAGCGGACTCGGCTCGACCAGCGATTTGTACCTGGGCGCCGAGGCATCAACAGTCTTCGTCATCTCCGCAAGTTGAGCCTCGATCTGAGCAATCCTGCCGGTAATGTTGCGGTATCCGATCTTCTCGTTGTGAGGATCACTGTCCGCTGATTGCGATGCCAGGATCTGGCGACGTTCTGCCTCTAGCGCGGTGAGTTGAAGCGCCAGATCCTGTCGCTTCCGGATCAGATCCGAAGCTGCGGCGTCGCCTGTCGCAATACGGGCCGCAGCCTTCTGTATCGCACGAGACGCCGAGGAGCTTCCGGCGCGCTGGATCGACGCCAAGGCTTCGTCGATAAGCGTGTCTCTCTGCGCGGGCTGAGAAGCAGCACGCAAGTACAGAAGCGCTGCGTGGGACTTGAACAGTTGCGCCCGCTTCGCGGGAATGTCCTCCTTGAAGCCGGCATCGATCGACGCGTTGGACTCGTCGAGATTTGCGAGTTCGATGGTAGACCGGACCGCGCGCCGAGAGGCATCGAGGGCATCGTCCAGCCGGCCGAGTTGCGCATAGACCTCCGCCATCCGTTGCAGCGTGGCAGCGGTATCCGGATGAACCTCTCCGACCGAGGCGAGGTTGATCTCCAGCGATTCCCCGAGGGCTTTCGCTGCCTCTTCGTTCCGGTTCAATTTCTGAAGCACACCCGCCATCTTGTATCGCGCCTGAGCGATGTCCGGGTGTCCCTTCGGCTGGGAAGCCGCCCGGATTGCCAACGATCTTTCCAGAAGACGCAGTGCCTCCCTGTTGTCTCCGGACTTTTCGAGAGCCTCGCTCAACTTTTCCAGGCTATACCCAACAAATTCGTTGTTTTCTCCGAGCTCGCGGACCCTGAGGTCGAGATTTTCTCTCAACATGGCAATGGCGTCGGGGATGTCACCGTTGATCAACTTCAGCTCGGCGATATTCTGCCTGATCGGGACAGCCTCGACATCGACGCTTCCGAAGACATGTTGCCGAATCCGGAGAGCTTCCTCGAACAGGGGCTGCGCGTCTTCATATCGTCCTTGCTCCAGATAAGCGTGTCCGAGATTGTTGATGCTCCAGGCCGTCGATGGATGCCCGTGGCCGATCGCCTTTTCGCGAAGATCGATTGCTTTCTTGTAGAATTCCTCCGCCTCGGCATACTTGCCGCGAGCACGAACCGTCATCGCAAGGTCGTGCATCGCGTTGGCAATGAGGTCCTCTTTTTCGTTGCCTTGGAGCCTCATCGCGAGAGTCTTCCGATAGAGGGTCTCCGCTTCCTCGTATCGTCCTACGATACGGTAGAAGCCTGCGAGGCGGCGCATGCTCGACGCGCTCCCCAGGCTATTCGGTCCGGTCACTCGTTCCTTGGCTTCGAGCGCCTGCGTGTAAAGTCGCTCGGCTTCGACGAAATTTCCTCGCTTTCGCTCCAGATATGCAAATCCGTGCAAGACGTCGATCGTATCGGCGTGATCCACGCCCTTGGTCCGCTCCAGGAGCTCCTTCTCTTTTGAATAGATAGCATGCGCTTCCTCGTATTTCTTCAGATCAACGAGGGTACTCGCAAGGTTGTCCAGATCGCCGGGAAGCACACCTTGGCCGATCCCGCGCTCCCCGATTTCGATGACCGCGCGGCGGTAACGTTCGGCGGCCGAATAGTTGCTCAAGTTCGAATGGACGTTGCCGAGGGCTCTCCTGGCAATCTGCCGATATCGTTCGGTGTCCGCATCGGACGAGGGCGCTTCGTCGATCAGGACTGCCTTCTCGTAGTACTTCGCGGCAGCACCGTGGTCGCCGAATCGCTGCAATGTGCCCCCCATTCCGATCAGGGAGAAGCCATAGACGCGGTTTTTCTCGCCGTAGAACAAGCGTGCATCCTCGACGAATTTCTTTCCGACTTCCAGAACCTCGCGATACTTGCGCTCCGCCTCTAGCTTCTGGATGGCCGCGTATCGTGCCTTGAGCGATTGATCTTCGTCGGAAGTGACCTTCTTCAGCAATGCCGTTATTTCGGCCGACGCCGGGCTCGTGTCGGTTGGATCGATGGCGCGCTTCGCAAGGGCCCGCGCCTGATCCACGTCTTTCATGTCGAAGTAGGCCATCCCGAGATTGGCGAGTGTCCATCGCAAGTCGATCCGCTGGATCTCCTTATTCCGTTCGCGAACCTCCAGCGCACGCCGGAAATATGCGACAGACTGCGGATACTTGCCCTGATTGCGCGTCGCCAGACCGAGATTGTGGAGGGTTTGCGCGGTATCGGGATGGTCCTTGCCCAGAGCTTGCTCGCGGAGGGCCAAGGCCCGCACCAGCAGAGACTCGGCTTGGTCATACTTCTTTTGCTGACCATAGACGTTCGAGAGGTTGAACAGCGTCCAGGCGAGGTCGATTTTTTTGCCTTTCGAATCCCGAATTGCGAGCGCGCGCAAGTAGTAAAACTCGGCGCGGTCATATTGGCGCATTCGCTCATGAACCAGGCCCAGATTGTGCAAAGCCGAGGCGTAAGCTTCGTGGTTCTGTCCGAATTTCTGCTTCATCGCAGCTTCGAACTGTTCGCCTTCGCGCAGGGCCGTCTGATAGTCATTGCTTTTCAGGGCTGCGTCGAAACGCTTGTATATGGTGGATGGATCTCCCGTCGCCGCCCGGATGCCGATTGCTTCAACTGCATTCGCCGAGGACAGCAACGGCGGGCAGGGAGAGGTCGCCGCCACGAGCGCATAGATCATCCAAGTTCTGGTTTTCATCGGTGCCCTCGTTGCCCGCGATGTCGAAGTATTCTGTGCGGTTGTACGACGTTCGCAGCTCAATTCAATAACACATCCCCAATCGGCGCCTCCAATGAGGCCAATCGCGACGGCGAATTAACCTTGACGCCTTAACCCGCGCACGTCACTCGCTCGGCTGTTGATACAGGAACGAATAGCCGGCCTGTCTGTGATACGAATCACAGACGGACGCGCTGGTGTAGCTAGAGATTTGTTCGTTGGCTGCGGTGGGGGTGATTTCATGCTGCGTTTTCGGTCGATCTTGCTGGTTCTTCCGACGCTCCTCATGTTCGCCGCTCCTTGCTCGGCGCAAAGCGAGAAGGCCGTGCTCGACGCCCTACTCGCGAAGAAGCTGATGCGATGCCCGGTGGGACATCATTGCAACGATCCGGGTGTCGATCCCAAGCCGGATGTGACCGTCCCATTTGGTGAAGGATCAGCCAGGCTCGATAGAGCCGCTCGGGCAGGCATCGCCCTTTTCGTTGATCGGTACCGGACGAAGCCAGGGCATCGGGTCGTGTTGACGGGATATGCGGACGCTCTTGGCACGCCTGCTGACAACGAGCGGCTTTCTCTGCGTCGGGCGCTCGCAGTTCGGCGGTTTCTGGTTACGAGGTATGGGCTCTCAGCCGGCGGAATTTCCACCCATGCCAGCGGTGTTCGATATGCCGGCAGAGTATCCGCCGAGGATCGTATCGTGACGATGAGTCTCGAGCACTGAAGAGAGCGGCGTTACCGCCCGATCGAGTACGCGACCTAACCGCCTTTGCCAATCAGCTCCGCGAGCGCACGCCTTGCGACGATGCCGAGCTCGCCCAGCGTGGAGTGGCCGGATTGCGCCGCCTCGATCAGGCGCTCGGCGATGAACCTGCGGCTGTCGTGATCGCCGCCATGCGGCAGTTGCCGGCACGTCTGCTCGAGAACGACGTCCATGTTCGCTTTGGTTCGCTCACTCAACTCTGTCATGACGCCCGGGCGGTACGCGTGGCTTGTAAGCGCAAGCATACACAGAAGGATGATGGCTGATTACCCCGGGCTATCACGGCCATTGTGCATCGCGGTGCGTGTGGTGCCGCAACATTCGCGCGGTCACGAAGCCGCCGCAAACGACCACCCTAAGATTGCACTTGCTCTGATGACAAGCTGAGCCTGCGGCGATAGCCTGCCGCCAAAACAAAACCTACGGGAGGAACACCATGCCTGACGCAATGGTCGCCACACGTGCCTCCGATGAGCGCGGAACCGCTCAAAAGGTCGATGTCGCCGTGGTCGGCGCCGGATTTGCCGGCCTCTATCTTCTCCATCGCCTGCGCAAGGCAGGGTTCTCGGCGGTCGGGCTCGACGAGGCCGGCGATGTCGGCGGCACCTGGTATTGGAACCGCTATCCGGGCGCGCGCTGCGACATCCAGACCATCGACTACAGCTATACGTTCGATCCGGAGCTCGAGACCGCCTGGACCTGGTCTGAAAAGTACGCGACCCAGCCCGAGATCCTGCGCTACCTCGGCTTCATCGCCGATCGCTACGATCTGCGCCGCGATATCCGTTTCAAGACCAAGGTCACCGAAGCCAGATGGGACGAAGCGTCGGAGCGCTGGCTCATCACCACTGACCATGGCGCGCCGGTCTCATGCCGCCATTACATCATGGCCACCGGTTGCCTCTCCGCGCCAAAGCCGCCGGAGATCGACGGCGTCAAGGACTTCAAGGGCGAAGTCTATTTCACCGGGCGCTGGCCGCATGACGGCGTCGATCTCACAGGAAAGCGCGTCGCCGTGATCGGCACGGGCTCGTCGGCGATCCAGTCGATCCCGCTGATCGCCGAGCAGGCCGCGCATCTGACCGTTTTCCAGCGCACACCGAATTTCGCATTGCCGGCGCATAACGGCCCGGCGCCCGCGGACCGCATGAGCCTGCTGCAGAGCGACCGCGCGGCCTATCGCGAGCAGGCACGGCAGTCGATGGCCGGCGTGCCCTACCCGCAGCAGACGGTCGTGAGCTGGCAGCTCAGCGATGCCGAGCGTCGCGAGCGGTTCGAACGCGCCTGGGCCGCCGGCGACCTCGTCCACATCCTGACGCAGCTCTGGGCCGACCAGGCCGTCGACCTCGACGGCAACAAGATCGTTCAGGACCTGATCCGCGAGAAGATCCGCGCCGCGGTGAAGGACCCCGAGACCGCCGCGGCACTGATGCCGGACGACCATCCGTTCGGCGCGAAACGCCCCTGCCTCGACACCAACTATTACGCAACCTACAACCGGCCGAACGTCACGCTGGTCAATCTGCGCAAGGAGCCGATCAAGGCGATCACCGCGAGCGGAATCTCCACCAACGGCCGCAGCTTCGACGTCGACGTCATCGTGTTCGCAACCGGCTTCGATGCGATGACCGGCGCGATCCGCGCCGTGCATCCGATCACCGGGCGCGGCGGCAAGTCGCTGTCCGATGTCTGGGCGCAGGGGCCGCAGACCTATCTCGGCCTCACGGTCGAGGGCTTTCCGAACTTCTTCATGATCACCGGCCCCGGCAGCCCATCGGTGCTGTCGAACATGGCGGTGTCGATCGAGCAGCATGCCGACTGGGTAGTCGATCGCCTTGCCGCGCTGCGCGATGCCGGCTTCACCACGATGGAGCCGACCGAGACGGCGCAGGCCGGCTGGAACAGGCACATGGCCGACTGCTCGATGCTGACGCTGCACCGGCTCGCCAACACCTGGTACACGGGCGCCAACGTGCCCGGCAAGGTGCAGGGGCTGATGCCCTACACCGGCGGCGTCGGCCCCTACCGCAGCATCTGCGACGAGGTGGTCAGCCGCGGCATGCTCGGCTTCAAGCTCACCGGCCCCAATGGCGCCGCGCAATGCAATGACGGCGAGGTGGTGCGCCTGCAGCCGGACGTGCGGCTGGTGCTGAACCTGCTCGCATCTCTCAACCTGCCGCCGATCGAGTCGATGGGCGCGGAAGGCGCACGCGCCTTCGTCAACGAGTTCAACAAGGGCCGGCCCGCGGGGCGGCCAATCGGCGAGATCGTCGACGGCACCCTGCCCATTGCCGACGGTGTGTTGCCCTACCGTGTCTACAAGCCCGCAACGCCGGGACCGCATCCGGTCGTGGTCTATTTCCATGGCGGCGGCTGGGTGCTCGGCGACGAGCAATCGGACGAGCCGTTCTGCCGCGACATGGTGCGGCGGACCGGCATGATGTTCGTCAGCGTCGGCTATCGCCACGCACCTGAGCATCGTTTCCCGACCGCCGCCGAAGACGGCTATGCGGCCACGCGCTGGATCGCCGAGCACGCCGCCGAACTCGGCGGCAAGCCGGGCCCGGTTCTGGTTGCCGGCTGGAGCGCCGGCGGCAACATCGCTGCCGTCACCTGCCAGCTCGCGCGCGACCGCGGCGGGCCTGCCATCGCCGGCCAGCTTCTGGTCTGCCCGGTCACCGACTGCAGCTTCGATCGCCCCTCCTACGAGGACAATGGGACCGCCTACTTCCTGACGCGCTCGCTGATGTACTGGTTCTGGGACCTCTATTGCTCACCGGCCGACCGCACCGATCCGCGGGTCTCGCCGCTGCGCGGCAAGGTCGCCGGCCTGCCGCCGGCCCTCGTGGTCACCTGCGAGTTCGATCCGCTGCGGGACGAGGGTGTCGCCTATGCCGAGGCAATGGCGGCCGCCGGCGTCCCGGTCGAGCAGCTCAAGGCACGCGGCCACTTCCACTCGTCCTTTGCGATGGTGGACGTGGTGATCACAAGCGTGTCGGGCCGGGTGCAGATGGCGGAGGCCTTGCGGCGCTTTGCCGGGCTGCCGCCGGAGGTCCGCCGCGGCGAGAGCAGCCAGGAGCATGACAGCCCGGGGCACAGGATCGCGGCGGCCGCGAGCTGAACCGGAAAACGGCGCGGCCGGGAACCGTTTCCCGGCCGGCGTGGCGATTGGTGTGGCCCCGGCAGCCGGCTGTCTCCACCAGATACAGCTACGGCTGCTGGTCAGGCAGCAACATCGATGCGGCGACGAGGCCGCCTGCTGATCCAATCGCCGCAACAAGCCAGGGCCATGCGTAACCGGCAGCCGATGCTTCGTCCGATAGGATCGCACCGAGCATTGCGATGCCGAGCGCAAATCCGGCCTGCCGCATGACCACGGTGACCGCCGAGGCCATGCCGGTTTGGTCCGGAGGCACCAACGCAACGACCGCGCTCGACAGTTGCGGATGCGCGAGGACTGCGCCAATCCCGGCCAACAGCATTCCGGTTGCCGCAGCAGCGAGAACGACTTGCGCGTTCGGGAGCCAGCCGCTCGCGGCCAGGACCAGAATGAGATCGCCCGCCAGCAGCGCCAGCATCGCCGTCGCGAACAGCCGGCGCCAGCCCCAGCGTGTTGCGAGGCGAGCGCCATAGGGCGGCAGCAGAAGCATCGGCAACGTCGCGAAGAGCATTGCGAAGCCAACGGACGGACCTGACCAGCCGAACGCTGCGTTCAGGAACGGCGGCAGATAGACGAGAACCGCCCAGTATCCAACGGAAACAGCAATCAGCAGCGAGGAAATGCCGACCATGACCGGTCGAATGAACACGGCGGGGTCGAAAATCGGCACGGGCCGGCCCCGCTGCTGCATCACGAAGATGGCGAGCAGACACGCGCTCAGCCCGAGGCCCGCTGCAATCCGGGCCGGCATTGCACCTCCCCTCAGCAGGCTCTCGATCGCAAGACCAAGCGCAAACGTGAGAAGCACGACGCCGCTCCAGTCCAGCGGGCGGCCGGCAGGATCACGCGATTCTGCGACCAGCCGCGGAACGGCCAGAAGCGTGAGCAGACAAAGCGGGATATTGGCCAGGAAGATCCAGCGCCATCCGAACCAGGCCGAGACAAGTCCCCCGAGCGCTGGTCCGAGCGCCATGGCGGTGCCCGAGAGCACGCCCATGAATGCAAAGGCGCGGGCGCGCTCGTCAGGCCGGGCATAGGCATTCGCAAGCAGCGCAATGCCTCCCGTGATAACGAACGCCGCGCCGAGGCCTTGAACTGCACGCGCGCCCCACAGCATCGGACCACCCGCCGCGAAGCCGCAAATTATCGATCCGACCAGGAACACGACGTTGCCGCGAAGCAGAGCGCGTCGGCGTCCATACTTGTCGGCCAGCGCGCCCGCGGCGAGCAGCCCGCCGGTAAATGCCAGGCTGTAGGCATCCATCACCCAGGCATAGGCAGTGCCGCCGAAACCGAGTTCGGCGGCCATGGCCGGCATCGCGACAACAACCGCGGTTACGTCGAATTGCGTCAGAAAGGCCGCCATGCCGAGCACCATCGCTGGCAGCAGGTCGTGCCAACGACGTGGGGACTGCATGTCGGGTTCAGGCGTGATCATCGTTGCCCCATCGTGAAAGCGTCTGGTACCGATATGCATGCCGGGGCGAAGCCTGCGCCAATGCAATGCATTCACATCGGCATGAAAATGTTTCATGATGATGCAATGCGTTCATTTCCTCCCTTCGACGGTCTGATTGCGTTCGAGGCAGCCTTGAGACATGCGAGCGTCACGCGCGCCTCCGCGGAGCTCGGGCTCACGCAGAGCGCGGTCAGCCATCGGCTCCGCAAGCTCGAGGACTTCGTCGGGACGCCCCTCCTCGTTCGGCAGCCGAGCGGCTTGTGCGCCACGCCCGCCGGCATTGCCCTCTCGAACGAGTTGGCCGGTTTGCTCGACAGGATGGCGGATTTTCGTGCGCTTTGTCGCGCCGCCGCTCCGCCTCCGGCCTTGAAAGTGGGCGTCGGTGCAGCGCTTGCCGACTATTGGCTCGTGCGCCGCTTGCCCGATTTTGCGCAAGCACATCCCGGCATACCGGTCGAGCTGGCCGTACGTGACGCCGACGCACATGCGAGGTCGACCGATCTTGACGTCGCGGTGGTGTGGCAACCAGCAGCGGGCTTGAGGCCAACGTCGACGCAGCGTTTGCTGGTTCGCGAGCATGTTTACCCCGTCTGCCACCCACGCCTGCTGCCTGGCCAGCAACCGCTGACCGACGTGACGCGCCTCAAATCGTTGCCGCTCCTGCACAAGGGCCGGATCGGCGAAGACCGCGGGGTCGAATGGTCGTGGACCTCCTGGTTCGAACGATTGGGTCTCGGCCGCCCGCCACCCGCCGAGATACGCTTTGCAACGATAGCCACCGCCATAGCCGCGGCCCTCGCCGGCAACGGGATCGTGCTCGCGCGTTCGCTGCTGGTCCAGGACGCACTCAAGGACGGCAGGCTGGTACGGGTGCTTCCGCAATCGTGGGACTTGCCGTCGAGCAAGGCTCAGATCGTGCGCTGGCCCGCGGCAATGGCCAAAGATCCCCGCGTAATGGCGTTTGTCGGCTGGATATTGCAAATTCCGAAGATCACGAGCGCTTGAGCCCTTCCCCGTAGCCGATGAGCCGGGAACCTTTTCCCGGATGCCGCGTTGGGGCTGGTGGCATTGAGATGCAGCGACAGGTGTATGGGCCCCGGCACGCGAGCACGTGTGCTGGGGTCGTCTTTTGCGTGAGGCAGGGCGATGGGGGACGTTGTTGCGGAGTCAAAAGTCGATTTCGGCGCGCTTGCGGCGCTGCATAAATGGCCGTCACTCGGCAACCAGCGCCGACCGGACCGCGAGCCCTACCAGGTGAGCGAGGGGACGCTCGACCAATGCATCTCGGCCTTCATGCAAAAGCCGGCGGCGACCCGGCATCTCTATGAGATCCGCACGGCGCCGCAGCCGCCGCTGGTTACCGCCGTTCTCTCCCCCGAACACGTCATCGAGCTATCACGCTGGCGGGAATTTCTCTGACGGCCTTCACAAGCACGTGCGTAGGAACCTTCTTCCGGTTTTTCCCGTTGTCGGAGATCGGAAGTCAACTCGTGAGCGCCTCACATGCTTGAAGCTGGCGTTGCATCTCCCGTCGTGCCCTATGGCGCGGACCAAACCCTCTTCGTCGTCGTCGACCGTCTCGACATTGCGACTGAAATCCGCATCGAGCGCAGCGATCTCGAAGCCACCATCGGCGAGTTCGTCGCTGGCTGCTTCAACGATCCCGTCAAGGTGATCTCGTTCAACACGCTCGAACACTGGATCAAAGACATCTCGACCGAGGTCGCCGGCGCCATAAAGGCACGCTGCGACATCTATGGCATAGAGCTGCCCGACTATCTCAGCGACTTCGTCGAGAGCCATAGCTGAGGGCGCATCGCACCTCAAACGTTGCACATCGCGCCCAACAAAAAAGCGCCGCTCCCGCGGCGCTTTTCGTGTCGTCACCTCAGTGGTGCCAGAACAATGCCAGCAGCAGAACGATCGGCAGCGGCACGCCAAGCAACCAAAGCAAAGCACCTCGTCCAAAACCCATGATGTCCTCCTCCTTCTTGCATCACCGGAATGACGCCGGGAAAAAGGAGAAGTTCCGCGCCTTCCAGCGAGGGCGGATGCGATCGGAGCATGGAACGCGGGACTTAGTTGCGGCGGTGCTTACCGGCGATGACCTCGATCTCGCGGCGGCGTTCGCCGGCGAAGGTCAGCAGCTTTTCGATCGTCAGCGTATCCGTGATCCGCTTGGCGAGCCGCTCGGCACGCGCAGCCTGATCTTCGAGATGCTGGATCGTGTTCAAGCGCCGCCTCCCCCAAAGCCCCGAATTGTGCGGACAGCCATGGTGCTCGAAAAGCCGCTAACAGCCGGTTAAGCGCGCCGCATCGTTCGCAACGCGTGCCCTATCGCACGACCTCGAGCCTGACATTGGTGATGCCCTTGTCGACCATGCCGAGCGCCTCGGCGGCGGAAGGCGAGATGTCGACCACGCGTCCGCGCACGAAGGGCCCGCGGTCGTTGACCCTGACCGTGACGAAGCGGCCGGAGGAGGTCTCGGTGACGCGCAGCTTGGTGCCGAACGGCAGGGTGGGATGCGCCGCGGTCAATTCGTTCTTGTCGAACTTCTCGCCGCTCGCGGTCTCCGTATCCGAATAGAAGCTCGCGACGCCATGCGAAGCCGTCTGCTTACCCTCGGAGCTGCGCGCCCGGCTGATCGGACGTGGATGCAGCGCCGCCACCCTGTGCGGGCGCTCCACCGCGGCTTGCCGGGTTGTTCCGGCGAGATCGGCTTTCTGACGGCCGACCGGCGATTGCGCGCAGGCGGCGAGCGATGCGGCCCCCAGGACCGCGAGCAATAGCCGGCTCGAGCTAGCCAGCGACATCCGGGCAGTTTCGGCACTTGCAATGCGAGACATGATGCGCCCTCCGAACAACCCCAAGTTTCCGTGGGGAATGAGGGCAGAACCTTGTCGGAACAAAAGCGGCTCTGGGGCCGCGGCCGTTTCGCGCCAGCTGTGACGATTCCACCACAGTGACTGTCCTGAATCGGGACAGAACCCGCCGCCGGAGTCGGCAGCTGCGGCTCAGGCCGGAGGGGGGATCGCGCGCAAGACGTCCCTGAAAACGCCGAACTGCAATCGAAACGCTTGCGGGCTGTAGTCCTGATAGTAGCCCGCCGTTACGGCGACGACGAGATCGAGCTCCGGCACGATGCGGATCGACTGCCCGCCGCGCCCCAGTGCACCGATCCAGTTGATCTTCCGGTCGTTGACGCGCGCTTGGCCGAGCCACCACAGATATCCGTAGGATTGATTGTCCGTCCCCTTGATCTTCTCAGCAGTCGAGGCGTCGATCCAGGCCTTGGAAACGATCCCGCGGCCGTTCCAGCGGCCGCCCGCAAGGACCAGCTGGCCGATCTTTGCCATGTCGCGCGGCCGCAGTCGCAACCCTCCTCCCGCATCGGTGTCTCCACGGTACCGAGCCCACGTCGTGCTGGTGATTCCCAATGGCTCGAACAACGCCTCACGCGCGAATTCATCGAGAGGACGTCCGGTCGCCTTACGGATGATGGCCGACACCAGAGTGAGTGCGCCGGTGTTATAGAAGAATTCCTGCCCCGGCGCGGCGGTCACGGGAAGACCGAGAACGTAACGACACGGATCCCATGCCATATGCATGCGCGACTCGTCATTGTCGTAGTCGCCCGTTGCAGGAGTCGCCTCGATCCACTTCAGGCCCATCGACATGGTCAGCGCGTGCACCAACCGGATACGATCCTTTTCGGGGGACCGCAGGTCGGACAGTTCGGGGAAGAAGCTGAAGATCGGTTCGTCGACGCTGCGGATCAGCCCGCGATCGATCGCGATCCCGACGGCGAGTGACGCAACGCTCTTCGAGACCGACTTCACGTTGTGCAGCGTGTCGGCATCGAAGGCGAGAGTTTCCACACGGCGGCCGTAGATCGGGTCGGGAATTTCGTCGGCTCCCTTGAAGTAGCTCTCGAACGCCAGCTTGCCATTGCGGGCGACCAGCACGGCATGGATGTTGGCATCGCTGGAGACGAGGCGATCCGCCATCCCGCACAGCGCCTCGCGGTTGACGAGACTGTTGTCGTTGACGGAGCCGACCGGCCAGCCGTCGCCCCGCTCGAGCGGACCACCGCAGCCTTCCGGCGGGTTCGCGTAGACCGGCAACGCAGAGAGCGGCGCGAGTGCGGCTCCGCCGAGGAGTGAAATGAATTGACGCCGCCGCATTCGAAGTCTCCCGTCACCCCTGTCGCGGCGCCGAGCAAATTTCGGCGCTGGCGTAGCCCGACTGCGCGCTCTCTCGAAGGATGCGCGCGAATTCACGCCAATAGAGCTGTCGCCAGCTGGTCTTCAGACTGGCAAGAAAATCAAGTTCGCGTTGCGTCAATGTGCACATCGCTCTTTAGGCCACGAGGCCTCCCATCGGTTTGATTTCGGCGCTATCAGGGAAGACCGTCTCGGCGAGCACCTTCTCCTCGACACGCAGATGATCCCTGAGCAGGCCCTTCAGCACGGCACGCAGATCCGTGGTCGGCTTGAGATCGCGATCGTCGAGCAGTTGCGCCGCCTTCAGGCCCGGCCAATCCGCGATCACGCGGCCGCCGGCGAGCCCGCCGCCGATGAGGAAGGCAACCGTGCCCGTGCCATGGTCCGTCCCCTGCGTGCCGTTGATGCGCGCGGTGCGGCCGAACTCGGTGACGACGGCGACCACGGTCTCGTGCCACACCGCGCCCATGTTGCTTTCGATCGCCGCGAACGCGCCGTCGAGCGCGCCGAGCAGATTGTAGAGCTGGCCCGAGGCCGCGCCTTCGGCGATGTGCGTGTCCCAGCCGACGAAGCCCATCGCGCCGACGCGCGGGCCGTCGGGCTTGGCGAGATAGCGCGCGGCGGTGCCGGCGGCCTCCGCGAAGTAGGCGCGCACGCGCGCAATGCCCGGCGGCGCCAGCGTCGGATCGTCCGACATCGGATCGCCCGTACCCCTCGCACCGTCGAGGGAGGCGAGCTTCATGCGCGCCTGCAGCACGGTCGCGAGCTTCGGGTCGGTGTGCTGATAGAGGTCGAGCAGGCGGTTCTGCGTATCCTGGCTCGCCGGCAGGAGTTTTTGCGGCACCCAGGTCATCACTGGCGCGGAGCCGCGCACCACCAGCGGCGTCACCGAGCCGATGCCGAGCGCGCGGCTGCCGCGCGGATCGACCCGACCGCCGGACTCCATCGCCAGCAGCGCACGGTTGAGCCATCCCGAAGCGGTCGCACCGGGCCTGGTGAAGCCGCTCTCCAGCACGTCCTGGCCGTCGAAATGCGAGCGCTCGCGATAGGGCGTCGCGGTGGCGTGGACGATCGCGGCCTTGCCGCTCTTGTAGAGCCGATGCAGGTTCGGCATCGCCGGATTGAGCGCGAAGAAGGAATCGAGCGGCAGCGCCGCCGGCTTGCCGTCGAGCAGCAGCGCGCGATCGCCGCGCAGGGCGACCCAGTCGGGATCGCCGACCGGCGCCACCGCGCCGAGGCCATCGAGCGCGCCGCGCAGGATGACGACGAGCAGGCGCGGATCGCGCCCTTCCGCGCGCGCGATCCGCGGCATCTGGCTCCAGGCGAACAGCGCCCCGGAGCCGGCCAGAAGTTCGCGCCGCGTGGGCAGATGACGATCGAAGCCCATGCTCACCTCCTCTGAAAATCCGCCGACATGAACAGCAGCGCGAGCGCCTGCTGCCGGCTCTCGGCGCGGCCGACCGCCTGCTTCACCTCGGGTGCGATCTCGGATGCAAAGACGTCCTCGATGATGACTTGCGGATCGGCCATGCCGGTGACGCGCTCGGCAAAATTGTTGGCGACGTCGAGCCGCCGGCCGACACCGTCGATCCAGCTCGCCTCGTCGTCCGGATAGCCCTTGGGCGATGATGGACGCCATAGCGGCTCGCCGAGCAGCTGCTGGCCACCGGTGTAGAGGACGGGATCGACGACCGTGATGCCGGCCGCGCGCACCATGCCGACGACCCATTCGCCGGGACGCTTGAGCTTCGACGGCGGTCCACGCCACGCCTCGTCCGACGACACCATCGCGATTGCGACCTGCTTGAGATCGCCCTCGGTGTCGCGAAAGGTCTTGGCCATCTGCTCGACCAGAGCCGGCGGCGGCTCGTCGGCGACGAAGTGCCGCGCCAGCTTGGTCGCGACGTGGGTTGAGGTCGCCGGATGCGCGGCGAGGTCGCGCAACACGGCGCGGCCCTGCTCGGCATCCTCCTGCTCGTAGCGCTTGCCGAGCACGGTCTGGCCGCCTGGCTCGTGCAGCCGCGGATTGAAGGTGAACTCGCCGCCGTGCTGGGGATCGGCGCCCGGCGGCACCAGCGTCCAGCCGGTCATGACGTTGGCGAAGCTGATCACGTCGTCCTGGGTGTATCCGGTGCGCACACCGAGCGTGTGCAGCTCCATGATCTCGCGCGCGATGTTCTCGTTGAGGCCGCGGCTGCGATTGATGCCGGCGATCGAGTTCGCGCCCATCGATTCCAGATTGTCGAGATAGAACAGCATCGCCGGATGGCCTTCGACGGCGAGCAGCAGATCGACGAAACGGCCGAGCGCATTGGCGCGAACCGCCTCGCGCTCATAGGCGCCGGACATGCTCTGGATCTTGTTGGCCGAGACGCAGAAATGGTTGGACCAGAACCACACCAGCCGCTCGGCAAAACCGATCTCGGCGGCGAGCGCGGCTTCGGTGCGCAGCTTGGCTTCCTGCAAGTACATCGGACGTCCGGGATCGGGAACGGCGTCAGCCGCCTGCTTGGCCGCCATCTCGGCGGCGTCCTTGTCCTGCACTTGACCTTGCGCCTGGTCTTCCGACATCGCCGGCGCGGCCGCCGCCATCTGCTGCTTCTTGGCCTGCTGCTGCGCCTGCTTGACCCGCGCCGTCCGGCGGGCGTTGGCGTCGGCCACGGTGCGGAAGGCCTTGGCGCTTGTGGGAAGCCCAGCGGCGGCGGTCAGCGTGAGCGGCCGGTCGAGCTCGGCGATCAACGCGCCGCGCGGGTCCGAGCCCATTGCGGCGATCGATCCCGGCCGCGGCCCCATGCCGAAGCGCTGCAGCGCAAGCACGGTCTCGGCCCTTGCAGGATTGCTCATGGCGGACGCCCATTTTTCTCGAGCCTGCCGACACGCGGCGCGAGGCTACGAATGGTAATGCTACGCATCGTAGCACTCGAGGTGCGCCCGGACAAGCGAAGATTGCGGCATCTCCGTCCGGCTATCGTGAACCGCCCGTCGGATGCGACGGACGGCGTCGCGATCCTAAAAGTTGGGCCCGAGCGCGATCTTGGTGATCACGCCGTTCCTGACGCCGATCCGCCATTCCGCCGAACCATTGGCGAACTGGGCGATATAGATGTCGCTGTCGAGCGCGGTGACGCCGCGGAACGACACCGCACGCAAGGCGCCGAGTCGCGCCAGGATCGCCTGGTCGAACGGCAATTGCTGACGCGTGATGTCGGCTACTTCCGACGTCATACGGTCGTAGTCGGGCTGTCCCCTGCCGAGATCTTCGATGTAACGGCGCAGCATCTCTTCGCCATTGGCGATCGGAACAGCGCGGCGCGCGGCACGCCCCGGCTTTGCGCCGAGGTTCGACGCCTCGACATTGTGGAAGCGCGTCTGCCGGCCCGGCATCAGGATTTCCAGGCACCGTCCCGACTTGTCGGCGATCATCCAGGGATTGTTCACGGTGGTCGTGGCCGCCCAGCTCATGTTGGACCTGACGACGCTCTGGTTCTTGCGATTGCCGTCGGCATCGAGATTGACGACCCGGATGTCCTCGCCGAGCTCATTGTAGACCATGATCCGGATCGGCGAGGTGCCGGCGCGGCCGCGCACGTTCGCCTCTTCCGAGCAAGGCAGGATGCCGCCGAGCTCGTCATTGCCGTCGGCCCGGAAGATGACGTCGCCGGCCTTGCCGTCGGGCTCGAGCAGCACGCGGAATTCAGCCGTGCCGTTCTCGAACTTGGCGCCATAGATATCGTAGCCGCCCGGGCCGACGCCGCGGAAGAAGATCGACTCCACCGCGCCGAGCGCCACGAACGTCGTTTGCATTTCGGCGAGATAGCGGTGGACCTTGGCCGCGAGCGGCGCGCTCATGCGATCATAGTCCGGCGTACCGCGGCGCAAGCCTTCGATGCCGGCCAAGACCATCTCCTTGCTACCGGCCACCGGCACCTGCTCCCTGAATCGGTCGGAGACCTTGGCGAGGCGGCGCGCGAAGTCGGCCTCGACGGCTTGCGCCACCGCCGCATCGACGCGGGTCGCGAGGCGGGCACCGAAAACCGCGTTCTGCACCAGCACGCGCGACACCTTCGCCTGCTCGTCGCGCAGGAAGACGACGAGATGGTCGCCGCGGAACGAGAAGGCGTCGGTGCCCTCGGCGAGCACCTGCGTTGCGCCCTGCCCGGTCTCCTGCAGCCAGAGACGGTCGCCGTCGCGGCGGACGCTGAGCACGCGGTTGGGCGCCAGCCGGTACCAGCCGACATATTGATCGAGCGACGCGATCTCCGCAGCCGGTGCCGGCATCTCCGCGACACGAACCGCGCGAATGTCGCGGCCGTTCATGCGCAACGTCAGCTCAGCCGAGCGACGCTCGGCATCGACGGGGAACGTGATTTCGCCGGACGAGGCCGGGTAGGACGCCGTGCCGTTGCCGCCGACCGAGAGGCGCAATTTCCGCTGTCCGGTCACCTGGCCGTAGAGCTCGTCTCCCTCGCGGAAGATGGCGAACACCGAGGCCGGGCCCATGGCGTAGAAATTGACGAAGGGGCGGTAATGCTGGGCCGGCACCTCGCCGCTATCGGCGATAGCGGGCGCGGGGTCGGGAGTGCGATAGGCGATCATGCCGGTCGACACGATCACCGCCGGCACGATCGCGGCCGCGATCCACAACCGCTTGCGCCAGCCGACCGCCACGGGCATCGCGGCGGCCGCGATGATCCGCTCGACGCGGGCGCGCACGGTCGAAGCCCGCGCCATCGCAAGCTCCACCGGGCGCGGCTTCACGCTGCTGGCAAAATCGAGCAGAATCTCCGCATAGGACAGCCGGTCGTCGATCACCTCGATCGCCTGCGCGTCGCTGATGATCTCGGCGAGCTCGGCAAGGCGCGCGAGCTGCCACCAGGAGAACGGGCTGAACCAGAACACCGCACGATTGAGCGAAGCAAGCAACAGGACGTAGAAATCGCGGTTGGCGACATGCGCGCTTTCATGGGCGAGCACCGCGAGGCGCTTCTTCGCATCCCAGCCTGCAAATTGCGGCGGCACCAGAATGGTCGAGCCGAAGGTGACGGGACCGCCGACGTCGCGGCTGACACGGATGTCGGCATCGATCAGCTGCGCAGCTTTCACCGGCTTCGCCGCACGCATCAGGCGCCAGGTCAGGCCGAGGCCGATGGCCAGCCGCAGCAGCAGCAGGCCGGCGATGCCGGCATAGACGATCGTCGCCACCAGCCACCAGTCGACCAGAACGCCGTTTGCAACCGGCGGCGCCGCGACGGCGCCCGGCGCGATCGGCAGGGTCGGCTGCGACATCTCCAGCATCGCGATGTCGGCCGGCCACGATTCGCCCGGCACCGGCACCGATGCTGGTAGCCGGTCGATGGTGAGCGTCGGCCAATGCATCACGAATGGCATCGCGAGCGAGGCCATCAGCACGACGACCCACGCCGTCATGTGGACGTGCGGATTGCGCACACGGAATAGGGTGAGACCGAACCAGACGACGCCTCCCAGCACAAAGGAGCGCAGCGCCGCCTCCGCCAGAGTTGCGATCATTCTTTCTTCACTCCCCTCGCTTTCTTCGCCTTGGCCACCTGGTCGGCCAGCGATCGCAATTGCTGCTGGTCGAGCATCTTGTTGTCCACCATGCCGACGAGGACCTCCTCGATCGAGCCGTTGCAGAACCAGTCGACGATGCGCTGCACCGCCTTGGCGGCAACGCGCGCGCGGGGTTCGGCGGCGTGGTACACGTAAGTTCGGCCGTCCACCGTGTGGTTGACATAGCCCTTTTCCTCCAGCCGGCGCAGCACCGTGCGCACCGTGGATTCCTTCAGACGCCGCGACAACCGCTCACGCACGATCTCGGCCGTGACAGGACCATCGGCCCAAACCAGTTGCATGACCTCACGCTCGAGGTCGCCGAGTTCAGGCAGGCGATCGTCCATGGTATTTGACCTTGCGGATTGAGGATTCTTGTAACGCTACAGACTGTCGCATATGCAGCCGCGGAGCACAATGGCGATTCCACCTGAGATGGTGGTGATGGGTCAACTAACTGGGAGTCGGGAGTCGGACGGACGGTGCGCTCCCTCTCCCGCTGCGGGAGAGGGTCGGGGTGAGGGTGTCTCCGCAGTGGGACTCCCCAAGAGGATAGAGCCCTCACCCGGCGCAAGTACGCCGACCTCTCCCGCAAGCGGGAGAGGTGACCGAGCCAGTTCGCCAGATCGACTCAATCAAAAGTCATCAGCCCTCAGTACGTCGGCTCGTACATCTGCGACTGAACGAGGGCCTTCACGTCATTGGGCGCAGGTCCGTCCGCGAGCCCGCGCTGGTAGGCCACGTCCGCAACCGCCGCCGCGATGCGGACGGAGACCTCGCGGATGCGCGGCAGTGCCGGATAGAGGCTGCCCTGGGCGAGGTCCTCCTTGCCGACGCAATCGGCGAGCGCATGGGCGGCCGCCATGAACATCTCGTCGGTCACGAGGCGCGAGCCGCTGGCGATGACGCCGAGGCCGACGCCGGGGAAGATGTAGGAATTGTTACCCTGGCGCGGCACGAAGCTGCGGCCATTGAGCTTGACCGGATCGTATGGGCTGCCGCAGGCGAACAGCGCGCGCCCTTCCGTGTAGCGGTAGGCGTCCTCCGCCGAGCACTCCGCCTTCGAGGTCGGGTTGGAGAGCGCGAACACGATCGGCTGCTCGTTGAGCTCGGCCATCGCCTTGAGCACATCGGGCGTGAAGGCGCCGCCGACCGCGGCGACGCCGATAATCGCCGTCGGTTTCAGCGTCTTGATCGCGGTGAGGAAGTCGGCAATCGGCGCCTGGTCCGTGTGCGCATAGCGCAGCTTGTGGCCATGCAGACCTTCCCGCCCCGCAACGACGAGACCGCGGGAATCCACCAGCCAGTTGCGGCGAAGCGCCTCCGCCTCGGAAGCCCCCTCCGCCATCATGGCCGAGACTACGAGATCGGCGATGCCAGTCGCCGCCTCGCCCGCGCCGAGGAACAGGATCTTCTGGTCCTTCAGCTTGCCGCCGGAGACGCGCAAGGCCGAGAACAGGCCGGCGAGCGCCACCGCCGCGGTGCCCTGGATGTCGTCGTTGAAGACGCAGGCCTCGTCGCGATATTTGTGCAGCAGCTTGAACGCCGAATGATTGGCGAAGTCCTCGAACTGGATCAGCACGCCCGGAAACGTCTTGCGCGCGGCTTGCATGAACTCGTCGACGAAGCTGTCATAGGCCTCGCCCGTCAGCCGCCGCTCGCGCAGGCCGAGATAATAGGGATCGTTCAACAACTCTTCGTTGTTGGTGCCGACATCGAGCACGATCGGCAGGCACAGTTCGGGATGCACGCCGGCGCAGGCCGAGTAGAGCGAGAGCTTTCCGACCGGAATGCCCATTCCGTTGGCACCCAGATCGCCAAGTCCCAAAATGCGCTCGCCGTCGGTGACGACGATCAGCCTGGCCGGATAGGGCCAGTTCTTCAGGATCTCCGCGATCTGGCCGCGGTCGCGCGAGGAGATGAACATGCCGCGCGGCCGCTGGAAGATCAGGCCGTATTTCTGGCAGGCAAGCCCGACCGTCGGCGTGTAGATGATCGGCTGAATCTCGTCGATATTGTCGACGACGACGCGGAAGAACAGCGCCTCGTTGCGGTCATGCAGCGCGTTCAGGGCGACGTATTTTTCCAGATCCGTCGGCAGCGTGCGCAGATTGGTGAGCACGCGCTGAGCCTGCGTCTCCATCGTCAGCACGCATGGCGGCAACAGGCCGCGCAGGCCGAGCGTCTCGCGCTCCGCTTCCGTGAAGGCGGTGCCCTTGTTGAGCAGGGGATCGCGCAGCAGCGTCATGCCTTGCTGCGGATTGGACGACGTCGATTTGGCAACGACCCGGGCAGGTCTATTCACGAATTCCCCCAAGGAGTTTCTTATTGAACCGCAGCCATTGTCGGCCAGTGCTCCATTCAGATCAAGGACGGAGAGACCGCGGCGCCGATTGTGATCTCGCACCGCAGCGAGACTTGCGCAAACGACTGGCAGTTGCGCGCGAAAGGGTTAACGCGCAGGCCTCTAACTCCTCATGGTGAGGACGCGCGTCAGCGCCGTCTCGAACCATGGAGGCCCCTATCTCACCCGCGGCCATCCTTCGAGACGCCCGCCGTTGGCGGGCCCTCAAGGATGAGGACGGAGTGCGCGACATCAGGATCAACGGGCACCGACGCCGATCAGCCTCATCCTGAGGAGGCGCCTAGCGCCGTCTCGAAGGACGAGGCGCGCGCTCAGGCCGCCGCCAAGAACTGATATGCGATCGCCTGCTTATCCTGCTGCCCGCCTTGGCATCAGATTGGCGGCGCCATCTCCCGGCGGCGCGATATGCATCAGGATCGTCTGCGTCGCGGATGCGACCTCGATGCCGTTCTGCTGGAAGCGCAGCTTCATGCGACGGTTGAATTCGCGCTGCACCGGCCAGCGGCCGGCCTCGGTGCAGCGGATCTGGCCGACGATCGACACCATCGCGCCGTCGACCTTGTCGATGCCCCACAGCTCGAGGTCGCCGCGGATGAGCGCGCGGAAGTCCGCTTCGCGGCGCATCTCGTCGACGATGTCCTTGAGGATCTGGCCGGCGCGATCGGTGTCTTCCTTGTAGGCGACGTTGACGCTCACCGAGGCATTGCCGGCGCCGCGGCTGGCATTGGTGATGGTCGTGACCGCGCTGAACGGCACGATGTGGACGGCGCCATCACCCGCGCGCAGGCGGATGGTGCGGATCGAGACGTTCTCGACGACGCCCGACAGCCCCGACACGCTGACGGTGTCGCCGACCTGCACCGTATTCTCCAGCAACAGGAACAGGCCGGTGATGAGATCCTGCACCAGCTTCTGCGAGCCGAAGCCGATCGCGATGCCGACGATGCCGGCGCCGGCCAGCAGCGGGGCGACATTGACGCCGATCTCGCTCAACGCGGTGAGGCCGACGACGGTCGCGATCAGGCACAGCAGTGCGGTGCGCAGCATCGGCTGGAAGGTGCGCAGCCGCGCGGCGCGGGCATAGTGCCCGTCCCGCGTCAGCGTATTGATCTGGCGGTCGAGGAGCGCGTTGCTGGCTTCCCAGATGGCCGCTGCGATGAGCACGGCGAGGCCGATGGTCACCACGGCCGAGATCAGCCGGCTGCCGATCTGGCCGCCATAGAACCAGACGATCGCGTCCACGCCCCAGACTTCGAGCACCGCCACGAAGCCGATGAAGGCGATCACGCCGGATACGATCCTGCGCAGCAGCGGCAGATAGCGGTTGGCGCGGATCTCGAGGCCGGGAAAGCGTTGCAGGATCTCCGGCCTGATGCGAAAGCCGCGATCGATCAGGCTCAGCGTCAGCATGATGACGACACGCGTGATCAGCGCCACCGCGATGGTGCCGACGAAATATTGCAGCAGCAGCGAATAGCCGTTGCGGATGTTGAGCGCCCACACCGCCCAGAGCGCGAGGTCGAGCGCGATGGCAAGATAGTGCCAGCCGCCTGCGATGCGGTTGCGCAGACGGGCCGCAATTCCCTGCCGCTCGGCCGGCGCGCGGATGGCATCGGCGACCTGGCGGCGGCATTGCAGGACGATGACGGCGATGAAGAGGTGCACGACCAGCATCACCATGCGCAGCAGCGCGGCGTAGCCGGCGCGGTGCAGGCCGAGCAGCAGCGCCACATTGGCAAAGGCGATGCCGGAGACGCCGACGCCGACGATGCGGCGCGCCCAGATCTCGATATAGGCCGCGGTCTCCGCGCGCACCGGAAACAGCCCGAACGGCCCCGCCAGCGCCCGGACCAGGCAGATCAGCCCGCGCGAGAACGCATAAGCGTTGACGACGGCGAGGATCACGAGACGGACAATCGCGGGCTCGCCGAGCTCCGTTCCGAGCAGCGCGGTGGCGACGGCGACGAAGACGAGCACGGGAAGCAGCTCGAGCACGAAACGCCCGAGCACGAAGGGCAGACGCAGCATGATCTGCCAGACGCGCGCGAGACTGTGGCGTCGCTTGTGCAGCTCCGGCTCGGGCGTGACGTCCGCGACCGATGATGGCGGATCGGCAAGCGGCAGCGCCTGGGCCGGCAGGCGCGCGGTTTGCGGCACGCGCCCCTCCAGGAACGCGACCGGCCGGCGGATCAGGCGGAAGATGACCCATTCGGCCGAGAGGGCGCAGCCCAGCAGCAGCGCCAGCTTCCAGGCGATCTCAATCAGGAGATTGTAAGCCGCGGGATCGTTCGCGGTGCGCATGATCCAGTAGTAGAAGGCCGGAAAGTGCGTGAGCGTCCGTGCCATGCCGGCGATCTCGCTCGATATCTCCTGGATCTCCTCCGACACCGTGAGCAGGAGTTGCGCGCCAAGGCCATCGGCCGCCAGCGGGATCGGCGATTTCGCCTCCGGCGCGGGCTGCTGCGAACCCGATGCGTTGGCGATCACACGGAGCGTATCGATCATCTGCGCGCGCTTCTTGTCGTCCTGGAGCGTGTCCAACGCACGCCTGGCTTCGTCAGGCGATAGCGCGGCGGCACCGCCCGCGGCCGGCGCATCGGCACGGGCGCAGGAGAGAGACGAGATCGCGAGGAAAAGAGCGGCGAGAAGCGCCGGGACAAGCTTTTGCGACACGCAGATTCCCTGGAAAAAATGAATGCGCCCGCGGTGTCGTGGCCGTCACCGCCGAAGCACATCCGTCATGTCGGATCGCAGCTATTCGCCCCCAGCCTGTGTCGGAAGTTGGCCTTTGAGACGACATTCTCTTGGCATTTGCCGCAATGCAGGATCGCGAGCTGACGCCCCGGCGAAACTCCATCGGGCCTGCGCGCACAGACCCTTGTGCAGATCGAACAGGAGGATAAGGAAAGGGGGGATCTCAAAGAGTTGCGGCAGCCTTTACGGCCATCCGACACGATCGACGTGACCAAAATACAGCGCCGGGAAGGTAGGGGCTTTGCCTCACTGATGCAGCCCGCTAAACCTTGTCCCGGCGTGCCGTTCGCGGTTTCCGCCGCTATGCGATAGTCCGAACGAGCTCCATCGCAATTAACGCGGCTGGATTTGCGGAGGTGGTGTCATAGACCTCCCCTTGCTCATGAGGTGGACGTTGCGCGTCGCTGGTTTGCGACCGCGATGATGCTCCTCCTGGGACACAAAACTGTCAAGCAGGATCAATGATCTGACGATCACATTTGACGACCCGAGTTCCGCTGGAAGGTCCGCTGTGCAAATCGCTTCCGCGCCAATTTGAGGAATTTCAGAAGGCAGGGGGAATGGTGGCATCATGCTCCTGTTTTGCCCGACGAGTCAAACCCGCTTCGTAAAATCCGTATTACAAAGCAGCGGCCCCTGCAAGCCATTGATTCTGCTATGGCCGGCTACTGTGCATGGGGTTGTTTTCGCACTTTTTTGCCGATGGCCGGCGGCAGCCTAGAGAAACATGTCCGCCAGATCGACCGTCGAGGCCTTTCCGATCTGGTCGAAGTTTCGTGCCAGCCAGCCTCGCGCCGCCTCGCGGCCCTCGTCGCGCAGGCGGCACAACAGGCTCCATTCGGGGTGGAATTGCGTGGCGGTGCCGAGCTGCGACATCAATTGGTCGTTGCCGATCCAATGCATGTACATGCGGCTGTGCTTGTTGCTGTCGAGCTCGCCGTCGTCGATCAGCCGGGTAGCGAACGCGATCGCGCGCATCTCGCGCATCAAGGACGAATTGAAGCTGATCTCGTTGATGCGGTGGAGGACGTCGGCGGCACTGGCCGGCAGCTCGTCGCGGCGGATTGCCGTCACCTGCACGATGATGACGTCGTGACTGCCCTTGCGGTAGATCAACGGATAGATCGCGGGATTGCCGAGATAGCCGCCGTCCCAGTAATGCTCGCCATCGATCTCGACCGCCTGGAAATAGGGCGGCAGGCAGGCCGACGCGAGCACGGTGTCCGCCGTGAGAAGCGGGCTCTGGAACACCTTGATCTTGCCGGTACGGACGTTGGTGGCGTTGAGAAACAGCTGCGGCGCCTCGGGCGAGGAATTGAGCCGGTCGAAATCGACCACGCGCTGCAGCAGCGCGCGGAGCGGATTGAAATGAAAGGGATTGAGCAGGTTCGGCGGCAGCGTATGCGTCAGCGTGTGGATGAATGCGTGGACCGGATGATATTCCGGCGGCAGCTTCAGGGCCTGGATCCACTGGTTCAGCGGCGACATCAGATCGTACGCCATGTCCATGCGCGACACTTCGTACCAGAACGCGTGCAGGCTCTCCCGCGCGGCCTCCGCGCCTCCATGCGCCATGCCGGAGGCCATCGCCACCGCATTCATCGCGCCGGCACTGGTCGCGCTGATCGCCTCGATCGCGAGCCTGCCGTCCTCGAGCACCTGGTCGAGCACTCCCCAGACGAAGGCGCCGTGCGCGCCGCCGCCCTGGAGCGCGAAGTTGACGTTCTTGCAATTGGTGGTCCCGCTGGCTGTCACTTTGCTCGCTTCTTGCCTCCCGTCCCCTCCTTCTCCAGCGCCTTGCGCACCTGCTTGAACTCTTCCAGCGATGCCTTGTCGGCACGGGGGAAACGCAGGTCGAGCTTTTCCAGCTCGGCATTGATCACCGAGCCGATCACGACGCGAGCGAACCATTTGTGGTCGGCCGGCACGACGTACCAGGGCGCATGCGACGTCGCCGTGTGCCGGACGATGTCCTGGTAGACCGCCTGGTAGCGCGGCCACAGCGCGCGCTCCTTGATGTCGTCCATGGAGAACTTCCACTGCTTGGCCGGATCCTCCAGCCGCTCGAGGAAGCGCTCGCGCTGCTCTTCCTTGGACACGTTGAGGAAGAACTTCAGCACCACGGTGCCGTTGCGGCAGAGATAGCGCTCGAAGGCGGAGATGTCCTCGAACCGCTCCTTCCAGATGTTCTTGGTGACGAGCCTAGGCGGCAGCTTTTCCTTCGCGAGAATCTCTGGATGCACACGCGTCACCAGGCATTCCTCGTAATGCGAGCGGTTGAAGATGCCGATATGGCCGCGCTCGGGCAGCGCGACCGCATGACGCCAGAGGAAGTCGTGGTCGAGCTCCTTGCTGCTCGGCGCCTTGAACGCCGTGACTTCGCAGCCCTGCGGATTGATGCCCTCGAAGATCGCCTTGATCGCAGAGTCCTTGCCGCCGGCGTCCATCGCCTGGAACACGATCAGCAGCGACCAGCGGTCCTGCGCGTAAAGCTTCTCCTGAAACGCGATCAGCCGCTTCTTGTTGGCGTCGAGAATCGCGAGCGCCTTCTCCTTGTCGAGATCACCCTTCTCGTCGGTCTTGTGATCCTTGAGGTGAAACTTGCCCGAGCCATCATAGCGGAACGGCTTGATGTAGCGGTCAAGCTCCTGGGCGAGCGACTTGGACGGCTTTTTGCTCATGAGCGCGGGGCACCTTGCGTTGCAACTTCAGTCGGTCGAGCAAGCTACCAAGGATGCCCTTGGGAAGGAATATGATGAACAGCACGAGCAGCACGCCGTAGACGAGGTTGTCCCAGCCGACCGCCTTGGTGCCGAAACCGATGCGCAGCGTTTCCGCCAGCAGAATGGTGATGATGGCCCCGACGGTCGGGCCGAGCGAGACGAACAGCCCGCCGACGATCGCGGCGAACACCATCTGCAGCGAGACCGCGATGCCGCTGACCGTGTCGGGGGTGATGAACATCTGGTACTGGCAGTAGATCGCGCCCGCCAGCGCCGTCATCAGCGCGCTGAGCAGCGTGATCTTCAGCTTCTCGGCGGTGACGTCGACGCCGGCCGCGGCCGCGGCGTCCTCGTCCTCCGAGATCGCCTCCAGCGCATAGCGCGCCATGCTGCGGTCGACCCAGTGCCAGACCACGATGCCAAACAGCCAGACCGCAAGCGCGATCAAGTACCAGGTGGTCTTGTCGTCGAATTGCAGCGCCAGCAGCTTGTTGCCGGACGCGCGGTTCGGGGTGTAGCCGAGCGAGCCGCCGGTATAGTCGCGCGTCGCGGTGATGACCTGGAGCACGATGCCTGACAGCGCCAGCGTCACCAGCACGAAATAGTGCCCGGTGATGCGAAAGCGGAAGCAGGGATAGCCGACGATCATCGCCAGCGCGCCGGCCGCCGCCATGCTGATGGGAATGCCGATCCAGGGCGACAAACCTGCGTGATTCCACAACAGCGCGGTGACGTAAGCGCCGATCCCCATGAAGCCGCCATGGCCGAGCGAGACGAGGCCGAACCGCCCCATCATCGACCAGGACGTATAGGCGAACGACCAGATCAGGATCAGCACCAGGATGTGCAGATGATAGGGATCGCGATAGACGAAGGGCAGCGCGACCAGCGCCGCCAGTCCGATCCCCCACGCCGCAAGCCGTCCCTGCCCCATCATCGGCGCCTCGCAAGCAGGCCCGCGGGCCGGATGAACATCATGACGATGAAGAACGCGAAGGCGAGCACATAGCCCCATTCGAGGTCGGAGAACAGGCCGCCGAGCGAGATGATCTCGGCGAACACGAAGGCGGCGATGAAGCCGCCGATGAAATTGCCGAGGCCGCCGAGCACGCAGATCAGGAAGGTGATCGGCCCGAAGGACAGGCCGACGAAGGGATGCACGTCATATTGCAGCACCAGGAGGCAAGCGGCGAGGCCGGCGAGCGCGCCGCCGAGCGCCGACGTGATCAGGTAGATCCGCTTGGTGTCGACACCCATCAGCGCCATGATCTGCCGGTCCTGCGAGATGGCGCGGATCGCAGTGCCGGTGAAGGTGCGGGTCATGAACAGATAGACCGCGACCATGCCGACCAGCGCGGCGACGAACGAGAGCAGTCGCGCGTAGCTGAAATTCATGTCGCCGAAGGCGAGCACCGGCAGGCGGATGCCGAGATTGCGGAAGTCGATGCCGAAGGCGACGGTGGCAAAGCTCTGCAGCACGAACAGCACCCCGCCGGTCGCGAGCAGCTGGTTGATCGGAGGTGCGGTCAGAAGCGGCGCGATGACCAGATAGTGCAGCGCCGCGCCGAGCACAGCGACGAGCAGGATGGTGAGCGGGGCAGCAACGAAATAGCTGATGCCGTAATACTGCACCATGAAATACATGCCGTACATGCCGATCATGACGAGCTCGGCGTAGCAGATCCAGGTCACGTCGATGACGCCGAAGATCAGGTTGAGCCCGAGTGCAAGCAGCGCCAGCACGCCGCCGAGCAGGATGCCGTTGATGACGGCCTCCAGCAGGTAGATGTCGAATACGTCCAGGAACGCCTGCATGCCCATCACACCCCGAGATAAGCTTCCTTGACCGTGTCGCTCGCCAGCATCTCGGCCGAGGTGCCGGACGCGCGGATCGTGCCCGCCTCGATCAGATAGGCGCGGTCGACCACCTTCAGCACCTGCTGCACGTTCTGCTCGACGATCAGCACCGTCAGCCCGCTGGCGCGGATCCGCTTCACCAGCTCGAACACCTGCTGCACCACCACCGGCGCCAGCCCCGCCGAGGGTTCGTCGAGCAGCAACAGTTTTGGATTGGACATCATCGCACGGCCGATGGCGCACATCTGCTGCTCGCCGCCGGACATGGTGCCGGCCATCTGGTGACGGCGTTCCTTCAGGCGCGGAAACAGGTCGAACACCACCTCCAGCCGCTCGGCGTAGTGGTCCCGCGCCTCTTTCATGAAGGCACCCATCTTGAGATTGTCGTCGACCGTCAGCTGTGGAAACAGCCGCCGGTTCTCCGGCACATGCGCAATGCCGAGGCTGACGATCTTGTGCGGCGGGGTCGCGACGACGTCGACGCCTTCCATCTTGATCGATCCGCGCGAGGGACGGATCAAGCCGGAGATGACGCGCATCAAGGTGGTCTTGCCGGCGCCGTTGGGGCCGATGACGCCCACGGCTTCGCCGGCCTTCACGTCGAGATCGACGTCGAACAGTGCCTGGAAGGTGCCATAGCCGGCATTGACGCCGCGAAGCTCCAGCATCGCCTAGCCCCCTGCGCGGCGGCGCGCTTCGGCGGCCGCGGCCTGCGTGGTCTCGGCGTCCGTGCCGAGATAGACCTCGATGACGCGCGGATCGCCGGCGACCGCGCTCGGCAGGCCTTCCGAGATCTTCTCGCCGTGATCGAGCACCATGACGCGGTCGACGACGCGCATCAACACGCCCATGATGTGCTCGACCCAGATGATGGTGATGCCGAGCTCGTCGCGGATGTTGCGCAGCATGTCCGCGGCCTGATCCATCTCGGCCTCGTCGAGGCCGCCGAGGCTCTCGTCGGCAAGCAATAGCTTTGGCGCGGTGGCGAGCGCCTTCGCCAGCTCGAGCTTCTTCAACCCCGCTGCGCCGAGCCCATCGACGCTGGCATGGCGGTCGGTCGGCAGGCCGACCATCGCCAGCGAGCGCTCGGCCGCCTCCTCCGCCTTGGCGCGGCTGTGGCGGCCCTGGCCGTAGAAGCCGGCAAGCGCGACGTTCTCGAAAATGCTGAGGCGACGGAACGGCCGCGGGATCTGGAAGGTCCGCCCGATGCCGCTGTTGATGATCCGGTGCGGTGCAAGGCCCGCGATCTCGTGCCCGGCGAACAGGATCGATCCGGAGGTCGGCGCCAGCGTGCCGGAGAGCATGTTGAAGATCGTGCTCTTGCCCGAGCCGTTGGGGCCGATCAGGCCGAGGATCTCGCCCTGGTCGACCCGGAACGACACGTTGTTCACGGCGGTGAAGCCGCCAAACCGCTTCACCAGTCCGCTGACTTCCAACACCGGAGCACTCCGCTACTGGTTGCTGTAGGTGGTGCCCTTCGGTAGCGGCAGCACAGCCTCGCGCTGCGCCTGGCTCTTGGGCCACACCACATAGGACTTGTCGTCGACGTATTGGATCACGACCGGGAACGAGCGCTCGTTCTGGCCGGCCATTGGCGAGCCCTCGCCGTGGAATTTGACGCCGAAGCCGAGCATGGTGCCGCCTTCGGGTATGTCGGTGTCCAGTGCTGCCTTGCGCAGCGAGTCGGGATCGACGCCGCCATATTTCTTGATTGCGCGCGGCAGCACGTCGGTGAGGAACAAGTAGGTATTGGACGCAGCCATGCCGACATGGGCCGAACGGATTGCGACGCCCGGCTTGCGCTTGTCGAACTCCTCGCCAACCGCCTTGATGACCGGCGGCAGCTTCGGATCCATTGTCTTCTGGTTGGCGAGCCAGATCGAGATCGGATCGGTGTTGAAGACGTAGTTGGCATCGGCGCCCAGGCCTTCCTTCAGCTTCTCATAGACCCCGTAGCCGGCGCCATGTCCGACCAGTGCGCCGAACTTCAGCCCCTGCTCGCGGGCTTGCCGGAGCAACAGGGTGATGTCGGGATTGTAGCCGGTATGGAAGACCACATCCGGCTTGGCCCGCTTCAGCTTGGTGACGAGCGCAGACAAATCCGGTGCCGTCGCCGAATAGCCCTCTCTGAGCACGATGTTGAAACCGGCCTTCTTGGCGCCGGCCTCGTTGCCTTTGGCAACGTCGACGCCGTAGGCGCCGTCCTCGTGGATGATGGCGACCCGCAGGTCCTTCGGGTCCTTGCCCAACTTCTCCTTCGCGTTCTGCGCGATGAAGTCCATCGTCATCATGCCGAACTGATCGCCGGAGGCCTGCGGGCGAAACACGTATTTGTAGTTCTTGTTCTCCAGCACCGCCGACGAAATGCAGGTCGTGATCCACATGAACTTCTTCAGCTGCTCGACGCGCGCTGCCACCGGCACGCATTGCGCCGAGGAGAAGAAGCCGAGCAGCATGTCGACCTTTTCCTGCTCGATCAAACGGATCGCTTCGTTGATGGCGACGTCCGGCTTGCTCTGAGCATCGGCATAGATCGCCTCGATCTTGTAGCCTTCGACGTCCTTCGCGCTGTACTGATCCAGCATGATCCTTGCGCCGGTATATTGCAGCTCCGAACCGCCGCCGGCGAGCGGACCCGTCAGATCATAGATGACGCCGATCTTGAGCTTCTTCTCTTGAGCCTTGTCTTGGGCCTCGGCAGACACCGCCAAGCCCGTCGCTGATATCGCGACCAACAGCCCACGTACCAAGCGGGCAGCCATGCGCAGGCGCATCAAAACCTCCCTGGACCATTGTGCATTGCATTCTTGGTGCAATTTCTTCGGCCCATCACATGGGCTGCGCGCGGCGATGTCAAGCCTCGCGCGTTAGCGCGCTGCGCACTGCTGCTCGATGAAGGCCGTGACAAATCGCGGCATGGACGGCCTGAGATCGCTGGTCCCGCGCACGAGATGAATGGCCGACAGCTCCGGCTCGGTCTCGCGCGCAAGGTTGGCTTCGATCCGGGCGCGGGCCACATCGCCCGGCATGTCCAGGTTGATGACCTGCAGCATCGCGATCGTGGGGCCGGTGACCACGCAATGCCAGCCCGGCTCGATCCGATAGTCGGCCGCGGTCAGGCCGGTCTCCTCCCCGAGCTCGCGGACGACGCTGCCGGGAATGTCGAGCGCGCCGTTCCTGACGTCGTCGAGATCAGGCGTTCCCGAGGGGAAATAGATGCGGCCCGCATTGGCGGTGTGGGGCGCCATCTCGCCCATGATGAAGGCGCCGTCGGAGGCGCGCAACGCCCCCATGCCAAAGCCGTTGAACACGGCCTTGTCGGGAAAGCCCCAGTCGCGCCAGGCGAGGAAGCTTGCGAAATCGGTCTCGAAATAGGTCGCCGTCAGATGGCCGTCGTTGAACACGGCGTCGCGCCCGAGCAGGACGCGGCCGTTCCAGATTTTCGGCCGCTCGCGCTGCTTCTCGGCGAAATGCGCCGCGATCTCGGCCCGCCGTTCCTCGGCGAACGGCCACGCGATCGGCCGCACCGCAAGATCAAGCGTCGCGACGCGATGAATGATTGGTGACGTCATGACGCCTGATACCACGCCTTCGCGTCGGCTATTTGGCGCTTCCCGTGGTCTTGGCCTGCTCGACGAATTTGTTGGTGAAGGTCTTGCTGACGTCGATCTTGGCGTTCGCCACCTCGGGCGAGCCGACACTGAACACCGCAAGCACGGCGTCGGCGCCCTTCGGGTCCATCTTGCCGGTCTCGGAATACATCGGGATCGTGTTCTTCAGTGCGGCAAGATAGAGATCCTTGTTCTTGCCGACGGTCTCCTCCGGCATTTTCGCCATGATCTCCTCGGGCGTATGCGAATGGATCCAGGCGAGCGTAGCGACGATCGCATTGGTGAGCGCCTGTGCCTCCTTCTCGTGACTGTTGACCCAGGCCGCGGTCGAATACAGCGCGCCGCCCGGATATTCGCCGCCGAAGGTCTCCAGCGTGTCCTTCTGGGTGCGGGTGTCCGAGAGAATGCGCAGATCCTTGTGGCTGCCCTGCAGCACGGTCACGGACGGATCGAGCATCACCGCCGCGTCGATCTGGCCCTGCTCCATCGCGGCCACCGCAGTGGCGCCGAGGCCAACGCCAATCACGGCGGCACTGGTGGGATCGAGCCCGTTCTTCTTGAGCATGTATTTCAGGAAGAAGTCGGTGGAGGAGCCGGGCGCACTGACGCCGACCTTCTTGCCGGCGAGATCCTTGACCGACTTGATGTCGTTGGTGCGCGAGGGCGCGACCACCAGCACGAGGCCGGGATAGCGGTCATAGACCACGAAGGACTGCAGCTCCTGCTTCTTGGCGGCGAGATTGACACAATGGTCGAAATAGCCGGAGACCACGTCGGCGCTGCCGCCGAGAACGGCTTTCAGCGCGTCCGAACCGCCCTTGAGGTCGACCAGCTCGACATTGACGCCGGCCTTGTCGTATTCGCCGAGCTGCCTGGCCAGCACCGTCGGCAGATAACATAGGCAGGAGCCGCCGCCGACCGCGATGGTGACTTTGCTTTGCGCCGCGGCAAACGAGGTGGTGAGCGTCAGCGCGAGCAGCGCGCCCGCGAGCCTAGCAATCGTGTTCTTCATTGGTTTCCTCCGTTCGGCCGGCGGCACCATAGAGCAGCGAGGCTGGCTTGAGAAGCACTGCCTGAGCGGGCTGGCCATCAGCCCTTCGGCGCAATAGCATGCCCAAACAAGAACAATTCCTGATGGGGAGATCATCCATGAATCGCCTTGCAGCCAGCCTGTCGATCGCCGCCGCCTTTGCCGCCGGATGCGGCGCCACCCACCTGCTCCGGCCGGCGCTCGCCGCCGAGAATATCACCGCGCAGCTCATCCACACCGGCGAGATGGAGGGCGATGCGCTCGGGCCCGCCAACGCGGTCGGCTACCGCTCCAAGATGTTCGCGAGCGCGGATGGCGCCACCGTCTCGATCCAGGTCGGCAACGTGCCCAAGCACCTGCATCCCAACACCAACGAGATCCAGTACATCCTGGACGGCACCGGCACGATCTGGCTTGGCGACAAGGAGGTGACGGTGAAGCCCGGCGACCTCGTCATCATCCCCAAGGGCACGCCGCATGGCGGCACCAAGCCGATCAGCGGCCAAGTCAAGGCGATCGCGATCAAGACGCCGCCGCAAGCTCCTGACGACACCAAGCTGCTGGATTGAACTCTTGCGTTCACCTCTCCCGCTTGCTTGCGGGAGAGGTGAACTCGCGCCTAGCCCCTCCCATCCAACGCGGTCGGCCGCCACACCAGGAGCCGCCGCTCCACCAGCGTGACGCCGAAGTCGATCAGGATGACGAAGGCGGACAGCACGAACATGCCGGCGAACACGCCGGCGACGTCGAACACGCCCTCGGCCTGCTGGATCAGGTATCCGAGCCCGGCCGCCGACCCCAGATATTCGCCGACCACCGCACCGACCACGGCGAAGCCGACCGAGGTGTGCAGCGAGGAGAACATCCACGACAGGGCCGACGGCCAATAGACATGCTGCATCAGCTGCCGCTCACTCATCCCGAGCATGCGTCCGTTGTCGAGCACGGTCCGGCTGACCTCCTTGACGCCCTGATAGACGTTGAAGAACACGATGAAGAACACCAAGGTGACGCCGAGCGCGACCTTGGACCAGATGCCGAGCCCAAGCCACAGCGCGAAGATCGGCGCCAGCACCACGCGCGGCAGTGCGTTGACCATCTTCACATAGGGGTCGAACACCGCGGCGACCAGCGGCTGGCGCGCGAACCAGAAGCCGACCAGGACCCCGCCGAGCGATCCGATCACGAAGGCGAGGATCGATTCCGTAAGCGTGATGCCGAGATGCTTCCAGATCACGCCGGAGGCGAACCATTTCACGATCTGGCTGAACACGTCGAACGGGTTGGAGAAGAAGAACGGCGGCAGCAGGATCTTGCCGAACACGGGCACGGTCGACAGCACCTGCCACAGCACGATGCCGACGACCGCGACCAGGACCTGCAGCGCAAACAGCATCGGGCGCGACATCAGACCGCCTCCGCCGCCTGGGTGGACTGCGCGTAACCCTTCATCACCTCGTCCTTCAGCACGCCCCAGATCTCGCGGTGGAGCGCATGGAATTCCTTGTCGAGGCGCACCTCGAAGATGTCGCGCGGACGGGCCAAGCTGACGCGCCAGTCGCCGATGATGCGCGAGGACGGTCCCGCCGACATGATCACGACGCGGTCGGCGAGCGCGATCGCCTCTTCCAGATCATGGGTGACGAACAGCACCGCCTTGCGGTCGGCATTCCACAGGTCGAGCAGCAGATTGCCCATGACCTGGCGCGTCTGCGCATCGAGCGGTCCGAACGGCTCGTCCATCAAGAGGATCTTCGGATCGCGGATCAGCACCTGCGCCAGAGCCACACGCTTGCGCTGCCCGCCGGAGAGCATGTGCGGATAGCGGTTCGCGAAGGCGCCGAGGCCGACGGAGGTCAGCCATTTCTGCGCCTGCGGCAAGGCTTCAGCGCGCGGCGTGCCTTTGATCTCGAGCCCGATCGCGACATTGTCGAGCGCGGTCTTCCAGGGGAACAGCGCATCAGCCTGGAACAAATAGCCGGCATCCCGATTCAGCCCCGCCAGCGGCTGATCGAAAATCCTGACACGGCCGCCGGCTGGCTTGAGCAGGCCGGCGGCGACGTTCAGCAGCGTCGATTTTCCGCACCCTGTGGGTCCGACGATGGCGACGAACTCGCCCTGTGCCACCGCGAGATGAGCCTTCTCCACTGCCGTGTAGAGCCGCCCGTCTCCCAGGCGGAACGCAACCTTGGTATCTTCCAGCGCCACTGCTGTGGGCGTCGTCATGTGCTTCCTCCGAACTCAGGCCGATGCCTTAGCCGCTCACGCGGCCAAGTTCAATCGAGGCGCCGGGCGTGCTACTCATACCGTACTGCCGCGCTCTTACCCTCCCCTGGAGGGGGAGGGTCGGCTCACATGAGCGCAGCGAAATGTGAGACGGGGTGGGGTGACGGTCTTTCCACAGATGCACTGCCAACGTGGATAGATCACCCCACCCCGCTCGCGCTTCGCGCGATCGACCCTCCCCCTCCAGGGGAGGGTAAGAGAAGAGAGAGCACACCTGCGATGTCTGCCAAGCCGGCGATCAGCTATCAAAAGGTCACCAAGCGCTTCGGGTTCCTCGCAGCCGTGGACGATGTGTCGCTCGACGTCGCCGAGGGCGAGCTTGTGGCGATCGTCGGCGGCTCGGGCTCGGGCAAGACCACGCTGCTGCGGCTGGCCAACCGGCTGATCGAGACCGATAGCGGCACCATCACGGTCGAAGGCGAGGACGTGCGGAGTGTCGATCCGGTCGCGCTGCGGCGCCGGATCGGCTATGTCTTCCAGAGCGGCGGGCTGTTTCCGCATCTGAGCGTCGCCGACAATATCGGCATCACGCCGAAGCTGCTCGGCGAGCCGGCTCCGGCAATCGCAGGGCGCGTCGACGAGCTGCTGGAGCTCGTGCAGCTCGACCGGGCTGCTCACCGCAACCGTCTTCCGGAGGCCCTTTCCGGCGGCGAGCGCCAGCGCGTCGGCGTGGCGCGGGCGCTCGCCGCAAGACCCCGCATCGTGCTGATGGACGAGCCGTTCGGCGCGCTCGATCCCCTCACCCGCGATGCGCTCGGAGAGGACTATCGCGCGCTGCACCGCAAGCTCGGCCTGACCACTGTGATGATCACCCATGACATGACCGAGGCGATCCTGCTCGCCGACCGCATCGCGGTAATGCGCGGCGGACGATTGCTCGCACAGGGTACGGCCGCCGAACTCGCGAGCAGCAGCGTCGATTACGTGCTCGAGCTGTTGCGCACCCCGCGGCGCCAGGTCGAGCGACTGAATGCGTTGCTCCCGATGGGCGGTGCGGCATGAGCCTCTTCGCCGATCCACGCTGGGGCGAGGCGCTGTCGCATCTGCCTGACTACCTCGGCAACCACGTGCGGGTGAGCCTCGCCGCGCTCGCGCTTGGCCTCGCCGTGAGCCTGCCGTTGGCGATCCTGACGCGCAACCGCCCGGCGCCGCGCGGCATCCTGCTCGCGTTCGCCAGCATCGTGCAGACCGTACCCGGGCTGGCGCTGCTCGCACTGTTCTATCCGCTGCTGCTGCTGGCGGCTTCCGTCACGCTTGCCTGGTTCGGCGTATCCTTCTCCGCGTTCGGCTTCCTGCCGGCGATGCTGGCGCTGGCGCTCTATTCGATGCTGCCGGTGCTGCGCAACGGCATCACCGGCCTCAACGGCATCGATCCCGCGCTGATCGAGGCAGCGAAGGGCGTCGGCATGACCGCGCGGCAATCGCTTGTCAACGTCGAGCTGCCGCTCGCGCTGCCGGTGATGATGGCCGGCATCCGCACCGCGGCGGTGTGGGTGATCGGCACCGCGACGCTGTCGACGCCGATCGGGCAGACCAGCCTCGGCAATTATATTTTCGCCGGCCTCCAGACCCAGAACTGGGTGTTCGTGCTGTTCGGCTGCGTGGCTTCCGCCCTGCTCGCGCTTGCGGTCGACCAGCTGCTTGGACTGATCGAGAGCGGTCTGCGCCGCCGCAGCCGTGTGCGCAGCAGCCTCGGCGCGGTCGGAATCGCGGCGCTGGTCGCAGCAACGCTGGTGCCGACGATGGGACGCTCGGCGTCGGGCTATGTGGTCGGCGCCAAAACCTTCGCGGAGCAATATGTGCTGTCGGCGTTGATGAGGGACCGCCTCCAGGCCGCCGGTCTGTCCGGGACGGCGCGCTCCGGGCTCGGCTCCAGCGTGATCTTCGGGGCGCTGAAGGCCGGCGACATCGATCTCTATGTCGATTATTCCGGCACGCTCTGGGCCAACCAGCTGCATCGCACCGACATGAGGCCGCGCGCCGAGCTGGTGGCGGAATTGAAGACGGCGCTCGCCAAGGACAACATCACCCTGCTCGGCGAGCTCGGCTTCGAGAATGCGTATGCGCTGGTGATGCCAAGACGGCGCGCCGAGGCGCTCGGCATCCGAACCATCGCCGACCTCGCCGCACATACGGCGACGCTGTCGATTGCGGGCGACTACGAATTCTTCTCGCGCCCCGAATGGGCCGCCCTGCAGAAGGCCTATGGGCTGCAGTTCCGTGCCCAGCGCCAGATGCAACCGGACTTCATGTATGCGGCCGTCGCCAGTGGCGAGGTCGACGTCATCGCCGGCTACACCAGCGACGGCTTGATCGCCAAATACGAGCTCACAACGCTCGACGATCCCAAGCACGCGATCCCGCCCTACGATGCGATCCTGCTGCTCGCGCCGAAGCGCGCCGGCGACGAACGACTGCAAGCGGCGCTCAAGCCATTGCTCGGCAAGATCGACATCGCCACCATGCGCGAAGCGAACCTGCGCGCCAGCGGCAATGATGCGAATTCATCGCCCGATGCGGTGGCGAAGTGGTTGTGGGAAAAAGTCGGCAAGCGATAGGCCGGCTACAATCCCCGGATCATTCCGGCATCGATCAGCAGCCGGTTCAGCCGCCGCGCCTCGGCGCCATCCTTGCAGCCGTAGAAGATGCCCTTGCAGCGGAGCATGATCTCTTTCTGCTCGGCAAAGGAGGGGTCGAGCGGGATCCCGGCGGCTTCCTGAATGACCAGCGGCAGATAGGGGCCGTCGATCGTGTCCATCACGGCCTGGCTTCCAACCGGCTCGAAATTGACGGCGTCGATCGCATAATAGGTCGCGTACAGGCGCGGATCGTAGGCGTCGAGCTTCTTGCCGATCGCGCCCTCGTCGAGCCCGGGCTCGAGGATGGCAGGCGCAAATTCCGGCTGATGATCGCCATAGCGCACGATCAGGAAGGGCTCGCCGGGAAAGGTCTTCTTCAAACCGGCAACGAACGCCATGTACTGCTCGGCGCTCATCGCCTGCCGGCGCAGATATTCGTCGATGGACGGCACGTTGCCCGGCGCGCTCCAGTTCGGCAGCAGATCGGGACGGAAGCGGGTCTCCCAGGGGAAGTGGTTGGCACCGAGATAGATGAAGGTGAACAGCGGCTTGTTGGGCGGCTGCTGGCCGATCAGCTGCAGCGCCTTGTCGTAGAAGAAGCTGTCGGGCTCGACATCCTTGGCGCCGAGATCCTTGGAATCGAGGAAGCGCTCGATTCCCGTCGTCATCTGGAAGCTGCGCGCGGCCATGAAGCCGCCATGGGCGGGATAGAGCGACAGCGTGTCATAGCCGCAGCGGCGCAGTGCCAGCGGCAGGCCGCGCTCGACCCGGCTCGAGGCGATGCGCGTGACGAAATAGGCGAAGCGGCCGAACGAGCGCGAGGAGAGCCCTGCGAGCACGTTGTATTCGGTGAACCAGCTCGGGCCGCCATTGCTCTCGGCGAGGAACGTGCGCTGCTTGCCGTCCCACGATTTGAAATGGTCGCCATAGCGCGGCGGCACCTTGATGCCCTGGGCGGCGCGGATATCGAAACTCGATTCATCATGGATCATGATGATGTTGGGCCGGCGGCCCGCGGGGTGGCAGGCATCGACCAGCGGCATGTTGAGCCGCTCGTTGGTCGAGGCAGCCGCCTCCATGAAGCCGTACCGCGCAAAGTCGGAGACGGACGTGACGCCCGAGCGGAAGAATTTCGAGAGATAACCGTCGTCGTAATAGCCGCGCCAGGCCTCGTCCGGGTGATAGAGCGAATAGCCGACCAGGGCGGCAAGGCAGGCGAGCTTGCAGGCGAGCGCCGGCAGGCGGCGGATGCGGAACGGATCGAGCCACCACAGCGCGTACATCAGCGGCAGCGTGACGAGACCGGCCAGGATCACCGACCAGCGCAAATTCGGAAAGATCGTGAACAGGAACGCGACGGTGTCGCGGTCGATCATCATCAGGTCGATGAAGTTGACCGTCATCTGCACGACGTCGTGCTTGAGCCGCGACAGCAGCACCAGCACGACGACCATGGTCAGCGACAGCGCGCCCGACAGCGCCGGCCGCCGCAGCAGCACGATCCAGAAGAAGTTGAGGATGCCCCAGGCCAGCGCGAAGGACAGGCGCGAGCCGAAATCGGTCTCGGTCTCGTACATCAGTGCGAGCGCGGCCAGATGCGGCGCCGCAACCGCGAGCAGCCGCCAGATGCCGAGTGCGGCGACGCTCGCCAGCACGGCGGTGGTGGCAGAAGGGCCTGGATTGGGCGCGGACGCCATCGACGACACGCAACTTCTGGTCCGGCGGGGTGATGCCAAGCCTGGCCGGCCCGATAGCGGCCAAGGCCTCCGGAGCAGCCGGAAGCCTGCACCGTGTCATAAAACTGTAACGGAACGGTCAAGGACAGGCAACGCGCGGCGGGGTCCGACCTTCGCTTATTGTTAGTGGGCTGCGACGCATGCCCCAGCGCTTCGCTATTCCGGCGATGAACTGGTCTAGCACCGCTTCGCCTGCGCCATCCTCGGCGCTCGGGACGTCGCGGCTCGGCAAGTGCGGACGACGCCGCGGACCGGCGCGCAGCATCGCGGACGGAGATCTCCGCTCCGTGCTTTTAGTTGCAGCGCAGCATCGATCAGGGCCAGGGCGACGTTCGCCGTGGTGATACCGCCGGCGTGGGCCGCGGGACGGCGGGCGTGCGGCTTGGAGCTCGAACGACCCAGCAATGTCTCGCGCAAGACGAAAAGAGCGAGATCGCTGTTTGCGATCTCGCTCGAATTAGAACGGCAAAGGTTCACGATTTGGCTTGGCGAGCGAAGCTCTTGCGCTCGCGTCCCGGACAAGCGCAGCGAAGCGGAGCGCAGAGCCGGGACGCAGGAGCCGCGCCGGGCCCCGGATCAGCAGCGTATCACCAAGGTGCTGAGCGCGTCCGGAGCACAACGGCTTAGTTCTTGCTCTTGTCGACCAGCGCACCCTTCTTGATCCAGGGCATCATGTCGCGCAGCTTCGCGCCGACTTCCTCGATCGGGTGCGCCGCGAGCTTGGCGCGGGTCGCCTTGAACGAGGTCTGGTTGACCTTGTTCTCGAGCATCCAGTCGCGGGCGAACTTGCCGCCCTGGATGTCGGCCAGAACCTTGCGCATCTCCTTCTTGGTCTCGTCGGTGATGATGCGCGGGCCGGTGACGTATTCGCCGTACTCGGCGGTGTTGGAGATCGAGTAGTTCATGTTGGCGATGCCGCCTTCATAGATCAGGTCGACGATCAGCTTCACTTCGTGCAAGCACTCGAAATAGGCCATCTCCGGCGCGTAGCCGGCTTCGACCAGGGTCTCGTAGCCGCCCTTGATCAGTTCGACCAGGCCGCCGCAGAGCACCACCTGCTCGCCGAACAGGTCGGTCTCGCACTCTTCCTTGAAGGTGGTCTCGATGATGCCGGCGCGGCCGCCGCCGATGGCGGAAGCGTAGGACAGGCCGAGGTCATGGGCATTGCCGGAGACGTCCTTGGCGATCGCGATCAGGCAGGGCACGCCGCCGCCGCGCTGGTACTCCGAGCGCACGGTGTGGCCGGGGCCCTTCGGCGCGATCATCAGCACGTCGAGGTCTGCACGCGGATCGAGCAGGTTGAAGTGGACGTTGAGGCCGTGGGCGAACACGAGGGCGGCGCCCTTCTTCATGTTGTCGTGCAGGTGCTCGCGATAGATGTCGCCCTGGAGCTCGTCCGGGGTCAGCATCATGACAAGGTCGGCCCATTTGGCGGCTTCCGCAACCTCGAGCACCTTGAAGCCGGCAGCTTCCGCCTTCTTGGCCGAGGCCGAACCCTTGCGCAGCGCAATAGCGACTTCCTTGACGCCGGAATCCTTCAGATTGAGCGCATGGGCATGGCCCTGGCTGCCATAGCCGACGATGGCGACCTTCTTGCCCTTGATCAGGTTCAGGTCGGCGTCGCGATCGTAATAAACACGCATAGGTCGTTTCCTCGTTCAGGGCCGAAATCGGCCAATGGTCAGTGTCCGAAGGGTGAAATTTGCGGATTTCGGGGGCTGTCTAGAGCATTTTCAGCCCTGAGGGAAACCCGTTTCTGCATGGAAATCCGCGACATCATGCATCCATGAAAACGGGGTAGAGGGAGGCCAGCAGCAGGATCGCCATCAGGATGTTGAAGGCGCGGACCAGCCGCTCGGAGGTCAGGACCGGCCGCAATGCGGAGCCGAACAGGGCCCAGACTACGGTCGAGACTGTGCCGACGATCAGGCTGATCACAGTCTGAATGGCGATGTTGATCGGGAATTGGGCGATCGCCGCATAGGCGGTGATGGTGCCGATCACGATCACCCAGCCCTTGGCGTTGATCCATTGGAACATCGCCGCGCCCCAGAAGGTCATGGGGCCGCGGCCATTCTCCTCGCCCGGCTTTGCCGGACCGGCCATGGCGATCGCGGCAGCCAGGTAAATCAGGTAGGCGGCGCCTGCATATTTCAGGATGGTCTGGAGGATCGGATAGGCCAGGAACACCGAGCCGAGCCCGAGGCCGACCGCGGCGACCATGAAGGCGAAGCCGAGCACGATGCCGACGATGTGCGGGATGGTGCGCCGGAAGCCGTAGGTCAGGCCGGAGGACAGCAGCATGATGTTGTTCGGCCCGGGCGTGAAGTACATCACGACCATGAAGACGAGGAAGGCATAGAACAGCGAGTAGGTCATCATCACCTCACGCAGTCTTCGGCAGAACTTGCGGGCGCTTCGCCAGCACCATCACGGCGACACCGCCAATCACGGTCAGCATGCCGGCGAGGCGAAGCGGACCGAACCGTTCGCCAAACACGATGCTGGAGGCCGCCGAGCCCACGAACGGCACCAGCAGCGCGAACGGCACGACTTGCGCAGCCGGGTAGTCGCGCAAGAGGCGGCCCCACAGCCAATAGGCGATGCTGGTCGAGATGCCGCCGAGCATCAGCATGCAGAGCGCCGATGCCAGCGACATGTGCGTCAGCGACGTCCAGGTCGATGCCGGCCCATTGGCGATCAGCGCCAGCACAAACAGCGGCACGGCCGAGGCGAGGCAGAGCCAGGCAAACAGGTCGAACATCGGCACGCCGCGCGCGCCACGAAGCAGCAGATTGCCGATTGCGAAGCTGAGCGGCGAGATCATCAGCACCGCGAAGGCACCGACGCTGAAATCGTAACCGACCGTGCCGCAGATCATCAGCAAGCCCGCCGCGGCGATGGCGACGCCGAGCGTCTGCACCGGCGTCGGACGTTCGCCGAATAGGATCGCGGCAAAGCCGATCGTGAACAGCGCCTGGCTCTGCACGACGACGGAGGTGAGGCCCACCGGGACGCCATGGGCGATGCCGTAGGCCTGCGACAGGAACTGGCCGAGGAACAGCGTGAAGCTGATTGCGATCAGCAGCGACCAGGCAATTTTGGGCTTACGGATGAACAGGCACGGCATCGCCGCAATGGTGAAGCGCAACGCCGTCATCAGCTCCGGCGAAAGCTCGTCGAGCGCGATCCGGCTCGCCACGAAGGCAAGCCCCCAGATGATCGCCACCATGACGGCGATGAGGATGTCGGCCGGCTTCATTGTTCTCGGTTCTGCCTTGTCGCGCAGCCCTGTTTATTGTTCTGACCTAGCCTTGCTCGCCGGCTTTCGGTTTCCGCAGCAGATACGTGCCGTGCATCGGCGCGTGGTAGTCGGCCGCGACCAGGGTGAAGCCGACGTCAGTCAGCATCCGCTCCATCACCCAGCCGAAGGTGGAATATTCGTCGCGCATGTGGGTCACCACGCCCTCGCGGGAGAAATCGTGGTTCTTGATCTGGAAGTCGGCCCATTGCTCGACGTCACGCTCGATCGCGTCGGGCATCGATGAGTAAACAATGTCACGAAGATAAAACGTCGCTCCGGGCTTGAGCGCGCGAAAAATCCGCGACATCGCCACCGCCTTCCAGAAATCCGGCAGATGGTGCAGCGTGAACTCGCTGACGATGAGATCGTAGGATTCGGGCCGGTAGGCGAAGCTGAGCAGGCCGGCGGATTGGGTGCGCACCGGTGCCTTGCGGTCGCGGGCATAGATTTCGGCCAGCGCCAGCATTGCCGGCGAAATGTCGATGGCGTCGACGTCGGCGCCCATCAACGCCGCCTCGGTGGCGAGTACGCCGTTGCCGCAGCCGATATCGGCGATGCGCCAGCCACGCTGGACCCCGAGCATCTTCAGCGCGGCGCGCGCCCGCAGATCGGCATCGTCATGGTTGTCGTAGATCGAGGCTACAGCGGGCTCGATCCCCATCCGGTTCCGCTCGTTGTAGTACCAGTCGCGCGCCAGCATGGCTCACATCCCTTCAGGCCCGCGGCCGATCGCGGCAACGCCGGTGCGCGACACCTCGACGAGGCCGAGCGGGCGCATCAGGTCGATATATTGATTGATCTTGTCCGTATTGCCTGTGATCTCGAACACAAAGCTCTCGGTGGTGGCGTCGATCACCCGGGCGCGGAACGCATCCGCCAGCCGGAGCGCCTCGACCCGATGCTCGCCCTGTCCGCGCACTTTCACCATCGCCAGCTCGCGCTCGATCGAGCGCTTGGTCTGGGTCATGTCGACGACCTGATACACCGGGATCATGCGGTCGAGCTGGTTCTTGATCTGCGCGATCACCATCGGCGTGCCCGTGGTGACGATGGTGATCCGAGAGAGGTGCTTCTGAGCCTCGGTCTCCGAGACCGTGAGGCTCTCGATGTTGTAGCCGCGCCCCGAGAACAGGCCGATGACGCGCGCGAGCACGCCCGGCTCGTTCTGCACGAGCACAGCAAGCGTATGCGTCTCGTTGGGATCGTGACGGTCCTCGATGAAATAGGCGGATGCGGGCTGGTTCATTGTCGTCCCCTCTTGTCTCTCCGTCACGCCTTGGCCGATTCTTTGGCTGGCGCGTCCATCCCGACCCAACGGCGGAACAGATCGAAATCGATATTGCCGCCGGACAGCACGAGACCGACGCGCCTGCCCTTCAGCTTGCTCTTTTCCTGCAGCGCCGCCGCCAGCGCGGCTGCGCCGGCGCCTTCGGCGAGATTATGCGTATCGGTCCAGTAGGCACGGATCGCGGCGGCGACCTCGTCGTCGGTGACCTCTACGATGCGCGAGGCGCCCTTGCGGATCAGCGCGAACGCATCCTCGTCGGGGATGCGCGTTGCCATGCCGTCGGCGCGCGTGTTGCTGGTCTCGGTCGTCACGATTTTTCCGGCCGCGAACGACAGCGCATAGGACGGCGCTTCCGTCGACTGTACGCCGACGATCTCGGTCTTCAGGCCGAGCAGGTCGCGCGCCATGATGCAGCCGCAGATGCCGGAGCCCTGCCCGATCGGCACATAGAGGACGTCGAGGTCGGGCACTGCGCGGAATAGTTCGAGAGCGTAGGTCGCAACGCCAAGAACGAGATCCGGGTGGAACGAGGGCACCATGTGGAGCCCGGCGAACTGCGCGCGACGCTCGGCTTCCTCGCGTGCCGCCTGAAAGTCCTCGCCGTGTTCGACGAGTTCGGCACCGAAGGCCTTCATCGCGCGGTTCTTCTCGACCGAGTTGCCGCGCGGCACATAGATCACCGCGGGCACGCCGTGCCGGCTCGCGGCAAAGGCGAGGCTCTGGCCGTGATTGCCGCGCGTCGCCGAGATGATACCCGGCGTGTTCGGCCGCTCGCGCTTCAGCCGTTCGAGATAGACGAGGCCGCCGCGCACCTTGAAGGCGCCGATCGGCGTGTGGTTCTCGTGCTTCACCACGACCTCGGTGCCGAGCCGACCTGCGAGCAACGGCCAGGCATGCGCCGGCGTTGCCGGCACCGCCTGCCCCACGATCGCATGTGCGCGCTCGAGCTCCCTCGGGTCGAACATGGCCTCAGACCAGCGCCTTGCCGCCGGCGAATGCCTTCGCGGTGGCCTCGTCGTTGGCCTGCTCCGGCAGCAGCATCTCGTTATGTGCCTTGCCGGAGGGGATCATCGGGAAGCAGTTTTCGAGTGCCGCGACACGGCAGTCGAACAGCACCGGGCGCTTGACCGAGATCATCTCCTTGATGGCGCCATCGAGATCGGCCGGTTTGTGCACCTGGAGGCCGACGGCGCCGTAGGCCTCCGCCAGCTTGACGAAGTCCGGCAGCGCCTCCGAATAGGAATGCGACAGCCGGTTGCCGTGCAGCAGCTGCTGCCACTGGCGCACCATGCCCATGTACTGGTTGTTCAGAATGAAGATCTTGATCGGCAGCTCGTACTGAACCGCCGTCGACATCTCCTGCATCGTCATCTGCACCGAGGCATCGCCCGCAATGTCGATGACGAGGCTGTCCGGGTGCGCCACCTGAACGCCGACCGCGGCCGGCAGGCCGTAGCCCATCGTGCCGAGACCGCCCGAGGTCATCCAGCGATGTGGCTCCTCGAAGCCGTAGAACTGCGCCGCCCACATCTGATGCTGGCCGACCTCGGTCGTGATGTAGGTATCCTTGCCTCGCGTCGCTTCGAACAGGCTCTGGATCGCGTGCTGCGGCAGGATGACGTCGTTGCTCTTCTTGTAATAGAGCGAGTTACGGGCGCGCCATTGCGCGATCTGCTGCCACCACGACCTGATGTCGGGCTTCTTCGCCTCCGCCTTGAACACCTGGAGGATGTCGCCGAGGACGTTGCCGCAATCGCCGATGATCGGCACGTCGACCCGGATGTTCTTGTTGATCGAGGACGGATCGATGTCGATGTGGATCTTCTTCGAGCCCGGCGAGAACGCATCGACGCGGCCGGTGATGCGATCGTCGAAGCGCGCGCCGACGCACAGCATGACGTCGCAATCATGCATGGTCATGTTAGCCTCGTAGGTGCCGTGCATGCCGAGCATGCCGAGCCAGTTCTTGCCCGACGCCGGATAGGCGCCGAGGCCCATCAGCGTCGAGGTGATCGGAAAACCGGTGACCTCGACCAGCTCGCGCAACAGCTTGGTCGCCTCGGGGCCGGAATTGATCACGCCGCCGCCGCTGTAGATCACGGGACGCTTGGCATTCGCGAGCAGCGAGACCGCTTTACGGATCTGCGTCGCATCGCCCTTCAGGCGCGGCGCGTAGGAGCGGTGCACGTCCGATTTGCGCGGCGGATGATAGGTGCCGGTGGCGAACTGCACGTCCTTGGGGACGTCGACCAGCACCGGGCCCGGACGGCCCGAGGTTGCGACGTAGAAGGCCTCATGCAGCACCTTGGCGAGATCGTTGACGTCGCGCACCAGCCAGTTGTGCTTGGTGCAGGGGCGCGTGATGCCGACGGTGTCACATTCCTGGAACGCATCGTTGCCGATCAGATGCGTCGGCACCTGGCCGGAGATGCAGACCAGCGGGATCGAGTCCATCAGCGCGTCCGTTAGCGGCGTCACCATGTTGGTGGCCCCGGGGCCGGAGGTCACCAGCGCAACGCCCGGCTTGCCGGTCGAGCGCGCATAGCCTTCGGCGGCATGGCCCGCGCCCTGCTCGTGGCGGACCAGGATGTGCTGGACCTCGCTCTGCTGGAAGATCTCGTCGTAGATCGGAAGCACCGCGCCGCCCGGATAGCCGAAAATGTCGGTCACGCCGTGATCGATGAGTGCGCGGACGATCATCGCTGCGCCGGTCATCTGGTTCGGATCGTGGCTCTTGTCGCTCATTGGCTTGCTCCGGATGCGCTGTTGTCAGCGGCTTCGTTCGTGTCGGGTTCGGGAAATAAAAAAGGCCCCGAAGAGGGCCCATGCACACCGCCTGTCATGTGGATGGCAGCTAGCCACCCCCGGCGGTGTGCCTGGGTACGACGGCGATAAGGAGTTTGGTAATAATGTTACGCATGGCGGGCGCTCGGCTTCCCAAAGGTTGCGCGAAACATAGCCGCCAAAGCCTGGATGTCAAGGCAATGCGGCCGTTCCCGCGCGATTTTGGCAGTGTAGCGGTGTTCCCCGGGTTCGGCGAGAGGTAAATTCGGGAACCCGGCACAAAAGCGCGTCAATCGAGGTCCCGCTCCGCGGTCACGATCGCCGCGAGCCATCCCCTCGCCTCCTCCGGCCGGACCCATTCGAAGTCGGGCAGCTGGTGCCGGAACCAGGTGAATTGCCGCTTAGCGTAGTGGCGGGTATCGCCGCGGCCGATGCTGGCGGCCTCCTCCAGGCTGAGCTCGCCGCGCAGATGCCGGATCAAGGACGGCACGCCATGGGCCTTCATGGCCGGCAGCAGCGGATCGAGATGCCTGGCGGCGAGCCGCTCGACCTCCTTGAGCGCGCCGGCGCCCAACATGGCATCGAAACGAGCATCGATGCGGGCACAGAGCTCGTCACGCCCGGGCGCGAGGAAGATCGCACGAAAACTGTCCTTGGGCAGCAGCGGTGGCTGTCCCTCGCAGTGCCAATCGAGCAGCGAACGGCCGGTTGCCTCGATCACCTCGAGCGCGCGGGCGATGCGGGTGCGGTCGCGCAGGTTCAATCGCTCGGCCGCGCGCGGATCGCGGGCTGCGAGTTCCGCGTGCAGCGCCTCGACGCCGTTCCGCTCCAGCCGCGCGCGCACGTCCTCGCGCAGCTCGGCGGGGATCGGCGGCACCACGGAGAGACCTGTGGTCAGTGCCTTGAAATAGAGCCCGGTGCCGCCGATGAAGATCGGCAGACGTCGCTGCGCCCTCGCCTCATGGAGCGCCTTCGCGGCATCGCTTACCCAGGCACCGGCCGAGAAATTCACGGCGGCATCGACGTGGCCATAGAGCCGATGCGGCACGAGCGCCTCGTCCGCCGCGGTCGGCCGCGCCGTGATGATGCGGAGGTCACGATAGACCTGCATGGAATCGGCATTGATGACGACGCCGCCGGCGGCGAGCGCAAGCTCGAGCGCCAGCGCCGACTTGCCGCTGGCGGTCGGGCCTGCGATAAGCACGGCCTTGCTCGAATGCCCCTCGCTCACGAAAACCTCAAATGTCCCTCGTCGCCACGCTGATCTGCAATCCTGACAATCCCGCGCTCGACTCGACCATCGTCGACGGCGCCCGCGCCGTGCTGCCGCAGGCGGCGCCCGCGCACTGGCTGTTCGACGGGGTTGCGGTCGACATCCCCTTCGGCGCCGACAGTAACCTCGCAGGCGACCGCCACGCCATCGAGCAGCGGTTGCGCGAGCTCCGCGGCGACCTGCCCATCGACATCGTCGTGCAGCCTGTTGGCTCCAGGCGCAAGAAGCTTTTTCTCGCCGACATGGATTCCACCATGATCGGCCAGGAATGCATCGACGAGCTCGCCGATTTCGTCGGGGTCAAGGCGCATGTCGCAGGCATCACCGAGCGTGCGATGCGCGGCGAGATCGAGTTCGAGCCGGCGCTGCGCGGGCGCGTCGCGCTGCTCAAGGACCTGCCGGCCACCGCGGTCGACGAGGTGCTGGCCAAGCGCATCACGCTGACGCCGGGCGGCCGCGAGCTGGTCGCGACCATGCGCGCGAACGGCGCCTACACCTGCCTCGTCTCCGGCGGCTTTACTTTGTTCACGCGCGCGGTCGCCGCCAAGATCGGCTTCCAGGAGAACCGCGCCAACGAGCTCGTCGTGCGCGACGGCAAGTTCACCGGCGAAGTGAAGGAACCGATCCTGGGCCGCGCCGCGAAGCTCGCGACGCTGGTCGACCTGATGGAATCGTTCGATCTCGACGACATCGACTCGGTCGTGGTCGGCGACGGCGCCAACGATCTCGCGATGATCCAGGCCGCGGGGCTGGGTGTGGCCTATCACGCCAAGCCCGCCGTGGCGGCGGCTGCGGCGGCGCGGATCGATCACGGCGATCTCACTGCGCTGCTTTATGCGCAGGGGTATCGGCGCGACGAGTTCGTGGAGGGCTAGCCGCCCTTGCTGCACGCTCAGCAGCCGTAGGTGGGCAAACGCGCCCTTGCGCCGTGCCCACCCTTGTTGCCGCGAGGGTAGAAAGATGGTGGGCACGCTTCGCTTTGCCCACCCTACAGGACCGTGCCTTTCCTACTGCACGCTCAGCGCGACAAACCGCAGCTCGCCGTCGCCGTTCGAGACCAGCAGCAGCACCGATTTCTTGCCGTCCTTCTTGAGCTGGTCGACCCGCTTCTGGATGTCGGCGCCGCTCGACACCGCCTCCTGCGCCACCTCGACGATGACGTCGCCGGCGGACAGACGCTTCTCGGCGGCGTCCGAATTGGCGTCGACATTGGTGACGACCACGCCCTTGACGCTCTCCTTGATCTTGTAGCGCGTACGCAGATCCTTGCTCAGCGCTGCGAGATCGAGGCCGAGCGCCTTCTGCGTCACCGGCTTCTCCGGCGCCGGCTCGTCGGTCTTCACCGCCGCCTGCACCTTGTCGGGATCCTGGAGGCGGCCGAGCGTGACCTTCTTGATCTCTTCCTGGCCCTTGCGGATGATGACGACGTCGACCTCCTTGCCGACCGCGGTGTCGGCGACGACGCGGGACAGGTCCTTCGGGTCCTTGACGTCCTTGCCGTCGAACTTGACGACGACGTCGCCGGGCTCGATCCCGGCGGGCTTGGCCGGGCCCTTGTCGTCGACGCCGGCGACCAGCGCACCGCGCGCGGGCTTGATGTTGAGGCTTTCGGCGATCTCGTCGGTGACGCTCTGGATGCGCACGCCGAGCCAGCCGCGGCGCAGCTCGCCGAACTGGCGGAGCTGGTCGACGACGCCCACCACCGTCTTCGACGGCACGGCGAAGCCGATGCCGATGGAGCCGCCGGACGGCGAGATGATCAGCGTGTTGACGCCGATGACGTCGCCGTCGAGGTTGAACAGCGGACCACCGGAATTGCCGCGGTTGATGGAGGCGTCGGTCTGGATGTAGCTGTCGTACGGCCCGGAGGAGATGTCGCGGTTCTTGGCCGAGACGATGCCGGCCGTCACCGTACCACCGAGACTGAAGGGATTGCCGATCGCGACCACCCAGTCGCCGAGGCGCAGCTTGTCGCTATCGCCGAACTTCACCGCGACCAGCGGCTTCGGCGGCTTGATCTTGAGCACGGCGAGATCGGTCTTCTTGTCGACGCCGACCAGCTCGGCCTTGATCTTGGTGCCGTCGTTGAGGATGACGTGGATCTCGTCGGCATCCGCAATGACGTGGTTGTTGGTGACGACGACGCCCGCCGTGTCGATGATGAAGCCGCTTCCGAGCGAGTTGGTCTTGCGCGGCGGGTTGTTGTCGCCGCGCTCGCCGCCCTTGCTGCCGCCGCCGGGACCCCGGCGGTTCTTGAAGAAGTCGTCAAAGAACTCCTCGAACGGCGAGCCTGGCGGCAGTTGCGGCATGGTGTTGCTGCCGCCCCCCTTGGCCTCGACCGTCTGCGAGGTCGAGATGTTGACGACCGCGTCGATCACCTTCTCGGCGACGTCGGCGATGCCATCCGGTCCGCGCGCCTGGGCCGGCGTGCCGAACGCGCTGAAAGCACCGACGGCGAGCGCGGCCAGCCCAATTCGCACACCAAGTCGCACGCGGCGGCGCGAGCGGGACGGGGCAATGGTGGCAGCGGTCATTGTGATCTCCAGACAAAGGGATTCGGCGCCAGACTGCGCTCGAACGGGGGCACGGCGCAAGCGCGGAGCTTCACGGGCCTCAAGAGCCCGATAATAAGGCGAAAACCAGTCTGGCGCCTTCACTTTGGCGTTGGCCGAAGCCCTAAATCGGCCGACGCATAACCCAGATCAGGACCAGTCCGGCCACGGCCGAGGCAATCCCGACCGCCCGCAGGATGTTGTCCGGAGTGGCGATGGCGCTTTTCATGGCTTTGCGCATCCAGTTCGGACTGGCTGCGAACATCAAGCCTTCGAGCACGAACAGGATGCCTAGGCCGATGAGGAAGTCGGCGAACGCAATGGACCTCATCGGAATGGAACCTCCCGTTATGCTGTTCTTGTCTGGACAAAGGGCGGCGAAATCCGCCGCCCTTGTCTAGCTTACGGCTTCGCCGGCGTCTCGGTTGCCGTCTTGCCGGACGGGTTACCGAAGTACCGGAAGAAATCCGAATCCGGCCGCAGCAGGAAGCGGGTGTCGTTCGCACGCAGCCCGTTCTCATAGGCCGTCATCGACCGGTAGAAGGCGAAGAAGTCGGCGTCCTTGCCGTAGGCCTCCGCAAACAGACGGTTGCGCTCGGCATCGCCCGCACCGCGGGTCTGCTCGGCCTGCGAATTGGCCTCGGCGACGATGACGGTCGCCTCGCGGTCGGCCTTGGACTTGATCTCCTGGGCCTTCTGGCCACCCTGTGCCCGGAACTCGGCGGCCTCGCGCTCACGCTCCGTCTTCATGCGCAGATAGACCGCCTGGCTGTTCTGCTCCGGCAGATCGGCGCGGCGGATCCGGACGTCGACGACCTGAATGCCGTAGCCGTCGGCCTCGCGGTCGAGCTGGTCGCGGATGCGCAGCATCAGCTTCTCGCGGTCGTCGCGCACCACGTTGATGAACGTGACCTCGCCGAGCACGCGGCGCAGCGCCGCGTTCAGGAGCGTGGTGAGCTGGATGTTGGCGGCCTGGATCGAGCCGACGCTCTGATAGAAGCGCAGCGCATCCTTGATGCGGTAGCGCGCAAAGGCGTCGACCACGAGCCGCTTCTGGTCGGAGGCGATCGCCTCCTGCGACGGGTTCTCCAGGTCGAGGATCCGCTTGTCGATGTTGATCACCGAATTCCACGGCGCCTTGAAATGAAGGCCCGGCGCGGTGACGACGTCGACCGGCCTGCCGAACTGGAGCACGATCGTCTGCTCGGTCTGCTGCACCGTGAACAGCGACATGTAGGCCACGATCAGGACCAGGAGCAGCCCGATCAGCGTGACGAAACCTGTAACCGGAGACCTCATCGGCTTGCTCCGCTCGACTGCGGACCGGGTGTCCGTTTGGGCGCCAGTTCGGGAAGCGGCAGATAGGGCACGACGCCTTGGCCTGAGGGGCCACCGTCATAGACGAGCTTGTCGGCGCCGCCGAGCACGCGCTCCATCGTCTCCAGATAAATCCGTTCTCGCGTCACATCGGGCGCCTTCTTGTATTCCTCGTAAACCTTCAGGAAGCGCGCGCTCTGGCCCTTGGCCTCGGCAACCGCCTGCTCCTTGTAGCCCTCGGCGTCCTGGAGGATCTTGGCTGCCCGTCCATGCGCCTGCGGCACGACCTGGTTGGCGTAAGTGTGCGCCTCGTTTTGCAGCTGCTCGAGATTGGCACGGGCCGCCTGCACGTCGCGGAAGGCGTCGATCACCTGCGCCGGCGGATCGACCTTCTGCATCTGCACCTGGGTGATGAGAATGCCTGCGCCGTAGCTGTCGAGGGTCTTCTGGATCAGCTCCTGCACACGCTGCTCGATCGTGTTGCGGGCGCCGGTCAGGATGGGCTGGATCTGCGAACGGCCGATCACCTCACGCATCGCGCTCTCGGAGACCGCCTTCACGGTACCTTCGGGATTCTGGATGTTGAAGAGGAATTCGCCGATGCCGTCCGGCTTGATGCGCCAGAGCACGGTGAAGTCGACGTCGACGATGTTCTCGTCGCCGGTCAGCATCAGGCTCTCTTCAGGCACGTCGCGAATGGAGCGGCCGCGCCGCGCCGGATCGTCGATCAGCGTCATGCCGACGGAGATGGTGTTGACGCGCAGCGCCTTGGGCAGCAGCACTGTCTCGATTGGATAGGGCAGATGATAGTTCAGGCCGGGCTGCACGGTGCGGACATGCTTGCCGAAGCGCAGCACGACGCCGAGCTCTTCGGACTGCACGCGGAAGAAGCCCGACAGCAGCCAGAATGCGACGATCAGCAGGATGATCAGCGTGATGCCGATGCCGGAGAAATAGCCGCCCGGCATGATCTGCTGGAGGCGGTCCTGGCCGCGCCGCAGAAGGTCTTCCAGATCCGGCGGCCTCGGCCCGACCGGTTGCGGGCCCGAGCCCCATGGTCCCTTTGGACCCGAGCCCCACGGGCCACCGCCCTGATTCTTCCACGGCATTCGACGCTCTCCTCGGCAGGGTGGAATTGCCCCCGCCCGCTTTGTCCGGTCCGGCTTTATAGGGGACAGGCAAGTCCCTTACAACGCAGCCCTGACCGTCTTCCGAGCTATGCTCGGGCACGAAAAAGTCAATGTAAACATTGACGAAAGCGGTTAATGGCCGCGCCGCCGACGATATGTCACATAGGAGACGTCGGCGCTGTCGTCGGGGCCGGCAGGGTGGCGGATGCGTTCAACCTCGTCCCATTCCGCCTTGTCGATGTCGAAATACGTGTCGCCTTCGGGGCGCGCGTGCACTTCGGTAATTTCGAGACGATCGGCGCGATCCAGCCATTGCCGGAAGATCTCGGCGCCGCCGATCACCGCGATTTCAGTGACCGAACGCCGCAGGGCATCGCCAAGCGCGACCGCACCGGCATCCGCTGGCGACGTCGTGACGATGGCGCCATTGGCGCGATAGGCCGCATCGCGCGTGACCACGATGTTGGTGCGGCCCGGCAGCGGCCGGCGCAGGGTCTCGAAGGTCTTGCGCCCCATGATCACGGGCTTGCCGATGGTCAGCGCCTTGAAGCGCGCCATATCGGACTTCAACCGCCACGGCATGGCATTGCCCGTGCCGATAACGCCGTTCTCCGCGATCGCGACGACGAAGACGATCTCCATCAGGCAGAGCTCCCGGCAAGCTGTGTCAGCGCAGGCCCGGTGACGCGGCACAGCGTCCAGTCGTCCATCATGACCGCGCCGAGCGATTTGTAGAACGCGATCGAGGGTGCGTTCCAGTCGAGCACCGCCCATTGCAGGCGCGACCAGCCGTTGTCGACGCATTCCCTGGCGAGATAGGCCAGCAGCGCCTTGCCGAGACCCTTGCCCCGATGCGACGGCCGCACATAGAGATCTTCGAGATAGATGCCGTGGCGGCCGCTGAAGGTGGAGAAATTGAGAAACCACACCGCGAAGCCGACCGGCTCGCCGTTCCACTCCGCGATCGCGCAATAGAGCTGCGGCCGCTCGCCGAACAGCGCGTCGGCGATGTCGGCCTCGGTCGCCTCGACCTCGTGCGTGAGCTTTTCGTACTCAGCGAGCTCGCGGATGAAGGACAGGACGAGCCCGGCCTCCCCGAGCTGCGCACGGCGGATGGTCGAGGACATCGGTGTCAGACCGCGACTTCCGCCTTGATGTGCGGATGCGGATCGTAGCCGACGAGCTCGAAGTCTTCGTAGCGGAAGGAGAAGATGTCCTTCACATCGGGGTTGATCCGCATCACCGGCAGCGCGCGAGGTGCGCGGCTGAGCTGGAGCCGCGCCTGCTCCAGGTGGTTGGAATAGAGATGGGTGTCGCCGAGCGAGTGCACGAAGTCGCCGGGCTTGAGGCCGGTAACTTGCGCGACCATCATGGTGAGCAGCGCGTAGGATGCGATGTTGAAGGGCACGCCGAGGAAGACGTCCGCCGAACGCTGATAGAGCTGGCACGACAGCTTGCCGTTCGCGACATAGAACTGGAATAGCAGATGGCAAGGCGGCAGCGCCATCTTGTCGACGTCCGCCGGATTCCAGGCGGTCACGATCAGCCGACGCGAATCCGGGGTGCGCTTGATCATGTCGATGACCTTGGCGATCTGGTCGATGCTGCCGCCGTCGGGTGTCGGCCAGGAGCGCCACTGATGGCCGTAGACCGGACCGAGATCGCCATTGGCGTCCGCCCACTCGTCCCAGATCGTGACGCCGTTGTCGCGCAGATATTTGATGTTGGTGTCGCCCTTCAGGAACCAGAGCAGCTCATGCACGATCGCCTTCAGCGGCAGCCGCTTGGTTGTCAGCATCGGGAAGCCGGCCGACAAATTGAAGCGCATCTGATGGCCGAACACCGAGAGCGTGCCGGTGCCGGTCCGGTCGGTCTTCTCGACGCCGTCTGAAAGAATCCGCTCGAGCAGGTCCTGATACTGGTGCATGTTGCGACTGAGCCTTTGGGGAGGCGGCGAACTTAGCGGCCGCCCCCGCGCTGCAACAGCGGCGATTCGCTGTCCCCGTCGATTATACCCGGAAAAGTGAGTGTTCCCGGCACAAACGACAAGGGGGCGAAACTCAGCGTTCCGCCCCTCGCCTAGCGCCTTGATCGCTTTCGCTTAATTTGCCGGCTTGAGCACCGGGCTCCACTTCGTGATCTCGTTCTTGACCAGGGTCGCCAGCGCCTCCGGGGTTCGGTCCTTCGGCGCGGGGATGACGCTGCCGAGTTCGAGCAGGCGCTTCTTCACAGTCTCGTCGTCGAGTGCCTTGACGGCGGCGGCGTTCACACTTGCCACGATCGCAGGCGAGGTTCCCTTGGGCGCGAACATCGCGTTCCAGGCCTGAGCCTGGAATGCCGGCAGGCCGGCTTCCGCCGTGGTCGGCACGTTCGGCAGCGACGGGTTGCGCTCGGCCGTGGCGATCGCATAGGCCTTGATGGTGCCGGCATTGATCTGCGGGACGGCGTTGACGATCTGGTCGCACATGTAGTCGACCTGACCCGCCACCAGCGCATTCATCGCAGGTCCCGTCCCGTTGAAGGGCACGCCGACCGGCTTGATGTCGAGGATCGAGTGCAGAAGCTCGCACGAGACGTGCGAAACCGAGCCGACGCCGGCATGCGCGGCGTTCACCTTCTCGGCATTCGCCTTCACATAGGTGACGAACTCCTTGAGGTCCTTCGGCGGAAAGTCCTTGCGCGCCAGGATCAGGATCGGCGTGCCCGCCAGCAGGGCGATCGGCTCGAAGTCTTTCTCGGGCTGATAGGCCAGCTTCGGATAGAGCGGCACAGAGGCGGCATGCGTGCCCATATGCCCGGTGATCAGCGTATAGCCATCATTGGCCGCACGCGCTGCACGCGTCGTGGCAGTGGTGCCGCCGGCACCCACGACGTTCTCGATGATGATGCTCTGCCCCAGCGTCTGCGCCATGTGCCCGGTGACGATCCGTGAGATCACGTCAGTCGGCCCGCCAGCCGCGAAGGGCACGATCATGGTAATGCTGCGCGTCGGATAGGTCTGCGCCTCAGCCGTTGCGATAAAGGCGCCCAGCGATGCTATCGCTGCTGCACATGCGCCTGCGAGCGCGCGAATGAACGTCATGGCGATCCCCCTTTGGACACAATAAAATGCCGGCCCAAAGGCCGGCATTTCCATTTCACAAAGCCGTAACACAAGTCGATTCGACTTCCGAATGCGGCGTGCCGACGCAGGGCGCGGCGCGGGCGCAGGGCGCGAGCGACCTCAGTTCTCGGACTCGGTGAACACCTCGTCGCGCTTGGCGCGCAACACGGGGAGCACTGTCAGGACAAGCAGGCTCGCCGCGACCGCAAGCAGCACCGCCGACAACGGACGCGTCAGGAACACGCTCCAGTCGCCACGCGAGATCAGCAGCGCCCGGCGCAGGTTCTCCTCCATCAGCGGTCCGAGCACCATGCCGAGCAGCAACGGCGCCGGCTCGAAATCGTGCTTGATCAGCCAATAGCCGACGAGACCGAACACGCCCGCGAGGATGACGTCGACCGGCGCGTTGTTCACCGAATAGATGCCGATCGCGCAGAAGATCACGATCGAGGGGAACATCAGCCGGTACGGCACGCGCAAGAGCCGCACCCAGATTCCGACCAGCGGCAGGTTGATGATGATCAGCATCAGATTGCCGATCCACATCGAGGCGATCATGCCCCAGACGAGATCCGGCTGCTTCTGCATCACCTGCGGACCGGGCACGATGCCATGGATGGTCATGGCACCCACCATCAGCGCCATCACCGCGTTCGGCGGGATGCCGAGCGTGAGCAGCGGAATGAACGAGGTCTGTGCCGCGGCGTTGTTGGCACTCTCCGGTCCCGCCACGCCCTCGATCGCGCCGCGGCCGAACCGGGACGGGGTCTTTGAGAGCTTCTTCTCGAGCGTATAGGCCGCGAAGGACGCGATCACCGCGCCGCCGCCGGGCAGGATACCGAGGATCGAGCCGAGCACGGTGCCGCGCAGGATCGGCGGCGTCGCATCCGCCAGGTCCTTCCTGGTGGGCATCAGGCCGGTGATCTTCTGCTGCACGAGGTCGCGGTTCATCTCGGCGCCGTGGTCGAGATTGCGGATGATCTCGGCGAAGCCGAACACACCCATCGCCACCGTCGCAAAGCCGAGTCCGTCGGCGAGCTCCGGAATGTTGAAGGCCATGCGCGAGGCGCCGGTCTCGATGTCCGAGCCGACCATCGACAGCAAGAGGCCGAACACGATCATCGCAATCGCCTTCAGCACCGAGCCCTTGGCCAGCACGACCGCGAAGATCAGACCGAGCACCATCAGCGAGAAATATTCGGCCGGGCCGAACGCCAGCGCGAGTTTCGTCAGGGGTGCGCCAAGCAGTGCGATCAAGACGGTCGCGACGCAGCCGGCGAAGAACGAGCCGATCGCGGCGATCGCCAGCGCCGGGCCGGCACGGCCTTGCTTCGCCATCTGGTGACCGTCGATGGCGGTCACGACCGATGTCGCCTCACCGGGTATGTTGACCAGGATCGACGTGGTCGAGCCGCCATATTGCGCGCCGTAATAGATGCCGGCGAGCATGATCAGCGCGCCCACCGGCGGCAGTCCGAAGGTGATCGGCAGCAGCATGGCAACGGTCGCGATGGTTCCGATGCCAGGTAGAACGCCGACCAGCGTGCCGACGAGGGCGCCGATCAGGCACATCAGGAGATTGATCGGGGAGAACGCGACGGCGAAGCCGTGAGCGAGGTTGGCAAAGATATCCATCACGCCCTCACTGGATCAGGAAACGCGGAAACATCGGCATCGGCAGCCCGAGCACGTAGGGGAACAGGATTGCACAGCCGAGCGTCAGGCAGGCGCCGACGATGGCCGCTTCCAGCCAGCGCGTCTCGTGCGAGCCCGTCGCCGCGATCATGAAGCTGGCAAAAGCCGTGACCACGAGGCCGAGCGGCCGGATCGCCAGCGCGAAGAACAGGATCGCGGCCATCACGAACAGCGGCCCGCGCCAGGAATAATGGGCAAGCGCCGGTCCCTCCGTGATCAGGCCGGTCAACGCGACGCCGGCAGACAGGGCAACCAGCAGCCCGCCGAACATACGTGGCGCAGTGCCTGCACCGAAGGAGAAGCCACGCATGCCTTGCAAATCACTCGACGCCCACAGCGCGAACAGGGCAAGGGCCATCAGCACGACGCCGCCGACATAGTCTTGCGCCGAACGGATGGTCATGAACACCGTGAGGATCGCCACCGCAAACAGCGGATAGGAATAGATCAGCGCCAGCAGCACCTCGGACGACATCTTCTTGGCGCCGCCGCCGAACGATCCGAAGATGGCACTGGGCGCGCCGGCCAGCAGCGCTGTCGCGTGGCTGGTGACGACCGCCGCCGGACCGCGGCCAGTCCCCCAGCCGAAGATCGTCCCGATCGACCAGATCAATTCGAAAATCTGCGGCGCAATCGCCAGCAGACAAAAGCCGAGCGCCAACCGGGTGTTTCGGGTGGCTGTCGCTGAGTGGCCCATCGTGTCGGCCATGCCTGTCTCCTCCGCGACCCGTAAGTCACGAGCACTGTTGTTCTAAATCGGCTGGAACTGGTTACCCCCGCCCGGATCACTGCCTAGCGATTTTCATCAGACAATGCCAGCAAAACCCAACACGCCACCGGCAAGGCGATGCCAGAGTGGATTGCTGCGCGAGATGGACGCGACCACCGCAACCATCGCGCTCAGAAGCAGTGCAGCAATTGTGCGATCGCAGGATGAGGGCGCTTCGCTGCCTGTCGGTCATCCAGTCATGCACCCACTGTGCGCCCCGGTGCATCAGGTGCCGTCGCCGCGGTCCCGCCCTCGGCGAGCAGCGACATCGGACAGAAGGCGAAGATCAGGGACCAGATCGGGCTTCGGCCGGTCATGCTGCTACTTTCCGCCGCAGGAAATAAGTGACGCCGACACTGACGGGGATCGCGACCAGCAGCCGCCATCAGCAGCCGCCATCAAGAGTCAGACCGCCGCGCAGGAGAGCGGCCCAAGGCGGCCTGAAACCTATCCAAAGGGAACCGCAGGATAGCTCCTCCAACCCTCTGTTTTTCGGGAGCTTTGCCCCCTATATTGGGAGTGCCGGTTCGCCGGCTATGGAAATAAACGGTCGTCGTAATAAACCATTCGGACCCGGGGGCGGTACCCGGCGCCTCCACCAAAGCCCACCATCGGGCGAGCCTGAAGCTGGGCTTTGGCGGGGGCGAAATAGGATCGACGAGGGCGTAAAGGGCGTGCTTTTTCCCGGTATTGTTCCGCCGTTATCGGGCTACTGCAATAGTTGCCAACGACAACTTTGCTCCGGTTGCTCAGGCTGCGTAACGCAGTTTGAAAGACCACTCTAAAGTCCTAGTGGGTTAAGCTCCGCTAGGCGGGGTTCGGAGGCACCTGGCAACAGAAGCCTCCACTTTACTCTTTGCTTTCTTCCCCGGCGGGGACTCCTGCTCACCCGTCAGGCGCGGTACTATTGCGGCTTGGCGAGTCGGATCGGCAGGGTCCGGCTTCGGGGATGCAACAGGACCACCATGGCGACCGATCATATCCGATACGATGTGCTGGCCCGCGACGCGCTGCGCGGCGTGCTGCGGAAGGTGCTGACCGATGCCGCGGCCCATGGCCTGCCGGGCGAGCACCATTTCTTCATCACCTTCGTGTCCAAGGCCGAGGGCGTGAAGCTGTCGCCGCGGCTGCTCGCGCAATATCCGGAGGAGATGACGATCATCCTCCAGCACCAGTTCTGGGACCTGACCGTGCTCGAGGACCGCTTCGAGGTCGGCCTGTCCTTTGGCGGCATTCCGGAGCGGCTGGTGGTGCCGTTCAGTGCGATCAAGAGCTTCCTTGATCCGTCCGTGAAGTTCGGCCTCCAATTCGACACCTCCGACGTCGCCGAGGTCGCGCCGGACAATCTGCCGGCAGCGCCTGCGCCATCGGCCGTATCGGTCCCGGCACCTGCCGCGGAGAAGGCGGAAGCTGCCGATGAGCCAACCCCGCCGAGCCAGGGCGGCGCCGAGGTCGTGCGGCTCGATCGTTTCCGCAAGAAATGATCTAGGTTGGCCGCGACGCCATCGCGCCCGCCCCAACTGCCTATATAGAGAAGCACATGAAGAGGCCGTGCGGCGTTTCGCGCGGCAGAATGGATGTGCTCATGGCCAAAGCTTCCCGCTCGAACACCGCCCGCCCGGCGACCCGCACCGAGACCGATAGTTTCGGTCCCATCGAGGTGCCCGCCGATCGCTATTGGGGGGCGCAGACCGAGCGGTCGCGCCAGAATTTCCGCATCGGCACCGACCGCATGCCGATCTCGCTCGTGCATGCCCTCGGCATGGTCAAGCTCGCCGCCGCGCAGTCCAATCTCGAACTCGGACTGCTCGATCAGCGCCGCGCCAATGCCATCGTCCGCGCCGCGCGCGAGGTGATCGAGGGCAAGCTGGACGATCATTTCCCGCTTGTCGTGTGGCAGACCGGCTCGGGCACGCAGAGCAACATGAACCTCAACGAGGTCATCGCCAACCGCGCCAACGAGCTGCTCGGCGGCGAACTCGGCGCCAAGAAGCCGGTGCATCCCAACGATCACGTCAACATGAGCCAGTCGTCGAACGATTCCTTCCCGACCGCGATGCACATCGCGGCGGCAAGCCGCATCAATGTCGATCTCGTCCCTGCCCTCGCCGAGTTGCTGCGCGTGCTGCGCAAGAAAGAGAAGGAGTTTTCGAAGATCGTGAAGATCGGCCGTACCCATACCCAGGATGCGACGCCGCTGACGCTCGGTCAGGAATTCTCCGGCTATGCAGCGCAGGTCGAAAGCGGCATCGCCCGGCTCAAGGTCGCGGTGAAGGACCTCTATCCGCTGGCGCAGGGCGGCACCGCCGTCGGCACCGGCCTCAACTCGAAGCCGCGCTTTGCAAAACTGTTCGCAAAGCATGTCGCCGGGATCACCAAGCTGCCCTTCACCAGCGCCGCCAACAAATTCGAGGCGCTGGCCTCGAACGACGCCTATGTGCTGGCGCACGGTGCCATCAATTCGGTCGCGACCGGCCTGTTCAAGATCGCCAACGACATCCGACTGCTCGGCTCCGGACCGCGCTCGGGCCTCGGCGAATTGATCCTGCCGGAGAACGAGCCCGGCTCCTCGATCATGCCGGGGAAGGTCAACCCGACCCAGTGCGAGGCGATGACCATGGTGTGCTGCCAGGTGTTCGGCAATCACACCGCGATCACGGTCGCCGGCAGCCAGGGCCATTTCGAGCTCAACGTCTACAAGCCGGTGCTGGCCTACAACATGCTGCACTCGATCCGCCTGATGGCGGATGCCGCGGGCTGCTTCACCGAGCATTGCGTCAGCGGCATCCGCGCCGACGAGAAGCGCATCAAGGAGCTGATGGAGCGCTCGCTGATGCTGGTGACGGCGCTGGCCCCGAAGATCGGCTACGACAACGCCGCCAAGGTGGCCAAGACGGCGCATGCCAACGGCACCACGCTGAAGGAGGAGGCGCTGCGGCTCGGCTTCGTCTCGGCCGAGGAGTTCGACCGCCTGGTGCGCCCCGAGAAGATGACCAGCCCGGGATAAAATTCCGAATTCCGATAGCCATCCGTAATGATACGGACGCTCGGCGCCCAAAAATATGCGGTTTTGGGGGCAGGATTTGATTACCGTCAATGTTGCGGCGGGGCGGCGTGTTACGCAGCCCTGCTGCCCTCGACGGGGCGAAGCATCCTTTGATGGCCCCAAGGGCCGATTGACGAGGACGAGCGAATGGCGATCAAGTCTTTTGGGGCGCAATGCGGCGCCCTGTTTCTGAATGTTCCATCCTGCCTGAAGAGGATCGGATGATGGAGACGCGGCATGGGGAACGTCATCAACCTGAATCGTTTCAGGAAGCGCGTCGAGCGGGAAGCCTCGGCGAAGCAGGCGGACGCCAACCGGGCGAAATTCGGGCGCACGAAGGCGGAACGGTCGTCCGAGGCGAAGCAGGCGGACCAGGCCAAGGAGCACCTGGACCAGCACCGGATCGATCGCGAGGAGCAGCCATGAAGTCGCCGGTCGTGAAACGGTCGATCGTCGTCGCCGGCCACAAGACCAGCGTCAGCCTGGAAGAGGCGTTCTGGAACGGCATGAAAGAGATCTCCGGCCTGCGCAACATGACGTTGTCCGAGCTGGTCGGCGAGATCGACAACAACCGCCAGCAGGGCAATCTGTCGTCGGCGATCCGTCTCTTCGTCCTGGACTACTTCAAGAGCCGCGCCATGGCCGCCCAGCCGGACAAGGTCCCGGCCCAGTAGCCGTCGGGGGCGCCCGCGACGGCGCCCCGGCCGCCGCACTTTAAAATCGCTCTAAGGTGCAGCTTCAGCGGGCGACCGCGCTTGACCTCAATGCCCGGCGTTGAAAATACAGGGCATGACCGACACCACTGATACGCGTTCGCACATGCCGCTGGGTCTGGCCCAGCGCGGCTATACCGGCGTCATCCAGCACCTCGCCGCCAAGCAGGCGGACTCGGCACTTTCGGACGTCGAGCTCGAGAGCCGCCTGATCGAGCTCGGCTTCGTCGAGGGCGCCCGGGTCGAGATCCTGCATGAGGGGCTGGTCGGGCGCGACCCGATCGCGGTACGGGTCGACAGCATCACGATCGCAGTCCGCCGTCGCGAAGCCATGGCCATCATCGTCGCCTGACGCGCGACCGGAATTTTGCCCCCAGGCCCTTGATCCCATGGAAGCACCCCTGCTGCATCTCGCCCTGGTCGGCACGCCCAACAGCGGCAAGACCTCGCTGTTCAACGCGCTGACCGGCAGCCGGCAGAAGGTCGCGAACTATCCCGGCGTCACGGTCGAGCGCAAGGAAGGCTTCTTCGTCACCCCGCTCGGCCGCCAGGTCTCCGTGGTCGACCTGCCCGGCACCTATTCGCTGCGCGGCCGCAGCCCGGACGAAGAGATCACCCGCGACTTCGTGCTCGGCAAGGCCTCCGGCGAGACCCTGCCCGATCTCGTGCTGTGCGTGGCCGATTCCACCAATCTGCGCCTGACCATCCGCCTGCTGCTGGAGCTGAAGCGCACCGGGCGGCCGATGATCCTCGTGCTCAACATGTTCGACATCGCAAGCCGCCGCGGCATCAATGTCGACGTCGAGCGGCTCGTTAAGGAGCTCGGCGTGCCCGTGGTCACCTCGATCGCGGTGCGCAAGGGCGGCACGGCCGACCTGCTCAAGCTGACCGACGAGATCTCGGTCAAGCTTGCCGCCGAGCCGCAGGACAACATCTGGCGCGCGCTCAGCGTCAGCGAATTGCGCGCGACCCAGCGCGAGGCCGACCGCATCATCGCCGACTGCGTCAGCCTGCCTGCTCGCCCCGACACCTGGACCGCACGGATCGACGCCGTCGTGCTGCATCCGGTCGGCGGGCTGATCGTGCTCGCGCTGATCCTGTTCGTGATGTTCCAGGCGGTGTTCGCCTGGGCGCAGCCGGCGATGGAGCTGCTGAAGTCCGGCTTCGACTCGCTCGGGGAGCTGGTGCAGGCCACGCTGCCCGACGGCTTGCTGCAAAGCTTCCTGCAGAACGGCGTGATCTCCGGCGTCGGCAGCGTCATCGTGTTCCTGCCGCAGATCATCCTCATCTTCCTGTTCATCCTGCTCCTGGAAGATTTCGGCTACATGGCGCGCGCGGCGTTCCTGATGGACCGCATCATGGGCGGCGCCGGGCTGCACGGCCGCGCCTTCATTCCGCTCCTGTCGAGCTTTGCCTGCGCCATTCCCGGCATCATGGCGACGCGCGTCATCGACAACAAGCGCGACCGGCTGACCACGATCCTGATCGCGCCGCTGATGACCTGCTCGGCGCGCATTCCGGTCTACACGCTGATCATCTCCGCCTTCATTCCGGCCAAGGACGTCTGGGGCTTCATCAATCTGCAGGGCCTCGTGATGTTCGGCCTCTATGCCGCCGGCATCATCAGCGCGCTCGTCGTCTCGTTCCTGATCAAGTTCTTCATGCTGCGCGACTTTGCGCCGGCGCCCTTCATGTTGGAGCTGCCGGACTACAAGATGCCGCGGTTGAAATCGATCGTGATCGGCATCTACACCCGCGCCAAGATGTTCTTGCAGCGCGCCGGCACCACGATCTTCTCGATGATGGTGCTGATCTGGTTCCTGGCCTCGTTCCCGCAGCCGCCCGCGGGCGCGACCGGGCCGGCCATCGACTTCAGCCTCGCTGCGATGATCGGCAAGGCGCTCGCGCCCCTGCTCGCCCCCGTCGGCTTCAACTGGCAGATCGCGGTTGCCCTGATCCCGGGCATGGCGGCGCGCGAGGTCGCGGTCGCGGCGCTCGGCACCGTCTATGCGATCGAGGGCGGCAAGGAAGCGGCCGAGCAGATCGGCCAGGTGCTGGCGACGAAATGGTCGCTCGCGACCGCGCTGTCGATGCTGGCCTGGTACATCTTCGCCCCGCAATGCGCCTCCACGCTCGCCGTGATCCGGCGCGAGACCGGAAGCTGGGCCTGGATGGGGGTCACCTTCGCCTACATGCTGGTGCTGGCCTATGCGGCGAGCCTCGTGACGTACAACGTCGCGGTCGCGCTGGGCGCGGGCTAGCCGCTTCCAAAGCAAAAGTACGAAAACAACCCCATGCACAGTAGACGGGGGTCGTGAAATCAACGGGTTACGCGCAAGGCAACAAACCACCCGCCTCGTCCGTTGACCCGTCGGGCAAAACAGGGGCATGATGTCATGATCAGCCCGTAGCGATAGCAGCATGAGCGACACGCCACCCAATCGGCGATCTGTCTCCGTGGACCATTTCAGCACCGACCGCCTGACCGCCGAGCGGTTGCGCGAGGATCACCTCGCCGACCTCGTCGCGCTGCATCGCGATGCCGAGGTCTCCCGTTTTCTCGGCGGGGTGCGGACGCCCGAGGTCGCGAGCGCCTATCTTGCGACCAATATGGCCCATTGGGACCAGCACGGCTTCGGGCTCTGGACACTGCGAAGGAAAGACGGGGCCTTTGCCGGACGGGCCGGCATCCGGCACATTCTCGTGGACGATGTCGACGAGATCGAGATCGCCTACGCATTCAAGCGCGAATTCTGGGGCCAGGGATTTGCAAGCGAGATCGCGACCGCGCTGACGGACATCGGACTATTACAGCTTGCGCTGCCCTCCCTCATCGGCATCGTCTATATCGGCAACGCTGCATCCCGCCGTGTGTTGGAGAAATCGAACTATCTGCTCGAGCGAAGCGCGAACCGTCACGGCAACGACGTCGTGATCTACCGCATCCGACGGTGAATTCCAGAACGAGACCGGGTGGAGGTGGATCGCTTGTGTTCATTTTTGAACCGACACGATCCGGTGGTCGTCCCAGTCTCCAGCCGTCGAGGTGGCGAATACGCCAATTCACTTGATGCATCTGAGCGGCAACGAAGCGGCCGCGCTATCGTCCGGGGGAGTTTCGGCGCGGGAACTCAATCCTTGCCTGAGAGTTCCTAAGACGGACCTTTTTAGCCAAACCCGGCTCCTTGCGCACGCTCGGAGCGCATGGAGAGCTTTCGGAACACACGTAAGGGGGGTTCATGACCGTTCAATCCGCGGCTGTTCCAGGCTGCGACCCGAAGGACTCGCCGAGAATTTCGACCGGCAGCGACGGTCTGGATGACATCCTGGGCGGCGGGCTCGATGCCAACCGGATGTACCTTTATGAAGGCCGGCCGGGCACTGGCAAGACCACGATTGCGCTCCAATTCCTTCTCCGCGGCGTGCGGGACGGCGAACGTGTTCTCTACATTTCTCTCTCCGAGACCAAACGCGAGCTCACTGTGGTGGCGCAGCGGCACGGCTGGTCACTGGACGGCGTCGACATCTTCGAGCTGGTGCCGCCGGAAACGACGCTCGATCCCGAGCGCGAGCTGACGGTTTTTCATCCCGCCGAGATGGAGCTGAGCGAGACCACGGGTCTGATCTTCAAGGAGGTCGAACGGATCAATCCCAGCCGCGTGGTGCTCGACAGCCTGTCGGAATTGCGGCTGCTGGCGCAGAACCCGCTCCGCTACAGGCGTCAGGTTCTGGCCCTGAAGCACTTCTTCACCAATCGCAACTGCACGGTCGTGCTGCTCGACGATCTTTCATCGTCTCAGGACGATCTGCAGCTGCATTCGATCGCGCATGGCGTGGTGATGCTCGAGCAGCTGGCCATCGACTACGGTGCCGAGCGGCGGCGGCTTCGCGTGATCAAGATGCGCGGCATCCGTTTTCGCGGCGGCTACCACGATTTCACAATAGAAACAGGAGGCTTGCGGATATTCCCACGTCTGGTCGCGGCCGAGCACCACAAGACGTTTATCGGCGAGTTCACGCCCAGCGGCAACGCCGAACTGGATCAGTTGTTGGGAGGCGGTCTCGAGCGCGGCACCAACGCGCTTCTGATCGGAGCCGCCGGCGTCGGCAAGTCGTCCGTTGCGCTCACCTTTGCGATTTCAGCAGCGGCACGCGGCGAGCACGCCGTGTTCTTCGCCTTCGATGAAGGTCGCGGCACGGTGGAGGCGCGCGCCCGAACGCTCGGCCTCGCCCTCGACGACCATCTCGATGCCGGCCGCATCCGCTTCCAGCAGATCGATCCAGCCGAGCTCTCACCCGGTGAATTCGCGGCCAACGTGCGCAGGAGCGTCGAACGAGACAACGCCCGCATCATCGTCATCGACAGCTTGAACGGCTACCTCAATGCAATGCCGGACGAGCGGTTTCTCATTCTGCAGATGCACGAGCTGCTGAGCTTCCTGGCGCAGCAAGGAGTTCTCACCATCCTGATCCTGGCTCAGCACGGGCTCGTTGGGCCAACAGACACCAACCTCGATATCAGCTATCTCAGCGATGCGGTCCTCATGTTGCGCTATTTCGAGGTCGGCGGAACGGTGCGGCGCGCCTTATCCGTCGTGAAGAAGCGCAGCGGCAACCACGAGCACACGATCCGCGAATTTCGGCTCACCAGCGCCGGTATCAAGCTCGGTCCTCCACTGAGGGATTTCAGCGGCATTTTTTCCGGCACCCCGCATTATAGCGGCCCGGCGATGGCGGAAGGCACGGCTGAATGACTGTCGGGCGAGATCACCACGTTCTCGTCTTCGCCCCGATCGGCCGCGACGGCCCAGCCGCTGCGGAGCTCTTCCGTGGCTCCGGCCTTGAAGCCGTCAACTGCCGCGATCTGGAAGAGCTCGTCACCGAGATGAGCGCCGGCGTGGGCGCCGTTTTCGTCGCCGAGGAAGGTCTGTTCGGGAAGGACACGGCGCCGCTCGCGAAGTGGATCGCGGGCCAACCGCCATGGTCCGACCTTCCTTTTGTCGTCCTCACCAGCCACCGGGAGCAGCCTGCGGTGGTCGCCTGGCGACGCAGCATTGTCGAGCTTCTCCGCAACGTTTCGCTGCTCGAACGCCCGGTTCAGCCGATCACTCTGACCAGCACCATCCAATCCGCACTGCGGGCACGCGGGCGTCAATACGAGATCCGGGCGCTGCTCGAGGCGCGCGAGCAGACCGCGCAGGAGCTCGAAAAGCTGGTGATCGAGCGGACCAAAGCGCTGGAGGAGGCCAACAAGCAGCTTCGCCTCGAAATTGAAGAGCGCGCACGCGTGGAGGAAACGCTGCGCCAAGCCCAGAAGATCGAAGCCATCGGCCAGCTCACCGGCGGCGTGGCGCACGACTTCAACAATCTCCTGATGGTGATTTCCGGCGGCCTCGACATGCTCGAACGCCAGACTGATCCGGTCCGCCGTCGGCGCCTGATGGACGGGATGATCCAGGCGGCGCAGCGCGGGGCGAGCCTGACCAAGCAACTTCTGGCATTCTCCCGGCGGCAGAAGCTCCGACCGGAGCCCGTCGACGTCGCCGCGCAGATCGGCGGCATGCGAGAACTGCTCGATCGCAGCCTGAGGGGTGACGTCCATGTCGAATTCGACTTTCCGGAGCAGCTCTGGCCGGTGGAGGTCGATCCCGGAGAGCTCGAGCTCGTCATTCTCAACCTGGCCGTCAATGCCCGCGACGCCATGCCCAATGGCGGTACCATCATCGTGCGCGGCGAAAATCTACCCGGCCTGAACGATGGGGAGATTTGCGGCGACTATGTTCGCTTGTCCATGGTCGACACCGGTGTCGGCATGCCCGCGGAAATCATGTCGCGGGTTTTCGAGCCGTTCTTCACGACCAAGGACATCGGCAAGGGGTCGGGACTGGGGCTCGCACAGGTCCATGGATTTGCAACGCAGTCGCGGGGCACGGTGCGAATTCGATCGGAGGTCGGCCGCGGCACGAGCATCGAGCTGTATTTGCCGCGATCCTTCGAGACTCCTTCCGGCGAGCGACACCTCATCGACCTCACCCGGGTGCGCCCGAAGAAGAGCAATCAGGGGCAGATCCTGCTGGTGGAGGACGATAACGAGGTTGCCGCGCTGGTCAGCGAGATGCTCGGCCAGCTCGGTTACGACGTCACCCGCGCCTCCAGCGCCGCGGCAGCGCTTGGTGCCCTGGCGGACGGCCGTCCCATCGATCTGATCTTCTCCGACATCATGATGCCGGGCGGCATGAACGGGGTCGAGCTTGCGCGCGAGATCAGGAAGAGACGAAGCGACATACCGATATTGCTGACCAGCGGATACGCCGAAGCCTCGGTCCATGAAGCGGAGACCGCGGGCATTGCAATATTAGCCAAACCCTATCACATCGACGAGCTCGCGGCAGCCTTGTCCGCGGCGAAGTCAAGTCTTCGGCGCGATGCAGGCGCCAAACGATCGAACTCCTGCTGAGAGTGATCCTGGATTTCGCTGCGCTCTGTCCAGGCCACTCGGTGATCTCAGGAGCCTTACCGGAAATACCCCAGCACGAGATCGACGTCCGCGCTGCGGGCCACGGTGCCGTTCAGCTCGGCGTCGATGACGCGGCGGCAGGCGTCGACCGCGGCGTGGTCGCCGAGATCGTTGGCGGCTTCGAGCACGAGCCAGGCGGCGTCCACCGAGGCCTTGTCCGGAGCCGCGCCGCCGAGATCGGCGCTGGCGGCATTGGCCGGATTCTTCTTGCGAACGGCGGTGCCGAATTGAGGCAACATTGCAGATACTCCCCTGTCCTCAGTGGACCTGTCAGTGAACCTGAAGCTCGGGCTGACGGCCCGCATCGGCACCCGCGCCGGTCTTGCGCGACTGATAGAACTTCAGAATGCTGCGCGAGGTCTCGATCTTGAGCCGGCCGTACTCGCGCTCGTTGTCCTGGAGCTCGCGCGCCGTGATCAGATGATCCTTGGCGCCGAGGAACAGCAGCGACATCGTCGTGTCCCAGGAGAAGTCGAGGGCCTTGCACAGCACCAGGATCATCTCGCGGTTGCGGTCCATCAAGGCGCGCTCGATCACGTCGACCGGCAGCGCCGACAGCAGCGACAGGCCGATCTGCACCTCGTCGAAGCGGTGCTGGCGGGCATAGTTCGAGATCGAATCCTGGTTGAGATTGCCCTGACGATACTGCGTCGTGACCACGCGCTTGGCGACGAAATAGCTGCGCGAGGACGGGCCGAACTTGGACTGGAGATCGCCGGTGACCTCGGTCACCGAGCTCTGGATCTGCGACATCATCTCGGGCCGCTCGACCTCGAGGCGGCGGCGGACGTCTTCGGAGGCCTTCGCGATCAGCTGCTGGAAGATGTGGCGCGGCACGTCCTTGCGCAGGCCGAGCTGCTCGGCAAGGATCGAATCGCCCTCGGCGCGGCGGACCATGTGCAGCAGGCCCGAGCCGGAGAAGCGCGCGCCCTCGTTCTTGGCGACCGAGGTCACGACCTCCTGGTTGCCGCGCTTGACCAGCACGTCGGTCACGGCTTCGCCAATCGACTGGCGCTGGGAGATCGCCAGCAGATGCGCCTGGCCCTTGGTCATGGCGCTCTCGACCAGCATCTTCTCGTCGATGCGATTGGAATCGCGCAGCACGGGACCGGCGACCGCGATCTCGTCGTCGAGGGCGAGCTTTTCGATGACGTTGAGCGGGGCGTGATCGCAGGCCGACATCACTTCGGAGAGCTGCGCGCGCGCAGCCACCTCGATCTCGTCGGCGAGCCGGCCGATCACCTCGCCGAACATGCTGATCTCGTCGTCGCTGTAGCGGCCGGTGATCAGGATGTCGGTCGCATGCCACAATGCGCGCGCCCGGCTTTCGTCGGTGCCGCGCGCGATCGCGTCGTCCAGATCCTGCAGAAGCGATTTCGCCCCGTTCATCTCGATAACCCCAGTTCTTGGCAGCCCTTTGGCGAGCCGTCCCGCCGCTCGCGGCGCGACGCCGAATTCCTCTGGGAACCAACGCTAGAGATGAAACGCGAGAATTCAGTAAAACCAGCAAATCAGTTTTGCCGACGAGAATTCGTTCAAATGCGAGGGAATGGGTTAAGAGGCGGGGAAGATGCTGTGCAGGAGGTGCGCTCCCTCTCCCGCTTGAGAGGGTTGGGGAGAGGGTGTTGGGACTTTCCCCTAGAGGAGAAAGCCCTCACCCGCGCCTTCGGCGCGACGTCTCCCGCAAGCGGGAGAGGTGAGCGAGCCCGCGGCCCAATTCGCGCAAACCAATCTGCTCAAGGATTTTGCGGGGTCAGCACCAGCGGCGGCTTCGGCCTGGGCTTGGCGGGCGGCGGGCCCGGGGCCGGCTTTACGTCGATCGGCGGCGGGAGCGGTGCGAGTTGCTGGCTGGCAAGCGGCGGGCTCGGCGCGGCGGGCGCCGCCTGCGGAGCCTTCGGGGTCGGCGCCACCTTGGGCTTTGCCGGCGCGCGGCGCGGATCCTGGCCCGGCAACGGCACATTGGCCGGCGCCTGCTCGGGCGCTATCTCCGGAGACACCAGTGTCGGCAGCGCAGCGGTGGCCGGCGGCGGCTCGCCGCGCTCGATGGCGTCGAGCCGCCGCGTCTCACGATCGATCGTGCGCACAGCAAGCCACGACGACAGCGGCGCGAGGTCGATGGTGCGGCTCAGCCTGTCGGGCGGGCCTGCCGCGAACAGCTGGATCTCCGGCGGAGCGCCGGAGAGCCCGGTCATGATCGGCGTCAGGCTGGCGCGAATGTCGGCCTGATCAGCGGGAATGTCGTAGCCGCCGGAGACGATGGCGCGGGCATTCTTCGCTTCCAGCGGCGTTGCGCCAACCCGCAGGCGGCCGTCGCGGATCGTGAACGGAATCTGCGCCGAGGGCACGGCAATGCGCCCCGCCGACAGCGCGGGCTCGACGAGCTGCCGCAGCCGGTTGTCGTCGTTGACCTGACCGCCGTCGCTGGCGCGGATGGCGATCTCGAACGCACGCGGATTGAGGCCGGCGATCTCCGCGGATTCGAGCGTCACCGTGCCGTTGCCGGCGAGCGCACCGGTGAGGGCCACGACGCTGCGGCCCTGGCTGGTCAGCGCCATCTGCACCGAGGCGCGCCCCTTGGGCAGCGCGAGGTCGCGATAGCGCAGCGCCGACGCATCGACATTGCTGAGCTCGATGCGCGCGTTCAGCGCAAGACCAGCCGCGCCATTGCGCGCGTCGAGGCTTGCTGACATTTCGCCGCCGCCGACGCCGCCCTTGAGCGCATCGAGTGCGAACGACTGGCCGTCGCTCCGGATCACGCCGCCGAAGGGGCGCAGCTCGATGCCGCCGGGCAACGTTCCGCGCAAGGCCTGGAAGGCGATGCGGCCGCGCCAGCCGCTGACCAGTCCGGCGCTGAGCGGGTCGCCGGACTCATGACCGGCCGCGCCGACCGCGACGGCGAGCGCCGGCACCAGATCGAGCGCGTCGAGCCCGACCTCGCCGTCGACGGTCTTGTCCTGATCGAGCGTCACCGCAACATGGCCGCGCAGATGCGAGCCCGCGGCATTGCCGTCGAGATCGCCGAAGGTCAGGCGATTGCCGGAGAGCGTGAGGCGGGAGGACAGGCTGACATTCTGCGCCGACTTGTCGGCCGGTCTGGTCCCGAGCAGCGGCGCCAGATTGGCGTTGCGCACGCGCAGGTTCACGCTCGCCTTCGTGTCGAAAGATTTGGGATCGAACAATTTGGGTTCGAACGATTTGGGCTCGGACGGTTTGGGCTCGGACAATTCGATGCTGCCTTGCGCGTCCGCATCGAGCCCGCCGCCGCTGAGCTTTGCGTTCAATTGCAAGGGACGGCGCCAGGCCCCGCTCAAGCGGCCTTCGAATTGCGTGGCGCCCCCGCCCGGGGCCACGATGCGGTCGAGCCCGAACAGGGCCAACAGGGTGCCGGCCTGCGGCGCCGCGACTTTCGCCTCCAGCGTGAAGTCGCTGTTGCGCAGGCGTTCGAGGTCGATGCCGCCGATGGCGGCCGCCGGGGTCTGCGCGGCCAGGGTCGCCGTGGTCTTGAGCTGCGGTGCGTCGAGGTCGAGCACGACGCGGGCATTGCTGCGATCGGCCTGCTCGGCGTTCTTGTCGAGGCTGAGATCGAGCTTGAGACGGGTCGCGCCGGGCAAAAACGGAAGCGCATCGAGGCGCGCGCGCATCGCGGGCGCGAACGGCTCGATCAGCCCGGTGAGCTCGCGCAGCGAATTGGCCGAGGATTTCAGCGCGAGCTTGCCGGTGGCCTTGGCGCGGTCGAAGCTGCCGCTGGCCTCCGTGGTCACGCCGCCGGCCTGGCCGAAACGCAGCTGCTCCAGCGACAGCGACGCCGGGCTGTAGGCGAGCCTGGCTGCGAACGGCCGCAGCTCCTGGCCGGCCGAGATGGCGCGGCCGATATCGAGCGCGAGCTTTGCCTCCTCCGGCCATTCGCCTTGCGGCCCCGCCAGCGCGCGCACGAAGCTCGCGGCGGCATCGAGGTCGAGCCGATCGGCCCTGAGGTCCGCATCGATCCGCGAGCCCTTGCTTGGGCCGGTTTGCACGAAGGCGATGCGGCCTTCGACGGCGCCGCCGTCGATGTCGGCCTTCAGCCTGTCGATGGCGAGATGATTGGCGGCGATGGTGACGTCGCCGGATAGGCGCAGCGGCCGCGTGCTGCGGCGGTTGATCTCGCTGCGGCCCTGCAACCAGCCCACCAGCGTGTCGGGATCCGAGGACTCGACGCTGAGCCGGCCGCTGAAACTGTCGGCGCCGGGAGCCGCGCCATTGAGCGAGAGCTGCGTCATGCCGGGCGCGCGCAGCTCGAGCCGCCGAAAGGTCCAGGACCTGCCGTCGGTCGCAAGCTCGGCCGCGATGTTCTGGAGCGGACGGCTACCGAGCATGATCTGATCGGCATTGAACTCGATCTGTGCCGGGATCGGCACCTGCGGGATCGCCGCCAGCCCTGCGCGCAGTGCCGGCAGGACGCGCTGCGGATCGGCATCGTCCCTGGCGGTCAGCTTGTCGGCATCGACCTGCCGCGCCGACAGCACCGCGCGCAGCAAGGGCGAGGCGCCAAACCTGATATCGCCGACGCCGCCGAGCTTCAGCGCGGTGTCCTCCGCGCCGAAGCTCGCATCGATCTGCTCGAATTTCGCGCCGGCCGGATCGGCCTTGAGCCTGGTCGCGAGCTTCCAGGGTGTCGGCCCCGCCTCGCCCGCCTTCTTAACCGCGGGCACGGCGAGCGTCAGCGCGCCCTCGAATTTCGGCTGGCGATTGTCGAAGGCGAGCACGCCTTCGAGATCGGCGAGGATGGCGCGCTCGCCGGGATCGATGTTGAGGTGGAGACGGGTCGCGCTGCCGTCGGCGCTGGGGCCGGAGGAGACGCGGAACGGGTAGCGCACGCCGCGCGCGCTGAAGCTGCCGTCGCCCCGCACCGACCCTGCGAGCGAGCGCACGTCGCCGGAGAAGGCGATGTCGTTCAATTCCAGCGTCGAGCGGCTGGCGGCGTCGTGAAGAGCGATGCGGCCGGTGAGGTTCAGCCGCTCGATGGCGAGGGACGCCAGGTTGAAGGTGCCGCTCGCGGTCGACGGCAGATCGACCCGCCCGCGTGCGTCCAGGCCGAGATCGACTGCCATGCCGCCGACCGTGAGCTCGGTGGCGCGCCATTCGCCGCGCATCAGGGAGCCGAGGCTGAACTCGACGTCGAGCTTGTCGGCGCGCAGGCGGCCGAGATCGTTGTTGCCGCCGAAGGTGACGGCGCGCAGCCGCAGCGTCGGCGCCGGCAGCAGCCGTGCGTCGAGCTCGCCCGCCACCCGCACCGGTACGCCGATGATCTTGCCGGCCTCCGCCTCGAACTGGGGCCTGAACTGGTTCCAGTCGATGTAGTAAGGCCCGATCAGCGCGGCCAGCAGCGCAATGATGAAGGCAATCGCCAATCCGAGCAGCGTCGTCTGCACGGGTCTCCCCTCGGCCAAACCGGCCCGGGCCGAAGCTGAGGGCCTCAGGCGCGCCGGAACAGCCCCTTATATAGGGGGAAGTATGGCGAAGTCACAGCGACTGTTGCGCGCGGAGGTTAACGCGCGTGCCCTCACCAGCTCGCCGGCAGCCGCTTCAGCCCGCGCAGCACGAAGGTCGGCCGCCATTCCGGGGTCTCGACATCGTCGATGCGCAAATCCGGCAGCCGCCGGAGCAGCGTGGCAATGGCGATCTCGGCCTCGATGCGCGCCAATTGGGCCCCCAGGCAGAAATGGATGCCGCCGCCGAACGACAGCGGCTTGACGTTTGCCCGGGTGACGTCCAGCCGGTCAGGCCGATCCGGGTAGATCGCGGGATCGCGGTTGGCCGAGCCGAGCAGGCACAGCACGGTCTCACCCTTGGGGATCTTCACGCCGCCGAGGTCCTCGATCTCCTCCAGCGTGACGCGGCCGGTCATCTGCACCGAAGAATCATAGCGCAGGAACTCCTCGATCGCGTTCGTCATCAGCTCCGGCCGCGCTTTCAGGAGCGCAAGCTGATCCGGATTGCGGTGGAGCGCGAGCAGGCCGTTGCCGATCAGGTTGACGGTGGTCTCGTGGCCGGCCACGAACAGCAACATGATATTCGCGATCAATTCCTCGTTGGTGAGCTTGTTGCCGTCCTCCTCGGCCAGCACGAGCTGGGTCGTGAGGTCGTCTCCCGGATTGCGGCGACGCAGTTCGAACAACTGCTGGAAATACATCTGCGCCATCAGGTTGCGTGCGTTGCCCTGCTTGATCTCGTCCGGCGTCATGGGGACAGGATCCAAGATGCGCACGCCATCGCTCGACCCCTTGTGGAACGCCTCGCGGTGCTCTTCCGGGATACCAAGCATATCGCAGATGATCGTGACCGGCAGACGGAACGCGAAATCCGCGATCAGGTCCATCTGACCGCGCTCGATCACGGCATCGATGGCATGATCAACGATCTCCTGGATTCGCGGACGCATGTCCTCCACGCGCCGTGCGGTGAAGGCCTTGACCACGAGCCCGCGCAAACGGGTGTGATCCGGCGGGTCGGCCTGCAGCATCGTGTGGCCCAAATTCCGAAAGACCGGCTCGTCCATGATCCTGTCGCTGTAGCGGCGCCTGGAGCGCTCGACGAAATCCTTGCCGAAGCGCTTGTCACGCAGCACGACACTGACCTCGGCGTGGCGGCTGGCGACGTACTGGCCAAACGGCGTCAGGTGGATCGGATCGAGCGTGCGCAGCCGTTCATAATGCGGATAGGGGTCGCGGATGAAATCCGGCGAGAGCGGGTTGAACAGCGGTCCGCCAGCGGGTTGCACTTGCTCGTTCATGGTGACCTCGGATCGGTTGCCGCATGACACGCATACGCAAGGCTGCCCCATCGCCCGGCGTAACCATCCCTGTAAATTATCAACTCGATACATTGTTGTATCGAGTTGCATTCTGCCCTAAGCTGCGCCGATGTCAAGGGTGAGAACCAGGCCGACCAGAGACGACACGCGCGACAGGCTGTTCGAGGCGGCGGCGCGCGTGTTCGAGGAGGACGGCATCGGCGGCGCCAGCATCGAGGCGATCGCGGCGGCGGCGGGCTTCACCCGCGGCGCGTTCTATTCGAACTTTGCGAGCAAGGACGAATTGATCATCGCCATGCTCGAGGACCATGTCGCGCAGTCGATCCGGCGCAACATGGACATCCTGGCGCAGCACGACAATCTCGACGATTTCATCGCGGCGCTGAAGACGATGGACCGCAGCCGGCAGGATCCGCTCGGCCGCTCGCCCCTGCTCCACATGGAGATGATCCTGTTCGTCGCGCGCGCCGAGAAGCGCCGGCCGGAACTTGCCAAACGCCTGCGCGCGCGGCGCAAGCTGGTCGCCGACATCATCGAAGCGACGCTGAAGAGCGACGGACGCAACCACAATCTGGGTCCGCCCTGGATGGCCGCGATCGTGCTCGCGCTGGAAGACGGCTTTCGCCTGCACCGCCTGATCGATCCCGAGACGACACCGGCCGACAGTTTCCTGCGCGCGCTCACGGATCTCAGGCGCAGGACGGGATTGGCTTCAGTCTAGCGGATGCCTGCAGCGGGCGACGCAGCCGCGCCGCTGTCTCTGGCATCGAGAGCGGTTGCCGCTCGTTCACGGCGCCACGTTCCCGGGCTGATGCCGACGAGCGAAGAGAACACGCGGGTGAAGTGGCTCTGATTGGCGAAGCCGGCCGATACCGCGATCTCCGCCAGCGACAGGTCGCGTACCGTCATCAACTGCTTGGCCGTGTCCACGCGCTGGCGCAGCAGCCATTGGTGCGGCGGCAGGCCGGTGGAGACGCGAAAGGCGCGCGAAAAATGGCTGACGGAGAGATCGAACTCGGCGGCAATCTGCTCCAGCGAGAGCTTGCCGCGGAGATCTGACTCCAGCCTTTCGCAAGCCCGCTTCACCTGCCACGGAGCAAGGCCGCCGCGCACCGGCTCGGCGCGCCGCAACCCGCTATAGGTCGCCACGACATGGGCCGTGAGCGCGAGCATCATGTGGTCGACGAAGAGCTGGTTGGCCTCGTCAGGCCGCCGCAACGCCGCCAGGAGCGACGCGCCGAGATGGCGAATGGTCGGATCGTCGTGGCCGATGCCGGGCTGATAGGCGAGCTCACCGATCGGCCCCGCGCCGCTCTGCCTCGCCATGTCGTCCAACGCCGAACGGGGCAGATGGAAGAACAGGGAATGGAAGGGCTTGTCGATGACGTAACGCGGGTCGCGCTTCAGGTCGTACAGATAAGTGGCGCCGGCGCGGATGTCGTTCTTGATCACGCATCGGCCGCGCTCCCAGCACTCGCAATCGACGAAATCGCGGAGCTTGACGCTGACGAGATAGGCGTCTTCCGCAGGCAACGATTCGGAAAGCCGCGTCACGGGATGGTCGTCCCGGGTTTCGGTGACCGCGAGCTCGGCGCTGCGCAGCGAACGCGTCACCAGCGTCGGCGGCGCATCCTTCAAATGCAGGAATCGTTCGAGCTTCTGCGCGAGGGCGCCGTGTGCCATGGGATCAATCTCGGATGTGAGGAGACTGGGAGCTGAGCGCCGCCGCCAGATCACGCCCAATTATCCGACATCGGCAAGCGACGGTCCAGACTCGCACATGGCAATGGCGGCCGCGCGACTCCCCGCCGCCGTTGTCGTCGCAAGACGTTTTCACGAGAGATCTCAACGGATTCCAATGGCGCTGGCGCGCTGTCGTTCGACGTCTGCCCAGCTCGCCCCCGCCCCATCTCGCGCGCTTGTGACAACGCGCGCAGGCCCATCGAGGCCATCACGACAGCCGGCAACGCTCAGTCGATCACCTGCGCCTGCGCCGCCTTGCGCTGTCTCGCCCCCTGCTCGGCGGCAGCTCCTCCTTACTTCTTCTTCGCAGATCCGAAATCCGGTTGCCAGGCGGCGTCCTTGCGGGACGGGGCCGCGGCAATGACCTTGGCCTTTTCCTTCTTCGGCTTCTTGGCTTCGCGGTTGCCACGTTGCTGGCCCTTTGCCATGTCGCTCTCCCTTGCTGGTTTGAGTTCGTCGAATTCATTGGGCTGCAGGACACGGCCGCGCGGGGTGCAGACCCTGACGTCCATGTAGCCCTCGCGCAGCAGCTTCTCCGCGAGACGCAGCGCGACCGTCGCAGTTCCGCGGCCGAGATTTGAGCTACCGTATTCGTTCGTGCCGCTGACCAGATACGGCACGCGTATTGTCCTAGCCATTGAGGACCGCAGCGGCGCACACGAGAAGCAGAAGAAACAGCGGAACGATCACCGGCGGCACGATCCATTCCGAGATGCGTACACGCGACATCGAACGCTCCTGCGAAGCCTTCGGCGGGAGCACACGTGACCCTCAGTCACCGGTCGATGCCGTTGAGAAGCGCGGTGATGACGGCGACCCTACGCCCGTGCCGAACCAATAGCGAGCGTTAAGTGCGTCGCGGACTGCCGTCGCTCCGTGACATTGATCGCTGGCCGGTGCGCAGACGATAGTGCTGGCTATTGCCGCGGCAAAGGCGCATGCTCGCAAGCAGCCGGCACCGGTTGGGGCTTCACTTGCGAAAGGCAGGCTGCATGACCATCCGCTCGCGGCGAGAGACCGTCATATTCAGGCATCCGTTCCAGATCCGCGGCATCGAGCGCATCTTGCCGGCGGGCGCCTATGAGGTTGTCACGGACGAGGAGACGATCGACGGCTTGACCTTCGCCGCCTATCGCCGGATTGCCACGATGATCACCGTGCCCGCCGAGGGTGCGCGCGGTACCATGGAAAGACTGTCGATCGGCTCCGTCGATCTTGCGAATGCGCAAGCTGCGGACGCGAGCAATGACCAATGACTGACCAGCCTGTCGACCTCGATAAGCACCGTGGCATGGCCGCGCAGAAGGCCACCGACCTGCGCCGCGCGCTAGCCGAGGTGGAGGCCCATGTCAGAGAGCTGCGCGAGCGCGAGGCCGATCTCGAGCACCGCATGATGACCGTGCCGGCCGCATCCTGGCCGGAGGCCGCGGTGAAGGCGCGCCATCTGCTCAACCTCTATGCTGCAAGCCTGCCTGCCGAGGACACGCGCCACCGTGCGCTCGTGTCGGCGCTGTTCGACGATTTCGCAAGGCTGTCCGGGGACGGCTGAGCCGAGCGACGGCTGCCTGCATTCTACGCGCATGCTGGCGCCAACGCGCCAGGAAACCGACGTGCAATGGAGTAAGCCATGACACTGACCAGCGGCCGCTTCATCGGCCATGAATACGACCGGATGATCGTACGGTTCTCGATGCATGACGGCGCCCGGGAGATTCCTTGCGCGATCTCGACCTCGGCGATGGACGATCTCGAGCAGGGCCCGCAAGTCAGGCCCGAGCAACGGGAAGCCCAATTCGCCCGTCTACGGGATCGCATCGAAGCGTGCGCCGCGAGCAAGTATCGCGCCACAGAATTCGAAGGCACCCCGCCGGGCATCGTGCTGCGAGGCATCGATTTCAGGCGATAGGATCTCAGCCACGAGCAAGACAGCGTGCGACGCTTGGTCGGGCTTTTCTACGGCGTCACGGCTGACGCAGCATGGCGTGAAATCCGGAAAGCAGGTCGTCGCTACTCCGGCCTTGCCTTGATCTCCGGCAAGGGCGGCTTGCGCTCGAAAGGTTTCTTCTTCGGTGGCGCGGGCAGCAACCCTTCCCTGATCGCCTGCTTGCGAGCGAGCTTGCGGGCGCGGCGAATGGCCTCGGACTTCTCGCGGGTCTTTCTCTCGGACGGTTTTTCGTAGGACCGTCGCTGCTTCATTTCCCGAAAGACGCCCTCGCGCTGCATCTTCTTCTTGAGAACGCGGAGCGCCTGCTCAACATTGTTGTCTCTGACGAGTACGTGCAATTGATCCTCCTGGCTCGGGCTGCGAATGCGATACGTCCTGCAGGGCAGCCAATTGCGCAGGAGCTTCATTGCGATGTGTGAGGATAGTGGCGCGACATTCGTCGCGGCTTCGGACGAGCCCGATCTGCATGTCACAGCGAGCGGCTTGGTGGTGTCACCTGACCACCGTCGTGCTGCGCTGTCAATCGATAACCCCCTGCTCGCAGATCGACGGACAGACGCAAACCGCCGTGATCGGAACAGAAGAACCACCGCTGGCTCGAGATCGTTGCTCCGTTTCACGGATGTACTGGAACGGTTGCTTTGCCCGCTCAATCCCTGGATTGAGCGGGTTTAGTCCTTGCGGATCCGGTGAACGATGAGCAGCAAGAAGCCGAACGCTTCACTGCAGCTTTGCCCGCCGCCGCCAGGTCCAGCCGCCCCAGCATCGCCCTCGCCTGCTCGGCGCAATGCTCGATCAGCCAGCGTTCGAAGGCGACCGGCGGCAGCGGGGGAGCGTAGAGGAAGCCCTGGACGATGTCGCAGCCGAGCGCGGCCAGCGTGTTGCGCTGCCCCTCGGTCTCGACGCCCTCGGCGACCACGCTCATGCCGAGGCCCTGGCCGACGCGCACGACGGCGGTGGCGATCGCGAGCGCGCCCGCGTCACGCTCGATGTCGCGCATAAAACTGCGGTCGATCTTGAGCTCGCGGATCGGCAGATGCGCGAGTCGGCTGAGGCTGGAATAGCCGGTGCCGAAATCGTCCACCGAGAGGCCGACGCCGAGCTCGCGGATCGCGTTCATCGTCTCCAGCGCTGCGGCGCCGTCCTGCATGAACGTGCCTTCGGTGATCTCCAGCATCAGCGCGTCCGGCGGCAGTTCGTGCTCGGCCAGGATGTCCTTGAGCCGCGCGGCCAGCGTGACGTTGCGGAAATTGATCGGCGACAGGTTGACCGAGACGCAGGGGATGTTGAGCCCGGCGCGGCGCCAGCTCGCCATCTGGCGGCAGGCCTCGCGCACGGACCACAGCCCGATCTGCTCGATCAGCCCGCATTCTTCGGCGAGCGGGATGAACTTTGCCGGCGAGACGTCGCCGAGCACGGCATCGCGCCATCGCGCGAGCGCCTCGACGCCGTGGATCGCGCCGTCGCAGCTGCGGATCTGCGGCTGGTAGCTGAGGCTCAGCGCGCCTTCCGCGACGGCGCGGCGCAGCGCCGCGATCAGCGCCAGCCGCTGCTCGGCGAGCACGCTCATCTCGGCACTGAAGATGCGATGCGTCGAGCGTCCGGCCTGCTTGGCCATGTACATGGCGGCATCCGCCTGCTGCATCAATGTGTCGATGTCGGTGGCGTGATCGGGATAGAGGCTGATGCCGATGCTGGCGGACATCGGCATCAGCTTCGATCCGAGCCGCAGCGGCCGCGCCAGCGCCTCGGAGATGTCAGCCGCGACGCGCTCGGCAGCCTCGGCGTTACGTTGCGGCAGCAGGATGACGAACTCGTCGCCGCCGAGCCGCCCCAGCATGTCGCCGGGGCCGATATGCTCGCGCAGGCGCTGCGCGAGCTGGACCAGGAGCTCGTCGCCGGCGGCGTGACCCAGCGTATCGTTGACGTCCTTGAAATGATCGACGTCGAGGAAGGCCAGCGCGACATGGCTGCCGGTCGGGCAGGCATCGATCGCCGTGGTGATCAGGTGCCGCAGCTGGGCGCGGTTCGGCAGGCCGGTGAGGATGTCGTGATAGGCGAGCCGCGCGATCTCGGCGCGCGCCTCCTTGCGCTCGATCGCGAAGGCGCCGAGATCGACGCAAGCCTCGACGATGCGTCGGTGCCAGTTGCTCGGCGCGCGCGGCTCACGATAGTAGAAGGCGAAGGTGGCGATGACGCGCCCGTCCTTGGCCTTGACCGGGGTCGACCAGCAGGCGCGCAGGCCGATCGCGAGCGGCATCGCCTTGTAGGGCTGCCAGCGCGGGTCGGTGTCGAGATCCTCGGCCAGAACCGGCACGCCATGGAAGGCCGCGCTGCCGCAGGAGCCGACATTGGGACCGATCGCAACGCCGTCCAGCGCGCGGGAATAGTCCTCAGGCAGGCTGGGGCCACCGAGCGGATGAACCAGGCCGGCGGCGTCGATGTGAAGCAGCGAAGAGACGACGTCGGGTGCGATCTCCTCGACGCGGCGGCACAGCCGGTCGGCGATCTCGCCGATCGGTACCTCGTCGGCGAGCGCGCCCATGATGAGCTGCTGAAGCGAGCGCAGCTGCTTGGTCTCGGTGATGTCCTCGAGCAGCGCGAAGATGTGCTTGACCCGGCCCTTGCCGTCGCGAAAGGCATCGATCCGGGCGCAGACCCAGATCTCCTCGCCGTTCCGGTCGTAGACGAGCACCTCGGCCTCGCCGCGAGGCCCGCCGCGCTTCAGGCGCTTGACGAGCCTGGCGACCACCCTGCGATCGGTGTGGCGGCCGGCGATGAGCTCGCCAGCGCGGCGGCCCTCCGCCTCGGCGTTGGTGTAGCCGAACAGCGCCGTGAACGCCGAGTTGACATAGACGATGTTCTGCTCCACGTCGGTGATGATCACCGCCCGGTTGGTCTGGTCCGAGACGGCATTGAGCAGACCGATCCTGACGCGGCGCTCGGCATCGAGAGTGACGTCGCGCGCGAACACGATGTGATGGGTCGTCCCGCCGATCATCGCCGAGGACACCGACACCATCATCCTGATGCGGCTGCCATCGCGACGCACGAGGCTGATCTCGTCGCGGAAATCGGCGGCCGTGCCGATCCAGAGGCAATCGAGGTTGAGGACGGCGGCATCCCGGCCGAGCACCTCGGTGGCGGCAAGCTTCCAGATTCGCTCCGCGGCGGAATTGAAGTGCGTGATGCGATGCGCGTCATCGACGATGACGACGGCATCTTCAGCACGTTCGAGGACTGCGCGCAGCACGTCCGGCATTTCGGTCAGAAGACAATCGGAGGCGGACATCGTCAAACCCGGAAGGCGTCGGGAAGGAGCGGCAATCCGCCGAGGCTAGCGCTCCGATGGTGTCCAAGATGTTTTTTTGCGCTCCGGTCGCGTTGCAGCAAGACGTGACATGCTTAACGCTCGGCGAAAACGCTGCAGATATCTTGATGTGTACGGAACCTATCGGGAATCCGTTTTGAGCTTGTGCAGCCGGCCGGCGACCGCCCGCACCTTCCCAGGCGCCGCCCGCCAGATCGCGAGAGCCGACATTCCACTCACGACCATCGCGACGGCGAAAGCCAGCGTGTAGTCGCCGGCGCGATCGTAGAGCAAGCCGGTCACCCACGGTCCGGCCGCACCGCCCGCCAGCGCCGCGAGCATGATCGTGCCGAAGATGCTGCCCTGATGCCTGCCCTGGAAGATCTCGAACACCACCGCGCCCATGATCGAAGTGAGGCCGTAGCCCAGCGCGCCTTGCGTGAACACCATCAGATAAACCAGCCAGAGTGAAGCTTGATATCTCAGCGCGATCAGCGCGGCGAAGCAGACGACGAAACCCGCACAGCTGATTGCCCACACCCACTCCCGGCCGATGCGGTCGGAGACATGCCCCAGCACGATCTGGCCGGGAATGCCGAGCAGGCTGACCATGCCGAGTGCCCACACCGCAACGCTGGAGCTGAAGCCGACGTCGAGCAGGAATTTGGTCTGGTGCACCTGCACCGCGTACCAGATGTACAGGCCGCAGAAATAGCCGAGCGCGATCCACCAGAACCGCGCGGTCGCGACGGCGCGCTGCAGCGTCCAGTCGGTGTTGACCCAGACGGGATCGACCACGTTGGAGACCGGCCTTGCCGCGCCTGCGGCCGGGGCGGCATCGCCATCCGGCTGGAGCCCGATGTCCTCGGGGCGCTTGTGCAGCAGCAGGTTGATCGGCGCCAGCGCGATCAGGACGAGCAGGCCCATCGCGGTGCAGGCGGTGCGCCAGCCGGTCTGCTCGATCATGTGCTGCACCCATGGCAGCAGCGTCACCGAGCCGATACCGACGCCGGCGAAGGCGATGCCGATGGCGAAGCCGCGCTTGCGGATGAACCAGTTCGGCAGGAACAGCGATTGGCCGGAATAGCCGAGACAGACGCTGCCGGCGCCGACCATGACGCCGATGGTGACATAGAGGTGCCAGGGCGCGCTGGTCAGCGGCGCCAGCAGCAGGCCGCCGCCCATCAGCACGACCCCGAGCTCCATCACCGCGCGCGGGCCGGCGCGATCCATCAGGCGGCCGATCAGCGGGCTGACCGCGCCCGACACCACGAAGCCGAACGAGAAGGCGCCCGCGGTGACGCCGCGCTCCCAGCCGAACTCGGCGATGATGGGTGGAAAGAACAGCGAAAAGGCGGTGCGCGCGTTGACGCCGATCGCCATGGTGACGAAGGTCACGGCGACCACGACCCAGCCGTAGAAGAAAGGAAGCCGCATGTTGTGTGCTTGTTTCATCCCTGGACGGTTCTTCGGACCATCCGGGGATGCCTGGGTCAAGCGCTTTTCGCGCATGCCTCGCGCGCGCTCAGGCGGCGTCGAGCCGTGAGGACTTGACCGGCGCGTCGAACAGGATCCGCTCGATCGGATGCGGCCGGCCGAACAGATAGCCTTGCGCAAAATTGACGCCGAGCGCCTTCAGCCGGTCGAACTCCTCGCGCGTCTCGACGCCTTCGGCGGTGACCGACATGTCCAGTCCGCGCGCCAGCGTCACGATCGAGGAGATGATGGCGGATGAGCGCGGCTGCTGGGTCAGGTTGCGAATGAACGACTTGTCGATCTTGATCTTGTCGAACGGGAACGCGGTCAGGTAGCTGAGCGAGGAATAGCCGGTGCCGAAATCGTCGAGCGCGAGCTCGACGCCGAGCTGCTTCAGCCGCTCCATGAAGGCGTGGTTCTCGCTGCCGCGCTCCAGCAGCACGGATTCCGTGATCTCGATCTCCAGCCGCTGCGGCGGCAGGCCGGAATCGGCGAGCGCCGCGCAGATCATTTCGAACAGCTCGGCTTCCTTGAACTGGATCGGCGACAAATTGACGGCGACCGTGAGATCGGCGGGCCAGCCGGCCGCGTCCGCGCAGGCGCGCCGCAGCACGAATTCGCCGAGCGGCACGATCAGCCCGGTCTCCTCCGCAAGCGCAATGAACTGGTCCGGCGGGATCAGGCCGCGCGTCGGATGCCGCCAGCGCACCAGCGCCTCGAAGCCGCGTCGTTCGCCGCTGAGGGCATCGACGAACGGCTGGTAGTGTACCTCCAGCTGGCAGCGCGCGATGGCGTCGCGCAGATCTCCTTCCAGCGTGTTGCGGGCCTCCAGCTCGGCCGACATCGCTTCATCATAAATCGTGAAGCAGTTGCGGCCGGCCGATTTCGAGCGATAGAGCGCCAGATCCGCTTTCTTCAGGAGCTGCTCCTGATCGCTGCCATGATCCGGCGCGATCGCGATGCCGATGCTGGTGCCGATCTCGACGCGGTGGCCGGGCAGCAGGAACGGCTCGCTCACGAGCTTGGCGATCCGTGCCGCCAGCTCGGTCGAGCAGGCGCGCTGGTCCTCGCCGGCCTCCTGGATGATGGCGAATTCGTCACCGCCGAGCCGCGCCAGCACGTCGTCGGCGCGCAACGCGGATTTCAGCCGCTGCGCCACCTGGCGCAGCAGCGCATCGCCGGCCGCGTGACCGAGAGAATCGTTGACGTTCTTGAAGCGGTCGAGGTCGAGCATCAGGATCGCGAAGGGCAGGCCCCTCACGCTCAACTGTCCGTTCATCTCGTCGAGCCGGGTGAGGAAGAAGGCGCGGTTCGGCAATCCGGTGAGGATGTCGGTCTGGGCAAGCTCGAGCACCCGCCGGTTCGCCAGCGACAGCCGCCGCGAATTGCGGCTGGCGAGCATCAGATAGGTCGACAGCGACAGCGTCAGCAGCATGCCAACGACGAGGACCGCGACCGCGCGGTCGTAAGTCGTCGCCAGCGGACCGCCGGCGGTCGGAACCGCCCGCACCTGCCAATCGGTATCGCCGATCTTGAGACTGCCCGACCAGTGCAGGGTCCGCGCGATGTCCCGCATCGACCGCAACGCCACGGCGGACGACGAATAGTCCGGCAGCATCTGCTCCAGGCTGACGATCTGCGCCGCGAAGGGCGGGAAGACCGTCATGCTGACCGCGGGGCTGGCTCCGGTGGTCACACGAATGGACTGGATCAGCAGCGGCAGATCGAAGATGCCGACCACGAAGCCGGCGAGATTGCGGCGCCGGTCCGCGATCTCCTCGCGCGAGGTGCCCTTGGCATAGACGGGAATGGCGACGAGAACATAAGACAGCCGGTCGCCGTCTCTCGGCCCGAACAGGGGCGTGCGCACGGCGACCACGCGGTCGTTGTCACGCGCACGCTCCAGCATCGACCGGCGCTCCGGAACGGTCATGTAATCCATGCCGTAGACCAGCGAGGTCTTCGGCTCGGTCGAGTAGAACACCGGAATATATTCGTCGCTCTGCGGCGCGGTGAAGAAGGTCTCGCCCTGCAGCGACTTGATTTGATAGCCCGACACGCCGTCCCGGATCGCCGCTGTCTCGTACTCCGTGCGCTCCTTGCGGTTGACGCGCGGCAACCAGGAGATGCGCAGCGCGCCGGGATGACGCTCGAACAGACGGGCGCTGAAGGTCTCGAATTCGCTGCGGGTGACCTCTTCGTTGGTCGATTCGAACAGGGTGCGCAGCGCGAGAAGCCTCGATATGTACTCGTTCATGCCGTTCTGCATGACGATCGCCTGGGTCTCGGCCGCGTTCTCGAACTCGATCCTGTTGACGCGATCTTCCCACCGCGCGACGGCGGCGGCGCCCACGATCGAGAACAGCAGGCCGACGCCGACCGCGACGAGCGCAGGGCGATAGAGCCCGAGCAGCGGCGCGGCTCGCCACCATCCGCCTCTCCGTCTCCGATCCTGATCGTTCTGATCGCGACCGCCCATCTTTAAGCCGCCGTCCCCTCTCCGCGACGAACCGAACCTCTGGTTGAGGTGCCGGCGCCGCTATCGGAACAAGATCGCGGTTAAGAACTGCACAATTTTGGAAATTGGTCGTTCCGCAATGCGGAAACTAGTTAACGAAGTGCGCGAGCGATCCCGGCGTTATGGACATAAGTTACCGGTTTTACCCGGTGTACTACGGCCTTTCTGCGTCGTGCCGCTTAGCAAGCTATTCAGGCTCGCGCGTTACGTTGCGCAAGATTTCTTCCAACGATCCGGCAAAGCCTCCGATGCATCGATTTCGATCAGCGAGCTCCGTCGTCCTGACCGTCGCGCTTCTGGCCGCGACCACGGTTGCGGCGAGGGGTAACGAGGCCGGCATCAGCGAGGATGCGATCCTGTTCGGCCAGGCCGCGGCGCTGGAGGGCCCCTCCTCTGCGCTCGGACAGCGCATGCGGCAAGGCATCGTCGCCGCGTTCACCGAGATCAACGGCAAAGGCGGCGTCCACGGCCGCAAGCTCCAGCTCATCAGCCGCGACGACGGCTACGACCCCGACCGTTCGGTGGCGCAGACGCTGCACCTGATCGACGACGACAAGGTGTTCGCGCTGATCGGCGCGGTGGGCACGCCGACCGCGATGGCGACGATCCCGATCACCAGCGCCAGGAACGTTCCCTTCATCGGCCCGTTCACCGGCGCCGAGTTCTTGCGCGACCTCGAGCTTCCGAACGTCGTCAACATCCGCGCGAGCTACGGCGCGGAGGCGGAGGCCTGGATCAAGCACCTCACCAAGGATCGCAAGTTCACGCGCATCGGCATCTTCTACCAGGACGATTCCTTCGGCCGCGACGGGCTTGTCGGCGTCAAGCGTGCGCTCGCCAAGCGCGGCCTCGAGCTCGCCGCCGAAGGCACGTTCGAGCGCAACACCCGCGCGGTCGTCCAGGCCTGGCGCATGATCAAGCGCGCCGACCCGGAAGCCATCGTCATGGTCGGGACCTACGGACCGTGCGCGGAGTTCATCAAGCTCGCCCACCGCAGCGGCGCCCGTCCAACCTTCGTCAACATCTCCTTCGTCGGCGCCGTTGCGCTCGCGGCGGAACTCGGCCCTGAGGGCGAAGGCGTCATCGTCTCGCAGGTCGTGCCGTTTCCATGGGACCGCTCGCTCAAGCTGGTCGCCGACTATCAGGCGGCGCAGAAGGCGTTCGATCCGACGCTGACGCCTGATTTCGTGTCGCTGGAAGGCTATCTGTCCGGCCGCCTCGCGGCCGCGGCGCTGGAAAAGGCCGGCCCCAATCCGACGCGCGCAAGCCTGCTGCGCGCCATCAACGATACCGGCCGCTTCGACATCAGCGGCAGCCTCTTCACCGTCGGCACACGCATGCTCGACACGCCGCCGAAGGTGTTCCTGACGGTGATCCAGAAGGACGGTACGTTCAAGGCCGTGGACCGGCTTTAGGGCTCTTCACGGCCGCCGCGTCCAGCGATCGGCGTTGACCGCGCCTTGCGGAATTTCTCCCCTCACGATGGCCTCGACCTGCCGCACGGTCTCCAGCGACTGGTATTCGATGGCCTGCGGCGTCAGGCCGCCGACATGCGGCGTGGCGACGACGTTCGGCAGCTTGGCAAGCTCGGGCGTCGGCATCTGATCGGGCGCGCGCCCGACATCCATGGCGGCGCCGGCGATGCGGCCCTCACGCAGCGCGCGTGCCAGGGCGACCTCGTCGACGAGATTGCCGCGCGAGAGATTGATGAAGACGGCGTGCTTCTGCATGCGCGCCAGCGCCGCCTCCCCGATCAGGTTCTCGGTCTGCTCGTTGGCGATGGCGAGGCAGATGACATAGTCCGAGGCTGCGAGGAGCTCGTCGAGACCGACCTGGCGGATCGCGGCATCGCTGACTGTCGCAAAGGGATCGGAGACCAGCACGTCCATGCGCAGCACTTTTGCGATCTCGGCGAGGTAGCGCCCGATGCTGCCGTAGCCGATGATGCCGATCCGACTGCCGGCGAGCTGGCGGCCCATCCGTGCCTCAGCCTTGCGGCCGGCCTGATAATCCGCCGTGGTCCGCGATACGCCGCGGGAGAGGTCGACCATGAAGCCGAGCGCGAGCTCGGCCACGGCCTGCACGAAGCCGGGCCCGGCGCGGGTCACCAGCACGCCGGCTTGCGACGCTGCATCCACGTTGACGTTGCGGATGTCGACAGCGCAGCGGACGAACGCTCGCAGGCGCGGCAATTGCGCAAAGATCTCGCCGCGCCCTTCCGTCATGCGATCGGCAACGATGATGTCGGCGTCCTTCGCGGCGCGCACCAGGCTGGCTGCGTCCAGCGGCTCATCCCCCTGGTGCAGGATCACCTCGGCGGCCGCGCGAAGGCCGTTCAGGCTGCGATCGCCATAGTAATTGCGCCGCATCTCCGGGGTATGCGCGAGCAGGACCTTCACGACAGGACTCCTTCAATAGCCGAATGCCCGCGGCAGCGCGGTCGAGAGCCATGGCACGAAGGCGATGACGAGCAGGCAGAGGAACAAGAGACCAAGATAGCCCATGATCGGCTTCACCGTCTGCTCGATCGGCACGTTGCCGATCAGGCAGGCGCCGTAGAGACCGAGCCCGAGCGGCGGCGCGAACAGGCCGATACCCATTGCGATGACGAGCACGACGCCGAAATGCAGGGGATCGACGCCGAGCTGCACCGCGACCGGCAGCAGCAGCGGCCCGAAGATGATCAGCGCGGCCGCGCCCTCCAGCACCGAGCCCATCACGATCAGGACGGCGATCGCCAAGAGGATGAACAGCCAGACGCCGGAGGTCTTGGAGAGACCCAGCATGAAGTCGCCGACCGCATGCGGCACCTGCTGCAAAGTCAGGGTGAACGCCAATGACTGCGCGGCGGCGACGATGAACAGCACCAACCCCGCACGCGTCGCCGCCTGCACGAAACTGTGCGCGGCGGTCTTGAAGCCGAGCTCGCGGAAGACCACGCTGCCGACGACCAGCGCATAGGCCACCGCGAAGGCCGAGATCTCCGTCGCCGTGGCAAAGCCGCTCTTGAAGCCGAGGAAGATCATGAAGATCAGGCCGAAGGATGCGATCGCGCCGCTCCACAGCCCCGACACCGGCATCTGCGGCTCGACATCCTCGACCTTGTCCGGCCGTTTGCCGAAGATGATGGACACCGCGATCAGCACCAGCGCCATCAGCGCCGACGGCAGCAGCCCTGCGACGAACAGGCCGCCGATCGACAGGTTGGCAACGAAGCCGAGAATGATCAGGTTGATGCAGGGCGGGATCGTCTCCGCCATCACCGCCGAGGCCGCAAGCAGCGCCACCGCGCCGCCCGGGTTCTGCTTGGAGCGCCGCGCAGCCGGGATCAGCACCGAGCCGACCGCGGCGACGTCGGCCATCTTCGAGCCGGAGATACCCGAGAACAGCACCATCGAGGCCACCATCACGACATTGAGGCCGCCGCGCATGCGGCCCACGGCACGCTGCAACAGCTCGATCAGCCGCACCGACATGCCGTTGGCTTCCATCAGATAGCCGACAAGGATGAAGAAGGGGATCGCGAGCAGGACGAAATTGTCGATGCCGCGCGCCATCTGCTGGGCAAAGATCACGCCGGGCAGTGCGCCCTCGACCCAGATGAAGATCAGCGCGGCCAGAGCCAGCGCAAAGCCGATCGGCAATCCGCCGAACAGGGTGGCGAAGAAGCCGATCATCATCAGGGTGCCCGCCGACGGCACCGAGGATGGCGACAGATAATCCCAGGCGAGGTAGAGGCCCGTCACGACGAGGATCGCGATGAGTCCCCTCGCGATATCGGGCAGCGGCCTCGCGCAGAGATGATCGATTGCGAACACCGTCATGAACAGCGCGCCGATCCCCATGGGATAGAAGGTCAGCTCCAGCGGCAGACCGGAGCCGGTGGTCTGGCCGGCGGTGAGCGAGCCCAGCTTGATCGCGTTGTAGGCGACGTAGCCGGAAATCAGCACGATCAGCAGCGCGCTTGCGGCATCGACCAGCGAACGCAGCCGCACCGGCAAGAGATCGCGGAAGAAGGAGACGCCGACATTCTCGCCGCGCGCGAGCGCGCTCGCCGCGCCGAAGAAGGCCGAGCCGACCATCAGGCCGCGCGCGACGTCGTCGGACCATTCGACCGGCGCGTTGAAGAAGAAGCGCAGCAGCACGGAGGCGCAGACGACCACGAGATCGGCGGCGAGCAGGACGGCCGCGATCGCGTCGCTGACGCGAAGCAGCAAGGTGATGCTGCCATGGCGGCCGCCCGAGAGGGGCACGGCGGCTGACATGGCCACGTCAGATTTGGTCATATCAAGCTTGGGTCGCGCGGATGACGTCGATGACGGCCTTGGACTCCGGCCGCGCCTTGATGAAGTTCTCGTGTTGCGGCGCGACGCGCTTCTTGAACGCCTCGCGGTCGCATTCGGCCACGGTCACGCCCTTCTCGGTCAAGGCGGCCAGCGCCTCCTTCTCGACCGCGAGCCCATGGGCCCGGGTGTCGGCCGCGGCCTTCTTGGCGGCCTCGAGGAAACCCTCGCGCAGCTTCGGATCCATGCGGTTGTACGTCATGTCGCTGAAATAGATCGCGAGCGGCGAGAAATTGTGCTGCGTCAGCGCGTAGAATTTCGACGTTTCGAAGAACTTGCTCGCCAGGATCGTCGGCGGGTCATGCTCCAGGCCATCCAGCACGCCGGCCTGCAAGGCCGTGTAGATTTCGCCGAACGCCAGCGGCGTCGCGGCGGCGCCCATCAGGCGCAGGCATTCGGTGATGACGGGATTGGGCAGCGTCCTGATCTTGAGGCCGGCGAGATCCTCCGGCGTCTTCACCGGCTTCTTCGCCAGCACGCTGCGCGAGCCGAAATTATAGGCCCAGGCGATGATGCGGATGTTGCCGCCCTTGAGCAGTGCGTCCTCGATCGGCTTGGCGGCACCGGCCTCGAACGCCTTGGTCTGCTGCGGGAAGCTCGAGAACAGGAAGCCGAGATCGAAGGTGCCGACCAGCGGCACCAGATTGGCCGAGATCGACGAGCCCGACACCATGAGGTCGATGACGCCGAGCTTCACCGAATTGATGACGTCGATCTCCTGACCGAGCTGGTTGTCGGGGAAGAAAGCGACCTCGATCTGCTCGCCGAGGCCGTTGCCCTTCAGGTTCTTGACCAGGTTGTCGTAGTAGACGCGGCCATTGGCGTATTTGGGATCGTTCGGCAGCGAGGAGGAGCATTTCAGCTTCAGCGTCGCAGCTTCGGCGCGGCCGATGATGGCGGGAGAGAGCACAATGCCGGCGGTGACCGCCGCCGATGACTTGATGAACGCGCGACGGTTCACGGGCACGATGGTCATGGTGCGGCTTCTCCCTCGTCTTTTTCTTCGCCACGGTCGTTGCCGCAGCCGTTGCGCGGACTGTATGGCCAAAGCGACGACACAGGCAAGATAGCCGGCTGCGGTCACGGAGCGTCGCGGCGCGCGTACCGCCCGTCACCAGCCAAGCGAAATCGCCGCCATTTCCCGGAGATTTGCCGCGAGGATCGGCCTGCCGCCCGATCTGCGCAAGGAACGCCGTCGCCCATTGCAGCGGATCAATCCAATTGGAGCATGGATCAATGCGCAGTTGACATGGATGATGCCTGACCAATTCCCCGAGCTCCGGCAGACGGACTGCCCCATTTTGCCGCGGCCCATGCGTGATCCAGCGCACAGACGGCCTCGTGGCGCGGGCTTAGAAAAAGTGACATCATCGTGCGCATTGCCGTTGGAGGTGACATCATGCGCCGTCCAGTGTTTTCGAATTTGCTTCTTGCGTCCGGTCTTCTCGCACTCAGTCAGTTGATGACGCCGACGGAAGCGGCCGCCGAAGCGCGGCTCGCTCTGGTGATCGGCCAATCGGCCTATCGCACCGTGCCGGAGCTGCCCAACGCCGCCAACGACGCCAAGGGCATGACGGAGCTGCTCGGCAGTGCCGGCTTCACCGTCACCACGGCGGCCAATCTGGCGCAGACAGAGATGCGCGCGGCGATCTCGGACTTCGCCGGCAAGGTCAGTGCCAGCGGCGCCGACACCGTCGCGCTGGTGTTCTATGCCGGCCACGGCCTGCAGATCGACGGCGAGAACTATCTGGTGCCCGTCGATCTCGACCCCAAGCGCGAGGCCGACATCCCGCTGCAGGGCGTGCGGCTGAACGACCTGCTCAACACGCTCGGCGCGCTGCCGACGCGGGCGCGCATCTTCATGCTCGACGCCTGCCGCAACAACCCGTTCCCCGCGCTCAGCGGCGCCGGCCACGGCCTTGCGATCGTCGACACCAAGGCCGGCGCGCCCGGCTCCTTCATCTCCTACTCGACCTCGCCCGGCGCCGAGGCCGAGGACGGCAACGGCATCGACAGCCCCTACACCACGGCCGCGCTGACCATTGCCAAGCAGCCGAACCTGCCGATCGAGGAAGTGTTCAAGCGCATCCGCGTCGCCGTGGCGCAATCGACCGACGGGCGGCAGATCCCATGGGAAAGCTCCTCGCTGACCACCGACTTCAAGTTCTTCGGCGAGAGCAGCGGCAGCACGCCCGCGCTTCCCGGCGCGAACGCGATGGCGCTCGCCAGCGGCACGCGCAGCGTCGAAGATTGGCGCAAGACGTTGCAGGGCAAGCCGGCCACGGTGGCCTATGAGCTCGTGATCACCGAGGACACCGCGGAGGCGTATCAGGCCTATATCGAGCTGTATGCCCAGGACACCCGCACGCCGCGCCTGCGTACGGTGCTGGAGCGGCGTCGCCAGATGCTGGCGTGGGAGCGTGCCACCGCCATCAACACCCGCGCCTCGTTCGAAGCTTATCTGGCGAACTGGGACAATAGCGATCTCGCGGCAACCGCGCGCCGGCTGCTGCTGCGCGTGCAGAACCGCAATTACGCCGTGCCCGTCGCCGCCGCGGTGACGCCCGTCGCGGTCGCGATGGCGCCGACCTGTCCGTGCTCGACGCCCGCGACCCCGGCAACGCCGGTCAACCCCTCGGTTCCGCCCGTGATCAAGAAGCGCGTCGATGAGACCCCGCCGAAGCGCAAGGTGGTCGAGACGCCACCCAAGCGACGGCCGTCCGAGCAAGTGGTCTACGAGCGCGCGCCGCCGCCGGATCGCGGCCCGCCGCCGGAGGCTGTGATGCAAGGCATCGGCATCGGCGTAGGGATCGGCCTCGGCATGGGAATGGGCGGCCGCGGCGGAGACCACAATGGCGGGTACCGCAGATACTGAGCCGGTCCGGCACAAGCAGCATTCGGCTCGCGCCAATCGCGCGAGCCGAATTTATTGCGACAGCGTCGGGTAGTCCCGGAGCACGGCTTCCCGAATCCAGCCTGCCTGGATCGCGCGCGACAGGATCTGCGCCGTCTTGATGTCCTCAGCCTTCATGCAGAGATCCACGATGCGGCGCACCGCATCGTCCCGCATCAGATCGTCGGAGATCTTCATCGCGATCTCCATCGCGGTGCGGGCCGCGCGTTCATAGCGCTCGCGCGTGCTGGCCGGCGCTGAAGCTCCGGCGGCCTCGGCGATCGTTCGCGCCGCCTGGCAGATGTTGCGGATCCGGTCGGCAGCCTCGATATCGCCGATCGGCCTCCCGACTGGCTCGTCCCAGACGTCTGCCGGCTCTCGCCTCGCGAACCACTTCATTGCCCCACCCGTGGTCTTCAATTGCTCGCGGCGTTCAGGACATGCGGCGCGGGCCGATCGCCTCGAACTGCGCCTTCTGCTCGTCGCTGAGCGTGGCGTAGAAATCATCGAGCGCCGCCCGCACCGACTTGATCCCGTCCAGCATGACGTCGAGGCGCTTGCGAATCGCGGCCATGCGGGCCGGCGGCGTCATCACCTCATTGGGCTCGCAGGCCGCCTTGAGCGATGCGCTGACTTTGGCGCTGGTGTCCTGGAGCACCTGGAGCGCCGCGCGCTGGGTGTCGTTGGGACGAAGTCTGTCCTCGATCGTGGCGCCGGGCCAATCGAACGCGGCGGACGCGCTGCAAGTCTGTACCGCATTGTTCGATGCCGCGGCACGACGCTGATCGTCGGCGAGCGCGTTGAAGCGCGCCTTCTGCTCGTCGTTGAGTGAACCATAGAATGTGTCGAGCGCGGGCTGGACCAGCTCGACGGCCTTCTGCATCGCCTCGACACGCTGCTGCATGGCGGCGAGCCGGCCGGGCGCCGTCGCTGCGGCCTGCGTCGGGCAGGATGTGCGGATCAATGCTGCCGCGTCGACCGAGGCGTTGCCGAGCGCATCGAGAGCCGCGCCCTGCGCATCGGTCGGCTGCACCGTGGCCGCGATCTGATCGATCGGCAGGCCGACGATGGCGCGGCGGTCGCTGCCGCAGAGCTCATCCAGTGGCGCGCTGCGCGCCCGCCGCCGGCCCTGCGGCTGCTGCGGCAGATAGGCCGACAGCCGATCATAACCGTAGGGGCCGAAAATGCCGGCATAGATGTCCGGATAGCCGTAGCCCCAGAAGCCGAGCCCGTCGCCCCAGATCGCGTAATCGTAGAGGTCGTTATAGGCGAACGGCCAGAACAGCGGCCCGACCCAGCCATAGCCGCCACCCGGATGTTGCCACCACCCGCTGCTTGCGCCGCCCCAGCCGGCGAGTGCTGCCGCCGCGGCGATCTGCGCGCGGGCCGCCGGATTGCTGATCAGCCGGCCGTTGCGGAATGCGCTGGCGTTCCAGGCGTTGCGGAAGTTCGCCGGCCGTATCGCGGCATTGCGGATCTGACCGAAGCTCGGGCCGCCGCGTCGGGCACCGGTTGTGAACCGCATCCCGCGATGATGCCCGCCGCCATGCGCGTGGCCGCCGCCGTGCCCACGGAAATGGCCGCCGCCATGATGGCCATGGCCATGCCCGCCGCCATGGCCGTGCCCGCCTCCATGGCCACCGCCATGTCCGCCCTTCGCCAGCGCCGCACCCGCCAGCAGGCAGGCGAAGGCCATTGCGGCAATTCCAACGACCGGTCGCACCATCGCACCCTCCCGCGCACAGCCCTGCCATTGAGGCATCGGAACTTGGCGGGAATTGGAACCGGCAACATTGCCGAAAGTTCCCGGACTGGGGCGCGGGCCTTATGCCTCCGGCACGATCTTGCCGGGGTTGAAGATGTTGAGCGGATCGAGCGCCTTCTTCAGGGCCCGCATCGCATCGAGCGCTTCGGGGCCGAGTTCGGCCTTCAGATATTTCTGCTTGCCCTGGCCGATGCCGTGCTCGCCGGTACAGGTGCCGTCCATCGCCTGCGCACGCTCGACCAGGCGGTGCATGAACTCCTCGCCGCGCGCCATCTCGTCGGCATCGTTGGTGTCGCAGACCAGCGAGCAGTGGAAATTGCCGTCACCGACATGGCCGACGATCGGCGACAGCAAATTGAGGCGCTTGAGGTCTTCCTCGGTCTCGCTGACGCAGTCGGCGAGCCGCGAGATCGGTACGCAGACGTCGGTTGCGACCACGCCGATGCTGTCGCCGGGCCGCAGCGCCTTCACCGACCAATAGGCGTCGTGCCGTGCCTGCCACAGCTTGGTGCGGTCCTCCGGCTTGGTGGTCCAGGAGAAATCGCCGCCGCCGCAGTCCTTTGCGATCTCGCCGAAGGCCTTCGACTGCTCGGCGACCTCGACCTCGCTGCCGTGGAATTCCATCAGCAGCAGCGGCGTCTCGGGCAGAGTCAGCTTGGAATAGGCGTTGCAGGCCTTCACCTGCGCGGCGTTGAGCAGCTCGATGCGCGCCACGGGAATGCCGGTCTGGATCGCCAGGATCACGGCCTGGCAGGCGCCGTGCACGGTCTCGAACGACACCGCGCCGGCCGCGATCGTCTCGGGGATGCCGCGCAGGCGGATGGTCAATTCCGAGATGATGCCGAGCGTGCCTTCGGCGCCGACGAACAGATGCGTCAGGTCATAGCCCGCGGAGGATTTCTTGGCGCGCGTGCCCGTGGTGATGATCTCGCCGTCGCCGCGCACCACTTTCAGCGCCAGCACGCTGTCGCGCATGGTGCCGTAGCGCACCGCATTGGTGCCGGAGGCGCGGGTCGAGGCCATGCCGCCGAGCGAAGCATCCGCGCCCGGATCGATCGGGAAGAACAGGCCCTGGTCGCGCAGATGCTCGTTCAGCGCCTTGCGGGTGACGCCGGGCTGGATCACGCAATCGAGGTCCTCGGCATGCACTGCCAGCACCTTGTTCATGTCGCGCAGGTCGATCGAGATGCCGCCGGCAGGCGCGTTGACCTGGCCCTCCAGCGAGGTGCCGGTGCCGAAGGCAATGACGGGCACGCGGTGTTTCGCGCAGATCCGCACCACGTCCTGGATGTCGGCGGTCTCCTGCGCCATCACCACGCCGTCCGGCGGCTGATTGATGATCCACGTGGTGGTATGGCCGTGCTGCTCGCGCACGGCCTGCGAGGTGATGAGGCGGTTGCCGAAGCGTGCGGCAAGCTGCTCCAGCGCGCTTGCGAGGGCTTTCGGCTCCGGCCGCGGCGGATTATTGGTGATGGTCGTACCCACGGAATTCCTCCCGACGAGAAGAGACCGTGGCAAAGGACATATAACCGGTCAAGTCAAGGGACCGGACGCATAGCTTGGGAAGGACACATGCCGGAGACCGCCGCCACAGCGCCGAACGCAGAGCCGTTTCGCTCCTCGATCATGCAGATCGAGCCGCAATGGATCGACTATAACGGCCATCTCAACATGGCCTATTACAACGTGATGTTCGACCGGGCGATCGACGAGTTCTGGCTCGAACTCGGGATTGGCCCGGTCTACAAGAAAGAGCGCCACGGCTCGACCTTCACCGCCGAGTGCCACGTGCGCTATTTGCGCGAGATCCATCTCGGCGATCCCGTGCAAATCCTGGTGTGGCTGCTGGAGGCCGACGACAAGCGGCTGCACACATTCGAGGAGCTGCGGCACGGCACCGAGGGCTGGCTGTCGGCAACGTCCGAGAACATGTCGCTGCACATGGACATGAAGGCGCGGCGCGTTGCGCCGTTTCCGCCCGACATCCGGCAGCGTATTGCCGGGGTCGCCAAGTCCCACAGCGCCTTGACGCGACCCGAGGGCATCGGCCGGAATGTGGCGATGCCCTCGAAGCGCTAGTGCGCGATCCGCCGCGCTATATCCTGTTGCGGCCGCGCGCCAGGCCGACGACGGCCGAGACCAGGAACAGAACGACTGCGATGAAGAAGATGATCTTGGCGATCTCGATCGAAGCGCCGGCGACGCCGCCGAAGCCCAGGATGCCGGCGATCAGTGCGATAACCAGAAACGTCACAACCCAGCCTAGCATGGTCAAACCCTCGTCTTGATGTTGTCTGCGATCGACGCGGCTGGCCGCGCCACCTGCCCTGACAATCTCGACGCGGGAACGATAGTTCCGGCCCCGGCGGGAGCGAAATTCGCTGGCTCAGCTGGAACAAATCGGCGCGCCGCGCACGTGGAAAACCCTGCCCGGCGCCCCCATATAGGCACCAATCCCTGTTAAGAAGGCTCCCTTCCACCACCCCGCGGTGCCATCGTGGGGCCGATGATTCGCATGACCGAGCCGAGCAAGATCACAGCCGTACCCGACCACCAGCCCGCAGCCGGCGGCATCGCCGCGCGTGCGCGCGCCTCGGTGGGCCCGAAATACCTCGCCGGACTCAATCCGGAGCAGCGCGAGGCGGTGGAGACGCTGGACGGCCCGGTCCTCGTGCTGGCCGGCGCCGGCACCGGCAAGACGCGCGTCCTGACCACGCGCATCGCCCACATCCTGAGCCAGGGCCGCGCCCGCCCGGCCGAGATCCTGTCGGTGACCTTCACCAACAAGGCCGCGCGCGAGATGAAGCACCGGCTCGGCCAGATGCTCGGCCACGCCGTGGAGGGCATGCCGTGGCTCGGCACCTTCCACTCCATCGGCGGCCGCATCCTGCGCGTCCATGCCGAGCTGGCGCAGCTCAAGTCGAACTTCACCGTGCTCGACGTCGACGACCAGGTCCGGCTGCTCAAGCAGCTGCTCCAGGCCGACAACATCGACGAGAAACGCTGGCCGGCACGGATGCTGGCCGGTCTGATCGACGGCTGGAAGAACCGCGGTTTGATGCCCTCGCAGGTCCCGTCGGGCGAGGCCGCGATGTTCGCCAACGGCAAGGGCGGCAAGCTCTATGCGAGCTATCAGGAGCGGCTGAAGATCCTGAACGCGGCCGATTTCGGCGATCTCCTGCTGGAGAACATCCGCATCTTCCGCGAGCACCCGGATATCCTCAGGCAGTACCAGCAACGCTTCAAGTTCATCCTGGTCGACGAGTACCAGGATACGAACGTCGCGCAATATCTGTGGCTGCGGCTCCTGTCGCAGGCGCCTTCTTCCCTCGCCTCTCCCCGCTTGCGGGGAGAGGCCGACGCACGAAGTGCGGCGGGTGAGGGGGACTCTCCAAGCACCGCGCTCGTGGAGACTCCCCCTCACCCCGACCCTCTCCCCGCAAGCGGGGAGAGGGAGAAGACCAAAAACATCTGCTGCGTCGGTGACGACGACCAGTCGATCTACGGCTGGCGCGGCGCCGAGGTCGACAACATCCTGCGCTTCGAGCACGATTTCCCGGGCGCCAAGGTGATCCGCCTCGAGCGCAACTATCGCTCGACGGGTCACATCCTCGCCGCCGCCTCGCATCTGATCGCACACAATGAAGGCCGGCTCGGCAAGACGCTGCGCACTGAGGATCGGGACGGCGAGAAGGTCACCGTCACGGGCTCCTGGGACTCGGAAGAGGAAGCCCGCGGCATCGGCGAGGAGATCGAGCAGCTGCAGCGCCAGGGCGAGAAGCTCAACGAGATCGCCATTCTCGTGCGCGCCTCCTACCAGATGCGCGAATTCGAAGACCGCTTCGTCACGCTCGGCCTGCCCTATCGCGTCATCGGCGGCCCGCGCTTCTATGAGCGCGCGGAGATCCGCGACGCGCTGGCGTACTTGCGCGTCATCAATTCGCCGGCCGACGATCTCGCCTTCGAGCGTATCGTCAATACGCCGAAGCGCGGGCTTGGCGACGCCACCGTGCAGATGCTGCACGACCACGCCCGCAAGCGCCGCATTCCCCTGTTCGAGGCGGCGCGCGCCGTGGTCGAGACCGACGAGCTGAAGCCGAAGGCGCGCGGCTCGCTGCGCGATCTCATCGCGCAGTTCGACCGCTGGCGCGCCCAGCGCGAGGTCACCGCGCACACCGATCTCGCCCAGATCGTGCTCGACGAGAGCGGCTATACCGAGATGTGGCAGAAGGACCGCTCGGCCGACGCCGCGGGCCGGCTGGAGAACCTGAAAGAGCTCGTGCGCTCGATGGAGGAGTTCGAGAACCTGCAAGGGTTCCTGGAGCACATCTCGCTGGTGATGGACCGCGAGGGTGGCGCAGAGGACGACGCGGTGTCGCTGATGACGCTGCATTCGGCCAAGGGCCTCGAATTCGACAACGTGTTCCTGCCGGGCTGGGAGGAAGGCCTGTTCCCGAGCCAGCGCACCCTGGACGAACAGGGCCGCGCCGGCCTGGAAGAAGAGCGCCGGCTCGGCCATGTCGGCCTGACCCGCGCCCGCCGCCGCGCAAAGATCTATTTCGCGACCAATCGCCGGATCCACGGCACCTGGTCGACCACGATCCCGTCGCGCTTCCTCGACGAATTACCGGCGGCCAATGTCGAGATCACGGAATCCAAGGGCGGCTCTGGATGGGGCGGCAGCGGCGGCTACGGCGCCTCTCGCTTCGACGACATGGAGGCGTTCGGGTCCAGCTATTCGACGCCGGGCTGGCAGCGCGCGCAGGCGAACCGGAATCGCGGCGGCGGCCGCACCGGCGGCTTCGAGGAAGACGCCGCAACGTTCTCGTCCTCCTCGTCATCGGGCCCCGATTTCGGCAGCTTCTCCTCGCGCCGCCGCGGACCCCTGACCATCGAGGGCGAGCTGGTCGCCAAATCCACCGGCACAACGTCCGAATTCTCGCTGGAAGACCGCGTCTTCCACCAGAAGTTCGGCTATGGCCGCGTCACCAAGATCGACGGCAACAAGCTCACCATCGCCTTCGACAAGGCCGGCGAGAAGAAGGTCGTGGACAGTTTCGTGCAGCGGGCGTGAGGCCCGGTATGGCTCGGTACGTTGCCATCATCGAGAACGCCGACCCGGACGAGGCCGTCGGCGTATGGTTTCCGGACCTGCCCGGCTGCTTCTCCGGCGGCGACGATGTCGACGAGGCCCTCGAGAATGCGCCCGAGGCGCTCGCATTCTATGCGCAGGAACTGATCGCGGACGGTCGCCAGCTGCCCCCGCCTCGAACGCTGGACGAGCTCAAGGCCGATCCGGAGTTTGCCGAGGACCTGGGGAAACACACGGCCGTCCTGATCGAATGGCCACCCGCCGCGGACGCGGAGTGAGGACTGTTCGCCGCACCAAGCGGACTCTCGACAGTTCTCGCCCGAACGCCCCTTGACCACCGCGAACTTCCCCGTATCAGATAAACCCATGGTCCGGGGCTCCATCACATTGATCGTGCTTGCATTGGGGATGCCGTCGCTTGCGGCGGCGGAGACCATGAGCTTTGGCGATTCGATCGGGAAGCTGGCGGCGAGCTGCGGTGCGGAAATCGTCGCCAATTGCCGCGGTGTCAACCCGGACTCGACCCGCCTGAAGGAGTGCCTGTCGCGCAACCGCGACGTGCTCACGCCGCAATGCGCGAGCGACTATCTCGGCGTGTTCGACGCCATCCAGAAGCGCGTCGCCGCGCGCGTCACGGTGGCGAACGCCTGCCAGCGCGAGATCGTCAAGGTCTGCGGCGGCTCGACCAAGGAGACCAGCAAGTCGGTCCCCTGCCTGGTCTCGACCCCCAAGGGCATCAGCAACAACTGCCTGAAGGCCGTCGACGACGCGGGGTATCGCTGATGCGCGCGAAGGGGCTCGCCACCGCAGGGCTGGGCTTGGCGCTGGGCCTCGCTTTGCTCGCGGGCAGCGCCGGCGCGCAGACGGCGGCGCCGACCCGCGACGACATCGTCGCGAAGCTGAACCATTTCGAAGAGGCCGCCGAGGTCGACCTGCCCGCGCTGAAGCAGCAGGTGATGGAGCGCGCCAAGACCAGGATCAAGAACGATCCGGGCCCGGTGAACCGGCCGCCGATCGCGCCGGAGCTTGCCAAGCTGCCCGCCTTCAATGCGCAGATCCAGTTCGACGCAGACACGCCGATCATCCAGCCGGCGTCCTACCAGACCGTCGGCCGCATTGCGGACGCGCTGGTTCACTCCTCGCTGCTGCCCTACACCTTCCTGATCGTCGGCCACGTCGAATCCAATTCGAAGACGCGCGAGGCCAATGCGATCCTGAGCCAGCGCCGGGCCGATGCGATCCGCGACGTGCTGGTGAACACCTTCAAGATCTCGACCAAGCGGCTGCATCCGATCGGCCTCGGCGAGGAGCAATTCCTCGACCGGGCCAAGCCGACCTCCGCCGTCAACGGCCAGTTGCAGATCCTGACCTATGCCAAGCTGCCGGAGGAGGCGCCGCATCCGGCCGCAGCCCCTGCGCCTGCGGCGAAAAAGCCCGCCAAGAAGCGCTGAGCGAAGGCGGCTCCGCGGTTGACGGAACCCCTTGAAGTGCGGGCTGTTTTGCAGCCTGTCCCGGGCGCGCGCGCACGGTTTTGCGCGACAAAAGTGCCGGTTTGTGCACCGCCCGGTCCAGTGCTATAGCCTCTGTTCGCCCTTCCCGACCCCGTGCTGCATGAGACCGAAATGGGTGGCTTTTTCCAGCGCCAACTTGCCGTGTATGTCGAGTATCATCGCGATCCCCGGAACACGGCGATGCATGTGGTCGGCATCCTGCTGCTGTTCACCGGCGCCGTGCTGCCGCTGACGCTGGTCAAGCTTCCGCTGTTCGGATTCAACGTGAGCCTGGCGGTGGTCCTGGCCGTGCCGGTCTTGATTTACTGGCTGCTGCTCGACGCGGCGCTCGGGCTCGGCATTCTGGCCGTCTCGGTCGTGCTGTTTTCGGTTGCGACGACCATTGCGGCGCAGGTCGGCACCGCGACGATGTGGGCGATTTTCGCGTCCCTGGTGGCGCTCGGCCTCGCCGCGCAGGCCATCGGCCATAAGGTTTTTGAGGGGCGCGAGGCCTCGCTGTTCACTTTTCCCTCGCATCTTTTGCTTGGACCGATGTTCGTCATGGCAAAATTATTCATTGCATTGGGCTTCCGTCGCGACCTTGCCGCGATTCTGGCGCCTCTTCCGGCCAATTCCCTTTCAACCCGATAACGCTCGAAGCAAAACAGCAACCTTCTGCATGGCTCTCGTCCTGGTTACCGGTGGCAGCGGCTTCATCGGACATCACCTCGTAGAAGCGCTCCGCGCCCGTGGGCAGCGGGTCCGCGTTCTCGATGTCCGTGCGCCGACCGCGGCGAACGCGGACGTCGAGCACGTCCTCGGCTCGGTGCTGGACTGCGCCGCGGTCGATGCGGCCATCGCCGGTGTCGATCAGGTCTATCACCTCGCCGGCCTGCCCGGCATGTGGGTCGCCAACAAGCAGGACTTTCACGAGGTCAATTGCCGCGGCACCGAAATCGTGCTCGCAGCGGCGATGAAGCACGGCGTCTCGCGCTTCCTGCACTGCTCGACGGAATCGATCCTGTTCCCCTATTCCGACCTCAAGGGCGTTCCCGCCGAAGAGGCGCTGCAGCCGGCCGAGGCGATGCCCGGCGCCTACACGCGCTCGAAATCGCTCGCCGAGCATCATGCCGCCAAGGCGGCAGAAGCGGGCTTTCCGCTGGTGATCGGCACGCCGACCATGCCGATCGGCGCTGCCGACCATAATCTGACACCGCCGACCGCGATGCTCTGGTACTTCCTGCAGAAGAAGGTGCAGCCGCATCTCAACTTCCTGGTCAACCTGGTCGACGTCCGCGACGTCGCCATGGGCCTCGTGCTGACCATGGAACGCGGCCGCCTCGGGCAGCGCTACATCCTCGGCGGCGACTGCGTCCCGCTCGGCGACATCCTGCGCATGATGTCGGCGATGAGCGGCCGCCGGCAGTTTCCGATCGTCGTACCCGGCAAGATCGCCGAGCTCTCTGCGATCATGCTTGAATCCATCGCCGACCACATCACGCGCCGGCCGCCGAACGGCACCGCCGAGGGCGTGCGGATCGCACTCGCCGCGAGCGATCTTTCGATCGGCAAGGCCCGTAACGAGCTCGGCTATTCGCCGCGTCCGATCGAGCCGGTCTTGCGCGAAACCATCACCCATCTGCTCGCCCGCAACGGCCAGCAGCCCTCCGGCGCCCTCAAGCATCACGCGCTCTCCTCGCGCGCGAGCTGAAGCCGCCGCCCAAACGCAAAGAACCTTCATGTCTTTCGATTTCAGCAAGCTTCTTTCTGTCGCGTGGGGTGGCTGGACCACGACCTGGCCGACCGAACTCCTTGCCCTGATCTGGCTCGCCTTTCTCGCGAGTTGGGTCGGCGCCTCGTTCTGGCAGGGGCGGACCAAGAAGCAGGTCATGACGCTGGAGTCGCAGCGCTATAGTCTGCCGATCCTCGTCGGCGGCATCCTGTACACGCCATTCATTGCGGAGGTCATGGGCTGGAAGCCGCTTTGGGTGCTCGGCAACGCCGGCATTACCATCGCAGCGGTCCTCTCGGTCGCCGGAATTGCTTTCGCATGGTGGGGACGGCTGCATCTCGGCAAGTTCTGGTCCAACACCATCACCCACAAGGAAGACCACCGCGTCATCGACACCGGCCCCTACGGCATCGTCCGTCACCCGATCTACACCGGCCTGATCTTCGGCATGCTGGTGACCGGCGTTGCGATCGGCCTGGTGACGACGATCCTCGGCGCGATCCTGATCTCGCTCGGCATGTGGCAGAAGGGCCGGATGGAAGAAGTGTTCCTCTCGAAGGAGCTCGGCGAAGACGCCTATGGCGCCTATTGCCGCCGCGTTCCAATGATCATTCCGTTCACGTCGCCACGGTAAAGGCGTCACTCTCGTGTCCCCGGACGCGCTGCAGCGTGCAACGCTGCTGCGCAGAGCCGGGACCCAGACGGCTATTCATGCATGGGGCGAGATGGGCCCCGGCTCTGCAGCGCATCGCGAAGACGCGCTGCGCTGCGTCCGGGGCACGAGCACACGATCTTAGTCCCCAAGGAACCAGCCCTCCGCTCGCTCGTTGCCCCTCGACATCTGCCACCGACCGCAGAGCATCGAGCCATGTCGGACGCCTACGATTATTTTCGCGCGCACGCGATCGCCGCCGTCCGCAAGGCGCGGGCGCTGCCGCCCGGGCGGACGAAGCAGAAGCAGCGCACGGTGGCGCGGGTCTATCATCTGCTGTCCAGGGAAGCCGCGCTGGCGCCGAACATCCGTCACCTGGACGATTTTCGCGCGGCACGGCGGCTGGAGCGACAGATCGGTCGTTGATCTCCGGGCCGACGCCGCGACTGTCCCATGCAAATTCGATCGGCTGCCATTCCACGGGAATAGGCCTCTGCGGAGCGCCACACAGGTTGACGTCTGCCCCGTCAGCCAGTTGGATGCGCGCGCAACCGGGGGCCTGTTATGACGTTTTCCAGTATCTTCGCGCAGTTCGTCGCGTTCATCGGCGGCATCGCGCTGCAATGGCGCAAGATGACGGGCACCGAGCCCGCGCCGGCCTGGGGCGAGAAGCCCGCCATTCCCGAGGCGAAGCCGCAAGGCGCGATCCCCACCTTGAAGATGCCGACCGCACGCGGCTGGCACGAGGGCCAGAAGCCGATCGCTGCGCCCGGACTCGAGGTCAACGCGTTCGCGACCGGTCTCGATCATCCGCGCTGGATCGAGGTGCTGCCCAATGGCGACGTGCTGATCGCGGAAGCAACGCAGATCGCGGGCGCCCCGCGCAGCGTTTTCCACTATGCGATGCAGGCGACGATGCGCCGCGCCGCGGCGCTCGGCGACTCCGCCAACCGCATCACGCTGTTGCGCGACAAGGACGGCGACGGCGTTGCGGAACATCGCGGCGCCTTCATGGAGAACCTCAACCAGCCGTTCGGCATGGCGCTGGTCGGTGATACTTTCTACGTCGGCAACACCGACGGCGTGATGGCCTTTCCTTACGTCCCCAACGCCGACCGCATCACCGCAGCAGGCAAGCGGCTCACGACGTTCAAGCCCGCCGGCCACTGGACGCGCAGCCTGCTCGCCAGCCCCGATGGCAAGAAGCTCTATGCCGGCGTCGGCTCGCTCAGCAACATCGCCGAGATGGGCATGGAGGTCGAGCAAGGCCGCGCCGCCGTCTACGAGCTCGATCTCGCTGCCGGCACGCATCGCATTTTCGGCGCCGGCCTGCGCAATCCCGTCGGCCTTGCCTGGGAGCCGACGACGGGCGTGCTCTGGACCGTCGTCAACGAGCGCGACGGCCTCGGCGACGAGACGCCGCCCGACTATCTGACCTCGGTGCGCGACGGAGGCTTCTATGGCTGGCCCTATTGCTACTGGGGCAAGACGGTGGACGACCGCGTGCCGCAGGATCCGGCGATGGTCGCCAAGGCGATTCAACCGGACTACGCGCTCGGCGGCCACACTGCCTCGCTCGGCCTGTGCTGGATGCCCGCAGGCACCCTGCCCGGCTTCGGCGACGGCATGGTGATCGGCCAGCACGGCTCATGGAATCGCAGCAAGCTGTCCGGCTACAAGCTGGTGTTCATCCCGTTCGCGAACGGCAAGCCCTCCGGCCCCGGTCGCGACATCCTGTCGGGCTTCCTGTCCCCGGACGAGAAGGAATCCTACGGCCGCCCGGTCGGGGTCGCGATCGGTCCCGACAAGACGTCGCTGCTGATGGCCGACGACGTCGGCAACGTGATCTGGCGCGTGACGGGGGCGTAGGAGTTCACGTCCCCACACACAACGAGGCGCGCTGCTTGCGCAGCAGCGCGATCACCGACAGCGCCGTGATCAGGCCGGTCTTGGGATTCTCGGACGGGATGTTCTCGATACCCATCGAGAAGCGCGCGGAGTCCGCCTCGACCTCGATGCGGTGAACGTTGCGGCTCACGGTCGGGTCGGCCCAAACCTGGATCTGGGTGCGATCGGGCCCGATGCCCGCGAGCGACAGCGCAACGGCGACGTTGACATTCGCCGGAAAGCCCTTTGCGGCTTCGCGCGCGCTGCCCTCGAACAATTTCAGCGGTTCGCGCAGATTGTCGATGTCGATGTTGTTCTGAACGATGAACGGCGCACCCTTCAAGCCGTCGATCGGCTTGCGCGTCACCATCTTCACCGAATGAATAGTGCCGATTGCGGCGGCGTTGACGGCATCGAGGCCGATCAGCGCGCCGGTCGGCACCAGAATGCGGCCGCCATTGGCGCGGGCAAGATCGACGAGATCGAAATTATCGAGCAAGCCGCCGACGCTGACCACGACAGCGGCCCTGCCGCGCTTCACTGCCGGCTCGACGATCGCACGCAGCTGGCTGCTCGGCGCGCATTCGACCACGATGTCGGCGGCTTCGCCGAGCTGGTCGAGCGGCAGGATTGTCGGTGGGCGACGCAAGCTGTCGATGAAGGCTTGATGCTTGGCGGGATCCCGCACCGCCACGGCGGTGAGCGACAGGCCCTCGATGCCCTGATCGAGCGCGGTTGCAATCTTGGTGCCGATCGAGCCCAGCCCTGCAATGGCCACCCGCAATTCGCCCGAAGCCTTCTGATCCGTCATCACCATCCCTCTGTCTTGGCCTCTGTTTTGGCCGATGTCATAGCCGCTCACGCCTCCCGCGCATAGCTGCGCAGGCGGGCTTCCAGAACCGCCAGCATGGCATCGCGGGCCGGATCGCGCGAGCCGCGCAGCCAGGCGGCGGCAAGCGGCAGGCGGCCGACCGGCCCGCTCTGCCTCGGTCGAAGCGGCACGAAGCGCACACCGGTCACCGCCATCCGAGCGGTCCAGCGCGGCACGATTGCGACCCCGAGCTTCGTTGCCACGAGGTTGATGATGGTCTGCTTCTCGTCGGCGACCTGCACGATGCGCGGCGTCAGGCCGGCCTGCTCGAACAGCTTGACCGTGAGGTCGTGACTGTGCGGCCGCGAGCGGCGATCCGGCACCAGCATCGCCTCCTCGGCGATATCCGTCAGCGTGATCGCTTTGCGCCCCGCCAGCGCGTGCCGGCGCGGGAACGCAACGATCGCGCTCTCCTGGAGCAGGTCGCGGAATTCAAGCCGCTTGTCCGGCCGGTCAGGCGGACGCACGAAGGCGAGATCGAGCGCACCGGTCAAGATCTTCGGCAGCAGCCGGACAGTCTTGTCTTCGAGGAGCTGCACCGCGATGTCGGGATGCCTGGCGCGGAAATCGCGCAGAAGCGGCGGCAACAATCCGGCCGCGGCGCTGTCGATGGCACCGACCCGCAGCCGCCGCGCGGTCCCCGCGCGCGAGCGATTGCGGAGGTTGCTCTCGACCGCCTCGACCTTGGCGAGGATGGCGCGGGCATCGCGCAGCAGCGTCGTGCCGTCCTCGGTGAGCGACACCGCGCGCGTCGTCCGCGCAAACAGCCGCGTTCCCAGATCCTCCTCCAGCAGCCTGATCTGCCGGCCAAGCGCAGAAGGCAGCATCTGGAGCTGCTGTGCCGCGCGGCCGAAATGCAGCTGCTCGGCCGTCGCCACGAAGCATCGAAGCTGATGCAATTCCATTTGCCGGTCCTCTCGTCTCAGCGAGGATTATATCATTTTTTTGTATAAACCAGCACCGATTGAGTTTGCCCTGCACTCCCGTCTAGATTCGCCGGCGACGCCGACCGCCGAATATGTCGGCACGATCTCTCCCGCGGAGCTTTCCATGCGCACCCATTCGATCGCAGCCATTCCCGCCGACGGCATCGGCCCCGAGGTGATCTCGGCCGGTGTCCGCGTGCTGGAGGCCCTGGCCAAGCGCAGCGGCGACCTCTCCTTCAACGTCAAGACGTTCGACTGGGGCTCGGATTATTACAAGAAGCACGGCGTGATGATGCCGGCGGACGGTCTCGGCGAGCTGAAGAAGTTCGACGCGATCTATTTCGGCGCGGTCGGCGCCCCCGACGTGCCCGACCACATCACGCTATGGGGCCTACGCCTGCCGATCTGCCAGGGGTTTGATCAATACGCCAATGTGCGGCCGACCAAGATCCTGCCGGGCGTCGCCTCGCCGCTGCGCAATGTCGGCGTCGGCGATCTCGACTGGGTGATCGTGCGCGAGAACTCGGAAGGCGAATATGCCGGCATGGGCGGGCGCGCCCACAAGGGCCTGCCGGAAGAGGTTGGCACCGAGGTCGCGGTGTTCACCCGCGTCGGCGTCACCCGCATCATGCGCTATGCATTCCAGCTCGCGCAGTCGCGCCCGCGCAAATTCCTGACCGTCGTAACCAAGTCGAACGCACAGCGCCACGGCATGGTGATGTGGGACGAGATCGCGGCCGAGGTCGCCGGCGAATTCCCTGATGTGACCTGGGACAAGATGCTGGTCGACGCCATGACGGTGCGGATGACGCTGCATCCGAAGAGCCTCGATACCATCGTCGCGACCAACCTCCACGCCGACATCCTCTCCGATCTCGCCGGCGCGCTGGCGGGAAGCCTCGGCGTCGCGCCGACCGGCAACATCGATCCGCAGCGCCGCTTCCCCTCGATGTTCGAGCCGATTCACGGCTCGGCCTTCGATATCACCGGTAAGGGCATCGCCAACCCGGTCGCGACGTTCTGGACCGGCGCGCAGATGCTCGAGCATCTCGGCGAGAAGGAGGCCGCCTCGAGGCTGATGGCCGCCGTCGAGCGCGTCTGCGCCGCGGGCGTGCTGACGCCGGATGTCGGGGGCAAGGCAACGACGAAGGAGGTCACGGACGCCGTGATCGAAGCGATCCACGGATCGAATGTGTAGTCTTCGTCCTCTCTCCGCTTCCGGGCAGAGGCGAAGAACGTGCTATCTCCGCCCCGCCGGTGCCGCCGGCGGCGTGGCCATCGCGGCGGCCGGCTCTGGCGGTGTCAGATGGCGGGGGACGATGATGGTCTGGCCCGGCGTCAGCTGCGCGTTCTCGGGCAACGAGTTGCTCTGCGCCAGCGTCCACAGCGGCACGCGGTTGGCTGCGGCGATGCTCTCCATGGTGTCGCCGCGGCGCACCGGCACCCGCACGCCGCTGTCCCACAATTCGACCAGCGTATCCGCCGGCACCAGATAGCGCAGCGGCACGGCATCGGCCTGCGTCTGCGGCGGAATGCGCGGCAGCTGCGTCACCATCCCGACGATCTGACGATGGATGTCGTCGGACTTCTCGATGTTGATGTGGCTGACGCGCGCGTTTTCCTTGAGGTCATAGCTGGCGTAATGGCCGCGAAAGCCGGGGACAGCCACGACGTCGCCGCCGCCGAGCACGCTGTCGGACAGGAAGATGTTGATGAAGCGCTCGACGTTGAGGGGAACATCGCCGGTCGCGTGCGCGGGATCGATGGCAATGACGAGGCTGATCGGGATGTTCTCCTTGGCCGCCATCTCGGAGATGACGATCGAGCACAGCCCGCCCATGGAATGGCCGATCAGCACGATCGGCGCCGCCTTCTCCCTGTAGCTGGCGATGGCGCGGTTGCCGATCAGCCGGCACAGGGTGAATTCGTAGACGTCGGCCGAGAAGCCGGCCTGCGTCAGCTTCTCGCCGAGCCGATCCATGCCGGTCGAGAAGATCGGGCCCATGGCGCCGCGAAACAGATAGACCTTCGGCGGCGGCAACGGCTCGAACGGCGGGGGCGGCGGCGCGGCGGGGACCGCCGCAATGGTCTTGGACTTGGGCGGAGAAGCCGCGGCCGGGCCCGTGCCGAGGGCGAGCAGCACAATTGCTGCCAGCACGATCAGGCGCCTTGGATCAACCATCCGTTCAGAAGTCCTACCACCGGAGGCGGCGCCTCCCCTTGCGGTACTTCTTGACCGCGGAATTGGCAGATTTTGCGGCGCCGAAGCGTAGCGTTCCGGTCTAGTTCCTCGCCGGAGCCGCCGCCGCCGCCCGCGCGGGCCGCGGTGTGCCGGGCTCCGCAACGGGGGCAGCCGGGGCGCGCGAGCGCATGATTGCGGCGTCGATCTCGGCGATGACGCGGCGCTGGATCGCCTCGTTCTTGTCGATCGAGATGTGGCCGACGCCGGTGCCGCGGACATCGACATTGTCGAGCTTGCCGCGAAGGCCGGCCGCGGCCCGCACCGGCTCGCCAGGGCCGTCACCGATATAGATGTTGATGTAGCGCTCCGCGCCGGTCGAGAGCTTGGTCTTGAACACGGAATCGAGGCCGATCGCGAGCTTCACGGGCACGCCGAGCTGGTTGAGCTTGGCAATCATGTCGGGCAGCGCGGTCGCACCGGAGGAATGGCCGACCAGGATGATGGTCTTGAGCCGCCCGGCCTTGTAGGCAGCCGCCGCTTCATCGGCGAGCGAGGACCAGGACACGAAATTGGCGACGGTCACCGGGACGCCCTGCGCCTGGAGGCGGGCACCGATCGTGTCGAGGCCGAGCGAAAAGATGTTGAGCACGCCGCGGAGCAGATAGACATGCGTGGTCGCCGCCGCGGCCTGGCTCGGCGCCGCTTTGGCGGTGGTCGGGCTGATGGCAACAGCTGACAGCAGGAGCAGGCCCATCGCCCAGGCACGGAGGGCGGACAGCTGGCTGGCGCCGGCGGTGTGACGGCCGTTCGGTCTCATCGATCTTTTCCCCGGAGACAATACGCTTCGCGATTGGCCGGAATCGTAGCCACGGCGCGCTCGCAGACGCAACAAAGAGCCGCGTGAGCGCCAATCTTAGCAGCAAGCCGTGGCCATAGCGCAACACTTGCCTGGAACATGCCTCTTAAGCGCCTGTTTTGAGACCATTTTTCTCCGGGGAATTGCGGAGGGACAACAGCGTTCCTATTTCAGGGCTCCGCCGACCTGCCTGGATGGTCCGGCCCCTCCCCAGCCTTTGCTCCTCAGCCTTACGGCCATCATGTCTTCCATCATCTCCGTCGCCAATCTGTCGAAGACCTATGGGTCCGGCTTCAAGGCGCTCAAGAACGTCAATCTCGACATCAAGCGCGGCGAAATTTTTGCGCTGCTCGGCCCCAATGGCGCCGGCAAGACCACGCTGATCTCGATCATCTGCGGCATCGCCAATCCGAGCGAGGGCCGTGTCCTCGTCGGCGGCGAGGACATCCAGACCTCCTACCGCAAGGCCCGCTCGCTGATCGGCCTCGTGCCGCAGGAATTGCACACCGACGCCTTCGAGAGCGTGTGGGCGACCGTGAGCTTCTCACGCGGCCTGTTCGGCAAGCCGAAGAACCCCGACCACATCGAGAAGGTGCTGAAGGCCCTCTCGCTGTGGGACAAGAAGGACAACAAGATCATCACGCTCTCGGGCGGCATGAAGCGCCGCGTGATGATCGCCAAGGCCTTGTCGCACGAGCCGCAGATCCTGTTCCTGGACGAGCCGACCGCCGGCGTCGATGTCGAGCTGCGCAAGGGCATGTGGGAGGTGGTGCGCGGACTTCAGCAGTCCGGCGTCACCATCATCCTCACCACGCATTACATCGAGGAAGCCGAGGAGATGGCCGACCGCATCGGCGTCATCAACAAGGGCGAGATCGTGCTGGTCGAGGACAAGACGACCTTGATGCAGAAGCTCGGCAAGAAGCGGCTGACGCTGCATTTGCAGAACAAGGTGACGTCGTTGCCGGATAGTCTCGCGCATTACGAGCTCGAGCTCTGCGATGAAGGCGCGACGCTGGTGTACGATTACGACACAAAGGGCGAGCGCACCGGCATCACCAGCCTGCTCGGCGACCTCCGCACCGCCGGCATCCGCTTCAACGACCTCGACACGACGCAATCGTCGCTCGAGGACATCTTCGTCGACCTCGTGAGGACGTCATGAACCACCGCGCCATCCGCGCCATCTATCTGTTCGAAATGGCGCGCACCTGGCGAACGCTGCTGCAAAGCATCGTCTCGCCGGTGGTCTCGACCTCGCTCTATTTCGTGGTGTTCGGCGCCGCGATCGGCTCGCGCATCAGCCAGGTCGAGGGCGTCAGCTACGGCACCTTCATCGTCCCGGGCCTGATCATGCTCTCGGTGCTGACGCAGAGCATCGCCAACGCCTCGTTCGGCATCTACTTCCCGAAATTCACCGGCACGATCTACGAGATCCTGTCGGCACCGATCTCCTATTTCGAGATCGTGCTCGGCTATGTCGGCGCCGCTGCGACCAAGTCGATCATCCTCGGCCTGATCATCCTGGCGACCGCCGGACTGTTCGTGCCGCTGCACATCCATCATCCGATCTGGATGCTGGCCTTCCTGGTGCTGACGGCGGTGACGTTCAGCCTGTTCGGCTTCATCATCGGCATCTGGGCCGACGGCTTCGAGAAGCTGCAGATGATCCCGATGCTGGTGGTGACGCCGCTGACCTTCCTCGGCGGCAGCTTCTATTCCATCGACATGCTGCCGCCCGCCTGGCGCACGGTCGCGCTGCTCAACCCGGTCGTCTACCTGATCTCGGGCTTCCGCTGGAGCTTCTACGAGATCGCCGACGTCAGCGTGTCCGTCAGCATCGGCATGACGCTGGCCTTCCTGGTGATCTGCCTGGTCGTGATCTGGTGGATTTTCCGAACTGGATACCGGCTCAAGAACTGACCGCGCGGTGCTCGCGAAAATGTCAGCGCCGCCAGCCGGCGCGGCACAAAGCGGCCTTGCTTACGCCTGGCGCCACGTTAACGATGGACAGGCAGGCCGCTGGAACCAACGCCGCGCTGCAGGCATAATGCACGCCGGGGGACGGAGAGCCGCGGCGCCAGCATGAACAGGCCGGAGGCCAGAAGTCAGATGCGTTCGTTTTTAATTGCTTTTACATCCCTGATGCTTTTGAGCGTAGGCACCGCGCAGGCCAAGGTCGAGATCACCGTCGACAAGGACAATCAGCAGATGACCGTCGCGGTCGACGGGGTCGCGCGCTACCGCTGGCCGGTGTCGACCGGCATCCCCTCGCGCGAGACGCCGAATGGCGCCTTCCGCGCCTTCCGGATGGAAGAGGACCACTATTCCAAGGAATTCGACGACGCGCCGATGCCGCACGCGATCTTCTTCACCAAGGTCGGGCACGCCATCCACGGCACGGACTCGGTCGGCCGGCTCGGCTCGCCGGCATCCCATGGCTGCGTGCGCCTGTCGCGCCAGAACGCCTCGACGCTCTATGCGCTGGTGCAGCAGCAGGGCGTGCTCAACACCACGGTGACGCTGACGGGCTCGGCACAGGTGGCGCTGGCGCGCAATCCGCGCGGCCGCAATGCCAATGCGGTGGCCCGCGCCCCGCAGCCTGCTGAAGAGCAATACGCCACCACAGGCGCCCCGGTGAACCTGATGCCGCCGGCGCAGCCCGAGCGGCGCTACATGCCGCAGGACGACAACTACATCTACCCGGCCGACGGCAGCGACACCGGCGCGCGCTATCCGGCGCCGCGCCCGATCACCCGCCCCTATGGCACGCAGGCCTATCAACAGCTGCCGCAACCAACATACGACCAGGGCTACGGCCAGCAGGGCTACTATCATCAGCCGCAGGCCCGGCAATATTATCAGCCGCGCAGCTATTATTATCAGAACTGACGCAGCCTGAACGCGACGCCGGGCGCTGCAGCGAATCAAATCGTGCTGACGCGCCGGCGCCGCGGTGGACCGGACAACTCCAGGCCGGCCTGGGCAGGAATCGAGCAGCTCCCCGACGCAGGAAGGCAACAGTCCCCAACCTTCAACGCAGCGGCGCCCCGGCCAAATTGACAAGCTTGGGGTCGCCCGTATTGTCGTTCCCATTGTTTCTGGGAAATGACATGACACGCGAGCAGATTTCGGATTTCTGCGTTACCGCGCTGGCCAATATCCTGCGCATCTCCAGGGATCGGGTCGACACCGGCACCAAATTCAACCGCCTCGGTCTCGATTCGGCGATGCTGGTCTACCTGATGATGGAGCTCGAGGAGAAGCTCGACATCGAACTGTCGACCGACGACTTTTACGACCATCCGACCGTTGAGGCCTTGTCCCGGTTTCTTGCCGACAAGCGCGCGATCCGACCGGCCGCCTGACACGGCCTGAACCGGCGCAATCCGATGGACACTCCCCGCTCGCTCGTGGCGCTCCTGGCCCGGCGCGCGGCGGAGCAGGCCAATGACCGCGCCTATGTCTTCGTCTCCGACCGCGGGACTGAAGAAGCTGCCCTTACCTTCCGCCAGTTGCGCGATTGCGCAAGTGCGCTCGCGGCGCGCCTGACCGCGGTCGCGCGCCCTGGCGACCGCGCCATCCTGGTATTTCCACCCGGTCTCGAATTTCTGGTGGCGTTCTTCGGCTGCCTGATGGCCGGCATCATCGCCGTGCCGATGATGATGCCGCGGCGAAACGGTGCGCGCGATGCCAGCGCCGCAATTCTCGCCAACTGCACGCCAGCGGTGGCGCTGACCAGTTCAGCCCTCTCGCTTCGCGGCGATCTGCAAACGCGCTTCGCACACGAGAACATCCGATGGATCGAGGTCGATCTCGGTCCGGCGACCCTGGCACCGGTCGCGCTGGCGGAACCGGCGGCGGACGACATCGCCTTCCTGCAATACACCTCCGGCTCGACCTCCGAGCCGAAGGGGGTGATGGTCAGCCACGCCAATCTGCTCGCAAATCTCGAGATGATCCGGATCGCGCTCGGCAACACCAGGCGATCGACCTACGTCAATTGGGTGCCGCTCTACCACGATATGGGGCTGATCCTGAACGCGCTGCAGACGCTCTATGTCGGGGCGACCTGCGTGCTGATGGCGCCGAACGCGTTCATGCAGCGGCCGCTCGGATGGCTGCGCGCGATCTCGCACTATCGCGCGGAAGTGGCGTGCAGCCCCAATTTCGGCTTCGACCTCTGCGTCAGCCGCTACCGCGCCGACCAGATGGACGGCATCGACCTGTCCCCGCTGAGGATCGCCCTGAACGGCGCCGAGCCGGTGCGCGCAGAAACCATCGAGCGGTTCGCCGCGACCTTCGCGCCGCACGGCTTCGATCCGCGCGCGATGTATCCGGCCTACGGCATGGCGGAAGCGACGCTGCTCATTTCAGGGGGAACGCGCGGCGGCGGTCATCTGACGCGTCGCGTCAGTCCCGCGGCGCTTCAGGCGCATAGAGCAGAGACGGCCTCGGAAGCTGACGATGCGCAGATCGTGGTCGGCTGCGGGCGCGCGCTCGAGGGTGAGCAGATCGCCATCGTCGATCCCGGAAAATGCACACGCCTGCCCCCCGACTGCGTCGGAGAGATCTGGGTCAGCGGCGCCAACATCGCCCGCGCCTATTGGCGCAACGATGACGCGACGAACGAGCTGCTCAACGCGGAGATCGCCGGCGAGCACGGCGCATGGCTGCGCACCGGCGATCTCGGCTTCCTCGATGCAAGCGGCGAGCTGTTCGTCAGCGGCCGGATCAAGGACCTCATCATCATCCGCGGCATCAACCATTATCCGCAGGACATCGAGCGCACGGTGCAGTCGCTGGACGAGGGCTTGCGCGCAAACTGCGGCGCAGCATTCTCGGTGCCGGACGAGGGCGGTGAAGAAACGCTCGTCATCGTGCAGGAGGTGGAGCGCACGGCTCGTCACAAGATCGACAGGGACGAGATCAAGGACCGGATCCGAGAGGCCATTGCCGACTGTCACGAATTATCCGCGCGCCACATTGCGCTGATCCGGCCCGGTGCCCTGCCGAAAACCACCAGCGGAAAGATCCAGCGCAGGCTGGCGCGCAAGCTCTGGCTCGATGCGGCCTTCGACGAAATCGGCTGACCTGCTCAGAAATCGATTCTCGCTTTCTCGCCGTCGCGCAGGCTCGCGACAATCCCCTGCTCGATCTTGCGCGCCAGCACCAGGCGGTAGTGGATATAGTCCACGAAACTGGCGCGATCGCGCGTGAGCTCGTTGTCGACGCGATAGCTGACGAAGTTGCTGCGCGGCCGCCCGGCCACGACCTGTGCGAGCGCGGCATCGCAGGCGTTGCGCTCCAGCTCAGCTTGCGTGCCGGGCTTTGCCACGGTGGCAGCGAAGGTCGGCGGCACGATGATGACGACGGGCACGTCGACCGGCAATTTGCGGACGACGTCCTTGAGGGCCGCGATCTCGGGGAACACCGCTCGCGCCTCCGCAGAGGCCACGGGCGCGGGGTCTCTCGGAGCATTGGTCTCCTTGAATTGGCCGGGCGGCCAGATGTCCTCGTAGCTGACAAAGCCGTCACGGTTCATGCGCGGTCGCAGGCCGAGCCCGATGCCGATGCGTTGGAAGACCTGCTCGATCGCCTGCCAGGAAATCAGCCGCACCGCATAGGTGACCACGCTTGCGTCATAGAGCCAGTAGGGGAACGGAACGCCCTCCTCCTTCGGCCGGGCATGCACACACCAGCCGGGATCGGCGGCGATGACCAGCGCGCCAACCTTTCGGTGATTGCGCAGGAAGAAATCCAGCACGGCGAGCTGCTCGCGTGGGCTCGCACCGGTCATGTAGAGCTGGACGAAGCGGAACTCGCTCGCGCGGGACAATTCCGCCGGCTGGATCAATTGCCCGGTCGAATTGCCGAGGATGACGGAGTCGAAGCTCGCATCGCGTGCGCGGCTCGCTGCCGTGATTTGCGTCAGACGATTGTCAACCCCCTCGATGCCCAGCAGGCCGAGCTTGCCGCTGTCATAGGGATCGACCGCGACCATCAGTGCGACCACCAACAAAGCGGCGCCCGAGAGCGTGCCGAGGCACGCCAGCAGGCTCCGTCCCCAGCCGGGATCGGTCTCAGAACTTGAAGTAGACGAATTCATGCAGATCCCGACCACCCATGTGGAGTAGCAATGCGAACAATCCGATGCCGAGCAGACCGGCGAGCCACGGTTTGGGACGGCGCGTGAGCATCGCGACGATGTCCTGGCTCGCCGGCAGCAGGAAAGCGAACAGCGGCGCTGCGATCAGCGGCCATAGATGCTTGCCGCGCTCGAGCGGCAGCGGTGAGATCAGTCCCGAAAAGACATGCCAGGCCGCCTCCAACGATCCGGCGCGAAAGATCACGCCGGTCGCCAGCACGAACAAGACGGTGAGCGCCCAGCCGAGCCATGACGGAAACTCCGGCCCATACCGGCGCCACAGCGCGCAAGCCACCAGCGCGAAGCCATGCAGCACGCCCCACAGCACGAAGGTCCAGCTCGCGCCGTGCCAGAGGCCGCACAGCGCCATCGTGATCATCATCGCGCCGAAGAACTGGACCGGCAAGAAGCGGCGCGGCAACAGGCGCAGATTGACCAGGGGATAGAAGACATAATCGCGCAGGAACAACATCAGCGTGATGTGCCAGCGCTGCCAGAAATCCTGGATATTGGTCGAGCGCAACGGCGCATTGAAATTGTAGGGCAGCTGCACGCCGAACAAGAGGCCGAGGCCGATCGCGATGTCCGAATAGCCGGAGAAATCGAACAGGATCTGGAACGAAAAGCAGAAGGCGAGCCAGGCATCGCCGCTCCGCAGCGGTCCGCTTGCCGCCTGCGCATAGATGGGATCGAGCAGATGCGCGAGGCCGTCGGCGATGACGACCTTTTCGAACAAGCCGAACGCGATGAAGCACATGGCGATGCAGAATTGCCGCTGCCAGCCCGGCACGTAGACCTGCCGGCCGAACTGATGCATCACCTCCGACCAGCGCGCCAGCGGGCCCGCGATCGCCTGCGGAAAGAAGGCGATGTAGAGCGCGTAACGGTCGAGCGCATAGAGCGGCGCCTTGCCGCGCTTCAGATCGACCAGATACATGATGTGGTGAAAAGTGAAGAAGGAGATGCCGAGCGGCAGCCCGATGTCGAGTGCCGGAAACTTCGTATCCAGCACGAATGCAAGATTGGCGAGCAGGAAATTGGCGTATTTGAACAGCGTTAGAACCGCGAGATCGAGCACCATCACCAGCGTCAGCACCGCCGGCCATTTCACCCGTCCGTAGGCCACCGAAGCGAGCCAGTTGATCGTGATGGAGGCGATCAGGAGCAGGATGAACGATGGGCTGCCCCAGGCATAGAAGGCGAGCGACAGCGCGACCTGCACGCCGATCCGCAGATGCGGATAAGGGTCTGCCAGGCGGTAGATCAGCAAGGCCGCAGGCAGGAAGACCAGGAGAAAGGGATAGTCGTTGAAGAGCATCGGATCAAAGCTGCGCCATCACCGGCCCTCGCGCCGGCCGGTGATGCTCAGCCCGCCTCCAGATCGGGGGCGGCATCGCCCGGCTGCCGCAGCATGCGCCGAGCGATCTTTTCCTCGCTCGGCACCTTGACGTCCCAGGCGAGCCCGAGCGCTTCCAGCGCGCGGATGAAGATGAAGCCGGGATCGAACTCGAACCAGCGCAGGCCGAAGGCCGCCGAATACGGGAAGGCGTGATGGTTGTTGTGCCAGCCCTCGCCCCAGGCGAGCCAGGCCATCATGCCGAGATTGCGGCTGTTGTCGTCGCGGGTGACGAAGGGCTGTGCGCCGAAGCTGTGCATGACCGAGTTGATGGCAGACATGGTCTGCTCGACCACGAACATCCGCACCACGCCGCCCCAGAGAAAGCCGGTCAGCGCACCCCACAGGCTCATCGTCGCCAAGCCGCCGATCAACGCGGGCAGCAGCAGGCCGAGGCCGACCCAGCTGTAGTAATGGCTGTTGACCGCAACCAGCCTGCGGTCCGCCATCAGGTCCGGCACGTAGTGGGCGACGTTGGGATAATCATGCGCGATCATCCAGGTCAGGTGCGCGTGCAGGAAGCCGCGCAGGCGGCCGAGCAGACCGTCACCATGCAGTCGCGGCGAGTGCAGGTCGCCGTCATGATCGGACAGCTCGTGATGCCGCCGGTGCATCGCGGCCCAGGACAGCATGGGGCCGCGGCCGGCCATCGAGCCCATGACGATCAGGATCGCGCTCATCGTCGTGGAGGTCGCGAAGGCGCGGTGCGTGAACAGGCGGTGATAGCCGACGGTGAGGCCGAGACCCGTGATCAGCCAGAAGCCGAACAACAGTCCGAGCTCCATCGCGCCGATCGGGCGGACAATCAACAGGCCCAGCGCAACCAGCGTGCCGATGAACGGCAGCACATCGAAAATGATGAAATGCCGCCGCTGCATCCTGTGGAAGTGCCGGCTGCGGATGATGCGGTGATCGCGTTTCTGTTGCACGGTCGGGCTTCCAGGTCGGCTCATATGACTACATACAAGCCTGGCGGGCGCAACCCAAGCCGCGGCACCCAGGGTTTCAACAGCCGCGAAAGCCCATAGAATAGGCGAGCGACGCAAAATGCGTTCAAATCCGGTCCTTTCCGCTTGCCCCTCGAGGCCCCATGCCGTCACCTGTTGCAACCATTCTGACTGTGATCTCGATTGTGATGGCGGGACAGGCCATGGGATCCGATCTGGCCTTCGACCTCGAGGCGCATCGCGGCGGGCGGGCGCTGTTGCCGGAAAACACCCTGCCCGCCTTTGCTCATTCGCTGACGATGGGCGTGGACACGCTGGAGCTCGACGTCGGCGTCACCGCGGACGGCGAAGTGATCGTCTCGCATGAGCGCGGGCTCAATCCCGATCTCGCACGGCGGCCCGATGGGGCCTACATCGCTCCGCCCGGTACCCCTTTCGTCAAGCTGCGGCTCGACGAGGTCAGGACCTATGACGTCGGCCAGATCCGCCCCGAGAGTGCCTACTCACGCCAATTCCCCGACCAGCGTGCGCTGCCGGGGACGCGCATTCCCAGCTTGCGCGAGCTGTTCGCGCTGGTGCGCAAGTCCGGCAACACGCAGGTGCGCTTCAACATCGAGACCAAGATCGATCCGAACCATCCGGATGAAACGCTGGATCCGCAGGCCTTCGTCGCGAAGCTGCTCGGGGTAATCGAGACCGAAGGATTCTCCGACCGCGTCATGATCCAGTCGTTCGACTGGCGGACCCTGCTTCTCGTGCAGCAGCAGGCGCCAAAGATCCCGACCGTGTACCTGACGCTCCAGCGCGGCTCGGCCCCGACGGTGGCCCTCGACAAGGCGACGAGCTGGACGGCGGGGTTCAGCCCGGCCGATCACGCCGGCTCGCTGCCGCGGACGATCAAGGCCGCCGGCGGCGCGATCAGGTCGCCCAATTTCGGCGACGTGACCGCGGCGCTGGTTTCCGAGGCCCATGCACAGGGACTTCGCGTCGTGGTCTGGACGGTGAACAAGCGTGAAGACATGGCGCGGATGATCGAGATCGGCGTCGACGGCATCATCTCGGACAGGCCGGACCTGCTGCGGCAAGTCGCCGGCGAGAAGGGGATCGCGCTGCCGGCGGGGACGCCGGTGGCGCCGTAATCAATCTCGTGTCCCGGACGCGGCGCGGCATGCAATGATGCGACGCAGAGCCCGGACCCAGAATTGTGGGCCCCGGCCCTGCAGCGCACCGCACCGGACGTTGCTTCGCATCGCCGGGGAAGCGCTGCGCTGCGTCCGGGGCACCAGACCATTCGTGGCGCCCCCTACTCCCCGTCCTTCCAACGCCGATACAGCGCGCCCAGGATGTTGGAATAATCGTCGGTCCAGACCCGCGCCCTGTCGTCGGCCTCGGTCAGCTCCCATTGCTTGGAGGATGCGAGCCTGCCAACATCGGCCTCCTCGCGCGCGGAGATGACGACGTCGGTGGAGAAGATGTAGTCACCATCGCGGCCTGAATCCTCGTTGAAGACCCAGCTCTTGAGATCGTTGGCGTCCGCAATGCCGACCACGACGGTCTCGAGATCCAGATGCCGGTTGGAGACGTGCATCACCACGGCACCGTGCGGTGCGAGCTTGTCCTTGTAGATCTTCATCGCCTCTTCGGTCGCAAGATGGATCGGGATCGCATCGGACGAATAGGCATCGACGATGATGAGATCATAGGCGCCATCGGGCTCCCTGGCGAAGGTGAGGCGCGCATCGCCGATGACGGGCTTCATGTCCGGCATGCAGCTCGATATGTAGCGGAAATTCCTGGGGTCACGCGCCGCGTCGACCATGGACTGGTCGATCTCGAAAAAGGTCCAGTTCTCCCCCGGCTCGGCGGCGCAGGCGAGCGTGCCGGAGCCGACGCCGATCGCGGCGACCTTCAGCGGCGCGCCCTTGCGCTCGCGGATCGCGCTGACGGCCTGACCGATGCCGCCGTCCTTGTGATAATAGGTGATCGGCTCGGGCCTGCCGGCGACCGGCGTGCCGTCGTTGTTGCGGAAGCGCTCGGCGCCATGAATGGTGGTGCCGTGCATCAGCACGTGGAAATAGCCGCCCGGCGTCACCACGATCTTGTGCACGCCGAAGAAGCTGCGCACGGTCGTGACGCGGCCCTCGTCTGCGGGATAAACGCGGATCAACGCCAGCGCCAGCGCGACGGTGGCAAAGATCTTCCAGCGCCCGGCATTGAGGATCAACGCGAGCAGCGCGGCGAGCACGCCGACGGCGCCGGCGACCCAGACGCGATGATCCTCGAACCAGGTCGAGAGGCCGCCCGTCGTGTATGACGGCACGATGAGCGCCAGTGCGAGCGCGGCGAGCGCCAGCCAGTACCATCTGACGACGCCGGCCAGCCGCTCGTTCGCGGACGGACGGCACAGCGCGGCAAGCGCGATCAGGATCGGATATTCGGCGATCCACGAGAAGGTGAAGGGCGCAACGAGCCCCGCGAACAAGCCACCGACCATGCCGCCGAACGACAGCGCAACATAGAAGCCGGTGAGATATCTGGCGGCAGGCCGCGTCCGCGCCAGCTCGCCGTGGCAGGCCATGGCAATGACGAAGAAGCAGAGTTGATGCCCGCCGAGCGTCAGCAGCAGGTTCTGCTCGCCGCCGAAAGCCAACAGGACGACGACGCCAGCGATCGCGACGGGCTGGAGCATCAGCATCCATTTGTGCGGCAGCAGCGGCCGCGACTGGAACACGACGACCCAGGTCAGCAGGTACAGAGACAGCGGCAGCACCCACAAAAGCGGCGCCGCCGCCACGTCGGTCGAGATATGCGCGGTGACGGCGATGAGCAGGCCCGAGGGCACGGCGGCGAGGAAGATCCAGCGCAGCCGCGTCGAGAGGCCTGGCGCGGGTGCATTCACGTCCTCTGCCCGCGCGTCGGCCACGGCCAGCTTCGGCGAACGCAACAACAGCACGCCGCAGGCGCCGATGAGGAGGATCAGCAGGCCATAGCCACCGGTCCAGAACCGGTTCTGCATCTGCAGCGTGAACATCGGCTCCAGCAGGAACGGATAGGACAACAGTGCAAGGAAGCTGCCGATATTGGAGGAGGCGTAGAGGAAATAGGGATCATGGCCCGCCGGATGGCCGGTGCGGACGAACCAGGCCTGCAGCAGCGGATTGTTGGCGGCGAGCGCGAAGAACGGCAGCCCGATCGAGACCGCGAACAGGCCGAGCAGCCAGATCGCGTAGCCCGAAGCCGGCGGCTCGCCATAGGCGGAGGCGATGCCGAGCGGCAGCGTGGCGAAGGCGGCGAGCAGCAGCACCAGATGCACCGCCACGGGGACGATCCGGTTCCGTGCCTGCATCAACAGATGCGCATAGGCATAACCGGCCAGCAGCAGCGACTGGAAGAATACCATGGCGACCGACCACACCGCCGGCGAGCCGCCGAGCCGCGGCAGCACCATCTTGGTGAACAGCGGCTGCACCGAGAACAGCAGCAGCGCGCTGACGAAGATCGCAGCGGTGTAGACCGTCAGCAGCAGCCGGTTGCGCGACGACGACGGCTGCTCCGTGGCGGCGGGTTGCACGATCGAATCCATGAATGCTCCGGCTCACACCCGGCGGGCGCCGGACCGCGCGCAATGGAGCACAAGGCGCCTGAACGGGCAATAAAGTGTGGCGTGATGTTGCAGCAAGGAATGCTTGATATAGAGATGTCATTCCGGGGCGCCTCGGAGAGGCGAACCGGGATCTCGAGATTCCGGGTCTGGTCCTTCGGACCATCCCGGAATGACAGTGGAACAACTTGAATCCCTCATGACGGAAACCGACGTCGTCATCATCGGCGCAGGCCATAACGGCCTCACCTGCGCGGCCTATCTCGCGATGGCGGGTCTGCGCGTGCGCGTGGTCGAGCGGCGCAAAGTGGTCGGCGGTGCGGCGGTGACGGAGGAGTTTCACCCCGGCTTTCGCAATTCGGTCGCGGCCTACACCGTGAGCCTGCTCAACCCGCAGGTGATCCGTGATCTCAGGCTCGCCGAGCAAGGCCTGCGCATCGTCGAGCGGCGTGCGCAGAATTTTCTGCCCGCGCCGGATGGCAGCTATCTCCTCACCGGCGAGGGGCGGACGAAAGCTTCGGTGGCGCGGCTCAGCGCGCATGATGCGGAAGCCCTCGACGGCTTCACGCGCGAGCTGGAAGACATCGCCGACGTGCTCAGGCGGTTCGTGCTGCGCGCGCCGCCGAACCTGCTCGACGGCTTCGGCACAAATGCGATCCGCGAGGCCGTGAACGCTTTACAGAGCGCCAACATTCTGCGCGGCCTGACGCTGGAACAAAGCCGCAGCCTGCTCGATCTGTTCACGCGCTCGGCCGGCGAGATGCTGGACGAACGTTTCGAGCACGATCTGGTCAAGGCGCTGTTCGGCTTCGACGCCATCGTCGGCAACTATGCCAGCCCCTACGCCGCCGGCTCGGCCTATGTGATGCTTCATCACGCGTTCGGCGAGGTGAACGGCAAGAAGGGCGTCTGGGGCCACGCCATCGGCGGCATGGGCGCGATCACGCGGGCCATGGCACGCGCGGCACGCGACCGTGGCGTCGTGATCGACACGGATGCCGGCGTCCGCGAGGTCATCGTCGAGCGCGACCGCGCCGTCGGCGTCGTGCTGGAGAACGGCTCTGCGATCCGCGCGAAATATGTCGCGGCCAACGTCAATCCAAAGCTGCTCTACACGCGCCTGATCGCGGCCGAGGCTCTTCCGGCGGACTTCCTCGCCCGCATCCGGCACTGGAAGAACGGCTCCGGCACGTTCCGCATGAACGTGGCGCTGGACCGCCTGCCCTCCTTCACGGCGCTATCGGGCGAGGGCGATCACCTCACCTCCGGCATCATCCTGGCGCCGAGTCTCGGCTATATGGATCGCGCCTGGCTCGACGCGCGCGCCCATGGCTGGAGCCGCGAGCCCGTGGTGGAGATGCTGATCCCCTCAACGCTCGACGACACGCTGGCCCCGGCCGGCAAGCATGTCGCGAGCCTGTTCTGCCAGCATGTCGCACCAAGGCTTCCCGATGGCAGGTCCTGGGACGACCATCGCGAAGAGGTCGCCGATCTCATGATCGCGACGGTGGACAAATATGCCCCGGGTTTTGCGGCGAGCGTGCTCGGCCGCCAGATCCTGTCTCCGCTCGATCTCGAGCGGCAATTCGGGCTGCTCGGCGGCGACATCTTCCACGGTGCGCTGACGCTGAACCAGCTGTTCTCGGCGCGGCCGATGCTGGGCCACGCCGATTATCGCGGGCCGCTGAGAGGCCTCTACCATTGCGGCTCCGGCGCCCACCCCGGCGGCGGCGTCACCGGCGCCCCCGGCCATAACGCGGCGCAGGCGATCCTGCGGGATCACCGCTCGCTGTTCGGAAGCCGTGGATAGGCCTGTGGATGGGTTGTGGACAGGCTGTCGAAAGGTCTGTGACCGGCCAGAGGATGTCCGGCGAGACGGTCGGGAGCGAGCCTGGGAAAGCCGGTGGAAAATCGGCGGGGCAATCGCGGAAAGAGTGGCGGACAGGGCCCTGACAAGCAGGCGGATAAGCTGTGCAGCCCTTCGAAGACCGCGAGCCCCAAAAGACCTCGCCCACCAGGGGAAACCCCTAGCGGGCGGTGATCAGGAATAGCCTTTGAAGAAAATAGCCCCCGCTTTGAAATGGCGGCGGAAATTACTTCAAGGAGGTGCTAATCGAAGTGAACTTCTCGTTCATGGTGGTGCCCAGCCCGTTCACCACGGTAATGATCGCCAGGGCGATGCCCGCGGCGATCAGGCCGTATTCGATCGCGGTTGCACCGGACTCGTCCGACCAGAACTTTTGAATCATGCGCTTCAAGACTCGCCTCCGTTTCAATTCCAAGCTGTGTTGGTTCGATTCCACATCCGGGAATGTACGGGGAACCCACTTCAGGCGGGTTAACCTGCGAACCGCAACTTGTCCGGAAAGTCACCCGCAAAAGTTCCAAAAATTGAACTCAACGGAACCCTGAATGCAGCCTTCCCCCACCCATCGCGCCAGTTTTTCGATCGGCAGCGAAGCCGACGCCAAGCGCGTCGTCGATGTGCTCACCGAGGTGTTTTTCGACGGCGATGCGGCGGTCGCCGCCTTCGAACGGCCCGACGGACAATGGGACGTGACGCTGCATTTCGCCGATGAGCCGGATCAGGCATGGCTAGCCGAACTCGTTGCAACTTCAGCAGGAAATGAGATTGCGGCGACGCTCGTCTTCGACACGGTCGAAGCCAAGGACTGGGTCAAGGCCAGCCTTGAAGATCTCGTCCCGGTGCCGGCCGGGCGCTTCGTGGTGCACGGCAGCCACGATCGCGACCGTGTGGCGCCGAACAAGCTCGCCATCGAGATCGAGGCGGCGCTCGCCTTCGGCACCGGTCACCATGGCACGACGCGCGGCTGTTTACTTCTGCTTGACCATCTCCTGAAGAGTTCCCGCCCGAGGAACCTGCTCGACCTCGGCACCGGCACGGGCGTGCTGGCGATCGCGGCCGCGAAGGCGCTGCATCGCGCGGTGCTGGCCTCCGACATCGATCCGCCCTCGGTGCGGGTGGCGGCTGAGAACGCCACGCTGAACGAAGTTGGCAACCATGTGCGGGTGATCCGCGCCACCGGCTTTGCCGCGCCGGATTTTGCGCGTGCGGGGCCGTTCGACCTAGTGCTCGCCAATATCCTTGCCAATCCGTTGCGGCAATTGGCGAGCCCGATGGTGCGGCACCTTGCGCCTGGCGCCCGCGTCATCCTCTCCGGCCTCTTGACGCACCAGGCGCCCGCCGTGATCGCCGCCTACCGCGCGCGCGGCCTCGTGCCGGTGCGACACCTCAGGATCGAGGGATGGAGCAGTCTGTTGTTGCGGAAGCTCTTGTAGGGCGGGCAAAGCGACTTGCCCGCCGTAGCTCGAAGAGCGAAGGCGGAAGCGTGCCCACCATTCTTTCTACAATCGCGTCATTTTACAATCGCGGAATGACGGTGGGCACGGCGCTCTGCGCCTTTGCCCACCCTACAAAATCTCGCGCTACTCCGCCGGCTTCTCGTCGCGGCGTGACGCGCGCTGCCCCTGCAAGGCACGCCTCGCGCGGCGCTCGGCGAAACGGTCGATCATCTGGCTGATGAGGCCGCGCGGCTTCTTCGGTGTCGGAGTTGTCGGGGCGCGGCGCGCCGGCGGCGAAATCTTCTCAAAGGTGAACGCTGGCATCGTGTGTCCCCTCGCCGTTGAGATGAACCACCTGCTCGAATTTCCCTGTCATCCGGACGAAGCGCAACTGCCGCATCCTTTACTCCACTCAACTCGAATGGAACTATTCAAGCACAGTCCATGCCAGATGCGCCGCAAATGCGTCTACATTGCGGACTGATCCCCATGATCCTAAAGTGATCCACCATGTTCGAAGCGCACTTCCAGACATTCGAGGAGCCGGAGGCCGGCATCGCGTTGGCGGCACGGCTGGCCGCACTTCGCGAAGAGCTTGCCCGTCGCAAGCTGACCGGCTTCGTCGTGCCACGTGCCGATCAGCAGCAGAACGAGTATGTGCCGCCATCGGAAGAGCGGCTCGCCTGGTTGACCGGCTTCACGGGCTCGGCGGGGCTAGCCGTGGTTCTGTCGCATGAGGCTGCACTGTTCGTCGACGGCCGCTACACGCTGCAGGCCGCCAAGCAGGTCGACGCCAAGGCGTGGGTGGTGGAATCGCTGATCGACCCGCCGCCGGAGAGCTGGGTGGCGGCGCATCTGAAAGCCGGCGACCGCCTCGGATTTGATCCGTGGCTGCACACATTTTCGGCAGCCGAACGACTGTCCGCGGCCTGCGCCAAGGCCGGCGCCGAGCTGGTCGCCGTCGACAGCAACCCGATCGACGCAGTCTGGCAGGACCGGCCGCAGCCGCCGCTCGCCCCCGTCGCGGTGCACAGCCTCCAGCATGCCGGTGTCCCTGAAGCGGAGAAGCTGGCGCAGATCAGGGCCGAGATCGCCAAGCTCGGCACCGATGCGCTGGTGCTGTCGGACAGCCACGCAGTGGCCTGGACCTTCAACATCCGCGGCGCCGACGTCGCCCATACCCCGCTGCCGCTGTCCTACGCCTTGGTGCCGAAAGAGGGCCGTCCCACCATCTTCATCGACCACCGCAAGCTCTCCAACCTCACACGCGACCATCTCGAGCAGTCCGCCGACGTGCGCGAACCGGACGCCATGGCGCCGACGCTGATGGCGCTGGCCAAGAGTGGTGGATCGATCGCGCTCGACAACGCCACCGCCGCCGACGCACTCAGCCGGCTGATCACGGGCGCCGGCGGCAAGCCGGTGCGCGGCAGCGATCCGGTTGCACTGCTCAAGGCGGTCAAGAACGCGACCGAGATCAAGGGCACCAAGACGGCTCATTTGCGCGACGCTGTGGCGCTGGCGCGCTTCCTCGCATGGATCGATCGCGAGGCGCCAAGCGGCAAGCTCACCGAGATCGACGCGGTCGAGGCGCTGGAAACCTTCCGCCGCGACACCGGCGCGCTCAAGGACGTCTCGTTTCCCACCATCTCCGGCACCGGCCCGAACGGCGCCATCGTGCATTACCGCGTCACCCGCAAGAGCAACCGGCGGATCGCGTCCGGCGATCTCCTGCTGATCGATTCCGGCGCACAATATGAAGACGGCACTACCGACGTCACGCGCACCATGGCGGTGGGCGAGCCGATGGATGAGATGCGCGACCGCTTCACCCGCGTGCTGCGCGGTCACATCGCGATCGCGCGCGCCGTCTTTCCGGACGGCACCACGGGCGCGCAACTCGACACGCTGGCGCGGCAATATCTCTGGGCCGCCGGGCTCGATTTCGAGCACGGCACCGGCCACGGCGTCGGCAGCTATCTCTCGGTGCACGAAGGACCGGCGCGAATTTCGAAGCTCGGCACCACGCCGCTGAAGCGCGGCATGATCCTGTCCAACGAGCCCGGCTACTACAAGACCGACGGCTTCGGCATCCGTATCGAAAACCTCGAGCTGGTCGTCGCCGCCGAGGTCAAGGGCGCCGAGAAGCCGATGAACGCGTTCGAGACGCTGACCCTGGCGCCGATCGACCGCCGCCTGATCGATGTCGCGATGCTGAGCCGCGACGAGCTCGATTGGCTGAACGCCTATCATGCCCGCGTGAGGGACGACGTGCGGCCGGCGCTGGACGAGGCGACGAAGGCCTGGCTCGATCAGGCCACGGCGGAGCTGAAGGCGTAGTGCGCATAGCGCCACGCGGATTGTGCAAGGCTGTTACGACACGATAGGTGTCATGCCCGCGAAGGCGGGCATCCAGTACGCCGCAGCCCCTCGATGAATCATTACCGTCTCTGGAATACTGGATTCCCCGCCTTCGCGGGGAATGACACCGAACTTTCAGCGAAGCGCCCAAACGATCGCCATCGTGCCCTCATCATAACCGTCCCGAAATCCGAATAGCCGCATTCCGAATCGCCGATATCGGTCTTGCGTGGGCACGCTACAGTTGATTCGAATTCGGACGACGGACGACATATGCACGGCATGATCAGCAGGCCGCCGGACGCGGCGACGAAAAACATCGCGACTTCGCGCCTGGTGTTGCTGCTGCTGGTCGTGATGACCGGGGTCGCGCCGATCTCGCTCTACATCCTGGTTCCGGCACTGCCGGTGCTGGCGACGAATTTCGGCAGCGACATCTCGATCGCGCAGATGACGGTGTCGCTCTACATGGTCGGCATCGCGCTGTCGCAGCTGATCATGGGGCCGCTGTCGGACCGGTTCGGGCGGCGGCCGGTGCTGCTGGGAGGGCTGGCGCTGATGGTGGTTGCCAGCATCGGCTGCATTTTTGCAGAGACCCTGCCGCAATTGATCGCCGCACGCTTCTTCCAGGCGCTCGGCGGCGCATCCGGCATGGTGATTAGCCGAGCCATCATCCGCGACATCTACGAGCGCGACCGCGTCGCCTCGATGATCAGCCTCGTGGTCGCGGCGCTGATGATCGGGCAGATGGTCTCGCCGCTCACCGGCGGCCTGATCGAGACCGCGTTCGGCTGGCGCGCGATCTTCTACGCCATCACCATCGCCGCCATCGTCGTTGCCGTCGGTATCGCCTTCGCGCTGCCCGAGACCCGCCGCAGCCGCAGCGCCGGCAGCGGCTTCCGCGGCGATATCGGCACGCTGATCCGGAGCCGCGCCTTCGTCGGCTATGTGATGTGCCAGGTGCTCGCGTCCCAGATCATCTTCACCTTCGCCGGCGGCGGGCCCTACATCGTGGTGACGCAGATGGGCCGCAGCAGCGCCGAATACGGCGCCTGGTTCGCGACGACGGGCTTTGCGTTTCTGGTCGGCAATCTGCTCTGCGTGCGTTTTGCGCCGCGCCATTCGTTGGAGAAGCTGATCTGGTTCGGGCTCGCCCTGCAGCTCTGCGGCAGTTTTGCGAACCTGCTCTGGAGCTTCGTCGGCTGGAACGAGGCGCCCGCCTGGCTGTTCGGCACCCAGATGATCGTGATGGCCGGCAACGCCTTCGTGATGGCGAATTCCGCCGCCGGCGCCATCAGCATCCGTCCCGAAGCAGCCGGCACCGCCTCGGGCGCGATGGGCTTCCTGCAGCAAGGCATTGGCGCGCTGATGTCGCAGTTCGGCGCCTATCTCGGCGGCCACTCCGCAACGACGCTGCCGCTGACATCAGCGGTTCTCGCGATCTCCCTGCTCTGCGCCGGCGTGATGATGTTCGTCGTGCCCCGCCGCGAGATAGTGCCGAGCGAGGCGCTGATCGAGCAGGCCGAGGAGGACGAGACGGGGATGATGTGAGGGGCGCTGCGCGCGCCGCACCCGTCTTTGCGAGGAGTCTGAAACGAAAGAGGCGGGGCTGGGCCCCGCCTCTCTCAAACTCATATCTGCGCTTTGGCTTACGCCTGGCTCGCGATCGCCTTGCCGAGCGCGGCCTGCGCCGCTGCAAGCCGCGCGATCGGCACGCGGTAGGGCGAGCAGGAGACGTAGTCGAGACCGATATGGTGGCAGAAGGCGACGGAGGCGGGATCGCCGCCGTGCTCGCCGCAGATGCCGACCTTGAGCGAGGCGCGGGTCTTGCGGCCGCGGGCGACGCCGATCTTGACCAGCTCGCCGACGCCTTCCTGATCCAGCGAGATGAAGGGATCGACCGAGAGGATGCCCTTCGCGACGTAGGGACCGAGGAAGCTCGCCGCGTCGTCGCGGCTGATGCCGTAGGTCGTCTGCGTCAGGTCGTTGGTGCCGAACGAGAAGAACTCGGCCGACTGCGCGATCTCGCCCGCGAGCAGGCAGGCGCGCGGCAGCTCGATCATCGTGCCGACCTGATAGGACAGCTTGGTGTTGGTCTCGCGCATCACGGCCTGTGCGGTGGCATCGATCCGCGCCTTGACCAGATCGAGCTCGGTCTTGGTCGCGATCAGCGGCACCATCACCTCCAGGCCGACGGCCTTGCCGGTGCGCTTCTGCGCCTCGACCGCCGCCTCGAAGATCGCGCGGGCCTGCATCTCGGCGATCTCGGGATAGGCGATCGCGATGCGGCAGCCGCGGAAGCCGAGCATCGGGTTGAACTCCGAGAGCTCGCGGGCACGGTCGGCGAGGCGCCGCGGGTCGGTGTTCATGGCGCGCGCCACTTCCTCGACCTCGGCATGGGTGTGCGGCAGGAACTCGTGCAGCGGCGGGTCGAGCAGACGGATCGTGACGGGCAGGCCCTTCATGATCTCGAACAGCTCGACGAAGTCGGCGCGCTGCATCGGCAGCAGTTTTGCGAGCGCGGCGCGGCGCGACTGCTCGTCCTCGGAGAGGATCATCTCGCGTACCGTGCGGATGCGCGTCTCCTCGAAGAACATGTGCTCGGTGCGGCAGAGGCCGATGCCTTCGGCGCCGAACTTGATCGCGGTGCGGGCGTCGTCAGGCGTGTCGCCGTTGACGCGGACGCCGATCTTGCGGACCTGGTCGGCCCAGTTCATCAGCGTGCCAAACTCGCCGGAGAGCTCCGGCTCGATCATCGGCATGCGGCCGGCGAGCACCTGGCCGAGCGAGCCGTCGATGGTGATGACGTCGCCGGTCTTGAAGGTGCGCGAGCCGATGCTCATGGTACCGCGGCCATAATCGACGCGGATGGTGCCGCAGCCGGAGACGCAGGGCTTGCCCATGCCGCGCGCGACCACCGCCGCGTGCGAGGTCATGCCGCCGCGGGTGGTCAAAATGCCTTCGGCGGCGTGCATGCCGTGGATGTCTTCCGGGCTGGTCTCGATGCGGACCAGGATCACCTTGCGTCCGTCACCCTGGAGCTTGGCCGCCTCGTCCGAGGAGAACACGATCTCGCCGGAGGCCGCGCCCGGCGAAGCCGGCAGGCCGGTAGCGATCACGTCGCGCTTGGCGTTGGGATCGATGGTCGGATGCAGCAGCTGATCGAGCGAGGCCGGATCGATCCGCGTCACCGCTTCCTTCTTCGAGATCAGTCCCTCATTGGCGAGCTCGACCGCGATGCGCAGCGCCGCCTTGGCGGTGCGCTTGCCGCCGCGGGTCTGGAGCATCCAGAGCTTGCCCTGCTCGACCGTGAACTCCATGTCCTGCATGTCGCGGTAGTGCTTCTCGAGCAGCGTGTAGATCCGCGTCAGCTCCTTGAACGCTTCCGGCATCGCCGCTTCCATCGACGCCTTGTCGGAGCCGGACTCCTTGCGCGCCTCCTCGGTGATGTCCTGCGGTGTGCGGATGCCCGCCACCACGTCCTCGCCCTGCGCGTTGATCAGGAACTCGCCGTAGAGCTTGCTCTCGCCGGTCGAGGGGTTGCGGGTGAAGGCAACGCCGGTGGCCGAGGTTTCGCCCATGTTGCCGAACACCATGGCCTGCACGTTGACCGCGGTGCCCCAGGATTCCGGAATGTCGTGCAGCTTGCGGTAGGTCACCGCGCGCGCGTTCATCCAGGATGAGAACACCGCGCCGATCGCGCCCCAGAGCTGGTCGTGCGGATCCTGTGGGAATTCCTTGCCGGTCTCGCGTGCGACCGCATCCTTGTATTTGCCGACCAGCTCGACCCAGTCCTCGGCGGAGAGATCGGTGTCGAGCGTGTAACCCTGGCTGTCCTTGAAGGTGTCGAGGATTTCCTCGAAGTGATGATGCTCGAAGCCGAGCACCACGTCGGAATACATCGTGATGAAGCGGCGATAGCTGTCATAGGCGAAGCGGCGGTCGCCCGACAGCTCGGCCAGCGCTTCCACGGTCTGGTCGTTGAGGCCGAGATTGAGCACGGTGTCCATCATGCCCGGCATCGAGGCGCGCGCGCCGGAGCGCACCGAGACGAGCAGCGGGTTCTTGGTGTCGCCGAACACCTTGCCGGTCAACTTGCCGACATACTCCAGCGCCTTCTCAACCTGCGGCTTCAGCTCCTTCGGGTAGGTCTTGTCGTGATCGTAGAAATAGGTGCAGACCGAGGTCGGGATGGTGAAGCCGGGAGGCACCGGCAGGCCGAGATTGGCCATCTCGGCGAGGTTGGCGCCCTTGCCGCCGAGCAGGTCGCGCATCTCCGAGCGGCCCTCGGCCTTGCCGTCACCGAACGTGAACACCCATTTGCCGGCCTTGGCCGCTGCCGGCGCCGCCTTGGGAGGCGCAGCCTTCTTCGGCGCGGGCTTCGCGGCGACCTTCGGCGGAGCGGCCTTGGTGACCGCCTTCACCGCAGGCTTTGCGGTGGGCTTGGCAGCGGCTTTGGCGACCGGCTTCGGCGCGCTCTTGGCCAGCGCCTTGCGGGCTGGCGGCGCTGCCTTCGCGGCGGCGGAGGGCTTTGATTTCGCTGGGATTTTCTTGGGCTTCGAGGCGGCTTTGGCCATAGCTTGCACACAACCTTCGAGAGGAATGGGAAATCGCGGGCCTTACACCACTTTGGGCGGGCCCGCGCAAGACGGACAGTTCCGAAAAGTGAACGCCTAGAAGCGGAGCCACTTCAGGAGCCCGAGCCCGATCGCGCCGTTGACGATGAGGAAGATCGCGACGATGAGGTTGAGAAGCCGCGGCATGATCAGGATGAGCACGCCCGCAATCAACGACAGGATCGGCGAAATGTGGGCGACGGTGATGTGCATGAACTATCTTTCTGTGAGGTGAGGCGAATCGCGCGGATCATAACCGGCTGGGTTCCGGGAGTAGAGATGCGCAAGGGCTGCTGCGAGTTCCGGCCTCACGAAAACTGCCCGAAATTGCCGCGAATGCGGCAGGCCTTTTCCCGGAACATTGGCGGCGGGCAACGCATTGGCAACCGGTCGCGCCGCTGGCGCGTCCGAAGAATCACGTCGAAGGAGTTGTCCATGCGGAACAGGATTCTTGCTCTCGCAGCGCTCGCGGCCGCGACAAGTGCGCCCCTTGCCGCGCAGGCGCAAAGCGATGTCACGATCGGACGCGCGCCCGCCGTGGTCGACAGCGCGCCGACGATTGCGGTCGAACAGCGGCCGGCCTTCCGCGAATATGTCGTCGAGCAACGTGTGCCGGCCTTTCGCATTCCGGATCGCGTGGTGGTCGGCACCACCTTACCCGAGGCAGGCGTCACTTATTATGACGTGCCGCAACGTTTCGGCGCCACGACCTATCGCTACACCGTCGTGAACGGCGAAACCGTGCTGGTCGAGCCGCGCTCGCGCCGCATCGTCGAGGTGCTGGACTAATAACGCTGCCGCTCCGTTCGATGTCCGGCGCGTCACATCAGGCTGGCGCGAGCAGTGTTAGATCGGACATCAGGCCCCGCCCGGTCCTCCCCCCGCCGGGCGGGGCTTTTTTGTTCTGTCATTCCGGGGCGCGCCACTTGGCGCGAGCCCGGAATCCATTTGTCAGCATAATGCGCGGCACGGTGGATTCCGGGCTCGCGCTCCGCGCGCCCCGGAATGACAGCGGTGTTTGCGGCGCGGCCGCGTCTCAATCCTGGATCTTCGAGAAATCCGCCACCGCACGCGTGGCGCTGCGGATCTCGTTGAGGAGCTTCAGGCGGTTCTCGCGCACCTTCGGATCGTCATCGTTGACGCGCACCTTGTCGAAGAAGGCATCCACCGGCGGACGCAGCTTTGCCATCGCGCTCATCGCGCTCACATAGTCATCCCGAAATACAGCATCACGCGCTTGAGGTGCTATTTCGTCGATCGCCGCGGCCAGATCTCTTTCTTCGCTCAACGCATAGAGATTTGGATCGGGATCATCGTAATAGATTTTTCCGTCCTTCTTCTCTTCGATACGCAAGATATTCTCAGCGCGTTTCGTCCCAGCGAGGAGATTCTTGCCATCGCTCGTTTCGAGAAATTTTCCTAAGGCCTCGACACGACGAACGACAGACAGAAGCCCAACCTCTCGTCCGCCCAGGTCGAGAACAGCAGCGACCAAATCGTGCCGGGCCCCGTCTTCGCGCAACTGAACGGTTAAACGATCCTCGAAGAACACTCGGAATGAATCGCCAATGTCCGAGATTTCGACAGCGGAGAGACTCGGACGTATTTCCCTAATGTGCTTTTCAAGGAAATGACGCGGATAGAAATCAAATCCACGATCGAGAGCAATTCTAATCACGCCAAGTGCAGCTCGGCGCAAAGCGTACGGGTCTTTGCTTCCCGTGGGCTTTTCATCAATCGCCCAGAAACCCACCAAGGTATCAACCTTGTCCGCCAGTGCGACGGCAACGCTCACCGGATCGCTCGGCACCCGGTCAGTCGGTCCTTGTGGCTTGTAGTGCTCTTCGCATGCAGTGGCGACCGAAGCATCCTCGTCTTGAGCCAAGGCATAATACTTGCCCATAAGACCTTGCAATTCCGGGAACTCGCCGACGACTTCTGTCAGCAGGTCCGCTTTGGCCAGATGCGCGGCGCGCTTCGCTTTCACAGCGTCCGCCCCCACCAACGTCGCCATGTACTCAGCTAGCCGCTCTATGCGACCGATGCGCGCGGCCTGCGTGCCCAGTTTCGCATGGAACACGATCTGCTCGAACTTCGGCAGCCGGTCCTCGAGCTTGGTCTTGAGGTCCGTCTCATAGAAGAACTTCGCATCACTCAACCGCGCGCGGATGACGCGCTCGTTGCCGGCGATGATGGTCGCGCCACCGTCAGTCGCCTCGATATTGGCGACCAGGATGAACTTGCTGGCGAGCTTGCCCGTCTTGGGGTCGCGCACCACGAAGCACTTCTGGTTGTTGCGGATGGTGGCGCGGATGACTTCGTCGGGGGTCTTCAAGAATTCCGGTTCGAACGAGCCCATCAGCACGACCGGCCATTCGACGAGGCCCGCGACCTCGTCGAGCAGGTTCTGGTCCTCGACCAGCTCAAAACCTTGCGCGAAGGCAAGCTGCTTGGCGTCGGTGAGGATGGCGTCCTTGCGGCGCTCGGGATCGAGCACGACCTTGGCGGCAAGCAGCTTTGCTTCATAATCCTCGAAACGGCGCACCTGAATTGGCGCCGGCGCGAGGAAGCGGTGGCCGTAGGTGGTCTGGCCGCTCTCGACGCCGTCGACCTCGAACTTCACGACATCGGGCTCTTCGGTCTCGAGGCCGAAGGTCGCGGTGATCGCGTGCAGCGGACGCACCCAGTTCAGCGAGCCGGGTTTGCCCGAGCGCGCGCCCCAGCGCATCGATTTCGGCCAGGGAAAGGTGCGGATGATGACGGGCAGGATTTCCGCGAGCACGTCGATCGCGTCGCGGCCGGGCTTCTCGATCAAGCCGATGTAGAAATCACCCTTGGGGTCGCGCTGGATTTTTGCTTCCTCCAGCGACTTTAATCCCGTCGCTTTGAGGAAGCCCTGCACGGCTGCCTCGGGCGCGCCGACTTTGGGGCCGCGCCGCTCGGTCTTCAGATCAGGCTGGCGCGCAGGGATGCCGTGCACGGTGAGCGCAAGGCGCCGCGGCGTCGCAAACGCCTTCGCGCCCTCGTAGACCAGGCCTTCGGCAACCAGCTTGTCGGTGACCATGCGGCGGAGATCGTCGGCCGCCTTTCCTTGCATGCGCGCGGGGATTTCTTCCGAGAACAGCTCAAGCAAAAGTTCGGGCATCAGGCCGCTCCGCCCGCTTCAGTGTGGATCCAGGCCTCGCCGCAAGCCTTGGCCAGCTCGCGGACGCGCAGAATGTAGCTCTGCCGCTCGGTCACCGAGATCACGCCGCGGGCGTCGAGCAGGTTGAAGACGTGGCTCGCCTTGATGCACTGGTCGTAGGCCGGCAGCGCCATCAGATGCTGCTTCTTGTTGCCGCCGTCGCGCCAGCCGGCATCGAGATATTTCCGGCAGGCCGCCTCGGCCATTTTGAACTGCTCGAACAGCATCGCGGTGTCGGCGTATTCAAAGTTGTGCCGGGAATATTCCTGCTCGGCCTGCAGGAACACGTCGCCATAGGTGACCTTGGCATCGCCCTCGCGGCCGTTGAAGTTGAGGTCGTAGACGCGGTCGACGCCCTGCACATACATCGCGAGGCGCTCGAGCCCGTAGGTGAGCTCGCCCGCGACCGGCGCGCATTCGAAGCCCGCGACCTGCTGAAAGTAAGTGAACTGGCTGACTTCCATGCCGTCGCACCAGCACTCCCAACCGAGGCCCCAGGCGCCCAAGGTCGGGCTCTCCCAATCGTCCTCGACGAAGCGGATGTCGTGCACGGCGGAATCGATGCCGATCGCGGCGAGCGACTTCAGGTACAACTCCTGAAGGTTCGGCGGCGACGGCTTCATGATCACCTGGAACTGGTAATAGTGCTGCATCCGGTTCGGATTCTCGCCATAGCGGCCGTCCTTGGGCCGGCGCGAGGGCTGCACATAGGCGGCGTTCCAGGGCTTTGGCCCGAGCGCGCGCAGCGTGGTCGCCGGATGGAAGGTGCCCGCGCCCATTTCCATGTCGTAGGGCTGCAGGATCACGCAGCCCTGCTCGGCCCAGAACCGCTGGAGCGCGAGGATGAAGCCCTGGAACGAGCGTTCCGGGCGCATATGGGCGGGCAATGAGGCGTCCATCGTCAGATCGGGCTCTCGCGGGGGGTTTTGAATCGCGCGGGACCGTATCGACGGCGGGGATGGGAATCAAGGCGAAGGGGGGCCTTCTTACCTCTCCCGCTTGCGGGAGAGGTCGGCGCGAAGCGCCGGGAGAGGGTTCTGTCCTCTGGGGGGTTCTCGCCTGTGGAGAGAGCCCCCTCCCCAGCCCTCCCCCGCAAGCGGGAGAGGGAGCGCACCTGTGCGTGGGGAGAAAGCGCCTAGCCCGGCCGGTAAGCTCCGGTTACGGGGTCACGCTTCAGCGTCTGGATATCCCCCATGCGGGGGGCTTCAGCGACGCGCGACAGGCGCATCTCCTCCAGTTCCTGGTTGATCCGGACAGCGGTCTTGTAGGCCCAGCGGACCACGGCAAGCCCGCCCAGGACGCCCGCGAAAGCGACGAACGGCGGCATCGGTCGATCCTCGTCTCATGCTCAGCCCCCACACGCATTGTTGCGCAGATGGACCTGCGCCGCAATTGGTGCCGTCCGGGCGAAATGGCGCGGGAGCGCGAGCCCTAGAACCCGAATTTCGCCCAAATCGCCCGCGTTTCGACCGCCGAGATCAGCTCGTCCGGCAGGCCGGATATTGATTCCAGGGCCGAAAGCTGCCCCGCGCCGGGCGATTTCCGGCCCAAAAAGCCGGAGAGCAGCCCGGTCGGCTGCGCGATCACGGGGGTGAGAACCTTCTCGCCGTAGCGGGCACGAAGAGTTGAGCGGAGATCGCCGATGCTGTCGGCGAGCCCTAGCGCGATCGCGCTTTCGCCCGCCCAGTATTCGCCCGTGAACAGCGTGTCGTCGGCTCCCTTCAGCCGGGCGCCGCGGCTCTCCTTGACCAGCGAGATGAAGATCTGGTGGATCTCGCGCTGGATCGCCTTCAGTCGCATGACGTCATCGGGGTTTTCCGGAAGGAACGGGTCGAGCATCGCCTTGTGCTCGCCTGACGTGTAGAGGCGCCGCTCGATGCCGAGCCGCCTGATCGCCTCCTGAAAGCCGAAACTGCCGCCGACCACGCCGATCGAGCCGAGGATCGACGAGGGATCGCAGATGATCTCGTCGCCGGCGCAGGCGATCATGTAGCCGCCGGAGGCCGCGACGTCCTCGACGAACACGAGCACCGGCAGCTTCTTCTCCGCGGCAAGCTGCTTGATGCGCAAGAAGATCTGGCGCGACTGCACCGGCGAGCCGCCGGGCGAGTTGATCACCAGCGCCACCGCCTTGGCGTGACGATAGGAAAACGCGCGCTCGAGCACCCGCGCGACGCCGGCAAGCGTCAGGCCCGGACGCAGCGGCGTCACCGCACCGATTACACCCGACAGCCGCACCACCGGCACGACCGCCGTGCCGGGACGAAAGCGCGCCGGCAGATATTGCATGAGCTTGTCGGCCAGGCCGGAACTCTCACGATCGTTCAATTGTTCGTCCATGGCCTTACCTCTGATTAACCATTTCTTATCACGCGAGTGTCATTGAAAGTGCCTGGAACGTGTTTTGCAGAATCCCCGTTGGGAAGCTGCAATAGGCAGCGGAGGAAACGCCATGAAGATCTATCTGCTGTTGCTGCTGATCGGTGCGCTTTTCACGGCGATTCGCTTTACGTCCCCGCAAGAGCAGCAGACGGAATCGCTGCCGCAGTAAGCCGTCACGGCTCCGCCAGCGGCAACGCCGCCCTCCCCTCCAGAATATCCCGCACCTCTTTTTTAGGCACGTTTGACTCCTCGTTAAGCATGAGCCCGGGCAGCAATCGCGTCGGTGCCCGGCCGCCTTTGACTGCGCGCACCAGCACGCGGATCGCGGGCTTTCCCGCTTCGCCATGAACCGGTAGAATCGCAAGGCTGCCGAAGCCGCGTGACAGCGCTGCCATGACGTCGCCGAGTCCGTCCGCGCGCCAGATCAGAGTCAGCACGCCGCTCGATCGGAGAATACGCCGGGCTGCATGCACCCACGCATGCAGCGTCTCCTCTGTCGCCACATGCGCAATGTGGCGCGCCTGATCCGGTGAGCCGCGATGGCGTGCGGGGTCGTTGAAGGGCGGGTTCATCAGCACGGCGTCGGCGCTGTCGGGCAGAAGTCCGTTCGCTGCAAACGCCTGCGCATCGGCGGTGACGTCGAGCACGATGACCTCGGCGGCGATCGCGTTCGCCGCGGCGTTGGCCCGCGCGAGCTCCGCCAGTTCCGGATCGATCTCGACCAGGCTGAGCCTGATCCCCGCGACGCGCCGCGCAAGCGCAAGCCCCGCCGTGCCGATGCCGGCGCCAAAGTCGACCACGCGGTCCCCCGCCTTAGCGTCAATCGCCGCTGCGAGCAGGACGGCGTCGTGCCCGGCGCGATGGCCCGACCGCTTCTGCATCAAGCGCAACTGCCCGCCGAGAAAGGCGTCCTCGGTAATATCCGCGGCCTCAATCATCGCCGCGCAATTCGTGGCTGAGGCCGGCCTCGGTGAGGAGCGCCCTGGCCTCCTCGGCGTCGTCCTCATGAACCAGGATCCGCCGCGGCAATATGCCGAGGGAGCCTTCGATGATGCTCATGTTCTGGTCGAGCACCAGATGGTGGATGTTGGCGCCGTCGAGCAGCGCGCCGATCGCCGACACCAGCACCATATCGTTGGTCCGAACCAGTTCACGCAAAACGCAGATCTCCTGCCTGAAAGTGGCTAACGCGGGAAATGTCAATGGTTCCGCGGGCCTTGCCGCATTCGCCGCCAGTTTCTATTGTATTTCCATCAGAATAGCCCTTCCGGGGCAAATATTGGAGACCGGCGTGGCCGTCATCGTACCTTTCGAAACTCCCGGCGCGTCGAGCGAAGAGCTGGTTGCCCTTGTCGCCCCCGATATGGAGCGCGTCAATGCCACGATCCTGTCGCGGACTGGCTCCGACGTAACCATGATCCCGGAAGTGGCCAACCACCTGATCTCCTCCGGGGGAAAACGCCTGCGGCCGATGCTGACGCTCGCCATGGCCAACCTCGCCGGCTACAACGGCGATGGCCATATCAAGTTAGCTGCCTCCGTCGAGTTCATGCATACCGCGACGCTCCTGCACGACGACGTCGTCGACGAGAGCGAGATGCGCCGCGGCAAGCTGTCGGCGCGCATGCTTTGGGGCAATGAGGCGAGCGTGCTGGTCGGCGACTTCCTGCTGGGCCAGGCCTTCCGCATGATGGTCGAGGTCGGCTCGCTACGTGCGCTCGACATCCTCTCCGCGGCCGCCGCCACCATCGCCGAGGGCGAGGTTATGCAGCTCGCGGCTGCCAAGAACACCGCGACCACCGAGGACGAATATCTCGCCGTGATCCGCGGCAAGACGGCCGAATTGTTCGCCGCCGCCTGCGAGGTCGGCCCGGTCATCGCCAACCGTCCGAAGGCGGAGCAGACCGCGTGCCGCTCGGTCGGCATGAATCTCGGCATCGCCTTCCAGCTCGTCGACGACGTGCTCGACTATGGCGGCAAGAGCGCCAAGCTCGGCAAGAACACCGGCGACGATTTCCGCGAAGGCAAGATCACGCTGCCCGTCGTGCTCGCCTTCCGCCGCGGCAACGACACCGAGCGCGCCTTCTGGATCCGGGCGCTGGAGCGCGGCGAGATCGGCGATTCCGATCTCGATCACGCCCTCGGCCTGATGAACAAGCACCGCGCGCTCGAGGATACGCTGAGCCGCGCCCAGCACTACGGCGCCATGGCCGTGGATGCGCTGGCGCTGTTCCCGCCCTCGCCGATGAAGAGCGCGCTGGAGCAGGTCGTGGCGTTTTGCTTGGCACGGTCGCATTAGGCCTGACGCCCTTCGTGGCCTCAGCTACGCTCCGGCACCTCAGGGTGACGGTGACGGATGAGTGCGCGCTGCTTCCACAGCGTCATTGCGAGCGCAGCGAAGCAATCCAGAATCCCGCCGCGGAGACGACCTGGATTGCTTCGCTGCGCTCGCAATGACGAGGTCTGGCGCCACCGGCACCGCTCGCTCTCATGTCCCGGACGCGCTGCAGCGTGAAACGCTGCTGCGCAGAGCCAAGGGGCGCTGCGCTGCGTCCGGGGCACGCGAGCGTCTGTTCAGCAAACTGCGCTTTATTCTCATTCGCTCCACATGCGTCGCCCACCAGTTACTTGCATTTTGCAAGTGACTGCCCTACCTTCCCCGCCATGCAGCCCAAATCCCCTTCCATGCTGGAATGCCCGGTCGGCCGCGCGGTGGAGACGGTCGGCGAATGGTGGAGCATCCTGATTCTGCGCGATGCGTTTCAGGGTGCGACGAAGTTCGACGAGTTCTCGCAAAGCCTCGGCATTGCGCCGAACATCCTGTCGCGGCGGCTTGCGCATCTGACCGAAAGCGGCATGTTCGTGCGTCGCCGCTATCAGGAGCGCCCGCCGCGCTACGAATATGTGCTGACGGACAGGGCGCGGGATTTCTTCCCCGTGATCGCTACGCTGCTGGCCTGGGGCAACAAGCATCTCGCGCCGAAGGGCGCATCCATTCTGCTGGCGAACCGGGGCGACGTCCGCCCGTTCGAGCCGGTCGTGGTCGATGCCGTCGACAAGCGCCCGATCACGCTCGCCAATGCGGTCGTCGTCGCGGGTCCCCGCGCCAGTCGCGGCATGCGCGCGCGGCTCGCTTCGCTCAAAGCCATGAACCCGGCCGTCGCGCCGGCCGGAGACTGACATGCGTCGTATCGTCGTGACGGGAATCGGCGCGGTGTCGCCGCTCGGCTGCGGTGTCGAACTGGCCTGGCGCCGGCTGCTCGCCGGCCAAAGCGGATTGCGCCCGTTGCCGGAATGGGCAAAGGCGCTGCCGGCGCGCATCGCAGGTCTCGTGCCCGACAAGGCCGATGATGCCGAAGGCGGTTTTGATCCGGCGCACGCCGCCGCGCCCAAGGATCAGCGCAAGATGGACCGCTTCATCCTGTTTGCGCTGCTCGCCACGGCGGAAGCCGTCGCGCAGTCCAAATGGACGCCGCAGGATGCAGGCGCGCTGGAACGCACCGCGACGATCATCGCATCCGGCGTCGGCGGCTTTCCGGCCATGGCGGAGGCGGTGCGCATCACCGAGCAGCGCGGCGCGCGCCGGCTGTCGCCGTTCACGATCCCTTCGTTCCTCGCCAATCTCGCCGCCGGCCACGTTTCGATCAAATACGGCTACAAGGGCGCGCTGGGCACGCCCGTCACGGCCTGCGCCGCCGGCGTGCAGGCGATCGGCGATGCCGCGCGCATGATCCGATCAGGCGAAGCAGACGTTGCGATCTGCGGCGGCGCGGAGGCCTGCATCGACATCGTCAGCCTCGGCGGCTTTGCGGCGGCGCGTGCACTGTCGAGCGGCTTCAACGACGAGCCCGCGCGCGCCTCGCGTCCGTTCGATCGCAACCGCGACGGTTTCGTCATGGGCGAAGGCGCCGGCATCCTGGTGATCGAGGCGCTGGAGCATGCGCAGGCCCGCGGCGCCACCCCGATCGCCGAGATCGTCGGCTACGGCACGACCGCGGACGCCTATCACATGACGTCGGGGCCGCCGGATGGCGACGGTGCGCGCCGCGCCATGGAGATCGCACTCCGGCAGGCCAAGCTTGCGCCTGCCGATGTGCAGCACCTCAACGCGCATGCGACCTCGACACCGGCCGGCGACGAGAGCGAGCTTGGCGCGATCGGCGCGCTGTTCGGCCGCAACCGCGGCATTGCCGTGAGCGCGACCAAGTCGGCAACGGGTCACCTGCTCGGCGCCGCCGGCGGGCTGGAAGCGATCTTCACCGTGCTCGCGCTGCGCGACCAGATCGCGCCGCCCACGCTCAATCTCGAAAACCCCGATGCGGGCGCTGACGGCATCGACATCGTCGCAGGTAGCGCGCGGCCGATGCCGATGCGGCATGCCATCTCCAACGGCTTCGGCTTCGGCGGGGTGAATGCCAGCGTGATCTTCCGCCGGATGGGCTGAACGAGAGGTATTGCAATCGCCGCCCGCTCCGCTACGAAAACGGGATGATCGAAACGAATTTTGGGCTGTTCCTGGCCGCAGCTCTCCTCATTGCCGCAATTCCAGGCCCCGGCATTTTTTACGTCGCGGCACGAACCTTGTCGGAGGGGCGTGCCAGCGGCTTTGCCTCGACCGCGGGCACGGCGCTGGGCGGATTGGTCCATGTGGTCGCGGGCAGCCTCGGCATCTCCGCCATCCTCCTGGCCAGCGCGGAGCTGTTTGCTGCCGTGAAATTCGTCGGCGCGCTCTATCTGGTCTGGCTCGGCATCAAGACGTTTCGCAGCGCCGGCAGCAACCTGTCGCTTGGGAGCGAGCCCATCGGTGACAAGCGCGCGTTCCGCGACGGCGTGCTGGTCGAGGCGCTCAATCCGAAGACTGCCGCGTTCTTCCTCGCCTTCATTCCGCAGTTTCTCGATCCCGCTGGATCGAACCCGACGCTGCAATTCATCCTGCTGGGTGCGATCTCGGTGGCGTTGAACACGCTCGCCGATGTCGTGGTAGTGCTGATGGCCTCGGCGACGCGCGCGCAGCTGATCGGACGGCCGCTTCTGATGCGGCGCCTCACGCAAGGCTCCGGCGTTTTCATCGCGAGCCTCGGCCTCTCGCTCGCCCTGGCGCGGCGGCCGGCAAATGGCTAGCGCCCCGCAAGACTGCTTCTATGAATCGCACGGCCTGCGGCTGCATTACGCCGACTGGGGCAACGAGGGCGCACCGGTCGCCATCCTGGTCCACGGCGGTCGCGATCATTGCCGCAGCTGGGATCACATCGCGCGCTCGCTGCAACCGCATTTTCGTGTCGTCGCGCCCGATCTGCGTGGTCATGGCGATTCCGACTGGACGAAAGGCGGCAGCTACGCGCTGACAGAATATGTCTACGATCTCGCGCAGCTGGTTCGCAGCATCGCAGCGCCTCAGGTCACTCTGATCGGCCATTCGATGGGCGGCATGGTGAGCCTGATCTTTTCGGGCGCATTCCCCGAACGGGTCACCAAGCTCGTCGTCCTCGACGGCGTGACCATGTTGCCGGATGCAGCAAAGCCGCCGGTCCATGAGCGCATCGGCAAATGGGTCGGCCAGCTCGACAGACTGCACGACCGCACACCGCGCCGCTATGCGACGCTCGAAGACGCCGCCGCGCAGATGATGCTGCATAACAGGCGCCTCGCCCGCGACCTCGCGCTGGATCTCGCCATGCATGGCGCGCGGCAGAACGAGGACGGCAGCTATAGCTGGAAGTTCGATCCCTACCAGCGCGCCGCTGCGCCGCACCGGCTCTGGCCCGACGATCACATCGAGCTATGGTCGCGCATTACGTGCCCGACATTGCTGCTCAATGCCGGCGAAAGCTTTCTGGCGGGCGCCAGAGCGGCGGGCCTGGAGCGCTATTTCCAGAACGCGCGCGTTAAGACCATCGCCGGGGCGGGACACTGGCTGCAGCACGACAAGCCGCAAGAGGTGTTGGGCGAGATTCGGCGGTTTCTGGGATTGGCTGAGGAAAGCGGCGACTAGCTCGCTGCCGTAGGGTAGGCAAAGGCGCAACGGCGCCGTGCCCACCACGCATCCAGATTGCGCGAATGGATTGGTGGGCACGCTGCGCTTTGCCCACCCTACGGCAGTGTGCACGCATCACGCAGCTACATCCACGTCATTGCGAGCGTAGCGAAGCAATCCAGGCTGCCACCGCGGAGGGATTCTGGATTGCTTCGCTGCGCTCGCAATGACGGATAGAGCTAGCTCAACGTGCCCGCATGCACCCACCAGCCGGGGTGATCGCGGCGGATCTTTTCAGCGGCGGCATGCGCCTCGGCAGGCGCGCCGTAGATCGCAAAGCACGTCGCCCCGGAGCCGGACATGCGGGCGAGCTTGACGCTGGCGGAGGAGCGCAAGGCTTCCAGCACCTCGCCGATCACAGGCTCGATGCGCAGCGCAGGCGCCTCGAGGTCGTTGCCGACGGTGTCGAGAACCTCGACCCAATCGGAAATCGAGCCGCCCTCCTCCGGCCAGGCCGGCGCGCGGATGACGTCGGTGACGCCAACGCGGAGTTCGCCGTTGCGCAGGCCCAGCGCCTGGAACACGTCCTTGGTGGCAACCGGCACGCGCGGATTGACCATGACGCAGGGCATGCTCGGCAGCGCGAGCGGCAGCAGCTGCTCGCCGACGCCGGTCATGTCGCAGGCGCGCGAGAGCAGGCACACCGGCACGTCGGCGCCGGTCGCGAGCGCGACCTTCTGAATGCGGGGATCGTCGAGCGACAGATCGTTGAGACGCGCCAGGAGCCGCAGCGCGGCCGCGGCATCCGCCGAGCCGCCGCCGATGCCGGCCGCAACGGGGAGCACCTTGTCGAGCGCGAAGGCGCCCAGCTTCAGCCCAGGGACGGCTTCGGCCAGCAGCTTGGCCGCCTTGAGCACCAAATTGTCGGCGGTATCGCCGCAGGCGGCAGCCAGCGGCCCCGTCGTGGTCAGCTTCAGCTCGTCGCCCGGCTCCAGCATCAGCCGGTCGGCGCAGTCGGCGAACGCGACCACGCTTTCGAGATCATGATAGCCATCGGCACGACGGCCGACGACGCGAAGGCTCAAATTGACCTTCGCCCGCCCCTCTTCAATCAACGCCGACATTGGCGATCAGCCCCCAAAGACTCACTTGTCTGCGCATGATCTTATCGGAAAACCGCTACACACTTTTCCGGATCATGCGCGTAGCTTAACCGCCCTTGCCGTCGTCCTTCTTCTTCTCGGCCTGCGCCGCAGAAGAGTTCGAATTGTCGTCGGGAAGGCCACCAGCGATCTTGGCCTCGATCTTCGGCAGCTCTTCCGGCTCGGGCTTGAGATCGCGCGCATGCGACCACTGGAATTTGGCCTCCAGCGTGCGGCCGACGCGCCAATAGGCATCGCCGAGATGGTCGTTGATGGTGGGATCCTCGGGCTTGAGATCGATCGCGCGCTCGAGGTTCTTCACCGCCTCCTCGTAATTGCCGATGCGGTAATAGGCCCAGCCGAGGGAGTCGACGATGTAGCCGTCGTCGGGACGCTGCTCGACGGCACGCTTGATCATCTTCATGCCTTCGTCGAGATTCACGCCCTGGTCGATCCAGGAATAACCGAGATAGTTGAGGACGTGCGGCTGGTCGGGCTGCAGCTCCAGCGCCTTCTTCATGTCGGCCTCGGCCTTGGCCCATTGCTTGGAGCGCTCCTCGCATATGCCGCGATAATAGTACCAGACGCTGTTGGCCTTGTCGTTGCCGGCCGGCAGCACGTCGATGCCTTTCGAATAGGTCGCGCCGCACTCGCCAAAGCGCTTGCGGCCGCGCTCGATATTGCCGAGCGCCATGATGGCTTCGAGGTCCTTAGCATCCTCCGTCGTGACGCCCTTGAGGATCTTGATCGCGTCGTCGGTGCGGTCGGCGGAATCGAGATCGATGGCGAGCTGGATCTGCGCGTTGCGCTTGAGCGGCGAGTTCGCGGGCACGCGCTCATAGACCTTGATGGCCATCTGCGGCCGCTTCACCGATTCATAGAGATCGGCGAGCGAGAGCAGCGCCAGCGGATGGCTCGGCTGCAGGTAGAGCGAGAGCTGGAGATAGACCAGCGCCAGATCCTCGCCGCCGCGGCGGGTCAGCGTCGCGCCGATGCCGTAGAGGGCTTCGGCAGCGCCAGCCTGCGCGGAATCGACCAGCGGCGGCATCTTCTTGCCGGCCTTGGTGTCGCGCAGACCTTCCTGGATCAGCGGATGGCGTGCGAGCTTCTTGTCGAAAGCCTGATAGACATTGGTGGCCGCGGCGGAATCCTTGTTGCGCGACAGCCAGCGCGCATAGGCCTCGGTGACGCGCAGCATGGAATCGTCGAGCTTGTAGGCGCGCTCGAAGCGGGTGCCGGCGTCCTTCTCCTTGCCGGAGAGCTCCAGGATCATGCCGGTGTGAAGGTCCTTGAACAGCGGGTACCATTCCGGACCTGCCAGCTTGTCGATGGTGGCGACACCGCCCTTGGCATCGCCCGCACCATAGGCGGCCCAGCCCGATAGCAGCGTGGCGACGAGATCGGTGATGGGACCGCGGATCGACTGGTTGATGTTGGTCTGCGCGGCCGCGTACTTCTTCACCTTGAGATCATGCACGCCGACGACGAGGCGCGCGACGCGATTGGTCTTGTCGATGGTGAGGATGCGCTCGGCGAGCTTGACCGCCTCGTCGATGTCGCCGTCGGCGACCGACGAGATGAAGGCACGGTCGAGCAGCTCGTTGTTCTTGGGATCGGTGCGGAGCGCCGAACGGTAGAATGCTGCGGCCGATGCCGCGTCGCGCTCGACGCTGGCGTGGCGGGCGGCGAGATAGCTGCCGGCGCCGGTGAGCGACTTCAGATCGTTTCGCGTCGGGAATTGCGCCGCCGTGTTCTCCGGATGATCCGGCGTCTGCGCCAGGACTGCGCCGGGGACCGTCGCGATCGCAGTGCCCATGAGGGCGATGGCGGCAGCAGTCCAGCGGTTGAAACGATTTGAAAACATCAGGGCTCGCCTTGAGTTGGTGGTGCCTGGGTTTGCAGCAGACGGCTGTATCGCAAGCGAACGCAGCCGGTGACATCCGGGCCCGGAACCGTCAGGCCGACAATGCCGCTTTTGGCGCTTCGCCGCAAGGATTCGGACCGGCCGCTCCCCTCCGCACGCCCCCAAATCGGCCAAGTTCGATCAGGAGCAGCCCCAAGACGCCGCCACTATGGCCTTATCGTGGCCGCGGCGGCTCGCCGCAGCCTCGTCCTCACGGTAACGTGCGCCAGGCACCCTTGCGATGCGCCCTCACATCGCCTCGTAGTTCGGGCCGCCACCACCTTCCGGGGGAACCCAGGTGATGTTGCCGTTGGGGTCCTTCACGTCGCAGGTCTTGCAGTGGACGCAGTTCTGGGCGTTGATCTGGAAGCGCGGACCGGAGCCCTCCTCGATCCATTCATAGACGCCAGCCGGGCAATAGCGATTCGAGGGACCGGCGTAGACGTCGTGCTCGGAGGTCTTCTGAAGGTTCATGTCGGTGACCTTCAGATGGATCGGCTGATCCTCCTCGTGATTGGTGTTGGACAGGAACACCGAGGACAGCTTGTCGAACGTGATCTTGCCGTCGGGCTTCGGGTAGGTCCTGGGCGCGTAGCTCTTGGCCGGATCGAGCGTGGCGCGGTCGGGCTTGACGTGCGACTGCGTGCCAAACAGCGAGGCGCCGAACAGCGTATTGCACCACATGTCGAAGCCGCCCAGCGCGACGCCGAGCACGGTGCCGAATTTCGACCACAATGGCTTGACGTTGCGGACCACGAACAGGTCCTTGCCGACCGATGAGGAGCGCCAGGCGTTCTCGTATTCGACGAGCTCGTCATTGGCGCGGTCGGCGGCGAGCGCGGCCGCAACATGTTCGGCAGCCAGCATGCCGGTGCCCATCGCATTGTGCACGCCCTTGATGCGCGGCACGTTGACGAAGCCGGCCGCGCAGCCGATCAGCGCGCCGCCGGGGAAGCTCAGCTTCGGCACCGACTGATAGCCGCCCTCGGTAATCGCACGCGCGCCGTAGGCGAGCCGCTTGGCGCCTTCGAACGTGCCGCGGATCGAGGGATGGGTCTTGAAGCGCTGGAATTCGTCGAACGGCGATAGATAGGGATCGTCGTAGTTCAGATGCACGACGAAGCCGACCGCGACGAGATTGTCGTCGTAGTGATAAAGGAACGAGCCGCCACCGGTCTTGAGGTCAAGCGGCCAGCCGAATGAATGCTGGATCAAGCCCTTCTGGTGCTTGGCGGGATCGATCTGCCAGACCTCCTTGAGGCCGATGCCGAACTTCGGCGGCTCGCTCTTGGCGTCGAGGGCGAATTTGTTGATGAGCTGCTTGGTCAGGCTGCCTCGGGCGCCTTCGGCGAACAGCGTGTACTTGCCGAGCAATTCCATGCCGCGGGTGAAGGAATCCTTCGGCTTGCCGTCGCGGCCGATGCCCATGTCGCCGGTGGCGATGCCCTTGACCTTGCCCTCCTCGTCGTAGAGCACTTCGGCCGCCGCAAAGCCCGGATAGATCTCGACGCCGAGCGCCTCGGCCTTGCGCGCCAGCCAGCGGCAGACATTGCCGAGCGAGCCGATGTAGCAGTGATGATTGTGCATCAGCGGCGGCATGATGAAGGCCGGCAGCTTGATCGCGCCGCCGCCGGTCATCCAGTAGAAGCGGTCGTCCTTGACCTGCGTCTTCAGCGGGCAGTCGGCATCCTCGCGCCAGTCCGGGATCAGCTTGTCGAGGCCCGCGGGATCAATCACAGCGCCCGAGAGGATGTGCGCACCAACCTCGGAGCCCTTCTCCACCACGACCACATTGACATCAGCATTGAGCTGCTTCAGCCGGATCGCGGCCGCCAGACCCGACGGGCCGGCGCCGACGATGACGACGTCGAATTCCATGGATTCGCGCGGGGGAAGTTCTTCGGTGCTCATCTGATCTCAGCCCTTGAGACGGTCCTCGGTCGTTTGCGCCCCCTTGTTTCCGATTTTTCCGGGTAGGACAACCTCGGAATCGCGTTCCGCCGGGATGCAAGGCCGCTCAAGGTGATATAAAAGTCAGACTTTCCCATGATCCCCGAACCCGCACCCACCGTCCGAGAGCTGCTCGCCTTCTATCTGGAGGCCGGTGTCGACTGCGCGCTTGCGGAGGAGCCGATAGACCGCCTGGCGGAAATCGATACGCCGCCACCCAGTCCGCGCGCGGCCCCGCAAGCCGAGGCGCCGCGCCCGGTCGCTGCGCCCGCGGTCATGCGCGGGGAAGCTGCGCCTGCACCGGAGGTCGCCATCGCCTCGGCACGCGAGGCCGCCCGCACCGCGCCGACCCTGGAGGCGCTGCGCGAGCTGATGCAGAGTTTCGAGGGCTGCGCGTTGAAGCACACGGCGACGCGGCTGGTGTTCGCCGACGGCAACCCGCAGGCGCGCATCATGTTCGTCGGCGAGGCGCCCGGCCGCGACGAGGACATCGAGGGACTGCCCTTCGTCGGGCGCAGCGGCAAGCTGCTCGATCTGATGATCGGAGCCATCGGCCTCAACCGCACCACCGCCTACATCGCCAACGTCATTCCCTGGCGGCCGCCCGGCAACCGCACGCCGACGCCGCAGGAGACGCAAATCTGCCTGCCCTTCATCCAGCGCCAGATCGAGTTGGTGAACCCCGACGTGCTGGTGACGCTCGGCAATCCCTCGACGCAGACGTTGCTGGGAACGCGCGAAGGCATCATGCGGACGCGCGGGCGCTGGTTCGACTACGACACCGGCCAGCGGGTGATCCGCGCGCTGCCGACGTTCCACCCGGCCTATCTCTTGCGCTCGCCGGCCTACAAGCGGCTGGCCTGGCAGGACCTGCGATCGATCGCGAAGGCACTGGCGGGGGCGTGAGGGGCCGGTCCCTTCCGTCATTGCGAGGAGCGAAGCGACGAAGCAATCCAGAATCCCTCTGCGGAAAGATTCTGGATTGCTTCGCTACGCTCGCAATGACGACGGAGAGAGCATACGCGGGCGTCACGTCCCCTTCGGCCGCACGATGGCCCAGCCGATGCGCAGGAGCTGCTGGCGGCCGGTCACCAGCCATTCGAAGGCGCGCGGCACTTCCGGCACGATGCCGGGGAAGCGCTTGAGGATCTCCGGCGGCGGGGTGCCGGCGGTGTCGGAGGCGCGCCAGACCACGACGCCGCCGGTCTCGCTGAACTTGGTCGGGTTCATCCACGGCGTACGCGCGGGGTCGGCGTCGATGAACAGATGCGGCCGGCCGGAATGCAGCGCGATCAGGCTGGCGAGCTGGGTCTCGCCGGCGACGGCCCGCAGGCGATGGTTGGTGCGGCGGGCGAAGCTCTCGTCGAAGAAATCAGAGATCGCGCGCGCCGGCATCGAGGTCGCAATTTCGTTGGCGCCCGTCCAGGGCAGGAACAGGATGGCGAGCACGACGCCGGCGGCGGGCGCGGCGACGGCGGCGGCCCAGACCATACGCAGCATCCGCGCGCGACGCATCGCGATGAGATCGCCGGCCGCGACGACCACGGCAAGCCCCGACATGATCAGCACGACGCCGGGGCCGCCGACCACGGACTCGAGCCCCAGCAGGCCGGAGATCAGCACCGCACCGAGCGGCAGAGCGAACGCGAAGAAATAGACGAAGTTGCGCGCGAGCGGCTCGACCGGCGGGCGGTAGATGATCGGCGGCTCCTCGCCCGTGCCGGCGACCACCCCGGTGTTGAGAAAGGTCAGCGCCGGAATCGCGGCCGCCCCGATCACCAGCCCGCCGAACAGCCAGGCCGCATGCAGCGCGCGGACGTTGAGCTCGGCGAGTTGCGGCAAGGCCGGCAGCGTCAGCGTCTCGGCGCGCATCAGCCAGACCGCATAGGGCAGCGCCAGCACGGCGACCACGATCAGCGCGAACAGCGGATCGAGCCCGCGCAGCGTCCGGCGACCGCCGGCGGTCGAGACCGCGAAGACGACGATCAGCAGCAGCAGGAAGATCGCGGCGGGCGTCGTCAGCAGCAGGAGGCCGGCTTCGATCGACCAGGCGAACCAGGCATTGCCGCGGCGCTGGCCGATGATCTGCCAGGAGTGCAGCAGCAAGAGCGCCCAGAGCGGCCGCGCCAGGATCAGCGGGCCGAAGTCCAGCGCCGAGGAGGAGAACGCCAGCACCGTCATGGTCAGGAGCACGGCGAGCACCGCCTGCTGCGAGCCGACCACGGCGCGGGAGAGATGATAGAGCGCGATGAATGTCGCGATCTCGCAGAGCTCGGCGAGTACGTAAACACCGAACATGTGGCCGCCGGCGGCGCGATAGGCGATGTCGGCGAGCCAGATTGGCAGCGGCGGGCCGAGATCAGTGCCGACCTGGTATTCCCTGCCGAAGGCCAAGAGGGCCGCGAGGGTGCCGGGCGGGCTGCGGTAGAACACCAGCGCCACGAACAGCCACATGGCGGCCTGCAGCAGCACGGCGATCCACACGATCAGCCGCGGCCGGGCGCGAATGAGCTCGATGACCAGGGAGGTAAACCGCATACAACGTCCGAAGGTGCAGCCAACCCGTCCAGCCGGCCCTATTCGCTCACCTCTGTTTTGATAAAGGGCGTCACGGGTTGTGGCAACCGCCGCGGATCGTCATGCCCGGGCTTGTCCCGCCTGCGCGGCCATGACGCGCGGATGCCGTCGGAGATCAGCTAGAGATTTACGGAGGCGTCGATCTCGACGCTCGCCTCGACGTGCACCTCGACCTCGGTCACCGAGAACAGGTCCTGCACCGGCTCGACGGTCCAGGGCATGTGCTTGGCGCGGGCGGCGGCAACGGGGGCGAAGAAGCTGCGGTGGTGGATGGAGGGGCCGAGGCGATCGAGCGCGTCGAGATGCTCGGGGACGGCGTAGCCCTTGTGCTGCTCGAAGCCGTAGCCGGGGCAGTCCTGCGCCAGCGCGCACATCAGCCGGTCACGGGTGACCTTGGCGACGATGGACGCCGCGGCGATCGACAGCACGATACCGTCGCCGCCGATCACCGCCTCGCAATCGCATGCAGTATCGAGCCGGTCGCGGCCGTCGACGAAGACGTGCCTGGGCGCCTCGGGCAGGGCCACCACGGCACGCTTCAGCGCCCACAGCGAGGCGCGCAGGATGTTGTCGCGGTCGATTCGCCCCCGCGACGCGACGGCGACCGAGACCTGCGCGGTGGCGCAGATCTTGTCGAACAGCTTTTCGCGCTCCTCGGCGGTCAGGCGCTTGGAATCGTCGATGCCGCGCGGAATGCGGTCGGGGTCGAGAATCACCGCGGCGGCCACCACCGGACCTGCCAGCGGGCCGCGGCCGGCCTCGTCGCAGCCCGCGACCGGCCAGACGCCGCGCTTGATCAGCGCGCGCTCGCGGCGGAAGCTGGGGGGAGCGACGGCGATGATGCCTTTCTTGCCGGCGGCGGCAACCTTCGCAGCATTGGCCGCAGACGTCTTGGCCACAGGCGCTTTCGCCGCCTTGTCAGGCGCAACCTTGGTCGCGGCCTGCTTCTTTGGCGCGTCTTTGGCTGGGGTTTTGGCGGACTTGTCCCGAATCATGGCCGGGATCGTGCGCCAGGGGGCTTCGCCAGCGCAACCGGGAACCCAGGATATTCCCGTTATTCAGGCCGGCCGCCCTACGCCCACCGCCAATCAGAACAGGCTGAGCTGATCGCCGTTCCGCTTCGGCCGCGCAAAGTGGTCCGTCGTCAGCTTGGAGCGCCGCTTGTTGAGGCCGAGCCTGTCGCAGGCGATCTCGAAGCGGCGGCCGATGGTCCAGGCCATCGGTCCCGTGCCCTTCATCCGTTCGCCCCATTTGGCGTCGTAGTCGCGTCCGCCCCGCATGTCGCGGATCAGGGTGAAGACGTGGCGATAGCGGTCCGGATAGTTCGCCATCAGCCATTCGCGGAAGAGATCGCGCACCTCCAGCGGCAGCCGCAGCAGCACATAGGCGGCTTCCTTGACTCCGGCATGGGCGGCGGCATCGAGGATGCGCTCGATCTCGGAATCGTTCAGTGCGGGAATCACCGGCGCGACCATCACCGTGGTGGGGATGCCGGCCTCCGAGAGCTGCTTGAGCGCCTCCAGCCGCTTCGGCGGAGTCGAGGCCCGCGGCTCCATGGTGCGCGCCAGCTTCGGATCGAGCGAGGTGACCGAGATCGCGACCTTGGCGAGGTTGCGCTTGGCCATCCGCTGGAGAATGTCGATGTCGCGGAGCACCAGCGCCGACTTGGTGACGATGCCGACGGGATGCCCGGCGCCCTCCAGCACTTCCAGAATGCCGCGCATGATTTTGCGCTCGCGCTCGATCGGCTGGTAGGGATCGGTGTTGGTGCCGATCGCGATCATCCGCGGCTCGTAGCCGGGGGCCGCAAGCTCTTTCTCGAGCAGCAAAGGCGCATCGGGCTTGGCGAACAGCTTCGACTCGAAGTCGAGCCCGGGCGACAGGCCGAGATAGGCGTGGGTCGGCCGCGCGAAGCAATAGACGCAGCCGTGCTCGCAGCCGCGATACGGATTGATCGATCGGTCGAAGCCGATGTCGGGGGAATCGTTACGGGTGATCACCTTGCGCGAGGTGTCGATGGCGACCGTGGTCTTGAACGGCGGCAGCTCGTCCAGGCTCTGCCAACCGTCATCGAAGGCGACGCGCGCCTCGGCCTCGAAGCGGCCGCTGGCGTTGGATTGTGCGCCCCGCCCTCGCCTTCGCGCGCGGTCGATGGCGACGCCGAGTTCAGGGAAATCCGAAGGCGCACCCGCCGGCTCGGAGGGCGCCGTGACCGGCGGGTGCTTGAGAGCATGAGAGGATGCTGGACTCATGCAGCCAAGATAGCACGACACAGGAACAAATCAAGAACACAAACAAAAATCGTGAAAACAACCCCATGCACAGTAGAGCTGCCCAAACTTCGCGCGTCCGCCTTTGACCTCACGCAACACGGCCGTCACGGCCATCCCGTTTCATGCCCGACGGATCGATCACCGCGGAACCGGGTTGGTGACGATCGCGAAGTGAAGGTCGGCAGGAACATGACAATCCAACAAAAAACGGCCGAAGCGAGCAGCGACCTCGATCTGCTCGATCGCTATTGGCGCGCCGCCAACTACCTCTCGGTCGGGCAAATCTACCTGCTCGACAATCCGCTGCTGCGCGAGCCGCTGCGGCCCGAGCACATCAAGCCGCGTCTGCTCGGACATTGGGGCACGACGCCGGGCCTGAACTTCATCTATGCCCATCTCAACCGCGTCATCCGCGCGCTCGATGTCAGCGTGATCTATGTCTGCGGTCCCGGCCATGGCGGCCCGGGCATGGTCGCCAACACCTATCTCGAAGGCAGCTACAGCGAGATCTATCCTGGCATCGCGCGCGATGCGGACGGATTGCGCAAGCTGTTCAGACAGTTCTCCTTCCCCGGCGGCATCCCGAGCCACGCCGCGCCGGAAACGCCGGGCTCCATCCACGAAGGGGGCGAGCTCGGCTACGCGCTTGTGCACGCCTATGGCGCGGCATTCGACAACCCGGACTTGATCGTCGCCTGCGTGGTCGGCGACGGCGAGGCCGAAACCGGGCCGCTCGCTGCGTCCTGGCACTCCAACAAGTTCCTGAACCCCGCCCATGACGGCGCAGTGCTGCCGATCCTGCATCTCAACGGCTACAAGATCGCCAACCCCACCGTGCTCGGACGCATGCAAGACGCGGAGATCCGCGACCTCTTCCGCGGGTTCGGCCACGAGCCGCTGTTCGTCAGCGGCGACGATCCGAAATTGATGCACCGGGCCATGGCCGATGCGCTGGACGTCGCATTCGCCAGCATCCGCTCGATCCAGCGACATGCCCGCGACGGCCGCACGCGCGTCGAGCGGCCGCGCTGGCCGATGATCGTGCTGCGCAGCCCGAAGGGCTGGACCGGCCCGAAGGAGGTCGACGGCAAGAAGGTCGAGGGTTTTTGGCGCGCCCATCAGGTGCCGGTCGCAGGCTGCCGCGAGAACCCGGCGCATCTCAAGGTGCTCGAAGACTGGATGCGCAGCTACGAGCCGGAAAAACTGTTCGACGAAGGCGGCACGCTCATTGCCGAGCTAAAGGCGCTCGCGCCGGAAGGCACCAGGCGGATGGGCGCCAATCCACATGCCAATGGCGGCGTGTTGAAGAAGGAGCTGAAGCTGCCGGACTTCCGCAGCTTCGCGATCGAGGTGCCGCAACCCGGCGAGGTCGTGGCGGAAGCGACGCGCGAGCTCGGCAAATTCCTGCGCGACGTCGTTCGCCTCAACGCCCAGCATCGAAACTTCCGCATCATGGGCCCGGACGAGACGGCATCGAACCGGCTCGACGCCGTGTTCGAAGCCACCGAACGCGTCTGGATGGAGCCGACCGAGCCTTACGACGTGCACCTCGCGCAGGACGGCCGCGTGATGGAGGTGCTGAGCGAGCATCTCTGCCAGGGCTGGCTGGAGGGCTACCTGCTCACGGGACGGCACGGCTTCTTCTCCTGCTACGAGGCCTTCATCCACATCGTGGATTCCATGTTCAGCCAGCATGCCAAATGGCTGAAGGTGACGCGGGAGCTGCCGTGGCGGCGTCCGATCGCCTCGCTCAATTATCTTCTGACCTCGCATGTCTGGCGCCAGGACCATAACGGCTTCAGCCATCAGGACCCCGGTTTCGTCGATCTCGTCGCCAACAAGAAGGCGGACATCGTCCGCATCTACTTTCCGCCGGACGCCAATACGCTGTTGTGGATCGCCGATCATGCCTTGCGCACCTACAACCGCATCAACGTGATCGTCGCCGGCAAGCAGCCGGCGCCGCAATGGCTCTCGATGCAGGACGCCGCGACGCATTGCGCTGCCGGCATCGGCATCTGGACCTGGGCGGGAACGGAGGACGGAAAGGGCGAGCCCGACGTGGTGATGGCCTGCGCCGGCGACGTGCCGACGCTGGAGACGCTCGCCGCCGTCGACCTGTTGCGCAAGGCGCTGCCGGATTTGAGAATCCGCGTCGTCAACGTCGTCGACCTCATGACGCTGCAGCCGCGCGAGCAGCATCCGCACGGCCTGTCCGATCGCGACTTCGACAGCCTGTTCACGCGCGACAAGCCTGTGATCTTTGCCTATCACGGCTATCCCTATCTCATTCACCGGCTGACCTATAACCGCACCAACCATGCCGGCATGCATGTGCGCGGCTTTGCCGAGGAGGGCACCACGACGACGCCCTTCGACATGGTCGTGCTCAACGAGCTCGACCGCTACCATCTCGCGATCGAGGCCATCGAACGCGTGCCGGGACTGGCGACGAAGGCCGCGCAGGTGAAGCAGCAATTCCGCGACAGGCTGATCGAACATTCCCGTTATGTCCGCGAGCATGGCGAGGACATGCCTGAGATCCGCGACTGGGTCTGGCAAAACAGCGCCGGCGGCAACACGCCGACCGAGGCCGGCGACTAGCGATGACGGACGCGGTCCTCGTTCTCAACTCGGGATCGTCGAGCATCAAGTTCGGCCTGTTCGATGTCGCGGTGGCCGAGCCTGCCCTGCTCTGCAAGGGCCTGCTGGACGAGCACGAAGCCAAACCCCGGTTGGTGGTGAAGGGCCCCACGGGCGAAGACCTGTTCGAGACGAGGAAGGAGACGCCGGAGGCAGCCGGCGGCCATCTGTTCGCCGACGTGCTCGCCTTCATCGAGGACCGGTTCGGTGGACGCAGCCTGCGGGCCGTCGGCCATCGCATCGTTCACGGCGGGCCGGATCATTCAGGCCCGGTGGTCCTGACCGACGACATCATAGCGAAGCTGGAGGCCTTGACGCCGCTCGCGCCGCTGCACCAGCCGCGCTGCCTCGCGCCGGTGCGCACGCTCGCGGCGATCCGGCCCCGGCTGACGCAGATCGCGTGTTTCGACACCGCCTTCCACCACGGCCTCGCACCGCCGGCGAGCCGCTTCGCCATTCCCCGGCAATTCGAGGCGCGTGGGGTCCGGCGCTACGGCTTTCACGGCCTCTCGTTCGAATATGTCGCGGGACGCCTGGCCGAGATCGCGCCGGAGTTCGTCGCAAAACGCGCCGTCATCGCACATCTCGGCAATGGCGCCAGCCTCTGCGCCTTGCGCGATGGCCGCAGCATCGACACCACGATGGGGCTCACGCCGCTCGACGGCCTCGTGATGGGCACGCGTTGCGGTGCGATCGATCCGGGCGTGCTGCTCTATCTGCAACAGCACGAGAACATGCCGGTCGCAGAGGTCCAGCACCTGCTCTATCACGAGTCCGGGCTCATCGGCGTCTCCGGCATCTCTGCGGACATGCGCACGCTGCTGGCAAGCCACGAGGCTGCGGCGCATGAGGCCGTCGATCTCTTCACCTTCCGTGCCGCGCAACAGGTCGCGATGATGGCGACCACGCTCGACGGCCTGGACTGCCTGATCTTCACCGGCGGCATCGGCGAGCATGCAAAGGAGATCCGCAGCGCGATCGGTGAGCGGCTTGGGTGGTTCGGCATACGAATCGACGCAGCGGCGAACGAAACAGCATGCGAGCAGATCAGTGGCGCCGATAGTACTGTCGACGTATTCGTCATTCCGACGAACGAGGAACTAATGATCGCTCGGCATTGCGCAGCGGTGCTGCGAGCGATGTGAGCTCCAGCCGAAAAGGGAGTGTCGTAGGGTGGGCAAAGCGAAGCGTGCCCACGGACCGGTGGTGGGCACGGCGCAAGCGCGCCTTTGCCCACCCTACGATTCTGCGGTGCTGCAGACGATGATCGCTCATCCGGCTAGCGGATGATATCCGCCAAGCCGTCATTGCGAGCGAAGCGAAGCAATCCAGACTGGTTCTGCGGCGGGATTCTGGATTGCTTCGCTTCGCTCGCAATGACGAAGAATGCGGCGGCCGCGCAGATCAATCGTACTGTCCTACCATGCCTGCAATAGATTCCCGCTCTCAGTGCGTCCCCGACCAAATCTGAAAACACCCGATCGCGACCTCGATCACGATCAACACCACGACGGCAATCTCCAGGCGCAGCGAGCGCTGGGTATCGATGATGTCGGTCAATGCGTTGGCGGTCTCCGACACCGCGGCGAGCTTGCGCTCGAGCGTGTCGAGGCGCTCCTTCAATTCGTACTCGTCCTCGAGACGGGAATAGAGCCGGTCGAGCTCGGGTTTCTCCCAGAGCACGTCGGGCTTCTCCGCCACCGCGACGCGGCCGGCGACGCGCTGCTGCACCAGCAGCGCGTTGCCGATCAATTGCAGAATGCCCTTGCGCCGGCGCGGCGTGCGGCCGTGCTCGGCGAGCTCCCGTGCAAACGGCTCGATGACGTCGAACACGGCGGCGACGCGGCGCTCGTCGCGTGCCAGCGACGTGCTCTTGGCAAGCGCATCCGCGACCAGCAGCAGCCGGTCGTCGGAGAATTTGGCGAGGCAGATCGGCCCGCCCGGCTGGATCGTCTCGGCGGCTTCCTCGTTGCAGAGCTGCGCCTGCGCGATCTCCTCCTCGTACGGGCTGAGCTCTCCGGTCACGCGGGATTTCAGGTTATCGACGAGGACCTTCTCCTCCGACGGCAACAGCCCGATCAGCACGACGACGCCGTAGCGAAAGATCACGGCAAGGCCGGCATGGACGCGGAAGGCGGCCGGCGTCGAGGACACCAGCGTGCCGATCTCGAGGCTAGATGCATTGATGCGCTCGCCCAGCATCAGCGCCCGGATCCGCAAGGTCGGCGCGGCCTCCTGCTTCGGCGACGTCGGCGCCGCGTTAACGGCGAGTTGATCGGCGTTCATACAAGGTCTCTCCCGGCACCGAGATCACGCATTTCGTTCGACCTTCCCCCAAGCTGCCGCCTCGTCCGAGGAAACCGACGGCCCGCGCGGCGAATGCCGCCGTGAAGCTCCGGGTTAATACCGTCAGGATCAGCTCGTGCCGAAACATTCGGCAATATTGCCAGCCCGCGCCGGACACATTTGACTGCTAGAACTGGCCGCAGTTTACCATCGCACGCCGAAGCGCCGTCCGAAAGTTGCACTCGGCAGCGCGACGGGTCTATGACAACATCATTGCAAAACTACGCTTCTCCCGAAGTGCAGACACCGAAGTCTCAATCATGCTGAGCGTCATCATTCCGACCGAAGGCGTCGAGCAGACGGCGGTCGCAACCCTCGCCGCGCTGGTCCCCGGCGCGGCCGCCGGCGTGATCCGGGAAGTGCTTCTGGTCGACGGCACGCGTAACGGCGTCATCGAGCGCGTTGCCGACGTCGCAGGCTGCCGTTTCATCGGCTTCGAGGGTCATTCGCAAGGCGCTGCGCTCGCCGCCGGCGCGCTCCAGGCCCGGTCGCCATGGCTGATGTTCCTGCCTGCCGGTGCCGTGCTGGAAACCGGCTGGATCGAGGAGACCACCCAGTTCATCCAGGCCGTCGCCACCAGTGGCCGGGATCGTGCGGCGGTGTTCCGCTATGCGCGCTCGCCTTACGGAAATACCGCGTTGCGCGACGTCCTCTGGGCCGTGGCGCGAAAGCTCGTCGGTCCGCTGGGCGATCAGGGACTTTTGATTGCGCGTGATCATTACGACCGGATCGGCGGCTACCCGCCCCACGCCCGTCATTCCGAGGCGCGGCTGCTCCGGCGGCTTGGCCGGTCGTCCCGGACCATGCTGCGCAGCCGGATCGTCATGGTCGGCTGAAGCGCCGAGATACTTGCCAACGTCAAATAATTAATTGACAATGGCAAATATCGAGGTGATCCCATGCTATCGAAAGCTTCGCCGTCAAGCGCCGTGGCCGAACAGGTCACGGGCGACCATGTCGCGGCGGTCCGCGCCTTCAACCGCTTCTACACCCGCAAGCTCGGTGTGCTCGACCAGCACCTCGGCAAGAGCCCGTTCTCGCTCAGCGAGGCGCGGGTGCTCTACGAACTCGCCCATCGCGACGACCTTGCGGCAAAAGAGATCGGCAGCGAGCTCGGTCTCGATCCCGGCTATCTCAGCCGCATCGTCCAGAGCTTCGACGAAAAGGGGCTGATCACGCGAAAGCCCCTGCCCGCGGACCGCAGGCAACACCAGCTCAGCCTCACCGCCAAGGGCCGGCAGGCCTTCGCCAAGCTGAACCTGAGCTCGCAAAACGAGGTCGCCGCGATGCTGGCTCAGCTCTCGCCCGGCGATGCCACGCGGCTCACACAGGCCATGGCGACCATTGAGGCCGTGCTGGAGCAACGCCGAAGCCAGCCCGCGTCCTTCATGCTGCGCAGCCATCGCGTCGGCGACATGGGCTGGGTCGTCTCCCGCCAGGCTGCCGCCTACGCCGCGGACTACAACTGGGACATCAGCTACGAGGCGCTGGTCGCCGAGATCTGCGCGCAGTTCATCAGGAATTACGACGCCGCGCGCGAGCACTGCTGGATCGCGGAGGTCGGCGGCGAGCCGGTCGGCTCGGTGTTCCTGGTCAAGGCCACGGACGAGATCGCAAAGCTCCGCCTGTTGCAGGTGGAGAAGAAAGCACGGGGCCTCGGTGTCGGCCGCGCACTGGTCGAGCAATGCATCCAGGGCGCCCGCGAACGCGGCTACAGCAAGATGACGCTGTGGACGCAGAGCATCCTCGTTGCCGCACGCGGGATCTACAAGAGTACGGGATTCAAGCTGGTCGCGACCGAGCCGCATCGCAGCTTTGGTGCCGACCTGGTCGGAGAGACGTGGGAGCTGAATCTCTGATCTCGGTGCGGGCGCGATGCGCATTGCTGCGCCCTCTCCCTTGCGGGAGAGGGCATCTCCGGTGGCGGACACACACTCGCTTGGGTGAGGGGTATGTCTCCGCGAGCATCAGTGCAAGCGGATAGATACCCCTCATCCGGCGCTTCGCGCCACCTTCTCCCGCAAGGGGAGAAGGGAATAAGCATCATCGTCCGCAATCACACCGTCGCGCCCTGCGCCTTCGGCCTGCGCAGATGCTCGTCCAGCCGCGGCATGATCTCGACGAAGTTGCAGGGGCGCGTGCGGTAGTCGAGCTGGGCTGCCAGGATGCCGTCCCAGCCGTCGCGGCAGGCGCCGGGCGAGCCCGGCAGGCAGAAGATGTAGGTCGCGCCCGCCACACCTGCGGTGGCGCGGCTCTGGATCGTCGAGGTCCCGATCTTGGCGTGGCTCAGCAGGTGGAACGCGATCGAGAAACCGTCCATCCGCTTCTCGAACAGCGGCTCGATCGCCTCCGGCGTGACGTCGCGTCCGGTGAAGCCGGTGCCGCCGGTCGTGATGACGACGTCGATGCCGCTATCGGCAATCCAGCGGCGGATCACGGCGCGGATCGCCTCGACATCGTCGGTAACGATCTCGCGCGCGGCGAGATGATGGCCCGCGGCGGTGAGACGGTCGGCGAGGGTCTGGCCCGACTTGTCATCCGCCAGCGCGCGCGTGTCGGACACCGTGAGCACCGCGATGTTGAGCGGCATGAATTGTTTGGATTCGTCGATGGAGGCCATGTTGCGTCTTTCGTGTCCCGGACGCGATGCAGCGCGTCAGCGGTGCGTCGCAGAGCCGGGACCCATTTCGGAGGCTTGGGAGACCGGCAATGTGGGCCCCGGCTCTGCAGCGCATCACTTCGTGCTGCGCAGCGTCCGGGGCAAGTCCTCGCCTACAACCCTCCGGCGCCGAACGTGTTGCAGGCCTGGACCGTGCCCTGCTGGTAGCCGGTCATGAACCATTGCTTGCGTTGCGCCGCCGAGCCGTGGGTGAAGGAGTCGGGCACGACGCGGCCGGTGGCCTGGCGCTGCAGCGTGTCGTCGCCGATCGCGCTCGCCGTGCTCAGCGCGGCCTCGATGTCGCCGGGCTCGAGGAAGTTCGGACGCTTCTTCGCCTCGCGGTTGACCCAGACGCCGGACAGGCAGTCGGCCTGCAACTCCACCTTGACCTGGAGCGCATTGGCCTCGGCCTTCGAGCCGACCTGCTGCTGCAGCCGCGTCACGCGCGGAATGATGCCGAGCAGGTTCTGGATGTGATGGCCGGCTTCATGCGCGATGATGTAGGCCGTGGTGAAATTGCACGCCGACTTGCCGGAGCAGCCGCGGAAGCGCGTCTCGACCTCGCGGAAGAAGCCGGTGTCGAGGAAGATGGTCCGGTCGGGCGGACAATAGAACGGCCCCATCGCCGACTGCGCCATGCCGCAGCGCCCGCCATTGGTGGCGTTGCGGAACAGCACGATCTTCGGACCGGTATAGGTCTGGCCGCTGGCCTGGAAGATCTCGGTCCAGCGATCGTCGATCTCGCCGAGGATGCCGGAGATCATGCTGCCCATCTCGTCGGTCGGCGCGCCGCGCTTGCCGGAGGAGGCCTGGCGATCGGTCTGGTAGCTCGGCGCATGGCCGCCGCCGGTGAGGATCTCGGCGCCGCCGATCAGGATGCGGGGATCGATGCCGAAGGCGTAGCCGACCAGGCCGAGGATGATGATGGTGCCGATGCCGAGCCCGCCGCCGCCCATCGGCAGGCCGAACCCGCCTCCCCCGCCGCCAAAGCCGCCACCTTCGTCGCGACGATCCTCGATGTCGTCGCTGCGGCGGAAGTCATCGTAGCGCATGGCGGCCTTTCCTCTGGGGTCCCTGATTTAGGTTTCGACGGCGCACGGAAACGCGAAAGCTCAACGCGCCACATACGTAAAATTTCCGTTGCTTTTATCAATATCGTGGCCGGCAAAAATTGCCTAGTGCGACAGCCTGTCGACGCCAGCAAATTTTTCCGAGGGCCGAGCAGTTTTTTCCGAGAGAAATTTACGGCCTTTTTGCCGCCACGATCGATCCCGCGAGCCGCGCGAGCGCGAAATACACTGTAAAACAAGGCGAACGCACACGACAACTCCTGCACGAAGGATGATGCGAGGACTGCTCACGAAAGCGGTGGGTTAAGTCGATTTTTACTTTGCCCCTTCAATGTAACGGTCAGTCGGTTGTTTGGTCCCGCGTCGCCGACAGCGTCGCCTGAGTCAGAGTTCTTGAGTCATGGTAGAGTCGCGTCGCGGGGCGTCTGCAAGGGCGCCCCGCACAAATTTTGAGTCCCCTTCGCATCGCATCATCCTCGGCGATTGCGTCGCCGAGATGTCGAAGCTCGAGGCAGCCAGTGTCGATCTGGTGTTTGCCGACCCCCCCTACAATCTGCAGCTCAAGGGCGATCTCAAGCGCCCCGACGAATCCCATGTCGATGCCGTCAACGACGACTGGGACAAGTTCGATTCATTCTCCGCCTATGACGACTTCACCCGCGCCTGGCTGCTCGCCGCACGCCGCGCCATGAAGCCGTCGGCAACGATCTGGGTGATCGGCTCCTATCACAACATCTTCCGCGTCGGCGCCATCATGCAGGACCTCGGCTTCTGGCTGCTGAACGACATCGTCTGGCGCAAGACCAACCCGATGCCGAATTTCCGCGGCCGCCGCTTCACCAACGCGCACGAAACCATGATCTGGGCCGCGCGTGACGAGAAGGCCAAGGGCTACACGTTCAATTACGAGGCGTTGAAGGCCGCCAACGAGGACGTGCAGGCGCGGTCCGACTGGCTGATTCCGCTCTGCACCGGCGACGAGCGCCTCAAGGGCGCCGACGGCAAGAAAGTGCATCCGACGCAGAAGCCGGAGGGCCTGCTGGCGCGCGTGCTGCTGTCCTCGTCCAAGCCCGGCGATCTCGTGATCGATCCCTTCAACGGCACCGGCACCACCGGTGCGGTCGCCAAGCGACTCGGCCGCTCCTATATCGGCTTCGAGCGCGACAAGACCTACGCCAAGGCCGCCGAGGCGCGGATCGCCAAGGTCGAGCCGCTGCCGGAAGAGAGCCTTGCCCCATTCATGACCGCGCGCGAGGCACCGCGCGTTGCGTTCTCCGAGTTGATCGAGCGCGGCATGATCATGCCCGGCACCAAGCTGTTCGACGCCAAGAAGAAGCTAGGAGCGCTGGTGCGCGCCGACGGCGCCATCATGCTCGGCGACAAGGTCGGCTCGATCCACCGCATCGGCGCGGTCGCGCAAGGCGCGCAGGCCTGCAACGGCTGGACCTTCTGGCACGTCGAGACCAAGAAGGGCCTCAAGCTGATCGACGAGCTCCGCGCCGAGATCCGCGCCGGCATGGCGGCGGAGTAGTTTTCCGCCGTCGCGCGCCCGGAATGACGGAGTGTTGATCAAGGACGTGCTCATTCGGGACTAGGATCACCCTGTCCAAACGTTCTGACGGGCCGGCTCGCCATGCGACGACAGTCCGAGACATTGCTGCTGGTGCCGCTGCTGCCGATCTTCCTGATCGGCATGTTTCCCATGTTCCTGATCGCGCTTCTCGGGTTTTTCGGCCTGGCGCTGTTCGGCGTGCTCGTGATCTGCGTCGGGCTCGCCAGCAGCAACGAGGCCCACGATACTTTCAACCAAGACGTCATCGTTCACGGCTATTCGCGCGGTTCGGAGCGCGCGGCGCGGGCCTCCGACATGCATCTCGCCGCCCGGCTCGGCCTGCGGCTGGAGGCCGTGGGCGCGGCCATGGTCATCGCGGCGGCAATCGGCCTCTGTTACGCCGCCTGATCTGCGTACCGCGCAGACACCGCCCGGCAAACTCGCCGGTTGCTCTCTCCGACGAGGTTCAGGCAAGACAGGCTCGCCCAACGACGCCGCGTCCGCGCGCGCCCATAGACACCGGGGAGATGCTTGATGCTCAAGTTCTATTTCAATGGATCACCGAACCCGACCAAGGTCGCGCTCTATCTCGAAGAATCCGGCCTGCCTTTCGAGCCGGTGAAGATCGACACCCGCAAGGGCGAGCAGTTCACGCCGGAATTCCTCAAGATCAATCCGAACGGCAAGGTGCCGGCGATCGACGATGGCGGCACCATCGTGTTCGATTCGAACGCCATCCTGCTCTATCTCGCCGAGAAGACCGGCAAATTCCTCCCCTCCAACCGCGCCGAATTGCTGTCGTGGCTGATGTTCATCGCGAGCGGCGTCGGGCCCTTTTCCGGTCAGGCCGTGCACTTCAAGCATTTTGCACCGAAGGACCAGAACCACGACTACGCCCACAACCGCTATCAGTACGAGACCGACCGCCACTACAAGGTTCTCGACAGCCACCTCGAAGGCCGCCGCTACATGGTCGGCGACAGCTATTCGATCGTCGACATGGCGCTGTGGGGCTGGGCGCGGATGGTGCCGTTCAAGCTCGGCGACGACGCCTTTGCGCGATACCCGAACGTGAAGCGGCTGTTCGACGAGATCTCGGCGCGCCCGGCGGCGGCGCGCGCCATCGCCCTGAAGGACAAGTTCACGTTCAAGGCCGAGATGGACGACGAAGCGCGCGCCAACATGTTCAGGCACATGACGACCAAGGTGGCCTGATCGCGCCGCGCCGCTCTCGAGGCCACGCGCATGCGCCGTGGCCTTTTGCGTTCGAGACGTCAGGCGGCGTGGACCGAGCTCAGGAACTTGGCGACTTCCTGCTTCAGCCGGTTGCTGTCGGCCGAGAGCGAACGCGCCGCCGACAGCACCTGCGAGGAGGCCGAGCCGGTCTCGGAGGCGCCGCGCTGCACGTCGCCGATGTTGGACGAGACGAGCTGCGTGCCCTGGGCCGCCTGCTGGACGTTGCGGGAGATCTCCTGCGTCGCCGCGCCCTGCTGCTCCACGGCCGCGGCGACCGTCGACGAGATCTCCGACAGCCGCTCGATGGTGCCGCTGATCTCCCTGATCGAGCCGACCGACTCCTCGGTCGCGGCCTGGATGCCGGAGACCTGCTGGGCGATCTCGCCGGTGGCCTTGGCCGTCTGCTCGGCGAGCGCCTTGACCTCGGTCGCGACCACCGCAAAGCCGCGACCTGCTTCGCCCGCACGCGCCGCCTCGATCGTGGCGTTCAGTGCCAAGAGGTTGGTCTGGCCGGCGATGGTGCTGATCAGCTCGACGACGTCACCGATCCGCGCGGCGGCCTTGGAGAGGGCGCCGACGCGCTCGTTGGTCCGGCTCGCCTGACCGACAGCCTCGGTGGCGATGCGGGCGGATTCCTGCACCTGGCGGGCGATCTCGGAGACCGAGGAGGAAAGCTCCTCGGTCGCCGAGGCGACCGCCTGCACATTGGCCGAGGCCTCCTGCGAGGCGCTGGCGACCTCCGTCGAGAGGTCCTGGGCCCGCGCGGCGGTCGTCGTCAACGTGCCCGCGGAGGCTTCGAGCTCGCTCGATGCCGACGACACCGTGTTGACGATCTCGCCGACCGCCTGCTCGAACTGATCGGCGAGCCTGGCCATGTCTTCCTTGCGGCTCTCGGCCTGCCGCGCCTCGAGCGCAGCCTGCTCGGCGCGCATGCGCTCGGTCTCGATCATGTTGTCCTTGAACACCTGGATCGCCTTGGCCATGTCGCCGATCTCGTCGGCCTTGCCGCGGCCGGGAATCTCGACCTCGAGATTGCCGCCGGCAAGCCGCCCCATCGCCTGCGTCATCGAGGTCAGCGGACCGACGATGCTGCGTGCGATCAGGACGGCGACGATGCCGCCGAACAGGATGGCGAGGATGCCTGCGATCTCCTGAACCGTCGTCGTTCCCGCAAGCACGGCTTCGGCATTGTTCCGCGAGTCCCGATAGTCCTTCTTCAAGGTCGTTTCCGCGGTCTTGAGCTTGCCGATGCTGTCGACGATGAGGGGCGCGAGGTTCTTGTGGTAGATCTCGTCGGCCTGAAGCATCGCCGCCGACGTCGCCTCGAACGCCGACTTGTAGAGCCCGAGCGAAGTCTTCACCGGCGCGAGCGCAGCTCGCAGCTCCGCCGCCTGCGGGCTCTTTTCGAGCGCCGCGAGCCGTTGCGCGGCCCTGTCGACGCTCGCCCTGAAGGTCGCAGGTCCCTGGGTATCGCGCAGCGCCAGAAAACGCCAGTTTGCGATCCGCACGAGCAGGATGCGGGATTCGAGATCGGCGACGAGGGAAGCGGTATCTTCATCGACGGCGGCGCGCGCCACGTCGACGAGCTTGCCCGTCTTCGTGGCCAGCTCCTCCCCGCTCGGCAGCAGCGTCGCCTTGCCCGTTCTCGTCTCGTTGACGGCGTCGCCGAGATTGTCACGCAGGCGTCGCATTTTGGCGATGTCGTCGATCAGGCCGTTGTAGAGCGCGCGCCGCTCCTCCGACAGCGTCCCCTGCGCGCCGACCCGCAGCAGCTCGGTTGCCGCGGTCTCCCGCTCCTGGGCCTCCTTCATTGCGGATTCGTTGGCGTCGTAGACGTAGCGCAAATTGGCCCGCTGAATCGCCTGCAGATGGGCCGATATTTCCAGCACCCGCGCCGTGCTGTCCGAGAGGGCGGATTGTCTTGCGACCTGATCCTGCACGTCCCGCAAATTCCAGACGGCAACCACCGCCATCACGAGACCGACCGCCACCAGGGCCATGAAGCCTGCGTACAGGCGTCCCCTGATCCGCAAACGAAATTTCGGCATTCCCACTGTCCACCCAGATGCATGTGAATTCGAGGGACCGAACAACTCCGGCGATTGTCACGGCCACTCCGACAGCCGCACGCCGCGCCACTGGCGGCCTACGCTGCACCGCGACACAATGGAGGACACTTCTTAATTGAACCTTCAAATTCCTCGCGCGCGCGGTCTCGGCCCGCAGCAAATCTGCTGATTTTGTCGGCAGCTATGCAAAGCCGCATGCGAATGCGCCGGGCCATGCAGAGCGATGCATGGCCCAGCCGGCAGACCAGATCGTGCTCAAGCCGTTCAGCTCGCTGCCCTCGCGGGAGCTTGCGGAAACGGGCCGAGCGCCTTCTCGGTCAGGACCGAGTCGCAGTACTCGCGGATCTCCTTGATCTTGCCGTCCTCCAGGCGAAACACCAAGCAATAGTCGTTGTCGTATCGCACACCCTCGGGCGTGACGTTGTCGCCCTTGGCTTCCACGACGACGATGTCGCCATCGGCGATGAAGCGATGCGCGACCGTGCGCGTGCGGTCGCGCAGGCGCGTGCGGACATAGCCGTGCAGATCTTTGAGGATCGCCTCCTTGCCGGCAAAGGTGCGCGACCAGGAATATTGCCCGGTCACGACCCATTTGGCGTCGTCGGCGAGACTTGCGGTGAACAGGGCGCGGTCGCGCGCGGCGGGATCGGGATTGGCGGCCGCGGCAAAGATATCCTGCAGCAGTTTCTTGTTGGCGCTCGCGTTCATGGCGGCATTCTCCTCGTGGTGACAACGCGGAGATCATCGCCGGGCCGACGGCATTCTTCAAATCGATATGAAATATGATATCTATTCACCTCATGAATTTGCATTCGCTCGACCTCAACCTCTTGAGCGCGCTCGACGCATTGCTGCGCGAGGCCAATGTCAGCCGCGCGGCCATGAGGATCGGCCTGTCCCAGCCGGCGACGAGCCACGCATTGCAGCGCCTGCGCGACATCTTCGGTGATCCGCTGCTGGTGCGCACGGGCGCACGAATGGAGCTGACGCCCCGGGCCCAGGCCCTGCGCGCACCGCTGGCGCAGGCGCTCGACCAGGTGCGCGGATTGTTCGTGCCTGATGACTTCGATGCCGCGCGCAGCGAGCGGCAATTCCGTCTGATGATGCCGGATCTCGCGGTCGAGCTGTTGATGCCGCCGTTGATGGCGAAAGTCACGCGCCTTGCCCCCAACGTCCGCATCGACGTGGTGCCGTGGCGGGGACCGGCAATTTTCCACGCCGAGTTCGCCCGCACCATCGACCTCGTGATCTCGATCGGCAATGCCTTCAAGGGCTTTCACCGGCAATTGCTCTATACCGACAGCGATGCGCTTGCGGTCCGGCGCGGCCACCCCCTGGCCGCGAAGCTGAAGCGGCGCGAGACCTTCCTCGCCGCGCGCCATGTCGGCGTCATCATCCGCGGCCAACAGGAGGACCTGATCGACACTTGGCTGCGAGCCAAGGGCATCGAGCGGCACGTTTCGCTGGTGGTGTCAGGCTATCTCGAAGCCTTGCACGTCGCCGCGCGCACCGATCTCGTCGCCTTCGTGCCGCGCCGGCTGATCGCCGCGCTGTCGCAGCAGCTCGGCGTCGTCGCGGTGACGCCGCCGCTCGATCCCGGGATCGACGAGCAGTTCATGTTCCACCCGACGCGCGCGCAGATGGACCCCGGCTCGATCTGGCTGCGGCGGCTGATGCTGGAGACGGGACGGGAGCTGGAGCAAGCCAGGCGGAAGCTCCCGTAGGGTGGGCAAAGCGGAGCGTGCCCACCACTTCTGTTGCAATCTTGGAAAGATGGTGGGCACGGCGCTCTGCGCCTTTGCCCACCCTACAAGAGCTACGACAGCCGCGCGTTCCTACGCCTTCTGCGCCGCCATCACCTTGCTCACCGCGGGGCGGTCGGACATGCGCTTGAAGTGATCGGCGATCCTCGGCGTCGCATTGATGTCGACGCTGTCGCCTTCGAGCCAGGTCGAGAGCGTGTAGAGATAGGGATCGCAGACCGTGTATTGATCGCCCATCACCCAGGGGCCTCGAAACATCTTCTGCTCGATCAGCTTGAAGCAGGCGGCCATGGTCTTCGGCACCATCGCCTTCATGTCGGCGAACGAGCTCTCCTCCGTCGCCCAGCGCGCGCCGCGCATCTTGTGGGCGTGGTTGATGTGAACGGTCGAGCAGAGATAGGAGTTGAACGACTGCACCTGCGCGAAGTCGAAGGGATCGTCGAGCGGCGCGAGCTTCGCCTTGGGGAAGGTTTGCGCGAGATAGGCCAGCATGGCCGGCGTCTCGGTCAGCACGCCGCGGTCGGTGACCAGCGCCGGCACCCGGCCCTTCGGGTTGATGGCGAGATAGTCCGGGCTGTTCTGCTGGTTGTCCTTGAAGCTCAGCCGTTCGGCGGTGTAGTCGGCGCCGGCCTCTTCCAGGGTGATGTAGGTGGCGAGCGCGCAGGTGCCGGTGGCGTAGTAGAGCTTGAGCATGTCGGACCTCATGGGGAAAACCAGAGGTTAACGGTCCACCGCCGCGCCGTCCATAGGCGGCCTGTTCGCAGTTGCCCACGGCCGCCCGGCTGTGCGAAGACGCCGTCAATCGGAGGGGGACTTGTCATGACCGTACTCATCGCCGGTGGCGGCATCGGCGGGCTCACGCTTGCGCTCAGCCTGCATCAAATCGGCGTTCCCGTGAAAGTGTTCGAGAGCGTCGCGGAACTGAAGCCGCTCGGCGTCGGCATCAATGTGCTGCCGCATGCGGTGCGCGAGCTGATCGAGCTCGGCCTGCTGGACAAGCTGGACGCCAGCGGCGTGCGGACGCGCGAGCTCGCCTATTTCTCCAAGCACGGCAAGCCGATCTGGAGCGAGCCGCGCGGCCTCGAGGCCGGTTACAAATGGCCGCAATTCTCGATCCATCGCGGCACGCTCCAGCAGATCCTGCTCGACACCGCAGTCGAGCGGCTCGGCCGTGACAACATTCTCACCAGCCATCATCTGACCGGCTGGAGCGAGACGGCGGGCGGCGTGCGCGCCGACTTCGTCGACAGGGCGACCGGCAAGGCCGCCGGCACTTACGAAGGCGCAATCCTGATCGCCGCCGATGGCTTCCATTCCGCCGCGCGCGAAAAGCTCTATCCGAACGAAGGCCCGCCGATCTGGAACGGCCGCATCCTCTGGCGCGGCGTCACGCCGGCAAAGGCCTTCCTGACGGGCCGCACCATGATCATGGCCGGCCACGAAATCCTGAAATTCGTCTGCTATCCGATCTCGAAAGAACCGGATGCGGCGGGCAACCACCTCATCAACTGGGTCGCCGAGCGGCACATGCCGCCGACCTATCAGTGGCGGCGCGAGGACTACAACCGCACCGCGCGGCTGGAAGAGTTCCTGCCCTGGTTCGAAAGCTGGACGTTCGACTGGCTCGACGTGCCCGCCCTGATCAGGAACTGCCCGCACGCCTATGAATATCCGCTGGTGGACCGCGATCCGGTGTCGCAATGGACCTTCGGCAAGGTCACGCTGATGGGCGATGCCGCGCATCCGATGTACCCGATCGGCTCGAACGGCGCCTCGCAGGCGATCCTCGACGCGCGCGTCATCACCCGCGAAATCCTGGCGCATGGCCCGACGCAGGCGGCACTGCTCGCCTATGAAGCCGAGCGGCGTCCCGCGACGACCGACCTCGTCCTGCTCAACCGCAAGAACGGCCCCGAGCAGGTGATGCAGCTGGTCGAGGAGCGTGCGCCTGATGGCTACAACGTGGTCACCGACGTCTTGTCGCAGCAGGAGCTGGAGGACATCGCCGCCAACTACAAGCGCGTCGCGGGCTTCCAGGTCGAGGCGCTGAATGCGAAGCCGCCGATCGTGAGCAAAGACGCACGCCTGAAGGCATGATACTCCAAAGAGCGAGATGCACGTTGATGCGCCCTCTCCCCTTGCGGGAGAGGGCCGCGGCGCTGGTCAACGCAGACTCACTCGGGTGAGGGGTTGTTTCCGCGAGTCCAACTCGCATTTGAATTCGCTGAGAGATACCCCTCATCCGGCGCTTCGCGCCACCTTCTCCCGCAAGGGGAGAAGGGAAGAGGCTCCCGCGGAGAATCTATTTACCGACCATCCTCGCCGCCTCCAGCAGGCGCTCGCTGGCGCTGGCCGTCGCCAGCACGGTGCCGTCCTCTGCCATCAGCTTGGCTTCGACGAAGGCGATGGTCTTGCCGAGCTGCGTCACCCTGGCTTCGCCGATGATCGGGCCGGGCTTTGCGGGGCTGAGAAAATTCACGGTCATGCTGATGGTGGTGGTGTAGAGCCGGCCCTCGCTCATCACCAGCACCGCCGGACCCATGGTGTCGTCGAGCATGGCCGAGAGCATGCCGCCCTGGATGAAGCCCGCGGGGTTGCAGAATTCCGGCTTGCCCTCGAAGGCGAGCTTGATCCAGCCCTCCTCGGGACGCGCATCGAGCAGGCGCCAGCCGAGCAGCTCGGCACATGGGGGCCTACGGAAGTTATCGAGCGCGGTCTTGACCATGCGAGATCTCCTTTGCCCCCTGTTAGCGCAAGGCTGCTGACAGCCTGCTGTCAGCAGGATGGATCCTAGAGACCCAAACCATGCGCGATGACCTTGCGCATCACGTTCGGCAGCGCTTCGCCCGCTAACGTTGCGATCGGCACCCAGCGCATGCCCTCAGGGGCGCGGGTGCGGGCTTCCGCCTTCGCGGTGTAGACCACCAACTCGAGCGGGAAATGCGTGAAGACATGGGTGACGACGCCCACCTTGCGCTGCCAGCGTGACAATCCCTTCAGCTCCGGCGCCTGCTGCTTCGCCATCGCATCGTCCTGGCCGGCGAGCCAGTCCGAGCCCGGCACCTCCGTCATGCCGCCGAGCAGGCCCTTTTCGGGCCGCGAGCGGACGAGCAGCTCGTCGCCGCGCGTGACCACGAAAGCGGCGCCGCGCCTGAGCGTCCCGCTCTTCTTCGGCGCCTTGCGTGGGAACGTCTCCTGGGTGCCTTGCGCGCGCGCCGTGCAGTCCTCGTTCAACGGACACAGCGAGCAGGCCGGCTTCTTCGGCGTGCAGATCGAGGCGCCGAGATCCATCAGCGCCTGTGCACTGTCGCCGGCGCGAGCATCCGCCAGCAGCGTCGCGGCGAGTTGCTGGATGAGCGGCTTGGCTTGCGGCAGCTCCTCCTCGACGGCGAACAGACGCGACACCACCCGCTCGATATTGCCGTCGACCGGCATGGTGCGGCGGTCGAACGCGATTGCCGCGATTGCCGCCGCCGTATAGGGCCCGATCCCCGGCAGCGCGCGCAGCCCCTCCTCGGTATCCGGAAACACGCCGCCATGCTCGCGCGTCACGGCGATCGCGCAGGCATGGAGGTTGCGTGCGCGCGAATAATAGCCGAGCCCGGCCCACATCCGCAGCACGTCGTCCTGCGAGGCGCGTCCCAGCGCGGTGACGTCTGGCCAGCGCGCGACGAACTTTTCGAAATAGGGGCCGACCGCCTTCACCGTGGTCTGCTGGAGCATGATCTCGGACAGCCACACGCGGTAGGGATCGGACGCCTCGCCCGGCGCGGCGCGCCAGGGCAGACGGCGGCGGTGACGGTCGTACCATTGCAGGAGCGCGAGCGGGCGCGATGAGGTCTCCGGCTGAGAAGGTTCCGACTTCGGCTTGCGTACGGATCTGGGGCTCATTCCTCACTGTAACGGCAATGCACTGGCCTCTCCACGTCATGCCCGCGCTGGTCGCGGGCATCCACGTCTTTCTTCGCAGCAAGAACGTGGATGGCCGGGACAAGCCAGGACAAGCCCGGCCATGACGGGCCTCGGGGGGTCTGTGGCCCGACGTCCAAAGTGCTATAAGGCCCCATGTCCAAATCCGGTCCCATCTTCAAGCCCGGCCCCATCAGCGCAAAACCGCTCGGGATCCTGCTCGACGACGTCTTCGCCGAGGCCTATGCCAAGCAGGGCTTTGCGGCGCGCGAGCTGGTGACGCGGTGGGCGCAGATTGCAGGTCCCGAGATCGCGGCCCATGCCGAGCCGCTCAAGATGCAATGGCCGCGGCCGGTGGAGGGGCAGCCGCAGGAGCCGGCAACGCTGGTGCTGCGGGTCGAGGGGCCGATGGCGCTGGAAATCCAGCACTCGGCCGACGTGATCCTGGAGCGGGTCAACCGCTTCTTCGGCTGGAGCGCGGTCGGCAAGCTCGCCTTCCGCCAGGCGCCGCTGTCGCGGCCGCAGGCCCGGAAGCGGCCCGGCCCGCCGGACCCCAAGGCCGTCGCCAAGGTGGCGGAGACCCTGACCGACATCGAAGATGAAGAACTGAAGACGGCGCTGGCTCGCCTCGGGGCCGCCATCAAGCGAAATTGAGCCTCATTCCGCGGCCAAACTGGACCTGTCCGCAGCGCCCGCCATTGCCTCAAACGACGTTTCAAGCTAGCGACAGGCCGTCCGAGCCGGAACCTCGGGCGAACCTTGCCAATCCCGGGAGCCGACCTTGATCATCACCCGCCGCGCCTTCACCACGATGCTGTCGCTGACCGGGCTTGCCGCGTTCGCCGGGCTCTCGCCGCTGCGGTTCATCTCGGACGCGATGGCGCAGTCGGCCGCTGATGTGGCCAAGCCGGTGTCGCTGCCCGACATGGCGCTCGGCCCGAAGGACGCCGCAGTCACCATTACCGAATACGCCTCGATGACTTGCCCTCACTGCGCCGCCTTCAACGAGCAGGTGTTCCCGAAGATCAAGACGGAATACATCGACACCGGCAAGGTGCGTTACATCTTCCGCGAGTTCCCGCTCGACATCAAAGCCGCCGCCGGCTCGATGCTGTCGCGCTGCATCGCCAAGGACGACGCGCCGAAATACTTCGCGGTCACCGACATGCTGTTTCGCCAGCAGAACGACTGGGTGACGAAGAACACCACCGAGACCTTGACGCGGATCGGCAAGCAGGCCGGCCTTACCCAGCAGCAGGTCGAAGCCTGTCTGAAGGATCAGGCGCTGCTCGACAAGATCGCCGCCGACCAGAAATACGCCAGCGACGTGCTCAAGGTGGACTCGACGCCGACCTTCTTCATCAACGGCGAGAAGATCAAGGGCGAAGCCTCGTTCGAGGAGTTCGCCAAGAAGATCAACCCGCTTCTGAAGAGCTGATTCGCTCGTCAAGATCCTGATTCGCATCTCGAAAGCCGTATCTTTCCCGGCATAAATCCCTTGGGAAAAGCGGCTTTCGCCGGTTGCCCTCGCGGCGCACCGCGGCCATTGTCCAGCCGCATGAGGCGCCTCGCGCGACTCGCCCGGATAGCGACATTGCCTTCCATGGTATTGTCCCGGCAGGGGGATTCGCGCCTGCCAACAGAGATGCGTGCTTATGAAAATCACCCGCCTGCGACTTCACGGCTTCAAGTCCTTCGTTGAGCCCACGGACTTCGTCATCGAGCCCGGCCTGACCGGCGTGGTCGGCCCCAACGGCTGCGGCAAGTCCAATCTCGTCGAAGCGCTGCGCTGGGCGATGGGCGAGACCTCCTACAAGTCGCTGCGCGCCGCCGACATGGACGCGGTGATCTTCGCCGGCTCCGGCAACCGTCCGGCGCGCAACCACGCCGAAGTGACGATGACGATCGACAATGCCGATCGCACCGCGCCGGCGGCGATGAACGACAGCCAGATCCTGGAAATCTCCCGTCGCATCGAGCGCGAGGCCGGCTCGGTCTACCGCATCAACGGCCGCGACGTGCGCGCCCGCGACGTGCAGATTCTGTTTGCGGACGCCGCCACCGGCGCGCGCTCGCCCGCCCTCGTCCACCAGGGCAAGATCGGCGAGATCATCCAGGCCAAGCCCGAGCAGCGCCGCCGTGTGCTGGAAGACGCCGCCGGCGTCGCCGGCCTGCATGCCCGCCGTCACGAGGCCGAGCTGCGGCTGAAGGCCGCCGAAACCAACCTCACTCGCGTCGAGGATGTGATCGGCCAGCTCTCCGGCCAGATGGAAGGCCTGAAGAAGCAGGCCCGCCAGGCCGTGCGCTATCGCGAGGTCGCGGCCAAGGTCCGCAAGGCCGAGGCCACGCTGTTCCATCTGCGCTGGATCGGCGCCCATGCGGACGTCAACGAATCCGGCCAGACCCACGACCTCGCCGTGCGCGAGATGGCCGAGCGCACCCAGCACCAGGCCGAGGCCGCCCGCATCCAGGCGATCCGCGCCGCCGAAATGCCGGCGCTGCGCGAGGCCGAAGCGCGCGCCGCCGCCGGCCTGCAGCGCCTGACCAATGCCCGCGAGCAGCTCGACCGTGAGGAAGAGCGCGCCAAGGAGCGCGTCGCCGAGCTCGAGCGCCGCCTCGCCCAGTTCGAGGGCGACATTTCCCGTGCTCAGCAACAAACCATGGACGCCGACGTCGCGCTGCAGCGGCTCGACGCGGAAGATGCGGAGCTGAAGGAAGAGATCAAGTCGCGCGTCGAGAAACGCTCCGGCGTCGACGAGCGCGTCGCCGAAGCCGAGGCGGTGCTGACCGAGACCGAGCAGCGCTTCGCCGAGCTCACCACCGCGCTCGCCGACCTCACTGCCAAGCGCAACCAGCTCGAAGCCAACGTCCGCACCCACCGCGACAAGCTCGCCCGTCTCGACCAGGAGATCGCCAACGTCACCGCGGAAGAGCAGAAGCTTGCCGCCGAGACCGGCGGCTTCGGCGATCTCGACGAGCTGACCGCGACGGTCGAGACCGCGGAGCAGACGCTGGCCGCGTCCGAAGCTGCGGCGCAGGCGAGCGAAGCTGCGCATGTCGCGGCACGCCAGACGCTGGAATCATCGCGCTCGCCGCTGCTCGAAGCGGACAAGCGCGTGCAGCGGCTCGAGACCGAGGCGCGCACGATCTCCAAGATCGTCAACGGCGAGACCAAGAATCTGTGGCCGCCGATCATCGACGGCATCACCGTCGACAAGGGCTTTGAAAAAGCGATCGGCGCTGCGCTCGGCGACGATCTCGATGCGCCGATCGACCCGTCGGCGCCGATGCGCTGGACCAATGTCGGACACACCGAGGGCGATCCGGAGCTGCCCGAAGGCGCCGTTCCGCTCTCCAACCATGTGCAGGCGCCGGCCGAGCTGGCGCGCCGCCTGGCGCAGATCGGCGTCGTCCCGCGCGAGCGCGGTGCCGAGCTGGTGTCGCAGCTCAAGACCGGCCAGCGGCTGGTCTCGCCCGAGGGCGACGTCTGGCGCTGGGACGGCTTCGTCGCCGCCGCGCATGCGCCGACCGGCGCGGCACGGCGCCTTGCCGAGCGCGCCCGCCTCGTCGACATCGAGAACGAGCTGGAGCAGGCCCGCATCGACGCGCAGATCAAGCGCCAGGCGCTGGAGAACGCCGAGTCCGAGCTGCAGATGGCAGCCAGCACCGAAGGCGCCAGCCGCGAAGCCTGGCGCGCCGCGCAGCGCGAGCTGAACGTCGCGCGCGAGCGCCGTGCCAATGCCGAACGCGAGATCAGCCGCCATGCCGCGCGCAAGGCGACGCTGTCGGAAGCGCACAGCCGTCTCGCCGCCGACCGCGCCGAAGCCGAGGCCGCATACGAATATGCCGAGGCCGGCATCGGCGAGCTGCCGTCGAGCGAAGACACCGAGACCCAGCTCGCCGCGGTCCGCAGCGACATCGAAGGCCGCCGCCGCATGGCCGCCCAGGTTCGCGCCGAGGCGCAGGCGCTGGCACGCGAAGCCGAGCTCGCCGACCGCCGCGTGCAGGCGATCCTCGCCGAACGCACCGAGTGGCAGAACCGCAAGGAGAGCGCGGCCTCCCACATCGACACCATCCAGGCCCGTATCGCCGAGCTCACCATCGAGCGCAGCGAGCTCGAGAACGCCCCCGCCGTGTTCGCCGAGAAGCGCAGCGCGCTGATCACCGAGATCGAATACGCCGAGAACGACCGCCGCATGGCCGCCGACGCGCTCGCCACCGCGGAAACCGCAATGGCCGAGACCGACCGTGTCGCCAAGCTGACGCTGGAGGCCTTGTCGAGTGCCCGCGAGGCCACCGCCCGCGCCGAGGAGCGCATGGAAGGCGCCCGCCGCCGGCTGGAGGACATCGAGCGCGAGATCCGCGACATGCTCGAGGTCGAGCCGCAGGCCGTCGCCGGCCTTGCCGAGATCGAGCCCGGCGCCGAGCTGCCGCCGCTGCACGAGATCGAGGAAGACCTCGAAAAGATGCGCCGCGACCGCGAGCGGCTCGGTGCCGTCAACCTGCGCGCCGAGGAAGAGCTGCGCGAGGTCGAGACCCAGCACACCGGCCTCGTCACCGAGCGCGACGACCTGGTCGAAGCCATCAAGCGGCTGCGCCAGGGCATCCAGAGCCTCAACAAGGAAGCCCGCGAGCGGCTCCTGACCTCGTTCGACGTCGTCAACAACCACTTCAAGCGCCTGTTCGTCGAGCTGTTCGGCGGCGGCGAGGCCGCGCTGCACTTGATCGAGAGCGACGACCCGCTGGAAGCCGGCCTCGAAATCATCGCCAAGCCGCCGGGCAAGAAGCCGCAGACGCTGTCGCTGCTGTCGGGCGGCGAGCAGGCGCTGACCGCGATGGCGCTGATCTTCGCGGTGTTCTTGACCAACCCTTCGCCGATCTGCGTGCTGGACGAAGTCGACGCGCCGCTCGACGACCACAACGTCGAACGCTACTGCAACCTGCTGCACGAGATGACCGGCTCGACCGACACCCGCTTCATCATCATCACGCACAACCCGATCACGATGGCGCGGATGAATCGCCTGTTCGGCGTCACCATGGCCGAGCGCGGCGTCTCGCAGTTGGTGTCGGTGAGCCTCGCCGAGGCCGTGGACATTCTCGACCAGAACGTGGCGTGAGCTTACGCTCGCGCCACACCCATTGACGTCATCATCCGCCTTGTGCGCAAATTGCGCACTGGAGCGGACTGATCCAGTACGCCTTCTCGGTTGACGGCACTGTCTCGGAGTACTGGATGCCCCGCCTGCGCTGGGCATGACCGCGGATGATGATCGCCCCCACCCTCCCCGTTGAACTGAAGGCCGCCCTTGACACCAAGCTCCAGGGCTTCTCCCGCACCGACGCGGCACAGCGCTCGCAAAAAATCTCGACCGCCTATCGCGCCGGCGGCGGCTCCGGCACGATCAAGTCCGAAGCCGATGCGCTCGCTTATGCGCTGGCGCGCATGCCTGCGACCTACGCGGCGGTGGCGGCCAGCCTCAATGCGCTCACTGAGATCGCGCCTGATCTCGCCCCCGAGACATTGCTCGACGTCGGCGCCGGCCCGGGCACCGCCAGCTGGGCGGCCGCGGAAGCCTTTCCGTCGCTGCAGGATTTCACGCTGCTCGACGCCAATGCCACGCTGAGCCGGCTCGCGCTCGAACTCGCACGCGACAGCACGCGCCTCGCGGACTGCCGCTATCTGCCCGGCGATGCCAGCGGCAATCTCGCTGAAGTCTCGCAAGCCGATCTCGTCATCGCCAGCTACGTCATCAATGAGCTCGGCGAGGCCGAACAGCGCAAGCTCGCGGAAGCGATGTGGGCCAAAGCGCGCCACGCGCTGGTGGTGATCGAGCCCGGCACGCCGGCCGGCTATGCGCGCATCCTTGCGCTGCGCCAGCAGTTGATCGCGGCTGGCGCCTTCGTCGCCGCGCCATGCCCGCACGAAAGGCCCTGCCCGCTCATCGCCCCCGACTGGTGCCATTTCAGCCAGCGCCTGCCGCGGTCGCAGGCGCACCGCCAGATCAAGGGCGCCGAGGTGCCGTTCGAGGACGAGCGCTTCATCTACGTCGCACTGACCCGCACCCCGCCCGCGAGCCGCGCCGCGCGCGTGCTGGCGCCGCCGGACATCGGCAAGGCCGAGATAATGGCCAAGCTCTGCACGGAGGAAGGTGTCGCACCAACGAAAGTGCCGCGGCGCGACAAGGCGGCCTATGCAAGTGCTAGGCGTTGGCGCTGGGGCGACGCCGTCCTGTCCGAAAGTTAACCCCGTTTGCCGCTTTTCCCTTGAACTCGGGTGGCTCCCCACTCGACCAAGTCCTACCTCCCGTCTGCGCCGGGCTCTCGCTTCGCGTCAATTTGGTCTACCCTAGCGCCCGCCTTCTTCCCTCTTCAGGAGTTCTTCATGTCGACCGGCTGGATCGTTCTCGGCGTCATCGTCGTCCTCGTGCTGTTCGCCTTCAGCGCCTACAACCGCCTGGTGGCGCTGAGCCAGCGCGTCGGCCAGGCCTTTGCCGACATAGACGTGCAGCTCAAGCAGCGCCACGACCTGGTCCCAAACCTGGTCGAGACCGTGAAGGGCTATGCCTCGCATGAGCGCGGCACGCTCGACGACGTCATCAAGGCGCGCAACTCGGCGATGTCGGCGCAGGGCCCGGCGCAGGTGTCCGCGGCCGAAACCCAGCTCTCCGGTGCGCTCGGCCGGCTGATCGCGCTGTCGGAGGCCTATCCGGACCTCAAGGCCAACGCCAATTTCCAGCAGCTCGCATCCGAGCTCTCCGATCTCGAGAACAAGATCGCAGCCAGCCGCCGCTTCTTCAACAACGCGGTCCAGGAATACAACACCGGCATCCAGCAGATGCCCGCAGCTCTGTTCGCCGGCATGTTCGGCTTTACCAGGAAGGACTTCTTCGATCTCGGCGCCAGCCGCACCGAGGTCGAGGCGGCGCCGCAGGTGAAGTTCTGATTTGAGCCGATAGGCCGGCAGGGCATCGCGTCATGGCCGCGTATGGTCTCTACACGCACATCGCCTCGAACAAGTTTCGTTCGATGCTGCTGCTCGCCGGTCTCTTCGCGCTGGTCTACGTGCTGGTCTATGCCGGCGCGCTGGTGGCCGAGGTCGTCATCAACGGCAACGGCACGGTCGCCTATTATCTGACCCGGGCATTCTCCGACCTGCTGAAGGCCGCGCCCTTCGCGACCGTTGCGGCGATCGCCTGGGTCGCGATCGCCTATTTCTTCCACCAGTCGATGATCGACGCCGTGACCGGCGGCCACGCCGTCACCCGGCAGGAGGAGCCGCGGCTCTATAATCTGCTGGAAAACCTCTGCATCTCGCGCGGCATCACCATGCCGAAGCTGAAGATCATGGAGAGCCCGGCGCTGAACGCGTTCGCCACCGGTCTCAATCCGCGGCAATATTCCATCACGGTGACCACGGGTCTCCTCGATGCGCTCAACGACAAGGAGATCGAAGCGGTGCTGGGCCACGAGCTGACCCACATCAAGAACGGCGACGTGCAGCTCATGGTGGTCGCCGTCATCATCGCCGGCGTGGTCGGCTTCTTCGGCGAATTGTTCTTCCGTCTGTTCACGAATCTGAACTGGAGCTCCGGCTCCGGCGGCTCCTGGTCCTCGGGCTCCTCCTCGTCCTCGCGGTCGTCCTCGTCCTCGAGCGACAGCAAGAGCTCCGGGGGCGGTGCGATCATCGTCATCATCATCGCCATCGTGCTGATCGTGCTGGCCTGGCTGCTGTCGCAGGTGGTGAAGCTCGCGCTGTCGCGGTCACGCGAATATCTCGCCGACGCCGGCTCGGTCGAGCTGACCAAAGATCCGGATGCCATGATCTCGGCGCTGCGCAAGATCGAGAATCGCGGCGAGCTGCCAGGCGCGACCTCGGCGGTGATGGAGCTCTGCGTCGACAATCCGCGCGAGGGCTTTGCCGATCTGTTCGCGACCCACCCTTCCGTGCAGTCCCGGGTCGACGCCCTGGTCAAGTTCGCCGGCGGCCATGACCCCGGTCCGCTGCCGGACCCCACCGAAGAGACGGAACAGCCCGAGACCGAACCGGCCGAGGCGCAGGACGGTCCGCCGCCGCTCTCGCACGGGCCGTGGGGCGATGGCGCCGCTCCCGCCAATCCGCCGCCCGTTCCCGCGCCCAGCCCCTCTGGAGCCCCGGCAGCCAATCCGATGGGACCGTGGGGCCGTCACTGATGACGTGATTTGCCGCTTCATGCGGCAGGTTTCCCGGCAATCGGGAATATCCTCGGGAATTGCCGTGACTGGAACGCAAGGAATTGAATTCTCCCTTGTTTCTGCCATGTTCGCGCCCAACAGCAGACTCGGGACGTCTTTTCGGACATCGATTTGGGGCCCGGCCGATTGCGACCTCGCGATCGGGGGCGCGCGTTAGGGGACAGCAATGGCAAAGCCGGCAGTGGTTGTGGTGGGCGCGGACAAGGGCGGGGTCGGCAAGACCACGGTATCGCGCACCCTGCTCGATTATTTCTCGGCCAACAACGTGCCGACGCGGGCGTTCGACACGGAGTCGCCGCGCGGAACCCTGAGGCGCTTCCACCCCGACATCACCGAGATCGTCGACATGACGACGACGGCCGACCAGATGAAGATCTTCGACACGCTCAACGCTGTCAGCCCTTCGGTCACCGTCATCGACGTCCGCGCCGGCCTGCTCTCGCCGGCGCTGGCTTCGCTGCGCGACATCGGCTTCCTCGACGCCGCCAAGGCGGGCCAGATCACCTTCGCCGTGTTCCACATCCTCGGACCCTCGATCGCCTCGCTGGAGGAAATCGCGGAGACCGCGGGCTTCATGTCCGGCGCGAAATATTTCCTGGTGAAGAACTTCATCAACGACACCCAGTTCTTCCAATGGGACCAGGCAACCTACAATTCCTACTTCCACCGCATCAAGGACGCGACCGAGCTGACCATCCCCAAGCTCAACGAAATGGCCTATGAGCAGGTCGAGGTGTCTTCCGTGCCGTTCCTGAAATTCGTCGCCAACAAGGGCATCAACGACGAGGCCGCGAACTATTCGTTCGTGCTGCGCGGCTATGTCCGGCACTGGCTAGCCAACGTCTGGAGCGAGTTCGACCGCATCCGCCTGACCGACATCGTTGGTTCGAAATCCGTCACCCGCAACAGCGAAAAATAGTTGCGGACCCCGGGCGGATACGGCTGGATTGGGCGGTGAGTTGGCCCAGATAATAGCTGTCGATGCCCGCAACGCCCGTCTACATCATCTGCTCGCCTCGCCCGCAGGTCGGCAAGACCTTGCTGGCGCGGCTGCTGACAGAATTCCTGCTGCTCAAGAACGGCAACGTCGCGGCCTTCGACGTCAATCTGAAGGAGCCGTCGCTGCTCGATTACCTGCCGAAGGTGACCGAGACCGCCGACGTGATCGACACTTACGGCAAGATGCAGCTGATGGACCGCGTCATCGTCGATGACGGTGTTGCCAAGGTCATCGACCTCGGCTTCCACGCCTTCGACGAGTTCTTCAAGATGACCGACGAGATCGGCCTGTTGAAGGAGGCGGCGCGCCGGCATGTGGCACCACAGATCCTGTTCGTCGCCGACACCGACCGTGTCTCGGCCCGCGCCCACGAGACGTTGCGCGGGCAGATCCCGCGGATGAACCTGGTCACGGTGGACAACGAATATGTCGTTCGCGGCGAGCTGCCGCCGGCGATGGGAGGTGGCCGGCTGTTCCGCCTGCCGGCGCTGCCGGGTTTCCTGAAGACGTATATCGACCGGCTGAATTTCTCCTTCACCGGCTATCTGCGGCAGGAGAAGGACTCTTCCACCGAGCTGCATCAGTGGATCCGGCGCAACTACCTCGCCTTCCGCGAGCTCGAGCTCAGCCTGATCCTGCAACGGTCCTGATTTATTTTACCCGGGCAATATTGACCGACGGCCCGGCGGCTTGTATGACCTCGCGTGACACCCTTCCTCGCGAGACCAAGCCCATGAGCATCGACCGAAAGGCCGCGATTGCCGCCTACAAGGAGCGCAAGACCGCCGTCGGCATCTACGTCGTCCGCTGCGTGGCGACAGGCGAAGCCTGGGTCGGGCAGGCGTTTGATCTCGAGAAGGTCGCCAACCGGATCTGGTTCACGCTGCGCCAGGGCGGGCATCCCTGCCGCGCCCTTCAAGCGGCGTGGAACGCGCATGGCGCCACTGGCCTGACATTCGCCGAGTGCGAGCGGCTGGACGAGGAGGAAACGAGCTACATCCGCGATGCGCTCCTGAAGGACCGCATGCTGCATTGGCGGTCGGACCTCAACGCCGAAGCGATCTAGTCGGCCACGTTCACTACCAGCCGCGCACCCTATCGGCGCTTTTCGCGGGCCGTGTCGATCGCCTGACATTTTCTTTGGCGCACCGATGATTTTGGCCCGCCTGCGCTGTCCTGATCCATAGGCGCGCCGGGATGATCCCGGTGGCCCGGACAGGGGGTAATCCATGGGATCGTTGCAAGGTAAAAATGTCGTCGTCGTAGGAGGCAGCCGCGGCGTCGGCCGCGCAATCGCGGAAGCCGCCCTCGGCGAGGGAGCGACCGTCCTCGCCGTCGCCCGCGAAGCAGCAGCCCTGACTCAATTGGCGAACGAGACGCCGAGGTTGAGAACCCTTGCGGCCGACGCGACGCAGGATACAGCGCCGGGTCAGGTTTTCGCTGCGCTGGCGCCGGACGTCCTGGTGATCTGCGCGGGCTCACTTGCCCCCAGCGCGCCGATACAGGACCTGACCTGGGAGGCCTTCTCCGCCAACTGGGAAACCGACGTCAAGGCGTCGTTCCTCTTTTGCAAGGCGGCGCTGCGAGGTCCGCTCAAGCCGGGAACACGGATCGTCCAGATTTCCAGTGGCGCGGCCTTCAGCGGCGGACCGCCATTTGCCGGCGGTTATGCGGGAGCAAAGCGCGCGCAGATCTTCCTGGCCGGTCATTGCCAGAAGGAGTCGGATCGGCTCGGACTGGGCCTGCGCTTCATGGACCTGGCCCCCATGCGTATCATGCCCGGCACCCGCGTGGGCAAGGGCGGCGTCGACGGCTATGCCGCCTATCTGGGCATCCAGCCCGCGGACGTTCTCGCGGGCATGACCGACATGCAAACGCCGGCCGATGTGGGAAGGGCGGTGGTTGCCCTCGCCACCGGTAAATCGGAAGGCAGTTCCTTCATGGTGAGCGGGAGCGGACTTGCGCCGGCGGCCTGAGGCACACAGAATGCAGGTTAAATTCAGCACTGCAGGCCCGACATGACAGGCTCTCCTGGCCCTTTCGAGCCATTGGGCCAGCCAGGCCAGCCGTTCCTCGATCGACTGGCTTTCGAGCATTTCACGGCGGCCCACCGTCGCGAGATCAAGCTCCACTGCTACCGCATGATGGGCTCGCTGCACGAGGCGGACGACCTCGTACAGGAGACCTTTCTGCGGGCGTGGCGCGCGCGGTCGGAGTTCGACGGGCGAGGCTCGGTTCGCGGCTGGTTCTACACGATCGCCACCAACAGCTGCCTCAACGCCCTCAAGGCGAGGACCAGGGCGCATCGCTTTCTCCAGCAGCCCGGACGGCCTCCCTCGCAGGGGCCGGCCACCGGCGGGCCCGCAGCCGAGCTTGCCTGGCTGGACCCTTACCCGGATGCGGAGCTTCCCGCCGTCGCCGACGACACGCCCGGTCCGGAAGCACGGTACGAGACCCGCGAAGCCGTGCAGCTCGCCTTCGTCGCGGCCATCCAGGATCTGCCGCCCAGGCAGCGGGCCGCGCTGCTGCTTTCCGACGTCCTGGGATGGTCGGCTGTCGAAACGGCGCGATTGTTGGGCGGCTCGACGGCCTCGATCAACAGCGCATTGCAGCGGGCTCGCGCAACCCTCGCGGCGCGATATCCCGAGGGACGTCCCCGCCGTCGATCGCAGACCAGCCGAGAGGAGGGACTGCTGCTCGAGCGCTACATGCAGACCTGGCAGGCCGCCAATCTCGACGGCTTCATAGAACTCTTGCGGGAGGACGCCACCTTTAGCATGCCGCCATGGCGGGAGTGGTATCAGGGGCGCGCGGCCATTCGGGCTTTCTTCGAGACCATCTGGACCAGGTTTGCCGGCTTCCGAGCGGTCGCCATCGGCGCCAACTGCCAGCCGGCTGTCGGTGTCTACGCGCGCACCCATCAAGATCCGGCATGGCGCGCCCATTCGCTGCATGTCATCGAGCCTGCGGACGGCGGGATCGCCTCGCTGACGGTCTATCTGGGGCCGCTCGGGCCCGAGCTGTTTCCGGCCTTCGGCTTGCCGCCGCCCTAGCCAGGTCTGCGCTTGCCGCAGGCTCTCGCCGTAGCGGCGAGCACGCTCAATGCCCCTCGAACGTCATCAGCGTGCGCACCGGGACGTCCATCGCACGCAGCTTGGCGGCGCCGCCGAGCTCGGGCAGGTCGATGATGAAGCAGGCGGCGACGACGTTGGCGCCGATCTGGCGCAGCAGCTTCACCGCGCCTTCCGCGGTGCCGCCGGTGGCGATGAGGTCGTCGACCAGGATGACGCGCTCGCCGGGCTGAATCGCGTCGACATGCATCTCCATCTCGTCGATGCCGTATTCGAGCGAGTAGGCGATGCGCACCGTGGTATGCGGCAGCTTGCCCTTCTTGCGGATCGGCACGAAGCCGGCCGAGAGCTGGTGCGCCACCGCGCCGCCGATGATGAAGCCGCGCGCCTCCATGCCGGCGACCTTGTCGATCTTGTTGCCGGCCCAGGGATTGACGAGCTCGTCCACGGCGCGGCGGAACGCGCGCGCATCCGCGAGCAGGGTGGTGATGTCGCGGAACATGATCCCGGGCTTGGGATAGTCCGGGATGGTGCGGACGCTCGCCTTCAGATCGTGGTCAAAGGTCATGGTTATCTCACTCTGGCTTTTCCACCGTCATTGCGAGCGAAGCGAAGCAATCCAGATCTTCTCCGCGGCAAGAGCCTGGATTGCTTCGTCGCCAGCGCAAAATTGCTTCGCAATTTTGTCGCGGGCTCCTCGCAATGACGGTCATACTCAATTCGCCCCAGCATCCAGCCGGAACGCGTTTTCGACGATACGTAACCCCACCTCGCCGCCGAGCGACATCAGCGATTCCGGGTGGAATTGCACGCCGGCGACCGGCAGGGTCTTGTGCTCAAGCGCCATGGCGACGCCGTCCTCGGTGCTGGCGGTGACGCTCAGGACCTCCGGCATGCTGTCGCGCTCGACGAAGAGCGAGTGATAGCGGCCAATGACGATCTCGTTCGGCAGGTTGCGCATCAGCCGGCCGCCGCGCACCTGCACCCGTGAGGGCCGGCCATGGGCGGGATGGGTGAGCTGGCCGAGCTCGCCGCCGAAATATTCGCCGATCGCCTGGACGCCGAGGCAGACGCCGAACACCGGCAGCTTCTTCTCCAGCGCCGCGTCGATTGTTGTCTTGATCCCGAAATCCTCAGGGCGCCCGGGGCCGGGCGACAGCACCAGCAAATCCCACCTCTTCCGCTTGAGCATGTCGAGCGCATGCACATAGCGGACCACGGTGACGCTGGCGCCGACCTGACGGAAATAATCGGCGAGCATATGCACGAAGCTGTCGTCGTGGTCGATCAGCAGCACCTGCTTGCCCGAGCCGGTGGCATCGGGCGCAAAGGTCGAGAGCGGCTTCGGCGGATCGCCGCGCAGCGCCTGGAACAGGGCGGCAGCCTTGACCTGGCATTCGCGATCTTCCGCGGCGGGATCGGAATCGAACAGGCAAGTGGCACCGACGCGCACTTCGGCCAGGCCATCCTTCATGCGGATGGTGCGGATGGTGAGGCCGGTGTTGATGCTGCCGTCGAAATTCACCGCGCCGATCGCACCGGCATACCAGCGCCGCGGCGAGCGCTCGTGGTCCTCGACGAACTGCATCGCCCACAGCTTTGGCGCACCCGTGACGGTGACCGCCCAGGCATGGGTGAGGAAGGCATCGAGCGCGTCGAAGCCGGGGCGCAGCATGCCCTCGACGTGGTCGACGGTGTGGAACAGTTTTGAGTACGTCTCGATCTGCCGGCGCGCCAGCACCTTGATGGTGCCGGGCACACAGACGCGCGCCTTGTCGTTGCGGTCGACGTCGGTGCACATGTTGAGCTCGAACTCGTCCTTCTCCGAGTTCAGTAGCTGGCGGATCTGCTCGGCATCGCCGATCGCATCAAGGCCGCGCGCAATCGTGCCCGAGATCGGGCAGGTCTCGACGCGGCGGCCGTCCGAGCGCACGAACATTTCGGGCGACGCCGAGACGAGGAATTCGCCCTCGCCGAGATTCATCAGCGCGCCATAGGGCGACGGGTTGATGACGCAGAGGCGCTGGAACACTTCGGCCGGCGAGCGGTCGCAGGGCTCGGCGAAGAGCTGGCCGGGCACGGCCTCGAACAGATCGCCACGGGCAAAGGCCGCGCGCGCGGTCTCGACGGTGGCCTGATATTCGCCGGGCGCGTGATCGGCAAAGCCCTGGCGCGGCGTCTTGAGGTACGGGCTGTCGGCGGTCTCGCGCGGCAGGCCTTCGGTCGATTTGCCCTTCCAGGCGAAATCGTAAGTGAGCACCACGCCGCGGCCGGTGGCGCGGTCATAGGCCAGCAGGCGATCGGGCACGTACAGCACGATGTCGCGCTGGTCTTGCTCGCGCGGACGCTTCTGCACGAGGTCCTCGATCTGGAAGACGAGGTCGTAGGCGAAGGCGCCGAACAGGCCGAGCAGGCCATCATCATTGGCGGAGAAGGCGGCGACGAGGTCGCGCACCAGCGACATCACGCTGGCCCGCCGCGTGCGCTGGTCTTCCTCGACCGGGGCATCGCCGCGGATGATGTGGCCGGCAAGGCGCGTCGCCGTCTTCTCGGAGATCACCACGCAGGGCTCGCGCAGCACGTCGCCGAGGAAGGCGATGAGCACCTCTCCGCGCGCGTTCAGCGCTTCCAGCTTGAAATTGACGCCGACTGTCTCGAGCTTGAGCGGCGGATCGGAGAAGCCGAGGTCGAAGCTCTCGTAGCGGCCGGGCACGGTCGTGCCCGAGGACAGCACCACGCCGCGGCGGCGGTCGAGCAGGCTGATGAGGTCGTCGAGCCTGCTGGCGCCGCCGGTAAATTGCTCCGCCACGCGCGTGATCGCAAGCCCCGCGCGGGTCGCGTACTCACTTCTGGCCGGGAGGGCAAAGACTGTCCTGTTCATGTCGTCCTCTTACGAAACTTGCCGAGGGAACGCCACACAGGACAAACGATCGGGCCGCCGCACTGCGTGGCGACCTCTAGCGATTTTGAGAAATGAAATCGCACCGGCCACCTCGTTAGGAGGTGCGCCACCAAAGACGGGCTGGGCGGAAGGCGGTGCTCATGGGCGGATACTCACCATGGCGCGAGGGCGGCGTCAAGGGTGGCTGGGGCGGCTTCAATCGCCAAAATGGCGACGGCCAGGTCTCAGCCGCTTCAAGCCCGCATCTGCAGGCTGTCGCGCCCTATGGCCGCGTCCGAAGCATGACGCTCGATCTCGGCTCGCGTTACCGTGAGCAGAAGTTCACCGTCGGGTTCGACGACATTGCTACGGTCAGCCAAGGTTTCAACCATAACACCTGTCTTTCCTGTGACCGCACACCATGTGGCATGATCGTCGCTCACGCGTAGCGCCGTGATCATCGCGGCCGGATCCAGATCCAACTTTCGCAACAGCAGGTCGATGGCCTCGGCCGCCAGATTTTGCTCGGCAACTCTCAAGAAATTCCGGATCGTGTCAGCGCCTACCGTCGACAACCGCGCGCCCACCAGTGTGGGCGGAAAGCTCTTCAATACTTCATGCATGTCCGACGGCTTCGGGCTCTGGCTGCCTGGGCCGAATTCGTAAAGTTCTCCACCCGCCTCCTCGTAAACGCACAGGCGCGAACCCTTGTCAGTCTTGACGCCAATGGCAATGCCCTGCGCCCCTTCAGCATCCATATTGCTTCCCGCGAACGCCTGAACCTTGAGCTCCGGGTCAGGCCTCACCGCCCCGCACGCGGCGGCGATCGTGAGCTGCAGGCGGTCGGTGATCTGAGAGCTGATGTGGCGAACGCTCAGCCAGATCCGACGTTGCGACAGATGTGGGTTAAGTTGCGCAAGCCGTTCGATTTCGGAGGCGTACTGTTCCTGCGCGACAGCATGCAATTCGGGCCAGCTTGCGATCCATCGGGCTGCAAGTTGTTTCATTGGTTGCTGTCGTTCTGCTTCATAGAAGCGACGATCAAGCGCATCGAGCGCCGAGGCCCGGTTCTCGAAGCCGTTCTGCTGCGCGCTCTCTTGGGGATTATCCCCTACCCAGGCGATCATTTCCTGCAATATACGATGTTGCGCGCTCGCTCCCATCGCCTCGAGTCCGGCGAGCGCATCGCCAGACGTCGTGGGAAGCATCGAAACGCCCGTGTTACCGATGAACTGGCTGTGACCGCCGTTGTTGACCTGAGCGAGATAGTAGTCTGCGTGATAGGCCTGCATGGCCACAGCGGGCAGTTCACGTCCGGAGTACACGCCGACGCGTTGCATTTGGTTGACGTAGTCGACCACCGCGTGGGTTAGATATTCGGCCTTCTCAGGGTCCTCGGGCGCCTCCAGCCGCTCGCGAGGCAAAACAACCGTCGTCAACCGACCATCCACAATCATCACCCCCTCCACAGTCGCGTAGCGAAGGGCTACACGGCTGCAGCCTATGATTGCAGCGAGCTGTTATCAATAGCGATGCAACACGTGCGCAGATCGACCCGCACCACTGCTGCTGCTACCCCAGATGCTTCCGGAAAAACTCCGTCGCCCGGCCCCAGGCGAGCTCGGCGGCTTCGCGGTCGTGCACGGCCTGGCGCTGCTCGTTGACGAAGGCGTGCTCGGCGTCATAGCGGAACAGCTCCAGCGACTTGCCGGCCGCCTTCATGGCCTTCTCGAAACCATTGACCAGCTCCGGCGTGCACCAATCGTCCTTGTTGGCGAAATGGGCCTGGAGCGGGATCTTGACGTCGGCGGGCTTGGCGGCCTGCTCGGGCGGGATGCCGTAGAACACGACGCCGGCCGCGAGCTCCGGGATCTTGGTCGCGCCGATGATGGTGACGGCGCCGCCGAGGCAGAAGCCGGTCAGCCCGACCTTGGCGCCGTTGCGCGACAGATATTGCGCGGCACCGCGGACGGTCTGCGTAGTGGCGTCCATGAAGTCGAGCGAGTTCATCTCCTTGTTGGCGCTGTCCGTATCGTGATACGGCACCACCTTGCCCTTGTAGAGATCGGGCGCCAGCGCGTCGAAACCGGCCAGCGCGAAGCGGTCGCACAGCCCCTTGATCTGGTCGGACAGGCCCCACCATTCCTGGATCACGACCACGCCCGGCGCATTGCCGCGCGCGGCGTTGGCGAGATAGCCCGAGGCGTCCTTGCCGTCCGGGCGCTTGAAGGTGATGCTGGTTCCCATGGTGTCCTCCGGTGAGTTTCTGGGGGATCGGTTGGCGGTATTTTGGCGGGTGCGGGGGTGTGACGCAATCCACACTCTCGTCATTCCGGGGCGCGCGATAGCGCGAGCCCGGAATCCATTGGGCCGCGGAGCTGGTGGATGAATGGATTCCGGGTTCGATGCTACGCATCGCCCCGGAATGACGGCTCAACAAAAAAGCCCCCTTGCGGGGGCTTCTTCATTCTCGTTTCGCGCCAAGCCGGTCAGTGCGAGTCGGCCCAGACCTTCTTCTTGGTGAAGTACATCAGGCCCGCGAAGATGATCAGGAACACGAAGACCTGGAAGCCGAGGCGCTTGCGCGCTTCCATGTGCGGCTCCGCCGTCCACATCAGGAAGGTGGTGACGTCCTTGGCGTACTGCGCGACCGTAGTCGGCGCGCCGTCGTCAAAGGTCACCTGGCCGTCGCTGAGCGGCTTCGGCATCTTGATGGCGTGGCCGGGGAAGTACTTGTTGTAGTACGAGCCCTCCGGGATGGTGACGCCCTCCGGCACCTTCTCCTCATAGCCCTGGAGCACCGCGGCGACATAGTCGGGCCCCTGCTCCTGGTACTGGGTGAAGACGTCGAAGATGAACCAGGGGAAGCCGCGCTTGTAGGAGCGCGCCTTGGTAATCAGGGACAGGTCGGGCGGCGCCGCGCCGCCGTTCGCCGCACGCGCGGCCTGCTCGTTCGGGAACGGCGAGGGGAAATAGTCCGCCGGCCGGCCCGGCCGCTCGAACATGTCGCCGGCATCGTTCGGACCGTCCTTGACCTTATACTCGGAGGCGAAGGCCGCCGCCTGCGCCACGGAATAGCTGGGCCCGCCGGGCTCGGCGAGGTTGCGGAAGGCGATGTAGGACAGGCCGTGGCAGCTGGCGCAGACCTCCTTGTAGACCTTCAGGCCGCGCTGCAGCGCGCCGCGATCGAACTTACCGAAAGGGCCCGAGAACGACCATTTGTTGCCGGGGGGCGTGTCGCTGCCTTCGGACGCCTTCGCGCTGTCGATCGAGCCCGCGAACAGCGAACCGGCGAGCGCCAGCACGATCGCGGTCGAGACCATCGGCGTCGACCGGCTGCCGGTCTTGGCCAGCACGGCATCCGAGATCGAGTTCGGCACCGGCCGCGGCTTCTCGATGCGCGAGAGCAGCGGCAGCACGATCAGGAAGTAGGCGAAGTAGCAGACCGTCAGGACGCGGCCGGCGACCACGTAGATGCCCTCCGGCGGCTGCGCACCGAGATAGCCGAGCAGAATGCAGACCACGACGAAGATCCAGAAGAACTGCTTGGCGAGCGGACGGTACTTCGACGACTTCGTCTTGGCGGCATCGAGCCAGGGCAGGAAGCACAGGATGATGATCGCTCCGAACATCGCGATGACGCCCGCGAGCTTGTTCGGAATCGAGCGCAGGATCGCGTAGAACGGCAGGTAATACCATTCCGGCACGATGTGCGGCGGCGTCACGCCCGGGTTCGCCGGAATGTAGTTGTCGGCGTCGCCGAGATAGTTCGGCATGTAGAAGATGAACCAGGCGTACAGCAGCATGAAGCAGGTGACGCCGAACATGTCCTTGATGGTGGCATGCGGCGTGAACGGCACCGTGTCCTTTTCCGTCTTCGGCTCGACGCCATCAGGGTTGTTCTGGCCGGCCACGTGCAGCGCCCAGACGTGCAGCACGACGACGCCCGCGATCACGAACGGCAAGAGATAGTGCAGCGAGAAGAAGCGGTTCAGCGTCGGGTTGCCGACCGCATAGCCGCCCCACAGCAGCGTCACGATGCTCTCGCCGACATAGGGAATGGCGGAGAACAGGTTGGTGATGACGGTGGCGCCCCAGAAGCTCATCTGGCCCCACGGCAGCACGTAGCCCATGAAGCCGGTCGCCATCATCAGGAGGTAGATGATGACGCCGAGGATCCACAGCACCTCGCGCGGCTCCTTGTACGACCCGTAGTACAGGCCGCGGAACATGTGGACGTAGACGGCGACGAAGAACATCGAGGCGCCGACCGCGTGCATGTTGCGCAGCAGCCAGCCGTAGTTCACGTCACGGACGATCAGCTCGACCGACTTGAAGGCGAGATCGGCGTTCGGCGTGTAGTGCATCGCCAGGATCACGCCGGTCAGGATCTGCATCCCGAGCATGAAGGAGAGGATGGCGCCGAAGGTCCACCAATAGTTCAGGTTGCGCGGGGTGGGATAGGCGACGAAGGAGGAGTGGATGAGACCAAAGATCGGCAGACGCCGCTCGATCCATTGCAGGGCCGGATTGCTCGGCTGGTAGTCGGATGGTCCGCTCATGATGCGATCCTGAGGAAATAGTACGACGAGACGGCGCGAAGCTTCGGACGAAGATCCGAAGCTCAGCCGATCTGGATTTTGGTGTCGGAAACGAACTGGTACGGCGGCACCGGCAGGTTCGAGGGCGCAGGCCCCTGGCGGATGCGGCCGGACGAATCGTACTGCGAACCATGGCAGGGGCAGAAGAACCCGTCGTAGCTGCCTTCATGAGCGATCGGGATACAGCCGAGATGGGTGCAGATGCCGATCACGACCAGCCACTGCTCGTGACCAGACTTGACGCGGGCCTCGTCGGACTGCGGATCGGGCAGGCTCGCCACGTTGACGGCGCGCGCTTCGTCGATCTGCTTCTTGGTACGGTGGCTGATGTAGATCGGCTTGCCGCGCCAGAACACCTTGATGTCCTGGCCTTCCGCGATCGGGCTGAGATCGACCTCGATCGGCGCGCCGGCGGCGATGGTCGAGGCATCCGGATTCATTTGGGAGATGAAGGGCCAGAGCGCGGCCGCGCCCCCTACTGCTGCAGCTGCCCCCGTTGCAACGAATAAGAAATCACGGCGTGTCGGATGGTCCGCCGAAGACGCTGTCGTCACGATTCCAACCCTTTCTTCTTGTGCTACCGGTGGAACCGCTCCGAGGGGCGCCCAAGAGGTCCCCGGAAAGGCTGCCGGCGCCCGCGGCCCCCCGCGGCGGCAGAACTTGGCTTGTTCACCTCTAAACGGGTGAAACAGCAGTCCAGAATCGTTCTATTGGCACCCTTGCCGGGCGAGCGCAAGCCCGCTAACGGCGTGGGAGCGTGCAATGCACGAATTCCCGGGCGGGCGATGTTTTATTGAGACATTTTGCGCCCGCAAGCCAACTCGCCGCCGCCCATGCAGATCGCGCTTTTCCAGCCTGACATCCCCCAGAACACCGGCACGATTCTTCGCCTCTGTGCCTGCTTGGGGCTGGATGCCCATATCATCGAACCCGCGGGCTTCCCCGTGTCCGACCGTCTGTTCCGCCGGGCGGGAATGGACTACCTCGACCATGTCAGGCTGACCCGCCACGTCTCCTGGGCGACATTCGAGGACTGGCGCGCAGGCCAGGGCCAGCGGCTGCTGCTGTTCACCACCAAGGCTGCCACCGATTACCGCGATTTTCATTACCAGAGCTCGGACATCCTGCTATTCGGGCGCGAGAGCGCCGGCGTCACCGACGCGGTCGTCGAGGCCGCCGATGCGCGCCTGGTGATCCCGATCAACGCGGGGCTGCGGTCGCTCAATGTGGCCATGAGCGTGGCCATGGCCGCCGGCGAGGCGCTGCGGCAAACCCGGAACCCGCAAGTTTGAGAGATTGAGGAGAGAGGCTTGAGTTACGCGGTCAAGGAAATCTTCCTGACCCTGCAAGGCGAAGGCGCCCATGCCGGGCGCGCGTCGGTGTTCTGCCGCTTTGCCGGCTGCAACCTCTGGAGCGGCCGCGAGGCCGACCGCAGCGAGGCAACTTGCAAGTTCTGCGACACCGATTTCGTCGGCACCGACGGCACGCTCGGCGGGCGCTACGGCTCGGCCGCGGAACTCGCCGATACCATCGCCGCGCAATGGACAGCGGCTGCCGCCAACCGCTACGTGGTGCTGACCGGCGGCGAGCCGCTGCTCCAGGTCGACGCTGCGCTGATCGACGCGCTGCACGCAAGAGGCTTCGAGATCGGCGTCGAGACCAACGGCACGATCGCAGCCCCTGATGGGCTCGACTGGATCTGTGTCAGCCCCAAGGGCGGCAGCGAGCTGGTGCTGCGGCGCGGCCACGAGCTGAAGCTGGTCTATCCGCAGGCGCTGGCGATGCCCGAAGCATTCGAGGATCTCGCCTTCGAACGCTTCTCGCTGCAGCCGATGGACGGGCCCGAAGTCATCGAGAACACCGCGCGCGCGATCGACTATTGCCTGCACCATCCGCAATGGCGGCTCAGCGTGCAGACGCACAAATCGCTCGGCATCAGATAGGAAATGATTTGGTAGGGTGGGCAAAGCGGAGCGTGCCCACGATTCAAGATGACGGTAAGAGACGTGGGCACGGCGCAAGGGCGCCTTTGCCCACCCTACGGCACACTCCACGTGGTAAGCGACCGGGAATGCAGATGGACGACACGACGATCGAAGACCGCAAGGCCCGCGCCCGCGCCTGGTTCGAAGCCCTGCGCGACGACATCTGCGCGAGCTTCGAGCGGCTCGAGGACGACGCGCCGCAAAGCCTCTATCCGGGCGAGCCCGGCCGCTTCAAGCGCACGCCCTGGCAGCGCACCGACCACTCTGGCGCGGCCGGCGGCGGCGGCGTGATGTCGATGATGCACGGCCGGCTGTTCGAGAAGGTCGGCGTGCATTGCTCGACGGTGCACGGCGAGTTCGCACCCGAATTTCGGGCTCAGATCCCCGGCGCTGCGGAGGATCCAAAATTCTGGGCTTCCGGCATCTCGCTGATCGCGCATATGCGCAATCCGAACGTCCCCGCCGTGCACATGAACACGCGCTTCGTCGTCACCACGAAGGCCTGGTTCGGCGGCGGCGCCGACCTGACGCCGGTGCTGGAGCGAAGGCGGACGCAGGACGATGCCGACAGCATCGCCTTCCATGCGGCGATGAGAGAGGCCTGCAACCAGCCGAGCGGCGTTGCCGACTACGACAAATACAAGACGTGGTGCGACGAGTATTTCTACCTGCCGCACCGGAAAGAGGCGCGCGGCATCGGCGGCATCTTCTACGACTGGCACGACAGCGGCGACTGGGACGCCGACCTCGCCTTCACCCAGGACGTCGGCCGCGCCTTCCTGAAGATCTATCCCGAGATCGTGCGGCGCAATTTCGCGAGCGCCTGGACGGCTGCGGACCGCGAGGAGCAACTGATCCGCCGCGGCCGCTATGTCGAGTTCAACCTGCTCTACGACCGCGGCACCATCTTCGGACTGAAGACCGGCGGCAATGTGGACTCGATCCTGTCGTCGCTGCCGCCGGAGGTGAAGTGGCCATGAACGCCGTGCTGCCGCCGCTGCCGCGCGCGATGCTGATCGACATGGACGACACCATCCTGTCGGCCTATGGCCGGCCCGAGATCGCCTGGAACACGATCACGGCCGAATTCGCCGAAGAACTCGCCCCGCTGCCGCCGCCGATGGTCGCAACCGCGGTGCTGGCCTTCGCGCGAAACTTCTGGGCCAATGCGGAAGCAGCGTGGCGGATGAAGCTCGCCGAGGCGCGGCACCTGACGGTGAAGGGCGGCTTCGCCGCGCTCGCGGCCGCAGGCCACCGCGCCCTGCCCGACGACCTCGCCATTCGCCTCGCCGACCGCTTCACCGCCTACCGCGAGGAGGAGATGTTCGTCTTTCCCGGCGCGCATGAGGCGATCGACCGGTTCAAGGCGCTCGGCATCAAGCTCGCGCTGGTCACCAACGGCGCCGCCGACATGCAGCGCGCCAAGGTCGAGCGCTTCGAACTGGCGCATCGCTTCGACCACATCCAGATCGAAGGCGAGCACGGCTTCGGCAAGCCCGAGGAGCGCGCCTATCTGCACGCGATGCAGGCGCTCGGCGTCACCGCCGGAGATACCTGGATGATCGGCGACAATCTGGAATGGGAAGTCGTGACGCCGCAACGCCTCGGCATCTATGCGATCTGGATGGACGTGCATGGCGAGGGCCTGCCGGAGGGCTCGACGGTCAAGCCCGACCGCATCATCCGCTCGCTCGGTGAGCTGCTGCCCGACCGGGCATGATCGAGGGCCCAAACGAAAACTGCGAAAACGACCCCATGCACAGTAGCCGGCTGCTGCAAAATCAAGGGCTTACGGATTTTACGAAATCTGTTTGATCCGTCGGGCAAAACAGGGGTATTATGTCATCGTCGCTATCTCTGCGGCGGTGTGCCTGCAGGCGGCCTTCCGGGCCGCTCACGGTTGTGCGGGCGGAAGCGGAGGCGCCGCTCTGCCTCTCGATGGGCATAGACGACGATCCGTTCCGCCGCCGCCCGGCTCGTCCAAAACGTGCCAATCATTGCGCAGCGTATCTCGCGGTCAGCGAATGACCGTGCAAGCTGCCGGAGAACACCACGATCGCCTTCGGCGACAACTCGGCCTGCAGCTTTCCCGTCATCATGTTGGGATTGGCCGGCGCAAGCGAAACGGTGACCGTCTTGCCGCCATCCTGAATCGTTGCGCGTCCGCGCATATCCTTCGTCGAAAGCGGCGATCCATCGTCGTCGCCGACGTAAAAGACGATGTCCGTCCCCTTGCTGACGAATTCGATCGGATGCCCTTGCGATTTGACCACGGGGCCGCCGTTGCTGCCCTTGGTCTGCGCCGCGGCAACATCCAGCGTCGCGATCATCACAGCGGTCATGGCGAGGCCAATATATGTGCTCATGCAGGCTCCTCTTTGGTTTTCCGCGCGCATCAATAGGCTTCCGCGGGAGTGAACGTTGCGGCGTGTCCGGCCACCAGCCGCTGCAGCGGCTGCTGGCCGAACATCAGAAACAGAATCGGGGTCACGATTGTGTCGAGGACCGTGGCGCTGAGCAGGCCGCCGAAGATCGTCACGGCCACGGGGTGCAGGATTTCCCGGCCCGGCTCGTCCGCGCCGATCAAGAGCGGCGTGAGCGCCAATCCGGCGCAAAGCGCCGTCATCAGAACCGGACTGAGGCGCTCCATGCTGCCTCGAATGACCAGCCCGGCCCCGAAACGCTCGCCTTCGTGGATGGCAAGATTGACGTAGTGCGAGATCTTCAAGATGCCGTTGCGCGCCGAGATGCCGGCCAGGGTGATGAAGCCGATCATCGAGGCCACCGACAAGGGCTGCCCGGAGATCTCTAGCGCGGCGACGCTGCCGATCAGGGCGAGCGGAATACCGCCCATGATGATCAGCGCCAGTGCGATCGACCGGTAGCGGCTGTAGAGGACGACGAAGATCATCGCCATCGACGCCAGCGACAGAATGCCGATGCGCCAGGACGCCTCCTGCTGGGCCTGGAACGCGCCTTCGAGGCTGGTCGTGTAGCCTTGCGGGAAATCGAGTTCGCGAACCGACCTCTGAATGTCGGCAGCGATATCGGCGATGTCGCGGCGTCCGTCCCCGTTGCCGTAGACGACGATCCTGCGCTGGGTCCCCTCACGCTGAATCTGGTTCGGCCCGTCTGTCTCGACGATGTCGGCCAAAGCGCTCAGCGGGACGAACTCCGAGCCGGTCGGGATGAGCAAATTGTGCAGTCCCGTTGTCGAACGGTCTTGCTCCGACAGGCGCATCACGACATCGAAACGGCGATTGCCGTCGACGATCTGGGAGACCTTCCGGCCATTGGACAGCGCGTCGAGTGCCTGGGTGACCGCAGCCGGCGTCAGGCCGTGAAGAGCGGCGCGGGCATGATCGATTTGAACCCGCACTTGCGGGATCAGCACCTGCTTCTCGACCTGGAGATCGACCAGACCCGGGATCGTCGACAGACGCTGGCGCACCGTTTCGGACAGCCGCCGCAACATCTCGATGTCCTGCCCGAAGATCTTGAGCACGATCTGGGCACGAATACCCGACTGGAGATGATCGAGGCGATGGCTGATCGGCTGTCCGATGGCCACCGACGCCGGCAGCGCGGACAGCACTTCCCGGATGCTCGCATAGATGTCCGCCTTCAGGCGCTTGGACGGTGTGAGATCGACATCGATCTCGCTGTAGTGCACGCCTTCGGCGTGCTCATCGAGCTCGGCGCGGCCGGTGCGGCGCCCGACCGATTTCACCTCGGGCACCTTTGCGAGCAACTGTTCCGCCAATAGGCCAAGACGGTTCGATTCCGCGAGCGAAATGCCTGGATTGTACTGCAGCGACAGGACCAGCGTCCCCTCGTTGAAGGGAGGAAGAAAGCTGCGCGGCATCTGGCTCGCCGCATAGCCCGCCACCGCGACCGCAGCGGCGACGAAGACCAGCACCAGGCCCTTCCGCTCGAAGGCCCAGCCGAGCACCCGCCGATTGGCCTGCTTCAGCTTCGTGACGACAAAGCTCTCGCGGTCACCTGAATGAGCTCGTCCCGAAAGCAGATTGTAGGACAGCACCGGCGTCACCGTGATCGAGGTCAAGAGCGAAGCAAGGATCGAGACCACATAGGCCACGCCAAGCGGCGTGAACAGCCGCCCTTCGATTCCCGGAAGGGCGAACAGCGGCACGAAGACGAGAACGATGATCATCGTTGCATAGACGATACTGGAACGAACCTCCTGGCTCGCGCCGGAGATCACGTCGAGGACAGGACGCGGCGTGCCCGACGCAGCGTTCTCGCGCAAGCGCCGCAGGATGTTTTCGACGTCCACCACGGCATCGTCGACCAGCTCGCCGATCGCGATGGCGAGGCCGCCCAGCGTCATGGTGTTGATCGTGAGGCCGAAGGCGCGAAACACCAGGACCGTCACCAGGATCGATATTGGAATGGCGGTCAGCGAGACGAACGCGGCGCGACCGTTCATCAGGAAGACGAACAGGACCATTGCTACGACGATTGCGGCCTCGGCCAGGACGCGCTCGACATTGCCGATCGACGTCTCGATGAAGGTGGCCTGCCGGAACTGCACGTTGGTGACGTTGATCCCGCCGCGCATGGTGCGTTGCAGGTCCTTCAGCGTGGACTCGACATTGCGCGTCAACGCCACAGTATCCGCAGCCGGCTGCTTCATGACGCTGACGATGACGGCGGGCTTGCCGTCATATCCGGCGTCACCGCGCTTGGTCCGCGCGGCAAAATCAACCGAGGCAACCTGCTTCAGCAGGATCGGCTGCTCTCCGCGGGTGACGACGACGGTGTTGCGGAGGTCCTCGATACGCCTGGTGAGACCGACATTGCGGATCAGATATTCGCGGCCATGCTGGTCGACGAAGCCGCCGCCGCTATTGGTGCCGAACCTTGCGACCGCCTGCTCGATCTGATCGTGGGTGACCCCGAGCGCCTGCATGGTGGCGACGTTCGGCGTCACGCGGTATTGGCGGACCTCGCCGCCGATGGGTATCACCTGGGCGACGCCGGGAATGGCGAGGAGTTGCGGCCGGACGACGAAGTCAGCGATCTCGCGCACATCCATGGGTGAAGCCGTGCCATCGCTCGTCAGCGCGATCAGCATGATCTCGCCCATGATCGAGGTCACCGGGCCCATCTGGGGATTGGCCGAAGCCGGCAATTGCTCGCGGATCAGCGCCAGCCGCTCCGAGACGAATTGCCGGGCGCGGTAGATTTCGACGCCCCAGTCGAACTCGACATAGACGACCGACAGACCAACGCCCGAGACCGAGCGCACGCGGATGACGCCGGGGCATGCCGTTCATCGACGTCTCGATCGGGAACGTCACCAGCTGCTCGACTTCCTGAGGTGCCAATCCCTCTGCCTCGGTCAAGATGTTGACGGTCGGACGGTTGATGTCCGGCAGGACGTCGACCGAAACGCTCGGCAGGACGACCAGGCCGTAGCCGACCAGGACGGCGGCGACCGCCAGCACGAACAGGCGATTGCGCAAGCTTGTCTGGACGATGAGCTTGAACATGTCGGGCTACCGGATCTGGTTGACGAGGTCGGTGCCGCGAACGACGATGTGTTCGCCTTCGTTGACACCGGCGGCCACGATGACGCGGGCTGCGTCCACCGGCACCACGCGAACCGGCCGGGGCTCGAAGCGCTCGGGCCCGGTGTGCAGCCAGACGATATTCTCGCCGTTGCCGCTTCGAACGACGGCATTGCGCGGCACGATCAGGCCGGACGCGGGCGCTCCGGTCTGGACCATCACATTCAACGGCTGACCGATGTTGAGACCTGCTGGTGGCTCCGGAATGGCGAACTGAACCACGGACGCATGCTGGCGCAGCGCCCGGCTCTTCCGACGAAGCTCAGCGCGATCTGCTGCCCATTTGCGGCCATTGCCGTTGCGGCTTCGGGCTGCTTCAAGCCTATTTCGTCATAGGCGAGTGCCTCGACCCAAAGGCTGCGAGGGTCTGCGATCTGAAACAGGACGTCTTGCGGCTGTATGACCTGGCCCGGCGCGACCCTGGATGACGTGATGATGCCGTCGGTCGATGCCCGCAGCTCCTCGAACCCGGTGCGGGAATTGCGAACGGCTTCGCGGCGTGCCCGCAGGCCCTCTAATTCGCTTTCGAGGTCATTTACCTGGCCTTGCGGCACCGCGCCGCGTTCGGCCAGCGGCCGGAGACGCCGCAGCTTGTTCTCCGTGATTGCCATCAGCTGCTCGATTTCGCCGATCTTCTCGAGGATCGTCGTGCGATCGGCGATTGGCAGATGCGGCTCGATCCGAATGAGCAGATCGCCCTTGCGGACGGTTTGCCCGATGCGAGGGATGCCGTCATCGCCCGGAACCACGCGGCCCCCGTAGATGCTCTGCACGATGCTGCTGCGGTTGGGGTCGGCCATGACGCGGCCGATCAGGGTGACGGCGGGATGAATCGTCTGCGGCTCGGCTGCAGCGGTCCGTACCTCGAGCAGACGCTGCGTCGGCTTGGCCGCGAAGACGGTGCCGTCTTGCAGGCGCCGCGGGGCATCGCTCAATGCGGGAGCATCCGGCGGATTTGGTTGCGTTGCATTCGTCCGGCCCTCGCCGAACATGATGGCCGCGAGAATGACGAAGACCCCTGCCATCACGGCGGACATGGAGGCGGCCATGCCGCGGCCACGCCGCTTCCAATAGGCGAAGAGAAGGCCGAACCCCAAGGCGACGAGCATGGAGGCCGCGATGGCCGCTCGGTTCGAGAGCAGCCAGCCGTGCTCGTGCTTCTGCGCCGCGGGCCGAACCTCTGCACGCGGCGTGAACGAGTCGACCAGCAGATCATTTCCCCTGCCGGCGCTGATCGAGAAGATCACCTCGACCGATCCGGGCGGTATGCCGTTCGGAATCGGGGCGGTGTAAACGCCATCCTCCCGGCTTGATGCGTCGATCGGGTCGGAATCGCCGATCGTGACTTGCAAGGCGGCGTCCGAAACCGGCTCGTTCGTCACTGCATCATCAACGAAGATCGACAGCTTGCCGTCTTTCAGGATGCCGACGACTTCGTAGAGCTCGGAGCGCGCGGCAATTCTTGGATATGCCGAGGACACGACCGGCGTCTTCTCGGCGTCGCCGTGATCGTGCCCTTCATGGGCAAAGGCCCCCGAGACACCCAAGAACAGGCTTGCCAACCAGACAGCGCCGGCCAGCCCAAGACTTGTGAGCCGCCCTTTCGGGCAGCGCTGATTCATGAACATCGAAAGATCCTTCAGACATGCGAAAAGGCGGCGGCCGAAACGCCGCCGGGACTACGCGATGCTGAAGGTACTTGGTGGCCGGACGAGTCCCTCGGGGCGCACCCCGACAATGGCCCGCGCGAGCGGCAGGTCCATGGCGCCGAGCGCTTCGAAGGCGCTGGGCAGGTGAACGACCTGCGCTGAGGCGATCGAGGTGCCAAACATGTCCCAGGCCACGCCTGGAGCGCCGTCGTCGTCGTGATCCGGCCCGTCATGGACGTGGCCTTCGGCGTCGTCACCGGCGTGGGAATGCACGTGGCCTGCCAGCTGATCGTGGAAATGCAGGGAACCGCTGAGCATGACGGACGGCATCGGCATGTCGCCGACAGCCGCCTTCACCTGCGAGACCGAAATCAGGGAGACCTGAAGCACGAACGCAGATATCGCCACGAACATGGCCGTTCTGGCGAGTTGACGAAGATGGTGGAGGACACCGTGCAGCACGTCGAAAAACTAGGTCATGCCGACCGCGAATTCAAGGCGACGTTCCGCGCGGACGCATCGCGTGGGAGGTGGTCCAGACACCCTCCTCGCTCGCTCGACGAGCTGCCGACGCCCGACATCCGGCAGCCCGCCTGCCTCACTTGAAGTGAAATGCTTCACAAGCCGCAATCCGGGATTGCGGTAGCCTCGTGCCACGGGGCGTGGTGAGTTGGAGGCGACAATGAAGCAGGACCTTCCGGACCAAGCAGCGCGCACGCAGGCCGCAAGCGAGCCGGGCTTTTGGCAGAGAATTCAATCCTGGGACAGCCGCCTCTCGGTCACCAAGGGACTGACGGCCGTGACCCTGCTGACCGGCTTCCTGGGCGGATATTTCCAGTATCTGAATTCCTATGAGCAGAAGGTCGGCGAGCAGGCCAAGGCGGACATGCAGAAGGCGACAGACACCTTCCTCGAGATCTCCAATGCCTTCGCCGACGTGCAGATCCAGCAGGAGACCATGCTGCGCGAGCAGTTCGGCTCGCTGAAGGCGCAGGCAACCCCCGCTTTCATCCCGGTGGACTCCAAGACATTCGACTCGTTCTCGGACTATTGGAAGGCGCGCACGTCGCTGCGGCGGAACGGCGCCATCTTCGCGCGCAAGGCGGAGATCTACATCGACTGGCCCAGCGATCTCGGGCGCGATCCGGCCGCGGAGCACACGCTGGACCAGGATCCCCTGACGGCAACGCTGCTCACCAAGTATAATTTCGATTGCGATTCAGAAGCCAATCTCCCCCAGTTCAGAGGCGCGATCTACAATGGCGCCGATCCCGGACGCCCCAGCGACGAATTGTGCAACGACCCGACGGCCAATGGGCTGAAGTCCTATGTCAACCTCTGTGCCAGGCGGGCGGATGGCGAGATCGATGCGTTGCAGAAGGTCGTGACCATCAACTGGTGGAGCGCCAAGCACCACGTCCTGGTGATGCACCATTGCTTCGAGGTGCTCCGCGGCGGGCCGAATGCGTTGCAAGCTCCGGCCTCCGGCAACGACGGCCCCAATGATCGCAAGCTCGATAAGCCGCGCGACAGCAACGAGCACAGGCTGCAGCTTCAGGCCCGCCGGCTGGACGCGTTCATGACGCTGACCATGGCGCAGCTGGACCGCATCAGGGTGCGATACCGTCCCACCGGCTTCTTCTGCCATGTTCCTTTCGCGCGCGATGCCATCGGCTATTTCAGCAACCAGTGCCTGCCGAACCAGCCGGCTACGAGCGAGCGCAGCTGAGGCGTACCGCGAGGACACCGGCGGATACTTTTCGGCACCGGCAGCCGGCGTGATCGGCCTGTCATGACGGCCTGTTAGCGTCGGCCCTGTCGATCAACCCGAAAGGACAATCCATGGATCTGAAGGCCGGCGATGTCGTGATGCTGAAATCCGGCGGTCAGCCGCTGACCGTCGCGGAGGTGAAGGACAACGAGGTGCTGTGCCTGTGGATGGGCATGGAAGGCGACCTGTTCCGCGAGACGCTGCCGCTCGCCGTGCTCGTGCAGGTGGAAGAGGACGACGAGGACGACGAAGACGAAGATGATGACGAGGAGTAGGCACTTCTCGGACCGCATTCTCGTGAGAGCCGCGCTCTTGCCCTGACGACGGGCGCGGGTTGATCAGACGAGGATACGAGGCGCCGCCGTGGCTTTGTCTCCCGAATTCGGTGTCCCCGTCGGTTCGATCAAGAGGATGTGCACTTCCCCATGCGCCACCGGCCGGTGCTCAACGCCCTTCGGCACGACAAAGACCTCCCCGGGGTTGAGGGTGACCGTGCGATCCCGCAGCTCGATGTCGAGCGTCCCACTAAGCACGAGAAAGAAGTCGTCCGTGTCCTCGTGCTTGTGCCAATGAAATGGCCCCTCGAGCTTGGCCACCATGATGTCGTTGTCGTTATAGGTCGCGACGGTGCGCGGGGAGAAGCGATCGGTGAACGTTGCGAGCTTCTCGGCGAGATTTGCGGGGGCTTTCATCGCGTTTCCTCAGGTGACGACTTCCAGCCCGAATATGGTGACGGGCTGCCCTCCTGGAAGGGATAGCACGACCCTGTTTGGGAACACGAGACTGCGACGTGGCGGAATGTGGTTCTACGCGACCCGCGCGTAGAATGGGAGAGCTCTTACGAAACTCATCAGGGATGCTGCTCGCCGCACCGGCGGTGCGTGAATGATGACCAGGATCGAGGCGATGGGTTTCGCAAGGGCGAAACCCATCCTCCGAGCTGATGTCGGCCGGATCAGAACCGATAGTTGATGCCGGCCTTGGCTGTATGAAGCTCAACCTCGGTGTCCGTGAAGGACGCCCCGGGGAACGCAAGAGCATTGCCGTTCGACTTTCCGAGATTGATGTAGATGTACTCGGCCTTGAGCGTCCAGCGCGGGTCGAAAGCCCATTCAAGGCCGCCACCCGCGGAGAAACCCACCTGGACCTCCGACGAGGACGCGCTTCGCGTCAGGGCCGGGAAGAAGCCGTTGAAATTCGCAATATTCGGCGTGGCGAGATTGGAGGTGAAGATGCTGTTCTTGACGTGGCCCCAGGCGAAGCCACCGGTACCGTAGATCAAGAGATTGTTCGCCGCGAATCCGAGACGTCCGCGGACCGTGCCGAAGACATCGATTTCCTGCCTGAGATTGAATACGCCGGTGAAGGCGCCATTGTCGCCGCCGATCGTTCCAGTGACGCTGAAGGGGCGGCTCGCCGTCTCCTTGATGGCTGCGCCGCTGACATCCGCCTCCAGACCGTACACAAACGTGCCGGACTGCCAGTTGTAGCCGATTTGGCCGCCGCCGAATCCACCCTTGGGACTCACATCCAGGGAGAACGGCCCAGTGCCACCGGTGACGACATAGCCGGGGACCGTCCCGGTTGCGAGCGCGCCCGGATCGAAGGTCGCGGTCGGATCGCTCCAGCCATAACCGCCATGCACGCCGGCATAAAAACCGGTCCAGCTGAATGCGACCGGCGCGGGCGGCGCCTTGGTGTAAGCCCTGCCGAGATCGGCCGCGACGGCGCCCTGGGACAGACACAGAGCCGAGACCAGAAGGGCAGCAGAGACGATGGACTTCATAACTTCCCTCAACGTTGTGCGCGTGACAAGGCGGCGCCTTGCCGCGTGAGCACTCGTCAAACCGCCGATGACCGGCCGTCCGCTTGAGCCGAGTTATAGAGGTGATCTTGCATTGCGGCTGTAGCATCGGGAACACAGCGTAGCGCGCGAAGTTCGCCTGACGCGACGCAGCTGAGATTGTCGCGTCGTCAATTGCTCCTTAGACGCCAAGAACGCCATTTCAGCCGGCGTCGTCTAGGCCATGAGCTGCCTCGCCGCCGCCGCGATCATCACCAGTCCCCCGGTGATCACGGCGGCATCGAGGATCGCGGTGTGAATATGCACCGGCATCCGTTCGACGAAGGCCTTTGCGAGGAACGCGCCGGGCACGGCCATGCCGCCGATCAGCAGCGCCAAGGCGAGCACTTGCGCGGTGACGGCGCCGGCGAGGCCGAACACCGAGATCTTGATGAGGCCGGTGCCGAGCGAGATCATCGCATCGGTCGCGATCACGGCGGCGCCTTCGAGCCCTGCGGCCATCAACAGCGAGAGCAGGATCACGCCGGAGCCCGAGGTGCCGCCGACCAGGACGCCGTAGCCGACCGAGCCGGCGGCAAGGCCGGCGTCGCCGATCTTCACTGCGCGGCGGCGGAGCACGCGGCGCAGCGGCACGCTCAGGATCAGCATGGTGCCGATCACGAGCGCGGCGCCGGCATTGGTGAGGCGGGTGTAGCCATAGGCGCCGAGTGCGGTGGTCAGCGCGGCGCAGGCCAGCACGATCAGCACGCGGCGGCGGTCGGCATAGCGGACATAGGCAAGCGCGCGGCTCGCATTGGTCAGCATCGCGGAGATCGCGATGATCGGCACGACGGGCTCGGCACCGACCATCGGCACCAGCACCAAGGGCATCAGCGCGCCGGTGCCGTAGCCGGCGAGACCGCCGATGATCGAAGCAAACAACGCCATCGCTGCGACCAGCAGAAGCTGCAGAAGCGAGATATCGGCGAAGCCTGAGACGATGGTCAATCTTTCTGGTCGCGCGTGACGCGGGCGACAGCTTGATCGGCGATGGCAGCGAGTGCGGCTTGCTCTAATGGGAAATCCGCCGCGAGCCAAGCGTCCTCGGCGAGCGTCAACACATGTCCGAGCGCGGGTCCTTCGGCGAGACCGCGCGCAATGAAGTCGGCGGCCTTCAGCGGAAATTTCGGCGCAGTCCAGCGCTGCGGCAACTCGGCGAGCGCGCGCCAGCGCGGCGACTGCACGTCAGCGGCAGCGCGGGCCCAGCCCAGCAATACGCGATCGTGATAGCGCTCGGGCCCGAGCCGGTACAGCAAGCGCCGTGCCTTGGCTTCGTCCTTGGTGGCGAAGCGCCACCAGCGGTGCCCCATCGAATCCAGCGCCTTGGCCTCGGCATTGGAGAGCCGCAGGCGCAAGGCGAGGCGCTTGGCGTCTTCGGTGACGGCGACCGAGAGCGCGGCGAGGCGCCGCGTGCTGCTGGGGCTGAGGCCGAGCTCGCGCTCGATCGCGATCATCGCCTCCAGGGGGCCCGTATAGACGACGCCGCCGATCAGCGTTTGCAGCAATCCGCCCTCGGCCATGGCGAGCGCCGCCGCGGAGGCGCCGCCGGCCAGCAGCAGCTTGAGCATCTCCATGCGCACCCGCTCGGCCGACAGGTTCGCCAGGCCCGCGCGTCCCCGGATGCAGGCGAGATAGCCGTCGCGGTCGGGCTCGCCGGCGCCGAAGGCGGCGTGGATGCGGAAGAAGCGCAGAATGCGCAGATAATCCTCGGCGATGCGCTGGTCGGGATCGCCGATGAAGCGCACGCGCCGCGCTTTGGCGTCGTTGATGCCACCGACATAATCGTAGACGACGCCGCGCGCATCGACCGACAGGCCGTTCATGGTGAAGTCGCGCCGCTCGGCATCCTTCGCCCAGTCGCGGCCGAACGCGACCTTGGCCTTGCGGCCGAAGGTCTCGGTGTCCTCGCGCAGCGTCGTGACTTCATAGGGGTGGGCGTCGATCACCAGCGTGACGGTGCCGTGGTCGATGCCGGTCGGCACGCTCTTGATGCCGGCAGCCTTGGCACGCCGTAGCACTTCGTCCGGCAGCGCCGTGGTCGCGATGTCGATGTCGCCAGGCGCAAGACCGAGCAGCGCGTTGCGCACGGCGCCGCCGACCACCCGCGCCTCCTCGCCATCGGTGCCGAGCAGCGCCAGGACGCGCGCGGTCCCGCCTGCGGTCAGCCAGGGCGCATCGGCGAGTAAAGGCTCCGCGCTCATGGGCCGGCCCTTATTTTTCCACGCCCGGCACGAGCTTGCCGTTCTCGATATGGGCGGGGACGTAGGTCGAATCCGGCGGCGCGCCGGAGAAATGCGCAAGCCCGATCAGGCCGGCGATGACCAGCACGATCGCCGCCAGCGCAAGGCGCGCGACGATCGCGACCGGCCAGGACGAACGCGCGAACAGGCCGGAGCGCGTGGCGGCGAGGAACAGCGCATAGACGGCAAACGGGATGAGGAAGATTCCGATCTCGGTCAGAACCGTCCGGATCATGATGAATAGATCCGCTCATACAGCACACGCAGCATTCCGGCCGTCGCACCCCAGATGTAGCGTTCCGCGAACGGCATCGCGTAATAGGACCGCGGCGTGCCGCGGAATTCCTTGCTGTGCACCTGGTGGTTCACCGGATTCATCAGGAAGGATAGCGGCACCTCGAACGCATCATCAACCTCGGAATGGTTGATGCTGAGCGAAAAGCCCGGTCTGACCTTCGCGACCGTCGGCAGGATGCGGAAGCCGAAGGCGGTGCCGTAGAGATCGAGATAGCCGAGCGGCTCGACGAAGTCGCGTGACAGCCCGACCTCCTCTTCGGCCTCGCGCAGCGCCGCATCCAGGGGCGAGGCATCGGTGGCGTCGATCTTGCCGCCGGGAAAGGCGATCTGGCCGGCATGGTCGTTGAGATGCGCCGAGCGCTGCGTCAGCAGGATAGTGGGCTCGGGATGGTCGACCACCGCGATCAGGACCGCTGCCGGGCGCACCGGCTGCTCGCGCGCGATGATCTCGAGCATCTTGTCGGTGCCGGGATCGCCCGAGGCAGGGATGATGTTGGGATCATAGAGGCCGGGCGGCACGTCGAAGCCGAGCCTCGCCCGGGAGCGGGCGAAGAAATCCGCAGCGCCAAGCGCGACGGGCTCGTTCGTCAGGATAAGGTTGTTCAAGTTCAAAGCGCCGCCCTCACCTGCTCTGCGTCGGCCATGGCGAAGAATTCGCCGGCCGACTCGACACCGAACATCGGCTGGCCATCGACCATCCGCTCCTCGCCCATGTCAACCAGATCGTAATAGAGCGCGCGCGTGACCTTGGCCCAGAGGTCGGCGCGAACATGCAAGTAGGGCGTCAGTCCGCCGTCCGCCGCCTGCTCGAAGCGCAGCCTGTGCGCGGCATCGCAGGTGACCCAGTCGTCGACATTGGTGCGGAAGCGCAGCACGCGATGGCTGTCCTCGCCGTCCTTCTGCATCTCGACCGCCATGAATGGCGCATCATCGACGCGGATGCCGACCTTCTCCACCGGCGTGACCAGGAAATGCTTGTCGCCCTCGCGCTTGAGAATGGTCGAGAACAGGCGGACGAGGGCGTGACGTCCGATTGGCGTCCCCAGATAGAACCAAGTACCATCGGAGGCGATTCGGATGTCGAGATCGCCGCAAAACGGCGGATTCCACAGATGCACCGGAGGGAGGCCCTTTTTGGCGCCTTCGGCATTGGCAGCGCTTTTGGCGGCGGCAGTCAGCCCTTCAAGACCGCGATCGGCGCTCTGCCCTTGGTTCGCCATGGTTTGCCCTGACTTTGTCATTTGGCACGATTGGTGCAGGTCTACGTTGTCGATTGGCGCTCGGTTCCACCCGGATTAGTCCGGTGTGGAGGTCGCCACTTCGTGATGCCGTACATACCCCGAAGCCGATAAGGTGGGGATAGGTTAATTCAACGAATACATGGCCTTCCTGCAAGTCTAGCATGGGGCCCATGATCTGGCGTGATGATCTGGCGTGATGACCTGACGCGACAGGCTCACGATGCAAGCAAGCCGCGCGGCAGGCTGAAGGAGCAAGCGAATGGCGGAGAGTGTCGAGAAACTCGAGGACGGGATCGTCCGTTCGGCCGAGCAGGTGTCGAGCCAGGTTCGCGCGGCCAAGGACGCGATCGCCTCCGTCATCTTCGGTCAGGATCGCGTGATCGAGAACACGCTGGTCACCATCCTCTCCGGTGGCCATGCGCTCCTGATCGGCGTGCCGGGCCTTGCCAAGACCAAGCTGGTGGAGACGCTCGGCGTCACGCTCGGTCTCGACGCCAAGCGCATCCAGTTCACGCCCGATCTGATGCCCTCGGACATTCTCGGCGCCGAAGTGCTGGACGAGAGCACTGCGGGAAGGCGCGCCTTCCGCTTCATTGCCGGTCCCGTGTTCGCGCAGCTCCTGATGGCCGACGAGATCAACCGCGCGAGCCCGCGCACGCAATCGGCGCTGCTGCAGGCGATGCAGGAGCAGCACATCACCGTCGCCGGTGCGCGCCATGATCTGCCGAAACCTTTCCACGTGCTCGCGACGCAAAACCCGCTGGAGCAGGAAGGCACCTATCCGCTGCCCGAGGCGCAGCTCGACCGCTTCCTGATGGAGATCGACGTCGACTATCCCGACCGCGATGCCGAGCGCCGCATCCTGTTCGAGACCACGGGCGCGGAAGAGACGCTGGCCAAGGGCGCGATGACGCCCGATGCGCTGATCACCGCGCAGCGCCTGATCCGGCGCCTGCCGGTCGGCGATTCCGTGGTGGAGGCGATCCTGTCGCTGGTGCGCTCGGCCCGCCCGGGTCCGGACGCCGGCGAAGCCGGCAAGTTCATTGCCTGGGGTCCCGGCCCGCGCGCCAGCCAATCGCTGATGCTGGCGGTGCGCGCGCGTGCGCTGATCGACGGGCGCCTCGCGCCCTCGATCGACGACGTGCTCGACCTTGCCGAGCCCGTGCTGAAGCACCGCATGGCGCTGACGTTCCAGGCGCGCGCCGAAGGCCGCACGATTCCGGACGTGATCCGGCAATTGAAGACACGGATCGGTTGATGGCAGCAGAGAACGGGCGGGCAGCGAAGGAGATACTGGCGATCCGACGTGCCGATGGCGAAAGCCGCACGCTCGCCGCTTCGTTGCCACGCCTGGTGCTCGAGGCCCGCCGCATCGCCGCCAACGTCATCCACGGCCTGCATGGACGGCGCCGCGCCGGCTCCGGCGAAAATTTCTGGCAGTACCGCCGCTTCGTCTCGGGCGAACCGGCACAGAACGTCGACTGGCGCCGCTCGGCGCGCGACGACCATCTCTACGTGCGCGAATTGGAATGGGAAGCCTCGCACACGGTCTGGATCTGGCCGGACCGCTCGCCCTCGATGGCGTTCGCCTCCAAGACCGCGCGCGAGTCCAAGCTCGAGCGGACGCTGATCGTCGCCTTCGCGCTGGCCGAGTTGCTCGTCGCCGGCGGCGAGCGCGTCGGCATTCCCGGACTGATGGCACCGACCGCCAGCCGCAGCGTCATCGACAAGATGGCGCAGGCGATGCTGCATGACGATGCCGACCGCCTCAGCCTGCCGCCGTCCTTCGTTCCGGCCGCGCTGGCCGAGATCATCGTGCTGTCGGATTTCTGGTCGCCGATCTCCGAGATCAGGACGACGCTCGCCGGCCTCTCCGGCTCGGGCGCCCACGGCACGATGGTGCAGGTGGTCGATCCCGCCGAGGAATCGTTTCCCTATTCCGGCCGCGTCGAGTTCGTCGAGCCGGAAGGTTTTGGCGTGATCACCGCCGGCCGCGCCGAGAGCTGGGCGCAGGACTACACCGCGCGTCTCGCGCTGCACCGCGACCAGATCCGCGCCGAGACGGGCAAGCTCGACTGGCTGTTCACGACGCACGCCACCGACCGCTCCGCCGCCGAGCTCTTGCTGTTCCTGCATGCCGGCATGCAGGTGAGCAAGTCGGGCGCACGCACCACGACGATCAAGGCGGGGCCGGCCGCATGATGGGATTGCCGCTCGCCTTCACGCAACCGCTGCTCCTGATCGGGCTCGTCAGCCTGCCCGTGCTGTGGTGGCTGCTGCGCGTGATGCCGCCGCGGCCGCGCCGCATCGAGTTTCCACCGACGCGGCTGTTGTTCGACATCACGCCGCGGGAAGAGACGCCCTCGCGGACGCCGTGGTGGCTGACCGCGCTCCGCCTGCTCGCCGCCGCGCTGGTGATCTTCGCCGCCGCCGGCCCGATCTGGAATCCGCAAACGGGTCTCGCCGGCAGCAAGGCGCCGCTGATGATCATGTTCGACGACGGCTGGAGCGCCGCATCGCACTGGGACGTCAGGATCAGGACCGCCGACGAGCTGATCGCCAATGCCGACAATGACGGCCGTGGCATCGCGCTGGTGCCGCTCTCGGAGCCGAACCGCGACATCACCCTGATGCCGGCAGGGGCGGCGCGCGTCGCGCTGCGGCAGCTCGCGCCAAAGCCCTATTCGATCGACCGCGTCGAGACGCTGGCCGCGGTCGACCGTTTCCTCAAGGTCACCGGCGACTGCGAGATCGCCTGGCTCTCCGACGGCGTCGACACCGGCCGCGGCGAGGACTTCGTGGCCGGCCTCGGCAAGACCATCGGCGACCGCAGCCTGACCGTGTTCGAAGGCGGCGCCTCCTCGCCGCTGGCCCTGGTCGCCGCGGAGAACGCCGCGGCGAAGATGACGGTGAAGGTGCTGCGCACCGATGGCGGGATTGCGGTCGGCACGGTGCGCGCGCTGGACCAGAAGGCATCCCCGATCGGCGAAGCGCGCTATTCGTTCGGTCCGCAGGACAAGGAAACCGAAGCGGCGTTCGACCTGCCGGTCGAGCTGCGCAACGACATCACGCGGCTCGAGATCTCCGGCGAGCGCTCGGCCGGCGCGGTGCAGCTGCTCGACAAGCGCTGGCGCCGCCGCGCCATCGGCATCGTCTCGGGCGCGACCAGCGAGACCGCGCAGCCGCTGCTGGCGCCGACCTTCTATCTCACCCGCGCGCTGGCGCCGTTCGCCGACGTCAGACTCGCCGACAAGGGCTCGCCGCAGCAGGGCATCACGCAGTTTCTGGACCAGAAGCTGCCGATGATCATCCTCGCCGATGTCGGCACCATCGCCCCCGAGCTGCGCGAACGCCTCAATGCCTGGGTCGACCAGGGCGGCGTGCTGGTGCGGTTCGCTGGGCCCCGGCTGGCACAGGCGGAGGACGACCTCGTGCCGGTCAAGCTGCGCAAGGGCGGCCGCACGCTCGGCGGCAGCCTGACCTGGGAGAAGCCGCAGCATCTCGCCTCTTTCGCGGGCGACGGCCCGTTTGCCGGCGTCGCGGTCCCCAAGGACGTCACCGTGAGCCGCCAGGTGCTGGCCGAGCCCGACGCCGTGCTCGCCACCAAGAGCTGGGCCTCGCTGGAAGACGGTACGCCGCTCGTCACCGGCGAGCATCGCGGCAAGGGCCTCGTCAGCCTGTTCCACGTCAGCGCCGACATGCGCTGGTCGGATCTGCCGATGTCGGGCACCTTCGTCGAAATGCTGCGGCGGGTCGTCGACATGTCCGGCTATACGGCGAAGCCCGGCGCCGGCGTTGCCAGCGAAGCGACCACTGAGACGGTGGCGCCGCTGCACATCCTCGACGGATTTGGCGCGTTCGGTCCGCCGCCCGCGACTGCCAAGCCGCTGCCTGCGGACTATCGCGACCGCGCCACATCAGATCATCCGCCCGGCTTCTACGGTCCGGCAGAAGGACCGCTCGCCGTGAACACGCTTGCCAGCGCCGACCGCATCGCCGCACTGAACACCGCGAGCCTGCGCGCCCGGCACGCCACCTACACCAATGCCGAGCCGCGCGATTTGCGCGGCTGGCTGCTGTCGACGGCGCTCGCGCTGTTCCTGATCGACGCCATCATCGTCGCGGTGCTCGGCGGCGGGATTGCCGCGCTGCTGCGCCGTCGCGCTGCGCCCGCGACGATCGTGCTCGCCCTGCTCGCGGGATTCGCGGCGCTCTCGCCGGCGCCGTCGCGCGCCGACGGCGTGACGGACGAGTTCGCGATGAAGTCGGTGTCGCAGACCCGCCTCGCCTATGTCGTGACAGGGAATGCCGACGTCGATTCCATCGTCAAGGCCGGGATGAACGGGCTGACGCTGTTCCTGGCCCAGCGCACTGCGCTCGAGGCCGGCGATCCCGTCGGCGTCGATCCCGCGCGCGACGAGCTCGCCTTCTTCCCGCTGATCTACTGGCCGATCGTGCCGGGCGCGCCGAAGCCGCCACAGGACGCCATCAACAGGATCGACGCCTACATGAAGCAGGGCGGCACCGTGCTGTTCGACACCCGCGACGCGATCGAGGCGCCGCCCGGCGCGAACGGCGCGGCGCAGACGCCGGCCATGCAGACGCTGCGCGAGATCCTGTCCTCGCTCGATGTGCCCGAGCTCGAGCCGGTGCCGCGCGAGCACGTGCTGACCAAGACCTTCTACCTGCTGCGCGACTTCCCGGGCCGCTTCACGGCCGGCCAGACCTGGGTCGAGACGTTGCCGCGCGAAGAGGACGATGAGAGCGCGCAGCGGCCGGCGCGCGGCGGCGACGGCGTCTCGCCGATCATCATCACCTCGAACGACCTGGCCGGCGCCTGGGCGGTGCGGCCCGACGGACAGGCCATGCTGCCGGTGACCGGCGGCGACCCCCGCCAGCGCGAATTCGCCTACCGCGCCGGCGCCAACATCGTGATGTACACGCTGACCGGCAACTACAAGGCCGACCAGGTGCACGCGCCGGCGCTGATCGAACGGCTGGGGCAATAGGATCGACATGAATTACGGCATCGCGTTCACACCGCTTGTTCCCTCGATCGTGCTGTGGCTCGCGCTCGCCGCGATCGTCGTCATTGCGCTTGTGCTGCTGCTGGCGCGCGCGCGCGGCGCTGCGGTGCGCGTGGCCGCGCTGGCGCTGTTCCTGCTGGCGCTCGCCAATCCCTCCTTCACGCGCGAGGACCGTGATCCGCTCACCTCGGTCGCCGCCATCGTCGTCGACAAGAGCCCGAGCCAGAACTTCGGCAACCGCACTCGCGAAGCTGCGCAAGCGCAGGAGGCGCTGGTCGACAGCCTGAAGAAGATCAAGGGCCTCGAGGTCCGCGTCGTCGACGCCGGACAGGCCGACGGCGAGACCGACGGCACGAAACTGTTCGGGGCACTGGCCTCGGCCTTGGCGGACGTCCCGGTCGACCGCGTCGCCGGCGCGTTCCTGATCACCGACGGCCGCGTCCACGATATTCCGGCGAACGCCACCGCGCTCGGCTTCCAGGCGCCGGTGCACGCGCTGGTCACCGGCCAGAAGGACGAGCGCGACCGCCGCATCGCGATCACCGCCGCACCGCGCTTCGGCATCGTCGGGCAGACCCAGACCATCTCCTACCGCCTCGATGACCAGGGTGTCACCGGCGAGCGTGCCAGGGTCACGGTCCGCCGCGACGGCGAGGTCATCAACGAGCGCACGCTGTCGAGCGGCCAGGCCGCGAGCGTCGACGTCGACATCAAGCATGCCGGGCCGAACATCGTCGAGATCGAGGCTTCGCCGCTCGAGCGCGAATTGACGCCGGTCAACAACCGCGCCGTGGTGGCCATCGACGGCGTGCGCGACAAGCTGCGCGTGCTCCTAGTCTCGGGCGAGCCGCATTCGGGCGAGCGCACCTGGCGCAATCTGCTCAAGTCCGACGCCAGTGTCGACCTCGTCCATTTCACCATTCTGCGCCCGCCGGAGAAGCAGGACGGCACGCCGATCAACGAATTGTCGCTGATCGCGTTTCCGACCCGCGAGCTGTTCCAGCAGAAGATCAACGAATTCCAGCTGATCATCTTCGACCGCTACGCCCGCCAGGGCGTGCTGCCGATCCCTTATTTCGAGAACATGGCGCGTTACGTTCGCGCAGGCGGCGCTGTGCTGGTCTCGGCCGGCCCCGACTATGCCTCGAACAGCAGCATCTGGCGCACGCCGCTGGATTCGGTGCTGCCGGCCGAGCCCGTCGGCGTCACCGAGAAGCCGTTCTATGCGCATCTGTCCGACATCGGCAAACGTCATCCCGTCACGCGCGGGCTGGAAGGCTCCGCCAGCGAGCCGCCGCGCTGGAGCCGGTTCTTCCGCACCGTCGACACCCGCAACGCGGTCAACCCGCCCGTCATGACCGGCGTCGACGGCAAGCCGCTGCTGTTCCTGTCGCGCTTCGGCGAGGGCCGCGTCGCGCTCCTGCTGTCCGACCACATCTGGCTGTGGGCGCGCGGCTATGAGGGCGGCGGCCCGCATCTCGACCTGCTCCGGCGGATGTCGCACTGGCTGATGAAGCAGCCTGATCTCGACGAAGAAGCGCTGCGCCTCCAGGTGCAGGGCAAGGACCTCGTCGTGGTGCGTCAGACCATGGCGGACAGCGTCCAGCCTGTCAGCGTGACCTCGCCGTCGGGCGTGTCGCAGGATCTGACGCTCTCGCCCGGCGATCCCGGCGAGTGGCGCGCCAGCCTGCCGGCCAACGAGCTCGGCCTGTGGCAGGCCACCGACGGCACGCTGAAGGCGCTGATCAATGTCGGCCCGACCAATCCGAAGGAGTTTTCGGAAGTGACCTCCACGGTCGATACGTTGAAGCCGCTGACACAGGCGACGGGCGGCGATGCCGTGCGGGTGGCCGCCGGCTCGAGCGTCGAGCTGCCGCGCATCCTGCCGGTGCGCTCGGTCGGCATGTTCCACGGCGACGGCTGGATGGGCGTGCGGATGCGCGATGCCAGCGTGGTCAAGGGCGTCGGCGTGCTGCCGATCTTCTCCGGCCTGATCGGTCTTCTGCTGCTGCTCGGCGCATTCGCGGCGACCTGGGTCCGCGAGGGGCGCTAGTTGCCCGAACGACACATCGGCTGGGCGGCCTGCATGCGCCGATCCCGCCTGCCGTTGACATCCGCTGACCGATCGGGCGATGTTATACTATAACATCGCGGCGTCCTGGGATTGACGCCCCGGTGTGGGGGTGGCGTTTCCAGATGAAGTGGTTCCGGTCGAATAGCAGGCACGGCGCCCGGCTCGCGTTGTTCGCGATGCTGGTGCAGCTCGCGCTGACGTTCGGCCACAGCCATTGGTTCGCGCAGGCCGCGCCCCTTGCTCAATCGTCCGCCCAGCAGACCGACAGCGCCAAGGACAGCACCAAGGGCGTTGCTGCGATCGATCGCGCCGCGGTGCAGACGCAGTCGCCGGCCGGCCCTGACCGCGAGCATTCGGGCGAAGATAATTGTGCCATCTGCGCCATCATCGCGATGGCGGGCACAATCGTGTCGGCGACGCCGCCCGTGCTGTTGCTGCCGCAGGCGATCGAGCTGCTCCAGCGCACCCTCGACGCCGAGTTCGCTCATCTGACATCGGCCGGCACGGCGTTCCAGCCGCGCGCCCCTCCTGTTTCCTGATCTCCAACGCTTGATCACGCCCAGCCTCGCCGCGCATCGGCAAGTGCCTGGGAGAAGTTGAAGTCGAATTCCGTCGCATAGCGACGGCAGGCCGCCTCCGATCAGCAGAGCATCATCCGGACGGCGCCTGAGTGGAATCAGGACCATGTCATTTCAATTGCGACGCGCGCAGCGCCTTGGCGGAGCAAGCCTGCTCCTGCTCGGCGCCGCCGCTACAGCTGCGTTCGCCCAAGACTCGGCGCAACAGCCGGCACAGGACAAATCGTCGACCGAGATCCCCGCCGTCACCGTGACGGCGCCGAGCCCGATCGTGCGTCGAGCGGTGCCGTCGCGCAACGCAGGCCGCGGCACGCGGACCGCGCGGGTGCGCAGCCGCGAGCAGACGGCGGAAGCGGCGCCGGCAGCGCCCGTGCCCGCCGCGCCTCAGCAGGGCGTGCTGCCGATCGTGACAAACCAGTTCGCCACCGTCACCGTGGTGCCGAACGAGGAGATCCGCCGCGAGGGCGGCGGTCAGCTCGGCGATCTCCTGTTCTCCAAGCCCGGGATCACCGGATCGAGCTTCGCGCCCGGCGCCTCCAGCCGGCCGATCATCAGGGGTCTCGACGTCAACCGCGTCGGCATCGTCGAGAACGGCACCAATGGCGGCGGCGCCTCCGACCTCGGCGAGGATCATTTCGTCCCGATCGATCCGCTCGCGACCAACCAGGTCGAGGTGGTGCGCGGGCCGGCGGCGCTGCGCTACGGCTCGACCTCGATCGGCGGCGTGGTCAGCGCCACCAACAACCGGATTCCGGATGCGCTGCCCTCCTGCGCGCCGTCGTTCCAGGCCTACGGCCTGCCGACCAAGGCCCCGCTCGCGAACGCTGCGACGTCGCCCTGCGTCACCTCGGAGACGCGCACCGCGTTCTCTTCGGTCGACCGCGGCATCGAGAGCGGCGTGCTGCTCGACGCCGGCGGTGGCAATTTTGCCTTCCATGCCGACGCCTATGGCCGCACCACCTCGGACTATTACATCCCGAGCTATCCCTATCTGACCGACCAGTCGCGCCCCGTGAACGGCCGCCAGCCGAATTCGGCGACGCGCTCGGACGGCGCATCGATCGGCGGCTCCTACTTCTTCCAGGGCGGCTATATCGGCGCATCGATCACGCAGAACGATTCGCTCTACCACATCCCCGGCATCGACGGCGCCGACCACAAGACGCGGATCGACGCTCACCAGACCAAGATCAACGTCAAGGGCGAGTACCGCCCCGACGCGGCCGCGATCGATACGATCCGGTTCTGGGCCGGCGCGACCGACTACCGGCACAACGAGATTGGCCTTGCCGATCCCGCCGACCTCAACAGCGACGGCATCCGGCAGACTTTCACCAACAAGGAGCAGGAGATCCGCACCGAGGTGCAGCTGATGCCGTTCAACGCGCGCTTCGCCGAAGTGACGACGGCGCTGGGCTTCCAGGTCGGGCACCAGGAATTGAGCGCGCCGAGCCCCGACAATCCCGGCACGCTGTTCAACGGGCTGTGGGATCCCAACACCAACACGCGCGTCGCGGCTTACGCCTTCAACGAGTTCAAGTTCTCGGAAGCGACGCGGGCGCAGATCGCCGGCCGGATCGAGCATGTCGAGCTGCACGGCACGACGCCGAACTTCCCGGCGGATTACCTGCCCGACGGCACGCCGCAGGCGGCGATCGCGCGCAACCCGTCCTTCACGCCGAAGAGCGGCAGCATCGGGCTGTTGCAGGATCTGCCGGGCGGCATGGTCGGCAGCATCACCGCGCAATATGTCGAGCGCGCGCCGAAGGCAGCCGAGCTGTTCTCCCGCGGTGGCCATGATGCGACCGCGACTTTCGACATCGGCAATCCGAACCTCACGATCGAGACCGCGAAATCCGTCGAGCTCGGCGTGCGCAAGGCGACGGGGCCGTTCCGGTTCGAGGCGACGGTCTACTACACGCATTTCGACAATTTCATCTATCGCCGCCTCACCGGCGTGAGCTGCGACGACGATTTTGCGTCCTGCGGCACGCCGGGGGCCGAGCTGAACCAGGCGGTCTACTCGCAACGCAATGCGAACTTCCGCGGCGGCGAATTCCAGTCGCAGCTGGATATCGGCGCGTTCCAGGGCGGCATCTGGGGCATCGAGAACCAGCTCGACGTGGTCCGCGCCACCTTCTCCGACGGCACCAACGTGCCGCGGATTCCGCCGGTGCGCATGGGCGGCGGCGTGTTCTGGCGCGACGACAATTGGCTGATGCGCGTCAACCTGTTGCACGCCTTCGCGCAGAACAACGTCGCCGTGATCGCGGAGACGCCGACGGCGGGCTACAATCTCTTGAAGGCCGAGGTCAGCTACAAGACCAAGCTCGACCGCAACTGGTTCGGTGCGCGCGAGATGATGGCCGGCATCGTCGGCAACAATCTCCTCAACGAGAACATTCGCAACCATGTGTCCTACACCAAGGACGAGGTCCTGATGCCGGGCATTGGCGTGCGGGCGTTCGCGAATTTCAAGTTCTAGGTGACGACAAACACCGTCATTGCGAGGAGCCCTTGCGACGAAGCAATTCAGACTGCCACCGCAGAAAGATTCTGGATTGCTTCGCGGGGCCTGTCATCGGGCCGCGCTTCGCGCGGACCCGGTGGCTCGCAATGACGGAGTGTGAGGCGCGGCTGCTGCACTCCCAATGCTCAGCGTCGTAGCCCAGAAGGAGCGCAGCGTAATCCGGGGTCTCGCGTCGCGGGGAGACCTTCCCGGATTGCGCTGCGCTTTATCCGGGCTACGCGCCACTCCTACTTCCGCGCCTTGCTCCAATCGGGGCCGACCGCGCCCGACACGCCCTCGAAGGCGCCGTCGACGAGCTCGAACACCAGGATGCGGGCGGCATCGACGGGACCCGGCATGGTGACGCGGCCCTTCGGTACCGGCTTGAAGCCGACGCGGCTGTAATAGGGCTCGTCGCCGACCAGCAGCACCAGGCGGTGACCTTTCGCCTTGGCGTCCTTCACCGCGCGGTCCATCAACTGACGGCCGATGCCTCGGTCGCGGAACGGCGGCTCGACGGTGAGCGGCCCGAGCAGCAGCGCCGGCGTGTCGCCGATCAGGATCGGCAATTGCCTGACGGAGCCGACCAGGAGCGTGCCGATGCGGGCGGTAAAGGACAGATCGAGCAGATGGTCGACGTGCTCGCGGATCCGATAGGCGCTCAGCACGAAGCGGCCGGGGCCGAAGGTGCGTTCGTGCAGCCGCTCGATGGCCTGGGCGTCGCCGGCGGCTTCGGGAAGGATGGTCAGTGAGAGATCGTTCATGTCAATTCGCGGAGTAGCACTTGCGCCTGCGGAGGTCCATGGGCGCCATCGGTGCCGGGCCTCGCCTCTCCCCAGCGGAGCGAGCTGCAGGCCCGGCTCAGCCTGCGTCCCGGTTCGACGCCGGCTGGGACAAATAGGCCAGCATCTTCATCTCCCGCCGGCCTCGCGTCACCGTGTCGAGCACGAGCCCGGACGATGCCGCCAGCAGGGCCATGATCATCAGGCCCATCGACAGCACCGCGGTGGGCAGGCGCGGCACGAGCCCGGTTTCGATGAAGGTGATCACGATCGGGATCGCGAGGATGATCGAGGCCAGCGCCAGCAGGATTCCGATCACCGTGAAGAAGCGCAACGGCCGTTCGGAACGGTAGAGCTTCAGCATGGTGCCGAGGATGCGAAAGCCGTCGCGCCAGGTGTTGAGCTTGGAGAACGAGCCTTCGGGGCGCGCATAATAGGGCGTCTCGACCTCGGCGACCGGCAGCGACAATTCCAGCGCATAGACCGCAAGCTCGGTCTCGATCTCGAAACCGTCGGAGAGGACGGGGAAGGATTTGACGAAGCGGCGCGAGAACACCCGGTAGCCGGACAGGATGTCCTTGAAAGCGTGGCCGAAGGTCGAGGACAAAAAGCCGGTCAGCATGCGGTTGCCGGTGCGATGGCCGAGCCGATAGGCGGCCTGGACCTGATCGACGCGAAGTCCGACCACCATGTCGAGATGATCGTCGAGCAGCCTGTCGATCATGCGCGGCGCGCTCGGCGCATCGTAGGTCGCATCGCCGTCGACCAGCACATAGACGTCGGCCTCGACGTCCGCGAACATGCGGCGCACGACGTGGCCCTTGCCCTGCCGGCGCTCGCTGCGCACGATCGCGCCGGCTTCGCGCGCGACCTCGGCGGTCCGGTCGCGCGAATTGTTGTCGTAGACGTAGATCTGCGCCGAGGGCAGCGCCTTGCGGAAATCGGCCACGACGGTGGCGACCGCGGCCTCCTCGTTGTAGCAGGGCACCAGCACGGCGATGCGAAGCTGCGCTGAGGTCATCGCGACGGCACTCCGAGGCTTGTCGGCTCGCGCCCGAGCGGCGTGGCCTGCCGTGCCTGCTCCGGCTGCATCAGCCAGGCGAACGCGACGCTCCACAGCGAGAGCATCGCAATCGGCACGATGTAGTAGGGCGTGAAGATCGGATGGCTCAGGAAGAAGCCGAGATTGACGACGAGATTGCCGGCGGCGACGAGCGCCACCTGCCGCACGCTGCCCTCTCCCACCCGCAACAGAAAGGCCGTGGTGCCGATCGCCAGCACGATCAGCACGAATTGCATGTCGCGCAGATAATGGCCGAGCACGGCAAGGTCGAAGGCCGGCGCGACCACGTCGGCGCTGCCATAGGTCGTGGCCAGCGGGCTGCCGGCATTGATGGCCTGCGCAACCAGGGTCGGGGCCATGCCGACGAGGACAGCGACGCCGAAGCCGAGCCCCTGCGCGAAGCGTGACAGCGTCCGCGTCCGCAGGAACGCAAGGGCCAGATAGATGGCATAGCCGGCCGCGAGCAGCGCATTCGGCAATCTGAAATTGACGGAGGCACCGATCAGGAGGCCGACCAGCGCAATCAGCAGCACTCTGCGTTTCTCCCTGGTCAGCCACAACGCGGTCAGGAATCCCGCGACCGCGCAGAGCGCCATGGTCGGCGCGATCGAATAGCTCGCCTTGGCCGGGTTGATCATGAGATAGACGGCAAGCGCGCCGAACAGGCCGGCGCCGACGATGGCAGGCAGCGTGCGTGCCATGGCAATGCCCGTCAGCGCAAGGCCGCAGACGATCAGGCTCGCGGCGATGTACAGCGGCACCACCTGGTTGCCTTCCGGAAACAGCGCCAGCAGGAAGCCGGTGCCCGGCGGATATTGCATCACGACCTTGCCGCTCGGCATCGGGTTGTGGCACGGCCAGCGCAGCGGGTCCTGCCATTCGGCGAACGCGATCTGCTTCAGCTTGCCTTCGAAATACTGGTCGTAGTCCAGGTGGGCATTGGTGTTGAGCCCACCGATGCCGAGGCGCTGGAACAGATGCGCCTGGCGGAGATAGCAGATGTCGTCATAGACCCCGCGCGCCTCGCTCCAGCGTGACATCGTGACGATGTTGCTGGCGAGGATCGCAAGACAGATCAGGCCGAAGGCGAGCTTGGCAATTTTCATCCGGTCTTCCGTGGCGCGCGTCAAGCGGGTTACTAGCACAGGCCGCCCTCAGCGCCACGTCGCAATCAACGGCTTGCCACCGAGCACCTCGGCGATCCGCAGCCGCGTGCCGGGCGTGGTGCCCTCGGGCAACGCGGCATTGTCGAAGAACCCGCATTCGACGATCTCGCGGTTTGGCTCAGGGACGCGATCCTGCCTGAACTGCCTGACCACGTAGACCGCGACGTGGTCGCGGCGGGAGACGTGGCTGTTGAGGAAGACGCCGTGCAGGATCGCCTCGCCGGTCAGATCGATGTCGCCCTCCTCCTTGAGCTCGCGCCGCAGCGCCTCTTCCATGGTCTCGCCGAAATCGACGCCGCCGCCAGGCAAATACCAGCCGCTGACGTAGCTGTGCCTGACCAGGAAGACGCGATTGTCGGCATCCAGCACCACGGCGCGCACGCCCAGCGTCATGCCGCGGACGAGCAGGAAATAGACGTGGAAGACCCGCCGCAGCAGCGGCTCGGCTTTCCGTCGGGCTCGGTTCAGACGTTCTCCCATCAGGCTTCCTCGACGCCCCTGTTCGGGCCCTGCTTGCGCGACGCGCGCGACCTTGCCATTACAGCGGAGCAATAGCGAGGCATTCGCGCGCCATGACTCCCTTCACGCTCGCCCATCTGTCCGATCCGCATCTGGCGCCTATGCCGAAGCCGCGGCTGATCGAGCTCGCGGGCAAGCGCGCGCTCGGCTATGTCAACTGGACCCGCAACCGCCACAAGTACCAGCGCCGCGAGGTGCTCGATGCGCTCGTTGCCGACATGAAGGCGCAGGCGCCCGACCACATCGCAGTGACGGGCGATCTCGTCAACCTGGCGCTGGAGGCTGAGTTCGCACCGGCGCTGGCCTGGCTCGAAAGCGTCGGCCCGCCCGACCGCGTGACCGCGATTCCCGGCAATCACGACGCCTATGTCAGCGCGACGCGGCATCGCTTCGGCGAGACGTTCCTGCACTACATCGCCGCGGACACACCCGGCGGTGCAGCCTTCCCCGCGGTGCGCCGGCGCGGGCCGCTGGCGTTGATCAGCCTGTCCACGGCGGTGCCGACCCTGCCGCTGATGGCGACCGGCACGCTCGGGCGCGATCAGCTCGCTGCGCTTGCGGAGGTGCTCGAGCGGCTCGCGGCGGAAGACGTCTTCCGCGTGCTACTGGTGCATCATCCGCTGAAATCCAGCGCGCGGGCGAAGCGGATGACCGACGCGCCGGAGCTGCTGGCGCTGTTGAAGCGCCACGGCGTCGAGCTGGTCCTGCACGGGCACGATCACATTCATTCGACGATGTGGTTCGAGGGTCCGAACGGCAACATTCCCGCGCTCGGCGTGCCCTCGGCCTCCGCGCTCGCGCACGGACGCTATCCCGCGGCGGCGTATAATCTGTTCACGATAGAGAAGGACAATGCCGGCTGGCGCTGCGAGCAGACGGTGCGAAGCCTCGGGGCTGGATTTCAGATCGGGCAGATCAAGCATGTGCGGTTGATTTGAGGTCTCGGTCATTCCGGGGCGCGCGAAGCGCGAGCCCGGAATCCATTCATCGCCATGCGCTGCTGCCCGATGGATTCCGGGCTCATGCTGCGCATGCCCCGGAATGACGGCGGAGAGAGCCTCACCAGTTCCGCAAGACCGCGAGCACTGCGAGCCCGAACAACGCGGCAGCGCCGAGCACGAAGCCGAACACGAACGGCCAGAGGCGCGAGCGGCGCGGCGGCGCGGCGGCCGGGGCCTGCGGTTCGGGCGCGATCACCATCGCACGCTCGCGCTCGATCATGCGGCGCGCGACATAGTCGATGACGGCCTCGACGATCATTGCGGTGTCGTGCGATTCGGCGAGCACGATGCGGCCGAAGCGGGTGTCCTGGACGAATCGGTACATCCGCTTGTCGCGGCCCATCACGATGTGGGCGACGACGTCGATCCAGAGCCGCGGCGTATCGCCCTGGCTGATGCCGCGGTCGAACAGGTCGATCTGATCGGGCACCTGCGCGAACAGGGGATCGAGCGCGTCGTTGAGGATCTCGAGCCGCGCCACCTCGGCGTCGCGCAAATCGACGACGACGCCGGTCCGGTCGGCCGCCTCAATCCGCGCGCGCAGCAACGCATCGCGCAGCCGCACCGGGCGCGGCTGGCCGGGATGGGTCCCGCTGGTCTCGGGCTCTGACATTGTCGGCCTCGTCCTCGACTTATCCCGATTAACCTATCAGCAACCAAACCCTCCGCAAAGGCCCACAATTCCAGAGACTTACGGCGCCCACAGCCGTTTCGCCTGTGCCAAAAGCAGACGATCCCACCCAGGCTTGAGGCCTGGATGGGACCATCCGTCCTTGGACGTCTTCTTGTTTCAGATTGTTTCAGCTCGGCAGCTGCCGATCAGGCTGCCGGGGCGCGCTGCGGCTCTTCAACGATCGAGAAGCGGACGCCGGCCTTGTGGCGGCTCTCTTCCGATACCTCGCGCCAGCAGTCCTCGGCTTCCTTGCGGGTCTTGAACGGACCTTTGACCTGGGCCGAGCCTTCGACGAGCTTGTGGAAGTTCATCGAGCCGAACTCGCCGCCGATCACCCAGAAATTGCTGCCTTTGGTCATTGTCAGTCTCCTGTTGAGGTGCGTGACCGGCCTGGACTCCAACCTGGCTTCCAGACCGGTCCGATCCGCCGTTAGCCGAACTGGTTCATCGTGTTGTGGGCGCCGCCCGCCTTCAGGGCAGCTTCGCCCGCGAAGTACTCCTTGTGGTCGTCACCGATGTCGGAGCCGGCCATGTTCTGGTGCTTCACGCAGGCGATGCCCTGACGGATCTCGGCGCGCTGGACGTTCTTGACGTAGCCGAGCATGCCCTGCTCGCCGAAATACTCGCGGGCGAGATTGTCGGTCGAGAGCGCCGCCGTGTGATAGGTCGGCAACGTGATCAGGTGGTGGAAGATGCCGGCGCGCTTGGCCGAATCCGCCTGGAAGGTGCGGATGCGCTCGTCGGCTTCCTTCGCCAGCGGCGTGTCGTCGTACTCCGCCTTCATCAGCTCGGCACGGTTGTACTTGCTGACGTCCTGGCCCGCTTCCTTCATCGCGTCGTAGACCTGCCAACGGAAGTTGAGCGTCCAGTTGAACGACGGCGAGTTGTTATAGGCGAGCTTGGCGTTCGGCACGACCTTGCGGATGCGGTCGACCATGCTGGCGATCTGCTCGATATGCGGCTTCTCGGTCTCGATCCAGAGCAGGTCGGCGCCGTTCTGCAGCGAGGTGATGCAATCGAGCACGCAGCGGTCTGCACCGGTGCCGGGACGGAACTGGTAGAGGTTGGAGGGCAGCCGCTTCGGGCGCATCAACTTGCCGTTGCGGTTGATGATGACGTCGCCGTTCTTGGCGTTCTCCGCGGTGATTTCCTCGCAATCGAGGAAGCTGTTGTACTGGTCGCCGATGTCGCCGGGCTTGTGGCTGACCGCGATCTGCTGCGTCAGGCCGGCGCCGAGCGAGTCGGTGCGGGTCACGACGATGCCGTCTTCGACGCCGAGCTCGAGGAAGGCGTGGCGGCAGGCGCGGATCTTCGCCAGGAAGACGTCATGCGGCACGGTGACCTTGCCGTCCTGGTGGCCGCACTGCTTCTCGTCGGAGACCTGGTTCTCGATCTGCAGCGCGCAGGCACCCGCCTCGATCATCTTCTTGGCAAGCAGATAGGTCGCCTCGGCGTTGCCGAAGCCGGCATCGATGTCGGCGATGACGGGGACGACGTGGGTCTGGAAGTTGTCGATCTTCTCGATCAGCTCCTTCTCGCGGGCCTTGTCGCCTTCCTTGCGCGCCTTGTCGAGCAGACGGAAGATGTCGTTGAGCTCGCGCGAATCGGCCTGACGCAGGAAGGTGTAGAGCTCCTCGATCAGCGCCGGCACCGAGGTCTTCTCGTGCATCGACTGATCGGGCAGCGGACCGAACTCGGAGCGCAGCGCCGCGATCATCCAGCCCGAGAGATACAGATAGGTGCGGTCGGTCTTGCCGCCGAAGTGCTTCTTGACCGAGATCAGCTTCTGCTGGGCGATGAAGCCGTGCCAGCACCCAAGCGACTGCGTGTACTTGGTCGGATCGTTGTCATAGGCCGCCATGTCGGCCCGCATCAGCGCCGCGGTGTAGCGGGCGATGTCGAGGCCGGTCTTGAAACGGTTCTGCAGGCGCATGCGTGCGACCGCCTCGGCGGACACCCCGTTCCAGGTCGGCTTGGTCTCGAGGAGCGCCTGGGCCGCCTTGATCTCGTCCTGATACGAGGCCGGGCGCTGGAGCGCGTTGATGCCGCGGGGCTGGTAATTCATGTGCCTATCCTTTCGCTGACGACCGATGGCTGGCCATCGACATTCTTGACAATGCATTGCGAGATGCGTGTCAGGAGCTAAACGCGAAAAGACAAAGTTCGTACAGATGGCTTGTTTTTTATTGGTGATGTCATGTAACATCTGAACGTGTAATAGATGTTATTTTGTAAAACTTGTAAAAGTTTAGGTCAGCGGTCCTGACCTTTGATGAGCCTGGAGATTGAGACATGCCCGCCGAGTCCGGCAAGAAACTCTTCGTCGGCCCGCGCTTCCGGCGGATCCGGCAGCAATTGGGGCTGTCGCAGACCCAGATCGCCGAGGGGCTCGGGATCTCGCCGAGCTATATCAACCTGATCGAGCGGAACCAGCGCCCCGTCACGGCGCAGATCCTGCTGCGGCTGGCCGAGACCTACGACCTCGACTTGCGCGACCTCGCCACCGCCGACGAAGACCGCTTCTTCGCCGAGCTGAATGAGATCTTCTCCGATCCCTTGTTCCGGCAGATCGACGTGCCCAAGCAGGAGCTGCGCGACCTCGCCGAGCTCTGCCCGGGCGTCACCCATGCGCTGCAGCGGCTCTACGCGGCCTATACCGAGGCGCGCCAGGGCGAGACGCTGGCGGCGGCGCAGATGGCCGACCGCGACGTCGGCACGCGCTTTGAAGCCAATCCGGTCGAGCGCGTGCGCGAGCTGATCGAGGCCAACCGCAACTATTTTCCGGAGCTGGAGCAGGCCGCGGAAAATCTGCGCGACGAGCTGAACGTGCCCGCCGAGGGGCTGTATGCGGCGCTGGTCGCGCGCTTGCGTGAGAAGCACTCGATCCAGACCCGCATCATGCCGGTCGACGTGATGCGCGAGACGCTCCGCCGCTTCGACCGCCACCGCCGGCAGCTGCTGATCTCGGAGCTGGTCGATCCGCCCGGCCGCGCATTCCAGCTCGCCTTCCAGCTGGGCTTGGGGGAATGCGCGCAGGCCCTGGAGACCATCATCGGCCGTGCCGGCCCGCTGGACGATGCGCCCCGCCGGCTGTTCCGCATCACCCTCGGCAATTATTTCGCGGCCGCCGTGATGATGCCCTACCCGGCGTTCCTCGCGGCCGCCGAAGCGCTGAACTACGACATCCACGTGCTGGCACAGCGCTTCAATTCCGGCTTCGAGCAGGTCTGCCACCGCCTCACCACGCTGCAGCGGCCGAACGCGCGCGGCATTCCGTTCTTCCTCTTGCGCGTCGACAATGCCGGCAACGTCTCCAAGCGTTTCTCCTCCGGCACGTTCCCGTTCTCGAAATTCGGCGGCACATGTCCGCTCTGGAACGTGCACTCGACCTTCGACACGCCGGATCGCCTGCTCAAGCAGGTGATCGAGCTGCCCGACGGCACGCGCTATTTCTCGATCGCGCAGATGGTGCGCCGCCCCGTCGCGCCGCATCCGCTGCCGCAGCCGCGCTTCGCCATCGGCCTCGGCTGCGAGATCCGCCACGCCGCGCGCCTGACCTACGCCACCGGCATGGACCTGGAGAAGGCCGAGGGCACCCCGATCGGCGTCAACTGCCGCCTCTGCGAGCGTGAGAACTGCGCCCAGCGCGCCGAGCCGCCGATCACGCGCACGTTGATTCTGGACGAGACGACGCGGCGGGTGTCGAGCTTTGCGTTCTCGAATGCGCGGGAGTTGTGAGGGGGCGCAGCTGCCTCCTCGTCATTGCGAGCGAAGCGAAGCAATCCAGACTGTCTCCGCCGTGACAGCCTGGATTGCTTCGTCGCCTGCGCAAAATTGCTTCGCAATTTTGTCGCGGGCTCCTCGCAATGACGCGAAGTCACGCCAGCGTATGCACGATCACCGGCCCCGCCACGGCGCGCGCGTCGCCGGCGAGCAGCGGGCCGAGATCCTTCTCGATCCAGGCGATGGCGCGCTTGTTCGCCTCCTCGGCCTGCTCGAACTTGTCGAAGATCGAGATCGCGGTGACCGTGTCGTCGCCGGCATAGACGACGTAATAGGCGCGGAAACCCTCGACGTCGCTGATGATGGGAACGGCGCCGTCCTTGATGCGGCGCGTCAGCTCTTCCGCACTCCCGCTTTTCGCCTTGGCCTGACGGATGGCGGCATACATGGCATCCTCCCCTTCCGGCTGTCTGGACTTCCGGGCCTGTTGCCCGGATGCGGATGTTACGCCGAACTGTGCCGCCGATCCACGCTTGGTTAATCCTCTCCTAATCCATCTCCGCGATCTGCAACCAACGGTTAAGCACGCCTCAACATCGGCGCCTTAGTCTCGCCGCACTCACTTTTCGCAAACAAGGGCGGCCTAATCTGCCGGGCGAAGTGACATCAGGGGGTTCATCATGCGCATTGCGTTGCTGCTGACCGCAACCATCGTCGGCGCGCTGTTCGCCAATCCGTCCCGTGCCGGGTCGCTCGATGCCGACGCGGCGCAGTCGCTGCCGCCGGGCTTCCAGAGCTATCGCGGCTACATGTTCGACCTGTCGGAGAATTCCGACCGCAAGGACGTCGACAAGCTCACGGACAATCTGAAGCAGCAGATCGACGCCGTCGAAGCGGCCGGCCTGTCGCCCCGCGTGCTGCGCTTCTTCCGCACCGTGCCGATCATCGCGAGCGAGCTCGCCTGCCTCGATGAAGGCGCCGCAACCGCCTGCTACGGCCGCGTCGCCCCCAACGTCGAGCGCCGCGTGCCGCGGACGCTGACGGTGTGGGATCCTGCCAAGCAGCGCTGGACCAATCCGAATGCCGTCGACCTCGCGGTCGATTCCGGGCTCGGCGTGATCATGCTGCGGCCCGACATGATGCGCTACGAGAAGGAGGCCGTGCTGCTGCACGAGCTGCTGCATGCCTATCACGCGCGGCTGCTGCCCGACGGCTACGCCAACAAGGGCGTGATCGCCTATTACGCCCTGGCCAAGTCCAAGGATCTCCTGCCCAAGGAATCCTATGCGATGAAGAATCCCATGGAATTCTTTGCGGTGACCGCCAGCATCTTCCTGGCCGGCAAAAGCGAATTCCACGATCCGAAGTCGCGCGAGGCGCTCAAGGAGAAGATGCCGGACTATTACAAATACCTGGTCGGCGTGTTCGGTTTCGACCCCGAGCCGGCAGCCTCGAACGGCCCGGTCGCCTCGCTCAAGTGAGCGGAAGGCGCCAAGCCAAGCCAAAGAGCCGCGCGAACAGCGCGGCTTTTTTGTTTCGCACGCCGGAAGCTGCGGATGACGCACCGCCGGGAATTGCCAAGGCGGGGTCCGATCTGCATAGTCCCGCCCGCATCGATAGCGTTTTTCGAAGGGGATGAGAGAACATGGCGGACGCCGACCTGGATGTCGTGATCCGGCAACTGGCCAGACAGCTGCATACGGGCCTGATGACCCGTGCCAAGGAGCGGCGGGATCGCTTCAACAGCCTTGCGGCCAAGGCCAAGGGCAAGGAGACCGGCGAGCGCTTCAAGATGATGGCTAAGGCCACCATGGAGCAGGCCAATGCGGCCGCCAAGCGCCTGCAGATGTCCGCCGACAACGTCGCCGACAGCTACGCGCGATCGATGCGCCTGGCCGCCAGCACGCCTGTTACTGTGAAGGCGGAGAAGAAGGCAAAGGACGAGAAGCCGGCGAAGAAGGCCGCAAAGAAAGCGAAAGCGAAAAAGAAGACGTAGTCGTTGTCGTTGCGCCTCCCCGATCGCCGCCGCGGGATTGGCGATCTGGAGGCTCGCCGGCCTGTCGCCTTTTCAGCTCCGGCTTGATCGGATCGCCGCGTTGCGCGTTTGCGACACGCTCCCGCGTGCCCGCCGCCGCAATCGGTCGGTCGCGATCTCCAACGATTCCTCCCGCCCTAACGCGCGATGCGATTAGGATGAATCGTCATCGCGCTTTAGGCTATTGATTGAGCATGATCTTTTCGGAAAACCGCTGCACACTTTTCCGGATCATGCTTTAGCATGTGCTGCTCGAACACAGTCGAGCGACATCCTCACATGTATCGCCTCAAGCTATCGAGAAATCGCTGTTTCTCACCAGGCGCGTAGCCTTGGGACGCTCCATAATAGGGTTCATTGAACTGGTTATAGGGTGCAGCCCGGTACTGGATCGGCGGCCTCGGTGGCGCGTAGGTCTGGCGATGATGACGCCGAGAGTTCCCTCTGGCTGCCGCACCGGCGTAATACGGATTGAGGACGCACATCTGACCGTTTGCCGATGCCCTGCATTGGTCCATCGTCGTGAAGCTGCATCGGTAGTAAGGGGTCATTCCGCGAGAAACCACGTTCAAGCAAACGGGAAAAGCCGGGTCATATCTTTGAGCCCGAGCGTCTCCCGCTGTCAGGGCGATACCCACGGTCAAAATCGTCAAAGCCCATTTGCACATTGGAAGCTCCTCCAAGCGCGTACGACACGGATGCACTCTGGCCCCGGACAGTAGAGATCCAACTCATATTAGCCTAGTTGGTTCATGCGCGCAGCGGGCAGCCGACAGACGTGCTCTCGCATCTCTCACCTGTCGCGCCGCTATACGGCAAGCCACCTGTCCTACAGACGCATCGTAGGGTGGGCAAAGCGAAGCGTGCCCACGCATCTGTTGTCGTATTGAAACAATCGTGGGCACGGCGCGAAGTGCGCCTTCGCCCACCCTACTACGATTCCGGGGTCGCGGAGAGACTCCCCTCACCTTCGCGGCGCGGCAACCTGTGTCGGCTCGGCGCTGGCGAGTTCCGCGAGCTTGGCGCGCGCGGCCTCTCGCGCGTGAGCGTCCTTGCCGGCGGGCAGCGCCAGCGCGGCCTCGAAATCGGCGCGAGCGTCGTCGGCCTGGCCGCGGGCGAGGAACGCAAGGCCGCGATCGAGACGGGCCTGCGCATCGGAGGGATCGAGGCGGACGGCCGTGCTGTAGCTCAGGATGGCGCGGTCGAGATCGCCGGTGGCGGCAAGCGCGAGACCGCGCTGGTGATAGGGTGCGGCGAGCTTGGGATCATGCGCGATCGCCTCGTCGTAATCGGCAATGGCAAGCTCGAGGTCGCCGTTCTGCCGGCGCGCCAGCGCCCGGTCGCGATAGAGCGAAGCGCGGTTGGGATTGAGGTGGATGGCTTGGTCGAAATCGGCGATCGCCCGCCTGAAGTCGCCGTGACGCAGCGCGATCCGCCCGCGCCCCGCATAGGCGAAAGCGATCAGCGAGCCGCGCAACGGCGAGAAGCCGATCACGGCCGAGCAGATGTCGGGATCGTCCTCGTCGCCGCAATTGACGACCATGTGCGTGGACAAGCCGACGAGCACGCAAAGGACGATCAGCAATGGTACGGCAAATCTGGTCATCTTCGACGGTGGCCGGCAGCAGGCCGGCCACGCATCCCCTTTCGAAGGAATGGTCACCTCGAAGGTGTTAACACCGGTCGGGGACGCCCCTGTGTGCGCCAGATCACAAAGCCAGCCGCAAATCCTTGCCGGTTCCGTCAGCCCCAAGGACCACGTGAAGATCCGCGTGAAGAGGAGCGGCCCCAGGGACCGCGCGGCGGATAGTTCTCGTTGGCGCCGACCGACGGCGCCGCACGCGCGCCGAGCTCGGCCGCGAGTTGCTGGAGCGCGGCGACGCGGTTCTGCGTCGAGGGGTGGGTGGCGAACAGATTGTCCACGCCATGACCCGACAGCGGATTGATGATGAACATGTGCGCGGTCGCAGGGTTTCGCTCAGCCTCGACGTTCGGCACCTGGTGCGCGGCACCCTCGATCTTCACCAGCGCGGAGGCCAGCCACATGGGCTGTCCGACGATGCGCGCGCCGAGATTGTCGGCGGCATATTCGCGGGTACGGCTGATCGCCATCTGCACCAGCATGGCGCCGAGCGGAGCGAGGATCATCAACAGGATCGAGCCGATGATGCCCGGACCGTTGTTGTTGTCGCGGTGGCCGCCGAAAAACATGCCGAACTGGGCGAGCATCGAGATCGCGCCGGCAATGGTCGCGGTAATAGTCATCAGCAGCGTGTCGTGATGCTTGATGTGCGCGAGCTCGTGCGCGATCACGCCGGCGAGCTCCTCGCGGCTGAGCTGGTTGATCAGACCGGTGGTGACGGCGACCGCGGCGTTTTCCGGATTACGGCCGGTTGCGAACGCGTTGGGCTGGACCTCATCCATTACGAACACGCGCGGCATCGGCAGGCCGGCACGGCTGGCAAGCTCGGCGACGAGGCCGACCAGCTCCGGCGCGGTCGAACGATCGACCTCATGAGCGCCGTACATCGACAGCACCATGCGGTCGGAGTTCCAGTAGGTGAAGAGATTGGTTGCGGCGGCAATGACGAGCGCGATCATGGCGCCCGAGGCGCCGCCGATCAGATAGCCGACGCCCATGAACAGGGCGGTCAGGCCTGCGAGCAGCATTGCGGTACGAAGATAGTTCATGGCCGTCTCTCCTGGAGCGGCCGCGGGCGCGAGCCTCTGGCCGGCTCCCCCGAAGTATGAATGCCGCCGACGACCGCAAGGTTCGTGCGTCGCCGGGCCGCAGATCCATTGCAGGTGCGGCCAGCCTTTCCACTCCCGCTAAACCTTGACGGGGATTTGTGCAAAAACACACGTGGAGACTTAGCAACCTGGAAAGCGCGGGGTTGGCTTAATCCGCGGTAACCGGGCACGTCGCACGGTTTTGTGCATTGACCGGTTCCGTTGGCATCTCGTCAGCAAGGTGACCGTCATGATGGACCGCTCACGCGCCGCTTCCGTCGACCCTACATCCACTCCCTCCCCTAACGAGAGCAAGACTGACGCGAAGGGCTTGCAGGAGGCACTGCACGAGCAGCTGTTCGCCCACGACGAAGCCGGCCACCAATCCGATGGGCAGACTGCGCCGGAACCAGAACGCCGCCGGCTGTATCTGCGGCGCGGGGCCAAGATTGCCATCGGGCTCGCCATCATCGCCGTGTTCGGCTGGCTGCCGCTGCGCGCGATCTGGGAGCATTCGAGCGTCGAGGCGGTGCTGAATTCCCGCCTCGTCACCTTGCGCACGCCGATCGGCGGCCGTGTGGCGGCTGCTCAGCGCTTCAGCGACCAGGCCAAGCTCGAAGCCGGAACCGTGGTTCTGCGCGTCGTGAACTCGCGCAGCGATCGGACCCGGCTCGACGATCTCCGGCGGCAGAAAGCGCGCCTTGAAAACGAGCGGCCGAGCCTTGCCGCCAAGCTTGCCTCGGCGAAGGCCGCACAAAAGGATCTTGCGCGGCAGGCCACCCAATTCCGCGAGGGGCGCGTGCTCCAGCTCGAGGCGCGCATTGCGGAGATCCAGACCTCGATCGAGGCGGCGGCCGCGCGGCGGGACGAGGCCAGCGCCGCTGTCGAGCGCGCCTCCTCGCTGGCGAAATCCGGCAATGTCTCGACGGTCGAGCTGGCGCGCCTGACGCGCGAGCTTTCGGTCTCGCAACAGACCGAGCTCGGCGCGCGCAAGCGGCTGGACGCGGCCAAGGTCGAGCTTGCCGCGGCACAGAACGGCTCCTTCCTCGGCGACAGCTACAACGACCGGCCAAGCTCGGTGCAGCGCGAGGAAGAGATGCGCCAGCGCGCCGGCGACCTCGAGGCCGATCTTGCACGCACCGACACTGAGATCGCCTGGCTCGCCAACGAGATCATCGTGGAAGAGGTCCGCTTCGCCGATCTGTCCGAAGCCAACATCACGACACCCGTCGCAGGACCGGTCTGGGAGATGATGACCTCGCCGGGCGAGGACGTGCAGGCCGGTCAGCCCCTGCTCAAAGTGCTCGACTGCAGCGGCGCCGTCATCACCGCCAATGTCACCGAGAACGTCTACAACCGCTTGCAGCTCGGCGATCGCGCCACCTTCGAGCCGAATGATGGCGGCGAGCCGATCTCCGGCAGCGTGGTCAATCTGACCGGCGCCGCCGGCGCGCCCGCCAATCTCGCGATCAATCCGGATGCGCTGAGCAAGGAGCCCTATCGCGTGACCGTGGCATCACGCGATGCCGCCGCCCGCGCCTGCACCGTCGGACGCACTGGCCGCGTCGTGTTCGCCCGGCACGAGACCACGCCGTGACGACGGCGCTGACGCCCGGCATGATTGCGCTCGGCGCGTTCATGGCGATCGTGCCGCTGCTCAGGCGCGACAGCACGATGGCGCGCTCGTTCCTGGCCGTCGTATCGGTGGCGTTGCTGCTGCGCTATCTTCATTGGCGTGTCACGTCGACGCTCCCGCCACCGCATCTGACTGTCGACGCCGTGATCGGTTACCCTTTCATGCTGCTGGAGGCGGCCTCGCTGGTCGCGGTCGCGCTATCGCTGTTGTTCCTGAGCCGGACGCGCGACCGCACCGGCGCGGCGAGGATCGACGACCGCGCCACCGACCCGCGCGCACCATTGATCGATGTCTTCATCTGCACCTACAACGAGGAACGATCGATCCTCGAGCGCACGATCATCGGCGCGACCGGTATGGACTACGGCAACTATCGCGTCTGGGTGCTCGACGACGGAAGACGGCCCTGGCTGCGGCGCCTGTCGGGCGAGCTCGGATGCCATTATCTGACGCGGCCGGACAACCGGCACGCCAAGGCGGGCAATATCAACCACGCACTCAAGCATGTCGGCGCGCTGCCGGAGCGGCCGGAGTTCGTCGCCATTCTCGATGCGGACTTCGTGCCGCGGCCGGACTTCCTGGCGCGCACCATCTCGCTCATGGACGATGCGTCGGTCGGGGTGGTGCAGACGCCGCAGCACTTCATCAATCCCGACCCGATCCAGACCAATCTTGCCGCGACTGACGTCTGGCCCGACGAGCAACGATTCTTCTTTGACATCCTCATGCCGGCGAAGGATGCGTGGAGCGTCGCGTTTTGCTGCGGCACCTCATCCCTCATTCGCTACGCCGGGCTGGTGCAGATCGGCGGATTTCCGACCGACTCGGTGACCGAAGACTACCTCGTCACCCTGCGCCTGAAGGAATGCGGCCTCAACACGATCTATCTCAACGAGCGCCTGACGATCGGGCTCGCGCCCGAAGGCCTGAAGGAATACATCACCCAGCGCGCGCGCTGGTGCCTCGGCTTGATGCAGATCGTACGCGGCCGCAGCGGACCGCTCTCGCGGAAGTCGAAGCTTGCCTTCATCGACCGGCTCTCGCTGGTCGACGCCTTCATGAGCTGGGCCGCGGTCTACACCTCGAAGGTGGCCGGCCTTGTGGTGCCCTGGCTGTTCCTGCTGTTCGGCATCAAGGCTGTCCGGGCCGACCTGGCCGAGCTATTGCGCATCTTTCTGCCGTTCTATGTCTGGAACAGTCTCACCATGGCCTGGCTGTCGCATGGCCGTTCGCTCGCCATGATGACGGATGTCTCGCAGCTCATCGCGGCGCCCGCCGTGCTCAAGGCGGTTGCGACCGGCCTGTTGAAGCCGAAGGGACACAAGTTCAAGGTCACCGCGAAAGGCGGCGACCGCGACAGGCGCTTCGTCGAATGGCCGTTGCTGCGTCTCTATGGCACCGCCCTCCTCATCACGCTTGCGGCCATCGCTTACGCCTTCATCCTGCACCTGCACGGCGAGAACATCGCCTATGGCGGATTGGCGCTGGCCTGGAGCCTCTACAACGCGCTCATTCTCACCGTGGTCTGCTTCGTCTGCATCGAGCAGCCGCGCAAGCGCAAGGCGGAGCGGTTCAATCGCAATGAACCGGTCCTTTTGCGCCAGGATGGCAGGTCCCATCTCGCGCGGCTCGCCGACATCTCCATCACCGGGGCCCGCCTGATCGATCCCGATCCGCCGAGGCCCGGCAGCACGATCGAATGCCGGATCTATGGCCGCGCGATCGCGGCGATGGTAGTGCGGCGGACGACGGACGGATTCGCGGTGCGGTTCGAGGAGGGCCTGGACACGCGCGTGCACGCGATCAGGGCGTTTTATGCCGGCGAATATGTGCGCGCCTATCAGGGCGTCAAAGCGCTCCCGGTCGGCAAGGCGCTGCTGATGCGGCTGTTTGGATAGGCATGATCTTCTCGGAAAACCGCTTCGCACTTTTCCGGATCATGCTTTAGACTTCGGGCGAATCCACGCCTGCCCTCCCCGCCGGAACCCCCATGCTCCAGACCCGATTTGCGATCGCGGCCGTCGCGCTCCTCGCATGCTCCGCCACCGCCTCTGCCCAGTTCGCGCCGCCGCCCGCAAGACCCGCGGCGCCCAAGCCCAGTGCGCCGTCGCCGCGCGCGGCCTCCTGCCATAACGGCGCGAGCTTCGATCGCTTCCTCGCCGACGTGAAGCAGCAGGCCATCGCCGCCGGCGTGTCGCAGCGGACGATCGCGGACACATCGCCCTATCTCGTCTACGACCAGGGCATCGTCAACCGCGACCGCGGCCAGCGCGTGTTCGGCCAGCTCTTCACCGAATTCGCCGGCCGGATGGCCGCGCCCTATCGCATGCAGAACGGGCAGCAGCACATCAAGCAATACGCCGCGGCGTTCGCACGCGCGGAGAAGGAATATGGCGTGCCGCCCGCCGTGATCGCCGCGTTCTGGGGCCTCGAGAGCGATTTCGGCGCCAACATGGGCAACCTGCCGACGCTGAAATCGCTGGTGTCGCTGGCCTATGATTGCCGCCGCTCGGAGATGTTCGTGAATGAGACCATCGCGGCGCTGAAGATCATCGACCGCGGCGATCTGCATCCCGAGGAGATGATCGGCTCCTGGGCCGGCGAGCTCGGCCAGACCCAATTCCTGCCGGTGCACTACGTCAACTACGCCGTCGACTATGACGGCGACGGACGCCGCGACCTGTTGCGCTCGCCAGCCGACGTGATCGGCTCGACCGCGAACTACATCGCAAACGGACTGAAATGGCGGCGCGGCGAGCCGTGGCTGGAGGAGATCAAGGTGCCGCCGAACCTGCCGTGGGAGAAGACCGATCTTACCGTGCGCGAGCCGCGCTCGACATGGGCGCAACTGGGCGTCACTTATTCCGACGGCCGCCCCTTGCCGAACGACAATCTGGCAGCGTCCGTGCTGCTGCCGATGGGACGCTTCGGGCCGGCCTTCATGGCCTATCCGAATTTCGCCGCCTACACCGAGTGGAACAACTCGCTGATCTATTCGACCACCGCGGGCTATCTCGCCTCGCGCATCGCCGGAGCGGCGCCGATGCGCAAGCCGGCGGCGCCGGTCGCGCAACTGCCATTCAACGAGCTCAAGGAATTGCAGCAGCTGCTGGTGCGCGCCGGCTTCAACGTCGGCAAGGTCGACGGTGTGCTGGGACAGCAGAGCCGCGCCGCGGTGAAAGCGATGCAGGTCAAATACGGCCTGCCAGCGGATTCCTGGCCGACCGCCGAGCTGCTCGCGCGCATGCGCGGCGGCACGGTGCAGGCCCAGCCACAGGCGACGGTGCGGTAGAATTTTCGCACCGCACAAGCCGTTTCCACGATTGTATTATTCCATGAGGCTCCCATGTGAGTGGCTCAGGTTTCCTCCTGAGTTTTCCCTCATTGAAGAGAGCATCACATGTCCTTCTACGACGCCGTCGTTCCCGCCTATTTGCAAATGCTGAACAGCGTGACCGGGCTGCTCACCAAGGCTGAGGCGCATTGCGCGGCCAGGAAGATCGATCCCAGCGTCCTGCTCGGCTCGCGCCTCTTCCCGGACATGCTGCCGCTGTCGCGGCAGATCCAGCTGGTCAGCGACTATCCGACCAGAGGCTGCGCGCGGCTGACGCAAAGCGAGGTCCCCTCGACGCCCGACACCGAAACGAGCTTTGCGGAGTTGAAGCAGCGGCTGGCGAAGACGATCGACTACGTCAAATCCTTCAAGCCTGAGCAGTTTGAGGGCGCCGAAGCCAGGGACGTCACCTTTCCGGTCGGCCCCGGCAAGACCATCACCATGACGGGACAGCAATTCCTGAGCTCGTTCTCGCTGCCGAACCTCTATTTCCACGCCGCGACAGCCCACGGCATCTTGCGTCATAACGGCGTCGAGATCGGCAAGCGCGATTTCATGGGCGCGAACTGATTTGTGAAATCGCACGGCCGCGACAGCGGAAATCCGCTGTCGCCGCCGAAATTGCACATGAATTATGCTACGCGCGCCCTGCCGCGTAGCTCGCCTGCACTTTCCGTATGGCTCATCCCTTGCGCCTGATGTCGCGATGCACAAGTGTTCGAGACCTCTCACCGCCTGGAAGCATTCCCATGAGCCGTTCGACCAAATTGTTTGAGACCTACAAGCTCGGCCCGATCACGCTGGCCAACCGCCTCGTCATGGCGCCGCTGACGCGTAATCGCGCCGTACCCGGCAGCTTCGTGCCCGGTCCGCTCGCCGCCGATTATTACGCCCAGCGCGCGTCCGCGGGCCTCCTGATCACCGAGGCGAGCCAGGTCTCGCAACAAGGTCAGGGCTACCAGGACACACCCGGCATCTATAGCAAGGAGCAGGTCGCTGGCTGGCGCAAGGTCACCGACAAAGTGCATGAACGCGGCGGCAAGATCTTCATCCAGCTCTGGCATGTCGGCCGCATCTCGCATGTCGATCTCCAGGCGAATGGCGCAGCTCCGGTGGCACCGAGCGCGATCCGCGCCAAGGGCAAGACCTTCGTCAACGGCGGCTTCGCCGACGTCTCCGAGCCGCGCGCGCTCGAGCTCTCCGAAATCCCTGCAATCATCGACGACTTCAAGCGCGCCACGAAGAATGCGCTGGAAGCCGGCTTCGACGGGGTCGAGATCCACGGCGCCAACGGCTATCTGCTCGAGCAGTTCGCCAAGGACGGCACCAACAAGCGCCTAGACGCCTATGGCGGCTCGATCGAGAACCGCGCGAAGCTGATGCTGGAGGTCTCCAAGGCGGTCGTCGCCGAGGCCGGCGCCGATCGTACCGGCATCCGCATCTCGCCGGTGACGCCGGCCAACGACATCTCGGATTCCAACCCGCAGGCCCTGTACGATCACATCGTCGACGGCCTCAGCGCGCTGAAGCTGGTCTATCTTCATGTGGTCGAAGGCGCCACCGGCGGGCCGCGCGACGTCGCGCCGTTCGACTATGCGTCGTTGCGCAAGCGCTTCAGTGGTGCCTACGTCGCCAACAATGGCTACGATTTCGAGCTCGCAAACAAGGTGCTGGCCGCCAACGCCGCCGACCTGATCGCCTTCGGCAAGCCGTTCATCTCCAACCCCGACCTGGTCGAGCGGCTGAAGCAGGGGGCGACGCTGAACGACTGGGACAAGAATACTTTCTACGGCGGCGGCGCCAAGGGGTATACGGATTACCCGACGCTGGCGGCCGAGCCGGCGGAGTAGGCCCACGCAATCACTGTCATGCCCCGCGAACGCGGGGCATGACAGTACGCGCCGGCCTCGCATAGCCGCAGGGCGATGCGTATGCGCGCCAGACGCACTTTTGGACCGGTCATACCACGTCGAACTTGACGCCTTGAGCCAGCGGGAGCGTGCGGCCGTAATTGATGGTGTTGGTCGCTCGCCGCATATAGGTTTTCCACGCGTCGGATCCGGACTCGCGTCCGCCGCCGGTCTCCTTCTCGCCGCCGAAGGCGCCTCCGATCTCCGCGCCGGATGGGCCGATATTGACGTTGGCAATGCCGCAATCAGAGCCACGCGCCGACAAGAATGTTTCCGCTTCGCGCAGATCATTGGTGAAGATGGACGACGACAGCCCCTGCGGAACGGCGTTGTGCAACTCGAGCACGGCGTCGAAATCGCGATATTTCATCACGTAGAGGATCGGCGCGAAGGTCTCGTGCACAACCGGTCCGGTCTGCGCCGCGATCTCGACCAGCGCCGGGCGGACATAGTAAGCGTCGGCGGCCCCTTCGATGGCAATGCGTTCGCCACCTTGGACCTGACCTCCGGCAGCGCTCGCAGCCTCGAGCGCACGCTGCATCGCGTGATAGGCCGCGCCGTCGATCAGCGGACCAACCAGGTTACCGCCTTCCAGCGGAGAGCCGACGGTGACGGACGCATAGGCCCGCTTCAGGCGCGGCACAAAGCTGTCGTAGATGCTCTCGTGGACGAACAGGCGACGCAACGTCGTGCAACGCTGTCCCGCCGTTCCCATCGCGGCAAAGGCAACGCCACGCAGCGTGAGGTCGAGGTCGGCCGTCGGCGCGACGATCGCCGCATTGTTGCCGCCGAGCTCGAGCAACGCCCGGGCGAACCGGCTGGCGAGCCGCGGACCGACCGCGCGTCCCATTGCTGTAGACCCGGTTGCCGAGACCAGAGGCACCTTCGCATGGTCGACGAGCGCCTCGCCGATCTCACGGCCGCCGAACAGCACCACCGCGAGCCCCTGCGGCGCATCCCCGCCAGCCTCGTTGAAGCGTTTGACCGCACGCTCAAAAAGGGCGTGGGTCGCAAGCGCAGTCAGCGGTGTTTTCTCGGACGGCTTCCAGACGAGGCTGTTGCCGCACACCAGCGCCAGGGCTGCGTTCCAGGCCCACACAGCGACCGGAAAATTGAACGCAGAGATGATGCCGGTGACGCCAAGCGGATGCCAGCTTTCCATCATGCGATGCTCGCCGCGCTCGGTTGCGATCGTCAGTCCGTAGAGCTGCCGCGACAGGCCGACCGCGAAATCGCAGATGTCGATCATCTCCTGAACCTCGCCAAGGCCTTCGGAGACGATCTTGCCGACCTCGATCGACACCAGTCGGCCCAAAGCCTCCTTGCGGGCGCGAAGCTCCTCGCCGAACAGCCGCACGAGCTCCCCTCGCTTGGGTGGCGGCACCAGTCGCCAGCCGAGGTACGCCGCGTGCGCCTGTTCGATCACGCCGGCAGCTTCGGCTGCGCCGATCTCCATGACGCGGCCAATGATCCCGCCCGTGATCGGCGTACGAACGACGATGGCGCCCTCCGTATAGTCGGAGCGCTTGACGCCGAGCTCGGCGAGAAGCCTGTCGACTTCGCCGGCAAGATCGACATTGGCGGTATGCGTCTGCGGTGCTGATTTGACGGACATGGCGGTTTTCCAAATGTTGCAGTTGAACTTAGTTCCGTAGCTCACTCGCGCGCCCATTCCGCAAGGCCGGAACGCAATGCGCTCCCAGGAAAGCCATGGCGGTATCCATCTCGCGCAGGACCATGCGCAGGATGGCTTCGGCGCCCGCCTCTCCCCCGGATGCAAGCCCCCACAGCGGCAAGCGGCCGAGAAGCACAGCTTCCGCGCCCAGCGCCAGATACTTCAGGACGTCGGTGCCGCGCCGGACGCCGCTGTCGGCCAGAATCGTCAGACGCCCCTTCACGGCGCCGACAATCGCCGGAATGCAGTCCGCAGGAGCCGGCAGACAGTCGAGATTGCGGCCGCCATGGACCGAAACCACGACGCCGTCGGCGCCGATCTCGACTGCCCTTTCGGCGTCCTCCACCGCAAGCACGCCCTTGATGGTGAGCTTGCCCGGCCAGATCTCGCGCAGCCAGCACATGTCATCCCAGCTCAGCCGCGGCTCGATCCGGACCGACTCGGCAATGTCAGCGCGGGTGATGGCGGTGCGGAACGCTTCCGGATAATGGCCGTAGGTCGGCATGCCCTCGCTCACCAAATAGCGCGCCAGAACCCCGAACAGCCAACTCGGATGCAGTGACACGTCGAGCATGCTGCGCAGCCGCGGTTTGAAAGGAATACCGAAACCGTTGCGTTCATTATACTCCCGCTTCGGCGAGACCGGCGTATCGACCGTGACGAGCAGGTTGTCGCAGCCGCAGGCGCTCGCCCGCTCCAGGAGGCGCGCGGTCAGGGCGCGATCGCGCCAGACATAGAGCTGGAACCAGAGCAGCGCATCCGGCGCGCCGCGCCGGATCGTCTCCACGGTTGTCACCGATTGCGTCGAGATGCAGACGGGAATGCCGACGCGCGAGGCCGCGCGGGCAAGCTTCGTCTCCCCATCATGCGAAACAAGTCCGGCGAGCGCAGTTGGCGCGACGACGAGGGGCCCGGCGAGCCTTCGGCCGAACAACACCGTGTCGAGATCGCGCCGGTCGCGCCCCGTCAGTACCGCGGGCAGCAGGGTAATGGCGTCAAGCGAGGCCCGCAGGCGCGTCAATGCCGTTTCGTCCTCCGAGCCGCGATCAATGTACTCGAACAAGCCGCGCGGGAGGAACCGTCGCGCTCGGCGGCGATAGTCGCTGGAATTGAGGAGCATCGGCATCGGCGTTCAGGCCGCGTAGCGCTTGAACTTGGACTTCGAGATCGAGGTTGCGGCAACGTGAACATGCTGAACGAGTTCGGCTTCGACACGCTCCGTGGTCCATCGCGTCGTGGGGACGGAGATGTTGACCGCGGCGATGGCCCGTCCGTGCTCGTCGATGATCGGCGCCGCAACGGAAATATCGCCCATGACGCTTTGGTTGATCTGGATCGAATAGCCGCGCTTGGCGGCGAGGTGCACCTGCTTCATGAGCTTATCCGGATCCGTAATCGTGTAAGGCGTGAGTGGCTCAAGCCGCGTACGCTTCAAGAGCTCCTGTTGCTCTGCCTCAGGAAGAGCCGCCAGGATGGCTATGCCGGAAGCCGTGAAATAGGCCGGAAGCCGGCTTCCGATCACGAAGTCGATATGGATGAGGTGCTGGCCGGGAAAGCGCGCCACGAACACGACCTCGTGGCCGTCCAGTTCATGCAGGTTACAGGTCTCGCCAAGATTGCGGCTGATCTCGAGAAGATAGGGCGAGGCCTTGTCGATGAGCTCGTTGGCCTTGAGATAGCTGTGGGAGAACTGCAGCACCTTCGACGTCAGCCCGTAGTTGCGCGTGCCCTCAACCCGCTTGAGATAGCCGAGCGATTCCAGCGTGTAGACCAGGCGCTGCGTAGCGCTGCGATCGAGATTGGCGGCCCGCGCGATATCGGCAAGTGTCATGAAGCGCCGTGGCCCATCGAAGGCATGCAGAACCTGGAACGCCTTCTCGGTCGAGCCGACGAACAGAGACGAGCGCGGCTCGTCCGCCTTGTCAGTCGCCTTCGCCGCGGACTTTGCGCTTGTCTTGTCGCCTACCTTGGCGGCCTTTGCCTTCGCAGGCCGGCCGCCGCTCACGCGGCTGCTACGCGCCATGCTGCCATCCTCTCATGCGATGCCCTCCGAGATCGCCAGCTGCCGGCCGAGCTCGGCACGCAAGGCGGCGACCAGGGCTGGCGCCGGCTGCACCAGCGGCGCCAGCATCCGCGGTGCTTCGACGCCGACCATGTCCATCACGGCCTTCATCGGTCCCGGATTGGTCTCGGCGAACGCCATGTTCATCAGTGGAATCAGGCGGCGATGCAGGCTCAGGGCCTCCGCCGTCTTGCCTGCAGTCGCCGTCTCGAAGATCTGACGCCAGGCGCGCGGCAACAGGCACGCGGTCACGATGATGCCGCCCCTGGCGCCCGCGGCGAGATGCAGCGGAAAGAGGCTGTCTTCGCCGCTCAGCACCGCAAAGCTCTCGTCGACGCCGGCCACGACCTGAAGGAAATGATACATGTCGAGATTGCAGGCCTTCATGCCGATGATGTTGGGATGCCTGGAGAGCTCATGCAGGATCTTGGGCTCGATCGCGATCCGGGTGCGATAGGGAATCTCGTAGATCAGGATCGGCACCGGCGAGGCATCGGCATAGCGCAGGAAATAGTCGCGAACGCCCGCCTGAGTCGGGTTGGTATAATATGGCGTAAGAACCAGCAGGCCGTCCACGCCCTCGGCTGCGAATTCACGGCCCGCCTGCAAGGCATCGTGGAAGCCGGTGTCGAGCACGCCTGCGATGACGGGTCCCTTGCCGGCCATCGCCTTCGCCGACAGACCGGCCATCTTGATCCGCTCGGATCTAGCCAGCGCACCGTATTCGCCTGTGCCGCCGAGCGGCACCACGCCGTCGATACCCTGCTTGTTGAGCCAGGTGAACATGGAAGAGACCGCGGCGGCTTCGATGGTGTCGTCGGCCTTGACCGGGGTCGGAATGGCCGGGAACAGGCCGCGGAGACGATTGGCAGTGAGCATGACTTGAGAACCTCTGGTTGGACGGTGGCGCCTCTATCTCGCGGCGGCGCGCCGGCGCAGGCGTTCGGCCACGAAGATGAGAAGCCCCATGAAAACGAACAGACAGGTCGAGACGGCGGCGATCGAGGGCGAGACCTGAAGCGTCACCTCGTCCCAGAACTGCTTGGGCAACGTCGCGTTGAGGCCGCCGGTGGCAAACAGCGCGATGGTCAGCTCGTCGAACGAGGTCGCAAACGCAAACAGGAAAGACGACATCATCCCGGCGCCGAGGATCGGGAAGGTGACGAAACGCAGCGTCGCGACCGGGCGCGCCCCGAGGCTCTGCGCAGCCTGATCCAGCCGCGTGTCATAATTGCGCAGCACGGCCATCATGGTCATGACCACGTAAGGCACGGCGACGACGGTGTGGCCGAGAATGAGGCCGACGGCGCTGCCGACGAGACCCATGCGCGCGAACACGTAGAACAGGCCGACTGCGATGATCATGCGCGGCACCACGATCGGCGACAGGATGAAGGCGAGCCACGCCGCCTTGCCGCGGATATCGCTGCGCACCAGCAGGAACGCGGCCGGCGTGCCGATCAGCATGGCGAGCAGACCGGTGCCGATGCCAACCAGCAGCGAGCGCAGCATGGCCTGGGTCCAGACCGGCGAATTCAGCACCGTCTCGTACCAATGCAGGGTAAAGCCCTGCGGCGGCCAATTCAGACCGCCGGTGCCGAATGACAGCGGGATCATCAGTATCGTCGGGGCGCTGATGATGAGCAGCATGGTCCAGACGAAAGCCTGCAAGCCCATGCCGGCCTGATCGGGATTGCGGTCGCGACGGCGTGACGGCCATAGCAGAACGATACGGTCGGAAATCGCGCCGAGCAGCGTCAGCAGCGCATCGCCTGTCCGCACGACTGGGCCCGACAGACGCGACGGCTTCGCATTGCTCGGTGCCGATGCGCCCGTCATGGTCGACAGGCCGAGCAGCCGGTCATAGGCGGCAAAGACGATGAGGACGACGACCAGCAGCAGCACCGAGATCGCACCGGCGAAGCCCCAGTTCATGGTCTGCTGGACCTGGTCGATGATGAGCTGGGTGATCATGGTCTCGCGGCGTCCGCCGAGCAGCGCCGGCACGATGAAGAAGCCGATCGCCGTGACGAACACCATGATTCCGGCAGCGGCAACGCCGGGCAACGACAGCGGAAAATAGATCTTCCAGAACGCCATGCCCGGTCGCGCTCCGAGCGTGGCGGCAGCGCGCGGCAGGGTGCGGTCGATGTTCTCCATCACCGAGAGCATGGTCAGCACGGCGAGCGGCAGCAGCGCATTGACCATACCGACCAGGACGCTGCCGAAATTGTAGAGCAGGCTCGCGGGGCTCGAGATGATGCCGAGCGAGAGCAGGAGCTTGTTGATGACGCCGTTGCGGCCGAGCAGCACGATCCAGGCGAAGGCGCGAACGAGAAAGCTGGTCCAGAACGACAGCAGCACCCAGAACAGCAGCGTCGCCTTACGCTCCTTGCCGACGACCGAGATCAGATAGGCGATCGGATAGCCGGTGACGACGCAGACCAGCGTGGTCGCCAGCGATATCTTGAGCGTGATCAGGAGAACGTCGAGATAGACGGACGAAGCAAAGAGCTGGCGATATTGCGCAAGCGTGAAGCCATTGTCGCCGTAGACGCTGAGCAGCAGCAGCTGGCCGACGGGATAGACCAGAAACAACACGAGCAGCAGCACCAGCGGCGCGCCCATTGCGGCCCGCGTCCAGGCCAGCCTCTGCGATATCGCGCGCATGCCAGCCAAGCTCAGCCCCCCTTCCCGTCATGGATGGCGACGGCATCCGCCGCATGCCATCCGAGCGACAGGCGCTGGCCGATCTCGTAAGGCGCCGCTCCGCTGCGGGTCGGATGGGCAGCAACGAGCTGGGGCAGGTCCGCGGTCTCCGGTGCGATGTAGAGCCGCGTCAGGCTGCCGCTGATCATCACGTCCGTAAGCCGGCCGGACAGCTGGCCGCCCTCGCCGACCACGAGGTTCTGCGGGCGCACCATGACCTTGACCGGCTCGCCGGCGACGAACCGGGAGCCATTGCCGACCGCGCGCGAGGCCGCAAGCTGCTCGGTGAGGACGATGTCCAGTCCCTCGCCGTCGACGCCGCGCACGGTGGCGCTGAGCAGGTTGGACTCGCCGAGGAAGTCGGCGACGAACACCGAGCGCGGCCGGAAGTAGAGATCCTGCGGCGTGCCGAGCTGCTCGATCGCGCCTGCGTTCATCAGGCAGATGCGATCCGACATGGTCATCGCCTCTTCCTGGTCGTGGGTAACGTAGACGATCGTGGTGCCGAGCTCGCGATGGATGCGCTTGATCTCGAGCTGCATCTGGTCGCGCAGCTTCTTGTCGAGTGCCCCCAGCGGCTCGTCCATCAGAATGATGGCGGGGCGATAGACGATGCAGCGCGCCAGCGCGATGCGCTGCTGCTGACCGCCGGACAATTCGCGCGGATAACGCTTTGCGACGTGCGGCAGGCGCACCGTCTCCAGCGCCTCGGCGGTACGCCGGCGCGCCTCCGCATCAGAGACTTTCCGCATCTTGAGGGGAAAGGCGATGTTGTCCTCGATCGTCATGTGAGGAAACAGCGCGTAGTTCTGGAACACGACACCGATGTCGCGCGCATAGGCCGGGCTGCGCGTGACGTCGGTGTCGTCGATCAGAATCTGCCCTTCGTCGGGATGGGCGAGTCCGGCGATCAGGCTGAGCAGCGTAGTCTTGCCCGATCCCGAGGGGCCGAGCAGGGTGAGGAATTCGCCCTTTGCGACGTCGAGGCTGGTCGGCGCCAGCGCAACGAAGTCGCCATAGCGCTTGCACAGCGCGTGAATGCGCAGGCTCGAGGAGACCATGAGCCGCTCCGATCCGCTGGCGCCTACCTTGCCGATCAAGCCAGGATCCAGCTGTTGAAGCGCTCGATGACGGCGGCCTGGTTGTCGAGCCAGTATTTGGCGTTGATCTTCAGCCCGGCCTTGATGTTGTCGGGGTAGGTCGGGCAGTTCTTCGCGACTTCGGGCTTGACGTAGTTGAAGGCCTCCGGCTGCGTGAGACCGGCCGGGAAATATTCGACGAGCGCCGCCTGGCGCTTCGGATCAGAAGCGAACTTGATGAACTCGCGGCAGGCATCGGCGTTCGGCGTGCCTGATAGGATCGACCAATTGTCGCCGCCCCAGATGCCCTGATTCCAGACGATCTCGACCGGCGCGCCGGCTGCTTGGGCTGCCTGGGGACGCGACACCCAGGTCGGCAGCAGATCAATCTCGCCCGAGGTCAGCATCTGCTCGACCTGCGCGCCGCTGGTCCACCACACGGCGACCTGCGACTTGATCTTGTCGAGCGAGGCAAAGGCCTTGTCGAGATCGCAGGGGTAGACCTGCGCGGTCGGCACGCCCGCACCCATCAGCGCCTGCTCGATCGTGTCGAACGGATGCTTGCGCACGGCGCGGCGGCCCGGAAACTCCGCCACGTTCCAGAAATCAGCCCAGGACTGCGGTGCTTTGCGTCCTTTGAATGCGTCCGTGCGGTAGGCCAGCACGGTGGTGTAGACGTTGGTGGCAACACCGTAGGGCGAAGCAAATTCGGCCGGGATCGACTTGACGACCGGCTCGGATTCGAGACCGTGCTTCTCCAGATATTGCTTGCCGCCGGTGGTCAGTATCTCGATCGCGGGCCAGGAGATCTTGGCCATGTCCCAGCTGTAGTTCTTGGTATCGACCATGGTCTTGATCTGCGCGACCGGCTCTGCATTGGCCTGCACGCCGACGACCTCGATGCCGGTCGCTGCGGTGAACGGACGATAGAACACCGCGCCATAGGCCTTGGTGTAGATGCCGCCGTCGTCGCGCACGACGATGCGCTTGCCCGCGGCGCGGGACGGCGACCAGACGGACGGCGCGGCCAGCGCGACAGCGCCGGCTCCCGCGCCAAGCAGCAGACGACGGCGGGAAGTAATGAGCTTCGATGCGTTGGTCATGTCAGTCCCCTCTCTACGATGTTGCGGTGGTCGGCGAAATTGGGGCCGCCTCAGGCGCCCATGACGGCGGCAGAACGCGGCCGGGATTGAACAGACCCGACGGATCGAACGCCTGTTTCACCGCCCGCATAAGAGCGAGCTCGACCGGCGGCTTGTAGCGGCTCATCTCGCCGGTCAGCGTGCGCCCGACGCCGTGCTCGGCGCTGAAGGTGCCGCGCAAGGAGCTGGCGACATCGTTCATGGCGCGGCGGATCTTCTGCGCAGTCACGTCGCGGTCCGGCAGCGCGTCCCATTCGGCGAAGCTGAAGAAGGGGATGAGATGGATGTTGCCATCGCCCATGTGGCCGACAATGATGAACGGCAGGTCCGGTACGATCGCGCGCACAGCCGCCATGGCCTGGTCGATGAAGGCAGGCACGGTGGAGACCGGCACGGCGGTATCCGAGGTCAGGCCGACGCCGGCCTTCTTGTTGGCTTCCGACACGCTGTGACGCAACAGCCACATCGCCTTGCGCTGCGCCTCGCTGGACGCGACGACGCCGTCGCTGACGAGGCCCGCTTCAAGCGCCTGCTCGAGCACCGCCTGCATCGTCGCCGCGAGCGCGGCTGCATCGCCGGTGTCGGAGAGTTCAACGAGCACGTGCCAGGTGTCGATCTCTGCGACCGGGCAGCGCCGGCCCGGTACCTGCTCCAGCACGAGCTGGATCTGTTTGGCATTCATCAGCTCGAAGGCGGAGAGCCGCGAGTTGCAGGCCGCCTGGAACAGCCCGAGCACGTCGAGCGCCTGATGCGGACTGTCGACAGTGAGCCAGGCGACGGCTTCCGCCGTCGGCAGCGGATGCAGCTTCAGCACCGCACCGGTGATGATGCCGAGCGTGCCTTCCGAACCGATAAACAGATGCTTGAGGTCGTAGCCGGTGTTATTCTTGCGCAGCGCGTAGAGGCCGTCCCAGATCGAGCCGTCCGGCAGCACGACTTCGAGCCCGAGCACATTGTCGCGCGTATTGCCATAGCGGAGCACGCCGGTGCCGCCGGCATTGGTGCCGATATTACCGCCAATCTGGCACGAGCCTTCAGCGCCGAGGCTGACCGGATAAAGCCGGCCGGCGGCAACCGCGCTCTCCTGGATGGTCGCAAGCACGCAGCCGGCATCGACCACCATGGTATTGTTGACGGGATCGAGCGAGCGGATCCGGCGCATGCGCGTCAGGGCAACGATCACAGGCGGCTTGCCCTGCCCCGACGGCGTCGCGCCGCCGCACAGGCTGGTGTTGCCGCCCTGCGGCAGCACCGGCGTGTCATGGGCGACACAGAGACGGACGATCGCCGCGACCTGCTCCGTCGTCGAAGGCAGGACCGCGCAGAGCGCCGGCGCGTGAAACCGGCCGCGCCAATCTTCGGTCAGACCCGCGAGATCCTCCTCGCGCGTCAGCACGGCCGTGTCGCCCAGCAACTGCCTGAACGCCTCGATCAATGCCATCCACCCGCCTCCGGAACGGGCCAATGCTGGCCCAAACGGCTTTCGCGAGTAATCGATATACGATTACTTCAATCGCATTATGCTGATCATGAATTCGATGTGATGGGGAGTCAAGCGGAGGCGCGGTCGACTACGCCGTCTCCCCGCGTCGTCCTGGCGAAAGCCACGGCCCATTTCCCCGGTGGCCGTTGTCTTGGCCCGACGTGGCCACCGTTGTTCGCCATAACAAAGTTCGGTGGTTACGGGTCCTGGCCTTCGCCAGGACCACACCGTGGTTGTGGTGGGCGCCTTCCTCAACAAACGCGTCGTTGCGAGCTGCGCTTGCAATGACGGGTGTGGAAGCAACACACCACCAAAACAAAAAGGCCGGGATTGCTCCCGGCCTTTCGTGGTTATGAGACGTCGCTTACTGCAGCGATGCGCGCTTGGGCGGAGTGGCGGGCCACGACTTGATCAGGGTGTCGTAGTCCACCGTCTCGCCCTTCGGCTTCTCGTTGGCGAGCTTGCGCTGCGGCGCGATGGTGCCGTCCTTCTGGGCCTTGGCGAACCAGAATTCGGCCGACTCCTTCTTGTGCAGCTTCGGACCGCAGGCGCCCTGCACGCCGGACTTCTCCAGGCGCTCCAGCACGGAGTCCTGGGCCGCCGCGAGAGCGTCCATCGCCTGCTGCGGCGTCTTCGCACCGGACGACGCATCGCCGATGTTCTGCCACCACAGCTGCGCGAGCTTCGGATAGTCGGGCACGTTGTTGCCGGTGGGGGTCCACTGCACACGCGCGGGCGAGCGGTAGAACTCGATCAGGCCGCCGAGCTTCGGCGCACGCTCGGTGAACGACTTGTCCCAGATGTCGGATTCACGGATGAAGGTGAGACCGACATGGCTCTTCTTCAAGCTCACCGACTTGGAAACGATGAACTGGAGATAGAGCCAGGCTGCCTTGCGGCGATCCGGCGGGGTCGACTTCAGCAGCGTGGCGGAGCCGGCGTCCTGGTAGCCGAGCTTCATGCCTTCCTTCCAGTAGGAGCCGTGCGGCGACGGAGCCATACGCCATTTCGGCGTACCGTCCGCATTCACCACCGGCAGACCCGGCTTCACCATGTCGGCGGTGAAGGCGGTGTACCAGAACATCTGCTGGGCGATGTTACCCTGCGACGGCACGGGGCCCGACTCGGAGAAGGTCATGCCCTGCGCCTGCGGCGGCGCATACTTCTTCATCCACTCGAGATACTTCGTGATCGAGTAGACTGCGGCCGGACCATTGGTGTCGCCGCCACGCTCCACCGAAGAGCCGACCGGGCGGCAGCCCTCCATGCGGATGCCCCATTCGTCGACCGGCAGACCGTTCGGAATGCCCTTGTCACCGTTGCCGGCCATCGACAGCCAGGCGTCGGTGAAGCGCCATCCGAGCGATGGGTCCTTCTTGCCATAGTCCATATGGCCGTAGACCTTGACGCCGTTGATCTCCTTGATGTCGTTGGTGAAGAACTCGGCGATGTCCTCATAGGCCGACCAGTTCACGGGCACGCCGAGCTCGTAGCCATACTTGGCCTTGAACTTGGCCTTGTAGTCGGCATTGGTGAACCAGTCGTAGCGGAACCAGTAGAGGTTCGCGAACTGCTGGTCGGGCAGCTGGTAGAGCTTGCCGTCCGGCCCGGTGCCGAACGACTTGCCGATGAAGTCGTTGACGTCGAGCATGGGGTTGGTGACGTCCTTGCCCTCGCCGGTCATATAGTCCGACAGCGCAATGGTCTGGCCGTAGCGGAAATGCGTGCCGATCAGGTCGGAGTCGTTGATCCAGCCGTCATAGACGTTCTTGCCCGACTGCATCTGGGTCTGCAGCTTCTCGACGACGTCACCTTCCTGGATGAGATCGTGCTTGAGCTTGATGCCGGTGAGCTCGGAGAATGCCTTGGCGAGCGTCTGCGCCTCGTATTCATGAGTCGTGATCGTCTCGGAGACGACGTTGATCTCCATGCCCTTGAACGGTTCGGCCGCCTTGGCGAACCACTCCAGCTCCTTCTTCTGGTCCTCCTTCGACAGCGTCGAAGGCGTGAATTCCGCGATCCACTTCTGGATCACGGCGTCGTCGGCGGCGCGAACCGGCGCCGAGACGGCGAGCGACACTGCGATGATCGCAGCGGCGCTGGACATGGTCAGAAAGCTATTCTTGGTCAATGGACCTTTCCTTCTCCTAAACTGTCGCATGTTTTCCTCCGTTGCAGCGACAAACTTTTATACAGGCCCGGGTTGGTCCCGGATCTGGCCGTCCCTTCGCAAGCTTCAGACCGTGCGGAAAATGAGCGCGGCCGTGACCAGCGAAATTCCTGATGCGAGCCACAGGCTCGAGATCTCAAACCCCTCCTCGCCGACCGGCAGCGTGGCGATCGCGTCGGTGCCGACGAGGCCGATCCACGCGAGGTGGATGACGGCGGCCGCGATCAGCGAGATGAACAGGCGGTCGCCGCGCGTGGTCGGGATGCGCAGCACGCCGACACGCTCGGCCTCGGGATAGACCGCGGCGAGCCAGGTCATCACCGCCAGCGTGCACGCGAGCGCGGCAAAGAAGATCGCGGTCGGCAGCGTCCAGGCCATCCATGCGATGGATTCCATTGATGCCTCCTACACGCGGCCGAGCGCGAAGCCGCGCGCGATGTAGTTGCGGACGAACCAGATCACCAGCGCGCCCGGAATGATGGTGAGCACGCCGGCGGCGGCGAGCAGGCCCCAATCCATGCCGGCGGCCGAGACCGTGCGCGTCATGATCGCGGCAATGGGCTTTGCGTGCACCGAGGTCAGCGTGCGCGCCAGCAGCAGCTCGACCCAGGAGAACATGAAGCAGAAGAAGGCGGCGACGCCGATGCCGCTCGCAATCAGCGGCACCAGGATCTTGATGAAGAAGCGCGGGAAGGAATAGCCGTCGAGGAAGGCGGTCTCGTCGATCTCGCGCGGCACGCCGGAGACGAAGCCTTCGAGGATCCACACCGCCAGCGGAACGTTGAAGATGCAGTGCGCGAGCGCGACCGCCCAGGGGGTGTCGAACAGCCCGATCGCCGAATAGAGATTGAAGAACGGCAGCGCATAGACCGCGGCCGGCGCCATGCGGTTCGACAGCAGCCAGAAGAACAGGTGCTTGTCGCCGAGGAAACGGTAGCGCGAGAAGGCGTAAGCCGCCGGCAGCGCCACGGCGATCGAGATGACGGTGTTGAGGACGACGTATTCGAGCGAATTGATGTAGCCCGAATACCAGCTCTCGTCGGTGAAGATGCGCTTGTAATGCTGCAGCGTCGGGGTGTGCGGCCACAGCGTCATCGTCGAGACGATCTCGCTGTTGGTCTTGAAGCTCATGTTGACGAGCCAGTAGATCGGCAGCAGCAGGAAGACCAGGAACAGCCCCATGATGAGGCGGCGGCCGGGGATCGAATGCATCAGGCCACTCCTTCCCTAGGCTTGAGGGCGGGCACGGGCTTGAGCGCGGCCGAAGGTTTGGGCTCCACCGCCGGCTCGCTTTCCGCCTGGACTTTGCGTTCCACACCGGCGTTGGTCATGACGGTGTAGAAGATCCAGCAGACGATCAGGATGATGAGGTTGTAGACCAGCGACAGCGCGGCGGCCTTGCCGAGATCGAACTGGCCGAGTGCGATTTTGACCAGCTCGATCGAGACGAAGGTGGTGGAATTGCCGGGCCCGCCGCCGGTGACGACGAACGGCTCGGTGTAAATCATGAAGCTGTCCATGAAGCGCAGCAGCACCGCGATCAACAGCACGCGGTTCATCTTCGGCAGCTGGATCGCCTTGAACACGGCCCAGCGCGAGGCGCCGTCGATCTGCGCGGCCTGGTAATAGGCTTCGGGGATCGACTTCAGGCCGGCGTAGCAGAGCAGCGCGACCAGGCTGGTCCAGTGCCAGACGTCCATCACGATGACGGTGACCCAGGCATCGACGTCGTTGGAGACGTAATTGTAGTCGAAGCCCATGGCGTTGAGAACGTAGCCGAGCAGGCCGATGTCGGGACGCCCGAAGATCTGCCAGATGGTGCCGACCACGTTCCAGGGGATCAGCAGCGGCAGCGCGAGGATGACGAGGCAGGCCGCGACGGTCCAGCCCTCGCGCGGCATCGACAACGCGACGACGATGCCGAGCGGCACCTCGATGGCGAGGATGACGAGCGAGAAGAACAGGTTGCGGCCGAGCGAGGCGAGGAAGCGGCCGCCGAGATCGGTGGAGGGATCGAGCAGCTCCTTGAACCAGCCGACGCCGTTCCAGAAGAACTGGTTGTTGCCGAAGGTGTCCTGCATCGAATAGTTCACCACCGTCATCAGCGGCAGCACCGCCGAGAAGGCGACGACCAGGAACACCGGCAGCACCAGGAACCAGGCTTTTTGGTTGACGGTCTTGTCCATCAGGCGGCTCCCTCCACCAGAAGGCTGTCGGCATAGACGTGGACGTGCGACGGATCGAATCTCAGCCCGGCGGTGCCGTCCGCGCTGGTGAAGCTGCTGGGGGCACGCGCCGCGAGCTTGGCGTCGCCGACGCGCACGCGCGCGAAGCGGATGCGGCCGAGATCGTCGATGCGCTCGATCCTGGCGGTGAGCAGGCCGGGCGCGGGCGCGACCACCTCGACGAATTCGGGACGGACGCCGATCTCGATCTTCGCTCCCGCAGGCAGGTTGTCATAGCTGCGGTTCAGCGCGATGACGTGACCGCCAATGCGCGCCTCGCGCCCCCTCACCTCCGCCGGCAGGATGTTCATGCCGGGCGAGCCGATGAAATAGCCGACGAAGGTGTGCGCCGGCTTGTCGAACAGCTCGGCCGGCGTGCCGCTCTGCACCACGCGGCCGTCATGCATGACGACCACGGTGTCGGCGAAGGTCAACGCCTCGGTCTGGTCGTGGGTGACGTAGATCATCGTGAGGTCGAGTTCGCGATGCAGCGCCTTCAGCTTGGAGCGGAGCTGCCATTTCAGCTCGGGATCGATCACCGTCAGCGGTTCGTCGAACAGCACGGCGGCAACGTCGTTGCGCACGAGACCCCGGCCGAGCGAGATCTTTTGCTTGGCGTCGGCGGTCAGGCGCGTGGCCTTGCGGTTCAAATAAGGCTCGAGGTCGAGCAGGCGGCCGATCTCGGCGACGCGCCTGTCAATGTCGGCCTTCGGCACGCCGCGGTTCTTCAGCGGGAACGCCAGGTTCTGTCCGACCGTCATGGTGTCGTAGATCACCGGAAACTGGAACACCTGGGCGATGTTGCGCTTCTGGGTTGACAGCGGTGTGATGTCCTTGCCGTCGAACAGGATTTTCCCCCGCGACGGCGTGATGATGCCGGAGATGACGTTGAGCAGCGTGGTCTTGCCGCAGCCGGAAGGGCCCAGCAGCGCATAAGCGCCGCCCTGCCGCCAGGTCATGGTGACAGGCTTGAGCGCAAAGCTTTCCTGCGGTGCATCGTTGCCGCCGTAGGAATGGGCGAGATCGACGAGGTCAATGCGGGCCATGGCGCATCTCCCCGTTAAGAGCCCGGTGCCGCGACCAAGCGGTCGGCGGCATCGAAGACGAAGACATCATTGGGATCGAGCACGGCATCGAGCATCTGGCCGGGCTCGAACTCATGCACGCCGTGCAGCACCGCAACCCAGTTCGATCCGTCGCGGGTCAAATGCACGAAGCTCTCCGAACCGGTGATCTCGGTCACCGTGACAGTGGCGTGGAAGGCGTGACGGTCGGCCTCGCCATTGGCAAGCCCGAGCTGATGGGCGCGGAAGCCGACGCGATAGAAGCCGTCGGGAAGTCCCGCATAAAGTCCGGACGCCGGTGCAGCGCTGCCGCCGGCATATTGAACCATGCCATCCCCCTTCTCGAGGCCCACCAGGTTGAGCGGCGGATCGGAGAACACCTGGGCGACACGCAGAGTCCGCGGGCGGCGATAGACGTTCGACGTCTCGCCCATCTGCAGTGCCTGGCCCTCCCACATGCACACCGTGTTGCCGCCGAGCAGCAGCGCCTCGGTCGGCTCGGTGGTGGCATAGACGAAGATCGCGCCCGAGGCCTCGAAGATGCGCGGCAGCTCGGCCCGCAGCTCCTCGCGCAGCTTGTAGTCGAGATTGGCGAGCGGCTCGTCGAGCAGCACGAGATCGGCGCCCTTGACCAGCGCGCGCGCGATCGCGGTGCGCTGCTGCTGACCGCCGGAGAGCTGGAGCGGCGTGCGCTTCAGGAACGGCTCGAGCCGCAGCAGCTTTGCCGCCTCCGCCACGCGCGCCTCGATTTCGTCGCGCGGCTTGCCCTGCACGCGCAGGGGCGAGGCGATGTTCTCGTAGACCGTCAGCGAGGGGTAGTTGATGAACTGCTGATAGACCATGGCGACCGAGCGCTGGCGCACGTCGGCGCCGGTGACGTCCTTTCCGTTGACGAACACCTTGCCCGTGGTCGGCTTGTCGAGGCCGGCGAGCAACCGCATGATCGAGGTCTTGCCCGACAGCGTCGGCCCGAGCAGCACGTTGAGCGTGCCGCTCTCGAGCGTCAGCGAGACGTCGCGGATGTGCGGCACGCCCTCGACGGTCCGGGTCACGTGATCGAGTGTCACGGTCATGAGCGTCCTCCCGCTTCCAGCAGGGGACTTTGCGCCACCGCGTGGCTCCTGATCCAGTCGTCGAGGGCCGCGATCTCGTCGGCAGATAGTCGCAGGCCGAGCTTGGAACGGCGCCAGACCACGTCCTCGGCGGTGACGGCCCATTCGTTGGCCATGAGATAGCGGACCTCGCGCTCGGTCAGCGTGGCGCCGAAGGCTTGGCCGAGATCCGCAGCCGATTTGGCATCGCCGAGCAGCTTGATGGCGCGGGTGCCATAGGCGCGCGCCAGGCGCCGCGCATGCGCATGACTGAGGAAGGGGTAGCCGCGCTGCAGCTCGGCGATCAGGCCGTCGATGTCGGAGACGTTCATGTCGCCGCCGGGCAGCGGCCATTTGCCGGTCCAGCCCTCGCGCGCCTTCGCGCTGCGCAGATAGGGCGCAAGGCGCTCCAGCGCCTCCTCGGCGAGCCTGCGATAGGTCGTGATCTTGCCGCCATAGATCGACAGCAGCGGCACGCCGCCGGGCGTGTCGAGCTCGAACACGTAGTCGCGCGTGGCGGCCTTGGCCTCGCTGGCGCCGTCGTCATAAAGCGGACGCACGCCGGAATAGGTCCAGACCACGTCGGCGGGCGCGACCGGCTTGGCCAGATATTCGCTCGCCGCCTTGCAGAGATATTCGATCTCCTCAGTCGTCGCCTTCACCTTGGCGGGATCGCCGTCATAGTCGCGGTCGGTGGTGCCGATCAACGTGAAGTCGTCCTGGTACGGGATCACGAAGATGATGCGGCCGTCGGCGTTCTGGAACATGTAGGCGCGGTCGTGGTCGTAGAGCTTCTTCACGACGATGTGCGAGCCCTGCACCAGGCGCACCTTGGCCTTCGCATTCACGCCGGCGCCGCGGCCGAGCACGTCCTCGACCCAGGGGCCGCCGGCATTGATCAGCGCCTTGGCCCGGATCTGCGAGCGCGCGCCAGTCAGCGTGTCGACCATGCTGACGGTCCAGAGGCCGTCCGACTGGCGAATCTCGGTGGCGCGGGTACGGGTGCGGATCTCGGCCCCCTTGTCGGCGGCATCGCGCGCATTGAGCACGACGAGGCGGGCGTCGTCGACGAAGCAGTCCGAATATTCGAAGGCGCGGCTGTAGCGATTCGGGATCAGTGGCTTACCGACCTCATCGCGCTTGAGATCGACCGAGCGGGTCGCCGGCAGCAGGTGACGGCCGCCGATGTGATCATAGAGAAAGAGGCCAAGGCGCAGCAGCCAGGCCGGGCGCAGGCCGGCGTGATGCGGCAAAACGAAACGCAGGGGTCGGATGATGTGGGGCGCGATGCCCCAGAGGATCTCGCGCTCGATCAGCGCCTCCCGGACCAGCCGGAACTCGTAATATTCGAGATAGCGCAGGCCACCGTGCACGAGCTTGGTCGACCAGGACGATGTCCCGCTCGCCAGATCGTTCATTTCGCACAGGAAAACCGTGTTACCGCGGCCCACCGCGTCGCGCGCGATGCCGCAGCCGTTAACACCGCCTCCAATGATGGCGAGATCGAAAATACGCTCCAACAGACGCATCCCCCGGCGACCGCCCGTTCGTCGAGCGGCTACTTTCGCTTTTGATTAGATCACACCGGAAAACGAAAGCAAGATGAAAGAGAGGCGAAAGGAAGCGAAAGCGGAACTTTTTGGTGGGCAATGAGGCAGCGAAATCGGCAGGTGGACGGACAGATTTTGGCGCAAGTAGCTCGACCGAACGGCATCCAGGCACGGGCCAGTGGGCCGGCACGTCTTTGCACTTGTATGTAGCAACATTCCTACATAGCTTCCCAAGCGGAGCATGGCCACGGCTTGGAGGCTCAGACGATGGTGACCACCCTGACCAGCCGAGAATTCAATCAAGACACCAGCGGCGCCAAGAAAGCGGCATCGCAAGGACCCGTTTTCATTACGGACCGCGGCCGTCCAGCCCATGTCCTGCTGACCATCGAGGACTACTTGCGCCTGACCGGCGGACACATGAGCCTTGCGGAAGCTCTGGCGCAGACGAACGCGGATTTTGATTTCGATCCGCCTCGCGTGGACGAGGGCATCTTCAGGGCTGCTGATCTCGACTGATGTTCCTGCTGGACACCAATGTCATTTCCGAATTGAGGCGACCGGACAAGGCCGATCGGCACGTCGTTGCCTGGGCAGGCGCAATTCCGGCAGCAAACTTCTTCATCTCAGTCATTTCGATTCTCGAGATCGAACTTGGCGCACGCCTGATCGAACGCAGGGACGCAGCGCAAGGTGCCATCTTGCGCAGCTGGATCAACAGCCAGATTCTGGCTCGCTTCGAGGGTCGGATCCTGCCTATCGATACGGCTGTCGCGCGGCGTTGCGCACAACTTCACGTTCCCAACCCGCGCGCCGAACGCGACGCGCTCATTGCTGCAACCGCGCTAGTTCATGGTTTGACGGTTGTTACGCGCAATGTAGAGGATTTCAAACCGACGGGCGTTGCGCTGCTCAACCCGTCGGACGACGCTTAGCCGCTATCTCAGCCGCACCACCGGCGCGGCTTCCGGTGCGGCGTCCTGGCCGTCGGTCGGCGCATCGTCGATATCCGCGCCCTTCGGCATCGCCTCGACCACCTCGATGCCCTTGCTGTGGCAGATGGTGGCGAGGCGCTCGGGCAGCTCCTGGTCGGTGACGAAGGTCTGGATCTGGGTGATGTGGGCGATGCGCACCGGCGCGCTGCGGCGAAGTTTTGTGGAATCGGCGACCAACATGACGCTGCGGGCATTGGCGATGATGGCCTGCGCCACCTGCACCTCGCGATAGTCGAAGTCGAGTAGCGCGCCCTCTTCGTCAATCGCGGACGCGCCGATGATGGCGTAGTCGACCTTGAACTGGCCGATCAGCTGCGTCGCGGTCGAGCCGACCACGGCGCCGTCGGCGCGCCGCACCGTGCCGCCGGCGACCACCACCTCGATGCGCGGATGGCGGTAGAGCAGCATGGCGACGTTGAGGTTGTTGGTGATGACGAGCAGGTCCTCATGCGAGGTCAGCGCGCTCGCGACCTCCTCCGTCGTGGTGCCGATGTTGATGAACAGCGAGCAGCCGTTCGGGATCAGCGAGGCGGCGGCCGCCCCAATCGCCTTCTTCTCGTCGGCGGCGACGAAGCGGCGCGCCTCATAGGCCAGATTTTCGACGCCCGAGGCGATGATGGCGCCGCCATGGATACGGGTCAGCGATCTGCGCTCACAGAGATCGTTGAGATCCTTGCGGATGGTCTGCGCCGACACCTCGAAGCGGCGCGCGAGCTCCTCGACCATGACTCGGCCGGAGGCGCGCGCGATGTTGAGGATTTCGGCTTGGCGATGGGTCAGTCCGGTCACGGCAAAGGCCTCACATCAGGATGATGCATGGTGCGGCGGTTCGCGCCTGCGGTCAATGCGGATGCCGATCACGGTTAACGGATGGAGGTTCTCACGACGCCATTTCCTACCACGCCATGACGCTTGCAAGACGTGCGATCAGGTCCGGATCGTCGAACGCGCTGGCGGAGGCGACCGCGCCTGCTCCAATCAGGTCAGCATGGCTGAGGCTGGTGCGAATGCCGACAGTCGGAATGCCGGCGGCGGTCGCGGACTGCACGCCGGTGCGGGAGTCCTCGAATGCGATCGAGCTTTCCGGCCTCGCGCCGACGAAACGCAGCCCTTCCTGGTACGGTAGCGGATGCGGCTTGCCATGCGGCAGCTCGGCGCCGATCACGAGTGCCCTGAAACGATGCGTGATGCCAAGGCCGGAGAGCAGCAGCTCGGCGTTGAGACGCGGCGCGTTGGTCACGGCGACCATGGGAATGCCGGCGTCATCGGCGCGGTCGAGCAGCGCCATCAGGCCCGGCAGCGGTGCGATCTGCCCGGCCACCAAGGTGCGGAAGACCTCCTCCTTCTCTTCGAGGATCAGGGCGCGCCGCTCCGGCGCCTCGTGGGGCAGAAAGCGATCGCCGATCGCGACATTGGCGAAGCCCTGCAGCTCGCGGGAGAAACGTGCGTGATCGAAGACGTGTCCGTGCGGGCCGAGCACCTGGTTGAAAGCCTTCAAGTGCAACGGGTCGGTGTCGGCGAGCGTGCCGTCGATGTCGAACAACAACGCCCGGCCCGTTCCATCGTGTTTGGTCTCGATCATTTCCGTACTTTCCCAAATGCGCGACGCATCGATGCGGAAGGCGTATCAATACGGCCTCGATCGCGCAATGACGCATCCACATGACCAGCAGGTGACGCTCGACAAAGCCGCGCGCGACTGCAACACTGGCCACAAGATCAAAAAGGAGGAAACGATGACGATCAACCGACGCGATCTGGCTCTCTCGACTCTCGCCGTCTCCGCGCTTGCGTTCGCGACGCCGGCGCTCGCCGCTTCGGCAGACGAGGAAGCCGTGGCGAAGAGGGTCGATGCCTTCCGCCTCGCCCAGATCGCGGCCGATCCCAAGGCGCTCGGCGCGCTGTGCGCGGAGGAGCTGAGCTACAGCCATTCCAGCGGCAAGGTCGAGGACAAGGCGACATTCATCGCCAACGCGACCGACGGCAAGTCCAAGTTTCTGTCAATCGAATACAAGGATCCCACCATCAAGGTCGTCGGCCCCGCAGCGATCGTGCGTTTCCACTGGCTGGGCGAGCAGGAGATGGCGGCCGATGGGAAAAAAGTATCGACCAACCTTCACATCCTGATGAACTGGCAGAAGCAGGGCGACGAGTGGAAGCTGTTGTCGCGGGCGGCGACGAAGTTGTGATGACGTTCTTGCCCTCTCCCCTTGTGGGAGAGGGTGGCTCGCCGCGCAGCGGCGAGACGGGTGAGGGGTCTCTCTCCGCGAGCCACCCTTCACATGTGAGCTTGCTGAAGCAACCCCTCATCCGGCGCTTTGCGCCACCTTCTCCCACAAGGGGAGAAGGGGCAGCGGTGCGCTCGGCAAAAAATTCCGACCACGCCTCGCGCGTCGAAATCACCGGCGGTAGGTGCTTACGCCGCCTCCTTCACATCGCCGTTCACCAGCCTGCGCGCGGCGCGCTCGGCTTCGCGGGCGTTGCGGAAGAGCTGGCCTTCGAGACGGTTGAAGCGGTGCGACGAGGCGAAGAAGCAGTAGCCTCCAGAAGAACGAACGACGATACCTGCGGTCTGCGAATCGACTTCGATGATGTAGCTGTCCGGCATAGTCCGTGGATTCCTCAGTGCGGGCAAACAACGGTGCTCCTGCCCAAAGGTTCCCTAGGCATTTGAGGCCGTTTCCACCCCGAATCGACACGCAATTGAGTACGCCGGGACCTCATCCGTTTTATGACTGGTTCTTGGCGAAGCCGCGACGAGGTGACTTGCTCGTGCCGCGTTTTGCGGCGCTGCAAAGCTCGCAAGATGAGGCAGAGCGCCGCGCGCGATTACGTCGCGATCGGCGGATCGTTTCGCTGGATCGCCTGCGGACGGCCGTGGTCGTCGATCGAGACGTAGGTGAAATGACCGTCGGTGACGAGGAACGGATGCAGCTCCTTGCGCCGCAATGCCCAGGCCTCGAGATGCACGGTCAGCGAGGTGCGCCCAACGCGCACGAGATTGGCATAGACCGAGACGAGATCGCCGACATAGACCGCTTTGCGAAAATTCATCGCCTCGATCGCGACCGTCACGGTGCGCGACCGCGCAACCTTCGAGGCGAACACGCCGCCGCCGACGTCCATCTGACTGAGCAGCCAGCCGCCGAAGATGTCGCCGTTGGCATTGGTGTCGGCCGGCATCGCCAGCGTGCGGATGCAGAGATCGCCGCTCGGCCCGGTCGTGGCTTGCTCGTTCATGCCCCTCTCACGCGAGATTGCTCACTTGAAATTGTCCCAGCCCGGATCGGGCGCGAAACGCGCGCCGAATCGTTCAGCCAGCGCGCGAAGAGTGGATACAATGTTTTCGACGCCACGCGTGCGCGCATAGTTCAGCGGACCGCCGCGGAACGGTGCATAACCGGTGCCGAAGATCATGGCGCCGTCGACTGCATCGGCATCGTCGACGATGCCTTCGCGAAGGGCCGCGACGCAGACGTTGGACATCGGCAGCACCAGGCGGTCGATCATCTGGTCAGTGACGCGCGGACCGGTCTGCGGCAACGGCGTCTTCTCCGCCTTGCCGTCCTTCCAGGTGTAAAAACCCTTGCCGGTCTTGCGGCCGAGCTCGCCCTTGGTGACCTTCTCGCGGAGCCAGGCCGGCGTCGGCGGCAGGAGATCGCCGAACTTGGTGCGCAGCATGTCGCCGACGTCGAGGCAGATATCGAGCCCGACCTGATCGGCCAGCTCGATCGGTCCCATCGGCATGCCGAACTGCTCGGCCGCAGCGTCGATCATGCGTTGGTCCGTCTTCTCGTCCAGCATCACCATCGCTTCCAGCATGTAGGGCGTCAACGCGCGGTTGACGAGGAAGCCGGGCGAGCTCTTCACGGCGAGCGGCAGGCGGTCGATGGCGCCGACGAAGGCGAGCGCCTCTTTAAGTACTTGTGTATCGTTGCCGTCATGGCTCACGACCTCGACCAGCTGCAGCCGCGACACCGGGTTGAAGAAATGCAGGCCGACCAGCCGCTCCGGCCGCGCCAGCGTCGTACGCAGGTCCTGGAGCGGAATGCTCGACGTGTTGGTCGCGAGGATCGCGCCGGGCTTCATCTGCGGCTCGAGCCCGGCATAGACCTTCTGCTTCAGCTCCAGCTTCTCCGGCACCGCCTCGATGATGAGATCGGCGTTGCGGACGCCCTCGCCGTCCATGTCGGGGATCAGGCGATCAAGCGCGTCGCGCACGTCGGTGGGCTTGCGGATGATCTTGCCGTAGAGGTCGGCCGCGCGTTTGACTGCGCCCGCGATCGGCTCCGGCTTCATGTCGGCGAGCGAGACGCGGAAGCCCTGCCCCGCACACCAGGCCGCGATGTCGCCGCCCATGGCGCCGGCGCCGATGACGTGGACCTGCTTCACCGTGCTAGCGGAGCCTGCCGCCTTCTTCATCTGCTCGCGCAGGAAGAAGACGCGGATCAGGTTCTGCGCGGTCGGCGTAACCATCAGCTTGGCGAACGAGGCCTGCTCGGCCTTCAGCATCGCGGACTTGCTGCCGCCGTGGGTCTCCCAGAGATCGATCAGCGCATAGGGCGCGGGATAATGCTCGCGCGATGCAGCCTTCGCGGCCTCCGCGCGCATGCGCTTGGCCAGCAGGCCGCGCACCGGCCCGAGATTGGCGGCGCGCGTCAGCAGACCGGGCTTGGCCCGCTTCAGACGGCCGAACAGCGCATCCTTCACCGCGCCCTGGACGTGGCGCTCCTGCGTCACGGTGTCGACGAGGCCGAGCGCCTTGGCGCGGCGCGCGTCGATGGTGCGGCCGGTCAGCATCAGCGCCATCGACTGGGTCGGATTGACCAGCGCGGTGAACCGGGCGGTGCCGCCGAGACCAGGATGCAGGCCGAGCATCACCTCCGGGAAGCCGAAACGCGCCCCCTCGATGGCGATGCGCGCCTGGCAGGCCAGCGCCACCTCGAGCCCGCCGCCGAGGCAGAAGCCGTGAATGACCGCGACCGTCGGCAGCTTTAGCGCTTCCAGATGGTCGACCACCGCGTGCGCGGCGCGGATGCGCGTCTCGACCATGTCGGGATCGGACGCGCCGCGGAATTCGTTGACATCCGCGCCGGCAATGAAGCCCGACGGCTTTGCCGAGCGAATGACGAGACCGGCGGGGCGCTCGGTCTCGATCGCCGCGAGCACGGCGTCGAACTCCTCCATCACGTCGGACGAGAGCGTGTTGGCGTTGCCGTCAGCGCGGTCGAACAGCAGCCAGGCGACACCATCCGAATGGCGCGTCAGCTTGAAGTGCTTGTAGGGACCATCCGGTGCGGGCCGCGGCCCGATCTCCAGCACGCGGCCGCCGAGCGCGGTCATGATCTTGGAATCCATGGTCACACCGCCTCGATCAGCATGGCGCCACCGAGCCCGCCGCCGATGCATTCGGTGGCAATTCCGCGCCGCGTGCCGAGCCGCTTCATCGCATTGACGAGATGCAGCACGATGCGATTGCCGGAGGTGCCGACGGGATGGCCGAGCGAAATCGCGCCGCCGTCGACGTTCAGCCTCTCGCGGTCGATCTCGCCGGCGGCACCATCGAGCCGCAATATTTCGCGGCAGAACTTGTCGTCGTTCCAGGCGGCGAGACACCCGAGCACTTGCGTTGCGAAGGCCTCGTTCAGCTCCCAGGTCTCGACGTCCTTGATGGTGAGGTCGTTGCGCTGGAGCAGCGGCGTCACCGACATCACCGGGCCGAGCCCCATGATGCTGGGATCGAGCGCGGCCCAATGGCTGTCGACGATGACGGCTTTCGGCGTCAGCTTGTGCTTTGCCACGGCGGCGTCGGAGGCGAGGATCACCCAGGACGCACCGTCGGTGATCTGGGAGGAATTGCCGGCCGTGACCTGGCCCCACGGCCGCTCGAATACCGGCCGGAGCTTGGCGAGCGTCTCGGCCGTCGAGTCCGGGCGCACGCCGTCGTCGTGGTCGAAGAACTTGCCGTCGCGGGAGAACGCAGTCTCGACCTCGCCCTTCAGATAACCCGCGCTTTGCGCATGCGCGAGCCGGCGATGGCTTTCGGCGGCATAGGCATCCGACTGCGCGCGGGTGATGCCGAAGAGATGGCCGACGACCTCGGCGGTCTGACCCATGTTCAGCTCGGTGACGGGATCAGTCAGGCCGCGCTCGAGGCCGATGATCGGCTTGAGATCGCGCGGCCTCAGCTTGAACGCTGAGGCAACCTTCGCGGCAACGCCCTTGGCAGTGGCAAGACCGGCGAACCAGCGCACGCCGGAATTCGGCCAGACCAGCGGCGCGTGGCTCAAGGCCTCGGTGCCTCCAGCCAAAATCATGTCGGCATGGCCTTCGCGGATATAGCGATAGGCGGTGTCGATCGACTGCATGCCCGAGCCGCAATTGATCTGCACGGTGAAGGCGACCATGTCCTCGCCCATGCCGAGCCGGAGCGCGGCGACGCGGGCCGGGTTCATCTCGTCAGCGATCACGTTGACGCAGCCGAGGATGACCTGGTCGAAGCTATCGGGCGAGAACGGCTGGCGCGCCAGCAGCGGCCGGCCGCACTGCACGGCGAGATCGACCGGCGTGAACGGCCCGGGCCCAGAACGCGCCTTCAGGAACGGCGTCCGGCTGCCGTCGACGATGAATACCGGTCGTGCCATCAGCTCGCCGCCCTCTGCTCACCGAGTTCCTGGAAGAACTGATGCACATTGACGGTTTTCTTGTAAATCGGCGACAGCGCCTCCGGCGCAAAATCGTCGACCTCTATCACTTTTGTGACGGCTTCATGAGCTGCAGCAAGCTGCTCGCCCTCAGCCTGGGTGACCACGCCCTTGCTGACGGCCTCCTTCCAGTCGCGGATATGCGCAGCACGCATGCGCCTGGCGATCGCATCTGTCGCCGCGACCAGCTTAAACGCGCGCTCCAGCCGGGCAAAGCCGCCGTCGTCGTCGACATGAGCGAGATCCGGGGTGAGGCGCTCGCGTGCCGCGGACGGGTCCAGCACGATGGCAGCGCATTGGTGCACGACGCGATCGGACGGGCCGAGCACGCGGGCGCCGAACGGCTGGACCACGAGCTTGAGGAGGCCGGCGACGAAGCGGTTCGGCAAATTGGCCAGGATTTCGGCAAGCCGGTTCTCGATGGTTTTGAGCCCGGTCGCCATGCACCATTCCAGCGCCGCGAAATCCTCCTTCTGCCGCCCCTCGTCCTGCCAGCGCTTCAGCGCGGCCGAGAGCAGGTAGAGCTCGGACAGGATGTCGCCGAAGCGGGCCGACAGCATCTCCTTGCGCTTGAGCGCGCCGCCGAGCGTCAGCAGCGCCATGTCGGCGCAGAACGCAAACGCCGCGGAGTAGCGCGAGAGCTGGCGGTAGAAAGGCGCGGCGTCGCCCGCATCCGGCGCCGGCGCGAAGGCGCCAAAGGTCCAGCTCCGGCCGAAGGCGCGGAACAGGGTCCGGAAGCTGTGGGCGACATGCTTCCAGAACGTCTTGTCGAACGCGCTGAGGCCGCGCTCGCGATCGGTATCGGCGAGCGCATTCATCTCGTCGAGCAGGTAAGGATGGGCACGGATCGCTCCTTGCCCGAACACGATGAGATTGCGGGTCAGGATATTGGCGCCTTCGACCGTGATGCCGACCGGAACGGCCCGATGCAAATTGCCGAGATAGTTTTGCGGACCGTCGATCACGGCCTTGCCGCCATGGATGTCCATGGCGTCATCGACCGCGCTGCGCATCCGCTCGGTCGCATGCAACTTCATGATGCCGGAGATGACGGCGGGATGGACGCCGGCATTGAGCGCCGCGCAGGTCAGCCGGCGCGCCGCATCGAGCTGATAGGCTGTGGCGACGATGCGCGCGAGCGGCTCCTCGACGCCTTCGAACTTGGAGATGGAAATGCCGAACTGCTCGCGGATGCGGGCATAGGCGCCGGTGGTGCGCGCCGCATAGGCGGCGCCGGCCGCCGACAGTGACGGCAGCGAGATGCCGCGGCCGGCGGCGAGCGCGGTCATCAGCATCTTCCAGCCCTGCCCCAGGCGCTCCTTCCCGCCGATGACATAGTCGAGCGGAATGAAGACGTCGCGACCCCAGTTCGGGCCGTTCTGAAAGACCTGCATCGAGGGCAGGTGGCGCTGCCCGATCTCGACGCCGGGCAAGTTCGTCGGGATCAGCGCCACGGTGATGCCGAGCTCTTCCTGGCTCCCGACGAGATGATCGGGATCATAGGCCTTGAAGGCAAGGCCGAGCAGCGTCGCGACCGGACCGAGCGTGATGTAGCGCTTGTGCCAGTTGAGGCGGAGGCCGACGACCTCGCGCCCCTCGAATTCGCCCTTGCAGATGATGCCGCTGTCGACCATCGAGGCGGCATCGGAGCCGGCTTCCGGGCTGGTGAGTCCGAAGCAGGGAATCTCGCGTCCGTCGGCGAGCCGCGGCAGCCAGCGCTGCTGCTGCTCGTGCGTGCCGAAGCGCATCAGGAGCTCGCCGGGGCCGAGCGAGTTCGGCACCATCACGGTGACCGCGGCCGCGATCGAGCGGGTCGAGATCTTGCGTACGACTTCCGAATGCGCGTAGGGCGAGAAGCCGAGGCCGCCGAACTCCTTCGGAATGATCATGCCGAAGAACTTTTCGCGCTTGACGAAGTGCCAGACGTCCTGCGGCAGGTCGCGCGTTTCCCAAAAAATCTTCCACTCGTCGAGCATGGCGCAGAGCTCGTCGACGGGGCCACTCAGGAACGCCCGTTCCTCGTCCGTCAGCCTCGCCTGCGGGACCTTCAGCAGCTTCGACCAATCAGGGTCGCCGGTGAAGAGATCGGCATCCCACCAGACGTCACCCGCCTCCAGCGCCTCGCGCTCGGTGCCGGACATCGCCGGCAGCACGCCGCGCGCCCAGGAGAAGATCGGCTTTGTGATGGTGTCGCGGCGGAAGCTCATGGCGGACCTCATGCATCGGCGCGGTGACAGGTCATTTTAGCGGAAAGTGGCCGGGGTGCGTGAACACTTCGCGGGCAAAAACAAGCGAATTGACGCGGCCGGGCGGCCGCCCAGGCGATAACGGCCGGGGCGTGGGGACAGTTCCGGGAGGGAATTGGGAGCAATGTCTCTCAGCGTCATTCCGGGGCGCGCCTCTTGGCGCGAGCCCGGAATGACGGAGTGACCTAATCCGGCCGGACCATCTCGAACATGTTTTCCGGCTTGATCTCGAAGTAATCGCCGCGCCGGCCGGCGCGGACGATGGGGCGGGCGGCGGCGGTCTGGTAGACGCCGTCCTTGATCAAGGCCTTGTCGATGTGAACGGCGACGACTTCGCCGAGCGTCAGCCAGGCGTCGGCCTCCTTGCCGTCGGCGCCCTTGAGGCGGACGATGTCTGACACCTTGCACTCGAAGGCGACGGGGCTCTCAGCTACCCGCGGCACATTGACGACCTTGCCGGGCACGGCCGTGAGCCCCGCGACCTCGAACTCGTCGACCTCCGGCGCCAGATGCGCCGCGGTCGCGTTCATGTGCTTGGCGAGATCCATCGTGGTGAGATTCCAGACGAACTCGCGGGTCTGCTCCATGTTCGCCACCGTGTCCTTCCAGTTGGTGGAGGAGAAGCCGATGATCGGCGGCACGTAGCAGAACGCGTTGAAGAAGCTGTAGGGCGCGAGGTTGACGTGGCCCCTGGCGTCGCGCGAGGAGATCCAGCCGATCGGCCGCGGCGCGATGATGGCGTTGAAGGGATCGTGCTTGAGGCCGTGGCCCTTGGAGGGCTCGTAGAAGTACAGGTCTTTGTCGGTCACGCGCTGTTTCCTTCCCGTCATTGCGAGCGCAGCGAAGCAATCCAGAATCCCTCCGCGGAGACTAGTCTGGATTGCTTCGTGGAGCCTGTCATCGGGCCGCGCTTCGCGCGGACCCGATGGCTTGCAATGACGGAGTTTGGGCCGCGCTTCGCGCGGACCCGATGGCTTGCAATGACGGAGTTTGTGGGTCCGTCCCGGCCCGCCTCCGGCGGTCATGCCGGGGCGATCAGTCTGCTTATAGGAGCAAACGCCCCCGCCCGTCAGTGGCGTGGCGACAGACCCGCGATGACGAAATCGATCATCTGGTCGATGGTCGGGCCCGGCTTGGTGGCGCACTGGGCGATCATCTGGGGATGGAAGAAGCGAATCATCGCGGTGCAGGCGCACAGCGAGGCCAGTTGCAGGTCGGGCGCCTCGAACTCGCCGGAGGCGACGCCTTGCGCGATCATCTGGCCGATGACGCCGGCGATGCACTCCATATGGGCGACGCAGACGTCCCAGTCCTCCTCCATCGCGATCGCGACCATCTCGTGCAGCTTGTTGTCGCCGACATAGCGCTCGGTGTTCATGCGATTGATGGTGGTGAGCAGCTCGCGGAAGCGCTCCTTGACCGGACCGGGCTTTGCCACGATCCGCTGCGCCTCCAGCTCGACCTCGCCCATCAGGCCCCGCGCCACCGCCTGATGGATCGCCTTCTTCGATTCGAAGAAGCGATACACGTTGGCGGGGCTCATCCTGAGCTCCTTGGCGATGTCGCCGACCGTCGTCTTCTGGTAGCCGATCTGGCGGAACAGCCGCTCGGCCACCTCGAGGATGCGATCCCGGGTGTCGACTTCGATATGTTCCGAAACAAGGGCCATCAGTCAGGACTCGTTGGTCAGCAGTCTTCTCATCTATTCAGCCGCTTCGGCAAGCGGAATTGCGTGCGGGTCATCGCTCCCATGCTGCGGCGCGGCAGGCTGCTCGGGCGTTCCGGCCTCATCCAGGCTCTTGCGGAACCACAGGGCGTAGAGGCCCGGCAGGTACAGGAGCGTCAGGAAGGTCGCGACGAACAGGCCGCCCATGATGGTGATCGCCATCGGGCCCCAGAAGGCCGAGCGCGACAGCGGTATCATGGCGAGAATGGCGGCGAGCGCCGTCAGCACCACCGGTCGGGCACGACGGACGGTCGCCTCAACGATCGCCTCGCGCCGGGTCAGGCCGTGGCTGACGTCGGTCTCGATCTGGTCGACCAGGATGACCGCGTTGCGCATGATCATGCCGGCGAGCGCGATCAGGCCGAGCAGCGCCACGAAGCCGAACGGGGCGTTGGCGACGTTGAGGCCGAGCGAGGCACCGACGATGCCGAGCGGCGCGGTCAGGAACACCAGGATCAGGCGTGAGAAGCTCTGCAGCTGGATCATCAGCAGCGTCAGCATCACCATGACCATCACCGGGAAGAGGATGAAGATCGAGGCGTTGCCCTTGGCGGATTCCTCGAACGCGCCGCCCGGCTCGATCCGGTAGGCCGGCTCGAGGTGGTCCTTGATCGCCTTCAGCTTCGGCGTGATCTGGTTGGTGACGTCGGGCGCCTGCACGCCATCGACGACGTCGGAGCGCACGGTGATCGCCATGTCGCGGTTGCGCCGCCACATGATCGGCTCCTCGTGGGCATATTCGATTCGAGCGATCTGCTGCAGCGGCACGGCAACGCCATTGCGCGAGGTGATGGTGAGATCGCCGACGCCGCCGAGATCGAGACGCTCGGACGGGATCGCACGGGCGACCACGCCGACCTTCTCGATGCCGTCGCGCACGGTGGTGACCTGCGAGCCCGAGATCAGCATCGCCAGCGCCTGCGAGACGTCCTGCGGGGTCAGGCCCATGGCGCGGGCGCGGTCCTGGTCGACGACGAGCTTCAGGTAAGGCGACTGCTCGTTCCAGTCGAGCTGGACGTCCTTGACGCTCTTGTTCTCCCGCATGACGTCGCGGACCTGGTAGGCGATCTCGCGGACCTTGTTGGCATCCGGGCCGATCACGCGGAACTGGACGGGGAAGCCGACCGGCGGGCCGAAATTGAAGCGGTCGACGCGCACGCGCGCCTCGGTCAGGAAGCCCTCGGCAGCCGCGGTCTCAATCTTGGCCTTGATGCGCTCGCGCGCTTCGACGCCCTTGGCGACGATGACGATCTCGGCAAAGGCCTCGTTCGGAAGCTGCGGGTTGAGGCCGAGCCAGAAGCGCGGCGAGCCCTGGCCGACATAGGCGGTATAGGTCTCGATGTCCTTGTCGTCCTTGAGCAGCGTCTCGGCCTTCTTCACCGCCTTCTCGGTGACGTTGAAGGCGGTCCCCTCGGGCAGGCGCAGCTGCAGGAACAGCTCGGGCCGCTCCGACAACGGGAAGAACTGCTGCTGGACATGGCCAAAGCCCACGATCGAGGCGACGAAGACGCCGACGGTCGCGACCACCACGGTGATGCGGTGGTTGACGCACCATTGCACGATGGCGCGCAGGCCCCGATACATGCGGGTCTCGTAGACCGCATGCGGATCATGGTTGTGGTGGGCCCTCATTTCGGGCAGCAGCTTGACGCCGATATAGGGCGTGAAGATCACCGCCACGAACCAGGAGGCGACCAGCGCGATCGCCACGATCCAGAAGATGCTGCCGGCATATTCGCCGACCGCGGAATTGGCAAAGCCGATGGGGAGGAAGCCAGCGGCCGTGACCAGCGTCCCCGTGAGCATCGGAAACGCAGTAGATTCCCAGGCAAAGGACGCCGCGCGCATGCGGTCCCAGCCCTGCTCCATCTTCACCACCATCATCTCGACCGCGATGATGGCGTCGTCGACGAGCAGGCCGAGCGCGATGATCAGCGCGCCGAGCGTGATGCGGTGCAGGTCGAGCGACATCGTGTTCATGACGACGAAGACGATGCCGAGCACCAAGGGCACCGACAGCGCGACCACGATGCCGGTGCGCCAGCCGAGCGCCAGGAACGAGACGAACAGGACGATGACGAGCGCTTCCATGAAGGAATGCACGAACTCGCCGACGGCGTGCTCGACCACCTTGGGCTGGTCGGCGATCAGCCTGACGTCGACGCCCTGCGGCACCGCCTTCATGAAGTCGGCCGTCGCCTTCTCGACCTGCTTGCCGAGCTCGAGGATGTTGGCGCCCTTGGCGGTGACGACGCCGATGCCGATGGCGGGCTTGCCTTCCTGGCGCACGACGAAGCTCGGCGGATCGACATAGCCGTGGGTGACGGTGGCGATATCGCCGAGACGGAACACGCGGCCGTTGCTCTCGACCGGCGTTTCGGCGACGGCCTTGGCACCGTCGAGCGCGCCGGTGACGCGCAGCGGCACGCGCTGCGAGGAGGTCTCGACCGTGCCGGCCGGGGTCACGTTGTTCTGCTTGGCGAGCGAATCGAACAGGGCCTGCGGCGTGATGCCGAGCGTGGCGAGCTTGGCATGGCTGAATTCGACGAAGATGCGCTCATCCTGGTTGCCGTAGACGTCGACCTTGGTGACGCCGGGCACCTTGAGCAGGCGCTGGCGAAAGCCTTCGGAGACCTTCTTGAGCTGGGCATAGTCGGCGCCGTCGCCGGTCATCATGTAGAGGATAGAATCGACATCGGAGAACTCGTCGTTGACGACGGGCCCGAGGATGCCGGAGGGCAGCTGGCCCTGCACGTCGACCAGCTTCTTGCGCAGCAGATAGAAGAGGTAGGGCACGTCCTTCGGCGGCGTCGAATCGCGGAAGGTGACCTGGAGCGCGGTGAAGGCGGGCTTGGAATAGGTCTGCACCTTCTCGAAATACGGCAGCTCCTGGATCTTCTTCTCGATGGGATCGGCGACCTGGGTCTGCATTTCCTGCGCGGTCGCGCCGGGCCAGATCACGGAGACGTTGACCACCTTCACCGTGAAGAACGGGTCCTCGGCACGCCCGAGCTTCTCGTAGGAGAAGAAGCCGGCGACGCCGAGCACGAGCATCAGGAAGAGCACCAGCGTCGGATGGCTGACGGCCCAGGCCGAAAGGTTGAAGCGCTTCATCGCACTCTCCGAAAGACGATCCAGTTGCAAACAACGACAGCCGCTTTGCTCAAACCGTCGTCGCGAGGCAGCGAAGCAATCCAGGGGGCTGGGCAGGTTCTGGATCGCTTCGCCGCTTCAGCCTTTGCTTAGGGACAACGGCCGAAACTCACCTCACACGACGAACTCATTGCTCTTGCCGCTCCGGGGCGACCGCAGGGCGAACCCAGAGCGGTAAGAACTAGAAACTCAGCGACGACACGATCCGTACCCTCTGGCCCGGATCGAGCTTCTGCACGCCGAGGGCGACGATCTTGGCGCCCTCCTCCACACCGCCGGTGATGACGACGTCCTTGCTCTCGTAGGACTTCACCGTGACCGGCTTGAGCGTGACGCCACCGTTGTCGTCGACGACGTAGAAGGACGGCTTGCCGCCCTCGTTGAACAGCGCCGACAGCGGCAGCCGCGCGACCCGCTCGGTCGCGGCATCCGACAGCGTCAGCGTCGCGGTCATGCCGAGCGCGACCTTGTCGTCGGCCTCGGGCAGCGAGAACTTTGCCAGATAGGTGCGCGTGGCGGGATCCGCCGCCGGCGCGATCTCGCGCAGCTTGGCCGTGTATTTCTTGTTCGGCTCAGACCAAAGAGTGACGCTGGCGACGCCCGACTTGGCACGTCCAACCAGCGTTTCAGGGATCGCGACGACCGCTTCCTTCTCGGCAAAGCGGGCGACACGGATCGAAGCCTGGCCCGCGGCGACCACCTGGCCGGGCTCGATCAGCGTTGCGGTGACGACGCCGCGGGCGTCGGCAACGAGCGTCGCGTAGGAAAGGGAATTCTTGGTCAACTCGACCGAGCGCTCGGCCCGGTTCAAGCGCGCACGGGCTTCATCGGCGGCGGCGCGGCTCTGGTCGAGCTGCGCGTCGGTGGTCCAGCCCTTGGCCTTGAGGTCCTTGGCGCGCTGCTCGGCGGCGGCGGCCTGGGCCAGCACGCCGGTTGCGGCGCCCTGCTCGGCAACGGCCTGCTCGGCCTGGAGCTTCAAATCGACCTCGTCGAGGGTGGCGAGCGGCTGGCCGACTTCGACCGTCTGGCCGACTTCGACGAGGCGCTTGGCGACTTTGCCGGCGACCCGGAAGCCGAGATCGCTCTCGATCCTGGGGCGGATGGTGCCGACGAAGCTGCGCTCCGGCGTCTCGGCATCGTAATGGGCGGTTGCCACCAGAACCGGCCGCGGCGGCTCGGCCTTTTCGGCAACGGTGTCATTGCACCCTGCCAGCGAAACGGCCATCAGGGCGAGCGAGGCTCCTGCCAAAAGCTTGGAATAGCTCGACAAAACCGACCGGACGAACATCGAAGGACACTCCTGCATCTCGATTGAGAGGAATGTCGACTGTTCACTGATAAAAGTCAATAATCGTCAGTCATCAGGAATGCGTGATCTTAAGGGGTGGTGGAGTATTGAGTGGATGGGCGACAGCGGTGCTATCGTAGGGTGGGCAAAGCGGAGCGTGCCCACCAATCAGGTCAGCGTAGGGGAAGACGGTGGGCACGGCGCGCAAAGGACGCGCCGTTGCCCACCCTGCAAGACCCTGCACTATCGCCCGTGGTCGGCGAATTCGTGCTTGCTGTCGTGGCCGCCGACGAACACCAGGATGCCCGCGAGCAGCGGCAGCACGGCGAGCACCAGGAGACCGGTCGAGGTCTGCCCCGTCGCCTCCTTGACCCAGCCAATCAGGTACGGCCCACCGAATCCGGCGAGATTGCCGATCGAGTTGATTAGCGCGATGGCGCCGGCGGCCGCCGTGCCGGAGAGCCAGGCGGTCGGCAGCGTCCAGAACACGCCGAAGCAGCAGAACACGCCGATCGCGGCGACCGTCAGCACCACCATGGTCAGCGTGGGATCGGTGAGATAGGAGGAAATGCCGAGCGCAATCGCCGTGAGCAGCAGCGGCGCGCCGACATGCATGACGCGCTCGCGGCTCGCATCCGAATGCCGCGCCCACAGGATCATGGCGATGGTGCCGAACAGATACGGGATCGCGGTGACGAATCCGGTCTGGGCGTTGGTGAGGCCGAACGCCTTGACGATCTGCGGCAGCCAGAACTGCATGCCGTAGAGCGCGCCGACGAAGCCGAAATAGATCAGGCTGAGCGCGATTACCTTCGGTGAAGACAGCGCCTCGCCGAGCGAGAAATGCTTCACCGCCTGCTTGGCCGCAATCTCCGAATCGAGCTTCGCCTTGAGCCACGCCTTCTGCTCGGCCGAGAGCCAGTCCGCCTTCTCCGGCTTGTCGGTGAGGTAGAACCAGGTGACGATGCCGAGCAGCACCGACGGGATGCCCTCGATGATGAACAGCCATTGCCAGCCCTTCAACCCCATGAGGCCGTCGAGCCCGAGCAGCAAGCCCGAGATCGGTGCGCCGATCACGGTCGAGACCGGCACCGCAATGGCGAAGGCCGCAAGAAAGCGGGCGCGATATTCGGCCGGATACCAATAGGTGAGATAGAGGATGATGCCCGGGAAGAAGCCGGCTTCGGCCACGCCGAGCAGGAAGCGCAGCACATAGAAGCTGGTGACGCCGCTGACCATTGCCATCAGCGCCGAGATGATGCCCCAGGTCACCATGATCCGGGCGATCCAGCGGCTGGCGCCGAATTTCTCCAGCGCCAGATTGCTCGGCACCTCGAAGATGAAATAGCCGATGAAGAAGATGCCGGCGCCCCAGGAGAAGATCAGCGGCGTGAACTTCAGGTCCGCATTCATGGTCAGCGCGGCAAAGCCGAGATTGACGCGGTCGAGATAGGAGAAGAAGTAGGCCAGCACCAGGAAGGGAATCAGGCGCCAGGAAATGGCGCGGATGGTCGCGGTTTCGATGTCGCTCTTGGCGCTCTTGGCACGGCCGACAGAACCGGCATAGGTGGTCTGGCTCATGGCTTCCCCCGGGTTGTTGCTTTTCTAGGGCTCAACAGGCGGTTTTGAGCATCGCGGGCAAAGAGTCAATGGAGCGAGCAATGCGCGGAGCGCAGCCGGATCAACCCGTGGCGCCGATGCGGATCTCGCTGATCCGCGCCGGCCTCGCACTCGCGGTGATCGTCTGCGGGCTGTCCTTGCGCTGGTATGGATTCCCGCTCGGGTTTCCAGCCTTCGTGGTCAAGTATGGCGGCTCGCTGTTATGGGCCACGATGGTGTTTCTGCTGGTCGGAGCCGTGCTGCCGAGACTCACGCAGACGCAGATTGCGGCGATCGCGGCTGTGATCGCCGTCGTCGTCGAATTCTCCCGGCTGGTGCACACGCCATGGCTCGATGCGTTCCGGCTGACCACGGCCGGCGCGCTGCTATTGGGGCGCATCTTTTCGCTGTGGAATCTCGTGGCCTACGTGATCGGGATTGCGCTCGGCGTTTGGATCGATCGAGTTGCCAAGATGCACACCCTCGTAGGGTGGGCAAAGCGCAGCGTGCCCACCACAAGCAGATGGTGGGCACGGCGCTAACGCGCCTTTGCCCACCCTACGAGACGGATGCCAAGCCCTCACTCCGCCAGTTGAAACCGCTCGAAGCGATCGAGCTCGTCCTCGATCACGCGCTTCAGCTCCTTGCGGCCCGCCGTCTTCCTGCCCTGCCCGACCCAGGTCCATTTCTGCATCAAGAGCTTCTTGTTCTGCCGGTCGGTCTTGAGATCGAGCGCGGCGACGATCTCGTCGCCGACCAGCACGGGCAGCGCGAAATAGCCGAGCTTGCGCTTGGCCTTCGGCACATAGGCCTCGAACAGATGGTTGTAGCCGAAGATGAGGTTGGTACGCTTGCGCTGTATGATCAGGGGATCGAACGGCGAAAGGATGTGGACGAGATCGGGCGATACCTCATGCGGCTCGAGCGCTGCGGGCGAGGCCCAGTGCTCCTGCTTGCCGGCGCCCTCGATCGCGACAGGCACGAGCTCGCCGCGGCGGACGCGCGAGGCGATCAGGCGCGCGACCGGCTTCTTGCTCGGCGCATCGAGATGGCAGACCGAATCGAGGCTGACCACGCCCTGCGAGCGCAGCGCGCGATCGAGCAGATAGGCCGTGATCTCGCTTGCCGGCGCCGGCTTTGGCAGCCTGTCCCACCCGAAATGACGCGTCGTCAGCTCATAGGTCTTGAGCATGCCCTGGCGCTCGCTGATGGTGACGGCGCCGGTATAGAAGGCGAGCTGCAGCGCCCGCTTCGACGGCTTGCGGCTCTGCCACAGATGCTCCTTCTCGACGAGCACGTCGTCGTCGATGTCACGGATCGTCAGCGGCCCGGTGCGCAGCAGCCGCATCACCTTGCGCGTGTCGGCCGGCTTCACCGCGGCGAACCATTTGTGCCCCTCGCGGCGGTGCTGGCGCATCGCCGGCAGGAAGAAGCGGAAGTCGTTCGCCGGCACGTAGGAGAGCGCGTGCGTCCAGTACTCGAACACGGTCTTGTCGATGCTCTGGGCATGGCGCAGATCGGCGCGGTGGTAGGACGGGATCCGGCTGAACAGGATGTGGTGATGGCAGCGCTCGATGACGTTGATGGTGTCGATCTGCACATAGCCGAGATGGGCGACAGCGGCCGCGGCGGCCTGTGCGCCTTCGCCGAACGGGGCGCGCTGATCCAGCCGCTGGGCATGCAGCCAGATCTGCCGGGCCTGTGTCGTGGTGAGCGGGAGTGGTTTGGGCGCGCGAGACATTGCGAGGAGGAATGTAGCGAGATTCGCGCCGGGAGAAAGAACCTGAGCAGAATCGAAAAAGAAAAAGCCGCGCTGCCATCTGCTGCCAGCGCGGCCAGAACGTGCAAGTTCGGCAGGAAACCTTACTTCATCGCCATCGATTTTTCGGCGCTCATGTAGTGCTTGCAGGCGGCGCTCATGTTGCCTTTGCTCATCTCGGAATTGGCCGAGGCCATCGACTTCCTCGCTGCCATCTTGCCCGGCGTGTCTTCGCCGCCCAGCCCGCCAACGAGCTTTGCCATGTTCGCACTGGTGCATGCCATCTTGGCGGCGGATGCGGGAGACAGAGCAAGTGCAACGAACGTTGCCGCGAGCAACAGGGTCTTCATCAATTTCTCCTCCGGAAACGAAGCCGGCTACATGCCGGCCAACGCAGCATCCATCTTTCCCGGACAAACGGCTCGCAGAGAAGATATTTTCGTTGCGCCTAACGTGCGGCTTTTGGGCGCTCCCCGACGCTGCCGGTCGCCACATCGGGTTCACACGACGCCCTGCCGCGCCCCTCCGACTGGCACCGATAGACACTGCCGGTGAGACGATCGACCAGCCAGATGTTCTCCTCGGTCGGCCCTTCCAGGCCGACATAGCGGGAGGTCAGCCCCGTGATCAGTGTCGACAGCAGGATCGCCACCGCGATCATCGCCGCGCCGATATAGATGGGCATTGTGCTCGGGGTCACTGTCCGGTCCGGCGGGCCGCTGCGATGGAACTGATAGTCGCGCTGATAGTCACTTGGCCTCGGCACAGGACGGAACTCGCCTCCCTTCGCATCAAATTGTCGAATGATTGAAGCGTGCTAGGCGGGCATCTGGTCGAATTCTTGTTCGCGGGCGGGCGGTGCGGCGACGCCTTTGCGACGTTCGGGTTTCCCGGAACCCGCGACTGCCGGCCCGAAAGCAGACTGCGAACGATCGAACCGGACCAGAGTGCCCTCGGCTCGTCGTTTCGAATGTGACCAAGATCACATCGACGCCGTTGAACCTGCCCTAGGCTCGCAGCATCAAATCGCCATCAGGCGTAACAGCGAGGATACGACAATGACCCGTTTTGATAAATTCTTTGGACTGAAGGCGATAACCCTCTCCGCAGCCCTGTCGATGACGGCGGGCCTTGCGCTGGCCGGCGACAACAACTTCTCCGCCGACCAGATCGTCGATGCGCTGAAGCCGAAGCCGGCGACGCGCGGCCTGTCCGTTGGCCCCCAGGCCGACACGACCGTGCAGGCCAAGGAAGCGACCTTCCTGAACACCGTGCGGAACCGCTCGACCCGGTCGCTCTCGACGGGCGAGCGCGAGCAGATCGCCGAGCTCGCTGCGACCAAGCCGAAGATCGATCTGGAGATCCAGTTCGACTACAACTCGGCCGACATCGCCAAGACGTCGGTGGCCTCGGTCCAGGCGCTTGGCAAGGCGCTGTCCGATCCGGCGCTGAAGGGCTCGACCTTCGTCGTCGCCGGCCACACCGACGCGACGGGTGGCGAAGCATACAATCAAGGTCTCTCCGAACGGCGCGCCGACACCATCAAGAAGTACCTGATGCAGAATTACGGCCTCAACGGCAACGATCTCGTCACCGTCGGCTACGGCGAGACCAAGCTGAAGGATGCAGCCAACGGCGCCGACCCGATCAACCGCCGGGTCCAGGTCGTGAACATGGACACCAAGACCGCGGCGAAGTAACTCTCCGCCCCTGGGTGAAACACGCCGCCTGCCGCAGCCCGGCAGGCGGCGAAATCATATCCAGCTTTGGAACAGCATCAGCCGGTTGAAGCTCCCCATCGAGGTGCCGACGAAGGCTGCGGAAATCGGCAGCATCACCGCAAAGCCGGCCGCGGCGATGCCGACATAGACCCACAGCAGCCAGCGCGGCAGCCCATCGCGGCGCATTGCATAGACCAGCGCCAGCGACGCCGCTGTCGCGGCCGGCAGATAGTAGTAGATGAAGCCCAGCGTGCGCGGCAGCAACGCCCAGGCGAGCCAGGGGCCGAAGTAGAATGCCGCGATCAGGAATGCCTCCCAACGCCGCGCCACGATGAAGTCGCGCAGCACGATGGCGAGTGCGAGCAGTGCCGGCCACAGCACGAGGGGATTGCCGAGGAAGACGATCGCAGCGACATGGTCCTCCGCCGTCTTGTCGAACAGGAACCAGACCGGGCGCGCGAGCAGCGGCCAGGACGGCCATGCGCTCATATAGGTGTGGCCGGCGATGGCCGTCGTGGTGTTGTCGGCAAAGATCCGCCGCTGCGCCTCGATCAAGTCCGGCAGTGACAATCCGTAGAGCGGAACGAAGGCGGCAAGATAAGTCATGCCCGGCAGGACGGCGAAGCAGAGCGCGACATGATGCAGCTTCAGGCCGGGCCAAAGCTCCGGCCGATACCAGTCGTCCGGCTTTGCATCGGCGAACAGCGTGTGCCAGCCCTGCATCAGGCGGATCACGGCAACGGCGACGATGCAGACGCCGAGCGGGAACAGGCCGCTCCATTTACACGCGGCCGCAAGGCCGAACAGGCTGCCCGCCACCGCGAACAGCGCTTGCGGCCGCTCCCTGCGAAACCCATGCATGAAGGCGGCGGTCGCGAGCAGGCCGAAGCCGAGCGCGAAGATGTCCAGCATCGCGATGCGCGCCTGCACGTAGAGCATCTGGTTGAAGGCCGCGATCAGCGCGGCGGCGATCGCCGGCGACTGCCCTGCGAACAGCGCGAGTCCGCACAGATAGATCGCGACGATCGCGAGCGCGCCGAACAAGGTCGCGGGATAACGCCAGCCGAGCGCGCTGTCGCCGAAGGTTGCGATCGATGCCGCGATCAGCTCCTTGGCCAGCGGCGGATGCATCGGATTGAGCATCGGCTGCGACATCGCAGGCGCCAGCATCTGGCGCGCCGCCGGCACGTAATGCACCTCGTCGAAGACGAATTTTTCCGGCGTGGTCACGCCGATCAGCAGCGCCAGATGCGCGATCAGGAAGATCGCGACAGCGATCACTGCGCTCCGCGACACCGCCGGAACCGCAGGCAATTCGAGCGTCTTTTGTGGGGCTGTCTTGCGTGGCAAATTGGCTGCACCGCGGAGAAAAAGAAACTGCTCCTCGTCATTGAACGCATTCTGCCGCAACTGTCACTAAGCATGACGCACGTCCTGCGCCGCTTGTGATAATTCCGCCACATCAGAAGCGTGCGCGATCCGGTACGATCAGGGACACATCGATCGGTTGCGAAATGAATTTGCGTTTTTGGCTATTACCCACACTGCTCACGGCCGCAATCTGCGCGGCGTCCGGCGCCAAGGCGCAGACGCGCGTCGGCGAGGCCGTCGTGATTCAGAACGAAGTGGTGCGCGTCGCCGCGACCACGACGCCGATCAATGTCGGCGACAGCATGCTGCGCGACGAGACCGTGCGGACCGGCGCCGACAGCGCGGCGCGTTTCGTGATGGCCGACAGCACCAACCTGTCGCTTGGCCCGAGCGCAACGCTGAAGCTCGACCGCACCGTCTTCAACGACGAGCACAGCTATCGTGACGTCGCGATCCGCATGACCACCGGCGCCTTCCGCTTCGTCACCGGACGCTCCGACAAGGCCGCCTACAAGATCACGACGCCGCTCGCCACCATCGGCGTGCGCGGCACCACGCTCGACATTCTCTCGCAGCGCGGGCGCTCCGTCGTCGTGCTTCAGGACGGCGCGGCCAGCGTCTGCACGAAGAGCGGCCAGTGCGTGCAACTCACGCAGCCCGGCGACACCGCCATCATCACCTCGACCGGCGGCAAGGTGAGCATCACCAAGACCAACACGCCGCCCTGGACCTTCGCCGCCAATTGCGCCGCGAGCGCCGGGTTATGCGCGGTCAACCAGTACGCCGGCGCCTCGCCGACCATCACGCCCGCCGTCCAGGACGACGGCATGCTGTGCGGGCGGTGACGATGGCGCCCCCCGGCTTCGGACGAATCATCCTGTCGGGCGCGTTGATCGCGGCGGCCGTTCTTGCCTTCGCGACGCTCAACGCGCGTCCGGCTACAGCCCAAGCGTCGTGCCAGTCCGAGTGTACCCAGCCGACGCCAACGCCTACATATTCTCCCTCACCTTCGCCCTCCCCGTCGCCGAGCCCCTATCCGTCGCCCACGCCCAGCCCGTATCCGTCGCCGAGCCCGACACCGACCGGCGCGGATTCCAGCAGCAATTCGATCGGCGGTCTCGCCAATCAGCGCTTCAACCAGATGATCACCAACCGGGTGCTCGGCACGGTGCTGCTCGGTGTCAACGAGCAGGTCAATTGCAGCGACTGCATCAGCGCGTTCGGCTCCGCCGGCTCGTTCTCGGCCGGCATCCACGGCCGCAAGGAGCTGACCAACAATCTGTCGCTGCTCGCCGGCATCGCCTACACGCATTACAACGAGGGCGGCTACAAGATCACGAGCGCACCGATCGGCGCCTTCGCGCTGCGCTATGACTTCACCGACTGGGGCTCGTCGCGCCCGTTCTTCGACGTCGGCGCGATCCTGACGCCGTGGGAGAAGGCGCGCTACACGCGCAGCTACGACACCAGTCTCGGCCCGGTGAGCGTGACGAGCTCGACCAACGCGTCCAACTACGCCGTTTACGGCCGCGCCGGCTGGATGAGCCGCCTCTCGCCGCGCGACGAGGTCGCGGCCTCGATCGAGGTCTGGCAGCTCTGGCAACGCGTCTCCAGCTATAGCGACGGCGCGGTGGCATTCAATCCGTTCGACGCCCGCATCGCTGATGGGACCGACCGCACCAGCCTCGTCAAGATCGGCGGCCAGTGGACGCATCTGTTCGGCAGCAACATCGAGACCAACATCAATGGCGGCTGGGTGCAGTCCTTTGCGAGCCACAGCGGCATCGTCGCCACCGTGACCGGCCAGGGCACGGTGGTGCCGACCATCGGCAACCAGGGCTGGTTCGAATATGGCGGCCGGCTCGGCTTCCGCGTGCAGAAGGGCTGGATCGTGGACCTCTTCGCCAACGGTACGCTCGGCCCGCAGCCGGTCGGCAACACGATCCATGGCGGCGTGGGGCTGAGGATTAATTATTAGCGGCGAGGTCTCACCTCACACCGGCTGTCATGCCCCGGCTTGACCGGGGCATCCAGTACGCCGCGGCCTCTCCGTCTCGGAGTACTGGATCGCCCGGTCAAGCCGGGCGATGACACCGATCGAATGGCGAGAGAATCAGGCTCACGCCGCCGACTTGCCTTCGAACGCGCGCCGCAACACCTCGACGTCCAGCTTCACCATCTTCATCATCGCCTGCATTGCGCGCGCGGCTGCGGCCTTGTCGGGGCTCGACAGGAACTCGAACATCACCTTCGGCACAACCTGCCAGGCCACGCCCCAGCGATCCCTCAGCCAGCCGCACTGCTCCGCCTTGCCGCCATGGGCGAGGAACGCGTTCCAGACGCTGTCGACCTGGGCCTGGTCGTCGCAATGGATCATCAGCGAGATCGCATGGGTGTATTCCATCTTCATGCCGCCATTGAGCGCGACCAGCGGCTGCCCGGCCACCGTGAACTCGACGACGAGCACGGAGCCTTCCTTGCCGGACGGGCCATCCGCAACGTTGCGCTGAACGTGCGTGATCGCCGAATTCGGGACCAGCGAGACGTAGAATTTTGCAGCGTCCTCGGCATCGCCGTTGAACCACATGCAGGGCACGAGCTTGGACATGATGAATGCTCCTCGTGAGGTCTATGGGTGTCTGCTCAGGCGTTCGCCAAGTCGGGCTGCAGAGGGGCGGCCGCAAGATCCATCCAGTTCACGCCCCACATGTGCCCGTCCGGATCCTCGAAGCTGCGGCCGTACATGAAGCTGTATTCGTCCTTCGGGCCGGGATCGGCCACCCCGCCCGCCGCCTCCGCCTTGCCGACGATCTCGTCGACCTCGTTGCGGCTGTCCGCGGACAGGCAAAACAGCACCTGGTTCGAGGTCCTGGCGTCCGCGATCGGCTTCGGCGTGAACTGGCGGAATTTGTCGTGGGTCAGCAGCATGGCGAAGATGGTCTCGGAAAAGACCATGCAGCTCGCGGTGTCGTCGCTGAATTGCGGGTTCTTGACCGCGCCGACGGCCTCGTAGAAGGCGGTCGCGCGCTTGAGGTCGGTCACCGGCAGGTTGACGAAGATCATCTTGGGCATCGGAAGCTCCTTGGCGGGGTTCTGCCCAAGGACGGACGGCCAGGCCGCTATCCGACACCGCTTCCGACAATTTTTTTGACCCCGATCCGCGGGGTCTGTCGCACCGCCCCCGCCCCCTGAAGGGTCTTACTTCTTCTCGTTGGGATCGCGGTGCACCGGGTCGATCCATAGCACGGTCTCGGGCTTCTCGACCGGCTCGATGTCGAGGTTGATCGCCACCGCCTCGCCGTCGCTGCGCACCAGCACGCATTCCAGCACCTCGTCCGGGCTGGCATTGATCTCCTGATGCGGCACGTAAGGCGGGACGAAGATGAAATCGCCGGGGCCGGCCTCCGCGGTGAACTGCAGGCTCTCGCCCCAACGCATGCGCGCCTTGCCCTTCACGACGTAGATGACGCTTTCGAGATGGCCGTGGTGATGCGCGCCGGTCTTGGCGTCCGGCCTGATGCTGACGGTGCCCGCCCACAATTTCTGGGCGCCGACGCGGGCGAAATTGATCGCGGCTGCACGGTCCATGCCCGCTGTCGACGGCACATTGGTATCGAGCTGATTGCCGGGAATGACGCGAACGCCGTCATGTTTCCAGCGGTCATCATGATGATGACCATGGTCATGGTGGGAATGCGAATGGTCATGGCCGGTCATGGGACTTGCTTTCTGTTGGTTCCGTGCGCGGCAAACTAACCCAAAGCCGCAGCCGCAAGCCATACCAAAATCGGAACCCTCGTAGCCGCCCAGCGTTGTCATTCCAAGCAACTCGAAAGGAGATCTTCATGGGCAGCACGACCGACAAGATCAAGGGCGCCGCCAACGAGGCGATCGGCAAGGCCAAGCAGGGCGTCGGTGAAGCCACCGGATCCGATCGCATGAAGGGCGAGGGCGTCGTGCAGGAAGTGAAGGGCAAGGGCCAGCAGGCCATGGGCGATGCCAAGGACGCCGCAAAGGATGCGATGGATCGCGCCGCCGCTGCGGCTCGCCGCGCCGCGGAGTGACGCGCGTAAGATTGAAAATGAAAAGACCGGCCGCAAGGCCGGTCTTTTTGTTGTGCCGTCACTTCACCGCGAGCAATTCCACGTCGAACATCAGCGTCGCGTTCGGCGGGATCACGCCGCCGGCACCGCGGGCACCATAGCCGAGCTGCGGCGGGATGATCAGCGTGCGCTTGCCGCCGACCTTCATCGAGGCGACGCCCTCGTCCCAGCCGGCGATGACGCGGCCCTTGCCGATCGGAAACTCGAACGGCTCCTTGCGGTCGACCGACGAGTCGAATTTCTTGCCCTTCTGGCCGTTCTCATAGAGCCAGCCGGTGTAGTGCATCACGCAGATCTGGCCGGGCTGCGGCGAGGCACCGGTGCCGACGGTGGAGTCGATGATCTGCAAGCCTGAAGCTGTGGTCATGGTCTTTCCTGCGGTCTGGGCCGAGGCCGTGGTGGAAACGAAATGCGACACGCTGGCGATCACGGTGATCGCGAGTGCCGACATCAGGGCGAGGAGCGCGCGCTGGAAACGCTGCATTAAACACCTTCCGTTTGAGGCGGGAGGTGTCTAACCCAAGGCGGTCGCCGTTTCCACCCCTTTAGACCTCGATATTTTCCAGCCGCACCGGCAGCTTGCGGATGCGCTGGCCGGTGGCGTGATAAACCGCGTTGCAGATCGCCGCATTGGTGCCGACATTGGCGAGCTCGCCGAGGCCCTTTGCGCCCACCGGATTGATGTGATCGTCCTGCTCGGACAGCATGATCACCTCGACGCCGGGCACATCGGCATTCACGGGCACGAGGTAATCGGCAAGATTGTCGTTGACGTAGCGCGCATTGCGCTCGTCGATCTCGGTGGCCTCCAGCAGCGCCGAGGACATGCCCCAGATCAGGCCACCCATGAGCTGGCTGCGTGCGGTGCGCGGATTCATGATCCTGCCTGCCGCGAACGCGCCGACCAAGCGGGGGCAGCGGATCTCGTGCGTGAAGCGATTGACGCGGACCTCGACGAATTCGGCGCCGAAGGCGTAGGCGATCTTGTCCTTCATTTGGTGGCCGCCGACCAGCCGTACCTGCCCATTGTGCATGGCGCGGAAGGAGTCCATCGGCGCGCCTTCCGGCTTCCACTCGCCATATTCTTCGACCACGCCGACGCCGAGCGCATCGAACGCCTTCTCGATATCGAGCGGACGATCGCCCTTGGCCGCCTGGGTCGACGGTGCCGGGCTGATGCCGACGGTCTCCTTGGCCTTGTCGGCGAGGCTGTCGCTCGGCATCACCGCCTTGAACAGGCGCTGTCGGATCTGATCGCACACCATCATCACGGCCGAGCAGGTGCTGGCGGTCGAGTTGGAGCCGCCGGCAACCGGCGCGGGCGGCAAGTCGCTGTCGCCCATGAAGACCGCGACCTTCTCCAGTGGCACGCCGAGCCGCTCGGCCGCAGTCTGGGCGATGACGGTGTAGGCGCCGGTGCCGATCTCGTGGCCGGCGATCTCGACGCGAGTGCGGCCGTCGCGCTGCAGTCGCACGCGTGCGGCGGACGGCGCCATCGCCGTCGGATAGCAGGTGGCAGCGCAGCCGTAGCCGATCAACCAGTCGCCATCGGACATCGATTTCGGTTGCGGCGATCGCTGCGACCAGCCGAACGCCCTGGCGGCTTCGTCGAAGCACGCCATGAGCGATCGCGACGTGTAGGGTTTGCCGTCAATGGGATCCCTGGTGGCGTCGTTGATACGGCGAAGCTCGACCGGATCCATGTTCAGTTTGACGGCGAGCTCGTCCAGCGCGCTCTCCAGCGCGAACAGATACGGTAGCTCCGGTGGCGACCGCATGAAGCCGGGCGTGTTGCGATCGGCGCGCACGATCGAGACCAGGCTGTCCACGTTCGGACAGGCATAGAGCCGAGTCGTGGTCTTGGTGCCGCCGACGCAATAGGCATCGGGGCGCGAGGAGACTTCAGCCCCCTCATGCCTCAAAGCGACCAGCTTGCCGTCCCGGCTGGCACCAAGCTTGATCTCATGCCGCGTCTCGGCGCGGTAGGTCGCGATGGTAAAGCCCTGGTCGCGGGTCGGGACCAGCTTGATGGGGCGGTTCAGGCGCTTGGCAATGGCGGCGATGATGGCGGTCCGCGGTGTCATCGAGCCCCGCGAACCAAATCCGCCGCCGACATAGGGATTGACCACGCGCACCTTGTCGGCGTCGATGCCGAGCTGCTCGGCCACGCCGTTCTTCAAGCCATAGACATACTGGCTGCCCTCGTAGATGACGAGATGGTCGCCCATCCAGGCGCAGCTGGTCGTGAACAGCTCCATCGGATTGTGATGCTGGGTCGGCGTCTCGTAGGAGGCGATGAGCTTGACCTCGGCCGCATCGAACGCCGTGGCGAAATCACCGATCTTCGGGTCTTCCTTGAACTGCGAGTTTTGTCCTTTCGCGGCGGCTGTCGTCGTCCCCGGCGAATCGAAGGTCGCGCTGGGTGCAGCAGCCGTGTAGCTGACCTTGACGCGGTTGGCCGCCTCGCGCGCGGCCTCGTAACTCTCCGCGACCACCACGGCTATGATCTGGCCGTCATGGGCGATCTCGGCCGATTTCAGCGGCTGGATCGTGGTGCCGGCATAGCCGCCATTGCTGAACAGCTTCGAGTCCTTCAGCTTCGGGGCGTTCTCGTGCGTGACGATGTCGATCACGCCGCGGACGCGCTTGGCATCGTCAAACTCGAAGCGGTCGATGCGGCCCTTGGCGATGGCACTGGTGACCAGGAACGCGTAGGCCGGATTGTCCAGCGGCATATCGGAGGCATAGGTCGCCCGCCCCGTGACCTTTGCGGCCGCATCATAGCGCGGCACGGGCTGCCCCATATTCGTCTTGGGCCCGGGAGCTGCAGCGGTCATGATCAGATCTCCATCGTTACGGCCTGCTGGAGCGCGCGTGCCACCACACGCTTGCCGAGCGCGATCTTGAAGCCGTTGTGCCGGCGGCCGCGGGCATCAGCAAAGGCGGCCTCGGCGACGCGCTGTGCCAGCGCTTCGTCGAACTTCTGTCCCTTCAACAGCGCCTCGGCCTCACGCGCGCGCCAGGGCACGGTGGCGACGCCGCCAAGCGCGACGCGCGCGTCCCGAATCGTGCCATCCCGGACGTCGAGCGCTATCGCAGCTGATGACAGTGCGAATTCGAAGGATTGCCGGTCGCGCGTCTTGAGATACACCGAGCGCGGCCAGCGGCCGGAAATCGAGAATGCCGAGATCAGCTCGCCGGGCTGAAGCGCAGTCTCGATATCAGGCGTGCTGCCCGGCGCCTTGTGAAGCTGCGCGAACGGCATGCTGCGCGTACCGGCCTTGCCGGTGATCTCGACCATCGCATCGAGCGCGATCAGCGCCTGCGCGAAATCGCCGGGATAGGTCGCGACGCAATGTTCGGAGACGCCGAGCACCGCATGCATGCGGTTGATACCATCCATTGCGGCACAGCCGGAGCCGGGATTGCGCTTGTTGCAGTTCTCATAAGAGACATCGCGAAAGTAGTTGCAGCGCGTCCGCTGCATCACGTTGCCGCCGAGCGTTGCCATGTTGCGCAGCTGGGCGCTGGCGGCGAGCTTCAGCGAATCCGCGATCACCGGATAGCTGCGCTGGATCTCGGCATGCGCGGCGACGTCGGACATCCTTGCCAGCGCGCCGAGGCGCAAGCCATCATCGCCTGGCGCGATCGCCGACCAGGCGTTGGCCAGCGGATTGATGTCGACGATCGCAGTGGGCCGCATCACGTCGAGCTTCATCAGATCGATCAGCGTGGTGCCGCCGGCAAGCGGCTGCGCCGACGCCTTCGTCAGTGGATCGTTGGCGGCCGCGGCGGCGCCGAGCGCTCGCACGGCCATGTCGGGGTCTGATGCTCTCTGGTACGAAAACGGTCGCATGCGCCTAGCCTTTCATGATCTCGGGCGCGGCCTGCTTCACGGCGGCGACGATGTTGGGATAGGCGGCGCAGCGGCAGATGTTGCCGCTCATGTATTCGCGGATGTCGGCCTCGCTGCCGGCATGGCCCTCCTTCACGCACGCGATCGCCGACATGATCTGACCGGGCGTGCAATAGCCGCACTGGAACGCATCATGGTCGATGAAGGCCTGCTGCATCGGGTGCAAGCGGTCGTCGGTGGCGAGGCCTTCGATGGTCGTGATCTCCTGCCCTTCGGCGGCCAGGGCCAGCGTCAGGCACGACACCACGCGGCGATCGTCGATCAGCACCGTGCAGGCGCCGCACTGGCCGTGGTCGCAGCCCTTCTTGCTGCCGGTGAGCTTGAGATGTTCGCGTAAGGCATCGAGCACCGTGGCGCGCGCATCGATGCTCAGGCGCTTGTCCGTGCCGTTGACGCGCAGTGTGACCTCGACGGGAAGCGACGGATCCTGCGCCGCTGGCGCCCGCGCGTCCTCGGGCGCCGCGCGCGCCGTCATCGGAATCAGCGCGCTGCCAGCCGCGCCGGCCATGAAGGCGCGTCGGTCGAATCCGGATGATCTGGAACCTGGTTTGTCGGGCATGGCAGGCCTCCGCCGCTGATCTGCTAAAGCAGCGCACGCCTGCACCGCTCATCGCCCCTTAACCGGAAGCAATGAGTGCAGTTCCGAATGAGAGAAGGGCGGCGCAGCAAATGCCGCGCCGCCCTTCGTCAACTTTTCCTGATCTCGCGTGGGGAACTGCGCGGCCGATCAATAACCCAGCGCGCAGCCGTCCTTGCGGGGATCGGAGCCGCCGGTGAGCGTGCCCTTGTCCCAATCGATCCAGATCGCCTGGGCGCCGCCGAGCGGGCCGACCACGCTGGTGGTCTTGTGGCCGAGCTTCTTCAGGCCCTCGACGATGGCGGCCGGCACGCTGTCCTCGAGCTGGTACTGGCCCTCGTAGTGCAGACCGCGCGGCATGTCGATCGCCTCCTGCACGTCGCAGCCGTAGTCGAGGATGTTGGTCAGGAGGTGAGTCTGGCCCGTCGGCTGGTACTGGCCGCCCATGACCGCGAACGACATCGTGGAACGGCCGCCCTTGGTGAGCAGGCCCGGCATGATCGTGTGCAGCGGGCGCTTGCCGCCTTCGATGCAGTTGGGATGGCCCGGCTGGATGCGGAAGCCGCCGGCGCGATTCTGGAACAAGACACCGGTCTTGTTCGAGACGATCGCCGAGCCGAAGGAATGCGCAACCGAGTTGATGAACGAGCAGACGTTGCGGTCCTTGTCTACGACCGTGATGTAGATGGTCGAGGGATTCATCGGCGGCGCGACGTTCGGCAGGTCGAGCATGCCGTCCATGCGGATCTTGCTGATGTACTCGTCGGCAAAGCCCTTCTCGAGCATCTCGGCGACGTTGATCTTCATGTGCGCAGGCGAGGCAACATGCATCTCGCGGTTCATGTAGGCGATGCGTGCCGCTTCCGCCTCGAGATGGAAGCGCTCGACGCTCACTGGCGCATACTTGGTCAGATCGAAGCGCGACAGGATGTTGAGCATCAAGAGCGCGGTGACGCCCGGGCCGTTCGGCGGGCACTGCCAGACGTCGTAGCCCTTGTACATGGTGCCGATCGGCGTGGTCACTTCGGTCGTGTGCACGGCGAAATCGTCGAGCGTGTGCAGGCCACCGATGCCCCTGAGGGTCTCGACCATGTCCTCCGCGATCTCGCCCTTGTAGAAGGCGTCGCGGCCGTTCTTGGCGATCGCGCGCAGCGTCTTGCCGAGCTCGGCCTGGCGGATGACGTCGCCTGCGACCGGCGGCTGGCCGCCCGGCAACAAATAGCGCACGGTGTTGGTGCCATTCTTCAGCTTCTCGAACTGGTTCTTCCAGTCGAAGGCGATGCGGGGCGCGACGACATAACCTTCCTCGGCCGCCTTGATCGCAGGCTGCAGCAGCCGGTCGAAACCGAACTTGCCGTGATCGCGCAGCACGGTGGCAAAGGCGTCGATCACGCCGGGGATCGAGACCGCATGCGCCGAGGTGAGCGGCACGGAGTTGATCTTGCGCTCGAGATACCAGTCGGCATTCGCCGCCTTCGGCGCGCGGCCGGAGCCGTTATAGGCGACGATCTTGCCCTCGCCCCGCGGCTGGATCAGCGCAAAGCAATCCCCGCCGATGCCGGTCGATTGCGGCTCGATCACGCCGAGCAGGGCCGAGCCGGCGACCGCCGCGTCCACCGCGGTGCCGCCCTCGCGCAGCACCTCGATCGCGGCGAGCGAGGCCTGCGGATGCGAGGTCGCCACCATCGCGTTGGTGGCGTGAACCGTGGACCTGCCGGGGAAATGGAAGTTTCTCATCGAATGTCTTGCTCTCTTGGCCGTCGGCGCGATGGGCGCGCCATCTCGAAAACCGCGTCTACATGACACATTCCCGCCCGGCGGGGCAATGCTGGCATACCAGGAAAATGGCAGCCATCCGCTGGGCGTATAGACCTTTTTCCGGCTTTCGCGATGCGGGTTTTCCGGGCGCCGTCGGCCTGCTAAACGAGCGGCCATGAATACGGCTTACAAGGTCTGCGCCTTCTATCAATTCGTCGCCCTCCCGGATTACCGCGAGCTGCGCGAGCCGCTGCGCGCCTGCTGCGCCGGCCTTGGGCTGAAGGGCAGCGTGTTGCTGGCGCAGGAGGGCATCAACGGCACGATCGCCGGTGCGCCGGAGGCGATCGACGCCTTCGCTCATGAGCTCGCACACGGCGACATGTTCGGCGGCAGGCTCGTCAATCTCGAATTGAAGTTTTCCGCTGCTGAGGCGATGCCGTTCGGACGGTTGAAGGTGCGGCTGAAGAGGGAGATCGTCACGCTGGGCGATGCGGCCGCCGATCCGACCCGCCAGGTCGGCACCTATGTCGACGCGCGCGAATGGAACGCGCTGATCGCGGCACCCGATACCCTAGTGCTCGACACCCGCAACGCCTTCGAGGTCGCGATGGGGACGTTCGAGGGCGCGGTCGATCCCGGCATCAAGAGCTTCGGCCAGTTCAAGGACTTTGCCGCCGAGCGGCTCGATCCGACACGGCACCGCAGGATCGCGATGTTCTGCACCGGCGGCATTCGCTGCGAGAAGGCGAGCGCGCATCTGCTCGCGCGGGGCTTTGCCGAGGTCTATCACCTCAGGGGCGGCATTCTGAGATATCTGGAAGAGGTGCCGGAGGCGGAGAGCCGCTGGCGCGGCGAATGCTTCGTGTTCGACGAGCGCGTGGCGATCGGCCACGGTTTGCGCGAGCGAAACAAGGACGTAACGCGTGACGAATGAGATCAAGACGCTGAGCGAGCGCATCGACAGGCTGGAGACGCGCCTCGCCTATCAGGACGACACGATCGAGACGTTGAACCAGACCATCACCGCGCAGTGGAAGCAGATCGACAGGCTGACGCGACAGATCGCGGAGCTCAATGCTCGGCTGCAGGAGGCCGAGGCAAATGCGCCAGGGCCGGCCAACGAGCCTCCGCCGCATTATTGAGCGGGTTACTGGCCGGACGCCTTGGGCAGCAGGTCCATGACCTCGCCGGACGTCACCAGGCGGTTGCGGCCTGCGGCCTTGGCGGCATAGAGCGCCCGGTCGGCAGCTTCGACCAGCGCAGCGACTCCCGCGGTTCGTTCGAACGCCGGCCGGCAGGCTGCGCCGCCGAGCGAGGCAGTGACGCATCCAGCCACGAGGTTGCTGCCATGAGCGAGGCCGGCCTCGTGAATGGCGCTGCGGATCCGTTCGCCGACCGCGGCGCAGCCGGCGGCGTCGATGTTCGGCAGCAGCATGGCGAATTCCTCACCGCCATAACGCGCGGCCAGATCGCCGACGCGCTGCGCTTCGGTCGCGATGATCTTTGCGATCAGGCGCAGGCACGCATCGCCCGCGGGATGGCCGTATTCGTCGTTGTAGGCCTTGAAGTGGTCTACGTCGATCATCAGCAAGGCAAGGCTGGAGCGGTCGCGATAGGCACGCGCCCATTCCTCCTTCAGACGCTCGTCGAAGCGGCGGCGATTGGCAAGGCCGGTGAGGCTGTCCTCGATCGCCAGCGTCTCGAGTCTGGTTTCCAGCTTCTTGTGCTCGGTGATGTCGCGGGAGATCGCGACTACACCGTCGACGCGGCCATCGTCCTTGCGCGTCACCCGCATGGTCGATTCCAGCCAGATCTCGCCGTTCTGCCGGTGCGAGTTGCGGTAGGTGAGACGCGCCTCCTCCTTCTCGCCGCGCTTCATGGCGTCGACGATCGCCTGGACCTCCGGCAGATCCTCCGGATTGACACCCGCGAGGGCCGGCGAACCGATCAGCTGGTTTGGACGCCAGCCGACGACGCGGACCGACGAGGGCGAGACATAGCGCAGCCGCTCATCGAGGCCGATGCGGGTCACCATGTCGCTGGAGCCTTCGGCCAGCAGGCGGAAATGCGCCTCCGTCTCGGCCAGCGCGACGGCCATGCGCTGGCCGCGCTGCAACTGCCGCACCAGCACGCCGCCGATCACCGCGATCAGCATCACCAGAGCGAGCACGTAGAGCATGCGGGAGATTGCCGCCGCCCGCCAGGGCCCGAGCAACTCGTCCTTGTCGACGGTGGCGAGCAGGAGGAGCGGGAAGCGGCTGCTGCGATTGAAAAAGCTGACGCGTTCGGCGCCGTCCAGCGGCGACGTGAAATGATAGGCGCCGCTCGGCCGTTGCAGGCTCGGCTCGCGGAACAGCGGCTTGTCGGCGACGCTACGCCCGACGAATGTCCCGTTGCTGGGATTGCGCGCGACGATCAGGCCGTCGCCATGCGCCAGTGACACGGAGCTGTTGCGGCCGATCTCGAACTGCTCGTAGAAATGCGACAGATATTTCGAGCTGATGGTCGCGAGCACCACGCCGCCGAAGCTGCCGTCCTGCTTGTTGAAGCGGCGTGACAGGGTGACGACCCATTCGCCGTCCAGCAGGCTCTTCACGGGACGGCCGACATGGGCCTCGCGCTTCGGCGAAAGCTGGTGATATCGGAAGAAAGCATCGTCGCTGAAGGTGGCGCCGGTCGTACCGGGCGAGGTCAGCCAGTTGCCCTGATCGTCGATGATGGCGAGGCTGTGAATGCGCGCGATCGCCTTCTTGCGCGCGTCCAGCAAGGTGCGCAGCTTCGCGATCGTGGCCGGCGCTGTGCCGTCCATCTCCAACCGGCTGACCACGCCGACGACGCCGGAATCCAAGAGATCGAGGCTGTCCTCGGCATGCTGGGTCAGCGAACGCGCAACGTTCGCCATCTCCGTCTCGGCGCCCTTGAGCACCGCATCGCGTGCCGCCCATTCACGCCAACCGCTGACGCCGAGGATGGTCGCGCAGGTCAGCGCGACGAAAGCCGCCGCGCGCAGCGGCAGGCGGCTCCATCCGGCTCGTTGGGTAGCACTCATGCGGCAGGGTCCTCCGATCGTTCGGAAACCTCTGCTGCTTCTGTTATTTAATCCTGAAATCCCTACCGGAATACGCGGCGGTTTCCGCCGTTTCCAGTAGTCTTACGGACTCGGCGATCGACGCATCGCTAACAAGACATTAGCAGGCCTATCGGAATCCGGCGCCCCCGACGCCGCTAGCTGAAGATGGCCTTAACCTTGGCCCAGAGCGAAGGATGCTCGGCATCGGCATCGGCCTTCGAGGGCGTCGGCTGCGCGGCGCTCACGGGATCGGAAGCTGGGAACGTGTCCCTCAGCCCGTTGTCGAGCTTGGACTGCCGATCGGCAGCGAGCGCCTCGCGCAGGTCTTCGGCGTGCTTGTCGTGCGGCGCGGGATTGAATGTCTCAGCCATGATCTCCTCCATTGGCTGGTCAACGCGGCCCGATCGTCCAGGTTCCCCTGTTCCGCTGAGGGCCGCGGCGGTGTATCAGGAGGCACAACCCGCTTCAGGACCATTCGTGCCCCAGTCTTCGACGAAACCCTTCATCGACGTTCTCTCCGGCCAGCGCCAGTCCGTCCCGCCGATGTGGATGATGCGCCAGGCCGGGCGCTACCTGCCGGAATATCGCGAAGTGCGCGCCAAGGCGGGCGGCTTCCTCGATCTTTGCTTCAACCCTGAGCTCGCCGCCGAGGTGACGCTGCAGCCGATCCGAAGGTTCGGCTTCGACGCGGCGATCATCTTCTCGGACATTCTGGTGATCCCCTATGCGCTCGGACGTGAGGTGCGGTTCGAGGTCGGCGAAGGCCCGCGGCTCGAGCCGCTGGACGATCCGGCCAAGGTGGCGACGCTGGCCCCGCGCGCAGATTTCGGCAAGCTCGAGCCGGTGTTCGAGGCGCTGAAGATCGTGCGCGGCGCGCTCGATCCCAGGACCGCGCTGATCGGCTTCTGCGGCGCGCCCTGGACGGTGGCGACCTACATGGTCGCGGGCCACGGCACACCGGACCAGGCGCCGGCCCGGATGATGGCCTACCGGCATCCGGAAGCTTTCTCAGAGATCATCGACGTGCTGGTCGAGAATTCGGTTCAGTATCTGCTGGCACAGCTCGCCGCCGGCGCCGATGCGTTGCAGATCTTCGACACCTGGGCCGGCGTGCTGCCGCCGACCGAGTTCGCGCGCTGGTCGGTCGAGCCGACGCGGCGCATCGTGGAGGGTGTGCGCGCGAAAGTGCCGGACGCGAAGATCATCGGCTTCCCGCGCGGCGCCGGCGCGCTGCTGCCGGCCTATGTCGAGGCGACCGGCGTCGATGCGGTCAGCATCGACTGGACCGCGGAGCCGGCCTTCATCCGCGAGCGGGTGCAGAGCAAGGTCGCGGTGCAGGGCAATCTCGATCCTCTGGTGCTGATCACGGGCGGCGCCGCGCTCGACCGCGCGGCCGACAATGTGCTGGCCAATTTTGCTGCCGGGCGGCTGATCTTCAACCTCGGCCACGGCATCCAGCCGGAAACGCCGATCGCCCATGTCGAGCAGATGATCAGGCGCGTGCGGGGTTGAAAACAAAAACCGCGAAAACAACCCCATGCACAGTAGCCAAGTCATTGAAAACCTTGAACTGGCATGACTCGCTTGTGCGTTTTGACACGTCGGGCAAAACAGGCGCAGAGCTGGAGCGGGTTAGACGACGGCTCCTCACCACACCCGTCATTGCGAGCGCAGCGAAGCAATCCAGAATCTTTCCGCGGCTAGCACTCTGGATTGCTTCGCTGCGCTCGCAATGATGACGGCGATGGCGAAAAGCGTGTCAGCGCGGCCGGCTGCGCTCGATGATCTCCGCTGCACCCTTCGCCAGCAGGTCCAGTCCCACCGCACGACCGAGCTCGCGCGGGCGGTTGGCGGGGCCGGTGCACGAGGCTTCGATGATGGTGTTACCGGAGAGATCGAGCACCGAGGCGATGAGCGACATCTGATCGCCTGTGATGGTCGAGAAGCCCGCCACCGGCGAATTGCAGTGGCCGTTGAGCACCCACAGCACCTCGCGCTCGGCGTCGGCGGAAGCATGCGCAGAGGCGTCGTCGATCGACGACAGGACCTGTCGCGTTTGCCAGTCCTGCGCGGCGCATTCGACCGCGACGATGCCCTGCCCTGCCGCCGGCAGCATCTCCACCGCGGTGAATTCGTAGGCGATGCGATGCGCCAGCCCGACGCGATCCAGGCCCGAGCGCGCCATGATCAGCGCGTCGGCCGGCCCGACTGCCCCGCCATCCGGAAGGCGCTGCTTCTCGCCATTGTCGAGTTTCCGCACCCTTGTGTCGGCGGCCCCACGGAAATGGATCACGTCCACCTGCGGGAACAACCGCCGCGCATAGGCGGCGCGACGGACGGCGTTGGTGCCAATCTTGAAGCCTTTGCCGCGGGACTGGCGTAGCGCTTCCAACGTCACGCCGTGGCGCAGCACCAGCGCGTCGCTCGGCGGATCGCGCGACAGCGTGGCACCGATGACAAGGCCGGGCGTGTCCTCGTTGCCGGGCATGTCCTTCAGCGAATGCATCGCTGCCTGGAGCTCACCCGACAGCACCGCGGCGCGGATCTGAGCCACGAAGGCCCCGCCCTTGCCGCCATGCGGCAACAGCTTGCTGGTCTGGTCGAGATCTCCCGTGGTGTCGAACTTGACGATCTCGACGTCGAGACCGGGCACGGCGGCGGTCAGGCGGCGCGCAATCTCTTCCGTCTGTGCCAGCGCCATGGCGCTCTTGCGTGTGCCGATCTTGAATCGCGTAGCCAAGTCCAAACCCTCTCAAGCAGCGAAGTTTATCGCGCATCCTCCAATATCATGTCGGAGGCCTTTTCGGCGATCATGATGATCGGCGCATTGGTGTTCCCCGACACCAGATCCGGCATGATCGAGCCGTCGACGACACGCAAGGCTTCGAGTCCCCTCACCTTCAGCCGCTGATCGACCACGGCGAGCGCATCGTTGCCCATACGACAGGTCGAGGTCGGATGATAGATGGTGCTGCCCCGGTCGCGGCAATAGTCCAGGATCTCGGCGTCCGTGGATACCTTCGCCCCGGGATCGTACTCGTCCACCACGAACGGCTTCAGCGCCGGTGCGTTCAACATCTTGCGCAGGATCTTGATGCCTTCGACATTGGTGGTGCGGTCGGTCTCGGTGGACATGTAGTTGATGCGGATCTCCGGCGGCACGGTCGGGTCTGCGCTCTTGATGCGCAAGGTGCCGCGGCTCTCGGGCCGGAGCTGGCACACCGACGCCGTGAATCCGGAGAAGGCGTGCAGCTTCTCGCCCATCTTGTCGGTCGAGAACGGCAGGAAGTGCACCTGGATGTCGGGCGAGGCGAGGCGCGGACTGGTCTTGAAGAATGCGCCCGCCGTGCCGGCTGCGATCGTCAGCCAGCCCTTCCGAAACAGCGCGTAGCGCGCGCCGGCCATGGTGCGGCGAAGCGGATGATTGATGGTGTCGTTGAGCGTGATCTTCTGCGAGCAGCGCATCACGATGCGGACCTGCATGTGATCCTGCAGATCGTGACCGACGCCCGGTGCGTCCAGCACCACATCGATGCCGTGCCGGCGCAGGAGATCGCCGGGGCCGACGCCGGAGACCTGGAGCAGCTGCGGCGAATTGTAGGCGCCGCTCGACAGCACCACCTCCTTGCGCGCGCGGGCGCGGCGCAAGGAGGCGCCTTGCCGGTATTCGACGCCGACCGCCCGGCGCCCTTCGAACAGGATGCGCTGAGCGTGTGCGGAGGTCTCGATTTTGAGGTTGCTGCGCGCCCTCGCGGGACCGAGATAGGCGACCGAAGTCGAGGCGCGGCGGCCGTTGCGCGTCGTGGTCTGGAACAGGCCGACGCCTTCCTGCGTCGCGCCGTTGAAGTCAGGATTGTAGGGCAGGCCGGTCTGGACTGCGGCATCGATGAAGGCTTTTGACAACGGATCGGTCACGATCATGTTGGACACCGGCAGCGGCCCGCCCGTGCCGTGATAATGATCGGCGCCCCGCGACTGGTTCTCGGCCTTCTTGAAATAGGGCAGCACGTCGTCATAGCCCCAGCCGGTGTTGCCGAGCTGGCGCCAGCGGTCGTAATCCTCGTGCTGGCCGCGGACATAGAGCAGGCCATTGATCGAGCTCGATCCGCCCAGCGTTTTTCCGCGCGGCTGGAATATCTGACGACCCTTCAGCTCGGGCTCCGGCTCGGTCTGGTACATCCAGTTGACGCTCTTCTCCTTGAACAGCTTGCCGTAGCCGAGCGGGACGTGGATCCAGATGTTGGAATCCTTCGGGCCGGCCTCGAGCAGCAGCACGCTGTGCTTGCCGTTCGCCGAAAGCCTGTTGGCGAGCACGCAGCCGGCGGAGCCGGCGCCGACGATGATGTAGTCGAATTCGGGATCGGTGTGTGCGAGGGAGGAAGTTGCGTTCATGCGCTACTGTTCTTCTTGTTGGCGTGGGCGTTTCCGACTTCACCTCTCCCCGGCGGGGAGAGGTCGGATTGCGCGCGGCGATGCGCAGCATCGTCCGTAGCAATCCGGGTGAGGGGCCGCAACGGAAAGTGAGACCGTAACCCCTCACCCGGATCGCATCTTCGATGCGATCCGACCTCTCCCTACGGGAGAGGTGAAGCGAACTCGGAGTCGACACCACCCACATAGCTGGCTCCGCGTTAAGGCGATCATGCCTTGACGCGCAGCGCTTCCACCAGCGACTTGAACGCACGGGCATATTCCGCGCCCGCCTTTGCGGTATCGGCGCGTCCGGCGCAGGCGACCGCGGCCTCCGTGACCGCCCCGAGCAGCAGCCGCGCGAGCGGCTCGACAGGCTGCCGTGCGATGAGGCCGGCCTCCATCGCGGCGGAGAGCGTGCGCGGGATCTTGCCGCCAAAGTGCTGCGCATCGATCTCGCGCCAGCGTTCCCAGCCAAGCACCGCCGGGCCATCGCGCAGGATGATCTGGCCGGTCGGCCCCTTGGCGGTCGCTGCGAAGTAGTGCTGGGTGCCGGCGACCATGGCGGCGAGCACGTCCTTCTCGGCGCGTGCCGTGCGGTCGATCTCGGCAACGAGGTCGCGCGAGACCTGATCGAACACGGCCTCGAACACCGATTCCTTGGTCTTGAAGTGATGATAGACCGCGCCCTTGGCGACCGAAGCGCCTTCGGCAATGTCGTCCATGGTGGTGGCGGCAAAGCCGTGCGTCCCAAACAGGCGCCGCGCCGCCGTCAGGATCGCCTCCGATGTCGCCGCCCGCCGTTCCGCCTGTTTGGCCATGCGTCCTCATCTGGAGCCGCGGGTTTGCTCGACCTCTCCCGCTTGCGGGAGAGGTCGGCGCGAAGCGCCGGGTGAGGGCTCTCTCCTCTTGGGGGTTCTTCATTGCGGAGGCACCCCCACCCCAGCCCTCCCCCGCAAGCGGGAGAGGGGGCCGACCTTCTTCGCGGACGCACCTCAATTTGATCAAGTGAAGCTCTAATCGAATTTGCCGCGGGCGGCCAGTTGACTTTTCGACTATCGGTCGGTATTTACCGACCATCAGTCGGTTTTAGCCTTGAGGTGACAACATGCCGAGCCGAGAGATCGTCGAAGCCTTTGCAAAGCGGCTGGAGGATGGCGACTTCGTCGGCGCGATCCTCGACTACTACACCCCCGACGCATCAACCTATGAGAACCTCGCCGCGCCCGTGGTCGGACGCGACAAGCTCGCGGACAAGGAGCGCGGCGTGCTGGCGGCGTTCAAGGAGGTCACTGCCGTGCGCCTCGGCCCGAGCCTGATCGATGGCGACATTGTCGCCAGTCGCTGGAAATTCTCCTTCACCAACGCCGAGGGCGTGACACGGACGCTGGAGGAGATCGCGTGGCAGACCTGGCGAGGCAATGAGATCATCGAGGAGCGCTTCTTCTACGATCCGAAGCAACTCGGACGCTGATCAGGATTTCCCTATCGGTACAGCATGACCACGGCAATGCCGACGAGAGGCGCAAGAAACTGAACGGCCTGCCATGCAGAGCCGGTGATGGACCACCGTCCATAGACGATGGTGCCGCCGGGCTGCGATGGCGGTCCGGCCCGATCCCTGAAGGCTTTCCATCGCGCCTCGGCGGGCCCGAGAAAATCATCGGGCTTGACTGTCATGTCGGCGCTATTGAGCACGACCTGAATCATCTCGCCTTTCGACTGGAACATGGCCTCGGCCCCGGGCGGCGAGAAGAAGCTGCGCTTCGGGGCGATATGCTGCTCATAGAAGTTCTGACCGACCGTGACGGCAGCAGCATACGGACTGACAAACGGCACCCCCGAGATGCCAGGGACCTCGAGGTGGCCCACCCCACGCACCTCCTGCCAGGGGATGAACAAACCCTTGAGCCAGGGTCTGTGAAAGCGGATGCCCGCGGCAGACATGGAGACGACTGCCCGATCCGCATAGAAGTGCCGGTAGGACGAGAACGCGATCCATCCCAATCCCAAATAGAGCAACATCCAGCCGAAAACGTTCAGCGATGGGTTCACGAGATGGCTCCAATAGAGACTGCGCATCGCGCCGACATAGCTGGAGCCGCCGCCCGACCCGCCGACTATCAAGCTGATCCCACCGATGAGGGCGGAGACGACGATCAGGACAAGGACGCCGATCAACAATTCCAGAAGCAATGGCAGGCCGGACCGTCCGATCAGGGCCGTCAGTGCATAGCCTGCGAACGCCAGACCCAGCAGAGCCAAATAGATCGTGGCCAAAACCGCTCCATTCTGGCCGCGGCTCTCGGCGTGAAGCCCGATCGCAAGGCCGGCGACGCAAGCCCACATGGCCCATGGGACCCGGTCCATCCGCCATTTGTCCATCGTGTATTCGACCGTCGCCGACACCTCGGCTGAAGGCTCGCTCATGGACAGCCCTCGGGATTTCGAATGCATCCGGTGCCGACGCGGCGCACGGCGGCCTGTCGGTCCGCGAAACGTATCACGCGATCGAGGGGGGCGTCTCGATTTGGCCGGGTGCGGCAAAAAGCCGATCGAGGAGCCGCTCTCCGGGAGCCGCTCAGGCCTTGACGCGAGAAGGCAGACTGCCGCCACCGAACACGTCGTATTGTCACTGGCGTGACGCATAGCGCCGCATTTGTATCGATTTGTTATCGATATTCCGTGACGAACACGCAGAAGTGGTTACGGCGCCTCCCGCAGCCGTGGATAATTCATAGTTCGTCAAAGGTTTGCGGCAAAGTCTCCGAACCGGCTGGACGAAAGGCCCTGCTGCTAGGCTCTGGGATGCGGACTCAAACGACCAACTATGTCGCTCGGCTGTTCGCCGGCGATCTGTCGGCCTTTGGCGGTCCCGCAGCCGACGAGGCCGTCGCCGGGCAAATCCGCGCCGAGCAGATGTCGCTGGTGCTCGGCTATTCGGTCGGCATCATGCTGGCCAATGCCTGCAACGCCATCGTGCTCGCGATCGCGCTGTGGCCGTCGCCGGACAGGATCCCTGCGCTGATCTGGGCGGCTTCCGTCGCCGGCGCCGCGATCGCGTTCGGCCTGCAATCGCACGCGGCGCGCCGCATCACCAAGCCGCAATTCGTCTCGCGTCGCGCGATGCACCGGCTGGTGCGCAACGCCTTCATCCTCGGCGCCGCCTGGGGCATCGTCCCGGTCGCCTTCTTCGCCGGCGCTTCGACCGGCGGCCAGCTCGTCATTACCTGCCTGTGCGCGGGCATGCTGGCCGGCGGGGCACTCGCCTTCGCCACCATCCCGATCGCGGCGATCGCCTTCACGGCGCCGATCTTCCTCGGTATCGCCATCTGCCTCGGCCGGAACGGCGATCTCGCCTTTCTCCTGATCGCCTTTCTCGTCGTGGTCTACGGCAGCGTCCTGCTGCGCAGCGTGTTCGTCAATTCGTTCTCGTTCGCCCGGCGCGTGATGCGGCAGATCGAGGCCGAGCGCACGGTGCGGCTGGATCCCCTGACCCATCTGCCCAACCGCGTCGCCTTCAATGAAACGCTCGACGCCGCGCTCAAGCGGCTGGCGCTATCGGGTGAGGAATTCGCGGTGCTCCTGCTCGATCTCGACCGCTTCAAGGAGGTCAACGACCAGTTCGGCCATCCTGCCGGCGACGAATTCCTGGTCCAGGTGGCAAACCGCCTGCAACGCTGCACGCGCGCCGCCGAGCACGTCGCGCGCATCGGCGGCGACGAGTTCGCGCTGGTGATGGCCAACCTGACGCGGCCGGAGGATGCGCTCGAGATCGCCGAACGCTTCGTCGCGGCCTTCGCCGAACCGTTCCAGATCGAGGGCCGTCAGATCGTCGGCGCAACCAGCGTCGGCATCGTGCTGGCGCCGCGCGACGGCAACACGCCGCTCGATCTCATGAAGAATGCCGATGCCGCGCTCTACCGCGCCAAGAAGGCCGGGCCGGGCACGGTCTGCTTCTTCGAGCAAGCCGATGACAGGTCGTCCCGCGAACGCAAGGCGCTGCAATCGGACCTCACAGGCGCGATCGCGCGCGACGAGCTGTTCCTGGTGTTCCAGCCGTTCCTGGATCTCGGCAGCAACCGCATCACCGGCTTCGAGGCACTGCTGCGCTGGCAGCATCCCACGCGCGGGCTGGTGCCGCCGACCGAGTTCATCGCCATCGCGGAGGAGACCGGGCTGATCCACGAGATCGGCGAATGGGTCATCCGCCGCGCCTGCGCGACGGTTGCGGAGTGGCCCGAAGAGATCAGGGTCGCCGTGAATTTCTCGGCCGCGCAGTTTCACAACACGGCCATCCTCCAGACCATCGTGGAGGCGCTCGCCGAGACCAGGATCGCCCCGCATCGGCTCGAGATCGAGATCACGGAATCGATGCTGCTGTCGAAATACGGCTCGGCCGCGACGGTCCTGAACGCGCTGCTGGAGCTCGGCGTCACCGTGGCGCTGGACGATTTCGGCACCGGCTTCTCCTCGCTGACCTACCTGCGCAAGCTGCCGTTCAGCCGCATCAAGATCGACCAGTCCTTCATCCGCGACATGCTGGTGCAGCCGGACTGCGCGGCGATCGTGAAGTCGGTGATTTCGCTCGCGCGCGATTTGCAGATCGGCGTGGTGGCGGAGGGCGTCGAGACCGCCGACCAGCTCGAATATCTCCGGCAAATCAGTTGCGACGAGGTGCAGGGCTATCTGATCAGCCGGCCGGTGGCGGCGGACGGGGTGATGGCGCTGCTGGAGACGAAGAAGTATCGGGCGAATTTCGCGGCGTAGGAAAAATTGTGCCTCGGTCCGGCGACTCGGGAGGTACGCTCCCTCCCCCGCTTGCGGGGGAGGGCTGGGGAGAGGGCTGTCTCCATGGCGGGACTCCCCCAGAGGAGAGAGCCCTCACCCGCGCCTTCGGCGCGACCTCTCCCGCAAGCGGGAGAGGTGGAGCACGCGGCGTCGTCCATTCCTCCTAAGTCCATTCCTCCTAAGAGAGTCCCGCTCCGGCCTCGGTCAAACCGCATCCGCCCGGAGCAGCGTGTCCACCGTGATCGTGCCGCGCGCGCGGGAGACACAGGCGCAGATCTTCTGGTTGGTTTGCTTCTGGTGGTCGCTGAAGAAGACGTCGCGATGGTCGATCTCGCCGTCGACCTCGACCACGTCGATGGCGCAGAGGCCGCATTCGCCGCGCTTGCAATCATACATCACGTCGTGGCCGCTGGCATTGAGCACGTCGAGCATCGAGCGCTCGCGTGGGATTTCGAGCTCGACACCGGAGTCCTTCAGGCGCACGCGGAACGTTTCGGTCGGCAGCGTGCCGCTGGAGCCGAAGGTCTCGTAGCGGAGATCGGGGAGCGGATGGCCGGCGCCGATCCAGGCATGGCGCGCGGCGTCCAGCATGCGCATCGGGCCGCAGAACAGGGCCAGCGCGCCTTGCGGAAGTGAAGCAAACAGCGGGTCGAGATCGAGCCGGTGCCCTTCGTCGCTGGCATGAACCACGAGACGATCGCCGAGCATCGCGGCGAGATCGTCGAGATAGGCGGCCTCGTTGCGCGAGCGCACGGCATAATGCAGGGTCACGTCCGCACCGCGCCGGGCCAGCGCCTGCGCGGCGCCGAGGATCGGGGTGATGCCGATGCCGCCGGCAATCAGGCAATAAGTGTTGCGGGTCCAATCGACCGCGAGCAGCGAGGCCGGCTGGGTGATATCGAGCCGTGCGCCCGGTTGCAAGGACCACATGTAGCGCGAGCCGCCGCGGGAATCCTCAGCACGGCGCACTGCGATCTTCAAGCCCTGCGACGAGGCCTCACCGACCAGCGAATAGGACCGCGTTTCCGGCAGGCCGTCGATGGTGACGCTGACATTGATGTGGCTGCCGACCGGATAGGCCGTGGCCTCGAACTGATCCGGCTTGATCAGGAATTCGCGGACGTTCGGGGTGAGATCGCGGGTGGCGACGAGCGTCGCGGGGGTCCAGGTTTCGATGAAGCGCATAGTGGCTGCCCTCAATCGGTTGCGGTCTTGATCAGCGCGAGCGCCGGCAAGAGGTCGAGATGGGTCCGGTTGCGCAGCGCGAGCCGCAGGTTTCGCACCGCGAGCCGCGCATGCTCGCGCATGACGGCCTCGGCGCGGGCGCCTTCACGGTTCTCGATGGCGTCGATCACGACGCGATGGTGCTCCTGGGCGATGATCAGGATCTGCTGCGCCTCCGGCAGTGCCGATTGCGCCATCACGAAGCCGCTCGGCGAGGCAAACGGCAGCGCCGAGGCGCGGTCGATCTGCCGGATCAGCGGCGGGCTGCGCGACAGTTCCGTGAGCTGGGCATGGAAGCGCGCATTCAGCGTGACGTAGGACGAGAAAGCATCGACCGAGATCGGCACCTGCCGCAGCAGCTCGTCGATTGCAGCGAGGCACTCCTTCAGCGGCTCGAGCTCGCGCGCGGCGACGCCGCGCTCGGCGGCAAAGCGCGCCGCCAGGCCTTCCAGCGTGCCGCGCAGCTCGATGGAATCGGAGATGTCGCGCTCGGAAAACGCCTTCACCATGAAGCCGCCGGAGGGGATGGCCTCGAGCAGGCCCTCCTCCTCCAGCCGCACCAGCGCCATGCGCACCGGCGTGCGCGAAGCGCCGGTCGTCTCCACCGCCTGAAGCTCGGAGATGCGCTCGCCCGGACGCAAGGCGCCCGACAGGATCTGGTCGCGCAACGCGAGCTGCGCCTTCACGGTCTGCGAGATGGAGCGGTCGACCTCACGCTCGGCCATGTTCTACTCCGCGGCCTGAAGGTGCTTTGGGGCGTTTTCCTTCGTCACCATCTTGTCGATCAGCTTGCGCGACCACATCGCGCCGGCATCGATGTTGAGGTTGTAGAAGATGCGATCGGGGTTCTCGTCCATCGCGCGCTGCTGCGCTTCCAGGATCAGCTCGTCCTCGCGGAAGATGCCGGAGACGCCCTCGCGGATCTCGGTGGTGAGGCGCTGCTCACCGAGGCGGTAATTGCGGACGAAGGACCAGAAATAATGGCAGGTCTTCTCGGTCTCAGGCGTGATGGTGTTGAGCACGAAGCCGTTGACGCCCTGCGAGCGGTCGCCTTCCGGCGCACCGGTGCCTGTCGGCGCGACGCCGACGTCGATCGCGATGGTGCACGGCGCCTCGAAGCGGATGATCTGCCACCGGTCGACGAGGCCGGGCTTGCCGAGCTGCTTGGCCCAGAACGGCGGCGGCTCGATGCCGCGCATCCAGCGCGTCACCGTGACCGTCTTCTCGCCATGGGTGACGTCGAACGGCGCCTCGGCCACCGCATCATTGCCGATGGAGGAGCCGTGCACGAAGGTCTCGTGGGTGAGGTCCATGAGATTGTCGAGCACGAGGCGGTAGTCGCAATTGACGTGGATGGTCTTGCCGTCGCCGGCCCAGGCGGGATCGTGATTCCAGTGCATGTCCGGCACCAGCGCGGGATCGGCCAGCGCGGGATCGCCCATCCAGAGCCAGATGTAGCGGTGACGCTCGACCACGGGATAGGCGCGCACGCAGGCCGACGGGTTGATGGTCTCCTGCGAGGGCATGAAGGTGCAGCGGCCCTGCGCGTTGTATTTCAGGCCGTGATAGCCGCAGACGACGGTGTCGCCTTCCAGCCGGCCCTTGGACAGCGGCACGAGGCGATGCCAACAGGCATCCTCCAGCGCGGCCACCGAGCCGTCGGCCTTGCGATACATCACGACATGCTTGCCGCAGATCGTCCGCGGCAACAGCGCCGCCTTGACGTCGGCGTCCCACGCAGCAGCGTACCAGGCGTTCATGGGGAAGGGTTTTGTCATTGTCTCGCTCCCACAGCTTATGAATACGTTATGTATACAATAGCGGAGGGAGAGAATTGTTCAAGGCTGAAATTTCCCTACTATGATACCATTACTCCTTTTAATGTATACATATGTTCCGCATGGCATGCGGCTCCCTTACCCTCCCCTGGAGTGGGAAGGTAGGAAAGCGGCGGCCTCTCGGAACAGCTTACGCGGCGAACACCTTCGCGAGGCCCGCCTGGGCTTCCTCCTGAATCCGTTTCAGGTGCTCGGGGCTGCGGAAGCTTTCGGCGTAGATCTTGTAGACGTCCTCGGTGCCGGACGGCCGCGCGGCGAACCAGCCGAAATCGGTTTCGACCTTGATGCCGCCGAAGGGCTGGCCGTTGCCGGGCGCCTTGCTCAGCGTCGCGCGAACGGGATCGCCGGCGAGATTCTTGAGGCCGAGCTGCTCCGGCGTGACGGATTTCAGGATGTTCTTTTGCGGCCCGGTGGCGGCGACATCGATGCGCGCGTAGTGCGGCATGCCGAACTCGGCGGTGAGCTCATTGAAGATCTGGCTGGGATCGCGGCCGGTCCTGGCCATGATCTCGGCAGCGAGCAGGCCGAGGATGACGCCGTCCTTGTCGGTGGTCCACACCGCGCCGTCGCGGCGCAGGAACGAGGCCCCTGCACTCTCCTCGCCGCCGAAGCCGAAGCCGCCGGTAACGAGGCCGTCGACGAACCATTTGAAGCCGACCGGCGTCTCCACCAGCTTGCGGCCGAGCTTCTTGGCGACGCGGTCGATGATCGAGCTCGACACCACGGTCTTGCCGATCGCGGCGTCCTTGCCCCAGTCCGGACGGTGCGCGAACAGGTAGGAGATCGCGGTCGCCAGGTAATGGTTCGGATTCATCAGCCCGCCGGTGCGCGTGACGATGCCGTGGCGGTCGGCGTCGGTGTCGTTGGCAAAGGCGACGTCGAAGCGGTCGCGCATGCCGATCAGGCTCGCCATCGCGTAAGGCGAGGAGCAGTCCATGCGGATCTTGCCGTCCCAGTCCACCGTCATGAAGCGGAAGGTCGGGTCGATCGCCTCGTTCACGATCGTGGCGTTGAGGCCATAGCGCTCGATGATCGGATGCCAGTAATGCACGGCGGCGCCGCCGAGCGGATCGATGCCGATTTTGACGCCGGCGGATTTGACGAGGTCGAGATCGACGACATTGCCGAGATCGGCGACGTAAGGCGTGACGAAGTCGTAGGCGTGGACATTCGCGGCCTTGCGCGCCTTGGCATAGTCGATGCGCTTCACGTCCTCGAGGTCGCCTGCAAGATAGGCGTTGGCGAGCTTCTCGACGACGCCCGTCACGTCCGTATCGGCAGGCCCGCCATGGGGCGGATTGTATTTGTAGCCGCCATCCTCGGGCGGATTGTGCGAGGGTGTGATGACGACGCCGTCGGCGAGGCCGCTGCTGCGGCCCTTGTTGTAGGTGAGGATCGCATGCGAGATGACCGGCGTCGGCGTGTAGCCGCCGTCCTTGTCGATCATGACCTCGACGCCGTTGGCGGCGAACACCTCGACGGCGCTGACCAGCGCCGGCTCGGCCAGCGCATGGGTGTCGATGCCGATGAAGAGCGGGCCGGTCAGGCCCTTCTCCTTCCGGTAATCGCAAATCGCCTGCGTGGTCGCGAGGATGTGGCCTTCGTTGAAGGTGTTCTTGAACGAGGTGCCGCGATGGCCCGACGTGCCGAACGCCACGCGCTGCGCCGGATCCGATGCATCCGGTCTGTTGGCGAAATAGGCCGTCACCAGCCGCGGAATATTGGTGAGCACGTCCGGCGAGGCCTGCTTGCCCGCCGCGGGATCGACTTCTGCCACTGAAATATCCTCGTCCTGTCGTGAGTGCGGGACACCATAGCATCGGCCCGGCCCCCGCCAAGGGCACAACACGCGCGAGGGGGAAGGCGTTCCTTGGGGGTAGCGAAGGTGGTGCAGCGGGTTCGTGCTATGCTCGGCACCACCACCCGTCGAATCGTCTCATGATCCCTTCGCGCAAGCTGCTCGTGTTGATCGCCGGCCTCATCCTGGCCGGCGCACCGGCGCGCGCCGCGGAGTTCTACACCGAGGACCTTCGCATCCCGATGGCGGAGGCCGGACCGCAGGGGCTCGAGGCCTTCCTGGTCCGACCTGCGGGGACGAAGCGCTATCCCTTGGCGCTGCTCAGCCACGGCTCGCCGCGCAAGTTCGAGGACCGAGCGGCGATGTCGGCGCATAAATATTACGGCATTGCGCTGGAATACGCCCGGCGCGGCTTTGCGGCGCTGATCGTGATGCGGCGCGGCTACGGCACCTCGCCCGGCGGGCACGTCGACAGCGTCGGCGGTTGCGCAAAGGCGGCGTACCTGCCGGCGGCCGCCGTCGCAGTTGCCGATCTGCGCGCCGCGATCGATGCGATGGCGCACCGGCCCGACGTCACGATTTCGGGCATGATCGCGGCCGGCCATTCCGCCGGCGGCCTTGCCACGGTGGCGCTGAGCGCGCAGGCCCCGCCCGGTCTCGTCGCCGCGATCAACTTCGCCGGCGGCCGCGGCTCGCGCGACGACGACGATGTCTGCAACGAGGAGGGGCTGGTGCAGACCTTCGCCACCTTCGGCAAGAGCTCGCGCGTGCCGATGCTTTGGGTCTATGCGAGCAACGATGCCTATTTCGGTCCCGATCTCGCGCGCCGCCTCCATGACGGGTTTCGCGCCGGTGGCGGCAATGCGAGGTTCGTGGCGGCGCCGGCTTACGGCGACGACGGCCATTATCTCTATTCGGTCGCGGGCCGGCCGCAATGGACACCGTATCTCGACGCCTTCCTGCGCGAGCGCGGGCTCGGCCATGAACTCCTGAGCCTGCCCGATCCGCTGCCGCCACCGCCCCAGCTCAGCGAGGCCGCGCGGGCCGAGTTCGCGCGCTATCTCGCCAGCCTGCTGCCGCACAAGGCCTTTGCGGTGTCGCCGAACGGCGGCTACGGCTGGCGCACCGGCCGTGCGACGACTGAAGAGGCCCGGCGCGACTCGCTGGCGGCCTGCATGAAATGGTCGCCCAGTTGCACGCTCTATGCGGTCGATGACCAGCTGGCCGAGCCATCGCAGGCCAGACCCACCGACCAGAGCGCCCGCGCGCGGCAGTGACAGACGCGCCAGAGGCCGGTTTGTTAACTCCGGAGCTCTATGACAAGCCCATGCTGTGGGATCGGGCACGCTTCAATCTCGGCGCGACGTGGAGGCATATCGCGGTCGTCCTGCTCGTGTCGGCTCCGATCGGCGCGCTCGCGGGCGACGGGGGGACCGAGCTCGGCGCCGGCGAAACGCCGTCGTCGCGAGCGATGATCCGAAAGATCATCGAGCGGGAAACCAAAAGCACCAATCTGCCGGCCGATATCGCCGAGGCGGTCGTCTTCGTCGAAAGCGGCTACAACCCCGCAATCATCGGTGGCGCGGGCGAAATCGGCCTGATGCAGGTGCGCCCCGAGACGGCGGCGATGCTGGGCTTCCGCGGCAGCAACGCGGAGCTGGCCGAACCCGACGTCAACATCCATTACGGGGTGCTTTATCTCAGCCAGGCCTGGCGTCTTTCGGGCGGGGACCTCTGCCGCGCCCTGATGAAATACCGGGCGGGTCATGGCGAAGAGGGGATGACCGCGCGGTCGCAGGTCTATTGCAACCGGGCCCGCAACCGGCTTGTCGCGATGAGCGCGATGCCGAGAGGTCCCGAAGCTGCGGCTGCTCCGGATCCGGCGCCTGCAGTTGCCGTTGCGGCCGCGGCTGCGGCGCCCGCAAAAGCGGCGAGCCGCCCGAAGATGCCGGTGCAGCCCAAAGCCGTCTATGCCAGCTATCGTCAAGGCACTGCAGCCGCCAGCCGCGCCTATTGGGCCGCTCACGAGGCGAGGGTCAGCCAGATCAAGGCGCGCATCGAAGCACGTTGGAAGCGCGTTGCATCGCGCTGACGGCGATGCCCTATGCTCTAGAGCCGCTCGCTGAGCGCGAGCTTATAGCCAACGCCGGTGACGGTCGCGATCACGGGCGTGCCGCTGCCGACCAGCTTGCGGCGCAGTCGCGCCACCAGCGCATCGACCGTGCGGATGTCGACGTCGGCCTGGCGGTTGCTGACGACCTCGATCAGATAGTCGCGGCTGAGCGGCCTGCCGTCGGCGCCGACGAGCGCCGCGAGCAGGTCGAATTCGGCGCGCGTCAGCGCCACCGGCTTGCCGTCGTTGCCGAGCAGTTCGCGCCGGGTCAGGTCGATGATCCAGTCGCCGAAGGCGATCGAATTGTGGTTGCGCGCCGCCTTGCGGTCGATCGAGCGCCGCCGCAGCACGCTGCGCGCACGCGCGAGCAGATCGCGCAGGTTGATCGGCTTGGTGACGTAATGGTCGCCGGCGACCTCGAGGCCGAGAATGCGGTCGACGTCGGTGTCGCGCCGCGTCACGAAGATGATGCCCACGTTGCCGGCGGCCTGGATCTCCTTGGCGAGCTCGAAGCCGTCGCCGTCGGGCAGTTGCACGTCGAGGAAGACGAGATCAGTGCGCGCGCGCAGCGCCTGACGGCACTCCGTGCAGGAGCCGGCGCCGACCACATCGAAATTGTTGTCGCTGAAATAGTCGACCAGCATGGTCCGTGTCACCGGATCGTCCTCGACGACGATCAGCCGCTCGCGGCCGACCGGACGCGATTCCTGACGTGCGGAAACCGTCACGGTCCTGGATGATCCGACCTGCGAATTCAAGTCGCTGCGCGTCGCGCTGTCATGTGAACGGACATTCACAGCCTGTTCGAGCCCCCGAAATTGCCTGCCGCAATACTAGGCGCGTTGTGACGCGCAAACAATATTGGTCATGGTCTCAACGTATTTAGTATGAATTGGCCCACAATTCTCATTCCGCGCACCATCGCGCCGGCAGCCTCCCGATCTCTGAAAATCAGATTACACTTCGGGTAGCCCGCTGCGGCTTGCTCCGCCCGTGAGCTCACATCTACTGTGCGTCCAAAAGCCTGCACTCGGAGGTGGCCCATGGAGGTCATACTGCTCGGCACCGGCGGCCCACGTCCAGACCCGCGTCGCATGGCGACGACCACGCTGATCAGGCTTGGCGAGGAGAACATCCTGTTCGACGCCGGCCGTGGCGTCATGGTGCAGCTTCACAAGGCGGGCGTGCCGCTCGGCGCTATCAACACGGTCTTCCTCACCCATCACCATTTCGACCACATCGGCGATCTCTACGACGTGATGTTGAATTCGTGGATGCACGGGCGCAAGGACGAGCTGCGCATCTATGGACCGCCGGACACCGAGCGGCTCGTCAACACGCTGGTCACGCAGGTCTACGACAAGGACATCGCCTGGCGCGACCAGGGCGAGCCGACCTTCGGCGGCTGGAAGCCTGTCGCCGCAACGGACATCATTCCAGGCCCCGTGCTCGACACCGGTCGCTGGAAGATCAGCGCCGAACTGGTCTCGCATGGCGACGGCCTCGACATGTCGCCGGCCTTGCTGGCGCGCTGGATGTGTCTCGGCTATCGCTTCGAGGCCGAGGGCAAGGTCATTGCGATTTCGGGCGACACGGTCCCTTGCCCCGGGCTGGAGCGCCTGGCCGAAGGCGCCGACCTGCTGGTCCAGGTCTGCTTTCTCGCAACGCCCGAGATCAACAACGAGCACTTCCGCCGGCTTGCGAAACACACGCTCGCCTGCGGCGACACCGTCGGGAAGATCGCGGCCAAAGCCGGCGTCAAGAAGCTCGCGCTGACCCATCACCGTCCGCGCACCGACGACGCCATGCTGACCGCATTGCTCGATGACGTCAGGCGGGACTATGCAGGACCGGTCGTGCTCGGCGAGGATCTCACGCGCATCGAGGTCTAGGCATCGTCGATCAGCTCGCCGGCCTCAGGACGATCCGACCTCGATGCGGAACGATAATTGCTCTTCCGCGCCGGCCGCGATGTGCATCAGTCCCGGCTTGTCGGTGAAGTCGCCCTGGAAGCCGGCGGGACTTGCATAGCCGCGCCAGGGCTCGATGCAGAGGAACGGCGCGCCTGACGGTTTCGACCAGACGCCGAGCTCGCGAAATCCGCGCCAAGACATTTTCAGCCAAGGTCCGGTTGATGCACCGCCCGTCGCGGCATAGCGGACCGAATGGCTCTCGATGCGGTCGAAGATGACGGCGTCGTCGACGAACAGGGAATCCGACAAGGGAAGCGACGTGCCCTTGACCGGGCTCGGCTCCGCCACGGGGCGCAGCAATCCAGCTTCCAGACGGCGGATCGGAGACGATTCGGCGCTCGCGAAGGTCAGTGCATAGCTCTCCTTGGCCGCGCCGGGCTGCAGCGGCCAATTGAAGGCGGGATGACCGCCGATCGACGCCGGCAACGTCTCCTTGCCGGTATTGGCGATCGTGAGCGTCAGATCGAGGCCGGACTCATCGATCGCATAGGCCGCCGTGAGCCGGAACGGGAATGGATAGAGCGCGCGCGTCGTCTCGTTGTCCTCGAGCACAAGAGTACAGCGGCTCTCGCCGCGTTCCGCCCACACGAAGCGGCTGTCGCGGGCAAAGCCGTGCTGCGTCATCCGATACGTCTTGCCCTGGTGCCGCAATTCGTCGTTGGCAAGGCGCCCGACGATCGGAAACAGCAGCGGCGCGTGACGCGGCCATTCCGGCCCCGCCTGCCAAAGGAATTCGGTGCCGCCGCCCTTCAGCGAGCAGAGCTCGGCGCCGTGCGCCTTGACGGTCGCGGTAAGCGAGCCGCTGCGAAAGGAGTGGGTGTCGTCGGTCATTGCCGACCTCTACACCCCGCCCTGGCACGCAGCAAGGCGACGCCGGCCATGCAGGCGGCGCCTCCGAGCCATGCCGGGCTGCGTCATATTTCTGTACCTAACGATTGCTCACGTGCGGCTTCTCCACCGCGAGCTCCCCGCGAACCCGGCCGGGACTCCATGAACCATCGTGGTAGTCAATTGAAATTCTTCATCAACGGCCGCTTTCTGTCGCAAAAGCTCACGGGCGTGCAGCGCTATGCCGCCGAAATGGTCAAGGCGATCGACGGGCTGCTCGCGTCGGAGCAGATTCCGGCCGTGCTGCGCAACGCAGACTGGCAATTGTTGAAGCCTGCGGATGCAAGCGAGGAACTTCATCTCGACCGGATCAAGATTCGCGCCGTCGGCCGGTTGCATGGGCACGCGTGGGATCAAGTCGATCTCGCCCGCGCCGCCGCCGGAGGCCGCTTGATCAGCCTGGCCAATTCCGGGCCCGTCTTCCATCGCGACCACATTGTCGTGATTCACGACGCCCAGGTCTTTCGCAGGCCCGACTTTTTCAATTGGCGCTATCTGACCGTCCATCGCACGATGGGTCGGATGCTCGCCCGGCACGCAAGCATCGCAACGGTATCGGGATTTTCACGCAAGGAGCTTGCGGATGTGCTGAATCTCTCGGCATCGCGCATTCCGATCTTCCCCAACAGTGCCGAACACTTTGCGGCCACGAAGCCCGATCCCGGCATTCTGGCCCGACTTGGCGTCCGGCCGCAGAAGTTCTTCCTGTTCGTGGGCTCGAAAACCAAGAACAAGAATCTGTCCGTCGCGATCCGTGCCATCCAGCTGCTCGACCGGGCTGACGTTCCCCTGGTCATCGTCGGCGGCGACAACAGCAAGGTCTTTCAGGATCATTCCGGCGAAGGGGTTTCCGGCCTGCTGCTGGCCGGCCGCCTGACCGACAGCGAGATTGCCGCACTTTATGCGCACGCATCGGCCTTCGTGTTTCCGTCGCTCTACGAGGGATTCGGTGTCCCGCCACTCGAAGCCATGATCTTCGGCTGCCCGGTGATCGCCTCGACGGCCGACGCCGTCGTGGAGACGTGCGGCGACGCGGCTGCGTATTTTGGCGCCACGGATGCCGAAGCACTGAAGCAGCTCATGCTCGAAAGACTGGCAATCGGCGCGATCTCTGAGCAGGAACGCAGGCGACAACAGGATCGTCTTGCATTCTATTCGTGGAAGAAATCGGCGAAGGCGTTGCTCGATCACCTCGCGGCGCCGGCGAACGTCGCCAGCGCTGCGTGAAACGCGGCGCGGTTCGCCTATCGCGCGCAATGGTTTTTGCACAAACGATTTGCAACTCGCGTCTCTCAGCACGGTTCCATGAAACTTCTTCTTCGTTCTTGCGGCGATCGCAAGCACGAGCGCCTTGGCGCAACATGACCACATCCCTGCCCCAATATCGCTACGTATTCGAGGAACTGTGTTTCGCACTAGCGAACACAGAACAGGGATCCAGATGTCCGGCTCTCCAACGCGGCCCTATGCAAGGCAAACGATGAAAGTGCTGCACATCGCCGAAACGATCCGTGGCGGGATCGCGAGCTATCTGAACGAGTTGCATCCTCAGCAGCAGGCCAGCTTCGGTGCCGAGAACGTGCATTATGTCGTGCCGTCGGATCATCGAGACGACCTCGGCGCGGTCGATGACAACCAGATTACGACATTCGAGCGATCCGGCCGCAGCGTCGCCGGCCTATTCCAGATGTTGCGTGCAAGCATGCAAGCGCTGGATGCCTTCAGACCGGACGTGGTGCACCTGCATTCGTCCTTTGCAGGGCTCGTGCTCCGGCCCGCGCTGGCAGCCCGCTCGGGCGGACCGCGCGTCGTCTATTGTCCGCACGGCTGGGCATTTTCGCGCGAGACCGGCCGCTTCAGTCACGTGCTGACCAAGGCGGCGGAGAACCTGCTGGCGCGCACGTCGGACCGAATCATCTGCATCTCCGGCGACGAGCATAGCGAGGCGTTGCGCGCGGGAATTCCTGCCGACCGCCTCACCCTGGTCCACAACGGCATCTCGAAGAGCCGCACGCCGCAGCCCGTCTCGGCCGACTGGACCTCCAAGAAGGTCAAGGTGCTGTTCATCGGACGCCTGGATCGGCAGAAGGGCTTCGATCTCCTGATCGAAGCGGCGCGCGCGCTCGAGGACGTCCTCGACATCCGCATGATCGGCGCCTCCGTCGTCAACAAGTATGAAGGCCCGGCGGTGCCGCCCAACGTGTCCCTGCTGGGCTGGCTGGACCGGCCGACCATCGAGACCCAGCTCGAGGCAGCCGATCTCGTCGTGATTCCGTCACGATGGGAAGCCTTCGGCCTCGTCGCCCTGGAAGCGATGCGCGCGGCCAAGCCGGTCCTGGCATTCCGCAGCGGCGCCTTGCCCGAAATCGTCGTCGACGGCGTCACCGGCGTGCTTTGCGAACCCGTCGCGGTGCAGCCGCTCGTCGACGGCTTCCGGCGAGCACTCGATCTCGACCTCAAGGTGCTGGGACAGCGCGGCTACGACCGCTTCAAGCAGCTCTATGACGTCGAGAAGACGCATGCACAATTGCAGCAGGTCTATGCCGAGCTGCTTCGGGACGACCAGACGCCCGTCGAAGCGAAGGCGGGGCTGCAGTCGGACCTCTCCAAGAATTTCTGATGATCAACATGCACGCTTGCCCTAGCAGATGCGGGAGATCGCGATGGCGATGCTCTCGAATAGTGTCACTGCCCCTGCATCGCGCGTGAGCATGATCTAGACCATGACACGCCCACGCACGTTGCTTCGCGACAATGTCCTTCGCCTCGCGGGCCTCATCTCGGTCATTGTTCTGTCGGTCCCCGCCTGCGCTCAACCGCTCGACGCCCGATTCCTGCTCGGTGTCGGCACCCATCAGGGGTTGGGCGGGCCGGTGAGCGCGCGGGGATACGTGCCTGCGGAGAACATCGCCCAGATCAAGCAACTCGGCCTCAATGCCTTCCGCGACGATTTCCCCTGGTCCGATTTCGAAACGGCGGGACGCCGGATGGGCTTCACGCCCAGGCTGGGCCGGCTCGAGGCGCAGGTCAGATCCGGCATTGCGCGTCCGATGCTGATCCTCGCCTTCGGCCATCATCTCGTTCCGAATTCCTCGCCGCCGACGACCGATGAGGCGCGGCAGCGGTTCGCCGACTATGCGGCAGCGGCGGCGCAATCCGTCGTGGCGCAGCATCCCCTGTTCGAGCTCTGGAACGAGTGGAATCTGGCGGCAAAGAAAGATGCCGCATTCTCGCCGGAAAATTATCTGGCGCTGGCGCAAGTCGCGCGACCTGCGGTCAAGCGCGCGGCGCCGAATGCGCCATTCCTGGTCGGCGCCCTCGGTGACGATCTGGGCTGGGCGTGGACGGAGAAGATGCTGCGGACCGGCATTCTGCAGTATGCCGACGGCGCTTCGATCCATCTCTATAATTTCTGCATGGGCCCGAGCAAACGGACCTCGGCCGAGATCATCGAGCGGCTCACGGCGTTTCACCGCCTCGTCGGCCAGGCGAGCGGAAACCCCGACTTCCCGGTCTATGTCACCGAGACCGGATGGACCACGGCCAGCAACAAATGCGGCGTCAGCGAGCAGGCCCAGGCCGACAATAGTGCGCAGCTCATCCTGTGGGCGTCGACCGCGGCGCGCTGGCTCAAAGGCATCTGGCTCTACGAGCTCAAGGACAGCGGACAGAATCCATCGGAGCTGGAGCACAATTTCGGGCTCTACCGTTTCGACAATTCGCCGAAACCCGTCGCCTGCGCGGTCCAGGGCGCCTGGGCCTTCATCCGCTCCAGCCTGAGCGCCGAGAAGCGCGAGCTCGCCAGCGGCGTCGTGTCGATCAACGCAACGACGACGTCCGGCGCCAGAGTTGCGGTCTGGTCCGAGGCTCCCGACCGGCGTTACGAGGTCCGGCTTAAGGGCGATCAGGAAGGCGCAACGTTTGCGCTGCCGTGCGACTCGGCCGCAAGACCTGCGTCCGGAGCCTGGATTCCGGTTTCGAGCACGCCGGTTCTCATTGCAGCAAGCAACGGTGCCATGCCCTCCCTGGAGATAAGACCGGCGCGGTAAGCGCGATTTTGCAAGACATGAGGTTACGCCATGAAAGTTCTTTTGACGTCCACGCTTTATCCGACGCCTCAGGCCCCGAAGATCGTCGGCGGTGCAGAGATCTTCGCGCGGCGCTTCGCCGAGGGCCTGGCGCAGCGCGGAGACGAGGTCGAGGTGATCCGGGCCGCGTCCTCCCATGGGCAGGAGCGCGAAAGCTGCAACGGCATCAACGTCTATTCCGCGCCGGTCCAGAACATCTATCGGCCCTTCACCGAGCAGAAGAACACCGTCTTGCGCAGCATCTGGCATGCGGTCGACGACTGGCAGATTGAGGCGCCGGTGATCGCGGAACGCATCCGGGCCTTCAAGCCGGACGTGCTGCACTCCAACAATTTGTCGGGTCTCACCACCGCGATCTGGCGCGTCGCCGCCCAGCTCGGCGTGCCGGTGCTGCATACGCTTCACGACTATTATCTAACCTGCCCGCGCTGCTCTCGCTTCGACAAGGGACGCTCCTGCGAGCACACCTGCACGAGCTGCGGGATCCTGACCTTTCATCGCAAGCGGGCGACGCATTGGCTGAGCGCCGTGGTCGGCGTGAGCGAGCGCGTGCTGTCGATCCATACCGATATGGGCATGTTCGCGGAGACACCGATCCGCACCGTGATCCGCAACGCCTCGACCGAGCCGCCGCGCGAGCCCTATCCTCGCCCGGTCTGCACCTCGGAAGTGACGTTCGGGTTCATCGGCCGCCTCACCGAGGAGAAGGGCATCGACAACCTGATGCATGCCCTTGCCATGCTGCCGCCCGAGCGCATCCGGATGATGATCGCCGGCCGGGTCAGCGAGGAGGAGCAACGCCGCCTCAGGGCGCTCGCGCCGCATGCGCGCATCGAGTTCATGGGCTTCGTGGCGCCGGACGATTTCTACCAGCAGGTCGACGTGGTGGTCGCGCCATCCATCTGGCACGACCCCGGTCCACTCGTCGTGGCAGATGCCAAGGCGGCCGGCAGGCCGCTGCTCGGAACGCGCTTTGGCGGCATGCCCGAGGTCATCGAGCACGGCGTGACGGGCTGGCTGACCGACGCCGATCCGCAATCCCTGGCCGACAGCATGCTGGCAGTCGCGTCTGATCCGCACAAGATCGACGAGATCAGCCGGCGCCTGATCGCGGATACCAACAAATGGATATTTGCCGACGTGCTGTCATCCTACAAGACTCTGTATGAGCAATTGCGCGAGCAGCGGATGTCGCGCATGCGCTCGGCAACCAAAGCGCCGCGGGCCGTCGGCAAGGAACGCCTCATTCCGAGATGACACGCCTCTTCGCGATGGCGGGCTACCTCTATCAGAGTGCCGCGGCGATCATCCTGATCTTCGCGATCAGTCACCTGTTGCCCGCCGCCGACTACACCAATTTCTCGCTGGCACTGGCCTCGAGCCAATTGCTCTGCGTCCTGATGTTCGAGTGGCTGCAGCTCGCCGGATTGCGTTTTCTGGCAGCAGCCGGGGAGGACGAGGCGGCGCGGCTGAGGTGGTCGCTCTTCGCCGCAGGCCTGTCGAGCGCGGCCGCGCTCGTCGTGGTCGGCAGCTGCGCATCGCTGGCCAGCGTGCTCCCGGCCGGGATCATCGCGCTGGGCCTCGGCATCTCCGTGCTTCAGGGCCTGACCGACCTCTATTTCCTGTCGGTCCGTCTGTCCGACCGGCTGGGCATCGCCTCCTCTCTTCTGGCGTTTCGCGCCACCGCTCTCCTGACCGGGGCCGCCGCGGGAGCCGCGAATTGGGGAACGGCCGAAGCGGCGCTGCTCGGCGTCGGCGCGGGCCACGCGCTCGGCCTGCTCACCGGGCTGCTGACCTATCGCACACCCCTGGAGCGCGTTCCGCTGCGGAGGGTGCTGGCCGACTGGAAGGATTTCTCCCGCTACGGCATGCTGGCGGCGGGTGCGTCCGTCATCCATCTGTCGGTGCCGGTGCTGCTCCGCTTCATCATCATCGGCCGGCTGGGCGCGACGGGAGCCGGCGCCGGATTTTCGATCGCGCTCGACCTGCTGCAACGCCCGTTCTGGGTCCTCAATGCAGCGATCCACACCGTGAGCTATCCCGATGTGGTGAAGGACTTCGAACGCGGAACCGTCATGAAGTCGGTTCAATCGGCGCGGCGGATGTTCGAATTCATGGTCTGCACGACACTCGTGCTGCTCGGCGGCCTGGTCGGCTTCATTCCGGATGCAGCCCGTATCCTGGTTCCGCGGGAGAGCCTTGATGGCTTCCTGACGACGGCACCTGTTGTCGCCGTCTTCTATTTCCTGCACACGCATCTCCAGGCGACCGTCGCGGTCGTTCCGCACCTGGAGAAGCGCGCGACGAGGCTCGTGGTCGTTGCGGCCGGCCAGCTCGCCATCGTCGCCGCCCTCGCGCTGGCCGCGACATGGGCCGGCCTGTCGCCGCGACAGGCAGTGGGCTGCGCTTGCCTCGCCACGCTCGCGACGATCCTGGTCGCGCTCGGCCCGACGCTGCGGTTCGAGGCATTCCCGCGCTGGTCCCTGGTCGTGCAGGCGCTGGCAGCCGCGGTCCTGATCGGATCGCTCGGCGCGATGCCGACCGAGCCGGCGGCCTGGCTCGCGGGCAAGATCATGATCGCCGCGATCGCAACGGCGATCGTCGGATGGCGCGGCGACTTTCTGATGCTGGCCCGCCGCGGTTAATCGGCGGCACGCATCGCTTCTTGCCGGACCTTGCGGATGGTCAAGCCGATGCTTGAGCCGAGCCGATCCAGTTCCCTCGCGAGACCGTCAGCCTTTCCCCAGAAGCCGAGGCACCAATACCCGGGAAAATACGGACACAACCAGTGCGTTAAAAAGCATCAACTTACCCGCCCATGAAGGCGGCATGGCTGCCGGCTCGCTGTGCAATCCTACGATCTCGGATCTTATGCGCATATATTCAGCAACGCAGATCATGAAAATCTTGAAAGCGCCTTCGTGACGCCACGCTGCACGGGCATCGCATCAAGCATTCTGCTGCGACTCGAGTCGATCTGTTCCTACGCAAGGAACCGCGTTTCACTCGCGATTTGTAGCTTCCATTTTTATCTGAAATTCACACTCGACAGAGAAGGTTGAACGCAAATCCCTGCGAGCAATTTCGTTCGCGCTGAAATTCGAGTGGGCAATGTCCGATCAAACAATCCTGTCTGCCAGCGGCTTCATCAACTCCATCGGCGTCAACACGCATGCCGGGTTCGGGTGGACCGGCTACAACAACCTCGCGCTGATGGTCGATGACCTCAAATATCTCGGCGTCACCCATCTCCGCGACGCGATGGGAACCAGCCCGGCTGCGCAACCGGTGGTCGAGGGCCTCGCCGCCGCCGGTTACAAGTTCGATTTCCTGGTTTCGTCCGCTTTGCCGCAGACGGGCACGGTCGGGCTGCAGAACTACATCGCCTCGCTGCAGAAATTCGCATCGAGCCATGCGGGCAGCATCAGCGCCATCGAGGGGCTCAACGAGGCCAATCACCAGCCCTTCAGCTACAATGGCAGCTCCAGCCTTTCGGCCGCGGCCCAGTTCCAGAGCGCGCTCTATCAGGCCGTCAATTCCAACGCCACGCTCGCCAGCATCCCCGTCTACAATCTGTCATTGGCCTACAACGATCCACAGGGCTACAAGCAGCTCGGCGACATGTCGGGCTCGGTCGACTATGCCAACGCCCACGCCTATGTCAGCACCAGCCTGACCACCGACAGCTCCATCGCGGCAACGCTCAGCGCCGTCATGACCGCGGCACCGGGAAAACCCGTCGTCATCACCGAGACCGGCTATACCACGCAGGCCAACACCCAATATCTCGGCGTCAACGAGACGGTGCAGGCCAAATCGATCCTGAACACGCTGGTCGATGCCTACAAGGCCGGCGTCAGCGCGACTTATCTCTACGAGCTGTTCGACCGCGACTCCTCGGCCGCCAACACCAACCCGGAAGCGAACTTCGGACTGTTCAATTCCGACGGCACGCCCAAGCTCGCCGCGACGGCGATTCACAATCTGACGACCATTCTGGCCGACGACGGCAAAGGCGGCCTGCAGCCGACTGACCCACTGAACTACACCCTGAGCAACATGCCGGCCACCGGCAACAGCATGGTGCTCGGCAAGAGCAACGGCGCCTACGAGCTCGTCGTCTGGGCCGAGCCGAAGCTCTGGAACGACGCCACCGATACCGAGCTGTCCAATGCAGCCCAGACGGTCACGGTGAACCTCGGCGCCGTCCATCATACCGTGAAGGTGTACGACACGCTGACGGGAACCACCGCGATCGCCAGCTATACCGACGTCAGCTCTATCACGATCCCGGTCAGCGATCACCCGCTGATCATCGAGATCGACGCGCCTGCGACCACGCCGACGCCGCCGGACACGCGGACCAGCGTCACCGGCACGGCGGCCGAGATCGTCCCGCAACTGTCCGACCTCAGCAAGTCGACGGCGCTGCAGACCATCACACTGACCGACTCACACGTCCTGCCGGTCGCCTCGAAGGCGACCATGGACTACATCATCTCCCATTACAGCAGCGCCCTCTCCAAGATCCAGGGCGGGTACTCGTTCTCGGTGACGAATACGGCCGCGACCTGGAGCAGCACGAAGACCTACAACGCCAGCGGAACGCTTGTGTCGAAGGCGGACACCGGCCTGAATTCGAACGGGCAGCCGACCTCGACCACCGTCGCCTACACCGACGGCTCCAAGGACCTGATCAGCTACACCTCGGGCGTGCAGACGAAATTCGTCCACATCGCCACCGACGGGACCCGGACCACCGACACCTACAACACGGCCGGCACGCTGCTGAGCGAAGTCGTGCAGAAGTCCGGCGGCTATTACTCCACCACGCTCTACACGAACGGCGTGAAGACCGCCGCCTACGTCAAGAATGCCGACGGCTCGCAGGACAACTACACCTACGGCATCACCGGCAAGAGCTTCACCACGCAGGTGCAGCACCTCGATGCCTCCGGAAAGGTCACCTCGGTGACCCGCAGCCACGCCGACGGCACGCTGGACTCGACCCAGGTCTACAACAGCGACGGCAGCAGCGTGATCACCACCTACAGCGCCACCGGCGTCAAGTTGGTGCAGACCACCTATCATTCCGATCACAGCAAGGACGTCTGGACCTACAACATCAAGGGCCAGAACTACACGACCGAGCACGACGTCTATAGCTCGACCGGCTTCCTCACCAACCTGACGCGCTTGCACAGCGACGGCAGCCTCGCCTTCAAGCTGGTTCAGACGCCCGACGGCACCAAGACGACCGACTGGTACAATGCCGCCGGCACCCTCACCAGCGAGGTGGTGCAGAAAGCCGACGGCAGCATGTCGACCACGGTCTACAGCAACGGCGTCAAGACCAACACTTACGTCAAGAACGCCGACGGCAGCCAGGACAATTACGCCTTCGGCATCACCGGCCAGAGCTACACCACGCTGATCCAGCACGTCGATCCCACGGGCAAGATCACGGAAGTGACCCGCAAGCATGCCGACGGCACGCTCGACTATACGCAGGTCATCAACGCCGACGGCAGCAGCATCGTCACCAATTACGATGCGGCGGGAACGCGTATCAAGGAAGCCGATCTCCACGCCGACGGCAGCAAGGACGTCTTCCTCTTCAACATCAAAGGCCAGAGCTACACGACCGAGCACGACATCTACGATGCGAGCGGTTTCCTCACCACGCTGATCCGCAAGCACGCGGACGGCAGCATGGCGTTCAAGCTGGTGCAGAGCAGCGACGGGACCAAGACGACGGACTGGTACGACGCAAACGGCGTGCTCACCAGCGAGGTGCTGGAGAAGCCCAGCGGCTACAGCTCGACCACGGTCTATACCAACGGCGTGAAGACCGCGGCCTACATCACCAACGCCGACATGAGCCACGACAATTACAGCTACAACATCACCGGCCAGACCTATACGACGCAGTATCAGCACCTCGATCCGGCCGGCCGGACGACGGAGGTGATCCGCTGGCATGCCGACAACTCGCTCGATTACACCCAGGTGGTGAACAGCGACGGCAGCAGCGTCGTCACCAACTACGATGCATCAGGCGTCAAGAAGACCGAGACCGACTATCACGCCGACGGATCCAAGGACGTGTTCCAGTTCAACGTCGTCGGCCAGAACTACACCAACGAGCACGACACCTACGATACGACCGGCTTCCTCACCAACATCGTGCGCACCCACGCCGACAACAGCCTGGCCTTCAAGCTGGTGCAGAGCGCGGACGGCACCAAGACCTCGGACTGGTACGATGCCAACGGCGTCATCACCAGCGAGGTGACGACCAAGAGCGACGGTTACAATTCCACGACGGTCTACACCGCCGGCGTGAAGACCGCCGCCTACATCAAGAATGCCGACGGCACATCGGACAACTGGAACTACAACGTCACCGGGCAGTCCTACACCACCCAGCATCAGCACCTCGACGCCTCGGGCAAGCTGGTCGAGCTCACCCGGACCCACGCCGACGGCACGCTGGACTATACCCAGGTCATCCACAACGACGGCAGCAAGCTGACGGACATCTACAACAGTGCCGGCGTCAAGACCCAGGAGATCGCCAACAATGCCGACGGCACGAAGGACGTGTTCCTGTTCAACTTCAACGGACAGACCGGAACGACGCAGCACGAGAACTACAACAGCGCCAGCGCATTGCAGTTCTTCGATCAGACCAAGACCGACGGCACCCACAACGTCACGGCGGTCGCTGCCGGCGTGACGATCCAGGGCGGGGCCGGCAACGACGTGTTCTCGGCCGCGCCGAGCTCGACCACGATCGCCTACGATCACGGCCAGGACCAGGTTCTGAACTTCCAGGCCGGCGACGGCACGAGCCACGACGTGATCCAGATCTCGAAGCTCCTGGCCGCAGACTACAGCCACTTGCAGATGACGCAGTCCGGCACGAACGCGGTCATCACGTTCTCGGCCAACGACACGATCCTGCTGAAGAACGTCTATGTCTCGAACCTGACGAGCCACGATTTCCTGTTCGTCTGAGCTGGGCGCCATTTGCCCAAGCGGGCATCGACATCGCAGGGGCCGGGACCATGTTCCGGCCCCCTGTTCGTTTGCAGGGCGCCTGCCTCAATGATGAGCAGAGAGCTGGCAGCCATCCGCTATTGGATGGGCCGCATGAATTCGGACGGATGGCCGCGACGGCGCCGCGCCCTGCGAACTTGCGTCACAATTCGTCTCTAGAAGACAGACGACCCGCGCAAGGACTCCGAGGCCCGATGGAAGCCAGTGAAGCAAGACGTTTCGTCGTCCTCGACTTTTATCGCTTCGTTGCCGCCCTCGGCGTCTTCATCTTTCATCTCAAGATGATCGACCCGGGCATCTCGCCGGCCTGGAACGGGTCCTTCGGCCTGTTCGTGGACATGTTCTTCATCCTGTCCGGCTTCGTGATCTCCTACTCCTACCCGTCCGACGCGCGTGGTGTCAGGGCCTATTCCCGGTTCATGATCCGGCGCATCGCGCGGATCTATCCGCTGCACCTGTTGAGCCTGCTCGTCTTCGTGGTGCTGATCGGCGTCGGCCTCGAGCGCACGGCGCGATCAACCCCGCTGGACTTCCTCTACAACCTGCTGCTGCTCCAGGCCTGGGGCGTCACCAACCATCTCAGCTTCAACTCGCCGTCATGGTCGATCAGCGCGGAATTCTTCTGCTATCTGATCTTTCCGCTCCTGATGCTGCTGGCGCGCAAGGTCCAGCCGGTCATGCTCGGCGTCATCGTGGCGGCGCTCTATCTGGTCCTTGCCCACGGCCATCTGCCGATCTGGCAGGAGCGATCGCAGATGTACGGCGCCAATTTCGACTACGGCATGCTGCGCGCCTTGCCGAGCTTCCTCAACGGCATCCTGCTCGCCATCCTGTTCCGAATGTCAGGGCCCTACCGGCACAAGCCGGTCGTGTTCGCCGGCATCGCAATGTTCGGGCTCTCCGTGCTCGTGCTCAACGTCTTCGCCAAGCCGGATCTGGCCATTCTGCTGTTCTCCTGTGCCATCCTGCTCACCGCGGTTGGCGAAAGCGCCTTCAAGGAATTTCCCGGCGCGCGGCTGCTCGGACGGCTCGGCAACACCTCATACGCGATCTACATGCTGCACGACGCCATCCTTATTGCCGTGTTCAAGCCGCTATGGACCTGGCTCGAGCTGCGCCCGGACCAGTTCGGCCTGTTCGCCCTGGCATGCTGCGTAGTCCTCACCGTCATCGCGGACCGTACCTACGCCTATTTCGAAAATCCTGCCCGGCGCCTGATCAATCGCTGGGCCGACATCGGCGTCGCGTCGCCGCGCGCGACTCAGGCAGCCGAACCGGCGCTGCGCTTCGACAATACCGAGCGGGCGGTCAACTGACGCCTAAAGCGCGATGACGATTGATCCTAATCGCATCGCGCTTTAGGAGGCGTTCAGGCCACCTTGCCGTCGGCCTTCGCTGCCATCCGGATCGCGCTATCGCCGAGTAACGGTGCGATATTGGCACGCGACAGCTCCATGACATCAGGCAGCGCCTGGCGGACCTGGTCGCCGGCGGCCTCGTAGGCACCGATGAAGTGCTCCACAAACTGCTCGAAGCTGTCGCCGTTGAGGAACTGGGCCGGCGAGAGCAGCAGCTGCTCGCTGATGCCGAAATGCGCGAACAGGCCCTGGAACTTGTCCTGGTAGGTGATCGCGGCGACAGGCGTTCCCTGTCCGAGCGCCGCAATGGCGAGGTGCATGCGGCCGGTGATCACGCCGTCGACCAGCCCGACGACGGCCTTGATCTCGCCCGCCGACAGCGTCTGTTCGACATGGTGCACGTGCTCGCCGAGCGTGGGCTTGAGCCGGTCGGCCAGCGGCCGCAGGCAATTGTCGTCGGCGATCTCGGGGCGGTAGTCATGTGCAAGCAGCACCCAGCTTACATTGTGCTGCCGCGACAGCCGCTCCATGGCGCTCGCCGCGAGCTCAATCATCTTCCGCAGCTTGGCCGGCTCCGGCTTCTTGAACAGCATCGGGTGGATGTTGAAGACGAAGACCTTGCGACCCTGCGCGCGCTGTCGCGCGATCGTGGCCGCGATTGCCTTGACTGCGGCGGTGTCCGCTCGCGGCGTCAGCATGAACGCCGCGTCCGCCACGAGCCGGGCGCGCTTCCGGGCGAAGTCGTCGAAACGCCGGAGCGATATCGCATCGCGCAGATTGAGGACCACACCCGGATCGATCAGCCGGAACACCTCGCGCAGCGCCTTCGCGGGGCGGGAATTGAAGCTGAAGCCGAGCACGCTGACCTTGGCGCCGAACGCCGCCATCAGGTCGGCGACGAGCAGCATGCGCGCGGCATCCACCGGAGAATAATAGCCGTCGAGCACGTCGGCGCCCAGGATGACGCCGAAATCGGGACGGATGATCGAGAGCTCCTGCGCGACCGTCTCATAGGAAAACGGCTGCTTCCAGAGCTCGAGCGGCTTGAAGCCCATGACGCGGACGTCGGCGCTGGCCGCCGCGGTGGCGGTGACGATGTAGATCTCGAGATCCGGATAGGCCCGCTTCATCTCTCCGGCGGCCGCCTCGATCATGGCCTCGTCGCCGCGCGACTGATGAATGCTCCAGGGATCGGAGGGCAGCACCAGCAGACGGCGCGGATTGTTGCGCGGTGCGGCGTTGATGCCGACATCCTTCCGGGCGATCTGCCATCTGCGCAATTCGAGGAGATCGACCGCGAAGGGCGTGTTCTTCGCGCTGTTGAGCCAGCCTCGAAGCTGCCTGCGCACGGGTACGGGGATCAATTGCTTCACGTGGTCCTCCTCGTCTTCCTCAGGCGGTCGCACCGCGCTTCACGACGAAATCGATCAGGGAGAAGAGCTGCTTCCGCCAGAACAGCAGAATGCTCATCAGATAGGTCGCGCCGAAACATGACGACAGCAACCCCATCCGCAAATACGGGTTGATGTCCGGCGTCGCCGCGCGGCACAGCACGACCGCGCCATAGGCGAGGACGATGGCGCACAGGCAGCCCGCAATCGGACGCAGGAACTGGCTCCAGCTCAGGCCCAAGAGCCGGAGCGCCAGCGCGAAAGTCACGGGGGTCACCACGAGCTGCGCGAAGGCGAAGATCGTCGCCAGCTGGCCGATGTCGCGCGAGGGCAGCAGGAACATCGCAGGCACGACCGTGCAGAACTTGATGATGTTCAGCGCAAAGACGTAGTTCGGCTTGCCCAGCGCGCCGAAATAGGCGCTGTTGACGAACTGCACCGTCTGGATCGCGCCGACCAGCATCAGCGGCCGCATCACCGCTTCACTGCCGCTCCACTTCGCGCCGAACAGCAGCAGGGACACTTCCGGCGCGATCGCCGCAAGCAGCACGAAGATGGGCGATCCGACCAGCGCGCCGAGACTGACGCTGCGCAGGTAGGCCCCGGCAATCCGGTCGCGCTCATGCGCGATCTTGGACAGCGCGCTGAGCGCGACGTCCATGACCGCCTGGGTGAGCAGCTGCATCAGGATGATGTAGACCCGCGCACCGACCGTGTAGATGCCGAGGGCGGCGACGCCATAGAGCGACAGGATGATCATGTCGATGGTGCGAACGATGGCGAAATCCAGCAGCCGGTTCAGCACGACATGGACGCTATAGCCGGAGAGCTCGCGGAAGCTTCTGGCATCGTAGCCGCGCATCGGCAGCCAACGCGGCTGGCTCCAGAGCCACAGGCCGCTGACCGCGCTCTGAACCACCACCTGGATCACCAGGCTGAGCGCACCGAACCCGGCATAGGCGCAGGCAATTCCCACGACGCCGGAGATGGCGGTCGCCACCATGGTCCTGACCGCGAGCACGCGAAAATCCATCTGGCGCTTGTAGAGCGCCTCCTGGAACAGGGTCGCGGTGCCGATCGGAAGCGAGAGACTCGCGGCGGTGAGCAGCGGCGCGAGCCCCTTCACGTCGAACCAGCGCTCGATATCCGTCGCCAGGACAGCAATCAGAACCGCAAGGATCGTCGACGCTGCAAATGAGCAGAAGAAGGGCAGCGTCACATCGGCAGGTTCGAGCGTTCGCCGCTGGATCAACGCATCACCGAAGCCGAATTCGGCGACCGAGCTCAAGAGCAGCAGGATGAAGGCGACGAGCGCGGCAACGCCGAAATCCGCGGGATTGAGCAGCCGGGCCAGCACCAGGAACAGCACGAAGGACAGCGCCCGGCCGCCCCAATTCTGGGCAAGCGACCAGAACAAGGCAATTACGACCTGATGCTGTTTGCCCGTGACGTTCATCAACAATTCGACCCAATTCCGACAGATCCAACCACAATCGTAAGCTAGACGCGTGGCATGCGATGCTGCCGCGACGTCACCATCTCCGATCACGGCGGAGCACTGAATGCTCGCGACAATACGACGGAGTGATGGCAATCAGATGAGTGCCGTCACGATTCCGATTTAGAGTGGAAGTGAGTTCAAATCGTGGACTACACTCCGATCAACTTTGCGAGTGATGCAAAATGGATGCCTTGATGAACCCGCCCGCCCAGCGTTCTCTCCGCAGCTCCAGGCGCTTGCGTGTGGCCATCTACGCACCGCATTTTGCGGAATATTCCTACCGTCTCGCGTCGGGATTGGCCCGCCATTGCGACGTCCGGCTGGTGCTCAACCGCAAAGACGCCAATCAGCAATGGGAACTGGCCGATATCGCCGTGACGGCTCCGTTCGAGACGAGAATTCGTGACTTGAGCCTGCGGCGCGGCGGCGCGATCGGCATCCCGGCCTCGTTCCTGGACATAATTTCGTTTCGCCCCGACGTGATTCATTGTCACGAAGTTCCGGAGATCTACACGTCCAAGCTGATCCAGTTTCTCCGTCCGCTCGGCATTCCCTTGGTGTTGACCGTTCACGATGCGATCCCGCATTCGGAAGGCGGCTCCGGTACGTCGCCGCGCGAAGATGCATGGCGGGGTCGCATGCGCGCGGCAGCATCGGTCGTCACCACGCATGGCGAGAGCTGCATCGCCGATTTTCGCAGCGCCTCGCCCGACTTCAAGGGCGAAATCGTCTCCAGCATGCACGGCGTGCTCATGGTCCCGCCGGCCGGAGGTGCGGTCACCGCGCCTGAGGCTGCACGCATCCTGTTTTTTGGGCGGATGTGGGCCTACAAAGGTCTCGACGTCTTCATCGATGCGATCGACATGTTGGCCAAGCGCGGTGTGGCTCATGAAGCGATCGTCGCCGGCCGCGGCCCCGAGATGACACGGCTCGGCGCGCGAATGGAGGCGATGCCGACGGTCAAGACCATCAACGCCTATATCTCGCCCGCGGATACCGGCCGACTGTTTCAATCCGCCACCGTGGTTGCCCTGCCCTATAAGGACGCATCGCAGAGCGGCGTGCTTGCATCGGCCTATGGCAATTCCCGGCCAGTCGTTGCCAGCGCCACCGGCGGCATTCCCGACGTCGTGACGGATGGCGTCAACGGGCTGCTGGTTCCGCCCGGCGATGCCCCGGCTTTGGCCGACGCACTCGAACGCGTGCTGACCTCCAAGCCGCTGGCCGCGACGTTAACCGAAGGCGCACGGCAGACCGCGGCCGGCCTTCTCAATTGGGATCGCATCGCCGAGCAGCTCCTTGGATCGTATCACCGGCTCGCCGGTCGCACCGTGAGTTGAGCGCGAGCGGCGCCCTCAAACCGATTGCTCGATCTGCGGCCGGAAGAACATGCCGCGGATCGCGCCGTCCAGCAATCGCCTCAGCCTGACCTCGATCAGCTCATAACTGATCGCGCTTGCGACCAACGACATCACCAGCCCAAGCCCGATGAAGCCGGCCCACAGCAGCCAGCGGTCGACGCCGACGGCGACCAGCTTCAGGCCGATCACCTGCAGGGGGAAGAGCACGAAGGGGTGCACGAGATAGAGGCTGTAGCTGATCTTGCCGACATATTGCAGCGCCGGTGCGCTCAGAGCTTTGCCGAGGCCGGAGTCCGGAGCAAGCACCATGCCGAACAGCAGAAATCCGGGAATGAGCCCGACGAAGGGGTGAAACAACACCAGGCTCGCATATAGCGCAGCTCCGCAAGCAAGGCCGGCGACCAAGCCGGCCCGCCCCGGAATCGAGATGCGAAATCCAGTGGCGCTGAACAGCATGCCGATGCAGAAGAAGGCGGTGATCGGCCAGTGCATCAGGCAGGCGATGCCAAGCAGCAGCAAAGGCGCCGCCAGCAATCTGCCACCGGTGCGCCAGACCGAGAACGTCAGCGCAAACCAGATGTAGAACGCCCACTCATAGGTCAATGTCCAGGCGTTCTGCTGGGCGATCGGCAGGCCGAGCGCGTCCTGCACGAAGAAGAGATTGGCCGCGAAGATCGCGAGATAGTTGCTCAGGTCGATGCCGCGGAAGAACTTGTACGCCACGATCGGACCGATCGCGAACAGCGCAAGATGCAGCACGACGAACACCGGCATGATGCGCAGGACGCGATCGAAGAAGAACCGCGACAACGACCCGTGCCGCACCAGGCTCGCCGGGATCAGGAAGCCGCTGATCATGAAGAACAGCTCGACGCCGTGCCCGCCGACATTGATCACCGATTGCAGCCAAGCCCAGAGCGGCGGCAGGAAGCCGGGATCGGGGATGTCGTACATGCCGCCCTTCGGCATGTCGTAGAAATGGTCCATCAGCACACTCAGCGCGGCGATGCCGCGCAAGCCCTGGACCGACGGAACGAACGACCCGTCATAGGCGGCGCCCGGCTGGTGCGGTGTCTTGATCACTCCGCGGCACCCTGGGTGCTGAGGGCGGGCTCGAGAACGACCGGCTTCCGTCGCGCCGAGCGGAACCTCTGCCCGAAGGAAATGCAGGGCTTTTCGACGAAGGCGTAGGTCATCCAGCTGACCAGGATCGACAACGCCAGGATCACGCCCATGAAGATCGACCATCCGAGCGGCCCGTCGCCGAACCAAACGAGGCGATGGACGGCGACGATCACGAACGGCGACATCAGGTAGACCGAATAGCTGATGACGCCGACGAACGCCATCGGACGCCACGCCATTCGCTCGCCGAACACGGCAAAGGCGATGAAGACCACCGCCGCGCAGACATAGGCCGATCCGATCGAATAGCTGTAGAAGAAATTCTCGTGGTACACGCCTCCGAAACGCCGGTCGGACAGGGTGGCGGCGAAGACCGCATACAGCAGGGTGCAGACGGCCACATGGGTCCATCGCAGCTTGCCACCAATGACGGTGTCACGGATGATCTTGCCGAGGAACATCGCCGACAGGTTCAACCCGACCTCCATCACCGACGAGACGGCCCTGTTCTCGACCAGGAGCGCAGCGGTGGTTCCGACCAGCGCGGCTGCGATGACGATCGTCACCGCCGTGAAGCGCTGGTTCAGCAGCCCCATCGCAAAGAGGATCGTGCATCCGACGTAGAACAAGAGCTCGATCGCCAGCGTCCAGTAGAACACCCAGAGGTTCGGGACGTTCACGAACGTCTGCAACATCGTCACGTTGGCGGCAATCTGCCCCAGCGGATAGACTTTCGAGTCGAAGAGCTGCATCGTCACGAGCCCGACGACGAGCGATGTCCAGTAGGCCGGATAGAGCCGGAAGAAGCGGCTGATGGTAAAATCCCGGACGGGCGTGGCGCTGTCCGGGAAGCTGAACGGAATGACGAAGCCGCTGACGAAGAAGAACAAGACGACGCCGAACCGGCCGAAGTTCATGTAATAGCCGAACACGTCGTGGATGGGCCAGTAATAGGCGCCCGTCGGGTGCTTCTCGACGATCACCTCGAATACGTGCTGGACCAGGACCGACAACACGGCAATACCGCGCAGCGTGTCGATGAATGCGAGCCGTCTATGCATCGTTCGTTCTCACCTGCTTCCGCTCGCCGCCGGTAGATCCGGGCGGAAGCCATCCAGTGGCGGCACCACCGGTGGCCGCATGACGATTGGCACGGCGTCGGCCCCACGTGCAGAGGTCGCACGCCGCGAGAACACTTCGCTGAAGCTCAGCGCGATGATCAGAAGGCCGGAGGCGGGGCCGTAGTTCAAGACCGTGATCGTGAACAGGTTGACGATGAAGAGCAGCGTCAGCTTGTACACGTCAGTCGCACCGAATGTTGCCCGGAACACCATCACCATGAATGCGACGAAGGGAAGACCGAACATTAGGTACGTCCCGATGTAGAAATTGTCGACCGGCACCCAAAACGGCGCGAGCGGCGAGAACAGCTGCTGCGGATAGTTGAAGCATCCCGCGCCGCAGCCGGTCACCAGGCCGACCGGCATGAGCTGGCTCAGGTAGATGAACGGCTTCTGCCAACTGTTGTTGATGCGATCGAGGATGCTGAACAAGGTCGAATGCGGCACGGCGGCGGTGCCGGACGCGACCACGATCATGAAGAACGGCACGAAGATCGAGGCGAAAGACCATTGCGCGATGGACCGGATGGCGGGGAAGCGTGACTTTTCCGGCAGCATCCGCACGAACACCAGCAAGAGCAAATAGAGCACCAGGACGATCATGGTCGTCTTGCTCGTGGTCAGCTTGATGGCATAGATCGCGATGGAGCCGAACAGGAGGCACCACGTCGTGCTCTTGCGAATGGAGGTGATCGCGAACGACACCAGGATAAAGAAGGCGGCCATGGTATTGTCGGCCGCAAAGCCCATCAGGCGCTGGTCGTCGCCGCCATAGGCCCACCAAAGCCGGCCGGCTTCGCGGACGGCGCCGAAGGATTCGTATTTGTAGCCGACCCAAGGCATCAGGTAGAATTTCGTCAGGAAGACGCCGATCACGGACAGGTAGAACGTCACGGCGATCACCGAAAGCAGCTTGCGGTATGAGCCGAGGCTCGAATCGCAGAAACAAAATCCGACGAAGACCGGCAACATCATCTTGAAGGACGAGATCGCTGCGTTCGTCGTCCCCAGCATGAAATAGCCGAGCACGAGCGACAGCATGATCTGCACGAGCACCAGCAGGGCCAGGGTGCTACGATTACGCAGGATGCAATGGATGAAGAACTGGGCCAGACACAGAAGCGCAACGGCGTCGGGCAGATACCACAGCGGATTCAAGTGGTAGATGCTGGTGTAGTAGCGGATGACGCCGCCGAAGGCGTCGCGGATCAGATAGACGCCGAGCGCGATCGCCTCGATATTGAGGCTGATCAGCGTCATTTTCGGCCGGTTCAGCGCGAGGATGGTCATGTCCGGCTCAGTTGGTCGGCCGCGCCGATGGCGCCGGAGAAGCGGAGAAATCGGTCCGGCTGCCCAGAGCGTTCCGCATCCACCTGCCGCCGGGAATCTCGACGTAGCGATAAGTGAAGTGCGAAACCACGAGCACGGCGGCTAGCGAGACCACGAGATTCAGCGTGGCCGGCAGGCCTGCCCAGACCGAATCGAGAGCGGCGATCCGCCCGGCCCCGAGCGCCCGCACGAAATACTCGGACAGCAGCACCACGAGCGCGTGCACCATGTAGATCGAATAGGAGCGGCGTCCGAGCCAGACCAGCGGCCCCGCCACCAGCATCCGCGGAACGAGAATCGCATCGGGAAAGGCGAGCAGGCTGCCGAGGAAGATCGCAAACGTCACCGGCGCGAGGAAGGTCGCAGCGGGATTCGTTTCCGCCAAGCTCACCAGGACAACGCTGGCGATCATGGCGGCGAGCTGCACCAGGCCCTGGACGGCCGGGCCCGGCTTGGCCGGCAGGCGATCGACGATCCGCACCGTCAACACGCCCAGAAAGAAGCTCACGAAGCAGCGCAGAATGCCGAAATCGGTCTGAAGCCCGAGGCTTCTCTTATCGAGCACGAAGATGATGACGACGAGGCTAGCCACCGCGACCAGGCCGCAGAGAACGTAGAACCACAGCAGGGAGCGCATGCGCTGGGCAAACAGGACGATCAGGCCAAACACCAGATATGTGTAGAACTCGACGCTGATGCTCCAGCTCGGCGCATTCCAGCTGAGATAGTCGATGAAGCCCATCGAGTGCAGCAGAAAGACGTTGAGCACGAACGAATAGGCGTTGTTCACCTCGAAGGCCGCCGGCGCGGCCACGACGACGCCTGCCATGACCAGGCTGATGCGCAGGAGGCGAAACAACAGATTGGCAACCAGCATGACGATATGCAGCGGATAGACCCGCGCCAGGCGCCGCACCATGAATTCGCGTAGCGAGAAGCGTCCGAAGTCGCTCTCGACGTAGCTGAGCGACATGACGATCCCGCTGAGAACAAAGAACAAGTCGACCAGCAGCCAAGCGCTTCGGAAGAACGAGCAATTGATCCACGCATTGTGCGGAAACGCAGCGAGGAATGTCGGCATCAGCAGGAGATGGTGAATCACCACCGACGTCGCGGCGATCCCCCGAATGCTGTCGAGCGGCAGGACATGTGCCTTCTCACGATGAACCAACTCCGTCACATCAACATTCCATAGCTGTTGCACCGCAGCAGTGTGTATCAGGTCTCGCGCATGTTCAATCGCCGCGATCCCACGACTCGCAAGCGATGCATGACGACCGACGATACTTTCAATGCTCGCAGATCATTCGGACATGCGAGCGCCAACTTCACGCCACTTTTTGTTTGAGACGCCGCGTGCTTCGGGCGCAAATTTCATCAGCCGTGATGATTGCGAGTATTTGCGTGGAAAGTGTGCGCGAAATTCGGCGCTGATGCGATGAAGAGCGGCGCGTATGAGATTGATCCGTCTGAGCATGGATGCGGCAACGAAAAATTTTTTATGCGAGGGAACAATAGTCGCGCGCTTCGACTTGTGTCGGTCTTGCGACGTGGCGGCCTGCGAGTGCCTGATATGTTTTCAAGTTGCAACATTCGTGAGCGAGATATGCCGATCTCGCAGGCATTGTAAATCGTGCTTTTGCAACCGGCGCAAATTCGAGCAACGTTGTGCGCATGGACGTTCGCGCTCCAGCTTTTGCGCCGCACAAAAAGATGACACAGTTACCTGCCAAGTTTCGCCTGTTCTCCAATTGCAACAGAAGCAAGGAACACGGATGGGCCGCGGACTAACACGTCGTCATGCACAACCGCGATGGCTACCGACTGTCTTGATAGGTTCTGCGCTGATCGTCTCGAGCGCCGATGCTTGCCGCGCTCAGTGCGTCGAATTTTCGGACCGCGCCTCGCAACTGGAACTCGACACCTTCGTGAAGTCGCCCTCCTCGCTTCTGGAGCGACTGCGCAATGACAAGGAAAAGTTGCGGTACCGGCTCGCGACGCTGATTGCGACCAATCCGTCTTTGCTGCCGTCGGTGCAGACGCTTATTTCGGCATCGGCTTCGAGCGATCGTTCGGCCATCGGCGCCGCGTTGCGGATCGCCGAAGGGCGGTGCACGACGACGAAGCCGGATGCCGCGCGCAAGATCAGGGATTTCGCGCAGCGGATCGGCGATCTCAACGTGCAGTCCGGTTATGCCGCCGCGGGTGAAGACAATTCCGGCGTCCAGGCGCAATCGCAGATCAAAGGCCCGGCCCAACCGCCCCGAGGCGGCGGCCTGCTCGACGGCGAGTGGAAGACCAAGCTGGCCAATCCATTCAAGCCCGTCCCCCTTCCGAATTGATCGATGATCACCAAAGGCAGCGAATTAGCACATGTACCAGCCTAGAGAACATTTCCAGTCGGGACACCGATTCGGCATCGAATTCGGCGGGGCAGTCCTCAGCTTCGAGCGTGTGGCCGATGTGCTCCGCCGCCAGTGGCCGATCATCGCGGCGTGTGTCGGAGCTTCGCTGGCCCTGGTAATGCTGTATCTGGTCACGGCGCAACCCATGTATACGGCGAACGCCCGCATCATGATGGACACGCGCCAGGCGCAGGTGCTGGACAAGGACAGCAACGCCAGCAGCGCCCTGATCGACACCGGTTATGTCGACAGCCAGGTCGAAGTCATCAACTCGGACGATCTGATCCTGTCCGTCGTCCGTCGCCTGAAGCTGACGGAGGATCCGGAGTTCAACGGCTCCAATCCGGGCCTTCTCTCCCTGATCATGGGCAAGATCACCTCGCTGTTCGGCTCCGGCGAGCCGGCGTCACAGGAGCGAATCGAACATGCCATGGTCGAGCAGGTTCAGAAGAACCTGCGGACGGAGCGCGTGCTGACGACCTATGTTCTATCGCTGAACTATCGCGCGCGGAGCCCGGACAAGGCCGCCAAGATCGCCAACGCCATCGCCAATGCCTACCTGGTCGGCGCTCTCGAGGCCAAATATCAATCCACCAAGCGGGCCACCGAATGGCTTCAGCAGCGCAGCATCGAGCTGAGCGAGCAGGCGTCGGCCAGCGATCGCGCCGTGCAGACCTTCAAGGCCGAGCACAACATCGTCGGAACCAGCCGCGGCCTGATGTCCGAGCAGCAATTGTCGGACCTCAACACCCAGCTGGTTCAAGCGCGGGCGTCGACGGCCGAAGCCAAGGCCCGGCTCGACCGGATCACCGCGATTTCGGACCAGGACGTCGCACAATCGACGGTGACCGATGCTCTCAACAATTCGGTCATCACCCGCTTGCGCGCCCAATATCTCGACCTCCAGGCCCAATATGCCGACTGGTCCAGGCGCTACGGCAAGGGCCATCTTGCGGCGGTGAACCTGGCCAACAAGATGGAGGAGCTGCGCAAGAACATCGCCGATGAGCTGCATCGGATCGGCGACGCCTATCGCAGCGACTATGAGATCGCAAAGAGCCGCGAGGCCTCGCTCGAGAAGAACGTGAAGGAGCTCGTCGCCCAGGCCGGCGATACCGGCCAGGCCGCAGTCAAGCTGCGCGATCTCGAAAGCGCCGCCGACACTTATCGCAATCTCTACAACAATTTCCTCGAGAAGCTGCAGAGCGCGACGCAGAATCAGAGCTTCCCGCTGAGCGAATCGCGCCTCATCAGCACCGCCACCAACCCCGATCGCAAGAGCTCGCCGCGCACGGTCCTCGCGCTGGTGGGGGGCCTCGTCGGCGGCCTCTGTCTCGGCTTCGGCGTCGCCTTTGCACGCGAGCTGCTGAGCGACGTGCTGCGAACCCCCGGCGAGGTCGAGGACGAGCTCGGCGTGAAGTGCCTCGGCGTCCTGCCCGATATCGGTCCGGCCACGAAGACCGGCGCATCCGATGTGTCTCGCTACGTCGTCGACCATCCGTTCTCGCGGTTCGCCGAGACGCTGCGCAATATCAAGGTGTCGATCGATGTCGCGCGCCTGACCCGCGAGATCAAGGTGATCGGCATCGTCTCTTCCCTTCCCAAGGAAGGAAAGACGACCGTCGCCGCGAATTTCGCGCAATTGATCGCGCTCACGGGCCATCGCACGGTTCTGATCGACGGCGACCTGCACACGCGCTCGCTGACGCGGGAGCTCGCGCCCAACGCCAAGAGCGGGCTCGTGGAGGCACTCAACGACCCCGCGAGCCTCGGCTACCACGTGCAGCGGAGCAAGGAGACGGGACTGGATTTCCTCCCCTCCGTCGTGGCGTCCCGCATGGTGAATTCCGCCGACGTCATCGGCTCGAAGGCGATGGCCGAGCTGCTCAAGGTGCTGAGGGAGCACTACGAGTATATCGTGATCGATCTCGCCCCGGTGATGCCGGTGGCGGACTCCAAGGCCGTCAGCCTCCTGATCGACGCCATGGTCTACGTCATCGAATGGGGGCAGACGACGCGAAGCGCGCTACAGGAGTCGGTTTCCGGGTCGGAGGTCCTGCAGAAGAAGCTGCTCGGCGCCGTGCTCAACCGCGCCAATCCGAAGATGCTCAAGCGCATCGAGGCCTACAAGGGCAAGCACCACAACAGCTATTACGTCGAGCACGCCTAGAGCGAGGTCCAGCCGAACTGAGCGATCTTAAGGCCCGCAGCCATCTGGCAGCGGGCCTTATTCGTGCTTGGCGGTCGCTTGAATGGCATCGCGTGCGCCCTCGCACACGGACCGGAGATGCGGCAAGCGCGCCGGACCTGCGCGCGAGTCCGTATTCGTCCGGAATCCACAACTTGCAGTTATTGCTCTAGCCAAAAGCAAGGATTGACGGGTACGGTGGTCGCCGGAACAATGCGCCGAGGGACAATCATCCGTCGATAAGACGAGACAATCCGAGCTTGATGCCTGAAAATGCCGAAACTTTAGGCATCTTTCTTTCTCGGTTCCCCGAGGCTAATCTCGGCTCATACTCGCAGTTCTTTTCCGGTAGGCTCGGATGCTGATCGTCCTGACGATTTTGACTATTTGGGTTCTGCTCAACATTCTATTCGTGTTGATCGTGGTCCCTCCACGCAAGCCGCTCCGCCAACCCATGGCGACGACGCTCTCACCCGCGCCCATCGACCCGAGCCGGCGCCAGATCGAGCAGGACGAGCCTTTCTCGATCCGCCACGTCATCGTCTCCGTCGCGATGGGCGCCTTCTTCGTGCTCGTGCCGCCGCTGCTCGCCCTGCGCGATGCGATCATGCGGCTCCTCGGCAAGCCCCCGCAGAATAAAACCTGAGGCCCCCGGGGCCGGAGGCAGGCCATTCAGAGATTGAGCGACTAATAGGCTTCCTGGAACATCACTGCGGACGCTGTGCGGGCCATGATCTTCAGGTCGAGCCAGATGCTCCAGTTGCTGACGTACCAGACGTCGTACTCGACCCGCTTTTCCATCAGATCGATCGTGGGCGTTTCGCCCCTGAATCCGTTCACCTGAGCCCAGCCGGTCAGGCCCGGCTTCATGTGATGGCGGTAGACATACTTGCTGATGAGCTCGTCGTAGTAATTGTCATGGGCGAGCGCGTGCGGACGCGGTCCCACCAGCGACATGTCCCCCCGCAGCACGTTCCAGAGCTGCGGCAGCTCGTCAATGCTGGTCATGCGCAGGAAGCGGCCGATCTTGGTGACGCGAGCATCCTTCTTGGTCGCCTGGGTTACCGTCTCGCCATTCTCGGAGACCGTCATGGTGCGGAACTTCCAGATCTCGAATGGCTTGCCGTTGAAGCCGCGGCGCGACTGCCGGAATATGACGGTTCCCGGCGAATCCAGCTTGATCAGCACGGCCACGGTCAGCAGCAGCGGCGTCAGCAGCACGAGCGCGAACAGAGCGACGCCGACATCGAGACAGCGCTTTTGCAGCCGTTCGAGAATGGTGAGCGGCGGCCGCTGGATCTCGACCGCGACGGTGCCGCTGACCGGCAAAAAGGGACGGGTCACCAGGTCGGCAACCGAATCGTCCGGCAGCAGGCGAATGGGCTGCGGGACGGCGCGCAAATATGGCCCGAGCTTGCGCAGCATCGGCAATTCGTTCCAGTCGATCGCGAGCAGATATTCGTCGACATCGGCCGCGCGCGACTGACGGATGACGTCGCGAATCTGCCGCTCCCATTGGCCATCATCCCGGTCATCTCCCAGCACGAAATGGCGCATGACGTCGAAGCCGTTCCTGCGCAAATCCTTGAAGCGGCTCGAGGTGAAGTCGAGCGGCTTCAGGCTGAGCAGGATCACCTTGCGATCGACCAGGCGGCTTCTCGCAAAGCTCGTGCCGAACACGGCCTGCCAGACGAAGCGCAGGCTGATCAAGCCGAGCCCGCCGATCACGGCGAAGACGATCACGGTGCCGCGCGACAGATTGTCCGTCGACTTCAGCAGGAAGGCCGCAACAGCAAGGATCGTGAGCGACGTCAGCCAGATAAACGCCGCCATTCGAAGCTGCCAAAGCAGATTGAGCAGGCGGTGCGTGGAATAGACGTCCCGGAAATAGGCGATTCCGACGAACACCACGCCGACGAACAATCCGGCTCCCACCGATGCACCGTCAGGGGGCGACGCGACCGCCACACCATACAGCGAAGCCCCCGCTGCGTAACTCAGCAGAATCAACAGAAAGTCAGCAGCGATGACGACGATCTGAAAGGGCCTCTGAAGCGCACTGCCGCGCGCAGATGACAGCGCATGCGCGCTTTCAGAACCATAAGTTGCAACAGCCATTCGAACCTCTGCGTATCGAGAGAGTGCCTGACGCTCATCGTGATGCTGAAGACTCGTCAATCCCCCGCACCGAAAGTGTTGTTCGATCGCAGCGACATTGTGGCGCTGCACGCGAAACTTTTGCGGCGCACGAACGATGCGTCGCGTTGAGATGCGTCGCGAAATTCGACGCGCTGAAAATGTCGTCACAGTGCTGACATATGAGCGAACGGACTGCCCTATTTTGAATCAAGTTCCGCATTGGACGCGACGCAATCGTTGCACGAACCGCTCTTCGCTCAACTTTGAGGCGCTGCTTTGCTGCCGCCGAACGCAACATCGGATCACTTGCGAGAATTTCCAGGGATTTCTATCTGCGGGTGTATGCGAGAATCTGCCACGAGTCATGCAGACTTGCCGCACGCTTCGAGGCAGCGATGCAATTCCTACGGAGCCCTCTCGTTCCTGACACCATCAAAAACAACTCGGCAAAAAATGCCGTGCCCTTCTTTTGGCGTGATCGGGACGGACAACAGGTTGCGCCCCCATGGAACTCGCCTTGTTCGCGTTGGATGGACGCTCTCCGGTGCCGGCGACTTGGGGATGTTTTTCCGACCACCCGATCGATGAGCGCCATGAAATCTTTCGCGCGATCCCAGCCGTCGCTTCCCAAACCGCAATTGCCGGACGGCGTCCGCATCTATGCGATCTCGGATATTCACGGCTGCGCGCATTTGCTCGAGCCCATGCTGCGGGTGATCGACGCCGACGTTGCGCGCAGCCAGCCGCGCTATGCTATCGAAGTCTTCATGGGCGATTACATCGATCGCGGCCCGGATACGCGTTCCACCCTCGACATCCTGGTCGAGCGGAGTCGCCGGGGAAATGCGGTCTTCCTCAAGGGCAACCACGAGGCCTTTCTGGTGAGGGTGTTCGAAGACCCTTCACTGTTCGAGGACTGGATTGCCTTCGGCGGCACCCAGACATTGATGTCCTACGGGCTTGCTCCGCCCGATCTCAAGCGCGACGAGCCGGCATCGATCCTGCGTGACTTGATTCGCGCGATGCCGACCGAGCATCTGGAATTTCTGGACAATCTGCGGTTGAGCTTCAGTTGCGGAGACTTCTTTTTCGTCCACGCCGGCGTACGTCCGGGCGTCCCGTTGGCCGAGCAGACCGAGCGCGATCTGCTCTGGATTCGCGAGGAATTCCTGCGGAGCGAGGAGCAGTTCGGCAAATATATCGTCCACGGTCATACGCCGGTCCGCAGCGCCGAATTGCTGGCCAACCGCGCCAATATCGACACCGGCGCCTATGCGACCGGCAACCTCACCCTGATGAGCATCCAGGGAAGCCGCATGCTCGCGGTGTGATGAGTTTCAGCCTCCTGCCCCCCGACGCGCGAGAGGGTCTCAAGGATGGAATGGACGCTCGCGGTTTCTAGTTGAGCAGCGGCGACTGCGCCGGCCGCACACGCGTCTGGGCCATCCAGTCATTCCAGGCGCGTTCGTGCTTGACGTAGAGCTCCACCCAGCGTTCGCCATGCCTGGCCTCGCGGACGCGCGCCGCCTCGCCGAGCATGCCGGCACCGGCACGAGTGTCCGGCTTGTCCAGCGCCTCGAACTCGATCGTTTCCGATATCGTGAGACCAACGAGCACGCGCTGTCCGGCGCCGTCCACGATATAGCGTCGCGGCGCATCGTTCTTGGGCTCACTCATGTCTTCATGTCCCATCGGTTCGGTGTGACGCTGGATGCAGCCGTGGCATGGGACGATGCCTAGAAGGCTCGCCGGGCATGGCCGAACGTAGAGGTCGGAGCGGGCCGCGACGCCCGGCGCGAGGCGCCGCTGGATGAGTTCACAGCTCTTCGTTCGACGCGCCACGCGCGCAACGCGTATCCGAAAATGAGGCCAGCGCCGAAAATGAAAGCCGAGACAAACGTAGAAGTCATGGGAGCGTCCTGGATCGTGCGCCTCCTATGAAGAGTGAGCAGTGTGTCGACATCATGGTTCAAGAGGATTCACGGGCGCCGAAAAAATGTTCAAGGTTCGGCCTGCTTTGCATGCATGCCGCGCGCGTGCCAAAGCGGCCGACCTCTGCCCGATCTCGTCTCGGCCGGTGGTGATCATCGAACACTCTATATATGGCGACCACAATCTTGGAGACGTTCTCGTAGCGATGCACCCAGGCCCGTCGCGGTCGAGCCGACGCGCGCCGGCGAGACCATGCGCCCCTGCAACTGGAAATTCGGCGTCAGCCGGTGAGCCCATACCCTTGCAACCATCCGGAACCCGTCGCATTATTGCACATCGCATTTCATGAGGGATTCAATCCAATGAACTTCCGCGCCGTTGTTTCGTCCATTGCCCTGTCTGCTCTCGGCCTCACCCTGGCGACATCCGTCACCTCAGCCGCCGAGCTCGCGCTTGCCCGGTCACACCGGGCTGCCGCCGTCCAAGGCGGACTTGTGTTCTGGGACGACGTCTACCCGCCCGCGATCTATGGCCCGCAGCTGCGCTCCGTGGAGGAGGTCGCGGCCATGAAGGCGCAGGCGCGGCCGGTGTCGCAGCGCTGGTGGGGGTATTGGTACGTGCGCTGACGCGTCGAACCGTTTAGCCAACAGACCGCCGCGTGCACTTCCGAACCGCCGCACGTCTTGTCCTGAGACCAGGGGTGGCGGTTTTCGTTTTAGCGGTGCAACGCCGATGGGCTGAGGGGGCTCGCCAGCGGGAAATAACAGGGCAAATGCTCAAATACAGTCGGCCAACCGCTGGCCCCAGGCGCTGAACGACTTGAAATACTTGATCGATCCAGCCGATTTCCCGCGCAGAATCTCGCGGGAATTCGTTTTTCAATCGCGGCAAATCGACCTGCGCTCAGGGAAGAACGGCACGACGTGAACCCTCACGGCTGCAGCGCTTGATTATGTTTGACGATCGCGCAATTCGCTCCTAAATACAGGGTAGCGGCCTGCTCAAAAGCTGGCCGTCATGCCCCAGAAACCCCGGCAGACATAACAGAATGCGTAACGTGGCAATCAACCGCGTCACGGCATGCTTTTGCCCTGGGCGCTTCAACTCAGGACGGAGGTCATGATCCGCGGCGCTGACGCTGGAGCAAAATCGTGCCTGTCAGGTGCAAGGCCGAGCAAGGCCTCAAATCGACGAGCTACAAGGTGGGGTACAAAAAGCCCCCTCTAGAGACGCGTTTTGGTGCAGAGCGCCAGCCCGCGCGGAACAGACGGCGAGCCGCAGCGCATGTCGCGCCGGATCTTGCCGCTTTGCTCGATGAACCCTTGCAGGTCAAAAGCCGGGGCAGGAAGGTCAAGATGCACCTTCATGAGGCCACCCTGCACGGCCTCTTCAAGCGCGTCCTCAAGGGCGAGATCGGGGCTATCAAGCAATTTCTGCAGTACTGCCGCGGCGCAGGCCTGCTCGAGCGGTCTGCCCTTGCATCCTCCGGCCTTGTTATCGAAGCGCCCCAGGACGTACCGCTGGAGCTCGCAGGGCTTCTGATCCGCGAGGTCGGGCCCCCGCCATGGAACGAGGAAGTCTACCAAGACTATCGAGCCGTCTATGACGAGGAATGCGCAAAGATCGCAACGCTCAAACAGGAAGCTCTCAAGAGGGCAAGGTCCGATGGCAAAGAAGTCTTTTGACGGCGCGTCAGCACACGGCCGAGCGCCGCCACCCGCCGACAAGCGCTTTGTCAAGGGCGTATCCGGCAATCCGCGGGGCCGGCCGCGCGGCGCGGTAAGCTTGGACGCCATGACCCGCAAATTCGCGCTGCGCCGAGACGGCATCTTAATCGGTGGCAAGAAGCAACGGCTTTCGCGGCTGGAAATCGCCTTGCAAGTCCTAAGAGCGCAGGCCGCGGACGGAAAGCCTACGGCCATCCGCCTTGTCGATGAGCTCCGGGCGCATGTTTCGGCCGAACGACCGGAGCAACCAGGACGCGGCCTGCTGCTGGTGCCCGCCCCGCTGGAGCTAGAGGACTATATCGCCCAAGAGCAGGCGCGCAGCAAAGATGCTCCGATGCCCAGCGCTGCGATCGATCTCCGGGCGGAAGAGTTTCTTAAAGCCCTCAATGGCGAGGCCAGCGAATACGGAGCTGCCCTTCTTGCGTTTCACCGCAAGTACAACCCCTAGCCCCAAGCCCGGCAATCGATCATGGACGAGCCAAACGAACCGACGCTCTATGACCTCTTCGACGAGACCACCTTCCGATATTGGGAATTGCAGCTGCAGCAGGGCCGCGAGCCCACTCCCGAGCAACTCGCCCGGTTGATGGAGGTAAACCCCGACCATCCGGTCCCTCCTTGGTTGCAGCCGATCCTCATCAAGGCTCTGCGGGGCGAACTGAAGGGCAGGCTCGGCCGCCCACCGCGCAATGCAGACCAGCAAACGCGCCTTTGGCTGGCCAAGGCTGACTATCACTGGAGGCTTCAAGAGCTGCGACAAGCCGAAACTGCGGAACGCGCGCAAGCCTCCCCGACCAGGGCGGCGAAGGGACGCCTCCACACACCGGCGCATGAGCGAGTCGCCGGCGACGTCATCCAGCGCTGGGGCCTCTCGATCGGCGTAAGGGCTTTCCTCAACGAAATCGGTTCACGAAAATAGCGCCGATTTATTCTGAATGAACCCGGCTCAGCGCGCCGATAGGTCCTCCTTGTTCAACCCAACAAGGAGCTTCACATGGAAGACCGATCGCAACGACACCAACTCGCCATCGTCTACAAGGACACCGGAATCCTCAATCCCCGCGCCAACAACCCGCGCACCCACTCGAAAAAGCAAATCGAGCAGATCGCCAAAGCCATCCGGCAATTCGGCTTCACGAACCCGGTTCTGATCGATGAGGGCAACGGTGTCATCGCGGGCCACGGCCGCCTCGCCGCGGCGAAGCTGATCGGTATGGGCCAAGTCCCGACGCTCCGGCTTGCCGACATGAGCGAGGCAGAAATCCGCGCCTATGTCATCGCGGACAACAAGCTCGCCGAGAACGCCGGCTGGGACAAGCGCCTGTTGGGGCTCGAGCTGCAATATCTCTCGGAGATCGACATCGATCTCGACATCACGATTACAGGCTTTGAGATTCCCGAGATCGACTTGCTAATCGAGGCGGTAGGAGAAGACACGAGGACAAGCACCGATGCAGCTGATCAGCTGACCGAGCCCGCCTCCGGTCACGCCACCAGCCAGGTCGGAGACGTCTGGTGCATCGGTCAGCATCGCCTGATCTGCGGAGATTCGATCAAGGAGGAAACCTATCGTCGCTTGCTCGATGGCACGAAAGCCCAGATGGTGTTCTCCGATCCACCCTACAACGTGCCGATCGCAGGGCATGTGTCCGGCAACGGCGAGGTCGTACACCCGGAGTTCGCCATGGCCTCCGGCGAAATGTCGGATGCCGAATTCACCGGCTTTCTTGCCTCGGTGTTTCGCCATCTCGCGTGCCATTCCGTCAACGGCGCGATCCACTTCCAGTGCATTGATTGGCGGCATGTCCAACACATGCTGGCGGCCGCCGACAGTGTTTACAGCGAGCTGAAAAACCTCTGCGTTTGGGCCAAGAACAATGCAGGCATGGGCTCGTTCTACCGGTCGCAGCACGAACTCGTCTGCGTGTTCAAATCGGGCACGGCGCCGCATATCAACAACATCGATCTTGGTCGGTTCGGGCGCAACCGGACCAACGTCTGGAATTATGATGGCGTCAGCTCGTTCGGCGCGGGTCGCGCGGACCTGCAGTTGCATCCGACGGTCAAGCCCGTCGCTCTGGTCGAGGACGCAATCCGCGACTGCTCACGCCGCAAGGGCCTCATCCTCGATCCCTTTCTCGGCTCGGGCACAACGCTGATCGCGGCAGAGCGCACCGGCCGCATCGGCTACGGTATCGAAATCGATCCGCGCTACTGCGACGTTACGCTGCGGCGGCTTCAGGCCGTCTGCGGTCTAGGTGCGGTCCTGGAGGCCACCGGCGAGGCCTTCGAGGCGGTTGCGGCGCGGCGTCAACGCGAACAGCCTTGCGTCAGCGAGGCGGCCGAATAGCCGCCATGCGCTTGGCCGGTCCCCGCGCGGGGCCGGCCTGGCTGCTGCATCTAAACTAGAGAACGCGCTCGGCCACCCAGCCGAACAGGCCGGCTTCGACCGCCGCACTGGCGATCTTGTCCGCCGACCAGATGTGCACGTTGGCCATCGTCGCGCCCATCCGGATCGGCCGATTGGCGGAGTGATAGATGAAGAAAAAGGCACCGGCCCCCGCCTCCCTCTCAAACCGCTCGAGATAATCCTCAAACACCGCCTGCGTTGCGTGCGATTTGACCTGCACCCAGGCGGTATCGCCCGTCAGCGGTTGCCGCGCGATAAAATCGACGTCCGGTTGGGCTCCGCCAAGCGCGGTTTGGCGCCTATAGCCGCTGTGAGCAAAAATCAGATCGACCAAGGTCTCGAAATCCCGCCAATCCAACCGGCGGACCAGATCGGCAGCGGTCGTCGTCAGCTCTGCAAACAACTGATTGGCCTTGAGACGGAGCGGCTCATCCTCACCGCGAATTCGCCGCAGCAAATATCCGGCCTCTCGCACTTCACAGATGGTTCGCCGATAGCTAGCGATACTGCTTAAGGCCGAGCTGAAGCTGCGTTCCGTCAGCAGCCTGCCTGTGAGGCCGGTGTTGCGCCAAGCGGTCCGGACCGGGCGAAATCTTGGGGGCGCATCCGCATCGTCCTGGTCGCCTTCCAGAACCCCATCTTGTGCGAAGGTCCACCAGACATACCCATTGGCGATGGTGAACCACAGCGTCTCGGGCCCGAGCCTATAAAAATCCTTCAATTCGCGCTCGTCGTCTTTCAGGGCTCGCTCTTTCCGGCCCATTGCAATCAACTGCCGACGGACCTCGTCCCAATCGCCCCTGGCGCAGGCGTCGTGGCCGACCCCGCGGAAGTCGAGGGGAACGATGCCCCGCTTGAGGGCTTCAGCTGCCCATTTGCGGCCTGGACCAAGTTTGATGTAGCGCACCGCCCTCACCTTGAGCGGCGAAGCTCTCGCGACCTCTTCGTTCGATCCCGTCTGATTTGCCAATCCTGCTTTATTCATTCCGGACACCATCGGCTCACGCGAGCAATTGTTGCGGACTTCGCTCTGTCCGCGCCGGAAGTCGAGCGTGACCTAAGACGGATAACAGAACAGAGTTAATATTATCCTCTTTTGGGATAATCCCATTCCAGGATCAAATTATCTGCCGCCGAATCGCAAGCCCCGGCGGTGAATGGAAAAGTCCCTCAAATCCGCCGAATATGCCCGCCTGATCGCGCTCCTTGTTGCAACGCGCCATAAGGCTGGCATCCGCCAGCAGGCGCTCGCCAAGAAGCTGCGCAAGCCGCAATCCTTTGTCGCCAAATACGAGGGCGGCGAGCGGCGGTTGGATGTCGTTGAGTTCATCGCCATCGCGGAGGCACTTGAGGTCGATCCGCTGAAACTGTTACGGCGGTTTGTGCGGGAGAAGACGAACTAGCTGTCAAAAGCGGTCCGTAAGCCCCCCACTACCTGACTTATGATATCGGTTGGAGAGAAAGCGGACGTCCGCGTCGCACGGGCCGCGCATTATGAGGTTTTCGATTCACGCGGTGCGTGGGTCTCCAGATGGTCCATCAGCGAAGCGGAAGCTCATCTCGTTGAGGTCCGCTCAGTGGAGCATGGCGGACTAGATTTGCTCACGTTGAGTTATTCGCATTTTGACCCTGGCTGTGTGAAAAGCCGCGAGTCGGTTACGATTCCTCCGTTTCCTAATGGGGGGATACGGATGGGACGCTTCGTTGAAGGCGCGGACAGATCCCAGCTGACGCTCTTGCCGGAATGTCTGGAGGATTGGGTAGACGAGGGCAACGCGGTCCATGTGATCGACGTGTTTGTCGAGGCGCTCGACCTGCATGGAATGGGATTTGAGCGTGTGATCGCCAAGGAGACGGGCCGGCCTTCCTATCATCCGGCAGTCCTTCTGAAGCTTTACATCTACGGTTATCTCAATCGGGTGCAATCCAGTCGCCGCCTGGAACGTGAGGCGTGCCGCAATATCGAGGTGATGTGGCTGATCGGCCGCCTGGCTCCCGATCATAAGACGATCGCCGATTTCCGGAAGGACAATGGTGCGGCGCTTCGGAAGGTTTGTGCGAAGTTCGTTGCGCTATGCCGGCAAATGGGCCTGTTGCAGACCCCAAGCGTCGCAATCGATGGCAGCAAGTTCAAGGCAGTGAACAACCGCGATCGCAACTTCACACATGCCAAGATGGCGAGGCGGATGGCGCAGATCGAGGAAAGCGTCGGGCGATATCTGCGTCAACTGGATAGCGCCGATCGGCAGGAGCCATCGGAAGCGATCAGCATCAAGACAACGAGGATTAAGGAAAAGATCGCTCGACTGAAGCAGGAGATGGGCCGCCTGGAAGTGCTCGATGCGCAGATGCGCAAGACGCCGGATCAACAGATATCGCTGACCGATCCGGATGCCCGTTCGATGGCCACCAGTGGACGCGGATCGGGTGTCGTCGGCTACAATGTCCAGGTCGCGGTGGACACCGAACACCATCTGATTGTTACGCATGAGGTATAAACGTCGGCAATGACCGTGGGCAGCTTGCTCGGATGTCGAAGCAAGCCAAAGAAGTGCTCGAAGTGGACAAACTCGAGGCGGTCGCCGACCGTGGCTACTTCGACGGAGAGGAGATATTGGCCTGCAAAGAGGCTGGCGTTGCAGTCACGCTGCCCAAGCCCATGACGTCGAACGCCAAGGCGGAGGGTCGGTTCGGCAAACAGGACTTCGCCTATCTACCTGACGAGGACGTCTACCGCTGCCCGTCCGGCCAGGTGCTGCCCTATCGCTATACCAACATCGAGCATGGAATGACGCTGCGCCGTTACTGGTCGACAGCAGCGTGCCAAGGCTGCGCAATCAAGAGCCAATGTACGCCGTCCAAGGAGCGCCGCATCACACGCTGGGAGCATGAGCATGTGGTCGAGGAGGTCCAGAGAAGGCTCGATTCCGACCCCGACGCCATGCGGAGGCGGCGCGAGACGGTCGAGCATCCCTTCGGCACGATCAAGGCCCGTATGGGGGCGACCCACTTCCTGATGAAGCGCCTACGGAACGTCGCCGCCGAAATGGCGCTGCATGTTCTCGCCTATAACCTCACACGGGTGATGAACATCGTCGGCAAACCGCGCCTGATTGCAGCCATCCGCGCCGCCTGAAGCCCGGAAAGTGCGTCCAAAAGCGCAATACCGCGTCGCGATACCTACTTTGGCCGGTCATTGGACGATCCGACGCGAGAACATCGGCCGCCTGCAATGATTGGCGACCCACGGCCGCGTGCCGACCATCCGTTTGCACACAGCCAAGACCCAAAGCGGGCCTGCTGGCCTTCTTCATCTGCGCCTCGGTCATGTTTTGCTGCCACGCAGCGAGGTGCACCGGCTGTTTCCGAATTGGCCTAGTTTGATTTGGGGAGTGGCCAAATTTTACTTTCATCACAGACCGGAACGAGGCTTATATCTGTGATGAGAACGCCAGATAGCGCTCCCGCCTTCCTCTCATGGAAAGGAGCGCGCCATGATCAAACGGCGTCGTTTCAAACAATCCATCAGCCTTGCAGATCGTCTGACAGAGAACGTCGACCAGATGCGCAGGGAACTTGACGCGCTGCCGCCAGGACCAGAGCGCGACAATATGCTTCGGCGCATCAGGCAGAATGAAACTGCCTCGCAGATCGAAAAGTGGCTGGGATCGCCCGGTCTTCAGCCGCCAACCGAGCTAGCAGGGTTGGGCCGACCGACGCTCAAGGCTCCAGGCTCAAGATCGCCAGATCGTTAGATCATGGCGAAGCCCGATAAGTCAAAGCAGGTTGAGAAACCGAAGCCCATCCGGTTGGAGGAAGCGCGGCGCGTGATTGAGGAGTACGCCGCCGACTTGCGGGAGATTATCCGCAGGCTGCGGGGCAGCCTGCATTGAGGCCGCCTCAGTTGGCGCCTCTTTCATTCAGCATACGCTGACTTCCGCATCTGGCCCATCTGCGAAGTTGCGCCGCATCTGCCGGAGGTCCGCTCACCCTTCCTCAACGGACGTCCCGCGGTAGCATAGGGTGTTGGGCTCCGTCGCTTTTTGGCACTCTCAACGGATTGACTGCCAACCCGCTGAGGAACAGGCTATTTACGTCATGATCCGCCACCTGCCTTCAATGTTAACGCGAGAAGAACGTCTTAAGCGGAGCAAGGAAGCCGCGTTCGCGCTTCTGGACGCCGGTCGTATGCGTGAAGCGGTTTCGTCGATCATGACGGATATTCTCGATGGCCCAAGCAGCGCATTGCCTCATGAAGTCCATGCGTTCGGCATCTGTGCTGCCGCGGCTGGCGACACAAACGCGGTGCGAGAATACATCGAAGGCTTTATCTGATATCTCTCAGCTCTATGTCCGCCTTTGGCCCATCGCGTCGGTTGGCGCAGTGCGGCGGCAGGTCTGGAGCCGGGAGTAGAGCCGAAGTCATCGCCTCCGGTGCAGATCGGCCGTTGAGGTCAGCTGTGACTGCACTCGGGCGAGTTTACCGACGCTTTAGGGCGGATGGGCTGGCGATGCTGATCTTCCAGCAGCGCGGAAGCAAGCGCGAGCAAGCTCTGCTCCTCATAGCTCGCGCTCCATCGCTGGATGCTTGCGGTTCTTCACTTTGATCCAATAGCGACAGCGACCGCCCTCATAAGGACGATCCCGGCGCTTGGACACTAGTCCCTCAAGGCCCATGTTGCAGGCCGCCCGAAACAGATCATCAGGCCCAAACTCACCGCGTTCGAAGGGATTGACGAAGACACCTTCGGGACGCCGCGCCAACAGGCGCTCCAAGCTCGCCTTCCGCACCGATAAGGGGAGCATGCGCAGGTCGTCACCGCCTTCGGCGAGAATATCGAAGGCACAGAACTGCATTTCATGATCGTGCAGCGCGAGTGCAACGCGTTGAAATCCGAAACGCCATCGACGCCGAGCACGACCGCTTCGCCGTCCAGCACGAATTGCTTCTGCCGGACCTTCAGCGCAGCCTCGGCGATCCATGGATAGCGGCTGGTCCAATTATAACCGCCGCGCGTGATCAGGCGCACGCGGTCGCGGTCGCGCTCCAGGCGCAGGCGGTAGCCATCGTATTTCACTTCATGGAGCCAATCGGGGCCGTTCGGGACCGTAGTGCCCTTGGTCGGCAGGCAAAAGTCAAATGAACGCATGCGGGAAAAATAGGCATTCTCGGCCGTTTTGGCAGGTCGGCAGACCCGTAGATGGGCATCTACGGGAAAATTTGTAGCGTCGGAGCGGTAGTTACCCGGACTCCCCCTGCACACCGATACCTTTAAGTAGATAGCGCCGGGGCTGGCATTTCATCCCGAACAAGATTGTAACCGGCAAGGGGTCGCTGTGAGGCGGCCCCTTTCGGTTTTGGGTGACTCGCGCAGATTGAGCTTTCAGCAGCCGCACTTACGGACCGCTCCGAACTCCGGCAATTTCGCACTGCACAATTAGTTCCCGTGGTAAGGTCCTCCTTTGAGGCCACGGGCTCCGAGGGTGAGATGGCGATCTATTTGCATTTGCAAACCCACGGCATGGCACCGAAAGAGGTTGCCTGTATTACCAAAGCATACGAGCAAACGTTGCATGCCCTCTGCGTCAAGGATCGCGACGACCCGCTAACGGAAATGGTTGCGAAAACGATCATCAAAATCGCGCAGACCGGCATCAAGGACGCTTCGAAGATTTCCACTCTGGCAATCAAGGAACTCGAAAGACGCTAAGGTGTGCTTCGCGTCTCGTTGGAACCGAAACATTCTGGCGCATCCGTAGTTTGGTTTTTGGCTCGGGGCTTCGCATCTACGCGAGGCGCGCATGACCCATTTGCCGGCAGGCGACGCAGTTCTCACTGTCGCCATCATGGGCACCACTTTCCTAGTCGAAGTTGCTTTTTTCGCCTGGATCGGGCTGTTCTGAATGGTTGTCGCCCATACCATCCGAAACGCCGTTCGATCCGCTGCTTGCTCGAATTGCTCAGTTGCGGAGCGAGTCATGGACGACGAAGAGGACCAACACGACCTTCAAGATCAGATCATGCGCTACCGCATGATGGAGCGCGATGTCACCGATCCGCTCGCACTGGCCCTCATAAGACATCGTTGCAAAATTAGAGGCGACACTGCGAGTGCCCAGCGAGCAGCGCGGGTCGTCATCTCTGACGGCTACTTCTTAACCAGTATTCCCATCGTTCGCGCCATTCGCCTCACCGAGCCAGCGTGACGGCCCAATTCGGCGGCGATCTTCGATGCGGCAACTCCTTGCCGAGCCAACCTGATTAATCGTCGGACCTCCTGTTCGGCCCATTGCTTTGGCTTCGGTGTTTTCATGTGTGTGGCGCTCAACGGCGCCAGTTAACCAGTCAGCCCAGCGGTCAGCACTTGGGAAATTTACGGGTGGGTTCCTGCCGGTAACCGCCATGGGCCTGGCCCCCATCAACGCGCCGGGCTCTAGTGGTTTGGGGGTCGGATCGCGGCCGGACTGCGGGGGCGTGGTGGATACGCCCGTTGTTAGCAGTATAGCAGATGCCGGTCTTCGTTTACGTCACCGGCCGCTTTGACCCTGTTCCGACTATTCGGGAAGCACGCCGCGCAACCCACGCCGAACGAGCCGGACTCCACGTGACCATTCGCGTTGATCTACGCGGCGCGTTCCTTGTCTGACTGTTCCTCTACGGCGGCCGCGGTTTCTTCCAACCCTTTTTGTAATTGCCTGCGAACCTTTCAATACTATCGGCCCACATCCTCAGCATTGAGACCTGAAAGCGCATGATTGGGGTCAAGGCATTCATGCCGATTGCTGTCGCTGCGGCGATGCGTCTTTGTGGTTCGCGCGCGAACCGATCTGAGTTAGCGGATTTGTCTGCCATGCTGCTCGTTCCTTCTTCTAGTGTTACTTGCCTGAAGCTAAGTGTCGGGTTGTGCACTGCGTGACTCTAAACGCTCGGCCAAAATTTTATCTACCGCGAGTCTCGCAGATCGGTCGTCGTGCAATTCGTCGAGTTTTTTCAAGTAAGCGACCGCCGCTATTTGCAAGAGATCGAAATCAGTTCACCGACCTGGAGCTGACCAGATTTGCTCAACCTGAGTTCTTCCAATTTGACCCGAAGCGGACCTGATGCTTTCAGTTTCCGAGGCCACTCGAGCAGCCATCCGAGGCAATAGTTGTAGATCAGCGTCCTTTGATCCCTACTTCGCGCGGAGCCTCTGCAGCCGCTTCTCGGCAAGTTCGTCGCCTGGATGTAGTGTTAAGACGGTCTCGTAGTCGCGATACGCACGATCAAGCTCACCTGCCCGTTCGTAAGCTAGGCCTCGGTACCTGAGGGCTGTAGTCGAATTGGGGTCGAGTTCGACAGCTTTATCCAAGCTTTCGATCGCGGCCTTCTCATTCTTCAATTTGACATGAGCAGCTCCGACGCCCACGCGAAGTTGAAAGGTATCGCTTAGCGTGAGATGTCCGAGTGCCAACGCCTTGTCGTAATCTTCCAGCGCGGTTTGCGGTCGGCCCGAACGATTGTAGGCCTCGGCTCTACCAAGCATGAATAGACCTGATGTCGGCTCAAGCTTTATCGCTTCGTCAAACCGTTGGATCGCTTCGTCGAATTTGCCCTGCTCCATAAGCGCCAGTCCCTGACCGTTGGGGAAAGCCCCGTTATCCGGGAACAGCTTTGCCGCGGCGGTGTAGTCGGCCAGCGCAAGCTCGAAGTGACCTCGGTGGTGATAGAAGAAGCCGCGGTTCCGATAAGCGCGCGGGTCGGCAGAGCCGACCATTTCGACGGCCGCGGTAAGGTCGGCTTCGGCTTGATCCCATCTTTTCGCCAGCTGAGCGGTTACACCCCTCATCCGCAGCAGCTCCGCCCGGTCCTTGAGACTGAATTGCTGTTCGAGCCCTTTGGAGTAGATTTGAATGGCTCGGTCAAAGTCCAGCTTGCTTACGGCAACGGCAGCAGCCGTCTGGTAAGTCTCGGCGTCAGACGCAATTGCCGCAGAACAGAAGGGCCAGAGCACGGACAGGAAAGCAATCCCGCGCAGGACCCGCCTTAACTCTAAGCCCACTTTCATTTGCTTTTCCGGGCTGAAAAACGCTTTTGCCGATGGTAACTCAATCGGCAGCAAGGCCCATGGAACACTGCAACGTTAACGCTTGTTTTGGTTAAACGATCGTCAAGCGAGTAGAGGCTATTCGCCGTTGCGAAGCCAGATTAGCGAGGCCTTCGCATGCATTTGTTGGCCCGAAGGCGAAGATCGCGATAGCGTGCGGCAAGACGGTAGTTGAGGCCAGACCGGACGTGGCGGCGATGCGACCAACTCGACGTGAATGACCCGAAGCGGACGCTGGCCGGCGCCCTTCATCCAGGTTGATCTCGCGCGTTGCAGCCTAAGAAGTCAATCTCGGTCTCTTGCTGGACGGCGCTGCCGAAAGTGAGCCCGAGTGTATTCGAACGCCAAGTAGGCGATGAACACCACTATGATCCAGAACCACAAGTCCTGCGCTCTGGCCCTCAGGCCAGCAGCCGTCGCGTAGATCAATAGCCAAAATGCGCCCCACGCATCTATGTCTAGTAGAAGAATGGGCATGGTGTCGGTCTCTTTGTTCTCGATCCTTAGACCATAGGCCACATTTTTTATGCACGAGCCTCTCTCAGAAGCGTCGCGAAGCTCGCTGTGTCAGTTGGACTGTTCGCGGCGCACGGCAACAAACCAGTAAGTGCAGCCAGCAACGAAGCCGGCGAACACGTATGTCCACATCGTGGTGTCAGGCCACGGAGTAATCAGGCGTTGACCGAGCCAGCCGACGCCAGCACCGCTCACTGCGAATACAGCGATCGATCGGAGATGTAGGACGCTGGTTATCAAAACGACAGCAGCCGCTGGAGCAGCCGTTATCATCAGGATGAAGGTCAAATGTACAAATGCGACAAAAATACCCACTGCCAAGGTGGCGGGGGTAAGTCCACTGGGATGCCTAACTTGATTAATCAGTCCAGCGAGAAAAAGAGTCACTGCCGCGGCGAAACAACTCGCCAGCCACCCTTTCAAAGCCGACGCAAGACGTTGCTCGTTCATGGGTTTAAGTCAATCGAACCGAGCAAGGACGGGAACATGCTGTGCCTTTCCAGACAACGAGGCAAACCTATCGCGAGTGGCGCTGCAATCTATACTTGTCTTCGTGGATATGCTCGCTCTGACCATTCCTATGGTTGCCTCCGGGTTGACACTTCCAGAAGGTCCGGTTTTGGCCCAACCGGAAGTTAATAGAGCGCAACCAGGTGCTGCTTGGGGTATTGGTACCCGCAACGGTTTCTTTCCAAATCGGTTTCTAAACTACAAGCGGCGCCTTGGGGAACTTGCATGTCAGCACTCGCTGCAATTTTAGGTGTTTGGTTTGTCGTGTTCGGAGTTCTCGTGGCTCCCAGCCGTTGGGCAGGCACCTGGATCGCGGGACAAACCAAAAGCTCGATTATCGGATATCTTTTCTGCATCGTGTGCGCACAATTGATTGTTGTCTGTTCGGCCGTCATCCTCGTATTCGCGAATTTCTCGTTTCTTCCCCATTTCAACTCGGGCTCTTCGCAGATCGGGTTCGCCTATCTGATTGTCTTTGTGCCGGCCCTCTTTGCTCTAGTACTCGGGTTTCGTCGCGCAAGGTCGCGGGGCGTTGAACCGAAGCAAACTACCTTGCCGGTTCATGAAGCTCCGCAACAATCGAATGGCGCGCTGAGGTTGATAAGATCAACGCTCCCTGTCCCGATTTTGTACGCGCTCGTCGGCGTCACAGTATTTGGTCTCTTGGACGCGATAACAGGGCGGTTCTTTGGCCAATTTATTTCCGATCGTCCAGTAGCAGTCGTTCTGTCGGCGTTGGCAGGCGCAGCAATTGGTTATTTGCTTGGGTGGCATATAGTCAGGCACGAATGGGCTTCCGCCCAATACGACGCCTTACGAGATAAACGCGGCCCTCCGCAAGCGAGCGCAAAATGGTCCCTCCTCGCAGGGATGAGCGCGTAATCTCCAACGTCGCCTTTTTGGCCCGTGGCCGACCTCAGCCCTGAGCGCGGCGATGTCCGCTCCCGAGAGAGTACCTGACCAGGGCGTGCTTTCTTCCGAGGGTAGCCTTTGACCCACAGCGGACCTTGGTCAGCCTGTCCGGGTCTCCGCTGCCATAACTCAGGAGGGCCATCCGGATTGCTTAATGCGCATCTCAGTCGCCCACTCCGTCAGGCACTGCTCGGCATACCGCAGGCCTTTATTGACCCGCTCCAAGCGGTCCCATCCAGCATCGCTCTCGGGGCCTAACGCAATGGCTTCAACGATGTATTGCCCGGCCGTCAGGAGACCCTTGCTTACCTCGTCGAGAGCGGAGATGCAGTCACGTTGCCGAGTTTGAGCTTCCTCGGAGCCGGGCTTCACCTTCTTTGCGATGGCCAGTTGAGCCGCTGCTCGAAGGGTCAATCGGCCATGCAGGCTGCACAACTGTCGCATGTGCTCTGGCGCGCTGTGCAGGTCGAAGCGGTTGAATAGTTCCAATATCTGGGCATTCCAGGAGACGAGTTCAGCAAGCGCTTTCGCCACGGCACGGGCACCGGTCTCGGTTAGCGCGTAGGCGCTTGTTACGCCTGGTATGGACGCCGGGTCCGCCGTGATCGCTCTCGTCCAACCTGCATGCTCCATCTGCGACCACAGCGCATCGTTGGCGCTGCCTACTGACGTTATCATCGTGCCTCCGGGACAAGCCGCAGCGCCTTCATTGACGGACAGATCGCCCGCCGAAAGGGTCGCCAGCCAGAGGCGAAGCTGAAGGCCGTCAAATGCTGCGGAGCTGGGAGGGTTGCTCAAGTCGGCCCTATTGGTTGCCTAAACGGGGTAGCGCCATTTCAACGCGCGCCGCAAGAAAAGCAAAGCCACGATGATCACAAAGGCGGCGAACCAAAGGAAAGCTGGAACTGGCGATTGACCGTGAATGTGGGCGATGTACAGCACCAGCGCTAGAAGGATGGCAACCAGCGCGTTCGACACCCAGTACAACGGTGAGCGCAAAATTCCTGTTGCTGCGAGTTCAGCAGTATGTTCGTGCGCTCGTGCTACGCGCCACCAACAATAGCCGAAGAACGCAAGGGCAATGATCCAATCCATCCCCAGGCTGTTCCCATATAATTTTGTAAATAGTGTTGTTCAAACGGCTCAAATTAGCTGCATCAGACCAGCTTGCACGCCAGACTTCGCCCATTGGCCCGGAGCGGTCTGTGAGGGCAGCGCAGAGCGCGTCTGCTCTGCCCCCGAAGTCAGACGTCGACTTGTTCTGCAATCGCGAGGGCGTCGTCGACCTCGATGCCGATATCGAACGGTGCTCTCGATCTTAGTATGTCCCAGAAGCAGCTGCACGGCTCGTAAGTTGCCGGTTCGGCGATAAATCAAGGTCGCCTTGGTCCGGCGAAGGGAATGCGTCCCGAACAGATGCGGGTCCAATCCGATGTCGGCGAGCCAGCGGGAGAGGAGGCGGGCATACTGGCGGGTCGTCATATGTCCACTCAGCCGCCGGCAACTGAATAGGTATTCTCCTGACTTCTTACCGGTAACCCGCAGGTAATCATCGATTGCCTGCCGGGTCGATTCCGTCAGTTCAAACTTGACTGGCCGGCCGGTCTTCTGCTGTCGGATGGTCGCGCGGTCGGCCGAATATCCACCCGGCGCGAGGTCATCAACTTTCAAGGAAACGACGTCGCAGCCGCGCAGCTTGCTATCAATGGCGACGTTGAACAGTGCTAGATCGCGCATTTGGCCTTCGACCTGGAGCTTGGTTCGGATTGACCAGACGTGCTTCGGACGAAGCGGCGGCTTTGCGCCGACGATCTTCCCCTTGTTCCAAGGAAGGTGCTTCGAGACGGTGTGGACGGTGTTTGGGGTAACGGTCATGTTGACCTCCTCAGCTAGTGAGGCGGGTCATTGTCGGCCCGGAGCGCTTCCAATTCCACGTCCGCTTGCAGACGATTGGAGACGTACTTGGCTCCAATTATAGCTATGACAGGACCGACTTTGACCCTTAGCTGATATCGCAGGTCGGCAGATGTCCGCGTTGTAAGGTTGTGCCTACCTTGTCACGCGGAGGCTCGCTGAACGCTTGCCTTCGCAGGCAAGCCGAAGCGTGCAGGTTTTCCCCGTAGGCGAACCAAGCCGATAAGTTCATATGCCGCTTTCAGCGAACCAAAGTGGCGGACTACGGTCCCCCAGGACGGCAAGTCCCCATCCGCGTCAATCAGCCGTGCTGACACGCGACCCTTCTCTTTCGCAAGCCGCTTCAGCCCGGCGAGGATGTCATCCGAGCGATGCCATAGGCGGCTCCGCTGTCTTTCATGGCGCGGCCGGCGACCAATAATCTTCTTGCCTTCCTTCTTTCGCTGCAAGGCGGCCTTCATGATGCTGGAGGCCGTCCGAGGTGGCAGGTTCGCAAGGGCCCTCGCTTCGTCGAGCGAGCCGAACCGTTTGGCGTAGTAATAGGCGCTTGGGGTTACACCGTTCTGGTCGAGTAGATTGGCCGACATGTAGCCGTTCTGCTCCTCAAGCTGGCGCAGGGCTCCAAGTAGTTCTGGCTCGGTCCAGTGAACGCCATGGTAATAGTCGTCACACCCTCTCGCTTTGCGGCGCTTCCACATGAGCTGCTGGCGCTGGCTATGCGTTAGGGCCGGTAGGCCCGCTTGCCGCATGGCCTCTGGGATGGACCCGAAGTACCGTCGGATAAGGACACTCGAAGGCAGTTCGCTTGACCTGTCAATGAGCAGCGTAGAGATCTGCCCGTGCTCACTATGGAGTTTCCGCAGGCCCGCCAGAATATCCTTCTTGCTCCAATGGAGCGAGTTTATACCGAATGGCGACATAGGCGGCGGCGTATACCCTATTGCGTCATATGCGCCATGAAGCGACCCGAAGTAGCTCATGATGGTTTCGGGCGCCGGCACTTTCTTGCTTTCATTGATTGAGGAGTATGAAAGGTAGCCCTCCCTCGCGAGCAACGCTTTCAAAGACTTCATGATGGTGTTTCGGTTCCAATGCCGGTTCGCACGTTGTCGAAGCAGCTCCTGGGCCTTCCGAAAGACCTTAACAGGAATGATCGGGTCAAACGCCGAATAGCGCGTCCATGTTTGCTCAGGATTTTTGATGGCCGGTCCCTGCAAAGTCTGGGTCGTCAAGTTGTACGTCATCCGGCCGATGCAGAGCTCGTTTGACAGGACGTGCCGGATGGTGACCCGCTTCAAGGGACCATCATCGTAGCCCTTGATCCGCTCATTGGCGAAGCACCGGGCAATGTCGGCAATTGTCATCCGCTGACGCACGTACATGCGGAAGATGCGTTTGATCACCGCAAGCTCTTCCGGCGGTCCTGGAACGACGATGACTTTGTCTGTCGAAAGCGCCTTGCGTTCCCGGCGTTTAAGGACTTGTTTCGGATTGCGTCCAGCGTCAACAAGGAGGCGGCGGAAGCCATAGATCAGCGATCCGCCCTGGCGGAAACCTAGCTGCGCCTGCTGGCGCTTCGCGCGCGACATTCTCGCAGCCAGTTCGCGGCTGTATTCCCCCGCCATCACTCGCTTCAAATGCTTGACGATGGTGGTGATGGGGGCAACGTCTTCGCCGAAGGGCTCACCGCAGTAAACGACGCGCACTCCAGCCTGCCGGCAGAGGAATTCATAGTGGGCCGCCTGGTCCGGGTTCTGAAACCTTCCCCACCGACTCACATCGTAGACCAGGACGGCGTCGAATTTGCGCTGGGCCGCGAGGGCATCGCTCAGGAGCTGCTTGAGTGCGTCCCTTCCTTTCAGAGACAGGCCGCTTTTGCCGGCGTCGATGTACGTCGCAACGATTTGGTATGCGTTCTGCCGGGCGTACTCGGCGATGGCATTCGTCTGGTTCTCGGTTGAGTAGCGTTGGTTGTCGGACGACATCCGCAGATATTGCGCCGCGCGCGTCGTGGCGCCAGACCAAACCTTGCTAGTCGCGAGATCATACTGCATCGCCAGCCAGCTCGTTGGGCGAATCAGCCGCTGTCCGAGGCTAGGTAGGGGTCCGTCTTCCGTCCAGCTAAAACAGCAACAAAAGAACGCGCCGACTGCACGAATGGGTTAATTGGCTGAAGCGGCCGAATGAGGTTTTCAGCTTAATCCGAATTTGCGATTAGGGGCCTTCTGGGATGTCGCTCTTATGCGCCAACAACTGGCCCCCGTTGCGAATCGCGTCGGGCCTCAATGTCAGCTTCCTGGAGATGAGCCGATCATAGTCAAGCAGGATGGACAGCTTTTTGGCCCATCCGGTCAGTTTGGCCGATGCAGCGGTTTGTCTGGAGTTGGGAGCAAAGCCGACCTGAGGGTTGAGCGCCCGGACTTCTCAGTTTGACCCTTAGCTGAATAAGGCTGATCCGATTTGGATGTCTGCTGTTGGCAGTAGACCGGACGCAGGGACGCACTTCACCGGGCCGCGGCTTTTTTTGACCCTCAGCGAAATTCTTGTTCAGTAGGGGTTGTCGGAGGGCCGCCGTAACGGTCCCAATTGTCACGGTTCTCCCTGTCAGGCTTCACTCTTAGTCCTTGTCTAAACGAAAAACCGATAAGCCCGACAAGGACGAGTAGGCAGATGGTCGCGAGGATCCAGTCAGACATATTCCAGCCCCTCTGATAAGTCCGTCTCACAAGATTACTCTGAAAGAGCTGGACTTCGGCACCGAACGGAGCGTGCTTCGGTAGTTCATTCTCTCAACGGAGTCGACCGCCCATGGAAGCAGACATCATCGAACCCGCCATCAAGGCTTGCCTTGCGGAGATCCATGCCAAGCTGAAGGCGGCTGAACAGATCGCCAGGGCGGCACGGGCCTGTGCAGGAGTAGGTGGCGTGGCTGAAGCGATCCGGGTGTCTATGGATATCGAGCAGTTGATATACGAAGCCGGACGGCTTCATGATGCCGCTACGTTGCTAGCTCGAATGACGCACGATGTGAAAGATTGAGACCTCCACTCGCGCGAGGCAACAGCAAGGGTTTGACGAGACTCTCTAAGCGCGTACTTATCCAGCGTGCTCGGAATCAGCCTTGCTTTAGCCAGTGCTTCAGGAAACGCCGCTGCGCGGCCCGGGCTGGCCTCTCATAGCGCTCCAACCGAGCAAGACGCTTCGCGAGTTTCGGGCTCGGGCATTCCAACAACGCGGCAAGTAATTGGTGGCGGGCTTGCCGGATGCGACCCAGTCGCAGATTGGAACAGACAAGATCATCCACGGCAACTGAGCTCTGTTGCTGCTCAAATCCTGCCGTGGTCGTGCGGCCTAGTGTGTCGGAGCTGGCACCCTCCTCCATACTCGGACGCGAGAGCCCGTGTTGACGGGCATTGCGGCTCGACTTTGCCTTTCCGACCTCCGTCTTGGGCCCAGTGCTTCGCTTGGCGTTCTGACGGTTCGCTTCGATCTTCCGCTCTGAGGTCATTCACTGCGCTCTGACTTTCAGGCCCGCACGATTCCTCCATCCGGCACAGCATGCAACTGTCGCCGCCCTGTGCGGCGGATCAGAATGTCCGCGGAGTTGTCGCCACACAACTGCTCATCCCGCAGGCTCGTATGATTGGCTTCGATTTGACACTTTGTGAGAGCGAGGCATGCTGGGCGGGCGATCGCGGAAAATCCGGCGATAAGAGCAACAAGATTGCTGCAGAAAGGACTGGCATTCTCCTGCAATTGGAGCGTTACTGAGTCGGCCGGAGGCGCCATGGCGGCGCCGGTATCTCACCTCGCGGATGCGGGGCTTCAGGCAGTGCGGCGAGGACCGCCGCTGATCTTGAAGTGGGAGATACCGGTGCGTAGCGTACAGAGTGATGGCCAAATCGAGCCACAGCATTCAATCATCAGGTTCAATCCAAACGACCGCCGCCATTTCATCGGCGGCTCAGACGCCCGCATCATCATGGGGGATGACCAGGAGAGCCTGGTCCGGCTTTGGCGTGAAAAGCGGGGCGAAGTGGAGCCTGAAGATCTCTCTGACAATTTGATCGTTCAGCTCGGCACCGTGACGGAGGTCCTGAACCGAGCCTGGTATCAGCGGGCAAGCGGCCATACCGTCAAAGACATCCAGAAGCGTGTTCGGCACCCCATGCACAAATGGATGGCGGCGACGCTGGACGGGACTGTCGAACAGACCGGCGCGGTGTTCGAGGCCAAATTCATGCTGCCCTGGGCCTTCACAGAAGAAGCCGCCGCCGAGAAGCACATGGCTCAGCTGCAACACAACATGTGGGTTACCGCATCCCGAAGCGCCGTTCTATCGATCATCACCGGCGGCGGCAAATGGGTCGAGATCAGGATCCACGCCGACCCGCTCTATCAACATCTGCTGCTCACCGCCGAAAAGAAGTTCTGGCGCTGCGTTCAAAGCGGCGAGCCGCCCGTCCTCTTCAATATCGAAACACCCCGCCCGAGACTCGAGACGGTGAAGGTCGTCGATATGTCGACCTCCAACCAATGGGCTGAACTGGCGGCGACCTACCTGCGGACGCGAGAGGCCCACGGTGAGCACGAGACGGCCAAGGCGGATCTGAAAAAGCTCATGCCGGAGGATGCAAAGGAGGCGACCGGCCACGGTATCAAAGCCAAGCGTTCGAAGTCGGGCGCGATCAGCTTCGAGGCTCAACTGGCGGAAGGCTCCCATGCATCAGTCCAGTGAACGCATCGGGACCATCGCGGCCGCCCTTGCCCGGGCCCAGGCCGAACTGACGAATCCCGAGAAGGCCCTGACCGCCGTCATCCGGTCACACTTCCCGCGGGAGGAAAACCGGACCTTCCGCTACGCCTCTCTCGCGAGCGGGCTGGACATCGTCCGCAAGACGCTGAGCCAGCAGGAGATTGCTACCATCCAGACCACCCGGATCGAGCAGCCGACCGGTCAAATTCACCTCACCACCCTGCTCGCCCACGCTTCAGGGGAATGGATCTCTTCGGACCTTCCCGTTTGCTCATCCAAGGATGTCGAAGCGCCGCATCGGATGGGAGCGGCACTCACCTATGCTCGCCGCTATGCGCTGTTCGCTTTGGTGGGAATCGCCGGAGAGGACGATTTGGACGCGCCCGACGTCGTGACAGGGCCACCGGCTGCCACCGAGCCTCAGACCACGTCGGGGCCGAAGGAAAAGCCCCCGAAGGGCGTCCTGAACCGCCCTCCTGTGTTATCTCCTGAACGCTCCGCCGAACTCCTGGACCGGCTCCTAGGCGAGCTTGCTCTCCCGGAGGACAGCGAAGGGCTGCTCGCCTGGGCCAAGATCAGCCTTCCCTTGAAGAACACTCTCCTGGAGGCGGACGCCCGCGTTCTCGAGGCCGCCTACCAGAAGAGGTTCGAGGAAGCCGCCCTTCCCGACATCAATTTAGCAGAGCAACGGCCAATATCAGCGGTCGGACAGTCTCTAACTGAGGATTATCCTTTCGAGCCGACCAGCGACGTTCACGTACCTGCCAACTCCGGAGAGCAGGTCGGCCTCGCCTTCCCAAAAGAGCCGCCTCGGAAACGAAGCAAGGATCACCTCGCCTTCATCCGCAGCCAGGGATGTCTGGTCTGCCACAAGACCCCCGCTGACGCGCATCACCTGAAGTTTGCTCAACCGCGGACCCTGGGGCGGAAAGTCAGCGACGAGTTCACCGTGCCGCTTTGCCGATCCCATCACCAATCTCTGCACCGGCACGGAAACGAAAGAGCCTGGTGGACCAATCTGCAAATTTCACCGCTGCCGATCGCAAAAGAGCTTTGGGATGCCAGCCCCGTCCATCTGACCAACGGAGCAAACATCGATGCGCCGACGTCACGTTCGCAATCGGAGGTGCGAGGTCAATGAATGGGCCTGTCAGCCTGCCTCCACCGCAGCCGCCGATCGTCTTGCCGTCTGAGTTCGAGGCGCTGTGTCCTCCGCCTCAACTTCTGCCCGGAGAAAACATCGACCACTATCATGCGGTCCAGGCCGCAATCTTCCGCGACATCGATCCTCAGTCTGCCATCGAGTGGCTGCTGGCTATCGACATCGCAGAACTCTCCTGGGAGATGCAACGTTATCGGGTTCTGCGACATAGACTGCTGAGCACCTATCGCCACAAGGCGGTCGAGATGACGCTTCGTCGGATCGATGTGGCCGGCATTGCCCCAGACTTCCAGGATGTAGCCGAAATCTACACCATCCATAACGCCCTGGATTAGCAGCTAGACGCTTCTGCTGCGCTCGATATCGAAGCCCGTCTTGGATCGTACGGCTTCGATCAACACGCCATCAGTATGGAGGTCTACGTACAGGCGCGCGAGATCCTCTCGCTGTTTGAGTCACTCCTGAACGGAGCACAGCTTCGACGGCTATTGTTGCTCAAGGAGGTTCACAACCTTCGGCGCTCGAATATGGCAGATCTTGCCCATGGTGCTAGCCTTAGAGGTCAGCCAAGGGGCGCCAGGCTTCCTCGAAGAGGTCTCGCTGATGAAGCCTTGCATGGAGGCTAGCGTCATGTGGACGGCGGCCTTCCAAGGACGGGATGATGGAGCCGCAGCAGGCGACCTCCATGTCGATCGAGCGCGCGCCCCTTGCTCCACAATTGGGCAAAAAGTGCCTCAAAATTGTCATAGCGCTTCCACCGCATCGCAATATACTTCGTCTAGCAATCAGAAATGTCAGGCGAACTTTCGATGATCAGGCATGCGGTCCGCATGCTGGCCATAATGTATTGCGTTTGCGGCCAGCCCGCTTATTCAAGCTACGAATCTCAAGCGGTGACGCCGCCGCTGTCGTTCTCGCAATTCTGCATTCAATATCCCGAGGATTGCCAGCGCCACGACGATCGCAGGATCCGAGACTTCCGCTCCTCAATTCAACGCTGGCGAGAACTCGCCCAGATCAATTCAACGGTCAATTTCGGCATAACGCCGAAAGATCCGCCCGCAAGTCGGCGCGACGCGGAGTGGCAGATATTCCCCTACGAAGGCAATTGCGGCGACTACGCCGTCACCAAGCGCCATCTGCTGTTGCGTTCCGGCTGGCCCAGTTCGGCACTCCTTCTCGCAGAGGTCGTCATCCGAGCAACCGGAGAGCACCACCTCGTGCTGCTCGTGCGCGAGGGAAGAGCGGTTCTCGTGCTCGACAATCTAAGCCCGGTCGTCACGCCGCTGGTCGACGCGTTGGATCGGTTCACTATCGTGCGGGCGGAGTCGGGCACGGATCCACAACGGTGGACGCGGGAATTTGTAGTCTTCTAAGTAGCCTTCTGGCGACAACCGGCTCATGCCTGAAAAGCCGTCGTCAGATCCGATCCGCTTTTTTTTGCGCGGCTCGGACGCTTGGTAGTCCGGCCACGCCAAGGGCGGGACGGACACCACTGAAGCCCGCTACATCTCTGTTGGGAGATCGTTGGCCTTACCGCCTGAGCCAAACGCCGTTAATCTAAGCTTGATTTTCGCTCCGTTTCACCCTCCCTAACCAAGTCAATTTCGTGTAAGCACAAATTTCCATTTTGGGATTGATATGACAAAGAAACGAGCACTAATTACCGGCGTCACCGGCCAGGACGGCGCCTATTTGGCCGAACTTCTTCTGCAGAAGGGATACGAGGTCCACGGCATCAAGCGCCGAACCTCCCTCTTCAATACGGACCGCATTGATCATCTCTATCTCGATCCGCACGAGCCCGATCCGCCCTTCCGGCTTCACTACGGCGATCTCACGGATTCTTCGAGCCTGATTCGGATTGTTGGCCAAGTGCAGCCAGACGAAATCTACAATCTCGCGGCCCAGAGCCACGTTGCCGTTTCATTCGAGGAACCGGAATACACCGCGAATTCCGACGCTCTCGGCACTTTGCGCATCCTCGAGGCCATGCGCATTACCGGCTTGGAAAAAAAGGCGCGCTTCTATCAAGCGTCAACATCGGAGCTGTATGGTTTGGTCCAGGAGATCCCCCAAAGGGAGACCACGCCTTTCTATCCGCGCTCACCGTACGCGGTCGCCAAGCTGTATGCCTACTGGATCACGGTCAATTACCGCGAAGCCTATGGGATGTATGCGTGTAACGGCATCCTCTTCAACCACGAATCTCCCGTCCGCGGCGAGACCTTCGTGACCCGGAAGATCACGCGTGCCTTGGCGCGCATCCATTTGGGCCTGCAGGAGCGGCTTTATCTCGGCAATCTGGACGCCCTGCGCGATTGGGGACACGCGCGTGACTACGTCGAAATGCAATGGCTGATGCTGCAGCAGGACAAGCCGGAGGATTTTGTGATTGCTACGGGCGTGCAGCATTCGGTCCGAGATTTTGTCAATGTCGCTGCCAACGAAGTCGGCATGACGGTTCGCTGGGAAGGAAGCGGCGTCGAAGAAAAGGGATATGACGCCAAGACTGGCAAGTGTGTCGTCTCCGTCGACCCCCGCTATTTCCGCCCCACCGAGGTCGCAACTCTTCTTGGTGACCCGTCAAAGGCCAAGCAGAAACTCGGCTGGGAGCCCAAGACGTCGTTCGAAAGCCTGGTTCGAGAGATGATGAAGGAAGATCTCGAAGCCGCAAAGCGCGACGAACTCATCAAGCAGCACGGGTTTAGATATTACCCGCGGCACGAGTAGTTCTCGTAGATCGGCCAGCAAGGCGACCGAACAAGCGAATGAGCGCCCATCGCGGCGCTCGTTTCTTTGGACGACATCACCACGTCCAACCGCGATCGAATGTCTCAGGGCGACCGAACGGCATCCTCCACCGGAAGCCCAATATCATTGGCAGGGCCCGTCGGGCCGACAGTCGTCTGCCCTTTCGCATTGCCCTGCCCTGTCATGGCCTCCGACCACCGGCGCACGATTGTGCGTCGATCCCAGCGATCAAGGGCTCGCCTTCTTCCTTCTTCGCCGTAATGCTCACGCAGGGCTGGCGCTTCACTAAGCTGGCAAATTGCTACCTCGAGAGCCGAAGAATCTCCTGGTGGAATCACGAGGCCTGCACCCGTGACTTCCGCCGCAAGACCGGTACCTTCTTCAGCCATCGCAATGACGGGCCGAGCGGATGCGAAGATTGCGCCGAGTTTCGAGGGCAACACCAGATCGGCGGCTTCGGCCTTCTGGGGAATCAGGTGGAAATCGGCCGTGGCCATCAACTGATTGAAGCTGTCATTGGGCTGAAGCCCGAGAAAATGGATATTGCGATGTCCGGCGGCGAGCTGTTCGAGCCTGCCTTTATGAGGTCCCTCGCCTGCGAGAATGAAGCGGATATGCGGATGGCTCTGTTCAAGCCCGATCGCTGCCTCGATCACGAGTTCAAGGCCTTGCTTGTTGGACATCGTTCCTGAGTAGAGTGCAACGAGGTCGTCCTCGCCCAGCTTCAGCTCCTGACGGTATTTGGTCATTCGAGACCCCGGGCAGATCGCGGTGGTGTCAATCCAGTTTCTCACCTCGGCGGTTTTGTCGGGCCTCAGACCCTTGATCATCAACCGCTCAATCATCGCTTGAGATATGGTTGAGATGTTATCGAACGATTTGAGGATCGCCGCTTCGACTCGAAGCATCCACTTTCGCAGAGAGGGATTGCGCAGCAGACCAAGATCGAACGCCGCGTCCACCTCGAAATCCTGCACGTGAAGCCATGATTTGGCTCCGACGCGACGAGCGACAAAGGAGACCAAGGCGGCGGACATCAACGATGGCGCGACAGCGATCATCACGTCGGGCCGCCAGGATAGCGCCTCAAAAAGAATCGGCGCCGCGCTCGTGAACGCGAATGAAGCGTGATGGACCAGCCGTCTAACGCCAGAGGGATGTCCGGGCACATAAATCGGCGTACGCGTCACTCGAACTCCGTCGATATCGCTCGGTCTGAAGTACGACGACTTGAATGCCGGAGGAATCTTCCAGGCGGGGTAATAAGGAGGCGCCGTAATCACTCTGACTTCATGACCTTCGGCTACCAGACTTTCGCAGAGCTCGGCGTTATATTTCGCCACGCCGATCAGATCGGGGGCATAATTGATGCCGACCAAGAGAACACGCATAAAGCCCCGCCCCAATTCAAACTTCAGAATAAAAAACTCTCAAGCACTCTAACTAGCCTACTCAGCGCGCTGCGCCGACTTCCAGATGACGCCCGTAACCTTCGAGATAATCTGCGTAGGCCGCCGCCAAGCCGGCCCGCAGGGCAACTTTCGGCTGCCAACCAAGCGCTCGGATTCTCGAGCTATCCAGCAACTTGCGTGGCGTTCCGTCAGGCTTGGACGTATCGAACGCGAGCTGGCCGCGGTAGCCCACGACCTCGGCTACTGTGGTCGCGAATTCGGCAATCGACAACTCGTCGCCACTGCCAACATTGATCGGCAGGTCACTCGAATAATTCTTCAAAAGGAAAATGCAGGCATCCGCAAAATCATCGACATTGAGGAACTCGCGGAGCGGCGTGCCGGTGCCCCACACCGAGACGCTGGGTGCATTGGCGAGCTTGGCTTCGTGGAAGCGCCGGATCAACGCGGCCGGAACGTGACTATGATCCGGATGATAATTGTCGCCGCGGCCATAGAGATTGGTCGGCATCACCGAGATGAAATCATCGCCATATTGCCGACGATACGCCTGGCACATCTTGAGGCCGGCAATCTTGGCGATTGCGTACCACTCGTTGGTGGGCTCAAGCGGCCCCGTTAGCAGTTCGCTTTCGGCCATCGGCTGCTTGGCGTGCTTTGGATAGATGCAGGACGAGCCGAGGAACAGCAGGCGCTGCACACCGACCATATGACTCGCGCGGATCACGCTCAATTCCAGCGCAAGATTGTCGCAGAGAAAGTCGACCGGGAAATTGTTGTTGGCTGCGATACCGCCGACCTTAGCCGCGGCGTGCACCACAACTTCGGGACGGTTGGCCTCGAGCCATCGCAGCGTGGGCTCTTCCTTCGTGAGGTCCAGCTCGCGCCGGTCGGCGGTTAGTATGGTGCAGTTCTCTGACGCAAGCCTACGGACGACAGCCGATCCCACCATGCCGCGGTGACCCGCGACAAACACACGTTTGCCCGAGAGATCGTAGATTGAAGCCCCTGTCATCGTATCCTCTATCAGCGTTCGGTTCGCCGGAGCATCGCTCCCGCGAGATCCGGCTACCGCCGCATTATGCAATTACGCTGCCGATGCAGCCCCGCCAGACAGGTAACACAATCTTCACCATGCGACAGCCTGTCCTGGCCGGACAAGATATTCATGGTGAACCTGCGCTGCGCGCACAAAAGATCAGCACACAATGAAACAAAAACGAGCAAGGCAGCCGCATCGGTCGTGCAGCTGCCTTGAAAGATCGTCGAAAACGGCAGCCGCCGCCGGTTAGCTCAACTTCAGTACGCCCGGCGCAAGACAGGACCGACAGGCGCGCAAACCCGGTCCATGTACCAGCCATAGGGCGTCTCGACCCGCACCAGCGGGCAACGGCGCCACGGCACATATCGATAGGGATAGGGCTGCGCCCAGAACGTCACAGGCGTCGCCTGGCTTTCACCCGTGAGCAGGGCCGGTGCGGGCATCTGCATTGCGGCACTCGCTCCGCTCGCCGCGCAGAAGGTAACAGTAACGGCCAAAAGGCCTGCTCGCATCAACGTCTTAAACATCCCAAATAGCTCCTCGCTCCTGGCGGATTTGATCCCCGACAGCGCTCGTCAGATCCCAGCCGACCGACGTCGCCGGTTCGCAAGGCCACTCCGCGACCAGCCCAAATAATGAACCGAACTTTACCAAGGCCACCGGCGCAAATGCAACTGATGCCGGGCCGTCGGAGGGCTTTTGGGATGATATGGCGCCCGAGTGTGGCTTCTTGGTCCTATTTTTCCTCGCTCCAGGCGCCCGGGGCAGCGAGGTCGGGTGAACGGCGGTACACATCCCGAAGGAACTGGTAGTTGACCGTCCGAGCCAGCGGCACATCTTCCTCGCCGAGCTTGGCAAAGAGGAGGATATCCCGAAGCGTCCGCCACCGGCTTTCGTCGTAGTCGCCGATACGGCCGCCCGTCGGCAGCACGAGGGGACGCTGCTGTTGTAGCTCAAATTTCAACCGCTCGGAATTAAGCTTGGCCGGGTCGGCGCCGGCGAGAACGGGCACGCTCCGTGCATAGTCCGAGTAGGCAAATTGCCACCCTCGGATGACGCCCTGAAGGACGTCGGCGATCACGGACGGCTGGTCATGGATGAGACCATTGCTCGCGAAATAGACGAGGCCTGGGACATGAATCCCGTAGTCCTGCGGCTTGATCACGTTCAGCTTCACGAAAGTCGGACTGGAGGGATCGGGCTGCTCATCGATGGCGGCAATGATTGCATCCACCTCTCCGGAACGGAGCGCATCGAAGCTGTCGCGGTCCGGGACCTTGGTAATTTGGCTGCGGGGCAGCCCGAGCTGTGCCATCATGGCATCAAAGACGACGTCTCCCTCACTCGCTCTGCGATACCCGACCCGCTTTCCGACCAGGTCAATCGGCCGCCGCAAGCCCGAGCTTTCGAGCGTGAAGATCGCGACGGAGGTATCGAGGAAGCTTGCCGCGAAGGCGGTGACGGGGACCCCGCGCCAGCTCGCCAGCAGGAACTTCTGGCCGCCCGTCACGCCGATGGCATGTTGGCGTGCAATCGTCTGGACGAAGTCGGGTTCGGGCTGCGCAGCCAACTCTACGCGGGAGGAGAAATACCCCTGCCTCGATGCAGCGAGCTCGCCGCCGAACCGCGCGCCAAATGGCCCATCCAGGAGGAGCTTGATTGCGACGGCCGTGGAGGTCGTCGGAGCTCGTACGGGGGCTGCATCGGGGCGAAGAAGGAGAAGCACGGTTCCGACCAAAGCCACAACAGCAAGGCCAATGGCGAGGTAGCGCTTCCCGCTCGGCCGGGTCCGCCGCCGGGACTGGGTTCGAGGCAACGAGATCTTCCTAACGAGTTGTGAAAATAACATATCAGTCGAGGCGAGATGGGCTACAATGCAGCTTGTGGGGTAAGGTTAATTTTTCCTTCGCCTTGTTTTAACAGCGATTTTGACCGATAGCACGGCGCGTTCGGGCAATGAATTTTGCGTCAATGGGTTTTGCAGGATGACAATTCTTTCCACAAGGCCGGTGCCCGTCACTGATTCTACGACGAAAATTGGCGTGGTCGAGGCAGCGCCGAATGCAGCCGGAGGGTATGCGCCGAGCTGGCTACGACCTGTGGTTATCGAACGGCTGATGGCCGTGGTCGATGCGGTGCTGATCGTGGCCAGCGGGATTGGCTGCGCGGCCGGCTATCACATCGTCACCGCGGGCACGCTTGGGAAAGCGGATGTCTATGCGGCGGCCAGCGTGCTGGTTGCGATCAATTTCGTCCTGCTGACGGTGGTGCAGCACGGCTACCGTCTGAAGAACATCACGAACTTAGCCCGCACGTTCCGGATGACGCTGACGACGTGGACCGGCCTGTTCGGGGCGCTGCTGGCGATCGCCTTCACGATGAAGGTCAGCGAGGGGTTCTCGCGCGGCACCATGATCTCATTCTATCTGATCGGCCTTGCCGTCCTGCTCACCTGGAAGATCGCGGCGGCGCGCTGGACCGCGCATGCCTTGCGCGCCGGCGCCTTCGCCAACGGCCGCGCGATCATGATCGCCGAGTTCGGTCTCGCCACCTCGTCCAACGCGGTAGACGACCTCGGCCAGCACGGCTACCGCCTGATGCGGGTGATGGAGATCCCGGCAAAGGAGCTCGCATCGCCGCTGCTGCTGTCTTCGCTGGCGCCGCGCTTCGAGGAGCTGATCGCCTTCGCGCGCGACAACCGCATCGAGCACGTCTTCCTGCTGATGAACTGGAGCCGGCAGCACGCGATCGACAGCATTCTGGACGCGCTGAAGATCCTCCCCATCCCCGTGCATCTGGTGCCGGACCCCAACGCCGCGCGGTTCCTGCGCTATCCATTGGTGAGCACCGGCAACACGTTCACCGCCGAGCTGCGCCGCGCGCCGCTGTCCTGGAAGGAGCGCGCGCTCAAGCGAACGCTCGACCTCGTCGGCGCGAGCCTTGCGCTGCTGGTGTTCGCGCCGGTAATGCTGGTGACCGCGATCCTGATCAAGCTGAGCTCGAAGGGCCCAGTGTTCTTCCGCCAGACCCGCCACGGCTTCGGCGGGCGCGCGTTCAAGATCTTCAAATTCCGCACCATGCGCGTGCTCGACGACGGCCCGACCATCGTGCAGGCGCAGAAGAACGACCCGCGCGTCACGGGAATCGGCAAGTGGCTGCGCAAGACCTCGATCGACGAGCTGCCGCAGCTCTTCAACGTGCTCAAGGGCGACATGTCGCTGGTCGGCCCCCGCCCGCACGCGGCCGCCCACAACACCGAATATGAGCAGATCATCGGCAACTACGCCTTCCGCCACCACGTAAAGCCCGGCATCACCGGCTGGGCCCAGGTTAATGGTTATCGCGGAGAAACCCGCACACTCGACCTGATGCAGAAGCGCGTGGAGCACGACTTGTGGTACATCAATAACTGGAGCTTGTGGTTGGACCTGACGATTCTCTTCAAGACAACCCTGGTAAGTTTCGGCCAGCGCACGGCCTACTGAAAAATTAAAGAGGAGCTCGTTACGACGGTTTGCCGTGAAAATCGGCCGACTGGCTTGCGCGCCATTGCAGCATGTGTAGCAGTTTGATCAAACAGGCCGATAAGGCGCGGGATTGGGTGGTTAATTGCGCCGCTCCGTTCTGGTACAGCTATGGAATTGATTGGAAGCAGGGCGGCTTCTACGACGCGCTCGATCTCGACAGCTTCACAAACAGCGCCAACCGAAAGCGCCTTCGGACCGCCACCCGTCAAATCTACGCATTCTCCGAAGCTAGCCGAATGGGATTCCATGAAGGCAAAGCCGCTGTCGAGCACGGCTTGGAATTCTTGTACAGCAAAGCCCGGAACGTCTCTGGCGGCTATCTCTCTCACTTTGACTTGAACTGCGACCCGTTATCTAAAGATCAAGACACATACGATCTGGCGTTTGTACTATTTAGCCTGGCTCACTCGTATCGTTTGCTAAGACAAGAGCGCGAACGCGAAGAAGGCCTCCACATCCTTCAATATCTCAACACTGAGTTCCGCCATCCGATTGCCGGGTTTCTAGAAGGGTCACCGCACCGCGGACCCCGGCGGCAAAATCCACACATGCACCTGCTCGAGGCGAGTCTGGCCTGGCTTCCCTTCGACGAGACAGGCGGCTTCCGGCGTCTGGCTGACGAACTGGTCTCCGTTTTTGAGCAACACTTCCTGTGTGAGAGATCCGGCGCGATTTGCGAATTCTTCGACGAATCGCTGCTGCGCCAGCCCGAGATACCGGAAGTCGTAGAGCCGGGTCATCTGCTCGAATGGATATGGCTTCTTACGCAGTACTTCCGGGCTGCAGGAAATTCTAAGCCTTATCTTGCCCAGATCTATAAATTCGCCCACGCCTTTGGAAAGAACTCTCAGACCGGACTGCTATTCGGAGAACTGGATATCCGGGGGAATCCGCTTGGATCAACGGTGAGGTTGTGGCCTCACACCGAGTGGGTCCGTGCAGAAGTGTCCGCTCTGGAGGCCGGATTGTGCAAGGACACGATGCAGTTCGAACAGGCTACGAATGCGCTGTGGCGCTTTTTGGACGCCGCCCCCGTTCCCGGTCTTTGGCTGGAGCGGCATGACAAGTCGCGCGACCAGTTTCTATTCGAACCTGCACCCGCCACCTCTCTCTATCACATCGTTGGGGCATTTTCTGCGCTAGCCGCAGCCAGGCAGCCCAGCGACCGGACTACCACGCCGTCCCTCAAAGAAATTTAGGCATGCAATGTCGACAGTAGACAGATTCTCCACCGTAAAAGTGCTGTGCATTGGCGACGTGATGCTCGACCGCTTCATTGGCGGCGACATCAAGCGAATTTCTCCCGAACGGCCTGTTCCGGTGATCTCGATCAGGAAGGCCGAGAAGATCCCCGGCGGCGCGGCCAACGTCGCGCGCAACATAAGCTCCCTCAGTGGCTCCTGTACGCTCGTCGGCTTGATCGGCGACGATGAGGCCGGCCGGGCCCTCGTGAACGAGCTCGAGCGCGACGCGGGCATCTCGGTTCAGTTCGTGGCATCCGTCGATCGGCCGACTACAGAGAAAGTCCGCTACGTATCGCAGGGACAACACGTCATTCGCGCGGACATCGAGTGCGCCGAAAATCTGTCACCGGATTTGGAGCGGGAACTGCTCGAACTCATCTCCCGCATACTGCCGAGCCATGACGTGGTCGTGCTCTCGGATTACGCAAAAGGCGTGCTGACAGACGCCGTCATCCGGCGCACAATTCAGCTTGCGCAAGAGGCGAAGGTTTCCGTTCTGGTCGATCCGAAATCGCAGCACCTCGAGCGATACTCGGGCGCGACCGTCATCACCCCGAATTCAAAGGAATTGCTCGCCGCGACGGGCATCGACCCTGGAACTGACAACGACTCTGCCGTTCAAGCCTGCCACTCTGTCCTGAACAATACGACTATCGAGAGCATTCTTGTCACCCGCGCCGAAAGAGGCATGACCCTTCTCTCCCGAAAGAGGGATGCGGTCCACATTGCTGCCACCGCGCGCGAGGTTGCTGACGTCGTTGGAGCTGGCGATACAGCAATTGCCACGCTGTCTTTGGCTGTTGGCGCAGGCGCTGACCTGGAAGAAGCAGCAGCGCTTGCCAACTGTGCTGCTGGAGTGGTGGTGGGCAAGCACGGCACGGCTACGGTCACGAGAAGCGAGCTCCTTGACGCGTTTGCCTCCGCTCAGAAATTCTCCGACGACGAGACGTCTCAGCGGCTCTTCCCTCTCGACGACGTCAAATCGCGTATTGCACTCTGGAAGAAAGATGGTCTTAGGGTTGGATTCACCAACGGATGTTTCGACATTCTACATGTCGGACATCTCAAGCTCCTGAATTTCGCGAGATCCAATTGCGATCGTCTTGTCGTCGCTGTGAACAGCGACGATTCGGTTAGACGCCTAAAAGGACCCACTCGCCCAATCAACGACGAGGCTGACCGGTCTGTCCTGCTTGCCTCGCTGAAGATGGTGGATGCGGTCGTAATATTTGATGAGGATACGCCCCTCCAGATCATCGAATCGATCTGCCCTGACGTACTGGTCAAAGGGGCGGATTACCAGATCGACCAAATTGTCGGCGCATCATTTGTACTTGCCCATGGCGGGGCGGTTCTGCGAAGCGAGTTCGTGCCGGGACGCAGCACCTCGAATGTTATCGCGCAGATTTCCAACACGAGTTCGCGATGATTGTCGTCACTGGGGCTGCCGGATTCATCGGCTCGAATATCGTCGCCGACCTCGAGCGGCTGGGAAAGGGGCCGATCGCAGTCTGCGATTGGTTTGGCAGTGGGGAGAAATGGCTAAATCTGGCCAAGAGATCGATTGCCGCATTTGTCGCGCCGGAACGCCTGATCGATTTTCTGAATGCCAACGCGTCTGCAATTAGCGCCGTGATCCATATGGGCGCGATCTCGGCGACAACCGAGAAGGATGTGGATCGACTGGTCGAACTCAATATTAACTTCAGCGTCAGCCTCTGGGATTGGTGCGCTGCGGCGCGCGTGCCATTCCTTTACGCATCATCGGCTGCGACATATGGTGGTCGTGAAGCTGATTTTTCTGACCAGGACGACGCCGAATCTCTCAGCCAACTGCGCCCTCTTAACGGGTATGGTTGGAGTAAGAAGGCGGTTGATCAGATCTTTGCGGCGCGCGTTGCAGAAGGCCGGCCAACACCACCGCAATGGATCGGGTTCAAGTTCTTCAACGTTTACGGCCCCAACGAATATCACAAGGATGATATGCGCAGCGTCATCTCGAAACTCTTCGACACGATCCAGGCCGGCGAGGGAATCAAGCTATTCAAGTCTCATCGCCCTGATATTCGCGATGGTGAACAGTTGCGCGATTTCGTATATGTGAAGGACTGCTCCAAAATTGCCTGTTGGGCTCTCGAGAACCCAACTGTGAGCGGCATCTTCAATCTCGGCACCGGCAAGGCACGGTCATTTCTCGATCTGGCAATGCTGGTGCGCAGTCGCCTCAAACAGCATGTCCCGATCGAGTTCATCGACATGCCAGAAGCGATTCGAGCAAAATACCAGTATTTTACCCAGGCAGACACGACCAAGATTAAACTTGCCGGGATGAATTTCGAGTTCACGAGCCTGGAGGATGGGATCGCGGACTATCTCGATCACTACTTGCTAAGGGACGATCGATATCGATGACATCGAGAGAGAAGATCCTGGTGTATCGGCTGGGCAGCCTTGGAGATACTATCGTCGCCCTACCCTGCTTTCACAAGATCGCGGAGGCATTTCCGGATGCGGACCGCATCCTACTCACCAACATCCCTGTTTCGACCAAAGCCGCTCCGCTGCAGGCCGTTCTCGGCGACAACGGATTGATCCATCGCTATATCTCCTATCCTACTGGAACGAGGTCGCTCGCAGAGCTCTGGAAACTGTCGCAGACCATTCGAGCAATGGGCGTCGATACGCTGGTCTATCTTATGCCCGCCCGTGGCCGTACTAAAATCGTGCGGGACAGATATTTCTTCCGATTGAGCGGCGTAGGTAGGATTATCGGCCTTCCAACGACGCCGGACCTCCAGGCCAATCGGATCGATCCCAAAACCGGCGCTGAAGAGCGCGAATGCGAGCGGTTGGCCCGAACGCTGTTCGAACTCGGGCCGATTGATCTCGCGTCAGCAGCCTCCTGGGATCTCCTGTTGACCGCGCAGGAGAGGCAAAAGGGCGAAGAGATCGTCGCCGGCATTAAAGCTTCTCCAATCGCGCTCAATATGGGCGGCAAGGCCGCCGAAAAAGACTGGGGTATTGAGCGTTGGCTGGAGCTCCTGAAGCGGCTGTCAGCTTCGTTCGGAGATCATCCCTTACTGATCGTAGGTGCGGCGGAAGACTCCGAGCGCGCGCAGCAGGTGGGCCAGGCTTGGCCCGGTACCGTCATCGACGCGTGCGGCCGACTATCTCCACGAGAGAGCGCTGCGGCCTTACGCTCGGCGAAACTCTTCATCGGACACGATTCCGGCCCTCTGCATCTTGCCGCCGCGATCGGCGTATCTTGCGTAGGCTTGTTCGGTAACTTCAACAAGCCGATGAAATGGCATCCATACGGGGCTGGCCATCGCATCATTCATGACATGGCGGGGATGGCGGCGATTTCCATCAACGAGGTGCTTGACGCTGCGTTATCGCTGCTTTCGCAGAGTGAGTCCGAACCAGCGTCTTCTACTATCGCCCGATAATGTCCTCGAGCCCAACCACCACGTCACGCAAAAGCAGTGGCGAACCGGCTGCGGCGCAGTCATCGTTCAGGCGACTGGCCTCCACCTTTGGAGCTCAGATCTACAACCAGTCTGTTACGGTCGGCATCCAGCTCGCGCTTGTGCCTGTACTGCTGCACTATTGGGGCACAGAGCATTATGGCGTTTGGCTCTTGTTGTCTGCAATCCCGACTTACCTAACCTTCGCCGACTTCGGCTTCACGATGGCCGCCAAGAACGTTATGACGATTAAGGTCGCCGGCGGAGACCGATCGGGAGCCCTGGTCACCTACCAGAGCATCTTCATGCTACTCAACCTGGTCGTAGCGGCCATCCTTGTGGTCCTGGTTTTGGGACTTCCCATCGTGCGAATCGGCACAGTCTTCTCGCTTGGCTCCGTCAGCGAAGCCGCAGCCAAGACCGTTCTCTTCCTGCTAGCGGCCAATGTCCTGCTCACTCAGTACCTGCTTCTATTGGCAAGCGGCCTGAGGTGCATCGGAAAGCCCACGGAAGAAGTGGTGTGGGCAGCATCGGCCCGGCTGATGGAGGGAGCCGTCACAGCAGTGACTGCGGCGCTTGGCGGAGACATCGTGGCTGCCGCACTCGCGATCGTGGTCAATCGCCTCGCGTTTAATCTCGCCGCCTGGGCTAGGTTGAGGTTACTGGAGAAATGGCTGGCTCTGGGTCGGCAACATGCATCATTGGGTGAGGCCAGAAGGCTGTTTCATCCGTCGCTCAGCTTCATGCTGGTTTCGATTGGACAGGCTCTGACCATTCAAGGGCCGGTTCTGATCCTTGGCGCGATCGGATCTCCTGTGCAGGTCGTGATTTTTTCAACCGCGCGAACGTTGGCGCGGCTGGGAACATCAGCCCTCAATATGATCAACTTTGCGCTCGCACCAGAGTATTCACGTCTCTTCGGCTTGGGGCATCTTCAGCACTTTGCAAAACTTACTCGATATCACCTGTGGGCAACCACTGGGCTGAGCTTTTCATACGTAGTGGCTGTAGGCCTTGCAGGACAAGGCATAATAGAAATCTGGACAACCGGGAAGGTTTCCGTTGATCGGACGTTCCTTATGATATTGCTTCTCTCCGTGGCCGCCGAGATGATCTGGAGTTCGGAGTTGTTGCCAGCAGCATCGATCAACCGGCATGTCGCTGCATCCCATGTTTTCTGCCTCCTAAGTGTTATTGGCATCCTCCTTTCCTACATCAGCGGCCAGTACTTCGGTGGCATGGCTGCTGTTGCACTTCCAATTATGGGAATTCACTGTTTGATGGCAGCGTATGCAGGATTTAAACTCTGGCATCATTCCAGATCGCTAATTTGAGGATGAGGCAAGGACGGTTTATATGAGAGATTACCGCTCGATTATTGCGGATCCTGAAATGCTTTACTTCAGCGGGAGAAGATTCCCGGGCGCGTTAGAGGAATATCGAATAGTCAGCGGCTAGCGACACATCTGCGCGCGCTCATCTGCGCGCTTCCGGAGACGATTCATCTGATGACGACTAGACCCCTTCCCGTCGCTAGCCTTGATCAAAATCTCGGAATGATAGCACTCGCCTATGCGGGGCTTGCGGCCTTGGCTTGGCTAGTCCAAGCTGGGGCGTCTTTCGATAAACCAATTTTGGTCCCGATCGTCACTGCGGCCTTCGCCGTCCATGCGCTCGCAAGGAGACGCGACTATTCCGATCCAGTAATTTTCTTTGTCCTTGTTATGGCGATTTATAGCTTGCTTCCGTTAGTCGCGGAGACAGGAGGAACCCGCGTAACGCTTGGCTTCGTTCTTCGTGACGCATTTGGCATCTACAATTGGGCTAACTTGTCCACCCTTGTTGCCGCCGCTGTGTGCTTTCTGTGCATCAAAGGGCAAGAAAGATCTGGGACTTCGCAATCTGACCGCGCCCTCTCCATCGTTGCAGTAACTGGTGCAACCGCAAGCCTCTTACTGAGCGCCACCTATGTAGCGCGCAACGGCATTGTTTTGGGTGGTGATGTTTCATACGCTCAAGGCTTCGAGGTTCGCCTTCAGGCCGGAACAGGTTTCCTTCTACTCTCAATTCCGCTGGCGATCGCTGCATATGCCGCGGCATTGATAATGAAGCGAAGGAAGATCCTGTTGATTTGCTTCTCGATCCTGTCGATTTTGGTAATCGCAATTGCTCTTGGACAGCGAAAATACTTTCTCCAGGTATTTCTATTTGCCGCCGGTGCAGTTTGGCGCCCCAGACGCGCCGCTTGGCTTTATGTTTCGCTCGCGGGGATTGCGGTTCTATTCGTAGTATTTTCATTTCTTGGCTATCTTCGTATCCAACAGCTACCTATCTCTTCCTTCCTCGTACCTGACGAATGGGAGCGCTTCTTCCTGAGATTTGATCAATATTTGGGAAATGAGACTGTGGCTCTCTACTCAACGTCAGCTGCTGCTACAACCACAGCAATTACGCCGTTGCCATATCTCGGAGACTACTCGCTGGCCTGGCAACTGCTGATACCTCAATTCTTGTTCAAATCAGATTTTATACCTCTGAACGCCAGATTTGGTTACGTCTACAATCCCGCAGAAGCTGTCAAAGGCGCGGGTTGGGGGTTCTCATTCATTGGAGAAGCATACCTTGTTGGCGGTTACTTCGGCATTACGTTCGTAATTCTGTTCCAGTTAATGATCTTTCGGCTCATCTATCTTCTTGGAAATCGCTCCAAACATACAGGGATGTGGGGAGTCGTCTCACTTTGCTCGCTTTATTTTGCTCTGTGGACACAAAGGAATGCTTTTGCATATTTGTTACGAGAATTTACGATTTTGCTTGTGGTTGTTGTTCTCCTCTTCCTGTTTGCCTCATTGCTCGTGTCAGATTCCAGACGCACGCGAGGAGCCCAGCTCGCCAGATCTCGGGCCGAGGAGTAGGTATAAAGCCTTTCGGCGCACGGCATGTGTCGCCCAGAGCGGCCCCCTAACGATTGTGACTGGGAAAGGGGAGATGACAAGGTTAGTCATCTCGTGAAATGCACCTTTGCATTGATGAACAATAGAGTTCGCCTCTCTCCTTGCTAGCATCGTCTATCGGAGGGCGATCTCGTCCGCTATAATCGTAAGATCCTGCCACTCTCCATAGTCGAGGAATGGGGTCTTACTTTGCAAATCTCCAATTAGGCGATTGTCTCGAAACAATTGGACCTTTGGCGCCGCAGACTCAAATGCATCGGTCACAGTGATGCGCCTTAGCCAGGAAGCCGTCGGATACTTTGCTTGCGCGGCGAAGCCCTTTCCCTCTATTAGACTAGAATGGACTATCCACTCATGAACTCCCGCGGGCACCCATCGCTCCCACGTCTGAGTGCCTAGAATGATACGCACGGATGCGGGCTCCCGAAGAAACGTAACGACATCCAGATAGTCTACCGTCGGACTAGCGTGGCGCCAGACGGCGTTTATTGCCTTAGCTTTGGGATTTTTCAGTTTTGCGTTCGCTAGTTGCTTTGGCCGCAGCAACACGACGCGTTCCTCTTGAATTGCAGGCTGCCGACCCGATCGAAGCCAAGAGGAAAAATAAGTCGTGAGGTAAAGCCACACCCTCCCGGCGGTGTTGGTCGGAACGATGGCCGTATCCTCGCTAAAATCATTCCACGTCTGTATGTTGACGAAGGCCGGTCTGTTCTTAATGGCCTCAAGCCAGCCATCAATGTATCTGGCTGCTCCGAAGCTGTTGCCGTACTCCATCGGAAGCTGACCTGCTCTACGCTGGTAGAAGGCAGGCGACACCGGAAAGGCTACTTCCTTGTTCAGAGCAGATCCGACCCTGAAGACAACAGGCGAATGCAAGGCGGACCAATCATCCTGGGGGGTCCAGACATCAATAGCATTTGACTTCAGGATAAGGGGTGAACGAACAGCTTTCTCGAACTGGTAGGGGACGTAAAACATTGTGTAAGTTTCATCCAAACCGCCCCAGGGTTCGAGGAAATCGCTGATCTGCTTAATCGGCGCAGAGAGCGGATCGTGGACTTTCGCCGCAATACCAGAATCGAACGCGAAGATAAACATTGGCTTTCCGTCCCGCACGAGGAAAGCTCCCGGATGCGCATCCATGAAGTGCTTTATGGTCTTGCCGAACGTCTCGAAATCATCTGCCCAGGGATTAGCCCAAAACTCCGGGATTATCTTGGTCGAAGAGCGCGTTGCAACGTCTGCCACCATATCGAGCCCACGGGCGAATTGGCTTATAGGCAGCATACGCGGCCCCAATAATAGGCCAATGGCGTCTACGCCTGCCTCCTTCATCAGTTCGAACTCTCTCGCCAATGCGACCTCTCCATCGGAGGCAACTTGGGCAAGATCCGCCGAATACCAGGAGCTTTCACGCCCCATCGGCGGCCAGTCCTTTAGATTATCTCCTAGCTTCGGGTTCCTGACTCGCTCATCAGTCGGTTGGTAGGCGCCTAAAACATAGCAGTGCATATAGTGAGCAAAAACCAAGGGCTTTTTGACCTGCTCCTGCGAACGAGCTTTCAGATCCCCGCCAACGAGCAGACTAACAACCGCAAAGGTCAGTAGACTCGGTATCCTCAAGATCTTTACCTTAATGAAGTTCACAGCTTATGAATTCCCCGAAAATGAGAGAATATGGCGATCTCACCTACAGACGAGTGGACAAGAATTGAACATCCTTCACATTATTTCAAGCGCTGACCTTCGAACTGGAGGACCGATCCAAGGCATCGTCGCCACCAATCCACTTCTGATCGAGCGCGGCCACCGCCGAGTCCTTGTCACACTCGATTCCTTATCCGACGCCTGGATCGCCGATTTTCCCGTACCTCTAGTTCCGCTAGGCGTATCTCACAAGAAGAGCTGGCGCTGGCTGCCCTGGGTACGCTACCGCTATTCCCCCCATCTTCTTCCTTGGCTGCGAAACAACGTCAGCAAATTCGATGCAGTCGTCGTAAACGGCCTTTGGAATTACTCTAGTTTCGCCGCTAGATTGGCATTGCGTAGGTCGGCCACGCCTTATTTCGTATATACACACGGAATGCTCGATCCGTGGTTTCGAAAGGCGTATCCTCTCAAGCATATAGCAAAGCAGCTGTCTTGGTGGTTAAGCGAAGGACCGCTACTGTCCGGCGCGCATCGGGTCATTTTTACAACCGATGAGGAGCGCGTGCTGGCCCGAAACGCATTCTGGCCTTATCGTGTTAAAGACACGGTCGTCGGATACGGAACCACTTTTCAATCTGGGGATATCGCGCGCCAGAAACGGCTCTTCCGAGCTTATATTCCCGCCCTAGGCGATCGGCCTTTCATTTTATTCCTAAGTCGTGTCCATCCAAAGAAGGGCTGCGATCTGCTCGTTCAAGCCTTCGGTGAAGTGGCGGACAAATTCCCCGAGCTCGATCTCGTCATAGCTGGCCCGGACCAAGTCGACTGGATCCCGAAACTTCAAGCACAGGCTGAAGCCGCGGGTATTGCCAACCGAATTCACTGGCCGGGAATGCTCAGCGGGGATCTCAAATGGGGCGCATTCCACGCATGCGAGGCGTTCATCTTGCCTTCACACCAAGAGAACTTTGGTATCGTCGTAGCCGAGGCGCTTGCCTGCAGTAGACCGGTGCTGATCTCAAACAAGGTCAATATCTGGCGCGAGGTGTCCAGTAATGGCGCGGGCTGGGTGGCGCACGATGACCTGAGTGGGACGCTCGAGCTCTTGAATAAGTTCTGCACAATGACTCACACTGAGAAGGCCAACATGCAAGATGCCGCGCGAGCCACCTTTCTCATGCATTTCGACATGAACAAGAATATTGATCAGTTTATCCAGCTCCTCAAGACATAAGCCGCGCTAACCCAACAGACGAGAACGGATGTCTTTCGAATGAGATGAGTGCCTTGATCAGAAAATCAGACGCAATCCGTATAGGTCTAGAGATGACATGTCGAGAAAAGCCGCCGGCGGGTCCCAAATACGGCGGCGCAACCTATCCACTCAGTCATAGGCTGGAGCGCGCGGCATGGAATTTGATTTGGTCTGCATTTGGGATCTGGACACCAGCGCCCCTGCACCGGTGGCGTAGATTTCTGCTGTGCGCATTCGGAGCCCAGCTTGCTCGCAACGCATACGTCTATCCAGGCGTCAAGGTCTGGTACCCAAAGAATCTGCAAATGGGTGAATATGCGTGCCTTGGACCAGGAGTGATTTGTTATTGCATGGATTTGATTTCGATTGAGCCTTTCGCACTAGTCTCTCAGAGAGCTCACCTTTGCGCCGGAACTCACGACGTTGACGATCCGGACTTCCGACTCGTTACCAAGCCCATCCATATCGGCAGAAATGCCTGGGTGGCCGCTGAGGCTTTTGTGGGGCCAGGCGTCACTGTCCCCCGAAATGCCGTACTGGGTGCTAGAGCGGTGGCTATGAAAGACTTGGAGGAAGGAAAAATCTACGCTGGGAATCCAGCGCGCCTTCTAAGAAGTCGGTCCGTTACTAACTGACCTGAATTCTCTTCTTTATTTCATTTGCGGTGATGACTCCAATGAACTGGCGACAGAAGCTTTTGCAGTGGCGGGCTAGCCCCTTAGGCGAAAAATTGATCGGATTGGCCGACTTCGACATACGTTGGCGGATACAGAACGTGAATTTTCCAGTGTATCTCCAGGCCTCGAAGAATTTGTCAGAAATTCTGACAGGGTCTGGGAAGGAAACTGCGGAACGCGCGCTATTCAGATCCATCGCATCTCGATCAGAGATGAGAGAGTTTTGGGATGTAGGCGCAAACATAGGACAGTATACGTGGGAATTTCTTTCGTCCGGTCCTGAAAAGAGAGCAATACTTTTTGAACCAGACGATCGAAATGTGAAAACGATTCGTCGTACTATCTCCAAAGCATCTCTCGATAGTTGCAAAATCGAGAAGAAGGCGGTCTCGGACCGGGTCGGAACGATCGAATTCAAGCGCGATACTATCACCGGCAAGCAAGGAACGATTGTAACCAACGCAAATATCGAACGTGTGATGGGCCGTCCGGCTCACTCAATTCAGATAACCTGCACAACCATTGATCATGTTTCACGGCAAACAAATCGGTCTCCCGATCTGATTAAGATCGATGTCGAAGGGGCCGAGCAAGCTGTGATCGATGGTGGGACCGACGTCTTCAGTAAGGACAGACCGCTTGTTTTCATTGAGGTTCTAGCTAGCAATTTCCCAGAGATAGAAAGCAAGTTTCAGGCGTGGGGGTATCGCCTGTTCGACGCCATCCTGAGGAGACCGGCCAACGCTCATTCGTTCAACCTCGTTGCAATCAGCCCCGATCGTCACCCTCGATTGTTCAGCGAACTCTTCACCTCAGCCGATTAGAGACAAAATGCTGCTCGCCGTAATCATTCTCACCTATAACGAGGAACGTCATCTCGATCGTGCATTAAAAAGCATCGCGGACGTAGCCAGCGAGATCATTATCGTCGACTCGTTCTCAACCGACGGAACAGTCGAAATTGCAAGACGCTACAACGCCGTCGTGCTGCAAAACCGCTTCATCAATCAGGCGAAGCAATTTCAATGGGCGCTCGACAACGCGCCGATTAGGTCTGATTGGGTGATGCGGCTCGATGCCGACGAATATATCGAACCAGATCTTACCGCCGAATTACTTACCCAACTGCCTATTTTACCATTGGGAGTAACGGGAATAAATCTAAGACGAAAGCTCGTATTCATGGGGCGCACTATAAAATATGGTGGACGCGGCATCCTTGTAATGACTAGAATCTGGCGATACGGCTACGGTCGCATCGAAGATCGTTGGATGGACGAGCACATCTTTGTAAGCAGCGGCCGGACCGTGACATTTTCTGGTGGCTTCGCGGATCATAACCTAAACGACCTCTCGCACTTTATCGAGAAGCACAATAAATACGCTACGCGTGAAGCGGTTGAGCTACTGAATCAAACTCTACATTTCATGCGGGGAACGCCGGCACTTTCCAGTAGCAGCAGCTCACGACAGGCCGCCATTAAGCGCTTCCTCAAGCAAAACATCTACAACAGAATCCCATTTCAACTTAGCGCTTTCGCATACTTCTTTTATCGATACGTGCTGCGCCTCGGGTTTCTCGACGGAAAAGAAGGGCTAATTTACAACGTGCTGCAAGGATTCTGGTATCGCTTCCTTGTGGGGGCCAAGCTAGAGGAACTAAAGCGGGCCGTCAGCGACCTAGGTAGTCCGAATTCCATCGCTAAAGAACTGACTGAGCGAACTGGGTTCCAGATGGAAGCGACCTGCAAAGCGAATGCGGGGCGTGACTGAGTACTCAATGATCACGCGCTGTGCAACGGCCCCGCGTTTACATTGATTGATGGATCATCGAGCATTAGAGCCTACTAAGCTCCCAGCTTAGCCCAAACGATCTAGGCGGAGAAGATCCAACCTTCATTGGAAACTTCAGAAAGCAGCGTTTGCGAAAGACAACTTCAGCCGGGCTTGGACGTGGTGACTTCGCCGACAACTTCTGCACCATGCGCTAAGCGTTCTAACCAAAACGTCTGCTGTAGTCTCAGTGCGGGATACTTCTTTCGTGCATTGGCAATAACGCCAAAAAAGCTCGTTCCAGCAGAAGCGCTACAACTTCTGAGAGATTGAATATCGAAACGTGGTAATTTTTGTCATAGTACCAAGAATGGTATCGATGCGCTTGTAACCCTGAACGTCTAAGGCATGGCATCGTTCGGAATTGAAGTAACACACCTTAACTTTGATTAATCGGGGACAATTGTTCTTTATGCTGACTACGTGGTCAACCACGTCCCGATTAGCTGCGTGGGCTCGCGAAGCTGCTTCAATGTCCAAGCATGGTCTCCCCAAGGCATCACGAATAGTCGGTCCCGTTGAGGGATCCGCAGGGCCTTGCATCGTGATCGTAGACCTCGTGGGCACACTGCTGGACTGGGCTGCTGCAGGACATAACGGCCCAGCGCCAGCCAACAATAATGCGCACGTAAGATGCCCCAAAAGCAAATAGTTGGTATTCTTGATCATCGCCATAATCTTTCGTCCGACTCCACGCCGGGTACGGCGATCTTGACCCCTTCCCGCCACAGCTTCCGCGCAATGACCTCTCGCGATATTAACTCTGCTTTCGAAAGGCTCGCGAGAAGACGGTCACGTTGAGCCCAACCGACCCCCATCAGGTTTACAGCGGCGGCATCAGTCAAATCGCTGTCGACCATATTAGCAAACTCAAAGACCGCCTTTTCCTGCACGGCTTCGCTTAGGCTCGGAAATACCGCGAGGGCAAGCCTGTTGCGTCGAAGCGCAACCCACCCCTCCAGCGGACCTGTAGCGTAAGATTGGGTTAGAAAGGTGAGACTCTTAGGATCGAAACCTCCGCGAGTATTCTCGAGCGAATAGAGCATTAACCAGAGGTAACTGGTAGATGGATTTAGAAATAGCGAGATTCGCAAACTCTCCTGAGCATGTTGCGCCTCACGATCAGTGGCATCCGAGTCGCCGAGCGCCAAGGCCTCTTCGAATCTTCGAACCCGGATTATTGCTTCGGCCTCCGCTAAGGGCGCCTGCAACAGCGCGGGCCCGAATTGGGGCTGAGTGCGCAGCAGCGCATCGCCTAGCTTTCCCAACTTGTAGCGATCATCGGTGACGATACGAAGAGCCATTTCGAGAATTGGCGCGCCCGCTCGGAATGAGGGGAGGGCGACAAATGCCCAGAGCGCGGCGGCGAGGCCAAGCGATCCAAAGAGCACGCGTGGCCATGATTGCCGCATAAACCACTACTCTACATATCCATAACGGGCATAGTATTTCTGGTAATAGTAGCGCCCATGATAGGACTCGTAGCGCGCGAGCGCCTTTGTATCGGCCTTGTTCAGGACGACGCCAAGCAGTTTGTCCTGGATCTCCGGTGCATTCCGCAGATTGTGCTTCACGACGTCTGTCTTGGTTTTGCCCCACTCGACCACAAAAACATAGGAGTCGACGAAGGGCGAGGTGACGCGCACGTCCACCACAGGGGCCATCGGCGGCATGTCCAGTACCACGTAGTCGTATTTCGAACGCAGCAAGCTTACCACGGCATGCATAGCCTTGGAGGCGAGGATCTCGTTTGTGTGCAGGAGCTTCGAAGTGGTCCCGGCCGGCAGCACCGCGAGGCCGGTCTGCGGATCCACGCTGACGGCATCTTCAAGCTGCACCTTCTGCGCGACCACGTCGACCAGCCCGATCTTCGCGTCGGGCCTCAGTGAACGCGACAACGATGGGTTGCGCAGGTCGGCATCGACCAGGATCACCTTGGCTCCTGAATGCGCCATGAGCTGAGCAAGATTGGTGGAGAGCGTGCTCTTGCCCTCGTTCGGCAGCGTCGACGTCACTGCTAGCACGCGGTTCTCACGTACAATGGAGTTGAGGTCGACCGCAACTTTCAGTGAGCGCACGGCCTCAGCAAAGCGAGAGAGTGGATTGTCGACTACATAGCGCAGGAGGTTCGCTTGCGGGTCGCTCTTCGACTTCGCTAATCTGCCGGCAAGGCCAACGGGCATGGCATCCCCGAGCGCCGGAAGGATCGCAATGCAGTTAGCGCCTAGCTGCGCCTCCACCTGGGATGTGGTTCGGAATACCTTGTCGGTGAACTCGCGCGCCAGAGCCACGCCAAAGCTGAGCATCAGCCCGCCGAGTAAGCTTGCCGCCAGGATAATCAACGTCTTCGGAGAGCTCTTCTTAAGCGGCGTGGTCGCGGCACTAATCACACGCGCCTCAGTGATCGGAAACGACTGCTGCTGCACGCTTTCCATATAGCGCTGCAGGAAGTTGTCGTACATCGCCTGGTAGGATTGTGCGTTACTCTCGAGCTCGCGCAGCTGCACCTGTGCCTGATTGGTGAGCTGCGATTCCGAAACGACGTTGGCGAGGCTTGACTTGATCGCCTCCTCTCGCGTCATCGCGATGTCGTAATCGCTCTTGTAGGATTCCTGGATCCGTTTCAGCTCGTCGATGATGTTCTTCTTGATCTCAGCCATCTGCCGGCGGAGGTTGACCGCGGCGAGGTGATCCGAGCCGTACTTCATCGCCCAGATCGATTCCTTGGAGGCCATATCGACATACTGGCCGCGCAGCTTGACGATGGTATCGTTCTTCAGCGCGTCCGCGACGCTGGCATCGGGAATTTCCTGCTTGAGGATGTCGTTGATGCGGTCCATCCGCGCTTTGGCTTCGGCGGTCGCCGCATGGGCCATCACGAGTTGGCTGTTCACTTCTGCGAGCTGTTGCTCGTTCATCAGCCGGCCGCCGGTATCGACGATGTTGTTTGCGGTCTTGAAATCCACTACGGCCTTCTGCGCGGCAGAGGCCTGCGTGCGTAACTCCCTGATGCGGTCCTGCAGCCAAACGCTAGCACGGCGAGTGGCCTGGTACTTGGCTTCTAGGGAGTCAACGATGTATGCGTCGGCGATTGCGTTGGCGATCTTCGCGGCCTTGGCCGGATCCTTCGAGGTGAAGCCGATCTCCATCACATAGGTGAGGCCGAGGCGCTTGATGGTGCGGCTCTTTTCGAAACGCTCCAGGGCCTTGCGCGTCTGCTCGAATTCGGAAGCCGCATGGCCATCCGAAAACAACCCGCTGACGGCGCCGACCAGCGTGCCAACCAGGCCGCCGCCGGTGCCTGTAAACTCCGGATCTTCGATCAGGTGCAGGTCGCGGATCACGGCGAGGCTGATATTCTCAGACTTCAAGATCTCGACCTGGGTTTCCACCGTCGCGGAATCGACCGCGATGTCGCCGAGCACTGATTGCTGCTGGAACAGTTGCACCTTGCGGGTGTCGATCACCATCGACGCAGTCGAGGTGAACAGCGGCGCGGCGGTGAAGAGATAGAGCAGCGCCAGGATCACGCAGGCCGAGACGATCGCGACGATGGTCGGGAACTGGCGCCTGATGATGTCGAGATAGGAGGTCAGCGTCTGCGACGGAGAGACGTCGGCCTCGGCGAAATCACGGTTGATCTCCGAGGTCGGCTTGTTCACCTGCAACATTGATCGGTTCCTGAAATCAGTCCGTGAAAGTTTGTTGTTTGGGAGTATCGATCCGGCAATGGCCCTGCGGCTTCAACGCCGCGTGTCCGCCCCGGGGCCTCGATTAAGCTAGCACAACAAACGCTGAAGTTGAATGTGATTGATGCAGCGCAATGCGGCTTTCCCGCAGGCAATTCGTGTGAAGCTTAACGGGCCGAAACGTGAAAGCGGCGCCCGATGGCGCCGCTTTCCTTGAGTCGTGAATGAAGGCACGCCGAAGGTTTGTCACCCCCGTGCGACTACGGTTACCGCGTGCTGATGCGGTTCGCAGCGTTTGTCGTGCCGGACACGCCATTCGAGGCGCCGGGACTGAACTGCGTCGCATAATGCAGACCGCCGAAGGTCGGCGCGCCGTTGTTTGCGCCGCCGGTGTTGCCGCCACCATTGACGGGGCCGCCCGCGCCGGAGCTGCCACCACCGCCGCCGCCGCCGGTCGCGGCGATTGCGACGTCGCCGGTCGCGGCCTGATAGGCGGCGATCACGTCGGCGTTGCCAGTGTTGGCGATCGCGCCCTGGATCTCATTGGCGAAGGCCTGGTCCGACTGCGCGGCCATGCGGGCGACCTGGGCGAGGCCGCCGACGATCGCGCGCATCTGGTCCTTGGTGGTCGCGGGATCCTTGAGGAGCGCGATCAGGCCCGGGAGCGTGGTCGGATCGGAGGCGCCGAGGTCGCGCACGCGCGAGATCAGCTGCGGGCCGCCGGTCGGATATTGCTGCAACAGGCTGTTGGGCGCGGCCTTGAAGTCGGAAATGACGGTGGCCGGCAGCTGGCGCTGCGGCGGGTAAACGGCGGCGCTGGCGGCCGAGGTGATCGTCGCGGCGAGGGCCGCGGCGGCAGCCATGCGAAGCGCAATCCTGATAACGCTCATAAATAGACCTCCAAAAATCAGCTGCCCCCGATATGCGTCCTCGGCCCCGGGCAAATGGCTGTGCTAGTTGCAGGAACCTAGCCGAAGAGAAAAGAGCTGTCCACTTATTCTAAAGACTTCGTAAACGGCACAACTGCTTCAAATCTAGACAGTTTTGTGAAGCTGCGGCTGCGCGCGCGGGGCGGCCTCGGCGGTTGCGCGGCGGCCCTCGCCTCGCCGGCTGGTAGTGTCCGCCTCGGCGATCTGGCGGCGCTCCTTGGTGCGGAAGGATTGCGCCAAGCCCGCGCCGAAAAGCGCAAAGAATGGAATGCTGTAGCCGGGCACCTGCAGCGTAAAGTCCAGGCACGAATGCAGCAGCGACAGCGTGGCGGTCGCCGCGGCCGCCAGCGGAATGATGGCATCGCGCCGGCGTCCGAACACGCCCCTTGCCAGTACCAGCAGCATGATGGCCCAGCCGAGCGCCACCAGCAGCGCCATGGGAATGCCCACCTCGGAGGCAAGCTCCAGCGGCGTCGAATGCGCGGCGTCCCAGATTCCGCGAATCGAGATGTTGGGACTGCGGTAGGGCGGGAAGGCCCATTGGAAGGTGCCCATGCCGGTGCCGAACCAGGGATTGTCGCCGATGATCCGAAGCGTCGATTTCCAGGCCTCGATGCGGCCCTCATCGACCAGGCCCTGGCTGTCGAAGCGGCTGGAGACGCGGCCGCCCAGGAGCTGCAGCAGGCCGAGCGCAACGGCGGCGCCCGAGCCGAGCGAGATCCAGATGCCGGTGCGCGGCGGCAGGTCTTTTCGCAGGAACAGCGTGAACGCGACGATCATCGCCAGCAGGGACAGGCCGACGCCGGCGCGCGAGCCCGTCATGAACATCGCCATCAGACAGATCAGCAGGCAGCCGAGCTGCGGCAGGATTTCCTTTGGCGGGATCGCGCGCAGATCGAGCGACAGGCGTCGCCATTCGATGTGGCGCTCCGGCAGACGGCGGCGGACGTCCTCCAGCATCAAGAGCATCCAGATCACCGCACAGGAGCCGAAATAGGCCGCCGCCGTGTTGCGGTTGATGAAGGTGCCGGTAACGCTGCCGAGATAGGCCGTCTTGTCCCGCCACAGGATCATGGTGGGCTCGATCAGGAACGAAAGCACGCCGTAGAGGGCATAGAGCGCGCCCGAGATCGCGATCACCCACAGCAGGCGGCGTGCGCGCTCGCGATCGGCCCCGACCGTGATGCCAAGGATGATGGCGAGGATGTTGGCGAGAGGCGCGCCAAGCGCGAAGAACGCCTCGTTCTTGACGATGGATGCGGACGGGGCAATTGGCACCCCCAACAGATCCGACGCCTGCTTCCAGATCGGCTGAAACGGCGCCACCCAGGGATGATCGGAGAGCTGCTCATGCAGCACGAAGGCATAAGCGGCAACGATCGCGCCGATGCCGGCGAGCAGCCACAGATGCGGTCGGCGCAGATCGCGCGTCGGCGCGAAGATCACCGCGATCCCGAGACAGAGGCACCAGAACGCGATCGACAGATCATTGGTCGAGCCGAACGGAAACGGCGCGCCGGCCACCACGAAGAACAGGATAAAGACCGCGGGCAAGCTCCACGACCAGCGAATCCTGGACCAGTCTATGTCGGGAGGCCAAAGGCGCATCGTGGTGTCTTGCGAGCTTTGCTTTAGCTTAGAAGAAGCAATCCATCGGATAGATCTTCAGGTCGACGTTGAGGCGGCTGTGCCTACTCTGGGCCCGGAACGCGTAGAATAGCCCAAAGCTATCGTTCCCCTGATCGAGTTTTATTCCGGGGGTTAATTCGTCGGGCGGGACCAGGACACCGATGTGCCGGTTGATCGCGGAAATCTCGATCCGGCCCTCCCCCTCGGCAAAATGCCCGCCGAGCTGGGTCACGGTGACCTTGGGCAGGCCGCGGCGCTGATGGCAGACCTCCTCTTCCCAGAGCTTCGTCTGCTGCACCAGCGGCTTTCCCGGGCCATCGGGCACGACGATGTCGGGAAAGGACGGGCGCAGCATGCCGAAGAACTTGCTCTCCTTGGAGTTCGCCGAGAGGCGGACGGTGAAGGACAGCTCGCCTCTGGCGCCCTTGAGGCGGGACAGGACGGGAGCATCAGGCTCGGCGGAAACCATCACGTCGATGCGGTGGCGGACGCCCATCTCCGCGGCCGCGCCGAGCGCCGGCCCGATCGGTGCGATCCCGAAGGCGAGCGGCACGAGAGCCAAAAGACGGCGAAACGTTCGAAAGCGCATGAAGCCCCTTGCAAGACCGCGGGGTGACCGATGACAGCTCCCGGGCTCGTCGCCACAGCAGAACCGCCTCGATTGCTAAACGAAAATGGCACCGGGACAAGGCCCCGGTGCCATCGCGTTTGGTCGATCAAGTCGGCGTCTTACGGCGCCAGCTTGATGTTGTTGCGGAAGATCAGCGCATCGTTGGCGAGGTTCACCGCGTCTCCGCCGGTCGCCATGATCACACGCAGGTAGTTCAGGAACTTGGCAACTTCGACGTTGCGCGAGTTCGAAACGTAGATGATGTCGCCGTTCTTCATCATGACCTTGGTCGCAAGGAAGAAGCCGCCCGGATCGCGGAAGTTGACGTTGAAGATGACCGGGATCGTCTCCGAGGTGTACTTGCTCACGTCGATGCCGAGCTGGGCCGCAACCTCGCGCGGCTCGCGGCGATAGAGGTACACGGACGCGGGATCGGCCTGGCCGTCCAGGAGACCACCGGCCTTGCCGACGGCTTCGCCGAGGTTGATGCGCCAGGCATCGAAGTTGAACTCGCCGCTCTGGCCGCTGGCGCCGAACGCCAGGAACTTCTGCTGTTCGCGATAGACGTAGATGCTGTCGTCGGGACGCACATAGACGTTGTTCTCGGGCGCCATCACGAGGTTTTCGAACGGCACGGTCGCCCGCCGTCCGCCACGCTCCAGCATGACCCAGGTCTCGAAGCCCTGGCCCTTGATGCCGCCGGCGCGGGTGATCGCATCGAGCACGCGATCCTTCGCACCCGCTGCGCTCGCCGGGTAACGCGCCGGCGAATTGACTTCGCCGAGCACGCTGATCAGCTGGGTGCGCTGCGAGGACATCGCCACGACCGCCTGCGGCTCGATGGCGCGGTTGCCGATCCTCTCGACGATCGCGCGCTGGATTTGGACCGCCGTCAGGCCCGCCGCCTTGATCTGACCGGCATAGGGCACGGTGATGAAGCCGTCATTGTCGACCGACTGATCCGGGATCGTCACATAGTTACCCGGACGGACGCCGGCTTCCGCCGGGATGAACAGACCGCCTGCGGCGGCTTCGAAGATGGTGACGCTGACGACGTCGCCAATGCCGAACACGATGCTGGCGGGCGGGCGGCGGTCGGTGAACACACCGGCGAGGCCCTTGGGCTCATGGGTGTGCAGGATCTTCACGGTTGCCGGATTGAGCGGCACCAGCTCGTACGCCGGCGCGTTTTCAGTCTGGATCTTGTTGTTGACGTCGTCCGTCAGCGGACCCGAGCCGGGATTGGTCGAGCAGGCTCCGAGCGCCAACGCGGCGGCCAGAAATGCTGGCTTGAAAAGATATGACTTGGCAAATGAATGCATGAATCGCGCGCCCCAGGAGACCCCAATTAGCCCTTGATTGGTACGGCCTAGGGGGTGGTGCGACAAGGGTTCCCGGTAGTTAACGGAGCGATCAGTCGGCTACTGTTGCGTGCGGGCCACTGTTTGGGGCTCGGTTTAAGTCTTTGTGACTATTTGTTGTATTTCGTGTGCCCGATCGGTGAGCAAACCGCCCGACTCAAGGGCTCGATGTGTCGGGCGCAAGACTTCTTGACCTCGCGGCCGTCTGCTAAGTCTGGGTTGTTAAGGATAGGAACTCCCCGTGTCTGGCCTCTTTCTGATCCCGCTGTTGGCGAGCTCCCTCCTTGGCGCGGCCGATCGCGCATGGGGCCCCGCCGTCCCCTGCCCTGGCAGCGCGGGGGCGTTGTGTCGCGGCGCGGCCGTCGTGGAGGTGGCCGCTCCTGCGTCCACGTCCGTTTGGAAATTCAGCCGGACCCAGGGGGCCAAGGACGGCGAGAGCTTCGCCGCGATCACGAAGACCGCGGATACCACCCAGTCGGACCCGGACTTCGCCGGCCTGATCGTCCGCTGCGCTCCGAAGGGCAAGATCGACGTGCTCGTGGCCTTGATCCGGCCCTTCCCGCCCCGCAGCCACCCCAAGGTGACCATTGCGGCGAGCAGCGGCGGCACTTTGAGCTTCGAAGGCAGCATGGCCGCGGCGGGCGCTGCCGTGCTGTTGCCCGACGAGGTCTCGGCGTTTGCCGCCGGCAAGTGGCAGACCACGGCCTCTCTGTCCGTGGTGGTCAGGGAAGGCGACAGCGAGATCAAGGGTCTGGTGGCACTGAACGGCTTGCGCGAAGCCTACAATTCGCTGCTGGCAAATTGCGGCCAATAGGCCGAATTTAGCCATACAACTTAAGGGTCTTTTTAGGGTGGGGAACCTAGGGTCCGAAGCACGGGGGAGTGTTTCGGATGACTGCCTTTTTGATTTTCAGCTTTCTCACGGGTGCCGTGCTGGGCCAACGCTTTCGCGTGTTCGTGCTCCTGCCGGTCACATTGGCGCTGGTGCTCACCATGCTGCCGGTCAGCATGATGACCAGCCTTGGCGTCCTTGAAGGCCTGAAGGCTGCGGTGTTCGCCGCCATTGCCCTCCAGGGCGGTTACCTCTTCGGTTCGGGGGCGCGCTTTGCCCTTGCCGCCGCACGCGCGACGCGCGTCTTCGGTCGACCGGTCAGGGCGAACCGCTGATCGTGACGCAGGCCTCTGTTTGAAAACGCACCGCTCGCTTGTATGGTGACCTGACCGTTTCAGGATTCGCTTCGAGCGCGCCGTTTGTCCCTCGCTTATTTTGCCCTCATCGTCTCCGTCGTTTCCGCTTCCGCTCTCGAAATCGCCGGCGCCACATTGGGGGCGCAGCTCGGGACGATGGCCGCTGCGCTAAGTCTGCTGGCCGCCGCCTTCAGCGCACGAAAGGCTGACTACGAGCACTATGTCCGTGCCACCTCCTGGGGCCGTTGGATCCTGATCGCGATTCCGCTGTGCATCGCGGCCCAGCTGATCCCACTTCCGCTGCGCCTTGCGCATCCGATCTGGGCCAGCGCCCACGAGGGTCTCGGCGGCCTCTCGTTCGGGCCGATCACCGCCGATCTCGGCTTGACCCTGAACGCATTGATGCTGGCGCTGGCAGCGATCGCGCTGCTGGGCGTGACGGTTGTGGTCGTCCGCGATCGGAGCCGCGCCGAGCTGGTCCTGTTTGTCCTCAGTGGCGTCACCGCCGTCGCGGCCTTGACGCTGGATTTGCATCGGCTCTCGCCGGCACTTGCGGGCACCGCAACGTCCGAGCTGGCGACAAGTTTGGCCGGCTTCGGCCTGATCCTGAATCTTGCGGTCATGCAGCTTGCCGCGGAGCGGGCCGAAACGCGTCATTCGCTGCTTCGCTCGGTCGTGCTTGGCCTGTTGGGTCTTGCGGGAGCCTTGATCAGTGCAGCCGCGATCTTTGCCTTTGCCGGGACCAACAATGCGATCGCGGCAGGCTTCGGCGTTGTGTTGATCCTGCTGATCCTCGTCATCCGCCGGCTTGATCTGTCGCCATTGGCGGCTGGTGCGTTGGCCGCGGCTGCGCTGATCGGGGCGGCCATTGTCCTGACCTTCCTGTTCGAGCAGAGCTCCGGGCCGATCCTCATGCGGCTTGTCCCCGACATGGGCGCGGAAACGCGCGCGGCGCTGGAGCGGATGCTGGCGGATACACGCTGGTTCGGCGCGGGCGCAGGGTCCTTTTCGGCCCTCGGCAGGATCTATCAGAGCGATGCCGGTGCGGCCTTGACGGCACCGTCGACGGCGACAGCGATCTTCGCCGGCATGGGAGCGATTGGTCTTGCCGTCGCGGTGCTCTCAGGCCTGATCGCTCTGGTGCGGCTGTTCTTCGGCGCTTTGCAGCGCGGACGCGACTCGTTCTTCCCCGCGGCAGCCGCGGCTTGTGTTCTGTTTGCGCTGGTTCAGAGCTTCGCAGGTCCCGGATTGCTGCACCCGGCAGCAATCCTCTGTCTTTCGATGATCGTGGGCCTCGGCCTATCGCAGAGCGTCAGCCAAGCCGGATCACGATAGAAGCCCGATCATCAGACCGCGCGATCGCCGAGCGAGGCCCAATAGTTCGGATTCTTGGGCGACTGAATGCGGACCCAGCGATAGGGCTTCTTCGACCACGGCACGATGTGGCCGGAGAGATTGTCCAGCACGAGGTCGCCGGAGAAAGTCCTCACCACCACCACGAGATGATGCTCGCCCCAGGTGGTGACGACCTCGCTGAGCAGCACCGAGCGCGCCGGAAAGCCCTTGGCGATCAGTTCGTGGCGTTTTGTCACAGCGTAGTCGTTGCAGTCGCCGCTTGCCGGATGCAGCAGCCACTTCTCGCCGCGCAGCCCTTCCAGATTGGCCTCAGGACGGATCGCGGTATTGACCCGCTGGTTGACCTCTTGCATGTGCGCCAGCCGCTCGGCCGTGAGCTTCAGCCGGCCGCCCCGGAACACGATCTGCTGCGGCCGCGGCCTGCACTCGTCCTTGTACTTCAGGCAAAAGAGAGTGAACGCCATCGGCGGCAGCGTCGGCTGGTCGAACTTGATGTACTGGATAGCCCCGCGCAGCCCCAAGGGTGCCCCGACAAAGGCGGCTTCCGCGTTCCGCTGCACCCCCGTAGCAACGACGATGGCGGCGACGGCCGCCAGGAACTTTACAACTTTGCGCATGTCGCGCTCCCCGTTCTTGTTGGGGAGACGCTACGCGAGACCTCTTGAAATACGGCTCAAAGGTCGCGCGATGCTTTAATCAAAATGCAGGCGCGTTGATCAGGGAGAATTAAGAATACCGATGTGTGACTTGTTCTGCTAAGAGCGGTCACGACGTTCCGCTCGTGACGCTGGATGCGATTCGACCGACCTGATGGGCCTTTCCTCACGCTTTCGCAAGAAGACCAAGCCGCGGCTTCCCGACGGCGTTCGCGTCTATGCCATCGGCGACGTGCACGGCCGCGCCGATCTGCTTCAATCGCTGTTAACCGTCATCGACGCCGATCTGTCCCGCTCCGCCCCCGAGCGCGCCATTCAGGTCTTTCTCGGCGACTATGTCGACCGCGGCCCGGACTCGCGCGCCGTGCTTGATCTGTTGATCGAACGCTCGAAATCGCACGAGACGGTTTGCCTGAAGGGCAACCACGAGGTGTTCCTGCTCGAGGTACTCAAGGACCCCGCCCGCCTGCAGGAGTGGCGGCACTATGGCGGTCTCCTGACGCTGGTCTCCTACGGCATCACACCGACCATGAATCCGTCTGCGGAGCAACAGGTCGAATTGATCGAAGGATTGAAGCGCGTGATCCCGCCCGAGCACCTCGCCTTCCTGCAGCAATTGCCCTCGTCCTTTACCTGCGGCGACTTCTTCTTCGTCCATGCCGGCATCAAGCCGGGCATCGCGCTCGAGCGCCAGAAGGACGAGGACCTGCTCTGGATCCGTGAAGAATTCCTCGCCTCCGAGGAGCGCTTCGGCAAATACATCGTTCACGGCCATACGCCGGTCAGCGCGCCCGATATCCGCCCGAACCGCATCAATATCGACACCGGCGCCTATGCGACCGGCAACTTGACGCTGCTGACGATCCAGGGCGATAGTCTGATGGCAATATAGGGTCCTCGCGTTCCTTTCAATTCTATGTTCGCTCCGCCCTCACAGGCCTCGTCGATTTCACCATGATCCGCATGATCCTGCTTCGCGTCGTCGGCGTTTGCGCCGCGGTCCTCTTGGCGCTTCATGCGGCCATGGCGTTCTACAGCGATTTCGTCCGGCCGGATTTTCGCGCCAGCGATTTGTTCTCGGGCGAGATTCCCCCTGAGAAGGCCAAGCTGGCGGCCGGCGGCGTTCTGGCATCGGTTTCGCTGGATGGCGAGCTGCTCGCGAATTACGCGGCGGCCAAGGCCGCTGACGTTCTTCATCGTCCTTCATCCGACGCGCCCGGCAGGGTCAGCGAGAACAAGGCGGCCCAGGCCGCCGTCGTCACGGCCTTGAAGATCTCGCCGATCAGGCCGGCGCTCTGGCTCACGCTGGGCACGCTGCAGGCCCAGGCCGGCGAGCCGGTCACACCCGCGGTGAAGATGTCCTACCTGACCGGATCGGTGCCGATCGACGTCGCCTTCGCGCGCGTCCGCACCGTGACCTCGAGCGCCGCCGCAGCCGACGAGGAGATCAGGCTGCTGGCGCAATCCGACATCCGCGCCGCGCTGGCCAATCGCTCCCGCTACGAGCCGCTGCTGATCGCGGCCTATGTGCAGGCAATTCCGCAAGGCAAGTCGCTGCTGCTGGAGACCACGAAAGTCAGCGATCCCAAATTCAACGAGATCTTGCGGCGGTACTGACTAGCGCACCGATTTCGGGCTGACCGGCACGAAATCCTGATCGCGGCGCGGCTGGTCGGGTCTTCCCTGGTAGACGAACATGCCCTTCTTGGTCTTGACGATGTCGCCTGGCTGCAGGCTGTCGTCGTGAAGCAGGCGTTCGGTCGCGACGAGGTCCGGATCTTCCGGAATCGGCTTGTAGAGCTCCGGATGCTCGCGCCGCTCCCGCGCAACCTCTTTGGCACGGCGCCGCGCCTCCTCGATGCGCTGCCGCCATTCGTCGCGCGAGACTTCCGGCTCGCTCGGCGGAAGATAGTCGCGGAGCGCGGGCTCGGGGTCGCTCTGAGCAAGACACACGGACGGATTGATGAGACCAAGACCGAGCGCGCCGGCAAGGGTCAGGACTGCGCCAGCCCGTGCCGTCAGCCGGCGTCCGTCATCTGGCAATTGATCGGTTCGCATATCGACAAATCCAAAAGCACATAAGAACGACGATCGGCCGGAAACATTCGGCGCGAGCTTTCAGTCTATCTCTTTGCCAATTGCAAGGAAGCGAATTCGCGGGCAAGATTTCCGCTTTAGCCTTGGGGATTTTGACCGTGGCCCGTATCATTGCTTTGCTGATGTTGATGATCTGCGTCAGTGCGCAACCGGCGCGAGCCGGCCAGATCGAATATCCGCAAGTCATCCATACCCAGTACGAGGCGGTCGATCAGAAGGCCGGCGGCCACTTCGTGCTGTGGTCCGAGCGGGAAAAGATCTTCTACGGCCTCGACCAGAAGCTTTTCCCCGGAGCCCGTTACGTCGACATCACACAGGTAACGCCCAGCGTCGGCTCGATCACGCTGACCTATGTCGAGGTCCGAACGGTAGGCAGCACCACTTCGGACTATCTCTATCTGGCTGGAAACGTCCGCTTTCGGGTCAGCGGAATGACGCTCAAGTCCAGCAACTTCCCCGCCGGCGGCGGAATGACACCGAGCGGGCCGTGATCGAACACGGGAATTTGAGACCCAGGGGCCCCGCCCTGAATCAAAAAGCGAAAAACAACCCCATGCACAGTAGCCGGCCCCAGCCAAATCAAAGGCTTACGTGTTTTCCGAAATTCGATTTGATCCGTCGGGCAAAACAGGGCTAGGATGGCATGATCTGGCGAGAGGCTGACCGATGATGGACCCATCTGCAATCAGCATCGGATGAGCGCCTCGAGCACGAGCGCTCGGTTCTAAGCTCTCGTTAGGCCATCGCTGCTAGATTTGGCATTCGCTGACGGAGTTGCCGAGCATGCGTGCAAGACCCGTATTGCTGTCGAGTGTTGCCGTTGCGGCGTCCGCCTTGGCTGGATCCGTAGCGCACGCCAGCCCGCTCTGCATCAAGGAGCGGACCCCGTTCGCGTTGGCGCACGACACCGTGAAATGGACAATGACGATAGCGCCTGGCGCCGACTGCATCCAGGGCCTGCGCTGGTCGTACATGCAGATCTTCAACGTCTCGGTCGTGAGCGGACCCTCACGGGGACAATTGGCGGTGGTCGGGTCCGGCTTCCGTTATTCGGCCGAGAACCAGACGCGCGGCACCGACAAGTTCACGTTGCTGATCTCGGGCAAGAACCGGCACGACGCAGGGACGTCGACCCTGGAGGTCGAGGTCAACCCGCAATAGCGCGAGAATGCCGCCGAACGGTGGACGGCACGGCTAAAGCGCGATGAGATCTGGATGAATCGTCATCGCGCTTTAGGTTGTTGTTTGCGCATGATCTTTCCGGAAAACCGCTTCGCACTTTTCCGGATCATGCTCTAGCGATGGCTGGACGTGCTGCCTCGGGTCCTGTTGCCGTAATACGGCCGGGCACGTCCGCTGCCGGTCGTGACGGGCGGCTCGATCCGGCTCGGGATGTTCCGCGTCGCGTTGGGGGGCGCGGGCTGCGACGGATTGACGATGATCACGTTGCGATTGGGCGTCGAGGCGTCGTTGACGCCCTGGGCCCAGGCCGCGGCGGGTACAAGCAACGCGATTGCGATCAGAACAGGTCGTTTCATACGATATCTCCCGAGCAAGAACGTCAGGGAGGCGATCACCGTTCCTTCACGGTTCGTTGGGCGGCCGCCTCAGCGGGGAACGGCGACCAGCTTGCCGTCGCGCCAGACGCCTTGGGCCGACTTTCCGGCCGGAAGTCCCGTCACATGCCGGACTGCCGTCGGCCGCGAGGCAGCCTGATTGGTCTGCGTCTTCTTCGTCGGCGTCGTGATGATGCTGGAGCTCGTGGTGTTGGCCTGATCCTTGGTCCCTTGCGCGAGCGCAGGCGAAGCCAGGAACGTCAGAACCGAGAGGACTGCCAGTACACCGCGCATGGTCGAACACCAGAATGAGGAGCTGCGCGAAATGTCACAGGTTTTCTCCCAAAAGCAAGCATCTTCGACAGACACGAGCGGCCTCCGCGGCCGCCGTCATCGGCGCGCAAGCCGCTCCGCCCAGCGGCGTCTCCGGCGGAAAAACCTAGCGAAACAGCACTATCCGGGCTAGTTGATCGGTCTTGATGACCGAGACCGGCGACACCAACGCCTCGAAGGCGCAAGAGATCAAGGCCGGACTGGTCCGCCTGTTGTCGGAGCGGATCCGCGAAATCTCCGACGATCCCAGACAGATGCGGGATGTCGTCTACGAGCTGGCGCGCGTCAAGCTTCTGGAACAATTCACCCACGCCGATGCGCGGGAAGCGCGGGAGCTCCAGAAAGTCCTCGAACGCGCCATCCGGGAGGTCGAACGGTCCTTTGAGCGAAACGGCGCCGCCTCGGCGGAGAAGGCTGCCGCGGCAGGCGTGGCGACTTCCGCGCCGGTAAAGTCCGCTGGACCTCCGCCCATTCCGACGCCGGCCACCTCGCCTGCCCCAGCAAGTCCGCCAGTTGTCGAGACACCCGGTCGTCCCACACTGCCGCCAAGTTCGCTCGACCGTCCCAAGCGGCGCGGAGCCTTCAATTCCCCGGTTCGATTGCTCGCCATCCTGCTGCTGATCGCCGTGGCCGGCAGCGCGATCGTCTATTGGCCACGGCTGAAGACCCAGCTGAGCGCATTGTCGCAGGTCGCACGGCTCTCCGAGCGCGCGCCGAACAGTCCCGAGCCGCAACCGAGCGCGGCCCCGCCCCCCGCGGGGGGCGAGACCCCGGAACGGATGTTGGAGAGCTCCAAGGAGCCGGCACCGGCGGCGCACCCCTCGATGCCCTTGCCGACGACGTTCGGCGTCTACGCCCTGAGCGAGGGCCAGCTCCATGAACTCAAGCCCGTACCCGGAAAAATCCCGGACCGGCGCGTCGCGATCTCGGCCGCCATCAACACGCCGAGCGTGACCACAGTGCCGGACGGTGATGTCAAATTCATCGTGTTCAGGCCCGACGGGGGTGTCGAGGCCGGCGGGACCGAAGTTCGGGTGATCGCAAAGGTCTCCCGCGCCATGGGCGTCGATGCCACCGGCAAGGCCGCAATGGTCAGCGCCGGCGATTCCTGGGTCATCCGCAGCATGTCCTACCCTTACAAGGTAGGTCCGATCGACGACCAGTCGAGAATGCTGTTGCTGCAGCCTGAGCAGGACGGCTTCACGCTCGCACCGGGCCGCTACATCGTCGTGGTCAAGGGCATGGGCTACGACTTCACGGTGGCGGGAACGATCACCGATCCCAACCAATGCGTCGAGCGCATCAACGCGATCAACGGCGCGTTCTATTCGCCCTGCCCGCCGCCGCGACGCTAGCCGACTTTCTATTCGTTATTTTGACGGCTTGCTGTCCTTGGGCGCCTCCGCCGGCATGTCGTCGACCTTGCCGTTGTTGGCGACGCATTTCTGGAAGTATTCGCGCTGGTCCTTGGCCGTACCCTTGGTGCTCCCCGCTGCGGGGTTGCCGATTTGTCTCGGCGGAAAGGCCTTGGCCACCGCCGCGTCGCACGCCCGCGCCACTTCGACGGTGATGGCCGAGGCCGTCACCGGCACCGCCACGGTCAATGCGCATGCCAGCCCAACCAATGTCCGCAGATTCTTGACCGACACTTCGTCGCTCCTTCAGTCCTTGAATGCTTGCCGGACCATAGCAAAAAGGAACGAGGCGCCAAACCGCAAAGCGCGGCAATATCCCAACACTAGCTGTTGAGCTGCGGCGACTTGAAATCCGGAAAGCGCGTGAGCATTGCAGTCTTGACGAACTTCAGGTGGGCAATGCTGCTCGCCAATTCCTTGAGCCGGCGCTGACCGTTCGAGATGTCGGCCGCGAACAGGTCCTGATGGTAATTATCGAGCGCCTCGCGCTCCAGATATTCATCGGTGCCGTTTCCGAAGGTCACGGAGGCGCGCGCAAGGGCATCGTCGACACGCCGGTTGAGCCCGGCCTGCTCCCTCTCCGCCTCCTGCAAGGCCGTTTCGATCGCCGCCAAAACGGCTCCGATCCGCACGCGGTCGGTCTCCGCATCGCGCTCGACGGAGCGGGCTTTAAAGGTCTTGTCCTCGCGGCGGGTGCCGAGAAGATTGTGTGCGCGCGCTCTCAGGAACAGCTGAAACATCCGGGCCATCCCACATACGAGATCCAGACGGGTACCATCGGTCAGACGTAGTTAACAAATCCTGAATCCGGCGCCCGTCCGGCCTGGCTTTGTGCAATCCACGCCCGCCAAGCTCGTTCGTGCTTGGAATAGAGCTCGAGCCAGCGGACTTCGCCGTTCGCAGCGGCTCCTGCCCGTGCACCGACCTCGGACGCGAATTGCCCTGTCTCGTCCGATGCAAGATCCAGTGCCTCGAATTCCGCCGTCTCCCCCGCAGACAGGCCGATCAGCACACGATGCCCTTGGGCGTCGACGAAATATCTGCGCGGCGCGTTGTGCCTTTGGTCAGTCATGCGCAGGGCCTTCGTTCATGATCCAAGGCCCCGGACGATCCTTCAGCCGCCGCTCAAAGCTACGAACAAACGCGATCAAAACGAGGACGCAAGTCGCGCCCAGCAACGCAATCAAATACACCATTCACGCCCACCTGTGCGAGCCGCGAAAAATATGGAGGCGGCTAAGTCTCGCCATCAATTGCTACGTTCTAGTTTGCCTTTCCCAGGCTCTCAAGAGCCGCACCACGTTAACCTAACTGCGCATGGTTTATCCGACCCGGTTGCACGGCAGGATCAGCATGGGCTCACATTGCGTCCACGGCCGTGCCACTACGATGGATGCTCGCTCTGCTTGGCGTTCATCGCTGCCGGCGTGTAGGGCGCATAGAGACGAAATCGTGCCGATCGCTTGCGCGAGCGCCATGCCCGTACGCCATAGCCGCAGCCAAAGCCAGCTGCAAAAATCGAAATCAAAACCAGAATTGCAAGCATATGAAATAGTCCCACGTTTGCCGGAACGTACCTCCCGCGCTCATTCTCGTCTTTTCGTTGCGTCGACTTCAAGATCGGCCGCGCTGAAACTTTTGTCAGACGCAGATGAAGTTTGTGCAACCTGGTGCTTGAAGATTGGTCGGCATGCGGTGCAATCCTGTTCTTTTTGCCAGAATTCGATCCGTCGACGCCATGAACCTTCGTTCAATGCGCTTCAAAATGTTACCGGCGGGAGCGGCTCGATCATCGCCGCAACGTCGTTGCGCCACGTCTCGGATTCGCCGGCGAAAACGGATTCATGGGCGAAACACCGTGGTCATACGGAGCGCAGCACGCCGATTTCCTAGCGGTAAGGTTGAGGGGTTAGCTTAATCCGCGTTGTTTGTTGCGAAGTCTCACCGATCGCTTATCCATCTCGCACCGGGCTCCCCCAAGCTCGGCCCCACCCAAGCAAAGCCGTCGAGCGCACATGGGTCCGCTTGGCGGCTTTGTCGTTGTGTTGACGAGAGGATCATTTCGGTTATGGCGCGCAGGCCCTGGTCGTTCAAGGAAGATCGCCGGCTCATGGAGCTGGCCAAGTCTTCTGCCTCGCTGGAGCAAGCAGCGAAAGCTCTCGGGCGCTCGCCTGATGCGATCAAGCGCATGGCGTTGCGGCTTGGTCTTTCCTTGAAGTCGAAGACGGCCAAGAAGAGCTGATCGTAGAATTGCAACGGCGCTCGCCTTGGCTTCATCGCGGCCGCTGCAATGAGCGAGCAACGATGTCGCCGATGAGCGAGTGGGCCGTCACGGGGCCGAAGCATAGGAGCGGCTTCGCAGACGCCAGCGCCGAGCCCTCTTCAGAGAACGCCCCCGGCGAAGACGTTTGAATTCTTGCCGCAGTGCGGCAAAGGTGGCGCCTCCGGGCGGGGAACTAATTCAACCTTCGGATGTTGGCCTCCGGTCTTATAGCGAGGTCTGGCAGTGCTCCACTTTGCCATTTCCGCAATCTTGGTCTGGCTGGCGATCAACATCGCCTTCGTGGTGCTCCGGCTGCGGGCCACCCGCGATTCCGCGGCGCCCCACATCAGCCGCCCTTGGGTCGTTCCCGTCCGCCATCGCCTCGGACAGTAAGGGTCGATGGGGCGGGTCGCCTGCGGTGACCTGCCCCCGCCGCCGCGACCTAATTTTGCGTCTTCTTCTGAGATCCCATCCCGGGACTGGTTCCGTAGCTGGGCGTCCCCGTTCCCTTGAAGGCTCCGCCCATCGGGTCCGATCCGGAATTCGTGCCCGTACCGCTGCGCGTCGCGGACGTCGGCTGCGTGCCCGATGGCGTGTCCTTGGTCCCCTGTGCGGAGGCAACGGAACTCCCAATCGTCAACGCCAGGAGGAAACTTAACGTCCTGATCATGCTGCTCAACTTTCCTTGCTTGGTTCTAGCCCCGAGCCGCCGGACCGTTGGCCAGGGCATCGCTCGGGCGGGCCTTTCCGGGCCGATCTGCCGGTTAAACCCTATCTTAGCCCCCGCTGGCTAGGATCAATTTCCAAGCCTGCTCGAGTTTACCCCAGCCCGATTTCGCCTGAACCGGATGAGATTGCTGCGACCAAGTCTGCCGTTTGCGGCGCTCGTGCTTGCGAGCACGGCGGCGTTCGCCCTGGCAGGCCATTTCGCCGCGAAGGCCGTCATCGGTCACCAACAGGGCCATCAGCTCAACGAGTTGACCGAGGTCGTTCTGCGCCGATCCGAGCTTGCGGTCGATTTTGCCGCGGGCAGCCTGGACGAGCTCGCGCGACGCAATTTCGCCAGCTGCGAGCCGGCGGCGCTGCAAGCCATCCGCCTGCACGTATACCAGCGCTCGGCGATCAAGGACGTCCGCCTGGTCAAGCCGGACGGCTCGGTGATCTGCTCGGCCTATTCCGAGACGCTCGAATTCGACAAGGGATGGGTGGACCGCCGCGACATGCTGCCTTCGCGCGACAAGACGCTTTCGCTGTTCCGCGTCGAGCAGTTCGGCGGCGACGCCTTGGGTGTGCTCAGGGACGTCGATGGCAGCTCCGCTCTGGTCGCCATTGTCGGCATCAATGCCAGCCTGTTCGATATCATGCCGGCCGAGCTGCGCGCGCACAGCCAGGTGATCCTCGCCTTGAGCAATGGCGAGAAGCTCGGCGAATTCCAGACCGACGCCGGCAAGTCTCTGCCGGCGCCGATCAGCTTCGAGCGGACGTCCGCTCGGCTGCCGCTTCATGCCACGATCCAGCTCGAGCACGCGGTGCTGTCGAGCTGGAATAACGAGGCCTATTGGCCCACGCTCGCAGTGGCCCTCGGACTTGGCGCGATCTTCGGCATCCTGCTGGCACGCAGCCGTCGCATGGAGGGACCAGTCGCCGATCTCGACCGGGCGCTGACGGCCGGCGAATTCAAGCCATATTACCAACCCATCTTCGACCTCCGGACCGGTCGGATCAAGGGTTGCGAGATTCTGGTTCGCTGGCTGCGCCGCGATGGCTCGGTCGTCCCGCCGATGAATTTCATTCCGCTCGCCGAATCCAGCGGACGCATCCAGGCGATGACCTGGCAGATCCTGGGATCGGCGCTCACCGAGCTCAGGCCATTGCTCAGGGCCGACAAGAATTTCAAGCTGTCGCTGAACGTCGTGCCCAAGCACCTCCTGAGTGCGGGCTTCGTCGAAACGCTGCGGCGCACGGTTCTGACGGCACGCATCTCCGCGCGCCAGATCGTGGTCGAGATCACCGAGCGCGACGAATTGGACGATCTTGCGCGCGCCGCTTCGGTCGTGGCCGAGCTGCGCGACCGCGGCTTCCGCGTCGCCATCGACGACGTCGGCGTCGGCCATAGCGGACTGTCGCGGCTGAAGGGCCTCGGCGCCGACACGATCAAGATCGACAAGTTCTTCGTGGACACGATCACGGTGGACGCATCGACGACCACGATCGTGGAAATGCTGGTGGCGCTCGCGAAAGACCTCAATATGAGCGTGGTCGCGGAAGGCATCGAGACCGAGGAGCAGCTGCGCGCATTGCTCGCCTCCGGCGTCGAGGAAGGCCAAGGCTATCTGGTTGCGCCGCCCCTGCCCGCCGCAAAATTCAATGAGCTCCTCGAGTCGCGCCGGGTTGCGCAGTCGGGCGCGGCGACATCCGGTACGACGGCTTTGGTGGCCTGATTGCCGGCGCTCATAGCCGCCGAGGCCTTAACGATACTTTCTAACGATATTTTCCGCTTTCAAACCGGAGCGGCGAGCAAGCTTGTATGTTGGGGCCATGCGCAGGAGCCACCTCATAACAGCCGCGAGCATCTGTCTGGCGCTGATCGTCTATGCCACGCTGGCGAAGCTGTCGGGACGGCCTGCGCTGCTAGGGCACCACGAGGCCTATTGGGTCGTCGTGATCGAGCGCTTCAGCGCCTATGGCCTGCTCGGCTTCCTGCTGTCGTTCCTGCTGCCGGGACGGTTCAGCCTGGCATGCTCGCTCGTCATCGCGGTCGCCATGGGGCTGGAGCTGATGCAAGCGTTCATGCCCGACCGCGATCCAGGCTTTCTCGACGTGCTGCAGAAGGCGGCAGGAGGCACCGTGGGCGTCATGCTCGCACAGATGATCCTGGCGTTCCTGCCCAGACCACCGTCCTGAAGCGGCGAGCCTTTGCCTCCGCGCAATGACCGGGCGCCACGCTCCTCACTTCATCATCTGACCGCGCAACTCACCGCCTGGGTTCGCGGCGGTGTGAATGTTCGCGTACCATTTTCCGCCCAACAGATCTGCCGCCTGCGCGTCGGTGAGGGTGGCGCTGCCTTGGATCGGGCTTTGCGCCGTCTTGAACGGCAGGGCGATGCCGGCATTCTTCCCGGCCTGGCCGGGGCCGTGAAAATGCGCTCCCATCGCCGGTCCCGTCAGCCCGGTAAAGGTGACGACGTAGGTCAGGACCTTCGTTTCAGTGTCGTAGCTCGCCTCCGCCTTGCCCGATCCGGTCGAGCTGTTCGGCGGCACCTCGTTGCTTCCCTTGAGTTCCGCTTGCAGCTTCACGACCTCCGCACCGGCCGTTCCGCCCGTCGCGCTGACGCCTCCGACCAGCGCCAGCGCTCCCAACAGCGCCACGGACCGTCGACACACGGCTTTGCTCATGCACTTCCTCCTGCCGATTCTGCTCGTCCCGCGATGAAAACACCGAGGACTGCCGGACATTCCACCACAGAGCTTATGCTGATTCGGGACAACGCTTGCGGGAATTAGACCTTCACAAGCGCATCACGCGTCGGCTCAAGCCGCCCCGCGCCTCGTGTGACGCCCCGAGGGAACCAGGAGCTCGGCCATCTGGCGGTGGGTGTCGTGCAGCGCTTCAATGGCGCAGTCGAGATCGAAATCCGCCTCGCGAACCGACGCGAAGAACTTGGCCGTCAGTGCCAGATCGAGCTTGACGCGCGTTGCGCCGTCGCGGCTCTTGCGACGATCGAGCGACAGATGGATGGCGCGGTTCCGGGCTTCCGTTGCACCGCAGCCGCAAAGCGCGCCGAGCTCGTCATATGTCATCCAGATTTGAGGCATGTTCTTCCACCACACTCGATCGATCGCGGACTGGATAGCTCTCGCTTCTAAAGGCAGAGTTGCTGCAGCGCGAATTCGGGACAACAACGTCAATGCGATGCTAACCGGGCGGCGGGCGCGAATGGAATTGCGCGGAATTGTTGCCGATCCGGTTTTACTTCGGCGAACCCGTCGTGAACCGATGCCGCGGCCGTGAACGGCTGTCGAGCCTCTTGGGCAGCTTGTCGGCCTTGAGCTTGACGACCGCGCCCCGGGCGTCGGGAGCCGGCGCCTCTTCCTGGCTGTAGATCAGCGTCACTTCGAAGCTCACGCCGGGCGCTTCGCGGGCCGTTCCCGAGCAGGTCGCCATCGCACCACTATAGACGCCGGAGAGCTCGACCTCGACCTCGTCGAGCCCGAACACGGTCGGCGGCCCGTCCGCATGTCGCCGCGTGGTCAGGACGGCCGTGAAATGCCGGTCGTCCTCGAACTGATAGGAGCCGCCATAGTTGAAGAAGCTGTCGCTGCCCGAGATTCGTCCCTGGGCCAGATGCACGATACCCGTGCCTTGCGCGTGCGCGGTTCTGAACCACGCCGCGTATTTGCCCTCTTTCAGCATGGAAACATCCACCCGTGATTTCCACGCGTATTTGCAACGAAGCTCGAGCCGCGACAATGACCGACACGGCGAGCATTCCGCCACGGTTAATGCCCTGCAAAACCAATCCGTCAATTGCTGCAGGGCGCCGCGAGGCGGTGCCCGCGGCACCGTCAAAACAATTCGATGCCGTCGTCGGCAGCCTCGACAGCCTCGGCCCGGCATGCGGTGGCAACCGAGGTCAGCCCGAGCGTCTGCAGGAATTGGCGGTGGACGTCCCGCTCGCGCTCCATCGTGTAGCGCGCGAACAGCGCATCGAGCATCGCTTCGTCCTGCGCTTGCGGCCGCGGCTTCTGGCCGCCCGCGCTCGCGGTCTCGAGCCGCGCAGCGACCGCGGGCAACGCCGCGGAACCTTCGCCGAGCGTGCTCATCAGGCCTTGCGCCGAATTCATCAGCCGCTCGAATTCCGCACCTTCATCGACGAGCCGGCTCATCAGCTTGCCGAGCCGTTCATTGCCGGCCTCGACCTCGCGCAGCGCCTGGAGAATCTGCGGCTCGAGCTGGGTGAGCCGGGTGGGATCGCCCTGCACGCGGAGCTGCTTCAGCTCCCTCGCCGAGCGCTCGATGCCGTCGAGCACGGGCCTCAAACGTCCCGCGCCCAGCGAGACCTGGTCGGCGGTGGCCTTCAGCTCGTTGGCGATGACGACGAAGGCGCTGCCGCGGCTGCCGAGATGGCTGGCCTTGAGACCCGCATTCATGCCGATCAGCGTGATGTCGACGGTCGCCTCGGCGAGCCCGGCGATCGCCTGGCGAAATTTGGTGAGCGTGTCCTCGACGATCGCGAGCGCCTCGTCGACCGAGCGGCCGGCGCTTTCGCAAGTCACGATCAGCGTCGAGGCGTGCGCCAGCGTCTGCTTGATGCGCGCCAGGAACGATGACGAGCTGCCATCCTCGCCGCCGAACAACGTGCGGCCGTGGCCGACGACACTGCCCGCGTCGTGCAGGATGGCGGTCAGCGCGCGAACGATCTGGCCGATGTCGCCGCCGAACTCGCGTTGGGCATCCCTGAGCTGGGCCGCCTGCAATTGACAGATCGTGCGCGCGCCGTCCTCGCTCGCGACAGGTTCGGGAACGAGGCTCGGGGCGGGCCCCGAAGCGAAGCTGAGGCCGTGAGCGACATGCTCGAGGCGCTGGCGCGTGCTGTCGCCGGCCTGCAAGGAGATGATCGCGCTGCCGACCGCCTCGGCGATCTTCCTGGTGCTGGCGCTCGCGAGATCGGCGAGATGGCTGCTGTTGCTGCGCTGATCGCGCAATCCGGCATAGGCGGAGCCGAGCTCGGCGCTCTCCGCCGCCAGTTGATTGCGGTAGCGGCCCTCGAACTCCTTCTGCCGGCCGGATGCGGTGGCGACCGCCTCGGACAGCCGCTGCTGATCGCGCGCGCAGCCCTCGATCGCGCCCTGCACCGCCTTGCCGAGATCGTAGGCCTCCTGCGTGAAGGCGAGGAAGCCCTCGCGATCGCCGTCGAGCGAGGCCGCCTCGATCCGCGCGCTGCGGGCGATGATGGTGATCATCTGGATGTGCTTGAACAGCGGCTTGAGCAGAGCAGACGCCTCCGCCGTGCTCTTGCCGATGGTCTCGAGCAGGGCGGTCTCGGCCGGCAGCGCCTGCGCCAGCTCGCTGAGCCGCGCAGCGATCTCCTGCAGCGCCGTCGCGGCGCCCTCGATCTCTGCGCCGGAGAGCTCGGCGGAAAGCGCCGCGAGACCCTGGTTCAGCTCCTTGAAGATGAGATGGCCGCGTCCGAGCTCGTGGCCGACGCGCGCGAACACGTCCTCGATGCGCGAGGAGACGCCCTCGATCCCTGCGATCGCCTCGGTGAGCGTATTGGCCGGAATGAGCGACATTGCCGTCAGCCTGCCACCGCGGGATGTCCGGCCTGGTACCAGAGCATGATCTCGCGCGGGATCTGGTGCAGCGAAACGATCTTCTCGACACCGCCATGGGCGATGGCTTCCTTGGGCATGCCGAATACCACGGAGCTGTCTTCATCCTGCGCGCGCGTCGCGGCGCCGAGCTTCTTCATCTCCAGCATGCCGCGCGCGCCGTCATCGCCCATGCCGGTCATGATGACGCCGAGGGCGTTGGCGCCGGCATGCTGGGCGGCAGAGCGGAATAGCACGTCGACGGAAGGGCGATGCCGCGACACCGGCGGGCCGTCCTTGATCGCGATCTGGTAGCGCAGGCCGATGCGCTGCAGCAGCATGTGCCGCGCGCCGGGTGCGATATAGGCCCAGCCCGGCAGCACCGGCTCACCGTCCTCGGCCTCCTTGACCCTGATCTGGCAGATGCCGTCGAGACGCCTGGCAAAGGCGGCGGTAAAGCCCGCGGGCATGTGCTGGACGATGAGAAGCGGCGGGCAATGCGGCGGCAGCATCTCGAGGACGTCGTTGAGCGCTTCGGTGCCGCCGGTCGAGGCGCCGATGCACACGATGCGTTCCGTGGTCGGCCGCACCCTGCCCTGCACCGGCGGCGGGATGATGGCATCGGCGGTCAGCTTCTTCTCGATGGCACGGCGCTCCGCCCGCGGACGCACCCGCGCGCGCGCGGCCGACTTCACGGCCTCGCGCAGCCGCGTCGAGCATTCGAGCAGCGCCTGCCGCGTGTCGATCTTCGGCTTCGGCACGATGTCGACGGCACCGGCCTCGAACGCCTCGAACATCACGTTCGAGCCTTCTTCCGTCAGCGAGGAGCAGATGATCACCGGGATCGGATGCTGCGCCATGATCTTGCGCAGGAAGGTCAGGCCGTCCATGCGCGGCATTTCGAGATCGAGGATGATGACGTCGGGCAGCTCCTTCTCGAGCCGTCTGGCTGCAACGAAGGGGTCGGACGCCGTCGCCATCACCTCGATCTCGGGATCTTCGGACAGGATCGTCAGCAGGATTTGGCGCACCGACGCCGAATCGTCCACGATCAGCACGCGAACTTTCTCCCTCGGCATTGTGGTTGCGCTCCGCCTAGACCTGGAAGATGGTTGGCTGAACCTGCTTCAGCCCGGGCACCGCACTGTGAATCATCGACTCCGAATGCCCGACCAGCAGATAGCCGCCCGGACGCAGATGGCTGCACAATTGCTCCACCACCTTGCGCTGGGTCTCGCGCTCGAAATAGATCAGGACGTTGCGGCAGAAGATGATGTCGACGTCACGATCGACGGGATAGGACTTGTCCATGAGGTTCATCCTCATGAAGTGCGTCACGCGCCGCAGCTCGGGTATGATCCGCACTTCGCCGCGCGATTTGTCGCGCGAGGACGAGAAATAGCGTTTCACGAACGGCTCCGGCACCGGCGCGAGCACGTCGCGGGTGTAGATCGCGGTCCTGGCGAGGCGTAGCACCGCGGTCGAGATGTCGGTGCCGAGGATACGGTACTGGAAGCGCGAGCCGTTCCGCGCCATGTCGTCCAGCACCATCGCGGTGGTGTAGGCCTCCATGCCGGTGGAGCTCGCCGAGCTCCAGATCTTCAGGTTGGCATCCTTGCGTCCATGCGATCTGAGCAAAGCGGGGACCGCGACGTCCCTCATGAAAGTGAAGTGCTGCGGCTCGCGGAAGAAGTCGGTCTTGTTGGTCGTCACCACATCGATGAGATGGGTCAACTCGGTCTCGAAATGATCCACCTCGAACAGGTTCTCGACATATTCGTTGAGGCCGGAGAAGTTCAGCGCACGCACGCGCTTGTGCAGCCGCCCCTCCAGCATCAGCCGCTTGCCCTGCGGCAACTTGATGCCGACCTGGCTCTCGATCAATTCGGCGATGGTCCGGAAATGGCGGTCGGACAGATGCACGGCCGTATCCTGCAGGGCGGGCATCATGGCCACACGCTCCGGTCCAGGATGACCGCCTGCACTGAATGTCGGGCCGTACGGGCCATCTTGAATCCTACACGTCTACGCAATGACTGAAGATGGATCGGCCCCCAATTGGGAGGCCGATCCCACAAAGACAATCAGCGCTGGAACTCGGCGTCCCGGTCGTCTTCGCCGTCGTTCATGTCGAAAGCAAAGCCGCCGCCGCCGGCGACCTTCAGCGCGCGGGCCGGCTTGGCCTGCGGCTTCTTGGCCGGACGCTCGGCCGCCGCCATGGTGGCTGCCATGGTGGCTGACTTGGCGCGCAGCTGGTTGACCGCGCGGTCGATCGGCGCGGCCGCCTGGCTCTTTGCGCCCTGCTCGATGCGGAAATAGGCGATGGTCGACTGCAGCTGCTCGGCCTGCGAGGCGAGCTCCTCCGAGGTCGAGGACACCTGCTCGGATGCGCTGGCGTTCTGCTGGCCGACCTTGTCGAGCTGCTGGATCGCCTGGTTGATCTGGGCCGAACCGACGTCCTGCTCGCGGCAGGCCGCGGTGATCTCCTCGACCAGCTCGGCCGTCTTCTTGATGTCGGGAACGAGCTTCGCCAGCATCGCGCCGGCCTCCTGCGCGACCTTCACCGTATCGGCCGAGAGCGTGCCGATCTCGGCCGCAGCCGCCTGGCTGCGTTCGGCGAGCTTGCGCACTTCGGAGGCGACCACTGCAAAGCCCTTGCCGTGCTCGCCGGCACGCGCGGCTTCGACCGCCGCGTTGAGCGCGAGCAGGTCGGTCTGGCGTGCGATCTCCTGCACGATCGTGATCTTCTCGGCGATGGTCTGCATCGCGTTGACCGCGCGGCCCACGGCGGCGCCGGAGGCTTCCGCGTCCTTGGCGGACTGCGCGGCGATCTTCTCGGTCTGGTTGGCGTTGTCCGCGTTCTGCTTCACGTTGGAGGCCATCTCCTCCATCGAGGAGGAGGCCTCCTCGGCGGACGAGGCCTGCTCGGTCGCACCCTGCGACAGCTGCTCGGCGCTGGCGGAGAGCTCCTGGCTGCCGGCGGAGACGTTCTGCGCCGCGGTCAAGGCTTCCGACACGATCTGCCGGAGCTTCTCGACCATGCGCTCGAGCGCGAGACCCAGCGTGTCCTTGTCCGACAGCGGCTTGGCTTCGACCATGAGATTGCCTTGTGCGATCTCGTTGGCGACCGCCGCCGTGGCATTCAGGTTCACCGTCATCGCATTCAGCGCCTTGATGAGGTCGCCGATCTCGTCATTGCTGGAGGACTCGATCTTGCGGCTGAGATCGCCGATCGCAACTGCATCAGCAAGCCCGACGGCCTGCCCCAGTGAGCGGCTGATATTGAGCGCGATCCAGGTCGCGGCAACGGCAGCGATCACGAGCGAGGCGAGAACCAGGCTCATCAGTATGATCTCCGCGCGGGAGCCGTCCTGTCTGGCCTGCTCGGCCTGGTCAGCCATGTTCTTCTTGACGTTCAGGATGTAGGCGTTGGCCGCGTCCAGCGCGTCCGCGACAACCTTGCGGCCGTCATGCATCGAACGATCCATCGCCTTGGCCTTGTCGGTCCTGGCCAGCTTGACCGTCTCGTCCTGATAGGCGTTCATCTTGGAATACGCAGCAGAGAAGCCGTCGATCAGCTTCTTGCCGTTTTCCGAGGCCGCGGCGTGGATTTCCTCCCTGAGCTTCAGCAGCTGCTCACGGGTCTTGGCGAGGTCCGCGACGAACTGGTCATATTCGGCGTCCGAAGCCAGGATGGAGTTCTTCTCGGCGCGAAGCTGAAAGAGGATACCCTCCTTGAGCCCGGAGGCCTTCTCCATGCGGCCCGCGCGGCTCACCAGACTTTCGGTGGTGCCGACCATGTCGGCCAGCTTCATGTAACCGACCGCGCCGGCGATGATGGATAACAGGATGACGACGCCGAACGCGCTGGCAAGTTTGGCTTTGACGGTGAATCTCATGTCAGTCTCGTTGGTTCGAATTGGGGTGCTTACGCTTGACCACGCTTCACTCTCGCAAACTCAGGCGGCGCGAGGCGCATCCGCACCGGCGTCGCGCCCTTCCGGAATCTTGTCGTTCGCCATCAGCTTGGCGAGGTCGAAGATGACGACGAACTTCTCGCCCTTGCGGCCGATGCCGGCGGCATAATCGGATTGCCATTTGCCGCCGACCTCGGGGATGGGCTCGATCGCCTGCTCGTCGATGTCGGTGACCTCGAATACGCAATCGGCGACGAAGCCGACGCCGACCAGGCGGTCCTTCATCGGCACGTCGAGGATGATGATGCGGGTGGCTTCGGTGGCCGGCACGCTCGGCAGGCCGAGCTTGGTCCGGAGGTCGACGATCGGATAGCCGCTGCCGCGCACGTCGATCATGCCGAGCAGGAAGTTCGGGGCGTGCGGAAGCCGCGAGATCGGCCGCATGTCGAGGATCTCACGGACATTGCGGATGCTGATGCCGAACGTCTCGCCGGCGAGCCCGAGCGTCAGATATTGCGAGGTTGCGGCCATGATGCAGTCCAGGGATCCGATGGTTGCAAATGAATGCGGCCCGGCATGAGAGCCGGACCGGCTGATCAGCGTTGGAACTCGGCGTCGCGCTCGTCCTCGCCGTCATGCATGTCGAAGGCGAAGCCACCGCCACCGGCGACCTTCATCGCACGGGCCGGCTTGCGAACGGGGGCCGGCTTCCTGGTGCCGCGATCCGTCGCCGCCATGTGCGCGGCTTTGGCCCGCAGCTGGCTGACGGCGCGGTCGATCGGCGCGAGCGAAGCAGCTTCCTCCCGCCCGGCATGCTCGATGCGGAAGAACGCGATGGTGGACTGGAGCTGCTCGGCTTGCGAAGCGAGCTCCTCGGAGGTCGAGGATACCTGCTCGGAGGCGCTGGCGTTCTGCTGACCGACCTTGTCGAGCTGCTGGATCGCCTGATTGATCTGGGCCGAGCCGACGTCCTGCTCGCGGCAGGCCGCGGTGATCTCCTGCACCAGCTCCGCGGTCTTCTTGATGTCGGGCACGAGCTTGGACAGCATTTGTCCCGCCTCCTGCGCGACCTTCACGCTCTCGCTCGACAGCGTGCCGATCTCGGCGGCCGCGGCCTGGCTGCGCTCGGCAAGCTTGCGCACCTCGGAGGCGACGACGGCAAAGCCCTTGCCGTGCTCGCCGGCGCGCGCGGCCTCGACCGCGGCGTTGAGCGCGAGCAAATCGGTCTGCCGCGCAATCTCCTGCACGATCGTGATCTTTTCCGCGATCGTCTGCATGGCCTCGACCGCGCGGCTCACCGCAGCGCCGCTGGCTTCCGCGTCCTTCGCCGACTGACCCGCAATCTTCTCGGTCTGGTTGGCATTGTCGGCGTTTTGCTTGACGTTGGACGCCATCTCCTCCATCGAGGACGACGCCTCTTCCGCCGAGGAGGCCTGCTCGGTCGCTCCCTGCGACAGCTGCTCGGCGCTTGCCGAGAGCTCCTGGCTGCCGGCGGAGACGTTCTGCGCCGCTGTGAGCGCCTCGGAGACGATCTGCCGAAGCTTCTCGACCATGAGATTGAGCGATTTGACGAGATCTCCGATTTCGTCGTTGCTGCCGGTGTTGATGGTCTGGCTCAGATCTCCCGCCGCGACCGCGCCGGCGAGATCAACCGCGCGGCCAAGCCCGCGGGCGATGCTGACGGAGATCCAGACTGCCGCGATGATGCCGATCGCGAGCGAGCCGAGAACGAATGCGATCAGCATGAACTGCGCTCTGCTGCTCTCCTCGCGGGCATGGGCCGTCTGCTCGTCCATCGCCGTCTTCACGTAAGCGATATAGGCCTCGGCAGCCTCCATCGATTCCCCAACGGCGCTGCGGACGGACGTCATCGACAGCTCCGTCGCCTTGACCTTGTCGGTCTTCGCGACCTTGAGCGTGTCGTCTTCCACCACGTTCATGCGGGCGTAGGCGGTGCCGAACCGTTCCAGAAGCTTCTTTCCTTCCGGCGTCGCCACCGCGTAAATCTCGTCCTTCGTCTTGAGGACACCACTGCGCAGCTTGGCGATCTCCGCGAGGAACCTCTCGGATTCCGACTCGGGCACAAGGATCGCGTTCTTTTCCGCGCGGACCTGGAACAGGATGCCTTTTTCAAGGTCGGCGGCATGCGCTATTCGTGAAGCACGCGAGACCAGCCCCTCTGCGGCGACGATCATGTCGTTGAGCTTCACGTACGCAACGCCGCCTGCGGCCATGGACAGCACCAGGACGACGCCAAACGCGCTTGCAAGCTTAGCCTTGACCGTAAATCGCATGTGCAGCCCCTCAGCCCCTCAATCTTGCGATTGGATTTGCTTTCAATTCAGAATGCGTTCCATGTTCGGAACGATGACGAACTCTTCACGCCACTTCGCGATGAAGCGGATGAATTCCGGCTTCCAGTGCATGCCGACGCGCGGCGTCTGCTGCACGTCGGTCTGCGAGATCTCCGTGACCTCGTAGACCTTGTCGGCGGTGACGCCGACCAGAACCGGCTCTCCGTCCAGCTCGAGCTCGATGACGACGATGCGCGTGTCGGCCGAGTTGTCGAGCTGCGGCATGCCGAAGCGAATGCGCAGGTCGGCGAGCGGAATGACGTTGCCGCGCACGTTGATCACGCTGGGAACGAAGGCGCGCGCGCCGGCCACCCTGGTCACGGGGACGGGATCGATGATCTCGCGCACGAGACCGGCGTCGAGTGCAAACTTCTCCTCACCGAGGCCGATCATCACGACCTGCATCGCGCCGGACTGATGCTCGCCCGCCAAACCGTCGTTCATCACGCCGCCTCGCTGATATGCTGCTTCTCGACCTTCGACTGCGCCATTGCGACGAGCTGCGCGACGTCGAGGATCAACGCGGCCGTGCCGTCACCCAGAATCGTCGCGCCGGAGAAGATGGTGACGTCGGAGTGCAGCTTGGACAGCGACTTGATCACGGTCTGGTGGTTGCCGATGATCTGGTCGGCGACGAGGCCGACGCGGGTCTCGCCGGTCGAGATGATGATCGTCTTCTGATGCCGGTCCGGCGCGCCGGAGGCGGCCATCAGCTCGCGCAGGCGCAGGAAGGGCACGAGATTGCCGCGCACGTTGAGGAAGTTGCGGCCGCGCGAACGCTCGTCCTCGGCCGTCAGCTCGACGCATTCCTCGACCGCCGACAGCGGAATGATGTAACGGCCTTCGCCGACGCGGATCAGGAGGCCCTCGATGATCGCGAGCGTGAGCGGCAGGCGCAGCGTCACAATGGTGCCCTGGCCCGGGCGGGTCGACAGGTCGATCGAGCCGCGCATGTTCTCGATGGTGCGCTTGACCACGTCCATGCCGACGCCGCGACCCGACAGCGCCGAGATGGTCTGCGCGGTCGAGAAGCCCGGGTGGAACAGGAATTGGTGAATCTCGTGGTCGCTGAGCACGGCACCGGCTGCGATCAGCCCCTGCTCTTCCGCCTTCGCGCGGATGCGCGCGGTGTTGAGACCACCGCCATTGTCCTTCACGGTGACCAGCACCTGGGCGCCGGAATGCACGGCGGCGAGCTCGATCCGGCCCTGCTCGGTCTTGCCAGTGGCGGCGCGTGTGGCGGTGTCCTCGACGCCGTGGTCGATGGCGTTGCGGATCAGATGCACCAGCGGATCGGCCAGGGCCTCGATCATGGTCTTGTCGAGCTCGGTATCCTCGCCCGAGGTGACGAATTCGACCGGCTTTGACAGATCCCGCGACAGATCGTGCACGAGGCGGCGGAAGCGGCCGAACAAGGAGCCGATCGGCACCATGCGCGCACCCATCGTGGTGTCGCGCAGGGACGAGGCAAGGCGCTCGATCTCCTCGGCGATCATCTTGATCGAGAGGTCGGAGCCGGAGGCGGCGAGCTGGGTCAGCCGCGCCTGGGCGATGACGAGCTCGCCAACGCGGTCCATCAGCTCGTCGAGGCGTTCGGCCTGGACGCGAACGGTGGCGATGCTACGCTCTTGCTTGGCGTCCTCGCGGCGGGCGGGTGCCGTCTCGCGCTTGACGTCCGACTTGACGTCCGGCTTGGCCTCGAACTCGGGCTCGGCCCTTGCGGCGGGCAACTCGGCGATGGCCTCCACCACAGGCGCAGCCATTTCGGCCATCGCCGGCTCTTCGTCGAGCAGCTGGAACAGCGGGGCCGGCGCGGGCGCTTCGACATGCTCCAGAGGCGAGAGCGTCAGCTTCATCTCGTCCTGGACGAACATGAAGACGTCGTCGATCGCATCCTTGTCGCAGGCCGCGTGCAGCTTGACGTCCCACTTCAGATAGCAGTCTTCCGGATCCATCTCGTCGAGGAACGGGATGCCGTCGGTGACGGGCACGACAAAGCAGGGGCCGAGCTTGCAGAGATCTTCCAACAGGTCGAGCGGATTCGAGCCGTTGCGCAGGATGTGGGATTCGAACTCCAGATAGAGGTGCCAGCCGGCCTGCTTGCTCTCGGCAGGCGCCAGCGGAGGGGCCCCGACCTCAAGGGCGACGGGCATGTCGGCCGCGACGAAGCGCTTGAGGTCGTCGAGGATGGCTTCGCCGATGATGTCGTCGGTCGACTGAGGATCCTCGATCAATGCGCGGATGTAGTCCTTGGCGGCGAGCGCGACCGAGATCAGCTCCTGCGTCGGCTTGATCTCGCCCTTGCGGACGCGGTCGAAGGCGGTCTCGAATTCGTGGGTGAAGGAGGCGACCTTGTCGAAGCCGAACATGGCGCCCGACCCCTTGATCGTGTGCAGGGCGCGGAAGGCGGAATCGACCAGCTCGCGGTCGTCTGGACGCTGGCCGAGATCGAGCAAGGCGCCTTCAAGAACTTCGAAGAGCTCGCTGGCTTCCTGACGAAAGACCTCGGTCGGGTCCATTGCGCTCATGTGCGCACCAGCTTGCCGACCACGGCGAGCAATTGTTCAGGCTTGAAAGGCTTGGTGATCCAGCCGGTGGCGCCGGCGCTCTTGGCTTCCTGCTTCACCGTGTCGTTGGATTCGGTGGTCAGGAACACGATGGGCATGCCGACCGCACTCGGCAGCTTGCGCAATGCGCGGATCAGCTCCAGCCCGTTCATGACGGGCATGTTGAGGTCGGTGATGACGAGGTCGAGCTTGCCGGCCTGCGCCTTGGCGAGCCCTTGCGCGCCGTCGCCGGCCTCGATCACGTTGTGACCGGCCGGCTCGAGCACGACCTTGATCATTTGCCGAATGCTGGGAGAATCATCGACGGTCAAAATCGTGGCCATCAGGTGCCATCTTTCTTTTGCGGTAAATGCTGATCGATCATCGCCTCGCTGGCGAAGCCGGCGCGGCGAAGGGTGTTGCGCAAAGATTGTGAAAAGGAGGTCAGGACGACCGGACGGCCCTGGGCCTCGCCGGTCTTGGCGGTCGACAGCAGAAGCTGGATCGAGGTCACGTCGGCCTTGTCGACGCTGGAACAGTCGATCTCGAGCCGCTCCTGGCGGCCGAATGCCTCGCGAATGAGATCATAGACATTGCGGATGGCCGCAATGCTGCAATCGGCGGGCAACCGCAGCGACCACTTCGGCTCGGTGGGGTTGAGCGACATCGCAGCATCCGCCTTTGCTAAAATTCCACTACTCGTTTGACGCGAATCCGGTGAGCAAACTCCTAACGCGGGCATCCGTACAACTACGGGTCACATTCTTCCGGAATTCGCGCAACCGCATGCAGACGTGCACAACCTGGCCGCATTGTGGGCTGGACACGCACATCCGCGTCGAATTTGCTTCGTGTTAAATCCGCTTCAGTAATGGCTCGGGTTCGTGCCTTTGCCAGCGAACAGAGCCCGATGCTCACCCAAGCGCTCCTGGTTGACGACAGCCGCTCCGTCCTCAACTTCCTGAAACGCCACATCGAGGCTGAAGGTCTGGTCGAGGCCACCACCTTCCTCGATCCTGTGGAGGCGCTGGCCTGCGCCCAGGAGCGCGCCTTCGATCTGGTGCTGGTCGACTACGAGATGCCGCACATGGACGGCATCAGCTTCATCCGCACCTTCCGCAGGCTTCCCGGCCGCGCCGACATCCCGATCGCGATGATCACCTCGCGTCAGACCGATGACGTGAAGATGGAAGCGCTGCAGGCCGGTGCAACCGATTTCCTGCCCAAGCAGCCGCAGAGCGTCGAGATGACGGTGCGTCTGCGGAATTTGGTTCAGCTTGGTGCAGCCGTACGCAAGCTGAACGACCGCGCCGCGCATCTGGCCAGCGAAGTCGCGATCGCGACACGAAAGCTCGGTGACCGCGAGGAGGAGATCATCCTGCGGCTCGCGCTCGCGGTCGAATACCGCGACAACGACACCGGCGAGCACACGCTGCGGGTCGCCCGCTACAGCCGCATCATCGCCGAGCAGCTCGGCCTGCCGGCCCGGCTCTGCCGCGACATCTATCTCGCCGCCCCCCTGCACGACGTCGGCAAGGTCGCCATTCCCGACAAGATCCTGCTCAAGCCGGGCAGGCTCACCGAGGCGGAGATGGCGGTGATCCGGACGCATGCGACGATCGGCGAGCGCATCCTGGCCGATTCCAGCTGCGAGCTGATCCGGCTCGGCGCACAAATTGCTGCAGGCCATCACGAGCGCTGGGACGGCGCCGGCTATCCGAGCGGCCTGAAGGCGGATGAAATCCCGATTGCCGCGCGCGTAGTGGCGGTCGCCGACGTCTTCGACGCCCTGACGACGCGGCGGCCGTATAAGGAACCGATGCCGCTCGACGTCGCGCGCGGCTACCTGGTCGAGAACGCAGGGCGCCAGTTCGATCCGGCCTGCGTGACGGCTTTCCTGTCGCGCTGGGACGAGGTGGTCGAGATCGCCGGCGCTCCGCGAACGATTCCTTTGCCGAGCGCCGAGGCCCTTCTCGCTCCCAGTCAGGAGAGTGCGGCGGAAATCTCTTCAGACGAGGACACCCCGACCGAGGCCGTCCCGACCGCCTGAGCCGATCAATCCGCCAACATCTTGCCGCGGCTTGACATTGTTTCTCCGGTCGCCGGCTTGAACCTGTTCCTGCTAAAGTGGCACCAAGACCTATGAGTGATTCTGGTCACACTTGCCCCGGCGCCGTGCTGCTAGGCATCGAACCAGGACGGGGCACCAGAGCATCGTCGAATTGGATGAGAATTCCCATGAAAAGCCTGATCGGCGCCTGTGTCGGCGCATTCTGCCTTGCGGCCCCCGCTTTGGCGGAGACTCCCGCTGCGATCGTCGAGGACATCCAGGGCAAGGTCGACGGCATCGCGTTCATGGACTACGTGGCGCCGGGCAAGATCATCAAGCTCGGGCCCAAGGCGAGCATCACGCTCAGCTACCTGAAGTCCTGCCAGCGCGAGACCATCAGCGAGGGTGTCGTCCTGGTCGGCGCCGAGCAGAGCACCGTGCAGCTGGGCGAGGTCAAGCGGGAAAAGGTGCCGTGCGATACCAATGCGGCAAAACTGTCGGAGCGCGAAGCGAACCAGAGCGCCGCGACGACCTTCCGCACCATGCGCTCGGACGCCAAGGGCGGGCCGGCCAAGCTGCCGACGCTTTACGGCGTCTCGCCACTGGTGCAAGCCAAAGCCGGCGGCACGCTGGTGATCGAGCGCACCGACGGCAAGGAGCCCACGATCAGCGTGCCGCTCAAGGGCGACGCCATGGTCGGCGGCAAGTTCTATGATTTCGCCAAAGCCGGGAAGACACTGACCCCGGGGGGGAGCTACCTCGCCATTCTCGGTGCCAAGCGCTACACCTTCCAGATCGACGCCAGCGCCACCTCCTCGCCGACCCCGATCATCGGCCGCCTGCTGCGGCTCGAATAGGCGGACCCGGCGACGGGGCGATGCGGCGGATCGGGGGACGGGACATCGTTGCGGCGATTCTGATCGCGCTCCTCGCGGGCGCGATCTTCACGTCGCCACCGCTGCAGACGCTGCAAGGCCTCTCGCTCGACATCCTCACCGCGCTGCGCGGCAAGCTCATTGGCGAGCGCCGCGATCCCGCGACATCGCCGGTTGTCGTCGTGGCCATCGACGGCGAAACCTACGAGACCCCGCCGTTCAAGGGTTCGCCGACGCAGACCTGGACGCGCGAGATCGGCCGGGTGCTCGGCAGCATCAGCGACGGCGGCGCCAAGGTGATCGGCTTCGACGTCATCTTCAAGAACTCGATCGAGCAGTCCGAGATTCCCTTTGGCGACACATCGTTTGGCAGCCGTGTGAGGGGATTTGACCGGGACTATCTGATCGCGCTGCGGCAGATCTCGGACAATGGCAAGCTGGTGCTCGGCGAGATCCTGAGCAACGACCATCCAGAACCGCCCTACCGTGCGCAGCAGCTGGCGGTGCGAAACAACGTCCGTGCGCTCAATGTCCACACCGATACGGACGATGTCATCCGGCGGATGCCGCTCACCTTCGACATCGACGGCAAGCCGGTGCCCGCAATGGCGGTCGAGCTCGCCGCCCGCGCGCTCGGCGCCAAGCTCGAGATTGCGCCATCCGGTGCGGCCGAGCTATCCGGCTACGCGATCCCGAGCGCCGTGCCGAACACGCTGACGCTCAACTTCCGCGGCCTCAGCCGCGACGTACCGACCTTCTCCTTTGCCGACCTGCGCGCCTGCGTCGAAAAAGGCGACCGCGATTTCTTCCGGCGCGCCTTCGAGGGCAAGGTCGTTCTGCTCGGGACCGTCCTCAACTTCGAGGATCGCAAGCTCACCTCGATGCGCCTGTCCGGCGGCCATGACGGCACACCGTCGGCACGATGTGCCCTGCCCGCGCCCGCCAGCACCGCGCAAAAGGCCCGCAGCGACGTCGCCGGTGTGTTCGTGCACGCCGCTGCGGTCCGAAACCTGATCGAGCGCGATGCCGTGACCGAGCTCGGCTTCCCCGCGCGGACCCTTCTCACGATCGCATTCGCGGCCATCATCGCCTGCGCGGCCGGCGTGCTCGCACCGAGTGGCGCGCTGATCGCCTGGCTCGGCCTCACGATCGTCTACCTGGTCGTTGCCGTCGGCGCATTCGTCCATGCCTTGGCGCTGCCGCTGACCGAACCGGCGCTCGCCAGCCTTGCCGCGCTCGCGATCATGATCGGCTATCGCTTCGTGCTGGCCGACCGCGACGAGCGCTTCCTGCGCAAGAGCTTTGCCCTTTACCTCGCGCCCGAGGTGATCGAGACCATGGTCGCCTCCGGCAAGATGCCGGCGCTCGGCGGCGAGACTCGCAACGTCACGATGTTCTTCTCCGACCTCAGCGGATTCTCGTCGATCGCCGAGACGATGACGCCGGGCGAGCTGGTGACGCTGATGAACGAATATCTGTCCGCCATGACCGACATCATCGAAGGCCATGGCGGTTACGTCGACAAATATATCGGGGATTCCATCGTCGCCATGTTCGGCGCACCGGCCGACGATCCCGCCCACGCGCGCAACGCGGTGCGTGCCGCGCTGAAGTGCCACGACAAGCTCGCCGAGCTCAATGCCGGCCATCCCGCCTTCGCCGGTCACGGCCTGTCGCACCGCATCGGGCTCAACAGCGGCGAAGCCGTGGTCGGCAATATCGGCTCGCGGCGCCGCTTCAACTACACCGTGATGAGCGACACCGTGAACGTCGCCTCCCGGCTCGAGGGCGCCAACAAATATTACGGCACCGCGATCATGGCCTCCGAAACCACGATGGCGCAGACCGGCGATAGCTTCGCCTGGCGCGAGCTCGATGCGATCAGGGTGCAGGGCCGCGGCGAGGCGATCAGGGTGTTCGAGCCGCTGGCGGAAACCGGCGCGCAAAGCGCCGAGCAGGCGAAGGTGGCCGCAGCATATGCGGAAGGGCTGGCGTGCTGGCGGGGACGCGAGTTTGCGAAGGCGGCCGATGCGTTCGAGGGCGTCGCGAAGATCGATCCTGCGTCAGCTCGGTTCGCCAAGCGCGCGAAAGTGCTGACGGAGACTCCGCCGCCGCCGGACTGGACACCGGTCAATACGCTGGAAGGAAAGTAGCGTGGCCCCTTACCCTCCCCTGGAGGGGGAGGGTCGGCTCACATTTAGCGCAGCGAAATGTGAGACGGGGTGGGGTGACAGTCTCTCCACCGAGGCAGTGCCCGTGTGGAGAGATCACCCCACCCCGCTCGCGCTTCGCGCGATCGACCCTCCCCCTCCAGGGGAGGGTGAAGAGAGGCCGCGTTAAAACGGCAGCCCCGTATAGTTCTCCGCGAGCAGCCGCTGCGCCGTTTCGGACGAGAGCAGATAGTCGAGCTCGGTCTGCTGCAGCCGATCCTCGTATTCGATGCGGTCGGGGAAGCGGTGCAGCATCATCGTCATCCACCAGGAGAAGCGTTGTGCCTTCCAGATCCGCGCGAGCGCCTTGGCGGAATAGCCCTTGAGACCGGCATCGTCGCCGCTCTGATAATGCGCGAGCAGCGCGTGATAGAGATAATAGATGTCGGACGCGGCGCTGTTCAGCCCGCGCGCGCCGGTCGGAGGCACGATGTGCGCGGCATCGCCGGCGAGGAACAGGCGGCCATAGCTCATCGGCTCGGCGACGAAGCTGCGCAAGGGTGCGATGCTCTTCTCGATCGACGGGCCGGTGATCAGGCGGCCGGCAACCTCGTCCGGCAGGCGGCGTTTCAGCTCGGCCCAGAACGCATCGTCGCTCCAGTCCTCCACCTTGTCCGTCAGTGGCACCTGGATGTAATAGCGGCTCAGCACCTGCGAGCGCAGCGAGCATAGCGCAAAGCCGCGCTCGTGCTTCACGTAGATCAGCTCGGGCGATACCGGCTTCGTGCGCGACAGCACCCCGAGCCAGCCGAACGGATAGACCTTCTCATATTCGCGCAGCACGTCCTTCGGGATCGACTTGCGGCTGACGCCATGGAAACCGTCGGCGCCGACGACGTAGTCGCAATCGACGCGTATCGTCTGCCCGTTCGAGCGATACGTCACGTAGGGCCGATCCGACGTCAGATCATGCGGCGTGACGTCCTCGGCATTGTGCACGACCTTGCCGCCGACCCGGTCGCGCGCCTCGTAGAGGTCGCGCGTCAGCTCGGTCTGGCCGTAGACCAGCACCGAATTGCCGCCGGAATGCTTGTGCAAGTCGATATGGGACAGCACGCCGTCATGGGCGATCTCGAAGCCGTTGTGGATCTCGCCCTCGCGGTCCATCCGCTCGCCGCACTGCGCCTCGCGCATCAGCTTCGCAAAGCCGTGCTCGAGCACGCCGGCGCGGATCCGGGCCAGCACGTGGTCGCGGCTGTATTTCTCCAGCAGGATGGTGTCGATGCCCTTGAGGTGCAGCAGCTGGGACAGCAGCAGCCCGGACGGCCCACCGCCGATGATACAGACCTGAACTTTCATTTTTGCGTCCTCCCGTCGGCATTTTTTTGCATATTCTACGCCGCAGACCGATGGAGGGTTTCGCCTTTGTCTTGTACTATTCGAACATGAGAAGCGCGGTCCCCGCCCCGGCGATCCGGGTCTACAATCTGTTCGGCGAGTCCGGCGATCTGCCTGACGTCGTGCATTGCGAGACGATCGCGTCGCGTTCGGTGCTGCACGACTGGACGCTAGCCGTGCACCGCCATGCCCGCTTGCACCAGGTGCTGCTGATCGAGCGCGGTGGCGGCGAGGCGACGCTCGACGGGCGCGTGGTGCCGCTGAGGCCGATGCAGATCGTCAACGTGCCGGTCGGCCACGTCCACGGCTTCCGCTTCGAGCCCGATACGCAAGGGTGGGTGTTGACCATCGCCGCGGAGATTCTCGATGAAGCGCTGCTCGCCGCCGAGGGCCTGCGCGGGGCGCTGTCGCGGTCGGCGGTGGTGCGCGGCACGCCGCAGATCCGCGCCACGATGAAGCAGATCTTCGCCGAGCACGCCGCGCGCGACTTCGGCCGTGCGCATGTGCTCCGCGCCCTGTCGTCGGCCATGATCGGGCTGGTGGCGCGCGCGCTCACGGGCGAGAGCGGCGGCAACGGCACCGCGGAAAGCGGGTTGTTCCGCCGCTTCGAGGCGCTGCTGGAGCAGCATCATCTGGAGCGCTGGAGCGTCGCCGACTATGCCGGGGCGCTGTCGGTGACGCCGACGCATCTCAACCGGATCACGCGGGCGGCGACCGGGGACACCGCCTCGCATCTGATCCTCAACCGCCTGATCCGCGAGGCGCGGCGCAACCTCGTCTACACCAACCTGCCGGTCTCGACGATCGCCTACGCCCTCGGCTTCGACGACCCCGCCTATTTCAGCCGGGTCTACGCCGCCGCCACGGGCGTATCGCCACGCGCGTTTCGCGCGCGGCTCCATGGCGGCGAAGGCTGACGCGCCGCGGAACCGCGATATCTCTCGTTGCCACTACCTTCGTATATAGCGCCCCATCCTTTGGATAGAGGCGCTTTACCTCCGTACAATTGAGCGGGGCATGCCCAGGCCCTAGCGTGACGGCATTCGGCGCCCTGGCGCTGGTGGCATGCAACCTCCCTACCCTCGGCGCAAGGCGGCCAACCCTGTCCGGTCGTCTGCGCCGCTTTTTCGGCAAACCAACGGCGCGTTGAGGTATTTTCCTGCCGACACGCCGCGCCATTTCGGCTGGACGGTCGGCTTTCGCGCCGAACCCGGGAGTTGTGGATAATGTCTTCGCTTGGGAAGAGCGCGCTCTTCATCGACGGCTCCAATTTCCATGCCACCGCCAAGGCGCTCGGCTTCGAGATCGATTACAGACGCCTGCTCTGTGAATTTCAAAGCCGAGCTACGCTGTTACGCGCCTTCTACTACACGACCATCATCGAGGATCAGGAATATTCGTCGATCCGCCCCTTGATCGATTGGCTCGACTACAACGGGTTCACCGTCGTCACCAAGCTCACCAAGGAATTCGTCGACCCCGCTACCGGCCGCCGCAAGGTGAAGGGCAGCATGGATGTCGACCTTGCCGTGAGCGCGATGGAGCTCGCCCAGCACGTCGATCAGATCGTGTTGTGCTCGGGCGATGGGGACTTCCGTTCGCTGGTCGAGGCCTTGCAACGCCGCGGTGTCCGCGTGACCGTCGTCTCCACACTCTCCACTCAGCCGCCCATGGTCGCCGACGACCTGCGCCGGCAGGCGGACGCCTTCATTGATTTGGTGGAGCTGAAACCAAAAGTTGGGCGCGATCCACCCGATCGGCTGGGATCGCGCGAGATGCGGCAGCCGCCGCAATTCCTCGCGCGCGGAACGATCAAGCGCGACGACCGGGTGGAATGATCGGAGGACGGCCGCCCCGGCGCCTCACACGTCGAAGAACACCGTCTCCTCCGGCCCCTGCAAATTGATCGTGAAGGCGTACACGATTTTGCCGGCGCGCTCGCTGCGGGTTGCGATCAATGTCTTGCGGCGCATCGGCTGCTCGATCAGGTTGAGCACGGGATCGGCGGCGTTGGCCGCCTCTTCGTCCGAGAAATAGAGCCGGGTGTTGAGGCCGATGTTGATGCCGCGCGCGACGATCCAGACGTTGACGTGCGGCGCGCATTTGCGTCCCGTCCTGTCGGTGATCGCGCCCGGCTTGATGGTCTCGAAGGTGACGAGGCCGCTGTCGAAGTCGGAGCCGGCGCGGCCCCAGCCACGAAACTCGTCGTCCAGCGCGCCGGCCGAGCGATCGGCCGGATGGTTGTAGCGGCCGGCCGCATTGGCCTGCCAGATCTCCAGCAGCACGTCGCGCAGCGGCGTGCCGGCGCCGTCGAGCACCTTGCCCTCCAGCGTGATGCGTTCGCCCTTGGTATTCGGCGTCACCAGCACGTTGGAGAAGTTCTTCTCGAAGATGTCGAAGCCGGCCATGGCCGGGATCAGGCCGATATGGACGTAGGGCCCGGCGGTCTGCGAGGCGGTTTCCTTGAGGTAGTTGAGCGGCTGCGGCATGGGCTTAGTTCCCCGCGGTGCGATTTTCGAAATAGGTGGAGCGCTGGCCGCGCAGCACGATGTCGAAGCGGTAGGCGAGCGAGTCGAACGGCGTCGAGGCGTTGAGATCGAGCGGCGCGACGAGGCGATCGAGCGCGTCCTTGTCCGGAATCGTCGTCAGGATCGGGCAGACCGGGATCAGCGGGTCACCTTCGAAATACATCTGCGTGATCAGCCGCTGCGCAAAGCCCGAGCCGAACACCGAGAAGTGGATATGGGCGGGGCGCCAGCTGTTGACGTAGTTGCGCCAGGGATAGGGGCCCGGCTTCACGGTGCGGAAATAATAGTACCCGGTGTCGTCGGTGAGCGCACGGCCGCAGCCGCCGAAATTCGGATCGATCGGCGCCAGATAGGTGTCCTTCTTGTGCCGGTAGCGGCCGCCCGCATTGGCCTGCCAGAACTCGACCAGCGTGTTCGGAATGCCGCGGCCGGTCTCGTCCAGCACGCGACCGTGGACGATGATGCGCTCGCCGACGGGATCGCCGTCCTTGGCGCAATTGCGGATCAAATCGTTGTCGAGCGGGCCGAGATCATTGTGCCCGAACACCGGCCCTGACATCTCCGAGATCGAGTTCTCAAGGGACAGCAGCGACTGGCGCGGCGAGCGCAGTACCGAGGACTTGTAGCCTGGCGCATGTGCCGGCGGATGGATCGCGCGGTCGCGCTGGAAGAAGCCGCCGTCGCCGAGCGGCGGCGTGAACGGCTCGGGACGGTTGAGGCGGGGATCCCGCAAGGCTGGCGCCTGGGCATTCATCGGCGTTGTCTCTCCCTGGGAGCCCGGGGTCGGGCCCGGCTTATCGGGAGAGCATGAGCCACCCTATGCTCAAGATAAATAGATGAATTATAATGAATTACATGAAGGAAATCGATCATTTGGCCCTCGATGGCCACGCCCTCGAACTGTTCCTGGCCGTGCTGGAGGAGGGATCGGTCACGGCGGCGGCGACGCGGCTCGGCCTGACGCAATCGGCCGTCAGCCACGCCCTGAACAAGCTGCGGCGGATCGCCGGCGATCCGCTGTTCGCCAAGTCAGGCCGCGGCATCGTCGCAACGGCTCATGCCCAGGCGCTGGCCGGCAAGGCACGCGCGCTGATCGACGAGATGCGCAGCTTTGCCGGCGGCGTCAGCTTCGCGCCGGAGGAGGCTCAGCTGTCGCTGACGATCGCCGCCAACGACTTCCAGCGCGACCTGCTGCTGCCGCGGTTCTTCGATCACGTCGCCGCACAAGTGAAGAGCCTGAACCTGCGCGTGATCCCCTCGCAATCGCCTTCGCCGGCGATGCTGCGCGAGAACCGCTGCGACCTCCTGATCACACCACTGCCGCCATCGGGCGTCGACATCGTGCAGAAGCGGCTGCTGAGGGATCACTATGTCTGCTACTACGATGCCAAGGCACGTGCCGCGCCGGCCAGCCGCAATGCCTATCTCGCGGCGCGTCACATCACCGTGGTCTACACGGACAATGAGCGGCTCGACTTCGACCGCCGGCTCGCAGCGAACGGGCTTCACCGCGACATCGCGATCTCGGTGCCGAGCTTCTCCGGCGTGCCGTCCTTCCTGCGCGGCTCGCAGATGCTGGCGAGCATGCCGAGCCTGCTCGCGTCCGGCGTGATGCGCGGCTTTGCGCAAACGCCGATCCCGCTGGCGTCCCGCACGAAGACCCTGGCCGAGCTGCCGATGTTCATGGTCTGGCACCAGCGCTACCAGAAGGACCCGGCCCATCGCTGGGTCAGGAGCCAGCTCGAGGCCGTCGCGACGACGGCCGCCAAGCTCTGATCTCCGGTTCTCAAGCCCTGATATCAGGTGCCGCGCTACGCAAGACTGCTCGTCCCAAACCCACTGGTTGCGCAGGGGGAGCCGCGCTAAAATCCCCCCATGACAGTGACTGACATTGCGAGCCGGACCTACAATCACAGCTGGCGGCTGGATCCCATCATCCGCAGCCTGCTTGATACCGACTTCTACAAACTATTGATGTTGCAGATGATTCGGGAGGATTACCCGGATCAGCAGGTGACCTTCTCGGTCATCAACCGCTCGCGCCATGTGCGGCTTGCCGAGATCATCGACGAGGGCGAGCTGCGCGCCCAGCTCGACCATGCCCGCACCATCCGCTTCACCAAGAAAGAGCTGATCTGGCTGGCCGGCAACACCTTCTACGGCAAGACCCATATGTTTTCGGCGGATTTCATCCGCTGGCTGGCGGAATTCCGCCTGCCCGAGTACGAGCTGCGCAAGGTCGAGGGCCAATACGAGCTGCATTTCCATGGCCCCTGGACCCACACCACGATGTGGGAGATTCCGGCACTTGCGATCCTCAACGAGCTGCGTTCGCGTGCGGCCATGAAGGGCCGCGGCCGCTTCGAGCTCGACGTGCTCTACGCCCGCGCCAAGGCCAAGCTGTGGACCAAGGTCGAACGGCTGCGCCAGCTCGAGGGCCTGCGGCTCTCCGACTTCGGCACGCGCCGCCGTCACGGCTTCCTCTGGCAGCGCTGGTGCGTCGAGGCGGTGAAGGAAGGCCTCGGCCCCTCCTTCATCGGCACGTCCAATGTGCTGCTCGCGATGGACAACGATCTCGAAGCCATCGGCACCAACGCGCACGAGCTGCCGATGGTGGCAGCCGCGCTCGCCAGGGACGACGAGGAATTGCGCTGGGCGCCCTACCGCATTCTCGACCAATGGCGTCAGACTTACGGCGGCAACCTCCTGATCGCGCTGCCCGACGCCTTCGGCAGCAAGGCGTTCCTGCGCGATGCGCCGGAATGGGTGGCCGATTGGACCGGTTTTCGCCCCGACAGCGCGCCGCCGATCCAGGCCGGCGAGGAGATCATCGCCTGGTGGGAAAAGAAGGGCCGCAACCCCAAGGACAAGCTGCTCGTCTTTTCCGACGCGATGGATGTCGGCTCGATCGAGGACACCTATCGCCACTTCGCAGGGCGCGTGCGGCTCTCCTTCGGCTGGGGCACCAACCTCACCAACGACTTCGTCGGCTGCACGCCGGACGGCTCGATCAGCCTCGACCCGATCTCGCTGGTCTGCAAGGTCTCGTCGGTCGACGGCCGTCCGGCTGTCAAGCTCTCCGACAATCCGGAGAAGGCGACCGGCCTGCCCTCGGAGATCGCGCGTTACCTGCGCGTGTTCGGCGACGCCGGTCGCGTGCGCAAGCCGGTGCTGGTGTAGCGCCTCGCCAAATTCTCTCCATCGGGTAAATCGCGCATGACGAATGCGCGGCATCGTTCGTCGATACCGCGCCAGTTGTCCGTTCGCCGGCATTTGAAGCGATTTGCGGACGCCTGCTTCACAACGGCTTCACCCTGGTACGGAGTCCTCCGCGCCTTTCAGGTCGAGTTAAGCAACCATCTCGTCTACTTTGCGTTGCAGGCGCAACGCCCTCTGGGGCGCGTCGATCGACTTGGGGACTAGTGTGTTTCGCAGAACAGCGGCGTCGGCGGAGGGCGGCAACTTCCTTCACGTCATCAAGCTCGTCTTGCCTTTCGTGATGGTCGTCCTGCTGCAGGCGGCGATCGCCGGATTCAGCCTCGAGGTGATGTCGTCGGTCCGCGCCTATGTCGCCGGCGAAGCACTCTGGTCACGCTCGCAGAAGAACGCCGTCTATTTCCTCAATCTCTATCTGCATTCGGGCGAACCGAGCCAGTTCGCGCAATATCAGGCTTCACTCGCCGTTCCCATCGGCGACGAGTTCGCGCGCTGGGCGCTCGAGCGCGATCCGGTCGACGTCGAGGCCGCGCGCATCGGCTTTCTGCAAGGCGGCAACCATCCCGACGATGTCCCGGGTTTGATCTGGCTGTTTCGCTATTTCAACCGCGTCAGCTTCCTCCAGGACGCGATCAGGGAATGGGCCGCCACCGACCCCATGCTGCTGGAGCTCAGCGTGTTCGGCGAGGTCATCCGATCCGAGCTGGAGAAAGGTCCCATTCAGGACGACGGCCGCCTGCAATTCCTGTCGTCGCGGCTGTCAGAGCTCAATGCCCAGTTCACGGTGCATGCCAAGCGGTTCTCCACCGTCCTCGGCGAAGGCTCCCGCGCGATCAAGCTGATGCTGACGGGCATAAATGTCCTCACCGCCGCGACGCTGATCCTGCTGCTGATCTGGCATACGCGGCGGCTGGTGCTGCAACGGCAGTCATTCGAAGACGCCTTGCATGCCGAGAAGGAGCGCCTGGCCTGGCAGGCATCGCACGATTGGCTGACCGGCCTTTGCAACCGCCGCGCCTTCGAGGCGCGCCTGCAAAGCGAGCTGGACAATGCCGCAGCGGGTGCGCTCGCCCTCATCCTGATCGACCTCGACCCGTTCAAGAGCGTCAACGACAGCTGCGGCCATCTCGCCGGCGACCGCCTGCTCTGCCAGGTCTCGCGCCTGCTACAACAGGACCGGCATGCGCATGATCTGGTGGCCCGGCTCGGCGGTGACGAATTCGGCCTGATCCTGCCGCGATGCTCCCCCTTCGATGCCGTCGACATCGCCGAGCGCCTGCGCCGGTCGCTGGAGCTGTTCGATTTCACCTGGGACGACCGCGGCTTTGCCGTGACCGCCAGCATCGGGGTCGCCTGCATCGCCGACGGCAACATCACGCTCGAGGATGCGATGCGGCGCGCGGATGCCGCCTGCTACCGCGCCAAGGAAAAGGGACGCAACCGCGTTCAGGTCGAGAGCGGAAAACCGGACGTCGTCGTAATCGCGCACCGGCCGCGCGAGGTCATCGCTGCAAAGGGCTGATTGCCGCCTAGCCCCCAAATTCATCTCCAGCGCCATCGCAATCAGGTTGAGGTGCCTCAGGCCCACCGAAGGCGCCCCGATCCATCCGGCGCGCCCCACAATGCGGTGACGCAGCACAGTTGTGACGCCGCGGCCACATCGATCTGAAAAAGCAGCGCCCTTCGCATTCTGACACGTCGCATTGCGCCCCTGTCCACGATGGCCGGGGCCTCACTCGCTAAGCATGGGTGCGCCCGATGCTGCGGGTACGAATCCGCCCGGACCGCGCCGAGAGGAGCTTGGAAGTGCCTTGGAATGATTTGATCGCCCCGCGCAATATCGTTCGTGCAACGACGCGCCGGCGGCGCGCGCTTCTCTTGAGCACCACGATCGGTGCCCTGGGCAGCTCGCTGCCGGGGTTCATCACGCCGGCACAAGCGGTGTGTGTGATGACCGGGAGCGGCACGCTAACGACGCTTCAATCGGGCGATTCAGTTACCTGCGTCGGGAACAACACCCAGATCAAAACAGCAGCCGTGGTCACCGGCGTCACCGTCAACATCGGGGACGGCACCACCGCGACCACGGTGAGCGACCCCACCTTTGCGAGCATATTTCTTCAATTCGCATCCAACAGCGCAGTCAGGGTCTTCGGCAACGCGTCGGTCACATCCAGCAGCAATGACGGCATCGACGTGAGCGGTGGAGGCAACAACACCATAACGATCGATGCCGGGGCGGTGGTTGCATCGACACCCCTTGGCTCGGCGAGCATCGGCCTCGCCAATTCGAGCAACAACGTCGTCGAGATCGCCGGCGCGGTGGGAAGCGGCGCCCTCGGAGCTATCGGAATCAGCATCGGCGCTGGAGCGGCGAACAACCAGGTGAACATCTTGTCGAGCGGCCTCGTGCAGTCCGGCAATGTCGCTGCCATCGATCTCAACAGCGCAGCTGACGGCAACGTCATCAACAATGCGGGAACGATCTCGAGTGTCGGCACCGCAATTTCGGGCTCGAACAGTCAAGACACCATCGTCAATTCGGGCGCGATCAGCAGCAGTGGGGTCAGCACCGCCGTCGACCTCAAGAATGGCAACGACGTCTTCGAGCTGCGCGCGGGATCGAACATCACGGGCTGGGTCGTGGGTGGGAACGGAATGGACACGTTGCGCCTGGGCGGGACCGCCAACGCGGCATTCGACCTCGGCACATTCGGCGCGGCCGGCCAGTTCAAGGACTTCGAGCTGCTGGAAAAAACCGGCAATTCGACCTGGACGCTGACGGGCATCACGATGGACGCGGCCGCCCTGGTCGTCCAGGCCGGCACCCTCATCGTCAACGGCACGATGGCCAACTTCGGGACGGTCGTGACCGGCGGCACGCTCGGTGGCAGCGGCATGATCGGATCGCTCACCGTGGTGTCGGGCGGTACGGTCGCGCCCGGCAATCTCGGTCAACTCGTCGTCAACAGCAATGCGGCGTTCCAGTCAGGGTCGACGTACGCGATCTCGGTCAACGCGGCCGGACAATCTGACAAGATTACCGCTATGAGCGCGACGCTGACCGGCGGCACCGTCGCCGTCACCACACTTGCAGGCGCCTACAATCCCTCGACACAGTATACCATCCTCAGCACGACGGCTGGCCTCACCGGCAGCTTCGCGGGCGTGACCGTCAGCGGATACAATCCGCAGCTGTTCGCGTCCTCCCTCAGCTATGACGGATTCAACGTTTTCCTGACGCTCAACTACAACAACGCCGCGTTCCTCTCCATCGCACAGACGCAAAACCAGAAGGAAGTGGCCGGCGCGCTGAGCGCATTCGGCCCCAATCTGCCCTTCCTCTCGTCTTTCGCAGGGCAAAGCGACGCCCAGCTCCGCTACAATCTCGATCAGCTCTCAGGCGAAGCTGCCACCGGCGCGCAGCAGGGCGCGTTCCAGTTCACCAGCCAGTTCCTCGGCCTCATGCTCGATCCGTTCGTGAGCGGACGCGGTACCACGAGCGCCAGCGACACTGCGCTCGGCTTCAGCCCCGAGCGCGCCGCGCTGCCGGAGGATATTGCCCTCGCCTACAACAAGGTTCTGGGCGCCCCGCCGAAGGCGCCGACCTTTGCCGAGCGCTGGACCGCCTGGGGCGCGGCGTTCGGCGGCACCAATCGCACCAGCGGCGACCCGGTCGTGATCGGCAGCCACGACCTCAGCGCCCGCGCCGGCGGCGTAGCTGCCGGCGCCGACTATCATGTCAGCCGCGACGCGGTCGTCGGCTTCGCGCTCTCCGGCGGCGGCACCAAGTGGGATCTGGCGCAGGCGATCGGCGGTGGCAAGAGCGATGCGGTCCAGGCCGGCGTGTACACCGCGGTCCGCAACGGACCCGCCTATTTCGCCGCCTCTCTCGCCGTGGCCAATCATTGGATGTCGACGGATCGCCTGGCCCCGTTCGGCAACCAGCTCACCGCAAAGTTCGATGCTCAGACCGTCGGCGGCCGCATCGAGAGCGGCTATCGCTTCGCCACGCCGATCGGCGGCTTCACGCCCTACGCGGCTGCGCAGGCGCAGGCATTTCGCACGCCGACCTATACCGAGACTGATCCGGCCGGCAGCGGATTTGGCCTGACCTATCAGGGACGCACGGCCTCCCACACGAGGAGTGAGCTCGGCGCACGCTTCGACCGGGCGACGCTGGTCTCGCCGAGTGCGGTCCTGACGCTACGGGCTCGCGCCGCGTGGGCCCATGATTGGGTGAGCGATCCGACGCTCGTCGCCGCGTTCCAGGCCCTGCCCGGCGCCAGCTTCATCGTAAATGGCGCGACGCCGGCGAAAGACGCTGCCCTCGCATCCGCCGGTGCCGAGCTGAAATTTTCGAACGGTGTTGCCCTGTCGGCCAAGTTCGACGGCGAGCTCGCGGCTCACAGCACCACTTATTCCGGCACCGCGAGCCTGCGCTACACCTGGTAGCGGCGGCGCCTCATCGAGACAGCCCTGCACCGACCGGCAGAATGCCGAGACCTCTGAGATGGGTGTCGACGAACTGTTCGATCTGCTGGCGCAGCATCTGCGACGGCACGGCCACCATGCGCTCCTCGAGGCCGAGCGAGATGATGCCATGCACGGCGGAAAACAGCGTGCGCGACAGCAGCGCGATCTTCACGTCATCCGCATCCGGCAATAGCCGCACCAAGGGCGGATGCATCAGCGCGAACGCATCCATCACCATCTGGAGGATATCGTCCGGATAGGGGCGATCGTCCTCCATCCGATGCTCGAACAGGGAGCGCAGCAGATTGGCGTGCGCGGCGAAGAAGTCGAGATAGGTCTCGGCGAGCCCATAGAGCTGGCGAACCGGACCCTCGGCAGGAACAGCCCGGAGCCGGGCTGTGAGCGCCTGAACCGTTTCCCGGTTCACCGTCAGGATGACCCCATCGAAGTCGCCGAACTCGTTATAGATGCTGCCAACCGAGCAGCCGGCCGCCTCCGCCACGTCCCGAACCTTCAATGATCTCAGCCCCTTAGCTGAGATAATGCCGCGCGCAATCTCGACGATTTGCAGCCGGCGCCGAAATTTTTTCTGGTCGCGCCGCGATTCTTCTTGAACGTTGTTCATTTTCAAGCTACTCATGTGAACATTGTTCAATCTAACCTGGAGACCTGGAAAATGCAAACCCTTGCTGTCGATCTCGTCACCACCTTCGCCGATGACGCCGCCGCCCTCGCAACCGGGCTCGGCCGCGCCCTGCTGCGGTTCGCCATGGCGCCGATCAATCGCATCGCCACGGCTTGCGACGTTGCGGGCGTGCTCGCCGAGCGCCGGGCGACCTTCCGGATGGGGCGGGCGAGCCGCGCCCGTGCGCGCCAGGAGCGGCGCCGGTTCAGCCTGCTCGGCCGCCTCTCGCCGTTTCGCCACCTCGCCCATCTCACTTGAGGCGCGCGCGGGTCGGTTCGAATGCAAGCGCCGGCTGCAAGGATGCACTCACCATGTCTGGACCTGCGCGGCCGATCCGGCGGATTTCAGCGATGCGGTTCAGCTTTTCCTTCATCGCCCGGCGCCATATCCGGGCGAGTGAGGCTGCTCCCGCCCGGGTCCGCCGCGACCTCGACCAGATATTTGCGAACCTAACGAGACCAATTGAAGACCAACAGGATCGGAGGAACCGAGGGGACAGAGCAGGCCAGCAACTTCGTTGCCGCGCAATCGTTCGCCCCATGCGCTTCCGGTCGTGACGTTTCACAGACAACGCACAGTCTCAGGCTGCCTTTTTGGAACAGGACTAGTCATGATCAGGGAATTGATGTCGTCACGCCGCTTCGCGCCGTTGTTCTGGGCGCAATTCTTCTCGGCGCTCAATGACAACGTGCTCAAGAACGCACTCGTCATCATTCTGCTGTACAGCGCGGCGACCGGCCATGGCGATGCGCTGGTGACGGTCGCAGGTGCCGTCTTCATCTTCCCCTACTTCATCCTGTCCGGGCTCGGCGGCCAGCTCGCCGACAAATACGTCAAATCCGTCGTCGCAAGGCGGCTCAAATTCGCCGAGATTTTTGCCGCGGCCTTCGCCGCTGCCGGCTTCTTCCTGCATTCGGTGCCGCTCTTGTTCGCCGCGCTCGCGCTGTTCGGCACCATCGCCGCTTTGTTCGGCCCGGTGAAGTACGCGATGCTGCCGGACCAGCTGGAGCTCGGCGAGCTCGCGACCGGCAACGCGCTGGTCGAAGGCGCGACCTTCATGGCGATCCTGCTCGGCACCGTCGCCGGCGGCCAGTTCGTGGCCGGCTCCGCGCATATGGGCTGGGTCGCATCGGCCGTGGTCGTGCTGGCCGTGCTGTCCTGGGCGTTCGCGTCCCGCATTCCGCAGACGACGCCCTCCGCGCCTGAGCTGCCCGTCGATGCCAATCCCTGGACCTCAACGGTGAGCCTGCTCAAGACATTGCATGCCGATCATCGGCTGTGGGACGGCACCGTGATCGTCTCCTGGTTCTGGCTGGTCGGCGCCATCGTGCTGTCGCTGCTGCCGGCGCTGATCAAGGAGGTCGTCGGCGGCACCGAGGGCGTGGTGACGCTGTGCCTTGCCGTCTTCGCGATCGGCATCGCCATCGGCTCGCTGTTTGCCGCCAGCCTCAGCCATGTTCGCCCGAACCTGGCGCTGGTGCCGATCGGCGCCATCATCATGGGCTTTGCCGGCCTCGATCTCGCCTGGGCGATCGGCGTCACCGCCAAGGGGCAGGACATCACCGCGCTCGGCTTCGCCACCTCGTTCGCCGGCTTGCGCATGCTGGCCGACTTCGTCGCCTTCGCGTTCGGCGGCGGCCTGTTCGTCGTTCCGTCCTTTGCCGCGGTCCAGGCCTGGTCCGAACCTTCCGAGCGCGCCCGCATCATCGCCGCCGGCAACGTGCTGCAGGCCGCCTTCATGGTGGTCGGCTCGCTGTTCGTCGCGCTGCTGCAGGCGGCCGGTCTCCATGTCGGCTGGATCTTCTTCGGCCTCGGCGTCGCCAGCTTCGGCGCGGTGTGGTTCGTGCTGACCAAGTGGGGCAAGGAAGGTGTGCGCGATGCCGGCGGGCTGCTGTTCCGCGCCCTGTTCCGTACCGAGGTGCGGGGGCTCGAAAACCTGCCGCCTCCGGGAACGCGCATGCTGATCGCCCCCAACCATGTCAGCCTGATCGACGGCCCGCTGCTGCACGCCGTGCTGCCGATCGACGCGAGCTTTGCGGTCGACACCGGCATCGCCAAGGCTTGGTGGGCCAAGCCGTTCCTGCGCGTCGTCAAGCACTACACCATGGACCCGACCAAGCCGCTGGCTGCGCGCGACCTGATCAAGCTCGTCGCCGCGGGCGAGCCTGTCGTGATCTTCCCGGAAGGACGGATCACCGTCTCCGGCTCGCTGATGAAGGTGTATGACGGCACCGCGATGATCGCGGACAAGGCCGACGCCGTGGTCGTACCCGTCCGCATCGAAGGCGCGCAGCGCTCCTATCTCAGCTATCTCAACTCGAGCCAGATCAAGCGGTCGTGGTTTCCGCGCGTGACGGTCACCATCCTGCCGCCGGTCAAGCTTCCGGTCGACGAAGCGCTCAAGGGCAAGGCACGCCGCAACGCGGCCGGCGCCGCGCTGCAGGACGTCATGATCGACGCTCTCGTCAAGAACGCCATGCTCGATCACACGCTGTTCGAGGCACTCGGACACGCCTATCGCGACCGCGATACCGGCAAGGTCATCATCGAGGACGCGCTCGGCACCAAGCTGACCTACCGCAAGCTGATCCTCGGCGCGCAGGTGCTGAGCCGGAAGCTGGAGAGCGGCACCGCCGTCGGCGAGAATGTCGGCGTGCTGCTGCCGAACTCCGCGGGCGTCGCCGTCGTCTTCATGGCGCTGCAGAACAGCGGCCGGGTGCCGGCGATGCTCAACTTCTCGGCCGGTCCGGTCAACGTGCTCGCCGCCATGAAAGCCGCGCAGGTCAAGACCGTGCTGACCTCGAAGGCCTTCATCGAGAAGGGCAAGCTCGACAAGCTGATGGCCGCGATCTCCGCGGAGGCGCGTGTAGTCTATCTCGAGGACGTCCGTGCCTCGATCGGCACCGTCGACAAGGTCAAGGGCCTGCTCGCCGGCACCACGCCGCGCGTACCCCGCCAGGCCAACGATCCCGCCGTCGTGCTGTTCACCTCGGGTTCGGAAGGAACGCCGAAGGGCGTGGTATTGTCCCACCGCAACATCCTCGCCAACGCTGCGCAGGCGCTGGCCCGGGTCGATGCCAATGCCAACGACAAGGTGTTCAACGTGCTGCCGGTGTTCCACTCGTTCGGGCTGACCGGCGGAATGATGATGCCGCTGCTGGCGGGCATTCCGATCTACATGTATCCGTCGCCGCTGCACTACCGGATCGTGCCCGAGCTGATCTACCAGACCGGCGCGACGATCCTGTTCGGCACGGACACGTTCCTCACCGGCTATGCCCGCTCGGCGCATGCTTACGACTTCCGCACCCTGCGCCTCGTGATCGCCGGCGCCGAAGCGGTCAAGGACCGCACGCGGCAGGTGTTCATGGAGCGCTACGGCATCCGCATCCTCGAAGGCTACGGCGTCACCGAGACGGCGCCGGTGCTGGCGATGAATACGCCGATGGCCAACCGCCCCGGCACGGTTGGGCGCCTGTCACCGCTGATGGAAAGCCGCCTCGATCCGGTCCCCGGCATCGAGGAAGGCGGACGCCTCTCGGTGCGCGGCCCGAACGTGATGCTCGGCTATCTCAGGGCCGAAAATCCCGGCGTGCTCGAAGTGCTCCCCGACGGCTGGCACGACACCGGCGACATCGTTTCGATCGACTCGGCCGGGTTCATCACCATCAAGGGCCGCGCCAAGCGCTTTGCCAAGATCGCGGGCGAAATGGTGTCGCTGTCGGCGGTCGAGGCCATCGCGGCGGCGTTGTGGCCGCAAGCCGGCTCGGTCGCGGTCTCGATTCCCGACCAGCGCAAGGGCGAGCGCATCGTGCTGCTGACCACGGAGAAGAACGCCGAGCGCAGCGCGATGCAGATCCAGGCCAAGGCGATTGGCGCCTCTGAGCTCACCGTGCCCGCAACGATCATGGTGGTCGACAAGGTGCCGCTGCTCGGCACCGGCAAGACCGATTACGTCACGGCGACGGCAATGGCCCGCGAGCAGGCATCAGCGCCAGAGCGCGACGTGGCGTAAGAGGTTCACCGGGCTCCGAGACGAGCGGCGCGCGGGTCACGCCGCCGTCCGCCGCTCCTGCGCGTAACGCACCAGCGCGGCAAAGCGATAGATGCCGTGCACGAACTTGCCGTAGGGCATGGTGATGAACAATGCGAACACGGCGCCGAGATGCAGCGCGAGCAGCGGTCCCATCGCGGCGGTCTCGCGCAGCACCAGCAGCAGCATTCCGGTGAGGCCGGTCAGGAACAGCATGGCGATGAAGGCGACATCCATGCCGTAGCTGAACTCGTCGAGCAGCGCGGGATCGCGCCGCATCTTGGCGGCGAACAGGCCGATCGGCCCGACGATCAGGCCGATGCCGCCGAGCGTGCCGAGCACCACGGGCAGGTCCCACCACGGATACGGCGCCTCGCGGCCGAGGAGATAGTGATAAAGCGTCGCAACAGACGTCGCTGCGAAGCAAAGGATGAAGCCGTAGAAGGTCAGGTGGTGATAGAGCTTGCGCCGGTCGGTGGGCTTGTCGTCCTCATTGTAGCAACCGACGCCGCCACCATGAAGATAGCGCAGCTCGCCGGCATCGCGGATTGCCTGAAAGATCAAGCCGCCATCGGCACGGTCGCCGATGGGCGCGCCGATGTCGCGCCAGAAGGCGCGCACGCTCATGACAAGGGCGAGGATCGCGTAAAGGAATGCGGAGCCAAACAGCGCAGCCATCGCGTTGTGCGGCATCAGCTTGTAGAAGGCGCCGGGCCCGGTGTGCACGCCGAACAACACGCCGCGGTCATTCAAGGCGGCGAAGCCGAGAATGAACGCCGCCATGCTGAGCGCAGTGGTGATGCTGATGACGAGGCCGTTCCGCGCGAATGTGCTGGATAGCGCACGCGGCCAGGCATAGGCCGCATAGGACTCCGCGCGCGCGACCGCCAGCGTCTCGGGAACGTTGACGTTGAACTCGTGCGGCGGCGAGAACTGGCAGTCGACGTAGCAGGCGCAGCAGGCATGGCAGAGATTGGCGAGATAGTTGAGATCGCCGTCGGAGAAGGCGCGGCGCATCTCCATCGCCGGAAACACCGCGCACAGGCCCTCGCAATAGCGGCAGGAATTACAGACCGTCATCAGACGGTCGGCTTCGTCCAAAATCCTAGTTCCGTGCATGTTTCGCCGCTTCCCGTCCTGCGATTCGCCCGAACACGCTGCCGATGGTCATGCCCATGCCGGCCGCATAGCCCTTGCCGAGCACGTTGCCCGCCATGATCTCGCCGGCCGCGAACATGTTGGCGGACGGCTTGCCGCCCTTCATCAGCATGCGCGCCTCCTTGTTCACGCGCGTGCCGAGATAGGTGAAGGTGATGCCGGGCCGCACCGGATAGGCGAGAAAAGGCGGCGTCTCGATCCGGCGCGCCCAATGTGTTTTCGGCGGCGTGATGCCCTCCGTCACGCAATCGTCCAGAATGGTGTGGTCGAAGGTCCCGGGCCGCACCGCGGCGTTGAATTCGGTGATGGTCCTTTCCAGCGCGGCCGGATCGAGCTCGAGCTTGCCGGCGAGCTCGGTGATGGTATGCCCGGCGATCGGCGGGAACAGCGTCGGCATGAAGCTGGTCACGACGGTCGAGTCGAAAATGATATAGGCGATCTGGTCGGGCTGCGCCGCGACCAGCCGGCCCCAGATCGCGTAACGCTTCGGCCAGATGTCCTCGCCCTCGTCGTAGAAGCGCTGGGCGTGCTTGTTGACGACGATGCCGAACACGACGGAGTCGTGGCGCGTGATGATGCCGCCGTCGAATTTCGGCGCGCGGGCATCGATCGCGACCGCATGGCACTGGGTGGGATCGCCGACCTCCTGCACGCCCTTGTCGAGCAGCATCTTCAGGATCGAGCCGCGGTTATAGGGCGTGCCGCGGATCAAAAAATTGTCGGCGGCCTCACCCCAATATTGCTTCAGCCATTCGATGTTGGCCTCGAACCCGCCGGCAGCTGCGACCAGCGAGGTGGCGCGGATCTCGGTCTCGCCCTTGATCGGCCGCTTGAGGCGCGCGGCGAGGAACATGCCGTCCTCGATCACGAGGTCGGTGACCTCGGCGTCGTATTCGACGGCGACGCCGAGCCGCTCCGCGGTCAGATACAGCGCGTTCAGCATCGCCCGGCCACCGCCGAGGAAGAAGGAGTTGGTGCGGCCGAGGCTCAGCGTACCGCCGAGGGAAGGCTGCCAGCGCACGCCCTGCTCCACGATCCAGTTCAGGATGTCCTTGGATTCGCGGATCATATGGCGCGCCAGCACCTCGTCGGTTTGCCCGCCGGTGACGCGCAGCAGGTCCTCCCAAAACTCCTCCTCGGTGTAGGGGCCGGTCAGGATTTCGGTCGCCGCGTCATGGGCGCAGCGCATGTTGCGGGTGTGGCGGGTGTTGCCGCCGCGGTAGAACTTGGGCGCGCCTTCGAGCACCAGCACGGACGCTCCGCCGCGCTGCGCGCTGATCGCGGCGCACAGGGCCGCATTGCCGCCGCCGATCACCAGCACGTCGTATTTGCTGCTCATCCCATCTGCCCGATGCGGCGAAGTTGGAGACATTCTGCCAGCCGGCGGTCTCGATCGCGCCGATCCGCCATTGCGTACCTTTGTATACAAAGATATACATAAGTCGCGCAAGCGGCATCTGCATGGGCAGAAGACGCATCGAGGGACAATGGCCAGACGCCCGGCAAATTCAGGTGGGACGATCGCGCGCGGAGGCGGCGTTGCGCTCGGCGAAGCCGTGTTCCGCTCGCTGTGCGAGGCGCTCCAGGCCGGCAGCTACCGCGCCGGCGACCGCCTGCGCGAGGAAGAGGTCGCCCAGCGGCTGAAGGTCAGCCGCACGCCGGTGAGGGAGGCGCTGGGCCGGCTCGCCGCACGCGGCTTCGTCGCGCCTGCCGGCGGCCGCGGGCTGATCGTCCGCAATCTCGACATCTCCGAGGTGCTCGAGCTCTACGCCATGCGCGAGATCATGGAGGGCGCCGCCGCGCGCCTCGCCGCCGAGCACGCCTCACCGCCGGAGATCGACGCGCTCCGCGATATCGAGCAGGCCTTTGTCGAGGCATCCGCGGCCGATGCCGCCGAGATGGCGCGGCTCAACCGCGCCTTCCACGAGGCCATCTGCCGCGCGGCGCGGAACCGCTATCTCGACAACGCCTCGCGGGAATTGCAGGATTGGATCGCCCTGCTCGGCCCGACCACTTTCACGGTGGCGGGACGCCCGACGACCAGCCACGGCGAGCATCGGAAGATCATCGATGCGATTGCCGCCCGCAGCGGCGACAAGGCCGAGCAGCTCGCGCGTGCACACATCCGCGAAGCTCTCCGCTGCCGGTTGAAATTGCTGCAGAAGCAGTAAGTCGTCTGCCCGATCACGCCTCGAACACGCGCGTCAGCAGCCAATAGCCGCCGAGCACACCGATCATTGCGGACGTGACATAAACCAGCCTTGCCGCTCGTGCCGGCTGCTCCCGGCCGGCCGCAGTCACGCGGTCCAACACGCCAAGTACCGGCAGCAGCAGCGCGACGATCGCGATCTGCCCGATCTCGACGCCGACATTGAAGGCGGCCAGCGCCGGAACGATCGCATCAGGGGGCAAGCCGATCTCGCGAAGCGCGCCGGCGAAGCCGAAGCCGTGGATCAAGCCGAACAGAAAAGCCACACGCCAGCGCCTGTCGATGTCGCGCGAAAAGAAGTTCTCGACCGCGACGAACACGATCGAGGCCGCAATCGCGGGCTCAACGATGCGGCTCGGGATGACCAGGACGTTCAGGGCCGCCAGCGACAACGTCAGGGAGTGAGCGATGGTGAAGGCGGTCACGATCTTGACGACCGGCAAGAGCCGGCGTGCCCACAAGACGATCGCGACCAGGAATGCGACGTGATCGTAACCGAGGAAGATGTGCTCGACGCCGGTGATGAGATAACGCTGCATCGTAGAGGACAGCGACGGCGGCGCCGTCGAGAGGGTCACCGTCGTGTTGTGGGCGTCGAGCAAGGCCTGCGTCTCGGACCGGCCCTGCGCGATCAGCACCACCTGCCGCGCGGCCCTGTCTTTCTCCGTCAGCACCGTGGAGCGATAGACAATGTCGCCGGTCACGTTCGCGCAGGCAAAGCTGTTGCGATAGACGATGCCGTCACCGTCCGCCAGGATCGCTGCATTTCCGGCGGAGCAGGCCCTGGCACCTCCTGTAACAGCCAGATGCGTGCCCATATAGGCGAGGATCGCGGGCTTGGCCGCTTCGACGGCGGCGGGATCGACCGCATCCCGCCTCGCATCATAAATCTTCGTGCCGATCAGGCGATCGACGTCGCTGCCCTTCAATCCGAGCTCGGCGCTCACCGTGCGATCGGGACTCAGCGCCACCCGTGCCGTGACGAGGTTGACCTCATGTGCCTCCGCCGGAAGCGCGAGGCCGAGCAGCACCGCGAGCCACGCCAGGAGCGGCCGCCTCATGATCCCGCTCCATCGCGCTCACGCCAGCACATCCGCCACGGCCGCCTTCAGAACATCCCGCACATCGGTGGGCTTCAGCCGGACCTGCAAGCCGCGCTGGCCGCCATTGAGATAGACCAGGTCATGGGCGAGCGCGCTCTGCTCGATCACGGTGCGCACAGGCTTGCGCTGCCCGAACGGGCTGATGCCGCCGACCTTGTAGCCGGTGACACGCTCGGCCTCGGGCGGCTTCATCATCTGGGCCGACTTGCCGCTCGCCGCCGCCGCCAGCTTCTTCATCGAGACCTCCTGGTCGGACGGCACGACCACGCAGACCGGCTTGCCGTCGACCAGCGCCATCAGCGTCTTCAGGACGCGCGCAGGGTCCTCGCCAAGCGCGGCCGCCGCCTGGAGCCCGATACTCTCGGCGTCGGAATCATAGTCATAGGTGTGAACGGTGAAGGCAACACCGGCGGCTGCGAGTGCGCGTGTGGCGGGGGTGACTTTGGACATGGACGGTATTTACCACCGTCATTGCGAGGAGCGAAGCGACGTGGGAAAGTCGGCACCACACATTCCCTGTCATCGCCCGGCTTGACCGGGCGATCCAGTACTCCGAGACTTTGCGATTGAATCGATGGGCCGCGGCGTACTGGATGCCCCGGTCAAGCCGGGGCATGACACCGGTTTGTGTGGCAAGCCTCGTGGGCGATGACGAGGCTTCTCCCTACTCCGCCGCGTCCCGCATCTCGGCGCGCTCGGCCCGCGCTGCGCAGAACTTGAACTCCGGGATCTTGCCGAACGGGTCCAGTGCCGGGTTGGTGAGCAGGTTCGCAGCCGCTTCGGCGTAGCAGAACGGCATGAACACCATGTTCTCCGGCACGTCGCGGTCGGAGCGGACCTTGACTTCGACGGCGCCGCGGCGGGTCTCCAGGCGAATGAAATCGCCGGGCACCAGCTTCTTCTTGCGCATGTCCTTGGGTGACATGAACGCGACCGCCTCCGGCTCGATCTGGTCGAGCACCTGGGCGCGGCGGGTCATCGAGCCGGTGTGCCAGTGCTCCAGCACGCGGCCGGTCGAGAGCACCATCGGATATTCGTCGTCGGGAATCTCGTCCGGCGGGACGACCTTGGCCGGCACGATCTTGCCGCGGCCGCTCGCGGTCGGGAAGCCCGTGGTGAAGATGATCTCGTTGCCGGGCTTGTTCGGATCGTCGACGGGATAAGTGACCGCGCCCTCACGCACCAGCCGCTCCCAGGTGATGTTCTTCAGCGACGGCATCAGCTCTGCCATCTCGGTGAAGACGTCGCCGGGACCGGCATAATTCCACGGCAGGCCCATGCGCTTGCCGATCTCCTGGATGATCCAGAGATCCTGACGCGCATCGCCGGGCGGCTTGATCACCTGACGCGCCAGCTGCACGCGGCGATCGGTGTTGGTGAAGGAGCCGTCCTTTTCGGCGAAGGCCGAGGCCGGCAGGATCACGTCGGCATGGAACGCAGTCTCGGTGACGAAGAGATCCTGCACCACGAGATGATCGAGCATCGCCAGCGCATGGCGCGCATGCTGCAGGTCGGGATCGGACATCGCGGGGTTTTCGCCCTCGATATACATGCCCTTGATCTCGCCGGCGTGGATCGCGTTCATGATCTCGACCACGGTCAGGCCGCGGACGGGATCGAGATCCTGCTGCCAGAGCTTTTCGAAGCTGCCGCGCAAATCATCGCGGCCCACCGGCTGATAGTCCGGCAGGAACATCGGGATCAGGCCGGCATCGGAGGCGCCTTGCACGTTGTTCTGGCCGCGCAGCGGATGGAGGCCGGTACCGGGACGGCCGACCTGGCCCGTGATCAGGGCGAGCGCAATCAGGCAGCGCGCATTGTCGGTACCGTGGACATGCTGGCTGATGCCCATGCCCCAGAAGATGATCGAGGATTTTGCCCGCGCATAGGTGCGCGCTACTTCGCGCAGGGTTTGCGCCGGGATGCCGCAGATCGGCTCCATCTTCTCCGGCGTGAACTCCTTGATCTTCTCCTTGAGGTCCTCGAAACCCTCGGTGTAGCCGGCGATGTACTGGTCGTCGGTCAGGCCTTCGGTGATGATCGTGTTGATCATCGCGTTCAGCATGGCGACGTCGGAGCCCGGCTTGAACTGCAGATGCCTGGTCGCATGACGCGACAGCGACTGCCGGCGCGGATCCATCACGAACAGCTTGGCGCCGTTCTGCTTGACCGCGTTCTTGATGAAGGTCGCGGCGACCGGGTGGTTGACGGTCGGGTTGGCGCCGATCACGACGATGACCTCGGCATCCATCGCAGCGGAGAACGGTGCCGACACCGCGCCCGAGCTCAGGCCTTCGAACAGCGCCGCCACCGAGGAGGCATGGCACAGACGGGTGCAGTGATCGACGTTGTTGGAGCCAAAGCCGGTGCGCACAAGCTTCTGGAACAGATAGGCCTCTTCGTTCGAGCCCTTGGCCGAACCGAAGCCGGCCAGCGCCTTCACGCCCTTCTCGTCGCGGATCTTGACGAGACCCTTGGCGGCGATGTCGAGCGCTTCCTCCCAACTCGCTTCGCGGAAATGCGTGAACGGATTGGCCGGATCGACCTGGTCGTTGGCGTCCTTCTTCGCGTTCGGCAGCCGCACCAGCGGCTTCGTCAGGCGATGCGGATGGTGGATGTAGTCGAAGCCGAAGCGGCCCTTCACGCAAAGACGATTGTGGTTGGCGGGGCCGTCGCGGCCTTCCGCATAGATCACCTTCTCGTCCTTGACCTCGTAGGTGACCTGGCAGCCGACGCCGCAGAACGGGCAGAGCGAATCCACCTTCTTGTCGGCATAGGTGACGCGCGTCTGGTTTTCGTCGAGCATCACGGCCGGCATCAAGGCGCCGGTCGGACAGGCCTGCACGCATTCGCCGCAGGCAACGCAGGTGGACTCGCCCATGGGGTCGTCGAAGTCGAACACGATCTTGGCGCCGGCATTGCGATAGGCCATGCCGATGACGTCGTTGACCTGGACCTCGCGGCAGGCGCGCACGCAGAGGCCGCACTGGATGCAGGCATCGAGATTGACGCGCATCGCCGGATGGCTGGCGTCGGTTGCCCAGCGCTCGGCGGCGGGAAAGCGGCTCTCGGTGACGCCAGTGGTCTCGGCCCAGTGCCAGAACTTCGAATCCGGATCGTGCGACGTCTCACGCGCCGGCTGATCGGCAACGAGCAGCTCCATCACCATTTTTTGCGCCGACACCGCACGCGCGGATTCCGTCTTCACCTTCATGCCGACCGACGGCGTGCGCTTGCAGGACGCGGCGAGCACGCGCTCGCCCTCGATCTCGACCATGCAGGCGCGGCAATTGCCGTCGGGGCGATAGTCGGGCGCCGGCGAATAACAGAGATGCGGAATGTCGCGGCCCTGGCGTTTTGCGACCTGCCAGATCGTCTCGCCGGGTTTGGCCTCGACCTGCTTGCCGTCGAGCTCGAACGTAATCTTCGTCATTCCGCCGCTTCCTTGAACTCGTCAGGGAAATATTTGATCACGGAGGACAGCGGATTCGATGCCGCCTGTCCGAGCCCGCAGATCGAGGCATCGCGCATCGCCTGGCTCAATTCTTCCAGCAAGGCACGGTTCCAGACCGGCCTTTGCATCAGCAGCGCCGCCTTCTGGGTACCGACGCGGCACGGCGTGCACTGGCCGCAGCTCTCGTCCTCGAAGAACTTCATCAGGTTCAATGCGGCAGCGCGCACGCTGTCCTTGTGCGACAGGATCACGATCGCAGCCGAGCCGATGAAGCAGCCGTATTTCTCCAGCGTGCCGAAATCGAGCGGGATGTCGTCCATCGATGCCGGCAAGATGCCGCCGGACGCACCGCCCGGCAGATACGCGTAGAATCGATGGCCGTCGGCCATGCCGCCGCAATATTCCTCGATCAGCTCGCGCACGGTGATACCCGCGGGCGCGAGCTTCATGCCGGGATTTTTGACGCGTCCCGAAACCGAGAAGCTGCGCAGGCCCTGACGCTCGTGGCGGCCATGGCCCTTCCACCAGTCGGCGCCCTTCTCGACGATGTCGCGCACCCACCACAGCGTCTCGATGTTGTTGATCAGCGTCGGCAGACCGAACAGGCCGACCTGGAACGGGTAAGGCGGCTTGTGCCTGGGCAGGCCACGCTTGCCCTCGATGCTCTCCAGCAGCGAGGATTCCTCGCCGCAGATGTAAGCGCCGGCGCCGCGCCGCAGGTGCAGCGTCGGGCCGCCAGGCGGGAGCTTTGCGATCTCGCGCTGGAGGATCTCGCGCGAGGCCGGATATTCGTCGCGCAGATAGATATAGACGTCGCTCGCCTGCACCACATGCGCGCCGATCAGCATGCCCTCGATGAAGCGATGCGGATCGGTTTCGAGGTAATAGCGGTCCTTGAACGTGCCGGGCTCGCCCTCGTCGCCGTTGATCGCCATCAGCCGCGGCCCGGGCTCCCCGAGCACCGCGCGCCATTTGCGTCCGGTGGGGAAGCCGGCGCCGCCGAGCCCGCGCAGCGAAGCGTCGTCGAGCGACTTCAGCAAATCGTCCTTCGACAGTTCGCCGGAGCGCAGGCGATTGAGCAGCTTGTAGCCGCCATCGGCGACATAGGCATCGTACTCGGTATATGTGGGCAGATGCGCGTGCGTGTCGCCGGCCTTGGCTGCCGCCATGACGTTGGCGACGGTGGCGTGGTCGACGAAATTGTGTCCGACCTCGGCGGCCGGCGCTGTGTCGCAGCGGCCGACGCAGGGCGCGCGCACGACGCGGATGCCGGGACCTGACGCGCTCTGCAGATCCTCGAGCAGCTTCTCGCCGCCAAGCATCGCGCAGGTGAGCGAATCGCAGACGCGGATCGTCAACGGGGGAATGTCGGGCTCACCTTCCTTCACCACGTCGAAATGCGCGTAGAAGGTCGCGGTCTCGAACACCTCGGCGAAGGCGAGCTTCATCTCGTCGGCGAGCGCGGCCAGATGCGCCGCCGAGATCTGGCGGTACTTGTCCTGGATCAAGTGCAGATATTCGATCAGGAGATCGCGCCGCCGCGGCCTGTCGCCGAGCAACAGCTCGATCTCGTGCGCGGCCGTGGGATCGACCTGCCGCCCCTTGGGGGTCGCCTTGGCGCGTCGGCGTCCCTCACCGGGATGCTCGAAGGAGCGGACCTTGTGCACGTCCTCGTGGCTCATCGATTCGTCTCGATCTCTTCTTTTAGAACGGCTCCACTTTTAGCCCCTGGCATGCCAGATGCCAAGCGAATTGTGATGTTCGCGGAAGCGTTTAAGCGAAACTCAGGGTAGACGTGACTGCCCAGACACGGCCTGCGTTTCGTCCCAACGGGCCATTGATGGAGCGAAGCCCGAATTGGTCGGGAGATCAATAAAGGTGTCCCGTGCTGCGATAGCGAAGTCCTATCGAATGCCCGGTCCGAGGCTACGGCGGGAGCACAAAGGCCGCCGCCGTGAACATCGCCTTCTACGGGGCGTCACTCTTTTCGACCAGGAACACGATGCGCGCCTCGTTGCGCTCGGTGATCTCGACCTTGTCGCCGGTCTCGCGGATCAGATTGGGGATATCGATCACCGAGAGCGGATCGGTGCAGTGAACTTCGAGCTGGTCGCCTGCCTTGAGCGGCTTGAGCGCCTTGCGCGTCTTGAGCGCCGGCAGCGGGCATTTCAGCCCGGTGAGATCGAGTGTCGTCCTGGTCATGGCCGCACCATGGCGGCGTGGAACGGCTGCGTCAACGCGGGGAGGCCTCAGATCAGGCTGGCGTAGGGCAGGAAGCCGACATCCTGCTCCGGCTCGACATTCGTGATGTCCTCGCCGAGCTCGACGAGGCCGTCGGTCTCGACCAGCGAGGACAAGAGCCCGGCCCCTTCGCGCGGGAACTTGATCGCCTCGAGCCCGCCGTCCTGCGCGCGCCGCAACGAGGCGCGCACATATTCACGCCGCCCGGCCTTCTTCTTGTAGGTAAACGCAGCACGCACCGGAATCGGCAACAGCGGCTCCGGCAGCCCACCCGCCAGCGCCAGCACCGTCGGCCGCACCACATGGACGAAGGTGACAAAGCTCGCGACGGGATTGCCGGGCAGTCCGATCAGCGGTGTGCCGGCGACGATCCCCATCGCCACGGGACGGCCCGGCTTGATCGCCATCCGCCACAGCACCAGTGAGCCGATGCTCTCCACAGCCGCCTTGACGTGATCCTCCTCCCCGGTCGAGACGCCGCCGGTGGTGAGGATCAGGTCATGGTCGCCTGCAACCCGCTTCAGGCCGCTCGCCAGTGACGTTCGCTCGTCGCGCAGAATGCCGAGATCGCTGACCTCGCAGCCGAGCCGCCGCAGCATCGCCATCAGCATGAAGCGGTTGGAATCGAACAATTGCGAAGCGGCGCGCGGCTCGCCGGGTGAAGCCAGTTCGTCGCCGGTCGAGAACACGGCAACACGGATGCGCCTGACGACGTCGAGCCTCGTCAGGCCGAACGCGGCGGCAAGCGCGACATGCTGCGGCCGCAGGCGCTGGCCGGCGCGGAGCGCGACGTGTCCTTGGGGAATGTCCTCGCCTGCGGGTCGCACATTGGCGCCGGGCTTCAGCCCCGGCGGCAACACGATCTTCCCGGACTCATCGATGCGGACGTCCTCCTGCATGAAGACGGTCTCCGCGTCCGGCGGCATCGGCGCGCCGGTGAAGATGCGCGCGGTGTGGCCGGGCTTGATCGGCGCCTGCGCAAGGCCGCCGGCCTGAATGCGACCGTCGAGCGGGAACGCCTGTTCCGCCCTTGCCGGAAGGTCCGCGTTGCGCACCGCGTAGCCGTCGACGGCGGAGTTGGTGAAGGGCGGCAGCGGCAGAGGCGCGGCCACATCGCCCGCGAGCACGCGTCCGTCCGCGTCGGCGAGCCCAACCGTCTCGAGATCGACGATCGCACTGACGCGCGTCGTGATGAGGCCAACGGCTTCGTCGACCGACATCATCGGGCCACCGAAGGCAAAGCAATCGTCCGACAGTTGCGCCATGGTGCCTCGTCAGCGTATCGCGGCGCTTCTTGCCACCGCTTCCTCGACCGGCATCGCCGCCCGTAGCATCAATGCCGCGGCGCCTTCGATATCGTCGAGATGGACAGTCGGCAGCCGCGTGTCAATCGCGACGTCCGTCGCGATCCCGGCAATCCCGGGATCGTCCGGAAACAGCAGCGGCTTGCCGTTGGCGGCACGATGCACCTCGATCTTGCGATGCGGCTCACGCTTGAATCCCTCGACCACGACGAGATCGACCGCGGAGAGTTTCTCGAGCAGCTCCGGCAGCCGCGGCTCCGCCGCCCCGCGCAGCTCATGCATCAGCGCCCAGCGTTTCGACGAAGCAACCAGCACCTCCGCCGCACCGGCCTCGCGATGGCGCCAGGAATCCTTGCCGGGCACGTCGACGTCGAACTGGTGATGCGCATGCTTGATCACGGAGACGCGCAGGCCTTGCGCGTTGAAATGCGGAATCAGCCGCGTCAACAGCGTGGTCTTGCCCGCACCGCTCCATCCTGCAAGGCCGATGACTTTCATTCCAGCTCCGTGTCCGCGAACGACCCAGGTCCCTTCTGGAACCGCGGCCCCCTCCGTGTCATTGCGAGCGCAGCGAAGCAATCCAGACTGCCGCCGCGGAAGGATTCTGGATTGCTTCGCTCCGCTCGCAATGACGAGCGGAGGCATTTTGCCCATTCCCGGCCATGCTTATATCGGCTTGACCCGAATGTCATGCTAACCTCGCCGCCATGATGAAGATCGACAAAGCCCCGGTGCCCCTGATCGTCCCCAATCCGGACGATCCACGCCTGACCCAGAGCGTGACCGGCACCGACCAGACCGGCGCCAGGGTCGAGATCAAGGTGCCGATGGAGCGGCCGCTGACGCTCTATTTGAACGCCCAGGAGATCGTCACCATGATGACGATCGGCGACTACCCCGAATATCTGGCGCTCGGCTACCTGCTGAACCAGAACATGCTGAAATATAATGACGTGGTCACCGAGGTCGAGTACGACGACGACCTCCAGGTGGTCGTCGTGCGCACCTCACACCACACCAATTTCGAGGCCAAGCTGAAGAAGCGCACGCAGACGTCCGGCTGCGCGCAGGGCACCGCCTTCGGCGACCTCCTGGAGGCGGTCGAGAGCGTCGCGCTGCCCAAGGCGGAGCTGCGCACCTCCTGGCTCTACCAGATGACGCAGACCATCAACACCATGCCCTCGCTTTACCTGGAGGCCGGCGCGATCCACGGCTGCGTGCTGTGCAAGGAGGGCACGCCGCTCTGCTACACCGAGGATGTCGGCCGCCACAACGCCGTCGACAAGATCGCGGGCTGGATGTACCGCCACGGCGTCGACGCTTCCGACAAGATCCTCTACACCACCGGGCGCCTCACCTCGGAGATGGTGATCAAGACCGTGCGCATGGGCATTCCGATCCTGGTGTCGCGCTCCGGCTTCACCGCCTGGGGTGTCGATCTCGCAAGACAGGTCGGCCTGACGCTGGTCGGACGCACCCGCGGCAAGCGCTTCATCGTGCTCGCAGGCGAAGAGCGCATCGTCTACGACCAGAACCTCACTTATGTCGAAGAGGAATCGGCCAAGCACAAGCGCAAGGGTGAAGGCGGTGACGACTGACATGTCCGCGGCGCGTGTTCCGCCGACCCTTGGCGTGCTGCTCGCCGGCGGGCTGGCGCGGCGCATGGGCGGCGGCGACAAGCCGATGCGCACCATCGGTGGCCGCACCATTCTGGAACGCGTGATCGCGCGTCTCTCGCCCCAGTGCAGCGAGCTGATCCTCAACGCCAACGGCGATCCCGCCCGCTTTGCCGCGTTCGGCTTGCAGGTCGTCGCCGACGACGTGCCCGGCTTCCCCGGCCCCCTCGCCGGCATCCTCGCGGCGCTCGACTGGACCGCGGCGAACCGGCCGGAGATCGAATGGGTGCTCAGCGCCGCCGGCGACTGCCCGTTCCTGCCTCGCGACCTCGTGGCGCGCCTGCATGAGGCGCGCGCGCATGAGAACGCACAGCTCGCGGTCGCTGCATCAGATGAGCAGTCGCATCCGGTGATCGGCCTGTGGCGTGTCGCCTTGCGTGAGGAGCTGCGCCACGCCCTCGTGGTCGAAGACCTCCGCAAGATCGACCGCTGGACCGCGCGCTATCCGCTCGCGACAGTGACCTGGCCGACCGAGCCGGTCGACCCGTTCTTCAATGCGAACACGGTCGAGGACATTGCCGAGGCCGAGCGGCTGGCGACGCTGGATGACCATCCTAAGCCGCTGCGTTGAGCTGCCGTGAACCCGACCGAGCTGGGGAACGACCAATGATCGGTACGTTGTCCCCGGGATGAACCATGGCCGACTCTCTCCTTGATGTCGTCTTCGATGTCGTCGATCTTGCGCTCGATGTTTCGGATGTGATCGATCGCACGAAGCAGCTGAGCAAGCCTGACACCGTCGAGGTTCCGCCCGATCCGAAGCCGTTGCCGGCCGCCGCGCAGCGTGCGCTGGCCGAGGCCGAGGAACGGAAGCGCAGGCGCGAGCAATCCGATCAGGCCGCCAGCGCCACCGACCAGGCGTCGCAACCGTAGCCCTCGCTGATATCTACGCAGGCCGGAAACCCGCGCGCTCAAGTGCGGCGCGCGCTGCGCTCGAGCCGAGCGCATCGAGAAAGGCCCGCACGGCCGGCCGATCCTTGCGCGCGGTCACCAGCGCGAAATCGTAATGCTCTTCGGCCAGCGGAATGAAACCGAGGCCGCCGGCGTGGGCGACCGGCGCAATGGTCATGCCCCAGTCGGCGCGGTGCTGCGCCACGGCCGCCGCAACCGCATTGTGCGAACGCGGCTGGTTCCAATAGCCTTCCGGCCGGACGCCGCCGAGCAGCCGGTCGATCAGGATGCGCGTGCCGGCGCCCTGGTTGCGGTTGACCATGATGCAGGTGGGGTCGGCGAGCGCAGCCGCAACAGCCTCCTTTGCGCTCAGGCCTTCGAAACGTTTGTCGCCCTTGCGGAAGACAATGCCCTGCATCCGCCGCCAGCCGGCGACGAGCTCGAGTCCTTCGACGAGATAGGGCGTGTTGTAGGTCTCGCTGCGATCGTCGAACAGATGGATCGGCGCGAGATCGCATTCGCCGCGCTTGGCCGCCGCCAATCCTCCAAGGCTGCCGACCGCGATTGAGCGCACGGTCAGGCTGGCATGCGCGAGCTGTGCGGTGACGAGATCGAGGCCGGTGCAATGGCTGCCGACGATGACGAGATCCGGCACGCGCACATGCGGCGTGAACAGCGTCACCTCGGTTTCGGTGCCGGCCGGCATCTGGTTGGCAAGTGCGTCGATGCGCAGAAAGCCGTCCGCCTGCGCAAAGGACGTGATCGCACCAGACCCCTTGCCGGAGGGATAGGCGATGAGACCCGCCCTGCCCTGGACCAGCGAAACCATGACGAATTCGGTGCGGCCGAGCTCGGAGGCGATGCGCACCGGCACGGTCACGTTCACCTTGGCATCGGAACGCGGCGGCAGTCCGGCCATCCTGCGCAGCACCGGCACGATCATGTCGTGGAAGGTGAACATCGCCGAGGTTGGAAAGCCCGGCAGGATCACGACAGGTTTGCCGTCGCACACCGCAAGGCACAGCGGCTTGCCGGGCTTGAGCGCAACGCCGTGGGCGATGATGCCGGGTGCGCCGAGCCGGCCGATGATGCGATGAGAGAGGTCGCCCGCGCCTTTCGACGTGCCGCCCGACAGCACCAGCATGTCGGCATCCGCAAGCGCGTCGCGCATGGCGGCTTCGAGCTTGGCTTCGTCGTCCGGAATGGCGCCTAGGAAGACAGCCTCACCACCGTTTTCGTCGATCGCGGCCGCGACGATGGCGCCGTTGGTATCGTAGATCTCGGCGGGCCCGAGCACCTGGCCGGGCTGAACCAGCTCGTCCCCGGTGGAGATGACGGCAACCCGCGGTCTGTGCACGACACTCACCTCGGCGACACCGCAAGCCGCCAGCATGCCGATCTCGCGCGAGCCGATGATGGTGCCGGCGCGCAGCAAAGCCTCGCCGCGCGCGATGTCGGATCCGGCATACGAGACGAATAGCCCCGGCGAGACGGCGCGACGGACATCGATCGCATCCTGGCCGGCCGGCTGGGTGTGCTCGACCATGACCACGGCATCGGCGCCGCGCGGCAACGGACCTCCGGTGGCGATCGCCGTTGCGGTTCCGGCCGCCACCTGCAGTATCGGCGCGGTCCCGCAATGAATGGTCTCGCCATTCAGCGCGAGGCGCACCGGCGCGCCCTCGCCGGCCGCCGCAAGGTCGGCGGAGCGCACGGCGAAGCCGTCGACATTGGAGCGGTCGAACGGCGGCACGTCGATCGGCGCCGTGACATCTTCGGCGAGGGCCGCGCCCAGCGCAGCTGCGAGCTTGCGCGTTTCGGTTTGAAGCGCACGCGGGAACAAGGCCGCCTCGAAGCGGCTCAAGGCCTCCTCACGCGACAGGATCTTGAGGAACTGCTCCTGCTCGAGCGCGCTGCGGTCTGGTGATTTCGGGATCATCGTCATACCAGAACTCATATCACGCCGGCATCAGATCGGCATCGATCGGCGTACCTGCCGCAAATCCTTCGTCGCTGGCGGAAATCAGCAGCCATGCGTCCGCACGGGCGACCGCCTGGAGCGGCCATTCGCCTACGGCAAGCGGCATCCAGGCACGATGTTCCTCGGCCAGCAAAGCGATCTCCGTCAGGCCGACGCTGGAGGCGATTTTTCGCGCAAGCGGCAGCGACACTTTTCGGCGCGGCCGATGCGCCGACAAACGCTCGACGAGCGGCAGCACGAGTGCAAGCCAGACTGCAAGCGCATGATCGGGTGAGCCGGGCAAGGCAATGACGGGAACCCGTCCCAGCCGTCCGACCGCCGCCGTGCGTCCCGGCTGCAGCGCAAGGCCGTGCGCCATCACCTCGCCGCGCCGGGCGAGGGCCGCGATGGCAGCGTCCTGGCGGCCGACGCCGCTACCGCCGATGGTCAGCAGAACGTCGCAAGACGACGCATCGAGCGCATCGGCGATCGACGCTTCATCGCGCGCACGCGCTTGACGCGCTTCCACATCCAGTCCCGCCGTGTGCGCGATCCCGGCAATCATCTGCGCCGCGACTGTTCCACCCGGCACATTGACGATGCGCAGCCGTGGCCGCCTCACGGCGAGTTTCTCCACGCCCGACACGCGCGCGAGCAGCAGGTCCGCCGCACCGACGGGATGGCCTGCAGCCCCCACGGCCATGCGCGCGGCAATGTCGCTGCCGGCGCGCCTGACACCCTGCCCCGGCGCCCCCTCTGCGAGCACCTGGGCAAGCGGCCCCGACATCTCCACGGCGTCGGCATCGAGCACGCAGTCGCATCCCGCCGGCATCGTGTCACCGGCCTCGACCCATGCAGGGGCCGTTGTCAGCGGCACGGGCGAATAAGCGGACGCGCCGACGAGATCGTTGGCCGATAGCGCCCAACCGTCTACGGCCGCAATGTCGCGCGAAGGATGGGCGGCGAGCAGCGGATCGCCAGCCGCGATGCAGCCGATCGCCTCCGCCAGCGGCACCTCCACCGGCGCAACGGGATCAACGCCCCGCAACAGCGCGGCGAGCGCGGTGTCGAGCGGCGTGAGCGAGGGCGGCAGGCGCTGGGTCATGCGCCATGAGGACCATGCATCGTCCGGTTTGGCAACCGCCGGCGATGCCGGCTTCAGCCGCCCGACCTGTCCGAATTGGGGAAAAACAGTTGCTGCGCGTCGACCTTGTAGCCGGCGATCGCCGTCTGCCCCTCGGGCGACGTCAGCCAGTCGACGAAAGTCTGCGCGAGGTCCTTCTTCACGTTCGGGAACTTCGCAGGGTTCACCAGCATCACGCCATATTGGTTGAGCAGCCGCCGGTCGCCTTCGACGACGATGTCGAGATCGCCGCGATCCCTGAAGGCGATCCAGCTGCCGCGATCCGCCAGCTCGTAAGCATTGGCGGCGCGCGCGGCCTCGAGCGCCGCGGCCATGCCGGGCCCGGCCTCGCGATACCAGGCGCCCTTGGCGCCGGCGATATCGATGCCGGCCACGATCCAAAGCGCGAGCTCCGCGGCGTGGGTGCCCGAGCGATCGCCGCGCGTCACGAACGGCGCGCCCTTGGCTTCGATCGCCTTCAGCGCCGTCGCGATGTCCTTGCCCTTCACGCCCGCGGGATCGCTCTTCGGCCCGATCAGCACATAGTCGCTGTACATCACGTCGTAGCGCTTCACGCCAAAGCCGTCGGCAACGAACTTCTCCTCCTGTGGCCGCGCGTGCATCAGCACGACGTCGACCTCGCCCCGCCGCGCACCATCGAGCACCTCGTCGGCGCGCCGCGCGATCACGGTGACGTCAATGCCGGTCCTGTCGCGGAAGATCGGCAGCAGATAGTCGAGCAGCCCGGACTCCTGCGTCGCCGTCGTCGAAGCGAGGACGATTCTGCGCTCCTCCGCGGATGACGCCGCAATGCCTGCGGCAAGGCCGCAGAGGAGCACAAGTGCAACGGACAGGCGGCCCATGATCGGGTTCCCTCAGGTTTGACGCGATCATGATGATGATCGATTGCGCCGCACTCGTGACGCGTTTTTGCGTTGCCAGTCGGGAAATTTCGGCAATTTCGTCGAGACATAGCGCGCGAACGATCGTTTGGGATCGTTCACCAAAGCGAAAATCGCGCGTGCGGATGTGTTGCAAAGCAGCGAGATGATCGGGCATGGTTCCCGCGACAAAAATCTGAAATGCAGAATTCCACCTGCGTCGGACGTCAAAAAGAAGCAAGAATTTGCATAGGAATGCAGGATGGAATTCCTGACCACCAGCGAAGCCGCCGACTACCTTCGGCTCGGCGAACGCAAGCTCTACGAACTCGTCACCACCGGTGCGATCCCCTGCAGCAAGGTGACGGGGAAATGGCTCTTCCCACGGCACGAGCTCGATCTCTGGGTCCTGTCGGGCCTGGCGCGTCCGGCCGGCATGTTGATCGCCGAGCCGCCGCCGGTCGTCGGCGGCAGCCAGGACGAGCTCTTGGATTGGAGCCTGCGCGAATCCGGCTCCGGGCTCGGATCGATGAGCGAGGGCAGCGCGCGCGGGCTCGAGCGCTTGCAGCGCAACGAGGTGATGGCCGCGGCTGTGCACTTCCACGCCCTGGATGCCTCCGACAATCTCGCCGGCGATGCCAGTATGGAAGCGCTGCGGACCACGCCGGACCTGCATGATGCGGTGCTGGTCGCGTTCGTCCGCCGCGAAGAAGGCCTCGTGCTGCCACACGGCAATCCGCAGCACCTGCACAGCCTGACCGACGTGCTCGCAGCCGGCGCCCGGATGGCCACGCGGCAACAGGGCACGGGCGCGCAGATGCTGCTCGACGTGCTGCTGAAGCGTGCGGGCGCCTCGATGCGGGACCTGCGCCGCATCGAGACACCGGCTTTGACCGGCCCGGATCTTGCCGAGCTGGTTCGCGCCGGCCAGGCCGATTGCGGCATCGCGACGCGCGCCGCGGCGCGCTCGGCCGGCCTCGATTTCGTGCCGCTGATCTGGGAGAATTTCGATCTTGCGATGCGGCAGCGCAGCTATTTCCGCCCCGCCATGCAGGCCCTGCTCCGCTTCATGAACGAGCGGCGGCTGCGCCAGCGCGCGGAAGAGCTGACCGGTTACGATCCCTCGCCCGCAGGACTGATCCGCTTCGCAGCCTGACATTGACGCCTGCCCCCTATTAGTTGCAAAAGAAACCAATTCAGCCGGGCCATACCCGGAACAAGCAACACCGGCCAACGCGCCGGATCAGGGGAGGAGAAACGTGTATCCAACGAGATTTGGACTGCCCGTCGCGGCCGCACTTGCGGCAGCGCTGCTGCCGAGCGCGGCCAGGGCGCAGGTTTCCGACGACGTCGTCAAGATCGGCGTTCTCACCGACATGAACGGCCCGGCCTCGGCGCCGACCGGCCAGGGCTCGGTGACCGCCGCCCAGATGGCGATCGACGATTTCGGCGGCAAGGTGCTCGGCAAGCCGATCAGCATCGTGATCGGTGACCACCAGCTCAAGGCCGACATCGGCGGCACGATCGCGCGGCGCTGGTACGACGTCGACCAGGTCGATCTGATCGTAGACGTGCCCGTCTCCGCGGTTGGCCTCGCGGTGCAGAACGTCGCCAACGAGAAGAAGCGGCTGTTCATCACCCACTCCACCGGGACCGCGGATTTCCACGGCAAGTTCTGCTCGCCTTACGCCATCCAATGGGTGTTCGACACCCGCGCGCTCGCGGTCGGCACTGCGGACGCCGTGGTCAAGCGCGGCGGCGACAGCTGGTTCTTCATCACCGACGATTATGCCTTCGGCCATTCGCTGGAGCGCGACGCTTCCGCCGTCGTCACCGCCAATGGCGGCAAGGTGCTGGGCTCGGTGCGGCCGCCATTGGCAACGCCCGATCTCTCCTCCTTCGTGCTGCAGGCGCAGGCCTCCAAGGCCAAGATCATCGGCATTGCCGCCGGTCCCCCCAACAACATGAACGAGATCAAGACCGGCGCCGAGTTCGGCGTGTTCAAGGGCGGCCAGCAGATGGCGGCGCTGCTGGCGCTGATCACCGACATCCACGGCCTCGGCCTGCAGGCGGCGCAAGGCCTGCTGCTGACCACCTCGTTCTACTGGGACATGGACGACAAGACGCGCGAATGGTCGAAGCGCTATTTCTCCAAGATGAACAGGATGCCGACGATGTGGCAGGCCGGCGTCTATTCCAGCGTGATGCACTATCTCAACGCCATCAAGGAGACCGGCACCGACGATCCGCTGAAAGTGGCCGCCAAGATGCGCGAGAAGCCGATCGAGGATTTCTTCGCCCGCAACGGCAAGCTTCGCGAGGACAATCTGATGGTGCACGATCTCTGGCTGGTGCAGGTGAAGACGCCGGAGGAGAGCAAATATCCGTGGGACTATTACAAGATCCTCACGACCATCTCCGGCGACAAGGCATTTGGTCCGCCGGACCCGGCGTGTGCGATGGTGAAGAAATGATGATCGCTTAAAGCGATCGTCATCCCGGGGCGGTGCGGAGCACCGAACCCGGGATCTCGAGATTCCGGGTTCGCGTCTTCGACGCGCCCCGGAATGACGGTCGCCTCAAGCGACCGTCACTTCACCACCCCGACCTCGCGAAAATACTTCATCACGCCAGGATGGATCAGCTCTGCCTTCGGCGCGGCCGCGACCGTGTTTGCAGCCGTGGTCTCGCAGGCCTGCGCGAGCTTCTTGCAGAACGTCGTCTCCACGCCGTGCAGCGTCTTGGCGAGGCGATAGGCGATGTCGTCAGGCAGATCCTCGCGCGTGAGGATGAAACTCCAGGAGCCGAGCGAGGCGATCGGCTCGGTCTGCTTCGGATAGGAGCCCGCCGGCACCGTCAGCGGCTTCAGGAACGCATGCTTGGCGCGGATGCGCGCGATCTCGTCCGCTACTGGCGCGATGAAGCGCGCGCCCGATGCGCTCGCGGCGACCGCGGCAAAGCCGGGCCAGCCGATGCCGGCGCCCCAGAGCGCAGCGACGCGGCCGTCCTCGACCATCGCGGGGCCGTCGCCGGCGCGGTCGAGATAGATCGCCTTGAAGTCCTCATCCTGCTTCAGCCCGAGACCATCGAGCACATAGCGCGCCAGGATCGGCAGGCCGGAGCCCTTGGCGCCGAACGCGACGGGCTGACCGACGAGATCGCGAATCGTCGTGTAGGGGCTGTCGGCGCGCACCACGAACATGCCGGGGTTGGAATAGATCGCGGTGAGGATCTTCAGGCGCACAGGCGCGCGGCCGATGCCGGCGAAGGCTTCATAGGCCGGCTCGCCCGCGACCAGCGCGAGATCGAGCTCGCCCTTCTCCAGAAGCGGTATGTTCTCGTTGCTGCCCTTGGTGTTGCGCGGCGCGATGGTGAGATGCGGATCGGCCGCGTTCATCACCTCCGCGAAGGCGTTGCCATAGAGCGGGAAGCCGCCGCCGGGCGTCGCCGTACCCAAGCTGATCGTCGTGGTCGGAATGGCCGTGCCTCCGGTCTGGGCGGCGGCGGGGCTGGCGAGCAGCGCCGCACCGAGAATGATCATCGCGAATCTCATGGTCGCTCCTGGCGGACCTGCGTCAACACCGACTTGCGGCGATGTAGGCAGCGACCTGATTCTGTGAAAGCATGCCGCGCAAAGACAATAGAACAATGGGAGATGTCATGTTGCGAATTTTGCGTAAGGGTGTTTTCTGCCTCGCAGTCCTCTTGGGTCTTTTCAGCGCCACCCCTCCCGCAGCCGCCGGCTATCCCGACCGTCCCGTGCACTGGCTGATCGGCTTTGCCGCCGGCGGCCCGGTCGACATCGTGGCGCGGATCATGGCGCAATGGCTGTCGGACCGGCTCGGCCAGCAATTCATCGTCGAGAACCGCACCGGCTCCGGCGGCAACATCGCCGCCGCCGCCGCGATCAACTCGCCGCCGGACGGCTACACGCTGCTGTTCGTCGCGCCCAACAACGCGATCTCGACCTCGCTCTACAAGAAGCTGCCGTTCGACTTTTTGCGCGACACCGTGCCGGTGGCCAGCATCATGCAGCTCACCAACATGCTGGTCGTCTCCAACGCGTTTCCGCCGAAGTCGGTTCAGGAGTTCATCGACTATTGCAAGGCCAATCCCGGCAAGATCTCCTATGCTTCCTCCGGCAACGGCACCTCGGTGCACATGTCGGCCGAGCTGTTCAAGGTGATGACGAAGTGCGACATGGTGCACGTGCCCTATCGCGGCTCGGCCATCGCCTTCCCCGACATCATCTCCAACAAGGTGCAGCTGATCTTCGACAACCTACCCTCCGCCATGGAGCAGGTGAAGGGCGGCAACGTCCGCGCGCTAGGGGTGACCTCGCCGCAGCGCTGGCCGAGCGTGCCCGACGTGCCCGCGATCGCCGAGACCGTGCCGGGCTTCGAATCGGTCGGCTTCTACGGCATCTCCGCGCCGAAGGGCACGCCGAGCGAGGTGATCGAGATCCTCAACAAGGCCGTCGGCGAAGCATTGAAGGACCCGAAGCTGGTGGCGCGCCTCACCGAAGTCGGCGGCCTGCCCAAGCCGATGGCGCCCGCCGAGTTCGGCAAGCTGGTCGCGGGCGAGACCGAGAAGTGGCGCAAGGTGGTCGAGTTCGCCGGGGTCTCGGTGGACTAGGCGGCGGCCCCGCCGCCGAGCTCGCCCGCACCACGTTTAAGGGGGCCGAAAGGCCCTCTCAAACAAAATTGCGAAAACAACCCCATGCACAGTAGACCAGGCCAGTGATTTCAATGGGTTACAGCCCGCATCGAAAAAACCTTCGAAACGGCGGTTTGCTTCGTCGGGCAAAACAGAGTTATACAGGCATCATCGCAAATTTCGGTTATTCGGAAATGATCCATGATGCCGTGCCGGCGTTCCCATCCACCAGAGCCAGCATTGCACCCCCGCCTCCATCCCTGTAAACGAACCGCGCACCGTTGCCGGCCGCGCTTAGCCGCGGTCGCCTCGCGGCGGGGCCTGTAGCTCAATGGTTAGAGCCGGCCGCTCATAACGGTCTGGTTGCAGGTTCGAGTCCTGCCGGGCCCACCAATAAAATCAAAGACTTACGAGGAGTCGTTTCGCTTCATCGGGATCACCGCACCAGAAACCGCACCAGAAACGTGCTCCTTTCGTTCGCCGGCTGGTCCCCGCTTGGCTATTTTCTCAACCGCATCGGACAAATAGTCGGGATGGTGATGGCCGTACGTGTTGAGTAGCACCTCGAGCGACATTCCGAGATAACCTGCGGCCTGCCAAGGATCCGCACCTCTCTGCATGAGCCAAGTCGCTGCGGTGTGCCGCAAAGTGTGAGGTGAGATTCCTGGACCAATTCCGGCAAGCCTAACGGCAGTCCTGAATGCCGTTTTTACCGAGTTCACAGGCTTTGAGTTGTACTCGACAAAGTGCTTTGCCTCTGGATCAATCCGATGCCAGCGCCGCAGGTGAGCAAGCAAGCGCACCGGGATCGGCACAGTCGGCTGTCGCTTGTTGGTTTTCGCGGCGCCCTGCTTCAGACGGTAATAGCGACCTCGCTCCAGATCCACGTATGAGCGACCAAGCGCTGGGATAGGAGATGCAGCTGCGATAGCCCCCGCACGGGTGCCGCTGTAAATTCCCAATAAGATGAAGCGAGCAAGATGTCGGAGTGGGCGTTTGCTCGTTGGGACCTTTATATCAATCAACGGCTGACGCGAGCCCTTCTGCATTTCGCGATAGCGCCAGCAGGTCCAGATCAGTTTGGCCGCATCGCTGCGCGTCAACCACTTGTCTCTCGGCTCCCCCTTCTCAGGCAGAGAGACCTTCACGATTTCCCGATGATACCCTTCGTCTGCATGGTGACCGATGGCGGCACGGAGATCTTCAAGGTCTCGGCGAGCACCGCCCCTTTGGCGACGTTTTTTGGTGTAGGAGCGACATGCTTCACCATTGACCTCGCCAAGCATTTTTGCGCCCCACCAATCATTCAATCGTTCGATTCGCTTCTTGAGCTTACGGACGTCGGGGATGGTATCTTCGTTTTCGAAGTGGACATTGAAGCGACTGCGAAGCTTGTCTAGTTGCGCATCCAAATAAATCGAGAGGACATCTGCAATTGCGATATCGTCTATGTGCCGAACTCGTCGCTTCGGGGTGTGCTTGGAGGTTATGTAGTCCCTTAGTCTTTCTTCTGCGACCGCAATCTCATCTGGAGCGCAGCCTGTGCTGACATCCCGTCCGTTGTCTCTGATGATCCATGTTGCTTGGTGAGTGACCTTTCCGTTTTTATCGCGGCGGGTGGCCTTGAGCTGGAGTCTGGCGCCCTTGCTTCTTCGCGGCATAGCTCTCGCATCCGTTCGATATACGCCAGCGTTGTAAATTCCTTGCCGGCAATCTTCTCGATGATCAACCGGCTACGATCACGCTCACGGCGCAATCCCGCGACAGTCATTCCTCCTAGAGGAAACGCTCTCTTCACGGCATCAGCAAGGCGAAGAGGTGTATCAGGTGTAATTTCAGGTTGCGCTCGATCTGGCATCGACGCTTTTCAGCTGTGGTGGAGCTCATACGAGCAGACCAATCATCATTTGCAGAGACTTACATTCGCATAAAGTATCCACTCTCCTGCATCGCATGATTGGGCACGTCCTCGCTCAAACGATCAGGAAAGCGTAGAACAGAGAATGGATCGGTCCCTGTGAAGGGGACTTGGGCGCCAGGGCTTCTGTACAAGGGAGTGCTCCCATTCACTTGTGGCTTTGGTCACCACAATCATCCCGCGGCAGGACGAACAAATTTCGACAACCGATGACTGAAATTCCACTCTTGGCCCGCCCCCTCGATCTGACTCAAGCCTCTTGCCGGCCAAAAAGCGTCTGACTGGCATTCCCTCTGCCGTGGTCCCCTTCCTGGCGATCTGCCGACGAGGCCATTGCCTCGGTTCATATGTAGACCGCGCCGCACTGACTAGATCGGTGAGAATCGCGCATGCCCGTTTATGCCTCCGCAAAACAGGTCCCTCAAATTCGAACTAGGCCGCTAAAGGTCGGAACAGATCAGCGCCGGAGCTGCCTGCTGAAGCGGCCTTACTGCCCCAGCTCTCCGAGGATTCGGTCACGGTCTGCGATGTGCTGCATATGAGATTCGTAGAAGTTATCGAGCAGCTTTTGGGCCTGGGTCGTATCATAGCCATTGCGGACAAAATTCGCGACCCTCTGCTCTTGCTCTGCAATGTGCCGGGTTACTTCGGTCGACATGCCGCTCGGCTTCGCCTGAATGACGAAGCTGCATTGACCGATCCATGTGCTTTCCTTTTTTCGGTAGGCGGCAGCGCGATGGGTGGCCGCCAGGGCCTACGGGAAGAGCCTCGGCCGTTGATGCGCTCGTATGGCATTCTCCGAAGAACTACGGGCACGGGGGCGGCCGGAGGGTTTATTGCATCGCCTAAGGGTAATGGCTCTTGAGCCCTGTGCCCCAAGAACGTATCCGGCGGCTTATGGGTTTTGAGACCCTTCACTGATTCCGCAATGTCGTTGCGAGCTTCTTCGACGGCTTTCTTGTCGCACAGTTCATGCGGGCGGAAAAAATGAAAACTCCCGAAGGCGGCGTGGTCGCCTCCACGAGAGAGTTGGTGGACGTGCCTACACTAAAAAGTAAATTGGATCAGCAGAGCAGGCCAGGTGCCCAATGGTGCGTAAGAACATCCCGCGAAACCGAAACACAGGCTCGCCACCGTGAACTGGCGGGCCGCCCGTTAGTGCCTCACCTGGAGCTGCTCCAATCCCTCCTCGATCACTCGGAGATCATCAAGTAAAGCATCCCGAGAGTCAGTTGGATTAATGCCTGATGTGGACCGTAGCTGCTCGAGCAAGTGGCGCCGAAGGTCTCGCATATTTTCCAAGGCTTGCCGGTTCTTCAGACGAACATAAGCCGAAACGATCGATTCAATGCTTGTTGCCAATGGGTAGGTCCAAATACAAAATTCTAAAGTAGGTTGCATCGTAGCCCATTGGAGAAAACCCGCAACCCGACGTCATTACAGAATTCGGTGACATCAGGCCCAAGGTGTCCTTTGGGACGGGGCCGCGGGGGACATACGCGGCCTTGTCCTTTGGGAGAAGGCCGGCCCAGCGCCCCCCGGCGGTGCCTTCCCCGAGGCTGGACTCGCGGCCGGAGAAAAGGTGCCCCTCGCCTGGCAGCCGCTCCAGGACAATTCAGGCCTGATCTGACAGCTGGAGTGGCTGGGCCGTCGGCCTTCCACAATGGAATTCAGTACCCGCCTCGGAACCACGCCTTTCGCCTGACCCAAGTCGGCACGGCTCACTGTGGGGCTCCACGCCATGTCATTGACTTCGCTCACGAACACTGGAGTATGATTGGTCCGGATGGCTTACGTCGGCGATATTCAAGGCGCGCTCCACGTCCGTTTTCAGAGCTATTTTCTGAGCGAGCGTCACCCTGGGCCAAGCCCCCAGCAGGACGAAGCACCACCCGATTCCGCGCCGCCCATACTCTTCGATCTCGTTGACGTTAGCGGACGTTCCCTGCCGGATGCGGTACCGCTTCCCGGTATCGCATCCTAGGACGTCGAAGTACCCCTTCGTATCAAACTCGAACCTTTGCTGGGGCGAAAGCCAAGTACGCAGATCTCGTAGCGCACGCGCCTGAATCGTTCTATCGTCCTTAGCTGCCTGATACAGCCTACCAGCCGCCACGCTTCGAATGGGCCACCGGCCGACGTGACCAATCTTTCTCTTCACTTGGTGATCACCCGCCGACCAGCCGAGGGACGAACAACGTCTCTTCGGCGGTCGGATCGAAAGAGGTGATCCTGGAAGTGCCTGCTGTCGCCGCTGTGATCCATCACGATTTGCGTCGCCATGATGAGGCTCCCGATTGCGTCTAAAAGGAATGTGGAAGCCCAGAGCTCGTTCCTAACTTCGCAAAGACGCCCGTGAGACTTTCCATCGCGCGGCATCATCGGCCCGGGACGGCGTATCCGCCTGATAGGATGTGGCTTCTAGTCATTGCTCAAGTGGATATCTGCGATCGCGGCGGCGTGGCGGAGTAGTTCTGGGCTGAAAGCGAACGACAGGCTACTGTTTTCTCGTCCCGCAGGCCTCGTCACCGGCAACATCATCCGAAGCGCCCAGTTGCTGCAGGCAACGGAATCGTGCCGATCAATTCTGGAACGGGGCTCTTGCACTTGTCCCGGCTGCTTCTATTCGTGTGTCTTGCTTAGCGAAACGGCAAGTGCAGAAGGTCGCTCTGCGCTATAGCTGATTTCATTCCCTGCAATGGCGTTAATCTGTTATTTGAAGCGCACGCCGGAGCCGGAGTAATTTCGAGGATCGTAAGATGGGTGGGGCCGGCCTCCCCTAACCCGCAGAACATTCTGTCCGTCGGTCGTGGTCTCGTCACCTGGTCCGTGCCCTAGGAAGGAAGCATGGCTGCAGCGTTCGACTGTCCAACCCCGGGGTTTCATGCGGCGGTCGTTTGAGTTAGATCTAGGGCATGGCGCCAACTAAGGCCTTACTCGGCGGCGTCCTGCACGGTTCGAATTTGCTCGGCGCGCTTGGCTAGTTCATCGTAACTCTGGGCAGCCTTGCGCAATGTTTCTCGGATCTGACTATGCTCGGCGTTGTCCGCCTTCGTGCGAAACTCTTCAGCGCGCATTTGCCAATATCTGGGCGTGTGCATCCGCTCGATACCCATGGCCGCTCCCCGATTGAATCGTTCACGCAATTAATGGACCTTCAGTCCAAGTGTTCCCTGCTAATTTCTATTCGGGGTGGGGTCAATCGTCCCAGGTGAGCTTCTGGCAATCGGCGCACTTGTAAATGCTAACAGGTTATCGGAGTGAGCTTTCCACTCGGCTCAGTCGACCGCTAGTGACCGCAGGTGCGGAATTGATGGTGTGCGGGCTGCGGGAGCGGGGAAAAGCGGAGCACAAGCCGTTAGCTTTCTCAACAATTAACCTAAGCTAGCTCACCGGCCGAAAGTTTCTTTGGAAGTTCATCTATTTTCACATCTGCTCCGCAACCCCTGCTCCCGAATGACATTGATCAACATGTGCTTAGGCGCAAGGCTATGCAGTCCATAGCCGGAGCGGCCCCAGCCCTGGGTCCTTGATCCAGGCCTGGGGTCGTTCTTTCTGCGCGCTCGGGCTTAAGGCACGCCGCTAGAGAGTGAGGTCGATCAGTTCGATCCATACATCTGCCGAAGAACACGTGATCTCCATGAAAGCGGGACCTATGTACTTATGTGCGGCTGCTGGAAGGAAAAGACTTGCCCCGGGCGTAGACCACACCGGCCCAGGCTTTAAGGTTTTCGGATCGAAAACGAGCTGGGACCGAGTGGTCTGCCGCTGTCTGCTCGGCAAACGCCGCTCCCGTGCAAAAAACATCCCTTGCGCCTTCAACTTTGTGAATCGGACGCAAAACGAAGACCCCAGCCGGGGGTACTGCGGCCTCGTTGGCAACATGTCTTGCGAAAGTATGGGCACGCAAGACTGAATCTTAAACTGGCTGCGGAGACGCTCGTTCCTAAGAATAAAGGACGCCCCGCCGGTCAGCCCTTCTTACGGCTGCTGCCCAGCCGGTTTCTTCAAGGCCAATCGGCGCGTCTTCTTCGCTTCGTACTGCACCTCATAGTCCTGTCCACCCGCCACGCGGGCACGAGCGGCGTGGCATTTAAGGCCGCCTCCGTTCTCGTCGCCCAGGCTGAGCTCCGGAACGTTCTGAGGGCGCGCGCTCGGGGAGTAATGGCGAACTCCATCATCCTCATTCCCCCGCATGCTTAAGCCGCTGCGGCTCGCGCGCGTCTAACGGCTTTCTGGCCGAGCGCCGAGATGGCGTATATAACCCAGGCGGCAGCCAACCGGCATGTTCGTTACGATTGGCGCAGAAGATGGTTGAAGGTGGTTGGCTGGTAACGCACGGGCAGCGCTATGAGTCCACGGAGCAGGGTCTGAACGCCGCAGAATGATCTAACAGCGCAAAGGCCTTACCGCTTGGACCGGGCTTCACGCGACTTCTGCTGTCGGGCAAACGTTCAACGACAGATGGTCCATCATCCCAAAGGCTCACGCGAGCCCGCTCCTGAAGGACTCGATGAGACAAAAAGGATGAGCCGCAAGCCCAAGCTCCGAACGGATAAGGCCCTTGAGTGATCGCAGGCACTCCGTATTTCAATAGAGTCTTTTCCGGAAAGGCCTCATAGTATTCGCATCCCAAACGCAAGACAGCGAGCGGTCCATCGTTTGATCGGAATCTGCTGACCGAGGTGCACCGCCATCTGCCGTTCGGGACGAAAATCCGCGTCGTTGATCTTGACAGGAATAAGTCGGTGGTGGTTCGTATCACCGACCGCGGACCATGGGTCCATGGCCGCCTCCTCGATATCCCGCTAGCCGCCGCGGGCAGCTTGCGGATTATGGATCGCGGCGTGGCTCAGGTTCGTGCCGAGGTGCTATAGTGCACGTCCGTCGCCCTGCGAATCATAAGCAATCACCGACCGCGGACACACCGAATCTACCGTGCCTCTCAAGTATCCTGACGCGATCGCGGCCGTCGTATCGGCCCTTAGGCACGTACATGGAGACGGAGTCGCGCGAACCATGCTCGTGGAGGGTATGAGCCTTGCCACGCTGATGGACACGATGTTCTCCGCGCCGATAGCGCATCGCGATGCCGTTCGATACATCGCGACCGCGTTAGATGACCTCGCCGTTACACCGGAACTCGGTCCGATCTGGCACCTTCGCTACCTGTATGATGACCAGCCGGGGTCATTGCGCGTCGTCGATATGGAGGTAGCAACTCCGGCGGGTACGTTGTCCAGCCACGACGTTTGGCTTCGGCTGCCCGTCTAACGACTCAGCAAGAACTAAGAGCACGCCATTCAGGCGGACAAATCGTGCTGAATGTGTCGCGACAACAATCCGCATCCTAACGCCTGTGAGCTCATGAACCTTTCCAGCCGGAGTATTAGTGACAATGCAGAAGCATATCTCAATTGGCGCTTGTTGACATGAGGCATCGCTCGAACCGCCTCTTAGCACGCCCGCGAACGAAAACGATCGCCAGCGGCCAATAGATCCCTTTCCGGACGGCTGATGGTCGTCTTCCGCGGTGAGAAGCTCCTTCAAGAGGTTATCTCGAGCTAAAGAACAAAGACCCCAAGTAACATCAACGCGAAGAACGACACTTGACCGGCCAAGGGCAATTTTATCTTTTCGCTGCCGCCTAGACGGGCACTGTCGGGACTGATTAAGGCCAGAAGACAAAGCGCGGCTGTACCAAGGAATGTCAGCCCGATGCGCGTGAGTTGAGCGGCGGTGTCATTTGTTGCCTTGCCGAAGAGATCTGCGCGATATACACAACGTTCGATGTGTTCGCGTTTATTGACATTCCCAAGGCGTATTTACCCGTCGTTGACCGGACCCGCATCACGTTCCGCGTCCAGGACCTGACGAACAAGCTCAACGCGCCCTGGCTACACCAACAACGTCAACCGGGTGCCGCGTGGAGTTACGAGGCGCCAGCTTCATTCAAGCGGTAGGACACCGCGCGTCTTGGGACCGCTCGCCGCTAACGAGGCGATCTACTAAGCTGACGCCGCCGAAGTTATATGCACAAGAGGAAGGCCACGCAGCCTACTTGCTGCGCAACTCCTCAGCTTTGTTAGCGCTGATGACCCAGGCCGATGCCCAATACGAGTGCCTTTTGACGAAGTGAGCCGGCAGTTCGCTTCATCTCCTTCGATATTCTCGAAACCGGTGTCCGATCCTTTGAATGCTTCTTGAGAACCCGCAGATCAGCGGGCGTCCACTCGCGTCGCGTTGGTTTCTTTTTGGTAGGACGTTTCAACTTGTTAGCTCCTTACTCCTCGTTAGGCGGCGCTGTTAGCACAGCTAGCGGAATTTTCAACCAACGAGTATGTCATAGCGATCCATGTCTACAATTCGTGTAACCTGCAGATGCGAGCAAAGTTTCAGACTTGAGCGCGCGAATTAGTAGCTCTGTACGGCGACCGTGGTTCCATTCCGCGTCTCGGAAAGATTGCTCTCAGTGTATCCCAACGGAATTTGACACACGAAAGGCGCGGATCCCATCCCAGAGCCGCGGCTCCAGCTCGACGAAGGCTTTCATGAACGCCGTGCCGCGTGGGCGCGATCTACCGCATTCCATAGGGTTGGTTGAGATGTTGCGCCGTGGACATCGGCGCTTTGCGACAGATGACGCGTCGCTTTCGCTCGAGAATGGGCCAACTTTCGAAGCTGCGCATCGGGCGCGAAGGAACTGCGGAAGGCGATAGCGAACAGTGCACGCCGACAAGCGCTATTTCAACGAAGCGATCTACTGCATGAGCCGCAATGGTTTTATCGTTGATCAGGCCTTCGCGTCGCATAGCGCTTGCGCGTCTTATCTCCGCATCCAGCTCCGGTAGTGCAACGGTCCAGGAGGAGCACGCGGTAATTCTCAAACCGATGCGCGCCAAGCATGAGATGATTTGTGCGACGCGGCTTGACGATCACGTGCTGGCGCATGGCAAGCAGTTCCGGACGTGGTGCTGGAATCGAAGCGGCCAAATAGGAACGTAGAATGTGAAGAGATTATGCTCGTTTGCGCGCCCTTTAGTCCTATGGCAGATGGAGCAGCACTCCCTCGCGCCAAGAAGAGAGCGTCAGTAGCCTGACGTTGGCGCCAGCGGCGACGGAGTGTTCGCTAATGCGCAGTGCTGCCAGCCACCAAGGCGGGGCTTCCGCTCGCGCTCATCTCAGATGATTGCGATCTAGAACTCGGTCACCTCCGCCAAGCCGGTATCACGCCGCTGCGACCTCCCGTGCACACGCAAGTCGGGCGTCGGGTATAACTTTGGACGGCCGAAGCTGTGCTTGTACACCCCAAATCACTAGCGAAGCTGGTGCTAAGAAACTGCGACTTGGACGCCATCTTTCTGGCCTTGAGCTTATAGAGGAGAGCTAAGTGAATACCTTAACTTGAATTGCTAATTGAAACCGGGTGAAGGTGAGCTAGCCCCGAGTTCAGATGCCTTTGACCGGGACTGCGCTGCTTGCGCGCAATCCTGGACGGCGTGCAAGACATCTTCCCGGGAAATAATGCCGGCGAGCCGCTGATCCGCCTCGAGCACCGGCACGCTCCTGAGATCATGGCTGACCATCAGCTCAAGTACCCGCGTGAGCTTGGTGTCCGGGGCAACATAGATGAATTCTGAGGTCATTACATCGGCTACCGTACGCTGCATCAGATCGGGGTATCTCGGAACGATGCGCGCGGCCGAGAAGACAAAGCAGGATAGGTAGTCGAACTTTGAGACTATGCCGAGCACCCGCCCGTCATCCGTGGCTGGATAAGCGTTGAAGTCTTCCTTCTTGAAGAGCTCACCGAGCTCGCGCATCGTCGTGTCGCGCCTGACCGTCCTCGGCTGACGTGTCATGTAATCGGCAACTATTTGCTCGAGGAGTTTGTACAAGGCCTACGCCCTCGCTTTCGTTTAGCCTACATTCTAGCATACTTTGCGGCAGACCATATTGACCTATGTCAACACCCCATGGTGCAACGAGCAACACTTTCCATATGAGATGAGCCGATGCGTCACGCAACGAATGGCCTTCTTCGCAGGTTGGCAATGTCTATAAGTGCCAACCGCTGACGCGGCCCACCCAATCGATCTTTTGCGCCAGCGCAGTTTTCGGCCGCCGCTGCGCGCCTCATGGTGGGCGGCACCGCAGCGCCCCCAACGGCCGAACCGCAGCTGGTGGTGTCCGGGCGATACGCCGCGCTCATTTGTGCTCCTTTTCCCACGAACCCTACTGGCAGGCTGGTGGGTTTCTAAAACTGTTCTTCGCCGCGGACGCGATAATCGCGAAAGCGGGCGTGGTCAGCGCGTGTACCAACCACCCAATCGCGCCGTCGAATTGGGGAGGCACGAGCCTCCCCCAATGTGACGACAGCGCGCCAGTGAGTGTAACTTCCTTGCCCGAGAACCACCTCGCTTAGCGAGCGATCGTCTGCGAACGGGAGCAGTTGTTCGAGCTTGCAATGGGAGTTACGCGTCCCAAGCTTAGCTCGCTGGCGTCATGCTTGCACGGGCGCTGCTTCTTCGCGCCGATCGTGATCAGGCTCGGTTTTCCGGCGCCCGGCTCAGAGGGATTGTCTGCAAGTCGTCGGCGCCAATCACGATCCCGCTCGCTGCCTATTATGCGGATCGCTTTTCATATCCTCGCTGCGACTTGCTACCGTAGCGCAGGCGCAATCCCTACCCATGCCGCGCGTCACCATCGAGGCCGCACGAAAGCAGAGCTTAATCAGTGCGCAAGTTCTCGGCTGATGTTTTGCCATGGCGGCCGGTCACTGGTTCGTAGCTGATCTTGCGCCCTTCTGGCAGCTCGGTCAGTCCTGCTTTCTTCAACGCAGAGATGTGCACGAACACGTCAGGACCGCCTTCGTCTGGTTTGATGAATCCATAGCCTTTGGTCGCATTGAACCACTTCACAGTTCCCATCGCCACTTCAGTCGCTCCTCAAAAAAACGCCTTAGTGAACATGATCGTTCGCTCGGCGTGACGGCGAGCCGATGGCTAAACACCGACGCACACTTCGTATAGCTACGTTCGCTCCATCGCAACGGAAAACCTAATTGGATCGGGATCGGGATCTGGATCATAGGTACCTTTTTCCCTCCGTTGTACGGATCGTCTCTGATTCAAGCCGCCGGTGTTCGGAAACCGACGGCGGCGATAACGGTCCGTCGATAGTGCGGTCGAGATTCTCTTTTTCGTCTTCAAAGTAGTGCCAACGCCTCACCGAAGCCGAACCGATCGTCGCGAGGCATGCAACATCGATGCGGCAATCACCGCACCCTTTTATGTGAAAGGTCGAGAAACTTGTCCTGCTTTTCGGACCGAAGTCATATTCCCCAGCCGCAGCAATTGTGCGGCTCACATCACGCAACAAGCTCGCTCACGTGAGCGACCGCTGTGTTGTGTAAACCGGAGCATTATTCAGACGGGGTCTCGGCTGGGATTTCGTCATGGCTGGCGGACAGTATTGCAAGCCCTGTGTCTCACTCGCAATGCAAAGAGAGACGTGAATGACGCAACACAAGACCTTGCCTTGATGGCGACGGCCCTGTTCGCGTGTAGAGTCCCGAAGCATCGCAGTCGCGGACCGCTTCAGATGTTTCGATGTTTGCGGCCATCATGCTTGGCGGCACTGGTCTTCGTCTGTCTTCGCTCGTCTGCCGGGGCTCTATCATGATGGAAAAGGCGCCGCAAGCGGCCTGGCTTTGGATACGTTTGCCGCACTTACCAGTCGTACTGAGTGCGTTCCCGGGCCGCAGATCGCTACGACTTGCCCTACCCGGTCCAAGCGCAGACCAACGCGTCGCTATGCCAGGTTCGCCGGCTGTTGGGCAATCCGACATAAGCTTGGCTCAGGCCCAGTCCAGCGCGACAGGGTGGCTAGCCAATAATGAGGGTACGCGCGGCGCTGGCAGCACGGATCGGGCCTCTTCCGTGCACGAACGCTCGTCATGCCGGCGGACGCGTTACCACCAGCAAGTGATCATTAGCACATTGCTATACCACCCATAACGCTATGGCCGCACGAGCCCCCTAGCTCATCTGAACACTTTAGATCGCCGAGCTGCCATCGCGCCGTAGGCCGGCGCGGACATGGACGTCCTCGCCAGACCAGCAAGTCTATGCGTGCAGCTCGCTTGCGACTTTTCTCGAAGGCGATGAAGCGCCAGAACTAGCGATCAACACTCTGGCTCATTATCACTCGCCTGCCGCCCCTCCGCTAATCGGGCCAGCTTCTCGTATTCCTCGGCGATCTTGATGAGCCTTTCTCTGGATCTTTCGCTATCAAGGGACGCCGCTTTCGTCCGCGTCGCTTCCGCACGGCGCCGCCAGTGTTTGGCATCGCAGAATGCTTTCTTTTCTTTCATGCAAACGAACATGCATTCGATATATCAAGAAAATGCGACACGTGGCCTACGTAGGATCCCGTAGGTCGCGCTTCACAATGCAGCCCCATTTGTCATCGTCTGTCGATCACTTCCAAAGATGGCTTGGTATTCGGTAAAGCCGCGTAGCAAGGGGTCAAGCGCGGCGAACAAGCTTTTCGGATCGCCGGTTCGCTTGACGAACCGCTTGGACATCTCAGCGGCAATCAAGATGAGCCTGTCTGCCCGTCTTTCAGACAATCGTTCGTGAAATGTGCGAGTCGCGACATAAAGCTTGAATCGCACGTGGCGTCAGATTGTAGGGTTCTAACCAGGTGACGGCCGTGCCTGGCCATTCAACCGCTTCCGGCTAAGAGAATTGGTATGTCTCACAATCTTGCGCTCCCATTGCGCCCCGGTGCACCCTTCTCGTTTCATGCCCCGGCGGCTGGCGAGTCTCGTCAAATGCCTCAGCTAGTGGACTTCGCCAGTAGCAATCGCCGAGGTACTTCTCGGCGCGCCTATCAGATTTCTCACTTTAACGACCAGGAGCTTGCGCATGTAGCGCATCAGCAATGGCGAGAAGAGACATCTTTCAGCAATCATCGTGCTGCCTGCCGAGGACGCCCATCACCAAGCGAACAAGACACAGAACAGGAGCGCGCGTACTTGGTCTCAGTCTTTCATCAGGTGGTCAGACGTAGCGGCCTGTCATCAATGGCCACCAGTGGTTGGAGTGAGCTGCGCAACACGACGTCTTGCAGATAGAACGGCTCGAAGTCGATCAGCTGGAGACCTCCGAGTCTCTCGGCCCCGTCAGCTCCGAGGAAGTTCAACACTCCCAAGTGAGTGCTCCCCAAGCTGACCTCCGTCGCGTCTGACGATAGCCCCCCAGGGCTTGCGAGCTAATCGTGGGCTTGGTTTTTGACGAACGATCTGGAAAATGAAGCAGTTGCCCTTTGATACAGTTTTGATCGCCAATAGGGGCGAGATTGCTGTACGTATCATCAAGACCTTACGCAAGCTCGGCCTTCGCTCTGCTATCGTATACCACGAGGTCGATGCGGGCACTCTCGCCGTCTCCATGGCCGACATCGCTATCGCCATTAGCGGGCGTACGCCCATTGCGGCTTATCTCGATATCGCCCAGATCATCGCTGCTACCCACAAAGCGCGTGCCGGCGCTCTTCATCCTGGTTACGGCTTTTTATCGGAGAATCTAGAGTTCGCCCGCGAGGTGATGAAGGCCGGCATCACGTTCGTGGGTCCAGCTCCCGAAAGCATAGCACTGATGGGCGATAAGATTCGGGCTCGCAACTTCGTCCAGCGGAACGGATTTCCGGTCGTACCTAGCGCAGTTGAAGAGGACGATCCGGGAACATTCTTAAGCCGAGCTCGAGCAGTTGGCGCGCCTTTGCTCGTCAAACCCTCAGCGGGGGGTGGTGGCAAGGGCATGCGGATTGTACGCGATCTTGATTCGCTGGAGGACGCGATTGCACAAGCTCGCAGTGAGGCTCAACGGTACTTCGGAGACGGTCGGCTCTACGTCGAACGATACGTCGAACGCCCCCGGCATCTTGAAGTTCAGGTGCTTGGCGATACGTTTGGACACGTGGTGCATCTTTTCGAGCGCGAGTGCTCAGTCCAGCGACGATTCCAAAAGATTATCGAGGAGACGCCGTCGCCGGCGCTGTCCTCCGAGATGCGACAACGGCTGTGCAACGCTGCGGTCGGAATCGCGCGTGCCGCCGATTATCGTAATGCTGGCACTGTCGAATTCATTTTCGACGGAGTAGACTTCTATTTTCTCGAGATGAACACGCGCTTACAGGTTGAGCATGCAGTGACCGAGATGATCACCGGCATCGATCTTGTTGCCGAACAGATCTATGCCGCCGCTGGTTTCCGCCTCGGATTTGCGCAATCCGACATCGTGCAAAATGGGCATGCGATCGAAGTCCGGCTGTGTGCAGAAGCGCCGGAACGCGGGTACGCCCCCACAACCGGCAGGATACTTATGCTCGAGTACCCAGAAGGCGATGGCGTGCGGATCGACAATGGCATCTTGGAAGGTCAGCGAATTACGACAGCGTTCGATCCCTTGCTTGCGAAGATTATCGTACATTCGCCCACCCGCATCGAAGCTGCGCAGAAGGCGTGTCGCGCCATACGGGAACTGGTACTTCTTGGCTGTGAAACAAACGCGAGCTTCCTGGCGCGCATGCTAGCGGACGACGGATTTTTGCGCGGGCAAGTTCATACGGAATACCTGGACGAAAACCCTTCGCTTGCCGAGGGCGACTCCGGATCCGCACTCCCAGCTTTCTTGGCGGCAGCCGCTCTGCTGACAAGACCGGTCCGTGACTCGGCAGATGCCGTGCCCGAGCTTCACGCAGCGCTAGGCAGCTGGAGAAATTGAGGTGAAACACTGCTTTGAGATCGATGGCATCGGTTATCAGTTATGGCTGGTACGCTGCAAGGATGGATATCGCCTTCGATTGGATAATGGGGTGATTGCCTTACTGAGTTTCTCCCACCAAGGGGAGGGTCGCGGTACTCTCACCATCGCGGGCGAACGCGAGCCAGTCAGGTTCGTCGTCGATGGTGAGACAATCCATTTGCATATGCGCGGACTGACGCGCAGTTTGCGCTATCGTGATCCGATGCGAGCTCTCGCTTCGGCAAGCCGAGAAGCCAATCATCTGATGGCTCGCGCGCCAATTCCAGGGATCGTGGTTTCGATCACCATTTCGCCTGGGCAATCCGTGTCCGCCGGCACGCCCTTGATGACCATCGAGAGCATGAAGTTGGAAACCACTATACGCGCTCCAAGGGATGGCGTTGTCAGCCGCATTCACTTCAAAGAAGGTGAAAGCTTCGAGCGTGACGCTTTGCTGGTTAGCCTTTTAGAGGAAGGAATCTAGAATGCAGCGGATTGCCTCTCTGGTAGACCCAAGATCGGAAGGGTTTCGGCTCAACGAACTTCACAATAAGCGGCTTGCAACCGAATTGAAGGCACTCCAGCATGCCATCCGCTTCGACCGGCCGGCGCGAGAAATCGAGCGGCTGCAGCAGCAGAACAAGATGTTTGTTCGTGATCGGATCGAGGCCTTGCTCGATCCTGATACGCCGTTCCTGGAGCTTTCGACATTAGCTGGCAACAGGGCGTACGACGGTGAGGTGCCGGGTGCGGCCCAAGTCGTCGGTCTAGGAATCGTTGCCGGTCGCGAGATCATCGTTCATGCGGATGATCCCAGTGTGAAAGGCGGGGCTTGGTATCCGCACTCGGTCAAGAAGATCGTGCGAGCTTTGGACATTGCGATCGAGAATCGCCTGCCCGTGGTTCATTTATGTGACTGCGCCGGCGGCTTCCTACCGATGCAAGCGGAGTTCTTTGCAGACAAGTATCATGCCGGACGAATCTTTCGGAACCAGTCGATACTCTCGAAGATGGGAGTGCCGCAGGTCGCGATCGCAATGGGTCATTGCACCGCAGGAGGCGCCTACGTTCCGGCACTCAGTGACTACAACATTATCGTCGAGGGCAAGGGAGCGATTTTTCTCGGCGGCCCTCCGGTCGTCAAGGCTGCCACTGGCGCGGTGGTTTCCGCCGAAGAGCTTGGCGGCGGTCGCGTGCACACCAGCGTGTCGGGGACGTGCGACTATCTCGCAACGTCCGAGGCACATGCGATTGCGATCGCTCGGGAAATCGTCGCTCGTTTCGATCAGCCCGCGAAGACCCTTATCAATCGAACCGCTCCGGAGCCTCCCGCCTACGACGCATCAGAACTTTACGGCATCCTTCCAAGGGATCCACGCGTGCAACTAGACATGCGAGAGGTCATCGCTCGTCTGGTCGACGGCAGTCGATTCCATGAGTACCAGGGGTGCTATGGCGAAACTCTGGTGTGTGGCTTTGCACAGCTCCATGGCTATCAAATCGGTGTCCTGGCGAACAATGGTGTGCTCCTGAGCGAAAGCGCACTGAAAGGTGCACATTTCATTCAGCTGTGCGACAAAAACCGAACACCCCTTGTCTTCCTGCAGAATATCACCGGCTTCATGGTTGGCCGAGATTACGAAAGGCGCGGCATAACCAAGGATGGCGCTAAGTTGATAATGGCCGTCGCTGGAGCCTCTGTGCCCAAATTCACGCTCGTTTGTAACAGCTCCCACGGAGCCGGTACCTACGCTATGGCAGGACGGGCTTTCGATCCACGCTTTTTGTTTTCATGGCCGCAGTCTCAGATCTCAGCAATGGGCGCCGAACAAGCGGTGGGCGTGCTCACACATGTCAAGGCAAAACAATTGGCGCGCCATGGTAGACGCCTTTCGGACGAGGAGCTGGCCGGCATTCGCCAGCCCATTGTGGAAGAGTATCGAGAGCGCTCGAACGCCTACTATGCGACCTCCGAGATATGGGACGACGGAATTCTTGATCCGGTAGACACCAGGACAGCTCTTGCTATCGTTCTGAGCGCCTCACTCAATGCGCCGATCGAGCCACCCCATTACGGCGTCTTCAGAATGTAGCGGTGGGTACCAGAGATCAAGATCAGATGAAGGAAAAGCCACGGTGTTCCTCCGTTACATCAGAGCCGGCGTGCCATTCCCGTTCCTAAACGCGCTCATCGAAAGCACCGCGCTTATCGGCACTCCCGAATGAGGACCTCGCATCGTGGAAAGTTCGAAACACCGTCGGGTATAATCCGCAACACTTGGATCGCGAGGCACCGTTACGGAGCCAAGCATCGCCTTGCGCTCGGCTCAGACAGGAGCGAACACTCCCTTGAATTTCTCAGTGACGAACCGCGGCCTGAGCCGGCTTTGCGCGGCCCACTTTGACATCGAGCGGAGCCTACGGGAGGATAGCAGATCCGTTTGATGACAATAATTCAACCGAACGTCGATCGACGTTTCTTAGAGCCGGTCCTCCTTGGGGACTCCCTCCTACTTGCCTTGATCGCGCTGGTTACTCACGCATCAAATTGGGAGACACGGCTTTCTCCGTCCGTTGGATTCCTACCGCGCTCGTCTCGATCGTGTTGTTCGTTCCTGGAGCTGCAAGGTGGGTTGTGCAATCTCTGCGCTTTCGCGGACGTAGAGCAGCTAAGCAGTCGTCCAGCTGACTGCCATATCTTGCGAAGTTCAGCCGTCATGGAATCGAACTATGCTGTGCCCGAAATGCCACGCAGATAAATGGTGCCAGAGCGCCTTGCACGATCCCTGGACTGGCCGGCCGGTGATCGCCTGTAGTGCTTGCGGCGAGTATGCCGATTACGACTGCGCGTCGCGCAACAAAGCGCTTGCGCTCATCGCCGGCGTGCTATCGGTTGACCTGAGTGAAGAGCACCAGGGCAGCCCACGAGTGGTTGCAGGCAAGATCTTGGATGCTCTCGAGAAGGCCGGCCTGACAATCGCTCGCACGGAGACAATCTTGACACGTCTTTGGCGCAGTTAGGTCCCCTGCCCCATCAGGCAGCGTGCTGCCCCGATGGACGCTGGCCTGCAGCCGTCGCGCATGGTGGCTCTTGCCATGTCCAGACCAGGATCGTCATTAGGCGCGCCGCGCTGCGGTACGAGTGAAAATGACGCGATGGCGGGATGTCGCGGCTCGGCACGGCTAACTCGCGTCATCTCAAAGGCAGCGCCAATGCCGACACCGTCGAATTTGCTAGCCTGGTTTGGCGAACCAAACGATTGCACCGGCACTCCAAGTTGAAACCAGGGTTCACCTCCGCAAGACGGCCTAGCGCTTCTCGTTCTCAACCTGACGCAAAGCCCAACCTTTGTGCGCTCTGGCGCTATTCTCGGAAAGATCGCCATCGTACGACGATATTCCGGTACAGCCGATAGCCGCTTCGTCCGCGACGCATAATTCTTCTACTTGCCCGTGGTTGGCGTCGGCAGCTGCATTGTTGGTTTGCGAATGTGAACGATCCTCCGACAGAATAGACCGCTGAACGGCATCGCAGGACTTGAACCGTACGTTGCGTCAGGTCGTAGCCTGAGGGTGATCGTGACACTAACCTCAAACCAGAGCGCCGACAGTGCCAGCGCCATTGCGCGCATAAGAGCCGCATAGAGGAAGAACCGTTGGGCATCGAACTAATAGCCTTGACACCGACAGACCGCGAGCACCGGCGCACTCTCATGAGCCAGACACCGGGCGGTACGCCGCGCAACACACCGGAACGGACGCAGCCGAAAGCGTCACCTTGCCTGCGGGTTCGACGAGCTGCATCAAGAACGCAAAGAAACGCCGCGAACAGATATCGCAGCGTGACTTTCCGAGCGCATGTTCGGCTTTAGCCGATGAGATCAAGAGCTGACAACTCTCTGCGTGCACCCGACTGCCCAGATCACCCATCAACTTTCGCGACCAGCAGCAACCAAGGTACGGCTCGCAATCACCATGGATTCACTCAAGTCTATCATTGGGAAAGTCGCCACCGGCGCAGGCCTGACCCGCGAAGAAGCAGCGTCAGCGTTCGAGATAATCATGTCCGGCGAGGCCACGCCTTCACAAATCGGCGGTCTGCTGATGGCGCTCCGGGTGCGGGGCGAAACCGTAGAGGAGATCACCGGAGCGGTTTCGGCCATGCGCAGCAAAATGCTGCGGGTGAGCGCGCCCGCTCAGGCGATCGACATTGTCGGGACGGGAGGAGATAGTTCCGGTTCGGTGAACGTGTCGACCTGTGCCGCTTTCATTGTCGCAGGCGCCGGCATACCGGTTGCAAAACATTGCAATGGAGCAGCCTCCTCGCGCTCAGGCGCTGCCGATGTCCTCGCATCGCTCGGCGTAAAGCTCGATCTCGATCCTGACCACGTTGGTCGCTGTGTGCGCGAAGCTGGTATTGGATTTATGTATGCGCCCGTCCATCATCCCGTGATGAAGCACGTCCGCTCGACACGGGTGGAGCTTGCGACCCGCACCATCTTCAATATGGTGGGCCCGCTGGCCAATCCGGCAGGGATCACGCGGCAGCTGGTTGGAGTTTTTTCGCCCCGCTGGGTGCAGCCTTTCGCGCAAGTGCTGAAGGCTCTTGGCGCTGAGTCGGCGTGGGTGGTGCATGGTTCGGACGGGCTCGACGAGATCACTCTTACCGGCTCGACTTTTGTCGCCGCACTTGACGAGGGCTGTATCCGCACATTCCAAGTGACGCCCGAGGAAGCAGGCCTCACCCGCTGTAGCGAAGAAGATCTAAGGGGCGGCGATGCTGAGGCCAGTGCAGTCGCGCTACAAGGCGTGCTGGACGGCAAACTGAGTCCGTATCGCGACATCGCGACTTTCAACGCGGCCGCGGCGCTGGTCATCGCCGGCCACGCCAAGACTCTAAAGGAGGGCGTCGCCATTGGACAGCAATCGATCGATACGGGCGCTGCAGCGGCACGACTGAAACGTCTGATTGAAGTGTCAAACGCATGACAGCGGGATAGCCAATGTCTGACTTTCTACGCAGGATCGAGACCTATAAGCGCGAAGAGATTGTCTACGCCAAGCAAGCGGTGCCGCTATCGGAGATCGAGGCGCTCGCACGGCGTGCTCCGGCGCCACGCGGATTTGTCAGCGCGGTTCGCGGCAAGCATATTGCGGGCGAGTACGCACTTATCGCCGAGATAAAGAGGGCTTCCCCCTCCAGAGGCCTCATTCGCTCCGACTTCGACCCGTCCTTGCTGGCGACGGCCTTTGAGGCCGGTGGAGCGGCCTGCCTCTCAGTCCTGACGGATGGGAAGTCCTTTCAGGGACATCTCGATTTCATGATGGCAGCGCGAGCTGCAACAAGTCTGCCGATACTGCGCAAGGACTTCATTTTCGATACCTATCAGGTCGTCGAGGCGCGCGCCTATGGATCTGATTGCATCCTGATCATCATGGCGGCTCTCGACGACGGCGCTGCCCGCGAGATCGAAGCCGCCGCACACACATATGGTATGGACGTCCTGATTGAGGTCCATGGTCGAGAGGAGCTAGACCGCGCGCTAACACTTCGTTCGCCACTGATTGGCATCAACAATCGGAACTTGCGTACTTTCGTTACGACGCTAGCGACCACCGAAAGGCTGGCGCCGCTGGTTCCTGGAGACCGTCTAACTGTCTCCGAAAGCGGCATCTTTGCGAATGCTGATCTACACAGGCTCTCACGGGCTGGCGTCTCAACCTTTCTCGTCGGCGAGAGTCTGATGCGGCAGTCCGATGTCACGGCAGCAACCCTTGCGCTGCTATCGCGCCAGCTTGCCGTTAACCCCGGAACGCATTGATGGCGCGCAGACTGTTTCGCTACGGCTTCATCATCTCCGGCTTCCGTTCGGCAATGAGTTGCCGGCTGTCGCGACGCTCCCTGGCCGATATGCATCGTCCAACCCACCTCGTCACAGATCACCCAATGATGAATCACACTGATTGCATGGTTCACACCATTAACCGGCAACCTCGGCTAGCAACGGTGGTGCCTGCGCCAATAGCGGGTTCTTTGGAGCCGGGTTACGGTCGTAGACTCGCCGTACCGATAGCAGCTGGCGCGCGGCTGTCGAGGGCGAACCGGGCTGGGTTTGAGACCCCTAGCGCGCCGATGCAGTCTCCCGCAGCGCAGTTGAAGAGGATGAAGAACGACTTCATAGGCGCGCCATGACTTGGCACTTGCCTTCGCCTCTAGGCGATATTCAGTCCGTCGACGCGAACGAATTTCGCCAAGCCATGCGGAATCTAGCGAGCGGTGTAGCCATTGTGGCTTCGGGTACAGGACCCGACCGACGAGGGCTAACGGTCAGTTCCATCACCTCGCTCAGTCTGGAGCCTCCCTGTTTACTGGTCTGTATTGGTACGAGTTCCGAGACTTACACTGCCATACTCGCCAACGGCGGCTTTGGCGTCAGCCTTCTTGCCAGTGATCAGCAAGACCTTGCACTGCGTTTCGCCGGCCGAGTCGGTGCCAAAGGCGTTCATCGTTTTGAGGAAGCCCCTTGGGATGAAGGCCTGTTGGGCATACCGGTCCTGTCAAGCGCAATCTGCGTGCTCGAATGCGTTTTGCATCACCATCAAATGGTTGGCACGCACGGAATCTTTGTTGGGCGCATCGTCGCGGCGCGAACGAGACAGGGCCAGCCGCTGGTAAACTTCAGGGGCGCGCTCCGAACGTTGACCGAGGGCTGAGTACTACTTCGGCCGCACAGAACCACTCCCATCAATGACGGCTCGGCCGATCTTCCCACACACATCGCAATGATCATCGAATACTTACCTGAACGTGGCCTACACCTGCGAGATGCCTTCGATCTCGATAAGCTTAAGCTCGTGTTCAAGGCCGAAGCCACTGTTGGATCGCCTTCCTTAAGAGGGATTGTGATCGTGGACCGGGATAATGCACTGGTGCCTATTGATCTGATTCCTGTTTTGCCGGGCCGGCCGGACGACAAATCCTGGGAAACGGCCTACCGAAAGATGATCGCATCGGCCGCAGCGCTAAACTGGATCGATGCCGACGCAAACGCAATTCGCGTGCACATCGAGAGGACATTCTGATCATGGACAACAATTTCCGTAGCGAGGCAGCCTATCCGGTAGACGTCGTCCCTCCGGTTGCCGGAGGCATTCTGTCGCGAGCGGTCATTGGGGAGCAACGAGAGCGGCCTAGTGGCGGTACAAACGGGATCTTGGATGGGCTCGCCGCACGGGCCTGGCGATCGCCCGGAAGCCGCTCGTCAATCGAGCAATGAGAGCGCAATCGAGTCCCTCGAAGCACGATCGGAATCTCACATTCTGAGCGCGTCGGAACGAAGACGATGTCAACGCCAAAAAGAGCGAGCGACTGATGATTAATCTTAGCACACTGATCGAGCGCAACGCGGCGTTTGAAGGCGACAAAGCGGCAATCCATTTCGAGGGGACGACTTTGAGCTATGTCGCTTTCCTCCGTCGTATCGAACAGGCCGCGCGCGCTTTGAAAACCCGACTCGGCGTCGAGAGAGGGGACCGCATTGCGATCCTCAGCTTGAACCGGCCCGATTATCTGGTTCTGCTGTATGCTTGCGCGCGACTCGGCGCAATTCTCGTGCCATTGAACTGGCGGCTTGCGATCGCGGAGCAGCTCTTCATCCTGTCCGATGCTGGTATCAAAGTCCTCGTGCTAGAACAGGCCTTCCAGGGAATTCTGCCGCCGGTGGCGGAGCAGTTGCCCTTTGCGGCCATTATCGGACTCGACTTTGATCCCGTCGGCGGAAGCAAGTGGTGTGAGCTGCTCGAGGAAGCGCGCGGTGATGATTCCAACGCGTATGTCGATCTGTCCTGTCCACTCCTGATCGTCTATACGTCGGGGACCACAGGACGACCCAAGGGCGCTGTGCTGCGCCAGGAAGCGTTGTTTTGGAATGGCGTCATGAGTCGGCACATGCATGAGCTCAGCCCGACCGACCATATCCTATCCGTGTTGCCATTGTTTCACGTCGGCGGCCTCAACATTCTGACCACGCCCGCCTTGCATTACGGCGCGACAGTTACGCTCCACAGCCGGTTTACGCCAGAAGCAACCCTTGCAGCGTTTGAGCGCGATCGGCCCACGTTAACCGTACTGGTGCCAGCTACGATCCAAGCTCTGGCCGATCATCCCCGATGGCCGAGGGTCGACGTATGCTCCCTGAAGGCCATCTCCACGGGTTCAACCATGGTGCCGCGGCACGTTATCGGACAATTGGCCGAACGCGGGATAACCGTGCTGCAGGTTTATGGCTCCACGGAAACCAGTCCTATTGCTCTCTATACAAGGCTACGCGGCGATCTCACGCGCGATGGCTCGACCGGACGAGCCGGCGTATGCTGCGAAGCGGTAATCACGAATGATGCCGGCGATAAGCTACCGCCCGGCACTGCGGGCGAGATCGCGGTACGCGGGCCCAATCTCTTCTGCGAATATTGGAACAACCAACACGCAACCCGCGAGGTTTTGCGCAACGGCTGGTATTATACTGGCGACATCGGACGAAGCGACGCGGATGGATATTTTTGGGTGCTCGATCGCAAGAAGAATATGATCATTTCCGGCGGAGAAAACATTTACCCGGCGGAGGTGGAGCGTGTGCTTACGGAGCATCCGGATGTCGCGGAATGCGCCGTTGTCGGCCGGCCCGATCCTCGTTGGGACGAAGTGCCGGTCGCCTACGTGGTCAAGCAGCCTGGAGCTCGGATTGAGGCGGACGTGCTGATCGAATATGTGAGAACGCAGCTCGCACGCTTCAAGGCGCCACGCGAGATCATCTTTACTGACGAGTTGCCCCGAACGGAGTTGGGCAAAATCCAGCATTTCAAGTTGAAGGACCTCGATGCCCGTTCGGGCAATCACACCGAGGCAAATTGATTGTCTAGGATTGGGCGCCACCGGTCAGTATCTACCTGGCGGGCCCGATCGGCCGCGACTCAAACCGTTATGACCCCGCGTCTGGCGTAGTGGGACACAAGATCGCGATATTCGGTTCGGATCTGATTTGGCCGATGACCGGCTCGACAGTGGAACGCCCTGGAAGCTCGCCTTTGATCTGTGGTCGCCACCCGCCGTTTCTGTCCTGAGATCAACACCCTGAGCTTTTAATCGGGCGGGACGTAGCCGCGATGGCCTTTGTCGCGGACCGCGCGCTCGATGGTATTTGATCAGCACCTCCATCTGGAGGATGACGGTTGCAAGTGGTGTCACCGTCAAAGCTATTGCACGGCTTCGCTTTCACATTGGCTACGAACTGCCCGTCCTGACATGCGCCGATGGCGACCCAGAACTTGACGCCGAACTCGTACAATCGCTGTGCTCTGCTCCTTCTGACGCAGCCCACCTCCGGCTCGTGCAACGACTAGACCTTTGGTCTAGTGGGGTTCTGCTCAAGAACGCTTCGCGCTCGCGGCAGCCTCGCTCGAACGCTTTCGACCCTGTGGAGGCTAGTAAATCAGCGCTAGGGGCTTGAATCGCACGTGGCGTCACATTGTACGGTCTAAGACAACGAGGCGGTGGCGCAAGACCGGACGAACTCCGGCTAAGCCGCGGCTTGGGTCGCAGAGGCGCCACTTCGGCACTTCTCGACAAGAGGTGTCGGGGGAGCGGATGAGTCGTCGACCACCAGGATAATCGGCCACAAACTGCTCGGGCGCAAAGGATCGAGGAATGTACCGGACAGCGAGACGATGATCGATATGGCTCCAGTCTCTGGACGAGAGACTTCGCCAGAGAAGCCATGCGGATCCGCTCGTCCGCGGCTGATACTCATTGATTCTGCCAGTAACAGGCTCCGCCTGCTCGTAACAAGCTGCCTTAGTCAAGCATCATTGTGCCGGACTGCTGGTACCGCGGCAGGAACGAGAAGGTTGACTGCGAGCTCTGCGCAACATCTGGAGCAACAAATGTCAGCTTTTCGCAAGTACCCATTCAGCTGACTGCCCTGTTCAGAGCAACGCATGGTCATCGCAGACAGCCGACGAGGATCAGCATTGCTTCCAGCTAGTCAACTGAAGAGCGCGTCACTCGTTGAAGAACTCGACCTCAGGATCCTTTCAGGAACCTGTCTGATGCGGGAACACATCGGTACGCTCAATCCTTGCCGAGCTCAAGACAACGGACAGCGAACGTGTCTCGATAGTCCAGATCAATTGAGAGTGTCGCCTCTGCTTACAACATTGGAGATAACTCGCCCGCCCAGGTGAATTCAGCCGACCTTTGCCGGCCCTGACCCGATGCGCGGCCCCAACTGAGGCTGCTTAGTTCAAACACTCCAGCCCCCAGCTAGCCGCGCTTGCGGCGCCTCTCGCGCAAACACCTCTACCGATGGAAACGGGAAACAATCATGACGGACGCAAAATTACGAGATCTGTTGTCGTCGCTTACTCCGATGGCTCGCGAATTGGACGCTCTCCCGGCTGGCCGGCCAGCCCCGGATGATAGTTACGTGAAGCTAAATACGAATGAGAATCCATTTCCGTTGCCAAGCATCGTGATGCGAAGTGCAATTGCAGCCCTAGAGCGGCACTACCTGTATCCTGAGAATGACAATGTCAGCCTGAGGGAAGCAGCGGCCGCTGCCTATGGCATGTCCGCAGATCACGTCATGGCTGGTAATGGATCATCTGAACTTCTTAGCCTAGTTTATAGAGCTTTTCTTGCTCCGGGTGACAGCATCGCAATGATCTCGCCAGGGTTTTCGTTCAACCGCAAGCTTGCCATGTTGCAAGGGGCACAGTTTCTTGAAGTCCGCTGCAACGAACTTGGCCGCCTGCCGATCGATGACTTGCTGTTCGGCCCTGCTAAACATGCCAAGTTCATTCTGTTAGCTAATCCGAACAATCCAACGGGCGCCTTCGTGCCGGTCGCTGAGATCGAGCGCCTCCTAGCGCAATGTAACCGATTAGTCGTGCTGGACGAGGCCTATGTCGATTTCGCACCTGAGAACGGACTGCATCTGGTGAATTGTTACTCGAATGTTCTGGTGTTGCGTACGTTCTCCAAGAGCTACGCAGCTGCGGGCATTCGCGTTGGCTTCGCGTTCGGCCATCCCGAGCTGATCGGGAGGCTTCGGAACATCCAGAATGTGTTCAACATGAATGTGGTTGGTCATGCCGTCGGCATGAGCATCCTTCAGCATCGTCACGATTATGACGACAACCATAGCCACATCAAGCATGAACGGCAGCGAGTTTCGGGCGCGCTCTCCGACTTCGGGTTCTCTGTAATGCCCTCGCACGCGAATTTTCTGCTCGCCCGTGTGCCTTCGGGTCAGGACGGCAGATGGTGGCAGAGCGCTTTGGAAAGTCAGAAAGTCCTTGTCGCCTCCTTTCCGGATGACGGCCTGGAAGATTGCATTCGCGTTAGCATCGGCACGAGAGAGCAGATGGACGCTTTTCTTACAGCCGTCGGCACGGTTCGTCGGGGAGCAGACCGCTCTTCTTGATGACAGACCACTCATCCGAGCGTCTGGCACGTGCGACGGACGATTTTGGGGCGTGCTTCGCTCTGGATCCATAGAGTTATCGCCGCAGGCGATGAATACCGGCCTGCATCATAAGCAACGCATTCCGTTTAGGGCCGCTACGGCGTTTGACAGTCAGCGGACCTCAACTTCTCGCTGGAGATAATCGAGTGACTAACATCCTTTCTTCAAATCTAACTTGCGGCATCTTCGATCATTTTGATGAGGATGGGCGCAATATCGCCGAACAATACGCGGACCGTCTGGTCTTGGCCGAGGCCTACGATCGGCTCGGTTTCTACGCGTATCAACTGGCGGAGCATCACTGTACACCACATGGACGAAGCCCCTCGCCGAACTTGTTTCTGTCCAGCGTCATACAGCGCACCCGGCGGCTTCGTATCGGTCAATTGGTCATGCTGCTTAACCTCTATCACCCCTTGCGTGCGTTCGAGGAGATCTGCATGTTGGATCACTTGAGTAATGGCAGACTTGAAGTGGGTATTGGTCGTGGCTCCCTCCCGATGGAGCTGACTTATTTCGGGGTGGATGCGGAAGTGGCTTCTAGTCGTTACGAAGAAGCTTCCCAAATCCTTGTTAATGCGATGAATGGCGGCCTTCTAAACTATCGGGGGCAGCATTTTGTTCTCGACGGTGTTCCTTTGACCCTTTCGCCTCACCAGCGTCCGCACCCCCCGACATGGGTCGCCACAAATCGGCCAGAGTCAGCCAGTTGGGCGGCGGCCAATGGCGCAAACCTTGCGTGTGTGGGGCCGTCCTCTGTTGTTCGCAAAGTCACCGACGTGTTTCGCGCCCATGGAAACACCAAGCGTCCCGCCGACGGTAGGGACCTGTTTATTGCTTTGCTCCGCATGATCGTGATTGGACGTTCTGAGGCAGAGGCGCATTCGCTCGCCGCACCTGCTTACGAACGCTGGCTCAGCAGCTTTAAGTACCTTTACGAGTTGAATAACATATCACTGCCGGCCAACCTTCCCCCGACCTTCGAGGCCGCAATCGAAAGTGAACTGTGCGTCGTAGGAACACGCGCTTCTGTACGGCAGACCGTTCTTAATCATCTGGAGGAGGCCGGCGCGAACTATCTTCTTTGTCAGCCCGCATTTGGAAATCTATCAGTCGATGCAGCCGTTAATACCGCAGCTGCGATCCATTCTGAATTCATCGCGCCAGACCGGTGACTGGTTTCGATGTCCACTCAACTGGAACCTTTGGTGTGGGATACTTGACGAAATCCAGGTGCTACTTACCGAGAGCGCTCCATGCATTCGCCAAGTCGTTCAGTCGGACCGGTAACGACAGATCGGTGAGATGTTTGTGGATCATGCGATCCGCGTGAGGTCAGCGCGAGACCAACACGTAAAGATCCCGTATATTCTCGCGCCGGACCAAAATGATTGACCCATCCTGCGCCTGCATGCTGGCAATTCGGGGCCGACCGGATTATCGTGGGGCCTGCGGCGCGTTGAAGACGAGGCCGATATTTGAGCGTATCACCTGATATCGGCCTCTTCGTCATCCGCATGTAGTGGAGTTCACGCACTACTTCGAACGCCCACTCTCAGCAAGTGGACGCCGCGACCAGGATCGATCTCGCTGAGCTCGACGATAACTCCGCCGAGAAAAGCGCTCGCTCCATGTCTTGCTTAGTCGATCCTCCGTTTTCCTTGATCACGTCGCATTTGCGATACGCCTGAGGGCTGGATGAGGCCGGTGTCTTGTGTACAGTCGCACAATCCTCTTCCTCTCCGTTCACCGGCCGTGTGAAGCCCATGCTCTCATAGAATGCGACGAGCCTCTCGGCGACGGCCGAAAGAAGAGATACCTCGACCACCGCCCCGGCGCTCGCGCTTCGCGGTCCGGGGCAGCCAGAAGCCGCCTCTCAGGTTGAGCCGAGCGATAACGTGGATCAACCCGAGACTCCTGCAGGATGGGCCTGAAGCCGCGACAGCGGTGACTTGGGAGAGGCTTATGCTGATCAATTCGGCTGCCTGCAGCAAAGCTCCTGTCAAATTTCCGCCGCCGGTCGGTGCAGGTCGGACACCAGTTCCTGCACATGGGAGAAAGCGGCTCGCGCCCCGGCGACGGCGCGTTCGTCCTCGGAAACAGACAGGTCCACGGCGTCTAGCGCCCTCGTGAACGCCCTCCAATGCGCAGCGCGCCCCTCTGGGGCTGCCGCCAGATGACGCGCTCCGAAGGACTCCGACAGCCCAAGACTTCCGGCCGCTTTGAGTAGAGATGCGGCGCCGAGATTCGAGCCTTCCGCGACATAGAGCCAACCGATCGCCGTCGGCAGGTCGATTTCGGCGCTTTCGCAGCCGAGTTCGAACGTATCGCGAGGGCTTGCCGCCGCGATGCCAAGGTCGCAGAGGTCCTGCTCGATCAGGCCGAGGCGCCGGCGCGAGGAGAGACCGGGCAACCATCGGCCGAGCTCGTGAGAGACATACAGACCATCGATGGCCCGGTGGAATTCACGTTGCACGGTCACGAAGCGACCATACCGTTCGCGGTTCGCAAATGGGTTCTGTGCCGTGATCTGTTTGTCGATGCTGTCATGCTGACTGCTCGTTGCGGCTTTCAGGCGTCTTGCCCGGCTGGCATCGAGAGGCTTTTCGACATCGATCGTACTCATTGTAGCTAGTTCTCCGTGAAGGCTGGACTGATCCGAAACGAGAGTGGCTTGACGAGGTATGAGATCGCAGTGTGCTCGCCGATCTGGACACTGCAGGATCAGGACGGCGTACGAGATATTCCCTTCACAATTTCTGCCATATGCTTCTCTGCCGCGAATGATCTAGTCGCGTGCAAACTCGATCGCGGATCTTGGCAAAAACCTGTCGGAGCGCGCCTTAGCGCACAGAATACCGCGGGTTGGAGGGTCGGTGCTCAATCCTTCAGCTAATCTGTGTACCCGAGACCAAGACTAACGTACATTAGCCAACACTTGCCATGTGCCATGCCCTCGATCAAATCACTAGGTCCGGTAGTTGACCAGCGCGGAAGCTTAGCAAGCAGCTAGAGAACTAGCATTACGACTGCCCGGCGGTGACTTCAGTTATTCGCGAATGTCAGTTTCTGGAACGCGGCTGTCGCCCTCTTTCGCTCAGTTGGATCGCGAGCCAGCTAGGCCAATTTGCGAAGCATCATTAAAGTGCAACTCAGCGGAAAGAGATGATAAACCGAAGCGGCATCAGTGACTATCGGGCGCGGGGCTTTCCGGCGGGCGTAGTGGCACACGGTATCGGTACAGCGCGCGCATTCCAGGTTGATGAGATTGCCGGCGTGTGTTCGAGCCTCGGCATGGGTATGAATGCACTTGTGACCTCGTCTCTGGTGCCATTCGCGGTCACAGCGCTGCCCCAATAGTGCAGCTGTCACACCATCATTTGGCCCGAAGAGGTCGGTTGAATTGAAGTTATCAGGACGATCAACATGGCGATTTGGACGGCTGATTGAGCATCATTCAGTGGGAAAGGCGCTGCACACCCCCGGCTTGCTGAATTCATCGCGCCAGACCGATGACTGGTTTCGATGTCCACTCAACTGAACCTTTAGCGTGGGATGCTCGATTCAATCCAGACGCTAAACCAATAGAAAAGCGCAGCATGCATTCGCAAACCCGTTCAGCGGGATGGTCGCGACAGATCGGATGTTTGTGGATCACACGAGCCGATTGAGACCAACGCGTAAGGATCCCAAATTTGCTCGCGCTGCCGCCAAAAATGATTGACCCAGCCTGCGCCTGCATGCTGGCCATTCAGGGCCCGACCGGCGGGTCTGCGGCGGGTTCAAGAGGAGGCCCGTTATTTGAAGCGTATGCTCCTGGTATCCGGGCCTCTTCCTCATCCGAGTGTTTTCACGGACTACTTCGAACGCCTACTCTCAGCAATCGCCAAAGTGGCGTCGGCGGCCAGCCGTCTTAAGACATCCGACACAGCCGGCATTGTTCGATTCCAGCGCGACGTGATCGCCGACTGTTGGGCGCCTCTTTGAGCGGCTGTCTGCGTTCCGGAACTCTTCTGGTTTAGCAAACGGCAAATCTCGCGCGCTGACACGCGTCCGCCACTCGTCTATCCTGTTCATTCCCCACTCGCAGCTTTCGCCAGTTCTGCATCGCGCACGAAGGCAACAGCAAGCCCGATGCCGACAAGGCCAATCAGGATGGACGCCGGGGCCAGGAATTTGACCCCACTGATCTCGACGATAACTCCGCCGAGAAAAGCGCCGATAGCGATGCCTGCGAAGGTTGCCGAGCTATTCATCGCCAGAACCAGCTTCGACCTATCCGCGGCTACGCCGAGGAGCCGGTGCTGGATGGGGACGAGATACATGTAGCTTACGTTGCCCCAGAGGAAGGCGATGACCAGGGTGAGGAAACCATGTTGTCCGAAAGCAACAAGGCCTACCAACAGGAGTAGTTGTGCCCCGACCGCCGCGATAAGGACCATGTAGGGCCCGAAACGATCGGTCAGAAAGCCACAAGCTGCGTTTCCGGTCACGGCTCCGAATCCATAAGCAAGAAGCGCGGCCGAGAGTAGCGGGACCCTGGCAAGCAGAGAACCGGAGATGAAGACGCTGACGTAGGAATAGACGACGAATTCGGAGATGACGACGAACAGTGTCACGGAAAGGACACCATAGATGATCTTGGGGAACTCTTTCGAGGTAAGACCTTTTCCGTGCTCGGGCGCGTTAGCAGGGATTGCAGACATCATGGCGGTGAAGATCAGCAATGCGAGAAGCCCCGCGATGACGACGAAGACGAAGGCATAGCGCCAGCCGATCGCATCTGCGATCCAGCTGGTGGCCGGAACGCCAGCAACCTGTGAAACGGTCATGCCGCCGAAGATGAGGGACAACGCGATGCCCTTGCGGGCGGGCGGCAGGAGCTCGGTAGCCAGCGCGGTAGCCGCCGGGGTGAACATTGCCGCGCCGTAGGCCGAAAGGACCCGACCTGCCGCAAGGATTATGAAATTCGGCGCGATCGCGCAGACCAGATTGCCGACGACGAAAATCGAAACGGACAGGGTCTGGACATTGCGGCGGCTCATGGTCTTGAACATCCAGGCATTCAGCGGCGCGAAAACGGCGTAGCAGATTGCGTAGATCGAGATGATCCAGCCCGCCGCACCCGTTGAAATCGTGAGGTCACGAGAGATCACATCAAGCGCGCCAATGATGACAAAAGTGTCCAGGCCGATGGCGAAGGCACCAATGGTCAAAGCGACAAGGACGAGTTTCGTTCTTGCATCGGGAGGGGATGAGGTCATGACGGTCCTCTTCAGGTTCTTGTGATTTTTCAGGGCAGCGCGTCATGCAACTCAGGATAGGGACTGCGGATGATCGTACCGGAATAGCGGGGACGCGGGCCATATAGCAGCCAGGTCGTCACCACCTCGCCAATCTCCTGTATGCCTCGATCTCGTCGGGATGTTCGAGCGCCGATCTGCTGTAAGCAACGCCGGCATCATACACGCCTTCAAGGAGTTTTTTCTCAACAACCGGCTTTGTCGTTTCTAAAATCAGCTGATTCCAAGCATATCGTGTCGATATACCCCATTGTTGGTTCAGGAAGAACCCAGCGTCCGAGGCTCTTTTACGTCCTTGCGTTTGAGAACCGCGATGCTCTGCGTGGGCAGTATGAAGGGTCGACAACCTGCAGACGATCGCGATATTGCTCCGTCACGAGGTGGACATTCAGGTGCGCGCTACATTGGAGGACATAGCTGTCTCGGCGATCCGCAGCCTCAGCCGCTCCAGCCACGAGATCGTCTACCAGTACGATGTCTCATGCCTCGAAGTTGCATGATGGCGACAGCTTCTCGCTGGGCCGAGCGTGTAGATGCGGACCATCAGGAGATGGCCTTTCGCTCGTGTATGATCATGGCTTCGAGCTCGCAGGCTTCTCCTATGATCAGCGCATAGAGATTTTCAATAAAATCCCTGCGCAGCCCGCGTTCGGTCCCGATCTTGGCGCAACGAACCTTTACCTCTGCAATACGAGACGGTTGCATCATCGCGATTCCGCGTTCCGTTTTGTAGCGTGCAACTTCAGCTCAGACGGAGAGTCTCTGGCTGAGAATCTCCACCAGCTGCTTGTCCAGCTTGTTGATGTGGTTGCGAAATAGAAGAAGGCCCTCATCAGGGCTGGAGACGTCAGTCATGCATGACTCCTGCCATCGAGGGATGTGTTCTGCGGTACGCCGAGCGCGGCATATCTTCTGGCAAGATCGGTGATCTCGGGCTCTCGCGGATGAGGTCCACTCGTAGCGCCTTAAGATAGCCGGGATCATGAAGACTCATTAGAAGCGGCACCACGTTGTTTGTGACTTTGGTGAGCTAAAATGGACACCGGGCGAGCTCTCTAATCCGCTCCGTATCTTGCTTAGTCGATCCTCCGTTTCCGTTGAAAGCTTGATCGTCCCAGTCACACTTGCGAAAAGGCCCGGAGGGCTGGATGGGCCGGTGCCGTGTGTACACATAGCCAGGTCACACAATTCTCCGTCGTCTCCGTTCACCGGCCGGTGCGAAGCCCATGCTCTCATAGAATGCGACGAGCCTTTCGGCATCGGACCGGCCTGCCGAAGGAAGAGACACCTCGATCATCCACCCCCGCGCCCGCGCTTCGCGCTCCAGGGCAGCCAGAAGCCGCCTCCCATTTTGAGCCGAGCGATAGCGTGGATCCACCCCAAAACTCCTGCAGGATGCCATATTGGCCTGAAGCCCTGACAGCGGTGACCTGGGAGACGACAGCTCCCGTTGAACCGTCAGGCGGTTCGACGGCAATCACATCCGCACCCAGATCTGCGAGAAACTGCGCGCCGACAGGGCCTATCAGGAAGTGATTGAAGCTCAGCACGCGAATGCCGCTTAGATCGACCATGCTCTGTAGCCTTCAACTTTCCTGAGGTGACGGTATTCTGTCATTGCATCTCTGAAATCCATTTCATAAACAGACATTGTGAGCGGCGGAGTCAAGCGGCCTAAGAAGCGCCTACAACCGACGTGCCGGCGGATCGGACCAGCATTTGCGCACCGGAAAATGTCACCTGTCCGCACGCTGGGCTTGAGAAGTGTGGTAATCGGGTGGTTTATAGCGATCAGAGATCATGCCCTCTTTCGACTGATCGATGCCCAGATGAACAAGAAGCCAATAATCGAGCCCAAGGCCCGCCAACAAGCGCGTGTGAAAATTGAGGACGTCGCGCGCAAGGCAAATGTCTCGCCGGCGACAGTGTCGCGCGTCCTCAATCATCCTGAAATCGTCCGGCCGGAGTTACGCGACAAGGTGATGCGGCATATTGCCGACTTATCTTATACCCGCGACAGCGCTGCGAGGGCCTTAAAATCCGGGCGCATGCGTACGATCGGCGTGATCGTTCCGACGCTGGCGCTCGGTATTTTTGCCGAAGGCGTCGAAGCACTGCAGAACCGCCTTAGCGAAAGCGGCTACACTCTGTTCATCGCGAATTCCCAATATGACCAGCGTCGCGAATTGCAGGAGCTGCAGAGTCTCATCGAGCGCGGCATCGACGGCATTGTGCTGGTCGGCGGCTCCCATGGACGCGAGCTGAGGGCGCTGATCGAACAAGCCGCTGTCCCCGTGATCACAACCTACGTTTGCAAGGCAGCTGGCGGCATTCCCGCGATCGGCATCGACAATGAAGGCGCCACCCGCGACATGACCGAATATCTCCTGGGGCTTGGGCACGTCCGTTTCGGAGTGATCGCCAATGTCAATTCTCCCTCCAACGACCGATCCCGTGCCAGGCTGGAGGGTATTCAGCGAGCACTTGCGAAAGTCGAAATCCCGCTCAAACCGACCCAGATCATCCGGACAGATTACTCGCTCGTCCAGGGGCGTAACGCGCTTCGTCAACTGCTCACTGACCATCCCGATACCACAGCGGTGGTGTGCACGACCGATACGCTCGCCATCGGTGCAATGGCGGAAGCCCGTAAAATGGGATCAATCGTCCCGGCGGCCCTTTCCATCACAGGATTTGACGATGTTGAGCTCGCAGCCCAGATGGACCCACCGCTCACGACAATTAGCGTTCCCGCGGCTGAAATCGGCCGGGGCGCAGCCGATTACCTCATCAATGCCATTGCGGGGACCCCGGTCCCCAGAAGTGTTCTGCTGCCGTATCGATTGGTCATGCGGTCATCGACAGCGCCGCCAAAGTCGGGCGAACGCCCCGCAAGGCGGCCGCGAACTCGCGGTCAGTGATCCTGCCGTCGGCGCGCCGGCAGCTGCTTGTGAAATCGCTTCTTCAGGGGTCATTCATTGACGTTCGCCGGGCGATCCGATGCTCGAACGGAAAGTATGGACTCAAGCTCCGCCCCGCACCTGCGCGCTTTGCTTACAAGGATGCCTTCGCCGGGACCTGCTATGGCCGGGTGCGCCGCAGAGCCGCAGGCTCAAGGTAGGCCGAAAGGGACCAGCAGGTGATTGTTCCAAAGCCTTCGTCATTTAATGCTCGCGTTTTACGTGAACGGAGTGAACCGGCGTATGTTCATGGCTGGCGCCGAGCTCGTGGAGCCGGTGATGCAGGCGATGATGTGCAAGCTCAAGAGCAGCCCGTAGCCGCGAGTGCCGCGCTTCATCGGTCCTGGGAGCCAGCGTATCCATATAGGCTATCGATCCCTCGATCTGTGCGAGGACCGACACTGCGTCCGCGGTGGCAAAGATCGGTTGGTCACCGACTTGGACATACACCGCGCTGGTGTGGGCTGCGATGTCCGCCTCGCGCCCGGCGACACTGCCTCGAACGCGTATTGCGATCCAACAGGACTCCGTGAGACACAACGCGATGTGGCCCCTGCACGACAAGTCGTCGCATCGAACTTCATCGACCACGGTGCCGTTGCGGATCAGCTCCACTCTTGTCGGGCGGGCGCTGACCGATTCGATGCGCCAGCCGACGTTGACGGTCCCGCCTGAAGGAGGAAGCGCGATCTTGCTCCCGGGACGACGTCCTTCCACTGTCATGTCCACGAGCGGTCCGACCGTGATGAACGTGTCGCCGCTGCGTACGGCATCCATCCAGTTGCGATACGTGAAATCGCGCGCGCCCAGCTGCACATAGGTTCGCGATCCTCCGAGGAGCGCGGCCGCGTCCATCTTATCGGACCCGGCGACCAGAGGCAGGTGATAACCGATGTTGAGGTAACGGTACCAGTCGGCCAGGCCAAATGCGCTGATCTGCGCCGTCCGCGGGTTGAACGACATCATTTCGATGGCATCGACCAAGCCGAGCACGATGTCGGCCGCCCGCTCCGCCTGCGGGTTGGGGGCATGCGGCATCACGACCAGTCCCCCCTGTTCCCGGCAACGCTGCGCCCACTCGGCCATGGTGGCTTCCAGGGGATCGCCTATAGCCGCTTCGTTGGATCCGGCGCAGGACAGCGGATGGATGATCTCGCCCTCGTAGCCGAGAAGCGATATGTGTCCGAGCACCTGCATCCGATTCTCGGTACCGACGCGGACCAGGAACTCTCCATCGCCGCCGAAATCCTTCGCGCCGAGCGTCGTGCGCCCATCGAAATCGGCGACGTTGGTGAACAACTCGCCCCATTGCGCCGCGAGCAGGTTGACCACGTTAACGCCCTCCGCCTTGCCCTCCAGCAAGGCTGTCTGCGGGCTCAGGAAGTGGACGTGCGTATCGGAACTGACCCAGCCCTGTTCGCGCCAGCGCAGCACCCTGTCCAGCTCGAAGGTGAGTTCGTCCGTGCTCGCGCTGACTTCGACGATGAGGCGCAGGGGCCGCACCTCGAAGCCCCTGCTGATCTCCACGAACACGGGCCCGATCGGCAGGTCCGCCACGCAGCTGCCATCCACATAGGCGTATTGGTTCAGCCCGTTCGCAAACTCGCCGGCGAAGTCTTCGAACCTGCCGGTATTGACCTTGCGGTGGTGACCCTTGGGCGGCAGATATTCCCCATCCGCACCATGAATGTGCAGGCGTGCGGCGACACGCACGCCATTGCCCTTCTCTACGATGCGAATCCCGACCGGCCTTGTCGCCGGCGCGATGGGCACCACCTCCAGCGAGCTGTCTGATGCGTTCCCGGCCGTCAGCGACCGAAGGTCGGCAACGTGCAAGCGGCCGTCCTCGGCCTGGAAGTACAGCCGTCCGTCGGGATGCGCGGAGTACTCGATGATGACCTCGTCCTCGGAACGCACGGGCTGCACGTTGTGCTCGTCACCGAGCCAGTCCGCTCTCGCATAGTCGAGCACCGCGCGGGCGGAGATCACCGTGCCGAGATCGATGCCGATCTGTTCGCCCCGATGATCGACGTCGAGCTCGCCAAGCTTGTTCAGATGCACTCCGGGCGGCAGCCGCATCTTCAGCTTGCGACGACCCTGGAGGCGCAGCGGATGCTCGGTGAGCCTTGTCGTGGTCACGGCCAAGACAAGCGAAACTTCCTGCTCGGCGTGCAGGCTTAGCGCGGTGAGCTCCTTCTGCGGATGCGGATTGGGGAGCGCATAAAGCCACACGTTTTCGCCTTGTCGATCCATCCGCCCCGATTCGGTACGGGTTTCGCCATGGAAGAAGCTCTTGCCCGGCGCTCTGCCGAGCGTGAAATCTTCCCCGGTGCTTGCGTGCACGATGGGCCCGCGCAACGGCAGCGCCGCAAACGCACTCGCGCTCCAGGAGATATGGTTCTGCTGGATCGCGAACCGCCGCAGCACCGGCACGTTGGCCTCGCTGCCGTCGGCGTAGCGGAGCACGTATGTCGCCACCCGATCGGCGAGCGAATTGCCTTCCACGGGCAGCGTCGCCGGCCCGACCTCCCCGAACCCTTGAGGGCTCGCAGGCCGATGGTCCCCCACCATTTGCACAAAGAGCACGTAACTGGCCAAAGCGCGTGGCAGCGCGACCACGACAGGAGCCTCTCCAGGCCGCAAAGCGAGCACATCCGACCCGGCGTCGTTGCCGAACAAAAATGGTATGCCGCGATGCGTCTGCGGCCCCCGCAGGGAATCGATCCAGCCGGTATCGCCTGGGCGGCTTTCGAACCCTTCGTCGAGCTCGAGGCGACTGGCGTTGAAATATCGCTGCAAGTCGACGGGTGTGAAGTGCGGCGATAATGGCGTTTTCATTCGATGGACTCCAATTCATGGACGTCATCGCCCATAAGCGGCCCGGGCTGCGATGAAGAACTGCTCACGTGCTCGGTGCTCGCGAAGACGCTCGCTCCGACCCCATGCTCCTTGCGACATGTTGTGCGTCTACTAATGAAAGCTCTGCGGGTGCCTTTGGTGGCGCAAGTGGCAAAGGCGTTCAGTCGCCAATGTAGACGCGGCCACGCCTCTTGGCGAAGTGGTAGACCGCTACGCTCAAGAGAGCTATCAACGATCCATAGACAGGAAACATCCAGGCCATGTGCTCGCGCTGCAACCACACAAGCAGATACGGCGAGGTCCCGCCAAACAATGAGACGCCGAGCGCATAGCCAAGAGCTACGCCGGTGGTGCGCACGGCACGCGGCATCAGGGTGGTAGCGATGAAGTTATACAGGGCCATGTTGAAACCTACGATGGCGCCGCCGAACACCGTGACAAGGAAGAACGTCGAGATACTCTTTTGCGAATACAGCAATGTCAAAAAGAAGCACGGGATGAGCAGTAGGCGCATTAGCGTGAATGCGCGCGAGGGGCGCACCTTGTCCGCGAAGGCGCCGACAAGGGGGGCGGCAAGCATCCAGCTCAAACCCATGAGCGTCATAATCCCGTATACCCAGGTGCTGTCCTCCTTGAATACGGTGTTAGCCATGTTGGGCAGGCCCGTATTCCATGCGTAATTTGCGATTTGCACCGAGCCGATCACCAGGATAACGGCGAGCAGCGAGAGCCGCACGCTCCAGAGCGTCTTCCACACACCGATGGTCGTTTCTTGAATGCGCGATAATTCATCTTGGCGATGCATAGCCCGATGGATCAAGGTCTCCGGCAGGCTTGTGCGCAAATAGATGACTAGCAGGCCGAGCACGCCACCGACAGCGAAGGGTAAACGCCAGGCCCACTCGCGCATCGCTTCTGGAGCCACCAAGGCACTCACTAAAAAGGCGACCAGGCTGGATCCAAGGTAGCCTAGCTGAATGCACGTACCACCGATAAAACCCAGATAAAGGCCTTCCTTTCCCGGCGGGGCCAGTTCAATCGCGATGGCGTTTGCCACACCCGCCTCGGCTCCAGTGGCAAGCCCCTGAATGAGTCGCATGATAAGCAACGCCACGGCTGCCGTGAGACCGATGTCCTTGTAAGTCGGCAAGATCGAGATTAGCAGCGAGCATACGGCCATCGCGGTCACCGAGATAATCATCACCCGTTTGTGGCTAATGCGATCCGCGACCGGACCCAGCAAAGCCGCCCCCACTGGCCGCGAACAGAAACCCGCCCCGTACACCGCCAGCCCTGCGAGCAACGAGGTTGAGGGATCGTCCGAAGGGAAAAAGTGTGGCGAGAGAAAAGCCGCCATCACGCCGTATACACCCCAGTCGTACCACTCAAGGGCTACGCCTCCTCCGAGGCCAACAGTCATCCTTTTGAACGCAACCTGATTCTCAAGCTGAACGGATAGCGCACTGGGTTGAGCAATAATGTTCATGTGTCCTCGGGCTCGGTCAATGGCGTTAACGATGTGGCGGGTCGAGCAAGAGCGAGCAATCGCTCGTTGGCTCTACTGCGCAAAGTGGTGCAGTGCCTATGGTATCCATCGAGTTGAGCGGGCGGCTCGCAGCGATGGAGACGCAGGCGTCACGAGGCACCCAGCAATGCCGCCCACAGGCTTGCTTGGTGGGCGATTAAGTCGCGCGACCCCACGGCCGGCTTTTGGGCGACCTTAGTCAAGTGATAATGAGCAGCGCTTCCGATTTGCGCGGCTGCTCAAGAGCAGACGCCACAGAACGCATTGCGCATAAAACGCATCCGAGCCTGTGTCCCATTTCCTTCCTCCAGTTGATAAAGCGCGCTTCTGGGAAAGCTGTTGTTCTGTTGGTAGACCCCGCGCCGCCAAGAGATCCCTCAACAGCTGCACGCCCGGCGGCTGCTGGCAAGCCGCCGCCGCCCGCACATTTCTGAAATCGATTTCATGACCGTAGGCACATCGGATTAAGGAGTCAAGCCGCGAAACGAAGCGGTTTGGATTATCTCAGCAGTAAAAGCTTTGCCTTCGGGTGCTCAAGGCAAAGCGCGCAGCAGCTGATATAAATGAAATGAGCTGATATAAGGCACTATTGTAAAGAAATCGATTTCAGTCTAATCGCAGGCTTTCTCATTTCTTTCAGGAGACCCCCTCAATGACGGAGAAGTCCGATCTCATCCACTCGACCACTCCTAAGGCCCATGTGCGCGTTGCGAGGTTGAACAGGGCGCCGAAACGAAACGCCTTGAGCAACGATCTGATCGCGGAGCTTGCAGCGACCTTGCGGCGTGCCGCGGCCGATCAGGATGTTCGTTGCGTCGTCCTTTGCGGGAACGAAGCGTTTTTCTCTGCTGGGGCCGACATCAAGGAGATGCAGCAGCGCGGGTTTGAGGCAATCGACAATCCCGCGCGACGTTCGGCGTGGCGGGACATCGCCAATTTCCCAAAGCCTCTTATCGCCGCGGTTGAGGGAATTTGCTTTGGTGGCGGTCACGAACTGGCCTTGCTTGCTGACATCGCCATTGCAGGCGAAGGAGCGCGGTTTGCACAGCCTGAGATCAGCATTGGGATTTTGCCAGGCGACGGCGCAACTCAGCGTCTAACGCGAGCGGCAGGGAAATCTATGGCCATGCTGATGATACTGACTGGCCAACCCATTTCTGCCCGTGCTGCGATGCAGGCCGGCCTCGTCGCTGAAGTTGTTGAAACCGGCATGGCACAGGCGCGAGCGCTCGAAATCGCCGAAATGATCGCCCAGAAGCCGCCCCGTTCGATCGAGCTCGCCAAGGCAGCCGTTCTCGCCGCCTTTCAGACCACTTTGGATGCTGGGCTCGAATTCGAGCGGCAGGCAATTCGGTGCGCATTCAGCACGGCTGACCAGCAGGAAGGAATGAACGCCTTCTTCGAGAAACGATTGCCGAACTATCGCGGATATTAACCAACAATTTTCTGAGGCTTCAGCTTTGTTGGACGCTTTTGTCGGACGATGTTGCTCGCCCGGCAAAGATTGTATCAGCTGCACGCGAAGCCGCTTTATGAACGAAGCGCCGATTGCGGTCATCCGCGCTGTGAATGCAATTGATCGCGCTTTGAAACGCGATCGTTGACCGCCGCAACGGGCTTGCCATGTCCATTTCGTACATCCGCTTCGTTATCTTCGGCGATTGCGTGCAACGGTCACCGGACAGGAGCGTGCGAGCCAAATCGCGCTCTGCCTGAAAGCCGCGCCCTTGTTCCTGCTTAATGAGGGAGAGGCGATCCTTATCGCGACCCGCAAATCAAGACAATCAAGGAACGCTAGGCGCAGGTGTGCGACGAAGCTGCGCTCAGCGACGTCGACCGTAGTTTCCTGTGCCGTCGGCCAGTTGTTCAATCCCTATGAGTTCATCGGCGCGCCCGAAGCTATCACGCGCATCGTCGGCAACTGAGCGGCCCGCGTAATTGGCCACGTCGTGACAATGCCGTGCTTTATCCGCAAACTCGGCTCGTCGGACCGAGCCCTGTCTGCCGGAAACATTTAGTCATAGGCTAGGCGATAATCCCGGGATTCGATCGGACGCGCTTGAGACCCTCCTCGGAGATCGGCAGCTCGAAAGCGGCCGGAAGATAGCAAAGCGGCCGTGAGCGCTTTTTCCGTGAACGTTGATCGCACGCTCTTAGGTGCTGGACGGCCTCGGCCAGCAATATCCCGGCGCGAACTTGCCTCCAACCGCGCTTCTACCGCCCGCGTTGAATTGAAGGCACCGAGTTCGGCGTCGCTTTCCGGGTCAAGTGGCTGTTCGGCTGTTTCCGCGCGCCCGCGAGGGCGAGGTCACATCGGTGCAGACACTCAGCCAACTTGGAGGTCGGAAAGCGGTGGAGAGTTACCTTGTTGTTTACGCCACGGAGCAACGCCTTCTCGCCAAGCGGGACGGCGACGTCGCCGCACATATCGGCGCGCGGCGAGATGATCGGCACATCGCGGCGCGGGCGCAGTTTCCCCGCGCTAGCGGCCGCAGCAGCTTCAGCTGTCACCTTCCTGTATGGGTGGGCACGGTACCGAGCCGTAGGAGCAAAAAACGCAGCAGTCCCGGGGCTTAGATTTTAGCCGTGCACCGCATCCGCTGCAGTCATAGAAAAACTGGCATGCATCGGTCGGCATCGTCTCCGTGAATTTGATGGCCGCAATTTGGGCAGGTCAATGTGGATTGCAGGATCATGCTTCCTGAATAGACAGAGTTTCCCGGTAGCGGCAAGGTGCGGTCACCCCTTGAGAGCTGTTTCGGCTTCAGAAGGAGCGGCGTAACGTGGAGCGTCCCGACCTCATGCGGACTTACCTCGGGTCCATCTGTTTCGATGCAATCTCGGCAATAGTGAGGGCATTTAGGGGAGCGGACGCCCCGATCTCGATGACCCTCCTTGCAACAATCTCACAGACGGGATCGTTACGATCCACCAAGTCCAACTTGCGCAATGTGAGATTGAACGCGAGTTGGATGACGTGCCGCTGCTCAGGCGTCAAGCTGTCTGGGAGAAGGCGATTGATCGGCATGTTGCTGCCCCACGTGCGAGAAGGGCGGGAGCGCAACGAGCGGTCTCATCACCGGTAAATGCCAAGGGCCGTTCGGTGTTGATGACAGACTGCAGGATTTGTGCATGTGCCGTTGTATCATTTGATAGAGCAAAGACAATTGTTCGCTTTGCTCGTCCACTCCCTTCAAGGAAGCGTAAACAAGTTAGCCGGAAAATCCGCTGAGGGGCAACAGCGCCCGTCTGACTGACGCTGGGCAACTTCCGGTCTCCCGATCAGCAACCGGACTTCGCCATCAGGCCAAAAGGCGACGTTCAGTTGTCCTGACACTCGTCTCATGGAGCCGGCGGCGTGCCGCCCCAAACAACGGGCATCTCCTTGCCCGCATCGTATTGTTCGCTCGCAATCTGCTTGATTGTGGCCCGATGCTTCATACACGTGGCTATAGTGTCGTTTGGTCGATTCCTTCCGCAACGGCACGGTCACGCAATGCCGACCGTTCGACCTTGCAAACCATGCGATCGCTTCCATCAAATGTCGACCGCTGCCTGGAACTCGCCGGATGGATCAGGGGAAAGGGATATCCCTCAATCACCCTCGCCCGAAGAACTTTGTGGTCCTTCATTGTCGGGTGGTGGCAACCTGCGCTTTAGGTCCGCCTCCAGCTCCCGCTCAATCTCATCCATGACGCGCTTATTCGTCTCGGACGGCTTCTCTGGAATTGGGTCGGGCGGTGACTTGGTCATGGCGCTGTAATTGCCAAGAGGCGAGGCGTTCCTAGTCCTCCAAACCAAATGGCCGCATTCGCATTTACAGATACGAAGATGATCCTTCTTTTTCGGGTGCCATACCTTGTCTAGGAGCGTGAGTGGCCTCTTGCGCTTTGGGCAACGGAGCAGGGATCTGGAGGGCTCGTCTGGCGGCATCGGCACGTCTCATTTCTTCAGAAGACGCAGAAGGCCCGCTACTGTTCCACATCGATAAGATCACCCGGACGCTGAGGTGAGTTGCGTTGCCGCCGATGAGGATGGGAAGTCTCCTCAGGGTCGAAGACTGCCCTCGGCAGCGCAGATACTGCTGTTCGGCTCGCCTCCTGAAAGCGGATGTCCCGGTCCTTTGAGCGATGGGCAGCCAAGGGCCGGCTCCGATGAACGAGCAAATGCTCAAGTAGGAAGCGGAATGAGAGGGGCCACCTCGCGATCTTGAGCATTCTCGCTCGCAGCAAGCCCCGAAATTACACCGACGCGGTCCGCCTCCGGCCTATTTTGGCTCATCTTACGCTTGCCTTCAAATCGGGAGACCGGGATTCGCAGCCCCACGATGCCGCGCAACTGGGATGTGATGAAGTCTGCCGGAGCATCCGAGACCGCCCACGGTTTGGCCCGCACCCCCTCATGCTTGTTCGTCAGACGCGTCACTACCTCGAGCAGCCGCTCCGGTTCCTGAAAGAACTCCATCGGGCCGTAAGCATGCACGGCGACGTAATTCCATGTCGGGACGACCTTCCCGGTGTCCTGCTTGGTGGCGTACCAAGACGGCGTCACGTAGGCTTCAGGGCCGTTGAAAATGGCGAGAGCCTCACCAATCGGCAGGAGACGCCACTGCGGGTTACCCTTCGCGAGGTGTCCATACAGCACGCCGCACTCGCCCTCCGTCTCATCGAGGAAAAGCGGAAGAGGAGTGGCAATCGGGCCATCAGCGGTGGCGGTGACCAAATTAGCTAGACGTGCGTTCCGGATAGTCGTCCGGATACTCTCAACGTCGTCGTCCTTAAAGGCTGGGGGGATGTACATCGCATGTCTCCGTTCTCGGAGCGGAGATACCGGCTATATGGCCTGTATGAAACAGCCACTTCACGACGATTTTGCTGGTCCAGTTGATCGGGCGAACGCTCCTACCACCGCCTCCAGTATTTTGCAGCCGCGGTCAATCTGCCGAAGGTCGAGCGCCGAGTACCCCATAACAAGGCCAACAGCTGCCCTTCGAATATGGCGGCCCCGACGGCGACGGTCGTACAGCGCCGAAACCGGATAGATCCCGAGCCCCTGTGTTCGGGCCGATCGGATCAAAGCCTCCTCAGCGCTTGTCGGGATATCGTCAAACCATACGACGAGGTGAAGACCGGCGGCCGCACCCTCTATCCGGACGCGGTCTCCGAACCGGCGGGCAATCGCGTCAAGCAGCGCTTGGCGCCTCTCGGCGTTGCGTCTGCGGGCGCGCCGGACGTATCTGTCATAGGCGCCGCTCTCAAGCATCGACGCGAGCGCCTCCTGCTCGGCCAGCGGCGTGTGTCGGTCCATAATCTGTTTGGCAGCAGCGAATGCGGGCCGAAGCGTAGCCGGCACGACAAGGTATCCAACGCGGAGCGTGGGCGAGAGGGTCTTCGAAATCGTTCCGAGGTAAATGACGTTGTGACCGCCCTCGAGCGCATGAAGTGGAGGCACTGGCTTGGTATCGTACCGGTACTCGCTGTCGTAGTCGTCTTCGATCACGGACGAATTTCGTTGCTTAGCCCAAGTAAGAAGTTGGTGTCGTCGCGCAATCGGCAGCACGCCGCCGAGCGGATATTGGTGCGAGGGGGTCACGTAGGCGAGACGAGCGTCGATACCAGCAAGCCGCTCCGTTTCGAGTCCATCGCCATCGACGGACACGGGGACAGCGATAGCTCCCGTCGCCGCAAACGTATGCCGCGCCATCAGGTAGCCGGGATCTTCCATGACGAAGCGGTCGTCCCGGTCGAGCAACAGCCGAGCGCAGAGATCGAGCCCCTGTTGAGATCCGTTCACGATCACGATCTGATCGATTTCAGCCTGTACACTTCTTGAGCGCCATAGATAACCTTGCAACGCTGTTCGCAGCCGTAGGGACCCACAGGGATCGTCGTACGCCAGGCGTTCGGGCCGCTTCGTGACGGCAGAAACAATCGCCTTTCTCCAGGCGAGCACGGGGAAGTCCGCCGGTGATATGTCGCCATATCTGAAGTTTGCCACAAGATCACGAGCCGGCGCGTCCCAGCGTGGAGGATCGCTGCGAAGCCGCTCTCCAAATTTCGACAGCGGCATGGCACGCGTTGGAGGACGAGCCACGACGCGCGACGGGTTTTTGCTATCGACAACAGCGCGTGCCACGCGTGGTCGAGCGCCTTGGCGGATTTCGATGAAGCCTTCGGCAGAAAGTTGCTCAAAGGCGACCGTAACGGTTGATCGCGACACACCTAGTTCGCCAGCCAAAGCCCGAGACGATGGGAGCAAACCGTCGGCGCCATAAGTGCGCGCCAAGATTTGGCTGCGCAACACTTCGTAGATGCGCCGCGCCCCCACTCGCTCTTGGTCGCGCACCGAAACGATTTTGATCTGGCCCATCAAATACCCCGATATGGAAGATTTTTGGAGACCAGTTTGCCTCGTAGAGAAAGGAATGCCAAGTGGCGCGGTGACATCGCTCAAACGCGCGCGTCGGTCCATCACTAGGACCGCTATGGTCAAACTGCGACGTGCCGAGATGTCGCCGTGTCGTCCGCTCCTCGTCCAATAGCCGACGGCGGTTCTCGCGGGCCCCGAGAGCGGACCTGCGCCATCATCCGGTCACCTTGGAAGCAGCGCATGTCATAGGAGGTGCCGTTATGCGAACAAGCGGCTGTCGTTGACCTGATCAGCGCTTGCGCCGCGCCCGCGCTCGGGCTTCGTAGCCCGCTTTCACCTTGGAAAACCCAAACCGGCGTATTCGATTTTGGTGACGGCGTCCTGCAGGACCTTCCCGCCCCAGCGCTCAAGCAACTCGCCTGCCCCGTAATCTCTACAAACGGCCGAGGTTGAGCCAGAGTGCCCCAAGAGCGCCTCGTGGACTTCCACGTGCAGGCAACCCTTTACAGTCTCAGCCAGTCGGATTCTCCCCACGCCCCCTTTTGACGCCGCAGCCGCGTCAGAAACGATGACAATTCGGTACGACCGTTTTTGTCCCACCATCCCGTAACTGTTTGGGCTCGCGGGAACCTAAAGTCCCCGCCATACTAGCGTCGACACTGCACTCTTATTCAAGACAGCCCAAAAAACTCGCTCGCATTCTTGCAAAGGATTCTTACCGCCAAGCGCTCGGCGTCTCGGAATCGGAAATAGCCGCCCGCGATTTTCTCGGACAGAACCTCACCAACGAGTTGGCGTGCGTTCTGAATCGCGGCGAACGTCTCCTCAACGTGCAGACAATCTCCTCCGAGCATCAATCGCGAGTCATCCGGCATCACTTCAATGGCCTCGTGCAACGCGAGCTTGAAATGAGATGGGCTCAAGAGAAACGACCAGCACAAATCTAGCCAGACATTTCGGAACGCAAACGCCATTCCCAATAAATCCCGGCTCCAGGGATACGCCAAATGCATCAGCAGAAAGCGGGTCCGAGGATGACGCTCAATCAATCCGGCGATCCGAAGGGGATGTGAGCCGCTTATGATCGCGGTTCCGAGGTGCGTTTGAACCGGCAGGTCCGCCTCGCCCGCGAGTTGACAAAACAAGTCGACAACAAAGTCGCTGAACGCCTTGCGAGCCGCTGGGGATGGAGACATCTGTCCCCAGGCCTGCCGAGCCAGCTCCTCGTTCGGCTCGTCAAAGCTTAGGTTCCGATCATAGGCCAGCGCGTTCTTGAGCGCAATTTGATTGCGCCGGGCGCAACCGGTCACGAGCTCGCGGATCGCCGCGCAATAATCATCGAAGGTTTTTACCTGCATGCCGAGCCGTCGGAGCAACGCATGTCCGGAGTTTCCATTGTGATCGTGGGATTCCGGATGCCAGCCGAAGGCAAATGCGTTGATGCGGAGAACTGCGTCGTAGTTCTCGCCAAGGGCCGGGCGTGGGTTGAGCAATGGATCGAGAAAAGGGTCCGTTACGATCCTCTTGATGGCGGCACGCTCAATGACTTGGCCTGGCCATTTCGCATCCTTGTGGCGCAAGCGTACTGAAGCGTCTACAGCCTCCCAGTTTTCACGGGTAATTTCGTCAACGCCGTAAAGGTCAGCTATTCCACCAACGAGATTCCGCACGAATGCGTTCGAGCCGCTGTTCTCCAAAAATGGCGCAAGAGCCTCCCAACTGGTCGGCTCAGCTGCAGCAGATATCATACTGCTATCGGCCTTGGGTTCGGATGGCAGGACATTGCTTGTCCAAGCCGCATAGCTCTGTTGAAATAGCTTCAGGAGGTTTACGTCGCGGCTGAGTGCGATCTCTGGCATGTGATGTTCATGCACATCGATGACTTCGCACGCATGAACAAACTGACTGATCGATTCAGGCATCGCCCCCTCCCACACCTTCTTTGTAAAAAAATCGATGAAGCTACTTTTCCGTCCGCCAGATGACCGCCCTGGCGCTGATGCTCCTAAGGTGCCAGATAGGTCAAAAGCCGCGGATCAGCCCGCAACTCCCGCGAAGGGCCCGACAGCGCGAGCCGGCCGCGGTCGAGCACATGAGTGTGGTCCGCTACGCGCATTGCGAGATCGAGATGCTGCTCGACGATAATGACTGCTATGTCCCTGGCAAGCTCGCTCAAGCGCTCGGTGATCTCCTCGATAACGCCGATCCAGACACCCTCGGTCGGCTCATCCAGCAACAGGAGCTTTGGTTTTCCCAGCATCGCACGCGCAATCGCCAGCATCTTGCGCTCGCCGCCTGAGAGCGTTCCGGCCGGCTGATCCAGGCGTTGGCCGAGCTTCGGAAACATGCCTATTACCCGATCCATAGCCGATGCATCCCGGTGGAAAAGCGATCCGACCGCGAGATTGTCGCGAACCGAGAGGCGCGCGAACACCGAATGCTCCTGCGGCACGTAGCCGATGCCGGCGCGCACCCGCTCCTCAGTCCGGCGGCGCTTGATGGCTCGGCCGTCGAATTGCACCTCGCCCTTCCAAATCGGCAGTTCGCCAATGATGGTCTTCAGCAGCGTGCTCTTTCCAGCACCGTTGCGGCCGAGGACAGCCACACCGCCGCGCGGGGGGATAGCGATACTGACGCCAAACAGGACTTGGCTGCGCCCATAGCCCGCGTCGAGATGCTTGATGTCGAGCAATTCAGGCACGGCGCAGATAAATCTCCTGGACGTGGGCGTTGGCCTGGATCTGCGGAACCGTACCTGAGGCCAGGATCCTGCCCTGATCGAGCACCGTCAGCCGGTCGCAGATGTCGCGGATGAAATCCAGGTCGTGCTCGACGATGATGAGCGAGCAATGCTGTTTGATGGGCTGAAGCAGTTCGCCGGTGACGCGTCGCTCCTCGAGACTCATGCCGCCGGTCGGCTCGTCCAAGAGCAGAAGGCGTGGACGGCCTGCGAGCGCCATTGCGATCTCCAGCCATTGCTGCTGCCCATGCGACAACGCGGCCGCAGCATCAAAGGCGCTATCGGCGAGCCGGAATTGGGCAAGCATCGTCATGACCTGCTCGTGCTGCCGTCCTCGGGTGCGCGAGAACACCAGGTCGAGCAGCGAGGATTGGGCCTGTAGCGCTAGCAGGATGTTGTCGTACAGCGTGAGCGTCGGCAGTACGGAGGTGATCTGAAATTTCAGGCTCATGCCCGCCCGTGCACGCTCTGTCGGTGTGAAAGTGGTAATGTCAGCGTCGGCGAAACTAACCTTCCCTTGCGTCGGCACTTCCGCACCGGCCAGGCACTTCATCAACGTGCTCTTACCGGATCCGTTCGGCCCGATGAGGCCATGAAATTCCTTTTCGTCAACCGTGAGCGCGGCATTGTCCAGCGCAGTCAGCTTGCCGAAGACCTTGGATATTCCGACGGCTTCAAGAAGCGGCATCACGTATCTCTTTCGGGCTCGGGCGGAAGGTACCGACACGCTCCCGCTCACCGAGCACCAGGCTGATCAGACCGAGCGGGCGGACCAGGATGACGAGCAGTAGCAAGAGGCCGAGGATGATCGGCCAGATGTCGCGATAATTGTCGGAGAGCCAGAAACTGAGACCTTCGACGATTGCGGTGCCGATCACCGCACCAATCAATGTCCCGGAGCCGCCGAACAGGACATAGAGAACGACTTGGGTTGACATCACGACGCCCAGGATGGTGGTCCAGACGAAGCCCTCATGGAACGCATAAAGACTTCCGGCGATGCCCGCGATCGCCCCACCTATCGCGAAAATGATCGCCTTAAGGTGCTGCACTTTGTAGCCGAAAAACGCGATGCGCTGTTCGTTCTCCCGCAATCCCGCCAGCGCAAGCCCGAACTGCGAGCGCAACAAAAAGCGCGATAACAGGTAAACGAGAATCAGAATGGCGAGGGCCAAGTAATAGAAAACCGGCCCCTCGTTCAGCGCGTAAGACCCGATGCTCATCGACTGAATCGAAGGGATTCCATTCTGACCGCCGAGGTAATAAGAGCCGCGCGCCAGCCGGTCGGCTGCGTAAGCTCCGGTCATAGTGCCGAGCGAGACGAAAACGACACTTGATGCGTGACGGCCGAGCAGCAGGAAGCCGGCCAGCACAGCAACGCAGCGACGAAGCCGATTAGAGCACCAAGGGGAACTACGGCAAAGATCGACGCAACGTTGAAGTCCCGTGAAAGTAGTGCCACGCCGTAGCCGGCCATGCCGAAGAACAGCGACTGACCTAAGCTCAAGATCCCGGCATAACCCCAGACCAAGTCGAAGGATAGTGCGAACAGGCACAAAATGAGCACCCTTGTCGCATAGACGGTCATGTAGTCCTGCAGCGTTAGTGGCGCGAGGGCGGCGATGATCAGCACCGCCATTTCGATAATTGGAAGTGCCCTTCGCGGTTCAGCACTTACAGGTGCACCGATAATGGGAGTTTGGGACGTTTCGATCACGCTTGGCGCTGCATGTATTCCGGTGCTGGTTGACGATAACTGCGACATTCAGCACTCCTTCGGGGCCACCAGGCCGGCGCTACGCGCTACGATTTCGTATTGGCCGCCCTTAGCCACGCCAATGTACATGTTCATCTTGCAGTGGCGCGTCCCGGGCACCATCTCCGCCGGCCCGCCCGGCCCCTCCTCGATCTTGGCGTGATCAAGGGCGGCAGCTACCGCGTCGCGGTCGATCGTGCCGGCTTCCTTGACTGCGGCTTCCCACAGCTTGAGTCCTCGATAAGTGCCTGTGGCGGCGCTTCCTGCCGAGAACCGGAACTTGGCAGGAAACTGCCTGTCGTAAGCCGCCTGGATTTTGGCGCTCACCGGATCCTCGGCTGTCAACGCCTTGTAGTAGTCAAGGCTGCTTGCGAGACCTTCAATCTCATGGGCCTGGTTCATTTCGAGTGTGTTCTCGTCATAGTAGACGCAACCCAGACGCCCGCCGTTCTTGGAGAAGCCCGCTTCGTAGAGCTGCTTGAAGAACGGGCTGACGCCTGGGGGGACAATGGTGTTGAACACCACGTCCACCTTGTTGGAGATGATGCGGCTCACTGTGGAGGAGAAATCGATCTGATCGAGCGGATAGTACTCCTCGAAGATCACCTCCCCGCCGCTGCTCTCGATCACCTTGCGCGCATAGGCATTGATCGTTTGCGGCCAGATGTAGTTGGAGCTCGGCAGCGCGAAACGTTTGCCGCCATGCTTGATCAACCAGGGAATGAACTGGTCGCAATTTTGAGCTGGTACGGGCCCGGTGCAGAACAGATATGGCATGCACTCTTTACCCTCGTAGCCCTCCGGATAGATGTAGAGCGTCTTGCCACGAGAGATGATGACGTCCTTGATGGCATTGCGCATCGAGCTCGAAATGCCTCCGAGCACCAGGTCAACCTTGTCTCGCTGGATCAGCTTGCGGACATTGCCGACTGCGACGGACTCGTTGGAGGCCGTGTCCTCGATCAGGAGCTCGATCGGGCGTCCTAGTAAACCGCCTTTGTCGTTGATCTCCTTGACGATCATGCGAGCAACATTAGCGTCCGTGTTGCCCGCAAACCCGAGTGAACCGGTAAGATCGGTTGCGATCCCAAGCCTGATCGGGCCTTCTGTGGCGTTGGCCCAGTCCGGGCGGATCACCCAGCTGCCAGGGCCAATTGCAATCGCCGCGGAGGCGAAGGCGGCATTGCGAAGAAAACGGCGGCGGCTGAGTTGTTGGCTGGCATTTATCATCGGTCAGACCCCTCTTCTCGAAACAAGGCCTTGCGGCCGAAACTTGATGAAAATGATGGCAAGCACGAAGACCAGAACGTCGGCTATCACCGGCGACATCAGCCAAGGCAGCGCGGCACTGAACGTGCCGATTACGCTGGCGCCGGCGACAGGGCCGGCAAAGGATCCGATCCCACCCACCATCACCGCCACGAAGCCTTGAATAAGGAAGCGGATGCCCAGATCAGCGAACAGCGAAAAAACCGGTACGATCAGCGCGCCGGCGAGACCCGCGAGTGCCGCACCAAAGGCAAAAGTGACGCTGTAGATCATACTGGTGGAGATGCCTGAGGCACGCGCCAGCGACGGGTTCTCCAGCGAGGCGCGGATCCGCAGGCCGAACGAGGTGTAGGCGATCAGCGCATAGCTGGCGGCTATCACGAGCAGGGTGATGACGACGATAACGCACCGCCAGGCAGCAAAATGCAGCGCGCCGATGGTAATGGAGCCGCCGATCGGCTCGGGCACCGAAAGATAGAGGCCGCCGGTCAGGCCGCGCACTGCCTCGCGAATGATCAGTCCGAGCGCGTAGGTGCCCAGCATGGCGACGATCGGCGCGGCATAAAACCGGCGCACCACGACCATTTCCAGCATGAGCCCGAGCGCGCCGACCGCAATCGGCGCGACCATCATGCCTAGCGCGACCGGAAACCCAATGCTATGTACCAGATAGGTGATGTAGGCACCAAGCAGGACAAACTCGCCCTGCGCGAAGTTGAAGATGCCCATCATGCTGGCGATAATCCCAAGTCCGAGCACGACCAGCACCACAATGGCACCGAAGCTCAAGATCTCGAATACGGCGATAAACAGCGTATCCATGTCGCCACGTCACATCCTAGGGACTTGCGAGCGCGTCTTCTTCCAGTCGCCAGACCACTTGAAAGCGTGAGCTGCGGTTCGCATGCAAAGGTCTACTGACACGAGGGCGCTCCTGAGGGTCTCATCCGGCAGCGGGAAGCGAGGCGATGGTGCGCTTCTGATGGCCGCCAATCGATGCTCCATTCAGGATATCCAGCGCGAGTTCGCCTAGGAGGAGCGCAACGCAATCTGAGTAATTTTGGGTAGATTGGCGTGGTAACCGGCATCGCGCCTTCGGTAGCGGAGCTCTCGACGGCGGGCGCTATCGTCGTCGGAGCGGACGGAGATATCTCGTCTGCTCTGTTTGAATATTTGAATTTGGGTCAATCGATCGTGCGCGGCCAATTCGGTGCCTGCGTCCGCAATCGTCTGCCGGTCTCACCTGCGATCCACGACGATGGACATGGACACCCAGTCTACGCTGACGATGTGGCGGCGCTCGCATCCGGACCATGGCGAACGACAGCTTCAGCGCCTCCCCGAATGCTATGAACTTGTCGCCGGCATCTCGGCGCCGCCGCAGAATAAGATAGAGGTCCTTTCCGCCTTGCGCTCTGTGCAAAGCTGCGCTTGTTCGTTGAAAGAACTTGGCTCATCGCGATCAAGAACCATGGCGGCCATTCCGAACAAAACTATGAACTCGTATCTAATTGAAATAACTACATAACTTCTCACCAGGATCGACACCCTGCCTCCTCCCAAAGGGTGGACTGAGCCAAATCGGCGTCCAGCTTCCTTGACCCTCTCGTCGCGATGCCGGTGATCGTGACGGCGACCGAAGAGCACGGCGCCCTGGATGCCGGATGGGACGAGGCTAAGGCGCTGCTGTGGCCTCTCCCGGTGGCGCGCTCAAGATCGCCGCGACCGGCGAAGACCCCGCACAGGCGAGGTGAACCAGCGAGTTCTGTGCGGTGTAACTGCACACATGTCGGGCGGAACACGTGGACAGCCGCTGGCTCGACGATCTTGAATCCCTGCCCTGGCGAAGAGCGGCAGAAAGAATCTCGATGGTGATATTCAAGAAAAACCGCCCGGCGATGTGGACGCAGCGCGGATAGGCGATTAGCGTCCTGCAGGAAGCCGGTACCATTCGCGAATGCGAGGAGCACGGCTGGATGCCGGACCGCGCCGACCCGCATGTAGGCGAACGCGCCCTCGACATCGCACGTCGGAATCCGCTGCCCGGTGTCTCCGCTGATGAAGCCGTCACCGAGATCCGCGACATGCAGGATTCGATCGGCGATACCTGCCCGGAGTGCCCACAGGAGAAAGTCGGGTAGCAGGTGAATTCGGAAGTCCGAGCTACGTCGGCCTCGGTGTCAGTTTCTCACCATCTTCTCTCCGGATGGGCGCCGGCCCGGACCGGAAGCCTGAGATGCATGCTGCAGACGACGCCAGTCGGCTCGGAGAGGACCTCGGTGCCACCGCCCCGATCTGGCTTAAGCAACCTTCCTTGGGCATCTGAAGCGCAATCAACCTCGAAGTTTCGGCACTGCGGGCTGCTTGTGCAAAGCCGACGCTTGTCGGCGGCTCGCGGCTCGGGAGTCGCCGCGGACAGGCAGAGATCGCGCGCGCTGCGGCAGGACAAACATCTCCGCAGCATCTTCGAGGTCTGGGTGCAAAATGGCCGCAGACGAACCGCCTGCGGCCCACCGGAAAAAACATGAAAAGCGATGAAATAGGCGAGCCCCGGTGCTGCAGGACAAAATAGCTGTCCGCGCCACATTTTTTGAGTCCGTGAATCTACTGGTTTGGGCCTTGAGAGCGGGTCGAAGCCCGCATACTGCAGGCTCAGCTCCGCTTCCAACCAAGCCGGATCGAGCTCGGTGGCCCCGACGGCAGCTGCGCACGACACGTGGGCGCCCACGCCTCCGCCGACGAGGAGCGGCAGACAGGGCCGCGGCGCGGACGGTGTCGTCAAGCCGGGCAGAGATTGCTCCGATGGTGTCTCGGGTCCTCGCCCGGCGGGATTCGTCATCGGTCAACACGCCGGACGCTCACGCCGCCTGCAGAGAACCCAGAAAACGCACGACCTCGGACCTCAACTGGTCGGATTGGGATGACAGCCCATTTGCAGCCTCGAGCAGCCGTGTTGTTGCGCGGTTGTTTTCCTCAGACGCACGATTGACGCTAACGATGCTCGTGTTGACGTCCTTGGTGCGGTCGTTGGGCTGCTGCAGGTTGCCCGCAATTTCCCGCGTCGCTGCACCCTGCTGATCGACCGCGACTGCGATCTCGCCGGAGATCTTGTCGATCTCGGCGATAGTACCACCGATCGCCCCGATGGCGTCGACCGCGTCGCCCGTGGCTGTCTGGATGTTCTGAATCTGCGAGGCGATTTCCTCGGTCGCCTTGGCAGTCTGATTGGCCAGTGCCTTGACCTCGCTGGCGACGACCGCAAATCCCCGGCCGTGCTCGCCGGCTCGTGCGGCCTCAATGGTCGCATTCAAGGCCAACAGATTGGTCTGACCGGCAATATTCTGAATCAGGGTGACCACTTCGCCGATCTTCTGCGCACCCGTTGAAAGGCCTTCCACGACGGCATTGGTGCGCCGTGCTTCCGCAGCCGCTTTGCCGGAGATTCGCGCGGCGTGCGCCACCCGTTCGGCGATGTTGTTGATCGAGGCTGTAAGCTGTTCAGTAGCGGACGAAACTGTTTCCACGTTCATGGACGCCTGCGTCGATGCGGCGGCAGCGGCCGCGGCCTGCCGCGCCGTTTCCGCGTTGCCGTCATTCATCGACGCGGAAAGACCCTGCATCTGGTTGGCCGCCACGGCAACGGCCTCGACGACATCGCGGATCTTGCGCTCAAATCCGACGGAGAGTTCTCGCCGTTTTGCATCCCGCTCCAGCTTGGTCCGTTCGACCTCGATGCGGTCGGCATTAGCCCGCGCTTCGGCGGCGCTCGCGACTTTGGCCTTCGCAGTTTTCTGTGCCGCCGTTTCGAACAATTGCGACAGCGTATGTGCGAGCCAGATCAATATGCCGGCTTCGATAAGAAGGATTGTGGCGTGGAGAACAACGCGGCCGAGGTCAGCACCGCCAGGATACACGGCCGCCGGCAAAATGTAGTTTAGCGTCAGATGATGCAGCGCGACCGCCACTGTGCCGGCGACTATCGGCCGGAAATCGCAATAGGCCACCAGGGTTGCAAGCGCTGCAAAGAAGTACATGTGCATGTCGACTTGCCAATGATGACCTGCGAACTGGAAGACAAGCATTGACGCGCCGGCCATCAAGGCCACGGCCAAGACCAAGTTGCGATACGCCACGACAGCGTCGCCGTCAGGGCCATGGCGACCATGAAGGAGCAAGGAATAAGCCAATTGCCACCGAGCGTCGTACCAACGATCGCAGAAATCGGCGCATGCACCCAGAGTACGGCGAGCAAGATCCTGGTCGTGGACTGCCGCAAGCGTGCCAATTCATTGCCTTCGAACGTCATTCTCTATCCTCAACCCATTTGTCAAATCGTCCGCTTCAAATCATCTGCCCTGAGGCAGGCGGCGACCGCCTGCGGGTCGAGCATCAGCCAGGCGCCGGCTTGGCGCAGCCGCGTCAATCCATCGTGGTCGTCGGGCCGCACCACCAAGAGAACGGATATGGCGGTCGTCCGGACAATGGCGGCATTGGCGGATGCCACGGCCAGGAAGACTTGCTCGGTGCCCCACCATGGCGGGAAGGCCACTGCCACTACCTCGGCACCCGGGCGCACCTGCAGCGACAGTGCCACGATGACGATCCAACTCGCAATCAGCAGCGCCGCCGCATTCAGCCACGACGGCACCTGCGTTTTGCGATTGATCTGACCGGATCCCATTTCATGATGATAAGGCGGCGAGCCTAACTGAGGGTAGACCTTCAGGTTGACGGATCGCGCCGATGCTCGCCCAGTGACAGGTAAGTCCGCTTACCGACCCGGCGGGGGACGTGGTCAGCAGTGGCGCTCTATTTTCTCTTGCCTGCGTTCGGCAGGCCCACTTTCGGCAACGTGGGTGCCCCTCCTCGAGGTTGCTGGCTCTGCGTTCTGTACGCCGACCATGCGTAATGGCTGAGGGGACGGATCGTCCTGATCCCTTATCTGCTGCGCGGATCCAGCGCTCTAACTGGCGATCACATTGCGCCAGCGATCTTTCTTAACGCCTTTGCTCAATGCCAGGATCGTAGACGCGACTTGAGTAGCAGGCACCGGACGGCTGATCAGGTACCCTTGGGCCTCATCGCAGCCTTCCGCCCTCATTTGGTTCAACTGCTCCATCGTCTCGACTCCCTCCGCTGTCGTGGTCATGCCGAGGCTTTTTCCGAGGTCAATGATGGACCTGACGATCAGCTTCGATCCAGTCATCGCCGTCGCATCGCGGACGAACGACCGGTCAATCTTGAGCTTATCAAACGGAAAGCCGCGGAGATAACTGAGGGAGGAATAGCCGGTCCCAAAATCGTCCAAGGCGATTCGGAGACCGAGCGCCTTCAGCTTGGTGCGTTGAAACGTTGCCAACGCCGCTTCGATCCGGGGCCGGGTGATAGCATCATCTCCGAACGCGCGAGTGAACGCCTCGCCATAGGCAGGGATAGCCGAGAGGCGCGCTATCAGGTCCGCTTCGGTGAGATTCATGTTCATCGGATTCGTGATCGGACCAAAGGCAACCGATTCAATATCGGCGAACTTCCCGTCCCACCCCAACGGCTCAATGAAGGCCATATCGATCAGGCTCGGCGCACGAAGCGGAAGGCCTTTCGGATCCTCGCCGATGGCGTGCGCGAGGCCATCTCCCCAGGAAAGTGACGGGTTATGACACGTCGCACAGGAGCGCGTTTTCGAGCGCGAGAGCAGCGGATCGAAAAACAGCATTTCTCCCAGAGCAGCTTTCGCGTCCGAATAGGGGTTGCTGCTCGGAAATGGAATCGCTTCGCTCCGACGATAGGTGGCGCGGACGGCCGCGAGTTCATCCGGCTGCTCTCCCGTGGTCAGAGCAAAAGACAGGCCCACCGGCAAGAATGCCACCAGACATGCAAGCCGACCCAAAGCCTCATCGGACCCATCGATTGAGATGCTCGCTTATCACTATAACTAATCTTAATGCGCCGGCGCGCGCGATTGGCGCTCCGACCGAAACCGGCGGCGAGATTAGCAAGCAGGGCACGGAGCCGTTACGCGGGACAAGCGACGGCTCCGGCATTCTCTTGTAAACGTTCTTACTTAATGATGCCCTAATTCAGGTCGCGTACTTGCTTTGACATTTCTGCACTAACAGAGGCTTGAGGCGTGGCCGCCTGCGGGCATTCGGCCGAAATCAAAGTGGAGAGCTCGACGGTCCGATTTGCCGAGCTTGTTCGCGCCAAATACCCAGCGGTGCCTGTCCTTATCGGCTGCGGGAACCAAAACGAAGCAGTCGCCGCCAGCAAGTTCGGCAGGTTCATCCCAAAGCAGGTATCGCGGCATTGCGCGGCTGATCGCAGCATCGATGCAATGAGGGCATCCGCTGTCGAAGCCGACCGTCCTGATGGTAGATTGCGACATACTGGTGCGCCAGCCGCTTGCCGAACACTCGCGCGGGTGCGGCTATCGCGTGCTGGCAGCGATCCATGCAGACGAGTTCCGTCAAGGGTCCGGCCGAGGCGGGCAGATCGATGTGGCCTCATCAAGGCTAGGGCGCGCCGAGCGACGGAGGCGGGCTGGATCAGGTCTGGACACCCCGCCATTAAGGTCCTACTGGGAGGAAGCATCGCCAACGTTCTGCAGCTCGCTGGCGATCTTTGCAACGAAGGGCTAGAGGAACAAGTTGTCCTATGCATCCGTGTTTGATGACATCCGGCGCCTTCTCACAGCTCGCGAGCAGGAATCGTCCTGATAGTGGCCTCCACACAGAAGATTCCGAGAGGGACGAACAGTGCGGCTGGGTGATTCTGACGCCCGCGAGCTCCTTTCTCGCCCAATCCTCGCGAATGTCATCTCATCTTCAAGCCGATTGAGCAGAAAGACAGCGGATGCAAGCGCCTCTACGCCGATTATCTCCGTAGCTGGCATGCTAACATCGGGTTGCTATTTATCCGGGGCCAGCATGTCATCGCAGGAACTTTCTACGCCGTCGGCTGCTGCAGCTGATCGAGATCTGATCTTCGTCGTCATTCAGAAGCATCGCGAACTGTCCGCCTACTACGATGCCGCCGCGTCGGTATCGGCGAAACTTGAGAAAGTCTGCGAATTTGAAGCCGCCGACGAAATCAGCGGCCAACGGAACTTGGCTCTCACGGAGCATGCAAATGTGCTCATCCGATCGGCGCCAACCACGATCGGGGGCGTTATCGCTCTCACCCGATACGTCGCCAGCCTGCGGGAGTGGGAGCTGCCTGATGATGATGCGTGGTATCAGGTCTTCTTACGAGGACTGGCGGACGCGATCGATGAAATCGCTATGGCGCAGCCGCATGGGCACCCACGCGGACCATATGTTTCGGCTCGGCCATGACACTGGTTTTCATAGTGCGGGGAATCGTTTTCTGGGGTGCCATCGCTTGGCTTCTCTATGTCCTTTGGAAATTGCCGTTCTGAAATTCGACGGTTCGTCAAAATTAAGCTGCCAGCTATCGGCAAGATGAACGCCACGTCGGCAAGCGTCGACCGGCCTAGCGAGTTCCGGGATATGGTGTGCATCCGGCCGATGCGCCCTTTGGCAGCGCGGATGATCTCGTCGATGCGAAGGCCGCTTTTAAGGCCAGCTCGGAGGGGGCATCTGCAAACCGAGACAGCCGCAAACCTTCGCATGATCAATATCCGGCGAAGTGGATGACCGGTGGGCAAGGGGCGGCCGATCGACGATCAGCTTGAGCTCGGCGGCCGAGGCCTCGTGACGCTGGCAAGTATATCGGAGCCATGTGCGGCGAAGGATCAGAAGGCGCTCCGCTGACAGTGCCGCCGAAGCCCCCGATCAGTTACGGAGGGCATCGCCCCCACCAACGCTCCTTCGAATTAGGATGATCCGCTCGCTCAATCTTGGCCGGCGACCCACGGCCCGATCAGCCACCGTGCCACGTTAAGAGCGCGGGGATAGTCGTCACCGACACAGGCCAGAAAACGCCGGATCGCCTCGTCCCCAAAGTGGTGGCAATCGGGGCTGTCACAGGCGCGCTCAGATGAGACGCCCCGAAAACCGCCCTCTTCGGCGACAACGCTAGCTGCGTTACGATTCGATACGTCGATTGACGTAGGGTTGAGACATCGCTCAATCGACCTTCCTGTCTGATTGTCGATTACTCTGGATCCATCGATATGATCAACAACAGTGCCGATCGTCGCCGGCGATGTGGCATGCTGGCTTCGCACGTCAGATATCAGACTGTCCGTTCTCATTCCCAACAGCACCAGCTCTCGATCGTGAATGTTTGGCAAGATTGGCGACAATAGATGAAACGGCCGCCAAGTTTTTGAGGATCAACGCAAAACCACAACCACAAGCGAGCAAAAAGGAGCACAGTTCTAGCAGAGTCGTTGCAGGCACTTGTTAGATCCAGATACCAGCGCTACCTTGGTGATGCCAAATTTCAAATGCTTCGTCATTTCAGCCGACTTGCGTTCGGCAGTTTCTGGTCGTTCGACCCAGCTGCGGCTTGACATGCGCCGGCGCTTTCGAGGAAATGATCGTTCATCAATGCTGTGGATGGTAGCGTCAATGATTAGGTCCGAACTCGTGGAGCGTATCGCCGGCCGACATCCGCACCTTTACCAGCGTGACGTCGAGAAAATTGTAGGCGCAATTCTCGGCGAGATCGTTGCTGCGCTCGAGCGCGGAGATCGGGTCGAGCTTCGCGGCTTCGGAATCTTTTCTACCAAGCAACGGCGGGCTCGCATGACCAGAAATCCGCGAACAGGCGAGCTCGTGCGAGTTGACGAGAAGCGCTTCCCGCACTTTAAGGCCAGCAAGGAGATGCACGGCCGGTTGAACGCGACGCGAGACCGAAAGTCGGCAAGTTTGCCGTCCGAAGCAGCCTAGGACCATGCGCATCAGCTGGCGCTGAACGCAAATTAGCTCTGCCTGGCGCCACATACAACTACCCGTTGGCGCATGTCGGCCAACATTCTTACCTTCTTGGCAGCACGATCGCGGTGCCTTTCAATGGCATGGGCTAAGCTCGATCAACACAGGTACCTCCGGCGGAAGACTAACGACGCTGGTGCAGCGAACACGGTTGACGGAGGAACATTTCGGCGAATCGGTTGATTACGAACCACTACCAGCTTGGGCATATCGTCCCACAAGCGCGGACCGCAATTACGTCATTGTTTTCATGATTTCTTCCCTTCAGGGTGCAATCAAATACCCCGACTCCAAGGCCGGGGCTAAGTCATGAAACGAGGCAACACACATGCGCCGGCGCGGAGGCCATCAGCGAAGCGGCGCCCGAAAGCCATGCGCTACGCGCCGACTTGATACGACCGCAGCGCTCCAATATCAGAGATCACTGAGAAGCTTTTGCTTCGCCGGCTTTCAAGGGCAACACTCCTGATATCTGAGGGGGCCGCGAAATGTTGGCTCTTCACGTCATCATGATCCTGAATCGCTTATCCGCAACTCGGTCCCTTCGGCATTCCAGTTAGGCGGTATCTGCCCTAGAATGTTGCGAACGAAAAAGTCTAAGAGCTTGAGCTGGCAATAATTGCCAGGTGCTCCGTGGTCTGCGCCAGGCACGACAAGCATATCGAAGTACTTTCTCGCCCTGATGAGCCGATCCGCAAGCTGGAATGTAGAGGACGGATCGACATTGCGGTCCATTTCGCTGACAATAAGCATCAGCTTGCCCTGCAGCCTGTGGGCGTTGTCGACGGCAGAAGATTGCGCATATTCGATGCCGACCGGCCACCCCATCCACTGTTCGTTCCACCAGATTTTGTCAATCCGGTTGTCGTAGCAGCCGTTGGTGGCGACCGCTACCTTGTAGAAAGAGCAACCCGTTCACAGCGTTCTGCCCGCCGGCAGATCCGCCAAAAATCCAGACGTTCGAGATATCATACCACGAATAGGTCGCGCTCGCCGCCTTGTGCCACAGGATTCGGTCCGGAAGGCCGGCGTCTTTCAAATTCTTCCAGGCGACATCGTGGAACGCGCGCGAGCGGTGGTTCGTACCCATACCGTCGATTTGAACGACGATAAATCCTAGCTGGGCGAGCGGCTGGACCGAGGCCGAGAAGGACTTGGGAACGAACGAACCGGTCGGGCCGGCATAGATGTGCTCCACGACCGGATAACTCCTGTTTCGATCGAAATTGGCCGGCAGGTGAATGATCCCCATATCTCGGTCTCTCCGTCCCGCCCGTTTGCGTGGAAGCTGAGTGGCGGCTGCCAACCAGCGGCCACGAGTTCGGAGATATCCGCGCTCTCGACCTGAGATATCTCCCCATCGTTACTGGTCCGGTGCAGCACCAAACGCGGCGGAATATCGAGGCGTGACCACCGGTCGACAAAGTACCGGCCATCGGGTGAGAACTCGATGTGATGATTGGTCGTCTCGGGCGTGAGCGTGGTCAGTTCTGTCCAGTCAAAGTCGATGCGGTAGGCGTGAACGAAGTAAGGATCCTCCCCGGCGTTCATCCCGCTCGCGCCGAACCAGATCTGACGCTTGACTGGATCGACGGGATAGACCGAGCGGACCACCCAATCTCCTCTGGTGATCTGATTTTTGAGTTCGCCGGTCCGACCATCGAAAAGATAGAGATGCTCATATCCGTCGCGCTCGGAAGCCCAAATGATCTCCAGTCCGTCCTCAACGTCGTAGCGGAATTTTTTTCCCTGTATGCTCCCCACAAGACAATGGTAGTCAATGAAAGTCTTGCTGCGCTCATCGATCAGAGAGCGCACTTTGCCCGTGGCAGCTTCCACCTCGACAATACGATAGAGCTGATGGCCTCGCCGATTGTACTCGAAAGTGAAACCGCGATTGGCCTCCCACCACTGGATCGGTGAGAGATAGTAGGGACTTGGGAAAGAGGCATTGTCGATCGCGATCTCACGCTGGCTGATAATGCCAAACAGCACCGGCTGGGGTAGCGCCAAAGGATCACCCGGCCTCGGATACGTCATGGTCCAATGTCTCGGTTGAAGCTGGTTCGTCGGTGATGACTCGACAAAATGGACCTCCCGTTTGTGACCTGGACGGCTTCGGTAGCCCGCGAGGTGACGCGAGTCTGGAGACCATGTCAGCGTCGAGAGAGCATAGCAGCTTCGTCAGACTTCATGCCGAAGCCTGACTTCCACAGCACACGATGTCCTGATGCTTGAGAGTCGTCTGATGGAATTTGTCGTCTGCGGCGCGGCTGTTGTTCTCGTCATCCGGTCGAATCCAAACAGCGAAGCTGAATTGTGAGCGTTGGTACAAAGGTTTGCAGAGCGGTCGCGGAGGCGCAAGCGAGATTGAGTTGGCAACTGCTGGATTGCCCGGAACGTACTAACCCGACTTAGTCGTCAAATTGCAGGCGAGCCCGCCAGGAATAAGCTTTGGGTCACAAGGCAACAATTCGAAGCTGGGGCAGCAGGTCCGCTTCCCCTCCTTACCCAGACATACCGGATTACGCGAAAGCGCCCTGACCTTCCGCGAACAACATACGATGAGCGGCTGTCCAGGCTTCGCGGTTAGGCGCGCACATCAAGCCGCCGTCCAGATCTCCGACACGATACGGATCGCCATTCAGGTGTGCACCGTAGCCGCCTGCCTCTTGGTGCAGCAAAAACCCCGCGAGATGATCCCAGGGAGCTAGCTTGTTGTACACGAGGAGATCGCAGTTACCCGCAGCGGCCATCCGGTATTCATGAGGGCAACACCGCATCCAAAAGGATAAGCCGAGCTTCGTCGAGTTGCGTAGGAACATCGAACGCATGGGCTCCGGCATGAAGTTTGCGCCGGCGACCGCGCGCATTTCGCAGGGGTCAACCACCGCCGATACGCCCAGCGTCTGCTTTGTGCCGTCCGGCCCCGCGACCCAAGCCCCTTCGCCCCGGGCGGCGAACGCAGTGCTCGCGCAGACCGGGTCATGGATCGCGCTGAAGATCGTCTGGCCTCTAGCGACGCAGGCGATCATCGTGCCGAAGAGAGGCACGCCGGAGACGAAGTTCTTGGTGCCGTCGATGGGGTCAACGACGAAGACCACCTCCTCGGTGCCGACTCTCCCGAGAAGCCTCGGGTCTCTGGCTGTCGCTTCTTCTCCGATGACGATACGGTAGGAAACGATTGCGAAAGACGTTCGGTGATCAGCCTCTCCGAGGCCTCGTCCGCTTCGCTGACCACATCGAAGGCCGCCGTCTTCTGCGATACGGCGTTGCGGATCAGGCCGCAAAACCGCGGCATCACCTCGGACTTGGCGACCTCGTCGAAGAGTGCGCCAATGCATTCGACTAGATTGTGCGAATTCAACAACTCACAGCAGCTCCTGTCGGCATCGATCCGGCCATCTTTCAGTTGCTTTGTCAACGAACATCGCGGTTTGTGCAGGCGCAATTCCAATGGCATCGCGCCGAATGTGGAAGTTATCGTTGCACGGCGCCTCTTAAGAGCGCTACACAAAAGCAGATCGCCGGACCGAAAAAACAACAAAAATCGACGCGAAGATCCTGTCCGACGCGACAACAACGCCTGTAGCCTTCCCCGGATATCACCATCGCGGCTTGAGCGATAGTCGCTCCGCGAGCGACAGGCGGGGCTAATTGACACCCTATGCCAAATGCCCTCACGCGGGCACGGACGTTAGCAATTCGTCGGGCTGTTCGTCATGAACGACGGTTTCACGAGCTAGAACAGGCCGAAGCTCGTGTTCAGGCAAGAAGGTCAGAAAGACGCTCCCCATGGCGGTCGATAATAACGGTGATACATAGCCAACACGAACCGACAAGGGCGATTGAAGTTGTCCGTCCAGCTTCTGAACAATTGTCGGACCCATGTCCCCCCAGACCGACAGACAAATCGCCAGGGGGACCTCGGCTTGAAGCTCTTCCAGGGCGACGCGGGCGACCTCGATGACGTCAAGTTGGCGCAGAGCCGCGAATCCGAGCTGAACGGCATAAGGTCCAAGTCCGTACCGCGATGTGATGGGATCCTGGGCTGCCACACCGAGCCGGCAAAAAGCCACATGTAGAGATGCGCACACTCCGGTTCAAATCGGTAGTTCGTTCGGCGACAAAGGATACTTGCTCCCGAGGTTAGAGGTTCGTGCCGTATCGTTCACCGTAAGCGTAGCTCTGCGGCCCTACGCCTATTTTAAGCGCGTGGTGCGTCGGCGCGGCTTCCATACGTCGGATAAGGCGTTGACTGCGGCCTCAAGCGCCTTCCTATCGACGACGTTGGGATCGAATCGCTCCGGGCCCCAGAGGCGCATGTGTTCGTGCTCGGGATGGGCGGGGTCGCTGATGGCATCGAGGTACTCGACATAGCCTGGCGCACCGCCGACGTCTTCCGGAGGGCAACGACCGGCGGCCTCGAGCAAGAGGGGAAGTCCCTCCGACGTGGTGTTCTCAAACCATTTTTCGAGCTTGATCACATGGTCCCAGCTGTCGCCGAAGCCATAGAGACAGTGGATCGTCTCGGCGCCGGTCTCGCGAACGATATCGCAAAGCCGCGCTCTGCTGGCATCCATGGGCTGGTGGCCGTAGGTATCGCGCACGCGGGCATGGCCGAGGTAAGTGGAGAGAGCTGGGAGTTGCTGCTCGACGTCATTGCCTTCGCGATACCAGTCGAGCAGCGTCCGGATGGCGAAGCGATGACGGAAGTCGTGCACGCGTGGCCGTACGATCACCTGGGCGCCGCAGCCCGATCTCTCTGGACAATCGCCAGAAGGCGCGATGAACGTACTGGTGCAGCAAGCGGCCTACCTGTTCGGCAACGAAGAAGGTCGAGCCGCAGCGTGATCCGAGCAGCGCATCGCGCCGGTCGGCGTAGTCGCGCAGCGCGCTTCTCGTGGTCGGATGCAATGGCACGAGCCGCGACTTGCCGAACTTGGTCAGCCGGACCTTCAGCACGCCGGCGCCGAGGTCGACGTCATCACGCTCCAGGCCCATCGCCTCGGATATACGCATGCCCGTCACCGCGATCAGCCCGAACAAAGCATGGTAGGTCCATCGGCGCAGCCCGTCCGCTGGTGGCAGAGCCAGCGCCGCCGTCAGCAACGCATCGATCTCCGCGTCGCTGTAGACATAGGGCTTGGCGCGCTTCCATCCGGGCAGCATGCCGACGGGCGGCACCTCCGTTCTCGGATCGAAGTTGGCGACATGGCTCGCGAACCCGCGCACGTCGCTCAATCGCAGCGCCCAGGACAATCGCTCTAGCCGACAACTTAATCAATTCGCGGCGGCATTGAATCACGCGCATCTAGATAGGCTCACCGCTCCCTCTCACAGCATGATGTCGCGGCCAGGTGTTGACCACGGACAGACGCATGAGCTCGGCGGCGTGACGTTCAATCGAGAGGCTTGACATCATCGGGCCCATTACAGAAGGTCGTGTACTCAAATTCGACTAGCGGATCAGAGCGGACCATGATTCAAGCTACCGAACATCGGGGCTGGGATCATGCGATACGACCTGACAGATTTCGAGTGGAGTGTTATCGAACCCCTTCTCCCGAAGGACCGCCGAGGTCGCAAGCCAGGCAACAACCGCCGCGTTCTCAACGGCATCTTTTGGGTTCTGCGCGCAGGAGCGCCGTGGCGCGATCTGCCGGAGCGATACGGGCCTTATACGACCGCTTACAATCGCTTCAACCGCTGGCGCAAAGCCGGCATCTGGGACCGGCTGATGGATGCGGTCGTCAAGGCACACGATGGCAAGGTGCAGATGATCGACAGTTCGATCGTGCGGGTCCATCAGCATGCCTCCGGGGTGAAAAAAAGAGTGGAGATCGTTGTGTGGGCCGAAGCCGAGGCGACCTTACCACCAAAATCCACGCGCGCGTCGAGGCGAAAGGCCGCCCGGTCCGCCTCATGATCACCCCCGGCGAGGCCCACGACGTGACGTGCGCCGAGGCCCTGCTCGACGGCCTCGATGCGCGCGCCGTCGTCATCGCCGACAAAGGCTACGACGCCGATCGTGTTCGTGCCCATATCCGCGATCAAGGGTGCGATCCCCAACATTCCCGACAAATTCAACCGGAAGAAGAGGTTCCGGTGGAAGAAGGCCATCTATCGCGAGCGCAATCACGTTGAGCGCTTCTTCAACAAACTGAAGCAGTTTCGACGCATCGCCACCCGCTACGACAAGCTCGGCGCGACGTTCTTCGCTTTCGTTCAACTCGCTTCCGTGCGAATTTGGCTTCGATCAATTGAGTCCACCCTAGGCTAGTGTATCGATTCAGCTGCGCGCCCCGCGCTCCGTTCCGGCAAAAGGATACCCTGGATAGCCGCTAAAAGCGGAACCTAACAGGGACTTGCAGAACGCAGGCGTGAGCTTGCCGCGATGGATCACGACGTCTTCGTGACCCTTTGCAGCTCGAGCGTTCTGCCAGAGGCGATTGTAGCCGCGCTGTTCGTTGGATTTCACGTGGCAAGCGGCGAACTCGGCGTCATCCAATGTCGTTAACTGCCACGCATAGACCGGCCGCTTCGTATGGATGTGCACCCACATCGGATTCACCGTACCATTGCGCAGTGGCCTAGGCTGCAGCTTGATCTCGAACAGCGTTCCTGGCTCACCCTTCAACGCGCGCGGTGACTCCAATGGATCCAACTCCTCGGCCGCCTGCAACCGTTCGAGGTACTTCTGCGAGGGAAACGCATAGGTCTTCATGCAATCGATCTCGATTGAAGCCTTTCGCGCCTTCAAAGCATGTGCCTGCCCCTGAACCTCCGACAACATCGCCTTGAGGCGGACTATTTTGTCGTGCACTTCGGGCACTTGCATAGGCGTGAGTAGGCCGCGTCGGCGAGGTTCGTCCAGCGCGGCTACACAGGCGTCGATCTCCGCAGATTGGCTCTGCAGCCGCTCAACCACGGTGTCCACGACGTGGTCGGCATCTTCGGGCTTCATGTGACGCGCTTGCGAAATGGCTCTTTGCTCACGGCGCAGATCGAATTGCAAGAGTTCGTCCAATCGCGCGAGCAGGCGCGTCAGTGTCTCCTTCGATGGCGGAGCCTGCCATATCGCCAAGTGTTCCCTCGCCGACGAAGACATCCTCGTATGCGCCTCCTCCGCGCTCGCGAGTTTCTTCGTGCCCAGATCCGAGAGCACAATAACCTTGGTGGTTCGCGCCGTGTCGGCTTCACGCCTAGCGAGCTGCGGCTCGTGCTGCCCGGCTGCCGAACTCCCCACACCTCCGGCCTGCCTGCGCTTGCCCTTCCCTTTCCTGCGCGCTGGACTGCCTTCGGCCGCCGGGTCGTTGCCGGCAGCGTCGGCCGGTAACGCAAGGCCTGCCTCCGTTGGCGGTGCAATGATGGCTGGTGTCTTCGGCTGCACTGCTAGGAGGCGCATGACCTCATGGGCAGTGACCCACGCTCCTTCCACGATCTGATCCAACAGATCCAACGGAAGCTCGGGACTTGCTCCCCTATGCCTTAGCTCGGCAACCATGTTCGGCAGTGCCGACGCAAATTCCGATAGCCGCTCCATGACCCCTTCCAGAACGGCGCAGTGCTCTGCGTCGAGGGCTTGTCCTTTGCTGTGCAGAACAGCGTCGCCCGTTGAGAGGAATGCCGGAACAACATCGCCCATGAAGGTTCCGAGTAGACGTGTCCGACCGTTCTCACCCAAGAGGATTTGCCTGACGGCCGGGTCGAGCGTGCTCGCGTGCGACTCAATCATGACCCGCGCGAGAAGGACTTGCGATTGCAGATGCACGCACCTCGTATTCAGTGCCCAGCCGGTATGCAGCCGCAGTGTCGCCTGTTCGGCCTGTCGCATTTCGGCCGTTGCACTTGACAAGTTGGCAGTGGCTGCGCAGACGGACTGCATCCGTTCAGAGCGCAATGCCTTCTTTTCCCACCACTCCGTGCAGGCCAAATAGTGTTTCGCCGCACTGGAAACCGCTCGGATCAGTTGGTCGGGCGGAGCATTGGATTGGCGCATCCGCTCGAGTATCTTTCCCGCATTCTCCCTACGCTGCTCCAAGGCGTAGATAGTGGGTGCGGCCAGCGCGTTGCATTCGTCCCCCGCATACAGAGTCCGGTCACGAACTCGGCGGGCCTGATCTTCGGACAAAATGCTGCGCGCCACATTTGGAGACAGGCTCGCGTAGTACTCCAGAACTGCTGCGCCTACTTTGACGACCTTATCGATCAGCTCTTGCGCCTCAGACGAGCTCTGAGCGCGCATGGCAGCACTGTGACAAGCATCAAGTTCCTCAAGCAGGTCGTCCATATTTTGCTTCGCTGCGTTGATCCCGTCACCGCTAGAGGAAATGGGGACAGCCACACCCGAACCTGAGGGCACGCTCGCGAGCGTCGCCATTCTTTCTTCAGGCGCTAAGCACATCCGCTCCAAGACGGAGTTGAAAACTCGGTGGCCTTCCGCAGGGACAAAATTTGGCTCCGAATGCGGACTGCTCGATCCCGACGTGCTGTCGGCTCCTGCAGCCCCAACGTGCGGTTCGCCAGATCGGCCAATGCCCGTCATGTTCCATCCCCCATACGGTCAGCAATGCGCAGCGTCCCTGGATAGGCCGCCTGGCTGACGGTTGGCTGACGAAGGATGCTCTCCGGATGCACAATCCCGCCGTCCGAGTTCCAATTTCATGGAAGCTGTTGTGGTGCTGAGGTAGCAATATGGGATGGCCCATAAGGTGCGGGATGGTCGATTGTAGCGCCTGTCCGCATTCCGTTGCCTCGCCTTGACCAGTATGGAAATGTGCGCTGCCAGAAACAGCCCTGCCAAAGTCATTCCCGAATACCGAAAGCCGTCAGCATGGCGAACCGCAGGGTCGATTTTCAGACTTTCGGCAGCAGCAAAGCTCTTACTAACTGGGAGGAGATGCTATTGTTCGACCAAAGAGTTTCGGATCAACAATGCGTAGATCTGGCTCGATGTGGAACGTTCCGTCAAGACAACCTCTGCGTCGCGCCGATCAGCACCAGGATGCACTGCTTTTCGTCTTCAAGGCGTGCTTGGAGATGGATGCCATCGGCCCAGATGTAGATGTAGCGCTTCGCCGACAGATCGCGCTTCTGCCACGCGGCGTGCTCGTCGGCGACTTCTCGGAGGCGCCGGCGGCGCTGCTCGGCAAGGATGCTGCCGGGTTGTCGGCATCCGCCATCGGCCGGCTGAAGGACGGTTGGATCGCCGGAAGGCCGCAAGGAACTGGTCGGCTTCACCGATGGCGCCGCGCGAGAGCGCGCACGATTGGCGCAATCTGCTGCTCGACCTGAAGCGGCGCGGGCTCGACCTGGTCCCGCAGCTCGCCATCGCCGACGGCGCGCTCGGGTTCTGGAAGGCCGCTGGTGAGGTCTGGCCGAAAACGCGCGAGCAGCGCTGCTGGGTGCACAAGACCGCCAACGTGCTCGGAAAACTACCGAAGAGCCAGCACCCGAAAGCCAAACGCGCGTTGCAGGAGATCTGGATGGCCGAAACCAAGGCCACAGCCGAGCTGGCGTTCGACGCCTTCATCGAGAGCTACACGCCCAAATACGAGAAGGCGGCCGACTGCCTGAGCAAGGATCGGGACGCGCTACTGGTCGTAGCTGATTTGCCGAATGCAAAGCAGTGGCGCAGGAGTTCCACCAGAGCGAGAAAATCGCTCGGTGCCGGTGGTCGGCGTCCCGCCGCCGATATGCACGTCGCTCACCGGCAGAGCGCACCTCTGTCGGGATTCGTGTTTTTTGCCGCTGGGCCCGGACTTAGCGCCGCCTCCGGATGAGGCTGTTCGCAGCGATAATCGGGGAATTCTAAAAACAGGCGTGCTCGTTCCTCCCTGTGCGGTATCAGTAAACGTGATGGTACAAGGTGACGTGAGCACCGGCTATTCAAGTGCGGTATCATGACAACTCTTGATAACGCTCGGCGCCGACTCATGGCAGCGAATGGGCGCGACGCACTCCTGTTTCAGCACCACGCATACGGCACTGCCAACTAATGATGAAGCGAGACAATGAGGCAAATGAAGCGTGCAGGAGTATAGCGCGACAATCAGGGGTTCTTCCGCACATTTGGTGCAGGGTGCAGGATTCACGGACAGTGCGAATAAGGGCATAAGGCCGGAATCGCAGTCGACGCCCGTGATTCGCCTTGCTCCAAGCCTTCCGCTCACTGGTTTCCTCCGAGCTTTCGATTGTCGAGATCCTTCCCCAGACCGACAGGGTGGTGCTCGTGGCTCGGCCGAAGTCAGCGGTCTCGCTCTGTCCCTATTGCGGCTGCCAGACGGGTCGCGTCCACAGCCATTACGTGCGACGCTTAGCCGATCTGCCCTGGCAGGGTCGGGTTGTCGAGATCCGGCTTCACGCGCGACGGTTTCGATGCGCGAATCTGCAATGCCCGCGTCGGATATTCACCGAGCGGCTACCGGCAACGGTGCGGCCGAAAGCAAGACGCACAACCCGCCTCGGCGAGAGCCAACTGGCGATCGGCTTTGCGGTCGGCGGAGAGCCCGGCTCGCGCCTGGCGCGCAAACTGGCCATGCCGGTCAGCGGCGACACCTTGCTCCGAATGATTCACTCGGCCCCGTTGCCGGATTTCGTTGCTCCGACCGTCGTCGGAATCGACGATTGGGCTTGGCGTCGTGGCCAGCGATATGGAACGATCATCTGCGATCTGGAGCGCAATTGCGTGCTTGATCTGCTTCCCGATCGTAACGCTGACAGTGTTGCGAGCTGGCTGAAGCGCTGGCCGGGGATCAAGGTCGTCGCCCGCGATCGTGCGGGACTCTATGCTGAGGGCGCACGCTGCGGCGCGCCCGACGCGGTGCAGGTGGCGGACCGATGGCACCTGTTCAACAGCTTGGGTGAGGCCCTGCGCCACGCGGTCGGCCGCCATCGTCACAACGTAGCCGCCGCCGTGCAAATCATGGCGTCCGCGCAACGAGCGAAGACCAGCGCTTCCGTGCCGCCGCCCGGCCTTGCACAGTTGCGGGCGGATCGAAAGGCTGCGCGATGCGAACGCTGGGATGAAATCTGCCGCCTGCGCGAGCAAGGTTGCCCGACATCCAGGATCGCCCAACTGCTCGGCGTCGACAGGCGCACTGTTCAGCGCTGGCTGGCCGCTGGCGGCGAACCGGAGCATTCGCGTCCTCACAGACCTTCACATCTTCTCGCGCCCTTCGAGGCATGGCTCGAAGCGCGGTGGGCCTCCGGCTGCCACGTGGGCCAGCAGCTCTGGCGGGAGCTTCGGCAACAGGGTTATACTGGAAGTCGTGTGACCGTCGCGCGATGGGCCGCTGACAGGCGTGCACATGCAGACGCGGGAGGAACAGCACAACCACATCTGACCTGGAAAGCTCCCACGCGTCGTCGCTGTGCTTGGTATTTGAGCCAGGATCCGGATCAGATCGACGCTGAAGCCAGGCTATTCCTCGGCCATCTGTTTGCGCAAGCTCCGGAACTCGCCACGGCGGCTGATCTGGCGAAGCGGTTTGTTTCCCTTCTCAGTGGTAGCGACATCGCCGGGCTCGATGAATGGATCGCACAAGCAGGCAACAGCGAGCTCAAGAGCTTCGCCAACGGCATCGCGCGCGACATCGATGCAGTCCGAGCGGCAATAACTACCTCCTGGACGACCAGTCCGGTCGAAGGCCAGATCAGCAGGATCAAAGCCATCAAACGACAAATGTATGGCCGGGCAAGCTACCCGCTATTGCGTCGACGCGTCCTCCTAGCTGCTTGAGAACGATCGGGCAACCAATCCAACCATCGATCGCTCATGCTGCACCAAATGTGCGGAAGAACCCAATCAGGATGAGAGCGCGTATTGCCTCACCTATCGATGCTCCCGAGTGTGATCGGTTGCCTCATTTATTTTGCTCCCGGCTTGAGTTGAGGAGGAGGCCGGGTGCGGAGATGGCCGGGGTTTCGGAGCGCCCGGCCTCCTTCGCTGGCGCCTGCCACATCATTGGGTTGTTGTGACCTCATGCCCCAGCAGCGTTTCCTCCGTAGGAACGAACAACAACGCGTTCGCTTTCTCGCTGCGCCAGGATTTAAGCCGACGTTGAAGCGTTCGAAGAAGCTTGTTCGGATAGGCTCCAGGATATTCCGCCTGCAACCGGGAGAGCAGTTCGCTACCAGTCCGCCAAGGCTCGGCTTCAAACCATTTTCGCAAATCTACCGTTGCCCGGATGAGCGGGTCGGGACGACGCCGGCCTCTTTTCGCTTTCACGATTGGCCGATCCGTCGGTCGCAACGCTCCGTCCTTCCAGGCGGTTCGTAGGCTTGCCAGGAAGAGATCGATCGATGGCGATGCCGCAGCAGGATTGGCGATTGGCTGGGTATCCGCGAGCGCCGCGAGGCGTTCCTGCGCGCCGCGGATGTCGCGCAACAACGCGACCGGGTCGAGAGCGGCATAGATTTCTTGGAGATGGTGGCGAACCGCGTCGGGCGTGCGGGCGTCGGCGGCCAAGCGCTGGTGTGGCGTTGCCGGCGCGCTGTATGTCTTGCGCACACGAGCACCGTCGCGCTGCTTGGTCATCAATTTGAACGAGGGTTGGAAGAAGTTCACGAACAGCCGCGCCGCTCGATAGAGTTCAGCCAGCAGCTTGGCCGCTTCCAGGCCCTCGAACCGACGATAGCCGACCATCCTGCGCACGACGGCGCCGTTCTTCTGCTCGACGAACGCCTGGTCGTTCTTCCGGTAGGGCCGGCAGCGCGTGAAGACGATGTTGGCCGCATCGCAGTAGGCTTTCAGCGTATCATTCATGAACACCGTATCATTGTCCGTATCGAGGCCGATCAGCGCAAAGGGCAATTGTTTGCGCAATTCCGTCAACACCGTGCTCAACAGAGTTTGTTCGCGCACGATCAGAGGAGCGCACTCCGTCCAGCCGGTAGCAATGTCGGTGAGCACGAGGGTCTGGATGAAGCTGCCGCGCGCCGATGGACCGCTATGCGCTACAAGGTCAGCCTCGACGAACCCCGGCGCCGGATCGTTCCAATCTGCCGACGTTCGTATTGGAATACTGCGACGCAACGAGTGCGTCGCGTGCCGTCGGCGCTTGCGACCTAATCCTTCTCGGACCCGCGCCAATGCGCGGTCGATCGTCGCAGCGCTCATTGCCAAAAGTTTGTCGCGGATCTCGGGGGCAAGGCCGAGGTGGCCGTGCCGTTCCATCGCCTCAATCAGCGCAGGCATTAACGCCTTCAGCCGCTTCCCGCAGATCCGGTCTGATGCCTCCCAAAGGAGCACGAGCGCGTTGTGTTCTGCCTCATTATAGACCCGGCGTCGCGCCCGCCGGCGTGGGCCTGGGTCTTCCTGACCTCGAAGAAGCCGCATCGCATGCTTGCGATGGAATCCGGTGATGTCGACGAACTCATCCAATATCCGCGACTTCTTCGCGCGATCCGACGTCCGATAGCGCGCGCTTGCCGCCGCCGTCAGTTCCTTCCGCGTCGCCATGCTTAGCCGCCCCACCTTCGCCCCCGCTCGTTCCCGATCCAAGGGAGCAATTTACGTGAGGCAACGGCTTAGCATCCGGTAATAATTAAGGTGAGGCAATGCGGTGTCTCACCCTGATCGCCGCCGCGCAATGCGGTCGATCTCGGCGGTCATACCGGCTTGCGTCTCGGCGATCTGCTTCGCCTGCCTTGGTCACGCGTCGCCGACGAGACAAGCGGATGCGCTTTCAATTTCACTTGGCCTTCTTGCCTCTTAGACACAGATGGCGCACCTTCACGCGAACCACCCATTGAGCGCATCGGCTCCGAGGCCGTTAAGCTGGGTCCGCCGCCGAGATGCTGATCGACGCTCCGGACAAAGCCCAATATCCAACCTGCGCCCGTTCCCCCATCCCTGTGTAGCCACCATCGGATTTGCCCAGCAACGAGTGCCTACAGCCGGACTGGCCGATGATTATGGGGACCAGCCGTGAGCGGGATCGTCATCGGCGTTTTTCGGCGGCTTGCCAACGAAGAGACTGTCCATACGCCCCATTCGCGAAGTTTCGCGCCTGCACTATAGCCCTGCTTGCCGAGGAGTTCACGGGGCGCAAGGCCGCAATCAGGATCGCGTTACAAATGACGCGTATCTCGGCAATCAAGACGCTGGTTAGCGTCGACTTCTCGTTCCAACTGGCTTATCTGCGCCCGAACAGAGATCGCGCGATCGTGCCGCCAGGCCCCTGAATTTGACCATTAAGCTCCAGAAGCTGCAGCCCTTTGTCCCTGACGAGCCGAAGCCAGGATGCTATTGACAACGCGATATGCGAATACGATGGCAGGGCCAATTGTGATGCCTGCTCTGGGATAGACCCCACGCATTGGCGAGGTCATGTCATTGCCACAGGCATAAAGACCTGCGATTGGGCTGCCATTTCGGTCCAAGACTTTGCCGTCAGTATCGGTTGCCAGCCCAGTCGCCGTACCTAGCGTTGCCGGGACGATCGCCAGCGCGACGAAAGGGCCCTTTCTGATTGGTCCAAGATTTGGATTTTTCGTTCCCACGGCCGTATCGCCCAGCGTGCGATTGAAAGCCGATTCGCCACGATTGAAAAGCGGATCGCGCCCCTCGGCAGCGTGCGCGTTATGTTCCTCTATGGTCTTTTGTAGCTCAGCGGGATCAAGTCTCAACTGGCCCGCAAGCTCTGGAATGGTTTTCGCCACCTTGATGTAATCCAGGCGTGCATATTTGCCGATGCTCAAGGTCCAGGGCCAGGGGAGCAAATGTCCCATGCCTCTTAACCGGACGAATTCGCTGTCGCAAATGAAGTAGAATCGCTTGTCTGCCGGATATCCACCGTTGAACATTGCCAGGCAGATGTCATGGTACGAATTGGATTCGTTGACAAAACGCCTGGCATTTGGCCCCACCGCGATGACGCCGGGACGACCGCGGTCGAGCCAGCCGTACGGGACAGTGTGCGAGGCGCTGCCGCTCTTCAGAATTGACACGGGCGTCCAGAAGCCGGCAGAGGCCACATCATTGTCAATTGCAGCTCCGATCCTGGTCGCCATGCTGATGCCATCGCCCGTGACATCGGAATGGACCAGAGTGTCGTGATGCTGGTGACGGCCGCTTAGCTCGGCTCTCAAGCGGGCGTTACGAGCAAAGCCGCCCGTAGCCAAGATGACCGCATGCGAGGCGCGCACGCGAATGTCGGAATCGATCAGCTTGACGACTGCTCCCGTGACGCGTCCTTCTTCATTGATGAGATCTATGACGGAAGAGGCCGGCCATATGTCGACGCCATACTTGCGCAGGCTCACGAGCAGCCGCGCGATCAACGCGTTGCCTCCGCTGAGTTCGGTGCCACGCCTGTAAGCTAAGCGATCCCGCCCGTAACGGCTGAGACGACGCAAGACATGCTTGAGCGAAGCAAGAGATTGGAAAGGGTTCAAGAAGCTTTTCACCTCGCCAGAGGAGATCATCATCCCCCCGAGCACAACACGAATAGGATCACCGATAAGATCGAAGTCGGTGCCTAGAAGCCGTCCATCATAAGGTGCAGGGCTGAGCGCCCGACCTCTATCGACGCCGCCGATCTGGCTCGAGTGATAATCAGGCGCAGACGCAAACGTAAACTCGACCTCTGTCCCGTTCTCAAGTGCTGAGAGCGCAGTTGGACCATCTTCAAGATAGGCCTCAACAAGGTCTCGTCGATAATGGGTGCCAAGTTCATGTTGCAGGTAAGTCCGGGCTTTCACAAGCGAGTCGTCGATTTGGGCGGACCGCGCCTGGGGCGAACACGGAACCCAGATCATGCCGTTCGACAGCGCCGTGGTGCCGCCAAGTCGCGGAGATTTCTCACACACCGTAACCCGCAGTCCGAGCTTCGACGCATATAGCGCCGCTGATAGTCCGGCCGCGCCGCTACCGACCACAAGAAACATCGGTCTCCCAATCATGGTCCGGACTTCTTCCTCGGGGCAATGCAATTGTCTTCTCATCGCCTGATTGATCAATCGGCTTGTCCATTCCATCCTCGCTGTAGATTTGCGATGAACGTCAGTGATTTTGCGGAAGCGGGACAGCTTTGAATTCCTCTGCCGCCCGCTTCACTGCGCGTTCGATGGGGACTCTTTCCATGGAGGAAGCGCCAACAAAGCCCACACACTGCGTCGACCGGTAAACCTCGGCCGTATCCTGCGGCTCCGCGATCGCGCCGCCATGGCAAAGCAGGATGACGTCGGACCGGACGGTTCGCGCCGCCGTATTGATGGCATTGATGCGCCTGATCGCCTCTTGAATTGACTGTCCTTCCTCATGGCCAGCCAGGCCGCCGCGGGTTGCGCCGACATGTGGTACGATGCAATCGGCACCTGCACCTGCCATGGCTTTGGCATCTTCGGCGCTTGCGACATAGGCAAGCGAGAAGATGTTCTTCTTGCGGGCAGTCGCAATCATCTCGACTTCGCGTTCGAAGCCCAGCCCGACGCGGCCACGGCGATCACGCCATTTTTCACCCATGGTGGAGATGGTGGGATAGTTGATGAGGCCGGAGAAGCCGGCTGCCCAGAACTTGTCGAGAAGCGCATCAAGGTCGAGCCGGAGAGGATCCCACGCCTCGACCCCGCCTATGACCGGCACAGAAGAGACGACATTGCGGATTTCCGCTGCAAGATTGAGCGTGCGTGCATTGGAATCGCCAATCCGGCTCGTCGGAAGCCCCATGAGGCGCGACAGCCCGGTGCTGTAGACCACCAGCATGTCGGCACCTCCGAGGACGGCACATTTGGCAACCAGGCCGCAACTGCTCCCGGCGGCAAGGACTGCCTTTCGTGCCGCGACCTGGCTTGCGATCTTGGACAGAATTTCGCCCCGCTCAAACATTCGCATCACGATCGGTCTCCGTGCCCAGCTGTTTAAGGATCCAGGTCGCTGCAGCCGCGGCAAACTCGGGATCGTTGATGTGGCAGTTCAGTTCGCGGACGGCGATCGCCGGCTCGAGACTGTCCTTGAGCGCATCGAGCCAAGCCTTGTCGGCCTCGGGATTGCGAAAAATGCCGCCCTCCCTGTCGTAATCGGAAACGCCCTTCGCAGGCCAAAGGACGACTGCAGGCCCCTTCGCGCGCGACAGCCGCTCCGCTGTGAGCCGGCCGATGCGCGCGTTCTCGGAAGGCGTCGTACGCATGAGCGTTGTGTAGGGTGTATGGGAGTAGAACTGGCGACCGCGAAATTGATCAGGGACGCTCGAGGGCGGCCCAAAATTCACCATGTCGACTGCACCAGGTGCGATCACTTGCGGGATCAATCGGTCTGACGCTGCTTTGAGCCGATCCGGCCCGGCGCCAGCTGTCCCCCCAAAGAGTTCGTCGGCGAGCTCTGTTGTGGTCAGATCAATGACTGCATCGAATTCGCCGGCCGCGATCAGCTGCTCCATTTTGCGGCCGCCCGCGCCGTTGGCGGGAAAGACAATCGCATCTACCCCGGACTCGGCAAGGTGCGCCACGCACTGATGTGCAGCGGGCGTCGTCACACCGAAGGCTGTGATCGCAATGATCTTCCTTTTGCGCACAGCTTGAGCCGGCCTATAGTGCATGGCCGCAACCGCCCGCCCTGCATTCTCCAGCACCCTTTCGGTAAAAGCGTTGATCCCGAAGAGATCGACGAGCGTTGGATAGAGGATGATGTCGTTATGAATCGCCAATTCGGCGAGTAGCGCAGGCCTTGCGCTGCTGACCAGCAGCTTGGGAAAGCCATAAGGCAAATCGGATACAACCGTGCCGAAAGCCGCACTCCCTTTCCCACCCGCAACGCCAACGATCGCGCTGGTCGCACGTGATCGTACGAGATCACGAACCCGTGTGCGCGCTGTCGCCGCTATCTCCTTCAAGAGCTCGGCGGGTGAGGCGACGCGAGCGCTGCTGCCGGCGGTTCCGCCGGCCGTCCTCGATGTGCCGACGTCGATCAGGACGGTCTGGCGGCCGGATCTCGCAATGATATCGGCGAGATAGGACGCTTCGCAGCCCTTGGTATCGAGCGTCGCTACAATCGCGACCGCGTCCTCAAGCTCGGGCGGATCACCATCGCGGACCGGCCCGTTGTCGCCCATGCAACGGTGAGACACGATCTTTCTCCCGACTTTCCTAATAGCGGGCGGTCTAGACCGAGCTGAAGCCGCGCATAAGATCGGTGAAAGGTGCAGGTGGGTAAGATTGGGTACCGCTAGAACTTTGGGTGCCGTCTGCGGATTTCTTCCGGAAGGCACCATGCTCCCCATGCTGATTTGACCGCGCTGGTCCGATCCGCGCTGACGCGCGCGAACTCAGCCGAAAACAAGAAAACTCGCAGATGGTCCAGGCCGCAGCACCGACCGTCTCGTCCTCGTCCTCAAAGCCGATGCCGAAGCGCGTGACCGCTGACTGCATGGCGCAGCCAATGGTGCGACGGCAAACGCAGGAAAGCTCGGCGCTTAAGATAACGATGTCGTCGACGTGACCAGCATGTTGTTCCTGCTCATGAACATCGGCAAAGGAGGACCGCCTTATCTGGATCTTTCGTGGGGGCTCGCACTTCGCCCTGTTTTTCGGCTTCAACGCGCCGGCCTCTTTCCTTTGCCCGACACGCAGCGGGATCTGGGCACTTTAAAAGCTGCGGCGTGCCCTTGACGGGCAAGTGCATAACTCTCCATCAGCAAGACGCCCAGCGGCGTCGACTGCGGTTCTGGCAGAGCCTCCGTGTTGCCTCTCCAGCCAAATATTGTGGACCAATTCACACAACCGAAGGCAGAATCGCGGATAGTATGCCTTCAAGCAGAGGCGACGTGTCATCAGCATTTCTTCCGAATCGTAGATGACGAGGAACAGATTCGGACCGTGGCCCGTACTCAAAGGAGATGAGCATGCGCTCCCTTGTCCATATCCCGGCACTCGCCCTGGCGTTGGCATCAATGGCTACGGAGGCATCCGCCTGGTGGGACGCCGGCCACATGCAAATCGCCTATGTCGCATACAAGAAGCTCGAAGGCCCGGTGAAGGACAAAGTCGACGCGCTCCTCAAGCTCAACAAGGATTATGCCAAGTGGACGGCAGGCGCGCCAGACGAGCGCACAGCAAAGCTCTACGCATTCGTGCACGCCGCAACATGGGCGGATGACATCAAAACAAAGGAATATAACTATACGCGCGACAAGGTCGACAGTCCGACTGCGGGACAGAACATCGGCTACACCGATCACAATCAGCACGCATACTGGCACTACAAGGATACGAATTTCTCGCCAGACGGCACACCGCTTCCACAGCCTAATCCCGTCGATCTCGTTACCCAGCTCAAGTTGATGATCGCGGCACTTCCGCCATCATCCGGCGCAACCGACGACGTCCGTTCGTACGATCTCGCCTGGACGTTGCATCTGGTCGGGGATGCGCACCAGCCACTTCATGCGATCGGCCGCTACACGCGACAAATCCCGAGCGGAGATGCAGGCGGTAACGCCGAGCAGGTGATTCCGGCCAACGGTGACACCATGGCGCTTCATGCCTACTGGGACAGCCTTTTCGGCGGGTATGTCTCTCCCTACGGTGCGGTCTTCGACGCCGACGATAAGGATGGCCTTGCGCATATCTCCGTCAACGAGGCTTCCGCGCAAATCTCCGATCCCCAGGCATGGATTGACGAGAGCGCGGAACTCGCCAAGCAATATGCCTATGCCGCCCCGGTGAGCCTGGGACCCAACCCGGTGCTCCTCACGCGCGACTACGAGACCAACGCTCGCAACATCGCACGAAGCCAGGCGGCGCTGGGAGCTGCGCGACTGGCGCGTCTCCTCAATGTTGCCCTGAAATAGCGGCCTTGGGGGCAACACGTGCGACACAGCCGCTCCGCCAGCGTCGGCGTACTTTATTTTCTCGGCGATGGCCGGACAAGAGCGGGAAGAGTGAGCCGAGCCGAACGCTCAGCGGCCGCTCACTGGGTGCGGAAGTCGTCTGGGACACAACCGTAAAGTGCCGATCGCACCCGACAATCGGCAACTTATCTAACCTGCCCCGCGATAAGCACGCCGCAAGCAAGCGGATCACGATCTGGGTGTCGGTGATGTCGACGACTTCCTTGCGCGTCCTGCCGTCATCGTACCGCAATTCGAACCTCACTTTCGATGCAGATGGGACAAAGGGCTCAGGCATAAGGCTTGTCCACCCCTCCCCAAAATCCAGAATGATCGGTCCGTCCGCCCTGAATCGGGCGTCAAGCAGCACGCCATCACATGACCAGATACCCAGGGTGTGAGCGAACGTCTCCATGACGCCACCGTGACAGATCCGCCGGAAGACGGGTTCGTCGGCGGCTCAACGTGCGGCTCCAGTCTCTCCGATCGAACCTGGTGGGCAAGGATCGCCGCAGCCGCGCGGACCGCCCCACAAAGTCCCAGGTCGATCCCGCACGAGTATACCACGGTCCACGGATGCGGCTGATCGAGCCATGTGGTCCCGCTCGGCGCCGGCTCGAAGCGGCCACCGGCCGCGTGCGCAGCGCCTCATGGCGCGCCAACACACGGTCCAGGCTACGCTGCCAGGCGCTGCGGTCGAGCCCACCCTTGAGCCGCCACCCAAGCGGAATGTGATGTTCGTGCTGCTCTGATCCAGCTGCGCCAAAAACCACAGCCGCTGCTGCGCAAACGACAGCACAAGCGGCGCGTCACGCGACACCGGCGCAATGGCTGGCAGGTCTTGCGCGCCGGAGCGGCTCAACTCATCCATGATATTCGCGGCCAGATCGGCCAGCACCGGTTTGGCAAACAGCGTGGTCAGCGGCAGTGTGAAGGCAATGGCCTGCCAGACTCGGCTCAACAGTTGCACCGCCAGCAGCGAGTGCCCGCCGAGCGCAAAGAAGTGGTCGTGGCGTCCGACCCGCTCAACACCCAGAAGCTCGGCCCAGATCTGTGCCAGCGTGGTCTCGATCTCGCCTTGCGGCTCCTCATAGGCGGCGCGCGCATACGCCTCATCGTCCGGCGCAGCCAGCGCCTTGCGGTCCAGCTTGCCGTTCACCGTCAGCGGCAGCGCCGCCAGCCGCACGAACGCCGATGGCACCATGTACGCCGGCAGGTGCGCACTTAGGTGCGCGCGCAAGGCGCCGGCAAGCTCGCTTCCCTCCAGCCCGTTCGAAGCTGCTTCCGGCGCGCACACCACATAGCCGACAAGACGCTGCTCGCCGCCGGGGCCCTCGTGCGCCACCACCACCGCCTCGCGCACGAACGGGTGCTCGCAAAGCCGCGCCGCGATCTCGCCCGGCTCGATCCGGAAGCCGCGGATCTTCACCTGTTCGTCGTTGCGGCCCAAAAACTCCAGATTGCCGTCCGGCAGGTAGCGTGCCAGGTCGCCGGTCCGGTACAGCCGGTCGCCCTCGACAAAGGGACTGGCGATGAACCGCTCCGCTGTCAGCTCAGGGCGGTTCAGATAGCCGCGCGCCACCCCCGCCCCGCCGACGTAGAGCTCCCCCACCGCGCCAAACGGCACCGGTGCCCCATGACCGTCCAGCAGATAGACCACCGAATTCCGGATTGGTCGTCCCAGTGGCACCCGCTGCTGGCCGTCGAAGCCAGCAGGCACCAGGTAGCAGAGACTGAAGGTGGTGTTCTCATCGGGCCGTAGCCATTTGAGATTCGCAGCGTCGGATGTCGCGTCTGACATGCTCTGATGGAACTGGCTGAGACCTCTTCGCCCCCGACCAGCAGTTGCTGCAGCCCACTGGTGCTCCGCCCCTCCCCGACATAGACGTCGAACAACCGCGCAGTCATCCAAGCGATAGTGATGCCTTGGTCTTGGATGATCCGGGCCAGCGTTGCCGTCGAGAGATAGCGTTCAGGATAGAGCACAACACTGGCGCCGTTCGCCAAGGCTCCCCAGACTTCGAACGTGGTCGCATCGAATGTCCGCGAGGAAGCGCTGAGAAAAACGTCCTGCGGCGAGATCTCGACGAAATCGTTCTCCGCCACCAGACGCACCACTCCGCGATGCTCGACCATGACCCCCTTGGGGGTGCCTGTTGATCCGGAGGTGTAGATCACATAGGCGAGATGGCGCGAGGTGAGGCCAAGCGCGCGCGGGTCCGGATCCGACGCCGGCAGGTTTGCCCACGCCGGCATGGCCGCCTCCAGATCCACCACGCTCACATCGACCAGCGCATCGGCGCCCAGCGCGGATCGGCCGGCCGCATCAGCCAGCAGGAGCCGCGGCGCCGCATCGTCGAGAACCTGCCGCAGCCGCGCCGGTGGATAGGCCGGGTCCAGCGGCAGGTACGCCGCGCCCGCCTTGAGGATCGCTAAAAGCCCGACCCACCATCGCCACGTTGCGCGCAACGCAGATCGCCAGCGGCTGGTCCGGGCTGACCCCGAGCCCGATCAGATGATGCGCCAGGCGGTTGGCCCGCGCATTCAGCTCGCCATAGCTTAGCCGCTCCTCCTCATGGACCACCGCCACCGCGTCCGGCGCACGGCGAACCTGTGCCTCGAACAGCTCGTGGATGCACACGTCCGACGGATAGGCCGATGCCGTCCGGTTCAGGTCCTCCAGCAGATACGCGCGCTCAGCGGATGACAAGAGTTCAATCCGCCCCACCGGCTGCCGCGGATCTTCCTTCACAGCACATAGCAAATTTTGCAAATGCTGGGTCATACGGTCGATATGCTTGGGCTCCAAGCGACTTGCATCAAAGTGCCATCGAAAGCTGCCCTCTAGAGCGCAAACCTCAAATGTTAACGCCTCACCGGGCAGGGCTGCCTCAGAAGTCGAGCTCGAAGCTAGGTCACCAGTCGCAGACTCGCCACTTACAGTAAGCATAACGCCAACGGGCCAGGGCCGGCGCAATCGTAACGCGTCCATACCGAGCAACGTTGGGCAGCGCGCGATAAGATCTCGCGCGAAGCTATCCTGCTCCTTCAGCTGAGCGAATTCGGCCGCCACCACCGTGCGCGCCTCTGCAAACTCATTCTCGAGATCGATGGTAATTGCCATCGGCACGACAGAAGCGACAAGCACCTCGAGCGCTTTCAAGCCCGCTCGCGATCCACTTGGCGCGGGAGTCCATCCCAATTGAAGCTCTAACTCTCCCGTGATGCGGGCTAGGTAGATCAGCCAAGCCGTTAGCAAGAATTCCGTGCGATGACTGGGAGACAGCTCAGCCAAAGCACCTGGAATTCGCCATGAACTCAACTGCCATTGAGGTGCAGCCAAAGCTACTGAAGACGACAAAAAGGAAAGCTGGGATGTTTTGAACTGTTCAAGCCGCCGTCGCCAAAAACTCTCACGAGGCGCCAACATTTCATGCGCAACCGCTATGCTCCGCGCCTCGTCATCGCTCAGAATCGGGAGGCGGTCGCCTACATCGGAATCAGAACGCCTCGCGAGTGCCCGCGCATCCAGAGCCCTACCATCCAAGCTGCTAAGCCAAATATCAACATCCTCTGTCTCTGTCGCCACACGCCAGTGGCTGGGGTAGATCTCAACTAAAGCCCCCGCAGCAAAACCCGAGCGCCGAGCCGTCACCTCCAAGCGCCTGACGACGACAACGTCATCGCCTACGAGAGCCTTGGACAACCCCAATGGATTGGTATGATACGGGCCAAAGTCTAAGGCGCGCGTCATCGCTTCCAGATCTTGTGCGGATCGATCCCATCGCAGACAGCCCGCAGCATCTGGGCGTCGACTTTTCGGAAAAAAGCTTCGGTCCGCTAGCGCTTGCGGACGAGCACTAAGCTCTCCATTTGTTAAGCCAGTTAGAAGCTCGCGGAAGCCATCGATAGCAGCCTCATAACATTTGAGATTCAGCGTCAGCGCAGTATCGGTCGCCACAATCAACACTCGGCGTTGGACGACCAGCTCACCAGTACCAACACCGTGATCGATACGATGCCACGTGATGCCATGTTCGGTCTCACGGGCAAGAAGCGCCCAAGACGTCGCATGAGTTCCGGCATATCGCGGCAACGGACCGTCGTGGTAATTGAAAGCGCCTCTACGCGCTTTCCCAAACACATCTGCTGGCAATATGAACGGATTGGCAACGGAAAATATCCACTCGACTGGCTCGGCGTTGAGCAGCGCAGATAGCTCTTCAATGCTCGTCACACACAAGATATCGGCGAGAGCGGCCCAATCGCGGAATATGGCGTCGGCACACAGCGCCGCCCGGATCACGTGGCCCGTCTCCATCGCTAGCTGAGCACATCTAACAGCTAGCGTACCACCACCAACAAAGATGCAAGAGCCAACTGGTGTAGCAAGTTTCATCTGAACTCTTAGACAGGGGTTACGATGAAGGCCGTAACGGATCACCCCGCATTTCAAGCAATCGCCATACCAATGACGTACTGTGAGCGCTTCCTGAAGAAATAACGCGCGCCTCGCTCGGAGTGCCGCCGTCGGACTTGGGACATCGATGTCCTGAACCAGACACAGCTCAGCACAACAATACGGATGTTATTGGCGACGATCACGGCATGGGCGTCCGTAAAGTCGTCGAAAGATCTGCAACAGCCGCCGTCATCACCGCGCGTACAGCAGACTCTCCTTGGCGCTCACGTTAAGTAGCGGACGCGCCCATGACCTTCTGCGAGCCATTCTGAAGAAAACAATTCGCTTCTCGCCGGGCTGCCAGAATGTTGCCGTCATACCGTCCGGCTTGGGACATTAACGCCTTGAACCGAACAGAGCTCAACACAACAGCACGCGCCGTCAACAGCGACGACCACTCAAGATCGGGCGCCCGCGCCTTGCCCGAATTGCCTTTTGCGAGAAAAAATGCTCGCCGCTGCTCTCTCCAGGTGGTCTGCTCGTCGAGTGAGGGAGGGTCCTGCGGCAGGGATTCCGCTCGATGTTGCAAAGTTCGCCACGCATCGCGTTTTCGCAGATTGGCCCGGAGCTCGGCACTAAGTAGCGTTTTCGCTTAATGCCCGCTAACGTCTGTGGCACGGCCCTTGCTCGTGAGGCGACGAATGCGACGAAGAACGGGTCCACGGCGAATGTCGCAACCACAACTGACTCCTGATCTCTCACATCGGCGCATGCTGTTGACCCTTGGGTGCAGCGGCTTGGATGTGACTTGCGTGATCGAGGCACTCAGTCGAGACTTTGTCATTTTGATTCGTAATGTCTCACCGAGCGAGTCGGACGGCCTCGTACATCATATTGCCGGTGAACTGGGATTGCAAAAAAAGCTAGAGCTGGAGGCCGGCTTTTCCGATTTTCTTGGTCATCGACGGCGGATCAACAAATACTTCATGAGCGTTAATTCCCGAGATGATTATCAGTTTGTCACCCCGCATTCCGAAGGAGATAGAATATCTAATATGCAATTGTCGTGCTTTTATTGTTTCGAGAATAGTAAAGACGGAGGAGAAACAATCCTATTGAACATCGACGACACAAGTGAGGCATGGGGACTTTTACGAGAAAAAACGACAAAAATATTACCTGGATCAAAGCCATTGTCTCGGGGCATGATCACTCGTGCAAAAGCACTTTATCGTCTGAGCTCGCCGGATGACTGACCAAATAGTAGCCGAGGTGAAATCCGAGATCCCGGGCCTTTTGCTGGCGATTGTTATGGCAAGGCCGAAAAGAAGCTTTTCCCTTCTCCTAGGGCGCGATGTGAATGTCCTTTGGGATAACATTGGTAGTGTTGACCAAAGCTGTCTTCACTTTTTCGTTCGGATGTTGCAGGAGCGCGAACTTCTCAAGGTCCCGCCGAACGGTTTTGAGTTGCACCAACTGGACCCCGTTAATGCAGGACGGAGCTGGTGTTCAGGCGCCGATTACGAAAAACTTTTTTGTGACGAGATTATTCTCAAGCTAAAGCCAGGGGACCTTGTTATTCTGAACAACCTAACTTGGGCGCATGCGGTGAACAATTGGACGTCGGCACCGGGCACTCGAAAGATAGCCGTGGCATTGGCCTAGCGTAGTCCCCACTTTTCCTGAAAGTTGAGTCTTGCTGACCTGCCCCTGAATTTTCATCCAGCGGCAGTTAGAGTCTCGGGGTTTTGTGAAACGCTCCCCAAAACTAGGCCAGCCAGAGCTCGAATTTTCCGGGTTCGGCTCATGCCGGCGGGGGCGCCGATGAGCCATTCAACAGCGATATCGGCGCCTTGTTGCCAATCGCGCTGTGTGGGCGGACTTCGTTGTACAACAAGGCTCAAGAACGCCCACAGGATCGTTCTTCGCGAGGCCCTGGTTTGGTCGCCGAGTTTGCGTTCATGGAAGGGTCGAGAAGGCTAATGATGTCGCTTTCCGCTGCTCTCTTGATGGATCGAAAATAGATCGTTGCCTGGAAGTTCCAGCGTGGATGTTCGACCGGACGGCATGCCCTGACGCTGAGCCTTTGACAGCTCAGCCGTTTGTCAGCATTGACGCACTTGCTGCGCTCTCTGCGCTTCTCGATCTGGCGTTGAAGGATCGAACGCCATCAGCTGCCCTGCTTTCTGGCGCATCTAGCAGCCTCTCACGACCAAAATGGGGGAGAGACTCATGTCACGGCAGACGGCAGTGCCAGCGAGCGGATACCGACACAATCGACAACCGCGGCAGCAGCAGATGGATCTGTTCGGGAGTGGCCGGTCGAACGGCGCCATCGGCGCGCCCACATGGGTGGATCTGCCCGCAGAAGCGCGGGCAGCGCTCACGAGCCTGATCACGCAGTTGATCCCCGACCATGCAGCGATGACAGCGATGACAGCGACGCCGCCCGCGAAGGAGGTCGATCATGATCTCTGACAAGATCAGGCCTCATCATCTGGAGAAGGCGATTCTGTACGCGCATCAGTCTTCGGCCCATCAGGTGTTGCACAATAGCGAGAGCAGCGCGCTGCAATACGCCATGCGAGACCGGCTGATGGCCCTCGGGTGGTCAGAGTTTGAAGTGATCGATGATGATCTCGGTCGTTCAGCCGCCGGCGGCATACAACGTGCCGGATTCAAGCGAGTGGTGGCGGAGGTCTGCCTCGGCAAGGTTGGTGCGGTTTGCGCCCGCGAAGTCTCGCGCTTCGCCCGCAACCGCCGGGCTTGGCAGCAACTCATCGAGATGTGCCGCGTGGTCGATACCGTTCTGGTCGATCAAGAGACCATCTATGCGCCAAGGCACGGCAACGACCGCCTGCTGCTCGGGCTCAAGGGTAGCCTCAACGAGTACGAGCTGGATCTGTTGCGCCAGCGCTCGCTCTCGGCCCGATACGAGAAGGCGCGCCGGGGCGAGTTGATTGTGACAGCGCCGGTTGGCTTCGTAAAAGGCCGGCGACCATTATGAGAAAGACCCGGATCGGCGCGTCCAGGAAGCAATCAACCTGGTGTTCGACGAGGTCGAGGAACTGGGCAGCGCGCGACAGGCGCTCTGCTGGCTCCACGAGTACAATCGATTTGCCGGTGCAGACCAACCGCCGACACGGCCTGACGGCAACCAAACTACTCCGCCATCCACCGGATCATTGAGAACCCGGTCTACGACGGCGCCTATGCCTATGGTAAGACAGCTGTGGCGGCGGGATACAGCACCGCGGGCGTGAGCGTGAAGATCCGCCGGAAGGCGCGGAACGAATGGCTGACGCTGAAGCCCAACACTCACGAAGGGTATGTGAGCTGGGAGAAGTTCGAGGCGATTCGCACCATGATCAGCAGCAATGTTCCCACCGGTCGGCATCACGGCGCGCCCAAGCATGGTGACGCGCTGCTGGCCGGTCTGATCTGGTGCAAGCGCTGCGGCCGCAAGCTCACACTCCGGTACTCCGGCATGGCACTATTACTACTGAGTCAGCCGGTCGCAGCCTGTTGAGACAGAGAATCAAATAATTGAAGAGATTCGTTCTTTGGCGCTAGGAGAGCCAGATGGATCTCGATCGGAGTGGAGCTAGCGAAACTAGGTTTGCGGAATATTTGGCGGGGCTTGGGAGCGTGATCGGTCACGCGGAGCGGACGAGACCGCTGCGCGACTATTGCACCGGGCTGATGTTGCCGGGTGAGCGCAAGAGCGTTGAACCGATGGCGGCACGGACGGCTCCGTCGCGCACGGCGGCCCAGCACCAGTCGCTGCTGCATTTTGTCGCCAACGCAGACTGGTCGGACGAAGATGTGCTGGCCAAGGTGCGAGAGCTGGTGTTGCCTGCGATCGAGAAGAGCGGACCGATCGAGGCCTGGATCATCGACGACACCTCGTTCCCCAAAAAAGGCAAGCATTCGGTCGGCGTGCATCACCAATATTGCGGGCAACTCGGCAAGCAGGCCAATTGCCAGGTGGCGGTGTCGCTGTCGATCGCCAACCGGTCTGCCAGCCTGCCGGTGGCCTATCGGCTGTATCTGTCGCAGGAGTGGGCCAAGGACCGCGTGCGACGGAAGAAGGTGGGCATTCCAAAGGAGATCAAGTTCAAGACCAAGTCGCAGATCGCGCTGGAGCAGATCCGAAGGGCCTGCGAGGCCGGCCTGCCGCGCGGCGTCGGACTGATGGACGCAGCCTATGGCAGGGACTCGCAGCTGCGCGCGGGCATGACGGAACTGGGGGTGACCTACGTGGTCGGCATCGTGCCGACCATCTTGATGTGGGCGCCAGGTAGCGGCCCGCGGCGGATGGACAAGCCAATGAACAACACGGGCCGCCGCGACGAGCCTGATCTGGTCTCGGCTAAGAAGGTGGCACTCGCTCTGCCCAAGCAGGCCTGGCGCACAGTGACGTGGCGCGAAGGCTCGGCTGCGAAGTTGTCCTCGCGCTTCGCGCGTGTGCGCGTCCGGGTCGGATACAACAAGCTGATCCCAGAGACATCGTCGCCCGAGTGGTTGTTGATCGAATGGCCGGAGGGCGAAGCAGAGCCCACCAGATACTGGCTGTCGACGTTGCCCGAGACCATCGACATCCAGCAACTCGTCGACATGGCCAAGCTGCGCTGGCGCATCGAGCGCGACTATCAGGAACTGAAGCAGGAGGTCGGGCTCGGTCACTACGAGGGACGCGGCTGGCGCGGCTTCCATCATCACGCAACAATGTGCATCGCAGCCTACGGGTTCCTGATCGCCGAGCAGGCGACGATTCCCCCCTCAGGATCTCGTTGCGCCGCGCCAGTCCCGGTCCCTCGCTTACCCGACGATTATCGACCCCGAGGCTCCGCCCATGCGGCCTGAACGCCATGTCCCGAAATCCATCGCTACCATGCGCAATAGATTGACCTGCGGCCTCATCAAATACTTGCCGCGATGCCCGTGCTGTGGCTCCCCGACAGCTTCAAATGGACGTCGATGCCCATGACGCAGTAGTACTATATCACGCTACAGCTGCAGCCGCGCCTGGATGGACAATGGCGGGGCCCACTGCATCGCCTTCGGCGGATTGCGTGTCGATGATGCCCGCCGTGGCGGAAGAGTTCGTCACGAGCCTGCAGATAGCCCTGATCGCGTTGGCCGGTCGCGGCTTCTATCTGCTGCCGTCGCACGTGCATTTGAACATCTCGATCTCCGGGAAGCGGCCTCGCGTCAAGATCAACGAGAGCGGAATGGGCGACGGTACCGTGACAGTCGAGCTTGGAATTCGCGGAGAATTGCCCGGAGCGCACCTGCGTCGTTGGTCGTTTGAAACTCTCGCGTCGATCGCCGGAGCACTCAATTTGCTCTCGGTCGTCCCGATCGAGCGTTGGAATCCATGGCGAAGGAAACCTTCCTCGACGTCGCCGGCAAAATCCACGTCGCACTCCCTTAGCGCGAACTCCATCGAACGTGGGTCAGCCCATACTCAAAATATCTCTCGTAAAGTTGGCCGCACGCCAATTGCGCAAGCGGCCTTCCAATCGCACAACATGCCTCGTAATGCGGCTTACTGGATTTCCGCATGTCCGATCTCGAGTTGTGCGCCCTCTCCTGTTCCACGCGCCTTGTCAGGAACGACCTCGATTTTCAGCTTCACCGGATCAGCGGCCAGTTCCTTCGGAAGCGGAAAGCTGAACACTCTCGGCCGTGACGTCGCGGCCTTGAAAACCCTATCCGGAAACACACCGAGAGGTCCCGATCTCCTGCTCCGTCCCGTCAACCTTCTGCACCTTCACGACCCCGAGGACGGTGCCCTCCTGCGCGGGCTGGTAGCCGGTGACGTGAACCACGACGCGGGGCGGCGGCTTGTCCGCCGCAACAGCATCCGCCTGCGGCTTGGCCGCCGCCGCCGTCACGATCGCAGGTTTGCCGACGGTCGCGATCAATGGGTCACCCTCCGCGGGAAGCGCTGCGGTCACGGCAAAGATCGCGAGCGCACTTCCCGCACCAATGATCAAACTACGACGAACGTCCATGGCCCCGGTCCATCAGCTTTCGCGTCGCCAGCAATGCCTGATGTGGGATCACGCCGAGACGAAAGCAACTTCCACGCTGGCCGGCTCGGCGCTGCCGTCCGCGTTGCCGCCCGCCCGCAGCGCTGCCGGCTGGATCTGCACCCGCAACTTGCCGGGGGGTGTCGCCGAGGGGCCGTAGACCCGCGAAATCGCCGCGGTGAGATCGACGCCGATGGAGGGCTTTTTCGGCTCGCCTCCGCCGTGGGCGTGGCCGCCGTGCGCGCCGAAGAAGCCGAACGATCCGACATAATGCCGGTCGGTGGTCGGCGTGCTCGCTGTCAGATAATCGCAGTTCAGGAACGCGCGATATTCGATGTTGGTGTTCTTGCCGACATCAAAGTCGCGCAAGAAAGCAAAACAGCGCGGTCCATTGAGATAGTGCTGGCGAGCGCTGGCGAGGCTCAAAGTCTCGAAGCCGCTCGGCAGCGATGGGCGAGCGGCCACGGGCGCAAGCGCCGCGGCATCAACATCGACCGGGATCTCCAGATATTTCGCGACCGCGGCCGGCTGCGTCACCGAAGCCGAATATGATGCTATACCGGCAGGCCTGGCGGCACCCTTCGGCGTGGCCCAAAGGCGGTAAATTTGTTGGATCGTAGAGCAAGCTCGGTCGACACGCCCGTGAGAGCTGCTACCGTCGCGATGGGCGTCTCGACGTAGGTGTAACCAAGGGGCTCTGGCATCAGCAGATCAGACACCTGCGGCGAAGAAGTTGTTCTGGAATGTCATGCCGCTCCACAGTGGATCGGGAGAACCCGCGCCCCCGCCCTGCCTCCATAGCCACCAGAAGCGGTCGATATTGCAGTGGTGCATCATGAAGATCGGGTCGCGCGATGAACCGACCCCAGCCATGATGCCGCCGACAAAATTGTGAACGTTGTTATGCGGGGTACCCTCGAGCGTTCCCTGGATGCCACAGAACTCGCAAACGACCCATGACTGGTCGACATTATACTGTCCGTCCGGGCGACTGGTACCAAAAGTCACGAACGGCGACTCCCGGAGAATCTGGTTGATGACCCCCTGTCTTACGATGCTGTCCGGCAGGGCGTCGGCCGGAGTCGCATCGCGCTCCTGTTCAAACAGGGAACTTGGCTGGCCGTTGAACGTCTTGTCCGTGAACGCCTGCGGCATCTGCCGATCGAGGGTCCAGTCCCAGTAAGGTAAAGCGAAGTCGTTGTTGCCGGTGAGTTGGCGTACCGCGCGCTGGTAATGAGAAGGTAGGCGCGATGCCAGGGCAGGAAATACCAATTGCCGTGCGGACACAGACCCCAGCCTTCATCATTGCCATGAATCGCAGCAAAGCTGGCCCAACTGATATCGCCGTTGGCGGCCTTCAAGAGGCGGACGCCGTCGCGCCACGTATGTAGGATCGGATCGTTGAGGGCCATGCCGTGAAGCGAGCGCCGCAATTTTGGCGCAGCAGGCGCGCCTTCCGCCCATGCTTCCATACCCGTAATGTTGGCCGCGATGACACCCGCACCGATCACGGCACCTTGCAGCAACACATCCCTGCGTGAAGTAGTCATGGCACCTCTCCCTGCAAATGCATCCAAAATTATATTGCCACACCAAAAGCTACCCAAGAATGCACCACAAATTCACGCCGCTCACAAATAGAAATCTTCGATTCGTGCTCACTCTGATGATTTTCTGCGCAGCATTGGCATTTCGTGACGAAACTCATCTCAAGGTCGTGAAGCCAAGAGGCGCGGACCATCCCGGCGCAATCTCGATAGGAGCTTGCCATGGGGCGGGCCTTCCGTTCATCTCAAAGGCACGCTTAGCGTCCAAACTTCCTCTACCGGCTCGAACCATCAGCCCGTAAGACAATCGCGCGGCGCTCTGCATGCCGATGACGCTCGCAAGACCCACAAAAGGTGCCGGAAATCGCACCTCTACGTCCTCCGTTTGTCAGATCCATTTCACCTCCCTGCTGAAGTGCGTCTTCATTGGAACGCTGTCGACAAAGGACACAACACTCTGACTCAATAGGACTAAAGATCGCGCAGCACCGTCTTCAAGTAATTGTATGCCTTGATGATCTCGATCAGGCGATCTTCGGTGGAGCGGTCACCGCCATTGGCGTCGGGATGATGCTGCTTAACCAACGCCCTGTACTTGGTCTTGAGGTCGCCGAGCGTGGCGTTGTGGTCGAGGCCCATGATCTGGAGCGCCTTGCGCTCGGCATTCATGACCTTGCGCGTCTCGGCCTTGGACTGTGAGTCCGAGTCGTAGTTGGCAGGGCCATCTCTCTCCGACAACATACTCGACGGATCGAAGGGACCGTCGATCTCCGCTTCCGCGACCTTCTTGACGCCGCCAATTGCTCCGATCTTCCACGTCGGAAGGTGGCCGGTCAGCGCATCCTTCTGATAGCGCGCAATAGCTTCGGCATTCATGCCAGAGAAAAAATTGTAATTCTGGTTGTACTCGCGCACGTGAACCAGGCAGAAATGCCAATACTTGCCCGGATTTTCGCGGCCCTTCGGCGCGCGATAAATACCCTTGTTCTGGCAGCCGATCTTTTCGCAGGCGACCACAGTCTCGCGCGGCATGGCTTGCTGCTTGGCTCGCGGCTTGATGCGGATTGAGTCGAAGAACTTAGACGAATCGATCGGAATGCCTGATGGTCGAACTCCGCAAGGAACTATCAGCACCCCGTCGTCGAGCGCGGCGCGGTGAACTTGATTGCTGCATTCCGATCGAAATGCTCTACCTTCTTCGCTCGATGAACATTCTTTTAGTCGTGGCTCTATTTTCAACGTCTTCCTCAGCTCTTTAGCAACATGGGCGCCTTTGTCGCCTATCAACGCTAGCAATTGATTTGCATGGCAAGAACATGTCACATAATTGCTTATGAATGCCGCGCCTGCCAAAGCGATCGCTTCAAGGGTTCGGCGTGCAAGATCAATCGCAACATTTTTGATCAACCGCCTCCTTCGTCGCTTGCCACGCGGCAATTAGGATGAAGCGCGCGTTGGTTCACCAAAAGTGTTACGTCGCAACTTCCCTGTCATGTCCGGGACGGAGCCACCCGATTAGCTCGACGGCGGTTAGCAAGAAAGATCAGCATCCGCGCGAACCGACAAATAACATCAGCCTCGCTAAGCGTTATCGAGCAGGCGGCAGGCTCGAGAAGGGATGGAGTACCGTTCGAGCTTTGCGAATGGCACGCCAAGCATGCGATCGAGCCCTTTTCAGTGAACAGATCATCGGAATTGGCCCGACCGCTGCGGCGTGCGGACCTTCCATTGGTGACGGAATGATTGTGCTATCGGACGCATCTGGCCGGCTTTGCTGCAGGCGGCTCGTCACGATGATCTCGTTTCTTGGTCCCAGCCCTCGAACCGCACGGCAGATTGAAGCCTTTAGTCGATGTGCGGGTGTTGATTTGGAGGTGAGCGCGGGCAACGATCGCATCCTTCTTCAAGGTCGACGTTGAGGGCGCCGAGCCCCATCTCTTTCGCGGTGCCGAGCACATTCTTGACCGAAACAATGCATTGCTGCTTGAATGCTAGTGTCGCCGTCGTATTTGCGGATGGGCAGATATGATGGGAAGTTCATATCCAACAGGAAGTTGCGACCGATCTCGATGTTAACAAGGCAACGCACCAGCGCCGAGATGATGATTAGTTGCTGCTGCAGCAATTTTCTCTTCTCAAAGGCAATAAGCCGTGCAGGAAAGTCGCCCGCTGATGCATCGGCCGCGGTAATCCCGCGTCAAGAAGCGCGTAGAATCGGCGACCACAATGTGGATGTCCGCCTGCCAAGCGACATCCTTCACTTCGTCGTTCTCTCTCCGAGATGACGCTGTCCATCACTTCGGGGAGCTCGATATGCTCGCGGAGCTGCTTCAGCTGGCTCAGGCAGATTCAAACGGCGGCGGCGCGCCCGGTGCCCATGAAGCCGCCCCAACTGGTCTGCTTCGATCTTTCAGCCGGCTTCGAAGAAACCATCAACGATCACAGGAATGTCCTTCTGCCGCTGCTCGGCGTCCTTGATCCTGTTCTAATTCCGTTGGCAAATACAAGAGAAACGATGAGCCTTTGCATCTCCTCGACTTCTCGATCGTGACTCGCCTCACCTTGCACCTCTCGCAGACTGTCGTGGTGATCGGAAGCGAACTCATGGATGTTTTGGTACCGCTCAACCTCTTCTGCCCGACAAGAGCGCAGCTTGTTTCCAAACATCATATATTACTGGCAGAACCTCTCGCTTGAGCTGATGGTCGGCCAATGGCGGCCGCCGGTGCACCGCTTGCTCGACGGATTTCGCTTTGATCGACATCAATGGCCGAGTCCAAGAAACTGCTCGTTAGATGCATACTTCGCCTTTTGAACGAAAGTAGTGGCCCGCGAAGAGCCGCGATCGAGGCAAAGATTATAGGTAATTGAAAGCCCGGCTAAGCGCTTACAAATCAACGGCATGGACAAGAACCCAATGCGCTGGCCCGACGGGAGCTTCTCGATTCAGGGCGCGGCGGCTGAGCTTGGAGTGACCCGGATCGAGCTCTCAGACATCAATTACTCATCATCGCAACCGGGTACGACGCACCGAGTGATCGAAGAACGAGGCACCATGAAGTCATCGGCTCTCCCATAGCTTCTTGCCATGTATCCATGGGACTTGGCTGGCTACGATGGTGGAGGCATGGCCATGGCGGTCCTCGAGCATTTTCAGTAGATCTCGCCGCTCGGCGGCGGTGAGCGCCGACAATCCACAATCGTCCAGTCACGTTGATCCTAGCGTGACCCGACGACTGCGGACCCAAACCGCTCACCGCCGCACAGCGCCGAGATCTCCTCGAGATCGTCGATGATCGGTATTCTTCCGTTGAGGCCGCCGCCCTCCGGCTTACGCCCACGCTTGCGCCGCGCCTGCCGAACCAAGCTTGTATGATCCTCTGCCATCTGACGCTGTCGCGCTAAGCCTAAAAATAGCACTGCATCGTCGAGTACGGCGAGAACTCGTTCGGCAAAGCCCGCCTTCGCAAATCTGAAGGAATTACAGCCGGATCGAAATCACTCACTCATTTTTCGGTCCGGCTCTCAGGAGGTTGCTTTGTTTGCGGAGCCGAACAAAACTCTCCGTAACAAGCTTTCTCACCCTTGTAGTTGGCCAAAGCCTGGACCAACCTAGGTACGTAGTCCTGTTTCCTTTCTTCCTGCATAGGATGCGGATCCTCCACTGATTTCAGTGCCAGCTCAATCAACTCGATCGCGCGTTCCTTGTTGCCGCTCTCGTAGTAATACTGAGCGACCGCCTCACATGCCCGGAACTTGTAGTAGTCGCCTGGCGGGGGTTTTAGGGCCAGAATTTGTTCGGACAGCTCCCTACCCATCGCAAAACGCTCGGCACGCGGGAGATGGGACATGTCAATCGCCGGATCGAAGAGTTCGCTTATAGCTACGGTCATCCACTCCTGGGATTTTTGGTCGATCGCGTCGCGAACCAATTGGCGCATGGCAGGCAGGCCTGTCCGCATGTCGCGCATTTTGTGAAGCAACAGATTGACATGAAGCTGACGGAAGTCCATTCGATTGGGCATCAAGCCAAGGCCCTCTTCAACGGCCGAGAACGCGGTTTTCCAATCTTCGGCCTCCATCGCCGGCCGAAGTTTCGCGTAGATTGGCCCGATCACGGCTATTTCGCGGGCAATGCGTTGGCCTGCGTCGATCCGGTCCGCATCGGCAGCTTCGGCTTGATCGCTAGTTCGCTAGATGCCGTCGAGAACTTTCGGCAAGACGCCGTCGAGTTGTCTCGGGTGTCCGATAAAGGCGATCCGGCCGTCACGGTCGACCACGAAGGAGGTGGGAATTCCGCAAGAAAAACTGGGCTCCATCCAGAGCTTGTTCATTTCGCCTGAGTAGTCGAACGCGATCCGATAGTTCAGCTTCGGAAACTTTTCGGTCAACCACGCGTCCAAATTGGTTCGGGCCTCTTTCGCGGTTGGAGCTTCTTCGCTCGCTGCGACTCCGACGACCTCAAGCCCCCTGTCTCTGTATTGCTCTTGCAGCTGCACCAGATGGGGCATCGCCTCCACACATGGCCCGCACCAAGTTGCCCAAAATTCGACAATGTACATCTTCCCGGATTGAAAGCTCTTCAGGGGTTGGCCACGCGGCCAGCTCTGCACTTTGATAGGAGGGGCCAGGGATTCCATGCGCAGCACCATGTTGCTCTCCAAAGCTATTGCTAAAGGTTGCTCGACACTCTCGGACTCGTTCTGCTCTCGCTGAAGGCGGCAAATGCTTCGGGATCAGTGCCCGCGCAACCAGTGCCTTGATCATGCAGTAGTGGTAGTAGCTGTCAGGAGATCCTGGGGCTCTGCGCCATGACAGCGCCTGCCAGTTCCTCCTTAGATGGATCTTGAGGAACGTTCCGCAGTAGCCTGGATGCAAAGTTAAACCCGTCTTACCGGAAGCGTTGACGCCAACAGCATTACCCGCTGCATTTTTCGCCGGCTCTGTGGGGGACGCGGTCACCGCCACATTGTTGTTCGCCGCTCCCGCATTTCCGAGCATAATCGGCATAAGAGTTGCGTTGATCAGGATAAATCGGGCAAGTCTCATCGTGCAACTCTGGGGCGAAGTCGCCGGACCGTTTTGGCCGCGCGGCTCTTGTTGCTCATACCAGCAATCTGCGTGCCACTCTCGGAGTCTGATGCCGTCTTGGTACAGGACAATAAATTCCGCGTAGACCTCGGCCTGCCAATCTGAAATGGCGGGCCGCCTTATTACGTTCCCCACATTGGCCGTCTTGGAGGTGACACGGACGACAAGAGAAGATCGAGCCTTAGCATAATGCCGGTCCCGTCCTCTAACCGTCTGCCGCATTTCGACAGAGGCGCGGCTCGCCGAAGGAGCGTCCGAGGATTGCAAGCCACCAGTCCTAGCCATGGGAAGCACTCTCGCAACAGCCCTTCGAAGGGATTGAACTCGCATGTAGCGTCAAGTTGTACATACCAGGGGAAGAACCTGTCCGCGAAAGCATCGCCAAAGTGGCAAAGCCATTTCTTGCGACTGTATTATGTTCCGCTTTTGCTTAGTTGGGATGAGCGGGTTACCCTTGCTAACACAATCGGACGCTACAATTGCAGCGCTAGTAGCCGCTGCTCGAGAGTTGGTATGTGATCGAATGAACACGACATTGTCGGTTTTCGATACATCTGTCGGCGCGGATGGGCTCTTGAACGAAGCCGTGCTTATGACCTCGAGCGGCTCGACGCTTGCTGAGGAAGTCCGCTACGCACTCAATCATTGGGCCGGGACTGACGCACTTACTCAATGACGGGCGTCTCGAGCTCGACCCCAATCCGGTTGAAAACGCGATTCGGCCGATCTGCATGATCAGAAAATAAGCGCGCTCTTCGCCGGTCACGAGGTCGGAGCCGAAAACTGCGCTTTGCTCGCATCCATCGTGCCGGCCTGCAAGCTCAACGACGTCAACCCGGTCACCTACATCGCCGAAACACTCGAAGCGATCATCGCCGGCCATTCACCAAGAAAAATTGACGACCTCATGCCATGGCGATTCCGCAAAAGGTCAAGCCGGCATCAATAGGGTTGCGGCTAACTTTCAATTACGCACATTTGACATCAGTTGTGAACGCCGCGCCGCGGGGGAAATCTCGAATCGGAAGACTCTGTGATTCGTTGTTGAGCACCTGATTCGCAAGCGTGGGGTGCTCGATGGGCTTGGTGAAGGACGCGCGGAGGCGCGTGCTCAGCGATTGACGACCAGTATTTAGACGTGGGCTGATCAGGAAGCTGCGGGATGCGAGTTTAAGGATGAGCGGCTTGGCCGCCGGTTCTGCAAACTGCTCGCACACATCGGGAGCGATATGAGACAAAGCATCCCGCTGGTTGTCAGGACTGCGCCAACACGAAGGCCGCCTATCGCTTCTTCTCCAACGAACGGGTCAACGAGAAGGGATCGAGCTTCGTTCTCCATGACACGACGGAATTCAGTTTTAAGTGCGAGAAGCCGGATTTGACTGGCTTTACGCGCAAGACGGCAGGGCGCACACAGTGCGGCATCCTGATGCATTCGAGCCTCGCCATGACGACCGAGGGGCTTCCGCTCGGACTGGCGGCAATCAAGTTTTGGACACGCAAGAAGTTCAAGGGGGACGACGGCGCCGAAGCGGAAGATCAATCCGACGCGTGTTCCGATCGAGAAGGAGAGTATCCGCTGGCTGAAGATTTTACGGCAATCGACCGACCTTCTCGCTGCCCCTGGACGATGCGTTCATATTGCTGATCGCGAGAGCGACATCTATGAGCTGTTTTGCCTGGCCGAGGAGGTTGGAACACATTTCTTGGTGCGAACCTGTGTTGATCGGCTTGCCGGCGACGCCTTTGTCGTCCTTGACCTTGATCCGATGTAGGCCTTTGACCGTAACCTCGTCCATTTCGTCGGCAATTGTATGACGCCGCCTTGGAGCTTCGACTCAATCGTTTTTCGCCGCTTCGGCGTTGTCCGCTCTTGAGCATGGATCACGGTCAGAGTGAGTGCGGGATATTTCTTCTGCTTGCCGACCGGCCGGCACAATTCGAAGCTTGCGGAAACGAATTTGGAGAAGTGCTTCATCCGGATCGCGTCTTCTGGATAACGATGCTCAATCACTCCTCGCCGAATGCCCTACCGCAGACGGCGCTGAGATTCCCCAACTTAGTGCTTCTTGATCATTTGGTGAAAGACTGGGGTGGATCGCCGTCGACGAAGCACGCTCTCGCACTATGTCGTCAAGATCGCGCCGCTCGGAGGATATTTGGCCCGAGCAAGCGATCCGCCTCCAGGAAATACCGTTAGCTGGCGCGGACTATCACGGCTGACTGATATCGAACTGGGAGCCGCGATCGAGGCAAAGATTGTGGTAATTGAGTCAGCCAATACCCTCGCTCCGGGGTTGGATAAGATGTGCGAAGAAGCCTCCGGCTTGAACGGAGGTTTGAGATGGGATTGTACGGCAAAAAAAGACGCGCGTTTGGACAGCTCATCAGTTGGATCTGAAGCAGTCAGCCGGCTTGAAGTGCTTGAGGGGCCGTCCGGGCGTCGTGTGCGTTCAGTGGTCGAGTGGGCTCGGATCCTCGGCGAAAGTCTGCTGCCCGGAGCTCAGACGCGGAGGCAGCGCGCAAGCACGGAGCGACGCGCTGGCAAATTTACCGTTGGCGACGACGCTTCCGACAGCGCGGCGAATTATCGTCGCGCGAGGCTCCGCAGCCGCCGTTCGCAACACTGGTCGTGGACGGGCCGTTAGAGGAGCGTCACGTTCCGGCAGTCAAGCTCGAGATTGCGATTGGCGACGTCGTCGTGCGAACGGATGCGGCGAAAACGGATGCGGCGATAGATGGGGAGCAGCTATCTCGATTGATCCGCGCGGTGCGGGCGACGACATTGTCCCCGGCTCCGAACTGAAGATTTATATCGCGACGCGACCCGTCGACTTCCGCTGTGGGCACGATGGGCTTGCTGCGAAGGTGCAGGAGATGCTTGGTCTCGATCCGTTCAGCGGTACGGCCTTCGTGTTCCCGGTCGAAACGGGCGGACCGGATTAAGATTCTGGTGTGGGATCGAACGGACCTGGTGCGGGTGCAGAAACGCCTCGAGGCTTGCAAGTTCGTGTGGCCAAAGCTTGCGGACGGAGTGGTGCGGATATCGCCGGCAATGTTCACCGCGCTGTTTGAGGGCCTGGATTGGCGGTTGGTCCGCCCGGAGGAAGCGCGGCGCCCACAGATCGCTGGATCAGTGCGGCAAAATGACTCTGTGCCGAGTTGCGCATGGCACCGTCAGCGCAGCAACGATGAACGTCTCCTCTCGGCGTGTCGCCGGGGATTCTCGGGAACGCCGTGCGCCTTGGTACAGCGCCCCCTACGGTCCGGCACTTGTCTTTCTTCGAGAGCCAACGACGGCGCTCCAGCTTCGTGATCACTTCCGGCCAACGCGCTGTCACGTCAGACTTAAGCATGGGTCAAGTATAGATCCCTTCGAAGAGATCCCGAAACTCGCGTATCCCCATGTGCTGCGAGAAGTTTAAGGAAACGACGCTTAACTAAACACCTCACGGGCTTAGTAAAGGTGGTCGACCTGCTCGCAGGGCGACATCCGGCCAAGCTCCGCGTACAGGTTTCATGCCGAGGCTCCTCACGCCATAATTCAGTGGCGCAATGATTACCCAACTTTCTTCAACCGGCGAGACCAACTGGTTACCACATGAACTTCGCGCCCTCGGGAAGCTCGCAGACAAACTCGCCTTGATTCACGACATCGACTGTGCCGACCACAAGTTTAGATGCGCGCACGGTGAGTTTGCCCTCGCGGCTGAGGTTGTGCCGAATGTATTCCGTCACCGCGCGCCCCGAACTATCGAGGGTTTGATGTGTATTGGCGAAGCTGATGCCATTCTGGGGGGTCACCCGGAAAGCACTGATGGCCAACCCACCCTGCGTCGCCGGCCCTGGCTTTCCACCATCGGCGACTGTACAGCGACTCAGATCCATCACAACTCTCACGTTCTTTCCCGCCTGGAGGGCGTTCAGCACCTCGATGTATTTCGGCGAGGGCTCATCTGCCTTGACGAGCGTGCTCACGCTTACGGCCGCAATCAAGGACACAGCGATCGACAGGCGCGTGTTTCTAAACGTCCTGTAAAGTTCTACCTCTGATCGCTCAGCCACAAAGTTAGGCACCAGGCGACTCTCTCGATGCCGCGCTGTAAACCACTTGCCGTTCTTTTGCGCGCTGGCTCGTGACTGTTCCGTTTCCACCTCGTCCACGCACCATTTTTCGATGGGCGAAACACTGCTTTGAATGCACATGCGATGACCGTTCTGTCTGCGACTTTGCGCGGCGTTGTCCGTCTATGGTCCTCGATAGTGGACCTAGCTGACGGCAAGCTGACACACACCTCGTCGCAAGTGGGAACTTGGCTTGGTTTGCGACCCACGAGTGACGGTTCACATGAGCGTAAGCAGGTGCCGGTCGTCTATCCCGTGATCGATTATTCGGACGTGCTCAACTATCCGGCGTTCGGCGGCGGATTCAGCTTTAAGACCAATTTCGTGAAGCTGTCGCGTGACGCGGCGGTGTTCGATCCGATCACGACGCTCGCCAATACCAACAGCCTGTGCCACGACGGCATCAGCCCGATCCGCGCGGACGCCATCGCAATGCCTGCTGCGGGGCTTCATCGACGCCTCATTGCCGAAGCGCAGTGGCGCAAGTCCTTTACTGATCCAATCGGCCAGATCTGGACGCCGCTCGCAAGTCTTCGGGCCGACGCGATCAATTCCTCGAGCTCCAACCAGCTGGGCGTGTCGAACTACCCTTCCGTCGGCGACACCCAGGCGTTCCGCCTGATGCCGCCGTACGCCCGCCGTTCGCTTATCCCGTGGGCGTCCACGAGATGCGCGACAGCTTTCCGGCTTGCCGGCGGGCCTCACCATTAAAGGGAAGGTTCGCCCCGTCCTCCTCCCTCATCATACGGGAGGTCAGACTAATAGAGGAGAGCATCATGGCCCATCGCAGTTTGCCTCGCTCTGGGCTATCTATGGAATCGACATCGGTAAGAAACCTATTCTACGTCGTTGGGCCTGAGCTGCGACGGCACACCTGTTCAGAAGGTTCGCTTTCGAGGAGAAACGCTTTTCAGTTCTTTACTCGCGCAGAGCCAAGCGTAGTCGGCATGGAATCCTGCGCTGGTACACAGGGCTCGCCCGGAAGATGCAGGCACTTGGTCATAAGGTGCGCTTGATCCCCGCGAAATTCGTCAACCCTTACGTGAAATCAACCAAGAACGATATCATCGACGCCGAGGCGATCGCAGAGGCCGCGACGCGGCCGACAATGCGTTTCGTCGCCGTTAAGGAAGCCGATCAGGTCGATCTCCAAGCGCTGCACCGAATCCGTGATCAGATGATGGGCTCGAGGACGCCTGATCAATCAGATGCGGGCTTTCTGCCGCGAGTACGGCGTATCTCTGCGTCAGGGTGCTGGGAATATCCAGAATCGAGTTGCCGCACGCTTTGAAGGACGAAGGGAACGACTTATCACCAATGCGTGCGGCGTCTGGTCGGCGATCTCTATGACGATCTGTGCCGCCTCGAAGAACGGATCCGCCAAGTCACGGGAGATCGAAGCAGTCCCTAACCGAGAGAGCATCGCACGCCGGCTGATGACAATTGGTGGCATCGGCGCATGAGGTGCGACTGCTGTGCTTGCCGCGGTCGGTGATGGGCTGCAGTTTCGCAAGGCCCGCGCCCGGCTGCCTGGCTGCGGTTGGTGCCCAGACAATACTCAACCGACGGGAAACAGACGTTGCTTGGCATCAGCAAACGCCGCAATCGCTATTTGAGAAAGCTTCTCGTGCATGGCGCGCGATCCTGCTTCCGGCATCTGGACCGAACCGCGATCGCCTTGCAAGCTGGCTCGACGCGCGCCAAGCTCGGATGCATCCGAACAAGGCCCTCGTTGCTCTAGCCGCCAAGATGGCTCGCACGCGTGAGTGGTCTTGAACAAGCCGGGAGCACTCTACGAACGCAGGGATCCTGCTTTCAGCTGATGCTTCTGGCTCGATTGCAAGGCTCGGGAACAGTGATGACGAAACAGTGGATCAACATGCCGTAAGCCCTGTGCAAAAAGCGGTCTTCGTGCCAAATTTGGCTCTCCAGTTGTAGATGCTGGCGTCATCGCTGTGCTTCCGGCACCGCGGCAGCCTACTCCAATATCCGCAGCTTCTTGATCTTGTTGTAGAGGGTTTTTCTTGAAAGCCCCAGAGAGCGGGCGGTCTTTCCGCGGTGAAGCCTGTTTCGTTTCAAGCCCTCGATGATCCACTCGCGTTCTGAGAATGGAGCTGTCGGCTTGGTGGGTGGCGACGTGTTCAACAACGGCCTTAGGACCTCAGACGTGATGTGGGTGTCTGACAGTGTCACGAGCTGATTGACGATCTGGCGCAATTCCCTCAGGTTGCCAGGCCAATGATGGCCGGCGAGCGCCAGGAATGCAGAATTTTCCATTCCGAGCATTTGCGCGTTTGAATCTCCTTTCGCCTCCGCCGTGAAATGCTGAATGAGCTGCGGAAGATCCTCCAGGCGGTCCGGCAAAGCGGGCATCTCGATGTCTAGCCCAGCAAACAAGGCGAGAAGCCGGGGACAGATGACGCTTTGAAGACCTGCTCCGCGGGCAACGGTCGCGGTTGCAATGATCCGAGCAGTTGATCGCAAAACCGATAGGCCGTTTAGAAGTGTGAAAGTGCCAGTCTCGAGATAATCGGCGAGACGCTCCTGCGCGTCCCGCGAAAGCTGATCGACATGCAGCAGCAAGACGGCAGTATTACTCGACGTTTCCAGGAGCGACAGTTGGCGCTTCGTGTTCTCATCGCGCTCGGCGCCGAACAGCGCACCCACGGTAGCGATTGCGGGACCCGGACGACAGTGAAATAGCGCCGCCTTCACGTGCTTCCGGTCGCTGAAAGCATGAACAAGGCTCGCTATCCGGCGCTTCCCTGATCCCGCCTCGCCCCAAACCAGCACAGGATGGGAGCTGGCGCCCAGACGTCTTGCGGACTCCAGGGTACGCTTCATGACTGAGGACTGCGCGATCACACCGTGTCTAAATCCACTCAACTGAAGCTGGCGCTCCAAGAGGTCTACCTTCTCGCGCAACAAGTGAATAGCTTTGAACCCCGACGTCACTTCCAGGACCGACATTTCTAGTGGGACGCGGTCGAGCGAAGAGCCGCCGATAAAACCCTGGACACCCGTGTCGCGGCAGATTCCCAAGAGTTCGTCGGGTTTGGTTACCGGCCCGCCCCCAAGCAGGCAGACCACGTTTTTGTTGAAAGATTGTGCGACGCGCGCAACTGCGCTGGTGCGCGCGGCGAGCTCCGCAAGACTCATCGATGGGTCAGATCCGTCTTCGATGCTCCGGTTAAGATTGAAGTTGATACAGATGCCCTCAGTGCCCGCTTCGACCATGCGCTTTGCCTCGGATCTGGTGCGGGTATAGGCGATCGTCATTAGTCCGCGTTTTGCCGCCTTCACCAGGAGCTCGATTTCCCGCTCGTAGCCAAGGCCGCACTTCTCAAGCAGTGACCTCCTGTAGTCATCGATGTGGATAACGGATGGGAAGTTGGTGACCCCGGAAAAGCCCCAGCTAATGATGCGCTCGAGCCACCGGTCGATGTCGAGTTGCGGATCGAAAGTACAAATCCCAACAAACACCGGCAATTTCGTGCTGGTCAGGATCTCGGTCCGGCCGAAGCCGGCCACGAATTCGTTGCAGTTTCGGATCGGAAGAATTGAGGCCGGTGACGATCCGCCCATCGCTCGAAACCGACCGGCATTAAGTGCGAGCACGAAATCTGCGCCCGCGCGTTCGGCCGCTCTCGCGGTCATGCCCGATCCGATTCCCGCTCCCAGCACAAAGGAACGGGAGTTCCGGAAGAACTGCCTGATGCCGTCGCCCCTTACCTGGTCCGTCCGCGTGTGCATACCGGTCCCGCCTCCTGCACGGCAGGTCCGAAAATTAGCTCCAATTTGCGGGCGCGTGCAACCTTCGCAGCGACTTTCCATTGGTCATAAAGAGGTGGCAGTCGGCGGGCGAGGCTGCAAGACGAACCTTGCCGACCCCCTCGGGCGATCCGGCCTTCGGCGCCTTTGCAACCACTGATTCGTTTCTGGCGTTGCCGTAGATGTATGTGATGCTGCCGAGATGCTCGACAAAATCGACGTCGACTTCAATCACGATCTCCTTCCTCTCCGCCGAGGAGGGGGAGAAATCATCGGGCCGAATTCCGAGCGTGATCGACTCGCCGACGAGCAGTTGATCCGGCTGAACGGGCACGCAGACCGTTGTCCCCGCTTCCAATTTGATGTCCAGGCCAGCCTCGTGTGCCGCCTCAATGTGGCCGTTCAGAAAGTTCATCTTGGGTGAGCCAATGAATCCCGCCACAAACCGGGATGACGGATTGTGGTAGAGATCATGCGGGCTTCCCACTTGCTCGATATTGCCGTCCTTCAGCACGACGATCTTGTCGGCCATCGTCATGGCCTCGACCTGGTCGTGCGTCACATAGATCATGGTATTGCCAAGCTGCTTGTGCAGCTTGGCAATCTGGACCCGCATCTGCACTCGCAATTCCGTATCAAGGTTTGACAGGGGCTCATCGAAAAGGAACACCTTAGGCTCGCGCACAATCGCGCGTCCGATCGCCACGCACTGGCGCTGTCCCCCTGAGAGTTGTCGAGGTTTACGATCCAACAGATGATTGATCTGCAACAGCGAGGCCGTCTCAGCGACCCTGGAGATTAATCTCGGCCCTCGCGGCCCTGGCCATGCGCAGGGGAAAGGCGAGATTTTCTCGCACCGTCATGTGCGGATAGAGAGCGTAGCTCTGAAAAACCATGCCGAGGTTACGATCGGCCGCGTCAACATCGTTCACGACTTCGTTATCGATCAAGAGCCGACCGCCGCTGATGCGCTCCAACCCTCCGATCATTCGTAACAGCGTCGACTTGCCCGAGCCCGATGGCCCGACGAAGACGACGAATTCGCCATGATCGATGGTCAGGTCGATATTCCGCAGGATCTGGATCGTCCCGTAGGATTTATTCACGCCTTCCAGGCGAAGATTAGCCATCACCCTCTCCTCCGTCGCGAGCTGCCAAGCAACGCGGGCGCCACCTCGATCTCAGCCAGACTGGACACGACGAATTCGGGTGGCATCAGTGATGGATCGTCTCCAGGTGGCACGCCGGTGGTCACCAGCGCGGTCGGTAGCCCCGCACGCTTGCCGGCCTGAATGTCCGTCGAGATCTGGTCGCCAATCATCAATGTGGCATTGCGATCGGTGCCTAGACGCGCAAGTGCCGTCTCGATCATGTGCGGCTCCGGCTTACCAACGATCAGGGGCTCGACTTTCGAGGCAGCAGCCACGGCCGTGATCGCTGCGCCTGCACCCGGCTCGAAACCGCCCGCGGTCGGCAACAGGAGATCAGGGTTGGTACCGACGAACACCGCTCCGTTCAGGATCGCTTCGACTGCAATGCGCATCTTTTCATGCGTGATCTGGCGGTCTAGCCCCATGACCACGGCATCAGGCTTCTGATCGGTCACTTCGAACCCCACGTCGACGACAGCCTTCACCAGGGATGGGGCGCCGATCACAAATACACGCCCAAAATCAGGATATTTCGTGCGGAGGAGTTCGGCGGCAGTAATAGCGCTCGTAACAACGTCAGTTGGCGCTATGGCAAGGCCTACCGCCGCGAGTTTGCGGACGATGTCCTCTGGCGTGTGCGTTGAATTGTTTGTCACGAAGCAGAACGGCAACGCCGACGCCTGCCATTGCTTAAATACCTGGACAGCATCGACGATCGCAGCACTCCCGCGATAGACCACGCCATCCAGATCCGAAATGATCCCTTCGATTTGCGGCCATTTGATGTGAGGGTCCGCGTCAGCCATTCATCAGCATCCCGCCATTCACGTGAACGATCTGCCCGGTCATGTAGGAAGCTGCAGGGCTTGCGAGAAAGACCGCAAGACCCGCGATATCCTCCGGCACCCCGACCCGTCCCAAGGGGATCCGGCCGCTATGGCGAGCTTCAGTCTCCTCACGCGGGCGTCCATGCATCGGCGTATCGATGATTCCGGGCGCGATTGCGTTCACATTGATGTTGAGGGGCGCGCATTCATAGGCAAGCAGCTTGGTCACGTCGTGAACGATTGCCTTAGACAAGCAATAGTCGGCGCCGCCAGCCTGGTAGTTGAAGACTGCCCCCTGTGCGGACAGCGAGGAGCCGACGTTGACGATCCGCCCCCCCTTGGCTTGCATGAAACGCTCGATCGCCAGTTTCGAGCATCGCAAAACGGCTATCGAGTTGATCTGGATCGTGCGCTCAATCTTTGCGGTGCTGCCGTTCAAGAGCGGCTGGGCAGATTTGATGCCGGCATTGTTGACCAGCACGTCGAGCCGGCCGAAGTTCTTGCCAATCTCATCGAGAACCCTGGTGACATCTTCCTCGCGCGCCACATCCATTGCCATGGGCACGACGCCGTTGCCATAGGGCAAGCTTGCCAACGTGTTCCTGAGGTTTGCCAGGTTGCTGTCGGTGGCAAGGACGTTCGCCCCTCCTGCCCGAAATGCATTCACAATGGCAGACCCGATGCCGCCTCCGGCTCCCGTCACGAGCACCGTTCTATCTGATACTGAGAACTGTTCAGTCATTCCAACTCCAAGATCGTTTGGGATTTCAGAAACTCGTCAACTGCCTCCGCGTTAGGCATGGAGCTTTGGGCGCCGCGCCGCGTCACACAAAGCGAGGCTACGGCTAGCGCCCTTCTCACTGCTTGCCTTAGAGGCAGCCGCTGGGCCAATGATACGGCGAACGCTCCATTGAAGGCATCTCCCGCGGCGGTCGTATCGATCACCTTGACAGGGAAGGCCCGCAGCGAAAATGAGGTTTCCGTATCGGCATAGTATACTCCCTGTGCACCAAGGGTGATCAGCGTGGCACTTGGTCCGAGATCAACAAGCCTCATGGCAGCGTGCGCGGCACTGTCGAAATCGTACACCTCGATTCCCGTCAGCTCGAAAGCTTCCGTCTGATTCGGCGTCACGAAATCGACATTTCGCCAAGCCGCCGACGAAAGCCCCGGCCGCACCGGCGCCGGATTGAAGATGAGCTCAAAACCCTTCTCGGGCTTCATCTCGAAGAGCCGATTGAGCGCTCCGATCGGCATACCCATTTCCGCAACGACGATGGTATCGGGCTCTATGCACTGCGCCGCGCTCTCGATCATATCTGGCGTCACGTTCAGATTTGCGGCAGGGTCGATCACAATCATGTTGGAGCCGTCGTCACCGACCATAACCATGGCCGACCCCGAAATCTCGCCGGCACAGATATCAATCGCATCCGCGCAAACGCCGGCTTCACACAGCGACCGCAACAGGGTGTGACCGGCCTCATCGGCGCCAAGCCGCGTGTAGAAGTGAGGCTTGAGCCCGAGCCGGGCGGCGGCAACGGCCTGATTGGCACCTTTTCCTCCAGGGTTGCGGGTCAACGTGCCCATCAGGCTTTCACCTGGGGTTGGCAGTCGATCGACAGCGAAGCAGAGATCGAGATTTGTCGTTCCAAAGAACATTAATGGCCTGACACTCATTTTACCGCACCGAAGGTAAGGCCACGTTCGAGATGACGCTGGCCGATAACGATCAGAATGACGGGAATGACCATTGTCACGACCAGGCCCGCGGCCATGACAGGGTAGAATTGTACGCCTGGGTTGAGCAGTTTAAGAAGGGCCACAGTCACCGGCGCCTTGGTCGAGCTGAGCATAAGACCGAGAGGGAAGTTGTGCCAGGCAAGCAGAAAGATGAGCAACGAGGCACCGATCAAGCCGGGCTTTACGAGCGGCAGCACGATGTGCAACATGACCCGAAAGGGTTTGGCGCCATCCATCGCCGCCGCCTCCTCGATATCCTTTGGATGTCTTCTATGTAGGAGCGGCTCAGCCAAACAATCATCGGCAGCGTGATGACCTGGTAGACCCAGATCATGCCGAGATAGGTGTCATACAGTCCGATCGTCTGGAGCACGCTGAAGAGTGGGATGACGACCAGCAGCACCGGCGCAAAGCGGAATCCAAGAATGAAGAAGGCGATGTCTTCCTTGCAGGGTAGATCCCGCCTCGCCAGAACGTATCCCGCAGGAACCCCCACCGCTAAGGAGACGGCAACGGAGCCGAGCGCTATTACGACACTGTTCGTGATTGGGGTAAGGAAGTCGACTTTTATGGTGCCGTAGCTTGTCGCACCCGCCTGCGCCACATCAAACAAGACACGGAAGTTGTCCAATGTCGGCGAGAACACGAAGCTTGGTGGCCAAGCCATGACCTCCGCCTGCTGCTTGAGCGACATCATCACGATCCAGACAAGAGGAAATGCCAGGATCAATGCGCATATACCGACGAGGACGTTTAGGACCAGATTGGCGGCGGCTGAACGTTTGAAGCGCATGTGTTCCTCTCAGCTGACGCGCTGCCGAACGAAGCGCCACAGCTTGACAGCGGCGAATGTCCCGACCAGCACGACCATCCAATTGGCCACCATAATGGCAGCCCCACGCCCGAAGGCGAGATTCTGGAATGCAGTGATGTAGGCGCGCACTGAGAGCACGGCGGTACTGTTGCCGGGTCCTCCTTGCGTTGTGCCGAAGATGATGTCGAATTGATTAAGGGATTCGATCAACCGAAACACTGAGGCGATCAGGATGTAGGGAGCGACGAGCGGCAGCTCGATGTGCAGAAAGGTTGCCCATCCCTTCGCTCCATTGACGCGCGCCGCCTCCCTCACTTCATCATTTATACCCTGCAGTCCGGCAAAAATGATCAGCGCGAAGAACGGCGTGTAAGTCCAGACATCGATCAAGACGAGCGAGAACATTGCGGTCGCAGGGTCTGAGATCCAAGCAAAACGAGTGATGCCGGCCAGCGACAGCAAATAGTTCATGATCCCGCCCTGTGGGTCCATCATCGTCGTCCACATCAGCGCGACGCTCATCGGAGGCAGGACGAGCGGCAGGAGAATGATGGGGCGCATCAGACGCGCAAGAAAGACGTCCGTGGCGAAGAGCTTAGCAAGTGCAAGACCAAACGCGGCTTGCACAACCACTGCCGATCCGGCGTAAACAATGGTGGCGCGGACGCTATTCCAAAAATCTGGCGTATTGACCAGAGTTACATAGTTGTCGAGGCCAATGAAGCGGACCAGCGGCCGCCCAAGTTTGAGATCAGTGAAAGACACCATAGAAGAACAAGAAAAGAAACCCGAGCAGTATGGTGATAGCTGGAGCGATCGCAGCAATGCTCCACCAGTCGAGACGCGGCTCCTCAAGGCCAGTCGCCATCTGATGTTTTGCCGAGGCGAGTTGACTGGTCGAAGGCTGCAGTCTGGCAATCCCGTCGGATCCGCGGAGGTCCATCGCATTTTCTCTAGAGGGCGAGAGGCGGCATTGGCACTGCCGCCCCTGCTTGTGCTTTACATTGAAGAACGGATCTCTGATGCGAGGTCGGCGAGGGTCGCCTTCACATCGGCTCCGTTGACCATCTTCTGCATGGCAACCGCCCAAGCATTCATTGCTTCAGCAAAGCCGACCCGGGGCGTAAAGGCTAATGCAGCCCTCTCCTGCACAGCTTTGAACGTGTCCACGAAGTTGTTGAATTCAGGCTTAGCCGCGTATTCGAGCCAGGCCTTGTCAGTCCAGGTGGAGGCGCGCGGAGAGTTGACAAGCTTGCTGGAAATGGCGCCGGTCAGCTCGACCTGCTTTGACGTTGCCCATTGGATGAACAGCCAGGCTGCACCTTTCTTCTGCGAAGCGGCGTTCAACGCGAGCGACCAGATCCAGATGTTGGATTCAAAATTATTGCTGTTCGGAGCACGCAAGGGCGGGGCGAAGGCGATCTTCCCCGAGGCCGGCTTGCCGGCTACGTCGTTCCAAAAACCGAACATGTTGGAATCGATTGCCATCGCTATTCGTCCTGAGTTGATGCCATCGACCACTTGATACGATCGTGTCCCGCGGCGTGGTGTAGCTGAGTGCGGATCACCGCGTTCGCCGGCATGGGCCGGATCGATCAGCTGGCGATTGCCGGGAAGCTGACGGCGGGATCATCGCCCAACGGGGCGATCGTTTCCAGTGTCATGTAGCGACCGCGCTGAACCGCCCACTCGTCGTTCTGTTCGAGCAGAATGGCGCCGATTAGGCGGGTGATGGCGTCCTCATTCGGGAAGATGCCGACCACTTCGGTCCGTCGCTTGATCTCACCATTGACCCGTTCGAGCGGATTGGTCGAGTGCAGCTTGGCGCGGTGCGCGGCCGGGAAGCTCATATAGGCGAGCACGTCGGTCTCGGCCTCGTCGAGGAAGCCGGCGAGCTTCGGCAGTTTGGGGCGTAGCTGGTCGGCGATGCGCCGCCACTGCGACCGCGCCGCCTCCGCGTCGTCCTGGGCGAAGGCGGTGGCGATGAAGGCGGAGACCACGCGCCGGCCGCTCTTGCCGGCATGCGCCAGCGCGTTGCGCATGAAGTGGACGCGGCAGCGTTGCCAGGAGGCGCTGAGCACCTTGCTGACTGTGGTCTTGATCCCCTCATGGGCATCGGAGACGACGAGCTTGACACCGCGCAGGCCGCGCCGCGCCAGCTTGCGCAGGAACGCGGTCCAGAACGTCTCGGCTTCGGACGGACCGATGTCCATGCCGAGCACCTCGCGCCGGCCGTCGCTGTTGACCCCGACCGCGATGATCACCGCGACCGAGACGATGCGCCCGTTCTGGCGCACCTTCACGTAGGTGGCGTCGATCCACAGATAGGGCCAATCGCCCTCGATCGGGCGATTGAGGAACGCCTTCACCTTGTCGTCGATCTCGCCGCACAGCCGCGAGACCTGGCTCTTGGAGATGCCGCTCATGCCCATCGCCTGCACCAGATCGTCGACCGAGCGGGTCGAGACGCCCTGCACGTAGGCTTCCTGAACCACGGCGGTGAGCGCCTTCTCGGCCATCCGCCGCGGCTCCAGGAAGCCCGGGAAGTAGGAGCCTTTGCGCAGCTTGGGAATGCGCAGCTCGACCGTGCCGGCCCGCGTCTCCCAGCTCCGATCGCGGTAGCCGTTGCGCTGGACCTGCCGCTCCTGGCTCTTCTCGCCATACCCGGCCCCGGTCAGGCCTTCGACCTCCAGCTCCATCAGCCGGTGGGCGGCAAAGCCGATCATCTCGCGCAACAGATCGGCGTCGGGGGTCTTCTCTACGAGCGCGCGCAGGTTCATCATGTCGTCGGTCATCGGTGGTTCCTCGAATCAGGTTGGCTGTCGCAATCCAAACCTTACCGACGAATCATCGGTGACCACCCGCAAAGCCGCTCGCTCGCTACGGCGCTATGTGGGAGCGCGCGTCGCGAGCGGCTTTGCTAATCAGCTACACCACTCCTTGGGACACGACCCTTGATACCAGTTGTCGTTGGCAAAAGACGGTGCCGCACATTTCCTGATCATGTCCACATAGTCATTGTGGAACGCGATCGACTCTGGTGAGTCCAGACCTGTCTCGAGCTTGCCATTCTTGACGAGGAAATCGTGCACTCCATAGGATTTGGCAATTGAGATCGCGGCGGTGTGGATGCTGCTCCAAAAGCGCACGCCGCGAACACCCAAAGGTGTAATCGCGCGGTCCGAAGCCTTCAGCTTCTCGCATGTCGCGGACATCTCCGGCGGGGTTGTCGGAACCTTGAGGCCGAACTTGTCAAGGATGTCCTTACGATAGAACAGTTGGATGTTCTCAAAGCCATGCGGGATCGCCCACACTTGCCCGCTTCCGGGCTCGATTTGTCCCTCCTTAACTCTCCAGGTCAGCGCATCCCGCAGGGCAGGGAAGAAGTCCTTGTAATCATAGCTGGCGGTGGTGAGTTTGGGATCGTTCAGATAACCATCGAGCGGCTCAAGCAACTTGCCCGGCGCGAGATCCCAAGCGGGTTGAATCCCGGTGCCCACGACGTCCCAGCTTGGTGACTTTGTGCTGAGTTGGATCGTCAGCTTATTCCAATAGGCGTCGTCTGGATAAAGCTCCGGCGTTACCTTGATGCCCGTGAGCTTCTCGAACTCAGGCAATTGGGCCGCGACGGCGTCGGCATACGGATGGATGTCGTAGGCCCAGACGATCGACGCACCTTCGAACTGCCGCCAGTTGACGTCGTCGGCCTTGGCTTGAGCAAACGTTATGGCCAACCCGGCCAAAAGCGTGGAGCATATGAGCGCTTTTCCGGCAAAATTGGCCGAATGGCCGCGACCAGCGGCGAGCTTCCTTGACATGATTCCCTCCGATGGGCTCTTTGGCCCGTAAACCACGCGCCCCTCCTCTTCCGAAAGGCCGCAGTGGCAGGAAGGCTAGCCCTCATTCTTACGTCGTAACCGGCTTTTCGAACCAGGGTTGGGTAAGATTGGGTAACGTCGAAGAACGATGATTCAGGAGAGGAACTGCGGGCCGTCAGAAAGCTCCGCTGGCCGGCGGGTATACTGAACTCGGAAGCATGGGAGCCAGCGCCTGCAAAACGGCAGGCCGCTGATCAGCTTGCCGCGCAAGCATAACACTGGTCGACTGACGCATCTATGATGGCTCCCACTCGACCGCTATGGCAATCCGCCGGTCCTTCCCATGAAGCAGCCCCGCGCTTGATGAACGAATCGAACGGGACATTTTGGGCCATATCCGTGCCTTATCGAAAGATGTGACCGTGCTGGCGATCACTGTCGAAGAGGTATTATTTCTGCAAGCGTCCTTGTGGTTGATCTGACCGGCTGCAGCTTGTCAGTGACATAGAATGGATCGGCAGCAATCCACGCGCGGCGCCGCCTCCCGGCCCTCTAAGAACCGGCAGCACGACGGAGGTTGGCTTTCCTTCTAGATTTCTCCAGCCCAAATTTCGTCATGACGAAATAAAGCTGGCAGTCACATGGTAGGATGCGCAACCTTTTCACTCCGACCGAAGCCCGCACCGCTGTGGCTGAGATGACGCATGGGAGAGCGACATGAATGGTCGCGGCGATACGAAGGATTCGAAGGACACCCCGGCGATCGAAGCCGACGATGCGGTCGACCAGCGCCTCGGCGAGACTGTGCGGCTACTCAGCGCGCCGGCCTCTCGATCCAGGACGTCGCCAACAAGACTGGCCTGTCCACCGGCATGATCAGCCAACTCGAACGCGCACGCGTCATGCCGTCGATCCGCACGCTACGCCTGCTCAGCATCGTGCTCGATGTGCCCATCTCCTATTTTTTCGAGAGCAGCGATCCCGCTGATGGGCAGCGCTACATCGTGCGCAAGAATAACCGGCGGCTGCTGCGGCTCACCGCCAGCGGCGTGGTCAAGGAAGCGCTCACGCCCGACGGCAAGGGCCAGCTCGAGCTCTACCAGCTCACGCTCAACCCCGGCGCCTCCTCCGGCACCGACTTCCTGCAACACACCGGCGAGAAGGCCGGCTATATTCTCTCGGGCAGCCTGCGGCTGTGGCTCGACAATCAAGCCCATCTGCTGGAGGCCGGCGACAGCTTTCGCTTTCCAAGCATCGTGTCGCACATGTTCGACAACCCGACACAGCAGGCGGCGCGCGTGATCTGGGTGACGACGCTGCAGTAGCTTCGCGTCAATCGCTCCAAACAGCGACATTGATCGGCAGCTTGAGTGGAGATGTTCGAAATCCAGCTGATGAGTTTCCCGATCTCCTGGATTGCGAGAGAGGCTGCTTGGCCGAGTGGATACAGCGGCCTGATCTCGCCTTTAGCCGTTCGCAATCGCACGGAGCCAGTTATGGTCGGCCTCCTGCCGCTCTTTGAAACGAACCACGCATTTCTTGGAGCATAGGGCCGTTCGCCAGTGATAATAGCGGATGAGGCCAAATCCCCGACCGCACATTGCGCAGCACTGCACTGAGCAGTGCTGGGAACTATAGGGTCTGTCGTTCATTCTCGCCTCCCGTCGGCGTTACCTAGATGCCCCCTCCCCCTGCATTTCCTCCACCGCATCACCGGACTGCGGTTCGACGTGCCCGTCTCGCGACGGACAGTTGCCGCAAGCGTCCGAATCCGATGCGTCCTCCTTGGCGAAAACCGCACGTTCAATCGGTGGCTCGCCGTGACTGCTGACCCTAGCGATACTTCAATCTTAATTCATGCAATGAACAGCCCGTTAACTGTGAAATTCCGCGACTTGGCCCGCATTCTGGACGCAAATCAACACATTGGGCCGGCAGGAGGGCGTATGGCTGCGTTGCCTTGTGTGGTGAGTGCCGCCTCGCTTAAAGCGAACGATGTCCTTTCCGCCTGCAGTTGCTGTCATCCGGGCTGTGAGCCGGGTGAGATGTAGATCTTACGGCAATTTGGCGAGACCGCGGCACCTTCTGCTCTTCAGAGAAGCGTGCGGAGCAGATCAAATGCCGCTCTGGGCGCACCTCCTATGCATTCGATGAGACAGGGCAGAATGGGCGAGCTTGCGATCGGCCAGGCGAACGGATGGTTACGGTCTTTGACCTTGGCGATCCCGTTATATTAGGTCGGGTTGGAAGGCGTCCAATTTGCGATTGTATCGCCCAGATCCTCGGGAAGCCGATATGACTCTTCGGATGCCGGGAAGGCACCGTTGCGAACATCCGCGGCCCAGCGAGACAGCGCCTCCTTTAACACGTGGAAGCCATTCGCATAGGCGCGAACGAATTTGGGGCGGCGGCCTTCAGTTAGGCCCAGCACATCGTGGAGAACGAGTACCTGGCCTGAACAATCAGGACCTGCTCCGATTCCAATTGTCGGAATCGTCAGGAATTCGGTCGCTCTGGCAGCGAGTTCGGCCGGAATTCCTTCCAAGACCAGAGCAAAGCATCCGGCCTCCTGCAGACGCTGGGCGTCGTCGAGTAGGCGCAAAGCGTCATCGGCTGTCCGCCCCTGAACCTTGAAACCACCCATGACATTGACACTTTGAGGGGTTAGGCCGAGATGGCCCATCACAGGAATCTCGCAATCGACCAAGGCGCGCACCATTTCTGCACGCTTGGCCCCGCCCTCCAATTTGACGGCATCTGCTCCACGCTGCAGGAAGCCACCAGCGTTGCGTATCGCCTCCTCTCGACTGACATGAAAGCTAAGATAGGGCATATCGGCCACGAGCAAGGCACGAGGCCTTGTGCGCGCAACCGCCTCAAGATGATGGTTCATCATCGCCACGCTGACCGATAGCGTGTTTTCGAATCCGAGACAGACATTGCCGACGCTGTCGCCAACTAGGATGATGTCTGCGACGCGGTCGGCAATGCGTGCCGTGACGGCGTCGTAAGCGGTGGTCATTACGGAACGTCGGCCCTCTCTTTTCCACCGGAGCAAGGTTGGAGTCGTAATGCGTTCAATGGGCGTCTCCGAATTTTGACTCATCTCAGATCCCGATCGGCTGGCCCGCTACCCTCGTCCATCGCTTCCTAAAGAAGGCGACAGGAAACTGTCAATGCTGACAACAAAGAAACTTGCGCATCTTCGTGACGCAGTGGGTACACACGGGTTGGAGCACGTCGCAGCTTCCAACACCGATCAATCCTTGCAACCGATCCTCGCAAATACCAACGGAGCGATTTGAGCGAGCTCAACCTTAAGCTCCCAAATGGCAACGTTGACGCGGCCCGATACGATCGCTGACGGTATCAGCGGGTCTTTTGGTGAGCTTTGGGCCGTCGCCAAAAGCCCATCGGCGGCCATTTTAGGCATTCTGCCGCTCATCAGAATTGAACCGAACGGATCCGTAGTCCACGATGATCCACTTGCTCATAGTGACCGCGCGACCCAACTCGTTCTGTGTTGCCACCCGGGCTGATTCGAGTTTCATTTCAGCAACGGCCAAGTTATTAAATGCGCCAACCAGGGTCGTGTTCGGCAGCCGATACCACACATTGTTGGAGGCAAGAATCCAACAACTCCAGCCGTACGCTATGGCCCGCTTCAAAAATACGGAGTGCGGATCAGGACTGGTCTCCTTCAAATCGTACGACGCAACATAGTTAGGCATTCTAGATCCCCGACGAGCACACCTTCAAATGAGCACGACCTGACCGGCTAACATTCTCGACCTCGACTTTTGAACGATGCTGGTTGGGTGATGCGCATCCGCAGCCGTGAGCGCGGCGAGGATGAGTTCGAGTGCCAGCTGCCCGAGCGCCGAATGTCTGGTGCATGATGCGCATCTTGAGCAAGGCTTGATTGCCGCGGCCCCGCGCAACAGCACCCAGCGATAGAATCTGTAAGATCCTATCAATATCAATTGCTGATTCTGACGGTAGAGCTGAGCGACTGTTCGGCCGCTGCCTGCAATTTCGGAGCTCGTCTTCGCAGTCCGCTTTGCCGGCAGCTTCACTTCGCGCGCAACCAGGTCAAATTGGCGACCATCATTGCCCGCGTGAGCAGCTTCGACGCTTGCAGTGAGCGCCAGTAGACTGGCTTTACTGGTAAAGCGATTCGCAATCGTTGAGGCTTGCATCACATTCCAGTGCATGCGCGAACATGGTCGGTGCGATTTGACCAGCGCGCTGAAGAACTGAGCTCTCGCTTGCCACCTAGTGATGATTAGCTGCAAGAATTGAACTAGGCCGCCGCCCAATTGAGCGGAGATGCGGCTTGGTAGTGCGCTGGAGCACAACACGTGGGAGCACCACGGGCTAACAGCACGATATTAGGAACGGGATCCGCGATGCGCCTGGCAGCGCCGTCCTAAGCGGTGCCAGTGCCCCTTTTCCGTCCTGCGCTGCAAGCTCTTGCATGTTAGTTCCGTCCAATGACCAACTTGGCGAACCAGAAGCCCAAGGGTATCACCGTTTCTTGCCGTAAACTTGCTAGACAGGATAAACGACGCACAAGTTCGGCGAATGTCGGTCGAACCGCGCAGGATTCATCCCACCAGGTGAACATGACACTTTAGGCGAGTAGCTGGCACACCGCGCCCGGCCACCGCCTTGCGTCCACGTTGCAGCCAGGCATGGTCGCGGGGGGGCCGACGCGCTGGCCACTTTTGCGATCTTGGGAGTGGCGATGCTGCGCAAGCATCATGAGGATTGGGATGCCCTTTTCACGGCAAATCCGCGACGCAATGAATGTCCAAAGGCGGTGCGTGGTAACTGCAGCACCCGCTTTGATCATGTGCACTAAAGTAGATTTGCATAGTGCCGTCGCGACTGTTTGTCTGGTCAACTAGGTTGTGTACTCAAATTCGACTAGCGGATCAGAGCGGACCATGATTCAAGCTACCGAACATCGGGGCTGGGATCATGCGATACGACCTGACGGATTTCGAGTGGAGTGTTATCGAACCCCTTCTCCCGAAGGACCGTCGAGGTCGCAAGCCGGGCAACAACCGGCGCGTTCTCAACGGTATCTTTTGGGTGCTGCGCGCAGGAGCGCCGTGGCGCGATCTGCCGGAGCGATACGGGCCTTATACGACCGCTTACAATCGCTTCAACCGCTGGCGCAAAACCGGCATCTGGGACCGGCTGATGGATGCGGTCGTCAAGGCACACGACGGCAAGGTACAGATGATCGACAGTTCGATCGTGCGCGTCCATCAGCATGCCTCCGGGGTGAAAAAAAGAGTGGAGATCGTTGTGTGGGCCGAAGCCGAGGCGGCCTCACCACCAAAATCCACGCGCGCGTCGCCGCGAAAGGCCGCCCGGTCCGCCTCATGATCACCCCCGGCGAGGCCCACGACGTGACGTGCGCCGAAGCCCTGCTCGACGGACTCGATGCGCGCGCCATTGTCATCGCCGACAAAGGCTACGATGCCGATCGTGTTCGTGCCCACATCCGTGATCAAGGCGCGATCCCCAACATTCCGAACAAATCCAACCGGAAGAAGAGGTTCCGGTGGAAGAAGGCCATCTATCGCGAGCGCAACCACGTTGAGCGCTTCTTCAATAAGCTAAAGCAGTTTCGGCGCATCGCCACCCGTTACGACAAGCTCGGCGCGACGTTCTTCGCTTTCGTTCAACTCGCTTCCGTGCGAATTTGGCTTCGATCAATTGAGTCCACACCCTAGAATCAGGGCTTCGGGCCCCGGCTCACGGTTGAAGAGCTTCAGGCCAGCACATCGGCGGCTTCCCTGATGCCAGCGTAAATTTCATCAAGATCCGCCGCGGTGACGCAATAGGGCGGCATCACGTAAATCGTATTGCCGAGCGGCCGCAGCAGCAGATTTCGCTCTCTAAAGAAAGCTTGGAGCTTCGGAGCGATCTCGGCGAGATAACCCGCATCGCTCGTTATCAGATCGAGTGCGGCAATCGTGCCCAGGCGTCGGATGTTTCTAAAGCGGGCGTCTGCGCGGAATGGCTCAATTGCCTGCTCTTGCATGATGGCGACCGACGCCACGCGCTGACGAACTTCAGGCTCTTGCCAGAGGTCCAGATTGGCCTTCGCGGCGGCGCAGGCCACCGGGTTCGCAGTATATGAACTCGAATGGAAGAACGTGCGCGTGCGATCCTTCGAATAATGAGCATCGAAAATATCGGCGCGGCAGAGTGTCACTGCGAGTGGAAGCGCCCCTCCGGTAATTCCCTTGGAATAGCAGACGATGTCGGGCGTGACATTGGCCTGCTCGCAGGCGAATAATGTTCCAGTCCGGCCCCAGCCCGTCATGACTTCGTCCGCAATGAATAGGACGTCCGAGGCTTCGCAGATCCGCTTCATCTCCCTCAGCACCCAGGCTGGGTACATCAGCATTCCGCCTGCCCCCGATATCAGCGGCTCCACGATAAAGGCGGCCGGAATTTCGTTTCGACAAGCGGATTCTAGCGCATCGAGGGTCGCCTGCTCACGATCTTTCGCTGGGAACGGGATTGATCTAACGTCGAATAGCAGGGGTCCATATGACGCATTGAACACGCCTCGGGCACCAACCGACATCGCCCCAACCGTATCGCCGTGGTAGGAATGCTGCATTACGATAATGCGGATTCTCTGTTCGCCGATATTGTGCCAATAGCCGAGGGCCATCTTTAAGGCCACCTCGACACTGGTCGACCCGCTGTCAGAGAAAAAGACGTAGTCAAGACCTTGGGGCGCAAGCTTCAAGAGGAGCGCAGCAACCTCCTCAGCGGGATCGTGGGTATGGCCGGCAAAGACCACTTGGTTGAGCTTGCTTGCCTGATCTTGAATGGCGCGCACAATGTGCGGATGGCAATGACCGTGTGTCACCACCCACCAGGATGAAATTGCATCTACGATACGGCAGCCATCTGCGGTGTAGAGGTAGGCACCATCAGCACGCACCACCTTTGTCATCTCATGTTGAAGCGCATGTTGGGTGAACGGATGCCAGATTGGCGACATCGACTTGGGCATTACAGATTGAAATCGTCAGGGCGGAATGAAGCCTTGAACGCCGGCTGCAGCGTGTCGGAGGTAAGGGAAGAAAGCCAAGGCAAACGCCCCAACCAACGTACCCGCCCAATCTCGCGAATTGCAGTCTGAGCTTCAGCATTTCTTTCGCCGATAAAGGCAATCCCAAGAATGCGAATCTCCCGCTTTCGCAGCGCCTCTATTGCCAGCAGCGAGTGGTTGATAGTGCCAAGCGCTGTACGCGCGCAAAGAACGACTGGAAGCCGCCATCGCTCAAAGACATCGATGTAGAGCGTATCACCCCTGAGCGGCACCATCGGCCCGCCGGCGCCCTCGATCACGAGCGGCCGATCCGCGGTCTCCGGCACATTGAGCGAGTCCGGGTCGATGCGAACTCCGTCAACTTCCGCAGAATGATGGGGCGAAGCAGGCGTTGCGAGGCGGTAACGCTCCGGCACGATGCGATCTGCCGACAGGCCGCCCAGTCGTGCGACGATCTCGGTATCGGTCTCCCCTTCGAGGCCGGCCTGAATCGGCTTCCAATAGCTGGCGCCCAGGAGATCGGCGAGCCCCGCGCAAAACACGGTTTTCCCGACACCAGTATCCGTACCGGTCACCACGATCCGCTGACTCATCAAGCTACTCCCCTCGTCTTCTCAGCGCGCGCATCGAGCATTGAACGCTATGCCCTCGCCTGAAGATTTCATGTTTCGCGTTCTTTATTGCCTGGACCGTAAGCCTAACGTGCCCAAAATTGAGCCGCTTGTTGCCGAATTTCGGCACTCGATGAGGCCAATACAAAGGTTTTCATGCCATCAAGCCTCAGATCTGTGCGTTTGCACGAGCAAACCTGGAGAGCTGATATGAGGCTTGCAACGATGAAGGCTCGACATTGCCAAGCCGCGCGACGAGCTTGATGCCGATCTCTCCTTTGAGACCAGAATGAAGGGTTTCCGATAGCTCGCAGGCGCTCGGTCACCCTTTCGAAAACGGCCGTAAGCGGCCAACACGATTTGCCGGTTCATGGAGCCTGACTTGCTGTCTCCTCGACAAGAGCATCGAGCATTGCAAGCACATCCTCCTCGGCGACGTTGAGCGTCAGTGAAATGCGAAGACGAGCTGTGCCAGCCGGCACGGTTGGTGGACGGATGCCGCGGATGTCGAAACCGCGAGCCTGCAGTGCAGAGGCAATCTGCATTGCACGCGTATTGTCGCCAACGATATAAGGCACGATCTGCGAGCTCGAGGGATTTTGCCAGCCGCGGATACGCATCTGCCGATGTGTAAACGTGACAAGGTTGGCCAGACGCTGCTGACGCTCGGGCTCCTGCTGCAGGATTAGCACTGCTTCCCGCACGGCGAGGGCCATCAAGGGTGAGGGGGCGGTGGCGAAGATGAAGGGGCGGCAGCGATTGACCATGAAGTCGCGCAGCACAGCTGGCGCAGTGACCAGCGCCCCGGCGGCACCGAGCGCCTTGCCGCACGTATGAACGACCAGAAGATTCTCGCGCCCCTCATAAGGCGCGGTAAGCCCCCGCCCCTGCTCGCCGTAGACGCCTGTGGCATGCGCCTCGTCCACGATGAGAAATGCATCGTAGCGGTCTGCGATCCCGACCAGGCTTTCAAGCGGCGCGAAATCGCCATCCATACTGTAAAGACTTTCGACCACGACCCAGACGCGGCCCATTCCGCCCCTGGCCCGCCAGTCACGGATTATGTTTTCGACCGACTGGGGATCATTATGGGCACTCACTCGAAACTCGGCCCGACCGGCACGCGCACCTTCATGAATGCTTGCGTGCACCAGAAAATCCAGAACAAGCAAATCGCCCCGCTGCGGCAGCGTTGTCAGGATAGCGAAATTTGCGACATAACCGCCGCCAAAAAAGAGTGCCGTCTCTGCTTTAAAGAACCTGGCAGCTTCTGCTTCGAGATGTTCATGTTCTTCACAATTGCCCCGCAGAAGCCGCGACCCACCGGCTCCGATGGGTGTACCAGCTTCGAGCCCCGCCAAAAGAGCCTTTTTCATCCGCGGCGCGCTTGCGAGGGCGAGGTAATCGTTCGACGCAAAATCGGCGCCTCTGCGTGGCTTCAAGCCGCGCAGGCGGCCGTCTTCTTTCAGGTCATGCAAAGCGGTCACATAGGCATGAAGGTTCATGAGGGATCGGACTCATCGCTCACCATGGCATGCCCAAAGAGGTGCCAGGCGATTTTAAGGGTTACAAGAACGAAACGGGATAATGGTAGCTTTCAGCCCGGCAAGATGCGATTTTCTCGGTCAACCAGCACAATCCGTGGCTTGAACGTTTTTGCTTCCTCCTCATCAAAGGAGGCATATGCAACTATGGTCACTTTGTCGCCGGGCAACGCGAGCCGCGCCGCCGCGCCGTTCAAGCTTATGATACCAGAACCTCGGGGCGCCTCGACGACATAGGTTGCGAAGCGCGCTCCGGTTTCGATGTTGTAAATCTCGATACGTTCGTTGATCACAATGCCTGCAGCGTCGAGCAGTGCACGATCGATCGAAACTGCGCCTTCATAGTGCAAATCGGCTTCAGTCACCGAGGCCCGATGGATTCTGCCCTTCATCAAGGTAATCTGCATTCTTACCTACACTGCCGTTTTGCGGAGAACGTGCAGGGTTGCCTGATTCACTCAGGCAAAGCCCAGATGCAACGCCAAGCCGGTTCAACAAATTCATGTCTCGGTCACGCTGCGGATTGTTCGTGGTCAACAGCACATCGCCAATGAAGATCGAATTCGCACCGGCCAAAAAGCAAAGCGCCTGGAGTTCATCAGTCATGTACTGCCTTCCTGCGGACAACCGCACCACGCTCCGCGGCATCATGATCCGGGCGGCAGCCACCAGGCGCACCATCGCGATCGGATCGGGACGCTCTGCAGTCTCATTCACCGGAACGCCCTGAACCTCGTTCCACACGTTTATCGGTACGCTCTCCGGATGTTTCGGCAAGTTGGCGAGCAGAACAAGCATCGCAAGGCGGTCCTCCACGTGCTCGCCCATGCCCAGAATGCCGCCGCAGCAGATCTTGATGCCCGCATCGCGAACATATGCGAGTGTGTCGATACGGTCCTGCAAGGTGCGGGTGGTGATGATCTTGCCGTAGAACTCCGGCGAGGTATCGATGTTGTGATTGTAGAAATCGAGCCCTGCGTCGGCGAGCCGTGCAGCCTGCTTCGGCGTCAGCATGCCAAGTGTGACGCAGGTTTCCAGGCCAAGTCCCTTGACCGCGCTGACCATGTCGCAGACCTGATCGAGATCGCGATCTTTAGGGCTGCGCCAAGCCGCGGCCATGCAGAATCGGGTGGCGCCGGCGTCCCTGGCGCGCCGCGCTGCCGCGACGACGTCGGCGCGATCGATGAGGCGCGTGGCTTTCAGGCCGGTGTCGTAATGCGCGCTCTGCGAGCAATAGCCACAATCTTCAGGACAACCGCCGGTCTTGATGCTGAGCAGGCTCGCGGTTTCAATGTGGTTTGGATCGAAGTTGAGGCGATGAACGCTCTGCGCCTGAAACATCAGATCGGCAAACGGCAGATTATAGAGCGCCGCGGCATCGGCGCGCTTCCAATCATTGCGAACCGGCGCGCTGTTACCGCTGTCGCTCCGTTCTCTCAAGACATCAACCATAAGCTCGCTCGGTCAAATCATAGATAGTTTGGAAAATTATCTATGACTATTGCTCTGGATTGATGCTAACTGAGGTCGCCCACGAGTGCACTCGTTTTTCTGATAGATAATCTATGATGACTGATGGCGAGAACTTGACGACAGTTGGCCGCATCGCCGAGTCGATCGGCGAACGCATTATCACCGGCGCCCTGCAGCCGGATGCTCCACTCCGCCAGGATCATGTCGCGCGAGAATTCCATTCAAGTCACGTCCCGGTGCGCGAGGCATTTCGGCAACTCGAGGCTCAACATCTTGTCGTTGCTGCACCTCGTCGTGGCGTTCGAGTTGCCCCGCTCGATATCAATTCGGTCAAAGAGATCGCCGAGATGCGTGCCGCGCTAGAAGTGGTCGCGTTACGCAATGCAGCTCCAAGGCTCACATCGGCCCATTTGGCGCGGATCGAGCTCGCTATAATTGAAGGAGACAATGCCGAGACGCTCCAGGATTTCGAAACGGCGAACCGCGCTTTTCACCACGCGCTCGTGGCGCCCTGTGCCATGCCGCGACTGCTGGCCAGCCTTGGCGGCTTGCAGCTTGCAAATTCTAGGCTGGTGTTCGCGATGGCGCGCAGGGCTGGGTGGCGACCGCGGCCCAATCAGGATCACCGCCTGATTCTGCAAGCACTGCGCGCGCGCAACATCGATCAAGCCTGCAACCTGCTTGCGCGCCACATTCAAACGATCGAGCGCCTTGCCCTGCCTGCGTCCTGACCAAGGATGGCCCATTGGTACGTGGCGTGCCGCATTGCAGCGGGCTGTGTTCCAAGATATCAGGCAACCAACTTCATTTCACCGGTATGGTTAGCCATGATTCGTCACATCGTCTTGTTCACTGCCAAGAACAAAGCCCACATTGATCAAATGATTGAGGGCCTCTCGGTCCTCACGGCAATTCCGCATGCGCGCCGGCTGGAGGTCGCCCGCAACCGCAAGAGCGACCAGCTCGGCAACGACGTCGACGTTGTCGTCTATGGCGAGTTCGACAGCGAGACGGAGCTCACAGCCTACAAGGAGCACGCTCTTTACCAGGAATCGATCAAGCGAGTGCGACCGCTCCGAGAACTGCGGTTCGCGGCCGACTACAATGTGCCGATTGGACGGTCTATCTCCATGTCGGAAACGGGCTAGTCACTCAGCGCACCTGGCGCATTAGCCTGACAATCCATCTTACGAGTGCGGCTTCAGAAGCAGACCGCTCTCGCTGGGGCAAAATCCCAAGGTCCTTGCACTCCTACCGGCCGGAGACCGATAGCCAGATGCAGGTTCGTGAGCTGCCATGGATCGATCCTGTCACAGCGATGCGTCGTCTGGCGCATCGCCCCCACCTCACATTTCTCGACAGCGCCGCAAAGCATGGGTCACTGGGGCGCTATTCCTACCTGGCTTGCGACCCCTTCAGCACCTATATGGTCGCGGACGGACAGGCGAGTTGCGACGAAACAGCGATGAAGGGCGATCCATGGGAAATGCTCCGCACGCTTCTCGCGAAGTATTCCCAGGAGCATCGCCCTGATCTTCCGCCCTTCCAGGGTGGTGCCGCTGGCTTCATTGCCTATGATCTGAACCGGACGTTGGAGCGATTGCCAAGGCCGGAATTTCCCGGTCAGCGCCTCCCCCAATCCATCCTGCATTTCTATGACGTGATCCTCGCCCACGATCATCGTAACGACAGATGCTGGATCGTTTCTACGGGATGGCCGGAGCAGGATCCCGTATCCCGGAGTGCTCGTGCCGGCCGTCGCGCTGATGAGTTTGTCTCTCATCTTGCCGGCCCGACACCGCTGTGGGACGGCTCCGCCGGCACATCGGGAGGATGGCGCTCGAACTTCAGCCGAGAGGAATACATTGCCGCAGCACAGCGCGTCATCGACTTGATCCTTGCTGGAGACATCTTCCAAGCCAACATTGCGCAACGCTTCAGCGCCCGGCTGCCGACTTCATTCGATCCGCTGGCCTTCTACTGCCGCCTGCGGTCATTGAACCCCGCCCCCTTTGCAGCCCTCCTGCGTTACGGCAAGTTGACTATTGCATCGAGCTCGCCAGAACGATTCCTGAAGCTTGAGGGGCGACAGGTCGAAACGCGCCCGATCAAAGGTACGATCGCCCGCTCCGCTAATCCCAGGAAAGACCGGCGCCGTGCTGAAATCCTTGTTGCGTCTGAAAAGGATCGGGCGGAGAACACCATGATCGTGGACCTTCTGCGTAACGATCTGTCTCGAGTGTGCACTGCGCATTCGGTGGAGGTCCCAGCGCTCTGCGAACTCGAATCCTATGCCTCGGTGCACCACCTCGTCTCGGCTGTTTCGGGTGAACTTGCAGCAGACCAGGACGCCGTTAGGCTATTGCGGGCTTGCTTTCCCGGTGGCTCCATTACCGGAGCGCCGAAGGTACGAGCCATGGAAATTATCTCGGAAATCGAGCGTGTGGCGCGCGAAGTCTATTGCGGGGCCATCGGCTTTATCGGCTTTGACGGTCATATGGACACGAACATCGCGATCCGCACCGTAACGATCAGTGACGACTTGGCCGTGTTTCATGCCGGAGGCGGTGTGACGGCGATGTCGGACCCAGAGGCAGAATACGAGGAGACACTCGCCAAGGCACAGCGGATATTTGATGCATTCCGGGTCGAAACATCCGGTGCGCCATGATTGCGATCATCGACAATTACGATTCCTTCGTCTTCAACATCGCGCGGTATTTCAAGACGCTTGGTGCATCAACCGAGGTCGTTCGGAATGATGTGGTCAGCATCAGTGATCTTGTTGCGCTCAAGCCGCGGGCAATCGTCATCTCCCCCGGTCCCTGCACGCCAAGTGAGGCCGGAATATCTAACGCCGTCATACGTGAGCTTACGGGGCACGTCCCAATTCTCGGCATCTGCCTCGGACACCAGTGCATTGGGAGCGTTTTCGGCGGACGTGTCGTGCGCGCACGTCGTCCCATGCATGGGCGTGCCTCGCATATAACACATGACGGCCGAGGGCTTTTCACGGGACTGCCATCCCCACTTTGCGTCGGCCGCTACCATTCTCTTGTCGTTGAGTTCAGCGAGGTTTGCTCGCAGCATGTCATAGTGACAGCGCGTTCGGAAGATGGCGAGGTCATGGCCCTTGCACATCGTTCTGAACCGACTTATGGCCTGCAGTTTCATCCGGAATCAATACTTACCCATCGAGGACACGTGCTGCTCACTAACTTCTTGCGGCTCGCACAGACTTCCTGCCTATGAGATACGAAGATCATTGCCAGATCCGGTAACTAAATGTGGGAGCGGATCGTGAGCGTGAAAGCCGGCTTTTCATCAATGATCTACAGAGAGGTTCTGGTCTGATGGATCCTCAGCCTTCGAGGCTCCGAGCGACAAGGCTATTGGGCGCTCAAGTTCCGAACGGCCGGAATGTCGTGGAAGACATCTCGTGCGAACGCCCTCTAGACTGTCTGCCCAGCAAGACGGTTGCAGGAACAAGTCTCACTTCGCCGGTCTCATACCAAGCGGCTTTCCTTACGGGGGAGGCTGCGCAGCAACGCCGAATGAGCCATCGAGGCGATCTGATGTCTTCCGCCGCAGCGAGACCGGAGGGTGGTGTTTCACGCATAGCTAGTTCATAATCGGCGGAAACAATTGCTGTGCAGCACGCTTGCCGCAGCAAAGCGTCCCTTTTGCGGGCAAGATCAGCGCGTGAACAGTACTGCTTCCGTTCCTGTCGATGCAATTGCGGCCGAGCTACGCGGCCTCGATCCCGCATACTCAACCACGCCACTCTTGAACCTTCCGGCGCTGGCGAACCGGCTCGGAGTGGCGCAGGTGCTCGCGAAGGACGAGGGCCGCCGCACGCTCGGTAGCTTCAAGTCGCTTGGTGGCACCTATGCCGGGTTGCGCGCGCTCGCCCGAGCCTCGCGTATGCAGGTGGCCGACCTTCTCGGGGCGCGACCCAAGGGGCAGCCGACCCTGATCTGCGCCAGTGACGGTAATCACGGGCTCGCGGTAGCTGCCGCCGCGCGCTTTGCCGGGGCGACCGCCCGCGTGTTCCTGCACGAGGGCGTGCCGAACGCGCGCGCGCGCCGCATCGAGCATCAGGGTGCCGAGATCGTGTGGGTGCCCGGCACCTACGACGATGCAGTCGATGCGGCCGCAGCGGCGGCCTGTCAAGGCGCAGGCATTCTTGTCGCCGACACGACCGACGATCCGAGCGACCCCATCGTTTGCGATGTCATGGCGGGATACGGCGTCGCGGCGGCCGAAATCCGCAATGAGGTGGATTTCGCCGGCCATGGGCGTCCGACGCACGCCTTCATACAAGCTGGTGTGGGCGGGCTCGCCGCCGCCATCGCCGAGGGCCTCTCCGGCTGGCTGGCACCTCCGGGACATATCGTAACGGTCGAGCCCGAAAGCGCGGCGTGTGTTGCGCCCGCACTCGCGGCCGGCCGGCCGATTCGGGTGAAGGGCGATCTGCGAACGTCCGCGGAGATGCTCTCCTGCGGCCGCGCGAGCGCGCCGGCCGTTGCGGTGCTCAGGCGGCACGGCGCTCGGGCCATCACCGTGTCCGAGGCGGAATTGGTGGATGCTGTTCGCCTGCTCTCCGCCCATGACCTGGCCACCACCCCATCCGCTGCAGCAGGCTTGGCGGGGGCCATGACTGCTTTGGCAATCCCGAGCTACACAAGCAATCTTGGACTCGACGGGCGGAGCCGCATTCTCGTCCTCCTCACTGAACGCGCCCTGGACGGCCTAATGTGATCACCGCGATCTTCCCTCCTGGCTCGACATGGATTTTCTCAACGAGCCATGTCCAGCAGGCCGGAGGGCTTCATCATTGGATTACCGGCGGTCCGCCTCCGGCTCGGCGGCTAGCGGCGCGCCCCCGACGGAAACCGGCCCTTCTGGTTTAGACGGGCGACTGGCTCTCGTTATCGCCTTCGAAGCGGTATGGGCTGCTGGCGGACGAGGATCTGCAGGAGGAGGCGGAGCAGTCGGTGGGCTCTGCAGAGCCTCAATTCTTAAAGTCAGGACTGCGATTTGATCCAACATCCGCTGCAAATCGGCTTGCTGCGCACTGATGTTGCGATTGAGCGCCGCAAGCTCTTCGCTCGCCTCCTGTTGCCGCAACTGAATCTCCGAAAGGATTGCTTTGTCTTCAGATGACAAGGCCGGCATTGAGACGATTTCAGGTGTTCCCGACGCCTCCAGGAATTTGTCAATATGAGGCCAGTAACGGGCTCCGCCAACGCATAGGCCCGTGAGGATGGCGACAAGTCCAAAAACCCATGGAAGGCGTCTTGATGACTTGCGCAAGACGGCAGGCAGCTCCGAGCCGTTCGCTTGATCAATCACATCCATGATCCCTTGCCCTGCACCTCAACCTGCAATGGCTCTCGTTGACGCGATAGTCGACGACGGTCAAGACCTTCAGTGAGCCGTCCGCGCGAAACGAAAATTGGTCATGCACAACGATATCGGGAAGATCACGCCGCTTCCGCGTCGACGTATCCAGCCTTTCAACCAACCGATGTTTTCCCGCGCCAACCCACCACTCAGCGCAGTAACGCTGCACAAGCAAGCGCGATACGAATGCGAAACAATCTAAGTTCACTCGCGGTGGAGGGGCGTTCCTCCGCGCTGGCGGCGATCTACGAGGCGGACCGTTGAAAGATGAACAAGCACACTCGCAGAAGGCGGGCTCAGCTAAGTAACGCCCGATCAACTCTGCGCCCGAATGGATGACTTCGGGCATGATGAGCTAATCGATTGAGGGACGACGAAGGGCGGTCAACAAGAACGGGCGTTATCTCGAAGAGATCAACGGCGACGCCTTTGACTAGGATCATCGGCCTGGATTCACGATCGCCTATGCCGAAATTCACCACTGCATGGGGCTGTCATCTCGAGCTTGACATCGCATCACACCACGTCTCACCGCCAGAACGACATTATACGCGCGGGGCAGCGCAAGGATGGCGACTGATCGTGTACGCCCGGCATAATCCACTGACGGGAGGAGGAACAGAGATGACTAAAACACTTAGACGGATGCGCTGCACGATTGCTGCTGCCTTCTAGGCAAGAGCGCCTTTTTTAAGCGTGAGCAACCGGCAGTTCGCAGTTTTACCAGGAAACACCGGGGATATTGAGATATTGAGTTCTTAGGGCTAAGTAGGACGTTGCAGGCCGAGTAGCCTGCATCAAAGCGGCGGTCCGCCAAAGCTTAGAGAAAACGGATCAGCCTGTCAGCCGCCTCATAATAGCGATGGAGCCTTCGAAGGAAGTGTTCGGAAATGCGTGGACTCCTGATTCTCTTTGTCGCGTTTACGATTATGTTGGCAGCACGCGGCCGGCACCAGGATGACTTTGTGCCGCGGCCGACCGCGTCTATGCCACCAATCAACGTGCCCTAGCCTTTTCGCGCCACGAATTCGATAGATACGTTGATCGAGTTGCTCCTGATGCAATAAGGGCATCGAGATATTCAGGCGAGGAGAGCTGGACTACAATCTTCTGGACGGTCGCAATTGAATTTGGCACGTGCCGTTCAGCCGCATTGCCCGATCCCCTCGGTCTATAATTCTTCGAGAATAGTAGCTTCCTTGACGACTTGAGTGGCAGCTGTTGCTGTGAGAAAATTCGTTCTCTCGCTCAACGACCAGAACATCGCAAGCCGCGATGCGCAGTATTGAGTATGATGGCGCACCCTACCCACCCCGGTGGCCAGGGCCGACCTCGGATTGGGTTCATGTCGTCGTGCTCAATTGGCGCTGTGCTACCGCTGATCGGAGGAGGAGACGGCGCGTCGATGATTCTCTGGCAGATCGGCCCCCACCCGACCCGTCCTCACTCGCAGTAGACACGTGAGCTGAAGGTCAACTTCTCACCTCTACCACAACCTGCCACGCGCAGCGGGACGTCCCAAACCTTGACCGCGAAGCGGTTCGATTTGCGGGTAACGTCTGAATACCACGCGTGCTTCTGACAGCCTCTTGTCAGGAATTACCGCGCATCCAGATCTTGTCCATGTCCTGACAGCTTACAAGGGTCATGTCGCTTTCGAAACAATAGGCATAAAGGGCCGCCACTCTTCAAGCCTGGTCAGGATATTGTGCGCTCCCGGCTCTCTCCAGTACAATGTGCGACGTAAAGGACGACTGAGCTTTGAGAACGATCGCAATGGCTATTTCGTCGAGCTAACGAGCGATCCTGTGATCGCCTCGCGCCGGACACACCGATCCTTTGCGCTACTGCTCCAATGAAGCCTGCCAGAGTGCCGCCCTCGGCAACTGGCACGGAGATTGCTCGACATTCGTTCGTTAACGAGAGTCCTCCTATGAACACAATGCGACGCCCGCATCAGCACACATCAAGTGCTCCAGACGACTTCGAAGGATCGCAATCGCATTACAATCACCGGGGCCTTTCGGCGAAGCAATAACCGTCGGGTATCTGATGACACTCCTCGAATCGATCAATACAGTCCTTCAGAAGAGGACAGGCGTCTTCAAGCGACATCCCATCGAAGATGGCACCGGATAAGCCACAATCCATGCGCAGCCGATTTGGCTCTCGCAACAAAATGCCCATTTTCGAGTGATGCGCATTGTAACTCCCCTTCTTCGTGAGTCGCGGAGGTGGATCGGCAAGGAACCGCATAAATTTGGAGGATGCCACATGAGCGAAACTGCTTTGGTCGACGATGGCATTCCGGATAACGCCGTCGTCAAACGCGCAGCTCGCATCGGCGCTGAAATCAGAAATATCAGACTCTCAGGCGATTTGTCGGACCAGGCTATCGCTGCAATCAATCGATTGCTGCTTCAGCATAAGGTGATCTTTTTCCGTGATCATTTTCATCTCGATGACGCCGAGCAGGAACGCTTTGCCGCACGCTTGGGACACCTTGTACCGCATCCGACGCTCGCTACGACCAGGGGAACGACGTCGATTCTGGAGCTCGATTCTTCCCGCGGCGGTGGCCGGGCCGACGTGTGGCACGCTGATGGGACGTTTCTGGATGCTTATCCCAAGATTCTGGTGCTGCGGGCTGTTATAATCCCACAATTCGGCGGGGATACGATCTGGTCAAACACCGCAGCCGCTTATCTCGACTTGCCGCCGCCGCTGCAACGGCTTGCAGAACAGCTCCGGGCCGTCCATAGCAACGCCTTCGATTACGCTGGAATCGCCCGCGTACGTGCAGTCGATAAGAAGCATTTTGATGAGGTCTTTACGAGAACGATCTTTGAGACCGAGCATCCAGTCGTGCGAGTCCATCCCGAAACCGGCGAGCGTGCACTGATGCTCGGCTGTTTGGTGCAGCGCTTCATTGATATTCCGAAATTTGATGGCCAGAAGCTGTTCGATTTATTTCAATCGCATATCATTGCGCCCGAAAACACCATCCGCTGGAGCTGGAAGGAAGGTGATGTTGCGATCTGGGACAACCGCGCAACACATCATTATGCCGTAAATGATTACGGCGATCAGCATCGTATTGTTCGGCGCGCCACCATCCATGGGGACATACCCGTCGGTGTCGACGGGCGCTGCAGTGTAAAGCGTCTGGAAGTCGAAAAGCAGCTGCCCATTAGAGTTGCCTAGCGAGCCACTTTCAGCGTCTCGGTCGAACGGCCCCACCGATTCGTTTGTCAAGCCTGAGTTGTCCGCGCTGGTTCCTACTTCAGATCCGGAGGTGCCCTTCGGTGAATTGGGCCTACATCACATGCACAGAAATTCGTAGGCAGCTTAGTGAGCTCGATGTAGAACTCTTAAGCCAGATCTTTCGCCGGCTGAGCAGATCACCCGCGACCTTGCCCCACGGATTTAATCCCACGTTGAAGTTCGCTCTGGCCCAAGGTAGAAAATGAGCCTCGTTTTTTTTGCTCATGGCACGTGATCACCTCGCTGGGCGGCCGGCAACACCTGCAGGTTTCGGCACGTCGACCATCGAACTCGCAAATCGATGGAAGTTTGGCTCCGCCATTCGCCTGCGGCCTATTCTGTGCAGACCGTGGTATGGTATCATTGCGCGGGTGGTGAAACCGGCGTCGACAACTATTTCCTTGATCCCATTCCGCTCCCGAACACGACGCCACAACATACAAGGCAACATTCCAGGCGGCGCGAAGCGGCGAACTCTTCCTCTACGTGAACGTCGCGGTGATCGGTCTGCCATGGGTCTACGACAGCTTCTATTAGAACAATGGGGGCAAGGCCAAAGTGGCGGTCCGACTTCTGTGAGTCATCCAGACGCAGGCAATTGCGACGACATTCGCGCGCAGCCGACGCTTCTATGAGCAAATGTGCTGCTCAAGACCGATGGTGATGCATGTGTCTCTCGCGCGCCGGGCACTATCCGCACAAATGGCCTAGCAAGGAGCGCTGGGACATTCCGATGGTCGCGATGCCGCCTGATTGCGCGACCCGATTCAAGCACGTCCGCCAGCCTCACTCGCGTCCTCACATGATACAGCAACGTGAACCGCAATTCGAACGGTCGCCCCCACTGGCGCCTAAATAGCCTCGAAGTACCGCTCGCGTTCACAGTCGGAGACTCGATGTTGAACAGCTTCCCACTCCCATCGCCGGGAACGCGAGAACGCTTTAACAAACCTGCCGCCGAACACGTCGATCGCCTTTGGAGATTGCGCAAACCGGAAAGTGGCCTCAGCTAAGTTTTGGGGAAGCCGTTCGAAAGCAGGATCTCTTTCGTCACTTGCATCACCAACAATTGGAGTTGCTAACACAGCTTTCTCTTCAATGCCCAGAATTCCGGAGCCGATGGCACATGCGAGCGCGAGATAGGGGTTTACATCTGCGCCACTCAATCTGTACTCAAGGCGGTGTGCAGACTTGTTTCCCGGAATGACCCGCACCGCACACGAGCGATTGTCAACTCCCCAGCTCGGACAAGTTGGAGCCCAATAGCCGGGCAGCAGCCTCTTATAGCTGTTCACGTTGGGCGCGGCGAGAACACAAAAGTCGTTCATGTATTTCAGCTGGCCGCCAACGAATTGGTTCATAATTCCTGAGATGTTGCGGCTCGCCTCGCTGTCGTAAAATGCGTTCTGACCATTTGCCGACATTGAAATGTGGATATGTCCCGACTGTCCCGGCCAATTCTCCGAAACCTTGGCCATAAACGTTGCCATCAGACCCCGGGTCTGAGCCCAGGATTTCACCATCGACTTGAATAAGACTGCCCGATCCGCAGCCTCGAGGGCATCACAATGACGAAGCGACGCCTCAATCACGCCAGGGCCGGTTTCAAAGTGAAGCCCGGCGAGCGGTAGTCTCGCATTGTCACAAAATGCTAGAAGCGCTTCGAACAGCTCATTGCTGGCGAGGGTGCGCGCCACTGAATAGCCGAAGGGGCCCCGCGTTAGAGGAACCCATTGATCATAGGGCTTCTTATGAATTGTTTCTGTACTCTCATTGAACAACATAAACTCAAACTCGAATCCAGCAGTGCAACTGTATCCGTGGTCAGCAGCTCTCCGCAGTACTTTCCGCAAAACACCACGGGGGCAGATGCTCTCATGCGCACCTGCAAACTCGGCGAGGCAAAGATGACGGTCAGGAGAAGTAGGTACGGGGCGCGCCGTGGCTGACAGAACACGCAGATCGGCGTCTCCAAATACTGATGGCAGCTCTTGCCCGAAATGGACTGGTATCACTCGGTCGGAACAATCCCAGGCGAGCACGGCTTCGGAGAACTTGATGATCGCGTCTTCGGCCGAGACATCGTCAGATAATACGTGCTTGCCCCGAAGAATACCATCGAAGTCGCATACCCCAATCAAGGCCTTACGCGATCCATTCGCGCGAGCCGGCCGAATTTCGCTCGCCATTAAGCCCGCCCCTGCGCCTTTAACTCGAATACCTGGTCCATACGCATTGCTCGCAACTTGCGATGGTCGTCATCAAGCTCAGTCAAGTTGTTGTTCACAAGATAAACGATTCCCGGAGTCGACGCTAAGTCGGTCGTCGGGACCAGGTTCTGACCTATCGGAACAAATGCTATCGCATCGGCGAAGCTCGGCAGCTTGCGAATTGCTTCGAGTCCGGGATAGCCGCTGACTACACCGTGCATATCGGAGATGAGCGAGACGCAAAGTGCGTGAGCCTGCCGCCTGTAAGGCCCGCGTCCTCTCATATACTCGGTGAAGCCGACGGAATCTGCGTAGCGCCACGCCGTCAGTGTTATATGATTGTGACCCAACGCCATGGTCCTGGCTTTTGCAGACATCGTCCCTTGAAGCCTCGCTCCACAGTCCACTAGAACCGGCCCCTTGCGATCGACGATAATCTCGGCATGAGCAGGTCCGTTGACGATTTCAAGCGCCTTTAACGCTTGCACCAAGTAGTCGGACAGCTCTTGAACAACTGGTTCCTTGCCTCCCAGTAACTGCTCGACCGAACAGACCGATCCCGCGCCTTTGACGGGAACAGTGTCGTAAGTCCACACCTCCGTGACGAACGTTTCCCCGTCGACCGAGATAGCGTTCACGGTGTATTGTTGACCGTTTATCTTCTCTTGGCCGAGAGCAAAACGATTCATCGCTCCGAGGCAATTCGTCTTGCCGACAATAGCGTTCACAGCTCTGCGAACATCTGCATCGGTCGAGCAAAAGAACACGTCCTCGGTACCTGCGCTGTTCAACGGCTTTACAACGATTTCGTCGAAGCCCTGTTGACGCATCCAGCTTGTGACTTCATCCGCATTATCGGACACAACTTGTCCGATCGATCGCACTCCTGCACACGTCAAAGCGTCAGACATGCGTGACTTGTCACGTCTTGCGGCTGACAACGCGGTGCCATTCGAAGGAAGCCCAAGCAGTTCGGATAACGAATCGGCAAGTTCAACGCCAGACTCGCATCCGGCTATGATGAATTCCAATTCTCTCGCTCGGAGAGCCTCCAGGTGAAACTGCACGACCTCCTCGTCACTCATGCGCTCGCCCGGCCGAAGGACTTCATCGTAGATGTCGGCGTTGAAGTGCGACTGAAAGATCGGTGGAATCCGCGCACTCGACATCGCGTGCACAGTTTTAATTCCGTAACGCTTGAACTCTTCCGGCAGGTATCGGCCTGTGGAGTATGCGTCGACTATGACACAACGACGTTCCTTCATGCGGATCTCCGATACTGGAAGTAGAGGTTACCTACGGCGATAGCCGTAATGAGAACATTTCCCAACAGCGTATATAAGGACGGCACGATGCGAGAATCGAAATACTGAAACAGAAACGTGATGATAGGGGCCGTGGACAAGACCATGTTGACCGTGAATGGTTCTACGCGGCGAATGCCCTCCTGCACCAAGATCAAGGGAACAATGATCGTCGAGAGTGCAATCATTAGGATGGCAAGCCAATGCTGTGAGACCTCGTGTAAGACAGAGGAATGATCGCTCAATACCAGCAGCAAGAGAATTGCTCCGTAAAAGCGATGAGCCAGTACTTGTCGGCCAGATAACCCGCGATCAAACAGCAGTTTCACGAGGATATTGGTCAGCGAAAGCGACAGCCCAGCTACAATTGCCAGGAAAATACCAAGGGATGATCGTGGCCCCCATTCGATTCCCGCGTTGCCGCTGGCAGCGATCCACACCATATAACTGCCGACAGCTGCGATCAGAACGCTCGCGATGATATCCGATTTCGGGGGACGCCCCTGTCTCCTGATCAGTGCGTTCAACCATGCTGTCGCAGTGGGTCCTAGTGCGACCATGAACGTGACCACGATAGCAGGTTCGGCATATTTCAGTCCGACAAACAAGCCGACCCAACTTACCGCGGTAACACAATTAAGGGACACAAAGGCCGGAACCGATGATTTCCCGACTTTCACTCCAACGCCTTCGCGCTGAGCCAAGACGTTGAACGTCATACTTACGATACCAAAGGATAGCAGGAGAGTGATCCACACGTTTGATTGCTGGAAATACGCTGCTGCATAGACGTCACCTGCGGCGCTAACGAGAACATAGAGAGCAACGAAGAGCACTCCGGCCGCGAATTTTGCGCTCGGCTTGTGCAAAGGCTGCAAAACTGATCGAGACCAGAAGCGTGTTTTTGACGACGTTTCAAAAGGATCTCCTTCTTTCGATCTTAAAGCACCGCGTTTCGATCGAAGCTTCACAAAACACCCCTTTCACTTTCCAAGCGGTACGTGACGCACGCCGCTCCAAATGCGTTGAAAAGCTGCTTGCTCAGGGGATCAGTTTCGACGTGCCATTCAGGGTGCCACTGCACGCCAATCTGCAGCGTCGGCGCGCCTGTTACCGAGGCCGCCTCGATCAGACCGTCGGACGCCCAGGCTTCCGGTTTTAGCTCTGCCGCAAGCCTTTCTATCCCTTGATTATGCAAGGAATTGACCTGTGCTTCGACCGCGCCCGCGATAGGACGGAGAACGCCGTCCGGACATAATTTCACGCTGTGCGCTGTATCGTACTGGCGATCCCTCGGCAAACCGGCCTTCTCTGCATGCATGTGTCCGCTTTCCTGCCTCCATTCGGACAAGGACTGGTGAAGTGTGCCGCCAAAATAGACGTTAAGCTCCTGAAGCCCGCGGCAAATGCCTAGGATCGGCATCCCAAGGGCAACTGCCTTCTTAATGGCTGCCGCCGACAGCCTGTCACGAGGGCGATCCCTCACGCCGGCTCGAACATCGTGCTGACTTGCTAGCTTCGGTCTTCCCGAAGCGCACGAACTGAACATGGCAGCATCGATATGCGATTCATCCCCCGTCAAAATCAGACCGTCGAGCCTGCCCATGATCGCCAGATCGTTATCCAGTTCAGCATCCTCAGCATCGATCGTCGGCAATATCACGCAAGCCACGTCCGCATAGCGAACGAGGGCTTGAACGTATTTGCGCCGCAACCAGTCGCGGTGCACGCCATCTGTCACAAGACGGTTTGAGGTCACGCCCACCACGGCGCGGACCGCGTCTGCCCGCTGCGGTATCAAGCCAACTTCTCCCTCGCATCGGAACTGGCCAGAGACTGCTCATACAGCCGCCGATTTCGCTCAATCAACTGGGCAATTACGCTAGGTTGACCTTGAGGTCCCTTGACGAAGAGCCCTCCCCACGTTGCGGCAACACTTGCGTATTGAGGATCCTGCATCCGAATTTTCTGCGCTTTGTGCAAGAGCCAGAAAGGAATGCCGGGCGAGAGGTGATGCTCGAGGTGGTATTCGTCGAGATTCTGGCCGAAAACGGCTCGCTCGATAAAGCTGCCCTTCCTATTCCGAGTCAGGTAGACGTTCTTTGTCTCGGTCTCGCACATAGGTGAGTGCTCGGCGAGCTCGATGAACCAGCCGAGAACCTGAAATGTGGTGAGATAGGGCACGATCCAGAACAGGACGACGATGTGGAGCACGCCAAGAAGATATGACCCACCGAGTATGACTATCCAAAAGAGATAGAAGCCATACTTGTCGATAAGGACACCCGACCGGCTCTGGTCCTCGACACCGACCGAAAACCGATTGGTCCAAAGATACTTCAGATACGCAACTGTCGCGCCACCCAATATCGGCTTCCAGATTATGTTGAAAGCGTACTGCTTAGGAGGCTGAACGTCGTAAACGCCGCTGGCCAAGAAGAACTTCAAGTCGGGATCCCTCTCCGGATCGCCGAGATATGGGTGATGCAGGTATACGTGCGAAATCCGGTATGCCCAATGGCGCTGGAACAAGGGATATGACGCGAACAAAATGCCCAGGACATAGTTCCAGGTCGTATTCTTTGCGAGAGTGCGGTGCGCGGCATCGTGAGCGATTGTCGTCAATCCACGCTGGAAGGCTCCAATCAACAGAACTGCGAGGGGATAGAGCCACCACGAGACATGGACCGTCGCCAGGACGCAAGCTGCGATCACAGCGTAGTCCTTCACGATGTAAGCAGCCCCCGTTATGTTATCAGGTCTGAGCGCGGAGAGCTGCTGGTTGATCTCGCGTTCAAACTGAACCGCCTCAAAACGTGACGACCTCAATTTCCAAGCATCTGCCTGTTTCATGAGAACCCCTTCCTGGATCGACTTTCAGGTTGTCAGATTGCGGATAGCGCCTTTTCCAAGTCCTTGATGATGTCGGTAACATCTTCAATGCCGACGCAAAGCCGGATGGAGCCGCCGAATATGCCGGCCGCCTCGCGCTTTTGCCGTGGGACGGTGGTGTGGGTCGTAGAGACAGGATGGGTTACCAGCGTGCGGGCATCTCCCACGTTCGAGACGTGATACATCAAGCCGACGTTCTGGATGAACTTGCGGCCGGCTTGCTCGTTCTCCACCTCGAGCATGACCATCGCCCCATGCCCGTACCCGGTATTGAGTGTCTGATCGATGATTTCTCGGTCGGCTCCTTCAAAGAGGCTCGGGTAGAAGACCCGGCGCACTTTTGGGTGCTTGCTCAGGAACTCGGCGACAATCCTGGCGTTCTCGCAGTGCTCCTTCATACGGAGATATAGCGTTTCCAGTCCTTGAATGAGCTGGAAGCTTGCAAAAGGCGAAATGGCCGCGCCAGTATCGCGCAACCAAGTCATCCGCGCCTTGAGAAGAAACTCGCTCTTTCCGAGATCATCGACCTCCGCCAACGCGTTGCGCCAGATGATTCCACCGTGCGCATCGTCTGGGCCGTTGAACAGTGGGAAGCGCGACTTTCCCCGATAATCGAACTCACAATTGTCGACGATCAGTCCGCCGAGCGTCGTCCCATGACCGCAAATGTATTTTGTGGCAGAGTACGTCGTAATCGCGGCGTCGAGAGCTGACGGCTGGCACACCAGGGGAGTTGTCGTGTTGTCTACGACCAACGGGACGCCATGCCTTCTGCCGATCTCCGCCAGCTGCTGAACAGGAAGCGGAACCAGGCAGGGATTCGAGATCACCTCCCCAAACAGACATATCGTTCGGTCATCGATGGCCTGTTCGAACGTCTCGGGGTTTCGAGGATCTGCCGTCCTGACGCTGATACCGAGACGCTTCAAGGTGTTGTGAAGCAGATTCCACGTATTGCCATATAGATACGGAGAAGCGACGACGTTATCTCCCACCTCGCCGCTTGATAAGTTGACGATTGCGAGAAACGTCGCCGCTTGACCTGATGCAACGGCCAGCGAGTCGCGTCCCATGTCGACCGCGGCATACCTCTTTTCCAGTGCGCGGGTCGTCGGATTGATGATTCGAGTATAGGTGAAACCATCAGCCTTTACGTTGTAGACGTCAGCAATATGGCTCAGATCACCGTCGAGCTCATAGGCCGTATTTTGATAGATCGGAACTGCTACAGCTTTCGTCACCGGATCACGACGGTATCCTGCGTGCAAAGCAGCAGTTGCGGTCGAATATGAATGCTGCGCGATGCTCGCCATTGGTTGCGAAATCTGTGCACTGCTGTCACGTGTCTCCTGGGCCGAGACTTGTCCCGCAGACGGAGTCCGACCGGACCGGAAGTATGTGCGAAACGCACAACCCAACTGCTCGATCCAATCGTATCGAATCTCGCCAATACAGCCGACCCGGAAACTGCGCGTGGGAAGATGCAGCTTCGAGTAGACGTAAAGGTTATGGGCCGCCAGGTGGCGATATAATCCATCAAACCCGACCTGGTCGGAGATGCCAGCTGGAGCGGTGAACGCCACGCAAATAGGCGACTGCAGGTGCGCCGCAAGCAGCGGGGGCACCACTCCTTCCAGCTCCTTTATGATGCCGTCCCTTATCTTCTCATACCTGCGGCGCCTGGCATCAATGCCTTCGATGCTCAGGATCTCCAATGCCTTTGTAACTGCCTGAACAATGTGTGTTGGAGGGGTTGATCGCCATTCACCCGTGCGCTCAAGCGAGCGCCATTGATCTCTCACGTCGAGAACAAACGATCTTGGCTCTTGGATTGCATTCTCAAGGAGCTCGCGAGAGGCAATGACGAAAGCCAATCCCGGTGGACCTTCGATACACTTGTTGCTCGACGTAACCAAGACGTCTGGTCCGCCACGACTTAAGTCGATGTTGACGCCGCCGAAAGAACTCATCGCGTCAACGATGGTCCTCACGCCACGTCGCCTCGCCACCTCTATGATCGGCTCGAGCGGATTCACAATTCCCGTGGTTGTCTCGCAATGGACAACGCATAAGTGCGTGATGCCTGACTCTCGGCTCAAACGCTCGGCGATTTCCTCAGGGTCCAAAGGCTCGGTGGCTCGCTTGATAAGCTTAACCGCCTCGACGCCCCACAGCCGCAGAATCTTGAGAATGCGCTCGCCATAAATACCGTTTATGCAAACGAGCGGCCGATCGGCCTGGGTGAGAAATGTAGAGAGAGCGGCTTCCATTCCAAAAGAGCCGCCTCCCTGGATAGGAACGACCGAATAGCCTTCCGCGTTGCCCGACACATTCAGCATCAGTCGCCTCATGCGCGCGGTCACTTCCTTGAACTCGCTATCGCGCGATGCAAGGTCGAGCTGCATCTCGGCTTTCACTGCCGACGATAACGACATTGGTCCAGGCGTCAGCAAAGAACGTTCTCTCGTCACACCATCCCCTTCTATGTTGTGTCCATTACAATTCTGCAGAGTCAAACCATGTCATTCGCCGGACGAAGGCCAATCGCCAGTGAACGGCGCGCTGGCCCTCCACGACAATTCAAACCTGTCTGCGTAAAGCCGGCACCGATATCATTGTAGATCCCCTGGGGATTGGGCCGCACCGCGTTGCCGAGTGCAAGTCACGGTAACGCAGCAGCCTCCTTTTGGCATTGCCATCGAGGGCCGCCACTCGCGTCGCTGATAAGACAGTTATCCAATCTGCGTACGTGTGACGGGCGCCTTACAATCCGACGGTGAGCCCGGTGCATCTGTCGGACGCGCATTGATATTGACCCAAACATAGCGAGCTTCACGATCGTCGCTGATGACCGAAGTCGTCGTGCATGAGCCTAGAATTTTGGACATTCGCATTCTTTGTCCCTCGTTAAAGGCCGTGCCCGCGCCCGTCACCGCCTGTTTCACTACCCTACAACTTGACGTAGGGTTCGATTCAACCCTCTCAGATAGCTGACCGTGTGAAATTTTTCGGACAAAGCCATGTCGCATGGAATCCGAGGAGCCACCGAATGTGCACGATCTCACAATGACTCCCATGAAGCTCCGAAGGTAAGACGCGCCCAAAGCGTAAGGCGGGCAAGTGACCGTTGGGACCTCTGAAGGAGAGAGCTTGTGGCGTATGCAATGGTGACAGGCCAGCCGAACGGGCCACTTGTGCTGAGCCAGCATGAGCGGATGTACTTCGAGAGGCAAGTTCGTCTCATCCTCATCATCATTGCTTCGGTTGCTACCTGAGCGGTGCGGCGCGGTCCCGCGGTGAGAGAAAGGCATTGCAAGCAACTCCGTTGCTAGCGGACCTGCCCTCGATGAACACACCCTCGACAAATGGCGCTACCGATTAACGATTGTTGTGATGGCCTGCTTGGCGAGGTCGGCCCTGGCCGCCCTCGCACCATCGACGACCATCAAGCTGCCGCGGCGAGCCAACGAACGTTGCGCGACGACGCCATCAACGCGAAACACTGGTCGATCCCATCGAACATGCAAAGCGATGTGCGGCACGTGCCGTGCTTACTCTCGCCTCGCGCTTCGTGATCGGCAACTGCTACAGGCGCTACCGGTAGTGGAGTTACTGAAGTGCTTGATAAAAGACCGAATCTCAGGGTTCTGAACGTCCGGATGTCCGTATCATCATGGGTAGCCACGACACCCGCGAAAACACCTAGGATCTAAGCGCGGATCGCCTGCTCATGGCGCTGCACCGGAGAGACCGCTGCATTTTTCGGGCCCTTACGTCTTAGGCGGGCGCCATTCTGCATAGTTGGCGCGTCCTCTGGCTCACCATGCTCGATCGCGTCGCCCCAGATGCGTCACCGAAGCTCGCATTGACGGACACGGAGATTGCATTGCTCGACGCGGCGCGAGCATCTGTTCTGTGTGAGACACCAATCTCTCGAGCAGAGATGTCACAAACTGCGATGTGATCTCAGGAGGCCGTCTTGATTGGGGAACCGGTGAATCCGCTTCTCTGATGGAGATGCACTGCTTTGGCCGAGCAGACGGCCAATATGATGTTGATGCAGCCGTATCCAGAATATAACGGGCGTTTTTTTTTCAAAATGCCGGCCTGTAATGTCGTGCCCAAGTCAGTCCAGAAGCCGCATCCCCCGATTTGGATGGCGTGTTCGCGACGCGAGAACATTTTGCACGCAGCGCGTCACGGGTTGGGCGCGCTTGTCTTCTGCTTTGTCGAGGCGTCGCAAGCAAACGTATGGTGCGATGAGTACTACGAGATCATCAAGTCCCAAAACTGCGTCCCCATTGGGCGCTAACGCCAACATCGCGATTTCGGAAACGGCATGATAGTACAGACGCCGAAGAAGCCATGCGCCGTGGACCCGGTGGCTTCAGGTCGCCGAAATAGTCCAATCCCAAAACGCATTGATTGGCGGAGTTAGCGGATCGGCTTCGCGCAATGTCCCGTGCGCCGACATATTGATGCTTACGCTTGACCCAGCGGAGCCGCCGCAATCCGCCAGCCACTGCCGAAGATCGGCGGAAAACATCGTCGCGCCGAAGTCCACGTCATTCGCGCCGACCGGGTCCATCGGGACGTTGCCTCCGCTAATCGTCAAAATGACTGGGGTTAAAACATTCGTCGATTTCGAGGCGAGCCCGAACGATAGAAACGTCCTTAGCGCGCAATTCGATATCTCCACCGTCGCCCTAATCCGGCGGGGCGTCGATACGTTCAGTCAATTCGACATGATCACGTCTCACTTTTTTGCGCAGCCTAGGCATTCCTCCGAACGCGCGGGGCTGTCTCTCTGCCCGGCATGTTAAGGCAGTGATATCCCCATGGTGCCACCGTGAGTCAAGGCTCCCACAATACCCCGCGCGTTCGAATGCGATCTAGCTGATTGCCGAACGGTCGCTCTCTTCGGAGATCAGCGCTTGTGACACAAACGAACGCCACTCATCGTCCTCAAGGTCGATACACGCGTGCTTGCCACCCCGCCCGCAAACGGTCAACCTAACGGCACCGTTCGGGAGACGCGACGCACGGACGTGTGGGGCTGGGAAGTCGGCGTATTTCTGCGTCAACTCAGCGATGATTTTCATGGGCGCGCCTCTCGAATTGGTGGCCGGCGCAGTCCTTGCCCCGGCCGAGGTGTGAAGATCTTCCAGAATATCCGCGCTGGGTGACACCGTCGGGCTGCGGAGACTCCCGGTATCCGCGTTGTCGCGTATGCTCTCGTGAGGTTGGCGACGATCCAGTCGACCACTGATGCGGCTGCGCCGAGTTGCCACATCATCGTGTCCACTTCACGCCCACCAGTCCGCAGCCCAGACCTGGCTTGCGTGAAACGGTCCTGCAACAGGGCCCCAAGCGGGCCTATGTGGCGAACGCGATTCACGTGGCGTTTCAGAGCTCGAGCTCAGAGCATACAATAACAACAGGACTCATGAGTCTGCGCGCATGCGGCAACGGACCGCACCTCTGAGCCGTTCCGCTCTCGGTTGGCTCGCTTGCGGCACTTGATGGTCGCATCCGGCGCCCGTTCGATGTGGCCTATTGCGCGTGGCACATCAACCCGGCGTTGCCTTTCCTTCCGGAAGCGGCTTTGGATCGGGCTCACCTCGCGCAATCGAACAGAGGCGTGACAATTCAGTGCGAGACGGTTTCGCCGACCAAGCCCGCATCGGCACTGTTGGCGGCGCGTCGCACCCCCAGCCATCATGTTGGCGCCCTGTATCGATCCTCAAGGTTTTAGTGCGGTCTTCTCCGCTAAGCGTCTGCTGATCGCCTTTCACTGGAGCGCAGCACATAAGGCATAGGAGAGGGCTCCCTAGCGATCGCCAATGACAGCGCGGGCCACCAAGAGATTGACCACCGCATCGGCTAGCTGCTCGGCCGTTTGTCCCAAAGTCGTGAGATGCATTTCCGGCCTTAACGGCCTTTCGTATGGCGCATCGATGCCGGTGAAGCTCTTGATCTCGCCAGACTTCACCTTGGAATATAGACCCTTGGGATCCCGCCGCGCGCATTCTTCGAGCGGCGTGTCGACAAACACTTCGATGAACTCCTCCTCATCAAACAGATTGCGTATCATGTCGCGTTCAGCCCTGTAGGGCGCGATGAACGAGCAAATTACGATCAACCCGCTGTCTGCCATCAACTTGGCGACTTCCCCGACACGCCGAATATTCTCAGCGCGGTCGGCCTGGGTGAAGCCAAGATCCCGATTCAATCCGTGCCGGAGGTTGTCTCCATCCAGAATCATGGTGTGGCAAGACATTGCAAAGAGCTTTTGATCGACGATGTTTGCAATGGTTGATTTGCCCGCGCCGGACAGCCCGGTGAACCAAATGACGCAAGGCTTCTGGTTCTTGAGTGCGGCACGCGCTGCTTTATCTACCGACAGCGGTTGCAAAGCGATGTTGGTCGCCCGCTGCACCGCAAAGGCGATCATGCCGGCTCCAACCGTGCGATTCGTATGGGGATCGATGACGATAAATGATCCCGTCTTCCGATTGCTATCGAAAGGATCGAACGCCACGGTCACTGACGTCGCCACTTTGCAAAACCCGATCTCGTTTAGACGAAGCGTCCGTGCTGCCAGGTGCTCACGTGTGTTGACGTCGATCCGGTGCTCGATTGCGGTGATGCTGCCGGTTTTGGTCTGTGACCCAACGCGCAGGATGTAATTGCGTCCAGGGACGAGCGGGTCCTTGTCCATCCAGATGAGATAGGCGGCGAACTGGTTAGCGACCTTGGGAGGCTCGCTCGGGCGCGCCAGAAGATCGCCGCGGCTGATGTCGATTTCGTCTTCCAGGGTGATGGTAACGGCATCGCCGGCCTCAGCGCGGGGAAGATCGCCCTTCTGGGTCACGATCCGCTTAATTCGGGTAGTTTGACCGGACGCTGCGGCAACGATCTCGTCGCCTGCCGAGATGCTCCCGGAAACCACCGAGCCGGCATAACCGCGGAAATCTTGATTGGGCCGGTTCACCCACTGGACCGGAAAACGGAAGGCAGTAGCCGCGTTGGGCTGGATATCGACGCTGTCCAAATGGTCGAGCAGGCAGGGACCAATATACCAATTGGTATGATCTGAACGGCTGACAAGATTGTCGCCGTAGCGGGCGGAGATCGGGATCGGAACGATAGAGGTGAAGCCAAGACCGACAGCAAAAGTCGAATAGTCGTCAACGATCCGATCAAAACTCTTCTGCTCGTAGTTGACAAGATCGATCTTGTTCACTGCTAGCACGACATGACGAATTCCGAGCAGGGAACAGATGAAAGAGTGGCGCTTGGTCTGGACCAGTACGCCCTTTCGAGCATCGATCAAGATGATGGCGAGCTCGGCATTCGAGGCGCCGGTTGCCATGTTGCGGGTGTACTGCTCGTGGCCGGGAGTGTCGGCCACAATGAACGAGCGACGCTGGGTGCTAAAGAATCGGTAGGCCACATCGATTGTGATGCCCTGTTCCCGTTCGGCTTCAAGGCCATCGACGAGCAGCGCGAAATCAATGTCGCTGCCGGTAGTGCCGTGCCTAGCGCTGTCCCGTTCCAGCGCCGTGAGCTGATCTTCGCAGATCATCTTGCTGTCATGCAGCAGCCGGCCGATCAGTGTCGACTTGCCGTCATCCACCGAACCGCAGGTGATGAATCGCATCTGGTCCTTTGTTCCGGCCCCAACCAGACACTTGGTCGTCTCTATGAAAGTCATTAAAAGTAACCTTCCCGCTTTTTTTTCTCCATCGAAGCGGCTTCATCGGTATCAATTAAGCGTCCTTGGCGCTCAGATACTCTCGCATTCCGCATTTCTTCTACGACTTCCTGGATCGTGGTCGCGTTGGAATCGATGGCTCCGCTCAGGGGATAACATCCCAGAGTGCGGAATCGGACCATCCTCATCTCTGGTGTTTCATTGGGCTTAAGCGGAAATCGTCCGTCGTCCACCATGATCGTTGCGCCGCTTCGCCGTACGACTGGCCTCTGTTTTGCAAAGTAGAGAGGCACAACCGGGATCTGCTCGAGCATGACGTATTCCCAGATGTCGAGCTCGGTCCAGTTCGACATTGCGAACACACGCATGGTTTCGCCCTGACGAATTCGGGTGTTGAAAAGATTCCAAAGCTCCGGCCGCTGGTTGCGGGGATCCCAGACATGCCCGGCCGAACGAAAGGAGAATATCCGCTCTTTCGCGCGACTCTTTTCCTCGTCACGTCGTGCTCCACCGAAGGCCGCATCGAACTGATGGAAATCGAGCGCCTGCTTCAGGGCGTCTGTTTTCATCACTTGAGTGTGAAGTGCTGACCCCGAGTCGATCGGGTTGATGCCGCGTTCGACGCCTTCGTTATTCACGTGCACGATCACCTCGACGCCAAGCCGCTTGGCTGTCTGATCCCGGAAAGTGATCATCTCGCGGAACTTCCAGGTTGTGTCCACGTGCAGCAATGGGAAGGGCAACTTCGCGGGATAGAAGGCCTTGATTGCAATGTGCAGCATGACGCTCGAGTCTTTTCCGATCGAATAGAGCATGACCGGCTTACTGAACTCGGCGACTACTTCTCGCATGATTTCGATGGATTCAGCTTCGAGGCGGCGAAGATGTATTGGCAGCATAAGTTCTTTCCGATGAAAGGCTCTCTATTGATTAAGGTGCCGCTTTGATTCGACCGATTCCCAGGCGGCTGAATAGCGCTTCCATCGGCTCAAACGTCGCGGCGCGAACAGCAATGACAGTCCAGCACTCATGTGCCACTCGATCTACTGGTCGGCAATTAGCATGAGACCAGCGCGCTCGAAAGCTTCTGCTGCCCTAATTTCTGTTCAATAGCAGGCTAAGAAGTACAGTCATAGCAGGGCTTTTGCTCTGGCGTGCAAGTCATGGCACGCCATTGTTGAGAGCCACCTCAAGCCGAGCGATCTCGCCTCGGAGCGTCTCGATAACGGCATCGCGATCACGCCTAGCGTCTAGCTGCACGGCACGATCAGCCTCCGAGGCCAACAGCGCTTGGCTCAACAGAGCTGCCGTCGAATTTTCCAGTTGCACACCGTCCTCAGTTTCGGACCCGGACATATGTTGTGTGGCATTCTTCGGGAGCTCGGAGCTGCGGTAAGAACTCTCAATAGGCTCGCGGACACTATGGGTTGGTGCCCCAGCGCTGGAGGAATCCAGGTGCGTTGCACTGCCGTCGGAGCAGCGCAAATTCCACCAAATTTCAAAGATCCGACGATAAAGTTCGGTTACCTCTTTCCCTTTATCCACAACTCCAGCTTGCTGTGCCTGTCGTAGTTCTTGCTCATATCCGAGCTCCACCAACAGATCTGCGCCGATTAGATCGGTTACTGTTTGCATCTCTTCGATGCTCAGTTGGTTTTGCCAGGCGTGGACAGAGCGGTCATCGACCGCCTGTCTATCCAGGATCTTTCGATCTCCGAAGCTACTTGACTGAAGATAGTCGGTTTGCTCAGTCGTGGTTGGCGCGGAGATTGTTGGATCAAGGCCAAGGCCCGCGATCACGCGGCGGACTTCCGCTTCCGGCCGCGCGACAAGGCGCTCGTACTGCACTAGCTGCGTCTGCGGTCGAGCCCGGTGCGCTGCAAGCTTAGGAAGCCCTAGGACCAGATCAGCGAGTGCAGATGCAATGCTGTCGGGTACACGGATCAGAAGATCGGCGAGCGACGATATGCTGATGGAAGAGGAGGGTTCTGCGTGGAGGGGGATGCCCCACGTCGACTTCAAGGAAGCGGCAATAGCATAGGGATTGCGCATCAGAAGGATGTGTGGCGTCTTTGGATAGAGAGTTTCCAGAAACTCAAGTACCATCCAATAGCGCGGCGTCTTGTCTATGAGGATACGCTTGCCCGCCGCTGCCAAGTACTGGCCATACGCCGCGTCGGCAAAAGCGCGGCTGACGATCGTACGATCTATACGAGCCAAGAATTCAGAGGTCGCGGTCTTGATCATTGATGCGACTGCCGGGTGACGGTGGTCTACCCTGCCAAATTCGTTTAGTGCCAGCATTAGCCAGGGCTCGGGGGGAGCTGTGATGTCCGGATGCTGCTGCAGCAGGTGGGCAAGGAGTGTCGTCCCGGAGCGTGGAAGGCCAAGGAGAAAGCATACTGCGGGCGAATCATTAGTATCGTCGACCATGAGTCCTCCCTAAGCGTGCACAAGCTGAGCGGCCATCGCCGCAGTCATCGCTCGAACAAAGTAACGGCGGCCCTGCGGTTCTATAAGGATTGAACCCGGGCGCGGCATGGTCATGTGAGAAGGAAATCGCCTGCAACTCATCGTCTGAAACCCATCGAATTCGATCCATACGGCAGGATCCGGCGCTTTGACATCTCCAATTGGCACCCCGCGGCTCCTAGCAGAAGTGAGACAAAGTCGAGGGTGATCTCAATCGTACGAAGATAAACAGCTGATTTGGAAAGGGTTGAAAAGACTATACTGAGGTTTATCGCCAGATGAGACGCTTATCGCGTCTAGGGCGCAGCTCTTTGTGCCCTTTGGTCCCTCGCACAGTGGAGAGCCAAGAGCTTCATACTCGTGCCTGATGCCAAATACCCATTCTAGCCCGACGGTAGGGTCTTGTCTCCGTGCCATGAACCGGACGCGCTCACTTAAGTCTGCGCATACCCGGCCGGCGAACGGTCGCATGGCTATGCGCGGAGCTCGTTCGCACCACTCTGTAGCTACTACGGCGAAGCGCAGTTTACTTCAAGCGCTGCGCCGAAGCTGGCACGAGAAGGAGGGAGTGGTCTGCAATGCCGAGCAGGAGCACCGAAAGAACATTGCCGCGCTATGATGCACTGATGCAGCTGGAAAGGCGGAGGGCGATCTTGGCCTAACATCTGGCTTTCTCGTAGCTCTCACCTACAGTGCTCAGACGTGCACTCGCTCAACTTAGCAAGATCGGACACCCCTGTCGCATTCTTGCGGCACCGTCTGGCCGCGGCCTGGCAGAACACCGCCCGTGATGCAAAAGTCCGACCATCTCTCCGTCAAGCACGACCTCCAAGCTGCCGCTGCGATCTAGGCGCGGCTGATCGAGATCAAAGTCCAAGAAGGTTTTTTCAGCTGATTTATTCTAACGCCGAACCCGCACTGGCGGCTCGACAACTCAAGGCGGAGCCGCTGTCCGCGTGTATACGCCATCCGGCGCGATTGGCATAAGGACGGGCTCTTGTGAGAGGAACATACGCCCGTTCGTGTCGCCCTGAGACAGCTTCGCGTGCGCCAGGCCGTCGATTTGCTCCAAAGTCAATTCCGCCGCAATGCCGGCAGAGGCACTCTGGCGTAAACCGGGCAGATCGGGCGCGAGGGCTAGCGGACCATCGATCCAAGCAGGCAATCCCGATCTCGGCGCAGGATTCCAAGACCGCGTGATCTTTCGAATTCAGCTGACGGTTTCATTTGAAGCTACTCCAGATCGGCAGCCCTTTACCGTTTTGTCCTAAGATCATGGCTTGCAAGACCGGGTTGAAGGGAATCGAACTGTAAAGCGATATTGGGTAGAGAGACAAAGCTCACTCAGAATAGCGTCGGGTGCTCGGCGGCAAGCTCGCGAGGTTAATTGCCCGAAGCGGATTCAGAGCTCGGCGGTGAGTGAGGATTTTCCTCCTACAAACACTTGTTCCCCAACAAATCAGTCCTATTTCAGGTGCGCCTGCGTTGGCACTCACTGGCCTCGATTGCTAGCAATCGAGAAATCCTCAACTTGCGTAACTGCTTAGGAGAGATCTGCATGGAATTCCGTCCGCTTCACGACCGCGTCGTAGTCAAGCGCATCGACGCAGAAGAAAAGACCGCTGGCGGCATTATCATTCCGGACACGGCGAAGGAAAAGCCCTCCCAGGGCGAAGTCATCGCCGTCGGCCCCGGGGGCCGCGACGAGTCCGGCAAGTTGGTTCCGATCGATGTCCAGGTCGGCGACCGCATCCTGTTCGGGAAGTGGTCAGGCACTGAGGTCAAGATCGACGGCCAGGAGCTGTTGATTATGAAGGAAAGCGACATCTTGGGCGTTCTCACGGATCCGTTCGCCAAGAAGAAGGCCGCCTAAATTACCGCTCGCAGGACTCATCCTGAGGAGCGCATGCCGCGCGCCGCCAAGGATGAGACCAAGTGAAACACTCAGGAAAACCCACATGTCAGCCAAAGAAGTTAAGTTCGGCGTAGACGCCCGCGACCGCATGCTGCGCGGGGTCGACATCCTCGCCAATGCCGTGAAGGTCACACTCGGTCCGAAGGGCCGCAACGTCGTGCTCGACAAGTCGTTCGGCGCTCCCCGCATCACCAAGGACGGCGTCACCGTCGCCAAGGAGATCGAGCTCGACGACAAGTTCGAGAACATGGGCGCGCAGATGGTGCGCGAAGTCGCCTCCAAGTCCGCTGACGCGGCCGGCGACGGCACCACCACCGCGACCGTGCTTGCCGCTGCGATTGTTCGCGAGGGTGCAAAGTCGGTCGCCGCCGGCATGAACCCGATGGACCTTAAGCGCGGTATCGACCTTGCGATCGAAGCCGTCGTGGCCGACCTCGAGAAGAACTCGAAGAAGGTCACCTCGAACGACGAGATCGCCCAGGTCGCCACTATCTCGGCCAACGGCGATGCCGAGATCGGCAAGTTCCTTTCCGACGCCATGAAGAGGGTCGGCAACGAGGGCGTCATCACCGTCGAGGAAGCCAAGTCGCTCGAGACCGAGCTCGACGTGGTCGAGGGCATGCAGTTCGACCGCGGCTACATCTCGCCCTACTTCGTCACCAACGCCGACAAGATGCGCGTTGAGATGGACGACGCCTACATCCTCATCAACGAGAAGAAGCTCTCCTCGCTGAACGAGCTGCTGCCGCTGCTCGAGGCCGTGGTGCAGACCGGCAAGCCGCTGGTCATCGTCGCCGAGGACGTCGAGGGCGAAGCGCTCGCGACGCTCGTCGTGAACCGTCTGCGCGGCGGCCTGAAGGTTGCGGCCGTCAAGGCTCCGGGCTTCGGCGATCGCCGCAAGGCCATGCTGCAGGACATCGCGATCCTGACCGGCGGCCAGGCGATCTCGGAAGATCTCGGCATCAAGCTCGAGAACGTCACGCTCAACATGCTCGGTCGCGCCAAGAAGGTGATGATCGACAAGGAGAACACCACGATCGTCAACGGCGCCGGCAAGAAGGCCGACATCGAGGCGCGCGTGGCCCAGATCAAGGCGCAGATCGAGGAGACCACCTCGGACTACGACCGTGAGAAGCTCCAGGAGCGTCTTGCCAAGCTCGCGGGCGGCGTCGCGGTGATCCGCGTCGGCGGCGCGACCGAGGTCGAGGTGAAGGAGCGCAAGGATCGCGTTGATGACGCGATGCATGCGACCCGCGCGGCTGTCGAGGAAGGCATCGTCCCGGGCGGCGGCGTCGCCCTGCTCCGTGCCTCCGAGCAGCTCAAGGGCCTGCGCACCAAGAACGACGACCAGAAGACCGGCGTCGAGATCGTGCGCAAGGCGCTGTCGGCCCCCGCTCGCCAGATCGCCATCAACGCCGGTGAAGACGGTTCGGTGATCGTCGGCAAGATCCTGGAGAAGGAGCAATACGCGCACGGTTTCGACTCGCAAACCGGCGAGTATGGCAACTTGGTTTCAAAGGGCATCATCGATCCGACCAAGGTGGTGCGCACCGCGATCCAGAACGCAGCCTCTGTTGCCGCGCTCTTGATCACCACGGAAGCCATGGTTGCCGAGCTGCCGAAGAAGAATGGGGCCGTGCCCGCTATGCCGCCGGGAGGCGGCATGGGCGGCATGGACTTCTGACCACTCTCGCTGAAAATGCGACCCCGGCAGCGAAATGCCGGGGTCGTCTTTTGGCGTAGAACTCTTTCCACATTGCGATTCTGGTGCGCTAGTCTAGTGCTCGCCGGATATAGCGATCAGCAGTTGCGAGAGCCATACAGACCCTTCGCTTAGGATTTCGCCGTCTGCGCGAAAATGACATCCGTCAAGTCAGGGCAGGCGGGAGGAACGGATAATCAATTGCATAGAACGGCAGACCTGGAAGCCGAAGGCACGGCATTTTGATGCGACTATCCCTTCAAGGCCGGTCCTCCTCTGTGGCGTTGGCGACCTCGGATCAGTTCAACCGTCCTGGAATATGCCGGGCTTGCAGTCGTGCAACAAGCCGCACCGCAGGTGACGCGAGTCTCTCTGGAATGATTACGAACACAGCATGTCCTCAGGCACGATGAGAACTGGCGAAGCGGAAATGCCGCTCGTCCATCTATCCCCTCTGAGCGATCGGCACCGGAGTACGGAGCCGGCTAACCGCACTTAAACGAGCTAGCTACAGGTTGGGCGCTAAGAGCGAACCGAACCGGCCATCGTCCGCCAACTCAAGGAGCGTCCTCTGCACCGGCGCTTACTGACCGACCTAAACGGATGACGCCGCACGAGGTAGTGGTTTCCAGGAAAACTGGAGCACGGTCGACAATCAGAAGCAAAGAGCTTAATCCAGTCGGAAGCGCTTTCGCCCGAGCGCTACGAGTTCCCGGTCGGTCGAAGGATTGCTTGTCTCGACTTGGATGGTGAGGTCCAGCCTGTTCGCTCTCAGAAAGTGCATTAGCTGAGTGTGCTCGGTCTCCGGCCCGATGATCAGCAGATCGGTGCACCTACTCAGGACCCCACCTATCCTGACGAGAAACGTTGAATCATTATTCCCACCGGAAGCTCCAATCGTACACGATTTATGCGCGCGCACGGTCGTGGCGCTGACGCCCGTTAGCCCTATGAAGAATATCTTGGCAATGACTCGGTCGATCCACACCACCGCGTGCGAATGAATCTGTTCTGCCATTTTTTAACCCCTGAATGAGAGCGCAAGCCGCTCACGCAATTGCCTGTGGCTGATGATGCCGAACACAGCGTCGATGGACTCGCGGCAGATCGCGTTTACCCTGAGCATCTTGCTGCTCGGAAAGCACAAGCTTCATGCTGCAGGCTGCGTCTTCATCACTGAAGGTTTGTGGACTGCGCTCCGTTGTCCAAAAATCATCCGAATGATCCTTCGCACGGAGGAGAGCTCTTTGCTGAGAGGTCTCGCGGAGCTTGGGAGTAACTGGATAGAGTCATAGAGCGCAAGTAGCTCGATGGGATCGCTATTATAAGCGGGACAATCAAATCGCGATAATCTGCCCTTTCGTGAACCTCGCTCGCTTCAACCGCCCGCCTTCTTTGAGGGTACAAACAGGCCCGCTCCGTGAGCTCTCCATTCAAACGCGCTGATGCCGACAGGCCACCAACTGCGCTGGCGGCCTCAACGAACTCCCTCGCTGACATTACTCAATCCACAAGCCGCCTGGATGCATAGGTGTATTCGAGTGCCAGCCGGCGCGCGTGTTCCTTGAGATTGGCAGCCGCGCTGTGTCCACCCTCGAAGTTCTCAAAGTAAAAATAAGGCTGGCCGAGGGCAGCAAGCCTAGCGGCTGCCTTGCGGCCGTGCGCCGGGTGCACGCGATCATCCTTTGTGGAGGTGAGAATGAAAGGCATCGGGTAGGTCTTGCCGGGGACCAGCTTCTGATAGGGCGAGTAGGCCTCGAGCCATCCGCGCTGCTCCGTAACGGCGGGATCACCATATTCACCGATGTAGGCGGCGCCCGCGGCCAACTTTGCGAAGCGAAGCATGTCGAGCAGCGGCACCTGCATGATTGCCGCATTGAAAAGGTCGGGTCGCTGCGTAATTGCGGTGCCTACTAGCAGACCTCCCTGGCTGCCGCCGACCACGCCCAATCGACGCGGAGAGGTGATCTTCCGGCGAATCAGGTCCTCCGCGACGGCGATGAAATCGTCCCACGTCCGCTGCTTTGTGGCCCCCTGGGCAGCCTCGTGCCATCGCGGCCCAAACTCGCCGCCGCCGCGCAGGTTTGCCAGAACATATGCATTGCCCTGCTCAAGCCAGAGCCGCCCTATCGCTCCGTCATACAATGGCAGGAGCGGCTCTTGAAACCCGCCATATCCAGTAAGAAGGGTTGGGATCGGCTCCCCGAGCCTTGCGTTCTTCGGACGCACCAGAGAGTAGGGAATCTTTGTCCCATCGAGCGAAGTTGCCTCGAACTGCTCCACAACGTGGTTGGATGCGTTGAACTGAGGAGATGTCGTCGTCACCATTTTGAGACGTTTGGTCGCCGCGTCGAAGTGCCAGCGGGAAGTCGGCACGAGATAGCTGGAGACCGTGAACAGCACCTCGTCCGTTTCAGGGCGAACGGCTGACAGGCTGACGTTCATGTTGACAGGGAACGGGATCGGCGTAGCCCGCCAGTCACCCTGGTCGTAGCTGTAGATGAAAGCCTTGCTCTGACCATTGTCAAGGATCGTCAGGATTAAAGCGTTCTTGGTGACCACGAGCCCGCTGAGCGCATGCCGAGCCTCGGGCTGGAAGACCACCGAGGGCGTCGCGCGAAGCGGATCCTGCTTCCATTCGGCCAGGTCATATGAGAGGATCGAACCCGCAACAAAGTGGGTGCTTTCGGACAGCGCCCAGTCTTCGTCGAGCGTCACTAGCAAGCGGTTACTGGCGATGCCAACGATGTCCGCCATTTTTGGCAGGTTAACCTTGATCGGTCCTTTGGGCCCGAGAAGCACATACTCCCGCTCGAAGGCGCTGATGGCGCGTATGGCGCCGATCGCATGAATCCTGCCTTCGCTGTCCCGCAGCACGAAGGTCGCCGTCATCGCATCGTTCGGCTCCCCGCGGAAGACCTCCCGCGCTTGAACCAGCGGCTGAGCGCGCTTGAGCTCCTTCACGACGAAGGGATAGCCCGCCGGCGTCATGGTCCCTTCGCCCCAATCTCGCGCGATGAGTATCGTGTCGCGGTCGACCCAGCTGACGTCCTGCTTTCCCTCCGGAAGATCGAATCCGGTTGGTACGAAGGCCTTGGCATGCCGATCGTACTCGCGAATGAACACAGCGTCCTTCCCGCCGTCAGAGAGCTCGACGAGGCACAGGCGCTCTTCGGGCGGCAGGCAGCTACCGCCCTTCAAGACCCAGTTCTTCTTCTCCGTGGCCGCCAGGTCGTCAATACTAAGAATACTCTCCCAGACCGGCTCCGAGCTGCCATAGCCGTCAGTGGTACGACGCCAGATGCCGCGCACGCGGCTCTCGTCTTGCCATAACTTGCCGAGACCCTGCCGCTCCGACGAAACATACGGGATCCGGTCCTCGGCTTGGAGGATGCTCAGCGCCTCCTCATAGAAGCGATGATAACGGGGATCTGATTGGAGCACTCCGAGCGTCTTATCGTTCTCGGCGCGTGCCCAAGCGAGTGCGCGCGGTCCATCGATCTCCTCGAGCCAAAGGAAGGGATCCTCTACCGCCGCCGCATGGGCCGGTTTCTGGGGTAATGCCGCAGAGGACAAAAGCGCCATTGAAAGCAACGCGGTGGCGAGGAGTGAGTGTTTCATAGAAGTTATCCTGAACTGCTTGGGCCGCCCGGCTCGCGCAGTTTGGAGCTGGCCAGAGCGAACGGACGATGCGCATTGGGTCGCGACAACGAATATGCGCCGGACTGTGACCGGACCAACGAAGCAAGCGGCGTGCCGCCGGAAATTCCGAGGTCCCCCGGTGGCTCAGTGCTCGCCCGTCGGCACCTGACATTGCGGCGTTAGCTTCGGCAGCATTGTCATGAGTTCTACGCTTCTGTCGCACTTTGCAAAGTTCGCCTCGCTCTGTTTGACAATAACGCTAGTGATTGCGCTAAATGGACTGGCGGCTTGCTTTAGTGGCAAACGGCTCGTATTCAGAAACGGCAGTCATCCATACAGTTTGCAGCATTTTGTGAGAAAGCCCACACTCCGCGGCTCGATGATCACTCTTTGCAATCTCACGGATGTTTTCTCGCTCCCGAATCAGGCCAACGTGCTTTAGCTGTTCATCAGGAGTGGCCCTATTGGTGCGTTCGCTATTCACTGACCTCCGCGACGGGGTGCCTAGACCAGATTGGTCTTGGCCGCAGAGCACCGATTACCGCAACGGCAGTCGTGATCTCGTTTTCGCCAACCGAATTCGGCGGAATACATGCTGTGCTATCCAACTTTGTTCCGCACTCAGCAGGAACGGCGCTGCACAATAGGCCGCACAATACTGCATTGGAGAGAGGCTGCCGATGTCCTGACATGCGGGCAAGAGTCGCACGGGAAGAAATTGCTTGAACCTCACGCTGCGTCAGGACGTAGTCTGATAATCGTTATGAAGGTCGCGACGACTCTCTAAATTCTGCTCGCGGCCATCTCGGACAGGCTCACAAGTGTGCAACGAAGAGCAGCTATAGATGTAAGGGCGAGCGCATCGGTCACTTGCCTGTGCAACTCGGTTGGTTGCAGCTCAATTTGGTCAGGCGCGGGTTCTGCAGCGAAGCGAGGCCGAAATCACGCAACGCACTGGAGAAGCGCGCTCAGAGGAAATACATGTGTGAAGAGTGCATCCCGATCCTGCCTCGTCCGACGGTGCCATCCCGCCGTTCTCTAATGCTATTCGCTGCTTCGGCGGCCGGCATGCTGCTTGGCGGCAGGATCGCGAGCGCGATCGAGCCAACAGCGCCGCCCAAACCAGATAACCTGCTCTCGCCAAAGGCTTCGCTTGAGCGACTAATGGAAGGCAATGCGCGCTATGTTCAGGGCATATCGCGAGGCAGCGACTTCAGGCACGAACGCAGCGCTCTGGTCGGCGGGCAAAATCCGTATGCGGCAGTCTTAACATGCGCCGATTCACGAATCGTCCCTGAGTATGTTTTCAATAGCGGACTTGGCGATCTGTTCGTTTGCCGTGTCGCTGGTAATTTCGCCAACGATGAGATTATCGCCAGCATGGAATATGCGGTGGCCGTGCTAAATACCCCCCTAATCCTGGTACTCGGCCATGATCGCTGCGGTGCTGTCGGTGCCACGATCAAATCCTTGAAGGACGACACTACACTGCCAGGGCACATTCCATCCCTTGTTGCCGCACTTGCGCCCGCGGTGAAGGCTTCTTCTCAGGAGAGCGGGGATGCACTCGCCAATGCGATCCGGCAAAATGTGGCTGAGAACGTCTATAAGCTCATTTCGGCGACCCCGCTTCTGAAGTCGGCAGTCGAGCAGAACAGACTGAAGGTCGTCGGGGGTCTTTATCGGCTCGACACCGGCAGGGTCGATCTGCTGAGCTGACGGTCATCCGAGCGCTTCTTCGAGCGGCCGCAGGTGAGCAAGATAGTAAACCCACTGAGATCCATCCATAGCGCCCATTGGCCTCAACCTGACAAACTCGCTTCAGGCCAGGTTGCAAGCGGACTGGCCGCCTCCCGGAGCATGCAGGCCAGCGAGCCGCGCGTGAAGTGCCAACTCCCGCAGTGCTGAAGACCGACACAGCATGGCAAGCTCCCGAACATCTGCATCGGTGCCGGACGGGCGCTGGATCAGATCAGCAGGGCGCTGCATGTATCGAGCACGGCGCGGTCGTTCTGGTGATGTGGCATCCAGATGAGCAGCGCTCGACAGGCTCATCATGACTATTCTTCAATCAGGGATCTTGGCGGCAAGTCGCCTGGATCGCTCGGACCAGTGGCTGCCGCTCTTGGGCAAATGGCCATGTCTGGCTTGAGATCGTCGAAGTTCTCTATACCTTTGGCTCAGCTAACGAGGAGGTCCTATAGAGTGACCTGAAGGTTCGTGTCGGCTAAGCTGACCACGCGAGCTTTAGAGACGACCGGCCCATCGTGAGATCGCATAGAAGATGATGCGCAATTGCCTGAATCGCTTACAGGGGGCAAGCCTCATCAGTAGACAGATTGAATTGTAAGTTACGAACGGTCTCGGCTGGCTGAGCGCCAGGAGTTTAGAGAATTTGTGCGACCGCTCGCGAAAGGCATTGAATCGCACGTAGCGTCATATTGTACGATCTTGGAATGAGGCCGAGATCTCTGGCAAACCAACGCAGGCTACCCCTTAGCATCTGGGGTGACGGCATACTTGTCTGTGGCATTCTCATGTCTTTGGCGTCATGGCCTTCGAGTGGCGTCCGCGTACCGCCATCCCGCTTCCGCATGGCCCACTCTACCAGCGGCGAGCGAATGCTGACCGAGTCATCCGCGTGTCGCGGGCTGCTCGACAGCGTAGGCTGATCTCATCCTCAGCAGAGACGGAGGCGATACCAGATTTAGATCGGATGTCGATTTCGTATTAGAATTTGCGGCAACTCCTAGCCGCAAATAAGCCGTTGGCAACTCTCCCTTTGCCGACGATTGGTGCGATGCGTAACAGCATCGCTCCGTTCCAGTCTGACTTAGCCCGGCTTCAGAGAATGAGGCCGGGCCTTTTTTTCCCTGGCGGGAAGATACTTCCTTGTCGACGCGGCAACTGCCGCGACCATCTCGCCCCGGACCAAGCCGATGCGATGTCCCATCCGGCGGCAGATGAACAACAACCATGGCCCTGGTCGGGCTTACAGCGGCCCGTCACGGAAGGTCCTTTCGTTGGCTTACGCGCGCCGACGAGGACTTGCGGACGGTTAAATGGACGCAGCTGAGCTGATCCGCTATTGCGAGCTGGCTTGTACCACGCAGCCTTTCGCACTCAGCAGTGAACCGCCAGGGCGCGCAATCGAACCTCTGGCGGAGCGGTTTACCCACGCGGCGACCGGCACCATCACCTTGACTGGAGCGGGTCATCATTCCGCGCAACGTGAGCTAGCACGATGCAGCCGCCATCAGGGACGGCAGCCTCAAGCAAATTTCAGCCCTTCTGTCACACCTCGAGACATAGCGGCCACTTCCGCACCAGTGCAGATGAAGGGATCTGCCTCAAAAACGCGTATTCTTGAGCAAGACATCGCCTTCCGCTGCGCGCGGGTAGTGAGTCGACACTTCGAAGAATGGTAATAGATCGAGGATGGCTCGCAAGGACAACTGCCCTTCGTAGAGCTCCTGGTCGCTATATTCCGTGTAGATGAAGCGCGTGTTGCTCAAGGTCTCTATCCCTCCAGCAATGACATCAGATTCGGCTCCCTGCACATCCATCCAGATCAAATCAATGTTGCTCAGACCCGCTTCGCTGCACCAGTCGTCCAGGCGTCGGGTTTCAACTGAGATGGGACGGTCGAAGCGGACCCAATCATATTCGGTAAGATGATTTTTCGGACGGCGGATTGAGCCAGAGAGGTCCCATTCTTTTGCATCTCCTTCTCCATTGCTTGGATGGAAATCGACCCTCCCGTTTCGATCGCTGATCGCGATCTCGAACAGACTCACCTTGTCAAGATCCGGACCCATGTTCTTCTTGAAGCGAGCGCTCGCTCGGGGATCCGGCTCAAAGCAGTATAGTTGGGCGTGTGGACACAGTTTGAGAAACTGTTTCGTATCCGTTCCATCGTTGCAACCGATGTCCAGGATAACCGGATTTTGCTTCTGAAGCAGCGAAAGTATGTGCAGATGTTCGTCGACTTTTTCCATTGGCGCGCAGATCCACTAAAGCTTCCCTCTTCTAGAGCGAAATCACACGACATACGTACCGCCGCAACGCATATCAACGTATATAGTTTACATCACTGGATATGATGCAAGCCGGCGTGACAGCCCAGGACGACCGGATGGACAAGTCGTAAGCAACTCGAAGAAGGAGCTGATGCTTACCGGCGACACGTATCGTCCAAGTTCAATGATGCCCCTGAATCCCTGACTGGCCCACTCTCATAATTTGAGCGACGGGGCCGATTTTAAACTCAGATCGACGACCTCTGGGATCTACGCCATCAGTCTTCGAGACACTAAGGTCGCGTCGGATGCGCGTAGGCGATTTATGTATCGTGCTAACAAGTCATTGCCAGCACCGGATCCTCACGCCCGACGGCCGCAGGAAAGGTTGGCCGACATCGTTCAGCGCCAGCGTCTGTGCCGCGCCCGAGGACTGGATCGAGGTGATGTCTGGGATCACCTCCATTTTGAAGGACGCGGGCCGACGCGCGATCCCCCACGTCGACGAGCGATATGTAACACGCTCCCGAACGGGTCACCTGAGGCCGGCGCCGCTATTGGGCCGACCGCGGAGCCTTACCAAGCGGACCGCGTGAACGACATCGGCCGTAGCCGCTCGCGATTGGTGAAGGCGGGCATCACGAAATGCCGCTCGCCACCAAAGATGATATCGACGTCGCCAAGTACCTTCCGGCTGCCTCAATACCGAGAGGTCAGCCAGTGCACCCTTGCTCTGGGCGAAACAGCCCATCATGACTGCCTGCCGGCGCAAATGCTGGCGCAAGATTCGATGTGATCCAATCCTACGGAAGAAGCAACTTGCCCCGACGGAGCGGCCACTCAAAACCTGCAGCGCCGGCTCCGTCGGGGTCGCGCGCGAAGGTGAGGCCAGCCCAGCCGTGGCCACCGGAATGCCAATATTGCCAGTTTGGCTCTTGGCGTAAGGCGAGACGTGCCGATTGATCGGCGACATCGCAATCGACGTCCGTCTTTGCCTTCCATCAAGGGCGCTTGCTTCGCCTATGGAACTATCGAAGGTGTAAGCGGAGCAGAACCCCCTCCTCGATTATCCATGCAGCCCATCACGATATCGCTTGCATCTGTGCAAGCAAGGTAGCTGCCTCGGAAGGTCCCAGCCCAACGATGCCCACGAAGCCCGGTGGCGGCATCGGAATATCCCGCTTGATGGGCTTCCAGAGATGCAGGCAGTACCGGCTGTTATTCACGTATTGCGAATGGGGCGGATGCAGCTGCATCACACATTCCTCTTCGTCCCAAAACAGGTCCTTGACGAAGCACATCTCTTCCCAGTTTGGACAACGCCGTGGTGTCGAGACGGAGACATGCTCCCAGCCTGGGCGGACGAGTGCGGTGATGTTGAGCTGACAGCCACAGGGCCCTTGCACAAGAAATTGGCCGCAAGGACCTGATCCAGGAGCGCTGGCAAGTCGGCCCGATCGTATGCGGCCCGCCTCAAGCTTTTCTATGATCTGCGATCGCACGCTGTCTCCTTTGCTCCGCGCATATCGTTGAAATCCACATAGATGACGTTGTTCTGCATCTCATCAATTGGCGCCAGCTCGCTCCTGAGCCCCAAGCTCAAGCACCATGGCTCGGCATACTGATGCATCTTCACCCATCGGTTAAGCAAGCGGTAGACGTCGAGCATCTACTGCACTCCACTGAGTTCTGTTGAACTCTGATGCCTCCTCTCCACATCTCGACCAAGCCGTCTCATTGTCATAACAACTCAGTGCTTGCCCTGCTCCTCTACACCGCCTGCCTTCAGGCGCCAGTGGCTGCACGACAAGGTGAGCTTGATCGGACTTCTTGCTATTCAATGAGCGTAGGCGGCCCGCCCATCTCGCCCACCGTTCAGGCTGACACAGAGAGACGCTGGACTATGTCGCTGCTCATATCCCATCCCGGTGCATTGAGACCTGGCAAGTAATCCGGAGTGGCGAACAGCCTATCTAGCCCCCTCACCCGGGTTTGGTCGCAAACGCGATGATATCCCGATCGATCGTGCCTCCCGATGTACTACTTAGGCATTCGTATCCTCGCTGCCCGCCGAGCCTGAAACAGTGGCAATAAGTCATCTGTGTGGCGCCACGGACCAATTCTACGCCTAGCAGCCGACTAGGGCTGCCATCGTCTGGGTAGCCAATTAGCGGTTCATTGATAATTTGGACTGCCTTGACGCCGAGGCTCTCCATGCGATCCAGGGTCAGACTCATCTTGACACTTCTCGCCTCACCGACGACTTGCGACCCGATGTGACTCATGAGTCGCTCTGGAAATGCAACCGCTCCAGCTGTATCATCGATAACTTTAAAAGGACCAATGTACCGCAAGACACGGTGCAGGATTTACGCCAATAGCGAAACGGTGGGATCTCGGCACCGCGCTTGCAATGTGACAGAAGCGCAGGTGGCGCATTCACAGGGACAAGTGTTTCGGCGCGACTGATCGCTCTGCCCGCTGCCCGGTCGGGTCTAACTTGCCGTTGATGCGCGCGTACGGCCTCAGACATTTAACTTGCATGACATGCTCAAGCCGAGCGCGGCTACATTTTTGAAGGGCAACATCGCAACTGGCCCGATTATCGCAAGAGAGTGACCAACTGGTCGGGTGGACCGCTTTGTAGAGTTCGTGTCGGCTTATCTTGCAGCGATCGTCGATGCCGCGCCCAAACGTCACTTAGACCGATCTTCGGGGCGACAATGACGCCTCTGCGTCCCCACAACACATCCAGTCCATTTCGATTTCTCGCATCACGCTTCCAACTACAGGTGAACGACTGGCGATGACCCTTCAATTTCACCGAGCCATCGAGCATCTGGAAGTATGGAGCGCAACGGAGGATGGTTTCTCATTTGTGATCACCTATGAGACCCCGACCGGTCCCGGCTTTCACGGACGTTCCGGCTATGTGGCGTCTTGGCGACCACTTGGCGATTGCCGTGGCGCCATAAAAGTCGGTGGTTCGCCCTTCCGAACGTTCGCCACGGCTGAGGGGGCTTGCAACAGAATGCTCGAATATCTGACGGAGAAGAACTGATGTGAGGCTGAACGTCCACTGCGCCGCAGACCGCGGGTGCACCGTGCTACGGCAGCCTTGGCCAAGACAGTCCTGCCAGCCCTGGCCATGGAGAATACCTTCCTTAGTTGTCTCACCAGCCGACTTCTCGCCCAGCCGCCCAAAAAAAGGTTCAAGTTCATTCACTGTGCGCGCGTACGCACACGCAAACAGAGACTCTCAGCTGCAAAACAATCGTCGCGTTGATCGAGCAACTCCGAGAATAGCGCCAGCGAATGAGGACACGCCAGCTCGTGCAGGCATGCTTCTGATGAGAGGAACGCGTTGTCGTGTCGGTGAGGTCGAAGACGTCAATGTTGCGAAACCGACAATGCCCTCGCTAAACCACTCCCTGATGTGGCTCGGAAATCGCCTCAGCTCATATGATTCAGCGCTGCGACCTTTTTTTCGCATGGCATGCAGATTGCTGAGGATGACAGTCGCCCGCGATGCGACGTGGCTTTCGCTGAAAGCCGCTCTGAGGCAAATCTCCCGGTAGCTCTAGATCAGTGTAGGAAGAACGCGTGCCCATCAGACAGCCGATGCTCGAACGCAACACTGCCTATCGCAGCTCGCATATTAATGCTTCGCAACCGCGGAGGGTCTGGAACTACGGGCTGATTGCTGCGCTTCTTTTCAATGCGCTGCTCTGGGCTGGGATATGGTGGGCGGTCGGCACGCTCTTTTACTGAAATGCACTCGTCAAGGCATGCATCCCGGCAGCCGCGAACTGCCAAAGCGCCCCGCCGCCTCAAGGCCCGACAGGTAGTCGACGATACCGCCTTTGGCGCATGCTGCGGCTTCAGGACTGGCTTTAGGCCTCTTAGTAGACCGCGCGTACGTAGCTTGCAGACAGTCGAATTGAGCGCGGCATGGCTCACCATCCAGCGTCCGGCCGGAGAGCCCGAGGGCGCTACGCAGCTAGCGGCGGAAGTCAGATACTCGGTCGATGCGGTCTTCAGCCAGGGAATAGACCTCCTGCCCTTGGCGACCCGTTCGAGGTTCTGTCGAGAAGCTGCGGAGCACTAGAACTGCCGGCTGGGGGCTGACTCGCGATCGTTCATGCACGCCCGCCATTCTTGGGCGCGCCGCGCCAGGTTGTCATACTCGTGGCGATGTTGAACAGCCGCCGCGCCAGCTTTTCCGTCAGCCAAAGATGCCCATTCGCGTTGCTTCCGCATGGCCTCTCCAGTGATCGGGATCGCAGAGATTTCTTTCGGATTCATCGCGCTGAACATGCAATCCGTATGCTGCAAAAATGCGACGTTGGTGCTCCGCACATTTGCTTAATCCGATTTGCCCGACTCTGTCCAATATGTCCTTCTGCAAACACTCTCCCCCGTCCCGAGTCACCAACATTCTATCCCAGCGTCCTGATCAAACACAGACGCTACGTGCACTTCACGACGCTCCCGATTAGATCACGTTTTTTTTCAGACACTAACTCGCAAACACCGCGCCCGCCCCGCAGTCCTACAAAGCCCGTAGTCGATCGCCGTTCTGTCAAAAGTGAGGCGATTCATCCGGCACACTCCGCTTACGGTTCGCGCCAGAACGCACTCAAATGTACAAGTTCAGACAAATTCACACATCGGATTTCGAAAGGTCTTGAATCGCACGTAGCGTTAGATTGTAAGATCCCCGCAATCGGTGCCTCACCCACACTCTAGATCGCCCTGAGAGCTAATGAGAACTGCGCATGCCTCGCCCTCTACACTCACCCCGCAGGGGTCGCTGGGCAACGCACTGTACCGAAATGCCGCTCGTCTGACATATCTGGTCGGGGCCCGGCGAACACGCGAGATCTCGTCCAATGACCTCCGCATCTCTTCGGCGCGTTCAAAAAGCAGTTTGGCATCTTACTCTCAACACTTAATCGCGCTTTTCTTCCCACAGAAGTCTCAGCAGACTGCTTCGGCGCAAACTCGCGGGATGACGATCTCGTCTGCTGGCTGTAATCGTGGTCTCATGAAGCCCTCGGTTCGCACGTACGAGACAAGCGCTTCCCTCCGCCATTAACGCCTTGAATGTTCCAACCCGTCTCTCTGCATAACAGGCTGGATCGCGCCTGGCGCACGATCACCGATACCGAACACGTACTCTTGAGGAGGACATCGTGGCTCTCACACAAACAATGCACTGGTATTTGCCGCCCAAAACTATCTGGTATGCAATCCTCTTTGTTGTTAGCGTTGGAACTGTATCTTTACGCTCCGAACTGGCTGCCGCGGGAGATCAGACCCCGACCGACGCGGAGAAGGACGCTTGCATACAGGACGTGTTTCGCCTGTGTAGCAACCACATCCCGGATGCCACTGCGATCACCGCGTGTCTCAGAGCCAAGCAGGCAAGCCTGAGTCATCAATGTCGCTACGTCATCTCCGCTCGCGACAGCGCCAGAGCAAAGCCAGATTTGAAGTGAGGTATGGCCAAGCATGAGGCACGTTCACTCGGCTCCCATACTGCGGCGTCCCACAAAACTCATCGACTGTCGATGACAAGATTCAGGCGTCCAGTGGCCTGCGGACGTGCGGACGATCATCGTCCGCATGTCGATTCCGACTATCATCGCAGTCACTGGAGACTCCACCTGTAGGGGGCTGTTGATGCAAGCACCGGTTACTAAGTTATCTACCTACCTGCGCCTGAACGCCAATCGAGGAGCGCCCCCTTCAAATGAAGGCTGGGTCACATCGACCATCGATAACTTCTACCAGAGGCCATGCAACCCGTCACGCCCCTCACAGTGAAGGATTCAGCGCCGTGCGGCGTGCAACAGAAGAAGACACGGTCAATTAGGGGACACTGCGCGCATGCGTTGCAGTCCAAATCGCCTGAATTAATCTCATGGAGATCTTGAATCTTGCGTAGCGTCAGGTTGTAGGATCGCCAAGCGAAGCTGAGCCGCGCAGACCTCGACGACGAACAGGAGGTCCGACCGGAGCGGATAGCGGCGCTGCATGGGCCTACTATGGAAATCGCGATCCTTTCCAAGTGCCCGGGTTTTTGAACGCAGAAAGGAGACTCCAAAGTGATGCCGATCTTATGGTGCTCGACTGAGAGCACCGCATTTAGCCGACGCCATCCCGCAACCGTCGAGTTCGGATCGAGCCGACGGGAGCACAGCCTTTAGGTAGGCTATCAGCAGAGAACAAGCGTGGAGTCGGCAGGAAGATGAGGTGGACCGGCGGGTTGAGGCCGCGCTCGCAAGCGCAACCGGGCAACTGGACTACGACAAAGCGGCGCAGAACAATGAACGCCCTCCAATCGATCATTAGCAAAGTTGCCACCCGCGCCCCGCTGACGCTCGAGGAACCCGCGACAGCCCTCGACACCATGGTGTCGGTCCAAGCGCCCTCCTCGCAGATCGGGGGATTATTGGTGGCGATGCGCGTGCGTGGCGAAACCGTCGAAGAAGTGGTCGGGCTGGTTGCGCGATGAGGAGCACAAATGGTCCGAGTGAGTGCGCCACCCGATCGCGTTTGACATCGTTGACACAGGCGGAGATCTGTGGGGCTCGCTCAACGTGTCAACACGCGCCTCCTTCATCGTAGCTGGGACTGGCGTGACCGTGGCCAAACCAAGGTACCCGCGCGGTTTCCTCAGGACCAGCGCCGCCGAGACGATCGGAAGCGATGGCCGAAGCTTAGGTTCTCAGCGTAATGCGAGCGCGTCAAGGAATAAGCCATGACAACGTCACGAATGGAAGAAGCACTCGCCTCTGTGGCAAAGATAGAACACATTATTCGGAAATTTCGGGAGATGATCGATATAGACAGCTCAATCCCTCCAGATTTGCGGGATGCGCTGCACGCAACGCTTGATAAGCATCTTCTCGCTGCAAAACGGCGGGCTCTGAGCCATTTATGATGGGGTGGACGCCTGCCGACGGCACCGATGCGTCAGTGGAGGCTTAGAGCACCACTTGAAGGAAAGCGGCCATCTCAAATGTTATCTCAGCCAAAGCACGTTCTTCACGCTCGCGGGTGGACCGAGGCGGTAACGTTGTTCGGGACGCGGATCAGCCGAGGTTAGGTCTTGGAGCTGTTCGCAGCTCAGTCGAGTTGCACCGTCGCGTTGGAGGCATGAGGCGAGGCTCATAGGCTCGCCAACTTACTAACTCCTTTGGACAACGAGCTTCGGCTGATCGCGCCGGCCTACGTAAATCCGTTCTGAAGCGACAGAAGAACGATGCGTCCACGCTGAGGCGATTTGCGAACCCGCTCAGCGGCCGAGCATGCATTCGTGGCCGCGAAGAACGAATGGCAACCCTGTTCTAGCGCGAAGAGCATCAGTCAATCTCGTTTGAACTGCGATCTGCCGCACCTCATGACGAGAGCTGCGACTGCACGCGCTACCGCAAGCCTCCATCCCCACCCAGGCATGGTGGCAGCTTCTCGAAGAGGCGCAGAACTTCGCTGCGCCGCCGCTTCCGAACTGGGTTCGCCCTCGGCATTCGCTCCGCGAACCTGGAAAACGTGCTTGGCCAGTTCGAGCCCGAGGGTGATAACGTACCTCACGGAACGGCCCCTCCTTTGTGGCGTTCGAACACGACCACGTTCTAGCACTTTGATGCGAGTGGGCCGTTACACCACAACAAGTTTTCTGGCTTGTGAGATTGAACAGTGGGGTTCCCAAGGAATGATGGCGGCCGGTACTCTCCAAAGAAGTCACAAATCAAAGCCAAAGAAGAACTGTGATCTTGCAGGCGCCGAGGCGCTTTCCGCCGCTCCCTCGGGCAGTTCAGTTCTTCCACACAACGCTGGACTGGATCATCTGAACTGTGTGATGCAGAGAGTCGCGCCCTGACGCCGAAACGTCTAACGGCCGAACAACCTTCAATCAAGATGAGGGCATTGTCTCCATGAGAAGAGAAGGTCTACTGAACGCCGCACCGATAGCGTCAAAGATCAAAAGCCGGATAGAGTGGGAGCCGAGGAACGGCTGATGCCAAGAACTCTCCAGGAGCAACTCGACCAAGTTGAGCGCGACATCCAGCTGTACATGGAGTTTAATAAGGCAGAGAAAGATCGGTTCGATCGCGAGTCTTACGTGTGGACCGCCGCGGATCGCATCGAGTGGCAGGAGATACAATCCGATAACGCTGAACGACTCCGAGATCTTGGCGAAGAGCGTGACGCATTGCGCAGTCATCTTCGTATAAGTGACTTCTGTTGAAAGCCCTTAAGGGTCTTCCCACCGTTGACGAGCATGCCCATGCGTGTGCGCAAGGTGCCCACGCGCTCGCTGTCGGCCCCGAATAGATGCGGTTACGAGGCCCTGATCTCGACCGGCTGACGAGCGTCATGGCGCTTTTGTCGTGGACGAGCCGCGCAACATCTACCGCCCCGGAGACATGGCAGGGCCGATTTCGTCTTTGAAACGTCGGATACCGATCAACTCAAAGGCAACCGCAGTGAGGAGACTAACGCTGTTTCAGTGTGCTCGACCGCGGCTGAGGAGACCAGTTGCTCAATTGACTCACGTCTGGCTCGCGCAGACTTGATGAGCACTACAAATTGAGGCCATACTGACGGTCGTGCGTATCGATGTCCCTCACCAGCGAGTGCGATGATATCAGGATTACGGCCACAGGCTAAGCGCGCAAGATCGAGGCTAGTGCGGGCCATGATCGTTCCACCTCACTCACTGCTACTTCTGCAGGCAACTTGTCGGCTGTCGCGAGCGCGATCGGCGAAGGAAATGGTCGATGAAGCCGAAGGCGCAACTTCACTCGCGCAGCGCCAAGCGTGGATACGCGCGCACCGAGGCGTGGCGATTCCGATGTCATCACGTATGTGGAACGGCGGCCGACGCAAGAGCTTTTCAGTCGATTTTCGTACGTGGAACGAGCAGTCATATGTCCGGCCGTTGCGCGCGGCACATATGGCCGCTGGCCTCGATGAGATCCGCGGAACGAGAAGCTAACTCAAGTTTGCGCGGTTGAGCGCAAAAGGGAGCAGCAGCTTCGTTCGTTTCGCGATTTCCGTCAGTGGGTTCATCGCCTGTTGTTGCACATTGCCCTCTGCCGGCTTGCGCCGGTCAGATCGCTGTGCCGATCACTGCGTCACCGTTGTAGTCGCTAATCGGTCGGGACGACTTTCCGCCCTTGCTCACAAGCGCCCAGATGATACACGCCGTCTTATTGGTCTGCGTGACGGCGGCAATCTTGGCGGGGTGTCTGGCGAGAAGTCGCTTCAGCCGCGCCCCCGAGCGTTCGTTTCGGGCAACCCGCAAGACGGCTGTCACCCCGACAACGACCAGAGCGGACTTCCGGATTTCCCATCGATGTTCGTCCGAGCCGCTCTTTGCTTCCGCTTGAATGAGACCGCGGCGTCAATTCCAACCAGGCGGTGAAGTGGCGAGCCGAGTCGAAGCACATTTAGCACTTTGATGCGGTTGGAGCGCGCCGTTCCACCACATCAAGTTTTTCAATTCCTGCTCATTCCAACCAGGCCGCATCGACAGACTATCAACAGTCTGAGCGCGATTTGTCACCAGCAGGCCAGAAATCCTATCGGTAAAGTGAACCCGGCTTTGACTCGATCTAGGACGACTATAGTCTCAAGCCTCTTAATATCTGGGTTTTCACTTATCAAGCGACGGGTGAAGTGCTCGTATTCTTCCATATTGTTCGCAGTCACTAGTAGGATGAAATCGGCTTGGCCGGTGACGTAAAATCCGCTCATCACCTCGTTCATCTTGCGGATGCCCCGCTTAAAACGATCAATGATGTCGGCGCGATCGCGTTCAAAGAAGATGAAGACAAGCATAGTCACGTTTCGGCCGATTGCTTTTGGCGAGATGATTGAGACATCTGACTCTATCACGCCTTGCCTGCGTAGGCGCTTAAGTCGGCGCTGAACTCCGGATGCAGATAAGCCCACCTTCGCGCCGAGTTCTTCACTGCTCAGGCGATTGTTCCGCTGCAGGAGATCAAGTATACGAGCATCAATTTTATCAATTTCCATGGCAGCATTGCGGCCCGTGGAGTGCGGCTGCCTGATGCAAGCGTGCGACATGCTTCCGTCAAGCGATCCCGTCATCTTTAAACCTCCTCCCTAGCACCTCTAACGGATCTACGTCTTCAGCTGACGAGCGCCCTTTCGAGTTGGAAGTCTCAATACGGATAATGGTCGGCTCAGGGACTCGAGGGAACTGACGAGGATTGACCTCGCCGGTCACCTCGATTAATCCCGCCTCGTGAACTTGCTTCGTGGGATGTCGCACCGCCTCAGACTTGAAAAGACCACCACCCGACGTCGAGCGCTTGGGGGAAGTGACCTGCCACTGCGTATTTCCTCCAGAAGGAGTTAGAGTCCGGCCCGAAGAAGGACGGACAGATGAAGCGAGCAAGGTTCACGGAAGAGCAGATTATCGCGCTGTTGAAGGAGCATGAGGCCGGGGCGAAGACAGCCGACCTGGCTCGCAAGCACGGTGTTTCCGAGGCGACGATCTACAATTGGAAGGCCAGATTCGGCGGCATGGACGTTTCCGAGGCGAAGCGGCTGAGGGCCCTGGAGGAGGAGAACGCGAAGCTGAAGAAGCTTCTGGCCGAGCAGGTGCTCGACGCGGCCGCCCTTCGCGAGCTGCTTTCAAAAAAATGGTAGGGCCCGCCGCCAAGCGCGCTGCGGTCGCGCATCTGCAGGCCGTCATGAGCCTGTCGGAACGGCGGGCCTGCTCGATCATCGGGGCGGATCGGAAGATGATCCGCTATCGCTCCAGCCGCCCGCCGGACGCAGTTCTGCGTGGCCGATTGCGCGATCTCGCCAGCGAGCGGCGACGTTTTGGCTACCGCCGGCTGTTCGTCCTGCTGCGGCGGGAGGGCGAGCCATCGGGGATCAACCGGATCTACCGGCTTTATCGCGAGGAAGGGCTCACCGTCCGCAAGCGGCGGGCTCGCCGCAAGGCCGTGGGGACCCGTGCCCCGATCCTGGTCGAGGCGAGGCCGAACGCGCGCTGGTCGCTGGACTTCGTCCACGACCAGTTCGCCAATGGCCGACGCTTTCGCATCATCAACATCGTCGACGACGTCACCAAGGAATGCCTGGGCGCGATTCCGGAGACGTCGATCTCGGGTCGGCGCGTGGCCCGCGAACTGACGACAATCGTCGAGCGACGCGGCAAGCCAGGAATGATCGTGTCCGACCATGGCACCGAGTTCACCTGCAACGCCATGCTCTCTTGGTGCAAGGACGCAGCCATCGATTGGCACTTCATCGCACCGGGAAAGCCGATGCAGAACGGCTTCGCCGAGAGTTTCAATGGCCGGATGCGCGACGAGTTGCTCAACGAGACCCTGTTCTTTGATCTCGATGACGCCCGCGCCAAGATCGCCAATTGGGTCGCCGACTACAATCTCCAGCGTCCTCACTCGTCGCTGAACTACCTCACCCCGGCAGCCTACGCCGCCCACCTCACCGCAACGGACGATCGGCTGCGCAACCCCGACCAGCTCCGCCGATCGTCCGTTGCTCCACCCGCGCCACTTGGCGTACAAAACCCCGAGACTCTAACTGCCGCTGGATGAAAATTCAGGGGCAGGTCACGACCAGGAAAGATAGTAGGACTCAAGACCGGCCTCTGCATTGCTCCGGCAGCAACTGACTTGGCGAACCGATCATCGGCTTCGAGCCACCCTGCGGAGGAGCTTACTTTGGTCTCGTTTGCAGGCCGGTGCAAAGACATCGTTGTTGTTGTGAGCATCCACCAGAAGCTGAGGACTATGTTGGTTCAGCTCATTGCCTTAGCCCCACTTTTTCATTCTTTTCCTGCGCAGAGTTAGTGGAACGAATCGAGCTGTCCTGCTTCCACTTTGGGCGAGGCCCCGCTCTCAATCTTCAGTATTCCAGATCGGTGTCATCGGTTGCCGGCTCCTGAGTTCAGCATCTGGGTAATCCTCGGCAAATGGACGTTGCAAGACCGCACCCATCTTGCACAGCTTCATGTCAGATTCGGCGACCCACTTCTTCAATACCGAGACGTTCGCGAGCTAAACGGTATGATCCAAGAACAGATGCTGAGCGCTGCTTCGGCAACTATCGAGAATCAGAGACTGCCAGTTGCCAAAGCACGCTTCTGAGCGAGGCCTGCTCTTGTTCGGCTGAGAGAGGACACGGTGCCTCTATCGCAGAGATGTTCAATTGCTTCCCGTGTTAATTGAGCTCTTCCAGAATCCCATCTCTGTTTGCGCGAAGCTTCTGTGGTGGCAAACGCACTTCAGCTAGCTCGCCACCTTGTGCCAAGAGGTGACTGACAGACTGATAGGCGCTCCCGCCGCCCCGTCTCGTTGCGATCAGGTGTCACGCGATTGCAATTTCTGGCCCTTTTCTCGGGGCGAGCACGATGCTGCGGTTGACGAGGCGCCCGCCAGAAGCAACATCGCTCGACGATTGAGTCATCCTCCCGCTGCGTTTCCGCTTGAACGCCCCCTTCCGAACGCTCACCACAAGCACCTCCGTGCCCAGACCGGTGAAAAACTGCACGTCATGAAGCTCAGGACCCGAATGCCCTTCGGAAGTTCAGGCTTCGCCTCACAGCAGCTATGGCATTGCCTTACTTGCACTTGAAATCGATTTCAGATTATGCGTTGTCCTAGCCAAAGTCAAGCATGCTGCAGACTGGGAATGACAATGCCTGGTCGTGCGGGTGGGTAAAATCGGGTAGACGCGGTGAAGGCCACATTTTACGGTAAGCTGGCCACTCAGCTATCGGCTAAACCCGAAGGCGCGTTCCTGGAAATCTACGCGCCATCTTTGCGCAGCCTTCCGGCGGGCTCCATGCTCGTGATGGCAACCTTGCCTGTCGTCGATTGGAACGACTGCCTTTTGCAAAGCTTGCGCACTATTGATAAGACCACATCCGCACAAGTCTACGCAGCGATGCGTGATGATCGATCCGTTCGCGTGCTGGCAAGATTTTGTCGACGCCCTGAAAGTTGCCGGCATAACCGGCGTCATAAACTTCCCACCAGCGTCAATCATCGAATTATCGAATGCTGGAGAGCCGCATGAGGCCGGGCAGGAGCTCGAGCTTAGTCGTATGGAATGGTTCGGAAGCTCGGGCTTCAGGACAATGTTCGCGGCTACTTGCACTTGTGAGACGGCAACCGTGGAGAGTCGGCTGGGGTCCTCTCTCGACGGCATTCTTTATTTACCGCCAGAAGCCCTGACCGTGCCGGTCGGCTCCGACATGGAGTTGGTGCACATCAGTCACCGCCACGGATCGTCGGCGCCGAAGCTGGCGCTCGCGGAACGGATGGTTCTGAAGCGGCCGATGTAAAGCGAGTGAGTTCAAGCGATTCGAGTAGTTGCACTTTTTGGTACAAGCTTTGTAGAGAGCCTCAGAGGCAGTGCAGTCCTTCTGCAGTCAATTTCATTTTCAGCTTTTCCATTCCACTTGCGTTCCCACAACAGAATGTGAAGATTTGGCTTCGCGCTCAGCAGTCGCCTCTGGATTCCGCGTGAAGATGATCCTCGAGGCTGTTCTTCGCGTTCTGGCTCGCACTGGCCACACACGGCACACCAGTGATATTGGTTCCAGCCTGGACGACAGAGCTTAACCGTCACCCCATGCCCGTCGGAGCGAAGATACTGCGACCACACACCGTCTCGCTTGTTCAGTCTCCAGATCGGCGGTTCCTTAGTCGACTGACGAAGCCTCACGCGCCATAAAGGGACCTTGGTACGCGCCTTGCTTGCCAAAGGTGCAAGACCATGTGCTTCGCGCCAGCCGAGCGGGCTACTTCCGCGCGGTGTTCGGTTCCAGACATGAATGTCTGCAACCGAACAGGAATGAAAAACAACAAGCCCCGATGGCCGCATCCATACTCATAGTCAAGGAGACATAGCATGTCCGGTGTTGCAGGCGCATTTGTGTTGCCTTCAAGCCGCTCACAGAAGACCGTTTATGATCAGCTCAAGCACATGGTGCCGAAGCTTGAAAACCGAGGACAGGCCGGGTTTGGCGTTGCCGCGTTTATGCATGAAGGAGGCTTTCAATATACGAAATCATGTCGGCCACCTCGCAAACTGGCAGGGATTGATCATGATGAGCAGGATGCGCGCTTCAGATCGAATGCAGCAATTGCACACGTTCGCACCCCATCTTTCAGAGGCAAGAGTTACGCTGACTTGGAGCCGCTTGACAATCACAAGGCCGGCTTCCGTCATTTGGCGGTTTGTTTGAACGGGGCTTTAGTCAACGCTGATGAATTAAGCGGAGAACTGCGCGCCGAAGGTCATCTGTTTAGCAGCAAGTCGGATGCGGAGATCTTGCTCAGGCTCATCGAACGCATTTGTCAGAGGGATTACTGGCAGCACGCTCGGCCCGTTGACTACGAGAAGGCCTTTCAAGAAATCGACGGCCTCATTGACGGAGCTGTCAGCGCACTCTTGCTGGATGGCCTGGGAAATCTGACCGCCTTCCGCAATCGCAGTGGCTTGCGGCCTTTGGAATTCATGCAAACCGAGGACGGCTTTCTACTTTTTGCCTCGGAAAACAGCGCGTTTTCCGGACTAAAAGGCCAAGTTGGCGAAATCCAGCCAAGTCACATCAAGCTTGTCAACGGCAGAACGGGTGTTTGCCTTGATAGCTTTGTGGGCCGTGCTCGACATAATCCCAAGCTTTGCGCCTACGAAACGCTTTACTTGGCCAACGCGAGAACGTTGGTACGCGGACAATCTAATCTGACAACCCGTCGCAATATAGGCATGACCTTGGGTCGCGTTCTCTGGCCCCGATTAACAGTCGAAACAAGCTCCGCTCCCATAATCATCGCTTCCATGCCGCGCACCGGTGGACCATATGCCGACGGTTTATTTTCAAGCCTGCTCAAACAGCAACCTGCCCTGGTCGAACGAGACGAAGTCATCGCGGTAAGTCGCTCTCAGCGGACGCTTATCGGCGCACGTGGCCAGCGCAAATCGCTCATCTCGCAAAAGTACCGCCTCAACGGCAAAGACGTTACAGATAGAATCATCATCGTAGCCGATGAAGCCCTCATTCGTGGCGACACAAGCCGGGCAGTCACGGAAATGCTACTTGGCGCCGGGGCCAAGGCTGTGCATTGGGCAATCGGTTCGCCGCCTATCGTTGCGCCGAATTACTACGGAATGGGTATAGAGACGATAGATGAGCTAGCGTTCTGGAACATATGGAAAACTCTACCATCCGAAGCGAGGCAGGAAAGCCTGCGCTTCCATAAGATCGCGCCGCAAACGCTCGAGGTAATCCAACACAAAATCGCTCTATCGATCAACGCTGCTACTGTCACGTATCTGCCCTTTCAAGCTCTCCTTTCATTACTGCCCCAGGGCCATGATGGAATCGATCTTTCTGCGTTTACGTTCGAGATGCCGACTCCTGCTGGGCAAAAACGCGCAAATGAAAACTTGAACAGATTGATTGCTGATCACCTCTACGAAAACGTCTAGTGAATGAGACCACGATGAAACCTGCTCTTGTGTTCGATTGGAATGGTACCATCATCGACGATGCCGACGCCTTGCTGCAAACCACGAACATCATACTCGGCCGCCTCGGCCGCGCTGCTATCGATATGCAGACTTTTCGAGACAGATTCGACGTTCCACTTTCCGTTTTCTACCGCAATCTAGGAATGTCGGATAGTGAGATCGAGACGGTTGATAGCGATAGCAGTGCCATCTTTCATGACACCTATGAGCCGCTGGCGGACAAGGCCCCTTTACGCAACGGCGCGCGATGCATTCTGGAAACAGCACGTCAACAGGAGATTTCCAGCATTATCGTCAGTAATCATATAGTCGATCCCCTTCGCACCCAATTACGAAGACATGGCATAGACGATTGTGTCGCGGAGGTTCTGGCGTTTGAAAGCCGTGCTACTCAATTTAAGAGCATGAGCAAAGGGGAGCGGCTTCGTCGATATATGCAGGCATACAATCTGAACCCCGGCTCAACTTTCATCATCGGGGACATGCCTGTCGAAACGGACATTGCACGCGATCTTGGCTTGATCAGCATAGCCATTACGGGCGGATGCGTATCCGAGTCGCGTTTGCAAGCGGCGCAACCAGATTATCTCATTGAGGACCACCATACGCTACTGACCATTCTGCAGGACCGCGGTCTTTTTGAAACCTCATAATGAGGCACGTCATGACACCCCTATCAACTGCAACAGCAGCGACCGCAGGACAACGAATTGGCCTAATCGGCGCAGGACGCATGAGTACCAGCATAGGAATCAGCCTTTTGCGTGACGGCGCCGAGCTGCCCGCCCCGTAACACGAAGCACTGAACAAGCAGAACAAGGGCATCTCAACGCCATCGTTGAATCTGATGAGAACACCTTTCCTGCCGCCGCTCGTGTTCTTAGTCGTTCGTGAAGAACTGGTCGCCGGCGCCCGGCTCAAGCGGTGTTTCGAGCCGGGACGGTCTCGAAGAAGGCTCGGATGATGACACGCAAGAGCTCTGCGAGCCATCGCAGCAGCAGGCCGAAGTTATAGCCGGCAGCGGCGAGAACAGCGTTGATGCGGTCGCCGAGGCGTCCCTTGAGATAATTTCTGTCCATGCGGTGCTCGGCCTTGACGTGACCGATGACGGGCTCGACAGCCGCGCGACGCTTCATCTCGCGACGGATGGAAGCTGTGACGCGGCGGACCTGACCCGAGATCCAGACCCTGAACCGATGCGGGTGGTTGTGACCGCGATATCCTTTGTCGACGTGGATACCGCGAGCCTCCACCCCGGTGAGCTTCTCCATGTCGGCGATTACGGGACCGAGCGTGTGCCCATCGAAGGGATTGCCATGCAGCGCCTTGGCATGGAGCACGAACTGGCCGCCCTTCGGAGACGTCACAGGGGTGGCGATGCTGACCTTACAGCCGAACTCGTAGGGCGCGCGAGCTTTACCCTTGCCGATGCACTCAACCTCCGGAGCATGTAACGCATAGACCTTCGGACCGCGCTGATGCTGATCCTGGCTGCGCACTTGCTGCGCTAAACCGAGCAACGGGCCGAAGCGAGCTTCCAGTACCGTATCGCCATCAATCTTGCGGCGGATGTCGCGGATGATCCGGCCAAGCCGTGTCCGCAGGAACTTGAGCTGCCGCCGGGCGCGTTTGAACTGGTGGGCGTGGGTATAGCGGCCGGTCATGATGGCGGCGCGCTTGGCCAAGCGCAGATAACTCTGGCGTAGCGGCACACGGTTGCGCTTGGCGAGCCCGACCAGCTTGATGATTGCTCGATGCAGCAGCCGCGCGTCAGTCGGATGTGCAACCGCCTTGGGCTGTACCGTGGTATCGACCACCACGCGCTCCAGGTCCTTCGGGCCGAGGGCGCCTGTCTTGTGCGCCACCGACAGACTTTCTTGGATTAGCGCAACGAGCTGCTCCTCGCCGAGCCGCTGCCGCCAGCGCGTCATCGACGATCGATCGAACGGCAGGCGGTGGCGGAAGCTCAGCTCGCCGCAAAAGTATTGGTAATAGGGGTTCTCGATCCAGCGAGCGCACAGCACCTCATCTGACAGGTTGTGCATGTGCTTCAAAATGAACAGGCCGGCGACTAGCCGCGTCGGCAAGCCCGGCTGTCCCGACCCTGCTTGGCACACCGAACTGAAGCGCTCATTCAGGATGTTCCAGTCGATCAGCGCTGCCAACCGCACCAGCGGATGACCCATGTCGATGATCTGATCAAGCGCCGGAAGCAACAGGTCTTTCTGGCGATCATCCCGCGGCTTGCTCATCGCAATCCCCAATGTCGACGACGCCGTCAGAGAATCACGAATCAACCAAAAGCAAAACCAAAAACGCAAGAAAGCGAGGTCCAATACCCCGCTTTCCTGCAAAATCGAATACTACATCAAGACCAATTCTGCTTATTTCTCAGGTCATTTCGCATTCTTCACGGACGATTTCTTACCGCATTTTGCGAGAATATTGTCCACGTGGGTGATACTGGACAAGGCCATAAGCTCACGCTTGTCTACAATAGCATGACGATGGGCATAGCGGCGGTAGCTGCCGGAGCTTGCCAATTTGCCGAGGCCATCGATGTTGACTTGCAACTTTGCGCTCTTTGGTCAGTCGCGGCGCAACCAACAGCGAGATATTTCTGAATTTCAGGCCTTCTTGTTAGGCGAAAAGCCGGATCCTTTGGCCTATCGATTACAAATGCCAGGAAGGATATCGAGTGCGGCGTGCGATTGGCAAACGAGACCAGGTTGCAGGTACCACTGCCGCCGCGAAACCAACGCTTCCGTTGCCGAAGGCAAAGGTGAATTGACCTTGCCTTATCTCGCGCTTTCCGACGGACATGGATCATAGCGCAATGTCCGAGAGGCGTCCTAAGAGATAACTGTGCGTTCCTGCCTTCCAGCGGCCTGCGAAGTGGGGATGGCGGAGCCATCCCCTTCTTTGTCTGCATCTCCGGAGCTCGGCGCTCGCGCCATAAAGATTGCACATGCAACTTCATCGGACCTGCGGCCAGGGTGCAGCGGTGTCGGAAGATAGAGTAGCGTTCACGTAGGGCGCCGGGATTGTCTCCGTGAGTGCGAACTCCAAATTGACCTGCGACTTGAGAACCCATGGTTCGGAGGACTCCCACAATGGATCACAGCACATACCGCCACGGGAATGCATCTGGACTTGAGACCGACGCTGATCGTCCCGCGCGGATCTTGTGTACCACGGGCTTGGACAGTGCGCCTTCCCTCGCTTTGACTGTCAACCTGACGCCTTCTTACCGGCGAGGGTCGATGTACATCGTACAGCCCCCCACTTCCATTTCGCTGCGCACCGGTCGATCAAGGCCTGAGTACTTTTACCTTTGACTGCTCTGGCACCGATGTTTTGGGCTATGGCTGACTTCGTCGTGAAATGCGGGTGCTCTGGCCGCCTGATTCATCGCAAAACGCTCTAGACTACTCGCGGGCCAGTGCGGCGAGGTCCGCTTCGAGGTTGGGCTGGTGCTCAAAAATCGCGTCGATCAGGGCTTGTGCCGGCTGCTCGGGAGCCTCCACCAGCGCCGCTTTCCCAGCCCGCGCCGAGGGAGCGAACACCCGCTTGACAACTGTCGGCGAGCCCTTGAGACCGCACTTGGAGAGGTCCTCGACGCCGGCGTCCTGCGCGCTCCATTTCAAGATCGGCGCGCGGGCGGCTCGCAGCGCATCCGCCATCCCGCCGCGGCGAATCTGGTTGGTTGCCTCGAGCATGGTAATGAGACACGGCAGTTTCGTAAGCAGAACCTGGACACCGCCTTCCGCTCGCCGTTCCGCTTCAAGTGTGCGCGCGATCAGATCCAGCGTTCTGATCTTTGCGACGTAGGTCAGCTGCAGCATACCAAGCCGCCTCGCAATGCCGGGCCCGACCTGAGCTGTGTCACCGTCGATGGTTTGCTTACCGGTAAAGATGAGGTCCGGCGGCCCATATTCCTTGGCGATTTTTCGGATCGCGGCTGCCAACGCGTAAGTTGTTGCCAGAGTATCGGAGCCCGCGAAGCAGCGGTCGGTGAGCAGAACGGCTCGGTCGGCTCCAAAGGTCAGCGCTTTACGTAATGAATCTTCGGCCGACATTGGCCCCATTGTAAGCACGGTTATTTCGCCGTCACACTTGTCGCGTAGCTCCAGCGCTGCCTCGAGCGCAAAGAGATCGTACGGATTGATGATCGTCGGTACGCCCTGACGCATGATGGTGTTGGTCACGGGGTGCACGCGAATCTGTGCTGAGTCAGGAACCTGCTTGATGCAGACGACAATGTGCATGTACTTCTCCATGTTTTGCAACAGTTGGGAAAGCGATCAGCAAGTGTCGTACCATAGCGCCAGTGTCGAAAGACCTCCGACCGGTACAAGAGTTTTTACGACGCTGGTGGTGGTATCCTGACGTTTGGCCGGCGATAGATCTCCGACATTCGTCGTGGATGCAACAGCAGCCCGCTTGATTTGTCGTTGATCTGGACCTGAGGGCGGGAGGGTATGGACTACTTGCGCTTTGCTTGAATCGACCGGCTGCGGATCCCTTTCTCTGCAGCGGCGATAGCAACGTCCACGGCCTTGCTACGGCCAGTTCGCATTGGCCTACTTCTCCTGCGGCATCAGTTCTGTGATTGAGGGCTGTGGGTTAAGGGATGTGCCCTTGTCGTTCCTAATGACAGTGGAGCCATCGTGCTACCATTGATGTAAACTCGCTTCAGGGGCGGCGAAGCGCCAATGTTTGACATCTGTTCGCGTGTTGCACGATTTTGCCGTTCCGATGCTCGGCGACGTGCTCGGCTTGGCCGGCCATAGACATAGCTCGAGGCGCAGCCGCGATCGGGAACGGATGACATGCCGTTGCCGGTAACATCGCGTTGGCGTCGTGCTAAACGATGACCTGCCATCGTGCTTTAGAAGCGCTTGATTTCGATCCCGTATCTCCTCAGCGCGTACCCGATCTGACGCGGCGTCAATCCAAGCAGACGCGCTGCCTTTGCCTGTACCCAGCCGGACCTTTCCATTGCCGCAATGACGCGCTCGCGATCGGCAATCCTGCGACTCCCTACGAGAGCTGCGCTGGCAGGCGCGAGCGGAGCGATCTCGCTGCCGACGGGCGGGGCCAGAGCAACAGCTTCAGTCGCCTCACTGAAAGGCTTAACAGGCACCGGTACATCCAGCTCCCGCACAAGTGTTGTCTCGCGCGGCATGCTCTTCCACAGCTTCGCGGAAAGGCATTGACCTTGGTAGCACGCAAAATCACCTTTGGTGATGGACGGTCCGGGCGCCAGAGTCGCAGTTCGTTCGACACAGTTTTCAAGCTCGCGCACGTTGCCGGGGAAGCCGCAATTCACAAGCACCTCCATCGCACTCGGATCGAAGGTCAACGTACGGCTATTCTCGCTGTTGAACTTTCGAAGAAACTCAGCAGCGAGAAGCGCAATATCATCACGCCTTTCGCGCAAGGGCGGAAGCAGCAACGGAACCACGCTAATGCGGTAGTACAGGTCGGCGCGGAACTCATTTCGTGCCACAGCCTCCTCAAGGTTCTTGTTCGTCGCGGCAACTACACGAACGTCGACCTTGATTGTCTGGTTGCTACCCACGCGCTCGAACTCCTGCTCTTGCAAGACGCGCAGCAACTTGGCCTGAAACGCGGGCGATATTTCCCCGATTTCATCGAGAAAGAGAGTTCCTTGGTCAGCCAGTTCGAAGCGCCCCTTACGCGAGCTGAACGCACCGGTGAAGGCACCCTTCTCATGACCGAACAATTCCGATTCCAACACCGTCTCGGAAAGCGCAGCGCAATTTAGTTTTACGAATGGCCGCTTTGCGCGTGGCGACAGCTCATGAATGGCTTTTGCAACCAGCTCCTTGCCCGTGCCGGATTCGCCGCGCAGCAACACTGCGCTGTTCGATCTGGAGACCACCGCGATCTTCTCTAACAAGGCCCGCAGTGGCGGGCTATCGCCAATGATGCCCGGGATGCGGACTTTCTTGCGCTCCCTCGCATGCTGCTTACGCTCGACTAAATACCTTTCCTGCCTGTCCTTCTCAGCCATCGGCCGATCGCGGTCACAGGTGAACAGGCGGCGCAGCTTAACTGTCTGTCCTACCAGATTGGCGATTATGGTAAGAAGCCGCGCGTCATGATCGAGTCGAACACTCGAGGTGTGGTCCGCGATGCGGTCAATAGTTAGCGCGCCTGCGACCTTCGCATCAATGTGAATGGGAACGCCGATGAACGATACCACGACCTCATTCGACGCACCGAGCATATCTATGTCGGCGGCAGTAAAGGCTGGCTCAATCGTCACGTTTTCGGCAACGAGCGGCCCGTCCGTCGCCACGATGTGGTCGATTGCTTTTAGCGGCAGACGCATTCGGTAACGCTCGTCACTTCCCTCGCTCCAGCCAGAGCCTACGGTCATGTTCGGCATTCCATCATCGTCGAAGAGCGAGACGATGCCCTGCCGCATCTGCACAAACGATTGCAGACAATCGACGACGTTGGCCAACGTGACCTCTAGCCGGCACGGAGACGTGAGTACCTTCGTAATCTCAAGGATGCTTGTCAGCGCGCTCTCGAGCGACGGCTCTATGCTCACCTCACGGTCCGCCTCAGATTGCGAGTCAGGTCTTTCGCCTGCGGGCACAATATGCAGCATGAGGAGGTCTCCCTTGTCATGATCGCCCTCCCTGGCGGCTTGTTCGGCTTTACGAGATTGGTGTTGCATGTCTTCTCGCTCTAAGCGCCAAATTGAGGAGATGACATAGAAGGATAACAGGTCTTCATGGCACAACGGCGCCTACGGTACTTTTTTGCTCTTGCGGCGTTACCGCGCCTAACCTGAATGAGAACACGCGCTCGACTGATTACCTCAGCCGCGGATGTCAGATACGACAACTACAAATGTTGCCCCCCGTTGATCGGAACCTCAGTGCCCGTGACATAACTTGCGGCGTCCGAGCACAGGAAGAAGAGGACCTTCGCGACCTCTTCGGCCGTGCCAAACCGGCGCAACGGAATACTCGGCAGGAGACGCGCTTCCGTTTCTGGTGACAACATGTCCGTTTTGATTTCTCCCGGCGCGATTGCGTTCACGCGGATTCCATGCGGTGCGTAATCATGTGCCATTTCACGTGTAAGAGATGCGAGCGCTGCCTTCGAAGTCGCATAGGCGCTGCCAGCAAACGGGTGCACCCTCGAGCCTGCGATTGAGGTCACGTTGACAACCGATCCTGACGCGGCTCTTAGCTCGTCAAAGAATCCCTGCGCTAGCAGGATGGGAGCCACCATGTTGAGGTGGAACACCTTCATCCAGGTCTCGAGTGACGTCGTCAACGAGGTCAACCGAGCGCCATTCTGCCCTTTTGGCGAGACGCCGGCATTGTTGATCAATGCGTGCAAGGGAGCACCTGCGAGGCGCTTCTTCACCTCGGCAATTGCCCGCGGCAGCATTCGGTGGTTACTAAGATCGACTTGGATATGGTCGTCGGGCCCTGAGTTCCATGGGCATCGCTTCTCATTAAACGGTTGGCGCGCGCAAGATATGATGCGCCAGCCAGCTTCCGAAAACAGCTTTGCGGTGGCGTGACCGATTCCACGCGTCGCCCCAGTCAGCAATAGTGTCTTCCGCTCTGTCGGCTGGAAACCGGCGTCAAAGCCCAAAAGCCTGCAGTCCACGTCCGTCACGGGGTGGCCATTTAGTAGATCAAGATTCAACCGCGCCTCCTATTTTATCGCCTCGCCGGAGACTCCGCTGCAGGATTTGGGCCACACCGATGCAGCGGAACAGCTCTAGGGGATAGCGATCCAGCGGCGGGTTCGGGGACAGCTTGACCGTTTCCAAACATTGCGAGTGCGCTTTCTGACAACAACGCATATTCACGACAAGGCCAACATCGCCTTTCAGTGCGAGTGAACGCAATGTCATCCAGCGCATGTGGTCGGGCTTCCTGTTCAGGGATCATACTTTCCGCGACGGCGACTAGAGTGTTGCAGACACCGGACGTGCGCGAAGACGATGTACCAGCCACACCATGATCCCGGTCGAATCGGCCCCTGGCTCAATTGCATGAATTAGCCGATCCACAGCGAAGCGCCTCGTTGGCACAGCAAGAATACCTACTCAGGAGCCGCCGGGAAGATCTTAGCCGCGCGCTCTTACGATCGCAAATCAGACGTAACCTGCCTGGTACGTCCGGTTCGTCTGCGACTTGCGTTTGACATCGCGTGCACTCTGCCTGGCCGGTCGAGCAAAAGCACTTGGCGCATTGTGCATAGTGACGCAGTCAAGCACGTCCTTACTGCGGCGATCCCATGGCGCGGCCACGGCTCGCCCCGTTTTCCGGCGGCGGCGTAAGCGGCGTTCCTCGCTGGCACAAGGTCGGCGGCATCATTGTCAGTAATGCACAATCACGATCAAGGATTTGCGTCGCGTGTTCCTCAACAGCAGCACCGGCGTGGACATTCCCATCGCAGAGCTCGCGCGTCTAGTGTGCCACGGCTTTGTGGCGCGAGACCAGCCTCGACGCGCCACCCGCCGGCACGCCGCGCTAGCAGCTCAATATCCGGCCCGCGGCAATATCCCGTTCACGTAAAGGCTCACTAACTTTCAAGCGGTATATGATTGCGAGACGCAGCGGCGTTACTCTTGAACGGAGGTTAACGTTGACCGGTCTCAGCGATCAAGTTGCCGCTCGTAGCTCCCGGGCAGCTGCAACCATATTGACCAACGCCGGCCGCACCTCCTCCCACTTTCGGGTTTTCAGGCCGCAATCGGGATTGATCCAAAGTTGGGAGTCAGAGAGGTGTTGGCGCGCCAGCGTCAGGAGGTTTTTCATCTCGGCCGTTTCAGGAACGCGCGGCGAATGGATGTCATAGACGCCCGGCCCGATCTGATTTGGGTACTTATAACTTCGGAAGGCGTCTAGCAGTTCCATCTTCGACCGCGACGTCTCAATCGAAATGACGTCGGCATCCATCGCTGAGATAGCCTCGATGATGTCGTTGAACTCGGAATAGCACATATGAGTATGGATCTGCGTTTCGTCCGCAACGACTGAGGAGCAAATGCGAAAGCCGTCTATGGCCCAATCGAGATAGCTTTTCCACTGTGATTTGCGTAGCGGCAATCCCTCACGCAACGCGGCCTCGTCTATCTGGATCATTTTTGCTCCAGCGTTCTGAAGGTCGACCACCTCGTCCCGGATCGCGAGCGCGATCTGTAGGCAAGCCTCGCTTCGCGAGATATCATCACGAACAAACGACCAGTTCAGAATGGTCACCGGCCCGGTCAACATTGCCTTCACCGGCTTCTCGGTCAGCGACTGCGCATAGCGCCACCAGTCGACCGTCATCGGCTTCGGACGGGAGACGTCCCCAAACAGAATCGGTGGGCGGACGTAACGCGAGCCATAGGACTGGACCCAACCGTGCTTTGTGAAGACGAAGCCCGACAGCTTCTCACCGAAATACTGCACCATGTCATTGCGCTCGAACTCGCCATGCACGAGCACGTCGAGCCCTATGTCGTCCTGCCATCTGACCGCACGCGCCGTTTCCGCTTTGAGGAAATCCTCGTATTGCGCGGCAGTCAACGTTCCCTGCGCGTGGGACGCACGGGCACGGCGAATGTCTGCGGTCTGCGGGAATGATCCAATCGTCGTCGTTGGGAATGTTGGCAAGGCGAACCGAGCGCGCTGAAGCTCGGCACGGCGCGCGTACGGACTTTGACGGCGACGCATTGTTTGGTCAATCGTAGTCATGCGCCGGGTGACGTTGGCGTTGTGAATCTTGGACGACTTCTCGCGCGCTAAGGCCGCCCTCTTGGAGGCCGCAAGGAGGCGCGATACGCGGGCATGCTTGCCGGCGAGCGCACTTGCCACGGTCGTCAGCTCCTTGATCTTCTGGACCGAGAACGCCAGCCAGCTCTTTACATCAAAATCGAGATCGCTTTCGAGCTCGACGTCGACCGGGACATGAAGCAGCGAGCACGAAGGGGCGATCTGGACGCGGTTATGACCGAGCTTTGCTATAGTTGGCGCCAACTTGTTGAACAAGTCCGACAGATTGGATCGCCAGACATTGCGTCCGTCAATGACCCCAAGTGAGAGAACGAGATCGCTGCGAGCTATGGCGGCGATTGCGCTCAACTGATCTGACGCCCGCACCAGGTCGACGTGAAGCCCGGCAACCGGCAAGGCCAAGGCAGTATCGAGGTTGTCGCCGAGGCTCCCAAAGTAGGTAGCCAGCATGATTTTGAGGCCGGGCACCGCATTTGCGAAATGGGCATAGGCCCGCCCCAACGCGCCGCGGGATACCTCGTCGAGGTCGAGGACCAGGCAGGGTTCGTCGAGCTGAACCCATTCCGCACCTCGCGCGGCTAGTTCGCGAAGGACATCGACGTAGACCGGTAGAAGCTGATCGAGCAGCAACAGTGGATTGAATCCCGGATCTGCACTCTTGCCGAGCTTCAGGAAGGTGACCGGGCCAACCAGCACACAGCGCGTCTGGTATCCAAGGCTCTTTGCTTCCTCATATTCCTCAATCGGCTTACGAGAGGAAAGCTTGAATGTTTGGTCCTTGCGAAATTCCGGCACCATGTAATGGTAGTTGGTGTCGAACCACTTTGTCATTTCCTGCGCTGCCGGGCCCTGTTGATGATGGCCGTGCCGGCGATCCGCATCTTGATCCTCTCCTGCACCGCGCGCCATGGCGAAGTAGGTCTTGAGTGACACTGGACCTGCGACCCAACCGTAACCGTCAGGAATCGCGCCGACCATCACACTGGTATCAAGCACATGGTCATACAGCGAGAAGTCGTTCGAAGGAATGATGGTCGCGCCGAGCGATTTCTGCCGCGCCCAGTTGGCGAGGCGAAGTCCAGCCGCAGCCTCGAAAAGCTGTGCTTCGCTTGACTTACCGGCCCAGTAGCTCTCGAGCGCGAATTTGAGTTCCCGGCGCGGACCGATGCGTGGCATACCTAGCGTGGCAACGGAAAGTGAACTGTTAGACATCGCTTCAACCCCATGGTTTGGGGCAAGGCGATGGTGGATGCGCACAGGTAAAGGCCGCCGCGGCGGCGACTTCTTGACGCACCACCGGGACACCCCGCCCGTGGACGAAAACGTTGTCGGGGCAGGTCTCCTGGCTCGCGGGTCATGGCTGCTGTCCGGCCTTCCCGAAGCCAACCGGCTTCAGTGACACTATTGGACAGCGGCTCGCCGCTTACAGTTGCGGGGGCAGCGCCGGCATCACACCGGCTTCCCTCTTAGCTCCGGATCAAGCGGGACCCAGAGAACCTCGAACGAAAATGAACTACCTGCAAAACCACCGTTCCGTCAACCGTTGAATATCACCGCCTCATCCTCGCCGATTTGGCACACGCCAATGAGAGGCATCCCAATCCGAGGCATGCGCCGCATGGCCGGGCCTTTCGTGACCTGCGCACGGGTGGATCGTAGATATTCAGTCGACCGTTTGTGCACGTGCAGGATCTTCACTCGGCTGTCTCCAATACGATTTGCGAGCGACTGCCCGAGGCGACCGCCAGAGCATGATCCAAAGTGCGGTCTTGGCCGAAACAGCGAGCGCGCAGGCGGAGGCGTCTGGTCTTCGACTTCCGAATCTTGATCAAGTCGGCACGTTCGTGGAGCGGCTTGCCCGAAGCTGTGTAGGACCTCTCGAATGAGTTGACCAATTCAGGCGCAATAATCATCGATCACGTAATCGCCGCGCCGCACCACGTTCTCCAAAACTTAGCGCCACCTCGATCGCGCACGGCGTCAGGCGCTTTGTCCACTCTTGTATCGCCTCAAGGACCGATTCACATCATCGACATCTACCTTCGCCATCAGATTGGCATCTGAATGGATGCTGGAATACCGATCGCCATAACGTCTAGCAGATGATGATCCGCTGACTTTCATGAGGCCGTCAGCCGTTCCGGCGATCCTTCAATAAGGATCAATCGCGTCGGATCCTTCAAATCGAACTCCATAACGCGGGGCGCAAAGAGGCGAGCATAGCGCGTGAAGGCGCTCGTCGGTGGAAACCGAATGACCGTATCGCACCGCCCGAGGAGATACATCTCAATCAGGGCAGAGAACCCGCCTTCGGCGCCAAGTTCTGCACTATGTAAAGGTCCAGCATGAGGTGCCTGGAAATGCTTGGGTATAGTGAAGAGATCGGGGAATATTCCAGATAGCTTGTCGACCATCAGCGTGCTGTCCGTGCACAAGAACAGCTTCACCGGGCTTGGATGCGGTAACGCTTTCGCCTTATGGATGGCAGTACATACCTGCCGAAAGGCGAGTTCCGGATCCGCCCAATAGGGCTTATGTCCCATGATATCTTCGCCGTTGCCGTGACGAACATGAACTCCGATTATGCTGTGTCCCTCAAAGTGCTCTTGGTAAATGGCATTAATTCGAGCCCGAATTTCCGGTTGGGGTTTGATCGTCCGAAATATCTGCCGTTCGGCATCCTCATCGCAGCGCCACATTAAGCAGGCGTCACACACCACAGTGTTAGCATCGACATCTTCCGGACTTTGGAAAAGTTGGTCCAGCTCGTCACGCTCCTGGAAGATCTGTTCATCTGGGCGATAAACGCAATCTATCGGTGCCCTATTCCACCAAGATGGGAAGAACGGCCCTGGAAATGACATTTGATTGATCCGGTCATCGCAAATGACCCGCACCCCGTCGATGGCTTGAACTGGCTCGAAGAACACTGGAAAGGCGTTGGTGAATGGCTGATCGAGATAACATGAGCCACGCCAATCGATTGCCAACGTCCGCCCGGTCCGCTTTGCGTAACGCCAAGCTGATGCCAACGACCATAGGCAATCCCCGAATCCGGTCCGCCGTCGCGCAACCACGAACCGATCATTCATCGAGTCACTGACAAGCATTTCGCGTTGCCTCGTTTCCACACATTGGTTGGGCAGGAGAACTTACTGACAGGCGGCCGATGTAAGGTGCCGCCCGACGGCAAACTGATAACTCGGAGGCTCGCGGTGATAGTGCTCCTAGCACCGCTCGCCTGGACTCATGAAGGCTGGACATTCAGGTCGGATGAGACGTTGCCAACCACGCACTTGGTTTCGGTACGGCTGGCATTCCGCTCATCGCGCCGTCTCATCCTCTGCTGCGTCCGCATGCGTAAAGCTAGACGACGCCTATAGTGACGTGCTCCGGTTCTGCTTCGGCGTGCCCTGCACCGCTACCAATGGCGCGAGTAGCGCGAGGCAGCTGTAGCCGAACGCAACGCTGCTCCCACAATCCCAACAATTCCTTCACAAGAGCTTCGCGTTTGGACCGATCTGGAGTAATGGTATCAAGAAGCGATCCAAGGACCGCCTCCCCGTCGATCCGCACCAGGAGATCGAACAAATCATGTGAGATACGCACACTGTTACGGTTCGAGTGTCCCCTGCGGATCTCGCATACGGTCTCCTGGCGATCTTCTGCAGTAAAAGCGCGGACTCGATGAAGGGATACATAAGCGGGCAATGAAATGGCGAGCGCAGTCCAGTCGTCTAGCCCTGTTGTCCTCTTTTTGATGAGGAACGGCCCAATCACGAGTCCATCTAAATCGGTCGTCAAGAACGTGGTAATCGCGTCAGACACGGAATCCACAATCGGCTCGGCATTGTTGTTAAATGATGTATTGAGCAGCACCGGAATTCCCGTCCGCTCTTTGAACGCACTAATAACGTCCCAGTAGAGCGGGTTTGTTTTGCGCGATACTGTCTGCAGCCGAGCAGTACCATCGACGTGCGTGATGGCGCCGAGCACGCTACGTTTGGGGTCGCGCACGCGGACCACGAAATTCATGAATGGGAATTCGCGCTTGCCATCCGGGAGCTCGAAAAATTCGTTCGCATCCTCCTCAAGCACTGATGGCGCGAACGGCCGATAGCCCTCGCGCTTTTTGACCATTGCGTTGATCCGGTCCTTGTTTGAAGCCGGTCGAGGATCAGCAAGAATGCTGCGATTGCCTAGCGCACGTGGCCCGAACTCAGAACGACCCTGGACCCAGCCGATCACGGCGCCATCAGCCATCCAACCGGCTGCACTTGCTGCTATGTCATCATGACGCTCAACGTCGAGGTGCCCCGCCCATGCACTCAGCTCGCGTTCTACGGCTCGCTCGCTTCCGATATCGGGACCCCAATAGACATCCTGAAGTCGCTCACGGGGGGCCGACATGCCCAAATCGCTGGAGACCATCAGGGCCGCGCCTAATGCGCAACCAGCGTCATGCGCAGCGGGTTGGACGAATATGTCTTCGAACAGTCCTGAGTAGAGCAGCTTACCATTCACGGTGCAGTTGTGGGCGACCCCTCCAGCCAGGCACAATCGCTTCATGCCGGTGCTCTTCCGATAGTGCTGCAGGATGTGAAACATGATCCGCTCTAGGGCTTCCTGCAAAGAAGCGCTCACGTCTCGATGCTGCTGCGTGAACGGCATTCCCTTTCTTCGAACCTGGATGTTGCGGAGCAACGTCGGTCCGATTCGATCTAGGTGAACACGATAGCCACCATTGTCCAAGAGTTCGTAGAACTGTCCGAAGAGCTCGCGATAGGGCGCCGGATCTCCGTAGGGAGCAAGTCCCATAACTTTATACTCGTCGAACAAACCGTACCCGAGATATCGGATAGCCTCGAGATAAAATAGTCCTAGGGAGTTATTCTCCGGAAAACTCGCGAGTTCCTTGATTTCGGTGCCCGACCCTACCGCCAATACGCCGGAGAGAAAATCGCCACCGCCATCGACCGCAAAAATCAGGCTTTGCTCAAATCCCGACATCGCAAATGCGCTCGCTGCGTGTGCGTGATGGTGGTGCACGAACGAGAGCCGCGCCTCTTCGACCTCAGTGCCGAACTCTTGCGCCAGCAACTTCCTCAGCAACAGTTTGGCATCCAGTGGAATGGAGACATCTGGCTGAGACACAAGCAGCCGCTCCAGCATGGTATTGCAATAGGCCTCGGTAGCGTAGAACGCGATACGATCGATATCGTGGAGCTGCACTCCGGCAGTTGCAAGGCAGTACCGGATCGCGCTGCTTGGGAACTTGTTGGAGTGCTTGATCCGATTGAGGCGCTCCTCTTCAACGGCTGCCACGACCCGCCCGTCTCGGACAAGCACCGCAGCGCCGTCGTGCAGAAACGTCTTAGGCAGATCGAGTGGATTTTCATGGATTTTATCCAGCCCGCCGCTCAATCCTAAACACAGCATTTCGTTCTCCATTTGGTCATGACAGGACGACCCAAGCGCCTTCAAAGGCCGTACTTTCGCTCTTGCATATTCAACTCAGATTATTCGAGGTCCGTCTGGATCAATGACATCCGATCAGCCAAAGCGGTGTTGGCATTTGAACGCCGTAGTGCAGATTGGGCCGCGGCTCCGTGACTGACGTCGTCCGCCTGAACACCGTGCGAAGCGATCATCGGATGCCCTGTCGTGTCGAGCCGTCACCATCGGGGATTGCATGATTTGTCTCCGCTTCGTTCTGCGCAATGCTGCGTCAGCGCATCAGACGTCGACGAAACAGTGCCGTCGATACGAAAAACGGCAATACCGTGTAAATGCAGAGCGCACCGATATGTACGCCGATGTCGGGCGTCGCGCGACCGAGCATCATTGGACGGATGAGCTCGACCGCATGAGCCAGCGGCAACAAGGCCGCCAAATGCTGAAATGAGCTCGGCATTTGGCTCACCGGAAAGACTGCGCCGCACAGAAACACCATAGGCGTAATGACAAGCATTTGGTAAAAGACGAAATAGTCATACGTGGGCGCAAGAGATATGACGACCATTGCCAGACTTGCGAAAGCGAGCCCGGTCAGGGCAATGGTTGGCATCGCACAGAGAATGGACGTCCACGGCGCATACCCCAGTACGGCGGCGACAACGCCAATCGCGGTCCCGGCCAAAACGGCTTTGCTGGCTGCCCAGGCCAATTCACCTAGGATGATGTCTCCAAGCGTGAGCTGTGTGGACAGGATGGCTTCCCAGGTGCGCTTTGTCTCCATCCGGGCAAAGGCCGCGTACATGGTTTCAAAGGTCGCAGCCGTCATGGCGCCTGTCGCGACCATGCCGGCCGCCAGAAACGAGATGTATGAAGTACCGTCAACGCGCCCGACGATCATCCCGAGACCGAACCCGAGGCCAAACATATTGGTTATCGGATCAGCGAGATTGCCGAGAATCGATGCAAGCGCGACTTTGCGCCATGCCAGACAATTGCGAAGCCACACCGCGACCCAGTTGTACGCGTTGGCGGGCATGGCCGCTGCATAACCCTCACCCATCGCTCATTTCTCCATTTCGCGCCCGGTCAGTCGCAAAAAGACGTCTTCGAGATTTGGAGGGCGCTGCATAAGGCGAAGGCCGACGCGCCCGCGCAATTGCGCGAGGACTTGCTCCGGTTCGGCCGCATAACAAAATACCGTCTCGCCGCTTATTTCCAGGTGCCGCGCAAAGGGTCTGATCAATGCGCACAGCTCCTGTGGATTGCCCCCGTAAATCTCGATCACGCTACAGCCGATCTGCTCTTCGATCAGCACGTGAGGCTTGCCTTCGGCGATCTTGATCCCATTCTCAAGCACGCACAGCCGGTCGCATAACCGCTCCGCCTCTTCCATGAAGTGTGTGGTCAAAAGAATCGTTTTTCCGCGCGCCAGCAGCGATCGCAGGCGCTCCCAAATCAAGTGGCGCGCGTGCGGATCGAGGCCGGTGGTCGGCTCGTCCATGACCAGGAGATCGGGGTCGTTGATCAGAGCACGCGCCAGAGTCAGCCGCCGCTTCATGCCACCCGACAGTTCGGAGACGCGGGTGCCCGCCTTGCTCTCGAGGCGAGCGAAATCAAGCAGTGAAGGGATCAGGCTCTCGATCTTGCGCGCGCCCATTCCGAAGTAGCGGCCGAATACCAGGAGGTTTTCTCGGACGGTAAACTCGAGTTCAAGATTGTCGAACTGCGGGACCACACCGAGGCGCTTACGTGCCCAGCGAGCTCGACTCGGCACAGGCTCACCGAGTACCCTTATATCTCCTGCGTCAGGCGACATCATGCCAAGGATCATACGCGCGGTTGTGCTCTTGCCAGCGCCGTTCGGCCCCAGCAATCCGAAGCACTCTCCGCGAGCGACGGTGAACGACAGCTCGTTCACCACGAGCTTGTCGCCAAATGACTTTTTTATGCCGGCAAGATCGATTGCTGCGGTGGACATGTTTCTGTTAGGCCGGAAGAAGTTGTTCGGCCGACGATGGCTCACTTACGGCCGTTTTGGTCCACAGCAGGCCATCGCACCATACATGGTCAACACGCCCCCAATGGCACGCTGCTGCGGCATCCGGGAAGAACCCGCGTCCGTGGTGGTTGGCACTTGTGTTGCAAAGCAGTGGAATTCCCGTGATCCGCTCATATTCGACCAGGAGCTCGGCGACCTTGTGTTGAGACGTTCTGGGGATTGTCTGCAATCGCGCAGATCCATCCAGATGGACAATAGCTGGTATCTTGTCCCGCCATTCCTCCCGTGTCTGGTGATCGAACAGCATGTAAGGATCGGGCGTTCCAGGGCTGAAAATGGCCGGCGCCCGATCTTCCAAGCATATCGGTGCCACGGGTCGAAAGTGTTCGCGGCGTTTGATATCGTTGAGATGATCCTTCATTGCTGGCGAAGTCGCGGCTGCAAGAATACTCCTGCCACCCAAGGCCCGTGGACCGAGCTCAGCCCGCCCGGCCAGAAAGATGACGGGCTTGTTGCTGGCTAAAATCGCAGCAAGTTCGCGCATACTGCATGGCTCGGACCACCATTCTTTTGGGATCTCGCTATCTTGCAGGGCGGGTCCACTGTAGACGGACCACTCAAGCGGTACGAATCCTCTCTGCGCCGCCATAGCAGAGCAAGCGGCACCAATCGCGGATCCGCTGTCATTCGGAAATGGCGGTACCCATACATCGTCGAACAAACCAGTGGCACGTAGTGCACTGTTCCATTTGATATTCAGGCCGCAACCACCGGCTACACATAGGTTGCGCGCTCCGGGAAGTGAGGAGTGCTGCAGCAGCACCAATGCGATTTCCTTGACAAGGAGTCGCTCGAGAAACACATGAAACGATGCAAGTACATCTTCGGGCCGCTTGGTGTCCAGTCGCATCGCGCACGCATCGAAGAAGTCATGCATGGCTCGAAGCGAGGATTCCGCATTGCAGATTTCCGCACGGTAACGACGAGCCTCCTCCGTATCTGCTGCAAAGCGCCTTTCATAGAGCTCCTGAAACACTGCCACGATGTTTTCATCAACAGATCCGAGCGCGATGTAGGCCATCAGCTTGCCGGCCACGCCGAGGTCCCAACTGGTTCGCTTAGCCTGCCTGTAAGGCCCAAAATGGTGCCCGGCGGCTGCATAAGCGTGCCCGACCATTGGAAACAGGCATTCGACGAACCGCGCGCCATGGCGTTCAACATAGTAAAGTCTTGGAAAGATCGAGCCGTCCCATACGAGGCAGAACGCGGGTTGCCCGGCATGGGCAAAGGGGCTCGTGCAATATGCTGATGCGACATGTCCCGTGACGTGCGGATAGCTGCGATACGAGTACGCCTTACCCGCGAGAATCAGGCCGAAGCCCTCGACCGCATCGAGAAGACCCTCGGCACGTCGTTCGACATACGGTCCGCCTTTGAGAGCGATAGGTACCATCCCGCTGAGAACCTGGAAGGATGACTCGACCTCCCCGTCCCACCCATCAATAACGAACTGATCAATATCCTGGGGACCAAGACCATGCTCCGCCAAGGCGGCAACGATGGCATCGAGATTGTCAATGGCCTGGTACCGCGGATTATTGCCGCGCTTCTCCTGCTCGGTGCAGAGGACAAGCTGCCCGTCATCGACAACAGCGATCGATCCGTCATGGGTTAGCTTGATGCCGCAGATGCGCATACTCTCTCCTTGCCTATGAGCAGTGATTCAATTGCCTGACGATTTAATCGGATTCCGGAAGAGGACGAGGAGGCACTCCTCGTCACCCCGCTCCGCCCGGAATTGCACGCGCTCGACCTCAATCAACTCTTCCTTGAAGATGTCGATGGCTGTCTCAGCACCAGCAGGGTGTCCCCAGCGCCTGCATGTCTCATCACGCGCCGATCCGAAAACCAGGCACCCGTCTGGCGCTAGCATATCAATGAGGTTCCGGATCGCAGCACGCAGTTCAGCTATGTCGCCGAGGTAGTAAAGAACCTCCGCCACCACGATTAGATCGAACGGCTCCGCGGTCCAAAACCGTTGAATGTCCGCGACGATCCAGGTGATGTGCGCCTTCCTCTTAATCCGCTCGCGGGCTCGATTAATCGCCTGCCGCATGACGTCGATCACCAAGAGGCGCTGGCAATGGGGCGCAAGCCTTTCCGTGAACATACCGGCCGCGCATCCCACTTCGAGCGCATTCCTGATGCTCTCTTTGGACAACGACATCTGGAGCATCTTGGTGTAACGCTCCTGTTCGAACGGGTTACTGTCGAGCCGCCAAGGGTCGTCGGCAACCAATTCACGCTCTAATATCTTGTACTTCTTGTCCGGCATCGCTGGCGCCACCTGTATGTAACGTATCCGCTACTCACCGCCGCATACGTGGTCGGTCGCAGCCAGCCTTCCAGCACTACACGAAAGATCTGTCCGGCGAACTGCCCGAGATAATTGCGCACCTTCTGCGGCGCTTCGCCGACCGCTTGGGTTCTGGACAGCCGCCTGTTTCTCATCCACGGCCGGTACGTTGGCGACCTTGCGCGACAACCAATCGCTATTGCTCAACGTACACAGCGCATACGCCTTCACGGGAAGTAAAAGAGCTATGTTGATTGGTGTGTGCAACGAAAAGCCGAAGAATCGCAATTGGCGAGCACGAAACGCGGCCACACCGCAACGAACCATGGTCATTGATGCGATCGTTACGATTGTCCACCACGGCACGGTGCCCGTCACGGCGAGCTGTGCAACAGCCATTATGGACGACAAGGCGAGAAGCAACGGACCGATATTCTGTCCGACTACGTCGAGGGTGAGATAGCTATCAAGGTCTCGCAGCAGGCGCAGGCCGAGGAACGTGTCACGGAAGGTGCTGCGCGCCCAACGCAGTTGTTGACGCAGGTAAGGTCCTAGCTTGTCTGGGACCACTGTCGCCGCAACGGCATCCGGGATGTACTCGGTTCGAAACCCTGCCTTCAGCATGAGGATCGTAAGATGACGATCCTCGCCGAAGTCACTCGGCTTGCCGCGAAAGAACTGCGATTCGTATTGATCTAGCAACAACACGAGCGCGGACCTGCGATACATAGCACAAGGGCCGCAGCAGCACATGACGGCGCCAAAGCGAGCCTGTGCCGCGCGCTCTTCGTTGCATGCCAACCAGTATTCCATATCGATCAATCTGGTCAGCCAAGTGTCTCTTCGGTTGCTGGCAGTCAGCTGCCCCATTGCCGCTCCGACTTCCGGACTTTGCATCTTCAGCGCGAGCTTTGTTACCACGTCTGTCGCGAGCATCGTGTCGGAGTCGACGTTGAGCACCAAATCTCCGGTTGAACGTCGTATCGCGCTTATCTGCGCCTTGCGCTTCCCAACGTTGCTTTCGAGTAGAATGAAGCTGAACCTGGCGTCGGTTGCGAAGATGCTGTGAACGGGTTCTAAAAGAGCGCGATTTGCCGAACCATCATCGATCACAAAAACGCGCAATTCTCCGGTGTAGTCCTGGGCAGAAATGGATTGTAGACAGGCCGCGAGCGTCTGCGGATCCTCATTGAAACACGGCACGATAACATCGACGCTCGGCAGAGCGGCAGAAGTGTGCGTCAGGTCACCTGAGGGCGCCGGCGCATTTGGCGGCGTAGCATAGAGCGCCTGCAAGCTCTTGTAGACAGTCGAGAGCAGCGCATAACATGAGACAGCGACAGTGCTGGTGGTGGCGAGCAAATCCATTGGGTCCAGTGTTCAGTGAAGTTGAGGAAGGGAGGAGATTGCGAAACCACGCTCTTGCAGTGCGGGAATCAGCTGTGAAAGCGCCGTGAGCGTCTGGTCGCGCAGACCAGCGTGAGTGCACTGTCTCTGCTCGCTGGGAGGACATCCGTCGTGCAAGAGCACGATCGCACCCGGTCGGATGGAGGCCAGCACCGCGTTCACAATCGCATCGACGCCAGGGCGCGACCAATCTCGTGGATCCACCGACCAGTGCACCATGCCAAGTCCGGCCATCGCTGCTGTCGCAAGCACTTCTTCAGTCCACCTTCCGTAAGGTGCTCGCACGTGCCGCAGCGAGGCTTGCGGGCAGGCCGCACGAATGACGTCGCTGGCTCCCAGTATTTCACTTTGCACCTCGGCCAGTTTGCAACTGGACAGGTCCGGATGTGTCATCGTGTGATTGGCGACCTCATGCCCATCTGCGATCATTCGCCGTATGAGTTCCGGCTGTTGCGCTGCGTAGGCGCCAATGACGAAAAAGGTGGCCTGGATCCTACGTTCTGCCAGCAGGTCCAGGATATCTGGTGTACAAAGTGGATTTGGGCCGTCGTCAAACGTCAAATAGACGCAGCGACTTCCGTCGGCGTCAGCGTACTCGCTACGCACCGAGCGCAGGTTATCGGAATGCTTCACAGCTCTGGCCCGTTCCGATCGATAACCGTACCGGTCGGCCACTCGCCTATTGAGCGCACAATGGGCAGCACCAAAACCAGAGCATCGTCGCTGCGGGTCGTCGGCAAATTCAGATACACATCTGGATGGGTTGATCGGACGCGTATGCCGGAAAGGAGTCTCGCGAGCCCCTGCCGGCCAAGCATTCTTGTGATATGTTTCTCCAGTGCGGGCCGCACTGTACCAAAGCCGAACGGAACACCAAGCTCATGCAGAACCGGGTACATAACGCGCATTGAATGGGTTATCCCGAGCCCCTCAAGATCGGGGCGTACTGCGTACAATCCCAATTCGCCTACGAGCAGATCGACTTCGCCGACCTTGATGAACCGGCGTAGTAGGCCGATATGAGCGGCTATACCGCGAGCATCATAACCTATCACCCGGACCTCGGGCCTCGCACCGGCCCAACTGCGATTATTCTCGAAGGGCTGCGCATTGAAGGCACCGGTTGGCCCGTAGCTCTTCCGGAAGAACTCGGAGAGCTCGACATGGTCGGCGAGGCACAGCTCACTTTCCCAGCGCACCCTCCACTGAACCTGCGGACGCATCGAGAGACCTTCTGCAGTTGTGGATACGGCAATGTTCATGGCAAGCCACCAACCTTTAGATGATTGAGGGGCTTGGCCTCGCGAGACACCCGCTTGCTCAATGGCTGCTCACTGGCCGAGATGGGATTCTCAACGCGACCAGACGCGTATGGCGGGAGTCCGTCACTCTCGCCCAACGCGCAGCGATTGACGGTGGCAATCACATCAAAGGCGCGAAACACCTGCACCGGGTCTACTAGCGTCTCTTGCATTCTCGACTTGCCTTTTAACGCGATGGGCCCGCGCGACGCCTCTAACAAGCCGCCGCAAGATCTGGCACCAGCAATCCGCATCTGCCGTTTCGTCGTGAAGCTAAGGGAAGATCGAGCAATGCCTCAATTGTACGCGGGTAAATCCCCGATATTGAAAGGAATCGAAGACCCATACAAAGGTATATCGCTCGCAAGGCCCAACAAATCCGATTGAGCACCCGCAACTCCAGGCCGGCGTGCTGCAGCTCGTTTAGAGCAGAACGACACCGTGTCGCGATGCGGCTCGACTGACGCTCCGGCCGAACACCGCCACCGCACGTCCGCTGCATTCCGGAGCCAACGCAACGAATGAGAGCCATGGTGATATGCCTGTTTCAGTTTTCCAAACTGAAGTTTGCTATCCAATATTGCATAGTCAGGTAAAATCGATTGTTTCGATAGAACACATCCACATGATGGATTGACCCAAGCTATGCGGTTCAAGGGCCTTGATCTAAATCTTCTTGTTGCGCTCGATGCTTTGATGACCGAACGCAATCTCACGGCGGCGGCACGCAAAATACACTTGAGCCAGCCGGCCATGAGTGCCGCCGTTGCCCGGCTACGCACCTATTTCGGCGATGAACTATTTACGATGAGGGGCCGCGAACTTGTCCCCACTCCTCGAGCCGAAGGGCTAGCGGCCCCAATTCGTGAGGCTCTGCTGCACATTCAACTCTCTATTATATCGCGGGACGCTTTCGACCCGGCTGAATCGAGCCGCCGCTTCCGGATCATCCTCTCCGATTTCATGACGATCGTGTTCTTTCGACGAATCATAGACCGTGTCGCGCGGGAGGCTCCCGCCGTGCGCTTCGAGTTGCTACCCTTCTCTGATGAGCACGATGAGCTTCTCAGGCGCGGCGAAGTCGACTTTCTTGTCTTTCCGGAGTTGTTCATGTCGAGCGCGCACCCCAAGGCGACGCTGTTCGAGGAGACGCTTGTATGCGTAGGCTGCCGGACAAACAAGCAGCTATCACGCCAGCTTACTGTCGAGAAATACATGTCAATGGGACATGTCGCAGCCAAGTTCGGACGAGCACTGAGGCCTAACATTGAAGAATGGTTCTTGCTTGAACACGGCCTGAAGAGACGTATCGAGGTCGTTGTGCAGGGCTTTGGTATGATTCCGCCTGTCCTAGTTGACACTGTTCGCATCGGGACTATGCCGTTAAGATTGGCTAAGCATTTCGAGAAGCAAATGCTCCTGAAGATCGTCGAACCACCGCTCCCGCTTCCGTCTTTCACCGAAGCCGTCCAATGGCCTGCTGCCAAGAATACCGATCCGGCAAGTATTTGGATGCGACGGATCATATTGCAGGAGGCCGCCAACATGGCTTCTGCGCATGAGGCAGCCCGACATCGTAGGCATTGCTAGCTAACTCACGAACATAACATGACACCCTCAATGCCTTACATTCGCAGGCAGTTCTTCTAGCGCACACATGCTCTAAGGGCTGCAAGGCACTTCAAGCATCGATGGCACTTCGTTGCGGATAATGCCACGGGCGGGCCGCAGCGCTGGCGGCCTCGACCGATTTGGCACGGCATTCGGCGCGGAGGACTCACCAAGTGTGGCCTCTCGCAGTTGAGACAGTCGCCAAGAGCCCCCGCGGAATAATTCGCTTGAACCTCACACTGCGTCAGGTTGTAGGCTCGCATTCAGTGGGCCACGAGTATCGTACGCGGTCATGGACAACGCCTCGCGGATTTGCGCCTTGATGGCGCAACACCCGGAGCTGCGCTGCTGCGAGTCTAAAAGATCGATGTGATGCTGCGAGCGATTGCGGGATCAGCATATTGGTCCGCTCCGCACCGCCGGCGAGTTCCACGCTGCGATCGTCCGCTTGCAGCGATCAAGCATCCGGGCGCCTCTACAGCGTCAGCACTCGAAGGGAATCAGCCGAGGTGGAGGATAGATACCATCATAGATGCCGCGGGTGTTTAGAACCACCCAAGCGCCTTCAGTGGGATAAGCATGCGCTTCAAGGGCCTTGATCTGAATCTTCTGGTCGTACTCGATTCATTGATGACCGCGCGCAACCTGACCGCCGCAGCTCGCAGCATCAACCTCAGTCAGCCGGCCATGAGCGCCGCCGTCGCCCGGCTGCGCGCCTATTTCGGCGATGAGCTGTTTACGATGAGAGGTCGAACACTTGTCCCGACACCGCGTGCTGAAAGCCTCGCCTCTCCTGTTCGCAAGGCGTTGCTCGACATACAACTCTCCATTATTGCGCGCGACAAGTTTAATCCAGCCGAATCTTGTCGTCGCTTCCGAATCAGCCTTTCCGATTGCGTCACCCTGATCTTTTTCCGACAGATCGTAGATCGTGTAGCGCGAGACGCTCCAGCAGTCAGCTTCGAATTGCTACCGCTTAGGGAAGACCACGATGAGCTTCTCCGGCGAGGTGAAATTGATTTTCTGATCATGCCGGAACCATTCATGTCGAGTGCTCATCCGAGGGCGGCACTTTTTGGTGAAAGGCTTGTATGTGCAGGCTGCCGCACGAACAAGCGCCTGCCGCATCGGCTGACATTCGAGGAATATATGTCGCTTGGACAGGTTGCAGTCAGGTGGAATCTTGCACACAACCCCTCGATTGAAGAACAGTTCTTGCTCCAACATGGGCTCAAGCGGCGCATCGATATTGTCGTGCAGAGTTTTTGCATGATCCCGCCCATGCTATCAGGCACTGACCGCATCGGAGTAATGCCGTTAAGGTTGGTTAAGCATTTCGAGAAAGTGACCCCGCTGCGTATTGTTGACCTGCCATTGTCACTTCCGGCCTTTACCGAAGCCGTCCAATGGCCCGCCTTTCACAACGCCGATCCAGCAAGCATATGGATGCGAGAGATACTATTGCAGGAGTCCTCCCGCATGGGCTCTTGGGGTGAAGAAAGGCAGACAGTCAAATCCCTTTTATCATCCAATCTTCGCAGTGATCCGCTCTGCATCAAAGCATCGCAATTAGCCGAGCCGCGTTCGTCATAACGGCAACGTTGCCACACCCGTCTCTGCGCCTAAGTAAAGCAACTCACGTCAGTCCCAGCTTGGATTTACTGTCTCAAGCAATCCGGTACCGGACTCGCGATGGTTTGCAGCCTTTTTGGATCGCTCGTGACACTATTGTGCCGGCGATCGCAAATTGCTATCGAGCTCAGCCGCGCGGGAATGGCATCAAGTCGCCATTAGAGCTGCGGAAGGTATAGAAGACAAACTGCGACTTTCATACGCGCTCGAACTCTGCAGTGCGCGCGCACCGCTGACTAAGCGCGGAGAACGGTTACGCGTAACTTCGAGCCAGACTCGCCCGCGACGGTGTTGCACAACGGCATCACTAGATGCGCATGCACTTCATTGTCGGTGTGCGCCGCCAGTCCGCCTTCTTTTGGACCCAGCGCAGCCAAACACCTTGGCCACGTGCGCTCGCTAGCACAATGAGACTCGAGGGAGCTGAACGTTGCAACGAAAGCATCGCATCTTCGAATCAGAGGAGCTTTCGACCTTGGGAAGGATTTTTGACCGAGCAATCACGGCCTTGCCTGTAACAATGCGTACTCCAGAAAACCGAACGGCAATCGCGCAGCTTGTGCTGCAGCTCGGAGTTGCAGGCGAAGCCGAGCTGGCTTCCCTATTAATTCTGATGGACGCCATCTCTTCCGCCGTTTGATAAAGTGCCACTCAGGATAAGCCCCTCGCGTGCGCCGAAGTTGTAATATGGTTCAGCTAGACCATTGAAATGGCTTGAATCTCACGTGGCGTTAGGTTGTAGGCTTTGAAATAGAAAATCATGACCAAAGCTACACCACGAAGGCGTCGATGGCGCATAGGCGAACTTGCAGGGGCTACCGGAGTAACGGTACGCACTCTGCATCACTATGAGCACACGGGGCTACTTGCCGCGTCGGAGCGCACCGACGGCGGTCACCGGATGTACGACCGTGAAAGCATTCAACGAGTGCATCAAATCCGGGCCCTCCGTGAGCTCGGCTTTTCACTTCAGGAGATCCGGAGGGCGATGGACGGTCGCACCTCTCTCACCGACCTATTGCGCAAGCACCTGCAGCGGATTGAGGTTCAAGTCGCCCGCGCCACTCAGTTGCGAGATCGTTTGCGCAATATGACGACTGACGGTGACGTACGAGTGAGCGTTGACCAGCTACCCGCCGCGCTTGATGCGATGTCGAAGGTTGAGAAACGCCCTCAGCCTCGTCCATGCACATGCGCTCTAGCGGCGGACCGGGAGGAGCGGTGGCGGCGAATCCGCAACGACTTGCGCCATTGTATGGACCGGAACGAGCATCCGTGCAGCGACCGCACAAAGGCCGTGGCGCTTGAGGCACGCACGCTGATCAGCGAGATCGCCGGAAATGATTTGACCGGCTCAACCATCTTGAAGGTCCTGGCACGGTTGAGCGATCCTCGCAGTCTGGCCGGGTGGGATCCGCACCTCATGCAGTATCTCGACAGCGCTCTTGTTGCCCTGGGGGATCAGCCGCATTAACACAGACCCGCAGGGCCGCTCCGCACCTCGGCGGTCTGTTCCGAATGCACTTCTTGGCGTCGCTGACCATCGGCGGTTTTCTTTCAACTCGAATGGCTTGGTCACTCATGGCTGCTACCCGCAGTGACCACGTCGACCTTTGGCTCTCGACAAATGATCAATAGCGCCCGTCAACTCAACGTCATATCCGCCGACATTGATCGCTAGCAATCGACCTGAGTCGGTAGGTTGGGCGGCTGTCGACGGCGCAAACCTCCCGTGCTTCGGCCCTCATCTGCAGTACAAGAAATACGGATGTCTTCTGCACTCATCTAGTCGGCTGCACTCGCGTTGAAGATCTGCGGATCGTTCCTGGTGGTGATCGAGCGGTCTCACCAGCAGGCCTATGCTAGCGGAAATCGCTTGTCGCGAGCGGAGACTCAACAACATTCAGGTACCTTCACGCACTCAATGCCATTCTGACAAGCTTTACCTGCCACTGTCATTCGAGATGCTGCACTCGAGAGTGAACTGTGCGTCGTCAACTTCGGTGCGATCGCTTCTACCTAACTAGATTCAGGAGGCTGGTGCCAACTACCTGCTTTGGCAGCTTGCTAGAGACTTCCGTCTACGGCAACTACCATTCAAATCCAAAATGGTGCGACAGTGCTGCCCCTTGGATGTCGCGCCCGTGCGATCAGGCGTTCGGCAGCGCCTCTCAGCGTGGCCCAGGACAGTACCCCTAGCCTGAAAATCGCAGGTACGCCTCGACAGCACGTCAGCCTTTGGCATCACTGCTGAGCGGCTCCACATCATTCAGCGGCAGCGGGACCTCGACCTCCATCGTCAACAAAGCGGCTTCGGCAAGGCGCTGATCCACCAAGCTCTTCGTGCGGTTCAGGTCGCGGCGGCAGCACGATGGTCGAACAGATTCTTATATTGCCAAGTGGTAGCGCCCAACACGGCCTATCGGCAGCCTGGATGGTTACCATAAAAACAATCGATTTTACCGGATCTGCCTCAATGCTCATATTCAATTGCCGGATTGGAAGCAGCGATCAGAAGGGTCGTATGGCAATGGATTTCTCTCTTTGCACCGCTTGTTGCACGAAAATAGACGAACTCATCGTTCGGATGCAGCGTCGTGCCCCATGCTAGTCGGCTGGCACGCTCCAAGCCCGTCAATGACAATCGACGCCTGGTACGTAAGCAAGGAGTACTGCCCCTCGCTACGCGTCGCCGGTGGACACTATGGCATTTGGGTTGACAAATCAGCACGCCAGAGAGCGGCTCTGGCCGCGCGACTTGGTTGCAAACCGCGATAGCGGCGGCACCGCCGTGTGGCGTGGATGGCCAGCGCTTCCCGTTACAGCCTCGTGTCTTCAAGCAGCTGCAATTTGGCTGGGGCAAGTACCCGTGAACGGGGTGACAACACGTCGTCCCTACATAATGTTATATTATCGAGAGAGAACGCGCTGTGGACTTTGAACATTGGAATTCGGGTGTGCCGTACCCTAAACATGGAATCAAGCAACAGGTCGAGGCTGTTGCAGGCCTGATCTGCGAACAGGAAAAGCCGCTCGACGCGATTCAATTGCCCAGCAAAATCACGAGCACCTTGATATCAGAGCAATTGAAGAGTGACCTAAGCGGCGCGAGAGCCGGGACTGCAGCCGGAGAACGGCAGACCACCCGACCTCCAGACATGGAAACTGGTGTTTTCTATCCTGAGGACCTTCAGTTTTTGGGCCGACTTTTTGATCAAGCAGTTGCGGCCCTGCCATCAGCTATGCAGACACCTGACAACCGGACTACAATCGCGAAGCTTATTCTGACGCGTGCGGTGACCGCTAATGGCCGACCAGAGGCCTTCCATGCAGTCAGCGATGCGCTATACCTGTGCGAATTGATCAGGCAGGGCGCTAATCCATGCTGCGGCGTATAATCGGTACTAGTGTCCTGAACCAGAAGTTCGCAACATCGGATCTTGCTTTGCCGGGGCATTGTAACGACAGAAGCGCTCGATGGAAGCAAGGATGTCATCGGCGGATTTGGTCCATCGGAACGGCTTGGGATCGGTGTTGTGTCGCTCGATGAACGAGGCGATATCGGCCGTGAGGGCGGCTACGCTGCGATAGACGCCGCGCCTGATCTTCTTATCGGTGAGGAGCGCAAAGAAGCGCTCGACCTGATTGAGCCATGACGAACTGGTCGGGGTCAGGTGCACATGCCATCGCGGCCTTTTAGCCAGCCATCGCCGGATCAGCAGGGTCTTGTGCGTGGCGTAGTTGTCCATGACGAGATGGACGTCGAGCCCGTGCGGCACGGCAGCCTCGATCTCGTCGAGGAACTTGCGGAATTCGGCGGCACGGTGGCGTCCGTAACACTTGCCGATGACCCGTCCGGTCGCAATGTCGAGGGCCGCAAACAGCGAGGTGGTGCCATGCCTTTTGTAGTCATGGCTCCTTCGGGCCGGCTGGCCGGGACGCATCGGCAACATCGGCTGGCTGCGGTCCAAAGCTTGTATTTGAGACTTTTCGTCCACGCACAGAACGATGGCGTGTTGCGGCGGCGAGACGTAAAGGCCGACAATGTCGCGGACCTTGGCCACAAAGTTCGGATCGGTCGAGAGCTTGAACGTCTCCATCCGATGCGGCTGGAGCCCGAAGGCCCGCCAGATGCGTTGCACCGTCGACACCGACAGGCCGCTGGCCTTCTGCCATGCCGCGGGAGCTCCAATGGGTGGCGTTCTCGGGGCAATTCTCCAGCGTTCGCACGATCACGGCTTCGATCCGGGCATCGTCAACCGTGCGCGGAGCCCCGGAACGCGGCTCATCGTGAAGCCCGGCCACGCGCTGCTCCATAAACCGACGCCGCCACTTGCCTACGGTCTGCCGGTCCAGCCCCAGCTCGGCCGCCACGTCCGTGTTCTGACCACCCTCCGCACAGGTCAGCACGATCCGGGCTCTCAGAGCCAGCGCCTGAGCCGTCTTCCGCGGTCGTCAGCGACGCTAGTTCGGCCCGCTCATCATCGCTCAGTATCAGGGGGGCAAGTTGCCGGACCGCCATTGGAGACTCCGTCGCTGTTTGCCTCCATCCTTGGCACAGCGACACGAACCTAATGCGAATCTGTGATTGCGAACTTGTGACTCGGGACACTAGCTGGCAAGTTCCACAGAACGCTCCAATGATCTAAGGCCGGCAAACTAGATCATTTTTGGATAGCTTTCCGCACCGAGTCCCGGCTATGGATGGGCGAAGGACGATGAAGGCCTCAAAACGCCCAGAATGGCTTATTCTCAAGCAGGACCATGATTGGGATCGCGGTGGCGGACATTGCTTCAAAGCCGGGATCATCCAGGCGATCTACGTCAATTGGAAGAAGAAGTGTGACGGGCTGTTGCCGACCGATATGCGGCGACTGAAGCAGCTCGAGGACGAGAACGTCAAGCTGAAGAAGCTGGCGGATCTGTCGCTCGACAAGGAGATGCTGCAGGACGTGATCCACCGAAGGCTGTGAAGCCTGGCCGCAGGCGCAAGCTGGTCGACGAAGTCCATAGCGAGTGGCAGGTCTCGATCCGCAGGACCTACGCAGCACTCAAGTTTGCCTGATCGACTACGATTACAAATTGCGTCGCTCAGGCCAAGCTGCCGGTCGAACATCGGATCAAGGAGATCTGTCGTGCCCGCGTTGGCTACGGCTATCGCCGTGTCCACGTTCTGCTCCGCCGCCAGGGGTGGCGCCACGGCCAGAACCAGACGCGAGTTGGCCGTGGAATTGACGCAACAAAACGCTGACGCGCGGCGTCTTCGGTGTCATCAAGCGCGAACTGCGCCGTCGCTCCGCCATCCGCCCATCATTGGACACCTGAAGTCCGACGGTCACCTCGGCCGCTACTACCTCAAAGGCCGCTCAGGCGAACGGAGCCAACTTCATTCTCTCAGCCGTGGGCCACAACTTCCGCCGCGTCCTCGCCTGGCTCAGAGAACTCTTGGGCCTTTTCCTGGGATTGTTATGGCGAGCGATCGCAACTCCAGCCTAGCTCAATCCGGCTTCTTCACAGTCGACTGACTACTCTCACGTGGCGGCGCCCCGCTACCCAATCGCTCGTACCAGCTGACCAACTTCCGGTAGACACGCAGTGCGCCCGCCAAGATCAATTGGTATAAGACGTACTTTGAATGGCCTTAACCGCATTTGTATGCACAGTGGTCGACCGCGGCCGTATGAAGAACTGGTCTTTGCAAATGGCACGTTGTGTGACGTTGCGCCCGACTGATTTGCGCGGGAAGGAGCCCCGGCCAGGGCCGGGGCTCTCGATTGCCCTTTGAAGGGAAGATCGTTATTTGAGAACTAGGGGCCAGCCGAACTTGTAATTGAGCCGCGCGGTCAGGAGGTCAAAATCCTGACGGACGCGATCGTTCCCGAAAGCGCCACCTCCGGCGGAGGTGAAGTTCACATTGCTGGTCGGCATGAATACATGGTCGTACTCAAGCCCAGCTGACCAGTTCGGCGTCAAATTGACCTCGAATCCGGCACCAACCACACCGCCCCAACGCGTCGTGTCCGCGCTCCCAAGCTGCGTGCCCGCGGAAACAGAGTTGACCTGATAGCTGCTGCCCACGATCGCGGTGCCACCTTTGGCGTAAAGCAGTACGTTGCTGATCGCATACCCGATCTGGCCAGTGATTAGGCCGAACGCGTCGATCTTTGTCTGGTTCACGTTGGTTGGAAAAGCGCTGCTGACATTGGAGCCGTTGAAATCGGCCCAATTGCCCTGGCCTTCGACGCCAAGCACCGTCTGGCCGATCTGCCAACGGTAGCCGATCTGCCCGCCCAGCGTGCCGCCGCTTGCGTCGTGAGAGCCCTCAGGGGTCGTGCCCGCGAAATCCCACGAGGAATGAGCCGAACCCCAGCCCCCGTTGACGCCAGCATAGAAGCCGCCCCAGTCGTAGAGCGCGACCGCGATCGGCTGAGGAGGCGCCTTGGTGTAGACGGGCTGTGCAGCGAGATCCACCGCGAATGCAGGCGCCGCAGCGGTGAGTGCGACGATGCCCGCAGTCATAAGCAACAAGTTTTTCATTTCGAGCTTCATTTCCTTGAGTGGCCCCCGATCGTGCGCCGTCATAGCAGCGCGAACGCGAATTGCTGTAACTGCTGCGCAACATTTACTTCGAAAGAATTGGCTTGAATCTGACGCTGCGTAAAGTTGTACACTTTGATTGTCAGCAACAGCTCGCGCATTGAGGCCTAAGAGTGCTCGCGCGCGTCAGCGCCGCAACAGAGTAGGTGGCTCCAGATCAAGGCTCGCTTCAAAAGAAGGTCACTTTTGCATCCCGTCGCCGATCCGAGTCAAGGAACATGAAGCGGAGGACTGAATGCATTGAATGTGTGCGCAACGAGATGCCACTACAAGCTGTCAAGCGAACAATCGCGCGATCATACTCGCGCTGATTGCAATTGGTCTGCGGAGCGGGACGCATCTGTCGGGTTTCTACCGCTGCGAGACTGCCGGTGGGCTGAAGGAGCCCCGACCTTGGTCGGGGCTTTTCCTTTGGAGTTCTCTCCCCGAATCACAGGTCGTTTTGCCTAAGCGCCGCCTTCCAAGTCGCGCAACAGACATGAGCCGCTGCCCAAGCGCCGACGCCCCGTCCGCACCCGTCAAGGCTGACGAACCCGAATGTCGGATTAAAGATAACGATGTCCCCAAACTGACGCGCCCGCGCAAAAGAGGCGACAAGGACGATCGTTTTTCAAACGGCACGCTGCTTGCTCCATTCGCACCGTCGCCCATAGATGGCAGCATCACGGCGCCTGGCCAAACCCGATGAGCGCAGTGGAGTGTTTGATGCGATCAGCGCCGTCGGCCTGGCCGCTTCATAGTTTGTGGTAATTCGCCCGCGGTTGCTGCGTTGGACCGATCCGCTACTTATTCACTCCATGCTTTTGAGAACACGCGAAAATGCTCCTTAAAAGGAAGAGGCTGATGGCAATTCGCTACATGCCACATATCGGGATGGTTGCGTTGGCCAGTCAGCAGTATCTGGCGATCGCGTTGATCTACTCGGCTGTTCCGGTGATCCTTCGAGCGAACGGCGCCAGCTTGCAACTGGTTGGGTTGTATAGCACGGCATTCTTTGCCTTCACTGTTAACTTTCTTTGGGCGCCCATCGTGGATCGATGGAGCCTCAATCGTCTGGGGCTAAGGCGATCATGGATCCTGCTGACTCAAGTCGCCACGACCACTGTGCTGGCAGTGATGGCTTTCTTGAATCCGAAGACCGATTTCGTGCAGCTTTTTCTTGTTTCTCTCGCCCTTGCGAGCGTGGCCGCAACACAGCGGATCGCAACACTGGGCTACATTGCCGAAGCCCTCGATCCCGGCGAGCGTCCGCTCGGGGCCACGCTGCTGGGCTGGGGTCGGGTCATCGGCCACGTGATCGGCGGCGCGGTCTGCCTCCAGCTGATCGAGAGTGTCGGTTGGCGTCCGACTTTGCTGGGATTAGCGTTGCTGCTGGCCGTCTTCGCCGGATGGGTGTTCGCGATCCCCGAACCGCTCCTTTTCAAGAACCAATCGCGCTCACCGCAGCGCCAGTCCATCTTCCTGCGCAACAATGGTCTATTGACAACGGCCGCATTGATAGCGCCCGGCGTTGCCGGGATCGCGCTGGCGTTCGCAATGGTGCAGTTGCGGCTCGTTGATCTCGGCTTCGCCGCGGCAGACATTGGATGGATCGGAGCGATCTCGAACGTCTTAACGTATACTATCATTGCGCCGCTGACCACCGCGATCCTCGCACGAACGGCGCCGAATCACGGCGTGATCTGGAGCTGTGCAGTGATGGCCATCGGTTTCGGAGCATTTGCGATTATTGATCGCTATGCCAGCGTTCGCGTGAGCGCTGTCGCGAGCGTTGGGATCGTGTTCGCGGCCCTCGCAGTCCAGCACGTTACATTCACGAACTGGTTTCTCGCACTCGCCCGGCCAGGCAAGGCTGGAACAGATGTCACCTTCCTCACTTCGGTGATGTCGGCGTTCGCACTGATGGGCTTCGCGGCGAGCGGGTTTATCACGGCGAGATTTGGCTACAGAGTCACGCTGATCCTGCCAGGCCTCGGCTATGCTCTCTCAGGGTTGCTCGCTGCAGGATTCATCCGCGCCGCCAATCCGACGCCGCCACGCGTGACGTAAGACTGATGATCGAGCCAGTCTTCCTCAGTCACAGCATCGTGGTCAACAGGACTCATACTTGAGGCAACTACGGAAGGACCCAGCAATTGAGGCCCGACGCGCGACCGTGGACAGCCATTGGCGAGCGCACCTTTCTCTTCCCCTTTCGGAGTGGCCTGGTGAGCAAAGGGAGACCCGTGTTGCAGCAAGCGCAATTGGCTGCAGTCACATGGTCGATTGAGATTCCTCGATGACCTGGGAGAACGATTGCCCCTAGGATCAACTTTTGTATTCAACAGCTTCCAGCCGCCAATTGACTTCGACACGATCATCAGATGCCAACAAGATGCCTCACGCTACATGGAAGTCAAAGATAAGATTGAGGCGGATCGCCAGAATGGCGGCTTGGACCCGGCTGGTCGCACCCAGCTTGCGCATCGCGTTCTTGAGGTGAAAGTTCACCGTATTCTCGCTAATTTGCAATATCTTTCCGATCTCCCATGAAGATTTGCCCGCTGCCACCCACCGGAGACAATCTTGTTCGCGCTCCGATAGCGCAACTCTTTCAATGCAGTTATCTTCCGCTGGACGTGTGATCTCCACACAAGCGGTGTGAAAATGCCAGGCTAGTGCGTTGAGATGGCCTTTAGATTGTTGAGGATCGGCATCGTCGAACCGAGAGGCAAACGATAAGACAGATATTCGACCCAATGGCCCAAACAATGGCACGCTCATGCCGTGCTTGAGACCGGCCTCTCTGGCCTCATTCAGGACGCGCCTTTCGTCAGGCTGTAGTTGATATTGCTCTCCGAGCTGATCCCACAGAAATGCTCGCGCAACCATTGGTGTCCGTCGGACTACCGGATCAATCTTGTGGTACTCGCGTTCAAAATAGCGTTCGCACCAGTCAGGCGGCCACTTTACGGCCACCGCCGGCGGTGGATACTCCGGGAGGCGAAGTGGCTCCGCGAAATTGAGTGCTCCGTAAGAGACTTCGCTGAAGCCTTCGTGGCTTGCACAGCTCACAAGAAGCTCGAAAACCGATCTGAGGGATTGCGTTCGCGTCGCGCATTCGGTGAAACTGAAAAGATCCATTTGAGGCGCCTCAGCGGGCTGGCCCAAAAGGTCGTTATTGCCCCTTTCGATTGAGTTTGCATCAGGCGGAGGCAAGTTCCACTCCATCGGCGAGCCGCTTCGTGATGCCGAGCTCAACAGCGCGGTGCCACCGTCGATGTTCGGTTTGCCGGCGAGCATGAAAAGAGCCGGGTCACGATCTGCGCGATCCTACGAATCTGTATCCTCAGCCTGCAACTGGTCTTCACCGCGTCGGCAGCGGCGAGAGCGCGGTCGATGAGCAGCCCGAGATGGCCTTCGCGCAAGTCTCGCGCCATGCATGAACGATGCGTGGCGTCTACGTGCTTCAGTCGGGTATCTCCAACGCGAACACCTCTTGAGCGTTGAGGCTGATCGACCCTCGTGGCGGAGGAGGATGGTCGTCAGGGGACCCCCCCGATTTGCTCGCAGTTGGGGGATTTTCTTGGTGCGGCGGGTACTTTGCATGCGCAGCTCCGGAAGGGAAAACCTGCGGATCAGCACAGCAATTGTCGTACCAGTTCCATTCGTTCTCAAAATCGGGTTAAACGACAATGAGTTGAGAGATTTGAGATATATCCTGCGGGTGCGTGAGTTGAAGACTCGCGACATCAGGAGGAAAGCCGACAGTGCCATTGGGGTGGGCTGTTCGCCCTAACTGCTTGAGTGGCTCCTTCTATTTGATGATCCGTGTACCTTGTTTGCAAGTGATCACTGAACCAGCCATTGTGGCGTGTCGCGTGAAACGCCGACCCGTCTGTGAGCCGACTCCAATCTGACCGCTCAGCACATCAAATAAGGCACGGATCTACGATGCACGAAAGCTCGATTGTCCACTTGCTCGCGGAGGCGTGTCAATTCGTCGCTGCGGCTGTCAGCGGCTTAGCGACGTTTCTCAGGACAGTGGCGCGGCAGTTGTCGAACATCTTCTTCGTATAACTGCCGCCGAAGTAATCCATTACGAAAGTGCCGGTATAATCCGGATCATCGCCCACGCTGCTGATTACGCTATCGAGAATTGCGCCGACGTCGGGGATGCGCTCGCAGTAACGGGCACGAATAACATTGACGGCGTTCATCGAGTGAACGGCCTCGTCGGCAACCACCTCTCTCAGCCATCGAAGGAAATTGCTCCCAAGTCCGGCGTAGAAGTCTCTATCCGCAGCATAGGCGCGACAAGTGCACATCTCGTCAAATGCGATCATAACGAGCAGAGAGAATTCGTCCTTTAAGTATTCATTGATGGCAGAGAAATCGTGCGCTCGAGCTTCCAATCTGTCTCGAAGATCCCTTTCGGATTCACCAGCGACAAGCTCCATGATCTGGATGAAACTCTCGGTATGACGCTCTTCATCCGCGGCCCAGGCTCTGAAGAACGCCTCAGCTTCGCTGCTGGCGATTAGATGTCGGTTCGACAATTCTTGCCTTAAATGCCTCGCGTCGTATTCGGTATACAACTCTGGCCAGAGCTTCTTCCGGCGTGCGCGCACAGTCGCTGGTCCGGCCGTGAACATCGCAGGTTTCAGCTCATCGAAGAAGTCTCTTGGATTCCAGTTCCGTCGAATCGGCCCAATCACCTGACGATCCTCCTTTGAGCGGCGTGCCAGATGGACGCTCACAAAGCATTCTTGCTCAACACCAAGTATGCTGTCGCCCCCCTGTTCTGGTGGCAATTTCAGGAAGCCACTTGAACTCGCGTTCATCAACAGAGGCTCTTCGTGGCGTCGTCAAAGGTTTTTTTGCAGCGTGGGTGTCGGGTAGAGTGCGGCGTCCCTTTCTGCTCTGCACCTCGCCTCACAAAGATGGCCGGTCCATCGAGTCTCGAGTTCCGGAACGGAAAGGTGATCCGGAAATTCAGGGACGTGAACGGCCCCTCCACGGTCGGCTGTATGTTCCGGTCGGCACCTTCGAGGCTGCACTGTGCTTTAAGATACGAGTGCTCGAAGTCGGTCGGCAGAGACTTTCGACAGTTGGCTCCGGAAGCGGGAGGAATGCAAATGCCATTGCTCGACTGCATGGCAACACCGTGATTATCTCGCTTGGCGGTCGAGACAAGCGGAAGCAAGGACATCAGAACCGCCAACCGTATGACCGAGGAGGCTTCATATGCCTCTTAAGGCAACCAAGTTCTACGTCCAGAACGACCTGAAGGCGCGGGATCAGCGGGCGGCCTATCTAGAAGCGGCACTTGCAAGCGAGGATCCTTCGTTGCTGCCGCGGTCGGAGATGTGACCTAATCTCTGAGAGCTTCGGACTCTCCGACGAGACTGGACTGAGCTGCGAAGCGACCCCAAGACCTTTTGCGTGGGCGGCACGCCAACGCCAGGATACTTTGAACAAGTCGACCGACGTTCTGGGCTACAAGCTCACCCACGGGCCAACGGAGGGAGTGGGTCAGCGCGCTGCCGCGACGGCAAAGGAGCTGGAGTAGCGGAAAAGCCGCTCCTCACGTCCCAGAGATCGCGTCCGGCGTCACGATGGCGCGACTATTGGCCGGTAGCCTTCGCGGCAACAAGCTGCCTTCCAAGCCCAATTTATCGACTTCAATATCAATATCGTAACCGCCCAATCGACTCTTAACCGCGGACCTCGCTTGTCTGGAGCCATTTTCCTTGGCTGGTCTTAGCGATCGATCGCACAGGTGTCTTTGTCAGCATCCCTCGTACCGGCACGCCTTCATGCCTAGGCTGCCAAAGATAATCAGTCCTAGATTGCCGCTCTGCGATCGCCTTTCATGGATTATCCAAGGTACGTTCGTCTATTTGCTTGGAAGAACGAGCCAACCAAGGCGCGACCGTTTCGTTGCAAGAAGAAGCCGTCAAGACGCAAGCACACCCGAGCTCTGTGCAAGATGTGCAGCTTGATCACCGGCTGGCGTCACATGAGAGTGTCCCAAGTGACAATCATTGTTTGAATGTCCATGATCTGACATCCGACCAAGGCGCCCCGACGCACTCGACCGGGGGGTTAAAAAGTGCGCCGGGTCCACCCCAACATCATCAGTACATCCGTGATGACGCTCTCGAGAATGAAACAAGTAGCGTGGCGGAATTGAGGCTCATCACTTCATCGGACTATCACGTACTTCACGCGCAGCACCAAGGAGGCTTGAATCGCACGTTGCGTCAGGTTGTATGATGCGCTTGACCCTTCATGGCGCAGCCAGATGCGGCGGAGGCTACGAGGCATTTGCATCCGCGATGCCGAACAGCGATGACCCCGTTGTGGATATCAATCATTCCCGCAACTTCCTGAGCGTTCTTCGCTTTCGTCGATTGAGCTTGTTTTACTGGCCGCCAACCTATGGGCCACGTGGTCCTTTAGCTCTCATACGTTGACCACGTGCTCTCGTTCCTCGCGCAGCGCTTCAGGCTTCAGAAAGAAGTGCGTGCATCCTTCTCCGTCAGTTTTCGCGGGTAGCGCTGTCGAGCTTCTTCTGTCGGCGACGCGGCTACCAATCCGTGAGACAGCTTTCGTGATTGCCAGTCGGACAACGAAGACTAGGCTCGTGCGCCCGCCACTACTTCAATAGTCATTCGCTCTCTCCCGTCCGATTGCGCTCATGCTGCCGAAGGAATTCAGGGCTGAAGCCGGTCGATTGACATAGCGCAAAGATGCTGGCGAGCGCCGCGACTAAGATGAGTCTTACAGCAGCATGGGACTGTAACGTTGCAGACTACACTCCTGAAAAAGTATTGCGATGGCCGGCTGCCTTGGTACACCATATATCCAACTGTACCTGAATTCTCGGAGACAGTCGGCGCGAACACTTGTGAAAAATGGCTGAGCCGGCTGCCGGACGAGTCCGTTTCGCTCTATCTTCACATTCCGTTCTGCCGATCGATCTGCTGGTATTGCGGCTTCACTACAGCGCTCACCCGGCGCGACGCCCCTATTCTCGGTTACTTGGATGTGCTGCGCAAGGAGATTGACTTAGTTGCAAAAAAGACGCCGCAAGCAATGCCTGTGAGCGACGTACACTTCGGCGGCGGCACGCCGACCCTTATCGAGCCAGCGCAGTTCCTGGCCCTGATGACACACTTGCGCCGCTGCTTCGCGTTCCAAAAAGCGGCAACGCTCGCTATCGAGATCGACCCACGCACGTTCACGATCCGAATGGCCGAAGCCTTAGGAGCAGCCGGATTCAATCGCGCGAGCATCGGAGTGCAAAGCTTCGATCCAGTTGTTCAAAGATCGATCAATCGGACCCAGACTGAGGCGCAGACGACCAGGGCTGTTGAAACCCTTCGCCAGCATGGAATAAGCCGCATCAACTTCGACCTCATCTTCGGCCTTCCGAACCAGACGGTGCAGTCCTGCGTTCAGAGCGCTATGACCGCGGTGGCCATGCGCCCCAACAGGCTTGCGGTTTTCGGCTACTCGCACGTTCCTTCGTATATGAAGCGTCAGCGCATGCTTGATGAGATGGCGCTGCCGGACGATGCTGCTCGCGCTGAACAGGCTTCGGCTATGGCCGATACTCTGGTCGCCGCAGGCTACCTGCAAATCGGGCTCGACCACTTCGCCTTGCCGGACGACGAGCTCGCGCTGGCGCAGAAAGCTGGTCGCTTGCGGCGCAATTCCTTGGGTTACTCGGCTGACACCTGCAGAACCGTGATCGGTCTTGGCACATCGGCCATCGGGCGTCTCAGTGACGGTTACGTCCAGAACGAACTCGCAACGAGCGTTTACAGCGACCATATCAGCGCCGGCCGTCTGCCGACCTCGAAGGGTTATTGTCTCAGCAACGAAGACCGCCTGCGAGCGGCAATAATTGAGCGCCTGATGTGCTATTTGGAGGTAGATGTTTCGGCAATTTGCACTGCCTACGGATTTGATCCAGTTCCTTTTCTTAGTTCCGCTGGACGCTTGCCGATGCTCGCCGAAGACGGAATAGTGGACATCCACCACGGAACAATCCGCGTAAAGCGAGAGCATCGTTTTGTATTGCGCGCTGTTGCTGCCGCGTTCGACGCTTATCTTGACCGCTCACCGTATTAGCACAGCCGAGCGTGAACGGCGAATTCAGAAAGCCGCTCACAGTTGCAGCGACCTCGATCAACTCTTTCCGCTGGGCTTTGGCCTCCGTCGAACGCGGCAGCCCGACATGAGCCGCTCCCCTGCGCTCGTCAGCGTGCCTGGTTTCCTTGAGGCTGAGGCTCTATGGCAGCAAATTGGCGAGAGTTTCCGCGGACGCTTTGCCCCTTCTACCGACCGAGCGTCACGTCCGGGCCGAGCGCCACCTCTACAGTTTTCAGAGTATTTGATAGAGGGTCCGGCTTGCGAAACCGATGCACAGCTTAAGCCGCAGCTGTCTGCCTCTAGCACTTTGAGGCGTCGCGAACGCTATTAAATTTGTCGTCCTGAGATCATTGGGTTGCCCGGGCGGAGATGCAACCGCCGAGGAGCTGGGCAGCAGCAGCAACGCGCACCGCGATTGTATCGGGTGATCGAAATGTCACCAACATTCCTCTGACCCGGTGGAGCCTGCCAATAGCTCGATCTCCGCAGATAGCTGTCGCGAGCCAGTCAACTATCTACCTTGGCGATTGGTGGCGGCGACTGACAAATGGCAGGATCCCAAACAAACGTTGCGCGGACCGTACGTCGAGGAGTCAACATGCAGTATAGATCGTGCCGCACCAGCGGATCTCATGGATTTGCCAACTCCGCACTTAGCGCTATCAAATCCGCTCGAAGTGCGATCTCGACTTGCTCATGGAAGGCCATGGCTTTTGTTCTGGCACGATCGCCAGACATCCAATTGTCGGATGTTGCGGGCCTTAAATGTCGCTGGTTTCGGGCTTGGTCTCCAACCACGAAATCGCCGCAGACGCCTAACGCAGAGCAAGATACGTGGCGATGGTATTTTTTTGAAGGTCACCAGCCTCTCGAACAGGTGCCCTTCTTTTGGGAAGGTTACCACCTTCTCGAACCAGTGCCCTTCTCCGGCCAGGATGCTCGGCATAGCCGAAATCATCGCTCGAATGGCGGAAGGGAATGGGATCCATCGCGGCGTATTGGTAGCGAAGATAGCGAGGAGCGCCCGCCGCCATCATCTTGAGGAAACGAGGACCGCAAAGAAAAGAACGGCACGCAAGTCGCCGACGCGTTTAGGTGGGCTCGACCGATGCCCAGCAAGCTAAGTGCCTCGCGGGGATCACTCATTTCGCTCAAACGGCGCGCCACCCCCTCACACACGCCGAAACGGCAGATTGGCTCTAGACCAATCAGGCTGGAGCACAATCCAGAGGTCAGCGCTACAGATGCGGAGTTCACTATGCGGGAGTGCACTGCTGTAGCGATGTCGGTTCGATCACAACCGACTGCGGCCCTCGTTTTGAGCTTTCGTCAACGTTCGATGAGACGAGAGCTTCCAATCGCACTCTTCCTCGCGAAGCTGTTCATCGCGGATTCGGCGTCGGCACAAACTCTCGACGCGCCTAAGGGAAACGATATCCCAAATGAGCTTACCAGAGGGAGGATTCATCAAGGAGTCGCTTCGCGAGCAACGCGCTTCAACGATAGCTCAACGATTTCTAGCACTATGACTCTAGCAAAGCGCGACACGCCGAATGAGGTTGCTAGGAAGAGAACTCAAAAAAAGGCGGCCCCCTTCGCAAAGTTCGAAACTCTTCGTGAAAAAGGCATGTCGCTCATTATACCTGGCCCTGTCGATACGATAGATCAAGACAAAGGCGGCGTTAGATCGGCCTTGGCAGAGGTTGGGATTGGTTATGTGGGAGGAACAGTAAATAGCCTCATAAACAATCAATTGCCAAATGCGGGCAGAACCAGAGTCGCTAATCAACTCTATATGGGACAGAATCCGACATTTGGGACCGTGAATTTCATGATCGTGACATACGATTTGAGCCGCTTTGGAGTGCCCGATGGTCAGATCATCGTGGGAGCCGAGCAGCAATACTGGTCTTGGGAAGCCGGCGGGCCAGACAGGCTAGGAATCAACATCCTTGCCTACTACCAGACGCTTTTCGGCGGTAAGCTCGAACTCAAAATGGGTTATCTTAGAAATCAGAATGAGTTCGCGGGGACTGTGGTCGGCGGCAGTGCAGCAGCAAGCGTTTTGGGACCCTCATCAAACATCTTGTATCAGGCAGGTATGAGCAACAATGCTGCGCCCACGCCAGCGCTTAACCTAAAGTACAATTTTGATGATCACCTGTATAATCGGGTCTCGATCCAGCGCTCGCTCAGTCCAGACGGTCAGTATGCGCAGATCACCGAGAACCCGATCGGCCTAAATTGGGATACGACTAACGCACGCATCCTTTGGCTCGATGAGGCCGGCTACAAGAACAAAGCTGGTCCGGGCACACCCGAGTCCTGGCTGCGAGCCGGCATCGGCTTCAACACGAGCAGCTTTACGAACTTGGCTTATCCGAATCATCCGCGAGCTAATGAGAACAGCGTCTACTACGTTGCTGCCGACAGGCAACTCTGGCAGTCTGACTTTAAGGGCTCGGCATCTCGTGGGGTCTATGCCGGCTTCTCTGTGATGTACGCGCCGCCTGACTTGAACAGAATCAGTCAGTATTACGAGCTTCGTCTTTATGCGAAAGGGTTGTTCGATAGCCGGCCCAGTGACCAAATCGCTATCGTTGCCACTAACGCAGTCTGGAGTCACTTTGCGGTAGACGCTGACTTGGTGAAGGGACATCTCGCGCACCACGATACTACAGCGATCTCGGGAACCTACACCGCGCATCTGGCACCTGGGGTTTATGCAAGCCTTGGACTAACATACATCAACAAGCCAACAAGCCTCATACACACGCGGGAGACAGACCATGCTTTGAATTTACTGGTGTCTACGTCCATATTTTTCTAAGCCCTACGGGCCGACCTGATTTGATATACTCGTCGCTGCGGATGTGAGCGCAGGTTGACCTGGCCAGTGCAGAGAGGGCGAAGACCTAAATCAATTCGCGATATCTAAACTTCATGTCGTGATGTGCGGGAACATAGCCGCTCGCCATGCTTGCGCCGATCGTGGCCGTTACAAACCGGGTAGCATGGGGTATCCGGCGGCTAGGCGGATCTTCCGCATGCGGGACAAGAAGATGACGGCGCTGTGTAGAACCTGCTGGGTGAGCTACCGCGCGCAACCCGGAAGCTGCCGCATCTAATGGCAGTGCATAGCGTGGAGGGTACGAGCGAAGAGCGCCTTTGCGGACCCCACGTCGAAGGCCGTATTCTCGTCCACGGATAAAGTGTCCCGCAGTCAGAACGCTGCCGCCTCCTCGTATTGGTCTAGGCGACAGCGGGTTGTCGCGTTTGCGGGTCGCGCACACCACGTCCAGCGCTGCGGTCGAATGTCGACAGACATGCGCGTGATCTGCAAACTTGCCGCTCGCGGACCAAGTGCTGGATCTTTTTTCATCGTTGCCAAGCAGAGCTCGATTCCAGCAGTTCACATTTGCGCCGAGATGTAACAGATTGGGCCCGATCAAAGCCGGCACGATCATCTACCTTGCAGCCATTCTCATAAAGAACAGCGCATTTGATGGCACAATCTTCGTTTCACGAATGCTCTCCTTCTTAGTTTTGATGTTTATGCGGCAGCCAGCTCGTGTCTCCGAAGAACATTTTCAGTGACCACTGCCTGGTCTCACTGTCGGACAGTTGATGGGAGTAAGGTTCGCGCCGCGCGGAATCGGCTCCCCGGCCGGTGGATTTGTGCTCAGCATAGTAGGCTGTCCTCAGCGTGTCGGTCTTGCCCGGAGTCCATTCGCGCCACCCTTCCGCGATCACCGGCGCTTCCATCTTGGATGACAAGAAAACTACTGCAGCGAAGGATCGCCAAGCACGGCCAAGAGCAATTTCGCCTATTCCAGGATCGGCAGTCAAAGTGCAATGATCGAACACAAAGGCGCTGTCCTCGTCCGGCGCTGCTTTTCCTTGTGCTGTATACACAACCGTTTGATGAACGATGCCATGCAACTCACATTTCCGGAAATAGGCTTTGGCATTGCCAAATATGAAATCGACATGTCCCTCAATGTAGCAGTCCGCGAAGTATTGTCGCGACAAGCGGCCGTTCGGCCCCTTATTGGCGAACAGTGTGTCCTGTGCGCCAAGGAGGCGGACTCGAGTGAGAACGTCCCTGTCTCCGGTAATGGACAGTGCTACAGCCTGCGAAGGCGGATGAGCGGGATCTAGCGAGTAATCGTTTTGAATCGTTAGATTGTCGAGCCAGAAATCGTCTCCGGACGCTTCCAACGTCGCGGAACGAGATGTTCCCCCCACATAGATCGCGCCGTCGCCATAGACGACGACCGTATCATCCGGCCTCTTGCCGGTGCCCTTGATATGAACACCAGGTTTGACGATCCTGACTTTCTCGCGATAGATGCCCGGCGCAATCAGAATATCGCCGCCTTGCGCGGGTAGTGCATCTATGGCTGCCTGTACGGAGTGATAGGCCATATCGTTGGATTGTGAGACCAATAAGGGTTGAGCGAGTGTTTTCGGAAGACCGAAACACGCAGCCATTACGGCAGCTGAAAACACGTAAGCTTTCATCGTGGTCATATTTTCATCAAAGCAGTTTCGACGTGATGGAACGCGCAGCTGATTACGGGGACTCGTCGTGATCTGCAGCGACCAAGCGTGCAACCCCGTCGACCTGCTGCGCAGCAGTTTCAGTTTCAGTGCGGCCGAGTTCGGGCTTCTATGCGCATGGTTCCGGAAGTTTCGAGATAGTGCTCGGTACCACTGTGTTTTAACTGCTCTCTACCGGGTGGGGAATGCTTTTGCACACCTCTCCCGTCCGCCGGGCAAAGGAGCCTCGGCTCGACCATGCGGTAGCGGCGGCGACACGCCGGACGGTCCTACCGTCACATTTGCATTCTCAATGTACCAGGTCGCGGAATCGGCAAATCGCACATCGTCCAGAGTAATCTCGAGAGCATGCGACCGGTCGAGCCCGCGCATCAGCAGCATCCCCGTGTTGCCGCGGACATGACGCAGAACGATTTGGCGATAGAGTGGAACGCGATCACCCCGCGCGCGGGAATCGTATTTTGTGTCAAAGATGATCGGCCATCGGTTATTGCGCAGACAAACATCCTCATAGGTCACCCGCTCCACCAGACCGCCTCGGCTGACATCGCTCTTGATGCGCAGGCCTGAAGTGGTGCCGTCCAGGGTAAGGCCGCGGACGAGGATGTCGCTGACACCGGAGTTCACCTCGCTGCCAATCGATAGCCCATGTCCCCAGCCAAAATAGTTATCGATAATGGAGATATGGCGGGTAGAACCATTGTCGCCCGCCTTCATCGCGACATTGTCGTCTCCAGTCCGGATCACGCAGTGGGCGATGGTGACGTCCTGGCTAGCCCCCGGATCAATTCCATCTGTGTTGCGGGCGTCGGCTGGTGCATCGATGGTGAGGCCCCAAAAGGTGGCTCCCTGGACCTGGTTCATCGCCACATGGAAATTTGGGGCATTGCGCAAGGTCACACCGTACAGGGTAACGTCCTGCGCATGGTCGATCTGGATCAAACGCGGTGCGTTCTGATTGCCTCCCTCAGCCTGTGCGCGGCGTGCCAGCTGCCACCAAGATTGGTCGCTGCCGGCCATAGGCGCGCCGCCCTGGCCATCGATAGTGCCCGCGCCATAGATGCCGCCGCCCCGCGTTTTGAAAAAGCTAATGAACGGCCGGCAACCGTCGCCTTTGCCAGCGATACGACCACAATGCCCCGAACCCTTGTCATAAGCCGTTGGTTCAGCGATCGCGATTAGCGTGGCACCGCGTCCGATCCATAAAGTCACGCCTGATTTCATCTCGAGTGGCCCCGACAGGAACTCGCCACGTGTCAAATAGACCGCTTCGCCGACGGGGCAATGGTCGATGGCATCTTGTAGGTTGGCCGTATCGTTCTTCCCGGACGCCACCGGGCGATCGCAGACAGTACGAGGCGCAACGGGTTCGGCGACAATGCGGCGGTCTTGCGCTTGGGCGGCCGGACAAAGCGCCACGGAGCCAATTATGGACAACAGTGTCCAATCGCGAAAACGCCCTATCATCGACTATCTCGTGCCTACTGCGCGCATCTTTGACGCTACTTTGTATCGAGCTGAAAGTTGGCCAGATCGGCCGTCGCCTACTGGCTTGCGCAAGATGACATTTATAAGACCGCAAAGCCGTTGGCGTTGCGAACGAAATCTCGACAGCCCCGTAAAACTCTGTGCCCCGTCTGGACGTTCAACGCCGATCCGGACACCCCCTGTCCGCATTCTCCGACTCAAACTTTAATAGCGCGATCGATGCCAAAGCGCCGAAACTGACAGAGAACCGCAATCAATAAGGCCTACAGTAACGCTGGGGCCGCCCACCAATAATTAGGACCCTGCAACGAGAGGGCTGGCATCACCGAATGAGTTGCTGCTGCTCAGCGGTGTTGGGCTGTGCCGGCTTGGCGCCCGAAGGACCACATAAAACGCAGCGCTTTAAGCGCGATGGAGCACTTTCGTGATCTGGCCGGCTCGTGGGCCATCTCCATGAGCAGCCATAAGATTACCGAAGCGGCCCCTCATGTGGGTGGCTCAGCACGAGGATGCGATGAAATGACCGCCAGAAGTGACGCCTCCCGTTAGGAATCGACAGATGTCGGTGAATGATCAGTTCGCTAGCCTCGCACCAGCAAGTGCCGGCCAAGTACAGGTGGGCAAGTTTCGATGGAAGCTCTTTCGCGAGACAGGAATGGAATGTCTAATCGGCGATGATAGCGTTTGCTCCACCCCGCGTGCGGCTTCGCATAGAGACTTGTTCATTTGCAATGACGAGGCTTAGAGGGCTCAGTTGGTTAGTGATTAAGCTTTGAGCAACGCGAGCGAGGCGGCGCCCCGAGAACAATCCAGGACACCCATCCAAGGTCCTGCACAATCCGCCGAATTGTCGTGGCGATCACAACAATCCCCATTCCGAGCATGCCGGCGACGGCGACTCTGATCGACAAATCCCATGGCTCTCCTAACGGGATCAAATCCATAAGACGAAAAACGGCTCCCTGGATCAGATAAAGAAGCAGCGTGCCCTGGCCAAGCTCAACGGCAACAAAGCGAGCCACTCGATTTGGACAGCCAAAGCTCCAGAACTGCAGCACTAATTCCATCACGATTGCAGAAGCCGCTGCAGAGCCGAGAAACATGAGCAATACTTGCTTAGCGGACGCTGTATCGTGAATTAGAACAAGATTGTTGTAGACATAAGTCTCTTTGCCCCAGCTAAGATAGCACGCGCAAGTAATTGCAGCGAGTGACAACTTCAAGAGAAGTTTGTGACGTGAGATTATGTGCGTCCGCCATTCGCTCGATTGAGCGAACAAGAATCCCAGGCAGAAGAACGGATAAGTGTATCTTAGCAAAGGCACTATCGAAAATGTCACGGGCACCAGTGCAACCACGATTGCTGAAATGCATATGACCCACATCGATGAGCGACCGCAAGCCGCCAGAAGAAGCCTGATAGCAAGGAAGGAAGCAAATGTTGCCCATATGAACCAATATGAGCCGGTGAGATCCATGGCAAAGTCCGACAGCCCGCCAGTTACGCTGTTCAAAGGCGAGGCTCCGGCCAACTTGAACGCGGCCAACTTAGTAGCCTCCATCAACGTGCACCAAAATAGCGTTGGCAACAATAATTGCATCGCACGCTCGCTGACGCTGCGCGCGAGCGATTTTCGCAGGAGAGCTTTCGACGATAGATATCCGCTTATCGCCATAAAGAGCGGCATATGAAACATGTAGATCGACTTGAAATAGGGCGAATACCAATAGCCGTTATGTCCGTAGATGACGTACTGTGTTAGATGTCCGCTAATCACCAAGATGATGAGCATGCCCTTGGCAAAATCGAACCTCAGGTCTCGGCTGTCTGCTTCGGCTGACTGCGAGCGCTGCCTGGATCGTGCGGCGTAACAGAACATAAAGCCTCAACATGCGGTTGTGCGCCTGCGCTTGTCGGCGGACTGTCCGGTTCTTGCGCAAGGTGATTGGGCGATCTTAGTACGGGCAAAAATGCGCAAGTGCTAGCTACGTCGAGGTTCTTCGTCAATACAGGACGGTTTGCTTCTCGGTCCGATCACTTATCCGGCTTCGAACCGCCCTGGGTCTGTCAGAGGCTCGGTCCTGCGAGAATGGAGCCATGACAAGCAAGACCACAAACAAGTTTTCACCGGAGGTCAGGTCCGAGCACGACTGGAAGACCGACGCCGACAGCGCGGCCTCAGGCGACGTTCCGACGGACCTGGTCGAGACTCTGAAGACCTCGAGGGGAGAACTGAGAGCTTCGAGCACTGGTGCGCGGAGTAGCGACTGTCGCGCCCGCGAAAGCCCTTGAGCCATTCACCGCGGGAGTTCATTGTATCAGTTAACAAGTCGAGTGTCCGTCTAACTGGCTTTCTGCGGCTGATTCCTAGCGGCTCAAAATCTCTTTGGCAGAAGACCTGCCGGAGCTTCAGCTATGCCAACGTATAGCTATCCACGGAACGGCTCCCCTGGTATTCTTTTTCTGGTCGACGATAACCAGGACAGGCGAGGAGCAGCTTTGGGACTTCCGTTAATGGCATGGACCGGCTGTTGCTTCCCCGCGAGCATCGTTTCCGAAGCCTCACTCCCACAGCATCTTGGCGATCCTGAGAGCCGCCAGGACAAGATATTGCGAGGATTGCGCGGCTCATGCTGGCCTCTACGAAGACTGGATATTTCCCAATCAGCGGATCGAAGGCGCTGACGGCGAGATCGTTCAGTCGGCGAGAAGGAAGCTAACTGCTTTCAGCCATGGGCGTTCCCGGCTCGGTCGGCTGATCTAAATGCGATTGTGGCCGCGATCAGGGCCAACGAGGCGCTGTCTTGTGGCCCAAATCGTTGCTCGCCAACCTGATGCGGCCCAAAGATCCGTGCGTTCCCTACGCCGCACGGCCCCAGCGAGTCAATCAAACCGGCCACACATATCAGGGACGAGGGAGCCGCGAATCTCGCTATCCGAGTTGGGACTGCACTGCGACTTCCAGAACACAAAAGCGTAGATCGCAGACAAAGCTTGTCAACGCGGTTAGCACGGCTGAGGCCCCCCCAGCGCCTGGCCGGAGGATAACTGTTCTCGAGAATACTACAAATCAAAGAAGGAGTTCGCTTGAACTTGATTCCTCACTCCTCTCGCTGGACCAAACGAGAGGACGACCTGCTGCGCCAGCTTGTTGATGCAGGCGCGTCTGTGAAATTAATTTGCGAAACGCTCAACAGGTCCGAGCCAGAGCTTCGCAGGCGCGGCTACTACATTGGCCTACCGAGGAAATGGTTTAAGCAGGACCGGCCTCAAATCTGAACGGCGCGATCAGAGGGGCTCCTGCCTGGCGGAGAGCATGATTGACATCCGACTTTGGGCAGAAGATGAAGCGGGCGAGCACTTCGGAACCACACACCGGATTTCAAGAGGAAGGTGGCGCTGGCCGCCGCCAACGGTAATCGCACGTTAGCTTTAGCGGGCGGAGACTCCGGCGTTCACCTTCAGATCTAAGCGTGAACGGCGCAAGTCGACGACGGCGCTGCCAGCGTTCAGCCCAAGCAGGAAGTCGGATCGCCGAGCGCACCATGAAGTCGCTGCACGTCCGAGATCGGCACGTTCAGCAACAGGCACAAGGAGGGCGTCCCTTAACGCGTGCATATTCAGCGAAAAGCGGGTAACAGCCAGCGCACGCACCGCTCGTCAGCCTGTCGTGCAGTGACAGGCGGGTGACGTTCATCCAATCGGGCGTTTACCGCGACCTTGTACGATCACTGGCACCAAAGCAGCGCCTTGCCGAATGCTGCAGCTCCGCTAATTTGCACAAGACGAACAAGACGCCATCCTGGACGCGTCGACCAGAGCCCTTCTGGATATGGTCGTCATCCGCCTTCACGCAGCCGACGGAGACGATCAATGGAGTTCGCCCCGTCGCGGCTTTCGGCCGCCCGCCTTCGACGGACTGTTCTCGGAAGATCGGCAACTCTAACTTTCTCATGGTGGCTTCATACTGAGCAACAGCCGATCATTGGGTGAGCGTGGATCATAGATTGCCTCCTCAGCGATGATCATTTTACGGGTAAACGTCGCGAATCCAGCAAGTGCGCACATCAATGCCGTTGCGGGCAAGACGCATGCCTTGAGCGATACCGGCTCCAATTCGTTCTGGACGAATTGCGTCAGTGGCTTCTCGGAGCTGTCATCCGGCCTCGCATCCAAGTGTCGAGTAACAACCAGTTCTGGTAGGTACTCCGCAGGCTGCTTCGAAGATACACTTCAACACCACGCTCGCTATCTCACTGTGGCGGGAGTGGGCTGGTCAGTTTTGCAATCAGGGCAGTAAGGCTGGCCTGTGAAATTGGCGGCGCGTGACCGCCAGCGCCTCACGTCGCCCCTTAGCGGGCGTCTCGTTGCCGCCAATTTCAGTTCATGGGTTAAGATCGCCTCAGCTCGGCTCGCAGAGCTGGCGATTTTGAAGGGTGCGCGCGAGCTTACCACCCAGAGGAGCAAACCATGATGCATGACGCTGCCGTTTGATCGGCCAAATCCGTCGACGCGTCGAGGGACATCAAGTACCATCTTTCGACTCAGTAGTTGCCTTGTGGTGGGTGCTGACATTCATGCGGACCATTGCGGTCGTCATATGTCGCGAGTCTGTATGGAGACCGAGAGCATATCAGCAGCCACAACAATAGTTTGCTGAAGAGCTCGCTTCTAGCTCGACAGCGAGACAGCGCTCATGTCGGCATGCCATCGTCGCGCAGCGCGCAGCGGAATGCATATCGATTATGCATGTGCTCTATCGCCGCATCCACCGTCGGTGCGCTATCGAGTTGAGCCCTCCCAACGAGGCTCGAGCGCAGCGAACTTTCCTGAGGCACTCCGGGACGGAGTATGTCCAAGGCCAACTCAACTACCAACCCTCGCAATTGATCTAGACGAAGCAGCATGTCACGTATCGACCGATGAAATCGTCCGTCGACACAAGGCGGTCCGTCATTCCAAGGAATCGGCATGCAAGATCAATCCTCAGGCGTCCTCGCCGACGCCATTCATCAATCCACCCGGTCCTCTCTTGCTGAGATCTTGCGTGCTGAAATCTGCAACAGCAGAGAGCTATCGTTTCTCATGGAAGCGCATGATGGTCTCTCTGCCGCGATCGCTAAACGCGCACGCTTCACAGGCCTCTGGGCATCGGGCCTGTCTATTGCCTGCTCCCTGGGTTATCGCGATGCCAACGAAGCGTCATGGAGCCAACTCGTAGACGTGGTCGAGCGGATCGTGGACTCTAGCGAATTACCAGTACTCGTTGACGGAGATAGCGGCTTCGGTAACTTCAACAATGCGCGTCTGGTGACCCGCAAGCTCCGTCAGCGTGGAGCTGCTGGGGTCGCGATCGAGGACAGTTGTTTTCCAAAGCTGAACTCGTTTGTTGGGGATCGGCATCCCCTCGCCGATATCGACGAGTTCTCTGGCCGCCTTCGGGCAGTGAAGGATACCGCCGCGGAAGACTTGGTGCTCGTGGCAAGGACCGAGGCGTTGATCGCCGGTCATGGGATGGACGAAGCACTTTCGCGCGCTCACGCCTATGCCGACGCGGGAGCAGACGCGATCATTATTCATTCGCGAAGGAGCACCGCGGACGAAATCCTTTCGTTCACTCACGCTTGGCAGAACAGATTGCCAATCGTGATCGTTCCGACGAAATACTACCGAACACCGATCTCTATATACCGTGAAGCTCGCGTCTCCACGGTCATTTGGGCCAACCACACAATGCGAGCGGCAATGGCGGCAATGCGTGAAGTCTGCCGTCGCATTATGGCTGAGGAAAGCACCGCGAGCATTGAACCGAATATTGCCACTCTCGAGGAAGTCTTCGAACTGTTCGAATACGACGAACTCGCACGTGCGGAAGCGGAATACTGCGGTCCAATGCTGAACCTCGCCAACAGGGCCTCGTCGAAACAGGATCATGATTCTTTTTCGAGGACTTTACGTCCCTGACTTCCTTCTAATTGGCAAGGTCCTACTGCGATCTCAAATGTCTGTCATTGCCTGACATGTCCTCAGATGACGTAGCAAGCCTCACTCAACCGGAATGCGGATTTGGCATCTCAGGCAGCTTGAGGCGCCGGATCCGTGGTCTCCCTTTCTTGGAAGGACCGGCGCGGGACCGTTTGCCTGCTCTCGGGCTTCAGGCCAATGGCTGTAGCGAACCTGAAGTCGCTTCAGCCAGCGTAGGCCGCGGCGAAAAAGCTGGTCGGTTTTTCACCTTAGCGGCACGATGAAAAGGAACTAAATGGTGACCGTTGCTCCCAAGAACGCCGTCATTCTCGCCGCTGGCTGCGGCTCTCGCCTGCGTCCTCTGACGGATCTGCGACCGAAGCCGCTGGTCGAGGTCAACGGCACTTCGATTCTTCATAACGCTCTGCGAAATCTGGAAGCTGTCGGCGTGGAAGAGGTCACGATCGTCGTGGGTTACCGCAAAGACGCCATTCAATATGCCTGCGGCAGCCGATTCGGCCAAATCAACATCAAATATGTCGAGTCGACCGTCTTTGAGCGCACCGGTAGCGCCTATTCCTTGTGGCTGGCGCGTGACGCTCTTCTCTGCGGAGACTGCTTCCTGCTCGAAGGCGACGTCTTTTTCGAAGAGGATGCGCTACGCTACTTGATAGGCTGCGGCGGGACCGACGTGGCTGCAGTCGTTCCCTTCGATGATTCAATGGAAGGATCAGCTGTTCTGCTGTCGCAGAACGGGTTCATCACAGGCTTTCGATTGAAGCAAACCGCATCAGATCTGGTTGCGAATGGTCCAAGGCTTTTCAAGACGATGAACCTGCTGCGTCTTTCAGCGCCGACGCTCAAGGCTACGATCGTTCCCACGCTGGACGATATCATCTCCGCCGGAGCCAGGCAGACCTATACCGAAGAATTTTTTGGGTATCTGATAGCAAAACGAGATCTGCGTCTCTCAGCGGCGCGATGCGATGGTCTCAGCTGGTACGAAATTGACAATGCTGAGGATCTGCAAATTGCCGAACGCATTTTCAGGGGCCGAACGAACGCGTACGCGCCGCGACGTGATTTGCAGACGAGGTGAGAGTCCAATGCTAAAATACCTATGGGATCCAGCGAACGCCATAACTATTACAGGGCTACTCTTTTCCTCCGCCAGTCTGTTTCTTGCGCTATCGGAGCGGCTCGAGCTATCTGTGGCGGTAGCGCTTTGGGCTGTTCTAGCGGACCATCTCGACGGGTTTGTAGCAGGTCGCACGACAGATCGCGATCCAAATGTTGCAAAGATGGGAGCGAGCCTCGACGGGTTTGCGGATATCGTCTATGGAGCCGTTCTGCCTGCGGTAATTGTGGTACAGGTCAGCCAAGGCTCACTTCTCGCCCTTGCGACCGCAACCACGCTATTGCTGGCTGGAGCATTGAGGCTTAGCTACTTTGCGAACTTCGGCAGGTCGCGCGATGGACGGTTCTTGGGCCTGCCCTTGTCGTACGACGTGCCGCTCCTGGCGCTTCTATTTCTTCTTAGGCCTCTTATTCCTGCTGAAGCGTTTTCCGACGTCGTGAACATCGGCTTCTTGCTGCTCGCTTTGGCGCATGTCGCGCCTGTTCGTGTGCCACCACTCAGCGCATCAATGTATACGGCAATAAGCATCTTCGCCGTCGCATCATCGGTGGCTTTAGCTAGTCGCTCCTTTTGAGCGTGGATAGAAGTATGATTCAGCGACTGCCCTTCTCCGTGTTGCCAACTTCAGTACCATGCAAGTCATAGATGAGTGGAATCTGCCGACTGCAGTGTGTACCAGACTTGTTGTCGGGCACATTTCCGCACGAATGGGCACTGCTCGATGCTTGACGCCGAGAGCTCGCGATCCTTTTCGGAATCTGCCTTGCCCCTGAGACGTTTCAGTTCAGCACAGTCATGAACAGCCCAGCACAAGTCGACGTACCCCTCAAACCTGATGGCGTCCCTGATCTCGTCAACCGATTCCCGGGCGGCTATTGGAAATATGACATCACGGACTTCGTCCTTCTGGTGAATCCTTATTTTCCGCCGCACGGGTTCCTTGAGGAACTTCGGGAGGCTTTGCCGAGGCTTATTACCTGCTATCCCTCTCCTAATGAGCAGATGGTCCAACTTCTTGCGGATGCGGTGAAGACTCCGGCGGATAACCTTGTCGCTTGCAACGGCGTGGCTGAACTGATTCCTATCCTCCTTGGTCGAATGGGTATGAGGATTGCTGTCCCGGTCCCAACCTTCAATCCCTATGAGACGACCGCCCTGCCCGGGCGGTTATCACGCTTTTTCCTGCCATCGCCAGATTTTGAACTCGATGTGCAACGCTATGCAGCATTTGCGCGCACAAATGGTGTCGACGCGGCCATCGTGATATCGCCGAATAATCCCACTTCGCGGATGGTTCCCTATCCCGATTTGCTATATCTGGCTTCCGCGCTTCGAGCTCAACAGCAGCTCCTGTTGATCGATGAGTCATTCATTGAATTTAGTGAGGTCGGACGAAGTGCGAGCCTGGAAAACCATTTGCTCGAATTTCCTAATGTGATCGTTCTCAAGAGCCTGGGAAAGATCTACGGGACATGCGGTTTGAGGATCGGGTATGCGGCATCCGCAAATGAACAGATGATAAAGGAAATGAGAGCGGCGCTCCCCACATGGAATGTCAATACGTTTGGCGAGTTTTTTCTGAGCAAGCTCCCTGACCTCGCGCACGCGGCACAGCAGAGTTGGATGAGGGTAGGCAGCGACAGAGACAAACTATACGCAGACCTGCGCAGCATCGACGGAATGAGAGTTCTAAAGCCTGACGCGAACTTTGTGTTCTGCGAACTGCCGCCCTACTGGCCGGATGGGGACGTGATCGCCTCAAGGCTTTTAAACGACAGACGCATATTGATCAGGCACAATGGCGGCAAGACGCTCCAAAATGGCAGACGGTTCTTGCGCATCGCATGTCGCACTGAAGCAGACAATAAGCTCTTGGTGGAAGCACTGAAAGCAGTCGCTGATTAGAGCAACTCTTTTGGCACTGATCAATTGTGGAGCGGCCTTTGAGGTCCGCGGGGGCCTGGCGGGTTAGAACCCGGCTTTAACGTTGAGGAGCAGGCGTCGAGCATATGCAGGAAAAACGGCCTCATTCGAATCAGTCCGCAAGGACTCCTGACAAGCGTCCGCCATCATTGTTAAACCGCTGCCAGAGCGCGAAAGAAATGTTGCATCATGCAAGGTCACGTCCGTCACGGGCACTATAAGATAGGTTACCAGCATGCCAGACGTCCCATTGGTAAGGTAAAGCCCGATTTGATGCGATCCAAGACGACGGCAGTCTCAAGGCGCCTTATATCTGGATTCTCGCTTATCAAGCGCCGGGTGAACTGCTCGTATTCCTCCATATTGTTTGCAGTTACTACAAGGATGAAATCGGCTTGGCCGGTAACGTAGAAGCCGCTCATGACCTCAGGCATCTTGCGGACACCCCGCTTAAAGCGGTCGGTGATGTCTGCGCGATCGTGCTCAAAGAAAATGGCTACTAGCATAGTCACATTCCGGCCGACCGCCTTCGGCGAAATGATCGAAACGTCAGACTCTATGACGCCTTCCTTCCGTAGCCGCTTCAGTCTGCGCTGAACTCCGGATGCAGATAAGCCCACCCTCGCGCCGAGTTCTTCACTGCTCAGACGGTTATTGCGTTGAACCAGATCGAGAAGACGAGCATCGATTTTGTCAATTTCCATTGCGGCTTTGTGAACCATGGAGTGCAACCGTCTAGTCCACGCGTAGGACCGTTTCGTTGTGCGACTCTGGCAATTCAAACCTCCTCCCGAGCACCTCTAGAGGTCTACGTCCTCAGGTCACAATGTGCGCACTGACGGTTCGGCGACATCTAGCGAGCCGGCTCGAACCGCGTGTTCATGCCCCGGCCGGCTTGAGTCGAGTGGCCTGTCATCGTTTAAATCGGCCGCTGAAGCTCCTTTCCCACGACCGGTGTTTGTGAGCCCGATTAATTGGAAAGTCGGTTTACCGCACCTCTCTTGATCACGGCACTCGCGATCTCGGTGGACAGAGACGCTCCAGCCACCGCATAGACACTGACAAAGAAGACTTGCGGCAACGTTGTAATTCTATCCAAAGGCGAAAGGGCATGCCGCTTCCTTGCATCGGTTCGAGGCTCGCCAGGCCAGCGAACCAAGGCCGCAAAACAATTTGAGCTCGACAAGGCATTTACCGGCGTCAGAATTGAGTTCTTCGCTTGGGCTGGTCGTGGTCTGCCACATCCTCACCCGCTTTTTACGTAGTCAGCCCGTCCTACTAGATCCGGCCCATAGGAACGAGACCGGTAAGGATTCCGAGAGACTCAAACAGGAAGTAGCTACCAAATATTAGTTCTGCGTCTGGCGCCGCGTCGATATCGCGTGCGAAGGCATTTCGGGTGAAGCATCCGCCAGTGAGCATTCCAAGCGGGCGCTGGTCGGCGGGGCCGATTGGCGTCAGATATCGCGACGCCAACTCAGCCACGGTACGTTCCGCGAAGTCCTGGTACTTGGCACCATCAACCGGCCCGAGTGCGGACGCAAGTCGCAAGGATGCTGCCGCTGCGATAGCGGTCGCCGCAGTATCCCTGCTGGTAGCTGGAATCGCCGGGTCATCGAAGTCCCAGTACGCAACGAGGTCCGCGGGAACGTGGTGGATCCACCAGTCTAGTACGCGCACGGCATATTGGCGCCACAAAGCCTGCTTTGGACGAACCATGGCAGCGTGAGCCGTATAGAGCATCGCCCATCCCTGCGCTCGTCCCCAAGTGCTAACATCACTATATCCCTTATGCGTATGCGTTCTCAGCACCTTCCCTGTTTGCGGGTCTAGCGTTGAGGATTGGATCACTGAATTATCTGGGCGCACATGGATCTCCAATACCTTCCGCATATGTGCGTTGGCCACCTCTTCCATCCGCGAGTCATTCAGTTGGTCCGCGGCCCAGTAAAGCAGGCCGGTGGCCTGAAGGGAGTCGATGCTGCTTTCGGCGATACCCACCGCGCTGGCCTCCTCAGCATCCTGGCCTAGCGGGATCAAGCCCAGTTTCGGGTCGAACATCTGCTCCAGAGACCTAGCTACCCTGAGCGCGGCATCACGGGCCGTTTCATCACCAAAAAGGATACTTCCAAGCGCCGCACCGTGGTAGAAGCCGAAGCCCTTGAAGGCCGTCCGGCGCTCGGCGCGAGGCAGCATCCTGGCCAGCGCAGCATGCGCGTCAGATATCGGGAAGCGTAGCGGATCGGCCAAATGGGCGAGCCAAAGTTGGCCGACGAACGCTCCGCCGGTCCAATCACCATCGGACGTGAACGTCCATTTTCCATCCCCGCTTCGGGCCCAATGCGGCAGGCCCGATGTGGAAGCATCCCGCGTTTGCGCTATGCGCACCAACATCCGCTCGCATGCGGATAAGAAATCGCTTCTCGACATAGTTTCTCCCAAGAAAGCTCTCGCGCTCCGCGGAGCAGCTAACACATCACTCGCCGATGTAGACGTGGCCTCGCTTTTTCGCGACGTGATAGATAGCAACGCTCAGCAGTGCGACCACCGATCCGTAGACGGGAAACATCCAGGCCATCTGCGCATGCTGCAACCACACCAGCAAATAGGGTGATGTTCCGCCAAACAGCGACACCCCGAGCGCATACCCGACAGCGATACCGGTCGTACGCACCGCACGTGGCATCAGCGTCGTTGCGATGAAGTTGTAGAGCGCCATGTTGAAGCCGACGATTGCGCCGCCAAACACCATCACGAAGAAGAACGTGGAAATGCTCTTCTCGGAGTAGGCCAACGTGAGGAAGAAGCACGCGACGAGCAGCAGCCGCAGCAGCGTGAATGCGCGTGAGGGTCTGATCTTGTCTGCAAAGGCGCCCACCAAGGGCGCTGTGACGATCCAGATCAGGCCCATGAGAGTCGTGATCCCGTACACCCAGGTGCTGTTCTCCTTGAACACCCCGTTGGCAAGGTTTGGCAAACCTGCATTCCAGGCATAGTTCGCGATCTGCACCGCTCCGACGACCAGGATGATAGCGAGCAGCGAAAGCCGTACGCTCCAGAGCGTCTTCCACACGTCGCCTGTGGTCTCCTGAGTTCGCGACAGTTCATCGCGATGCATGGCGTGCTTGATCAAGGTCTCCGGCAGTTTGCTCCGCAAATAGATGATCAGCAAGCCGAGTGCTCCGCCGAAGGCAAAGGGCAGCCGCCAAGCCCATCCGTGCATTGTTTCGGGAGCTACAGAGGCACTCACGAGAAAGGCGACCAAGCTGGATGCGAAGACGCCGAGCTGGATAAATGTGCCGCTGATCAGACCAAGATACTGTCCCTCTTTGCCCGGCGGGGCAAGTTCGATCGCAATCGAGTTCGCAACGCCCGCTTCAGCGCCGGTGGCGAGGCCTTGGATGAGCCGAACGAGCAGCAATATCACCGCCGCTGCCACACCAAGCTCGCTATAGCCAGGCAGGACGGAAATGAGCAGCGAGCATAAGGCCATTGCGGTGATGGAGATCATCATCACCCGCTTATGGCTGACGCGGTCGGCAATAGGACCGAGTACCGCTGCTCCCACAGGTCGCGCGAAGAAGCCGGCGCCGTATACGGCAAGTGCGGCGAGCAGCGAGGTCGTAGGATCACTGGAAGGAAAAAAGAGTGGCGACAGAAAAGACGCCATCATTCCATAGACAGTCCAGTCGTACCACTCCAGGGCTACGCCACCGCCCAGGGCAATGGTCATGCTCCGAGTAGCAACCTGTTTTTCACGTGACGCACCCGGCGCCACGGCTTGCTGCGCGGCTGAAGCGATGGGCTCAACGATACTGGTCATTCATTCCCTCCATTTTTTATTATGAAAACGTTTACATTTCGGCACAAGCAGCACCGTGAAGTGCTGCCGCGAAGACGAGTGCTGAGTCATGGGCGATCTGAGTATTGCCCGTGCGTCAGCCTCTGGAGAATGGCGGCGGCCCATTCGACGAAGGCAACCATGCCCTCCTTTTGATCATCGGTGGTGAACACAGGTCGGATTGCGAGCCGCTCGATAGCCAAGCCTCCCGACAGCAAAGTTTCGTAACAGGCGCTTCGACGGAGATGAGAAACTCGGGAACGTGGTTCAAATCATTCCTTGCGAACAACCTCGGCGCCGGCGGTCTTCTTCGGGAGAAAGCGTTGCAGATTCGTTCGTGCGGTCTCATGGAGGATGTCCTGAGCGAAGTAGCGATTGGCCAAGTCATCCATCACTTCTGCTCTCGCGGTCACCGATGTTGAAAAGAATTGTTTCGTGGTCCGCACCGCGTGAGCCGGCATTGCCGCCAGGTTTTTGGCGTAGCGAAGCGCCACCTCGCGAGCAGTTTCCGTTGGAAGCGACAGGATGTCAGCCAGCCCCAACCTGTGAGCCTCCACGCCGTCGATCGCGGTCGGGCTCCAGCTCAAGGAGCGAGCTGCAAACGGTCCAACGCGTGCAGCTAGAGTATCCAGCCCGAAGCCGGGCAACCAGCCTAGTGAAACCTCCGGCAAATGCCAGCGCGTTACTGGAGCTGTTACGATAACGTCGCACGAGGCTGCGAGCATGAAGCCGCCGCCCAAGGCAAACCCATCAACAGCGCAGACGACAGGCTTTCTGACAAGAGCGAGAGAGCGTACAAACGCGCCTAGTCGGCGATTGAGGTCAAAGGTGTCGTTGATGTCGCCGGCCGAAAAATCCTTTAGGTCTGCACCGGCTGAGAAACCGGGGCCGTTTCCGGCGAGCATTATCACATTGACGTCTTTATCGTTGGCCGCCCTATCTACCGTTTCATGCAGATCTTTGAGGATATGTTCACCCAGAGCGTTGCGCCGCTCTGGCCTATTCATTGCGAGAATCTCGACCTTGTCCACGTAATCTCTTGTAACGAACTTCACGTCGGCCTCTCCTCTACGCTGGTGCGCGACCGTGGAATCGGGCCGCCAAATTCATTGGCTCATCCTTGAAAATCCTTGCATCCATTAGCTTTAGTTGCGGCGACACGGCTATCTCGAATTCAATGTTCGGCAGCACATGCTTTTCGACCGATATGCCAGGCGCGACTTCGGTTAGCATCAGGCCGCTGGGCGTAAGCTTGAACACGGCTCGCTCGGTAATGAATACGACCTCTTGCTGTCGCTCTTTCGCAAACGCGCCACTGAACGTGATCTGGTAGACGTCCTTCACCCATTTTCTGACCTTTCCCTCATCCGCAATAACGAGAGAACCGCTCTCCGGGAACGCCTTCAATCCCAACGCTGTGAGGGTACCGGAGAACACGACTTTTCGAGCGCCCTGACTGATGTTTATGAACCCGCCAGGACCTATGATCTTGTCGCCGAAGCGGCTCACATTGACGTTGCCGTGCCGATCAACCTCCGCAGAAGACAGGAATGCGATGTCGAGCCCGCCGCCGTCATAAAAATCGAACTGATCCGGTTGCGGCGCTATCATGTCGTAGTTCGTGCCAGCTCCGGCATCCTGTCCGGGTGCAGGGATGCCGCCGATCACCCCCTGCTCTGCCGTCAGTGTGACTGAGCGGTAAATGTCTTCTTCGGCGGCGATGACCGCAATCCCGTTCGAGATACCATAGCCGATGTTGACGGTCGCTCCGGGGGTCAATTCAAGCGCCGCCCGGCGCGCGATTACCTTTCTCAGGTCGAACGGCAGAGCGGCGATTTTGCCGTCCGGCACGCGCATTTTTCCCGCATAGGCCGGACTATACTCCGTCGCATAAGTCTGTCGCTGCTTGGGATCGACGACAAGGTAGTCGACCAGGACACCAGGGATTCTTACTTCTCGTTGATTTAGCGTATTGGAGGCGGCGACCCGCTTGACCTGCACAATGACTATTCCACCCGACCGCCGCGTTGCAGCTGCGATCGACATGCTTTCCCCGACATATGCCTCGTCCTCGAGTGAGATATTTCCCTTCTCGTCAGCAATACTGCCCCTCAGGATCGCGACTTGGATCGGGAAAGTCTTATAGAGCAGGTGCTCTTCTCCCTCGATATCGACGACAGCAACCATGTCCTCTTTGCTGCACTCGCTCTGCCTGCAGCCGCCGATGCGGGGATCGGCGAATGTCCGGAGCCCAACTTTCGTGATCACACCGGGGCGCCCAGCCGCGTTTTCACGAGCAAGCTGCGCCAGGACTCCCTGGGGAAGAGTGTATGCTTCAATTTCGTTGGCTAGCGCCCGGCGTCCAAGCGCTGGGCAATTGTTCAAACCGCTCGCCACAACCCGGCGAACCAGCCCGGGGGCCGCCAATTTGTTGAACCCGGTCGTGGCCCAATCACCGATAGCCACCGTACCAACCAGCATCAAGTTCTTAGGCGAACCCTGCTCGGAATGAATGTCACGGAGCGCATCGATGATTAGCTCCGGGATAGCAACCCCAGCTGAACCGCCGAAATAAACGCAATCGCCATCGGAGATCAGTGACACGGCTTGCCTAGCCGTAACAATTGGCACCTCGCCCGTCCGCCTGTTCTTCGCTTGCATACCTTCTCCAATACCGAGCGCAGGCCCATTACGTCTGACCGCCCAAGCTTTGCCTCGCACACAACGCCGGATGCCGAACACACCCGCCCTGGCCGAGCTCAATTTATGAAAAGGTTTACATCAGCGACTTTCGTTGCGCAAGAAGAATATTGATCCAATGACGAACATGGCCTGTTTGGCCCAACTAACCGGCCTTTTTGCTCATTATTTCAGTTCACTCGGTCGCCGTATTATGGTAACGATTTCATACAATGATGTGACGCGCAGCGTTCAAGGGCTCGCGGCGAGGAAGAAATAGGCTCAATGGCTGTGGAAAAAATCGCTCGTGTGGAGCAAAGGCAATCACCGACCGTGGTGGAGATAGCGAAGCGGGCCGGCTGTTCTATCGCCACAGTTTCCCGAGTGTTGAATCGACCCGAAACCGTCGCGATCGGTTTGAGAGAGCGCATTCTGCGGATCGTTGATGAGCTCGGCTACGTTCCCAACGGATCAGCACGCGCGCTGCGATCCTCGCGCTCCCGGCTAATCGGCTTGATAGTTCCGACACTAGACAGTGCGATTTTCACTCGAATGCTGGAAGGCCTGGAGAGCCGTCTAGCGCCCGCGGGTGCGTCGCTCGTCTACTCTGCAACGGGTTACGATCTCGACCGAGAAATTCGCGTTGTGCGCAATCTCATTGAAAAAGGCGTGGATGGCATTGTTCTCGTGGGCACTTGTCATCGAAAGGAAACCCTCAAGCTGCTGCGCGAACATAAGGTAAGATTTGCCGTCACCTATGCCCTCTCGGAAGATGCTTCGATTCCCAGCATGGGTTTTGACAATCGCAGTGGCGGGGCTCTGGCAGCAAACTACCTTGCAGACCTCGGTCACAAGAATCTTGCAGTCATAGCTGGTGTAACGCGCGAGAACGATCGTGCATCCGGTCGTCTTGAGGGCTTCCTCGCGATGGCTGAACGTCGTGGGATAGACCGCTCCAGCATTATCGTTGTGGAATCGCCGTACGAATTCAGCCGCGGCCGAGCCGCAGCTAAGATCATTCTCAATCAAAATAGAGATGTATCGGCGATATTTTGCGGCAGCGACGTGCTTGCTGTCGGAGCTTTGCGCGGCTGCAGGGATGCTGGGCTTCGCGTACCTCAAGACATATCGATGATTGGTTTTGATAATCTCGATATCGCCGAATACCTCACGCCCGGCCTTACGACAGTAGACGTTCCGGCTCGAGTGATGGGCGAACAGGCAGCAAATTACTTTTTGGCAGACCAAAATTCGCTGGACATACATTCCAGAGTGGAGCTCGAAACGCGCTTGATCGTCCGAGAATCAACTGCGCCCGCGCGAGGTCGGCAATGACAAAAGACGCATGCGCATGTTGTCTGGTCGGCAGAAACGGATACTACGTGCCATTAAACCCACAGCTCGAAGGACAGTCGTTCGTGGCGCTTCGCAAGCTCCTTATCGGCGTTCGCACCACCCGCGGCCAATTGCGGCCGGACAGCACGGCTGACACCGGTATTCGCCCAAATATAACCCCCTATCGCCCACAGTAATGCGTGGTGGATTGCTCAGGGCCAATGCTTGACGCCATTTTTCACATACTGCTCAAGAGCCATAGGAACATTCACGATCCCGGATCGATGGGCCCTACACCAGCTGCTCGTCCCAATGCTCCTCATTCGCAAAGAGAGATCTTGACTCATGGAATCCCCAAAAAAGGAGCTCTATCAGGGGCTGTTTCCCGTCGCACCAACGCCATTCACGGACTCTGCCGATCTTGATGTTGAGGGACAACGGCGCGTTTTGGAATGCATGATCGATCAGAAGGTCGACGGAATCTGTATCCTGGCCAACTATTCCGAGCAGTTCCTGTTGTCAGACGAGGAACGCAGATTGCTAGTTGACCTCTGTCTATCACATGTGGCCGGCCGCAAGCCGGTCATGGTGACCTGTAGCCATTTTAGCACTCGTATCGCGGTGGAGCGCGCGCGCTATGCAGCCGAAAGAGGCGCAAGCATTCTCATGCTGATGCCACCTTACCACGGCTCAGGACTCGGGGCTGACGAAGCCCACATGATCGAGCATTTCGCTCGCGTTGCTGATGCGACTAGAATCCCGATCATGGTTCAGGATGCCCCGCTCAGCGGCGTAACGCTTTCTGTACCTTTTCTCGTGCGGCTAGCACGAGAGGTGCCGCTCGTTAATTATTTCAAGATCGAAGTCCCTTTTGCTGCAGCGAAGCTGCGAGACTTAATTGACGCTGGAGACGCCGCCGTAGCTGCTCCATTTGACGGAGAAGAAGCCATTACCATGATGGCAGATCTCGAAGCTGGCGCTACCGGGACGATGTCGAGCGCGCTCTGTCCCGATTTGTTGCGGCCAGTGATCGATAGTCATAAGGCGGGTCGGAGCGCGGACGCGGCTGCAGCTTATGCAAAGGTGCTGCCGTTAATTAACTACGAGAACCGTCAATGTGGCCTTCGGGCGGCCAAGAGCGTGATGAAGGAAGGGAACGTCATCAGATGTGACGCTGTGCGGCATCCCTTGGCTCAAATTCATCCCAAAACGAAAGCCGGGCTGATTGAGCTTGCACGCGGGGTCAACCCGTTGGCCCTCTGCTGGGGACGCTGAGTCGCTCTGCTGAAGTCACTTACTCTGTGACATCATCTGCAAGGCGGACGCTTATGCACATACACTCTTGAATCCGAGTTTAAAGCTTATCGATGACAAAGAACTATATTGCCGACGAGTGGCTTGCTGCGGCCGAGGCCCGTCCGAACATCAACCCGTCGAACACCAACGACGTTGTAGGCGAGTATGCCCTCGCCTCAGCCACCGAGACCGAGCCCGCAATTGCCGCCGCTTCTGATGCTTTTCCCGCTTGGTCGCACTCCACCATTCAGGCTCGGCACGACATCCTAAAGGCGGTTGGCGATGAGATCCGAGCTCGCAAGGACGAGCTCGGCCGGTTGCTCTCCCGTGAGGAGGGAAAGACGTTGCCGGAAGGCATCGGCGAGGTCACGCGCGCCGCACAAATTTTCCAGTTCTTCTCCGACGAGTGCCTCTGGGTGGCGGGCGAGAAGCTGTCAACGGTACGGCCGTCTGAGGATGTGGAGTTCCCCCGCGAGCCGGTCGGAGTCATCGGTCTCATCACCCCGTGGAACTTTCCGATCGCAATTCCAGCCTGGAAGATCGCGCCGGCGCTTGCCTACGGCAACACCGTTGTGCTCAAGCCTGCCGAGCTCGTGCCGGGTTCGGCTCATGCGCTTGCCGAGATCATCGTGCGCGCCGGAGTGCCGGCAGGTGTATTCAACCTAGTCATGGGCCGGGGCGCGATCGTCGGCGAGAAGATGCTGAGCAGCTCGAAGGTTTCCGCCATCTCCTTTACGGGCTCAGTGCCGACGGGGCGCAAGATCGCCCAGAGCTGCATCACTTCGGAACCGATGAAGAAGCTTCAGCTGGAAATGGGCGGCAAAAACCCTATGGTGGTCCTTGATGATGCCGATCTGAAGCTGGCGGTTGGATGTGCGGTGAACAGCGCCTTCTTCTCCACTGGCCAGCGCTGCACGGCTTCGTCTCGGCTGATTGTGACAGAAGGCATTCACGACCAGTTCGTGGCCGCCATGCAGGAGCGAATGCGGGGGCTTGTCATTGACGATGCCTTGAAAGCCGGCACGGATATCGGGCCGGTCGTGCACCAAAGCCAACTCGACCAGGATCTGACGTATATCAGCATTGGCCAGGCAGAAGGCGCCAAGCTTGTTGCCGGGGGCAAGCTCCTGAAGCGCGAGGCGCCCGGATTCTATCTAGCGCCTGCGCTACTCACGGAAGTGAGCAACCAGATGCGTGTGGCGCGCGAGGAGATTTTCGGGCCTGTTGCCACCGTGATCCGGGCCAAGGACTACGACGAGGCGCTTGAACTCGCTAACGACACGCCGTTCGGTCTGTCGTCGGGGATCTGCACCACGAGCTTAAAATACGCCAGTCACTTCAAGCGCAACGCAGAGGCCGGCATGGTGATGGTCAATATACCGACGGCCGGCGTGGACTATCAGTGCCATTCGGCGGCCGCAAAGCCTCAAGTTATGGATCCCGCGAGCAAGGCCGCTATGCGCAGGAATTCTATACAACGGTGAAGACCGCCTACACTTTCGACGGCAACGATCCGTAGACCCACAAGGACACCTGAAGGAGTAAGCACGTTAAGCGGCACGTTCCCATTCCGAGTTGACCAGAGTCAGGCCAGAGGCAGGCATTTGAATAGTCCAACGATCAGAGACATTGCGCGAGAAGCGAATGTCGGGACTGCAACCGTCGAGCGGGTTCTCAACGACCGCGGCGGCGTCAGGACCGAGCTAGCTGAAAGAGTCATCAAGGCCGCAAAGAAACTAAAATATGGCGATCGGCGATTGAGGCCTCACAGCGGCATCATTCGGATCGAGGTGCTTCTGGTTCAGCCGCAGGCCGAGATGTTTTATGCGGATCTCAACGCTACCTTCCAGAGAATTTCCGCCTCGCTGGACCCAACAATTTTGGTGCACCGAACGTTTGTTCGCGAGGATGATATCGCCGCCATTGCCCAACATATTGCAAAGCCCCCAATTCGCCGAGCCGGTCTCATCGTTCTGGCTCCAGACCATCCGAAAATTACAGAGAGCATCCGCCAAGTCCGCGTGTCGGGCGTGGAAGTTGTGCAGTTGCTGACGGGAAGCGCCGGGGAGGATGTGCCCTATATCGGTATTGACAATTATGCGGCGGGAAGGACTGCCGCCTACTATATGAGTCACATGCTACAAGGGCGTAGCGGCACCTTCCTCGCCATGTGCCACAGCGGAGCCTACCGGGCACACAGGGAGCGAATACGCGGCTTCTCCGACTATCTGACCCAGTACACGGATGACGGTCACCATTTCCGCCTTGTCATTTTTGGACACGACGACAATTTTCTCTCGGCAGAAAGGCTCACGCAAGCGTTGCGGGAGGACAATCGCGTTATCGGACTATATACTGTTGGCGCCGGGAGAGAGGGAATTGCGGCGGCTTTGAATGCGCATCCTGCCAAGGTATTCTGGATTGGCCACGCTCTCAGTCAGGGCACCGCAAAATGTCTCCGGTCCGGTTTGATGGATATCTGCATCGATGGTGCGCCAGAGACCCAGGCGCGCCGCTCGCTAGATACGGTGCTTCGCCGTCTCGGGCTAATCGATGTCGATGTGAGCAGTGCTCCTGTTGAGTTTGTCACCATCACCGCACAAAATCTATCGATCAGCATCTGATCGTTTCGACGACGTGCTCCGCGCGCAAGAGGAAAGGAAGTCGTGCGGCCCGAAGGCTGGCTCGTCGTACACCCCGGCCCGGAGGACAAAAAGAGGCCGCTGCTGGTCTGGCCAACAGCGGCTAGGTGCAGAGAGGAAGCAGACGAGGCCGGTCTGCCAGCGGATCGTTGCGATCGGACGCGATACGCTCCCGCGTCGACGCCTCATAAGCGACCGGTTATTGGCTTACGCATAGCCATGCTGGCTCACGACCTCGATGCCGCTGATCACTCCATCGCAAAGTCTTGTCTGACGGACGTGCCGCAGATCGCCCGATACGTTTAACCTCGTCCCTTCGAATCCTTGGGTCATGGGTCTATCGTCTGTTCGATGATGAATCGGGTGACATTGACAAAGTCTGACAGAGGCTGCCCGGCACGGCGGTAGACTTCCCGATCTAAAACCAGGTGACGACGGCCTGCCCGCTTCTCGCAGTGCTCCTTGATAAGCAAACCGCCCACCGGAGCTTCTCCTTCGAGAGGCTCCGCCTCTCGGCAACTCCACCCGGCCTCCCCATATCGAGCTCTCACTATGAGTGCCAACAAGTATGCTTTCTTACGCCAGAAGGGACGTGCGTTCGGATCCGTGTCGATCCGAATACCTTGCAAGGCACCCCTACTGTCCACCATTCCCGTCAGCAGCACGGGATGACCACCGAGCTTCGTACCCTGATATTTATCGCTCAGCGCCGCCAGTTTATTGAGGTCGTCATTGAAGCGAAACGAGAGATTGTGCAGACCCATTTGATCAGCGGGACACGCTTGGAAGTCTTTCCAGCCAGCCAGCTTGGCCCCTTCTTTGTCGGCGCATGTAAGGTTAATATACTCTTCGGGGGGAATGCTGGCGACCGACATCCCAAGACTGAGGTCGCGCAAGTCGGCCGCCTCGTCCGCTTTGGCGTCGCTGTGGGCCAATGACAGAAGCAACAGTGGCAGCAGCCAGATGGATGATGTGCGGGTCATCGCTTCTTTTCCGTCTCGACCGCCTGCGAGTTGATCGAGATGTTCTTGTAGACTTCGCAGGCCCTCGAGCTATCTCCGTAGAAGTCAGTGCAGTCTTGATAGCTTGTCGGCCCCTTGCCCTTGATATGCTTCAGGACATAGTCAACGACCTTCTCGATCTCCATCGGCCGGAGAAACGTAGCTGCATCCGGAGGCAGATCCTTGCCGATATCGTCAGCCGAGATGCCCGAATAGCAACGGTAGTCCTTGTAGGCGTCACGATCAAAATGCGGCATTCCCGTTCCTGGCCGCCCACAATGGACGACCTCGACGATTTCATCGCGGGTGAGCTGTGTTGTTCGCAACGAGAGCGCTGCGCCACCATAACCGCCGCCTCCATCGCCGTGCCATTTGTGGCAGCCGACGCAGTTTGCCTTTTCATAGATGCGCTGCCCTTCATCGAGCGCACGGTGCACTCCGTTGATAATGGGCCCCGGTACGGGTGTGCCACCTTCGCCCAGCGCCAATTCTGGTAGCGCGAGAAACGCCCAGCCACCTGCCATCAGGCCAATTGCGCCAAGGCGCAGCGCGCCATTAGCCCTTTGATTCACGCGCACAACTGTCAATTCCATTCGTTCCTCGAACTATCGACGAAGTAGGGCGCGCTGGGACGCCCCACTTCGCCACGGGGCGGATCACAATGCGAAAACGTACAGGGTGGAGCCTGGGGCGACCTTCTCCAAGCCCTTGGTGGAATCGAGGTTCCACTTGTCCCAGGCGCCGCCCAGCCCCACGAGAATCGCGATGTATTGTTTGCCGTCGACCGAGAACGTCATGGGGGGCGCGTTGACGCCGCCGCCCGTGTTGAACTCCCACAGCTTGTTGAGAGTCTTGGCATCGAGAGCGTAGAGCTCTCCGGAGGGATGGCCGGCGAATATCAGCTCGGGTGTTGCAAGAAGCCCGCCCAGCATTGGATACTTGGTCTCATATTTGCCCGTGACATTACCTGTTGTCGCGTCGATAGCGGTCACGCTTCCTGTTATGGGCATCTTCACCACTGGACCACCTCCTGTGAAAAATTCACGAGCTTTCCAATCGCCAGGCTTGGTCTCCTTGTTATCTAACTCGTCACAGCTCTCGATGACCGGGATATACCAGGTCTTCAAGTCCGGATGGTATGCGGTCGGCGGCCAGTTCTTGCCGCCGTTGTGTCCGGGACAAATGGTGACGTGCGTGTTTTTCCGGTTCAGCGTCGCCTGAGGATCGTAGGTCTGCACGCCTTTGCTGGGATCATACTCAATCGGCTTTCCCGTTTCAGGGTTGATGCCCTTGGTCCAGGTGACCTTCTTCACGAACGGGGTGGCCCAAAGGAAAGAGCCGTCGGTGCGGTCGAGTGCATAAGCGAAGCCATTTCGGTCCGCTTCAAGTACGACCTGGCGCGTCTTTCCCTTGAACGGGAGGTCGACGAGAACTCTCTCCGCAACACTATCATAATCGAATGGATCATTTGGTGTGTGCTGAAAGTGCCATCTGACCTTGCCAGTGTCTGGATCCAACGCAAGGGTACTATTGGTATAAAGGTTATCGCCTTGACGGTATTCGGAGTCGAAATCCGGCCCGGGATTTCCGACGCCCCAGTAGATCAAGTGAGCTTGCGCATCATACGACCCGGTTACCCAAGTCGATCCCCCACCCGTCTTCCACGCCTCATGACCATCCTTCCAGGTTTCGTTCCCCGGTTCACCCTTTGCTGGAATCGTATAGGTACGCCACACCTCCTTTTGAGACTTTAGGTCGGTGGCAGCAATCCAACCTCGGATACCGTACTCGGCACCTGCTACACCGGTGATGGCCATGTTCTTGACGACCAAAGGGGCGCCAGTGATCACCTCGCCCTTGTCGGGATCGGCCACTTTACGCTCCCAGGCGACTTTGCCATCGTCCTTATTCGTTGCAACCAAGCGCCCATCAAGGGTATGGGAGATCACAAAATTGTCCCATAGCGCAGCGCCTCGATTGTTGACGCCGCAACAAGCAATCGCCCCAGCCCAGTCATGGTCGGTCTTCGGGTCCATTTTCCAGACCAGATTTCCGTTTCCGCCGTGCAGATCGATCTTGTAGACAGATCCCCATCCGTCGGTGACATACATGAATCCGTTCTCGACAATCGGAGTTCCTTCGAGACCGCCATGACTCCAAATGCCGCCACCTTCGATGCCACCCAGTGCCATTGTCCAGGCAACGCGCAGCCCCTTGACGGTATTGCGATTGATTTGGCTCAGCGGTGAGTAACGCTGTGCCGTATAGTCGCGGTGGTGATGTAGCCAGTTGCTCGTTTCCTGGGCCGCATTGAGAAGGCGCTTTTCGGTCGTCTCGTCGGCAGCCGCCGCCGTACTGCCGAGGCCTCCTCCCATCAGGCCAATCCCCACGATCGTGCTGACGATCTCCCATACTCCAGCGCGCGCGCTGCTATCCTTGGACATCCCTTCACTCCTCTAGTGGCCAACAATTCCTGATGACTGTGCTCGAGCTCAATCGCCGCTCTGCACAATAGATAGTGACGTATAGTCGCTAGACGCGGATCTGATCGCCTGCCGGAAGCGAACGAATGCGTTTGCCCGTCGCGGCGAAGATCGCGTTGCAGAGCGCCGGCAGAAACGGCGGCACTCCCGGCTCCCCGACCCGCCCAGGGGAACGTCAGAACCATTCGGAACGATATGAACACGTACATTTATCCGTGCATTGTCGATGCGTGCGACCGGATAGCTATCGAAATTGCTCTGCTCGGCACGCCCGTTGGCGAAGGAGATCTCGCCGAAATTGCTCAGCCCCATGACTGCTGCACCCTCGATCTGGGACCGGATCCGCTCGGGGTTGACGGCAAAACCGCAGTCGATCGCGGTCTCCACGCGTGGGATGATAAGCTTTCCTCGGCCATCCACGCTAACTTCGACAACGGTCGCCACGTACGAGAGGAAGCTGCGGTGCACCGCAATTCCAAGCCCGCTCCCCTGAGGGAGCGGGCTTCCCCAGTTCGCACGCGAAGCCGCCAAGTTCACAACGTTCGCGAGACGTCCCGTATCGATGGGGTAGTTGGAATACGGATCGCCATAATTCCAAAGCGGATCCGTCACCCCGAGTTTCTCCAGCTCAAGCCTTCGTGGGGGTCCGATGATGTCGAGGAGGAAGTCTTTGAGATCTTTCCTCAGGGCTCGCGCGATCTCTGCAATGAAAGATTGCACGGCAAACGCATGAGGTATGTTGTTGACCGACCGAAACCAACCGATCCGGGTCAGTGCTGCCGCTTCACCGGTCTCGACACGCACGTTCGGGATGTCCAACGCGACATCTGCAAGCCCTAACCCGAGTTCAACAGCCTGCTCGCGCTTTGGACCAGGCTTGAAATTCGCAAACAAGGTTGGCGCGACAGAACGATGCCGCCACGCAATCACTTTTCCCGATGAGTCAACGCCTGCGTCCAGACGCGAATAGGTGACAGTATGATAGAAGCTATGATGGAGGTCGTCCTCTCGCGTCCAGGCCACCTTGACCGGCGCGCCATCGAGTGCCTTCGAGAGCAGTACGGCTTCCTGCGCGAAGTCTGATTGGCACTTCCTGCCAAAGCCACCGCCAAGAAGAGTGACATTCACCTTGACCCTTTCAATCGGAAGATCGAGCAGCTTGGCGAGTGCTTCGCGCGCGCCAAACGGAGATTGCAACGGTGCCCAGACTTCGCACTCACCATTGCGAATGATCGCTCTCGCCACCAGCGGTTCCATCGATGCTTGAGCCAAGTGTGGCACGTGATATTCGGTCGACAGAATTTTTGACGCTGCGGCGAACGCCCGGTCGAAATCTCCTTGATTGTGCTCGACGCGCCCCGGTCTGTTCGCAACTTCCGCCACCTGCAGTCTATATGCGGCGGAATCATAGCCGCTATTTTCGCCGGCTTCCCAATCGAGCTTCAGGGCCCCTCGACCCTTTATGGCCGCCCACGTGTTGGTGGCCACCACAGCGATCTCACCAAGAGGTGAGAATGCGGCGGGCGACTCCCAACTGACCTTAAGCTCAAGCACCTTTTCAACGCCTGGAATTTTGAGCGCATCGGTTGCATCGAAGGACTTCATCCTCCCACCGACAACGGGAGGGCGAGCAATCACGGCGTACTTCATGCCGGGCAACCGAACATCATATCCATACTGTGCCCTGCCGACAGTGATGTCGAACAAGTCATAGATTTGAACGTTACCGTGCCCGATATACCGGAAAGCGTCGTCGGATTTGAACTTCAGGGAGTCCACTGGCGGGGTCGCCAAGTCCATCGCGGCGTTTGCGAGTTCGCCGTAACCAAGCTTGCGGCCGGTCTGTCGATGTATCACCTCGTGATTTGTGGCTTGAACCTCTGACAAGGAAACTCCCCATCTTTCCGCCGCTGCATGCTCGAGCATCTGACGCATCGCCGCGCCAACCTGTCTCATCGGCTGGAAGAAGTGACGCGTGCTACGAGACCCGTCGGTGTCTTGATTGCCATAGCGCGGCTCGTCGGCAAGCGCCTGGACTGTACGAACCCTCGACCAGCCAGCTTCTAATTCGTCTGCCACCACCATCGGTAGTGACGTTCGAACTCCCGTACCCATCTCGGAACGATGGGCAGTAATCGATACAATTCCCGCCGAATCGATCGAGACGAAGACATGCGGGTCGGTGACAACCCCATGCGGCATCTGGGCGGCGCCGGTTTCGTAAGCGAGACCCGGCTCAAGGCTCGAAATCTCAACGGCGAGAGCAAAGGCAGCCGATCCAGCCGCCGAGCGAAGAAATTGACGGCGGCTAACGTTCTCGATTTTGACGCAAGGAGCGGATGAGGTTCGCAGCGCATTCATGGTCATCGCTAGACCCCTCTCGAGGCTGCGCGCACCGCAGACAGGATGCGCTGGTAGCGACCACAGCGGCAGATATTTCCCGCCATTGCATCGCTGATTTGCTGATCGGAAGGATTCTTGATCTCAGCGAGGAGTGCGGCCGCCTGCATGATCTGTCCTGCCTGGCAATAGCCGCATTGCGGGACGCGCTCCTCTCGCCATGCCCTCTGAACGGGGTGATTGCCCTCGGCATCCAATCCTTCGATTGTGGTAACCGGTTTCGTAACGTCACCGACGGCCGTGATGCATGACCGGACTGCGACGCCATCCACGCGCACCGTGCAGGCGCCGCACTGAGCAATTCCGCAACCGTATTTGGTGCCGGTGAGCCCGATCAGATCGCGAAGCACCCATAGCAGCGGCGTATCCGAGGGCGCGTCGACAGTGTATGATCTCGTGTTTATCGTAAGCTCAACACTCATCGCTAGACCTCCTCCAGATCTTGCTGTTGGTGGTTTGCAAGCCCAGCAAGCGACATTGTGGGCGACAGGTCACGGCAAGCGCACAGCGCCTCCCCAGCTCCAAGACCTGCCGTCTCGCAGCTATTCGCAGCAGTCAATTGGGTGAATAGGGAGCAAGGCTCCTCGCTGGAACATCGATCTGCCCCGCACGGCATTCCGCGTCTGTCGCTGCCCTCCCCATTCCTTGTTTGAGTCGTCTCGCCTCTTCCGAAGATCGAAAGCGCCAGCTTTGGTGATACAGAAGCAGCGGCTTACAATCGCGTTCCGCGCTGATCAAAATCCATCAAAGCAATTGAAGGGGCCGGCGGACAAAGACATCAGACGCGGGGGAGGCGCTTGGCGCGGTGGTCTTTAAGCGGGTGAGGACGTCGGTAAGGCAAGCGTGCGGATCGGCATCATTGATCCCGGGTGGTGGGGACCAAGGCGCGAAGCCCGGCAACCTCCTTCATCGGAACCAGTAAACCTCGGTCGTGGAGACGATTGCTATCGGCCGGATCTTGCGCTCAGCAGGGTTGCACGACAAGAACCGCCCGTCTTCGGAGTCGCTGGTCAGACCGCCTCATCGGATTAGGCGATAGACAATTTCTTTGCTGACCTTAACGCTGGCCGAAGATCTTTGCAGATTGTCGGCGTCGCGAAGCTTTCTTGACAGCATGAGCGGACGACTGCGTTCGTTGCGCATGCGTAGCCGCTCCTGTGGCGCTAGCCTATCTCGCGCTCGATGGCACACAGCTGATCGATGCCTTTGACCGTGCCGATCGCATCGGCGCATTGGCGAGGGCGATCAAGACCGAGATCGAAGCGTCATACTGCGCATGCGCCACTCCCGCAAATTTTCGCGCAACTGTGCTGCGAATTTTCCCAGCCGCAGATTCGTAGATGATCTACGCTGCGATGGAAGTTTCAGAGTGTTGGTGACAGCCGCTTGAGCTAGGCGGCTACTCTAGCTCGATAAAGACGCTCGCCGCCGACCGGCGACCATGATTCATTGGAATCAGACGCGATTCGAAGATGATGCGTGCGCGGCGGCGACAATCGAACAGGGAGCTGTTAGCTACGTCGATCTGGAGGCGCGGGCGCGGCGTGATCATCCGCTGCGACCGATCCGGACGATCGTGAACGAGGCGCTGGCGGTGCTGGAGCGCCAGTTTGCCGCGCTCTATTCGCCGATTGGGCGGCCGTTTGATCCCACCTGAGAAGCTGCTGCGGGCACTGCTGTTGCGGACGTTTCATTCCATCCGGTCGGCGCGGCTTCTCGTGGTGCGGTTGGGATATGACCTGTTGTTTCGCTGGTTCGCGGAATTGGCATCGACGACACCCGCGTCCGACCATTCGGTGTTCTCGAAGAACCGCGACCGGCTGCTGGAGGGCGACATCGCGGCGAAGTTCTTGGCGGCGGTGCGGGCACTGCCAAGGTGAAGAAATTTCTGTCGAGCGATCACTTCTCGGTCGATGGCACGCTGATCGAGACCCGGGCCTCGATGAAGGTCGTCAAGCCCAAGGACGGCTCGGGGGGAGCCGCCGGCGCAAGGCGGCGGGCACAATGGAGGCGGACTTCCACGGCAGAAACGCTCCAACGACACCCATGCTTCGACTACCGATCCTGATGCCATGCGAAGACGAAGCTGTGCTTCATCGGTCACGGGCTGATGGAGAACCGCCACAGCCTGCTGGTCGTGCCTGCCTGACGGAGGCCGATGGTCCTGCCAAACGAATTGGCCGCGCTGCACATGGTCGAGCCCTATGCCGGCCGGCCAACAGCGATCACACTTGGCGTCGACAAGGCTATGACGCAGAAGATTTGTCAACGAGATGCGCTCGATGAATGTGACGCCACATGTTGCGCAGAACGCGAGCCGCCGCAGCGCTACGATTGACCGGCGAACGACCCGGCACGGCCGGCTATGCCGTCAGCCATCCCATCCGCAAGCACATCTAGGTGGCATTTTGGCTGGATCAAAACGATCGCCGGGCACGAGAGGACCAGGTGCCGTGGTCGTGAGCGCGTCGGATGGGCCTTTACCGCCTACAATCTGGTGTGATTGCCCAAACTGATCGCGGAGACCGGCTGATGGCCAAGGTGCTCGGGTTCGCCAGGGCCTTTGTCGGCCGCTGGCGCATCCTTGTGATGGACAACAGGGACACCGACTTCCTCGATCTTGTCGACGAGGCGCATCTCAGGGTCAGAGGCAAGTCCGATGGCGAAAGCGCCTTTGGGACCCTGAAGGGCTTTCTCGCAATCCGCGACGGTGCGAAAGACGGTTCGGCCTGTGGGGGGTCCCATGGGAAAAGCACGACGAGAATGCCCCCGCCTGCATTCGCGGATGGGCTATGATCGTCACTGCCGGTCGGCTCACCGGCTAGCTCTACATCCACAGGAGTGGCCACGATTCAGCCTTCGTTTGCGAATGCGGCTGAGTTCTTCAACAGCCTGCTAGGCTTACTGCGTCACAAATTTCGATAGCCACTTTGACTTGAGATTGCCCTGATGCAACAAGGGCATCGAGATAGTGTGACGACGAGAGCCGCGCTCAATCTTCGTCGGACGGTCGCAATCGAATTCGGAACGTGCCGTTCAGGCCGCAATGGCGGATCCCCTCGGCCGATAGCTTTCGGGAATGGCAATTTCCTTGAAGAGCTTGGTGGAGGCTGTTTCTGAGGGGGGAATCGTCTCTCGCTCGGAGACCAGGAACCCGTAGGCGGCAATGCACAATGTTGCGTGGTGGTGGAAGCCACGCCAGCTTCGCCCCTCGAAGTGACCAAGGCCAACCTCCTGTTTGAGTTCGTGGTAGTCGCGCTCGATGCGCCAGCGCAGCTTGGCAATATCGACGAGCTGACGAAATCCAATGTTGGCCGCAAGCGTTGAAAACCAATATTTGCTTGGTGCTGCTTCGCCCTCTGCCCACTCGATCAGAAGCCATTCCTCGGGCCGGCTTTCGGCGAGCCAGTAATCTCGATGCGCCGGACGGACGCGCACACGGGCAAAACGCGAACACAACGGTTCTGCCGTACCCTCACGCCACGTGATCTTGTGCCAAGCATGCGCTGGCAGACCGATCGCAAGCTTCTTGACCGAAATCGGTCGGTGTTTGCTATCACGCCGTAGCAGTTTTGGAGGTCGTCCGTTCCCCGACCATTTCTTCGGTGGCCGCGGTCCAGTTCCGGGCGCCCATACCGAGGTTTGTGGCAAGATGCCGGCCACATAGCTCAGGCCCAATTCGGTAATACTCTCACGCAGAGCGGTGTCGGTGCCGTAGCCGGCGTCCATCAGGACCACGCCGCGCGGCAAGCCCTCCGCACAGGCCCAGCGCAAATGATCAAGTGCAATTGCCGGCTTGGTCTTGAAGGTGATCTCCTGGGGGACTCCGGCTTTGCGCCGACGTGTACGGTCCGTCACCCACTCCTTTGGGAGATAGAGCCGATAGGCCACCGGCAAGCTCGCATGATGGTTCGCAAGCGAAAGAGATACGCCACCTGACAATTGTCTTGCTTGCCCAACTGGCCGCAATATTGCCGCGCAACGCCGACCGAATGCCGCCCCTTCTTGGGAAAGCCCGTATCATCAATGATCCACGCTTCGATCCGCCCGCAGCGTTCGATGCCCGGCAGCACTAACTCACGGACCTTGGCCAACACCTGCTGATCCGACCAGTCACCTTGACCGACAAAATGCAACAACGACTGATGTTGCGCCGCTGTCCGCTCAGGAGCCGTGATCGCCGCCATCGGCTCGACGCTCTTGCGATCGCAAGGCATCATCAGACCGGTGCAATAATCGCGAAGCGGTTTGGCTCGGCCCACGTGCCCGATCACGCTCGCAAGGCCCTCAACATATGCCGAAAACCGCGACGCTACGTCCCGCGATTTTGTCAGACCCATATCAGCCTCCCCACGCTGAAAAGTGAGTCTTCTCAAATATATGATTCCTGTCGACAAAGGCCGCGACACTCTGACTCAGTAAGAACTAGTTGCTCGGCACAGTGATTATGACTCGTTGGAAGTGTCGGGATAGGCGCGGCCCATTTTGGCACGCGCCTTGTCGGTAGTGAACATCCATCTGATGCGGGAGCGTGCGGCATTCCGCTGGCGTTCCCAGGCGGCGATTTCGCGGCGCAGCCGCTTGGGGTCGTCGATCCTGCGGTCCAAGCACTGCCCCCGCAGGATGCCGATCTCGATCTCGACCATGTTGAGCCAGCTTGCGTGCTTGGGGGTGTAGTGGAACTCGATCCGTCGCAAGATCCGCCTGGCTTCGGCGGGCGGGAATGCCTGATACAGGGCGCCGGCGGAGTGGGTCGATAAATTGTCCTGAACGACCCGGATGATTTCGGCATCGGGATAATGGATGTCGACGAGATCGCGCATGCATTGGGCATAGTCTTTTGCGGTTCGCCGCTCGGTGACTTTGACCTTGCGCCAGGGACGATGCACGTCGAGCAGGACGAAGAGATTGACTGTCCCATTGCGACGATACTCGTAATCGTAACGTTCGAGCTGGCCCGGCTTGGCCGGGATGGGCTGACGGACCTCGCCGATGAGCTGCACTGGGCTTTCGTCGAAGCACACCACCGGTCGCTTGGCATCGGGCGCTTCGGCATAGAGGTCGAGCACGTCCTCCATGCGGGCGACGTATTCGCCGTCGACCTGCGGAATGCACCACATGTCCTTGCGCCAGGGCTTGAGGTCGTTTTCGGCCAGGCGACGCCGAACCGTCTCGTGCGACAGGCTCTTGTGCTCGGTGAGCTTGACCATCGCTCCCGCCAAAAGCTTGAGCGTCCAGCGGGCACGGCCCTTCGGTGGGTTGGCGCAGGCCGTCGCCACCAGCAAGGCTTCTTCCTTGCCCGTGAGCTTGCGCTCCGCCCCGGGACGCGGCTCCTCGGTCAACGCCCGCTCCAGATTGCCTTCCACGAAGCGTCGCTTGGTCCGGTACACGGTGGAGCCGCTCACGCCGACGCTCCTTGCGATCTCCTCGTCGCTCGTCCCGGCATCGGCGGCCAGCAAAATTTGCGCGCGCTTGAGCTTGCGGGGCGCATGCTTGCCACCGCTGAGCAGCGCCTTGAGTTCCGTGCGCTCGATTTGGCTGAGCTCGACCCGATAGCGTACATTCATGGCGTGCCTCCTCGTTCGAGGCACGTACAAACAACTGAATCGGATGGCCGGCGTGAGTCCTTCGGCAAAACCCTTCACGCCCAAACAGGGGCAGTATTTGGCCTTCATCCACCTCTATACGCGGCTGCACCGAAGGCCCCCGGCCGAAACCGACATGCAGGAATATTTTCGCGTCACTCCGCCTTCGGTTCACCAGATGGTGCTGACGCTGGAACGCGCCGGCCTCATCAGGCGGCAGCCAAGGACGCCTCGCAGCATCGAGGTCCTCGTTGATCCAAAACTCCTGCCAGAGCTAATCTGACCGCCAGACGCAACCTGTCAAAATCACTGTGCAGAGCCACTAGGTCACTCGCTCGAAGATAACGTTGTTATCAGTGATTGCAGCAAGACGATATGATCTGCATTCCATCAAACTGATAATTCGATCTCTGTTACCCTTCAAGAAATGCTCACTCGGCTCGCACTGAATAATGCTCGGCTTGATGCGCTCGTAGTCAATGGCCTTGACGAGATCGTGATCAAGTCCTTCACAATCGATCGACAAGAAATCGATTCTGTTGGCATAGGCATTCAATAGCTCATTGATTCCAAGAGCGCTTACCTCGATACGTTCTCGGATGCCTCCCAAACCGTCGAAATCCCCGAAACTCACAATATGCGCTTCATCTACTGAGGAAAGCTCATGCGCGTTTCCGATGATAAGCGTGGCAGACGGCTTCGGCGCCGGCAAGACAATTGATGGCACGAGAATGTCTTTCGGCCGCGCAGTCCTGATCAGTGCACCAAGTTCAGGATTGGGTTCGACCAAAACACCTCGCGCGCCTCTTTGGTACAAAAGATACGTGCTCGAGGTAGAAATGGGGTGATTAGCGCCGATCTCGACATAGAACACACTGTCCCAGGTTCTTTGGCTTTTGCAGAGCCTTGCAGCCAAGATCCCTTCAACAATCACGTCTTCTCCGCCTTGTGCGTAGCTAAGTGGGGCGAAGTGCTTGATCCGAGAGTTCGGAAGCTTCAGCCTGTCAATCTCGCGGTTTATGCACTGATTTTCAAACTCGGACAACATCGGATGGCTCACCCCTGCAGCATTATGTGTGATCTTAGGGCAAGGCCGCCCAGGACCGGTTTGCCTAGCACGGCTCTCACTGATCATCGTAGCAATCGGTGTGCCACGCGTAGATATGATGCTCGCCTGCTTAAGTGCGTGCTCGACCGAATGTCTCATCGAATGGCAACCGCTACACTTTGTTCAGTTCGCGACATGCACGCCATCAATCTAACGTCCGCGGTCGGATAAGCAATTTAACAGGCCGATGTCGTACGCAATGACGATGTCACATGAAAGAGCCCGTGGCTTGTACTTCAAACACTGAACATGCAGCTAAGCCCATCTACTAACGCATCTATCACTTGAAGCGTTTTCCGGACATCGGCTGCTCTTACCTTTCGTTCGCACGGCGGCTTCCACCACACCGCCGGCAAAATGCAGCATGCTCTGAGTAACACAACCTGTGTTAGCGAGGCTATCGGATCATACAACGCATCACGGCGCCGCGACCGAACTTGGAATGGCGTATCCGACCTAAACAGCTTCAACGACTCACACGCGCATCTGGCCTCCTATCCGTTTCATGGCGATAACGTATCGCAAGTACACGCAAGTCTGCCCCAGTTTGTTGCATTACAAACTGCGGCAGCAACCAAACAGCTGATTCCGGCGCCATCTACATCAGCGCCGATGGAAATAGCCGAGCAGGGCGCTCGCACTAATTCAAACAAGACTCGCGCAATCGTAAATTGCCCGCGCAGATACCATGCGGACCGAAGGATCTAAGATGCCGCTGTAGGCAGCCATAGCAATTACCAGATCTTCGCACGCTCGACGTTGGATTCTAGATCAACGTCGAGCGGACGAAGCTGGAGCGCGCAGTTCAGTCAAACTTGTAGGAGGCCTGGAAGAACGTGCCCCATCGCTCCATCCGGTAGTTTGAAGAAAAAGGCCCTTCTGTTACAGGATAGGAGTTCTTCGCTTTGGCTTCGGTCTGGAACAGCTCACTTGGGTCTGGAGTCCACATTGCCCAATAGCGGCCGCCGATGCCAACGCTAACGTTCTTAGTGATAGAGTAGGATAGGGCTGCCTCGAGCTGCACACCACCGCCACCACTCCCGCGTTGATCGGCGAAGGTCGTGTGACCGCGCAGCAGATGGTTGTCTCGCCCGCGAAAATCTGTCCATGGCAAGTAAGCAACGTCAGCGCTAATACGCCAGCGATCAAGCAAGGTGGTCTCTGCGCTGATGCCGACGCGCAGCGCATTCCAATCAGTGTCTTGGCTGCCGATTATCCTTCTATCGCCCGCCGCAAGGCAACGTCCATCGTTGGAGGAGGCCATCTGCACACATCCGATCGAGTCGGACTTCTGGCCGTAGTAGCTCCAGCCCATGAACCCGCCAACCTTGTAAGTGCTGCCGCGCAGGAAATCGTAACCGGCATCGGTGGTGTAATACGTGAACCTTCCATTGGCCTGCCCGGATAGTGTGTTGCGATAAGTGAGCGAGTGATAAGGAGGCGCAGACATGCCCCAATCTTCATCGTTCATATTTCCATTGTTGAAGCGTCCGAACCCGATATTGCCCTTCAGGAAGATTCCCCAGGGGCTATCCAGCCGTTCGAACAACTCACCGGAAAACCCATCCAGCCCATGATAGGTGAGCCTTGATATAATGTCGGTACTCCCGGCGTCCCATTGAAACCTCCCTCGGCTTAACCACACTCGTGTGCCGCCTTCCAGCGACCAGCCGTCGGCAAGGCCACTGCGCGAGGCACTGACGGTCGGCTTCGTTGTGTATAGCGACCGATCTGACCATCCTGGCGTCGCTGGATGTGCGTCAAAATGGTAGTTCAGTCCGAGCTTTCCGATGTGATAGCTGCTCGATAGGCCGGCGGTGTTGGCGGGGACGGTTTCGAACGGCGGACCTTGTAGGGTCGGAGGAGTCGCAACACTTGGTCCGTTGAATCTCAGGTAATCGTACTCAAGGCTCACGGACCATGCGTTCGTGAGTGCTTGCTCGAGGCCTAAGCCGACTGTGCCACCGACACGACCATAGTCGAAATGGGTGGAATTCTGTGTCGCCAAAAATGGGTAAGCGCGCCTAACGAGTTCGCCGTTGCTGGCGATAGTGCCGCTATTGTGCTGCCAGGCCAAGCCCCCCTTGAGATAAACAAGTGTTTTGCCATGCGGGCCGAACGCATACCCAACGCGACCTGTCCCGGTAGCAAACACGTTTGAACCGGCGCTGCAATTCGCGCTGATGACAGAGCTGGACGCTGCAAGACAGGTGTTTGTACCGTCTGAGACAGCGCGACTAGCATTCAGTTCAACGCCGAAAACCCAGCGCTCGCTCTGCCAGTTATAGCCGATCTGAGCTCCGGCCAGGAACACAGGGGTGTTGACAACGTCCCCATAGAGTGACTGGCCATTGGGGTCGCTGAATGATGTTCGCCCGTAGCCCCCGCCGACGTGCCCGCCGATATATCCTCCGGTCCAGCTCCACACGGCGGGCGGGACCTTTACCCACTGCTTAAGGTCGGCCGAATTGACGGCACTGCCTGTAACGAGCGCAGCTGTTATGACGCCGCAGAAAAGAAGTTGGGATCGCATTTCACCTCACGAACACAGACGCGCGCCACGTTGCAACGAGAACCAAATGGCGGACGTTGTTGGCGCCTCTTCCAGAGCGGTTGTGGTTTGCAGGATCTAGGCCAGCGGACGCAATGCGCATTCGCTGCGGTTTTCGACCTCGATGTTGTCATCGCAACAAGATCGGTGGTTTCTGAAACAGGCCCAGCGTCTGAGGTCGGACACGAAACGCATGCTGCACGCCGGCTCCGGCCGATCGGATAGGTGGTGAATGCTCCCGCGAAGAGTGCTTTCTCTTGCTCCACGCTCCTCGGCCGGACGGCTCGTCGGTCCCTGACGACAACGGGGAAGCCGATGAGGACGTCCACATCGCTGGCGACGAGCTCGGAGACGGCGACGCAAGGGCGCTCAGGAAGACCGCGGAGTACCCTGCTGGTTCGGGGCTCCGACGCGCAAGCCTTTTCGGAGTTGTAGATGTGCGGTGAGCGGTGACCGGGTTCTTCCTCGGTCAAGGCTTTGATGATCTCTTGTGTTCGTCGGCCGTTTCTTCACACCCACGTCGTCTTCAACGTGTTGATTTCGACTGTCGACGACTTGCGCAACGACGCTAGCGCAGGCTCGCACGATCATAAGAGAGGTCGCGACGGTCTCCGCGACAGGTGCCGGAGGCCTTTGAAATGGACCCCGGTTTTGGGACCAGAGGCTAAGTTGGAAAAGAGCCGCTCCGTTTGATAGACGGAGGGCATGATGACAAAGAAGACACGACGGAAGATCGACGCGGCGTTGAAGGCGAAGATTGCGCTGGAAGCGGTGCGGGAGCAGGCGACGTTGCCGATCTGGCCCTGCGCTATGAGGTTCACCCGAACCAGATCTATGCCTGGAAGAAGCAGCTGCTGGAACAAGCGGCCCGGGCTTTTGACGCGGGTGTCGAGCGCGAGAGCGAGGAAGCGCGCGAACGCGAGATCGAGAAGCTGCACGCCAAGAACTGACAGTCGAGCGCGATTTTTTAGCGCGGAGGTCCGGAAGATGAGCACGCCGGACCGTCGAGGAATGCTCGATCGCGCCGACCAGGCGCTGTCGATCCGCCGGCAATGCATGTTGCTTGGTTCGCCCGTTCTGGGGTCTACCGGCCGCCACGGCCGGCCAACGACAACGACCTTGCCCTGATGCAGCGGATCGGCGAGCTGTTCACCACCTGGCCATTCCTGGGCTCGCGGCGAATGACCGCGATGCTGAAGGCTGAGGGGCTTCAGGTCAATCGCAAGCGCGTGCAGCGGTTGATGCGCAAGATGGGCATCGCGGCGCTGGGACAGAAGCCGAACACGACAAAGCCGGCGCCGGGCCACAAGATCTATCCCTATCTGCTGCGCAACATAACGATCGACCGGCCGAACCAAGTGTGGGCGGCCGACATCACGTATCTGCCCATCGGCCGCGGCTTTCTCTATCTCGCCGCCATCATCGACTGGGCGAGCCGTGCGGTTCTGGCGTGGCGGTTGTCGAATACGATGGACGTCTCGTTCTGCGCGGCGGCTCTGGAAGAGGCGCTGGCGAAGTACGGCACGCCGGAGATTTTCAACACCGACCAGGGAGCCGACCAGGGAGCCAGTTCACCAGCGTGGCCTTCACCGGCGCGCTGGCGGCCGCAAAGATCAAGATCTCCATTGGCCGCGGTCGTTGGATAGACAACGTCTTCATCGAGCGGCTGTGGCGGTCTCTCAAGCATGAGGACATCTATCTCAAGGGCTATGCCGACGGCCGCGAGGCCAAGGCAGGGATCGCGAGCTGGATCACCTTCTACAACGACCGTCGCCTTCATCAGTCCCTCGGCTATCGCACGCCGATGGCGGTCTGGCGCGAACGGATGCAGGCCGCGAAGGCTGTGGACATGGTGGACAACGCTGACGCGTTGACCACATGCCCACAGCAACAGCAGCAGACAGAATCTCTGGCTGCGTGATAGAAAGGAATCAGGAGCGATCAGTTTCCAACTAACAAGCCGGTTCAACCGGTCCCGCTCCGCGGCTCCATTTCACTTGGCGACGAACCCATCGCGACCGGCTCGCATGAGGAACGGCAGGATGTAGGCCGGTTTGATATCGAACCACTCACCACGCACGCGGGCTGCGTCGAAGTGTTTCTTCAGTTCTCCTTCAGGCTGGAAGTCTTCAGGTGCATCGATCCGGCCGAGGCCGCAACCTAAGGGGATTTCCAGTCTGAAGATTGCGTGTGCGCGCCTCGATATTCCTCGCTACGCCGATCTTGATCGGGGAGCATCCATTTTCATCTTCGCCAAGGAAATACACCGGCACGTCGCGCTCCTTTGTGTCTTCCCGCCTCGCCGGTTGGCCACGAACTCTCGGCCCCAGGTGCTCCAGCTCCTGGGCAGCGGAGTTCTGCGACAACACAAGTGCCTATGCCTCGGCTCCGTTTCTTGGCTTCCGAGTGGTGGTCGGATAGCCAAAGGGAAGAAAAAAATGCGAGACACGGATCGTGCCGTGTGTGGGCGCCAGACTGGCGTTGCGCTCATGCTCGGTATCGAAGTCTGCTCCTTGGAACAGAATGGACGGCCGGGCATAGGGCTGCCCATCTGGCGTTTGGCACAAACGCAAATTGGTGGCGAGAGTGATGTCCTCAAGCGCCTTCCTGATGAGCGGCACCACATCATCCTCGGGGTCGAGTAGAACGCCCACCATTGCAGCTACAGCCTGCTTGCGGCTGTAGATCCCCGTCACAAACCGCCCTAGCCCCTGATCGCGCAGATAGTGGTCACGGTGTTTCTTCTGTTTACCGAGGCGCTTGAATTCGAAGACGAGCTTCATGGCTTGAACGTCGTTGTTCCAACCATAAACGATATCGGTGCGCCGCTCTTCGACTATGGCGCCGGTTGCCGGGTCGATGTCACCAATGATGTCCTCTGCAGCCCACATGCCGAGCAGTCCCCGTTCCCGAGCGACATGGTTTTCGACGTAGATCTTGAGCCGTTTAGTAAGACCATCTTCCTTGGTCTTGGGATTGAAGTCCGGCCGAGGTCGAGCCGCCAGTTTAGACCATCCTTCGCGCAGGGCCTCGACAGCCTCTGTCGCTGGCTGGATCGGAAAAGCCTTAAGCCAATCAACAGGTGCCGTCACGCTGCCACCATCTTGGGGGACTGGACGCTGCGCACGATGTGCTCAGCGTCCCGCAGCGCTTGGCGAACCGTCCAACTTCTCTGCGTGAGTGGTCGTACGAGATAGAACGTGTTGTCGATCCAAAGGTGAACGTCTGGCACGAGGGAGAGGAAGTCGCCGGACGCGATAACGCGAAGACCCGCCTCTCGCAATTGTGCGAGTGTTTCTAGGACTAACTCATCGCTCACTGAAGTGCTCACCTCTGGCCAATCTGTAGATTGTGGGGAATAGGTAACACGCACGATGCCGGAGGACCCAGAGCGGGCCGGATCACTCGCGACAACGCTCACACGGAAGCGGCCGCGACCACGTGTCTTCGTTCGCCAGGAAGTCAGGGATTCCGCAAGCGCTCTGGCGTATATGCCAAAATCTTTGGCATCGGCTCGATGCTGCGCAGGAGTATAGAGACTTTTAAAGCTTCGTGGGCGAATCGAGGGCATGAGGATCTCGACGGTTTCGCGAACGAGCGTCCGCTCCTCAGCGGTGAGACCGAAATACTCAAAAATTGCGTTGTCGAGTTCACCCCGCAATTCAGTGTATCGATGACCCTGTTCCAGTTCGGGTAACGCAGTGAGAGCGGCCATGTGCATTTGAACGGTTTCCAGTACCGACGCGGCGGCTGTGGCATCTGGAGCATCTTCAGGCGCGAAAAAGGGGAAAGCCTCAACTTCAGTGAGATGCACGCCGTTACGCTCGCAGAGCATCTTCCAACCGCGCATCATCAAGAAGTAGCGCGCGAGCGTCGAGCGCAAATAGACCGCGGCAAACTGCAGGAGTGCGGCATCCTCTTTCCTGCCTGCGATCACGCCGATGCTGTGAGTGAAACTCGCTGGTCCGTCATAGTAGACCGCGCGAATATTTTGCTCACCCTTGGAGAAACCGTCTGGGAACAACACGCGCGGGCCGTGGAACACCGAGAGTATCGCGTCGTTCAACCCGACAACAGAATCCTGCGTGTTCGGCCATCTGGAGAGCAAGTCCGGATGAAGCACTGGGGAGCCAGCGCTCAAGGCGGCAATCGGCACGAAGGGCTTGTCCCGCAATTCACCTGGATCGACGGCCTCGCGGCTCTTGTCGTTGAGATGAATGCCTTTGCGATAGACCCAGCGTCGGAACTCTCGTGGTCCTCGCCAGAAATCAGCAAAGGTGCCTAACAGGGTTAGCCGAGTCCAAATTGCAAGGTCGCTGGCATCCCCCCACATCATCGTGACTAGCAGTTGCGGATCGTCGGCGACCGAACGCGTTTGCAGCGCGTGTCGATCGGCAGACTGCATAGTCAGCCGACCGAGCGCCAAGCTAAGATCGGCCTTCGGCACGAGATATTCGAAAGTCTCGTCAAACGGGACGCGCGCTGATTCCTCGGTGCGATACTCGCCGAGAAAGACGTGGCATGTGTTTTCGGCAGTCGGAAAGAGTAGTCCCTGCAAGTCACCAAAGTTGATCAAGCGTTTCGGGCGATAGGCGCTGAGAGCGTGCGAAACAAACGGCGCGCTTGAGGCTCCAAGGAACTGTCCAATTGGCAAGATCAGGCACACTCGACCGGCATCTGACAGGAATTCGCGTGCCCGCAGCGCGTAGGCGCCAGCAATCTGGCGGCGAACGTACGGTGCGCCAGCTCTGTCGGCCCAGTCGTCAGCCGAGGTGCGGTCCTCCCCTTCCGGCTCAGCCCACGGCGGATTCGAGAGAATCAACGAGAAGCTGCGACCATAGAAGCTGTGCGAGTCTTTGAAAAAGTCGGCGTTCTCATGTCCATGAACAAGGTTGCTCCCGTTGAGTGAGGGGAGTTTCGTCCCGTCGCGCTCCTGGGCCGCAAGAATATCAGCAGGATCCAATCCTTCGAGTAGCGACAGATAAAGGCTGAACGCCGTGACGCGACATGCCATAAAGTTTATGTCGCCACCGAAAATACTACGTTTCAGAAGTTTGCTACGTTCGGCGAACCCGAGCTGTCGTCCTTCCGTCGCTTCCGACAAAGCGATGAGTCGGCGATAAGCTGTCGTGAGTAGAATGCCCGAGCCACATGCGCCATCGAAAATAGTTTCGGTAAGAGGGTCGGAGGCAGCCGCGAGTGCTTGGTCAACCGCCAGCATAGCGAGGTTACGGGGCGTGTAGTAGGCGCCTTCCTTCGCCTGCTGTTCGGGTGTTAGGAATTTCTCGTATAGGCCCGATAGTAGTTCGACCGGGATGTACCTGAAGTCGTAGTTCCAGAAATCTCCTTGTCCGGTCTGCATATCGGTCCGACGAAGGAACTGGTTGAGAAGACTAAACCCTTCATCGGAGAGCGCGGTCCACGGATCGTGTCGATCATCGCCGAGAAAATCGCCATTGAAGTCGCGTCTCAAGCTGTCGATCAGCGCTTGGACTCCATCGCGATCGTGTTGTGCGACTAACCCATGCAGCTCCGCGACAGCTCGGCGCTCGCGATACGTCGCTCCGACGATTTCCCGGTGCTCGAGGTAGCAAACGAAGAGCACCTGTCCCATCAGCAATTCAGCAAGCCGCCTGCGCATGCTGTCTGGCGCGATTCCAGCGAATCCACTTTCGGTCAGCGTCGCCACCGTCGCCGACAGATTTGCGAGTAGCTTCCGATCAACGCGCGCCTTCACGTCGAACCACTTCGGTAACCTGCGGGAGAGATTGGCCGTCGCGACGTCAATGGCTGAGAATGGGCCATCCGGGCGCGCTTCATCTAGACGCAGGCGCTCGCCAGCTTGGTTGAGTTTTCGAGCAGGTAGCGCGAGCGCCTCCTCCCCTTTCAGCTCGATCACGACTGTCGCTAGGTTCTGATTCCAGATGCGTTTGCGCGCATCATTCAGAGCGCCTGGCTGAAGCGGCTTGTCGTCGTCGCCAACGAAGACGACGGTGGGAACGCCTTCGACATCGAAAACCGCCTGGGCCCGGATAGCGCCATCGGGCCTGAGAAGCGCGTTGATTTCAAGAGCGTAGGGATGGGTCGCACGCACTCTCGCGCCGCGGACATGCAACACCGCCGACTCTGCCGAGTAGCCGAGCTTGTCGAGCCAGTTTTGGATGTTTGCAGTCACGATGCTATGCCTCCGGATGAGAACATAACAGGAACAAACGGATTTGTGAAGTCCGGCAGGCACCGATACGCCGATGCCTGATCATGCCGACTGCCTCCGGCTTGCCGCAGCCGATCGTTGACGCTGCGGGGCGCGCGCTTGGCTGCGCATCGTCGGCAATGAAAACAGGTCAAACTGTTCGGCCGCCGCCGCGGCGGCGGGAAGGGCAAAGCCGTCTCGTATGACAGCGAGATGCGGATCGAGATGAACTATAAGAGCGTCCACGTCGGAAGCCGGGGCGTCTTCATCCAGGAAGAACCACTTCCCCTTCGGGAACAGCGCCAAGCGCCTCCCCCAAAGCCTTATGAATGAGGTGGACCGCAGATCCTTGCGCAAATCGGCGAAGCTCGCCTTATGCGCCTGAAGTTCGACAGCGAATTGGTCGCGGAGCAGCACCGCCAATCTTAGAACCAGAATGGTTCGCCATGTGAACTTCGCCGGAGATCCCTTTTGCTTTGGGCGAACGTCCGCTGGAATTAAGGCACGACGACTCGTCCACTCGCGAAGTTTTTCCGTCGAGAGGCCCGTGAGCTGTGAAGCAACCGGAGTGGCAACTAACCGCACGACCATCTCCTCCCAAATCGGGTACGATACCCGACCTTCTAAAAAACGGGTATCATACCCGACCTCTCGGGTAAAGTGTGCTGCACGCAAGCTCTCGGTGGGAATTATGTGGCCAAACGCTCTTTCTCGACGACATCTTCCTCGACGGCATCAGCCTCCTCTGCCTCCCGCAGAAAGAGAGCGAGCGCCGATTTCCTAAAGACGCGGTCGAGCGCGTAGGCGGTCTGTTTGAACTTCTTGCCCTCAAGCAGAGCCTCAATGTCGCCGGCGATCGTGTCGGCCGCCATGATGAGCGCTGTATCGAGCGTGTGGATGTGTTGCTCGATACCGACCCTTTCGCATGGCCGTCCAGTGCGCAAGGCGCGCGATCGGGTTGGTCGAGTGAAGCCCGCAAGCTTGACCAACTTTGGGCGGAGCTGGTCGGCGACCTTGCGCCATTGCGCCTTGGCTGCCTCCGCAACGTCCTGGGCGAACGCAGTGCCGATGAAGCCGGCGACGACGCCGCCCGCGCGCTTCTTGTTCGCTTGAGGCTCGCGACCAGCACGACAGCCGTGCCGAGGACAGCCGTCCTACCGTCCTCTTCGAACGCGGTCATGACTTCTTTTGGCAGCAATCAAATCCTTCCAGCAGGAGCTGAAATCCGCAGCCGCTCGTCTCAACGATGAACTCCAACAGATAGCAGCAAAAGGAAAACCCTGCGGAGTTATTCCCCTGATAAGGCCTGCGGATCGACGCTCAATTTATGTGAGGTTGTTGGGACGCCCCACCACGTCAGCAGAGTCAAGATAGACCGCCTCACCAACCTGCACACGACGAAGGTGCTGCCGGTATGCGCCGCTGCTGGTCTCGTAGACCATCTCGATCGTGCGAGGTAGGTCCCCTTTATGATTGATAAGGACCTCTGCGAGGGCGCGACCAGTCATGGTTGCCGGCCGCGAGATACCTAGAAGAGCGAGCACTGTCGGCGCAAAATCGCAAATGCCTGAGGGGAGGGATGAGGTGAAGCTACCTTTGACGAGGGGGCCCGCCAAGATGCCGAGCGACGACATCTCCTTGGCATGCAACCCGCCGTGTACTCCGAAGCCGACTGGCCCATCCGCACTCCAACTGCGACCGATAAGACCAAAAGGATCAAGGCCGCCATCGGATCGAAACGAGAACAGGATATCTGCCGATCGGGCATGGTCGGCGAACACGAGATGACGCGCAAAGCTGCCGGGAGCAATGCCATCGACCGCACCGCCCGCGGTGAACACTGGACCGCACCAGGGCCTTTCGATCATTGCCCCGACGGCGCGGCGGATAACGTTCTGCGAGGGCTCGGCGAGGTAAATTGCTCCGACCTGCCCAGGTATGACGATGGCGTCGATCCCGGCCGCCGGTTCCGCGCCGCAGCGCAGCGCCGCAGCCTCAAGCGTCTCCAAGAGATCGGCCCGCTCATACACCGTTACGTGCCCATGATCGGAGGCTGCGATCAGGTGCACGCCCTGACCCACGCCTTCAGCTTCCCACCAATCCAGCACGCGGCCAAACTGCCGATCGACAAAGCTGATCGCTTCCAGAGTTTTTGGCGCGCCGGTTCCACAATCGTGGGAGGAACTATCGGGTTCGCCGAACGAGAGGATTGCGACGTCGGGCCGAATTTGAGGCCAGATGACGTCGAGGAACGCTGAAGTCAGAAAGGCTTGAGAGGCAAGATCCGGGGTACCGGGGGGCGGCGGCGCAGGCGTCGGCCCGAGCAGGCTCTCCACCTGTCTGAGCATCTCGGCCGAGGTCGCGATGCAAGGGAAATGGCCCGAGAGCGTCACCTGGCCGGACTTTCGGGCCTTATGGTTCAGCAGACGGGTTGCCCCCGCTGAGTTGGATGCCAGGACTGACAATGTCTTGCCGTTCGCCGCGAGGATCTCGCCAAGTGACGGCACACCGAGTAGATGGCCCTCGCTCGCGGCATCTAAGTCCTCGATCAGACGCGCATTACTTGTGTCGACCAAGCGCGGAGCCGGAAGGTGCCGGTCGAGATACTGATTGCCAACAATGCCGTGGCGATCCGGCGTTGCGCCCGTGATGAGGCTCGTGAGCGCTATTCGTGTTTCGCTGGGATAAACGGTGCGCTGCCGGGCCAGCACGGCACCGCGGCGCTGAAGCCTAATCAGATTCGGCGTCAGCGATGGTTTGACGAGATCCGGCCGAAGCCCGTCAAATAGCACGATGAGAACCCTATATCGGTCCGGTCGGTTGAACATGATCATAAGCTTTCGTCTAGCTGGGACCTAGCGGATCGGACGGAGTTTGGCTGACCGACGCAGCCCAAGGCCATTGTGTTGGGGGCGGACGCCGATCGCTTGCGCGAGGATGATGCCCGTATGGAGCTCCCAGTCATGCTGACCAACGCCTGGCCCGCGTGCCGATCGGCACCGTGCCGAGATCAATGGCGTACGAGCGCCAGCAGCTCTCCTCAGTCGTAGACTGGGCCGGGTGAGATTGGGCAGCGACTGCAGCGCTAGCGACTTCTGAGCGAGGACGTCAGGTGAGACATCCAGCAAGCCAAGGGCAGCCTTGCCTCGCAAATAAAAATAACAAATGCTTCGTCCAATCGAGCCTGCTCCGCGCACTGGCCGATCCGGATCTGGTCGACATTGCGGTTGAGCCCGGCGTCGTGGCTGCTGCTGCCGCGGATCGTGTGGCAGCTTGATTCCGGCGATTGCGATATATCGCGGGTGCTTGGCACGATTTCCGCGGCTGCGGAGCTCGCAGTCAACGGCCGGTGTGTGGAAAGTTAGGCCCTGATTGAGAGTCATCGCGTCAGCGCGTTTTGCATGTGGCTACCTGTCACAGCAACGCTTTCGAAGGGAGGACCCGTTGAGCCATTCGGCCGGGGGTGACAAGTTGGAAAGCTCACGAACTGCGAAGGACGCCTTGAGGATTCCTACTAGCTCCCGAACGAGCTAACCACTTCGGTTATCCGCTTTTTGAAATGGAATTATCGAATAATGCGATGCTAGGCATCTCTTTACGCTTGCAGTCGAATCAGGAGCAACGTCCAATTTTTGGGCAATCTCAAAATTTCGACCCGCTCGTATCGGCCAGTGCAAGTAACCTGGCATTCGTCGCCGTTTGGCATCAGCGCTACGCCCGGGTCAGTGAGCGCGGCTTGTCAAGTTGCGGAACCGCAGGACGAGAAGCGCCGCATAGATTGTCGTTCCGGTCGACAAGCCGATCCATATACCAGGGGCGCCAAGACAGAACTTCAAACCGAGCCAATAGCTGAGGGAAAAGCCGATCAGCCACCAACCAATGATCGCAAACAGAAGCGGCATTCGCGAGTCCTTCAGTCCGCGCAGGCCGCCTGCCGCAATGCACTGGACAGCGTCAGTGATAAACAGCGTTGCGCCGACCACGAGGAGCTCTGCAGCAAGGCTAATCGTTGCCGCCGAACCGGCCGATCTGCCCAGAAACAGCTCGACGATTTCAAAACGCGCGGCGATCAGTGCGAGCGTTAACGATGCAGCTATGACAATACCGATCAGCATCGCTGCCAGATATGCCTGCTTGGCGCCTGCAATGTCGTTGCGGCCGGCCGCATAGCCAACGCGCACGGCTGCGGCCGTGCCAACGCCCACATAAATCATGAACAGGATCGCGGCGATCTGTACAGCGATCTGATGAGCGGCCAGTGCACTGGTGCTGATCAAGCCCGCCAGAATCGATGTGGCCCAAAATAGTCCCGACTCGATCCATGAAGCCATTGATATCGGCACTCCGATTGCGATGAGCTGTCGCATTGTGCGCCAATCGAAACGCCAGAGATGTGCAAGTACATGGTAGTCACGGAACGGACGACGCCGTGCAGCGAACCACAAGCCGGCTAAAAACATGCTGCAGTTCACCAGCGTGGTGGCAAGACCTGCCCCCAGCAGCTCCAGCCGAGGCAGTCCAAGCTTTCCGTAGGCCAGCATATAAACCAGCAAAGCATTCAGGGGAGTCGCTGATAGCGTAATCCACAAGACCGGCTGTGGCCGATTGACCGCGCCCATGAAACTGCGGATGGCCAAGAACGAAAGTGCCGGCGCCGCGCAGAATCCTAATCCGAAGAGGTATTGCTGGGCGAGCCGCGCAACATCTGGGGCTTGGCCCAACGCAAGCAGTATTTGCTCTGCTCGCAGCGCCACAGCAATGATTGGGAAAGACAGGATCATGGCCGCCCATAGTCCCATGCGCAGCGCACCCCGTACTGCGGCTAGATTATTTGCCCCAAACGCCCGCGCCGCCATGGGCGCGATGGCACTGAGTAGCCCCGCGCCGAAGGCGAAGCTAATGAGATAAAACCGGCCTGCCAGCGCGGCCGCAGCAAGCGCCTCGGCGCTGATCCGACCGATCAAGGCAAGATCAGTCGACATCATCGCGATCTGCCCAACCTGCGTCAGCACCATTGGCCACGCGAGTTTCGCGATTTCGCCAAGCTCGACAGCGAGACGATGCATGGCCGCCCGTCTCGTCACTTCTGGGCGCAAATTAGATGCCGGCTTTGTCTCGGTTTTTTTGTCCATGTCATCATGCTGCCGCTTGCCTAGGCGAGCGAAGCACTGCCTCTTTCTCGAAAGCCTCCAATCCTGACGTGAACTCGTGGTCAGTCCGCGATACTGGCTCAACTGCAGCCTCGTGCGGCCGCAAGTTCATAGGCCCAGAATGGAACACGGCTGGCGCTAGGCTTCGACCAGCGCGGCCACGATTGTCGCATGCGATAAGTAGAGGAGAGCTTGCAGATGCCGTCTCAAACTGATCAGCCGATTACCACTCGCGCAATGGTGTCGGCGCGCATTAGAGTCGAGCTAGGTCGATCAAGGCGAATTCATGCGGAGGCCCCTGAGTTGATGCCAAAGGTTGGAGGACCCGAACTCGGACCTGATCAACCCGATGAACTGAAGGCTCATCATCTCCTAGCCATTCCTGCATGCCTGAGGAATCGAAACCCCTTCAAGGCTCGTGCCAACTGCGACAGCTGGATGCTCGCTTTCATCCCAAACCGACTTGTCGGCGGATCGACAGCATGTCGCAAATAAGACGATCGGCATCGCACGTTCAGCTGTAACCGGCATGAGCTCCCACGTCTGCGGTGATCAGCGGGCGCGTGGGTAGCGGATCGGCATCCAATATTGGCGCATGGCCTCGACGACCGCAGGAATATCGGCGTGGGCGTTACGCAGAAAGTCGGCGGTCTCGCGGCCGTTTCGGGGTGGTCCAAGCATCGGCCGCCCCTGATCGTCGCGACAGTGCAACAGAATGGGCAGTAGCAGGCCGTGATTGACATTGCTGGTGTCCAGCAACGGTGCCCACGCCGACAGCCTGAGCCGCATCGCGGCATGGAAGCCGTCGCACCAGGGACGCGGATCGACGTCGCCATTGATTTTGCGCCGGTGCATCGGGGCGAACTGGGCAGGCGCGGTCGAAAGGATCTCGCTGATCTCGTTATGACGCAGCGCGACGGCGGAGATCGCAGCAAACTCCGGGGTGCCGCCGTGGTTGAAAGCATCGGCATCGATGGCGAGCAGCGGGCAGATCCAGTCGAGCGGGCTCATCGACACCGGTCCGGCCACGATCGCGGCGACATAGCCGTCGAGCATGGGGAGGCTGGTGGCGGTAGGATGCTGATCGATGCGAGCCTGGAGCCATCGCTCGAGCTCTTCAAGTGGCATCGCGGCGGCCGCCATTGACGACGCTGCTTTATGGCGACGTGGGCTCATGCTGCAGCCTGTGCGGTGCGCTGACGGGCCGCCTTCCAGTTCCAGGCGAGCAGCTCGTGGAGCTGATGGCTCTTGGTTCGCCCGGAGACGATGCTTTCCAGCACGCCGGCCAGGTAGGCCTGCGGATCGAGATCGTGGAGTTTTGCGGTGTTCACGATCGACGCCAGGATCGCCCAGCTCTCGGCGCCGTCTTCGCTGCCGCTGAACAATGAGTTGCGTCTTCCCATGGCAATCGGGCGCATGGAACGCTCGACCGTATTGCTGTCGACCTCGACGCGGCCGTCGCTGAGAAACAGCGTCAACCCGTCCCAGTGATTGAGCGCATAGTTGATCGCCTCCGCCAGCTTCGACTGCGAGAAGAGCTGGTCGACCATCTCGGTCAGCCGCGCCCTGAGCGCCTCCATCAACGGAGCGGTCCTGGTGCGGCGGGTGGCAAGCCGCTGCTCGGCACTGCTGCCGCGGATCTCCGCCTCGATCGCATAGACCGCCTGCAGGCGTTCGATCACCTCACGCGCGAATGGCGACTGCATCGTCTTGTAGACCTCGACGAATTTGCGTCGGGCATGGGCGAGACAAAAAGCCAGCTGGATCGCGCCGCCATGACCGCGGGCAAGCGCCTTGTAGGCAGCATAACCATCCACCTGCAGAATGCCGGAAAAGCCCTTCAGCTGTCCGGCGATCTCCTCCGTGCCGCGGCCGTCAGCGAACACGTAGGCCACCGCCGGCGGCGAGGGGCCGCTCCAGGGCCGGTCATCCATGGCATGAGCCCAGAACTGACAGATGCGGGGGCGATGTCGTCCGGGATCCAGCACCGGCATTGGCGTCTCATCGCAGAACACGCGCGGCGAGGCCTGGATCGTGCGCAGCTGAAGCTCATAGAGGCTCCTGAGCCACCAGGCCGCACGCTTCACCCAGCCGGCCAGCGTCGCCCGGTCGAGATGGACACCCTGGCCGGCCAGAATTTGCACCTGTCGGTACAGTGGCAGATACCAGGCGAACTTCGAGACCACCACGTGGCTCACGAGGGCGGTCGAGGCCATGCCGCTCTCGATCAGGCGCGGCAGCACCTTCGCTTGGACCACGCCATCGGTGCAGCTGCGGCAGCCATATTTGGGACGGATCGTGCGCAGCACCCGCAGGATCGCCGGGATGATGTCCAGCACCTCGCTGACGTCCTCGCCGATCTTGTGGAGCTGACCCTGGCAGCACGGGCAGGCCGTCGCCTCCGGCTCCAGCACCTGCTCGCAGCGCGGCAGGTGCTTTGGGAGTGCGCCGATGTTGCGGCGCGCCTTCCTGCGCACGTTGCCGGGCGGCTTCGCCGCAGGCGTATCGTCGTTGGCCTGCACAGGCAACGTGGCGTCGGTCTCGAGATCGCCCAGCTCAAGCGCGAGTTGCTCGTCCACGAGCACCGCAAGTCGCTCCGAGCGCTTCCCGAAGATCATCTCTTTGAGCGTCTGCATCGCCACACGCAGCTTCTCGTTCTCGGCGTCAAGCGCGAGCACCATCTCGGTCAGAGCTGACGGATCAGTCGGGAGAGCATCGGGGCGAATCGCCATGACCAGACGATACATCCGCGCGCCACAGGCTCCAGCGAAATCTCCACCTCTCAGCCGACAACGGCCGGCTGCTTCACAGTCTTGGGTGAGACACGCGTCCACTCAAGCCCGTCGAGCAGCATCGCGAGCTGTGTCGCACTCAGATGCACCACGCCGTCGCGGATCGGCGGCCAGGTGAAGCGTCCCTCGTGCAACCACTTCGTCACCAGCACCATGCCGCTGCCGTCCCACGCCAGAAGCTTCACTCTGTCCATGCGCTTGCTGCGGAACACGAAGACGTCACCGCAATACGGGTTCGCACGCAGCGCTTTGCTCACCAATGCCGACAGCGTGTGCACTGACTTGCGGAAATCGATCGGCTGTGTCGCTAACACCACTTTGAGGTCGGACCGTAACGCAATCACCGGCAACCCCGGAGCGCCGCCAGCACCGTCGATAGCGCCGCCAACTCTACGCCCGGCTCGACGCGGATGCGCGCTCCGCTCACTTCGATCTCGATTACCCCGCAGACCTTGGTCGAGTGAGCGGCGATCTCCAAAGCCTTCGTCTGTGCCGGCGAAGCACGCTCGGACTCACCAGATGTCTCGCCACCGCTTCCGGCGCCAATTTGAATCGGCACGAAGTTCGGCGCCTTGCCGGCCACCGCCGCCGCAACTTGGCGTCGCCACACCGTGAGCAGCCCGCGGGAAACGTCATTGCGCCGCGCCACCTCGGAGATGTTCGCACCCGACTCAAAGCTCTCCGCCACGACCCGGGCCTTCTCCTCGCCCGTCCACCGTCGACGTCGGCGCTCCCCAGTGATCACCTCGACGCGACGATAGGAGTCACCTTCCTGCCTGGCATCAAGCATGGCATTTGCCATCGCTCCACCTCCACCGATCAGCTCATGCCAAGCTGTATTGCAGGCAAGCCGAAGGATGGCGAGGTGGAAGCCTCATGCCGGTTACGTTCAGCCTGAGTGGGCGCAATGCGACCACACAGTGAGTTGTGATTTCCATCGGTTATGAAGACCTGCCGGGATGATCATCACGAGCTCTGAATGTTTGCGCTTGCTCGACTGGATCACAGATATCGATATGCAGTCATATCGATGAGCTGCGCGGCCTCGCTGACGGCCCATCGAAGGCTAGCAGGCGACGGGTCTTGTCAGGGGCGAACCAGACCTTCCCTGTCGTCAATCGCATCGTATGGTTGGAAGCTGTTGAACGGCATGAGCCATCGGTGCTGCTGGCCAAAGCCAGCGGCTCCAATGCGCGCTGTTCACGCTGAATTGGTGGTGCCCCTGTCCGGGTCTATGCCAAGCAGTTGCTTGAAATCGACCATCTTGCCATTGGCTTCGAGCTTCTTTTTCTGGGCGGGTCCAGTAGCGCTTGCTGCAATGGCGGCATGCTCCATCGCGCCACGACGATCTCGCGCCGGTCAGCGATGCCATGCGCCAGCTTGCGGGTGGACTGCCGAGGCCACGAGAACATATCGCGAACGAAAGAGTCGGGTCCCGGATCGGCAGTCTCGCGAGGCGAGCCCAGCTCGGCTCCGACAAGCAGCACGATTCCGAGCGGAACGCTCGAAAGCTGCACATGAAATGTGGTACTCTGGCCCGTTGGTTAGCCTACCCGGCAAAGTTTTTTCCGTTGAAAATCGATGATGTGCGCTACGTGCGTCGGGTAGCGGCGGCATTGTCTTGCTTACATTGAGTCGTTACGTGCCCACATGAGCTTTCAGCTGTCCATCCTCAAGATACTAGCCGGGCAGCCCGGCGGCCGAGCCAGTCTTGAACTCGTCAAACAGCACTTGGCGATCTTTTACAGCAGCGGGCCCGAGTGGCCGGCGCGCATGAAGCGCATTGCGAGCCGCGAGCCGAACCTCGATATCTTCGGGCAAAGGCTGATCGCGCGAGAGGAAGGATGTTGGATCATCACTGCGCAGGGACGAAAGATCCTCGAGAGGCTCGAGGTCCTTGACGCCACTGAGAAGCTCGATCAGTTCGTTGCGGAAGGCCAGCCCGAGACACAGGCCCAAGAGCCGGCGGGCGATGAGCGACCGCCTCTGCCGGCTGCGCCGCAAGGACTGATCGCCCGCAGGAGCCGTCCTCGACGGAAGCGATTGTGGACGCGTGAGGGACGCTCAGCGTGAGATGCAACTATCGTGCGGAAAGTCCTTGTGATCGGTCAGCTCTTCCATAGATTCTCAGAAATTCAATTTTGGAGATTATGCAGTGGCTATGGGAATTGTGAAGTGGTTCAACGCGACAAAGGGATACGGTTTCATCAGGCCGGAAGATGGGGGAGCTGACGTCTTCGTTCACATCAGCGCGGTCGAGAAGGCCGGCTACACTAATCTGGCGGAAGGTGCTCGAGTCAGCTACGAGCTGGTGGCTGATCGTTCGGGCAAGATGAGCGCCGAAGATCTGCGCATCGGCTGATCGACTCGCCTTAAGACAAACCGCCGGATCGTTCGGTGTCCTGATTAGTCGTCCGTGAAGAACTCTGGCTTCAGGCTGGAACGGCCTGAAGCGCGGCGGTGAGAGCGGAGAGGATTTGGCGCAGCAACAGGCTGAGCCAACGGATGAGGCGGCGGAAGTTGTAGCCGGCGGCGGCAAGGACGGCGTTGGCCGCGTCTCCCTGGCGGAACCAGAGATAGTTGCGACCCATTCGGTGTTCGGCCTTGAGATGGCCGATGACGGGCTCGACGGCGGCCCTGCGGCGCAATTCGCGCTTGATCTTGGGCGTCACGCCTCGCTTCTGGCCGGAGATGAAGACTCTGAACTTGTGATCGGGTGGCGCATTGTGGCCCCGGTATCCCTTGTCGGCGAGGATGCGCGCGATGGTGTTGCCGACGAGCACCTCCATGTCCGGGATCACGGTGGCCAGCGTATGACCGTCATAGGGATTGCCGGGCAGCGCCTTCACATGGGTGACGAACTGGCCGCCCTTGGCGTGGCCGATCGTCGTGGCGACGGAGACTTTGACGCCGAACTCGTAAGGCCGATGGGCCTTGCCTTTGCCGATGCACTCGACCTCCGGCGCGTGCAGGGAATAGACCTTCGGCCCGCGCTGATGCTGCTTCTGCTCGCGCACGCGCCGCGCCAGCGCGAGCAGCTTTGCGAACGCCGCTTCGAGCCCGCCGTCACCATCGATCTTGCGGCTGATGTCACGGATGACGCGGCCGAGATAGGTCCGTAGCGTCTTGAGCTTCCGGTTGGCGCGCTTGAACTGCTTGGCGTGGGCATAGCGCTGATGCTGGATCAGAGCGAACTTGCCCACCCGCGCATAGGACTGGCGCAAAGCCACCCCGTGACGCTGCGCCAGCCGCACCAGCTTCTCGCGCGCCCGGTTCAGAAGCTTCGCATCGGTGGGGAACGTCACGTTCTTGGGCTGCACTGTGGTGTCGACGATCACCCGCGACAGCTCGGACGGCTTGATCGCCTTGGTTCTGATGGCAACCGACAGGCTCTCCTGGATCAGCGAAGCCAGCCGTTCCTCGCCCATCCGGTTGCGCCAGCGCGTCAGCGATGAGCGATCGAACACCAGCCGGTGCTGGAAGAACTCCTCGCCGCAGAAGTATTGGTAGTAGGGGTTCTCGACCCATCGCTCGCACAGCACCTCGTCGGAGAGGTCGTAGGTGTGCTTAAGGATCGCCAGTCCCGCCATCAAGCGCGTCGGCAGCGGCGGCCGGCCGGGATCATCCGTGTAAACCTCGCCGAACCGCTCTTCCAGGAACCTCCAATCCACCGTCCGCCCCAGCGCTACCAGCGGATGCTTCATGTCGATGATCTCATCAAGCCGAGAGCGGAAAAGATCCTGCTCTCCCGATTCGCTCCGCTCCCGTGGTCGCATCTCGCCCCCTCGCAAAAGCAGTCCGAGGCGAGTGAATCACAAATCAAGTTTGCAAGGAATCCCGCTTCAAAGGCCCGTTTTCCCGCAAATTCAGCTACCGCAAAATTCCGTTTCCGGATTCCCAATCAACGGCTTGGGAATTCTTCACGGACGACTGATTAGCTCCTTGCTTTCGCGAGAAGCATCGATAGCGCCTCAGCACGTTCCTTTGTGCCGCTGAGGCCGCTTCTTGTCCGACACTCGATCAGCGCTGTCGTCCGCTCCGAGCATCGTCCGACATTGCAGCAACGGACGCAACAAACCTGTCGCTGCGTTAACGCGCGAATACTCGATTAGCTCGTCAATCCATTGGCCGAGCAACGATCGATCTTAGTATATAGGCAATAAGTGTCGCGAAAGCGACGGCAGATCAGCCGTAAAGTCCGATGAGGAACCGGATAGCGAGGAACGCGCCGCTGACGACGACCGCCGTTGCCGCGATCGCGAAAAGAACTCTCCAGCCCTCATCCATGGCTCTCAAAGCCCGCATAGCTCCTGCAGCTGCGCCTCCTCAGTATAGCCGGCCGCGCAATTGAGTGAGGGTAGAGCGGATCCTCGCCCGTGCGGCCATGTCGTTCGATCGAACGGAACGCGGCGATGGCGGTAAGCCGAGCAAGGCGCCACGCGCCCAGCAAAAGAGGCCGCTAACATCAACGTTAACGCTCTTTAGGCTGCCAACGCCTTCTTCGCTGCCTGAGCAAGGAAGCCAGAACGCGTGAAGCCTTGCTGCTCCGCGTGTCGGTCAATCTCGCTCAGAACGTCCGCGGGCAGGGTGATGTTCACGCGCACGCTCTTTACCTCTTCGGCTGGGGCCGGGATCAAGACGGCAACGCCATCCTTGTTATCTGCATTGGCCATGATCTGCTCGAGAGACGAAGGCTCTGGAACGGCTTCACCATCCTCAGCCAATCCTCGAAGATGAAGGGCCAAAGCTTCCGCCGCCATCTCGCGAGCTTCGTCCAAAGTGCTTCCTGCGCTGATGACGCCAGGAAGATCAGGAAACGAGACGCCGTAGTCGCTATCTGCGTCCTTGTGAATTAGGACGATGTAGTATCGCATGATGCTCTCCAGTGAGCCCCAGTGGCTCTCGCGGACGCTATCCAGCGCCCGCTTATCTCAGCTTCAGTACGGACTGCTTTTCGATGCTCCGGACCGTTCCAATCGGAATGTCCTTCTTAGGGTGAGGGACCGTCACGCGCCCCGGTTTGATCGGATGCTTGAACTGAACGTGGCTGCCTTTCTGGGCCACCTGCGTCCAACCGTCGGCTTTTAGGGCTGCAATGATGTCCGTCGACTTCATTGGTGTATAAATACACACTTTATGTTGATTGTCAACACACTAATCCACACGCGCGGCGTCTGCCGGCATGGTCTCGACGCAAACTATCAGGCCTAGACCGATCGCCAAGGGCGAAGCGGCCTGGGCTTAAAGCGCTACGTGCTGCGGTCGCTATCTGCGCAAAAGATCAAGGCGCCGCTCTGACCAAACAATTTAGCCATAGGTGTAGGAGGCCACCGGCGGGCATACCGGAGACTTCCTTGGAGGTAAACGTCAATGCATAGAGCCTTCCTCGTATCTCCTTTTGCTGCCGTTTGGCTGAGACTCACTCGCGCTGAGCGCGGAGCAGCAGTGTCAGCGTGTTCTGGTCTTTTAACGTGTAGGTCGCTGGGGCCGCCGCGCAGCAGGACCATGTGCTTGTCGAGCCGATCGTTGAAGTCCAGAAAAAAGCGTTCTCTAGGATCGCTCGACGTCAATGCCATCCTGCGTGGCCTTCCGGCCACCAATATCCAGCATCTTGCTGCGAAAACGGTACAGCCACATCGCACCCAGACCATACAGGGCGGCAATTCCCGCGAAAGCGAACGTGTTGTGAAGCTCCGCGCTGCCGAGCACAGCGCCAACAAAGTTGCCGAGTGCTTCTCCGAGACCCATGCCGATGGCATTGATGCCCAGCAAGGCGAGGTGATCCCTTCCCGGGGTATTCTGGACAAGCAACACCGACAACGACGGCAGGGCGACAATCTCCACGACCGTCAACAATGCGACGGCGAGGTAGAGCGTGAACAGGTTCACGAACCCTGATAGCAGCGCGAAACACGCCAGGTTCAGGACCGCCGACAAGATCAGCGACCCGACGTCGTCGACATGCGCGCGCTCGAGCGCCTTCATCAGCGGCATCGATGCCCCTACCACCAAGGCGGCATTGAGGCTGGCAATCGTCCAAACGGCTTCCGGGCCGGCCAATAAACGGCCTAGCACGATCGGCGCAAACGAAAAGATCTGTGCCAGGGCGAACCACGTGAAGGCAGTCGCCACGAATACCAAGCGAAGGTCGGACCGCGTTGCGCTGTGCAGCAGCGATTTCCACCAGTTGCCGCCGCGGTCCAGTACTGGCAGCTCGTTCCCCAAAAAGGCATGGCAGACCAACCCACCCGACAACATCACCAAGCCGGTGACGAGGAAGGGGGCGTTCGGCGCCATTTGCACGTACAGCAGGCTCGAGAGCAACGGTCCCAGCGTGGCAGCGATATTCGTGCCCACGGCGAGCTTCACTAGCATCAAACGGAGAGATTGATCCTCGCGCAGCCGGACCGTAATTACGCGCAGCAGCAAGCTGCACGACCCGTAAGCGGTGCCGACCATAAACAGTCCGAGCGAGGTCCCGACAAACGCGGCGCTCTCGGCCACGATGATATAGCCCGCCCCCATCACGAGATAGGTTGTCGTCAGGGCATAACGCGTGGGAATGCGGTCCAGTAGTGGAGCGAATAAGGCGCGCGACGCTCGGCCGGAAGCGGACAGGAGCAGCAACAGAGTACCGACCTGAGCCGCCGAGAGCGATCGGTCGAGGAGATAGAGGCCGAGCACAGAGAGCGGCGCAAAGTAGCCGTAATTATTGAGAAAATTCTGAGCGAACACGTTCCAGAACATACGCTGCGCGGGCTTCAGTTGGAGCATGGTGCGCGGGCTGTTCATCATTGAACGGTGATGGCGACCGCCATGATCATGCGCTCGAGCCGGTCCTTAACTTCGGTGGCGCTCGCCCCGATGGCAAGCACATGACCAACGCGGTCGAACGAGTGGCGGACGGGCTTCACGGTGTCACCGACTTTGATCAACATCGCGGCACCGGCATAGCCAGGCATTTCGGGCAGACGATCATATCCGGTGATTTCCGTCACCCTGCCGGCGGGCGGGACGAAGTATCGGATGCCGGCGGCTCCGCAGCGGGCCGCGGGAAGCATCACCACGCCGGCATCAGCGCACAGCATCTGGGCAAACACACTGCCGTAATAGGCGATCCCGGTCACGTGCTGTGTCAGGTGCGTAATGTAGTCGCCTCCGGGTCGGGAGTGAATTTCCCCCATGACGATCTCGCCGGCATCGCAAGCCCAGAACTCCGCATGAAACATGCCGAAAGTCAGACCGACGGCATGCACGGCGCTCTGCACGACCGTGATCGCGCGCTCACGCAAAGCAGGCGGAAGATCGGCCGGCGCGACATGGCCGCACTCGACGAAATTGCCACCGCCGATCACGAATTTTTGCGTCAAGCTCAAGACCCTCGGCAAGCCACGGACACACAAGCCTTCCGCGCTGAACTCCCGGCCCTCGACGAACGACTCGAGCAAGAAGGGCCGCTCGCTTGCCGGCCTGAGCTGCGCAAGCGCGGTGGCAAGAGCCGTCGCGCTATCCACCAGGAAGACGTTCTCGCTGCCATAACCGATCATCGGCTTAAGGATGAGTTTGCGATGCCGGCGCGAGAGCTCTGCAAACGCCTGATCGATTGCCTCGCCTGATCGGCACAGCCTGGCTTCCGGCTGAGCAAATCCGGCCGCCCGCAAGGTGTCTCGGCAGACAAACTTGTTGGTGGTGCACTCATGCGCACGCTCGCTGGGGCCCTTGAATCCAAAGCGGCGAACGAGCGCGGCGATCGCCAGCTGCGCTTTTTCTTTGAAGCTGAATGCTCCGGCAAGAAGCTCGCGTCGGGGATATTTGCCAACCCACTTGAGACAGGCGCTCACATCCTCGAAGTCGAGGGGATGGACCTCATCGGCGAGATCATGCAATTGAACGGCCTGCGCGAGACGATTGGGCGTGTCCGTCAACACCACCCGCAAGCCTTGCGCCCGCGCCTGATCATAGAGGTGACGGGACTGAATCTCGCTCGCTCCCCCCAAGACCAGCAGTGCCTTCTTCCGCATCGTCATCGTATCTGTCCATTGTTATCTCGACACCTCGACGCGCGAGCCAGTCGAGCATGACGGGCGCTATCTGCGGGGTGATAATGGTCTCCGGATAATGAAATCCGCCAACGGCTTTTCCGGCGCCCGTCAGCCAGTTGACCAGGAACACCACGGGCAAGCAGGTGGCCAGAGCCATCGAGCGCACGTCGACGCGGTCGGTGAAGGTAAGCCGCAAACCCTGCACAGACCGCCGCCCGTGCAGACTTCCGGCGAGCTCGATTGCCAGAAGCGTCTTTGTCTGTTCGTTCTCCGCCAAGCCGAAGGTGCGATGGGTGGCCCGCTCGAAAAGCTGCTTTGGGGTGAGGCCCGTATTTTCGTCCACGGCATCCTCGGCCAACACGCCGAGTTGATCGATCAAGGCGACCAGTTCGACATATCTGGTCCAACGCAATGTGCGTTGGTCGGCATCGACACCCGGCCGCGACAATTTCGGATGCTCCGAGAGCCGCGGCTGCATCCCGTCATGCCAGTGCTCGAGCACCCCGATGCCTGGCCAAGCGAGTTGTTGAACATCGGAAAATCGCGGAACGACGCAAAGGGCGCCATCGCGGATGCAATAGGCGTCGCGCTTGGCGAGGGGGAGGTGCGAAGTGCCGAAGAGTCTTTTGTAGCCGAGAGGATTGGCCGGGCGTGGCACTACGATCCCACCGCAGCAGATACGAAGGGACTGCACCTCCTCAGTGGATTCCAGCAGATAGCCCGCCAGGATCTCCGTCAGCCCCGGCTCCAGCCCGCAGGGCAGAACCGTCGCAAGACTCGGAGCTTGGATCAGCGCTTGCTGCACGCGTGGCACGTCCTCGGCAGCAGGCCGGCTGATACTCACCAGCAAACCACGTGTAGCGCGGCTCGCTAGGCTCTCGATCACATCCAGCGTGACCGGCCAACTGGCGGCACAGATCACGACGGGTGCGAGTTCTGCCTGCTGCGGCTGGTCGGTGCACAGGATCTCACATTTGCATGCCTCGCGCGCAGCCGTGAGCGCGCTCATATCGCGGTCGATGAGGCGGACCGTCCAGTGCGGAAAGGCGTCGCGCAGCAGCGCCGCCATTCCCCTGCCCATCGCACCAGCGCCTATGACGTCCGTCTGCATGTTTCACTCGAGGGCGAAGACTGGGGTGATCGTCTCCGATACCCAATCGAGGTGCTTCGTGAGCAGTGCTTGGCTCGGCGCGGTGCTGATCACCGCGATCAGACGTTGAAGACGGAAATCGCTCGGCGGAAGCACAATGTGTGTACCGATCGATGTTTCGACGATCGCCTGCTCGACCCAAGGGTGATCGAGAACCGCCTCGAGGCCGCGATAGCCGAGCAGCCGCCCTTCCTGTTTGGCCAAGACGTAATGGATCCCGGCCACCCGCTGCGGCGCGGGCGGAGGCTGAGGTGCCGTGCCCACCGCAATGCGAGCAAGGTTTTCGTAGAAGTCATAGTGCAACGCAAGCGGGACCAGATGCGACGCGATGTAATCGCCTCCCGGCCGGGCAGCAACCTCAATGAGCGCGAACTGCGAGCCGTCGTACTTACCTTCGAGGTGGAAGGATGCATTGTCCAGGCACAGCGCCAGCACGTAGTCTTTGGTCTTTGCTTCAATCATGCTGCGCATCTCACCATCGAGGTCGGCAGGGAAAATATGCCGCACCTCCAGGCAATAGGGATCCGAGGTGAGCTTGTGCGTGATCCCGACGACGGTGACTTCACCGCCGCAAACGTACCCTTCCACACTCACCTCCTGCCCGCCGATATAACGCTCCGCCAGGAACGTCAGCGTTTCCCGGCGCAAAGTCGGGTCATACGACGGATTGCCGATCTTCTTGCGAGTGGAATGAAAGACATTCAGGTCGGCAGGCTCGCGAATGAGGTAGATTCCGGTGCTGCCCGAGGCGTTCACCGGTTTCACGATGACCGGAAGTCCCGCCACACTGATGAACTCTTCCAGATCGCTATCATTCTGCAAAAGGCGGTGCGTGAGGCCGGAAACGGACTGAGTTCGCTCGCGCAGTATCGATTTGTCCCGCACCGCGGACACGGATGCGTGAGGCAACCCGGGCAGCCGCAATTTCGCGGCAACGATGGCGCAGGCTTCCACAGCAGTTTCCGTAAAGCAGACCACACCGGCAATTTTGATACACTTTCTGATCTCCTCGACGGCGCTCTCGAGCGAGACAAGGCTTGCGGGATTACATTGGCGCCACTCGTCGACGTAGCAGGCAAGTTCCGGTGGCAGCGGCTGACCAAGCACAGCGACGCGGTATCCGAGCCGATGTGCCGCTTCGAATGCACGAATGCTTTCTCGTATGAGTCGGCGATAATTGATATAGAGGAGAAACTCCGTCATACAGTCCAGCCTCTGGTGTCGAAGGATCGCCCCGCCGGAACCCATTGCAAGGCGTGGTTCAGATATGGCACTTCTCGAATGCCAAGGCGCGCCAGGAGTGCGGTGCAGAGCCCGGGCATCACCGGCCAGGCAAGCGTCGCCCACAGCCGCAGGCCTGCAACGCTGAGGGCGCAGGCGGCGCGCTCGATGCCCGGGTGATAGCGCGCGCCAAGCGCTTCTGTTGCGAATCCATCAAGGTCGTGAAGCAAGCGGTCGATTAGCTCCGCGATCCGCCGCGGGTCGAATCCTTCGACCGAGAATAGCCGCCGGCCCTCTTGCTGACGCTCGCAAAGGTGTTGATAGAATGCGCGATGCAGGCGTTCCCAAGTGCCGGCCTCCGGGAGCGTTCCGCCGCGACGCGTTTCGACCGACTGGCTGATGTGATGAATGACGGATGCCAGCAGGCCGCGGCGCCGTTCGATCCAGTCAAAGGCCTCGAGAAAGCTAAAGCTCGTCGAGGCAACCGATGGACGGGTATGGCAGACATATAGGCGCAGCCAGTCGGCCGGAATTCCCTGGCGGGTGAGATCGTCGGCGTATATGACATGGCCGCGCGAGGTGGAGAGCTTACGGCCGTCAAGCTGGTAGAATTCGTTGCCAAAAAAACCCACGATGCGAAATCTGCTCGCGTCGTAAAGGTGGAGCAGGATTGGGAAGGTGATGCAGCGCAGATACGCGTTGTCGGAGCCAAAAAAGAGCACGAGCTCGACCTCGTCCGCGCCGAGCTCCGCATGGGAGGCAAGCATATCCTGTGCCGTCAAGAAGCGGGGGGCGAGCTCGACGGCCGAATAGAGGTTCTGGCCCTCTTGCCCGTGCAGCGGGAGAGCAAGTCCGTCAGATGAACAGATTCCGAGCGGAATGTCCGGCAACTTGCGCTGCAACACCCGGGCGACGAAATCCGGCATTTTGCCGACGTAGGCCCCCGACATCAGGTATCGCTCAAGCACTGCGCGATGCGGCTCCAGCGGCACGAACATGCGCTTCAGCGGCCGCCACGCTGCCGGCCGGTTGCAATGATTGCAGACCGGATCCATCAGCTCTTCATCCGGCACGAACAGCGCGCAGTTCTCGCATTCCGAGCTGATCACTTCGCCACAGTGCGGACAGGAGCCGCGCACGTGGGCTTCGAACAAGTATCCGTGCCCGTGCTCACAATACGGAACGCGGGCAGTTTTCTCGATGAGATGGTCGCCGGCCTCCAGCGTGGCTAAGAACTCGCGAGCGACCCGTTCGAAACGCGGCAATTCGTCGAGCGTCGCGAACACATCGAAGTCCACCCCCAGCAGACGGTAGTTAGCGAGAAAATCATCCGAGTAGGCGCGCGAGGTTTCTTGGTAGCTCCGCCCTTCGCGCGCAGCGGTGATCGCCACATGCGTCTGAAAACCCAATGTCCCACAAAGCTGGTAACAGTCGAGCCCAAGTGTCCTTTGCGCTCGCGTAAACATGTCGGCAGCGACCACCGGCCCCGCCAGATGCCCAAGATGCATCCGCCCGTTCGGCGTTGTAAAGCTCGGCAGAACGAGGCGCGTGCGCGGCGCCTTGGTGGGGGCTTTGACGCTTTCGTCAACGGTCTGCCGATCTTCCCACCAAGCATTTCCCACGACCAGGAGTTCCGCCCCATCGTTCTTGATAAGATGGGTAGTGAACGGAGACATCAGCAGCATGTCTCCGGGGCCGAGCTGTGTGGTAGAGAGCGACCCGTCGCCATAGGTGAGCGAGCCGGTGCCGGAGAACACGAACAACATCTCGCTGTCGGCGTGGCAATCCAAGCGCGTGGACTCGCCACTCTCGACGGCAAATTTAGAGGCCCTAAAATGGCGTGCCACGATGTTATCGCGCAGCTTTCTTATCATTCCTCCTCCAGTTCAGCCAGACGCGACAACATCGATGGATCCATGTCCACCGGATAGAACTCCTTTCCCATGATGCTGTTGACGATCGTTGCGTTGCGATAGGCGACGAGAGACAGATTCGCGTTCTGCAAACCATGCTGGATGCGGGTTCTGTTCTGGAAGTAGATCTTGCCTGGCAGGGCTATCCGGCTCTCCAGTGAATAGTCCGATCTGATCCTGGGCAAACTATCCTCAATGCAGGCGAGCTGCATGATGCGGTCGAAGAGTGGCGGCGTGTGGGGGACAAAACCGGTGGCCAAGATCACACAGTCGACCGGCGCCCTGCGTGTTGCTGCGGTCTCGGTGCACTTGAGCGTAACTTCAAAGCCCGCTCCATTCTGCCGCAAACCTTCGAGGCAAGCACTGACGATCAACCGGACGCCGTCGTTCTCACTGTCGACGAAGCGACGTTCATAGATTTTGTCGAAGAGTTGATTTGTGAGATCCAGCGATACGCCGTCGCTGCTCAGCCTCTTGACCTGCACCCATTCGCGCCGACGTGAGAGCGGCTGAGCTTGAAAGTGGCGGAAATAGGCAGGCGTATAATACTCGTTGGTGAATGCGCAGTCGTCCCTCGGTTCAAGGTTGTCGCGCGGCGTAACCCAAAGTATCTGCTTCAGGGGTGGGCCTGCGAGCAGCTGTTCCATCACCTCGCTGCCGCTTTGCCCCCCGCCGACGAGCAAGACTCGTTCTCCTGCGGCCGGTGGCGCCCTATTGAGATAGTCTGCCACGTGATAGACGCGTTCGCCCAACAAGGGACGCACGCAATCCGGCACGTTGGGGCAGATTCCGAGCCCAAGTACGACATGTCGGGCCTGATATTCCGCCTCAGTGGTCGTGACGCGGAAATGTGATATTTCGGGCCGCACATCGAGTGCCTTTTGCCCAAATCTAAGATACGGAAGCTGATCTGCGACCCAGGCGAAATATTGACAAAACTCCTTGCGAGAGACTGCACCGGACCGTCGATTGACGAACGCGTGGAGCCGCCCACTTCGGTGCAAAAAGTTGAGAAATGAAAACGTACTGGTTGGATCTACGAGCGACACACAGTCTTTGACATGTGACACTTGTAACTTAGCGTTCGAAAATGCCATTCCGGCGTGCCAGGCAAAACTCGGCTTATCGTCAATGAATAGGCACCGTAGCCCGGTCGGCTTCATGAGAGCGGCAAGGCTGAGATTAAACGGACCAATTCCGATACCAATTACGTCATACATGCGACGAAGCTCCCATGTGCCGGTCCTCTTCACGGCCAACTAGAAATGGTGCGGGCTGTGCGTTAAATGCATGAGTCGAACTAGCAGACAAACGTAATCGCTCGTGCCGCGTTGAGAGAGTAGAAGAAGCGGCCCCGGCGCAGATGCGCTGGGTACACGCGTTGGGTCCGCCCCTACATCATCGGTTGCTTCGTGATGCTCCTTGCATGAAGCAAGCGGCGTGCCGAACCGAAATCGCGGCGCTTCTGCAAGCGCTTGATACAACTATCGGCGAGACGCTTGAATCGAACGCCGCGTCACGTGCACGAATTGTCTCAAGGCTGACGATCGGGGCTGCGTCATATCCGACAAGGTCGGTGTGAGTTCGGTGGCCTGCACAGCCCGGCAATCGTTGGCTCCGGGAAATCGCGCGGCGCGGGCGCGGTACCGGCGCTTGATCTGCCTCACCTACTCAGTGAGGCTTCTGCATTCCCTTTTTGGACCTCGCAGCTCACGTTCCCTGAGCGCCGTCGCCAGCTCCCGCTTCTTCCCGCGCGATAAACTCTGCAATTGGGCATCAAGTTCGTCGTCTGTCATACCCGCGAAGTCGCCCGGCTTGCCGACCTCCTTGCGGTTAATGAACATGCCCAATTCTTTGCCGAGCAGCTCGACCGCGCGGTTCCCGACGTTTCCCTGGTACTGGTATTCGCCCTGCTCTTCTGAAGTGGACCCCGAATTTTGGACCGGCGGCTTAGGTGGTGCGGATGCCGGTCCGTTTTGATAAACGGATTGGCCCATGAAGACGAGACGGAAAATCGATGCGGGGCTGAAGGCAAAGATCGCCTTGGAGGTGCTGCGAGAACAATCAACGGTGACAGATCTGGCGCAGCGCTACCAGGTGCATGTGAACCAGATTTATGCGTGGAAGAAGCAGCTTCAGGATCAAGCGGTTCGGGCGTTCGACGCGGGCGCTGGTCGGGATGGAGAGGCGGCCCACGAACTGGAGCTCGAGAAGCTCCACGCCAAGATCGGACAATTGACCGTCGAGGGAGATTTCTTAGCCAGGAAGTCCGGAAGACGAGCGCGCCGATCGCCGAGGATTGCTTCAGCGCGATCATGAGAGTCTATCAATCCGCCGGCAATGCCAACTGCTGAGCGTTGCGCGATCGAGCGTGTATCGGCCGCCGCGGCCGGCCAATGACAACGACCTTGAGCTGATGCGACGGTTCGACCAGCTGTTCACGGCCTGGCCGTTCCTGGGCTCGCAGCGGATTACGGCGATGCTCAATGGCGAAGGCTGTCGCATCAATCACAAGCGCGTGCAGCGGTTGATGGGCAAGATGGGCATCGCGGCGCTGGGACCAAAGCCCAGAACCACAAAGCCGGCGCCGGGACACAAATTTCCAGTTCGACAGAAATCTGATCCTTGAGTACCCGTCGAGCTTATCCGCCAGTGACTACGCCGGCTTCGCGTACATGAGCCGCAGGGTGAAGCTAGAGTTCGGAGCGCGTGGCGATCCCTGGCCAACTGAAAAGCGGCAAAGACTCTTCGACCGCGCCGGCCATCTCGCCGAGCTCGTCCTTGCGGCCCAAGCCCGGCAGCACGACGTCGAAATTGCCCGACGCCAGCTCCCGCATCGCCTTGCACATCGCGATCATGGGACGCGAGATGCCGGTACCAAGCACGAAGGCGAGGATAACACCAAGCAACGTGCCGCCGGCGGCCAGCATCAGGATGAACTGCTTGGTCTGGCCGATGGTACCTTCCGACTCCGTCTCCAGCCGCTGCTGCTCGGAGACGAGGTCCGCCCTCATCGCGGTCGCGCCCTGCATGATGGCGCCGGCCGAGCCGGTCATCTCGGTGACGAGCTCGTCGACCAGCTTGGCATTGGCAATCAGCTTTTCCAGCGCCTCGCGATAGGCCACGAGCACCGAGTTGGCATCCTTGAGGACGGTGACAATCTTGTCTTCCTTCGAGTAGATCGCGCTCAGGGACTCCTCGACGAGCTTCAGCCACACCAGCGCGTTGTTGGCGGTCGTCTGGTCGGAATTGAGGACAAAGTTGCTGGCCGCCGCGTTGGCAGTCTGGAAATGGGTATCGACCTGCTTGGTACCGAATTCGATCGACAGCGCTTCGGCGGCGGAGGCGTTGTTGTGGATGTAGTCCAGCTTGTATTTCAGGAGGTTGGCGTTGCGCGAGAGCTGGTTTTGCACGATCCGCGCGCTATCGCGCTTGGCCTCGAGGATCTTGGCGAAGGTCGCGGAGAAGTTGGCGAACTCCCTGGCGAGCTTGTTGAGGCTCTCCAGCCGCGCCTGCTTCTTGGCGCTTTTGACCGCGTCATCGATGGCGTCCTTCAGGCTGGACTCGGCCTCCAGCGCCGCCTTGGCGTCATCCTCCTTGCCGGTGACGACGAAGTAACGGGCCGCGGCGCGGTAGGCGAGCAGCTCTCGATCGATGTTGCGGGCGAGATCGGCTTCCGAGACGCTCTCGCGATAGGATGCGACACCGGTCGAGACGCGCTCAAAGCCGAGAAAGGCGAACGCCATGGTGACGGCGGAGACGAGCAGCACCGCGCCAAAGCCGATAATGATCTTTGCGCGGAATCTAAAAACAAGAATACCATCAGTTTCTGGTTTCGATACATCGCGTCGCGACATCCCATCCCCCTCAACGTTCTTCCGACAGTCACGTGGCGGAAGCGCTCCTTCGAACTCGATTAGCTAAGTGAGATTCGTCAAGGCGCAGTAAATTCATCTATTGGGCACGATGGCTCGTTGGTCCTAAACCGCCCGCAAACTCGTTTTTGTTTGTACGAAACGCACAATGTAAGGCTATTTTGACGACGCGCGGAGTGTGTCTTTGGTCTCGCGGGCGCGGCAACATCGATCAATCGCGCGACATCGAATCTAACCGACTCCGGCAAATGTCCCGTTGTCCGTGAAGGCCATCGCTTCCGCGGCACACTTCCTCACATTGTTATGCCCCGGTCATCTAGTGCATCAAGAGCCAGGCTGTGGCACCGAGCACAAATATGACGATGAACGCAGTGATGATCATTCCTCATCTGCCTCACCACGGGTCGGGCACACTTCGGTAACCGCGACAGTTCGATTGAGCCTCTGTGGCCCCAAAAGGGCGGGCCGCACAATCGTAGTCGAGAGGTAGCCATGGGTGTCGATGTCAATCTGGAGCCATCGATCGTCGCTCGCCGGCTCCCCTCCCGACCAACTCCGAAGGCGAAGGTCACACGTTCGAAGCGTGTCAAGTGAAGACGAACATGCCGTCAACGCCGCCGTCGTCGCGCCTACGAATAGGCCAGACGCAATTTCCTCATCTGAGAGGTCTTGAGTCACGAAGAAGCTTTTTCGGAAAACGCTCGAATGCTTCCCACGTCTGAAGTGAGGGAGCCCGCTCACTCTTTCTAGAGCAAAATCTGACCGATTTGAATCGGAAGGGATTCCCATGGAGGTCAAATTCTGATTCACCCTGTGTGCTGGACAAGGAGGCCGGCACACATGGTCAAACCTTTGTCGGAGGATTTGCGGATCCGGGCGGTTGAGGGCGGAATGTCGCGTCGCGCGGCGGCGGAGCGGTTCGGTATCTCGGTTGCGAGCGCAGTGCGGTTTGTCCGGGAATGGCGCGAGAACGGGACGACAAAACCCAAACGGCAGGGCGGCGACCAGCGCTCGCAGCGCATCGAAGAGTACCATGATGCGATCATAAGCGCGATCGAAGCCAAGCCGGACATGACACTGGTTGAGATTTCCGAGATGCTCAAATCGGAGTTTGGAGCCTCGTTTGCGCCGAGTTCGATTTGGCGCTTCCTCGACCGTCACGGCATAACCTTCAAAAAAAGCGCGCACGCAGCAGAGCAGGATAGGCCTGATGTTGCGGCGGCGCGCCAAGCCTGGCGCGAACTCGCGCCGCAGCTTGATCCTGACAAGCTGGTCTTCATCGACGAGACCGGCGCGTCGACCAAAATGGCCCGGCTCTTTACGGCCGCTCAAACGTGGCCAACGTTGCCGCGCCGCGGTCCCCCACGGTCATTGGCTGACCACGACCTTTACTGCTGCTTACGCTGCACTGCCCTGACTGTGCCGATGACGCTCGACGGACCAATGAACGCCGTCGCTTTCCTCGCCTATGTCGAACAGGTGTTGGCACCTACGCTCAATCCCGAAGATGTCGTCGTGATGGACAACCTGCCGGCACACAAAGGTGCTGCCGTCCGGGCCGCAATCGAAGTCCGCGGCGCCAGCCTTCTGCTCCTGCCGCCCTATTCGCCCGATTTTAATCCCATCGAGAACGCCTTTGCCAAATTCAAATCGAGCCTGCGCAAAGCCGCAGCCAGGACTGTCGACACCCTCGAAGCCGCAATCGCCGACGCCTATAGAGCATTCACCCCTGCCGAATGCGCCAACTACTTGAAGGCCGCAGGATACAGTTCAATCTGATCGGAATCTGCTCTAACCGCCGAAATTCGCTTCCAGCGCCTACGGTCCCAAGTGCTTAATGTTCAGAACTCTTTCAGTCCTGAATTGCTGCTGCGCCGCCCACGACCAGACGCATCTCGAATCCCAAGCGTTTCGATGGCGTGCAGCGCAGAAGCGCCATGGCCCGCCTCTTGGTCGGCGCCGGCGTACTGCGGCTCGAGACCATGCAGATCGAGACGGAACGAACGAAGAACTTACCGTTCGTCCGCACCGGCGATGATATCGAAAGGGCCGGCCGCTGACCTGTGTCAATTGACGGTGAGGCGTTGTGCGCCTTAAATGAGGCAACGATTCGTTGCATTCGCTCGAGCTGTATGCTCAATAGTGGTGGCTCGCAAGTCTGGATCTTTCAACCGCAAAGCCTAACAGCCCGCACATGCCCGATAAGCCGCAGAGCATGCCTTCAAGTCTTCTCTTCACATCCGAGTCCGTTGAGTTCAGCGCCGAAGCGCTCGGGATTACGCTCAAGACGGATGAAAAGACACTGATCGAAATTGATGAAATTCAGGAAGAGGCAGTCCGTGCCGCGCAGGCAAGCAAGAAGTTCGCCCTGCGATAGAGCCTCGTCGGTTTGCGTCTTTTCATGAAGTTTGCACTGATCCAATCGATTTCCAATGAACGTCGACTATCTCGTCGGGCAGCTCAAGAGCGAGAGTGACTGGAAGACGCTGGCTGGGTGTCTTGGCGGAAATCATCGCGTCGTCGCCAGCATCATTCGGCACTTGATGGTCATCGGTGCCAAGTCGTATCTGATCGAATCCCGTTACATCGATCGCGACTATTCGTCCGACTACCGGCGCTTCTACGCGCAGACATTCAAGACCTACGATCGGCACTGCAAGCGTGTGCATTTTTTTGCCGAAGATCTTGAGCCGATCGGCACCAACAAGAATTGGGTCGAGCGAGCCGTGGCTCTCCAGAAAACCAGCAAGCGCAGCTATCTTGGTTTTTGCGTGGTGCGGCCGTTGCCCAACGCGCCGATCGGACGGACCGCCCTGCGTGGCGATGGCCCGGCTGGTCCCGATCTTGAATCCGTGGTGACATGCCGAGCCAGCGTTCGCGCCAACCTGCTCGGCGCAGAGCTTGACGTGGTGGGGGCCTGCTTCATGCAGCAGGACTCACGTGTCGGTGCTTGTGCCCAGGTCGCGATCTGGACCGGCGCGCGCCACATGCATCACAGGCACAGATACGATTGGCTCTCGGTTGCAGATATCACGCGCCTAGCCGTGCCGACGACGGCTGAGGAAGCAACCTCGCTTCCGGCAGGATCCGACTTTCTGACCTCCGAGCGCATGATCCGAGCGATCCACGACATGGGCTTTCAGCCGCTTTGCGTCGAAGGTGCCAATGTCGGCGCTGCCATCCTGCCGTACGTGGAATCGGGATTGCCGGTCATCCTCGGTCTTCAGGACAAGAAATCTCCCGGATCGCTCGGGCATGCCGTTACGGTCATTGGCCGTGTGTTCGGCAAACGGAATACCTCCAGCAACCAGCTTGCCGATTATTTTCCGGCCTACATCGTGCACGACGATCAGGCTGGGCCCTACATGCTGCTTCCCAAAGACGCGAAAACGGCGACCGCGTATAATTTCGACCCTCATCAACTGGTCCGCCATCGCCTGCATGGCACGGTCCAGGTCGATCTCAACCTGGCGGACCACGCCGTTTTCGCCGTCGTGCTCATGCCGCTGCGGGCATTCTCGACGGCCGGCGCCGCCGAACGCACCGCGTGGGGTCGGCTCGACGCCACCTTGCGCAACATGAAGGACATCCGTCGCAAGCTCGCAAAGCAAGGGGTCGAGGTGAACGACCGGCTTCTCAACGAGCTCATCTCGGCGCACAAAAACAACGGCATCGTCATGCGCACCTACCTGACCTCCGCGTCGGGCTACCGTACTCACATCGCTCAGTCCTCTGCATCGGGCGGACTAAAAGATTTGCTGATGCGCCTGCACCTGCCTCACTTCACTTGGATCACCGAAATCTCGACCGTCGATTCGTACAACCAGGCTTCGCCCGGGTTACGGCGCATGTATGGACACAGCATTCTGGACGCGACGTCGACAGGCAAGGACGCCGCAGGCCTTCTCTCCCTACACTTGCCAGGCATGCTCATCGTCCGCGATGTCAATGAGGATGATCCCGGCAAAGACGAGAAGGTCTTTGCCATTAGGGATGACGGCCTCTACGAATGTCGTGAGAAGCGCTTCATGCACTAAAGCGCAATGAGATTAGGATCCAATCATCATTACGCTTTAGCTTCTTGTTTGAGCATGATCTTTTCGGAAAACCGCTGCACACTTTTCCGGATCATATTCTAGCGCGGGCGCACCGGCAGCTGGAAATGATCACCCCGGCCCAAGCGACCGTGATCGATGCCCGAGCACTCCAAACACTCCGGATCCCGACGCGGAACGTCGTAGCTTGCGCGGTTCTTGCGCGAATTCCAACGGAACCACGCCGTCTCCGCGTCGTCATTCTTTAGTCCGGTCATATGGAACAGGAAGTCGTCGGCGGCATGCGCGCAGGCGATCGCATTCATGGTCACGACGCTTGGCGCCGCCACCCCCGGATCGTCCAGATAGGCATAGCCTTTCTTGACCGTGTCCGGCACGGCTTCGTCCTGAATGCGAGCCGGGTTGATGAGGCCGTTGCACCACAAGCAACCGTGCCCCGGGCGCACGCTGCGCGCGACGCAGAACACATCGCCGACTTCGCCGGCTTGGCTGACCGGAATTTTTGCGCCGACCTGCACGCCGGGAATGCCGTACTGGTTGACGACGGCGTTGAACAACAGCCGCGCACTCATCGTGTCCGCCGCCAGGAAGAGGTAGTCGCAATCGGTAAACCGCGTTGCCACGTCGGCGTCGAGAAAGTCGCGCGGCAAGGCAATCACCTTCGCGTTCGGATTCGCGCGCTTAATGTTGCGCGCCGCCATATGAACCTTGTACTGGCGCAACATCTCGCGGATGCGCCCCGGCAGCCATGCGGGCGGCGATGCGTCCGAGCGCCAAGCGGCGATCAGGCGCGGCAGGTTCGTCATCTCGGCCTTGTCAGGATCAGCGAGAACGAATTCACCCACGCCAAGCCGGCCAAGCAACTCTGCCAGAATCGATCCTGCGCCGCCCAGGCCGATGATGCCCACGCGCGTGCGTGCCAGGATGGCTTGCCCACGGTCGCCGAACAGCCGACTTTGACGGTCATAGTCCGGAATGCGTCTCGCCACTGCGGGCGGTTGCGGAAACAACTCAAGGCGCTTACCGCCGATGACAGCGGCACTTGCGAGCGGCGCTCTGCGCCCGCCGGGCAGCCAGAGATCGCCCGCTACGGCGGCGCCAGCGAACACGAGCGCGCCGACAGGCATGCCGCGCGCGATATCGATCAACGCGGGATAGCCGCGTTCATGCGAGGCCATGTCGTCTGACGAGAAGGCGACGGCGGTCGTGCCACCATGATTATGTATCGCAAGATACGCGAGCTTGAGGTCGCGGGCGCGCAAGATGCGGCTTTGGATGAACTGGGCCTTAAGCATCCGGTAGCCGTATTTCCCCGGCACATAGTCGACGCCGTCGACGGCCAGATGCAGCTCGCGCGCGACGAGGCGCAGGCCACGGTCGGACTGACAAATTCCGGCCAGAATGATCGCGCCGTGCTCGTCGTGATCGCCAGGGAACAGGTGCCGCATCAGGGTCTGGTACATGCCTTCGGGCAGACTCAGACGCCAAGGACCTATGGATGGGTGCGAAGCCATTGCATCACTTTCAGGAGTTTGAGCGCCGCGGTGTCGGTCGCCGGGTTGAGCTTGTTTGAGCGGCGTGAGATCTGCATCGCGGGCTTGCCGCGATGAGAGGCGAGCCCAAGACCTTCGCCAAGGGGGCGCCCATCGGCGCGCTTCAACTCGGCGCAGGTGAAATGCGGGTACACATCCGCATACGGATATTGAAAGGTGATTTGAAAGCCGACCCAGATCGTGGGCTGGATATAGGGTGAGCCGAGCGACACGTCGCGCACCATGACGTATGCGCCGCCCGAACCATCCGGTTCGGCATCGACCTGGCACTCGGGGAAGGATGAGCGGATTTCCGCAATGGCCTTCTCAATGGCGGGCGTAATTGCGGTCATGAGTTGTCATCGTTCGGAATGGCCAGGAAGCGATCGCCGCCGTGCACGGTGATCTTCTGATCGTCGCCGATCAGCTCGGTCTTGCCGCCGCCGCGCTCGATGCTCAGCACGAAGTCGAGCTGGATCGGGACGTGCTGCGCAATCGCCGCCTGTTTGATACTCAGGCCGGTCTGCTTCTTGTCCTCGACCGTGACCGGTTTTTCGTTGACGAAAAGACTGACCGGCTTGTCGGGGCCACCGCCATGACCTCCGCCCTGACCGGGATTGCCGCCCGGGTGGTCCTTTTCCTCGTTGCTCGCCATGGTGATCTCCTTGCGAAAGTGAAATTGAATTGCTAGTGTGAAATCAATATTGCGATCTAGGAGGAGAATTGCAAGAGTGAAATCGAAAAATTCTGACCCTGCCCCGTTCGACGTCGCCGCTCTTCATGCCGCGCTCGATTCAGAACGGATCGCCCGGCGATTGACTTGGAAGGATGTTTCCGGGGAATCCGGTGTAAGTGCCTCAACACTAACGCGTTTGTCCCAGGGAAGGCGCCCTGACGTCGACAGCTTGGCTGCTTTGACGCAATGGCTCGGCCTGCCGGCTGACCGCTTTATGGGGCAGCGGAAAGTCGCTTTCGGTGCGGCCAGCCCCTTAACCCAGATCTCGTCCATTCTGCGTGAAGATCCCAATCTCAACGAGGACGCCGCTGCGGCCTTGGATGAGCTGATCAAGGCGACGTACGCCCGCCTGCGATCGCAGAAATGACGTGACCGATTGGAACCGCCCTGCTCTCGAAGGGATATTCGGCTTTATTTTTTCATTGATTTCAGTTCCTTAACAGAGGGACAGGTTTGAAATCGCAGGCTCACGCGATTGTGTTAATATACGCAAAGCCGTATAATTTCAAAATATTCGCGATCGCGTATATTGACGCTATATACGCATTCGCGTATCGTGACCTGATGGACACGATTGCCCGCACCCCGCAACAAGTTGGCGCCGGGATTAGGCGCTACCGGCGGCAGAAGAAGCTCACCCAGGGTGACCTCGGCGAGAAGATGCATGCGCGCCAAGCGACGGTATCGAAGCTGGAGGCCGGTGAACCTGCAACCCAGCTGCGCATCTTGATGGATGCGCTGGCCGCGCTCGATCTCGAGCTGGTCATCCGGCCGCGCACCAAATTGACGGCTGAAGCGATTGAGGATCTGTTCTGATGGCGCGTCGCCCTGCCCACGCGCCGCTCAACGTCTACCTCAACGCACGACTGGTCGGGCGGCTGCGGCGCGAGAGCAGCGGCGCAATCGATTTCCAGTACGACAAGCAGTGGCTCGCGTGGGAAAATGCGATCCCTGTTTCGGTGTCGCTGCCTCTGCGGGAGGATCGCTATATCGGCGATCCTGTCGTCGCTGTCTTTGACAATCTTCTGCCCGACAATAACGACATCCGCCGGCGCGTCGCCGAACGCGCGCATGCTGACGGCGCGGACGCTTACAGTCTGCTCTCCGCCATCGGCCGCGATTGCGTTGGCGCGCTGCAATTCCTTCCCGGCGGTGCCGCCGCCGGCGCCGCCGGCGCGATTGATGGCCGCGCCGCTAGCGATCAGGAGATCGCCGCCATTCTCGGCAATCTTGCCAGCAATCCGCTCGGCATCGGCCCCGACCAGGACTTCCGCATTTCTCTCGCAGGCGCGCAGGAAAAGACAGCGTTGCTTTACTGGAAGGACAAGTGGCACGTTCCTCACGGCACGACCGCAACTACGCACATCATCAAGCCGCAGATCGGAAAGTTGCCGAATGGAATCGACCTGACCAGCAGCGTTGAAAATGAGCATCTGTGCCTTGAGCTGGTTGCCGCACTCGGCTTGCCTGTCGCTAAATCAAGCATCGTCGATTTCGCGGGGGGCCGCGTGCTCGCAGTTGAGCGGTTTGATCGCACCTGGACGCGCGACGGCCGCCTGTTGCGGCTGCCGCAGGAAGACTGCTGCCAGGCGCTGTCCGTTCCCCCCGCGCGCAAGTATGAATCCGACGGCGGACCCGGCATCCGCAAGATCTCGGATTTTCTCAAGGGCAGCGACACGCCTGAGGACGACCAGGCTATTTTCTTCAAGGCGCAGATCGTGTTCTGGCTGCTTGCCGCCACCGATGGCCACGCGAAGAATTTCAGCATTCATTTGGCGCCAGGCGGACGTTTTCATCTTGCCCCGCTTTACGACATCATTTCGACCCAACCGAGCTTGGACGCTGGACAGATCAGCCAAAACCAAATGAAGCTGGCCATGGCGATCGGCAGCAACCGGCATTACGTCGTCCACACGGTTCTCGGCCGACATTTCGTGCAAACTGCAAAAGACTGCGGTCTACCCGACAAAACAGTCAAAGTCGTCATCCAGCAGCTCGGCGACACAGCCGCAAAAAGCATAGATCAGGTGCTGAATGCGCTTCCAAAAGATTTTCCGGAGAAGATGGCCAAATCGATTGCTGATGGCGCGAAGCGCCGCCTGAATTCGTTGGCCATACTCAAGAGTAGTGAATGATGCTCAGCCTGGCGGCGCGGCCCGTAAGGGGGCAGGTTTTTATGTCTAGAGCAAAATCTGACCGATTTGAATCGGAAGGGATTCCCATGGAGGTCAAATTCTGATTCACCCTGTGTGCTGGACAAGGAGGCCGGCACATGGTCAAACCTTTGTCGGAGGATTTGCGGATGCGGGCGGTTGAGGGTGGAATGTCGCGTCGCGCGGCGGCGGAGCGGTTCGGTATCTCGGTTGCGAGCGCAGTGCGGTTTGTCCGGGAATGGCGCGAGAACGGGACGACAAAACCCAAACGGCAGGGCGGCGACCAGCGCTCGCAGCGCATCGAAGAGTACCATGATGCGATCATAAGCGCGATCGAAGCCAAGCCGGACATGACACTGGTTGAGATTTCCGAGATGCTCAAATCGGAGTTTGGAGCCTCGTTCGCGCCGAGTTCGATTTGGCGCTTCCTCGACCGTCACGGCATAACCTTCAAAAAAAAGCGCAGTGACGAGTACCGCTTCAGCCCCAACAGCCCCGCAAAGGACCGGCCGCGCTTCTGCGGCGCAAAGTCGATAAAGTCCTGAAATGTCTTTCCATCGAGAAGGACGAACTCGCGATTGAGGTCCGCCAGGATCGCATTTCCGTCTGCACCTGCAGTCGCCGTCCCTCCGCCTGCCGGTTCAGGACGACGACTAGCGTACAACTCCGGATTGTCCGAGACATCCAAGGACCATAGGATCGTGCGCATGGTGGTGCTGGGACATGGGGTCGATCTCGTGGAGGTCGAATCAATCCGTCGCTGGATCGAAGATCCGCGGGATCCTCTCGTCTCACGCTGCTTCAACCCCGAGGAGGTCGTGGAGATCGGCGCAGGGGCGGACCGGATTGAGCGTTTCGCCGGCAGGTTCGCCGCCAAGGAGGCCGTCCTCAAGGCGCTCGGAACCGGATACGGCGCTGGTATTTCCTTCAAGGACGTCGTGGTGCGGCGGGACGCGGGACGTCCGCCGAAGGTTGTCCTTAAAGGGGGAGCGGCGCTGGCCGCGGCCGCGATGGGCGTAATTGAGTGGAAACTCAGCATCAGTCACGCCGGCGGCATGGCTATCTCCAGCGCGATCGCACTCGGCGTTCCGGTTCAATCTGCGCGGCGGGACGAGGGACCCAGATAATCCACTCGGTGGTCATCGAGATCGACGGAGATGCGGCCGCCGCCCTCGGCAAGCACCGCGCGCCAAACCGCGAAGCCCTGAAGGATGGCCTGCTCCCACTCGCCCGTCGTGCGCAGCTTCACCTCCAGGTGCGAGGTCATGTCCTTGATCGTGCGCAGCAGCTGAAAGTCCAGGCGACCCACGCCCTCGAGCATCCGGTGCCGGCGGGCGTAGTCGAACGCGAGGGCGGCGACGCCCTCTTCGATCACAGCGGCGCGGCCGCCATCCTCCACCTCGTCGAGCAGTGGCCTGCTTTTCCGCTTGCGCCGGATCAGCGACCGCGTGACCGGCGACCAGCCGAGAACCGCGGCATACGCAAAATGGAAGACGTCATGGAAACTATAGCCGTCGGCATCGTAGGCGTTGTCGGTGAGCTCGCTGCCGAACGGCTCGCCGTCAATGAGGACGCGCACCCGCCGGCCGACACCACCTTCGCAGTCGACCAGTTCGACCTCGAACCGGCGCGGCAGGCGTTCATTCTCCGGAAGATCGGCGTCGAAGCTGTCCGACGTCACGTCGGCGGAAAGGAAGCGGCCACGCGTCTTGTGGAGATTGGCGGCGGCGAACTCGTTGAGGTCGAGACCGAACTTGCTGGCGACGTTCGCGACATACCACATGAGATCGCCGAGCTCCTCGGAAACGTGCTCCTTGGAAAGCCGATGCGCCTCGCCGTCCCGCAGGTGCTTCTTGTATTCGCTCAGCAACTGGCCAGTCTCTCCGGCGAGACCCAGCATCGGCACGATCAGCGACGTCATGTCGTCACGTTCCTTTGCCGGCACGCGATCAGTGGCCAAAGCCTGCTGCTGGTAAGTCTTGAAGTCCATCCTATGCTCCTGTCGTGGCCGGTCGCGCGAAGGGCGGCGCGCCCGATTCGATCTTCAGGTTCAGTTTCCATTTCCGCGGGTAGAACGGTTTGATAGGTGTCAAATTCGCCTGGAATTTCTGCTTGATGCGGGTCCGCCCGGTCTTACCCGACACGTGCGGATGGACCACGCGGGCGTACTTGTCGACTTCGCAGAACAGGTTCTGGCAATCGATCAACTGGAGACGACGCCCCCCAAAGGCTTTGGAACTCGAGACCGTAGCGGTCGAACTCCCGCTCTTGGATGTCAGCCATCAGACGGATTAATTCAGGTTCGTTCAGTCCCCCGGGGTCGCGGAAACATTTGCGCAAGCCGTCCCGCGCGCCCGGTCCCGGAACGACGAACTCCATCTCGCTAAAGTCCGTGATCTCGCTGTAGTTGATGTCGAGGATGAACTGGTAGGCCAGGAAGTCTCCGATCGTCGGATAGGAACGCAACTTCTCGAAACCATCCTGCATCGAGCGAGCCTGCGCGAGACGATCCGGAAGGCGATCGGCCATCATCCGCTCCAGCATCAACAGATTGTTCTGGTGCTTGGCGGAACGCCCATAGGCGGCCGCGCCTGGCGGCATGATGTAGGCCGCCGAATAGATCTGCTTGCCCGCGGCTTTCGCGCCGTCGAGCACGGCGTTAAAGTGTTCGAAGCGGTAGTCCTCGAAGGTGATCTGACCCAATGCGTGCTCGAGCATTTCCCAGGTTTCGATCTTGTTGAACAGCTTGAACAGAAGGATCCTGAAGAAGACCTCGGCGTGGGTCTTCGGCAGGTCCTCGCGATAGATCACCCGCCTGATCAGATACTGGCTAACGCGATCGGACGCGCGATACGCATTCGTGAACTTGTAGGTCCCGATCACGCGGTCGCGCGTCCACGGCGGCGCTTCCGCGCGCGCTCTGCGGAAGAAGACAGCTTGCCGCTCCGCCGCGAAACGCCAATAGCTTTCGTAGACCTCTGATATCGTCGCCGGCGCCAGATGGCTCATGACAGTCGGGGACGCGGGCCGCCGATCGTCCGACGTCCCGCCCGCATCTGTCCTTCTCGTTGCGCCGCGCGTCCTAGCCGATCGGTTACGCGAAGACTCCTTCAAACCGAAACTCCCCCCGCGAGCCCGACCGGCTCGCCGATTCCTGGGACGATCGACGGCGCGACGGCGGCGCGCAAGGCGGCGATCATCGGCTCCAAGGAGGCGTCCTTCTTCCTGACGCCGTCGAGCTTGGCGACGCCGACGGTCACGTTGAGTCTGACGAGAGGAAGCTGCATCTCGTGCGCCATGAAGGCGCCGAGACGTGCCAGTCCGAGATAGTTGCCGTACGCCTTATCGAACACGTACTGGGTAGCGTAGAAGGCGTTGGCGACGAGCCCCTCGTTCGTAGGCACGAACGAAACGTGCTGCAGACACGGAAACACCAGTCGCGCCTGCCTCGTGTGATCGCGGGCCGGATCGAAAATCGAAACCTATAGCATGGTGTCGCGAACGCCCTCCTCTTCCCGTATCTCCTGCGCCATATGGTGATCGACCGGCCAAATCAAGTGTGGGCGGCCGATATCACCTATGTGTCGATTGGCCAGGGCTTTCGATCTCTGGTGGCGATCATTGATTGGGCGAGCCGTGCGGTGCTGGCCCGGCGCCTGTCGATCGTTCTGTGTGTCTGCGCTTGAAGAGGCCTTGGCGCGCTTCGGCCGGCCTGAGATCTTCAATATCGACCAGGGCAGCCAGTTCACCAGCGCCGCCTTCACCGGCACGCTGGCCACCACCGATGTCAGGATCTCGATGGACGGTCGCGACCGCTGGATGGACAACGTGTTCATCGAGCGGCTGTGGCGCTCGCTCAAATACAAGGACATCTATCTCAAGGGTTATTCGGATGGCCATGAGGCCAAAGCCGGAATCGCCCGATAGATCGAGTTTTACAGTTTCCAGCGCCCCCATCAGGCGCTGGAAAACCGCGCGCCGATGGCGGTCTGGCGGGCCGGTGTCAGCGGCGCATTCGGCGAAGAGGCTGTGGATATGAAGCCTCCCGCAAGCGAGAAGCTTGGACAACGCTGCGGGTTGCCCACATCCCCACAGCCACAACAGCAGCAAGCAAGAGTAGCGTAAAGTATTGGGAAGAACGAGCGGCAGCAGCGCCACTTAAGAACCGGATCCGGTGGTCCTCAGCATAGGGTCCACTTCATGGCTCTTCTCTTGCCCTGCCATTGCAAGAACAGATCACCTTGAGACATGAAAGGTCCGACCAAGGCATGAACTTGTCTGCTATGTTGCCGAAAGAGTACGATCGTCTCCCTGCGAGCGATGAGATATCTTCGATCTCGCTTTTCAAAGTCTCACGATAAGGTTCTGTCGATCCGGTCGCGCAGCCAGTCGCCAACCAGCGAAATCGACAAAGTCGTAAGCGAGATGACCAGCGAAGGCAGAACAAGGATCCAGGGAGCACGGGTCAGATAGTCACAACCATAGCCGACCATATTGCCAAGGGAAGTCAGCGGCGGCTGCACTCCGAGTCCAAGGAAGCTAAGGCCGCTCTCGAGCAGAATGATGTCCGGAAAGGCGAGGGTCATGGTGACGATCAAGGTCGAAGCAATGTTCGGCATGATGTGGCGCAGGTAGAGACGCCATGGACTTGCGCCAAGCTGGCATACGGCGATCACGTAGGCTTGCTCATTGGCACTCATCGCAAGCGCGCGGGTGACGCGGGCGTATCGCTCCCATCCGTGGAGACCGATGAGCCCCACGAAAAGGAGCAAGGAATTGCCGAAGAAGGCAAGCACCGCGAGCGCCAAAACCAGAAAGGGCATGCTTGCCTGAAAATCGACACAGCCGAGAATGAGCTGCTCTACCCAGCCGCGGAAGTGAGCAGCCAAAAAGCCAAGCGTGATGCCAAGGATGGCGCCGATCAAGGTCGCCGCGAAAGCAATAAGGAGGCTGATGCGAATGGATATGACCAGCCGTGCCAGTACGTCCCGGCCGAGCTCATCTGAACCGAAGGGATGTGCGATGGTTCCGCCAAGGCCAAGAGGTGCAGCGAGGCGATGATGAAGGTCAAGGGCTGCATAATCATGAGGAGCGAGGTGATCTGCAAATATCGCGACGAGAAGCATGAGAAGCAGCCAGGCGACTGCTATTCCGATCGCGCGGTCGCGCCACCACCACACCTTTCGCATCTTTGAAGACGGCAGAGAATGGTCTGCGGAAATGCTCGACACTTATCGCCTCCCAGAGCGCAACTGGCGCAAGCGTGGATCGAGCATGCCGTAGAGCAGATCGATCGTGAGATTGGTCGTGATCATAGCGGCGGCCACGACGAGCAGGATGCACTGAACGACAGCCAAATCGCGACTCGCAACTGACACGACCAGCAGACTGCCAATGCCTGGCCACGAATATACACTCTCCACGAGCACCGTTCCCGCGATGAGATTGCCGACCATGAAGCCGACGATGGTCAGCACTGCTATCGCGGCGTTTGGCAGAGCGTGACCGGTCACGACGCTGGCCCAAGGCACGCCCTTGGCGCTGGCCGCACGAATATAGGGCTGTCCAAGCACCTCGAGCATGGCGCTGCGGCTGAATCGCGCCAGAACGGCCGCGCCGCCCAGACCGAGCGTGATGACGGGCAGCACCACATGGTGCCAAGTGCCCGCGCCGCCCGAGGGGAACCAGGGGAGCTCGACGGCGAAAGCGAGTATGAACAGGAGGCCGAGCACGAAAGAGGGCACGGTGAAGCCCACGACAGCGACCATCATCACCAATCGATCCGCCAGACTATCCCGCTTGAGGGCCGCGTAGATGCCGGCCGGAATGCCGATCATCAGGTTGAGGATCAGCGCCGGCGCAGTCAGCATCAAGGTGACCGGAATGCGCTCGGCAACGACGGTAATCGCGGCACGCCCGTCACGCATCGACTGGCCGAGATCTCCATGAACGACCGCAAAGAGGTATTTGACGTACTGCACCCAGAGTGGTGCATCGAGCCCCCAGGCCTTTCGGAAGGCCTCGACTGCTTCTGCCGGGGTTTCCGGCGACAACAACGCTAGGGCCGGATCGCCAGAGGCGCGCAGCACCACGAATGCGAATGTGACCACAACTCCGATGGTCAGGAACGCGCGTGCGAAGCGGACCAGAATGAAGCGAGCCATCATGTCTCCTTGTCGAGTTCGGCACCATGGTCGCCGATCAGATGGCAGGCGACGCGCCGCCCGTCAGGCGCGGATCTGAGCTCTGGGGCGAACCGCGCGCAAAGCGGAAGAGCGACCGGACAGCGAGGATGAAATGCACAGCCGCCCGGTCGCGCAGCCGGATTGGGCGGATCTCCTTCAAGGATGGTGCGAGAGCGATGTCGGCCGGGCCTTGGCACCGCGGAAATGAGCGCCCGCGAATAAGGATGCAAGGGATCCAGAAGAACTGCCTCAGACGATCCTTCCTCGACGATACTGCCGAGATACATTACAGCAATCCGATTGCTGATCAGCCGGACCACTCGCAGGTCATGGCTGATGAAAATCATCGCCATGCGTCGTCGCTCCTGCAGGTCGCGCAGAAGATTGATCACTTGCGCCTGGATCGAGACGTCGAGTGCTGATACTGGCTCGTCGCAGACAATGAGATCCGGATCTGTGGCCAGCGCACGAGCCAGGACGGCACGCTGGCGCTGGCCGCCTGAAAGCTCGTGCGGATAGCGCCCGACGTGGTCGGTCCTGAGCCCCACATCGGTAAGAAGCGCATTGACCCGCCCGTCTCGTTCCGACTTGCTGCCAAGCCCGTGAATTTCGAGCGGCTCGGCTATTTGCGCGCCGATCGTCAGGCGGGCATCGAGAGCGGCTAGCGGATCCTGGAACACCATTTGGATTCGCATCCTGAGCCGACGCCATCGACGATCGCCGATAGCGGGCAAAGCTTCGCCGCCGAAGGTCACCTTGCCGGCATCCGGCCGGTCCAGGCCGATCAGGAGCCGGCCCGCGGTCGACTTACCGCAGCCGGATTCGCCAACCAGTCCGAGGGTCTCGCCGGGAGCCAGCTGCAGGGAGAGCCCATTGACCGCCTGGACTATCGCTGGAGGTTGGAAAAGACCCTGTGGCAATCGATAAGCTCGGACAAGCCCGTCTGCCTGGAGGATCGGCGGAGCAGTCCTGCTCATGCAGCCACGACCTCGCCCGCGCGCGCTTCGCTCGTGACATGCAAGCAGGCAGCCCTGTGTCTGATGTCGCCATCCAGCGAGGCGAGCTCAATTGCCCATTCATGACAGCGTCCGATCCGCCGATTGCATCGAGGGGCGAAAGGACAGCCTGGCGGAAACGCGGCTGCGTTTGGCACGATACCGGGAATGGCTAAGAGGCGTTGCCGCGGCCCATCCAGACTTGGAAGAGCCGCAAGAAGACCTCTCGTATATGGGTGGGCAGGTTGGTCGAAGAGGCGGTCGGCGGGCACTTCTTCGACGGTGTGCCCCCCGTAAAGGACCATGACACGTTCGCAGATCTCGCTGACGACACCGAGATCATGCGAGATCAGGACCAGCGCCATGCCTGTCTCGCGCTGGATTTGCCGCAGCAGCTCAAGGATCTGCGCTTGAATTGTGACATCCAGGGCGGTAGTAGGCTCATCAGCGATCAAGATGTCGGGCTGTCCTGCAAGCGCCATGGCGATCATGACGCGCTGGCTCTGTCCACCGGAGAATTCGTGGGGATAGGCGCCAAGCCGGCGCGCTGCATCGGGGATGCCGACTTGGTCGAGCAGCCGTCGCGCTTCGGCCCGGGCCGCGCGGTGGTCCATGTCACGATGGAGCCTCAAGGCCTCGACGATCTGATCGCCCACCCTGTGCACGGGATTAAGCGCGCTCGCCGGGTCCTGGAAGATCATGGCGATCTGCCCGCCCCGTACCTTGTCCAGGCGAGAGGCTGGTGCATGGAGCAGCTCCTCTCCGGCCAGGCGTACGCTGCCCGTTACTTTAGCGCGCTGCGTCAACAGTCCAAGCGCGGCAAGCCATGTCACCGATTTGCCGCAACCGCTTTCTCCGACCATGCCCAGCGACTCGCCGCGTGCGAGCGTGAGATTGATTCCGCGCAGCGTCGGCACAGCGTCGAACGCAACACGCAAACCTTCGATCTGAAGAAGCGCTTCCATGCGAGGCCCCTGCTCGTCCCTCATCATAGAGGCCGCATCCGCTTTAAGCCGATTCAAGGTATGCATCATCGCGATTCTGTCCGGATCAGAGCTCTGTTGAATGGGCCGAAATTGAGATCGAGCGTCAGTCCCGGCAGCCATGGCACATCGCGGCGCTTGCCATAGAACTGGCCTGAGACGTGCAGGATCACGCAAGGGGGATCGACCTCGTTGATGATCTCGAGCATGCGGCGGATGATCGGCCGGCGCTGTTCGTTCTGCACGGTGTCCAGGAGCTTGGCGCCGAGCGCGAAATATTCCTCGTTCCTCCAGACTCCGATCGACCTTGGCAGAGTGCCGCTCGGACCGAATTCACGCCAGGGGTGGCCGAGATGATCCAGAAACAGCGCCGTATTCGACGTATCGAAGATCGCACGCACCGGCTGGCGCTGAACTTGCGCGAAGTTTTCCATCATCTGGATTTTGACGTTCAGGCCAACCGCGCGCCACATCTCGATCATCGTTTGCGCGCCAGAGACTTGATTGGGGTAGTAATTGTTGAGCAGACGATAGGTGATCTGCTCTCCCTTGTAGCCAGCATCAGCCAGCAACTCCTTGGCCTTGCCGGGATCATAGGCAAGCGAAGGGAATTCGCGGATGTAGCCGTCGCCGTAGCTCGGCAGCTGGTAGCCGTTCGGAATCGGGACCCGGTTCTCCCACAAGCTTTGCACGATCAGCTTGCGATCGAGCGCAAGGCTCATCGCACGGCGAACACGCGCATCCTTCAGAACGGGATCAGTCTGATCGAGGGCGAGCGAGCGGATATTCTGCACGGCACCACCCACGACCTCGAGATCAGCACGCTTCTGGATGGTCGCGAACTGGTCCGGCGGAATGTCAGTGGCGACGTCGAGCTCGCCGGCGAGCAGGCCGTTCACGCGCGCGGAAAGCTCGGGAATGATGCGGTATTCGATGCCATCGAATGGCGGCCGCCCGCCCCAATACGCATCATGGGCGCTCAATGAGACACGAATATCGAGCTTGTGATCGACGAGCTTGTAGGGACCGCTTCCGACAGGGGCAGTGGTCCAGCGCTGCCACGAGCCCGCTGCCAGGAACGCGCGCTGGCTCACGATCTCAGATCCCCATGCGGCCAGACGCTGCTCGATGAGCGCGTCGCTACCCTTTGCATGCACAATGACGGTGTAAGGATCGACGATTTCGACCTTCTCGAGCCGATCAAGCGACTGAAGCGCCTCGGACATTCCGCTGCGTCCAGGTCCCAGAAGATGGTCAGGACCAAGGCTGAAGGCAACATCTTCAGCCGTCAAAGGCGTCCCATCGTGGAAAACGACGTCCTTGCGCAAGAACAGCCGCAGCGACTGCGCGTTGATCCGCTCCCAACGCTCCGCCAAGCCCGGCCGTAGCGTCATGTCTTGGGCATGGTCTACTCTGATCAGCGTATCAAAAAGCTGCGGCATGACCCGACGAATGGCAGTATCGGTCGCGATAACTGGATCAAAGGATCGCGGAAATCCGGACATGCCGACTTTGAGGCGGCGACGCGGCAATGTCTTAGGCTCAGCCTCCACAGCGCCGGCGCCTGTGCTGGCCAGCACGCTTGCGGCAAGGCTACCTGCGATGGCTTGCCGCCGCGTCAGATCGATACGGGTCATCACCGCCTCCGCTTCCACGTCTATTGATGTGAATGCCAGCCCGCGAATTGCTCGACCGGCACAAGCTCTTGATCTCCGAAATCGAGCGCTTGTGTTGCTCAATTTCGCGATTGTGCGCGACCTTAGAAGCCTGAAACTGCTACGCCAGAATGACACACATCGAATAAATCGATATGTGCTTGCAACTATGCGATGATCGGCAGGCCGGTGATGAGGAGGAGCTGCACAAACGACTCATGCGAGCGCCCAACAGAGCCGCACGAAGAAGCGATACGGTTATCGTAATCTTCGATGATTATATCCAAAGCCGCGATCACCTGGCTCGTCTGGTCGTTCGGGTTCGGATAGATGCCCAATCGCTCATTCGAACGCGTAGGATATTGTGTCTTGTCTCTCATTTCAGAACGGCTCAAGGTCGTCCATCCCTCTCAAACCAAGGTCATGACGGCTCGCGCCGCCGAGCTGCGAGATCAGGGAACCGATGTGATCACGCTCAGCCAAGGCGAGCCGGATTTCGACAAGCCGTCCGTCATCTGTGAAGCAGGCATCCGGGCCATCCGTGCGGGGCAGACGAAGTACACGGCGGTCGCCGGAATCATGCAATTGCGGGCAGCAATTGGCGAGAGCCTCCGTCGCGAACAGGGCCTCAACTACGGTATCGACCAGATCACGGTGGGCTGTGGCGCCAAGCAGGTTGTGTTCAACGCTCTATTTGCCAGCCTCGATCCGGGCGATGAGGTTGTGATCCCGACGCCATGCTGGTCTCCTATCCCGACATGGTGGCGCTTGCAGGCGGCAAGCCGGTGCTCGTCGCCTGCAGTGAACGCGATGGCTTCAAGCTGCGCCCCGAGGCACTGGACCAGGCGATCACGCCGCGCACCAAATGGTTGATGTTGAATTCGCCATGCAATCCGACCGGTGCGGTCTACAGCCGAAGTGATTTGCTCGCGCTCGCGGCGGTACTGCGTAAGCATGCCCAGGTGCATGTGCTATCCGACGACATCTATGAAAAACTCACCTATGACGCCGACTTTGCGACAATGGCCGCGGCCGCGCCGGACCTGTGCGAGCGTACCTTAACGGTCAACGGGGTGTCCAAGGCAGACGCGATGACCGGCTGGCGCGTCGGCTACGCGGCCGGGCCTTTGGCGCTGATCAGGGCCATGAACCTCATCCAGGGCCAGACCTCTTCGCACACCAGCTCGGTTTCTCAATATGCCGCGCTGGAGGCGCTGTCAGGAAGACGGGACCATATCACAGAGTTCGCGCGCGCGTTTATGCAGCGACGCGATCTTGTTGTCGCTAAGCTGAACCACGCCAAGGGGCTTGCTTGCCGTGTGCCGGACGGTGCCTTTTATGTTTTCCCCTCCTGCGCGGGGATCATTGGCAAGCGCACGCCAGAGGGCAAGATGATCGAGACCGACAGTGATTTTGCCATGTATCTGCTCGACGCCTTCGCCGTGGCTGTCGTGCCTGGCAGCGGCTTCATGGCTTCGCCCTATATCCGCATCTCCTATGCTTCCTCGCTCCAGGACCTCACGCGCGCCTGCGACCGGATCATCGCCGCCTGCGCGAGCCTGTCCTAAAAGGATTTTCCGATGTCCTCTGCCAAACGCCTTCGTGCCCGCATGGCCGAGACTGGCCTTGTCCACGTCATGGCCGCCCACAGCCCATTCTCAGCGATGTTCGCTGAAGAAGCCGGATTCGACGGAGTGTGGGCGTCCGGCTTCGAGCTGTCTGCGCTTTATGGGCTGCCGGATATGAGCCTGATCTCAATGACACAGCATCTCGACATGCTGCGGGCGATCGCCGGACGCACGAGGCTTCCGATCGTCGCAGACATCGATACAGGCTATGGCAATGCGATTAACGTCATTCACGCTATCACGGAATATGAGCGGGCTGGCGCCGGTGCCGTTGTCATCGAGGACAAGACTTTTCCAAAAGTAACGAGCCTTGCTGCCGAGGGCCGCCAGGAGCTGTTGCGCATTGAAGAATTCCAAGGGAAGATCGAGGCTGCCATCATGGCAAGATCAGATCCGGATTTCCTCGTCATCGCCCGCACGGAAGCCTTGATCGCCGGCCTCGGCGAAGTGGAGGCCCTGCATCGGGCACACGCTTATGTAGAGGCTGGCGCTGACATGATCCTGATCCATTCGAAAAGCCAGACTCCTTGCGAGATCGAAAGCTTTGCGCGCGCCTGGACCGGAACGCTGCCGCTGGTCATCGTGCCGAACGCCTACCCTGACCTCGATGCCACACGGGTCAGAATGCTCGGCAACATCCGCATGATGATTTATGGCAATTACGGCATTCGTGCTGCTGCAACCGCCATGCAGGAGACCTTCCGCCGGATCATCGCTGATGGTGGCGTCCAGAATGTCCACAAGGATATTCTGCCGGTGGATGAGATCTTCAGAATCCAGAAAATGGAAGAGGTCAAGGCGGCTGAAGCTCGCTTCCTTCGCTGAACGCTGAACTGATACCTGCCGGCGAGATTTTGAGATGGCACTCAGCAGCGAGCTCTGATCCGAGCGCAATCGTGAAAGCTGTTAAGACGTCTCGGGCCTGTCAGCTCGACGGCCGTCGGTGTCGACCTGCGACATCAGCGGTCGCCCCCTTCCCGGCACCTGGAGATTACCTCTTAGAAGGCCGTCGACAGCAATCGAAGTGCCGAACCAGTTTGCTCGAATCCTCGAGAAGGCAGATTTTGAGCGCGAGATGCATTTATAAGCGGCAATCCGGCTATAAACATCGAATAATGTGATGGAGCTTCTGGCGATGGCCCGCGTGACAATCAGCGGAGGCCCAGAAGCTACCGGAGCAGAAAATGGCTGCCGAACACAATGAAGTGCCCCTCAATGCTATCCGGGTCTTTGTGACCATTGCGCGCGAGGGGAGCGTCACGCGTGCGGCGAGCACATTGGGAACGACACAGAGCTCGGTCAGCCGCTATTTGGCTGTGTTACAGGACTACTTTGGCACTGATCTTGTTCAACGCCGAGGCCGACGCAGCGAATTGACAGAATTCGGAAGGCTCTTTGCGAACGCCGTGGCCGAGCCGCTTGATACAGTGTGTTTCACCGCGAAGAGAATGCGGCGGAGGAACCGAACGGACGCCAACCGAATCGTAGTCCACACCTCTCTTTCCACCTTCGCCTACTCCTTCCTCATACCCAATCTCCAGGCGTTCTCCGCCGAGATGGGGGGCGTCGTCGTCGACGTGATCAGCTCATTGTCTCCACCGAGATCCTCCGACAATTTCGACATCCTGCTTACGCGTGATCTTTGTGTCGCTGAACCGGCCGACGATTGGGCGATCTACAATGAGATGCTCGTATGCGTAGGCGCTCCAAATCACGTCATGGGAAAAACGCTCTCCACTGCCCGCTCAATGCCGATTCTGAATGTCACATCGAGGCCCGACATACTGCCCACCTGGCTCAGAGCCATGAACCTGACCGCGAAGGACATCAAGTCGGGGGCGCGATACGATCATAATTACCTGGCTTTGCCGGCTGTCATCAGCGGGAAATGCCTGCTGGTGGCGCCCGAAATCATTGTCAGCGATCTCGTGCGTAAAGGGGCTCTCCATGTCATACCGGGATCGCGTACTTCAAGCGGCATGCAATATCGGGCCTATGCGGTGGACCGCAGTGACAACCCAGAAGTCGCTCGCGCCTTTTGCCGATGGGTCGCGCGGCTCTGTAAGAAGGCCGCGATTCCGGAGGCTGCCTAATCGCGTGTTTGCGTGATAGCAGACGTTTGATCGATCTTTGGAATCTTAGCGCGTCTACTTGCACATGCAGACTGTTCCGATCGCGGCGAGCCCATCTTGAGCGAGCAACGCGGCCAGCCTGCGAAGTGAAGACGTTAAGCGCGTCCTGCCAAAACCCTCTTTTCGCGTTAATCGGCCGGGTACCATGGTTTTGTAAGATGCGGGCTAGCCGATCAGCCAAAGCTTAGGACGGATCGCCCTCGCCTTTACGCTTGCGACGGAGCAAGGCGCGATAGCCGCCTCGCACCAGATGCAGCCCGGTCTTGACCAGGCGGATGGTCCGGCTGCGCAGATCGTGCGTTTTCCAGGTGCGATCGGGAATGCGATGCTTGCCGAACAAGCCTTGTGCGATTTCGCGATAGCTGTGTCCTTCCAAAGACCCATCGACTGCACGCAAGGAGAGGATGAGCCGACGACGAGTCAAGATTGGCAGCGTCAGAGGCGGTGGTCCGATGGGGTGCCGTTCGAGGGCCAGCCAAAAACGATGTGCTGCCCGCAAACGAAGCTCGAAACTGCCGTCGAACGGCAGGTCGACGGCAAGCGATGAGCCGCTCGGTGGAAGTTCTGTTAGCCACAGGCGATGCTTCGCTCCTCCGAGCGCCACGATGGCATGCCATCCATCCGGCGCATAACGAAGCTCGCTACCCGCCAGTTTGCTGAAATCCAGATCGTACCACGCTGCCGGGCGGACAGAAGCGCGCAAGGGCAGCACGGTCGCGAGCACTTCGGGCGCCCAGAAGATGGCTTGTTGGTCGAACGTCTTTTGCGGATCAGCTGCGAAAACACAGTCCCCACTGCTGCCGGAAATGGTCCGCCATCGCGCCGGATCGTTCGCTCATGGCGAGGGCCATATAGTCCCGTTGGTACTCGCCATTGCGGCGCAGCCACTCCCAGGCTATGTCCGCAGCTTCTGCTTTGTTGGCTTCGGGATAGGCCTTCTCTGATCTCCAGTCTGCACCCGGCATCGCACCACTTTCCCCGTATGTTGATAACGCACACGCAGGGAATTGCAGCCCGACGAATGTGACTATTTCTGGTTGCGCGAATGCAGATAGTCGCGATTGATGCAGTTTGCGCGATATGACGATCTAGTTTTGCGATCGGTCATCACCAGAAGGGACGTCCGTTTCGAACGCACTTATTGCTCACTCTTGGGCCAACCGCGCTGCAGGAGGTGCCGAAAGCCCTGGCGCACCGCCCACTTGGCACGAGCGAGATGGCTTTCAAAGGTACGGCGGGAGCGATCCGGCTCGAGGGTGGGATCAATACCAAGCACAATGCGCGCAACTTCCCGCCAATCAGCGTTATCGGCCTCGGCATCCAGCAGACGCATATACGTGACGGCATGTTGCTCGTCATATGGCGTGAGCTGCGGCGCATTAGGCGCGAAATCTGCGACCTTGGGATCGGACGGCACGGCCTGAAAGTCCTAACAGATTGAGAAGCCTCGATTTTAGGGACGGTAGCCGTATTCAGGACCGTTTCGTAGAGAGCCGATTGTCGCGGCCTTCAGGAGCATTCTTGCCAAAGTCAATGAATACCTAACAGCGCTGCTGCCGTCGTTCCCTTGAATTCGTTCGCTCCGACCATCGTCCGAATGCATTTGATCGCAGTCCGTTCCGCTCGATCAGCAGAACTGTCGTCCAGCCTTTCGAATCAAGAGGCCGAAATGGGGACGCAGCTCGTCGTAGCTCATCAGCGCAGGCAGATTCGGCGCGCCATCTGAATCCAGTACCGCTCCTTCATTCGCATCACGCGCGAACTCTGCTCATCTGCATGTTGGGCGAACGTACCTCAATAGTATGGTTATAGCCAGTGGTTTGATGGCCGTCGGAATGGCTGCTTTGGCGCATGAAAGCTCGTGCGCTTGTCGCCTGGAATGTGCGCCGGATCCGCGTAGATCGCGGTGTTTCGCAAGAGCGATTGGCGTACGATGCCAGGATCGACCGCTCCTACATGGGCGGCATCGAGCAGCAATCGGAGAACCCGACAATCGATCTGCTCGACCGTATCGCGGCAACGCTTGGGGTTCATTTGTCTGAATTCTTTCTTCAGCCGCCCAAAGGGACGACGGCTCCCAAGCCGTTGCGTAAGGGTCGTAAGCCCTTACCCCCACGCAGTAGAAAGAAATAACACTCCTCAGGCACGCGCTTTGTACTTGCTGCCCAAGCCGCTCACATCAATTTCGCAACTGCCGCAAACTCACCGGGGCGGACAATTGACCCACCGATATCACCGCTTGAGGAGTTCAGGTTGTCCTTGTGTATCCTGATGAGCTCCACCAGGTTCTCGCTGCCGTAGTCGGTGAACGCCATGATGTCGTGGTCACCGAGGACCGAAGACCAGATGAGGCCGTCCTCGGGGTCCATTCTAAAATCGACGTCTGGCAGCCAGTCCTCGTCTTCGCAGAGACCTGCTCCGGTTGAGATCGATGGTCGGCTAGCATGTCGCTGCCGCCCTCCCGGTACCCCCAATACCAGTGATAGAATGTGGCACGTGGGATACCAACCCTGCCCCGCCTGGCCAGACATGCGATTGCTCCACCAGCTAGATGATTCGGTTTTCCTCGGGCGCAGGAGATCTCATGCCTCGTTCTCCCCATCCCCGTTCACGTTTTTGAGCGACCGCTTTTCCGAAAAGTCGGCCACCATTTCTTTCAGCGCCGTCGTCTCACGACGCAGATCCTTCACCGCGCCAGAAGTTGCCACACGCGCCGTATCGCCGCCAGGCGATGTCTATCGGTCCCGAGGAAGTCCTTGGACCCGCCATGTACATTGAGGCGGCAATACCTGGGCTGGCTGAGCTCTAAAGATATTCTCGTCGCCCTGCAGTCCTTCCTGGACGATGGCGTCTTCTCTTCGGAGGGATATTCCGGCATGTTCTGGCGCCGAATGTCCTTTGGTACTCGTTCTGGTGGCACTTGCCCGGTCCGGATTTCTGTTTCATCGATGCTTCTGGTGAAATCCCTCATCGGCCACACCGTCAATTTGTCTCAGACGCTGTGACGGCGAGCCCTGATGAACCAGAGCATCCCTTCTCGAAAAGACTGATCAGTCCTCAATTCCTGGCGCCGTACAATCCGGGTCGGCCATACAGAAAATGAGGTCGCAGAACCCTTCCAGGGGCATCTCATCGCATTGAGGGTAGTGTGTATTGGCTACCCGCGCCTTGGTGTCGACCGGTTGCGCGGCAACGTCAAGGGACGAAAGTGGGTACCGCCGCTGCAAGCGCCACGACGCTCGCAGTTACAAAAGCCAATTTTTTCATTCGAGAGCCGCTCCCTTAGATTGGCCCCAGCCGCCCTCAACGTGTCTTATGTGCGCCCCCACGAGTTGTAAAATGCATACTTTTGATGGTATGCATATACAGCATGGATGAATATCGCGCGGAGCACCCCGGCGGCTGGCTACAGCCATCCTGCAACCGGGGTGGAGCGAGATGATCTCGCCGAGTGCGCCAGGCGCATGGGCCTGGAGAGAAGCTGTTCTTCGGCTTCGCGGGCACAAGGTGCCGGTGTTCGAGGCCCGGGACCGGCCCGCAGCGGCTGGCCCATGTCTTCGTCGCCTGCTGGAGCTTCCCACCGCACGTTTGCCGCGGCGCGCTGGTCGCAAGCGGTGGCTGACTGGATTGCGATGCACGTTAATGCTTGGCGGGCGATCGGCGGCGGGCCGACGGCGATCGGAGGCTCGGAGATCCGGCGTGATCGCCAGTTGTCGCTATGAGCTCGCCCACTTAACCAGGAGCTGGCCAAGATTACGCCACCCTTATCCTGCCTATGCGTCCGCACAAGGTGGAAGTGGCGGTGCAAATCATCTCTTGGTTTTACCGGCAGACTGCGGAATTTGACAGACTCAATGCGGCGATCGCCGACCTCAATGCCAAGATGATGCGCAAGCTCGCCGTGAGCCGTAACGAGCCGTTCGCTCACAGATCGCCACGTCAGGCTTAAAACCCTGCGGCTAGATGTGAGCTTTCAGGAGGTTGTCCATCCGGTCCGGAACGAGGAAGCTGAAGTTGTCGAAGCTTTAGCCACTCCCCGGAGGACCGAATGGACACCCATAAGAATGCGCCTTTGACGCCGAAAGGTCGAGAGGCGATGGTGCGCAGCGTGGTTGAGGGTGGGCTCACGAAGGGGGCAGCCGCGCTCCAGTTCAACGTCACAGCGAGGACGGTCGCCAAATGGGTGAAGCGCTTCCGGGAGGAAGGTGTTGATGGGTTGCGTGATCGCTCATCACGGCCCCGTTCATCGCCGAGCCAAACCCTGCCTGCCACCTGCACAGCAGTCGAGGCGTTGCGCCGGCAGCGTTATGTTGGCAAGCAGATCGCGGCCGAGCTTGGCATCTCTCCGGCGACCGTCAGTCGCATCCTGCGGCGGAAGGGATTGAACCGGTTGCGCAATTTGGAACCGGCCGAGCCGGTACGGCGCTATGAGCGTGAACATCCCGGCGAACTGATCCACCTCGACATCAAAAAGCTAGGCAAGTTCAACCAGGTGGGCCATCGCATCACCGGCGATCGAACAGGTCAGAGCAACCTGCGCGCTCGCGGCGAAGGTCCCGGCTGGGAATACGTCCACGTCTGCATCGACGATGCTTCCCGGATTGCCTTCAGCAAGGTCATGAAGAGCGAGCGACAGGGCTGTGCCGTCGCCTTCCTCGAGGCCGCGGTTGCCTACTACGCGAGCCTGGGCGTCAAGGTCGAGCGGGTGATGACCGACAACGGCTCTTGCTACAAATCCTTTGCTTTCCGCAAAGCCTGCAAGCGCCTCGGCCTCAAGCACCTCCGCACCAAGCCGTATACGCCCAAGACCAACGGCAAGGCCGAGCGCTTCATCCAAACCAGCTTGCGCGAATGGGCCTACGCACGCGCTTACAACACCTCAAAAGAACGAGCCGCCGAGCTGCCGAGATGGCTCCACCGCTACAATTGGCACCGGCCTCATGGCAGTATCGGCTCGATGCCACCTATCAGCAGACTCGCTCTAACCAGGAACAACCTCTTGAGGCTCCACAGCTAGAGCATTATCACAACCATCCGAAGACGATTCGCAGCTTCTCGTTATCTGAGCAGCACCGCCGCGACGAGTCTCGATCACCTCAAGCGGTTCGAGGTGAGTACTGCGCTTACGGCTCTCCGAGGCATATCAACCGAGCTAATCCCTGCAGTTCGAGAAGCCGAGGTCGATGATCCAAACGATCTCGCGAATAGATATCGAGAGCTGGCTTGCCGGACGTCGTGGCCCGGCTAAAGGCGACCGTCCTGAAGTCTAGAGAAGAACCTCACTCATTCAAGGGAGCAACTTCCTCGTTCAGCGCAGCTTCAGGTTATAGTTCGTATGGTGAAAGCCAATCGTCGCTACGCCAGGGGCGGCCAGTTCCCATTTGCGGAGCCCACCAGGTCCCCACGTCCGTCCGTAAAGGCGACTTCGACGGCTTGATGAAGAATGAGATGCATCCCGCATTGTCCTTGTAGAGCCACGGATACTGACGCGGGAGGGCGAGGACTGCAACAGCTCCCTGTCACCTTGGGCCTGACGTAAGCAGACATGTTCTTTACGCGCCCGCCGGGGCAGGCTCCAGGAAGTCCACTTCGCTGCCGAGCAGCCCGTAGCGCGCCACCGGCTGGAACCAAGAGTGGAATAAGTAGCGCCGAAGTGGCAATATGACGATGTGAACAGTTCTCTCTCCAGGAGAGCTGGGTGCCGTCACCCTGAAGGTAAAAGGTCGAGTACCCTCTTGCGTCCGTCTCAACGCCACCGTTCGCTACAATCGATGGTGTGGTCGCCGCGGTGACTTTGCAGGTGCCCTTGCTGATCTCATAATCCCTATACTGCCTGACAAGGGCTGCCGGATCGGGATTGGTCCAGACATAGTATCGCTCAAGACGAGCGACCTTGTAGCCGTGGCAAAGCAAATATTGGAGGTCTCAAACGAGACCAGCGCGCCTGCATCCGGGGTGCTGGCGGTTCTTCGTCGGCTTGCAAAAAAGGCCAGCTTGATCCACGGCTGTGAACACAAGGCGGTTGCCCACTGTGAGTCCTAGATAAGCGATGGCAACGACCGGAAGCGCTGGACACATGTAATGGCGCCATCCCGAACGCAATCCCTCAGGATGAGGTCACGTCTATTGGACGCTGAGCTTCGAGCAATATTGAGTGCGCGAAGCGTTGGCGCGACGGCTCTGCGCCAAAGCGCTGTCATTCTGTCATCAATTGCATGAGCGACGCGCTTGCCGCTGATGATCAAACCTCCCATGCTGCCGGCCAGCAATAGGCACGTCGCGGCATATTGAGCATAGGCGCCTAATGACTGAGACACCCACGATGGCAGAAAACAGCTCAGCGCTCGAACAACGTCGAATACATTAAAGCGCATTTGCACTTTCCCCAAACGTATCGCGCCTGCCGGTTAAAGGCGACGACACCATGTGGCTGCGAAGCGGCCTATTGAGTTCATTTGTTCTTGAGAGGAGGAACAGCCAAGATGTCTCGTGCTGCTTATTGCGCGAGCACTAGACTGTACCTGTTAACACTCTGCCTTCGCAGGCGCGTGGAGGTGGAAACGGAGCCGCTGGACGATTGGCTCAGACCGCTGATCAGCAACGCAATCCTGGCTCTGACGACGGAACACTCAGCCATCTTGGCTACAAATAGAATTCAAAAACACAATCCCTCCAGTCGTAAGGAGCCATCGCAATGCCGGTCGGCGACTGCAACATCCTCTCAAATTCCCTGTCAAACGCTCTTAGCAGCCGCTGGGCGGGTAGAACAAGCCTGGTAGGCGATCTCAGGACGCCGACAGCCTTTGAAGATGCACCATGCAGTTGACCGACTCTTGGCGATGGGTGCCTTTCAGTTCTGAAGGCGCCCCATAAGGGAGGGAAAGCCGCCGCCCCGACTGCACCTTCATCACCAGATACGCTCCGATCAACTACCAACCCTGGTAATTGATCTCAAAGCGAACGCTGGTCCATTTACGCCGTTAGCCGTCTGCTACGAAGAAACGATTTGCATCGAGCATCTGACGTATGATGGTGACGGCTGTCACGCCGCTGACACGCGTCAACATGTCTTCGTGGAGTCATTTGTGGGATGAATGAACATGAGCAGAAGCCCACCTATCTCACGGATAGATGTAGCCAATCCGCATCCTGCTGATGTATATATTTCCCCCGTCAACTTGACAGCGAATGGCAGAGCACATCTTGGGCACGCCGCTGGACCATTTCTCAGAATGGATGTTTTACAGAGACACCTGAAGCGGGCAGGGCATCATGTCCGTTCTGGGCTCACGACCGATGGTTTCGAGAACCATGTTCTGGTCCGAGCGGCTCGTGAGAACATTGACCCGTCGGACATGGCACATGGCTTCCATGTCAAGATTCTTGACGATCTCGCCTCGGTCGGGATCGTTTTCGATCATTTCGACGATCCAGCGCATGGCAGCAATCTGCAGCGATTTGCGGATGTCAGCAACGCCCTGATGGATGCTTTATATGCAGCTGGCTCCCTACATTTCCGCGCAGTGCGCTTGCCAATGGACGATGCGGGTTCTGCTGCCACACCAAAAGAAGAGCGATTTTGCATTGGCGGCTGGTTTGGTGCAATTTGTCCTCTCTGCGGGGCATCTGCGGGTAGCTTCTTCTGCGAACAATGCGGCCATCATTTCGAACCTGATGAAGCACTGAAACCAGTATCGAGGCGAGGGCGGATCGTAGAATGGACGGACAACATTTCCGCCTATCTTTCGATTTCGGGAACAGACCGACTTCTACGGACGTGGCACGACGCGGCCGTCGAATCCAGCTTTCTGGAGATAGGAAAGCGGTATGTCGCACGCAAAGGGCAGCAAATCCGGGTGACTGTACCGGGATTGCACGGGCTGGCTTGGAATTCGCGGCATTTCGAGACTCGGCAGATATTGTTTAGCTACTCCTCTCTGCTCTACGCGCATTCTCTTTATTGCGGCGACAAAGATACGGCGGGCTGCGGGAAGCCAAGCCCGTTTTCTCGCGATTCCGATGCGTTCCTCATTAGCGCTACCGGCATCGATAACACGGTTCCGATGCTTGTCGGCGTTGCCGGATGCGCATTGGGCCAGAACTCGTTTCGCCCATTTGATCGGATCTTCTTTAATCACTTCCTTCGGCTGAACGGATCGAAGTTCTCCACTAGTCGGGGACACGTGATCTGGGTGGGTGCAATCGCTCGAAGTCCAAATCTTTCCATCGATATTCTTAGAGTGTACCTGTCCGAAATTTGCCCGGAAGACACCGAGACCAATTTAGTGCCAGGACAGTTGGTCGACCGCTACAATGCACTTCTGGACAAGATAACTGCAGCCATCGATCGTTGCACCGCGTGCATAAACGAAATGCCGGCACTCACGCAGTGCTGCGTCGATGACACGATGATGACCACGTTGGATCGGCTCTACGGCAAACAATGTGCCGCCCTTTCGCTAGATAACTTGCGAGTATCGCGAGCTTCGAAGTCGGTTCTCGAATGGGTCGATTATCTCGATGCCACGCCGGACCTTCAGACCGCTTATACATGGTTGATGGGGTTCAGCATACTGGCTTGGCCACTGATGCCCAGAATAGCAGAAGCCTTGTGGCACTGGCTCGGTCATGCGGGGCATCCCCTTGCCGCATGCGCTTCGACGCCCTCCTCCCAGCGAAGCGGACCAGTACCAAAGATCGGGGGGCGCAGGTTGGCGACTGTAGAATTGAGCAAAGCCCTCCAGGAAAGGTCGTAGCATGACACCCTCCCCGGAAACCGCCCTCGTGGAGAAACTGCCCAGCGCAGTCTCATTGGAGGTGTCACTCCCCTTCATGCTTGGCAGTGCCAGCTTGGCCGCTTCCTATGGCTCGAGCTTCTTCCTCGTTGAAGCTTTGCGGTCCATTGGACAAAACGCCACGACCGCCGGGGCCGTTATTTCAACGGGTACGATCGCGACAATCCTGAGTTCCCTTGTAGCTGGCCGCATCGCGGATTTACTAGGCTTGATGCGAACCATCACCTTTGCCGCGGCGATGATCGCAGCAGCGATGATATGTTTCGCATCCGCATCGATTTCGCCGCTATTCGCCTACATCGGCGGACTTCTTCTCGGCATTGGATGGTCTGTATTCTATATCCTGGCGCCGCTTCAGGTCATGTGTCACGTGCAAGCTGAAGCCCGTATCAAGTATCTCACCTTACTTTCAGGATCTCAAATGCTGGGCATCGGGCTCGCTGCCCCCCTCGCCCGAACCGCTGCGGAGGCCATTGGATCCTACATTGCAGTTTACGCTCTATTTGCCGTTGCATGTATCCTTGGTACGATGCTTTTGGACTTCGCTGGGAGGGCACTGGCGCAAGCTCCTCAGATCAAAATGCCTGCTGTACGACTGACGTTTAAAGGCGTGGTAAGAGCCTTCAAGTCGAACGCGCGATATCCGATCATCATGATCGGCATTGGCGCCTGCGTTTTCGCCGGTCTCTCCACGTTTCAATCGCTCTACGCCACATCGCGAGCACAGTCTCCCGATACGTTCTTTATAGTCTTCACCGTGACAGCCGTCTTCTTCCGGTTCGCGGTTGCCCCGATAATTGGAAGATTTCGCCTTGAACGCGTAGCCGCACTTCTCCTTGCATGCACTGTTGCAGGGCTATTCATTCTCTTCTTCAATGTCGATAGTACGGCCATTTACATTCTCGGGGCGGCCTTCTTCGCGCTGGGATACGGCCTCAGCTATTCGACGCTAAATAGTATGATCGTCCACATTACAGACATTGATGAGACAGCTTTCGCCATTTCGTCTCAGGTATTCACGCTCTCCTACTTCATAGGCCTGTTCGGCTTTCCATACATCGCCGGGCAAGTTGTGAAAGCCAGCAATTTCGATTGTCTTCTGATCGGCATGATGATGCTTATCGCAGCGAATGGCGTCCTTCTTGCAGTTCATATGTTCTCAACCAACCGGAAGCATTGAGTGGCTCCTCGCAGGGATCATGCGATGCTGAAGCACAGCGACAGTTATGGCGTCATCGCAATCGGTGCAGGGCCGGCAAATCTAAGCTTGGCAGCGCTCTCGGCCCCGATTCGGGAACTTTCTCTGCACATCCTCGAAAAATCAGAGGCGGTTAGCTGGCATCCCGGTCTGCTCATAGAAGGCGCCGCTATGCAAACCAGCCCGCTAAAGGATCTGGTCACACCGGCTGACCCGACGAGCGCATACAGCTTCCTCGCCTACTTGCATGAAAAGCGGCGGCTCTATCAAGCAATCGTCCGTGGGCTGGAGCATGTTAGCAGGAGCGAATTTGGCGATTATTTGCGATGGGCAGCGGAAAAGCTGGGCAACGTTCAATTCGGCGAACAGGTTGTTGCAGTCGAATTGCGTGGCAAGTCCTTCAATATCATTACCAGCCGACGCGAGTATCAAACGCATACGGCCGTCATTGGCGTCGGTAGAGTGCCCTCTATTCCTGATTGGGGCAGGAATGCACCGCCGAACGAGGTGTTTCACTCAAGCACCTTTCTCACTCAACGTCGCGAATTTACGAGCAAGCGCGTTGTGATGGTAGGTGGCGGCCAAAGCGGCGCCGAACTCTTTCTTCATCTCCTGAGTGGCGCATGCGGCGCGCTGGGATCCCTGACTTGGGTGACGCGCCGCGCAAACATATTTGCGCGCGAGGATAGTCCTTTCGTCAATGAATGGTTCTTTCCGCAATATGGTGGCTATTTCTTTGAGCAAGGCGGCTCTACTCGTGCGCGGCTTCTCGAACAACAGTCGTTGGCGAGCGATGGCGTCAACTGTTCGACGCTTCGCGCCATCTACAACGCACTTTACGATCGCGAGTTTCATCGAGGTTCCTACCCGACTCACGTACAAATACGCGTCGACACCACCGCAGACAAGTTGAGCGGCGCGTCTCCCTTTCTTCTGGGCTTGCGTCAACAGATGACAGGCATTTGTTCAGAACATGTTGCTGATATTGTCGTCTTAGCCACAGGCTATCGCACCGAAATCCCCTCGTTCCTGGAGCCAATCGCAAACCGCCTCACGGTTGTGAGTGCGCTTGGTGGCTCTCAAGAGATCCTGGTTGAGAAGGACTATTCAGCTCGTTTCGATGGCCCCGAAAACTGTCGTTTGTACGTACAGAATGGCGCGCGCTTTCAACATGGCATCGCTGATACAAATCTCAGTTTGACTCCTTGGCGCGCTTCGACGGTCCTCAATTCTATCATCGGCCGCATAGCTTACGATTGCGGGCCTGCACGGGGCGTCGTCGACTGGTATAGCTCGGACTTCGAGGACTCCCATTCATCGGCGAGCAAGCAGCCAGCGTGCCGCGATCCAGCCCATGTCGATTGAGAGTCCCTATGAAGAATGCACAGCTGATTGCCTTAGGTGACATCACAGTCTACAGCCCTGGCGTACTGATGCAGACTGTCACACGAATAGGTGATCCCCAGACCACTTGTCCCGTCGACCTCATTGAATTCTGGCTGGATCCGTTCGCCGCCTCGACACCCCATTCCCATCCTGCCACGGAGATCTGGCGCATCACGAGCGGCTACGGCCAGGTCATAACCGACGATGGCGCTTTGCCAATCAAGGCAGGCGACCTCGTGTTTCTGCGACCAGATCGAACCCATCATTTGGAAAATCTCGCCAACGAGATTCTAAGCGCTCTGTCTATCTCCTGGATGGCAACTCGATGACGAACGAGACCTACGACCTCGCGATCATTGGCGCCGGCGTCATGGGCCTCAGCGCCGCCTTCATCGCAGCGAGCAATCGCCCGCGGGACAGACTCGTCATCTTCGAACGAGATGTCGTTGGGGCAGGCGCCAGTCGGTTTGCGCCCGGCATCCAAATCAACATCTGTCGTAACGAGAGGGAAAGACAGCTCATCAATCATAGTTCGAAATTCTGGCAAGGGATCTATCCCCATGGGCTTTGGCCCGTCGGTCGCGACTGTGATGTGTTTTGGCTGACACGTAATCCCAAAGCGCTCGCGCGTCTGAGTAGCGTGGGCGGCACGACCCCATCAACCTCTTCCGCACTGAAGCAGAGGCTTTCCTCTCTGCCGCATTTCTTTGTTCCCAGCGATACCGCCGTGGAACTGGATCGGGGTTCTTACAGTCCAGTAGATCGCATTGTTCAGGATTTGGCCCAAAGGCTCAAGGCAGCCGGGGTCTCTCTGTACGAACGGACATCTATTAAAGGGATACGGCAGGGACCAAGCAATATTCTTCTTCAAACCTTGGATAATAGAGAATATCTGGCGAGACGGGCCGTCCTGGCAATTGGTCCATGGCTACCCGATTCACCGTTGGTTGCGCATCTCACAGACACACCGCGAATGCGCGTCAAGAAGGTCGTCGCGCTTCATCTCGCGGCACGCCCTACCCCCAAATGTCCAATGATCGGCTTGTTCGATGATTACGCTTTCCTCATTCCCATGATTGAGGAAGGATACTGGCTGTTCAGCTTTACCTCGCAGGAATGGGATGTGAGGGCGGACTGCGATGAGCTGCATGTCAGCTCGGATGATCTTGCGCGTGCAACCGCGATCTTGGCCAAGTGGTTCTCGTGCGACGTGCCCGCGGTGGCATCAGCACGTGTGTTCTGCGATTGCTACTCCGACGATGGCGTCCCGTTCTCCCGCCCAGCCAATACTGTCGCTGGTCTGCAAATTATTAGCGGTGGTGCAGGCAATGGGTTTCGTTTTGGGCCCGGATGTGCGGAAGAGGCAATAAGGTCCCTGTATTCCCCGTATCCCGGTGTCGTCACCACGACATGATGTGAAGGCTTATGCCTGATACGATCAATATCGAAGCAAACCTCCCTCATGATCTTGCAGACATCGGTTATAGCGAGACCTCGAGATCGACCATGATTGTTGATCTGAGCGCCATTCGATCCAATTATCGGAAACTTCAGGCGCTTGCGCCCCGCAGCAGTTGCGGCGCAGTTGTCAAGGCAGACGCCTACGGTCTCGGCGCGCGACGTATAGCGCCGTTCCTTGCTGACCTTGGCTGCACGCATTTCTTCGTAGCCGATGTCGAGGAAGGCATTGCCATACGCTCTGTGCTACCATCATCTGCCAAGATCTACGTGCTTCACGGCGTGATGCCAGGTATGGAGCCGGCTGCCGAGCAGCATGATTTGTTGCCCATCCTGAACAGCAGGCAACAGTTGGATGCATGGCTGCGGCATTGCCGACGTCGCAATCGAGCGTTGCCGGCGGGTATCCATGTTGATACTGGCCTGTCTCGGCTGGGTTTTCCCATGGATGAGTTGCAGGCACTCGCCGAGAAAGAAACGGGGTTGTCCGAACTAACCACAGCGCTATTCATGAGTCAGCTTGCTTGCGCAGAGTGGAAAAATGAGGTCAGTCGTCAACAATTACGTCGTTTTCGCAAACTGACCCATTTGTTTCCGAAAGCTATTCTTTCTCTTTCGAACTCGGCAGGACTATTCGCCGGACGCCAATTCCATTTCGACCTCATAAGACTTGGGGGAGGAATTTTTGGCTTTTCCGCATCCGATCACCCCTGCTTCAAGCCGTCGCAAGTCGTCAGTCTGCGAACGCTGATCGTTCAATGCCGTGAACTGACGCATGGGGAAGCTATCGGATACCATATGTCGTACAAGGTGAAGACACGGATGCGTGTCGCCACCGCATCTATCGGTTATGCGGGTGGATTTCCGCGTATTCTTGGCAATCGGGGGCATGTCTTCATACGTGGTACTCGTGTGGCAATCGTCGGCTTCGTGTCCATGGACCTTATGACCATCGACGTAACGGAGCTGCCAACAAGCTGGACTCTGCCCGGCAGCTTGGTGGATCTGATCTGCCCAGAGCAAACTGTGGAGGCTTTGGCTTCAGCGGCGAATATGCTGAGCGATGAACTGACCACCGGGATTGGACCCCGGTGCCGCAGGCTTTATGTTCAGTGTTGACGAGATGACCGATGACCTCCTCCGCCCCTCAATTCAAGCAATTCAATCGATCAATCTATCTGGCCGCCGAAGGCATGCGCCTCATGCGTCCGAAGTACTTCACGCCTGAAGTACGCTATTTCCATGAGCGGGAAAGACTCATTCTTGACGATCTCCTTCGCTCGACCCCGTACGATTTGATCATCGAGGTTGGCTGTAGTTCCTACCGCCTCATCGGCGTCAAAAATGACGTCACTGATTACCTTGGCATCGACATAAACCCACCTCGCGCACGACGGTCAGAACATGGGGACGGAGCAGTTATCCGCTGCGATGCAAACAAATTCTTCAGAAGGAAGCGGCTGATCAATGAGATCATGAGGCGATACGACGGAAGGATACTTTGTATACTGCCATTCAATTTTCTTGGTACGATGGATGCCCCCCTGGAGTTTCTTGCACTGGTCTGCCAATCGCCCTTTGATCTCGTCTTGTCGCTGTTTTCAACCAGCGAGAGGGCAACCGTAGCACGTCTGAAGTACTATCATCTTTGTGGCATCGAGGTTCAGAGTGTGGCGCGTACCGATGACTATGTTCGCTTAGACTGCTCCAACGGCTTCCAGGCGTTCGCTTTGGATCCGATTTTTCTCAGAAATCGCATATCCGCTTATGGCCTCCGCCTGAACAATGCAGAGCATCATGACATCTGCAACTTCCTCCATTTTTCAAAAGCTCTGAAGGATATATAGGATGAGAGGCGCTGCTCGCGCAAAAGCACGTCTAACTGGCCTCAACACACTGGACCTTCGGCTTCTGAGTACGGATTTAACAGGAGATCAAACGAGGTGTGGGATGACTTAACACCACTGACTGCCATACTCTGAAGGCTTTGACCTTGCCCCCAAGTTTTATCCATTCCTGAGTTCGCCCCGGTCGTTGGATTTGCCCATTTGGGCGGTGGTTGTGACGGGAGCTGGCGCGGAGCCCTCAGCATAGCGCAGCGCCAGATCCCGTCTCGCGGGTTGCAGGTGATGGCGAACTCGGACAGCGTCCTCCATCCGAGCCGTGAGTGTGGTCGTGTGTCGTTGTAATCCGCGCGCCAGCATCCGAGCGCGACGCGGGCCTGGGCCAGCGAGGTGAACAACGTCTCGTTCAACAATTCATCCCGCAGCCGACCGTTGAAGCTCTCGATGAAGGCGTTCTGCATGGGCTTGCCTGGCGCGATGTAGTGCCAAGCGACGCGGCTCTGATCGGCCCACGTCAGAATGGCGTTGCTGGTGAGTTCGGTGCCGTTGTCGCTAATCACCGTCTTGGGCTTGCCGCGCTCGGTGATCAGGCGGTCCAGTTCCCGCGCCATCCGGGCGCCCGAGAGCGAGGTATCGGCCACTAGCGCCAGACACTCGCGGGTGCAATCGTCAACCACGGTCAGAATGCGGAAGCGACGGCCGTCGGTGAGCTGATCCGACACGAAGTCGAGCGACCAACGATCGTTGGGGGCCATCGGCGCCATCATCGGTGCCCTGGTCCCAATTGCCCGCTTGCGGCCACCACGGCGGCGTACCGCGAGCCTCTCTTCCCGGTAGAGCCGGAAGAGCTTCTTGTGGTTGACCAGATAACCCTCCCGCTTGAGCAGCACGTGCAGGCGTCGGTAACCGAAACGGCGACGTTCCTGGGCGATCGCCCTCATGCGCTGGCGAAGGCCGGCATCATCTGCGCGAGTCGCCTTGTATCTCATCGTCATGCGGCAGCAGCCGATGGCTTTACACGCCCGCCGTTCGCTCATTCCGTAGACGTCCACGAGATGGGCGACAGCTTTCCGCTTGGAAGCGGGGATCACCATTTCTTTCCCAGGAGATCTTTCAAGGCCGCATTGTCCAGCATGGCGTCGGCCAAGAGACGCTTCAGTCGGGTGTTCTCGTCCTCCAGGGTCTTCAGCCGCTTGGCCTCCGACACCTCCATCCCGCCGAATTTTGCCTTCCATTTGTAGATGCTGGCGTCACTGACGCCATGCCTGCGGCACAGATCGGCGACCGAAACGCCAGCTTCGTGCTCCTTAAAAATCCCGATGATCTGCTCTTCCGTAAAGCGACTGCGCTTCATGCTCGGTCCTTATGTGGGCCAGAGCGAACTTCAAACTGGATTAAGCCCGTGGGGCAAGGTCAGCGGTCCAACGCGCCCGCTACATGACACTGGAAACCATCGCGCCATTGAGCGATGATCCCATCGTCGGGCTACCCGCCGTGGCAGGCTGATGCCTTCCGACCCGCCGGAGCATCGGCGGTGACATACCGTCAGCTACACCACGCCACGGGGCACGATCCGCATCGATCTGAGTTTAACGTGGCGCGGGTTGCAGAGTGATGGGCTTGCCAGACTGCAGAGAATGCTTTTCTCTGAGCGTTCCGCTCAAGATCATCAGCGACTTGGCTCCCGCCTCGGCCTACTCATTGTGGCGCTCCGGCCTGAATTCGCAAGGCGCCAAGCCAACCCCACCGTCTTCTAGTTCTTGGACTGGCTTTAGCGTCTTAAGCAGGGGCGGCGAACTCAGCAGACCCGACAGTGCAAACACCCATCGATAGCTTTGGAGGAGAAGTGAACGCAAAGGAGGTCTCGCCGGACAATCTCTCGCTATGAACCCCTGCGGCTAACAGTACGCACCAAGCGGGCCTACGAAACACCTTGGCGCGCCGCTGAACACGTAAGCTTTAGCTGATTTCTTTACCGTCTTCGGCGAGGCGAGCACGCGGTCCGGAGAGTCTTGCGCACATTTCCAAGGTTCTCCTTATGCATTCTCCAGCTTTCAATCCTAGTTCGCTCATTTTCTGAAACTGTTGGTGAAGAGAAGCAAAGACGTCTGATGCGTAGGTACCGTCTATTCATTTCCAGCGAGACCGAAAGCGACCTGCCTTCCCTAGAATTGGTAGCGTGACCCGCCCGGTGTTCGCTGTAGACTTGGCCTTCGGGACGAATGGTTCGCGACTAGCGCGTCGCAATTGGTTGCCGCGATCTGCAACGATCATGCGAGATGACGGTGACAGTTCTCTAAACGTGGTACGGATCCCGCCATTTCTGAAGCCTCCAAGAACGGAGCTGCAGATGCCAAGCCCCACAGATGATCCACTTATTTCACCAACACCCACAGATTCCACGTACGGTGCCTCGCCGGAGCGGTGCAGTTCGCGCTTGGAAGCAGCAAGCGAGCTAGGCCGACAATCCCGACCTCAACAACCAGTTTTGTGCTTGGCACCACTGCGGCGGCGAACGTTCAGTGTCGTGCTCGCCGGCGCACCTTGTGAGTACAAGAAAAGTGCAGCAGATCTAAACAGACAAAGACCCATGGCGCCGTGCTGCTCCAAGCTAACGGACAACTCAAAGGCGGCACACTAGTAAGCCTCCCCGGCTATTTCTCGCATTCGAAAATGGCGAGCTGTCTCACCAACAGAACACGCAGCGGCCGATCCGCTCATGACGAGCCGATTGGTTGCCAGATGATGACGCTGCAAACTCATGGGTCAATTGTGATGAAGCTTGTTGAATATCCTTCCGGAAGCTACACTGGATCGAGGGTCTTTGTTGGCAAGAATCGTTTCGGAAACTGGGTCGTCCGCGAACAGAACGGCATTTTTGGCGGCGTGTTTGCGAGCCGGAAGCAAGCGCTCAAATACGCACTCGGCGAGAATGGCCAACATCCAGAAGCTATCCTTGAGGTATCTCGCGAGATCGAACTCGATATTCCCCACGATCCGCAGAGGCGCGTGGTCTAATCGATCGGCTAATTGAGAATGGTTGTTGGCTTTGCTGCAGCCCGCGTAAGCAGACCGCCACGCCCTTATATGAGGATGCAGATTGGCTGTAGTGCGATCACGAGCCGTGAAACAAGGCTTCGAGCTCGCGCCTAGAGGACGGGAACCAAGTCGCATCTTCGTTGGCTGCTGTCGCCGCCCGGGGTCACGCATGGCTATAGCCCGGAGGGAGCCTGAATACGTTCTTTGAGCCTCGCCAAGCAAGTTACGGCGAACATCGACCCTGGCCAAAGATCATTTAACGGCATGTTGCCGAAAAGCACTGCCGTGTCGTTCACTTGCGTGCCTCTATCGCGCCCAATATGTCTTGACGGCTCTCGAGAAAGCCTGCGAACACGTCGACGATCAACTCAGCTTCGGCACGCGTCATCGGTGACGAAATCGATGCGGCAGCACCATACGGCAGGATGATGCCGTTCTCCGCAAAGAAGCGTGTGAGCTCCTTCATTAGAGTTGCTCCGGCAGGCGTGGGATAGATCTCGCGATAGTCGCTCGGGGTTTCTGCACTCGGATGAATGCGGAAGAGTGAGGCGGCACCGGTGACACAGAGCGGAGCGCCCAGGTTCGAGATGGCCCGGCCGATCCCGTCCCGGACAATGTCCCCAAGGATCTCCAGATGTGCAAAAGCCGCATGATCGAGATGACGCATCGCAGTCAGCCCCGCTGTCATGGATAGAGGATTGGCAGAGAACGTACCGCCTTGCGGAAGCAGTGGCCGACCCACTGCGGCATCGAATACTTTCATTACGTCCTCGCGGCCGCCGATCGCTCCAATCGGCAAACCTCCGCCGATGATCTTGCCCATCGCAATGACGTCCGGAACAAGGCCGTAACGTGCGGAAGCACCCTGAAAGCTCTGCCTAAGATTGAGGACCTCATCAGCGATCACAAGAATCCCGTTCTTGCAGGCAGATTCCTGCACCGCGGCCATGAATTCAGGCTTCGGCGCAACGAGTCCCCCGCGGCTCGGCATCGGATCCAGAATGACGGCGGCAAGATCGTGCGCATTTGATGATATCAAGCGGCGTGCGCCTTCAACATCATTGAAGCGCAGCACAACCACCTCATTGAGCACGCTTGCAGGCATACCGCGATAGAAGAGCGTCGAGTTGGGCTGGTTGGCGTCACCCCAATCGTCCGGTGTCGCCGCTTGACTGACCTCGACCCAGTCATAGGCGCCATGATAGGCGACCTCGAGCTTGGCAATCTTCGAACGTCCAGTGAAGGCCCGCGCAGCTTTGATCGCAAATAGCACGGCCTCGGTTCCGGTATTAACAAAGCGAATACGGTCAGTTCTCGGAATGCGCTCGCAAAGTAATTCAGCGAGCTCGATCTCGCTCTCCGTCGGATTTGCGAAGCAGCTGCCGCGCTGGAGTTGACGGGTCAATGCTTCCACAACGGGGCCGAAGGCATGTCCATGGATCAACGTCGTGAAGTTGCAATTGAGATCGAGAAACCGGCGGCCGTCGACATCGAACAGATAGCTGCCCATCCCACGCTCAATGTAGAGCGGAGTTGGATCTCGCTCAATCGTTACCCGCGAGGTGCCGTCCGGGAAAACCCTTTGCGCCCGGGCAAAGCTTTCGGTGGACCGCCTGCCAGCGCGCAAGACTTCTGCCGCCGTATTGGAATCTGCGTTATCTTGGTTCACAACATCCTCATCGCCTTCTTGAGGTTGTCCCGAGCAGGCCGACAACAGCCATCGCAATCCAAGAAAATTCGGGCCCTGCTGTTCGGCTTCCGCGGAGTGCCGGAGGGTCTCTTGAGTGACATCGAGCCAATTTGCTCATCGGAGTGGCCGGAACATCACTTGAACTAGGTTGTGTACTCAAATTCGAGTAGCGGATCAGAGCGGACCATGATTCAAGCTACCGAACATCGGGGCTGGGATCATGCGATACGACCTGACGGATTTCGAGTGGAGTGTTATCGAACCCCTTCTCCCGAAGGACCGTGGAGGTCGCAAGCCAGGCAACAACCGCCGCGTTCTCAAGGGCATCTTTTGGGTGCTGCGCGCAGGAGCGCCGTGGCGCGATCTGCCGGCGCGATACGGGCCTTATACGACCGCTTACAATCGCTTCAACCGCTGGCGCAAAGCCGGCATCCGGGACCGGCTGATGGATGCGGTCGTCAAGGCACATGATGGCAAGGTGCAGATGATCGACAGTTCGATCGTGCGGGTCCATCAGCATGCATCCGGGGTGAAAAAAAGAGTGGAGATCGTTGTGTGGGCCGAAGCCGAGGCGGCCTCACCACCAAAATCCACGCGCGCGTCGACGCGAAAGGCCGCCCGGTCCGCCTCATGATCACCCCCGGCGAGGCCCACGACGTGACGTGCGCCGAAGCCCTGTTCGACGGACTCGATGCGCGCGCCATTGTCATCGCCGACAAAGGTTACGATGTCGATCGTGTTCGTGCCCACATCCGTGATCAAGGCGCGACCCCCAACATTCCGAACAAATCCAACCGGAAGAAGAGGTTCCGGTGGAAGAAGGCCATCTACCGCGAGCGCAACCACGTTGAGCGCTTCTTCAATAAGCTAAAGCAGTTTCGACGCATCGCCACCCGTTACGACAAGCTCGGCGCGACGTTCTTCGCTTTCGTTCAACTCGCTTCGGTGCGAATTTGGCTTCGATCAATTGAGTCCACACCCTAGATTAGCAGCCTTTCGTGCCGGCCCGCCGCCGCCTTCGGCAATTTCTTCTTGATATTTGTTCGGTACTCGCTTGTATCCTCGCGGGCTTACAGTAACGAGCTTGCTTGCAGGCGTCTGGCCCATGCGCCGCAAAGACCGATTGGTGTGGGAGATGGCATAACTAACGGCCGCGTATGGCGATTCTGCTGATACCTTCCGATTAGCTGCATCACAGCGGACGGCGAGTGGCTAGCTGACCGTATTCATTCATGTAAGATCGCGATACTACCTACTCTGGTTATAATCGGGCCTTTAGTGGGAAACGTCTCGTTAGCATCGGTTTGAAGATGGCGCCAAACAAAAGATCCGCCCTACTCGTTGCACCCGGGCGGACAATTAGGACACGCGACAGTATCTTTTCTCTTCGCGCCGCAAAAGTTTACCCCCGAGCAGGATCTACTCATCACGCCGATGGCTTCTTAGGGGGTCCAAATTGATTTGCGGGGAAGTATATGGATCGCGAGCCTGAGCTGCGCTACTGGGCGGGACGAAGAACATATCCGTCTAGCCTTGTCGGCATTCGGAAGAGGCTTGTGCCCGGCCTATCCGGAACACGTACAAGCAGGCATATTCGCTTCGAGGATCAGAAGCAGTCTGCATCGGAAGTCCCCGCACGGCTTTGGACGACGGCTACAGGCGCTGACGCTTTGTGTCGCTGCACCGCACACAGCTCAGGGCACGGCTCGGATTGCTGAAGTGCGCACCGCGGTTGGTGCCGTCAAGCGATCACGGCCATATTGGTGCAAGGATAGCCGATGATCAGTCTTGTTCGCGCCCATCGCTCCATGCAATCGAGCCTTGTTGCGCCTTTACCCCTGCGGCGGAACAGTGAACGCTGCCACTAAGACTCTCAAAGCGGGTTGGCCGGACTGAAAGAGGAGCGTTCGGCAACCTGGGTGGTCGTGTTAACCTATGAGATTGGCGAGACCTTCTTTGTTCTTGTGAGCTCGTCTTCGGAAAGCATCACCGTGCCGATGATACCGTCTCTCCCCAAGTGCGCGATCTCTGTGTCCGAAAGCCCAAGAAGTTCTGATAGAATCTCTCTGTGATGTTGTCCAAGTGTTGGTGCCGCTGTGCGGCTTGCATTGGGCCTTTCACCCTTCCCCAATGGGTATGGACGGCTGCGGATGCCGGCCAATGAAAGCGCGTTCGGCGTCTTGCAGATAGCCGCGCGATTTGAGATGCCTATCACCGAGCAGATCAATTGGCAGGCGGGCGACGCAGGCCGCTATCCTTGCGGCCTGCAACTCGGACATCGCCTGGTCCGCATCGCGGGTGATCGTCCAGGCTGCGATCGCTTGTTCGATCAAATCCTCGCTATCACGGCGAGCTTCAGCGGTTTTCAGCGAAACGTCTTTGGCCCAGTCTGGCCGCCCAATGAGCCTGGCAAGCCTCTGCCACATCTCGTGATCGGTCGCGGCTACTATGACCCAATTGTCCTCACCGGCACACCGGAAGCAGCCATGCGGCACGAATTGCGGATGTCGATTGCCCTGTTTTACCGGTGGCGCACTGTCGATCGAATGGAGCGTGATCCATGGAGCTGCAAACGGCAGCATGCATTCGATCTGCGCAAGATCAATGAACTGCCCTCGCCCGGTGTTACGAGCGTGGATCAGCGCAACCAGAACTGCAGCGCAGCCGTTCAAGCCACCTACGGCATTTCCAAAGGCAATGTGACTCATCACGGGAGGCCCGCCGGCCTTGCTGATCAGACTCGGCAACCCTGAGCCCTGCTCGAGAGTCGAACCATAGGCCCGGCAAGCGCGGCTGGTGCTGTTCGTGCCAAAGGCTGACATCGACATCATGACAAGTCGCGGATTGAGCGTTCTAAGCACGTCGTACCCCAGCCGGAGTTTGGGCAGCTCATCGACCGAATAGTTGTCGACGACAATATCAGCTCCCGTAGCAAGCCGCTTTGCAAGAGTGAGGCCCTGCTGTCGCGTCAGGTCAAGGGTGATGCCGCGCTTGTTCCGGTTTGCCATGCAGAAGCGCGCCCTCTTTTCATACATCCGGTCCTCGATATAAGCAGGCCGTCGGTCAACGCCACGCCACCAGTCCGGATACTGGATGGCCTCTATCTTGATGACGTCCGCACCAAGGTCAGCCAGTGTGCGCGTACATAAGGGCCCCGCCCAGCCCATCGAGAAGTCGACGACGCGAATTCCCTCCAATGGTGGCCCGCATGCGTCGATGAGGTCGGACGATGACGACATGGTGCCGGTGAGCCGCCTTCCCATATGCGCTACGCTCTGCTGCTTCCCTGGGGCCGGAACTTTGCCGCCCCGGCGCGGCGGTGTCAGTGTCAGCCCCTGCATCGAGCCGGCCGTCTGGCCCTCGTCTTCGCCAAGCAGGACAGGCACGATTGCGCCGCGCTCTCTCTTCTCCGCGTCCTGCAACAGATCGGGCATTTCGGGCACCGGTACGATCGGGATCTTGCGTTTCAGTCCTTCCGCAAACCACTCGCGCGCGGTGCGCGTTTTCAGCCTCGGAATGAACTGCCGTTCAATCCGCTGCATGTGTTGCAGACGATCGGCCCGCATGAAGAGGGACCGATCGTCACGCAGTTTGGAGAGCCCCAGCATATCGCAGAACCCGCGCCATTGCGCCGGAGTGATTGTCGTAACGCCGAGCCAGTTCCTTTTGTTTTGTAGATGCCGATCGGAAAGTTCGGCCAGAAGCGGTTGATGCCAGTTCGCCGCATCACATCCCCGTGCTCATACGCCTCGAACATCTGGTACTCGCTGAGGGCGAGGCTCGATTCGAAAACGCTGAGCGACCACGACCATCGTCTTCCACTGCGCCTTATTCCCAGAACCGTCGAAGCAGCCGCCGCGATGAAGCCCCACAGACCAGCTAAGATACCAGTCTGGAAATCCGGTGCGTGCAATCGCGGCCCCTCGGACGGTCCAGCCAGCTTGATGAGGACGGCGAGCGCGCGTATCGTCGAATCGGTTGCGGCGAATCCTGCATAGGGCCCCTCGCGGCCAAACCAGCTTGCTTCAAGGTGAATCAACCCGGGGCGCTTCTGCCGGATCGCGGCGATATCAATGGAAGGGCACTCTGCGGGATCAATATCGCGGCCATCAATCAGAATATTGCAATCTTCGATCAGCTCCGTCAGCTGCGCAACCGCGTCTGGGTCAGTGACATCGATAATAAGGCTCGACTTGTTGAAGTTCAGGAATGCAAACCACGGGCTCTGGCCAGAAGGCGTGAGTGGCGCGCTAGCGCGGAGTGGATCTCCACCTGGCGGCTCGATCTTCTGAACATCGGTCCGAAGTCGGCAAACAACCGCGCGCAATAGCTGGTTGCCGCCGAGCTACCGATCTCGACGACGCGCAGATGCGAAAATACTTCCATCTGGGGCTCCATTTTCCCTCGAGCTGATACTGCGCAATGTCACTTGCTCGCGAAGCTAGCTTGCAGACGCGGCGAGCGTGGCGCGGTTTACCAGGCCATCGTCGAAGGGGCCCGACTGCGATCTGGTGCATACAACCCCTGATGCAACCCTGGCATCTTTCGGAAGCGATGACTTGGTTGCTAACCATTGCGATAAAGACGCATGAAAGCCGACACGAGAGGACCCCGCCTCCGATCGACTTATCCGCTCCCGTCGATCAATCTTCTCCATGCACCCCGCGCAACTAAATGCCGTTTGCGCCGCAAGACAGTTGAGGACACGGTGAAGGCGGGCAAACCCAGCATTTTACTATCAACGATCAAATGCGATATGCATCGGCTTACGCGGCGAACTCGCCGCCTGTCATATCGATGGTTGCGCCGGTGATAAAGCCCGCCATGGGCGAGGCCAAAAAGCTTACGACATGCGCCACCTCCTCAGCAGTTCCAAAACGGCCGACCGGAATCCTGCTGAGAGCCGCGCGGTTCACCGCGGCCTCGGGTGGTCCGGTCAGATCGCTGAGAATCCGTCCAGGAGCGATACAGTTGACCGTGGTACCATATGGCGCGAGATCCCGCGCAGCAGCGCGGGTTAATCCGACCAGTCCCGCCTTCGAAGCGGCATAATGTGGCCCAGCGATCATGGGCATGGCGCGCCCCGCAAGTGACCCGACATTGATGATGCGGCCATAGCCTTTCGCAATCATTGCGGGCGCCAGGAGCCGTAGGAGAATGAAGGGGTCGCTGAGATTGACGTCGATACCCGCGCCATTCATCGAGGGACGTCTGCGAAAGCCAAGGTGCATTTTGGTCCACGCGCTTGGGGGAGATGCCAGCATTGTTTACCAAACTCGTTATTTCGCCCCAACGCTCTTGGATGCGGCCAACAAATCCATGCACATCATCGTGTCGAGTTACGTCAATGCTCTCGGCATAGAGCCGCTCTTCCGCGCAGCCGAGAAGATTGAGCGCCCGCTCCACATGATCTGCTTTTGTCGCAACAAAGGCGACGCGATAGCCATCGACCAAGAACCGGCGTACGATCTCCAGTCCAATCCCGCGCGCTCCTCCAGTCACAAGCGCAACGCGCCCGTCGCTTTGCTCGCCGAGTTCTCCTGGCTTCGGCATGTTTAGACAATCGCAACCGGCGTTACGAGCGAGTAACGCCCTGTTGAGAACAATGGCCCGAACAATCCGCAGATGTCTAGGACGTCGAATAATGGATTGAGATTTGACAAGCCTTTATCATCCTTCTTGATATAAGGTGACAGCAACCGTATCGGGTAGCTCGATGAATTCGTCGTCTGAATTATTGCATCACCTCAAGGGTATGGCTTTCCGTCGTTTGAGCCACAGCTTCCAAGATGCAGTCGCACAATCGCGCTATATCTTTGTCTTCGTGATCGGCCGTAATGCACACTCTGATCCCTGCCTTTCCCTGCGGGACCGTCGGAAAGAATGTCACCGAAGTGTAGAAGCCGGAATCAAGGAGTAACTTGGCGATTGCAATGGCCTTGGTTTCCGATCCTATTGCAATCATCCTGATGGGGAATAGCTCTCCTTGCTGGCCGGTTTCAACATGACGATCGAATTCCTTGATACGCTGGGCTAACCGCCGCTGACGATCGCCAAGTTCTGCCGAATGGTGGATTTTGCAGGATCCGAGCGCCGCGCCAACCGCGGCCAAGTTGGGGGGTACGGAAAACGCATAGGGAATGCAGTACCTTCGAAAGAGAGCTTCTTGATCAGCCGTTCCGAGCATCACCATGCCGCCCGATGCCCCAAAACCCTTGGCCAGTGAGGCTACTATGATCGTGCGGTCCCCCAGGACTTCCGGAAACTGAGATCGAGCAAATCCTTCCCCCTGGCGTCCGACGATCGATATGCCGTGCGCATCGTCGATATAAAGAAAGAGCCCGTACCGTTCCTGGAGTTGGCGCAGCTCCTTGAGCGGCGCATCCCCTCCCATGGAGTAAACACCATCGCATACATAGACAACGGCTGAATGGCTGCGGCACAAGCGTTCCAGAGCGTCAAGGTCGTTGTGCGCAATTGTTTCCACGCCCGTTTCATCAGCAACCACAGGCTTGTGATAGGCCAGCGATAAGTGCGCAAGGCGGTCGAACACCACAAGCGGCTTTCTTCCACCGGTCAATTCGCCCGATGCAAGGAGTGGCATCGCACCTAGATTCGCGAGCATGACAGTGGAAAAGGCGATCACGCGTGCGGAGAACATCTCCGACAGGATTGTTTCAAGTTCTGCCAGAAGATCGAAATTGAGCCGCGTTCGTGCGCAGGACCAATGCAACGACCGATGCGCCTCGATCGCGTCGATCGCGGCAGCGACAATGACGGGATGATTGTCCAAGCCCAGATATGAACATCGCACGAAATCAATTATTTCCGGTCGCTCCTCAAGTGAACCCGAGCCCAGAGCGAAAGCACGCCCCGTCGTCGAACGTCCATGGATGCCCATTAGACCAGCCTCGTGGGCTGCATCGAAATAGCGACGGCTCTTATTGATCATGTAACTGGTGTTCCGGAAATGTCCGGCCGGCCGACCATCCTCAGAGAGCGAGCTCCGCTGTGGCATTTGATACTCCGTTGCATGCGGTTGGAGGGGACGGCTGAGTAGCGCGGTCGGCACTTGGGCGACCGCTTGTACTGGATTTTGGCGCAGCTCAACTGCCTTCTTTCTCAAAAGCGACTTAACCATTGGCGAGTTTGCTTGGGCAGCCACCAAGTCCGATAGGCTAGAGCGGACACGTAATTGCCGCGCTTTCCATTGCGACACAAATCGCTCGTAGGCAATCAACATCTCGTAGTCGCGCAACGCCTTACTGTGGTAGGCATAGGCTGGACCACGCCGGCTACCCTTCTGCCATTATAGCGATGGTTGGACATGAGGCTAGGCGAAGACAGCTGACCATGCTCGCAAGCATTGGAATTTCCGAGGCTACGATCTACAATTGGAAGGCCATTTTGACGGTATGGAGGTCTCCGAGGCCAAACGACACTGAAGGCCTTGGAAGAGGTTAACGCGAAGCTGAAGAAGCTCGGGGTGAGCAGATGCTCGATGCGGCCGCGCTTCGCGAGCTACTTTCAAAAAATGGTAGGCCCGCCGCTAAGCGCGCTGCCGTCACGCATCTGCAGGCCGTCAAGAGCCTGTCGGAACGGCGGCCCTGCTCGATCGTGAGCGCGAATCGGAAGATGATCCGCCATTTTTCCAGCCGCCCTCCTGAGGCAGAGCTGGGAGCCGGCTGCGAGATTTCGCCAACGAGCGCAGGCATTTCGGCTAACGCCGGCTGTTCGTCCTGCTGCGGCGGGAGACCGCCGTCTGGGATCAACCGGATCTACCGGCTTTATCGCGAGGAAGAGTGGCCGTCCGGATCTGCTCGGCGCAAGGCGTGGGGACCCGGGCCCCGATCTTGGTGGAGGTCAGATTCAGCGCGCGACTTGCTCACGGCCAGTTCGCTAACGGCCGGCGCTTCCACGTCGTCTCTTGAACAAGCCAGGAGCACTCTACGAACGCAGGAATCCTGCTTTCACCTGACGCTTCTGGCTCGATTGCAAGGCTCGGGAACAGTAATGACGAAACAATGGATCAACATGTCGTAAGCTCGGCCGGCGTGTGATGTCCTCTCGGTTAGCGACTGCTTCGATCTCCCTTGTCACTTGGCGGATCCGTTCTTCGAGGCGGCAGAGATCGTTGTAGTGATCGCCGACCAGACGCCGCATCATTGGTGATAAGTCGTTCCCTTCATCTTTCAAAGCGTGCGGCAACTCGAGCTTGAATATTCCAGCACCCTGATGCAAAGCTACGCCGTACTCGAGGCAGAAAGCCCGCATCTGACTGATCAGGCGCGTCCGTGCGACGCCCGCGAGAGCGGCATGGTGAGCGACACAGGGAAGGCGCCAGTCAGCCCTCGCCAGGATTCGGCATAGGTGAAGGCTGACGCTTCGTGGGCGGCCGTGATCCAGCCGACCTCTCGCGTCTCAAAGTAGGCCGGAAGACGGTTCATGTGGCTCCTCCTCGTCGCTGTCGGGAATGTCCGGTGTCTCGGAAGTGTTCGCGCGGCGGGCTTGGGCCTTCTTGAGAACATCCTCGATGCGCAGCCCGAGCACGTTTGCCACGTGCAGACTGCGCCCGAGCTGACGGGTGCTTTTTCCGGCCTCAAGGTCGACGATGAAGCGCTTTCCTGTCCCGCTCACCATGGCCAGCTGGTCCTGCCGGAGGCCCTGCCGTTTGCGTTCTTGCTGGATGAGGCGACCGAATGCTGCAGCAAACTCGGCCGCTTGGCGCGCGACACCGGTCTCGCCACGAGCCTCGTTTCCGCCCTAGGGGGGAGTGCCCTTGGAAGTGTGTTCATAGCTCTCTCGCCTAAAGTTACCGATCGGGAACATTCCGCCAAGTCGATGGAAGGAGGATCAAAGTTACCGAACGGGAATATTTCCCCTTAAGTGAGGCTTAACGGCCCGAAAAGTTACCGATCGGGAATTTTTCTCCAATGAACGGGGTTCATTGAAGAAGGAGCTCGACGACGGAAGGCTGGAAATCCCCGCGAACTCTCTGCAGTCGCGAGGGACAGACAATTCCCGCGGTCACAACACGCTCCTAGCCCATGCGATGCCATCACCCCAAGGTGACAAGAACATAAGCGCCGCCTTGGAAGTGCTTCTGGGGTACCGCGACCCGGCGATCCTGGCCACGAGCACCCGGGGCAATCATCTTCCATCTGCGGAAAACAAGGTCATGAGGCTGCTGCTGCTGCCAGTCAGCGCCCCAGAAAGGCAGTCGCTGCCTCTGTCACAAATCCTCTCCGATTGCGGGGGCGTTCGGCGCTCGTGGCAAAAAATTGATGAACTCGAGCAAGCTGTTTCCAGCAACAAAAGCCTCATCAGCGGGCTTGGCATAATCCTTGATTAGAAGGCGAGCCGCGCTCCAGGCGCAGCATCCGCAGGCGGACGCCGCGTGAAGCGAACATCTCCAACAGCTCCGCAGTACCCAGAGTTTGCGTGAGCAGCTCACTGGCGCAGCTGACCAAATCTGATCAACCCCTGCTCTAGCTAGCGAAAATTACGCGCGCGGCTTCCTCCGACAATCATTCCCCGCCATCAACAAGCGCGGTCGATTTGATCTCTGCTGCGCGAGAAGATAAGAACTTTACCTAAGATAGGTGCCGCGCCCTCCAAGCCGCGGCGAAATCGACGCACTCCAGCGGGTCCGCTTCTCCTGCAACGACTCCGGGCGCTCCGACGCCGACTGCGGAGCAAGTCAATGATTTTGCGGCATCGGTGATCACTTGCGCGCCGACTTCGGTTGGCGAGGGATTGGCCCAGCCCGGCACTCGAGCCCGGCGCGCACGTCAAGCTGGAGCCCTGGTTAAGCGGGGCCGCTCCCTTTAATCAGCGCGGGCCTTTTTGAGCGAGACAGGAGGTGCAGCCCGTCTTGCGTATTGCCGAGCCGAGCGCATCACGAAACACATAGTCGGCCGGGATCTGGCCCGTGTTCTGCTAACGGATTCATGCTCACGAGGTGTGCGCGACGTACACTTCCCGGCGTGTTCACGGACGAGGTTTGTAGATAGCACATGAACTTGATCGTATCGCTCCCATTCTGATCACAGACTACTCGCATAAGCTCCAACCTGTGCAATCAGAACTGATAGGAGAACTCCGTTGCCGTTTGAGCGATTCCTCCAGCTTGAGGAATATTTGCCGCCCAGGCAAGGCCAGAGCCGATTGGCGGCCAATAGCCGAAACTTTGGAGTCGCATGCTGGTTTCGAATTTGCGATGTGAGTAGCACGACAAATCGACATTCGCTTTCCGATCGCGAGCCGGAGAACGGCAGGATCGCAGTCACTTGAATGAAAATCGAGGACCTGAATCACCATGACGCTTTGCTCAGATGACAGCTCACACTCATGTGAAACAACCCGTATTGGAGCGATTGTTTTGTCGGCAGAAATTGGGCCGGCAACTGGGTTGCTCACGAAACACGCGGCGCGTTTGGCGGCCTTTTTATCGACCGCGCTGAAGCTCTGAAATACGCTCTCTTGAAGAACGGAGGCGCTCCAGAGAACTTCATCGAAGTGGCGCGTGAGATCGAGTTCGAAATTCCCAGGCCATGAACTGCAGAACACAAAGGATTGACTGCCCTTCTGCATTCGCCGACCCGTCGGAGCGGGGCACTCGCAAACGATGTTCTTCGCACTGCAACCTTCAAGGTAAGCATCTTTAGCCGTCCTACCTCGTTTCGTGCGACAGCCTAAGCCAGGAGAAGAACGCACCATCGACTATCCATCTGGCACGCGTTTCATTACGGAATCATAGCGCACAATTCAACGACCCGGTCGGTTTCATCTGCATCGATCATTTGAGCTGGAAGGCGTCGCGGGCCTAAGGCCATCTCCTGCGCACAGAGACTCAGAAACGCCCGGAGCGGCGCGTCCGCCGCAAACATGTTCGAGCTTATCTATCCGCTATATTATCGGAAGTACGCAACCTTTTGCATTTAAGCCAGCCACGCTTGGTGAGAATCGCCCGCGCTTGGATCAGCGCAGACGCTGGAATATGGCGCAAGTTCCACGAACAGCACGCTTTTGGAAATGGATTCGCGGAAGTCCCAGCCGTCTAGACCGGCTTTCCGACGACGACGACTTCAGTAGCGGAGCTGCCACGATCAACTCTCCTCAAATTTGTGCACACGCATATGACCGCTGGCGTCCGCAGCAGGGAGGACGGACCGATCACAACGTTAACCTAGGCAGCCGAATGGCCGTCGAGCTTTCAAGAGCGTTATGCCCCGGATCTAACCTCGCCTAGTGGTCCACAGCGCGCCGTGACGATCGGCGATGAAAATTGTAGCGCCGTCCATAGCTCGACAGCTGAAGTGCGTAATCCGCCTCGCATTCCGCCGGAGCAACCGACAGTTACCCCTTACATTCGCTAGATCTACAGCGGCAACGCCAAAGCGGCCGTTACTTTAGATAAGACCTAAACGCCGCGCCTTGACGACGCACTGCGTCCTGCTCATCGTTTCCAACTTTCTCATCGCATTCTTGACATGGAAGTTGACGGTGTTCTCGCTCACGTTCAGGATGACTCCGATTGCCCATGATGACTTTCCCTGCTCGATCCATCGCAAACACTGTTTTTCCCGTTCCGACAGCACAACCTCTTGCACATCCGCCATGATTTTCTCCTGGCCTCGACAGAACAGGAGAGCCATCAGCAAATGCGATGCCACTCAGTCGCGCCAGCAAACACGGGGAAGTAGGATGACTTCCTCGACGATTGCCTCAACATTCGCGCGAGGCCGCCATTCCATTGCAGCCCTTGTCGACGGGCTTGCGACATATGTCGCAAACATAACATCAGCACTGCGAGAATCGCGGCTGTCGATATTGTGTCCAAATCTACGTGAGCCGGATATCGCCCTTTCACTAAACACTCCTCCTTCCAAGGAGTGGGGAATTCTCCTGGGCCGTAGGACCAGGCTCGCGAACCCAGGTCATCCATTTGCAACCAAGGCCCTTCTTTCCACCCTTTTGGGGAGTCCCATTCAATCGAAAGCGAAAGCTTTGCCTTCGGCGCCGCCCCCCCGCAATTATGCAAATCTGCGCGTCTCAAAAAACTACCAATGCTGGCCATGATCGGCGTTTCGCCAAAAAGACATGAACTGTGACGTTGGCGCCAATCGAGGATCGGTTTCCAGAATTTAGGTGCGGATTCCGACGAAGTCGCCCGGGTGTACCGATTTGAAGTCGCCCGGGGGCGAGGCGTTCTGGCCGGTTGGTTCTCTGGCATCGGTCCAGCCGCGTGGTCAATCTGGAATCGGGGCTTGAATCTGTTTTTCTTCTGCTGCGGTTGCTGTGGGCATGTGAGCAACGCCTTGGCGTTGTCCAAGCGAAGCGGCATGTCCACAGCGCCAGGGGCTCAGGCCTTTCAGGCGGATTGCCGGGTTCGACGCAAGCTTTCGCCAGAGAGATCGAGCCGATAGGCGTTGTGGACGAGGTGATCGAGGATGGCGTCGGCGTAGGTGGGGTCGCCGATGAGCGCGTGCCACTGGTCGACCGGGAGTTGGCTGGTGACGAGGGTGGAGCGGCGGCCGTAGCGATCCTCCAGGATCTCCAAGAGGTCGTGGCGGGAGCCGGCATCGAGCGGGGCCAGGCCCCAGTCGTCGAGGATGAGCAGATCGACGCGGCCGAGCGCGCGCAGCAGGCGCGGATGGCGGCCGTCGCCGCGGGCGAGCGCCAGGTCATCGAACAGACGCGGGACGCGCCGGTAAAGGACAGAGCGATTGTCGCGGCAGGCCTTGTGGCCGAGCGCCGAAGGCAATCCAGCTCTTGCCGACGCCGGCCGGACCGCAGATCAGCAGGTTGGCGTGGTCTTCGATCCAGCGGCCCTCGACGATGCTGGCGAAGAGCGCGCGATCGAGACCGCGCGGGGTGCGGTAGTCGACATCCTCGACACAAGCCTGCTGGCGCAGCTTGGCGTGACGCAGGCGGGGGGCGAGCCGCTTGTCGTGACCCAGCGAGACTTCGCGTTCGAGCAGCAGCGCGAGCCATTCGGCGTGACCGAGGCTCGCGGCCTCGCCGGTGGCCTCGATGTCGACAAAGGCTTTGGCCATGCCGTGCAGGCCGAGCGCGTTGAGCCGGTCGAAGGTCGGATGGGTGAGCAAGGGATCACCTCCTAATTGTAGTAGCGCGGTCCGCGGATGTTGGAGTGCAGGATCGGCAGGTCGTCTGCGGAACGCTGGGGAGCAGGACGCCGATCGAGATTGTTGGCGAGGATCGATCTGACCGAGCCATAGGTGCGCGCGCCGATGTCGATCGCCCGCGCGGCTGCCGCGTCCAGGCGCTCGCGTCCGTAGGACGCGGCGAGCCTGAGGATGCCGAGACAGGCGCGGAACCCCTGCTCGGGGTGCGAGCGCTCGTCGAGAATGAGGTCGCACGATGCGCTGTTCGCCGGGCCGATCGCGGCGGCGTCCTGACGGATGCGCACGATGGTCCAGCCGGCATAGCGGCGATGGCTGGAAGCCATATGCTCCGGCACGGTGGTGTGCTTGTGATTGCCACTCATGCGCTGATGCGCGGCAATCCGCTCGCCCTTGTGGAAGATCTCGACGGTGCGGCGGTGAACCGCACCTCGACCTCGGCACGCGCGAAGCGATGTGGAACGCTGTAGTAGTGCTTCTCCACCTCGACGTGGTAGTCGAGGCTGACGCGGCGGATACGCCACTCGGCTCGCACGTAGGGGCTCGCCGGCAACGGCTTGAGCGCCGGCCGGTCGACCTCCTCGAGTAGCCGGCGGCGCGTCACGCCGAGCCGCCGGATCGGTCGCTCCTCGTTGAGCCTGGTGAGCAACTCGCCGATCGCCGCGTTGACCTCGGCGAGGCTGTAGAAGACACGGTGGCGCAGCCGGCCGAGCAGCCAGCGCTCGACGATGAGGACAGCCTGCTCGACCTTGGCCTTGGCAAAAGTTGTCGACTGCAGGTCATGCGGGTACGACCCAGCAAACGGTGCGGATCACGCATCCCTTCCATCCGCTGTGCGGTCGCAAGTTCCAGCTGATCTGTCGGCGCCGTCATTGGGGCGAAGACCGGGTGGTCTATGAGGGCCAGAACGGTCGACTTTGCACGATCGCGAGCGCCTGGACCGATATCGATCCACCCGATGAGTTCCGGCTGATCGCTGCGGGTAGAGCAGCCTTTTGCGTGATTGACCTGTTGGCACTTTGTGACGCGCTGGACCGGCTCGCGGAGAGCATGGGCGCCGGCGATGCGTAAATATAAATACGCCGCATATGTAAAGATAATAACGCCATGCCGCGGACGCGGAGTGGCGTGCTTCTGCTTTATAATCCGTGCAATATCTTCATATTGCGTCGATACGTCCATTGACACTCAACATATAGAGGCGTATTTATATTTACGTCAGATTGAGGCCGAGCATGGCCAGGGCGAAGAAGCGGGATCCGAAGAGCGAGGCGCTGGCGCAAGACGGCGTCCTCAATCCAAATCCAGAAGCCGTCCGCGACCCCTCGTTCGTCAGCAACCCATTCTGCGATGCGAAGGACCTGGTGCAGGTGCGCTACGAGATGGTGCGACGTCACCAGGTGGACGGCGTTGCGATCAGCGAGGCCGCCGAGACATTCGGCGTGACGCGCCCGACCTTCTACAAGGCGCAGAGCGCCCTACAGACCGCCGGGCTTGCCGGCCTGTTGCCGAGCCGGCGAGGCCCCAAAGGCGGCCACAAGGTCTCCGCCGAGGTCGTTGCGTTCGTCGCCGCTCTCAAAGCTGCAAGACCCGAACTGACGACGTCGCACTGCCTCGATGCGATCGAGGCGCGGTTCGGCATCAAGGTGCACCGACGCAGCCTGGAGCGGGCGCTGGCGCGCAAAAAAAACGACTCAACCCAGCTTGATCGTTGCGCCTGCGGACGCAGCGGACAGCTACGAGAAGCTACGCGCCGCCGCATTGCGCGCCGAGTTCACGGCCTGCCCGGGTCTCACCATTCTTCGTCGACGGGGATTGGCAGCGTGGATCCGAGCACGCGGGCAGGAGGCCGATACCGAGGCGGCCTGCCACGACCATCGGCTCGCGCACTCGGCCCCAGACAATCCGTCGCCCGCAACAAGCGACGTCACGCGCCTCATCGCCGGCATCCTCGTCGCCATCGCAATGGAGCCCTCCCATGCCTGAGCTCAAAGTCACTGCCGACCATCTCAAGCGCGACGCATACCTCTATGTCCGCCAATCGACCCTTCGCCAGGTCGCCGAGCACGGCGAGAGCACCGAGCGCCAATATGGGTTGCGGGATCGAGCAGTTGTGGCCGGCTGGCCGGTCGAGCGCGTTCACGTCATCGATCGCGATCTCGGCAAGTCCGGCTCAAGTACGACAGCGCGCGACGGCTTCCAGCAATTGGTGAGCGAGGTGGCGCTCGGCAAGGCGTATTGTCATGGGGCTAGAGGTCTCGCGCCTTGCGCGCAACTCGGCCGACTGGCACCGGCTCATCGAGCTTTGCGCATTGACGGCGACGCTCATCCTTGACGAAGACGGTATCTACGATCCAGCCAGCTTCAACGATCGCCTCTTGCTCGGCCTCAAAGGTACGATGAGCGAGGCCGAGCTGCACATCCTCAAAGCACGCATGCGTGGTGGTCAGCTCAACAAGGCCCGTCGCGGCGAGCTCGAGATGTGCCCTCCGGTCGGGCTGGTTTACCGGAACGATCGGACGATCGGCCTCGATCCCGACCTCCAGGTGCAGAACGCGATCCGTCTCCTGTTCGATACCTTCGAGCAGACCGGAAGTGCGATGCAAACAGTCCGCTTCTTCCGGGAGCAAGGTTTGCTGTTCCCGCGCCGACTCCGGACAGGACCGAACAAGGGTGATCTCCTGTGGGCGGCGCCGCACCATGCGCGCGTTCTGCAGGTGCTCCACAATCCGCGCTACGCCGGCGCTTTTGCGTATGGCCGAACGCGTATACGGCACCGGCCCGATGGTGGCACCAGTGTCGTCAAGGTTGCCAGGGCCGATTGGCAGTTCGTTATGCCGGGGATGCACCAGGGCTACATCGACTGGGAACGCTTCGAGGCCAACCAGCGGCGGCTCGCCGACAACGCTCGTGCCTTCGGTGGCGAGCGGCGGTCGGGACCGCCGCGCGAGGGACCGGCGCTTCTCCAAGGTCGCGTGGTCTGTGGCCTGTGTGGCGAACGCATGGGTGTACGCTACAGCCAGGAGCACGGCAGCACCGTCCCCACCTATCTGTGCCAGGCGAACGCGGTACGCCGCGCGGGATGGACCTGCCAAACAGTTCCCGGGAAGATCGTCGATGCGGGGATCGCCGACCTGATGATCGAGCTGATGACGCCGATGACGCTGGCCGTCACCCTCGAGATGCAGCGCGAGCTTGAGGCGCGCGCCGCAGAGACCGATGCAGCGCGTCGCCAGCATGTCGAGCGGATGCGCTATGAAGCCGAGCTTGCGCGTCGACGCTACATGAAGGTCGATCCCGACCACCGACTCGTCGCCGATTCACTCGAGGCCGAATGGAACGACAAGCTGCGCCGCCATGCCGATGCCGCCGAAGACTACAAGCGCCGAAGCAAACAGCAGGCTGCGGCACTCAGCGCAGAAGCCCAACGACGCATCCTTGACCTCGCCGAGCAGCTTCCGCGGATCTGGCAAGATCCGCGAGTTGACTCCCGCGAGCGCAAGCGCATCGTGCGTCTGCTCATCGACGACGTAACCTTAATCAAGTCGCAAACCATCACGGCCCATGTGCGCCTGTCCGGCGGCGCCACGCGTACCTTGGTGCTCGACCGGCCGCTACCCATCGCCCAGATCCGCAAGTTCAAACCTGAACTCGTCGCTGAGGTTGATCGTCTTCTTGACCATCATTGCGATCGCGAAGTCGCCGAGATTCTCAATAATCACGGATGGCGTACATGGGAGGCAAAGGCGTTCAATCTGAAGAAGGTTGCCTTCATTCGCGGCGCCTACAAACTTGCGAGCCGATATGAGCGGCTGCGTCGGCGTGGTATGCTCACGACGCGCGAGATCGCCACCAAGTTCTGCGTCTCCGAGACAGCCGTACACACGTGGGGTCGCCAGGGGCTCATCTCAAAATGCTATACCGACAGCCTGAACCGTGGCCTGTGGGAGATCCCGCCTGGCATGACGATCCGCAAGGGCTGCGGTGGGCGCGGCGCGCGCCCGGCGCAACTCACCGCCATCACCGCGCCATCAAAGGAATGAGGTGCAGTATGAAGCGCTCGCCTTGTCGCGCGGCTTGCGTGGTCGCGCCGGCAAGACGGCCGTGCCGTAATGCGCCGCCATCTCCGCATAGGTGCGATTGATCTGCGGGTCGTAGAGGCTCGCCTTGATGACCGCGACCTTGGTATTGTCAGGCACCAAGAGCGCCGGCACGCCGTCGATCGCCGCCAACGTGCCGACGTGGGCGCTGATCCAGTCAGCAAGCCCCTGCATCCACGTCGCCTGCGCATAGGTGAAGTTCGAGGCGGCGCCGAGGGAGCGGGGCCGTCTTCCCCATCAACGGCCGGCTGCGGGATGAATTGCTGAACGAGACGTTGTTCACCTCGCTGGCCCAGGCCCGCGTCGCGCTCGGATGCTGGCGCGCGGATTACAACGACACACGACCACACTCACGGCTCGGATGGAGGACGCCGTCCGAGGTCGCCATCACCTGCAACCCGATGACGGGATCTGGCGCTGCGCTATGCTGAGGGCTCCGCGCCAGCTCCCGTCGCTACCACCGCCCAAATGGGCAAATCCAACGACCGGGGCAAACTCAGGAATGGATAACACTTGATGTGGTGGAACGGCCCGCTCCAAACAGCATCAAAGTGCTAGAACGTGGTCGTTGCTCGAACGCCACAAAGGAGGGACCGTTCCGTGAAATAGGTTAGCACCATCGGGTTAGATTTGGCCAAGCACGTTTTCCAGGTTCACGGCGCGGATGCGGAGGGCTCGCCCGTGTTCAACAGGAAATTGCGGCGCAGCGAGGTTCTGCGCTTCTTCGAGAAACTGCCACCATGCCTGGTGGGGATGGAAGCCTGCGGTAGCGCCCACTATTGGGCGTGCGAGATCGCAGCTCTCGGTCATGAGGTGCGGCTCATTCCGCCGGCTTATGTCAAACCCTTCGTCAAGCGTGGTAAGACGGATGTGGCGGACGCAGAGGCCATCAGCGAAGCGGTGACCCGCAAGACCATGCGCTTCGTCCCGATCAAGACGGCCGAGCAACAGGCTGCCGCGATGGTGCTGAAGACCCGCGCCCTTCTGGTGCGGCAGCGAACGCAGGCGGCCAACGCGTTGCGCGCGCATCTGGCCGAATTGGGCATCGTCGCCACCGCTGGCCTGGCAAAGGTTGAGGTGCTGGTCGCAATCGTACGGGATGAGACAGATGCTCGCCTGCCCGCAGCAGCGAGCTTCGCGCTGAGGGCTATTGCCGACGAGATTGAAGCTTCAGCCGACCAGATCGAGAGGCTCGAGCGCGCAATAGTCCTGGAGACCAAGCACGACGAGGACATGCGTCGATTGACCACGATCCCCGGCGTCGGCGCCATCACGGCGGCGACCATCAAGGCGCGGATCCCGGCGGGTTCAAGTCGGCTCGCCACTTTGCCGCCTGGCTGGGATTGACGCCGCGGCCTTATTCCAGCGGAGGCAAAGAGCGACTGGGAGGAATATCGAAGATGGGAAATCCGGAACTCCGCTCTCTGCTCGTGGTCGGGGCGACGGCCGTCTTGCGGGTTGTCCGAACCGACGCTCGGGCGCGGCCGTTGCTGAAGGCGCTTCTCGCCAGACGGCCCTTCAAGGTTGCAGCGGTCGCGCAGGCCAACAAGACGGCGCGGATCATCTGGGCGCTTCTGAACAAGGGCGGGACTTACCGACGTCCCGACCCGCTGACTGCCGCGGCCGCCGTCTGATGGACGCAGTGACCGCCAAAGCGATCTGACCGGCGCAGGCCGGCAGAGGGCAAGGTGCAACAACAGGCGATGAACCCTTGGGACGAAATCCCGAAACGAGTGAAGCTACTGCCCCCAATGCGCTCAAGCGCGAAACTTGATTTGGCTCCTCGTTCCGCGGATCTCATCGAGGCCAGCGGCCATATTGTGCCGCGCGCAAAGGCCGGACATATGACCGCACCGTCCCAATGTGTGAAATCGACTGAAAAAGCTTTTGCCACGCGGGCCGTTCCACATATGGGGGCAAGGTCACACTCTCTCCCCAACCCTCTCCCGCTTGCGAGAGCTTTGCACAATGCGTTGTGCGGGAGTGAGGTTCGATTTCGGGCTTTTTTCGAACGACCGCGGACCTCGCGCGCGAAGTGCGCAGATCCGCTTTCGCGCCGGACCGATGGTGTTGGGCTGCGGCGGTCATGCCGCAGCTCCCGCAGGAGACAGCACCGCCCATCGTTTGAGGTTCATGGCAAGGCAGATCAGGCGCAGATGGGTCTGGTTGCGCGCCAAGCCCAGATAACGGGCGCGCGCCCAGCGGTAGCTGCCCTTGAGGCGCGCGAAGACCTGCTCGACCGGTGCGCGGCGCTTTCCCACAGCATCGTTGAAGCGCTTCTGCGCTCGGTCAGCGGATGATGCTTGTTCGGCCGGAACATCAGCCGCGGCTCGATTCCCCGCGCCGCGAGCCCGCTGCGGCGCTCGTGCTTATCATAGGCTTGGTCGGCATAGACCGCCTTCTCATCACCACAGACCAACTCGTCAGCCGGCACCCTGTCGTTGACCGATGCCTCGGTCAGCTTGCTGCGGCGGATGATCGCCGAGCCCTGGTCGATGCCGACATGGGCTTTGTAGCCGAAGTATCGTTTGCCACCCTTCTTGGTCCAGCGCGCATCCGGATCGCGCTTGCTGTTGACCAGCTTGCTCGGCGCCCGACCGTCCGGGCCGGGCGGCCGCAGGTCCTCTGGAGGCTTCGGCGGCTTCACGGCCGCAGGAATCAGACGCGCGTCGATCAATGTGCCCCGCCGTACCACCAACCCTTGCGCGTCGATCTGATGCAGGATCTCGGCGAACAGCCTCTCGTCCAGGCCGGCCCGCTGCAACGCCTCGCGGAAGCGCCAGATCGTTGCGTGGTCAGGTATCTCGTCGCCCAGCACAAAGCCGCAGAAACCGCGGAACGAGGCGCGATCATCCAGCGCCTCTTCAAGCCCCGGATCGGACAGTCCGTACCATTGCTGCAGCAGCAGCGCCTTGAACATCACCAGCGGCGGATAGGCCGGCGCGCCACGCTCGGGTTCCGGCAGACTGCGCAGCACGCTCTCCACAGCCGCCCAGTCGACCAGTTCGCCAATCCGCTTCAGCACCGCGCTACCTTTTCCCCGCCGCGACACCAGCGCATCCGCGAAGCTCGGTTGCCCAACCTGTCGATATGCCATCCGAATCCGCCCTCCACGGCAGGCCCAGAGAATCGCAAATTCCTCTTTTGTGCAAAGCTCTCGCTTGCAGGAGAGGGAGCGCACTTCCGCCGTAGCAACGATCATGCCTGATTTGCTAGGGCCGTCACGAGATTTCGCGCGGCAGCTTCCAATCCAGCCGCGGCGCGAATGTCGGGTCCACGCGCTCGACGTGATAGCCGTCGGCCAAGAGGTGGCCGCCCTCCTCCTCGGCGACCGCCATGTTTGACGTGGCATCCGTTGCCATTAGCCGGAGGGAACGTCCATGGGGCCGATACGCGCGTTCTGATCGGAACTTCGGGCTGGCACTACGCCTCCTGGCGCGGCCCGTTCTTCCCCGAGGGCGTGACGCTGAAGCAGCAGCTTCGCTACTATGCCGGGCAGTTCGACACCACGGAGCTGAACGGAGTGTTCTACCGCACGCCGACGCCGGAGGCGGTGACGGGATGGCGCGAGCAGACCGGGCGCGATTTCGTGTTCGCCTGGAAGGCGTCCAAATTCATCACGCACTGGAAGCGCCTGTCGGACCGCTCCGTCAATAGCCTGGAGCTGCTCGAGGACCGCATCTCCAGGCTCGGCGGCAAGGCAGGCCCGATCCTGTTCCAGCTGCCGCCGCAATTCGAGGGCGAATGCGGACCGGCTCGCCTCGTTCTTCAAGCTATTGTCGCGAAAGCGGCGTTACAGTTTCGAATTCCGTCATCCGAACTGGTATCAGCCGCGCATCCTGCGCATGCTGGCCGAGGAGAACATCTCGCTGTGCCTGTCCGATCATCACGATGCACCTAGCCCGTGGAAGCGTACGGCGGATTTCGTCTATGTGCGCGGCCACGGGCCGGGCGGGCGCTATCACGGCCACTACAGCAAGGCCGCGCTGGCGCAATGGGCCAAGCGCATCAAGTCGTGGAAGCGGCAGGGCTGCGACGTCTACGTCTATTTCGACAACGACCAGAAGAGCGCGGCCCCGGCCGATGCCAAGGCGTTGAAGCAGCTGTTGTGACGCTAGATGACACCGCTCTGCCGAAGCGCCGCGATCTCCTCCGTACCATAGCCGAGTTCGGCGAGGACGCGATCGGTGTGTTCGCCGAGCGTCGGCGGACGGCTTGCGATCTCGCCCGGCGTTTCCGACAGCCGCACCGCGGCGCGGGCGACCGGCGCCTGTTTCGGCAGGCCGGGATAGTCGACGTCCTGCATGAAGCCGGCGGCGCGGATGTGCGGATGATCCAGCGCCTGCTGCGGTGACAGCACGGGGCCGGTCGGGATCATGGCCTGGCCCAGCGTGTCGACGGCCTCCTGCGTGGTGCGCTCGGCGCACCAGCGCGCCATCCGCTCGCTGATGAGCGGACCGTTGTTGCCGCGGCTGATGTCGTCGGCAAAGCGCGGATCGTTCAGCCACAAATCCTCCTCGCCCATCAGCCGCGCCCAGCGCTTGAACAGCGGATGTCCCGTGACCTGGCACAGCACCCAGCCGTCCCTCGTGCGGTAGATGTCGGCGGGAGCCGCGGTCTGGCCGAGATTGCCCGTCGGCACGCGGTTGACGTCGATGACGGCCTGCTCGATCAGCGTGGCATTGGTGAAGGACAGCGCCGTTGCGAGCAGCGCGCCCTCGACGATCTGCCCGCGCCCGGATTTGCCGCGCTCGATCAGCGCGGCGAGCGTGCCGAAGGCGCAGTGCAGCGCGGTGCCGAAATCGACCCAAGCCACCGCGGCCCGATACGGCGGATCGCCGCTGCCTGTCATGTACACCGAGCCCGACATCACCTGGCCGACGCCATCGAAGCCGACGCGGTCGGACCAGGGTCCCGGCCCGCCGAACGCGGTGGCCGTGGTCAGGATGATGTCCGGCTTGATCGCCTTCAGCGATTTGTAGTCGAGCTTCATCGCGCGCAGGGTCTGCGGCGGCAGATTGGCGACGACGACGTCCGCGGTCGCGATCAGGCGGCGCATCACCTCCTGGCCTTCGGCCTTCATCGGATCGAGCGTGATGCACTTCTTGTTGCGATTGACCTGGAGGAACAGCGCGCCCTCGCCGCCTTCCCCCACCGGCGCGACGAAACGATCCTCGCTGCCGTCGCGCTTCTCGATGCGGATGACCTCGGCCCCGAACTCGGCTAGCAATGTCGCGCAATAGGGCCCGGCGATATAGCGCCCGAAATCGAGCACGCGCACGCCCTCCAAGACTCCTGCCATCGGCTTCTTCCCCAGTGTTTTGCTCAGATTACAGGGAATGGTTGCCGCGGCAAGATGGGGCCGGCGCTCAGGCCTCGCGGTAGTCCAGCAGGACGAGCCCGACCAGGATGAAGGCGACCGGCCAGATCCACGCCGCGATGTTGCGGACGCGGCCGTCGAGCCGCAATTCGAGCCAGCGCGCCCAGCCCGCGGCGATCCCGCACAGCGCAAGCGGCGTGTGGCTCATCTCGATCAGGAGCTGGTCCTTGATGTTGGCGATGGCATGGGAATGCGTGAGCAGGAGCGCGCCGCCGAGCGCGGTCGTTAGGGGAAACACCAGCGCGCATCTCGATATGCTCTCGCACACGTTCTAGGCCGTCGAAGTCTCCGAAGCACTCGATATGCGCCTCATTCGAAGAAGACAACTCATAAGCGTTTTCGATGAAGAGGGTGGCAGACGCGGGTGAAGTTGGAAGGACAACGGACGGCACGAGAACGTCTCTTGGATGCACTGTCTGGATCAGCGCTCCCAATTCAGAATTGGGTTCGACTAGGACACCTTGCGCTCCTCTTTGATACATAAGATCGGTATTCGAGGTCGAGATGGGCTGATTAGCGCCGATCTCGACATAGAACACGCTCTCCCAAGATCTTTGGCTCTTGGAGAGTCTTGCAGCCAACATTCCTTCTAAAGTAACGTCTTCTCCGGCTTGTGCGTAGCTAACTGCGGCGAAGTGCTCGATCCGAAAGTTGGGAGGATTGAGCCTTTCGACTTCCCGGTTTATGCACTCATTCTCAAGCTCGGATAACATGAACATGCCCTCCACATGTAGCCGTTAAAGATAGCTCTCGCATGGTGGTCTTCCCCGGCGCAACTGGCGATGCTGGTAGTTGACGATTCTTGAGGGAGCCGCCTGCCTTTATCAAAGCTCTTGTGGCGGAACAGCCGTCCATAGAACCATGCCTCATCCTCATTCACTCCTGTTACTTATTTAGCTAGGTCATTGGCCGCTTTCATGGGCCAACGTAAAGGTGAGCCACAGCTCATGCCCGGCGGGTGTCACTAATTTTGAGGCAAACGATACCAACCAGATTGTAAGCCGAAACAGCTGACTCGCCCTCGATCTTGGGTCTATTTGAGCGAGCGGTCGCCTACTGCGCCAGTGCTGCGGCGGCAGCCGTCTTCGCAAGCTCGACGAAGATGTGACGCAGTACCGCACCAGTGACAACGCGTTCGATAGCGCGGAACTCGTCTCTTACCGCGACCGCGAGAAGATTAGCCACCCACCGGGCTCGTTGTTTCAGCCGGCGGTCCAAGGCCAACTTCGAAAATCATCCTGAAACGGGACAGATGGAGTTAATGTGAGCTCACCTTCCCCTGCAGCAACTGAGACATTTAATTTGTGCGCGGCGGTAGCCAGGACGGGCACTGGCACTAAGCTCTCGCCTGCGAGACGCACAGGGGCACTCAATATCCTTTGCGGAATTCGCGATTGAGATTGCCCAAACTTCAGGTTTCTCGTTCAACAAGAAGGCCACGAAGGTTTGAAATATTCCGCTGTTAGTGGAACCCCGACTCACCAAAGAGCAGAGCGTTATGAGATCGACGTCAACACCGGAAGCAAACTGGCAGACCTCCACGGCCACCGCCGCTATCCCACAGTCATGCTGTTGTAAATAAGCTTGAGCTTGTGACCTTGTCCGACCTCCCCGGCGTGAAGAACGGTCTCGCAGAATGCGGCAGAATGCCCTCAGCCGAGCGGAAAAGCTTTTCAGTCGATCCGACGATTGCATTGAGAAAGCCTAGCCTCTGCGTGTTCGGGGCTCCGCGTTACTGGAGCATCGACAAAGCTTAGGCGGCGTTTTGAGCCTGCTCAGCCAGTGCGACCGTCGAAGCAGGATAAGACGTGGAGCAGTCAATTATCAGACCTCCTGGGCGCATATAGACGAACAACCCATCTTGGCAAACTGCCTCAACCTCGCGGCTGGAAGGCAGCGATAACACGTGGGCACCTGCACCAGTCAAACGATCCGCACCGAACCGACTTTTTACTTTGATATGCAGGTCGATTTCTTGACTCAACAGGCTGATGCCAATACCGGTTCCATGCGTCCAGCACCGATAAGGCCTACTCTTTGCCTCGGTGTCTTAGGAGCGACGTTCTGTGGTGATTCCTTGCCAATCATGCTTTACGCATTCCGAAAAACACCGCGCCTTTGCAAGATTGGTAGCAGCTCATGATGGCTGTTAATTGTGAAGTCAGGACGCGCCGCGCGCAAGCGCAACGCCGAAACGACTCCGCCCATAATGGATATGCTTAAGAGTCCCCGCTTGCGCGCGATATGCGTTCCGGCCGGAATATGGCAATGATAAAAGGAGGTTGACGCCCACTTTAAGTTGTTTTGCTGCATGTGTAGACGAAGCCGCTCTTCTTTGCTTATGGATTTGTATTGTGGTGCGGCTTTCAAACGCGAGCACATCGTTGATGCAGTTATCGACTCCAATTCGCTTTGATTGGAAACGTTGAGGCTCACGATGATTGACGATGCCCCTTCTAGGCGCGCCAGCTCGTTGATTGGCACGCCTTCTGGATGGCTGGGCAGATGGGTCGCTCTGCTCTGTGAGAGGTGTTCCGTTACAATCTCAGGCGCTTTTTGCCGGTTGCGGTATGACGGCTCTAGCAGCGCCATCGCTGGAGCTCAGAGGTCTCCACGGCGGAGCCAGACCTGGCACGGACTGGCGCCCGCCATACGACGTGGCCTGCCAAACATGAAGATCCGGGCCTACCTGACAGCCCCCGCCATCAACCTCAAGCGGCTGGCAGCAACTCTCCTTGTGCTTATTCTGCCTTGGATTGTCCCTCATAGTGCGTTTGCGGCTTCAAATCGCGCTATGGCGCGGGTTTTGACGCGAGGACATGACGGGGCTGGTTGTGCACCGCGCGAAATCCAACGCCCCCTATGCGCACTTCCTGCGCAAGGCCCTCGACTATGTCGCCCGGAAGGTCGATGACGATTGCCTACTCGAGTTCAGATTGATGTACGACCGGCGCGACCTCTCGTAGGTACGGCGCGATCTTGCCGTCTGGTTCCCAAATGGGGTGGCAAATACCGCGAGCTCACCGGCTGGGAGAAAGGAACATCGAGGAAACACTCACCTACTTCCGCCTGCCACTGGCGCACCGCAAGCACATGAAGTCAACCAACATGGGATCTTCCCCAATGCCGAGAGCCGCTTGCGGCTGTGCGCATCTTGAACGTCGAGCGTGCCTCCTTCTTGTGTTCCTTCAGTACGCCAAGCGGCCTGACGATGCTCAGGCCCACCAAGGGGATGCACCGCCCTCCGCCGCCGTGGCTCCCTCAGCGCTACGCTTTTGGCAAGCGTGCGACGGCGGCTCCGAGCGGATGGCTCGACCGGACCCCGTGATCAATTTTGCTGAACTTGACGCACAGAACTTTCAAATTCTGGCCCGAGTTCACGGCAGCACATTTTATGATGAGCAGGGTGCTCCGCCGTCTCTCTGATGTGTTGGGCAACTCGTAAGATCGATTGTCATGTCCCCTGCGCTACTTTATCGACCTGCCCTTCGGAGAGCATCGCCGTCCCGATGATCCTTTCTCTCCGCAATTCAGCAATGTTCGCTTCGGAGAGACCGAGTAAGTCTGACAGGATCTCTCCGTTGTGCTGTCCCAGCGTCGGTGCCGGCGTACGGATCGCATAAGGACGGCCTCCACCTTCGCGAATCGGCATCGACGGCTGCGGCTGCAAGCCGATGAAAGCGCGGTGGATATTTTGGAAAAACGCGCGCGACCTAAGATGCCGATCCTTCAGCAGGTCAACTGGTAGCCGCGCCACGCCGGCAGCAATCTTGACGGATTGCAACGCAAACATCGCTTCGTCCGCATCGCGGGTGAGCGTCCAGGCTGCGATACTTGTCTCAATGACGTTCTGAACAGCCCGGCGACCTTCTGCAGATTTCAGCGACGCATCAGTGGCCCAGTCTGACCGGCCAATAAGAAGTGCGAGCCTCCGCCACATATCGTCATTTGTCGCGGCTATCATGATCCAGTTGTCCACACCCGCACACCGGAAGCACCCGTGCGGCACAAACTGAGGATGTCGGTTGCCGTATCTTATCGGCGGGAGACCGGCGATCGACTGAATCGTGATCCATGGCGCAGCGAACGGCATCATACATTCGATTTGCGCCAAATCGATGAACTGCCCCTGGCCACTCGTGCGGGCGTGAATCAACGCGAGCAGAACCGCGGCGCAGCCGTTGAGCCCACCGACCGGGTCCCCGAAGGCGGTATGGCTCATAGTGGGTGCCCCTCCGGGATTGCCGACTACACTTGGTAATCCCGACCCCTGCTCGAGAGTCGATCCGTAAGCCCGGCAATCGCGATAGACGCTGTTCGAACCAAAGGCTGACATCGACATCATCACGAGGCGCGGATTGAGCACCTTAAGCACGTCATAACCAAGTCCGAACTTTCGCAGGACATCAATAGAAAAATTGTCAACGACAATATCAGCTCGCGCAACCAACTGCTTTGCGAGAGCGAGGCCTTGCGGGCGCGTTAGGTCGAGTGTGATACCGCTCTTGTTGCGATTCATGATGCAGAAGCGCACCGCCTTTTCGTACATTTGACCGCGGACGTAAGCGGCCCGGCTGTCAAGGCCGCGCCACCAGTCTGGATGCTGGATGGCCTCGATCTTAATAACATCTGCACCAAGATCGGCGAGCGTGCGCGTACACAATGGGCCCGCCCAGCCCATCGTGAAATCAATTACAACAACCCCAGCCAACGGGTGCCGGTTGGGAGCGACGCAGCCAGGCGAACCCTCCACTGCGAAGGGAGAATTTGTTCGGCTGGTTGCGAGCTCCTGCTGCTCACCGGGAGCCGGAACCTTTCCGCCTCGACGGGGATTCGTCAAGGTCAGCCGCTGCACCGAACCCACCGTCATGCCCTCTTCTTCGCCAATCAACACAGGCACAATCGCGCCACGCGCGCTTTTCTCGGGGTCGAGTAGCAGATCCGATATTTCGGGTACAGGTACGATCGGAATCTTCCGTTGCAGTCCCTCTACGAACCACTCCTGCGCCGTCCGAGCTTTAAGCTTTGGCAGAAACTGTCTTTCGATTTGGTCTATGTATGGCAAGCGATCTGCGCTGAGCGCCAGACCTGGATCGTCACGTAACTCCGATAGACCGAGCATATCGCAGAATGAGCGCCATTGCGCCGGCGTTAACGTTGTAACTCCGAGCCATCCCTTTTTGGTTTCGTAGATGCCTGCCGGAAACATTGGCCAGAAGCGATTAATGCCGAGCCGACGTGTCATTTCGCCCCGAGCATCGGCTTCGAACATATGATTCTCGCTGAGAGCGAGGTTCGCTTCGAAAATGCTGACCGACCACGACCGGCCTGCCCCTCCCTGCGTCCGCGCAAAAATCGAAGATGCCAGGGCGATGAAGGCCCAAAGGCCTGCAAGAATGCCCGCCTGGAAATCCGGAGCGGACAACGGCGGACCCTCAATCGGTCCGACCAGCTTGATGAGCCCGGCCAGAGCACGTACCGTCGAATCAGTTGCCGCGAATCCTGCGTAGGGTCCCCCGCTGCCGAACCAGCTCGCTTCGATGCAGATCAAGCTCGGGCGACGCTGCCGGATCGTCGCAACATCAATGGACCGACAATCTGCGGGATCGACATCGCGGCCATCAATCAGAATGTCGCAGTTTTCGATTAATGCCGTTAACTTCATCATCGCGTGTTTGTCGTCCGGGTCGATGATGACGCTTGACTTATTGAAGTTCAGGAACGCAAACCACGCGCTTTGGCCCCTCGGTGTCAGTGGCGCGCTGCGGCGAAGTGGGTCGCCTAGGGGTGGCTCGACTTTCTGAACATCGGCGCCAAAATCGGCGAGCAATCGTGCGCAATAACTTGTCGTAGCCGAGCTTCCGATCTCAACGACTCGCAGCCCTGACAGTATTCCCATCGTGATTCCAGTTCCAACCATGCTGCGACCACGAATCATCGCCTGTTACGCGTTCGGACATTATCGATGCGCGAAGGATGACGCAGCTTACAAGTAGCGACACGTGGGTGGTTTGCGCTGCGTCCGGGGACAAGCTCTGAGTCGTTCATCTGCGCCCGACAATGACCGCGGCCTGGAAAGTAATCACCTGCCTCGAAGAGACCGATCGGGAAGGCAGCGGCCTTCATCTTGTGCATAGAGCGGGCACGACGATTTCGCGCGAGCGTCACCATTTTCTCACGGAACGGGCTGGACCGTATGAAGGCCCACAGTCATGTCATTGATTCTTTCCAAGACGCAATCGCATAACCGCTCTAGATCGCGAGCCTCATGATCGGCCGTAATACACACTCGTACCCCCGCTCTTCCTTGCGCAACGGTTGGGAAGAACGTCACCGACGTATAGAGCCCGGCATCTAGAAGCTCTCTTGCGATTGCAATGGCCTTGGCTTCTGATCCGGTGGCGATCATTCTGATCGGAAGTGAATTGCCTTGCTCCGCAGTTACCACCCTACGATCAAAGAGTTTTATGCGTTGCGCCAACCGCCTCTGCCGCTGACCGAGTTCTTCCGAGCGGTGAATCTTGCAGGAGCCAAGCGCCGCTCCAACTGCCGCTAGGTTGGGAGGCACCGAGAACGAGTAGGGGACGGAATACCGTCGAAACAAAGTCTCCTGGTCGGAAGTCCCGAGCATCAACAGGCCGCCTGATGCGCGGACCCCTTGCCTAGTGAGGCGGCTATGATCGTTCGGTCACCGAGGCCGGACGGAAACTGGGAGCGAGCAAATCCTTCGCCGTGCCGTCCAAATAGCGATGTGCCATGTGCATCGTCCATGTAAAGAAAGAGCCCATAGCGTTCCTGAAGTTGACGCAGTTCCTTGATCGGCGAATGGCCTCCCATGGAGTACACTCCATCGCATACACAGGCCACCACCGGCTGTTGGCGACACAGGCGTTCGAGAGCGTCGATGTCGTTGTGCGCAACCGTTTCGACCCGTGCTTCATCGGCAACCACGGGCTTGTGATAGGCAAGCGAGACGTGCGCAAAGCGGTCGAATACTACGACCGGTTTCCGTCCGCCCGTTAGTTGACCAGATGCAAGGAGGGGCATTGCGCCCAAATTGGCGAGCATAACGGTGGAATAGGTAAGCACGCGCGCGCAGAACATATCTGACAGAGTTGCTTCAAGTTCCGCCAGGAGGTCGAAATTGAGCCGCGTTCGCGCGCAGGACCAATGTAATGATCGATGCGCCCTTATCGCCTCGATCGCACCCGCGATGACTACGGGATGGTTGTCGAGGCCCAAGTAGGAGCACCGCACGAAATCAAGTACCAGTGGTCGGCTGTCAAGCGGGCCGCAACCCAAAGCAAAAGCCCATCCGATAGTTGAGCGTCCATAGATACCCATGAGGCCAGCCGTGTGCGCGGCATCGAAAAAGCTCCTGCTCCCCTCGATCACGTACGCGGTGTTACAAAAATGTCCGGTCCGCCCACCACCACTAGAGAGCACATTTTGCTGCTGCATTGCATTCTCCATTCCATCTGCGAACCAGTCACCCTCGATAGGCGCGGCGCAATGTGAGGTCTAACGAAATCAGCCGAACTTAAGATCCAGCGCGAGGCATTGCGGACAGCTCTCTCCTCTGCTCTGGCTACCAAACACTACCGACGTCACTTGTGCAGCTACTAAGTCAGATGGGTTGGCTAGATCGAAGCGCCGCGCGATGTATAGGTGACCAGAAGTGATCGCGCACTGGCCAAAGGTCGGTGTAGCGGATGTCTTCGCCACGGTGTCCAAGTGACGGTCTGTAGTGCCCTTACTATGCTCGCTTGAACGACAAAAGCGATTTGGTATCTCAGCCGGGGTCGTGGGCGTTCTTTAGTGTATGTCCATTTGGCAACTCTTGGTGAGTATAGATTTGTCGGCTAGGGAAAGAATGGAGAACAACACCGCGGGCCGAATTCTCGTTCAGGAGGCTCTTATGGATTTCACTATCTCGCCCAGGCAGAAGGAATGGCTCGACCGCGTGCGGTCCTTCATGGCCAAGCACGTGCGCCCGGCGGTGCCGATCTACGATCAGCAGGACAAGAGCGGCGACCGCTGGAAGGTGATCCCGGTCCTCGAGGACCTCAAGAAGAAGGCGAAGGCCGAAGGCCTCTGGAACATGTTCATGCCGCCGAGCGAGCATGAGGACGACGAATTCCGCGGCGCGGGACTGACCAATCTCGAATACGCGCTGTTGTCGGAAGAGATGGGCCGCATCACCTGGGCCTCGGAAGTGTTCAACTGTTCCGCGCCCGACACCGGCAACATGGAAGTGTTCATCCGCTACGGCACCAAGGAGCAGAAGCGGAAATGGCTGCGTCCGCTGATGGACGGTGAGATCCGCTCCGCCTTCCTGATGACGGAACCTGCGGTCTCCTCGTCGGACGCCACCAACATCGAGACCCGCATCGAGCGCGACGGCGACCATTACGTCATCAACGGTCGCAAATGGTGGTCCTCCGGCGTCGGCGATCCCCGCTGCAAGATCGCGATCCTGATGGGCAAGACCGATTTCAAGGCGGCCAAGCACCAGCAGCAGTCGCAGATCCTGGTTCCGCTCGACACCCCTGGCATCAAGGTCGAGAAGATGCTGCCGGTGTTCGGCTTCGACGACGCGCCGCACGGCCATGCCCAGGTGCTGCTCGAGAACGTGCGCGTGCCGAAGGAGAACATCCTGCTCGGCGAAGGCCGCGGCTTCGAGATCGCGCAGGGCCGGCTAGGTCCGGGCCGTATCCATCACTGCATGCGCACCATCGGCAAGGCCGAGGAGGCACTGGAGAAGATGGTGAAGCGGCTCGCCTCGCGCACCGCGTTCGGCAAGAGGATCGTCGAGCACAGCGTGTGGGAGCAGCGCATCGGCGAGGCGCGTACCAACATCGAGATGACGCGTCTTCTGTGCCTCAAGGCGGCCGACATGATGGACAAGGTCGGCAACAAGACCGCGCAGGCCGAGATTGCCATGATCAAGGTTGCCGCGCCCAACATGGCGCTGAAGATCATCGACGAGGCGATCCAGGCCTTTGGTGGTGCGGGCGTGTCGGACGAAGCGGGCCTTGCCAAGGACTACGCCCACATCCGCACGCTCCGTCTCGCCGACGGTCCGGACGAGGTGCACAACCGCGCCATTGCCAGGCTCGAGCTTCGGAAGTATGCAAACTCTTCCACGCACTAAAACAGGGGGAGGTCTGCGTGCTCCCCGTACTGTCATTCCGGGGCGATGCCTAAGCATCGAGCTACGGTGCGCAGTTGCGCACCTGAGGATCTCGAGATTCCGGGTTCGCGCTTTGCGCGCCCGGGATGGCGGAAAAAGAGAAGAGGGAGCGTCATCGTGGCCGACGGCGTCAGAAAGGACGAAGAATTCTCGGGCACAAAGCCGGTCGAGGAGCGCCATCGTTTCGACGAGATACGCCTGGAAGCCTGGATGCGCGAGCACGTCGAAGGCTATGAGGGCCCGCTGGTCGTTCTGCAGTTCAAGGGCGGCCAGTCCAATCCGACCTATCGGCTGAACACGCCGAACCGCTCCTACGTGATGCGCCGCAAGCCGTTCGGCAAGCTGCTGCCCTCCGCGCACGCGGTCGACCGCGAGTATCGCGTCATTGTGGCCCTTGGAAAACAGGGTTTCCCGGTCGCGCGCGCCTATGCGCTGTGCCAGGACGACAGCGTCATCGGCGCGGCCTTCTACATCATGTCGATGGAGGAGGGCCGCGTGTTCTGGGATCCGACGCTGCCGAGCCAGGATGGCGATGCGCGCCGAAAGATCTTCACCAGCAAGATCGAGACGCTGGCCAAGCTCCATATGTTCGATCCCAACGCCCTCGGCCTCGGCGATTTCGGCAAGCCCGGCAACTACTTTGCCCGGCAGATCGACCGCTGGACCAAGCAGTACCGGGCGTCCGAGACCCAGCACATTCCGGAGTTCGAGAAGGTCGCCGAATGGCTGCCAAAGACGGTGCCGGAGCAGGCGCGCGTCTCGATCGTCCACGGCGACTATCGCCTCGACAACATGATTTTCCACCCGACGGAACCGCGCGTGAAGGCGGTGCTCGATTGGGAGCTGTCGACGCTCGGCGATCCCATGGCCGACTTCACCTATCTCTTGATGCAGTGGATCATGCCGGGCCTGGAGGGGACCGACCTCAAGGCGCTCAACATCCCGCCCCTGGAAAAGGCCGCGCAGATCTATTGCAACGTCACCCAGATGAGTGTGCCCGATCTCAACTGGTATTTCGCCTACAATTTGTTCCGTCTCGCCGGCATCACCCAGGGCATCGCCGGCCGCGTCCGCGACGGCACCGCCGCCAATGCCAGGGCGCCGGAGTCAGCCAAGCGCGCCGTACCGCTGTCAAAGGCCTCATGGGAATACGCGCAGAAGGCCGGCGCGGCATAGAGGACGCTGCCTAACAATGCCACTGTCGCTTGTCCGCAAAGCGCAAGCTATGCACAATTGAGGCGAGATCGTCCTATGTTGGCGAAGCGTCGTGGTAAGAGGGCGAGCCCAGAAACACGAGAGCTTCTCGTCGCGTTCGAACCTAAGCCTCGGAATCGCTACCGGAATGAATGCCCAACCCTCCATTTGCCTGAACCCGTTCAACGAGCCACTTGGGTGGCGTGATGCGTGGAGGAAGAAACAGGGCACGGTAAAGCTGGTTGAGTTGTTCGGCGCTGCGAGGAATGTCCGCCGAATCCAAGAGCTCGGACATCATGCGCTTGGAATAGAAGCGCGGCTCGCGCTTACCCTCAGCTATTAACGCGGCCTGAGATTGACTTGTAACGGATCCATCTAGTAGGCGCAGCCAGACCTCACAGAAAAGCGCGTATGCATAATGTTGGGCTCTGGTTTCTAGAGAGAGAGCAGTCTCTGACGGCATCACGGGGAACTGTAACTCACCGATAATATCGCCCCTATCAGCCAGCTCGGAAAGGTAATGAACGGTCACTCCGAAGCTCTTGTCGTTATTGAGTATGGCATGCGTCCGCGTAAAACTGCCGCGATACTGGGGTAATGGAGCCGGATGGAGATTAATTCCTCCTTGAACAAAACGCGCAAGAGTATGAGCGGAGAAGATCTTGGGCCAAATCACGCTAACAAGAAAGCTTCCGTGGCAGGAAATGTCGTCGATTGACTCGAAATAGGGTATTCCATATCGGTCTGCGACTTCCCAAAGCTCTTCGGCGGTTTCGGCGCTCCACCACGTTTTCTCGTTTCGGTTTGCACCGAGAATTGCCGAGACTGCACCTTTTCCGCAGGTTTCAATGATAAACAAAATGCAACGGGTTGCGAGTCCCCTGGTGCCAACAAATACCACCCCCTTTTCTATAATGGACATTCCGGACCTCATCTCCTGCTGAACAGCGATGATTGGGCAATCCCGTAGTCAGCACGCCGGCCGACGTCGCAAGATGCATCACAAACTTCCTCCTCTTCGGGAAGCTTGCAACCGTATGATCAACTTAGTTCGCATCATCCGACGAGACCATAAACTACCATCTCTAGCAGCTTGAAAAGCCTCGATGGCAGGGGCACACTCGTTCTCTCAACACATTGTCCCAGCGAGCGCGGTTGCGATCCGTGCGGTTGCCGGCGAGCGTGAAACCCCATTTTGAATGATACACCAAACGACAAAAACGCAGACCTAGCCTGCTGGACTCAGTCTGTCACGGTTCCAAGTGCTGTCCGGCATCACTCAAGATCGTCAGGTAGATGTTGAGCAGCGTGTACTCCCGGGTCTCCAGCCAAGTGCCCATCGATAGCGGGACGATTACGTTTCGCGGCATCACCAAGCGATTCGGCTCGGTCGTTGCCGTTGATGGGATCAACTTGGAGATTCGGGCTGGCGAGTTCCTCTCGCTTCTAGGCCCATCCGGTTCGGGTAAGACCACATTGTTGATGATGATGGCCGGATTCGAGACGCCAACGTCTGGTTCTATCACCGTGGGCGGGCGAGACATCACGCACGTCGCGCCTAATCAGCGCGCAATCGGTATGGTGTTCCAGCACTACGCCCTTTTTCCGCACATGACCGTCGCCCAGAACGTTGCCTTTCCACTCAGAATGCGCGGCGTGCTCAAAAAGGAAATTGGCCCCCGCGTCGAGCGCGCGCTCGCGCTCGTACGCCTGCAACACTATGATGCCCGGATGCCAAGCCAGCTCTCCGGCGGTCAGCAGCAGCGCGTCGCGGTGGCGCGCGCGCTGGTAGTTGAGCCACCGGTGTTGCTGATGGACGAACCGCTCAGCGCGCTCGACAAGAAGCTGCGCGAGGAAGTGCAGATCGAGATCAAGAAGCTACATGAGAGGCTCGGGATCACGATCATCTACGTGACCCATGACCAGGAAGAGGCGCTGGCGATGTCCGATCGCATTGCCGTGATGGACAAAGGTAAAATCCAACAGGTCGGTAGCCCAACAGCGCTCTACCATGCCCCCAACAGCGGCTTCGTCGCCGACTTCATAGGCAAGATGAACTTCCTCAACGGTTACGTGCAGGCGATCGAGGGAGCTCGACTGTATGTCCTTGTCGCTGGCCACATCCTCGGAATCCCGCGATCGCAGCTCGCGCCCGGAACAGCGCTTGTTACGGGGCAGCCAATTCGGATCGCCGCGCGTCCCGAAAGCATCGCTGTTACCGAGATCTCTGCCGGCTCGATTTGCGGCGAAATCGAGACGTCCGTCTTCCTAGGCTCGCAGCGCAAGCTGATTGTGCGAACCGATGACGGAACGCAGCTTCAAATTCTGACACCGTCTGACTCTCGCGCCTACAATGAGCCGAGGCACGGCCTGGTTCATTTCACAATCGATGCGGCAGCCGTCCGCCTGTTTCCGCGCGAGGTCTGAGCATGGAGTTCTCAGCCAATACCTCGTCGGACAAATCGCACGCCTGGCAGCTTTCGCGTGGCCTGTCGCTCGGTTTCGCTTTGCCGCTTGTTTTGCTGCTCGGTTTCGCTTTCCTCCTGCCCATCGGCAAACTGCTTCTGGGCAGCGTCTTCGCGCCGAGGGCCACGGCCGAGCACTATCTTAGGATCGCGCAGGAGCCGATCTTTTTGCGCATCCTTCTGCGAACGGTCCGGACTGCGGCGGTCGTGACGATCTCTGCCGTCATGCTCGGCTATCCGGTTGCAATCGTGATGGCGCGTCTGCAGGGACTCGCCGCCATGCTGGTCGGGGCCTGCGTTCTGGTGCCGCTCTGGACGAGCGTGCTGGTGCGTTCTTATGCCTGGATCGTGCTACTGCAGCGCCACGGGATCGTCAACAGTGCGCTCAAGAGTTGGGGGCTGATCGACCAGCCCCTCCGGCTGATCTACACTGAGGGCGCTGTCATCATAGCGATGACGCATGTGCTCCTACCCTACATGATCCTACCGACCTTCTCTTCAATTAAGTCCATCCCGCCGGAGCTCGATCGCGCTGCGCGCAATCTCGGTGCCAGTTCTTGGAGGAGCTTTGTTTCCGTCACACTCCCCCTCAGCTTGCCCGGACTCTATGCGGGCGCGATCATGGTATTCATTCTCTCGCTCGGCCTCTACATCACTCCGGCCTTGGTGGGCGGTCCGCAAAACCTGACCATCGCCACACTGATTGGCCAGCAGACGACCGATATGCTGAACTGGCCCTTCGCCGGAGCTCTTACCGGCCTGCTGCTGGCGGTCACGCTCGCGCTCGTCGGGGCGTTCAAGCGATTCCTGCGTTTCGGAAAGGGCTCCTGATATGCCGCTCACAGCCTCTACATTCTCCACGTATGGTGGGTCCGCCCGCACGAGGATGGGACGGATACGGTCCCTGCCGTTCGGACGGTGTCTTCTCAATCTTTTCGTTGCTCTCGTCTTGGCTTTCCTGCTGCTGCCCACTCTGCTCGTCGTACCGATGTCACTCGGCGAAGCTTCCTACATCCAATTCCCGCCAAAAGGCCTGACGCTAAAATGGTATCAGATCTATTTTGGCGACGGGGACTGGATGAACGCAACATGGTTCAGCCTGCGCATCGCACTGGCTACGACAGCGGCGGCAACCATTTTCGGGATGCTGGCGTCAATTGCCATCGTGCGTGGCAAGCTGCCGGGCGCACAGGCGATCCATGCGCTGACACTCGCACCGCTCATCGTCCCGCATATCGCGCTCGCGGTCGCACTGTATCTCGTGTTCGCGCCCCTCGGCCTCACCGGCAATTTCGTCGGGTTTGCCATTGCCCATACGATGTTGTCGGTGCCCTATATCCTGCTGACCGCGACGGCGGCGCTCCAGCGCATGGATCCCGCCCTCGAACTAGCGGCGCTCAACTGCGGCGCTTCGCGAGCCCAGAGCCTCGCCCATGTCGTAATGCCCAATATTGCTCCGGGCGTTGCGGCTGGCGCAGTCTTCGCCTTCCTCGCCTCTTTCGACGAAGCGACTGTCGCCTTCTTCATCTCGGGCATCGAAGGCAAGACGCTCACGCGGAAGCTTTTCGAGGACATCGACTACAACCTGACACCGGTCATTGCAGCCGCATCGACTGTCATGGTCGTCCTGTCGCTCGTTTTGATGGCCGGTGCCGAGTGGCTGCGCGCACGCAGTACGGCCTCGACGTAGAGTGCAACAAGCCCGACCCGCTCCACGGCGAATTGTACATCGCCAGAGGAGGTCCGCATGACCGGCAGAAAGCGATTTCAGGCGCGTTGACTGATCTGACATTACAATTTGCTTTTTGTTGAAAATTCTGAATCCATGGGTGACCATGATTCTGGATCTGATGATTGGTGCCGCGTCGGCTAAAGGGACGCTGACGCTGTGGGCTTCGTCGTCGCGAGAAACCAAGCAACGCATCCGTCTGGTGTTTACGCAGGACGCTCGCGGCGTCGGCGGGCACTTCTCGACGGACTGTTTGGCAACAAACAGCGCAAGACGGGTTGGATGCGGGCGGAAGTGGCCGACGATACAGGGCCGCGGCGCCAAGGGGTCGGGCGCTGTGGGATGCCGACGCGTTACGCGACATTGTGCGTGAGTTACGCGCTGGAAACGCTCGGCGATGAGAGCGCGATTCTGGTCATTGATGATCGGCTTCTTGAAACAGGGCAAGGCCTCGTGCGGGGTCGCACGCCAGTACACTGGCTCGGCGGGCAAGATCACCAACTGCCGAATCGGAGTATTCGCCGCCATGTGCGCGGCATGGCCATGCCTTCGCGCGCTGTGTGGATGGAGGAACCCGCTCGCCTCAAAAGCCGCGGATGTACCAAGCGATGTGGACTTTGCGACGAAGCCCAAGATCAGGCGTCGCATGATTGCTCGCGCGATTGCCGCCCTTTACCCGCCTCCGCAGCAGGGTTTCAATCTCGCCCGCCCATACAGGCTGTCCGTCGCGACGAAGGAGAACGGCATCTTGCGGAGGGACAGGCGGCGCGCCAGGCCTTCTTGGGAAGGCTCTGTGCGATCGCGGAGGCGCTGCCGGCGACAGGCTGCTGCTCGTCCAAGGAACGAAACATGTGTGTGATTGGAAGCAATGCCCAGAACATAGCCATCGAGATCGGCCAAGTGAAGATAGCCTCAGTCGTGTCAGCGTGGGCCCATTGCTGAACGACCTTTATCCCACCTGTGCGCAAAATCGTCGCGGCGTTTCGAACCATATGGCGGCCGATCGAGGGCCTGCGTTAACAACGGCACGAACGTGTGCCGCGAAGGAGCACGATGTTCGCGAGGGCTAAGAACCATCGAAAGCCTTTCGCGCTAACTTGAGAGATTTCTCGACCCCATGCTGCCAACCCTGCACGCCTCTTTCAGAGCTGGCACTGGTAATTTAAAGGCTTTGACATAGTGGCAGCGCCTGATGACGCGTTTGGCGGCGCGGTCTCCGGCTTCGTAATACCATGCGCCTATTGCTGCTGCCCCAGGGAGGACCGCGCGACGCCGCCTTTGCGCAGAAACCGACGATAAAATCGCTGGCTTATCGTGCGTTCGAACTCTCCCCTGCGAACTCCACTACATTGTAGAGTCAACGCCTTTATGGCCCGGGCCACAGAAGCGACGCCTGGCCGTTCCAAACAGGTGTGCCCTGTTCATCCGCTCTTCCTACTCCGATCGTCAAAGGGGCGCTCCTTCATTGGTACCCGAATGCCGACCGGCTCTTTAGCCCGGCTTGCCTCCGCCGACGCGCAGATAGGCGCCGGAGACGTAACTAGCCTGATCGGATAGAAGCCATGCGATCGCCTCTCCGATCTCCTCGGGCTCAGCGACGCGGCCGATTGGAATCTCGGCTGCGGCAGCTTCGAGCACGGCGGCACCGGGCATCTCAGTGCGGGTCGCGCCGGGACTCACCGTGTTGACGCGGATGCCTTCGCCCGCGAGCTCCTGGGATAGACCGAGGGTGAGGCAGTTCAGCGCGGCCTTCGAGACCGCATAGTGGATCTCGACATTGGGAGCGCCGCTTGTGGACAGCCCAGACGAGACGTTGACGATGGCGCCGCCCTGTCCGCCGCTCTGCAACGACATGCGCGGGATTGCTTCGCGGATGCAGGCCATCGCGCCGAAGAGGTTGACGTCGAAGACCCGCCGGACGACGGCATCGGGAACGTCGACGTAACGTCCGCGCATGCCTACGAGGCCCGCGCAGTTCACTAGTCCGCGCAGCCTCCCCAGCTCGGCGTCGCAGCGAGCGAACAGTTCTACGACGGCGCCTACATCGGTGACGTCTGCTTTGATAGCGGTCGCCCGTCCGCCTGACGCAACGATCCCTGCAACGAGGGCATGAGCCGCGTCGTCGGCAGCGACATAGTTCACCGCGACCGCCCAGCCGCGCTGCGCAAGCAAACGAGAGGCGGCCGCGCCGATCCCCCTGCTGCCTCCGGTCACGATAGCAACCGCGCGGCCTGCGTCCCCTGTCATTTGCTGAGCAGATCCATCACGCGGCGGGAGATCATCTCCTGATTATCGGCGATCCACTTCGCGTCCAATTCGATGGTTTTGCTCCAATTCTCCGGGTTGGTCGGCATCGAGCCCCACTCCGCCTCGCTAAGATATTCACGGACTGCGGCGCTGGGAGTTGCAACTCCGACGTCCTCAGTGAATGCCGCATGTTCCTTGGGGTTGTGCAGAAAGAAATTGAGAAAGCGATAGGCGGCATCGCGGTTGGGCGTATCGCGCACGATGCCCCAATACGTAATATTCTGAATCGACTGCTCATAGGAAAGCCGCAGCGGCACGCCTTGCGCGATAGATGGCACGACGCGGCTGACCCAAAGCAAGCCCATCACTGCGTCACCATCGCGCAACGCAGCCTGGCTCTGCTCGCCCGTGCTCCACCAAACAGAGACATGTGGTTTAATCTCCTCCAGCTTGCGGAGGGCACGCTCGACGTCCAGTGGGAACAACTGTTTCTGTGGAACACCGTCGGCGAGGAGGGCGACGATCAGCAACCACGGATGGGCTGAGGGCGTGCTCGGCAGGGTTCGCGGACCTGGAAAGGTCTTCAGATCCCAGAAATCGAACCAATTCGTTGGCTCCTTCCCCTTGAACTGCGTCGTGTTCCAGGTCAGCACCCCCGCTCCGATGCTTCGCAACACGCCATGTGGAGTGCAGGTGTTGGGCAGTTGGGTCTCCTTGGCGATGGGTATCCGGGCGCAATCGATCGGCTCGAGCAGTTCCTGATAGCGACTAATCAAATCCTCTGGAAAGGCGGTCACCACATCCCATTCGATGCTTCGGGCCTGCCGCATGGCCGCGAGGCGGGCCCACTGCGACCCCAGGCTTGCGCCGACTGGCGCGATGCGGATTGCGGTTCGGATCGTGAAAGGCTGATAGAAGTGTCGCTCCAGAGCTCGCTCAAAGGTCCCGCCGCTGGTGACAACGACCAAAGGCCGCTGCTGCTCTTGGCAGCCGACGCCAAACACCATCAACGGCGCCGAGAAGATTGCCGCAAGCCTCAGCCTACCGTTCATCGGACCGCCCCTGTTTAGCGCGGTTGCTCTCGCGCCGGCTAGGCTGTGCCAGCGCGGCAATCTCACGCGCGCTTGTTGTCTCGATATCTAACACAGCATCGAGAAGCCGTTGCGACTGAGGGCCGCCAAGACTTGGCTCCACCAACACATGGAACTTGCGCGCGATCTCATCAGGCCCGAAAGGCGGCCCCCCCGGCGCTCCCCCCGGAATCTCTGCATAGCCTTCGCGAACGGATCCATCGGTCAGCATAACCTTCAACCTGAACGGCAGCAGCGACCGCCCGAAGAAAGCGTCGTCCGCACCCGACAGGAGCGAAAGAGAAACCTTCGCCGCCAGACCCCGCGCTTGCGGCTCTTCAAGCGCGCTTTCGACCAGACCCCCGGCAGAGGACCGCCCCAGCAGCTCGAGCGCGATCAGCAGGGGAAGATGAAACTGCGCTTCGATGATTGTATCCGGCCACTTCCCGGCGAAGTCGCGCACGATTTCCCCAAAGGTTGCGACCTCGATGCGAGCAACTTTTGCCGGTTCAATCGGCTGTTCGGCGGCCAGTGTGCGAAGGACATCCAGCGCCGGATGCACCCAGCGACAGCAGCCGTAGGGCTTGCAGCCGACCTGCATCAGTCGGAACTCGGAGCCCAGCGCTCGAGTCATTTCAACGTTATCATACTGGTCCGATCCCGCCATACGCCAGAAGCCGGTCTCGCCATCGAAGATGTCGCGGCTTCCGGCAAAGCCGCGCGCGGCGAGCGACCCGGCCGTGACCGCACCTATCGTTGCCCAACTGTAATTGTTCTTCAGCCACGGCATCGGGCGGCCGTGAAACTTCCGCAGGAAGGGCACCGGCGCGTGCTGGGCCGTGAGGCCGAAGACATCGCGTGTTGCTGCGGGCGACAGACGATGAAGGCGCGCGACCGCGCTGGCTGCACCATAGATCTGCCAAGTGGCAAGGCCGAGAACAGCGGCGGCGCGCTCCGGCGAAGGCCGGATTGCAGTCCCCAATCGCAAGGACATCTCGTAACCTGCGATGATTGCCACCAGCAGTTCGCTGCCAGGCCGATCGAGCTCTTCGGCCACCGCGATCGCACCAGGGATCACCGACGTTCCCGGATGGCCCAATCTGACTAGGGAATCGTCGAAGCTCAGCAGTGTCGCCGCGTAGGCGTTGACGGCGGCCGCCTGCGGAGCAGGCAGACGCGTCGATCGGCCGAGCACCGCTGCCGTAGGCCTGCCCCCATTGCTTTCTTGATACTCGAGGAAGCTGGCCGCTATGCCCGTCTGGCTGCCAGCGATGGCGCAGGCGACATTGTCCGCAACAAGCCATTTCGCCCGCGCTATGACGTCTGGGGGCAGGTCCTCGTATCTGATCCTTGATACATAGTCTGCGACCTGTGCCGTCACACAGCTTCCCGTTACAGGCTTCGCACCGGGATCGGACGCGTCATCCAGGAGACCAATCGCCCTCACCCGTCCAGAAGTCGGGATTTCGGTCGATAGATGATGCTGCTGTATCAAGGGCAGTCTCCATGCTGATCCAAGGTTGCTTCCTTGGCGGGGATAGCATCGGCACGCTCGCAGCCCCTAGAACGCTGCTCCTCTGGGGCTGGACAAGGTTAGTTAACATGCTGGGCGCGAAGCGGCGGCGATACGCCTGATGCCCATTTGTCGTGACCATCGATTAAGCTTCTCATCTCCTCACCGGTGCTCCAGAAAAGCCAATCGTCGTCCACAATATCCTCCGCTACAAGCCGCAGGACTGACCCACTAGGTTCAGCGTGCGGTACATCGTAGACGCGTTTGTCTATCGACCAGCGCCCGGCAAGTCCGCACCGAAAGTCAGGAGCCCACATCGCGAGGGTCACACCCACCATTATTCTCGTCATAATCTTCGTTATGCCTTGCCCCCTGAAATCGGATCGCACCCAAAGGTCTCCGTGAAGAGCCACCTTTCCGGTGATCCGCCATGCGCTTGGTGCCTTGCAGATGCAGCGATCCTGCGGATGTGCATGTTTGGCTGGGTCTGCATAAAAGAACTTGAGGGATTGGAGATGTTCGGCAAGGTTGCTCTGCGACAGGTCATATAGGCGCGCTGCCGCAACAAGAACCACTTCATTATTCTTATCTACCCCCACCAGCCAGTATCCCTCGCCTGCTTTGATCGGCGAGCGGTCCGGCCGAAAAATTGGGTATGTCTTTCCTTTCGTTGGAGTAGCCTCTGTTATCGAGACATACTCATGAAAGTCGAATCCAACCGAAAGATTGATGCCCTTTTGAATGGCTGCCTCGTCGTAGGAGTGAATGAACCGTGAGACGTGCAAGGAGTTGACCAAGCCTTTCATCGCTATACGTGTCTCCTGTCCGCGTGTGCCGTGCGGTAGGTGACAATAGCTGATTGGGGGGCGTCGGGAGACTACCTACTCTGGGGGGACGAAGTTTGGATCGGCGTGCTAGCCTCTCGAACACAGGCCGCAGCATCTCTTCGAGCCGCCGCACAGTGCGTAAAAATGGGTTCGGCGGATGCAGCCCCCCACTCCCAACATCAGATCTGCCAGAACACACCCTGGCACCATCTCACACTCTGCCATCGGGCCGTTGACAGGGTCTTTCGCACTGCTCACTGCTAAGATGCATTAGACGATGCTCTAAGAGTGCATGCTGAAGAACAGCAGCGCCGTTCTCCACGAATGAACGAGCGAGCATCCTTCGGCCGGCAGGATCGATTTGCATAGTGTGGTTCACTACGCCCACGTGCTATTTTCAGAAAGAACTGACGAAGCGCAGCTGCTCCATTTGGAGGATCCACCTCGATTCGTTCCGCTAGTTCAGTCTCTGGAGTTGTTGACACTCGAGCGCCAAACCCGGCACTACTGCAACATCGGAGCCGCATCCCGTTCGATAAGGTAGTACCAAGATAGATGTGGCTCATTTCGAGAATTTCGGTGCTTCAGCAGACCCGCCCTTTGACACTCCAACCGTTCCCGGCATTCTCGAGAGGAAATTGGCAAGGAGAGGCAAGGACCGGGTTCCCTCTCCACAAGAGAGTTGGCGAGCCACAAAACAACAGATCCTTGTCCTTCCCTGAGTGCATGAAAGCATCGCACTGAAGCGATCAGCTGCATAATTTCGGCCCTGTAGAACCTACATTAGAAGAATTCGACTTAGTGGGCCGAATAGAATTACAAAGCTCCTGACGGCCCGAAGAGGAACAGCGATGAATGTTGTCGAGACCCAGAGCGCCAATTCGGCCTTCGATGAGGCGCTTCGCTGTGCCATCGGCGCCTATGTGGCGCGCAATCCCAACAGCGCGAAGCAGCATGCGTCCGCGTGCGAGGCCATGCCCGGCGGTAACACCCGCACTGTGTTGTTCCATGAGCCGTTCCCCTTGACGATCCGTTGCGGGAAGGGCTGCGAAGTGTCGGATGTCGACGGCCATCGCTATTTCGATTTTATGGGCGAGTACACGGCAGGCCTTGCCGGGCATTCCAATGCGATTATCGGCGAGGCAGTCAAGCAGGCGCTTGACAACGGACTGAGCCTATCGGGCCACACGCGCGTCGAAGCGGAGTTTGCTGCGATCATTGCAAAGCGCTTTCCGGCGATGGAGTTGCTGCGTTTCACCAATTCGGGCACTGAGGCAACGCTGCTAGCGTTGACGCTCGCGCGCGTCGCGACCGGTAAAAGGAAAGTGATGGCTTTTGATGGCGCTTATCATGGCTCGGTGTTTACTTTTAAAGCGGCGGTTAATCAGGTCAACGTACCCTTCGATTGGCTGCTTGCGCCCTACAACGATGCTGCCGCGGCGGCAAAGCTGATCGCGCAGCATGCCGACGACATTGCCGCTGTGATCGTTGAACCGATGCAGGGCTCTGGCGGCTGCATTCCTGCCGAGCGAGATTTCCTCTTGACGCTACGCAAGGAGACCGAGAAAGTCGGTGCGCTTCTTGTGTGCGATGAAGTGATGACCTCGCGTCTCGCGCCGGGCGGTCTGCAGACCCGCTACAGCATTCGTCCAGACCTGATGACGCTTGGCAAGTATGTGGCAGGCGGTCTGTCATTCGGCGCCTTCGGCGGCCGCGCCGATTTGATGCAGCGTTTCGATCCGCGTAAGGCGGGTGCGCTTGCCCATGCCGGCACCTTCAACAACAACGTACTTACCATGTCCGCCGGCCTTGCAATGATGACGAAAGTCGCCACGCAGCAGGCATTGGATCGCGTCAATGCGCGCGGCGAAGCGCTGCGTACCCGGCTCGAGTCGCTATGCCGGGAGCATCATGCCCCCCTGTGTGTCACCGGGGTCGGTTCGCTGTTCACCATCCATAGTGTCGCGGGACCGGTGAGATCGATTGCCGATACCATCGCGCAAGATCAGCGCATCAAGGAACTGATGTTCTTCGATCTTCTCGAGCAGGGAATCTATCTTGCCCGGCGCGGCATGGCGGCGCTTTCGTTCGAAATTGATGATACCGCCTGCGAAAGATTTACCGCCGCCTTCGACCAATTTCTCAGGCGGCGGAAACTGCTATTTGCGGCAGACAGGACCAGCCTACGTTCCGCACGCAGCTGATCCGCGTCTCGAGGGAGCGTAGCAATTTCTGGAAGAACAATGCGCTCGGAACGCACATTCAGGGGCATGTCCAATCCAAGCCGCCGCGCCGTACTCGCCGCTAGCGCTACAGCGCTGTCGTTGCCGTTCATTGGCCGGGCGTCCGGTCAAGCACAATGGCCAACGCGGGTAGTCAAGGTGGTCGTGCCGTTCGCAGCGGGCGGTACAACCGATATCCTCGGCCGTCTGATGGCGCAAAGGTTATCTGAGGAATACGGCCAGCAGTTCATCGTCGAGAACAAGGCAGGAGCCGGGGGCAATCTCGGCGCCGATTACGTCACGAAGGCTGATCCGGATGGCTACACTCTCGTGATCGGTACGCCCGGTCCGCACGTCATCAACCAGTATATGTATAAGAACCAGCCGTTCGACGGTGCAAAGGACCTTGCGCCCGTCGTGGTGATTGCGCGCGTGCCTAACCTGATCTCGGTCAATCTCGATGTAAAGGCGAATACGCTGCAGGAGCTTATCGCGCTCGCGAAGGCGGACCCGGGCAAGCTTTCTTACGCGTCGCCGGGCACCGGCGGCACTGGCCACGTGGCGACCGAGCTTTTGAAGTCGATGGCCGGCATCGATTTACTACACGTGCCGTATCGCGGCAGCGCACCGGCGCTGACTGACGTGATCGGAGGCCGGGTCGAGATCTCGCTCGACAATCTTCCTGCGGCTCTGCCGTATGTGGAGGCTGGTAAGCTCCGCGCACTTGCCGTCACCACCGCAAAGCGCTGGCCGGAATTGCCAAACGTGCCGACTGTCGCCGAAGCCGGGGTTCCGGGTTATGAGGCCTCCTCCTGGTTCACGATCGCAGCTCCTGTTAAGACGCGTGCAGACATCGTCGCCAAGCTAAACAGGAGCGCGAATACCTATCTGGCCGACAAGGACATGGCACAGAAAATGCGAAAGCTCGGCGCCGATCCGGTCGGCGGCTCACCAGAAGAGATGGCGACGTTGATCGCCGATGAGAACGTTAAATGGAAGAAGGCGATCGAGTTCGCTGGACTCAAGCCGGAGCAGTGAGGCTACCAATGTCGAAGCTCGACAGACTTGCCCTAAAAGGACAGGCGCAAACGGTGCTAGGGATTGTCGACCCTGCCGCCCTTGGACCCACTTTGATGCACGAGCACGTCATCTGCGATATCACGCCGCCCAAATATGTCGCGGCAGGCGTCGAAGACGTCGAGATCGAGCTCTGCAATTGTTGGCAAATCAATTACGGGCAAAAGCGATCCGGCCTCAAAACCAAGCTCAATCAGCAAGATATTGCAGCAAACGAAATCCGCGAGATGGTTGCGGCAGGCGGACGTACAATTGTCGAGCTCACCTCAGGCGGTTTGAAACCGGATCCGCGCGGACTGGCGGATATCTCCCGGGCCAGCGGAGCTCACATTGTAATGGGCTGCGGTCATTATGTTCACGACTTCCAGGACCAGCGGAATCACGCGCGAGGGGTTGAGGATTTCGCGTCTGAGATGATCTCGCAGGTTCTGGAAGGTGCGTGGGGAACTGACGTGCGCGCCGGAATCATCGGCGAGATCGGTTGTCAATTGCCGTGGACGAACCTTGAGCGGCGCGTGATGCAGGGCGCGATCCTTGCGCAGCGGGAAACCGGTGCTACGATCAATGTGCACCCTGGTCGTCATGAAGACCAGCCACAAGAGGTGGCGGAATTCTTCTTGAAGCAGGACGCTCCCATGGATCGCATGGTGATGAGCCACATTGACCGGACGATCTTCGACGAGGATCGATTGCTGCGCCTTGCCGATACGGGCTGCGTCATCGAGTTCGACCTTTTTGGCATGGAGCAGTCCTACTACAGTCACGCGGATATCGACATGCCGAACGATGCTGTACGCCTGCGCCTGATGCGGGCATTGATCAAGCGCGGGCATCTCGAGCAGATCGTTATCAGTCACGACATCTGCCACCGCACGCGTCTAATGCGTTTCGGCGGGCACGGCTATCAACACATTTTCGCCAATGTGATCCCGATGATGCGTCGCCGCGGCTATAGCGAGACGGAGATCGACACGATCATCGTCCGGACACCGAAGCGGCTTTTGACCTTCGTCTGACCAATTCTCGGACCTCGTCACCGCAGTTCCGGAATGAATGGTAGCATCTAAGTGCCTTCGCTGGTCGCCGATGTGGACTAGTGGCCTGCGGGACCTGTAGGGGCTTCCCTTCCGGGCAAATTGTGCCGTGGGCCGGTGATGGAGACCGACCTCGATGGCTAACTCCCTTCCCTGGACCGTTGCCCTTTCATTCTTGGGCCCGTGAAAGATGCGAGTATGGGTTGTCGCAGCGGTTCGTCGTGGCGCCTCAACAGCGGTCGAAATGATCAATGAGTGGCGGAGCCCGCCAGGCGCCTGCGAACCGGGAGCGTAGAACGACAGCCTACGCAGGGCGACTGGCATGACTTGCCCCGATAGCTCCCGAGTTTACGTCGTACTCCATATTCCGACTGACTAGTGACTAGGGCCCGAAGGTGACCGAAAATGATGAAATCGGTCTCGATGGGACTGGTGTGCTGTCGGTGATCGCGCGATCAGCAATCGCGGTCGGTTTTTGCCTTGGGGATGTTATTAGAGCCTCCATATTCTCGCTTCGCCTCCCTGACGTGTCCCGATAGACATTGATGGAAAATGCATCATCACGCCGCTTTCGACGCTGCCGCCAGCGAGGCGAACGTCTTGCCCTCTGCCGCGAGCTTCTCAAGCAGCGGTGCTGGCTCAAGGTTTGGGTCGTTGGTCTCCTTGGCGTAGACGGCGAGGCGCTTAGCGATGTGCTTGAGGCCGACGGTATCGGCCCAGTACATCGGCCCGCCGCGGTAGATCGGCCAGCCATAGCCGTAGAGCCAGACCACGTCGATGTCGGACGGGCGGGCCGCGATGCCCTCTTCGAGGATCTTCGCGCCCTCGTTGATCATCGGGTACATCATGCGCTCGAGGATCTCGTCATCCCTGACGATTCGCTTCTCGCGGCCGAGACGCATCAACGTCTCCTCGATCAGCTTCTCGACTTCAGGATCAGGCAGCGGCGCGCGCGAGCCGGCTTCATATTTGTAGTAGCCCTTGCCGGTCTTCTGGCCGAAGCGGCCTGCTTCGCACAACGCGTCCGCGATCTCCGACCTAACGCCTCGATCCTTACGCGAGCGCCAGCTGACGTCGAGGCCGGCGAGATCGCTCATCGCGAAAGGCCCCATGGGCATGCCAAATTTTGTGACAACGGCGTCGATCTGCTGCGGCAGCGCGCCTTCGAACAGGAGCTTCTCAGCCTGCTTGCTGCGCTGGGCCAGCATGCGGTTGCCCACAAAACCGTGGCAGACGCCGACCACAGCCGGCACCTTCGAGATCTTGCGAGCGATGGACACGGCCGTGACGAGTGCGTCCGGCGCGGTCTTGTTCGCGCGCACGATCTCGCACAGCTTCATGACGTTGGCCGGCGAGAAGAAGTGCATGCCGAGCACGTCCTGCGGACGCTTGGTCGACTTCGCGATCTCATCGATGTTCAGGAGGGAAGTGTTGGAAGCGAGCACCGCGCCAAGCTTGGCATATTGATCGAGCTTGCCGAACACTTCCTTCTTCACCGCCATGGTCTCGAACACGGCCTCGATGACGAGGTCGGCATCGCCGACATTCTCGATGCCAACGACACCATTGATCAGCGCCATGCGCTTGGCGGGCGCATCCATCGGGATGCCGCCGCGAGCGGCAGTCGCCTCCCAGTTCTTCTGCATGACGCCGAGGCCGCGCTTGAGCTGCTCCTCGCCAGTCTCGATCAGGGTGACGGGAATGCCGGCATTGGCAAAAGACATCGCTATGCCGCCGCCCATGGTGCCGGCGCCCAGAATGGCGACGCGGTTCACGGGCCGCGGCTTGGTGCCTTCAGGTACGCCCGCGATCTTGTTGGCCTCGCGCTCGGCGAAAAAGGCGTAGCGCTGCGCCTTGGACTGGTCGCTAGCGACGAGCTTGAGAAAGCCCTCGCGCTCCTTCTTCAGACCTTCGTCGAACGGCAGGTCGATGGCGTAGCCGACGGCATCAGCCGCCGCGAACGGCGCCTCCAGGCCGCGCGCCTTCTTGGTCATCGCAGCGACCGCATTGGTGAAGATCGAGCGGTCAGCCTTGGCCGCCGCGATCTTGGAATCGTCGTCGCGCAGGCGGCGCAGCGGACGCTTCTCGGCCAGCAGCTTGCGCACGAAGGCCTCGCCGCCGGAGGCCGGGCCTTCCACGATCTCCTCGATCAGACCGCTCTTAAGCGCTTCCGCAGCACCAATGGGATCGCCGCCGACGATCATCTTGACCGCGAGCTCGGGACCGACCGCGCGCGGCAGGCGCTGGGTGCCGCCGGCACCCGGTAGCAGGCCGAGCTTCACCTCGGGCAGGCCAAGCCTGGCTTCCTTCACGGCCACGCGGAAATGACAGGCGAGCGCGACCTCGAGGCCGCCTCCGAGCGCGGTGCCGTGGATCGCGGCGACGACGGGCTTAGGTGAATTCTCGATCTCGGCGAGCACGTCGTTGACTGCGGGCGGCTTCCGCGGCTTGCCGAATTCGGTGATGTCGGCGCCAGCAATGAAGGTGCGCCCGGCGCAGGTCAGCACGATGCCCTTGATCGCCAGATCGGCAATCGCGGCCTTGACACACTCTAGGATACCACCGCGGACCGCGGCACTCAGCGCATTGACCGGAGGGCTATTGACAGTGACGATCCCGACTTCGTCATGACGCTCAAGCTTGACCACTTCACTCACGCTGCACTCCTGGGTTAAGCATCAAACATTTACTGGGTAGCGAACCAGTCGGTTAGCCAATCTGCTGAGTCGCCCTTCACAGCATCGATCGAAGCAACTTCATCTCGCAGATCCAGCAGAATAGCGGGGTATCGATATCGATTAATGCAATGGCTCACAGAAGCACGCGTAAATACTGCGCAATCCGCTCTACGAAGCCGAGTTTGATCATCAGACCATCCGTGCTGGTCGCCCCGCTCAATGCGGCCTGCGTCCTTTCTAACAAGAGCCCCTCCTCTCTCAAGGCGGACGCGGCAGCCTATCCAATTCTGGAATACTCGCCCATTATCTAACCCTCGTTGCAGGCTAGTCATACTGGCACGTAGACATTCACCAGCGCTGAGCGTCAGCGATAAGGATTGCTCTGGCGAATCCGTGATTACGGATCACGCTGTTGATCACTGGAGCTAAAGGATATCCAATGGCGATAGCAGATTTTGAGCTCTTGCAAGATCGAGATACTTTTGCTTCGTTAGCGTGGTAAAGGCGCAGCGCAGAACAAGGATTGGTCCGCACTGCGCGGCTGCGCCCGCGTCCAATTGCATTGCCTGCTTCCACTGGGCGAGTAGGATTGGCCAGCTCGCGCTGCTGTCGACATGGGCGAGAGTCGGCATGTATCGTCGTGGTGCGGCGAATGCTGCCGAAGACAACGCCGCCAACGGCGCGAAGCCGATAGAGGCAGTCGTCACTTTCCCGAGCACGGTGTGTCTCCATTATTCCTACGGTGACTGCTGCTTGACCTTCTTTGCTCCTTCCACAATCGCAGTGGCCAGATCGCTTATATCGCTCTCGCGCATGGGAGTTGAGAGTGCCCCTGAAACGGTTTGGCGTCAGTAGATAGCCGCACTCTAAGGCTGCAAACTCAATTCGCTCGATGGCTTGCTCCTGCGAAGACCACCGAAAAGAGCTTCGGCCGTCGCTGATCGGTGTCGTCTTCGTGCACTGGCGACATCGGGCGACTGCAGTGCGCCCCCTACTAGAGCCTAGCCAGGCAGTCAGCTATCCCAGCGCACGACGAGCATGCCACTTACATACGCAAGTTTCTTCGCACTTTCTGTCCGCAGAATACGCGGCTTCGCACGCCAAGATTCGTCAAGGTGTAGAAGCCGTTTCGACGAAAACCTGCGGGAGGCGGAAAGAGGACAAGCCTTCTGAGCGACTGTTGGCGTTCAAAGAACTCAGGCACTTTTTGGCCGATTCAGCTCGAGTCATGCACCGATTTGCACGAATGCGATACTTTCAAGCTGCAATTGGCAGAGTATGAACTATGGCCGTCCCATAAACTGCGGTTGCAAGATACGACAATCATTTCAGGCTAAATTGCCCCGATCTGCTTCAGCTGTGCGATTTTTGTCTCATCATAGGCAAGCTTGTTGGCCAATACCTCTTGCGTATGCTCGCCGAGCAGTGGCGGGGCACGGTATTCGGTGATCGGTGTTTCCGAGAAGGTCAATGCGTTGCGGATCAAGGACAGCTCAGGTGCGAACTTGTGCTTGACGGTCACCCGCATGCCCCGCTCGACTACGTGCGGATCGGCGAACATCTGGTCAAAATCATTGACCGGCCCGCAGGGCACGCCGGCCTTCTCAAACTTGTCCAACCAATGCGCGAGGGTGTTTTTCAGCAGAAGATCGGCAAAGATCGCCATGATTTCCTTGCCGTTTGCGACTCGATCGTTGTTCTTGACGAATTTCGGGTTGGTAGCGAGTTCGGGTGCCTCAAGAGCAGCGCAGGCGCGGGCGAACTGACCGTCGTTGCCGACCACCAGCATCAGCTCACCGTCTGCACAGCGAAACACGCCCAGAGGCAGGCTACCATTTCCCCAGGTGCCGCGCCGGGGCGGGCTCTTCCCGTTAACGAGGTAGATCTGAAGATAGTGGCTGAGTGAGGCGATCACGGTGTCGAGCAGGCAGACGTCGATGTGCTGCCCAGCTCCGTTATTGACCTTGCGGTGATAGAGGGCCGAAAGGATACCGATCGAGGTATTCATGCCGGTCATATAGTCGACGATGGACGGACCGACCTTCATTGGCCCCGCGCCTGGTTCGCCATCCATATGGCCGGTGACGCTCATCAAGCCACCCATAGCCTGGAAGATCGCATCATACCCCGCCCGCGGCGCGTAGGGACCGGTCTGGCCGAAGCCGGTCACCGAGCAGTAGATGATGCCTGGATTGATCTTCTTGATCGACTCGTAATCGAGGCCGTAACGCTTGAGGTCTCCAACCTTGTAGTTTTCCATGAAGACGTCGACGTCCTTGGCAAGCTGACGGATGATCTCCTGCCCTTCGGGCTTTGCGATGTTGACCGTAACCGATTTTTTGTTGCGGTTCGCGCAGAGGTAGAAGGAATTGTTGCTGTTCTCCCTTCCCTCAGGGTCAGTCAAATAAGGCGGCCCGAAGGCGCGCGCCTCGTCGCCGGCACCGGGCCGCTCAATCTTGATCACCTCGGCACCGAGATCGCCCAGCATCTGGCCCGACAAAGGCCCGGCCAGCACACGCGTGAGATCAAGGATCTTGATGCCAGAAAGCGGCATGATCGACATTGAAGTTTCTCCTATTGACTATTCTCAAGGGTGAACACGCCCGCGTATCTTGGCACTCGCGACAGCAAACGATTTCGAGTTCGATAGCCGCATCGCTTTGACTGCGCGGTTCGCGGACGGGGTTCTTCCGTGAAGGTTGGCGATACATGAGTATGTTGCAGTAGGTAGGCGCTCTTGCTCGCACGATTGCGCAATACCACAGGTGCATCCACTGCGACACCATGTTCGGCAGTGAGTAGAAATGGATTGACGTCGGTCGAGCCGATACGGCCACCAGCATCGGCGATCACATTGGAGAGTCCAACCGGCACCTTGATCACCGATCTTTCGGTCGGGCACCCGGACTGCCTGTAGGGTTGAGCCTGCGTGGACACCGGATTCACGTGAAGCATTATTCAGTCCTAGCACTGACTAAAGAACAGAAGACACACCAAGCTCAGCAGCAAGAAGCTGGCAATCATTCTCACGAGAAACAGATCTTGCCTGTCACCAGCCGCCATTAGAGCTAGAGCTGCATCGACAACACAACCTCAACAACTCGAGCGGCCGCCAGAGTGATGTACGGCGATCTGGGCTACTCGACCTGCTGCCTCTAAGTGGCACGAGAGTCCAGCTGGATTGCGCTCTTGCCTCCTCGTATACTTAGCCACCTCGTTGAGCCGAAGTTCTTCAATGTAGAGGATTAAATAGCCGGAATTCTTCACGCGGTCGAACGACCGTGAAGTTTTTTTTGCGTGAGTGGAGACTACCAGGCAGCGCTGCCTGAAACGTCGATGGCGCGCTTACCACGGGTTCTCGCCGCCAGTGAATGGGCCGCAGCATCGGACCATCTCGCGCGCTGGCCAAACAGCTTTCGTTGCGGGTTTCAACGAAGCCAGAAGAGCAGTGGATTCGCAGTCTGACTCTCGTTCGAGCGGCATTGGCCCGCAACGACCGCATGGATGGAACGCGGCCCGCAGTGGACAACCGCGCAGCGCTCGCCGTCGTGAATTCTGCGAAGCATCTTCGCAAACTACTTTATATTCCTTCGATCAGCGCATTATTTCTCAAATGGACACCGTTTTTTTGGAGGAATTCCGCCCGAACCGGCGCTAAGCTGCTTCTATGAAATCGCAAGCTGAACCATCTCTCGACATCCTGCTCCTCAAACGAGGGGTGCAGCCTTTACGTCCCAATCCGACGCCGCTCGCCGACTCCCTGACGAATCCGGCTACGTTCAAATTGCCCGTCATCTCCGAGATGGCCTGGGTTGAATGTCGTACGGGGCTACGCGTCTCTTGAGAGGCGTGTGTGTGGCATCGAAGACGGCAAGTTCTGACATGACGAGCTAAAGCATTCTGCGCCGGCGGTTGACATTGCCGCGATCGAGAGCGTCCGAAAGAAAGAAGAAGACAAATGCGTGAAGCCGTAATCGTATCCTACGCGCGCACCGGGTTGGCGAAGTCAGGTCGTGGCGGGTTCAATATCACCGCGCCGGTGAGCCTTGCGGCCCACGCGATCAAGCATGCCGTCGAGCGCGCCGGTGTCGAGAAGGATTATGTCGAGGACTGTTATCTCGGCAATTCCGCCCACGGTGCGCGGAACATCGGCCGCCAGGCCGTCCTGCTCGCGGGCCTGCCAAAGACGACCGGCGGGGTATCCGTGAACCGCTTCTGCTCCTCCGGCTTGCAGGCCATCGCGATGGCCGCCACCTCGATCCGTTCGGACGGTGCCGATTGCATCGTTGCCGGGGGGGTCGAGAGCATTTCTATTCCCGGCGGTCCTCTGCCCCAGGAAGTAGTCGATCCAGAGCTCCTGAAGGTCGCCCCCGACATATTCATGGCGATGATCGACACCGCTGATATCGTCGCCGAGCGCTACAAGCTCAGCCGCGAATATCAGGACGAATACTCGCTGGAATCGCAGCGCCGCATGGCCGCTGCGCAGCAGGCCGGCAAGTTCAAGGACGAGATCGTCCCGATGAAGAGCAAGATGAAGGTCGTCGACAAGCAGACCAAGGTCGAGACCATCGTCGACTACATCGTCGATCGCGATGAATGCAATCGCCCCGACACCACTATGGAAGGCCTTGCGAAGCTCGAACCGGTGAAGGGCCCGGGCAAGTTCGTCACCGCCGGCAATGCCAGCCAGCTCTCGGATGGCGCCGCCGCGGTGGTGCTGATGGAGGCCAAGGACGCCGAGAAGCGCGGTCTCAAGCCGCTCGGCCGATTCGTCGCCTGGGCCACCGCGGGTTGCGAGCCGGACGAGATGGGCATCGGCCCGGTGTTTGCGATCCCGAAGCTCTTGAAGCGTACAGGCGTCAAGATCGACGATATCGATCTGTGGGAGCTCAACGAGGCCTTCGCCAGCCAGTGCCTGTATTGTCGCGACAAGCTCGGCATCGACCCCGCCAAGTACAACGTCAACGGCGGCTCGATCGCGATCGGCCATCCCTTCGGCATGACCGGCGCCCGTCTCACCGGCCACCTGCTGCAGGAAGGCGCCCGCCGCAAGGCCAAGTGGGGCGTCGTGACCATGTGCATCGGCGGCGGTCAGGGCGGCGCCGGACTGTTCGAGATCTATAGCTGAGGGGAACCTCCACCATTGTGTGGTTATGGGCGAACGGCCTTCAGCGAGCTCCAGCCTGTTTACGTCGTACTCCACACTCCCCTGAGTAGTGGCTATGGTTCGCAGGTGACCGAAAAGGATGAAATCGGTCTCAGTTGCGATCGGTGTGCTCTCGGGGCTCGTGCAACAAGGCAATTTGGGGCGCGCGAGTTTTGCCTTGGGGATGTAGCCAAAGCATCAACATTCTCGCTTGGCCGCCTTGGTGTGTCCGGCTAAGTCATTGATGACAAATGCTTGATCACGCTTACGACGCTGCCACGAGCGAGGCGAACGTCTTGCCTTCGTCGGCGAGCTTCTTCAGCAGCTGTGCCGGCTGGAGGTTCGGCTCGTCGGTCTCCTTCGCGTAGAAGGCCAAGCGATCGGCGATACGCTTGAGGCCGACGGTATCGGCCCAGTACATCGGCCCGCCGCGGTAGATCGGCCAGCCATAGCCGTAGAGCCAGACCACGTCGATGTCGGACGGGCGGGCCGCGATGCCCTCTTCGAGGATCTTCGCGCCCTCGTTGATCATCGGGTACATCATGCGCTCGAGGATCTCGTCATCCCTGACGATTCGCTTCTTGCGGCCGAGACGCATCAACGTCTCCTCGATCAGCTTCTCGACTTCAGGATCAGGCAGCGGCGCGCGCGAGCCGGCTTCATATTTGTAGTAGCCCTTGCCGGTCTTCTGGCCGAAGCGGCCTGCTTCGCACAACGCGTCCGCGATCTCCGACCTAACGCCTCGATCCTTACGCGAGCGCCAGCTGACGTCGAGGCCGGCGAGATCGCTCATCGCGAAAGGCCCCATGGGCATGCCAAATTTTGTGACAACGGCGTCGATCTGCTGCGGCAGCGCGCCTTCGAACAGGAGCTTCTCAGCCTGCTTGCTGCGCTGGGCCAGCATGCGGTTGCCCACAAAACCGTGGCAGACGCCGACCACAGCCGGCACCTTCGAGATCTTGCGAGCGATGGACACGGCCGTGACGAGTGCGTCCGGCGCGGTCTTGTTCGCGCGCACGATCTCGCACAGCTTCATGACGTTGGCCGGCGAGAAGAAGTGCATGCCGAGCACGTCCTGCGGACGCTTGGTCGACTTCGCGATCTCATCGATGTTCAGGAGGGAAGTGTTGGAAGCGAGCACCGCGCCAAGCTTGGCATATTGATCGAGCTTGCCGAACACCTCCTTCTTTATCGCCATGGTCTCGAACACGGCCTCGATCACGAGGTCGGCCTCGCCGACATTCTCGATCCCCACGACGCCGTTGATCAGCGCCATGCGCTTGGCCGGTGCATCCGCCGGGATGCCGCCGCGCGCGGCGGTTGCTTCCCAGTTCTTCTGCATGATGCCCATGCCGAGCTTGAGCTGCTCCTCGCCGGTCTCGATCAGGATGACGGGAACGCCCGCGTTTGCAAACGACATGCAATGCCGCCGCCCATGGTGCCGGCGCCGAGAATGGCAACACGGCTAACCGGGCGCGGCTTGGTGCCTTCGGGGACGCCCGCGATCTTGTTGGCCTCGCGCTCGGCGAAGAAGGCGTAGCGCTGGGCCTTGGACTGGTCGCCGGCGACGAGCTTGAGGAATCCCTCGCGCTCCTTCCGAATGGCAGGTCGATCGCCGCACCGACCGCATCGGCCGCCGCGAATGGCGCTTCCAGGTCGCGCGACTTCCTGGTCATGGCCGCGACCGCATTGGTGAAGATCGAGCGGTCGGCCTTGGCGGCCGCAGCGGGCGCTTCTCGGCGCCGAGCTTGCGGGCGAAGGCCTCGCCGCCGGCGGCCGGTCCCTCGACGATCTCCTCGATCAGCCCGGCCTTGAGCGCTTCTGAAGCTCCAATGGGATCGCCGCCGACGATCATCTTGAACCGCGAGCTCCGGCCCCACCGCGCGCGGCAGGCGCTGGGTGCCGCCGCTACCGGGCAGCAAACCAAGCTTAACTTTCGGCAGGCCAAGCTTGGCGTCCTTGGTCGCGACGCGGAAATGACAGGCCAACGCAACTTTGAGACCACCGCCGAGCGCGGTGCCGTGAATGGCGGCAACGATCGGCTTCGGCGAGTTCTCGATCTCGGAGAGCACGTCGCTGGCTCCGGGTGGCTTCGGCGGCTTGCCGAACTCGGTGATGTCGGCGCCAGCAATGAAGGTGCGGCGGGCGCAGGTCAGAACGATGGCCTTGATCGCGGGATCGGCGACCGCTTCCTTGATGCATTCCAGAATACCGCCGCGCTGAGCGCATTGACCGGAGGACTGTTGACCATGAGCACACCGATCTCGTCATGACGCTCGAGCTTAACCACCTCACTCACGCTGCACTCCTTTGTTGAACATCAAAATCAGCCGAGTAGCTGACCAGTCTTTCTGGCAAAGAAACCTCGGTTGCGACGCTCCGGATCCACCGCAATGGTGCTTTTGCTCGATCGTCTTTGACAGCAACATCAATTGAAGCAAATTCAGTTCGGAGATCCAGTAGAATAACAGAATATCAATATCGATTCATGCAATGGCTCCAAGGTTCACGCATAAAATCTACGGCACCCGGCTTTATTGAGCCGACCTAATCATCAGACCGTCAATTCTGTCCATACTGGTCAACCACTCAACTCGGGCTGCATCCGTCTGACAAAAGCTGCTCGTAGCTCTCTCGCGCACAGCGCACCGCGGGTGTCGTTGACTGTCGAAAACCGCGCAAAAATGACGACAAGGTATGACGGCAGTAGAGCGAAGGCGTCCGCACGCGCGCTTTCCAATTGCGCCGTAGCGGGCGGACGCCTTCGCGGCGACGACCAGCGTCTAAGTTGAGGAATAAAGACGCGGGGCACGTCTTCGGGCGCCCTCAGGCTCCTTTCGACGTACCCCGCTTTGCGCCTGCCTTATGGTAGAGCTGCGGGTAATCAGCGCCGCAGAAACAAAGCCGGCGTAAGACCGATCTCAACTGGCAAGTGGGGCTCGATGTCACGCCCCACGGACGGTGCGCAGCCTGCACTATCGCACTGTCAGCGCATTCCGTCGACCTTTTCCACCAACCTCCGGCGGCGCTCCGAAAGGACCGCCGCGGATGCTCACGGGCCGCTTCTTTCTGTGCGGCCGCTGCCGTTCGCAGGTAACGATCTACCGCAACTGCGACAGGGACAACGCTATTGCGGCCATGACTGCGCCCGTGCTGCCCGCCGCGAGAGCCTGCGCGAGGCGGGACGGCGTTATCAGCGCAGCCGCCGCGGACGCCTGGCGCATGCGACCCGGGCCCGACGATACCGGGCGCGGCACAACAACGTGACGCATCACTCTCCACCCGCATGCCATGTCGGTTCACTACTGCGCCGGCCTGCGGACGATGTCGTTGTTGCACCTACTGACGTCGGCGAGCGAGCGACGACATCGATCATGCCCATGCCGAGCTGTCGGTTCTGCCGCTGTCGGTTGTCGCTGTTCCTTCGTACCGGCTTCGTGCGTCGCCGGGGCCCTCGTCATGCTCACCCCTATGGAGGCCGAGACCCGACCGATGACCGTTACCCCTGAATTGGAAGGGCAGATTCTGCGTCTGTATCACGTCGAGAAATGGCGCTGCGGCACCATTGCGAAGCAGTTGCACGTTCATCACACGACCGTGCATCGCGTCCTGACCCAGGCCGGACTGCCCAGGAATAGGCCGATATTGCGCCCCACGAAGATCGAGCCCTATCTGCCGATCGTCCTGAAGACGCTGGAGCAGTTCCCCGCACTCACGGCCAGCCGCCTGTATGCGATGATGCGTGAGCGCGGCTACCGCGGGTCGCCCAGCTACTTCCGGCACCTGATCGCTCTGCACCGTCCACGCAAGCCAGCCGAGGCGTTCCTGCGGCTCCGCACGTTGCCGTCTGAACAAGGGCAGATGGATTGGGGGCACTTCGGTCACATCGAGATCGGTCGCGCCCGCCGTCCGCTGATGGCGTTCGTCATGGTGCTGTCGTACTCGCGCGACATCTACTTGCGCTTCTTCCTCGATGCGCGCGTGGAAAACTTCCTGCGCGGCCACATCGGCGCGTTCAACACATGGTGTGGGCTGCCCAGGGTCCTGCTCTACGACAATCTTAAGAGCGCGGTGCTCGAGCGCCAGGGCGATGCGATCCGATTCCATCCCACGCTGCTTGCCTTCGCCGGCCATTATCGGTTCGAGCCGCGTCCTGTCGCGGTTGCCCGGGGCAACGAAAAAGGCCGTGTCGAGCGCGCTACATATCCGGGAGGCATTCTTCATCGCCCGCAAGTTCACCGATCTCGACGACCTGAATGCCCAGGCCGAACAATGGTGCCGATCCGAAGCGGCGGACCGACCATGTCCGGAGGATCGCGAGATGACAGTACGCCAGGCGTTCGCAAAGGAGCAACCACTGCTTCTGCCGCTGCCCGCCAACCCGTATCCCGTTGAGGAGCAGGTCGCCGTGAAGGTCGGCAAAACGCCCTATGTGCGGTTCGACCTGAACGACTACACGGTTCCCCATCCCCATGTTCGGCGCATGCTGAGCGTGCGGGCCGATCTCAGCCAGGTCCGGATCTTCGACGGCGCGCAGATGATCGCCAGTCACCGTCGCAGCTATGATCGTGGCCAAGAGATCGAAGACCGACGACACCTGAAGGATCTCGTTGAGATCGAGCGTGAGGCGCACCAGCATCGCGGCCTCAACAGCCTCACCCGAGCCGTGCCGATCTGTCAGACCCTGATGATCAGGGCCGCCGAACGTGGCACCAACATCGGTGCGCTCACGACCGCGCTGCTGCGGCTGCTTGATCGCTACGGCGCAACGGAATTGCAGGCTGCGGTCGAGGACGCTTTGCGTGCGGGCTCCGTCCATGCGGCGACGGTCCGCGCCGCACTCGAACGTCGGCGCCTGGAGCGTGGTGAACCGCCCCCTGTCGAAACCAGCCTGCCCAAACATGTGCGGCGCAAGGATACAACGGTCCGGCCGCACCGCCTCGACAGCTACGACCAACTGGCTCCTTCTGGAGATAACGACGATGAGCACTGATGATGCCCTGCTGAACCGTGCCAAGGCGCTGCGCCTCAACGGCCTGGTCGAACATTGGGACGAAATCGCCGGCGCCCCATGGCTGGCCCCCATGCTGCAATGGGAGGAGGAGGAACGTGCCCGGCGCTCGCTGCAGCGACGCCTGCGCGACGCCAGGATCGGCCACTTCAAACCGATGGCCGATTACGACTGGCTCTGGCCCAGGCGCCTCGACCGCGCCGCAGTGGAGCAATTGATGTCGCTGGCCTTCATGAACGACGCAACCAACATCGTCTTCGTCGGACCAAACGGCGTCGGAAAGTCGACCTTCGCGCAGAATATCGCCTACCAGGCGCTCATCGCCGGTCACTCGGTTTTGTTCCGATCGGCCAGCGAAATGCTCGGCGAGCTTGCCGCCCTCGACAGCGATACTGCTTTGCGCCCGTCCGGCGTCATTCGACGATCGGATACCTCAGCCCTGTTGAGTTCGAGCGCAAGGTCGGATTAGCTTAACCTAGTGTCCATCAAACCGGCGGCAGCTCAGCGCCCAAAGGCGCTGGTGAAGGAGGTCCGCGAACGATCGACCACTTACGCGTGCCAACCGGGTAAGGACGTCTGTGTTTGGGGTCTTGTGAGACGAGTATTCTTCTGATTGACGCTCCGCGAACGCGAAATTAAATGTGTGTTCGCGACAAGAGTATCGAATAGAATGAAAGCGAGGCTTTCTTCATACAAGCGCTCTTCGTTTAGCGAAGGTTTTTAGTTTAAGTCCAAAGAGCTCGCGAAAAGCCGAGATTCTTGGAAGAAACGTTATCGTGAAAGTGAAGGGACGATAGGATGATAGAACGTAGCCATTCTGATGAAAGCGCCGCCACGATAAGAGAGCTTCGTAGCCTATCAAATGTGGCGATCGCATCGCGTGAAATACAAGATATTCTCGCAATTATGCATGAAGACATTAAGGTCATCACGAGTTATGGAAAAGTTCATGATGGGGTAGGAGATGCAGGTCAAGCTTTCGCGAAGGCTTTCGCTGATCCAGATTTTGTGACTTACCTGAGGCAGCCTCTTTCTATAGACGTGCAAGGCTTGGAAGCTGCTGAAGTAGGCAATTGGAGCGGGGAGTGGAAGAAAGAAAAGATTGGGGGCACTTATCTGGCGCGTTGGAGTCGCGGAGCTAAAGGATGGCTTGTTGTCGCGGAACTTTTTATACCATCGGCTCGCACAAGCTTAGGTTTATCCTGACTAAGAACAACTAGTTGTCCTGAGTCACAAGTTCGCAATCATAGATTCGCATTAGAGTCGCGTCGCCGTGCCAAGAATGGAGGCAAACAGCGACGGGGTCTGCAGTGGCGGTCTATCGCAACCTGCTACCTTGATTCTGAGCGGTGAGAGCGTGCCGAACTGACCCGGCTGACGATGCGGCGGAAGACGGCGCAGGCGCTGGCTCTGAGAGCCCAGATCCTGCTGGCCTGCGGAAAAGGCGGTCAGAACAAAGAAGTGATGCCCTCCAGCATGTAGCCAAGCTGAGCAGCTGAGCTGGGGTGATTGTCACCACGCGATCAGCGGACGAGGGCCACAGGAATCGGCCGCGCTTCCAGCCGCTCGCATAAAGCGACCTACCCAGTCCATCATGCAAAAGGATCTTGATCAGCAAACTCGATCTCGATTGACCCGCCACTGCTGGCGCTGGACAGGGCGACCGGCCCAGATTCCGTGACCACCATCAATGAGGGTGAAACGCCATACCGCCACGCTGTAGCCGCGACTTGGGCGCGGCGCCTGTAAGCTTTCCAGGGCGATCTTGAGCTTCTCATCCTCGGACCAGCGCCGCCGCCGGCCCACGTCCACCACTTCACGCCGTTCGACTCGGGCACTGCGCCTATAACCTTTCCATAGTCAAATAGTCAACCATGTATTGCGAAATGGGCCTGCGGCGTCAGCTGCTCGATAGGCCGGCCATTCTTATCCACTCTCTTTATGACTTTGACAGCCTTCAGGTCGGACTATTAGTTGAAGCTAAGCCATCTAAGGAGATGCTTTGGACTGGCAAGGGATGATGCTACGGAAACAGCCCTCGTGTCTCCTTTGCACCACGTACGCGCTCCACACCTATCGCCATGGCCGCGGTGCGGTTGAACACCTTGTCTTGCTTGCTTCTCGCCAGGACGCGCTCGAAGGCACGATCCAGGACTTGATACTCCCGCCGCATGACTTCGTCCTCTTCCCAGAACAATCGCTGGAGATCCTGCACCCATTCGAAGTAGCTCACCACCACTCCTCCCGAGTTGCACAAGATGTCGGGAATGAGGAAGAGCTCGCCTTGACGTTGTTCCAAGACCAGATCGGCTTCGGGAGTGGTGGGGCCATTGGCTCCCTCGGCGAGTATCCGGCACCGCAGATCAGCGGCAAGTTTCGCATCGATGACTCGTTCTACTGCAGCTGGAACGAGTACATCACAAGGGATGGTCAGCATCTCTGCAGGGTCAAATCCGAGTTCGTTGGAATACCCCGCTAAGCTTCCTCGTAGGGAGCCGTGTCTGACCAGCTGTAGAATGTCGAGCCCTGAAGATCGATAGAGTGCGCCTGTGTGGTCGCTGACTGCAATCACTTTGACACCCATATTGTGCAACTCGAGTGCAGCAATCGAACCGACGTTGCCAAACCCTTGCACGACAGCCGTCGCGCCACCCAGATGTACCTTGATCTCGTCTGCGGCTTTGCGGACCAAATGGGCGACGCCCCTTCCGGTGGCCTCCCGACGCCCTAACGTTCCGCCGGCGCTGACGGGTTTTCCGGTCACGATCTCGGTGACCGTCTGCCCCTGATACATCGAGTATGTGTCCATGAACCACGCCATGATCTGCTCGTTTGTACCCATGTCCGGCGCCATGACGTCAGTGTGAGGGCCGACAAAGGGGATCATTTCCTGCATGTAACGACGCGACAGCGCTTCAAGTTCGCGCCTCGACAAGGTCGAGGGATCGACACTAATGCCGCCTTTGGCGCCGCCGTAAGGAAGTCCCACCAAGGCACATTTCCAGCTCATCCACACGGCGAGCGCCGCCACCTCGCCGAGGTCAACGCTCGGCGCGAACCTGGTCCCGCCTTTTGTCGGGCCGAGTGTGAGATGGTGCTGCACACGATAGCCCTCGAAAACGGCGGTGGTGCCATCATCACGATGGATCGGACAGGAGACAGTGACCGCGCGTTTCGGCATTAGCAGCCGCGCCCTAGCGTCTTCGGGTATGGACAGATATTCCGCGATCACCTCGAATTGCTTGGCGGCCATTTCGAAGACAGGTCCACTGTAGGCGGTCACGATAGCTCCTTACTTGGTTGTGAATCAGCAGGTGTTTGGCGCCACACCTTGATTGAGTGCGGGCTCGACGGGGTTTCCAGACGGTCCTTCATGAAGCAGGATTAAGGATGCGTTCCGTTGCTTGTCGCAAACCACAATGCCGAGAAGCGTGCTGTCGCACCGAGGGATCTTCCGAATACCCGGTTCACTGTCGCTGCAGACGCCAGCGCTTTGTGCCTCAAGCTCCGGCATGGTCACTATTTGCGTGATGCATCCTTGCCGCGGGAGATTCCAGAGGCGATGCCTTGATCTCGCATCCGGCTGTACTCATCCGTAACATGAGACAGTTGATGAGTGTCGAAATGGCTCTGAAGTGAGGTTCGGAAGCCTTGAATGTCCGCAACTCGCTTCAACGAACGCTTAAGTAGCCTGGCCGCGAAAGGGTATGCGGCGACAGCTTTCTCGGCGAGCTCGGTTGTCTCCGCCTCTAGCCGCTCTCGATCGACGAGACGGTTGATCATGCCAATGCGATAAGCCTCTTCGGCAGACAGGCGCCGCCCCGTTAACAAGAACTCATGCGCCATGCGCAACCCCATGACCCAGGGGTGGACCAGGACTTCGACCGCCGCCGTGGCGAGACTCTGACACACCGGATCGGCGAAAAAGGCGTCGTTAGAAGCCACAACCATGTCGCACATGTTGGCGACCATGAAGCCGCCAGCAACACAAGCCCCTTGAACCGAGGCGATTGTTGGTTTGGGACAATCCCAAATCCGAAGCGCATAGTCGAAGTAACGCCTTTCCTCATAGGCGTAGCGTTGCTCAACCGTGAAAGCTGCGCGCGTTGCCTGCGCCTCCTTCAGATCATGACCGGCGGAAAAGTGATCACCTTTGCCCGCGAAGACGATCGCCCTGATCGCATCGTCCCGGACCGCGTCCGTCAGCGCCGAATCCATCTCATCGAGGAGCTGGCAGCTCTCCGCATTCCGAACCTGCGGCCGGTTGTGAAAAATCCAAGAAATATTGCCACGCCGTTCAACTGCAACGGTCTCGAAGTTCATACTAGTTCACCCGTGTCGGTTCACGAAAACGATTCACTTAAGCTCGGACGGACGAGCGCGCCTCCACCGCCCCCTGCGAGGCGCACGCATCGAGCGTAGGGTCAGCTTGGTTGCGTCAAGATCTGAGATTCTCGATGAGTTCACCGACAGAACTCAAGAAATGCTCAAAGACTGATGAGATGAAATCAATGTCCGCTCGATGGTGACGCGTGTAGTGCCGTCGGGGAAGACGCGCAGGGCGCGGGCGAAAGCCTCCCGTGAACGGAGACCGATGGAGTTGTGGCCTTCAGAAGCTGCGCGTTGCGGCATGATTTCTCCAGCGTTCAAGTCGGTTGTGTATCGCTCGGCATGCCTTGGTGTACCGCAGTCGGCGTATCCGCCGATATCTGATGGCTTCCGAGAAGCGCATGTCGTCAATCGACGAACATTCCTTTGGGTCGGATTAGCTCGGCCAGACAAATGCTGGCGTAAGGTCGATGGTCTCAGAGTCCATGCAAGCGCTCCTTGCTCAACAGGTCATGCCCGAGTCGTCGCTGAGTGAACCAGTGGTCGGGAAGTGTTATTGCCGAGTGTAACCGCAATCCGATCTAGAATAATGCAACCAGACGGGGCTTGGCGCTTGAAGTCTGCGAGAAAACCGCATTTCTTAAAGATTTCAGCTATGAGGATCGCTCGCCGTCCGATGTCCTTCCCAATTGGACTCTAGGTGAAGAGGCAAACCCGCAAACCGGCTGCTCAATTGAGCGCTTCGCATTGGAGAGCGCTGGCTTCCTGCTGTGGTGATACTGGGCTGTCATGATCATCGCTCCTTCTCGAGCGACTAGCGGACCGCTTTCCCCTTCGACTTTGCATCGGGGGATCCAGGCGGTAGCAGGGCGATGCAGAGCAAATCCTTTGGGGGCATCGGCCCTTATCGGATGTAGTCGGAGTTTCTATCTAAAAACCAGCACGGGTCATGTCCCGCTGCGGGCCTCCGAGGCACGCTGACCTGCCCCTGAATTTTCATCCAGCGGCAGTTAGAGTCTCGGGGTTTTGTACGCCAAGTGGCGCGGGTGGAGCAACGGACGATCGGCGGAGCTGGTCGGGGTTGCGCAGCCGATCGTCCGTTGCGGTGAGGTGGGCGGCGTAGGCTGCCGGGGTGAGGTAGTTCAGCGACGAGTGAGGACGCTGGAGATTGTAGTCGGCGACCCAATTGGCGATCTTGGCGCGGGCGTCATCGAGATCAAAGAACAGGGTCTCGTTGAGCAACTCGTCGCGCATCCGGCCATTGAAACTCTCGGCGAAGCCGTTCTGCATCGGCTTTCCCGGTGCGATGAAGTGCCAATCGATGGCTGCGTCCTTGCACCAAGAGAGCATGGCGTTGCAGGTGAACTCGGTGCCATGGTCGGACACGATCATTCCTGGCTTGCCGCGTCGCTCGACGATTGCCGTCAGTTCGCGGGCCACGCGCCGACCCGAGATCGACGTCTCCGGAATCGCGCCCAGGCATTCCTTGGTGACGTCGTCGACGATGTTGAGGATGCGAAAGCGTCGGCCATTGGCGAACTGGTCGTGGACGAAGTCCAGCGACCAGCGCGCGTTCGGCCTCGCCTCGACCAGGATCGGGGCACGGGTCCCCACGGCCTTGCGGCGAGCCCGCCGCTTGCGGACGGTGAGCCCTTCCTCGCGATAAAGCCGGTAGATCCGGTTGATCCCCGATGGCTCGCCCTCCCGCCGCAGCAGGACGAACAGCCGGCGGTAGCCAAAACGTCGCCGCTCGCTGGCGAGATCGCGCAATCGGCCACGCAGAACTGCGTCCGGCGGGCGGCTGGAGCGATAGCGGATCATCTTCCGATCCGCCCCGATGATCGAGCAGGCCCGCCGTTCCGACAGGCTCATGACGGCCTGCAGATGCGCGACCGCAGCGCGCTTGGCGGCGGGCCCTACCATTTTTTTGAAAGCAGCTCGCGAAGGGCGGCCGCGTCGAGCATCTGCTCGGCCAGAAGCTTCTTCAGCTTCGCGTTCTCCTCCTCCAGGGCCCTCAGCCGCTTCGCCTCGGAAACGTCCATGCCGCCGAATCTGGCCTTCCAATTGTAGATCGTCGCCTCGGAAACACCGTGCTTGCGAGCCAGGTCGGCTGTCTTCGCCCCGGCCTCATGCTCCTTCAACAGCGCGATAATCTGCTCTTCCGTGAACCTTGCTCGCTTCATCTGTCCGTCCTTCTTCGGGCCGGACTCTAACTCTTTCTGGAGGAAATACGCAGTGGCAGGTCAACGCCAGTCGGAGTGCTTTGCTCGCCTACGCAAGTTCGCGCAGGACGCCCGGGGGATTGATTTTCACGTTCCGCAATTACAATTCGCACCAAATCAAAGGCCTCCGGCGGGCATGCCGGAGGCCTTCTTGGAGGTTAACCTAAATTGATAGAGCCACTTCTCCTTTGCTGGTGCGTTAGAAGACTTAGAAATTGCGCTGCGCGCGGAACATCACCTGCAGGCTGCTCTGATCCTTCAGCTCGTAGGTAGCCGCAGGCTTGGCGATGCCAGCCTGCACCGGCAAAGCGACCGTGCTTCCGCCGGCATACTTCTGGTCAAGCATCGTGTAAGCGAGTTCGGTCGTGAAGGTCAGGTTTTTGACGGGATTCCAGCGCGTCGCCACGCCAACAACCGAGTAGTTGAAGTCGGGATTGCAACCAGCAAGGCCGCTCGACAACGCAAGCGTCGCAACGAACGCGCCGCAGATGTAGCCCTTGGCTGTACCGTTGTAGCGCACGGCACCAAAGCCACCGAAGATGGCGCTGTTCCAATACGGGTTCCAGTTGTGGGTGTACGCGCCATTGAAGCCGTATGTCGTCGTCAATTGCTGGCCAGCGCCGGCAACGAACACAGAGTCAACGACGCCAGCGAGACCGAGGCTCTGGTAAGCCCCCCCCAATCCCGTGCCGCCGTAGATCGCATAAGTGAACGGCGTATATGACTGGAAGTTGTAAATGCTCGCGCCGTTCGTGTAGACACCCTGGAGGTTGATGGTGTCGCCAGCGCCGGTCGGAATATTCTTGATTGACAGCGCAAGCTGACCAGCCCAGCCCCACTTGTCGCCCGGATGCCCGGTCGTTTCATCGACCCCATAATAACCAGCGTGATTGTCATGCGCGGCGACCGACGCCTGGAAAAGGCCCCAAGCCTGGTCGACCCGCAGCATGGCTACGAGATCGGGAGCGCGCGAGCCGCCGGTGTCGTACGCCCCGTAAGTGCCCGTTGCAAGGCCTGCAGCAGTCGCACCGCTCACGTTCCAGATGCCAGTTGTACGTTGAACCTGATCCTCGGCCGAGAATGAAGCCGTGATGCCCTGGCCGAAGTCAGCGGTATAGGCGAATTGGTTGACGGCCTCCCAGCCTCCGCCGCCAGGCATGCCATCGAAAGAGTTACCAGGATAGTTGGTCCAAGGCGAGGAGAACTGCGACTGCGCTCTGCCGAAGGTGAAGCCGGCAAACTGCATGAAGGCGTAGTACACGGAGAGTGAACCACCAGAAATCATGCCGCTGCCACTGCCGGCGGGATTGCTTCCGGAGTAGGCAGTCGCGCCATTGATCGCGGTGCTCCCGGCTCCGCTATAACCGCCCGCCGTCCAGGTGAAGGCCAATTCTGCGTAGGTGCGAAGGACACCATACTCCGTGGCTGTGCGCGTATCGGTGCTAAAGTCGAAACGAGATTGCGCCGTGTAGTAGTTGCTCAGGCGGTTGTGTGCGCCTGCGACACCACTAGCCGCCGCACCCCAGACGCTGTTCGTGCCCAGTTGGGTCGAAGCGCGCACGTAACCACCGAACTTGATGCACGTGTCGGTGCCAGGGATGTAATAGAATCCGGCGCCATACAGCGAGCAGATTTTCACGTACTCAACCGCCTTGGCCTTCACGGGAAGATCGGCGGCCTGTGCCCCGGCGCCAGCAAACATTGCGGCCGAACCGAGGATAAAGCTCTTCATCAATTTCATGTTGAACCTCCAAGTTGGAAACGTCGTTTCCGTCCTTCAAAGATCCGCCCCTGCTCGCCTCACCTACTGGCGGGTGCTTGACGGACGACGTCGAGGCGCCCCCTCTCCGTCAGCCCATGGTCTAATTGGTCGCATCAATTTCTGCAATTAATTAATTAATGAAAGCATTGTTTGGCTGTCAACTGTGGCATTTCAGCGACACAGCTCATTCTGCAGTGCGACATTAGGGAGTTTCGCGAAACAAAGAACCTCCGGGGGGCATCCCGGAGGTTCCTCCTTGGAGATTTTACATGATCGCTGAAGAGCCCCTCAAACGATCTAAGCAGAGCACTAGCAAAATTAGTTACATATATCAATTGATTTTTTACATGGCATCCATACCCAATGGAGCCTTTCAGGGGCGCCTGAACCCAGATACGAAGGGGAAATGTCACGCAGCGACTTACAGGGAGTCGCTGGGTTTGGCGGGGCAATCAACATGGCTGAAAAACAAACAATCGACAGGGCCGTCAGGGACTTCATCTGGAACGTTGTCGAGATCCATTCCCAAATCGAGGAAATACATAAGAGTTGGGCGGAGCTACTGGGCTTGACCGAGCCACAGTGGCTGATCCTCATGGCTATCGACGAACTCGACCAAGGTCGCGGTGTCTCGGGGATAGCAGTTGCAAGCAAACTCCGAATTCATCCCGCGTTCGTTACCAACCAAACGAAAAAGCTAGAGGTGATGGAGTTTCTGGCGCGCGAGCCGTCGCCAGATGATGCAAGGTTCGTTCAAATGTCCCTGACTGAGAAGGCGCGAGCAGAAATCTCAAAGCTGTCGAGCAAGAGGGAAGCCCTGAACTCCGCGCTGTTGGAGGGGCTGGACCAGGCGTCGCTAGACTACCTCAACAAGCGGCTGACCTCGATCGCGAAGAATAGCCGAATGGCATCTCAAAAACTGAGTATTGGCGCATTGTAGGCCTGAAAGGGTGACAGCCTCATCCAGCCTGGCCGTATCCATCACTTGCTCCCGACCAAGGTGGACAGATTCACTTGCCAACGCTGGCGGCGGGCGTCGAGCGCGCACTTGAGTCCATTTTGGCAGGACCCATCGATTGAACTTCTCCAGGCCGCATCGCCCCCCCCTCGGCACCACTGCACAGGCCCCATCTAAACCCGCAAGACAATCGATTTCGCCTACGATCCGTCGATCAGAGACAACTAGGACTTAATGAGAGCTCCTGCGAAAAGATCGGGAGAGAACCGAATCGCCGCTAGCCTATGATTCGCCCTGAAGTTGATTTTCGTGCGAGCTTCTGCTCCAGCCACCTGAAGATGCAGTCATCTGAGCTAACGAAGTTGTCAACCTCCTCGCCCAGGCCTCCTCGCATGAGTTGCGGCATGACCAAGTCCACGTCGATGCGCGCCGCCATGCAAACAGTTTGCAGTTTGATCGCCTCGGACACGCTGACGACGCCGCGCCCACCGGCTACCACGAGTATTGGACAATTCGGCAGTCGAGCCAAGCGTGAGCGATGCCCCGACACCATATCCCTGTCTGCGCCGTCATCGGTCGACGTCATCCAATCGATGGAGCTCAGGGAGCGCGTCCAATTCCAAATGCCACCATCACAAACCGCCGCGACAATGCGGCGATCGTGGGCGGCAAAATCAGTAACTAAAGAGGCCGATAACCCGTCTCCATAAATGCCGATCCGACCACTATCAACGTCAGGCCGAACCGACAAAAGGTCCAAACAATGGGACAATACGATTTCGGATCCACCGCGTGCGTGATTTGCGATGTTCTCGTGGGAGACAACCAAGACGGATATCCCCCGGCCAACCACCACAGGCAAGAGCCTGCCTAGCAATGTCACTCCCTCCTCTTCTTCATTGCTGACGCAAATGGCCGCCGGCGCGCGCGAGTTGGGAGTTCCAGCAGGCAGATAGTAGGCGATAAACTCCCCCAGATCACCACACGCGATCTGTACGCTTTCCACCTCATGACCAAAGGATAGTCCGATCCTCTGAAGGCCAGCTTCGACTTTGGCTGAAACGTCCGCCCGTCGCGGATCATCGTCCGCGACTAGCCTCCTGGCGACCTCGAAGGCAGTGAGCGCGCAAAGCCAAGCCTGCGTGGCTTCATCGTATTTCTTTTTGGTTATGTTGAGGTCAGCAAGACGGCAGTAGGCATCGCCGGTCCCAGCCCAGGTTGCGCCCCAGTTCTGCCGAGCCAATTGGGCGCGATCATCCTCTGGCAGTAGACCATCCAGGAACGCCGAAGCGTTTTGTCGTACGGACTCAAGATCGCCCCTGACGTGAGACCAAGCACCAAACTCCATCGATTTGCCCCTCGGTGAAGATCTTTACCCCTGCACAGCCCGCACCCGTCATTCAGCTGATCCTATGGAGATCGACTTTTTGTTTAGAGAATTGCTTCTCAGAGGCGTGTTGTCTTCATCTCCTTGTAATAAATTTACCAAGAACTGGGCGCCGAAATCTCCCCATGGAGAGGCGTTCAACTTAGAAATTCCGTGTCCGAACGGGGCTGTACGAGCTTTTTCTGCGCGTCGGCCCATTCGGCTTGGAGAAGCACGAAATGCGATAGGAGGAACTGGCGCAACCCAAGGGACCAGCAGGTGTTTAAAGAGCGATCTGGGAGGTTAGCCGTTTAAGCAGCGGTTTCTAGAACGACGCCAGCAACTTTCGGCCTTGACCTCCACCAAGTAACGTACAAAACGATTAGCCAAACCACAGGCAGAAGCACGAGCATCGATGCTATCGCGGCAATCGTCGGGTCGATCTCATGCCGCATGTTTTCCCACATTTTCAAAGGCAGCGTGCGGATCGAGAATCCGCTAACCAGTGACGTTTTGACGACTTCGTCGAAAGAGTGAAGAAAAGCAAACAGGGCACCGCCGATAATGCCGGGCCGCACCAACGGCAGCGTCACTCTCGTAAACGTTCGAAATGGATTGGCCCGCATACTCTTTGCCGCCAGCTCCAAACGTCGGTCGAAATTTGCTAGAGTCGCCGAGACGATCACGACTACATAGGCGGTAGCACCGATGCTGTGCGTCAGGATGATTCCGGTCTTCGTACCTATGAGTCCAAACTTGAGCAGTCCTAGATAGGCTCCAATACCAACAACGATGCTTGGAATGGTGATCGGGGTGAGGATCGCCATTGTGATAATACTGCGTAGTCGAGGAAAGGTACGGCTGAGGCCATAGGCCGCGAGCGTGCCGACGATTGTTGACAGGAAGGCGACCGCCACAGCGATCTGAATGCTGGTCCAGGCAGCTTCAGTCCAGGAGGACGTGTTGAAGAAAGAGCGGTACCACTGGAGTGAAAGAGCTGATGGCGGAAATTGCAGCGAGGGTCCGGCGCTAAACGACATGACAATGACCACAACGCTCGGAAACAGCAGGTAAAACATGACAAGCGCAACAAAGGCCGCGCCGACCGTTCTCCACGAGCCACTGTTATCGGCTGCTTGGTACAGCGTCGCGGCCCACCGCTTCGCCCGATAACGACCGGCAAACTCATTGAGATGCTGCCCAGGAGAGCCGAGTGAGCGCCACCAGTTCTGTGGAGACTTCCATACTGGTTTCGGCGCCCGACCTTGAGCGCCGGCCAGATCCAGTCCGAAAATCGCGAGCATAACTCCGGCCAGTCCCAGCAGAATGAACGCTGAGGCAGCAATACGCGCGAGATCAAAAGAGTTATCGACTTGAGCCGCAATGAAAGTTGACAACATGGCGTCGCCTAACCCGCCTAGCGCGGCTGGCGTTACGTAGAAGCCAAGGCAGAGGACGAAGACCAGCAACGAGCCACTGCGAACGCCGGGCAAGCTAAGCGGGAAAAAGACCCGCCAGAAGGCGGCGAAGGGGCGTGCACCCATGCTACGGGCTGCTGCTGCGAGTGACTTGTCGATTCCCAGCATGACACTCACTAAGGGGAGCACCATGACCGGGAGCATGATGTGGACCATGCCGATGTAGACGGCCAGGCGATTGTAAATGAGAGGTATGGGGCTAGAGATGAGCCCGAGATCGAGCAGCAGATTATTGATCAGGCCTCGATCGCCAAGGATTACGATCCAGGCGTAAGTGCGCACCAGAAAACTGGTGAGGTAGGGAATTACGACGAGTACCAGAAGCACCATGCGCACGCGCTTCGAGGCAGCCGCGACCAGATATGCCGTGGGATATCCTATAAGGACGCAGATCGCTGTAGCAACGACGCTCACCTCAATCGTCTGCAAGAGCACACGAACATTCGCTGCGCGGCTGAAGAAGGCCTCGTAATTAATGAGCGAGATGGTCGGCGCATTGAGGCTGGTCAGAAATAGCAGAACGGCCGGCAGACCAAAAACAGCAAGCAGAATGGCCAAAGCGGGAACGGTAAGCGCAATGGACATCCGGCCAAGCTTATGAAGAACGTTCATGAACCGTCTCCTTTGTGGCGTCCTACGCAGCAACGAATCGCACATCGGAACGCAGCCATTCAAGTCGCACCTCCTCGCCTGGTTGCAAGGCCGGTCGTCCCGACACGACGTGCTCACGCGCGACAAGCATGGTGCTGCCGACACGCACGTGATATTTTCGCAGTGGACCCGCATAGATCATGTTTTCCACGATCCCGATGACGGCCTGGCGCAGATCCGCGTCGACCCGCTTAGGCGCATCGAGTGCGGCGACGCAGATTCGCTCCGGCCGAATCATGGCAATAGTGTCGGACGGTTGCGTGGCCTCGGATTCGATCATGAAACCAGGGTTCTCAAGAATGTTCGCCTCGCCCAAAAACTTCGCTACGAACTGCGTTGCCGGCCGGTCGTAGATTGCCTCGGGTGTATCAGTCTGTTCGATCGCGCCGGCGCGCATCACAACGATACGATCCGATAGCGTGAGCGCTTCGTCCTGGTCGTGCGTCACGCAGACAGTGGTGATACCAAATTCCTTGTGGAGGCTCTTGATCTCGCTCTGCATCTGTTCGCGCAGGTTGCGATCCAGTGCGCCGAGCGGCTCATCGAGCAGAAGGATCGGCGGGTCAGCTATCAGGGCGCGAGCCAACGCCACACGCTGTTGCTGGCCTCCGCTCAGTTGCGACGGCATGCGGTCCTCGAGACCGCTGAGATGCACGCGCGAGAGAATTCGATCCACACGCGCCGTCCTCTCGGCAGCTTTCATGCCACGCATTTCGAGCGGAAATTCAAGATTGCGGCGTACGTTGAGGTGCGGAAACAGGGCATAGCTTTGAAAGACAATGCCCTGATCGCGGCGGTACGAGGGAACGGCGGCGACGGATTTTCCAGCGATGAAGATGTCGCCTTGACTTGGCGCCTGGAAGCCGGCCAGCAGCATCAGAGTGGTCGTCTTACCCGAACCACTTGGACCAAGAATGGTCAAGAACTCGCCGCGGGAAACGCTCAACGAGAGGTCCTTGACTGCAGCAACCGATCCGTAATTCTTGGTGACGTTCCGAAACTCGATTTGTGCGAGAGCCACGTCCTTCTCCTTCGCTTCATTGTCGGCAATGGAGGCGGAACTGTTGACAGCCACGCTCGCAAAACCATTAGCAGGTTGCTGATTGATGAAAGCCAAGGCGTTCGACATGGCGGCTCCTTCAACACATGGAACTGCCCGGCGACCGATGCATCCGGTCGCCGTGGCAGTGGTTTCAAGACTTTCAGGCTCAGCTAAGAATCCAATCGTTCCAGCGTTCGCGGAGCCGATCGGAATTGGTCTTTCCATCCGCCCCTTTCTGGCTATACCATTGCCCATTCATGACAATGCCGGTCTTCAAGTAGTCGGGATGGCTCGGGAGTTTACGCGCTAGCTCTTCCGGCAGCAGCTTGAACGCGTTTCGATTGGTCGGGCCTTCCGGCCACAAGCGAGCCAATGCAGCTTGGCGTTCCCCCCGGGTGGCGAATTCAATGAATTTTTGCGCCTTCTCAGCATTCGGGCTACCCTTGGGGATAGCCCAACTATCCCACTGCAGCTTGGACTGCGTCCGGTTCATTTCCATCGGCGCGCCTCTCGAAATCACCACCCCCGTTCGCCCGCTATAGGACTGCATAAGGTCGGCCGCCTTATCGGTCATGATCTGCTGGATCTCGGAGCCGACGGTCCACCATTTACGAATATGCGGTTTGATCTTGTCTAAACTTGCGAAGATCCGATCGATGTCCATTGGATAGATCTTGTCTGGAGCCACGCCATCCGCCAACAGTGCCTCCTCCCAAGGGCCCTCGCCACCGCCCCGGCCAGAGACCATTGACCGGACGCCCGGGAATTTTTTGACGTCCCAGAACTCAGCCCACGTGGTCGGGCGCGGCTTGTCCGCGGGGAATTTTTCGGTATTGTAGACCATGACATAAGAAAAGATCAGCTGCCCCACTCCAAAAGGGTGCTTGACGAATTCGAAGAGACCGTCCAGCTCGTCCTTCTTGAACTTTGAATAGTCAATCGGCTCAAGGAGGCCTCTTTCGCTCCCGATGATAACAGAGCCTTGAGTGATCGGAGCGACGTCAACAGTAACGGTTTTTGAGTTCACCATGAGCTCAAGCTGCGCGAAGGTGATCTGGTCGGTGATCGGGGTGACCTTGATTCCCGTCTCTGCTTCGAACGGCTTTACGAAGGTCTCGATGTATGCCTTCGCGATGTCGCCACCGTAGACGACGACCCGCAGCTCATCCGTATTTGCCGCCAGCGCGCCGCCGGCTGTGGAATTCATGGCACCTGCCAACAGGGCGGAGGAGCCGGCCTGGAGGACTCGCCGGCGGTTCATCAAAAGGCTCATGGTTCACTCCCTTCTGGTTGCGATTGTGTAACATTTCGGCGGCTATTATCGTTGTGAGAACTTTAACGGCGCTTCAACGCCGATTTTCTCCGATTTGAGGGGCGATTCGGCTCGAATCTTGCGGCCATCTGGAGGAATGCGAATCTTTCGAGCTTGCAACTCAAGCCGAACCGGCGCGGCTCCAGTCGCTCGAAACCGCTAGGCTAAATCGCCCGGACAGCCTCAGCTGCGCAATTTTGTTTTCATCATAGCCAAGCTTGCCGGCCAGCACACCTTGCGTGTTCTCGCCGCGCAGCGGCAGGCTGCGGTATTCAGTGATCGGTGTCTCCGAGAAGGTCAGCGCGTTGCTGATCGAGGCCAGCTCGGATTCAAAGTTGTGCTTCACAACACCCGCATGCCGCGCTCGACGACGTGCGGATCCACGAACACCTGGTGAAAGTCGTTTCCCGGACCACAAGGGACACCGGCCTTCTCCAGCTCGTGGAGCCAATGCGCGCCGTATTTTTTGATAGAAGATCAGCAAAGCTCGCCATGATTTCCTCCACGTTGGCGACGCGATCGTTGTTCTTCAGGAAATTTTGGGTCGGTAGCGAGTTCAGATGCCTCGAGAGCGGCGCATGCCCGGCAGACTGATTGTCATTGCCGACCAGCAGGCATCATCTCGCCGGCCGCCCAGCGAAACGTGCCGACTGGCAACGCACCATTGCTCTATACCCTGAATAAGGCGATGTTCGGCAAGATTGCCGTTTGTCGCGGTCCAATTTCGAGTGAATGCTGGCGTCCCTGCGACCCGTCTCTCGCGGGAATGATTGTCGGTGTCCCTTGGCTCTGAGGCTGCGTCGCGCGCGCATTCAAACTCTCTAGGGAGTTGCCCTGCCAACGCGCAAGACGGTGCGATCTTGCCAAGCGACGTGGCGCGAAGTAACTGGTGGTAAGCACGCCGTCAGATTTCCCACTAACCGGCCTCCCATCGCGCGAGATCGTCGTAGCCTTCCGTTCGCGTGAAGAATTTCGGCCGCCAGTCCCCGACATTGAAGACTTCGGTTCACCGGCGGTGAACCTCGCCAGTACTCTTTCGCGCGAACGGATTGAGCACAGCTGGGATTGCGCAGCATCTCTGCGTACTTGCTTCGGATTGGCTCGATTTGCGCAGAATTTCTCAAGCCGGCGACGCGTATCTGGCGGAATTCTTCCCCAAAATTGCGCTAACCTGCCCCTATGATATCGCAAGATCAACCCTCGCTGGGCGTACTGCTGCTCGAACGCGGGGTGCAGCCCGTGCGCCCCAATCCGACGCCACTAGCCGGCTCACTGACAAATCCGGCCACGTTCAACTTTCCCGTCATCTCCGAAACGGTCGAGGGTGCGTGGGTGGAGAATGTCGTCCGGGGCGATCCGTCCCTTGAGGGACCCTACATCGCAGCCGCTCGTCGCCTAGTACACCGGGGCGCTGTCGCGATCAGCTCAAACTGCGGCTTCTCAATACGGCATCAAGCGGCTGCAGCTGCTTCAGTGACAGTGCCCGTGGTGATGTCGAGCCTCCTCTTATTACCGGCGTTGTTGCGCCAGCTGCCTGCGCCAGCGAAAATCGCGGTTCTGACGTATGACTCGACGCATTGCAGTGAGGATTTGCTCGGCATCAATGATCCAGTCACTCGCGCGAGAATCGTGATCGGCGGCATCGAAGGTGGTAAGTTCTGGCATGACGAGCTACAGCGTCCGGCACCGCCGGTGGACGTCGCCGCGATTGAAAAAGACGTCGCTGCTTGCGTAGCGCGCCTCCGTGAGGCGCATCCAGAGATCGCGGTCATCTTGTTTGAATGTGCCGGATTTCCGTTGGTCGCAGCTGCAATTCGCCGAATTTCGAGATTGCCCGTCTACGACATCACGAGCCTCTGCCGATTGACGATCGCCTCCGTCGCTTGATGGATTTGAGTGAGGTCGAGATCGGCCGTTACGAGCTTTGCTGATCGAAAGCGTATCCTCAGCGGCTTCCATCGAAGAAGGCCACCTCCCCGCAGCCTAATGCGCCAAGCTCGTAGAGCTTGTGGGCCGCACAAGCTTGGATCTGCAGCAGGTGATTTGGACTCATGTCTGCCCCACCTCACATTGGGGCTCGACCTTTCAGCGTCTGAATAGTCGAGGGAATGTTCCAGCCCTTGCCTTGGCTCTTAGAAACCGAGGCCCCATCAAGCTGCAGCATCGGAGCATCCTCAATCTCAAGCGTTTGGCACGGCCGCGGCCGAACACAAGGCCGACGCGCGTGAGCGAGACTGTGACAGAACTTGTTCAGCTTGTGTCTCGCGCCGACGCGGAAAACTGGTGTCTTAGAGTTGTTCTCTGCGCTCTATCAAACCACGGCGTAGCCGTCACTCCAGCGTCGCCAGTAGCCCCGCCATTAGCCGCCCGCGCTCCGCGAGACTGTCGACCTCGATGTGCTCTTCCAAAGTGTGGGCCTTGGCGCCACGCACGCCTAGGCCATCTAGAGTGGGAATGCCCAGTGCTCCCGTGAAGTTGCCGTCGGAACCGCCGCCGGCGCTGGCATGAGGCAACTCGGCGCCGAGTGCGTTGGCAATGCCGCGTGCATTCTCGTAGAGTGCCATGGTGCCGGCGTCGGGCTCCCAGACAGGACGGGTGACCCCGCGCGTCACCTTGAAGTCTACATCATTGGTTGTGCCCGACAGCGCCAGCATCTTCTCGACGCCGCTGTCGAGATCGGCCTGGCGCTTGGCCATCGACAGCGCCTCGCCGGTGCAGGTGGTTGCAACGCAATTGACCCATTTTCCACCATGCACGATGCCGACCGAGAAGGTGCAATCCTCTGTGGTCATTGCGTCGATCGCAAGAACCTGCCGCGCCATCTCGCGGATCGCAGAGCGGCCCGCCGATAGCGTTGCGCCGGCGTGGCTCGGCCGGCCCGTCGCTTCGAGGTTGAAGCGCGCGATTGCGTAACGCCCTGTGACGACACCATTGTCGGCCCGGCCGGGTTCGGGCACCAGCACGTATTTGTTACGCTTAGCCTCGGCCTCGATGATGTCGCGAGTTGACGGCGTGCCAACTTCTTCGTCAGGTGTGAACAGCACCGTGATCGGCAGCGGCGTCATGAACGAGGCGCGGGCCAACTGTCTGATCGCCTCGAGCGAAAGATAATTCCCGCCCTTCATGTCGAAGATGCCCGGGCCGTAGCATTTGTTGCCCTCGCGGCGCCATTTCAGCTTCTCGATGGTGCCGACGGGATGCACGGTGTCCATGTGCCCCGCGATCAGGATGCCCGGCCCGCCTTGCTTGGGGTGCGGAAAGCGTGCGCGCACAACGGCGCCGAAGCCCTGCCGGCCCGCGATGCGCTCGACCTTCGCGCCTATGACCGCCATGTCGCGAGCTGCGATGTCTAGCATGCGGTTCACCGCGCACGCGTCCCAGGTCGGGCTTTCACACTCGACCCACTCGCGCAGCCCCTGTAGCATCTTTTCGGAGTTAAAGGGGAGATTGGCTGGATTCATAGCGAGCATTGTGCATTCCATATTGTGCAGCGCACCGCAATTGGCGTTTCGAAGAGCCCACATCATCTTCAAATCCGACCTCGGTCTCGCGCTCGGGTTTCAATACGGAACAGGCGAACCACGGCCGACGACGAGTAACAAGCCCTTTTCTTCGCGCAGGTAAGTTACTGATTTTGCTGGACCGGCAAGCACCGGTTTTCGCAATGTGCAACATCCAGAACAGCAGCAAGTTTGGCGACGAAGAGTTTCGTGCCGATCAACTAGCAAGCGGATTCGTCATCTGCCCTAGTTGAAGACGCTAATGTGAATGGATTTTACTCGGGTCGACGGTCAAATTCGGTCCCGGCCCTTTGTCACGCGCATTTTCGCTGCGGAGCTCTACTCGCTCAACGAACAATAACCCGTTCGCTTGCTCGCTGCGCCAGGATTTAAGCCGACGTTGAAGCGTTCGAAGAAGCTTGTTCGGATAGGCTCCAGGATATTCCACCTGCAACCGGGAGAGCAGTTCGCTACCAGTCCGCCAGGGCTCGGCTTCAAACCATTTTCGCAAATCTAGCGTTGCCCGGATGAGGGGGCGGGACGGCGCCCGCCTCTTTTCGGTTTCACGATTGGCCGATCCGTCTGTCGCATAGCTCCATCCTTCCAGGCGGTTCGTAGGCTTGCCAGGAAGAGATCGATCGTAAGCGGTACGAGAGGGCCACGGACTTGGCCCGGACGGCCTACGCGCCACGCTTGAAGCGCATAGGCATCCAGAACTGCCGCAAGGCTTCGACGGTTGCTGGAATGTCGCGCCAGGCGTTTTGGACGATGGGTTGTGTTCGCAGTGTGCGCCGGGCCGGGGGCAGCAAGGGCCGACCGGCGTCATCGATGCAATGGACCAGGATCGGCCGCAGCATAAGGTGTTCGGTTCCGTTCGGGGAGAGAAGCCGCGACCAGACGAGAAGCCGAAGCTTCATGACGGCGTAGAAGCCCATGCACCAAGGCTGCGGGTCGACGTCGCCGTCCGGCGATCGCACGAACAGCGGCTCGAAGCGCTCCGGTCTCGTCGACAGCGTCTCGCTGATCGCGTTGTGGCGCATCAGCGTGGCAGCGATCGCCGAGAACTCCTCGGTGTCGTGATTGAAGGCGTCGGGATCGACGCCGAGGAGCGGGCACACCCATTCCTCGGAGGCCATCGAGACCGGCCCGGCGACGACAGCGGCCACTGCGCCGTCGAGCATAGAGAGCGACGTCGCCCGCGGATGCCGAAGCGTCGGCGACCTGGCGCGCTCGCTCATCCATTGCCCGAGCCGCTCGAATGACATGGCATAGTCCGCCATCGTCGTCTTGACCGGCTTACGCGTTACTCGCCGTTGCTTCCGCTTCGTCATGCCACGGCACGCTTTTCGGCTTCGCGCGCGGCCTTCCAGTTCCAGGCCAGAAGTTCGTGAAGCTGGTGGGTCTTCGTGGCGCCGTTCACCATGCGTTCGAGAACGTCGACGAGATAGGCCTCGGGGTCGAGGCCATTCAATTTGGCCGTGTTAAGAAGCGAAGCGAGTACCGCCCATGTCTCGCCCCCGCCTTCGTCGCCGCTGAACAACGAGTTCTTTTTTCCGATCGCAATCGGCCTGATCGATCGCTCGACCGTGTTGCTGTCCGGCTCGAGCCGCCCGTCATCCAGGAACGCCATCAGACCCTGCCAACGTTCGAGCATGTAATCGATCGCCTTGATGAGCGTCGAGCGGCGGGAGATCCCGTCCTTAACCGCGATCAGACGAGCCTTCAACGCCTCCATGAGCGGCTTCGTCTCGGCCCGTCGCACAGCGCGGCGTTCCCCGGCGCCGTGACCGCGGATCCTCTCCTCGATCGCGTAGACGGCTGCGATGCGCTCGATGACCTCCGCGGCGAGGGGTGAGTTCGTCGTCTTGTGCACCCTCACGAAGTTGCGGCGCGCGTGAACGAGACAATACGCCAGCTGGATCTTGCCCGACACCTTCGCGTCGCCCACCAGCGAGGCGTAGGCGGCATAGCCGTCGACTTGCAGCACGCCTTCGAAGCCGGCCAACTGCGCCACGATCTCCTTCTTGCCGCGACCGCCTGCGAACACATAGGCGACCGCCGGCGGCGCCGGCCCCTTCCACGCCCGATCGTCCGTCGCGTGCGCCCAGAACTGGCAGATCCTCGTGCGGCCGCGTCCCGGATCGAGAACTGGCATCGGCGTCTCGTCGCAGAACAGCCGCTCGAAGCCATGCATGGTCTTCAGTTGCAGATCGTAGAGGCCCCTGACCAGCCACGCCGCGCTCCCCATCCAGCGCGCCAGCGTCTGACGGTCGACGACGACACCCTGGCCCGCCAGGAGCTGCGTCTGGCGGTAGAGCGTCGATTGCCAGGCATATTTGGCCGCGGCGATATGCGCGATCAGCGCCGTCGTCGCCATGCCGCCCTCGACGAGCCGCGCCGGTGCCGGGGCCTGGACAATCGGGCCCTCACAGGAGCGGCAGGCGTATTTTGGACGGATCGTGCGGAGCACACGCAGCCACGCGGGAACCCGATCGAGCGCTTCGCTGCTCTCCTCGCCGATCCGATGCATCTGACCCGTGCAGCACGGGCACAGCGTGGACGCCGGCTCGATCACCCGCTCGACACGGGGCAGATGCGCCGGCAGCGCGCCGATGTTGCGCCTCGCTTTGCGCCGCTTCGGTCTCGGCGCGTCCGGTTTGTCGTCATTGGCCGGAGGCTGCGCGCCCGCGGTCCGTTCCAGATCGAGCGCGATCTGTTCAGCGCAGACGATTGCCGAGCGCTCCGATCGCGCGCCGAAGATCAGGCTCTTCAACGTGGCGATCTCTGCGCGCAGATCGTCGTTCTCGCCTTCGAAAGCCAGCACCATCTCGGCGAGAGCCGCAGGGTCAGAGGGGAGATCTTCAGGGCGAAGCGCCATATCGCAGAGCTACACGAACACACTCGCAATCGCCAGCAAAACAAGACGATTCAGGCAACTTTCGTCGGCCGCTTCGTCACCTTCGGGACCACACGCGACCACTCCGCAAGACCTTCAATCAGCATCGCCAGTTGCGCCCCCGTCACCGGCATCGTACCCTCGCGAACAGGTGGCCAGGCGAAGCCCCCATCCTCGAGCCACTTCGTCGCTAGAACCATTCCCGAGCCGTCAAAAACCAGTAGCTTCAAACGATCCGATCGCTTCGATCGGAAGACATAAACGTCGCCGCTGTAGGGCTTGCCGCCTAATCCCTCCGCTACCATCGCGACCAGGCCATGAACGCCTTTGCGAAAGTCAATCGGCTGCGTCGCGACAAACACACGGACCATTGGACCAAACGAGATCATTGCGTCGACCTCACCGCCGCCAGCACGCGCTCCAGCGTCGCGGCGTCGACGCCGACGGGCACGCGCACCGTCGCGCCCGCGATCATCACCTCGATCCGCTCGGCCGGACTCACCAGAACATGCGCCTTATCGATCGCGTTCGGCTGCGCCTCGACGGCGGCGTCGAGCCTGACTTGCACGAACTGCGGCGCTTCGCTCGACGCGAGCCGCGCTTGGCGCCGCCACACACTGAGCAGTCCCCGGTTGACCCCGTTGCGTCGCGCCACCTCGGAAATGCTCGTCTCCGGATCAGCGCTCTCGGCCACGATCCGCGCCTTCTCCGCATCGCTCCAACTGCGCCGTCGCCTCTCCCCCGTAATCACTTCGATCCGCTGATAGGAGGCGGCATCATGCCTGTCTTGATGTCTGTCTTGATGCATGGAATGAGCGTCCCTCACGTTGTCTATCCACGCACGAGTCTCGCTCATCTCGCCCACCTAAACGAGGTGGGGTCGTCGTACCGCTATCGATCGATCGATTGCAATGCCGCAGCAGGATGGGCGATTGGCTAGGTATCCGCGAGCGCCGCGAGGCGTTCCTGCGCGCCGAGGATGTCGCGCAACAACGCGACCGGGTCGAGAGCGGCATGGATTTCTTGGAGGTGGTGGCGAACCGCGTCGGGCGTGCGGGCGTCGGCGACAAGGCGCTGGTGTGGCGTCGCCGGCGCGCTGTATGTCTTGCGCACACGAGCGCCGTCGCGCTGCTTGGCTATCAATTTGAACGAGGGTTGAAAGAAGTTCACGAACAGCCGCGCCGATCGATAGAGTTCAGCCAGCAGCTTGGCCGCTTCCAGGCCCTCGAACCGACGATAGCCGACATCCTGCGCACGACGGCGCGGTTCTTCTGCTCGACGAACGCCTGGTCGTTCTTCCGGTAGGGCCGGCAACGCCTGAAGACGATGTTGGCCCCATCGCAGTAAGCTTTCAGCGTCTCATTCATGAACACGGTGTCATTGTCCGTATCGAGGCCGAGCAGCGCAAAGGGCAATTGTTTGCGCAATTCCGTCAACACCGTGCTCAACAGCGTTTGTTCGCGCACGATCAGAGGACCGCATTCCGTCCAGCCGGTAGCAATGTCGGTGAGCACGAGGGTCTGGATGAAGCTGCCGCGCGCCGATGGACCGCTATGCGCTGCAAGGTCAGCCTCGACAAACCCCGGCGCCGGATCGTTCCAATCTGCCGACGTCCGAATTGGAATACTGCGACGCAACGAGTGCGTCGCGTGCTGTCGGCGCTTGCGACCTAATCCTTCCCGGACCCGCGCCAATGCGCGGTCGATCGTCGCAGCGCTCATTGCCAAACGTTTGTCGCGGATCTCGGCCAAGGTGCCCGTGCCGTTCCATCGCCGCAATCAGCGCAGGCATCAACGCCTTCAGCCGCTTCCCGCAGATCCGGTCTGACGCCTCTCAAAGGAGCACGGGTGCGTTGTGTTATGCCTCATTATGGACCCGGCGTCACCCGCCGGCCTGGGCGCACGTCTTCCCGACCTCGAAGAAGCCGCATCGCATGCTTGCAATGGAATCCGGTGATGTCGACGAACTCGTCCAATATCCGCGCCTTCTTCGCGCGATCCGACGTCCGATAGCGCGCGTCTGCAGCCGCCGTCAGTTCCTTCCGCGTCGCCATGCTGAGCCACCCCGTCGTCGCCCCCGCTCGTTTCCGATCCAAGGGAGCAATTTACGTGAGGCAACGGCTTAGCATCCGGTAACAATTGAGGTGAGGCAATGCGCAGTCTCACTTTGATCGCCGCGCCGCACCAAAGCTTGCGACGAGAATGATCGCACGCGCGATAGCCGCGTCTGTACCATTCAAGTGGGTTGCCGGTGATACCGTCTACGGTGTCGGTAACGTCGAACAGCAACTACGTCGGGAAAGCAAAGGCTACGTGCTTGGGGTCAGCGGCGCTCATGTTTTTCGATCCTGGGGGAAGCGACCGCCGGTCGCCGGTGCGGCTGCAGACCTCGCCCGGACGCGGCGCTCATCCGACTGGAAGCGCACATGGTCCGACGCACGGATCGTCCTCTGTTGCGCGTGCGCGCTTGCATCCAGCGGGGCGTCCACAGATGGGCATGTGGGCAACGCCCTTCTGCGTTGACCACATGCCCACAGCAACAGCAGACAACGTTCTTGGCGGCGTGATAGAAAGGAAGTAGGAGCGGTCGGATTTCCCAACTGACAAACCGGCTCAAACGGTCCCGCTCCGCGGGTCCACTTCAATGCTGCGCAGCCGCAGCTGGATAGGCCTACGCCTCACTTGGGACGCCTTCAACCAGATCAAAGAACGGACAACGTTGCTGAAGCCTGAGCTGCGGCTCCCTTATCGGGAGCTGCAAGCGATTGCGGTGCTGTGAACCAACTGTCGAAAGCGTCGGTGCGGGAACTCCGCACGCCCCCGTTCTGTGGAACCGGGGGCGGGCAACCGCCTCCGGTGACCCGGTAAAAGCAAAATCGCCGCCCCACCCGACCACAATCATCGTCCGCCCTGGCTGGGCCTCCTATTTGTCGAGAGTGGGGCTTTTGCGATGTCGCGTTGCGCACTCATATGCGTATGCGTACGCCAATAGTTCGGCCTCACTCCACATTCTGCCCACAAAGATCAAGCCGAACGGTGAGCCCGACGCGTAGTAGCCCGCGGGAACAGTAACCCCCGGAAGACCAGCAATGTTAATTTCGTCGACCGTTGTCTCACAAATTCGCTTCTTGCCGTGCAGCGGCGGCAGCTCCTGAAGCATCTGCGGAAAGACGCAGGCGTCGAGGTGATAGCTCACAAGCACCTCATCGAATATCGTGAGATACTCCTCCTTGGCAGCGATGAACTCACTGATGTTTGGCGGTTGTGACGGGTTCTCCAGGATCCTCGCGAACTGCGGTAGATTATGCAGGGAGCGCAGCAGGCCCGTCGGCCCGAATGGGTTTTCCTTTTCGATTGCCTTAGCGAACTCCGCAAACGTCTTTAGGGCGGCGTTTGGGCCCAACCGCTCGAGGTATTTGTGAAGGTCGTAAGGAATGGACTCGAGGCCGCGCGCATCGTAATTCGCAGGCGGAGAAGACAGCTTGCGGAGGTCCGCAAAACCCGAACCGGCAAAGGGATCTTCGATCAGAACTGCGCCGAGTCCTTCTAGCTCTTCTTTTGCTCTGTCGTAGAGTTGTTCCGCCTCGGTTGAGAGGGGCTGATTGCGCCATCCGGTGCCGTAAAGAGCAAGCCGCTTGCCCTTGAGCCCATCCACGCCAAACTTAGAGGTGTAACCTCCCTTTGGCTTCTTGCCGATACCCGCGAGGGTCTTTGGATCCTCTGACGTGTAGCCGGCAAGCACATCTAGGCAAATGGCCGCGTCACGCACACATCGAGCAATGGGACCGACGACGTCCCGATTTCCCGATAGAGGCATAACGCCCGCGTTGGACACCAACCCGACAGTTGGTTTGACGCAGACAAGGTCCTGCGCCGAAGCGGGATTTTGGATCGAACCACCGGTCTCTTCAGCCAGGCCGAGCACAACCATAGCCGAGGCAACCGCAGACGCGGTGCCTGAACTGCTGCCGCCGGGTACGCGGTCGGGCATCGCGACATTTAGTGTCGGCCCGGCCCAACTGTCATTGGCGTGAGCACCACTCCAACTGAGGGGCGGAACGTTTGTCTTCCCGATGATCACGGCTCCGGCTTCCCGCAAGCGGGACACGACCGGAGCGTCACGCTCCGGCATAAGATCAACCCCGCCCATTTTCCCGCAAAGCAGCGACCATCCCGCCGTCGTGGGAAAGCCGGCTATATCGATAGTGTCCTTCACGACGACCGGAACGCCCGCCAATGGACCAAGGCACTCGCAAGCTGCACGGCGCCTATCGATTTCCTTCGCGTCGTCGACGGCCGACGGATTCAGAAAGATGATGGCGTTGTATTTCGCGTTGTACCGCTCGACCCTGTCGAGGCTCGCCTCGACCAACGATTGGGCCGTCCATTCTCCGCTTGCGAAAGCAGCTTGGACATCTCCGACAGTGAGGCTTGTAAGATCCGACGATTTAATGCTCGACGGTTTATTGCGGACAGTGGCGGGCTGACTCATCGATTGCTCCATTGTTGCTGCCGTCAGTGATCTCGGGCTTGTCGGCGAGCCTTGAGCATGGCTACTTAATTCTTCAGTGCTCGATGGACTGGCGCATACCGGTCCCACCATCGACCGTGCTCCAGGAGCCAATGACCGCCCGTCGAAGTGCGCAGGGGTAGGGGATCGCTTTCGATCTCCCCAAGAGCGACCAGATCGTCGTGCACGAGCCACAGCGCTTCGGGGCGAGATCGCGTCCGCCTGTCGACCACCGTCAGCAACCTGTCGGCCGGCAGCAGGATCTGCGACAGCCATCGATAGGCTCGCCGCGCGTTGGTCAGCATCTTGAAGCGCACCGATGATAAGTTTCAGCTCGAATAATTAGTACCGGCACGGGGACACTCTATTTGAGCAATATCGTCGGCCGCAGCGCAGTAATTCTGCGCCTGTGCATCGAGACATGCAGGCTATCGAGCTATGCGGGGTTTTGGGTGATGAGGTGATCTGGTGGCGTGGTTCGCCGGCATTTGGATGACCTCGATGCCGTCGTTGAACCTGACACCTGCGATCAGCTTCGGCAACTGATTTGTGCCTTTGAGCCGCCGTCAGGTCTTTGCTGCGGCCATGACCAGCTTAAACACCATTAGCCTGGCCGTGGTCGGCGACAACGAGCCCTTGGTGCGCACTGTCCTGTGCCGCACGGTCGCGAACACGCTCTCGATGGGGTTGGTAACCGGTATGAGATTTCTCGGTGCCAACGTTCCGCCGCGGTGTTCTACATCGTGGCGTATAGTGCGACCATCGGGACAGAGGCACCGGGAGCACGAAGGTGCGGGCAGGCCGATGCACACGATGAGCCGAGAGCTCGTGTTAGTAGCTGGCCGCCTCTGCGACTCGCCCGGTTGCGCCGTGAGCGCGAATCCGTAGTTGTCGTGTCGCCCGCCGCTCCCGCCATAACCAACGGAAGGGAGGAGCGCAGATGCGACGCGTGATTGGTATTGATGTTCACCGAACCTTCGGCGAGGTGGTAATCTGGGAAGACGGCATCCTTCGACATGCCGGCCGGGTCGACATGACCCGGACCGCCCTTGAAGGGATGGGCAAGAGTCTGCGGTCGACCGATGAAGTGGTGATCGAGGCGACCGGAAATAGCATGGCGGTGTCGCGGGTCCTAGCGCCATTCGTGGCGCGAGTGATTATCGCCAATCCGTTGGAGGTGAAGGCGGTCGCTCAGGCGCACGTCAAGACTGACAAGATCGATGCCGGTACACTCGCCAGCCCTGCAGGCGGCGGGTTACCTGCCGCAGATCTGGACGCCTGATGCGGAAACCGAACGCAAGCGCAGACTGGTGGCGCGGCGCCACCAGGTCGTGCGGCATCGCACGCGGCTCAAGAACGAAGTGCATTCGATCCTGCATACGCACCTGATCCCAAAGTGTCCGCATGCCGACGAAGTCGATCGAGACGCTGTTGCCGATCCTTTACCTGAAGGGGATCTCGACCGGCGACTTTTCGGAGGCGCTGGCTGCGCTGCTCCGCAAGGATGCTGCCGGGTTGTCGGCATCCGCCATCGGTCGCTTGAAGGATGGCTGGCTCGACGAGCACACCGCGTGGCAGAAGCGCGATCTGTCGGCGACAGCGCTACGTCTACATCTGGGCTGATGGCACCCATCTTGAAGCGCGACTCGAAGACGAAAAGCAGTGCATCCTCGTGCTGATCGGCGCGACGCCGGAAGGCCGCAAGGAACTGGTCGGCTTCACCGACGGCGCTCGCGAGAGCGCGCAGGACTGGCGCGATCTGCTGCCCGATCTGAAGCGGCGCGGGCTCGACGTGCGGCCGCAGTTCGTCATTGCCGATGGCGCACTCGGGTTCTGGAGGGGCGCCGGCGAGGTCTAGCCAAAAACGCGCGAGCAGCGCTGCTGGGTGCATAAGACCGCCAACGTGCTCGCCAAGCTGCCGAAGAGCCAGCAGCCGAAGACCAAACGCGCGTTGCAGGAGATCTGGATGGCCGAAACGAAGGCTGCCGCCGAGCTCGCGTTCGACGCCTTCATCGAGAGCTACACGCCCAAATACGAGAAGGCGGCTGACTGCCTCAGCAAGTATCGACACACGCTGCTGACCTTCGACGACTTCCCGGCCGAGCATTGGGATCATTCGCGCCCGACGGATGAGATGGACAAGCGATTTTTTTATGACCGAGATGACGATTGCAGAAATCGCTGTAAGTCCATTCTTTTGTCGGTCGCACCGCGGGTCATTCGTCCGTCCCGGCCACCGATCTCGCAGCCGCTGGAAGTTGCCGTCAGCAGCGACTATGCTTGTTGGGCGCGGGCGACCTCGTGGCGAAGCGTGACGCGTCGGCTGCAAGCGTCACCGGATTGCCTATTTTGTCCTGCCGAACTGAGGCGCCCGCGCGCCGGGTTTTGGCGCCGCGCTTTCCACTGCGACATGAACCGTTCGTAGCTTCGCTCCGCCTGGGCGGCAATCGACATCTCGCGGTCGCGCAGCGCCTTGATGTTGTAGGCATAGGCTGGTCCACGCCGGTTGCCCTTCTGTTGCGGAAGTCCGGCTTGAAGTTGCATCGCGCGGGTCTTGTTGGCGACCTGTGCTGGGCGGGCCCACAGGTAATCTTCGCCCCTCGTCAATAAATGCCAGCAGAGCACAGTGAGCTTCCGAGCCACGGCTTACCGCGGCGAAGTGGCTGAGGGCGCTGGAGGAGGAGAACGCGAAGCTGAAGAAGCTTCTGGCCGAGCAGATGCTGGATGCGGCCGCCCTTCGCGAGCTCCTTTCAAAAAAATGGTAGGGCCCGCCGCCAAGCGCGCAGCGGTCGCGCATCTGCAGGCCGTGATGAGCCTGTCGGAACGGCGGGCCTGCTCGATTGTGGACGCGGATCGGAAGATGATCCGCTATCGCTCCAGCCGTCCTCCGGACGCGGTTCTCCGCGGGCGGCTGCGTGACCTCGCCAACGAGCGGCGACGTTTTGGCTACCGCCGGCTGTTCGTCCTGCTGCGGCGGGAGGGCGAGCCGTCGGGTATCAATCGGATCTACCGGCTTTATCGCGAGGAAGGGCTCCCCGTCCGCAAGCGGCGGGCTCGTCGCAAGGCCGTGGGGACCCGTGCCCCGATCCTGGTGGACACCAAGCCCAATGCACGCTGGTCTCTGGACTTTGTTCACGACCAGTTCGCCAATGGCCGACGCTTCCGCATCCTTAACATCGTCGACGACGTCACCAAGGAATGCCTGGGCGCCATTCCAGAGACGTCGATCTCGGGGCGGCGCGTGGCCCGCGAACTGACGGCAATCATCGAGCGACGCGGCAAGCCAGGAATGATCGTGTCCGACCATGGCACCGAGTTCACCTGCAACGCCATGCTCGCCTGGTGCAAGGACTCAGCCATCGATTGGCACTTCATCGCACCGGGAAAGCCGATGCAGAACGGCTTCGTCGAGAGTTTCAACGGCCGGATGCGCGATGAGCTGCTCAACGAAACCCTATTCTTCGATCTCGACGACGCCCGCGCCAAGATCGCTGCCTGGGTCGACGACTACAATCGCGCATCAGAACACCCATTTGTCTATGTTGTTGAAGAGAAGAGACTTTGTTGATCGGGATGCGATCCTGCGGGGTATCTTGGGTTCTGCCGCGCTCGTTCGGTGATGGATGTGGCGGCATCCGTGGTCAAGGCCGCGCGCGCGAAGATCCATGGCCCATCCGGCAGAGGGTGGACGGCTTCGATCTGACCAGCTTCTGCGGCCAAGCGCAGCGTCTTGGATGTGACCTTGAGAAGCCTGGCGGCGTCGGAGAGATTGAGCCATGGCTCGACGCTATTCTCGGCCCGCCGGAAGACGGGTATCCGATGATAAGATCGCGTGGTTGTGACGCGCTCACGGGTCCAACGGTTGCCGTTGCCCGTCTTGAGGCCGTTGCGGTTGAGCAGGCCCGCAATCAGGTCATCGCTGGCGATCAGCACCAGTTGCCGGATGGCTGCGATGATGTCATCGGGGGTGCTGTTACGCTGCCCCCGTCGACGCTTCGGCAGCCGCATCTCGCTGTGAGCGCCGCCCGCCCAATGCACGACAAGAACGATCTCGGACGCTTCGTCATCGATATCGGCAACGACCTCGTGGATCAGCGTACGGACGATGCGCTTCTTCAGCCGCGCATCGATGGTCGGCCCTGACCAGATTGACTTGAGGTCTGAGGCCAGCACGCTGAGCATCGTTGGATCGATCGCTGTCGGTGCGGTCGTCGCATCATGCGCGGCAATCTTGCTCTCTACCTCGGCGACGCGGGCAAGCGAGCGATTCCAGCGCGTCTCAAGCTCCGCGGCAACCAGGCGGTTTGCCGGATCCGCCGTGTCATATTGCCGGAAGGCGCGATCGGCGGCGTAACGGGCCGCTTCGAGATCACGGCCGAGCGTTTCGCGAACCTGATCCCTCTGATGTGTGGCTTGGGCTGCGGCGGCCGTAGCCGCCGCAATGGCGCCGGGCCCGACAACGCCGAGCAGTGCCCCTTCGATCGCATCATCGACGCGCAAGCCACCGAACGCGATGCAGCGCGGTTCTCCGTTGTCCATCCAGCCGCGCGAGCAGCTGTAACGGGGGATGTGATGCTTCATGCCGCTGTAGCGCAGCGTCAGCTTGCGGCCACAACGCCGGCAGCGGATGAGCCCAGCGAGCAGTGCCTCGCCATGCTTAGGCGCGCCATGATGCCGGCTCGTGGGCACGTTACTGGAGACCATTGTACGGATCGCTTCGAACCTCTCCCAGTTCACATAGCCTTCGTGGGCGTCCGGCTTGAGGACAAGCCACTCGGCGCGCGCCTTCCGGCGGATCTTCGCGCCTGCGCCATGGACGCCGTACCCCGTCGCTACGGCTGTTCTACCATAGGCGTAGGCTCCGCCGTAGACCGGGTTCTCGACCATCCTGTGGAGAGTCGCGTAGCTGGGCCGCCGCCAGGCTGTGTTACCGTTCGGCTGCTTCACCGGTAGGTCGAGGCCGTGCTCATGGAACCACAGCAGCGCCTGCCGCGCGGTCCCGAGCTCCTCGATCTTGTCGAAGACGAGCGTAATGGCGTCCTGCACACGCCGGTCCGGATCCTTCTCGTAGCGATCACCGACCTTCACAAAACCGACTGGCGTGGCCGCAATCAGTTCGCCACGGCTGGCCTTCTCGAAGCGTGCCGAGAGCGAGCGTTGTCGCAAAAGGTCCAGCTCATACTCGTTGAGGCTTCCCTTCAGCCCCAGAAGCAGTCGGTCGTTGCCATGCCGCGGAGCATAGACAGCTTCCTGGTCAACCAGCACCGTGTCGACGACGCGACACATCTCGATCAGCTGTTGCCAATCCCGGCTATTGCGGGCAAAGCGCGAGACCTCCCGCGCACAGACTGCGCCGACCTTGCCGAGGCAGACCTCGGCCACCATCCGCTCGAAGCCCGCGCGCTGGACGCCGCCGGCAGCGGAACGCCCAAGATCATCGTCGATCACCTCGATCTTGGACCACCCCAGCGCCGTCAATCGGTCGCGCATCGCGTATTGCAACGCGCTGCTCTCACGATTGTGCAGAACCTGATGGGCGGAGGACTGGCGCACATAGAGGATCGCCTTGCGCTCGAGATGATGAGGGCGGACCTTGTCACTGATCATGACCGTCTTCCCTCTTCGCGAGCGTTGCGCTTACCCGTGCATGGTCCAGCACCAGCTGCGTCATCAAGTTCACCAGCGCATCCTGCGCCTCCTTCGGCAGGTCCCGCCATTCCGGTACCCCGACGACGCCGTGCGCTATGCCCCCCGTGAACAGGTCCATCTGATGCACGCTGAACCGCCGGTTGCGCCGAACCGGGTTCGCCGATATCGCCGTCCTGCTTGCCATGAGCCTCTCCCCGATTCCGATCGTGAGAAGCTCCGCATGCACCGGAAAGCGGTTCATTCAATGATGATGTCGCGCTCTTGACCGCTGAATCGACAAGCGACGACAACGCGTTGAGCGCTTCCAGGCTGACAAAGGGCTCTGCCGTTAGGCTGCCACCGCGAGCACATGCCGCGCGGTCGAACATCCAGGATCGGATCTCCAGAAAACGCTGCGTCTCCGATCCATCCAGCGTGCAGCGGAAAACAACGCCGTCCGCCTTCTCGATCACACCATGGACGAAAACCTCGCGGCCTGCCCAAGGGTGATGCCGGTACAGAACCTCACGGCATACGGTCCCGTGGGCGTTCTCAAGCCTTGTTGTACAATCTCCAGCGCCCCCACTCGTCGCTGAAATACCTGACCCCCGCGGCTATGCCGCCCACCTCACCGCAACGGACGATCGGTTGCGCAACCCCGACCAGCTCCGCCGATCGCCCGTTGCTCCACCCGCGCCACTTGGCGTACAAACCCCCGAGACTCCAACTGCCGCTGGATGAAACTTCAGTGGCAGGTCACTATCCATAACGCGCGGATTTTTGTGAGTAGAATCAACACATGATTCCCGCTCCTCGCCGAGGCGCTCCATCCTAGGTAAACTTTACAACGCAGGTGCATCACCGTTCAATTTCCGATAAATTTGGGCGGCCGACTTGCGGTGAACGCCCGGGCGCCTTCAGACGCATCTTGCGTGCTCATAAGAAACCGATTGAACATCTGCTCTATTCGGAGCCCCGTTGCCAAATCGACATCCCTGCTGCGAAGGGCAAGTTCCTTTGACGCCTGCAGAGCGAGCGGCGCGTTGCGAGCAATCCGATGTGCGTACTCCAGCGCTGCAGGCATCAACTCGTCGGGTGCAACTACCTTGTTGATGATTCCCCAACGGCTCGCTGTCTCCGCATCAACATCATCGCCGGTCAGGAGTAGTTCCATCGCGAGTGGATACGGCAAGTTCATCAGCGTCCGTTGCGTGCCGCCATTGCCTGCGATGATTCCTCTTTTAATCTCCGGCAATCCGAAGCGAGCGTGGGAGGCGGCAATGCGAATATCGGTAGCAAACAGGAGTGTCATTCCACCTCCCAAGCACCACCCGTTCACGGCCGCGATGATGGGCTTCCAAACCTCCAACCCTCGATTGAGAAGCTGATCCGTTTGTGTCAGCCACATTTCGCCTGCGCCCGGCGGGTTTGGTATGAACTCCTTCAGGTCGGCGCCTGCGCAGAATGATTTCGAGCCTGCACCGGTGACGATGGCTGCGCGAATATTTGCGTTGTCCCGAACTTCTATCCACGCTGCAGAAAGCGAGTGATAATGCTCTTGATTTAGCGCGTTGAGGCGATCAGGACGATTGATAGTTACCGTCGCTATTCCGTCTTCGATGGTGAGATCAATGCTCATATTCAGTCTGCTGTCTAGTCTTCGAGGGAGATGTTGGCTGGTGCATGGGGCGCGATTTGCTTTGAATAAGCGACCACATGTCGTTCCATGCGCCTGCGCGCGGCTGCGGCGTCTTGGCGCAAGATGGCATCCATGACGCGCCGATGGGCTTTGGCTACCGCAAGCCGCGATTCAGGCGTATTGAATTCGTCGATGTTGGTTGCTGCATGCATGACGTCTGAAATCGCGAGCATAAATCCGATCAACAAGTCGTTGTGGCTCGCCTGCATCACCGCTAAGTGCCACTTCGTATTGGCCTTCAGATAGCGGCTTACGTCCTCCAAGGATGATTCCAGTTCCAGGCAAGCGCGCTCCATGCGCTCAAGGTCGTCGTTGGTGCGGTGGATCGCCGCTAAACTCGCGCCACTCGGCTCCAGCGCCTCTCGAGTTTCAATGACCGCTTGAAAAGGCAGCCGGCGGCCACGGATCAGGAGTTGAATCGGGCGAGTCATGATCGCCGGTCCAGGCTTCTGCACAACGGCCCCGCCGTTTCGCCCTGGCCGTGTTGTGATGAGGTCGTCTGCTTCCAGGAGGCTAAGCGCCTCGCGAACGGAGGTCCGGCTTATCCCTGTCCGTTCTACAAGTTCTCGCTCGGAGGGAAGGGGATCACCCTCTTGCAACTCGTCACTCAAGATTTTCTCGCGCAGCATGGCTGCGAGCACTCCAGACTTCTTGGGCGTCTGAATGACGTCGATCTCCAGGGGCGGCTTCTCAGGCTTCATAACGGTCACCAACTTGGCCATTTGGTCCAACAATTTGCTTGACGGACAAATATCATAGGTCCTACATTTATGCCAAGAATTCATTTAGCATATCAGCAGCCTCCTAAATCACTGAGTTCGATGAGCATGGGTGAGGAACGATCAGGGGCGCGCGCCCGCGGCGGGCTCGAGATCCGCGGCGTAAGCAAGCGTTTCGGAACACTCGAAGTTGTGCGTCCGACGACGCTCTCGATTGAGTCGGGGCAATTCGTGACTTTGCTGGGCCCGAGTGGCTCTGGGAAAACCACCCTGCTCAAAATGATTGCTGGGTTCGAGCGGCCTTCTACGGGGGCAATACTGATAGGTGACCGTGACGTCACGAGCTTGGCCCCGCAAAAGCGAAATGTCGGGTTTGTATTTCAGCAATATGCCCTGTTCCCACATCTCACAGTCGCCGGCAACCTAGCCTACCCACTTCAAATGCGCGGGATGCGAAGGCGCGAGATTGAGAGCGCGGTGCAAGAAGCACTTGAGATGGTGCGGCTCTCGCACTTGGCCAATCGACGGCCTTCGGACCTGTCCGGTGGTCAACAGCAGCGCGTCGCGCTGGCTCGGGCCGTGATATTCCGGCCGCCGGTGCTGCTGATGGACGAGTCTCTGGCAGCGCTTGACAAGCGCCTGCGCGAGGAGCTGCAGCTTGAGATCCGCAATCTTCAACGCGAGCTGAAGATCACCACCATCGCGGTCACTCATGATCAAACCGAAGCACTCGTGATGTCGGACGTCATCGTCGTTATTAATGATGGCGCGGTCCAACAGGTGGGTGCGCCCGCGGACCTCTACTATCGGCCCCGGAATGAGTTTGTTGCTGGATTCCTAGGTGAATCTAACGTCCTCAAAGGGTGCATCGAAGCGGGCTCAGGCCGAACTGAGTTGGTATTAGGCTCAGGGCTGCGAGTCCAAATCGACGCCCCCTCCTCAACTGGCTCGGGTGCATCTGTAACCTGTATCGTTCGCCCCGAGGCAATCGACCTGTTCCCGCCCACCGCAGATGCTTCTCGTGAACTGCGAGGCCGGGTCCTTCAGCGCATCTTCTGCGGCGACACTTTTCGGGTGACGCTGCAGTTGTCCGACGGCACCTTGCTTTTATCGAAGCCGATCGGCGGGAATTCTCGATGGCTGCCCGAGACGGGCGAAGAAGCTCGAGTTTCCTGGCACCCTTCCGAGTTGGTGCTCATCTCCCCAATGCCGAAAGGAAACCTCACATGACGTTCGAAAGCCGCACGACCACGCGGCGGCGCTTCGTTGCCGCGATAGCGTCCGCTTCCGCAGCGCTTGCGCTTCCCGCTATTCCCGCCCGCTCGCAAAACGGCACGGAACTTGTTTTTGCTGGCTTCGGCGGCGCTTATCAAGAGGGGCAAGTCAAGGCACTGTTCGATCCCTTCGAGAAGGAGACCGGTATTCGCGTCGTTGCGACGACAGGCGTCGAGCTGGCGCGCCTGAAGGCGCAGGTGGGCTCCCGCAACGTTGAGTGGGATCTGATCTCGCTCCCAGATCGCCTTCGCTACACGGCTCTGCTCGATGGCCTTCTTGAGAAGCTGGACTACAGCCGATTTTCGGTGGCGGACCTGCTTCCCCAAACGGTGACCGATTATTGCTGCGGCTGCGTCACGTTCGCTGCGCAACTGACCTACAACAACGAGGTGTTTAGCGGTCCGTCGGTACCGACCACGTGGCGTGACGTGTGGGATACGGAGAAATTCAAGGGGCGCCGGGGAATGCTCTCTTCGGTCACTTACCTCTTGGAGTTCGCCCTCCTGGCGGACGGCGTTCCGAAAGACAAGCTCTACCCTCTAGACGTTGAAAGGGCTCTCAAGAGCTTGGAAAAGTTCAAGCGAAGTGCCGTCTGGTGGACCCAGTTCCCGCAAGTCGAGCAGATGCTTCTATCGCGCGAGATTGTAATGACCCCGTGGACTCGGGGCGTGACATCCCAACTCGCTGGCAAGCCTATTCGCGTTTCCTACGATGGCGCCGCGATCTCATATGAAGGCTGGGTGATTCCAAAAGGATCGAAGAACTACGATCAGGCGATGCGATTTATCGAGTTCGCGATTCGTCCGGACCGCCAGGCCGAACTCACGAAATACATCGCATATGGGCCAACCAATCGTAAGGCGATTCCGCTCGTCGCCCCTTCGGTGCTGGATTTGCTGCCGTCCGCGCCGAAAAACTTCGATGCGGGATTCCTCTTCAATGGTGAGTGGTGGGGGCCAAATCTTGCTCATATCACAGAACAGTTCAACGAATGGCGACTGAGCTAATCAGCTCTCGCGAGCATAAGTTTTAAGGAGTGGCATTGTGGAAAAGGTAATCTTCGAACGCCGTGGCCAGGTCGCTATCCTGACCATCAACCGCCCGGATGCGATGAATGCCTATGATGCGGACGCCGTGGCCGCAATGGGCAAATACTTCGGCGAGTTTGACCGGGACGCGGAACTGAAGGTCTGTATCCTCACAGGCGCGGGCGAAAAGTCCTTCTGTGCCGGCGCAGACCTGAAAAGCCTCCACGGGGCGAATTTTGGCGGTGGCGTCGCAGAACTTTGGGATGACGATCGATCGTATCGGCTCGGACAGGCGATCCAAGTCCGCAAGCCTGTCATCGCTGCAATCAACGGCTATTGTTTGGCTGGCGGGTTGGAGCTCGCCTTGGCGTGCGATCTACGCATCGCCTCGACACAGGCTTCATTTGGGTGTCCCGAGGTGAAGCGGGCTGTTCTACATGGTTATGGCGCAATGAGGCTTGTGCAGGCGATTCCGTTCGCCGTCGCCATGGAAATGTTGCTTACAGGAGAGCGCATCTCTGCCCAGCGCGCCTATGAAACGGGACTTGTCAGCCATGTCGTTGCGCCTGCCGAACTACTCCCGACGGCTTTGAAGCTCGCCGCGGCCATTGCAGAAAATGCTCCGATGGCTGTCAAGATCACCAAGGAACTTGGATGGCGAGGTTTGCATGAGCATCCGCATGAATTCATGCGCTTTGTCGCCGCCGGATTAGCGTTAATGCATGCGAGTGAAGATGCGAAGGAAGGCCCTCTCGCATTTGCCGAAAAGCGCCAGCCCGTTTGGATAGGGCGCTGAGACATGAGCACCCCAGTTAACTCGTTGGCCGCGGCCTTTCTGCGGCCGCGCTCGATCGCCATGATTGGCGCAACTTCGGCCGTCCACAAAGCTGGCGGACGACGCTGGCGGAGTGCCCTGGCTGCATGCGGCGGTCAAGCCATTTACCCGATCCATCCCTCCGCCGACCAACTCGATGGAATCCGTGCCTACCGAAGCCTGAAAGATCTGCCGGACGGCGTCGATCTGGCGGTTGTGATGGTGCCGTCTGACTTCGTGGGCAGCGCCGTTAGCGAATGCGCGGCCGCGAATGCGAAAGCGGTCGTCGTTGTCTCGGCTGGTTTCGGCGAGACCGGTGAAGAAGGTCGGGCCGCAGAGCGCCAAATGGTCGCCACCCTGCGCGATCGCGGCATCCGCATGCTGGGACCCAACAGTGCGGGCGTTTTCAGTGCTGCCGGTGGGGTGAATACGCTCGGTTGGGAAATTCCGAGTGGCAATATCGGCCTGATTACCCAAAGCGGGAATATTGCGCTTAGCTTTACGCGTTATGCGCACGCGCGCCAAGTCGGATTCTCGAGTATTCTTGCCGTCGGAAATAGCGCGGACCTTACGACCTCCGAGCTAATCGAAGTTCTGTTGCTGGACGACCAGACGAAGGTCATCTTGATCTACTGTGAGGGCTTCGCGCCCAATGACGGGCGCAGGTTGATTGACGTTCTGTCGCGTTCGGACATCCGAAAGCCAGTTGTTATTCTCAAGCCTGGCGGATCAGAAGAGGGGCGCCGGGCCGTCCAATCTCACACCGGATCACTGGCTGGTGATGACATCATTGCGGACTCTGCCCTCCGCGCTGCCGGGGTGTATAGAGCCCAGGAAATCGACGAGGCGTTCGACGTCGCTTTGGCTCTATCGATCGGGAAGACGCTACGAAGCAACGCGGTCGCGATCTTGTCTGATGGCGGTGGGCACGCGACCATGGTGGCTGATACAGCCGGCCGTCTAGGGCTTACGCTCGCCAGTTTTTCACCGAGCACGCATGAAAAGCTAAAAGCTCTGTTGCCGGTGCGTAGCGGCATTGGAAACCCAGTTGACTTCGCCGGTGTGGCCGAATCAAACCCGGAAAGTATCCCGGGGGTGCTGCAAGCATGCCTTGAAGATCCCTCTGTAAGTGGCGTGATCTTTGCCGGCCACTTCGGTGGCTACCACTTGATGGCGGCTGGCAGCGAATTGTTAAGTGGAGTGAAATCCTCTGAATCGAAGGCGGCCGAGGGCATTGGTCAGCTTGCGAGTGCCTCGAGCAAACCAGTTTTGATCCACAGCGATCATGCCGACAGCCATCCCAACACTTTGCGGCCGCTCCATGGTGCAGGCGTGCCCGTCTATGGAAAGCTTGAGTCGACGGCGAGAGGCATGGCGGCATTGGTTCAGCGCTCAACTCCGTCAGATCTTATCGAGGTGCAAGCGCGAGCTGAAATTCACGAGGACGTCGTACACGCAGTACTGCTTGAGGATGAATGCCGCCGGGTGCTGAGCGCGGCAGGCATAGCCGTGCCTCCGTCGTGGGTTGTGCGCAATTGCGAAGAAGCACGCCAGGTGATGGTAAAGGCAGGTGTGCCGACGGCCATGAAATTGTTGTCGTCGCGCGCAATTCACAAGTCTGACGTTGGTGGAGTGATGCTCGGTATAGCCACTGATGACGAAGCGGCGGAGGCATTCACCAAGCTCGAAAGCATAGCGACCCAATTGGGCGAGCCGGATCCCAAAGCGTTGGTCACTCCCATGACAGGGAAAGGGGTCGAATGCTTTATCGGCGCGAAGATCGACCCGCAGTTCGGACCCGCAATCTTCTTCGGCGCCGGCGGCGTGTTGATCGAAATCATGAAGGATGTGAATTGCAGACTGGCACCTATGACCGCCGAGGAATCGGCCGAAATCGTAGACGCCTCTCGTATTTCTCCCTTGCTGTCCGGCTTCAGAGGCGGCGAAAAGGTGGCGCGACAGGCGCTGGTGGAGCTGATCCAGAGGGTCTCGCAATTCTGCTGGGATCGAAGAGATGACTTGATTGAGTTCGACCTGAACCCTGTCATCGTGAATGCGCACGGAGCACACATCGTGGACGCGCGCATGGTGATCGCATGAACCGCTATCTGGGCAGTCACGGTGCCACGGTCGCGCTGATGGCTTGTCCTGCAGCCTTCCTTGTCGTGTTCTTCCTGCTCCCGATTGCCGGAAGTGTCGCCCAGAGTGTCGGATCGACTGCTCTCGATCTTTCGAACTATCGTCGTCTGATCGAGGTCCCTCTATATCGCTCGGTGTTCTTGAGGACATTTGAAGTGGCCCTCATCGCTTGCGTGATTTGTCTGATCATCGGATATCTCTGTGCGTACTTCATAGCCTCACTGGATTCGAAGAGGCGCACGATTGCGATCGCCCTCATCTCGTTTCCGTTCATGTTGTCTGTCTTGGTGAGGAACTATGTGTGGATGCTCCTCTTGCAAGATACGGGATTGATCAACCGATTGCTGGTCGACAGCGGCTGGATATGGCAGCCGCTTGAGCTCATGTACAACCGATTTGCGGTCGTCGTCGCGATGGTGAATATGCTTTTGCCATATGCCATACTGCCCATCCTGAGCTCGCTTTTGGCAATACCGCAGGAATTGAAGGCAGCGTCTTCTAGTCTCGGTGCGAGCGAAATGCGCACCCTCATTCGGGTGACGCTCCCGCTCACAGTTCCGGGCGCCGCCGTGGCTGCGCTCCTGACCTTCATCATGGGTCTCGGGTTCTACATCACGCCTGCGATGTTAGGTGGAACACGGGAGATGATGGTTGCGAACCTTATTGCATTCAATGTCAAGGATGTATTGAACTGGTCGCTTGCGTTCGCTTTGTCGACGAGCCTGCTTGCCTCGACGCTTATTTTGTACATGATCTACCGCGCGCTCTTGCCCGAAGCCACGGTCCTGAAAGCCGTCTGAGCCCCACTCCCCTCTGGACCAAGGTATGTCTCACTATCGCCCCCAAAGCCCAGCAATGCGGATCCTCCTCGCGCTCGTCGGGATTGGCACGATTCTGTTCCTGCTCCTTCCGGTACTGGCCGTGATTCCGATGTCGTTCAACGACTCGACCCGATTTGAGATTATTCCGTCGAATCCATCGCTCAGGCAGTATCGTGAATTCGTTTCCGACCAGAGATGGATGGAGTCCTTCTGGCTCTCGGTTAAGGTTGCCTCGATAGTCATGCTAAGCGCTACCGTGCTTGGAACGTTGGCGGCAATGGGTATTACGCGTTTGCCCGCACGCCTGCGCGGGATCACTGAGGCGGTGTTCATGTCGCCTCAGATTGTTCCTTCCGTAGTGATCGCGGCATCCGCGTATTTCATATTTGTTGAACTCCGCATGGTCGGTACAGTTGCGGGCATAGCAGTGATGCACACTGTGGTCGCGTTACCGTTTGTCGTTGTCATGATGGGAAGCCGTTTGCAATCGCTAAGCCCGGACCTGGCGCAAGCATCCGCCAATCTGGGGGCTCAGCCTTGGCAGACCTTCTGGCGTGTAACTCTGCCGCAAATCAGCACTGCGCTGGTTGGTGGCGCGCTACTGGCCTTCCACGTATCATTTGATGAAGTGATCTTGGCGCTCTTCCTAAGTGGTGCGCGCAACAAGACGCTGCCGGTGCGACTCTGGGACGGCATTTTGTTCGAAGTCACCCCCATACTCCCGGCAATCTCGACTGTGGTAATGATCGTTCCAGTCATGGGACTGGTGGTACTATTCATGTTCCAGCGTTGGCGGGCAACTGGCGGCTAAGACGTGGGCAAATATTCCGCCCAGCAGAAAGTGACCGTGGGAGAACGTGACAGGACTTGTAGCCGCGGCGCCCAGAAGGAAAGTTATTGCTAGATTCTGTCTTCGTAGCGATAAAGGATGATGTCATAAGAGTCTGGTCCGATGCGCTCGATGCTGTTTGTGCCTGGGGATTCTCTGCGAAAGTTCGAGAAGGCGAGCGAAGGCAAGGCCGACGCGCTGATCATCGATCTCGAGGATTCCGTCGTCACTGAGAAGAAGGAAGAGGCGCGCAAGCTGACGTTGGCGATGGTCACGCATAGGCGCCGCCCGCAGCAACTCTATGTCCGCGTCAACGCGCTCGACACCCACATGACGCTCGCCGATCTCGCCGCGGTCATGCCGGGCAAGCCCGACGGGATCTTGCTGCCGAAATCGCAGGGCGGCGACGACGTTCGGCAGTTGGCCCGGTGGCTCGAAGCGTTGGAAGCTGCGGCCGGCATCACGGTGGGCGCAACCCGCATCGTATGCGTGGCTACCGAGACCGCCGGTTCGATCTTCGGGCTCAGCAGCTACAAGGGTTGCTCTCCTCGGCTCGCGGGCCTGATGTGGGGTGCGGAAGATCTCTCAGCTTCGCTCGGCGCTACTGAAAGGGCCTCCGGCGGTACGTTCCACAGCCCCTATCGTCTGGCGCGGGATCTCTGCCTGATCGCGGCGGCTGCAGCCGAGGTCGCGCCGATCGACACCGTCTATACCGACATCGACAATTTGGCGGGGCTCGAGCAGGAAACGCGCGCCGCGCGGCGCGACGGTTTTTCGGCAAATGCGCTGATCCACCCCAAGCATGTCGACGTCGTTAATGCGGCGTTCGAGCCGACGGAGGCTGAGCGAATCTGGGCCGAGAGGGTGATCGTGGCGTTCACAAGCAATCCGAACTCCGGCACGCTGCGTCTCGACGGCATGATGATCGACAAACCGCATCTTCGTGCTGCGAAGAAGATCCTCGGTCAACCCTAGATGGGGATGCAGCGCGGCCACGATCGTGCGCCAATAGAGAAATGATCTGCTAGCCCGGATGCATGCTGATCAAACCCGCCGGCTACCGACGCGACCATCTCCGCTCGATGGTCCAGCGCATCAAAGCATCAAAGTAGACGCGAAAGAGGTCCGCATTGCGGGCTCGAGAAACTCGTACTCCGGTGCACGCTGGTTGCGCCCTGCTGCCCAAAGCCATACGAGCCAATGGTGGAAGGCCGGGAGGACGGCCAATTTGTGGACGCCTGGGGTGTGTCATCGCAGGCGGGCTAATTTGGGAATAACATCGGATCAGCGATCCAAGCTCACGGGGATGGTGGATGGTGCTTCCGCGAAGGCGCGCGTCAGTCCCTCAATGTTGCAGGATTGCTGCGCTATGGTCTGGTTGGTCGATGCTTTCCGTTGCTCAGACTCTGCTAGCCTAGAAACAAGGGGTGGACTTGCTAAAAGGGCGACGTGACAATGAAAATAATTGCGAACAGTTTGATTTCCGATGCAGAGCGAATCGCAATTATCGAGATGCGCCATGCTATGCATCGTGAGCCCGAGCTTTCCAATAACGAATGGAAGACTCAGGAACGAATCCGCCAAACTCTGGAACAGTTCGGACTGACGGGCGCGAAAACGTTTCACAAAACCGGCCTGTACGTCGACATTGAAGGCTTAGCGCCGGGACCGCAGCGCTCCATCGCTCTACGGGGGGACATTGATGCTTTGCCGATTCAGGAAACGCGAAACGACCTGCCTTATCGTTCGCGAGTCCCCGGGGTGATGCACGCCTGTGGGCACGATACGCACGCATCGATAGCCATGGGGACTGCGCTAGCATTGAGTAGGATACGTGAGAGCTTTTCCGGCAGGCTTCGCGTGTTCTTCCAGCCTGCTGAGGAGGCTGAACCGCTAGGTGGTCGTTCGATAGCCGAAAATGGTCTGCTCGACGGGTTCGACGCTGCCGTTGGCTTCCATGTCAAACCTGATTTGCCCGCCGGCACGTACGGGGCACGCGCAGGGGCAGTAACTACGTCGGCCGATCAATTCGCGCTCGATCTCATCGGGACCATGGCTCACGGCTCCAGTCCGCATGCCGGGGTGGACGCCATTGCGATAGCGGGGGCTTTTATCAACGAAGTTCAGAAGGTCGTGTCTCGAGAAATGCCATTCGAGGATGGCGCCCATATTACGATTGGCACTATCGCTGGTGGTGAGGCGACGAACATCATTTGCCCTTCCGTTACTATGAGTGGAACAATAAGAACGAGCAGTGTAGTCAGGAGGACAATCCTGATTCGGCGCGTTCACGAAATAGCTGAAGGTGTCGCCACCATGCATCGGGGAAAAGCTGAATTTTCCTGTACAGCGGGTGAGCCGCCTGTCGTCAACGATTCGGCCATGGTTGAGCGCTTTCGGCGACTGGTGAGTGTGACGATGGGCGAGAGCCACTTTTCTGACAAGAAACTGCCGATTACCGGTGCCGACGATTTCGGGTTCTATTCCTCGTGCGTGCCTTCGATCTATTTCTGGTTTGGCAGCAAGGAGCCGGGCAACGAGTCCGGAGTGCACACGCCTACTTTTGGAGTCTCTGATGACCTCCTTCTTCCGACAACTGAACTGACGGTTCGCTACTGCTTGGAACTGCTGAAGTCATAATGGAAACCATGTTCAGGCTCAGCCAGGCCCGGTGGCGACAGCAGCCAGAAGAGGACGAGCCCCCATGCTGTCGAGGGTAGCGATCGCCGAAAGAATGTCGTCCTACCACTGCGGGTGAATGTTCCCTCTGGCGATGTTCTTGAATTTCTCCACGACTAAGTCGGTCCCGTAGCGGTGTTGGTTGGAATTGAAGGTGGCGTAATCTCAGAGGTGATCAACCTCGAATTATCCGGCGTTGGAGCGCCGGATCGGAGACCACACCATCACCAGCAATATCACGAAGACGCATTCCCGGCAGTGTGAAGGAGAAGCGGCTGCCCAGCTTTTCGACGATTGGTTCGATCCGATCGAAACCGCGGTACGGGAATGAGCGCGGGAGTTCATCGAAGAATTGATCCGCGGCGAGCTCGATGCGGCCCTTGCGCGGCCGCGCTACGAACGCAGCATGAAGGCCGGCCATGGGGGACCGCCCGACATTACGGGGCATCGGCACGGCAGCCGGCCGCGGTCACTGACCGGCAGCTTCGGGCCGATTAAGATCGTGGTCCCCGCGCGCGCGGCTCGGCGCGGCCGACGGCAAGACCACGGAGTGGAAGAGCCAATCGCTGCGGCCTACCAGCGCCACACGCTGGCCGCCGACGCGCTGATCGCCAGCTGTGCTACCTTTCCGGCACCAACACGCGGCGGGCGCGCCGCGCGCTCGGCACGCTGTTTGCTAGCGCGGTCGGCGCGGCGATTCCCATATCAGCGAAGCAAATCTTGTGCCCTGGGTCGTCAAAGATGCTTGTCGTAAATGCAACAAATCTGATGACTGTTGTGCAGGAGAGAGAACGACTTCGAATGAAGTCTGAATGCAGCCGACCTCGCAAGCCGAGCGATGCTCTACCCCTTTATCCATCACTCGGAGAGGACTGAGACAACCGCGCCATGAGGGAAGGTGTCATCTCGTTCGGCTCGGTCCTTATGTCCGCGCGAAACAAGTTTCTCCGATAGAAAGCGTCATCACGGATGGTCAAGCATCGCTCTTCAGCGTGGTTTGGTTCGAAGTGGCAAAGACGATGTGGATGGGTCTTGCCTGACTAGCCGCCCGATGTGCTTAGAGGATCGTGCTGCGGATATTTTTAACTCTGGAACGCCGGATCCTGCTGTTCGATCATTAGACGAGGACGAATGGCGGGAAAACGTCCCCGCCGTTGTACATCTCTTCCTAGAACCTCTAACCACAAAGTCGCAGAGCCTCTTGTCGAATGTGAAAGACTTGCGGGCATTCCGCTACTTTGCAACACGAGTGCCAACCTCCATGGACATGGGTTCTTCACGGATGCCGCAACCGTGTGCGGCAATGGCAGTATGGCGCGACAATCAGGATGAGAGCGCGTATTGCCGCACGTAAAAGTGCTCCCTCTGGCTCGTCCGCTGCCTCATCTTTTTTGCTCCCGGCTTGAAGCGGAGGCGGCCAGGCGTCTCAATGATTGCCGAAGTGGGCCTAAGATGTGCTGGAGTAACCCCATTGTGGTGGCAGTTCGCCATGAGCTTTGCTGACAGAGGCCGGCCTCAAAGCCGGGCGTGCCAGCAAAGCTCATGGTCGTCCGCGGCCTGATCCGCGCGCAGGGGTCAAGGCTCGCGAAGCGACCCGCGTAGCGGGCTTGGCCTTGACGCCGAGCACGGATCAGGCACTCGGCCGCACCGGATGCGATGATGGTCGCGGTTCGCAACGCCCGGCCTTTGCTGCGCGAGCCCGCCGTTATCGAGGCGCTACGACGTCAAGGGCGAGCGGCGGCACTTGGGAGGGGCCGAACAGCAGGGCGTTGGCCTGTTCGCTGCGCCAGGTCTTTAGGCGACGCTGTAGCGTGCGCAGAAGTTTTTGGGGATAGACTCCGGGGTATTCTGCCTGCAATCGCGCCAGGAGTTCGCTGCTGGTCCGCCACGGCTCGGCTTCAAACCATTTGCGCAAATCCGGCGTCACTCGAATGAGCGGGTCGGGACGGCGACGGCCTCGTTTTGCTTTGACGATCGGCCGATCTGTCGGCCGGGCGCCGCCCTCCTTCCAGGCGGTTCTCAAGCTCGCCAGGAAAAGATCGATCGGCTGCGCGATCGCGCCGGGGTTCGCGACAGGCTCGGCGTCGGTAAGCGCCGCCAACCGCTCCTGCGTCACTCGGATATCGCGCAACAAGGCGACGGGGTCGAGGCTGACGAAAGTCTGTTGTAAACGGGCGCGAACTTCATCGGACGTGCGCGCGTCGGCGGCTAGCCGTTGATGCGGCGTCGCAGGCGCGCTGTAGGTCTTGTGCACACGCGCGCCGTCGCGCTGCTTGGCGATCAGCTTGAACGACGGTTGGAAGAAGTTCACGAACAGGCGCGCTGAGCGGTAGAGCTGCGCCAGCAGCGTCGCCGCCTCCAAACCCTCGAACCGCCGGTAGCCCACCATCCTGCGCACGACAGCGCCGTTCTTTTGCTCGACGAACGCCTGATCGTTTTTGCGGTACGGCCGGCAGCGCGTGAAAACGATATTGGCCGTGTCGCAGTACGTCTTCAGCGTCTCGTTCATGAAAATGGTGTCATTGTCCGTGTCCAAGCCAAGAAGCGCGAAGGGCAATTGCTTACGCAATTCCGTCAGCACGGTGCTCAGCAGCGTCTGCTCGCGCACGATCAGCGGCGCGCATTCCGTCCAGCCCGTCGCGACGTCAGTGAGGACCAGGGTCTGCACGAAACTGCCGCGCGCCGATGGGCCGCTGTGGGCGACAAGGTCCGCCTCGACGAATCCCGGTGCCGGATCATTCCAATCCGCTGAAGTCCGGATCGGAATGCTGCGTCGCAGGGCGTGCGCGGCCGGTCGCCGGCGCTGGCGACCAAGCCCTTCCCGAATCCGGCCCAACGCCCGGTCGATCGTCGCCGCGCTCATCGAAAGCAGCTTGCCGCGGATCTCGGGAGCGAGGTCAAGATGGCTGTGCCGCTCCATCGCCTCGATCAGCATCGGCATCAGGGCTTTCAACCGCTTGCCGCAAACCCGGTCCGACGCTTCCCAGAGGAGTGCGAGCACATTGCGTTCGGCTTCACCGTAAATCCGGCGCCGGGCCCGACGACCTGTTCGCGACCCATCATGGCCCCGCAGCAGCCGCATCGCATGCTTGCGATGATATCCAGTGATATTGACGAACTCATCCAATATCCGCGCCTTCTCCACGCGATCGCCCGATCGGTAGCGTTCGCCCACAGCTGCCGTCAGTTCCTTCCTAGTCGCCATGCTCAGCCGCCTCATCGTCGCCCCCGCCCGCCCGTTGGTCGGGGAGCAACTTACATGAGGCAACGGCCTATCATTCGGGAGCTTCTACGCTGACGCAATGCGAGGTCTCACCTTGATCGCCGCCGTCCAATGGCAGATTGCATCATCGGCATAGCGTTCGAACGGAATGCACGGAAACGTCCGACGCATCCACGCATCGAAGCTATAGTGCAGAAAAGATTCGCCAGCAGCGGGCTTACCACTCCACCTTGCGGTGTTCCGGCTTCCCGTTTCTGGATAGTCCAATTGGGCATTTCCACCGGAGCCTTCAGCCATCTCTCGACGTACAGCAAAACCCAGGGCTCCTGACAGTGCTTCCGAAGCGCTCTCGCCAGAAGGGATCGATTGTGTCGAAAAAGCCTTTGATGTCGAGATCCAAAGCCCAATCATAGTCCCAGCATCGCTTGCGCGTTTGCTCGATCGCCTGATCCGCTGATTTTCCCGGCCGATAGCCGTAGGAGTTGGGATCAAACACTCGATCCAACCCCGGTTCCAGATACTGCTTGACCACCATCTGTGCGACGCGGTTCGCGACCGTCGGGATGCCCAGAGGACGGATGCCGCCATTACCTTTGGGAATCTCCACGCGCCTGACCGCAGGCGGGAGATAGCTTCCCGACACCATGCGATTCCAGAGCTTGTAGAGGTTATTCCCAAGGTCCTGCGCGAATTCGTCCAGGCTCTGGCCATCGACGCCCGCCGCCTTTCCATTCCCTGCCACCAGCTGGTAGGCCTCCCAGACCATACGCTTGGTGATCGGCAACGGTTTGTCCGGCGTCATGACGCTCCTCCCGACAAAGCCGGTTGGCGTCCGATGTCGGACAAGATAACGCAGCCCCTTCGCTCCATAGCCATTACAGCCCCTTCGGCGCTACTACAGGCTGCTCCGCCCCTGTCTCGGGTTTGGGTGTTCTCCCTCGTGGTGTGCACCACTTGCGGATTTCCCTTAACACCCCAAGCCAGGTTCCCTCGTTCCGGATTGAAGCCTGTGATGAGATCATGCCGCCTATACACCGGCTGCCGCGTGGACCGTAAGCAGGTGTCGCCCACACTCTTCCGAGCATCACTATCCCAATGCTCGTTTTGACAGCGCCTGGACCCATTTCGATGCGTCATCGGCGGTTCGCTTGCGCTCATCTTCTCATCACTCACTTGACGGCGTAGCCCCCGCCTTTTCTCCAGCGCTCACCACCACGTCTCTTAAACGCAGCAGCCTGGAGTGGTTTGAAGCCTGCCCCTGCAGGCCGGCTCCGAGAGGCCAGCTCCCATCTTCAACACAGTTGTGCCGGCAGATACGCACCGGCTACGAGGCACACGGAAATACGGATCGTAGACCCAGCGCTCGCACACACCCTCATCGGACAGCCCGTAAATGTGCTTGAGCAACAGCAGCCCGATCTGAAGCGAGTCTCGATCCCCGGCCTGCCGTTCTCGCTGTAGAGCGGGGCGATCTCGCCGTCGATCCAGTCCCAGTCGATCTTGCCGGAGCAGAACCAGCTCGTGCTTCATGTTGATGATCTGGTCCAGCCGTGCCCGGAACAGATCGTTCGATCCCGTCGTCTTGTGCTTCTTCGGCCGCATCGCCCCTCCGATGCACCACAGGAGAACGGGTCACAACGAAAAGGAATCCACAAAACGAATTTGCAAGGTTTGCGGCGCCTAATCCTCAAATCCCTGCAATCTTAAACACCATTAAATCCCAAAAACAGACTCCCGCTCAATCGCTTACAGGCTTGTTCACAGCCGACGACTTACCGCCCGCTCGAACAACGCGTCTATTTCCGAGCGACGCCCGAGGTCAGCGGCGGGCCCATGGACGCGTTCGCATTGCGGAATGCTTTGCAAATCAGCGACAGCGCTTTCCAATGCCGATTGATCACGACCACAGATCACAACATGCGCACCGTCTTGCGCCAAACGCTTCGCGATTGCAAAACTCAGGCCCTTGCTGCCAGCCGTGACTAGAACCTTTCGGCGGCTATCGCAATTCATCTGCCCCCTCTAGTTGAAAGACGAATCGCGCTGGCTTGCACCACTCGTTCGGCAACGCGCCAGCCAGCTGTTAGGCTGACTGACTTGTATAGCAGCATCCCGATGCATGTCCGTCAATCTGTCGGGCGCTGAGCGTTCCACGTTGCGCTGCGAGGAAGAACTGACAGTTTTGGCGGTGCATTCAGTTGTTGTTCAACGCTGTACCGGCGAATCTGACGAGCAAACCGCAATTCCCCTTCCGAGTTCTTCGAGAAACTCTCAAGCAACTAGCGAGCGTTCCACGAGCTTGATCCAGAACGATGTTCCATACAAAATGGCGTCGTCGTTGAAATCATACGCGGGGTGATGGAGGCCTGCGCTATCGCCGTTGCCACAACAGATGTATGCACCTGGACGTTCCTGCAGCATGTAGCCAAAATCTTCCCCGCCTAGTGAGGGCCGGCATTCGAGCACGTTGTCCTCGCCGACCACCTCTTTTGCAACCATCATCGCAAGATCTGTCTGTGCGGCATGATTGAACATGGCTGGATAGCCGGGGCGGTAAGTCACGTCGATCGTCGCACCGGTCACTTGAGCGATTCCGGCTGCGATGTCATGCACCCGCTTCTTGACGAGCTGATTAGCCTGCGGCGTCAGCGTGCGGATCGTGCCGCGGAGTTCCGCAGTCTGAGGAACAACACTACCCGAGCTTCCGGACAGGAAAACGCATACCGAAACCCCGGCTGGCTCCAAGGGATCAATGTTGCTGGCCACGATCTGCTGCAGAGCAGTGGTGAGCTGTGCGCCGACCAAAACCGAGTTGATGCATTTATGCGGCGTCGATGCATGGCCTCCATGGCCCTCGATTTTGATTACCATCCCTTCTGTCGACGCTGACATCGGGCCTTGGCGGATAGCGAAGCGACCTACCGGAAGTCCAGGCGAGTTATGCATGGCAAAAACCTGCTCGATACCGAAGCGATCCATCAGACCGTCGCTGATCATTGCGGCCGCACCTGCGCCCGCCTCTTCCGCGGGTTGAAAGATCATAACGGCGGTTCCGGCAAAGTTCCGCGTTTCGGCAAGATAGCGCGCTGCGCCTAACAGCATCGCGGTGTGCCCGTCATGGCCACAGGCATGCATCACGCCTTTTGTTGTGGAAGTGTAAGGCCTATCGACCGCTTCGTCGATCGGAAGCGCATCCATGTCGGCACGCAAACCGATTACTCTGATGTCGGCATCGCTTGGAGCTTTTCTGCCTTTGATAACGCCAACAACGCCGGTCTTGCCCAGACCAGTCGCGACCTCATCGCAGCCAAATTCGCGCAATCGCTCGGCCACGAATGCCGAAGTACGGTGCTCATCGTAACCAAGTTCGGGATTGGCGTGGAGGTCGCGCCGCCAGGTTACGATGTCAGAGTGCAGAGCGGCGACACTATTAAGAATAGCCATTGGAATTCCTTTCGTACGATCGGCAGGGGCCCGCACTTCTTGTGCGGTCTTGGGGTGAATCATTTTCGTAGCCGCGGGTCCATCGCGTCCCTCAGGCCGTCACCGACATAGTTGACGCTGAGGACGGTCAGAGAGATCACAATGCCTGGCCAAAGAACGAGCCATGGAAAGTCTTGCATGTATTCGATTCCGTCGTAGAGTACTCGCCCCCAGGTCGGAAGATCCGGTGGAAAGCCGAGACCCAGGAACGATAACGTACTTTCCGTCAGGATGGCCGTGGCGATTCCAAGGGTGGCCGAGACGACAATCGGCGACAAGATGTTGGGCAGAACATGGCGCAATATAATCCGTCGAGGCGGTGTGCCGATGCTGCGCGACGCGAGCACGAATTCGCGGTCTTTGATGGCCAGCACTTCGCCGCGCACGATGCGAGCTGTATTCATCCAGCTGGTCACACCGATAGCCGAAACGATCAGGATGAAGATACCCATGTCGAGACCAAAGACGCTGGCCAGCGGATCGCGGAACAGCATCACCATGACCAGTAGTAGTGGCAGCACCGGCAATGCCAGAAACAGATCGGTGAGGCGCATCAGCGGACCGTCGAGCCTTCTGAAGAAGCCGGCAAGGACGCCGACAAATGTGCCGAGAAAGATTGAGATAACCTTCGATGTCAGCGCTACGGCGATCGAAATTCGCCCGCCAATCATCATCCGAGCGAGAAGATCCCGGCCGAGCTGGTCGGTGCCGAGCGGATGAGCCCAGCTTGGTCCCTGATTGATCATCGTAAAGTCGATGTACTCGGGGCTGATATGCCAAACGAAGGGACCAAGGACGACAGAGACAATAATCACAATGAAGACGGCAGCTCCGGTCACCGCGCCCCTATGGCTCTTGAACTGGTCCCAAAGATCCCACCAACCATGACGTGACGGGACGTCGGCAATTCCAAGATCGGAACCGCTCGCGTGATCGACTGTCTGTGTTTCCGCGACAATCGCATTGGTAACTGCACCCGTTTGGGCGTGGCTTCGCAATTCAGTCATAGCGAATCCTCGGATCGAGCGCTCCATAGAGCAGATCGGCGATCAAGTTGAACGTGACGATCAGCACAGCAAAGATAAAAAACAACGTCTGCACCATGGGCAGGTCGTTGGCGTAGATGGCGCTGATCAGGAGCTGGCCAATTCCGTTGACCTTGAAGATCTGCTCGGTAACGATAGCCCCCGCAAAGATTCCCGGTATCCCTAGCGCGATGAGAGTGACAACCGGAATCATCGAGTTGCGCAAGACGTGGACGAACAGCACGACCGCTTCGCTCATCCCCTTGGCGCGCGCTGTACGAACGTAGTCTTGGCCGAGGTTGTCGAGCATGGACGAGCGCACGTAGCGGCTGGTATAGGCAGTGGTCTGCACCGCCAGCACCATAGCCGGCATAGCCATCTGGCGGAGCTGCTCGAGAAAGCTGCTCCAGCTGTTGACGACCAGGTTTGTGTTGTAGATCGATGGGAACCAGTTAAGGTTGACGGCGAAGATCAGGATCACCAGAACGCCAGTGAAAAAGGACGGCATGGCGAGGCCTAACATCGATAGGAAAGTGCCAACTTGGTCGAACACGGAATGGCGCTTGTAGGCGGATACGATCCCGAACAGCAGCGCCACCAGCACGCCAACGACATAGGCAAGGCCGACCACCGACAGAGTCTGGGGAAGTCGCTGGGCGATGATGTCGAAGGCGGGGCTGCGCGTCTGCCACGAGATAACCCGCTGCATGCCGTCTGCGAAATGCGTTCCAAACAGGAGGTCCAAGCCATGCAGTGGCTCGACCAATAGAAACTGCTTCAACCACAAGAGATACTGCACGATCAGCGGCTGATCAGCACCAAGCGCCGCTAAAATCTTCGCGCGATCTTCGGGCGGAATCGTTATTGGTATGTCTGCCAACGGATCACCGGGCGCCGCTTTAAGCAGCGCGAAGACGATGAGGCTGATTAGAAGTACGGTTGGTACGGCGGTAAGCAGCCGCCGAAGGGCATAGTTGAGCATGTCTCGCGCCTAATGACTCCCGGCCGTGTTACCCGCGGCCGGGATGTTGGGTCGTCAGAAGCCGCGTGCATTTGAGCACGCGAGTAGTCTCACTTCTTGCGATACCAGTCCTGGATGTTTGCAAACGGGGAATCCCAGGGAAAGATAACTCCACCCAAAGTATTGGAGACTGCCATTGGGGCGGCACGCCAGACCAGTGGCAGGTACGTGTTGCTGTCCACGGTCAGCATGTTGTTCAGCTTTTTGAAGATCTGGGCGCGTCTTTCAAGGTCGGTCGTCTTGCCAAGTTCGACGACCAAGGAGTCGTAGTCTTTGTCGCAATAGCGAGCGTAATTCGTGTTCCGCCACTGGTTGTCTGCGCGCGGCGCCTTATCGCAGGTGTTGCCTGCCACAAACGTGCCGGGTTCGATACCCGAGATGAAGGTGAACATCTCGACGTCCGCGTAAAACTTCTGATACGTATCCGGATTACCGGGATCGCTGCTGAAGAACACCGAGGCGTTGATGTTCCTCAATTCTACATCGACGCCAATCTCACGCCACCATTGCTTGATGATCGCCTGTAGCTGCTGACGAACGGCATTGGTAGAGGTCTGAAAGGTTAGCTTCAGTCTCTTGCCCTTCCTCTCTCGGATCCCATCGGAACCCGAATTCCAGCCCGCTTCGTCAAGAAGCTTCTGGGCACCCTTGATGTCCTGCTTCAGGCAGTTCGTGTTGCCAGCGGCGAAGAGCTCCGGGGCCGATATAATGTCGCAGGTCGGCTTGCCCATGAAGTCGTAGCCGATCTTGGTGAGGGTGGCGCGGTCCAGCGCCATCGACAGCGCCTTGCGCACACGAACGTCGCTCAGAAAGGGATTCGGATGCTTGGCGCTCGATCGCTCCTCCGGCGGGAGGCTTGACGAAGGATCCGTTAGGTTTAGCACCAGAGTTTCGACCGTCGTGCCGAAGAACAGAGACAGTTTACCCTTGCCCGCTTCCTCCATTTTCTTCAGGACGTCCGGAGCGACGACCGGGTTCCAGGCAATGTCGTATTCGCCGGTCTGCAGGACTGCACGGGCCGCTCCCAGCGCGTCGCCACCCCCTTTGTAATTGACCTCGGCGAAGGCCGGCTTGTTCGGATCGCGGTAGTTCGGATTGGCCTTCAGCTGGATAGCGTCGTTCGGCTTGAAGGAGGTAACGACGAACGGTCCAGTACCGATCGGGTTGAAGTTCGCGTCCGTGCAGGTCGACGCCTTCTCACCCAGGCAATCGGAGAACTGCTTGGCCTGTATGACCGGAGACCTCTCGCCGACGAACGGACCGTAGGGATCCGGCATCATCTCGCTAAAGGTGACCTTTATGGTGAGTTCATCTGCTGCCTCGACGCTATCTACCGCCCGGAAACGGTTTAGCGATTGGCAGCCGGCCTTCGGGTTCATGCAGTAGTTGGCAGTGAAGACCACGTCCTTGGCGGTAACCGGCGAGCCGTCGGACCATTTCAAGCCGGGCCTCAGCTTCCAGGTGATCGATTTGGAGCCGTTCGACACGCCGCCGTTTTCGACGGTCGGAATATCCACTGCAAGCCGCGGGGAAAGTTTGGCGTTCTCGTCGAACAAGGCTAACGGTTCGAGCACCAGCGAAGCGGCGTCTGCGTCCTTGTCCCCGCTCGCCAGATAAGGATTGAGCATCGAGGGCGCTTGCCAATAGATAATATTAACGGTGCCTTGTGTGCTGCGTCCGGGCGCCGCCACTGCGACCGTCGCTACTAATGTTGCCGCGGCTCCCAGAGCCAATAATGAGTTCAATTTCGACATTTGTATCCCCCTTTGTTCAACGACTGATCAGCCGGGCTACACGTCCAGGCGCTATAATCGTCCGCTTAACCCATCCCTCTTGGAAGAACGGGCCCATGGCGCAACCATCCTCTTTCGAGGTTAGCGGTGCCAATCTCTTCATTCGGCGCGATGGCAGGCAACCCATCGGTCGCCCGCCAGCTTTCGCCAGGTTGGTTCTTCTGCGGCACACCGATCGAAGGCGGCCGGGCAGCGAGTGCGAAAGCGGCAGCCGGAAGGCGGATTTGCTGGATTCGGCACGTCTCCTTTCAGGATGATCCGCTGGCGCGCACGTTCGATTTTCGGTTCAGGCACTGGGATCGCGGAGAGCAACGCCTTCGTGTAAGGATGTAACGGGTCTCGAAAGATGAGACTGCACGAAGCGAGTTCAACGACCTTTCCGAGATACATCACCGCGACCTCGTCACATAGATGGCGAACCATCGAAAGGTCGTGACTGATAAAGAGGTAGGTCAGCGAGAATCGATTCTGCAGATCATGCAGCAAATTGACGACCTGCGCCTGAATGGAGACATCGAGGGCGGCGATCGGCTCATCGCAGACGATGAAGTGAGGATTTAGCGCGAGCGCTCGGGCAATGCCGACACGCTGGCGCTGGCCACCTGAGAATTCGTGTGGGTAACGGTTGGCGAACCTCGGATTGAGCCCGACAGATTCCAGCAGCTCGCCGATCCGCCTCTCCTTGTCATTACCTTGTTGCGCGCCGTGCTCGTTCAGTGGTTCCGCGATGATCGATCCGACGGTCATGCGGGGATTGAGGCAGGCCTGCGGATCCTGAAAGATCATCTGCATCCGCGGACGGATGCGACGCAGCTTGTTGCCTTGCAGGTGCGTGATGTCGTGGCCGTCGAAGATGATGCGACCACGCGTCGGATCGCAAAGGCGCAGGATGGTGCGTCCGGCCGTCGACTTGCCGCAGCCGCTCTCGCCAACCAGGCCGAGCGTCCGGCCTCGCCTGACTTTTAGATTTATCCCGTCCAGCGCTCTGATGGCGCCAACTTGGCGGCCGAAGACGCCCGCATAGATCGGGAAGTGCAGTGCAAGGTCAGTGACACTCAGCAGGATGTCATCCTGGCCGGCCTGTTCTTCGCTGACGAGGACGCGTGGCTCAGACATCATCGCGCGGCCGCTGCCTGGTTACGTCCCACCAGCATGCCGCTTCGTGGCCTTCCCTCACAGGGATGAGCGGCGGTCTTTCGCTGCGACATCGATCAAAAACGTGCGGGCATCGGGGCGCGAAGGGGCAACTCGTGGGAAAGGCGGTAAGATGAGGCGGCTGCCCACCGACGCTCTTCAGTCGGTCACGTGCAGTGTCGGCGCGGGGCAAGGTTTCCAGAAGTGCGCGTGTATAAGGATGACGGGGAGTTGCATAGAGATCGTCAACAGCGGCGGATTCGACAATGAGCCCGGCATACATGACGATCACTCGATCGGCGATACCGGCCACCACACCAAGATCATGCGTGATCCAGATGATGCTCATCCCAAGTTCTTGGCGCAGCTTTTTGACCAGCTCAAGGATCTGTGCCTGGATCGTCACGTCGAGCGCAGTCGTCGGCTCGTCCGCGATGAGGACCTTTGGCTCGCAGGCGAGTGCAATAGCAATCATTACCCGTTGACGCATGCCGCCGGAAAATTGGTGAGGGTAGTCGTTTATTCTGTCCTGTGGAGATGGGATACCAACAAGGGTTAGAAGCTCAATCGCGCGCTTGTGCGCCTCGCCCCGGCGGAGCCCAAGATGCTTGCACAATGGCTCCATCAGCTGGTAGCCGACCGAGAAGACCGGATTGAGAGACGTCATAGGATCCTGAAAGACAAAGCCGACCTCCCTGCCGCGCACCTTTTGCATTTCGCGTGGGTCAAGCTCCAGCAGATCCCACCCCGCGAGGCGGACCAGCCCTGAGACTATTATGGCAGGCGGCATCGGCACGAGCTTCATCAGCGACATCATCGTGACGCTTTTGCCGGAGCCGCTCTCGCCAACCACGCCCAGAAGCTCGCCGCGGTTGACATGGAAGCTCACGCCGTTGACTGCGTACACGCAGGCTTTGCGAGACCCAAAGGTCATTTGAAGGTCAGAGACCTCCAACACAGGCCTCGAGGCCTCACCTTGAATCGACTCGCGCCCACCCCGATCCAAGGTGGTTGCGCAGCTTACCGGTGCAGCCGGCCGCTTCCGTTGGTGCAGGGCGGATACTCCTTCCATTACAGGTCCGTTTATGTGCGGCGTTCGCGCGGGTTACCGAGTAGAACCGCGATCACTTGTGATCCGCGGCAATGTTCAACAAAATTCCGCTGAGGCGGCAGAACCATCGAAACTTCGAAGAGGACCCGCGAACGAAGAACATTCTCATGGACGTCCAGGTCGCGGCCGGCTTGCGCCACCGATACCCCGCGTTCCATGACCAGCTTGATCGCCTCGACCTTGAACTCGCGACTGAACTTCCGTCTTTTCATTGCCCACCTCCGGCTTCATGAAACACCTAATCTCGGTGTCCATCAAACCGGCAGCAGCTCAGTTCTCAGCCTCGCCAAAAGGCGCATTATTCATCTCCTTAGCGCTCCCCAGCCGTTTTCTTTCGCAAGGCTGATGATTTTACATTTTAACCTGCAGAGAATGGTATCGCGTTCCAGCAGCCGAATTACTCTAATGCGCGGCTTGAACCCGTCGAAATTCTGCGTCCAAGGCAAAAATTCGAGAATTTTGGGATGGTACCGCTCGCGGGCTGCATGGCCATAATTGAGAGAGATACCGCACCATGCACGCAGCACATTGCCCCTAGTCTATGCCTTGCGGGTTTGTTGTAGAGAGCGTGTGCTGCGAGAAGGATAGGCCCCGAGGCTAAGCTCCGACCGATCGTCCATCCGCCGTAACGCCGCCTGGGGGTGGACATTATATCTTTGCGAGCGTGTCGCCCCGAGACATCGCTGATCGGTCGGACGCTGGCTTGTTCGGCATCGCCTTGCCGGTGAACTAGGCGTGCCAACGCCACCCAGGCCCATCGCCGCTCTGATCGCAATCAATGGGCGTGCGCAGGCGACTTATGGAGCCGATGATATCATCAAACGGGTCGAGCGCATGCTCAACGAAATCTTTGAGCGCGAAATCGCCGGTCGTCGCGGCGGACGGCGAAGTCGTCGTGTGTGAAGAATTCGGAAGCGATTGATTTGGCACTGTGATTTGAGTTGAGCAAGTATTCGATTTTGCAAGAAAGCTGGGGGCGGATCTTGGTTTTCTTGCGATTTGGAATTCCGGATTTCGGAGCTTCGTGATTCCTTTGGCGGCAGATTCGCTGTCGGAGGAAGACCCGTGAGCCAGCCGCGCGACGGTCGTCAGAACGACCTGTTTGGTCCATCACTGGAGAAGATCATCAATCTTCGCCATCCGCTGGTGCGGTTGGCAGCGGAGATGAATTGGGACTTTCTGGCGGGACGCTTTGGTTCGGTCTGTTGCGTCGGGCCAGGGCAGCCGCCGCTGCCGACGCGATTGCTGGCCGGCCTGCTCATCCTCAAGCACATGCAGAACCTCTCCGATGAGGCGCTGTGCGAACGGTGGGTGGAGAACCCGTATTTTCAGTATTTCTGCGGGGAAGTGGTGGTTCAGCACAAACTGCCATTCGATCGCTCCGCTCACGCGCTGGCGCCAGCGGCTGGGGGAGGAGCAGATTACAGCGCTTTTGCAGGAGAGAGCCTTTCGGTGGGACACCGGAGCGGGGCCATCGAGAGCAAGAATCTCGAGCGCGTGGTGGTGGATACCACCGTCCAGGAGAAGGCGATTGCGCATCCGACCGATGCGCGGCTTACCCACCGGGCGATAGAGAAGCTGGTTGCGCTGGCCAAGCGCGAGGGCATCGAATTGCGCCAGAGCTATCTGCGCGTAGCCAAGCGTGCCGCCATCATGGTGGGGCGCTATACGCATGCCCATCAGTTCAAGCGAGCCCGGCGGGAGCTCAAATTCCTGCGCACCCGGCTCGCCGCATCATGCGGGACATTCGTCGCAAGATCGGGGGTGATCCCGCGCTCGAGGATCGCTTTGGCCCGCTGCTCGATCTCGCAGTGCGGGTTCGGCATCAAGAGCAGCGTCAGCGCGGACCGAAGGTCTATTCGCTGCACGCCCCCGAGGTGGAATGTATCGGTAAAGGTAAGGCGCGGGCCCCCTACGAATTTGGCTGCAAGGTGTCGATTACCACGCCGGCCACCGCGCCCAAGGAGGGCCAGTTCGTGCTGCATGCCAAAGCCCTTCACGGCAATCCGCATGACGGCCACACGCTCGGTCCCGTCATCGCCGATCTCGAAAAGCTCACAGGTGTCGCAGCACGCCGCATCCATGGTGACAAGGGTTATCGCGGCCACAACTATCCAGATCGGTTCAAGGTCTGGATCAGCGGCCAGGTCCGCCGGGTCACCAAAGCCATCCGTCGTGAGATGCGCCGTCGCGCCGCCGTCGAGCCCTTGATCGGCCATCTCAAGGACGATCACCGGATGCGGCGCAACTATCTCAAAGGCCGAAATGGTGACCGGATCAATGCCATCCTCGCAGCCGCCGGCTTCAACTTCAGCCTACTTTTGCATTGGTTCAAGACGCTTTTGCGCGCATTGTTATTGATCCTCAGTCGCGACTTTCCCATCGCCGGCCCTACATAGTCCGGCCCGCAAAACAAAACTTCACGAACGACTGTTTCAGGGACTGCATGATGAGTCCGCAGTCCCTGAACTCGGTTTGCTTTTGGAGCCCCTCAGGTCCCCGCGACTTTCCATCGGTTGGTCTAGTAACCCAAATCCACTTCCCGCGTGAGCGGCTTTTCCGTCGCAAACTCTAGCAGGTTCTGAGTACCCCACTTAATATTTCGCTGCAGAACGTCATCGGCGTTCGCAGCTTGATCATCGGAGCCAATCACATTTGGAAGCTTATGAACAGCCAAGCGTGAGCCCGAACCGGCTGGAAAGGCCCGCCCAAATCCATAGGTCCACCAGACATCCGCTGCGTAGCCGCGCAACCGACCGGACGTAAGCGCCTCATAAAGCGGCTTCTCTTGGATCACACTTCCACGCGAAATGTTGACCAGAAAGGCAGATGGCTTCATCGCTGCAATCTCGGCTTTGCCAATCAACTGATTGGTTTCAACCGTATTGGGGGTCGCGACGACGACATAGTCACATTTCGCAAGCACGGACTGCAACTCGTCGACTCCGTGAACTGAATCTACGCAGTCCACCGGCTTTCCCTTGTCGCGGCGGACACCGACAACATGCATGTCGAAGCCCTTTGCATGCTTAGCGATGCGGGCGCCGATTTGTCCAAGGCCGATGATCCCGATGGTTCGACCATGCAACATAGCCGATCGAGTCTCGTCCTCATATACGGGGTGCGGTTTCTGTCGGTGTTGCAATGCCTGGTGCTTGACTATCGTCTGCTTCGCCAGCGAAAGCACGAACATCATCGCTTGCTCTGCTAGCGCGACGGCGTTGGCACCACGGATATTCGCAAGTTTTACGCCGCGTTCTTTGAAGAGAGAGAGAACCCCCATTTGGCGGAGGTCATCAACCCCCGAATGCATCCAGGAAAACACCTTGAGTTTTTTGGCGATCTCCAAAGCGCCTTCCGGGACGCTCAAGGCGATAATCGCGTCAGCGTCGGGGGCAAGGTTGCTTTACATCTGAGTATGCACAATCAAAGCGAGAGAGATAGTCGCCTTTCGGAGCCACAACTTCCGTACCAGCCGGCATCGCTCCTTTGATGTAACTGATTTCGTCATCGGTCGCGTACCACAAACAGAGCACCTTCATCGTGCCAATTCCCCCTATCAGGTTTCCTAAGGCCTTGAAGCCCCTTCATTGATCGTACGGTACGGGGCCGAAGGAGAATATTTGCGGCACATTCCGAGGCAGCTGAGGCGAGTTTCTGCAACAGAGGTTATTTGCCCGCGGAAAACCGTTCTCCCACTGGAATTCTCGGCACTGCGCACCTTGAAGCAGCAACTGTCCGCATCGGTCGAGTATTTGGGCCCGCAAATGCCGCGCTCCATACTTTTCATTCATGGCTCGCTGCGCCGGGGTCTGTAGCGCGACGATCTGGGAGAGGATTGCACCCGGGAGCATCAATACATAAGGCAATACGCACTCTCACTTTGATCGCCGCGCCGCAGGGGTCCAATATTCGGGGCGCGGGAAGATGGGTTGGGTACCGTTCATGGCTTAGCGGGTCTTACCGCTTGCCATCGGCAACAAAGCCGACACCGCACAATGCGAGCGGAGCGAGGTGCACCGCGATGTGGCTTCACGATAGCCGCGCGGACTCTCGTGCGAAAGATCGCGTGCTCGTGAAATTCATGACCTTATTGACGATCCTAGGTAACGATTCGTCCGCTACCTCCATCGACAACAATCGTTGTACCATTGAGATATCTCACTCGATGGCTCACAATGAAGTCCACCGCGTCCGCGAGCTCTTCGGCGGCTCCGATCCGGACCAGTGGAGTTGCATTGGCGATCCGTTCGATAGCCGAATCTCTGTCGAGGCCTTCACCGATCGTCAGAGCTTCAATTCTCTGGCGTATCCTGCCGGTATCAAAATAGCCTGGCGCGACAAAATTCAAGCGCACCGAAAGCGCGGCGGGCAGGATGTTCGACCACTACCGCTGTGCCGGCACGCATGACATTTGACAGAAGCAGGTGCCCTGCTGTCTCATGCACCCCGGGTAACGAATACGATATCCCTTGCACGATCTGATGTTTTAATAAGTCTGGCCGCGGCTCGTGAAAGCTGCACTGCGCACATAAGCGCATTTCGTGTGATGCATGCCAGTCTTCGTCAGTCAAAGCCTCGATAGTGCCATAAGGCATGTGACCAGAGTTCAGCAGACAATCGACGGTCCACATGAGCCTCACCGCCCGCTCGAACAACGCGTCTACCTCCGAGCGACGCCCGAGGTCAGCGACGATTCGATGGGCGCATTGCGGAATGGTTCGCAAATGAGCGGCAGCTCTTTCCAATGCCGATTGATCGCGACCACAGATCACGACATACGCACCGTCTTGCGCCAAACGTCGCGCGATTGCAAAACCCAGGTCTTTGCTGCTGGCCGTCACCAGGGCCCTTCGGCGGCTATCGCAATTCATCATCACCCCGCTAGTTGAACGATGAAGCGCGCTGGCTTACACCACTCATGCCCGCGACACGGCGCTCTGAGCCAATGTCCGAGCCGCGGGAGCGCGGTTGATTAAACCTGCTAACAAGCAGCGATCTGCTGAAGTCCCACTTCGGTAGTCGGCGGTTCCGCGTCCGAGAGATTAAACGCGGCATCGCGGGCGCCCGTGGCACGCCCGCCCCGATCAAGAATTAAGCAGGTCCAGAATATATCTGACGGTGAGCACAGTTGTCGGGATAATGAGTTCATCGGATGCACCGAACGTGGGAGTATGCACAAACGACTCATTGCCGGGCGCGCGGGTACCGAGCCAGAAATAGATCGAGGGCACGCAAGCCGCGTAGAAGCCGAAGTCGTCGCTCCCTGCTATCGGTCTCCTCTCGCTGAAGAAGGCGTCGCGTCCAGCAGTATCGTGGACAAGCTGGCGGAATTTCCTCACCATTTCGGGATCGTTGACGACAGCCGGTTCACCTTTGCGAATGATGCATTCGGCACGACCCCGGTGCAGTGCAGCGACGCCTTCCGCGACTTCACGCACGCGCTGTGACAGGAGCGCCCTGCGTTCCGAGCGCGCTGTCCTGATCGTCCCTTCCATGACGACGGATGGGCATATGATGTTAGTAGCCTCCCCGCCATGGATAGTGCCAATCGTTATTACTGCAGCGTCGTCGATCGGCATTTCGCGCGAAACTACCTTCTGCACCTCGTTGATGAAGGCTGCGGCGATAGCAATGGCGTCGATGCCATTATGAGGTGAAGCGCCGTGCGCCATTTTTCCGGTGACGGTAAGCTTGAATTGGTCGGCGGATTTCGTTACCGCGCCTTCCTGTGCGCCGAACATACCGGCGGGAATTCCAGGACTGACGTGAAAGCCGACGGCCCGGTCGAAGCCGTCCAGCAGTTTCTCGTCTTGAACCGTGCGGCCCCCTAGGGGCTCCGCTTCTTCGGCTGGCTGGAAGAACACGCGGACCTTACCTGCGAAGTTGTCCCGCATCCGATGCAATGCGAGCGCGGTTCCGAGCGCAATCGAGCCGTGCACGTCGTGACCGCAAGCATGCATGACACCATTGACCTGGGAGCGATAGGGCAGGTCGTCCCGCGTCTCCTGAATCGGTAACGCATCAATGTCGCCGCGCACGGCGACCGCACGCTTTGGACCGGAGGCGCGCCCTTCGATATCAATATAAAGACCGGTGTTGTGGAACGTCTTGAAACCGCTGAGGCCGAAACGTTGCAACACCGCCCGGATCCGCTCCTGCGTTTTCCATTCCGCGTTCGAAAGCTCAGGTTCGCGATGCATATCGTGGCGCAGCTCGATGACCGCATCGCGCTCCGCATCTGACAGAAAGCTGTTGCTGCGTGTGCTCATCAAATCGATCCTATGTTCCGCCGGAGCATTCACTATACCTAAGACTAACACTCGCAGGGGACCGACAATCTGCAAACTTCTCGCTCGGAAGGCATGCGTCCAGCTGAGTTTCTTGGTTTTGCGCAGGAGTTCTTCGCCAAAATGGGAGGACCGGCTAGCCTGCGTACTAAAGCGGGATGGGTTTAGGCTGAATCGATTTGGGATTGAACGAAGCCGCTGGCGCGGCATGTAGGGAGGCATAGCAAGGATTGCCTCCTGTCTGAGAGGATTGCGGGTTTTCGAAGCCCAACCCTTTAGACAGGAGGTTTTCCGATGGCTGAGATCAGTCCGCTTCGCCGCCGCATGATCGAGGACATCACGGTCCGCAATCTGTCACCGGCGACGCAGCAATCCTACCTCAACGCCGTAGCGAAGTTGAGCCGATATTTCGGTCGTTCTCCCGACCGCCTCGACCTGGAGGATATCCGCGCCTTCCAGGTTCATCTGGTTGCGACGGGGATGTCTTGGCCGGCGCTGAACCAGATCGTCTGCGCACTGCAGTTCTTCTACGGTGTGACGCTTGGTCATGACACCGTTCCTGAGCGCATCGCCTATGCGCGTAAACCGCGCAAACTGCCGGTGGTGCTGAGCGCCGACGAGGTCGTCCGCTTCCTGGAAGCAATCCCGAGCCTCAAGAGCCGTACCGCGTTGACCACTGTCTATGCCGCAGGCTTGCGCGTATCGGAAGTGGTCCTCTTGAAGGTTGTCGACATCGACAGCCAACGGATGTTGATCCGGGTCGAGCACGGCAAGGGCGGCAAGGACCGTTACGTAATGCTCTCGCCGCAGCTTTTGAGGATTCTGCGGACATATTGGCGGCTCACTCGGCCCAAACGATGGCTATTTCCCGGCCGCGACGACGAGCGTCCGCTCGTCCCAAATGTGCTGCACGCCGCCTGTCGCTCAGCCTGTGCTGCGGCTGGCTTGAGCAAGTCGGTGACAGTGCATACGCTTCGGCACACGTTCGCGACCCATCTGCTGGAGAACGGGGCCGACGTACGCATCATCCAGGTGCTGCTCGGCCATGCCAGCCTGGCCAGCACGGCGCGCTATACCCAAGTCGCCACAAAGACCATCAGCAATACGCCAAGTCCACTTGACCGGCTCCGCCTGGAGGTCGTGCCGCCCGGCTGAGCGAACCTGATGGCTCCGGTTCTGGAAGTGGCGGATATCTTCCGCCGCTACGGCGAAGCGTTTCGGCAAGCTCGTGCCGGACATCTGGGCCGCGTCGAGCGGCGCGTCATGGGCGCGATCACGGCATGCCGGACGGCTGTGCTTGGCGGCCACATCGAGCAATGCGACGACTGCGGTGCCACCCGGATCGCCTACAACTCCTGTCGCAATCGGCATTGCCCGAAGTGCCAGGGCTCGGCGCGCGCGCAATGGCTTGCCGAGCGACAAGCCGAACTCCTTCCCGTGCCATACTTCCACGTCGTCTTCACCTTGCCGGCGCCGGCCAGAGAGATTGCTTTCCAGAACAAGGCGGTGGTCTATGCCATTCTGTTCCGCTGCGCGGCCGAGACGCTCACCACCATAGCGGCCGACCCCAAGCATCTCGGCGCTCAGCTCGGTCTGACCGCCGTCCTCCATACTTGGGGTCAAACCCTGCAACACCATCCGCATATCCACTGCGTCGTGCCTGGTGGTGGACCTTCACTCGACGGCACACACTGGGTCGCTTGCCGGCCCGGCTTCTTCCTGCCGGTGCGCGTCCTCTCCAGGCTGTTCCGCCGCCTGTTTCTGCAAGAGCTGCAAGCTGCCTTCGCGGCTGGCCAGTTGGGCTTCTTTGGCGATCTCGTCCATCTCGCCGATCCCGCCGCATTCGCCGAGCGCCTCGCTCAGCTCCGACGGACCGACTGGGTCGTCTACGCCAAGCCGCCATTCGGCGGGCCTGAACAGGTGCTGGCTTATCTCGGCCGCTATACGCATCGCGTCGCCATCGCCAACAGTCGGCTGATCTCGCTTGCCGACGATAAGGTGAGCTTTGCCTGGAAGGACTATCGGCAGAATCGTAGAGCCAAAGTGATGGCGCTCGATGCCGGTGAGTTCATTCGTCGCTTTCTCCTGCACACCCTGCCGGACGGCTTCCATCGCATCCGCCACTATGGCTTCCTCGCCAATGGCGGGCGCAACGATAAAATCGTCCTCTGCCGTCAACTCCTTGCCGTCCGCAACGCTCCGACTGATCAAGAAGCCGGCGACGATCCCCTCACCAAATGCGAGATACCCGCCTGCCCACATTGCGGCGGCACCATGCGGCGCGTCGACGTCGTCCCGCGAGCCTGCGCCCGCGACCATCCATTTCGTTGTGACACGTCATGAGCCACGCCTGCACCATCCACTCCGTCCATGATCACCTTCGCGGTGGCAACGTCGGAAGCCGCCGTAGGTGCACTCGTCACCGAATACCCGGCCGATCGTTCGACCACGCATCCCAGCGCCGCAAATCTCTCACTGGGTCGCGCCTTTGGCCCGATCAATGCAACCCCTCACATCAGCTGAAGTTCGCGCCGACGCGCGGTGATCACAGGCGCGCCTTCGCCGCAGGCGAACCCGCCGCACTATCCCCATAGGGCCCACAACTCCGCGGCTTCGTTCAATCCGGCTTCTATGAGGTCGCACGCGCCATCGCGCGCGCGGTTGGCCTTTGCCCCCGCGACCTCATAGAACCCTCAAGATTCCCAAATCAGCCGGTTTCTGATTCACCATGCTGGCTGGACGGAGGCCAGCATGGATGGGCAAGCCGTACTCTCTTGATCTTCGCAAGCGTGTTGTGGCCGCGATCGAGGGCGGGATGTCCCGCAATCAGGCCGCCAAGCAATTTGGGGTGGCAATCAGCACGGCCATCGGCTGGATGAAGCGGGTTGATGAGACTGGCAGTGTCGAGCCTAGCCAGATCGGCGGCTACAAGCCGAAGGCAATCTCGGGTGAGCACGCGGTCTGGCTGTCGCAGCGGATCAAGGACGGCGATTTCACCATACGCGGACTCGTTGCTGAGCTCGCCGGGCGCGGCCTGAAAGTCGATTATCACTCGGTATGGGACTTCGTGCATGCCGAGAAGCTCAGCTTCAAAAAAAAGCGTGGCGGCTGGCGAACGCGATCGTCCCGAGGTCGCGCGGCGGCGAGCCCAGTGGGCAAAGTATCAAGATCGCGTCGAAGCTGAACGGCTGGTCTTCATCGACGAGACCTGGACCAGGACCGACATGGCCCCCTTGCGGGGATGGGCGCCGCGCGGGAGCAGACTTCACGCAAAAGTCCCCCACGGCCGCTGGAAGACCATGACCTTCCTGGCGGCCCTGCGCCATGACCGGATCGATGCGCCATGGTTCATCGAGGGGCCGATCGATGGCGTGAGCTTCCGCACCTATGTCGAGAAGGTTCTCCTGCCGACCCTTCAGCCCGGTGACATCGTCGTCTTGGATAATCTCGGTAGCCACAGGAGCAAAGTGGTTCGCCAGCTCATCCGTTCGGTCGGCGCCAAACTCTTCTTCCTGCCAAAATACTCGCCAGACCTGAACCCGATCGAACAAGTCTTTGCCAAGCTTAAGCACTTGGTCCGCAAAGCTGCCGCGCGAACCGTCGACGCTGTCTGCGCAGCAATCGGCCACGCACTCGATGCCTTTACCTCAGAGGAATGCGCCAACTACCTCAAAAATTCAGGCTATCGAACCTAATGTCATCACGCTTTAGCTGCATTGTAACGCGCAGCCGGTCGTAAACTCGCATTCGCGTACCGGGCTCGAAGGTAGGATGGCCCGGCACGAAGCCTTTCAAGGTATTCGTTTTGCTGGACGCTCGACGTGCTTGAGATTTACAGCTTTGCTGTCCTCCTGAAGCTTCGGCGATCGCCCCTTCTACCGCCCTCCAGCGTTCCGCAACTGCGTCGCGGCTGAGAGCCCCGACTGCAAGAGCCAAGCTAAAGGGCATCTATCGCAGATAAGCCGGTTCACGTAGAAATTGCCAAAAAGGTGTTATGAAGAACAAATCGACCTTCTAGCGCTTCGGGAATGGGCAATGATCCTCCTCACTAACAACCAATAATTCGACACAACCGCCTCTAGAATACCGGACTAACATTGGCAGCCCACTATACTGCGAAAACGAACCTGCAAAGCCCCTGCAGGTCCGCATCGCGTGAGGGCCTCGTCCTCCAAACTCAGATCTCGAAAATGACCCGCGGCAGCTTTGAGAACGCCTCGGCGCCAGTGTCGGTGACCCGGAACGTCTCGCTAATGACGTAACCGAAGTCTTCGTCGATCCAATTCCCGAGCATCAGATGAAAAGTCATATTCGGCTTTAAGACTGTGCGGTCGCCTTCCTTGAGGCTGGCCGTCGGTTCTGTCCAGTCGATACCGATAGCGTAACCGCACCGTGATTCCTTTTGCACGCCGTGCTTTTTCATGGCCGTGTTGAATGCGGTGGCGACATCGCCGCAGATGGCCCCCGGTTTGACAGCAGCGAGTGCGGCCTCTAGACCTGCCACCTCAGCTTCATGGACGCGGCGCAAGCGGTCTGAAGGCTTACCAATTGACATGGTTCGCATCAGCGCCGACGTGTAGCCATGACGCACTCCGGCAAATTCCAGATTGATTTGCGATCCTTGTCGGAAAGCATCCTCGGTCCAACGAATATGGGCCGTGGCCGAACGCGGCGAGGCGCACAGGAAGAAGCCCGCAAGGTCCGTGCTTGGCTTGCCATCAACGCCGCGCACCAGTGCGCCGATGATCTCAGCGGCCGCGTCTGCCTCTCTGACGCCCGGACGGATAACTTCTGTCGCTCTCGCCATGCCAGCATCGGCGTTCGCCGCGGCCTCCCGCATGACGCCGATTTCGAGATCGGATTTAATTCCCCGGATCCAGTGGACTCCATTAGCGAAATCGACAATCTTCCCTTTCGGGATTCTGACCTTGAATTTTTCGGCTGTTTGAGCCGAGAGGGCCTTTGTCTCAAGACCGACCCCCCCGCTAGCAAGGCCCTTGTCATGCAAGAAGTCGATGATCGCATCAAAACCGTCCAGGTCGGGATTGGCGATGAGATCTTCGGCATAACCGATGACGCGGCTGCTATCGAAGAACATCTGATGCATCGCCGCCGGTGCATCCATGCGCCGCGTGAAAAAGGTCGGCTCTTCTTCCTTTAGTGAAAGGATCAGGCCTTGCGGCACGTATCCGGATTTGCTCGTGTAGCCGGAGAGATACGTGATGCTGGCCGGACTTGTGACCATCAGCACGTCGATCTCGCGTTTTTCCATTTCCGCTTTAACGGCGGCGATTCTTCGTAGATATTCGGTTCGCGGGAACGCCTGCGGCGCTTTTGGCATTGCCATGAGTTTGACTCCTTTTGTTGGACATTGCGGTCTGCAGTTGTGACGGCAGATCACTGAATTTCGGTTTTGCGCAATATCCTCCGTGCTTGCTTCAGTTCGGCCGAGCGCGTCTATTGCGCAAATTGTGAGTAGAAGCGCACTTAGCGCGGGCCAGCTTCCCGAGCCAACATAAAGGCTGTTCGTTGTGCAACTAAAAGCAGCCCTTGCTTCCGCCTCCCTTCCTCGAAGACGAGTTAGGATACTTGCGTGGCATACATGTTTAAGGCGCATTTCCGCGTCGTGGGTACGAATTTCTGCATGAGATGGTCATTTCACAAAGATTCTCCACGCCCAAATCAAAGCGCAAATACTGGCCCGACCTCTCATGAGTTGGCTGGGGTCCGCTTCCTGAGTATCGCCCGAGGTTCAGCTTGAATCGTCAAACTGCTCAGGGCTTCACGATCTCGACTTTACGGATTTACCGGCCGCCGTGGCAACCAGGACGTTGGCTTTTAGCAGGCGGCCTCAGACTCGCGCTCTAGGCGTCGCCGGAGCCTTCGCGCCTCGCGTATCTCGCCCTCCCAATGGGCACCTACTCATGACGTGAAACTTCGCATTTTGCGGAGTTAGAGCTGAACTTCGGCTATGCTGGGGCTCACTCCAGAGAAATTCCCTGCATGGGGGGGTGCATGCTCTCGAACAATCAGACATGAACCTTCACGAGGGAGAACGAAGATGTCCACATCACGCCGCGAATTCTTGAAAGGCGCTGCCTCGACTGCCGCTCTTGGTGCTGGCTTCTCCTTAGCGGGTGTTACGGGGGCTCGTGTCATTCGGCCTGCAATATTGGCTCTGACTCACTTTTGATGCAGTTTGAGGGATGTCTGGCGCTTTGATTGGGGAGAATCAGCGCCATGCAGCAAGCACTCCACCGCTCCAGTCTGGTGCCGCGTGGGTTTGTTGTAGAGAGTGCGTTACTACGAGGGTGATAAGGCCATTGTTGTGGTCCGGGCGTCCGGAAGCGTTGGTCGATGTCCATCGTGCGGAGCAGTATCCCGGCGTGTCCATAGCCGCTATCGAAGACGCGTGACCGATTTGCCGCTCTCGGGCGGATCGTCCAGCTCCTGGTAGTCGCCCGCCGCTTCCGCTGCGACGCCGTTCTGTGCGGGCGCCAAATCTTCACAGAGCGCTTCGCTGAAGGGGTACTGGCACCATCGGCGCGGCGCGCGGCGAGACTGGACTCTATCGTTCATCACCTCGGCTTGGCGCTTGGCGGCCGACCGGCAGCAGACTTCGCAAGGCGGCTGATGCTGCCGGTGAGTAAGGATACTCTGCTGCGCGTGGTCCGACGCCGTCACCGTCCCCCGGCTGACCCGCTCAAGGTTATCGGCATTGATGATTGGGCCTGGCGGCGCAATCACCGATACGCCAGCATCATCTGCAACCTGGAAAGGCGCCGGATCGTCACCCTGCTGCCAGATCGTGAGCCCGCGACAGCCCAAGCCTGGCTCGCCGCTCATCCCACGATCGCTATCGTCGCTCGCGATCGCGGCGGGGGATATGGCCAAGCTGCGGCAAGCAAGGGCCCTCCCGCATGCGGTACAGGTCGCAGATCGTTGGCATTTGATGGAGAACGCCAGTCGGGCCTTCCTCGACGCCGTCCGCAAATCGATGCGCCAGATCCGCAGCGCAATCGGGGCGACAACCATCGATCCCAAACTGCTCAGCGCGGCCGAGCGCGTGCAGTATGAAGGATATCTTCGCCGAAGAGACCAATGCGACGATCTTGGCCCTGTCGAAAAGCGGAACGCCGATCAAGCAGATCGTGCGCCAGACCGGTCATAGCAGGAAGCTGGTTCGTCAGGTGATCCGTGGCGAACGCCACGATGTCTTCCGGACCCGGCAGAGTTCGCTCGATCAGCACCTGCCATGGCTCGACGATCAATGGGCCGCCGGCTGCCGAAACGGCGCTGAACTTTGGCGGGGTCTAAAGGCGCGCGGCTTCCGAGGCTCTCTTCGTGTCGTCGCAGAATGGGCAACACGCAGGCGGCCGGCCGAAAAGGCCGACGCACAAAACCTTCACCGGATCCCGTCGGCCAGAACGATCGCTCGTCTCATGACGATTGGACGTGATACGCTCTCGAAGGCAGAGACGGTCACTGTCGCGGCGATCGAAGCTGGCGTACCAACCCTTGTCGAGGCACGCGAGATCATCGCCGAATTCCATTTGATGATCCGGCGCAGAGCCGCCGCCGAGCTGTCACCGTGGATCGAGCGCGCTCGCGCCAGTCTCGTTGCCTCATTCGCCCGCGGCGTTACGAACGACGAAGCGGCGGTTCGGTCGGCGATCACCTTACCTTGGTCCAACGGACAGAAGGAGGGGCAGATCACCCGCCTGAAACTCGTCAGGCGGCAAATGTACGGCCGCGGCAAAATCGATCTGCTCCAGGCCAGGCTAATCGGCGCAGAATAGAGTGGAGCTGCACCAAGATTGCGTCAGAGCCAAATTTGAACGCCGATTGACATCCGAGTTCGCCTTCACCTATCACCCCGCGCCGGGATCTGGCGCTGCGCTATGCCGACGGCTCCGCGCCAGCTCCCGTCGCCCCCACCGCCCAACCGGGCAAATCCAATGGCCCGAGCGAACTCAGGACTGGATAAAACTTGATGTGGTGGAACGGCCCGCTCCAACAGCATCAAAGTGCTAGAACGTGGTCGTTGTTCGAACGCCACAAAGGAGGGACCGTTCCGTGAAACAGGTTAGCACCATCGGGTTAGATTTGGCCAAGCACGTTTTCCAGGTTCACGGCGCGGATGCGGAGGGCTCGCCCGTGTTCAACAGGAAATTGCGGCGCAGCGAGGTTCTGCGCTTCTTCGAGAAACTGCCTCCATGCCTGGTGGGGATGGAAGCCTGCGGTAGCGCCCACTATTGGGCGCGCGAGATCGCAGCTCTCGGTCATGAGGTGCGGCTCATTCCGCCGGCTTATGTCAAACCCTTCGTAAAGCGAGGCAAAACGGATGCGGCGGACGCAGAGGCCATCAGCGAGGACCCGCAAGACCATGCGCTTCGTCCCGATCAAGACGGCCGAGCAACAGGCTGCTGCGATGGTGCTGAAGACCCGCGCCCTTCTAGGTTGTGTACTCAAATTCGAGTAGCGGATCAGAGCGGACCATGATTCAAGCTACCGAACATCGGGGCTGGGATCATGCGATACGACCTGACGGATTTCGAGTGGAGTGTTATCGAACCCCTTCTCCCGAAGGACCGTCGAGGTCGCAAGCCAGGCAACAACCGCCGCGTTCTCAACGGCATCTTTTGGGTGCTGCGCGCAGGAGCGCCGTGGCGCGATCTGCCGGCGCGATACGGGCCTTATACGACCGCTTACAATCGCTTCAACCGCTGGCGCAAAGCCGGCATCCGGGACCGGCTGATGGATGCGGTCGTCAAGGCACATGATGGCAAGGTGCAGATGATCGACAGTTCGATCGTGCGGGTCCATCAGCATGCATCCGGGGTGAAAAAAAGAGTGGAGATCGTTGTGTGGGCCGAAGCCGAGGCGGCCTCACCACCAAAATCCACGCGCGCGTCGACGCGAAAGGCCGCCCGGTCCGCCTCATGATCACCCCCGGCGAGGCCCACGACGTGACGTGCGCCGAAGCCCTGCTCGACGGACTCGATGCGCGCGCCATTGTCATCGCCGACAAAGGTTACGATGTCGATCGTGTTCGTGCCCACATCCGTGATCAAGGCGCGACCCCCAACATTCCGAACAAATCCAACCGGAAGAAGAGGTTCCGGTGGAAGAAGGCCATCTACCGCGAGCGCAACCACGTTGAGCGCTTCTTCAATAAGCTAAAGCAGTTTCGACGCATCGCCACCCGTTACGACAAGCTCGGCGCGACGTTCTTCGCTTTCGTTCAACTCGCTTCGGTGCGAATTTGGCTTCAATCAATTGAGTCCACACCCTAGTGCGGCAGCGAACGCAGGCGGTCAACGCGTTGCGCGCGCATCTGGCCGAATTGGGCATCATCGCCACCGCTGGCCTGGCAAAGGTTGAGGTGCTGGTCGCAATCGTACGGGATGAGACAGATGCTCGCCTTCCCGCAGCAGCGCGCTTCGCGCTGAGTGCTATTGCCGACGAGATTGAAGCTTCAGCCGACCAGATCGAGAGGCTCGAGCGCGCAATAGTCCTGGAGACCAAGCACGACGAGGACATGCGTCGGTTGACCACGATCCCCGGCGTCGGCGCCATCACGGCGGCGACCATCAAGGCGCGGATCCCGGCGGGTTCAAGTCGGCTCGCCACTTTGCCGCCTGGCTGGGATTGACGCCGCGGCCTCATTCCAGCGGAGGCAAAGAGCGACTGGGAGGAATATCGAAGATGGCAAATGCGGAACTCCGCTCTCTGCTCGTTGTCCGGCGACGGCCGTCTTGCGGGTTGTCCGAACCGACGCTCGGGCGCGGCCGTGGCTGAAGGCGCTTCTCGCCAGACGGCCCTTCAAGGTTGCAGCGGTCGCGCAGGCCAACAAGACGGCGCGGATCATCTGGGCGCTTCTGAACAAGGGCGGGACTTACCGACGTCCCGACCCGCTGACTGCCGCGGCCGCCGTCTGATGGACGCAGTGACCGCCAAAGCGATCTGACCGGTGCAGGCCGGCAGAGGGCAAGGTGCAACAACAGCCGATTGACCTGCCACTGAACTTTCATCCGGCAGCGGTTAGAGTCTCGGGGGTTTGTACGGCGAGTGGCGCAGGTGGAGCAACGGGCGATCGGCGGAGCTGGTCGGGGTTGCGCAGCCGATCGCCCGTTGCGGTGAATGTGGCAGCGTAGGCCGCCGGGGTGAGGTATTTCAGCGAAGAATGCGGGCGGTCGCTGTTGTAGTCAGCAACCCACGTCGCAATCTTTGTCCTGGCGTCGTCGAGATCGAAGAACAGGGTCTCGTTGAGAAGTTCATCGCGCATCCGCCCGTTGAAGCTCTCGACGAAAGCATTCTGGATGGGCTTGCCGGGCGCGATAAAGTGCCAGTCGATGCCGGTGTCCTTGCACCAGGCCAGCATGGCGTTGCAGGTGAACTCGGTGCCATTGTCGGAGATAATCGAGCCTGGCTTGCCGCGCCGCTCGACGATCATCGTCAGTTCCCGAGCCACCCGCCGTCCGGAGATCGACGTGTCCGGGATCGCACCCAGGCATTCCTTGGTGACGTCGTCGACGATGTTGAGGACGCGGAAGCGCCGTCCATTGGCGAACTGATCGTAGACGAAGTCTAGGGACCAGCGTGCGTTCGGCTTGGCTTCCACCAGGACGGCGCCCGGGTGCCTGTCGCTTTGCGGCGGGCCCGACGCTTGCGGACGGTGAGCCCTTCCTCCCGATAAAGCCGGTGGATCCGGTTTATGCCCGAAGGCTCGCCCTCCCGCCGCAGCAGAACGAACAGCCGGCGATAGCCGAACCGGCGGCGTCGGTTGGCCAGTTCGCGTAGCCGGGCGCGAAGCTCGGTGTCCGGCGGCCGGCAGGAGCGGTAGCGGATCATCTTCCGGTCCGCGCCCACAATCGAACAGGCCCGCCGCTCCGACAGGCCCATCTTGGCCTCCAGATGCGCCACTGCAGCGCGTTTGGCGGCGGGCCCTACCATTTTTTTGAAAGAAGCTCGCGTAGCGCAGCCGCATCCAGCATCTGCTCGGCCAGCAGCTTCTTCAGCTTCGCGTTGTCATCTTCCAGCGCCTTCAGCCGTCTGGCCTCGGAGACATCCATGCCGCCGAACCTGGCCTTCCAGTTGTAGATCGTCGCTTCCGATATCCCGTGCTTGCGAGCCAGGTCGGCGGTCTTCGCCCTGGCCTCATGCTCCTTCAACACGCCGATAATCTGCTCTTCCGTGAACCTTGCTCGCTTCATCCGTCCGTCCTTCTTCGGGGCGGACTCTAACTCCTTCTGGAGGAAATACTCAGTGGCAGGTCACGATGAACCCATGGGACGACATCCCGAAACGAGTGAAGCTACTGCCCCCAATGCGCTCAAACGCGTAAACTTGATTTAGCTCCTCGTTCCGCGGATCTCATCGAGGCCAGCGGCCATGTGCCGCGCGCAAAGGCCGGACATATGACCGCACCGTTCCAATGTGTGAAATCGACTGAAAAAGCTCTTGCCACGCGGGCCGTTCCACATATGGGGGCAAGATCACAGTCGATAGCGCTTCCTATTGCGGATCGATGAAACATGCCAAATCGGCATGCCCGACAGATCACTGAACACGTGATTCTTCGACACTACCCGACAGACTGAGATGAGGCCGCCCCCAGCTCGGCGATACACCCCGGGGGCGGTGCATGTTCGGTATCATGGACAAGAGCGAGGCGGTGTAAGGGTGCTTCGGCGCTTTAAACAGCTCTTCCGTCTCGCTACTCTCGCAAACTTGGCCATTTTGTAGAACTGTAACTCTGTCGCAAATCTGGCGGACCACAGGAAGATCGTGGCTGATGAATAGCATTGTCAGCGAGAGCTTCTCTTGAAGGTCCTTCAGAAGATTTAGGATCTGCGCCTGGATAGAAACGTCGAGTGCCGAGGTAGGTTCATCGCAGATCAAAAACCGCGGGCGGCTCGCCAACGTTCGTGCGATTGAAATACGTTGTCGCTGACCGCCCGAGAAGGCATGCGGATAGCGGCGGGCGGCACTTGGTTCCAGACCAACCGCGTTGAGCAGCTCTAACATTATCGGTTCGGCCTGTCGCCTATTCTTTGCGAGCCCAAAGTGAATCATGGGCTCGATGATAATCTCTCCAACGCGCATCTGTGAGTTCAAAGACGAATAAGGGTCCTGGAATACCATCTGGGTCTGACGGCGGATATGTTGGCGGGCTTCGAAGCTCGCCGCATAGACATCTTTCCCATCAAACATTAGCTGGCCGCTGCTTGGGGGCGCCAAGCCAGCGACGATCCTCGCGATCGTGCTTTTCCCGGAGCCGGATTCGCCAACGAGACCCATGACTTCGCCATAGCGGATGTCCAGATTCACATCGTGCAGCGCCTTAAAGACCTCCCGAGTGAAGCCGCCAAACATCCGCGTCGTTCCATAAACCCGCTCCACGCCGCGAAGCTCTACAAGTGCTTCTGGACGTGCAGAACTTCGCTGCGTGTCCTCTTCTAGCAGCCACTGCATCGCGGAATCGATATTTCGACCAGCACCAGCCACAGGGAAGCGATTTAGTTTAACGTCACCGGGCGGCACAACCGAAATCAAGGCCTGACTGTATTCATGGCGTGGATGTCCAAGAACAGCCGAAGTGTCATTGAGCTCGACGATTTCCCCGGACCTCATCACCGCGACTCGGTCAGTGACCTGGGAAATCACTCCCATGTTGTGGGTGATGAGCATCACAGCCACTTGACGTTCGCGAGCCAAGTCCTGGATCAGCTTCAAGATCTGTGCTTGGACCGTCACGTCAAGCGCTGTCGTCGGCTCATCCGCAATAATGAGCTCGGGTTGTGAGCAGAGGGCAAGCGCAATGACCGCGCGCTGTCGCATGCCGCCGGAGAATTCGTGCGGCCAGTTCTTGACCCGTTGCGCAGGCTCAGGAATTCCCACCGCTTCCAATTGACGCACCGCTTCCGCTCGTGCCTCAGCCCGCGACAAAGCGCGATGGACTCGGATAGTATCGACCAGTTGTCTCTCAATGGTGAAGAGCGGATTTAAGCTGGTTAATGGATCTTGGAAAATGGTCGAGATGCGTTTTCCGCGTAACGCCCGCATAGCGTTAATATCGCGCGCATCGATGATGTCACCGGAAAGCCGCACTTCGCCCGCACTAATACGGCCGGGAGCTTGTAGTAAGCCCGTGATGGCGGCTCCGACGGTCGATTTACCCGCGCCTGACTCGCCGACAATGCCAAGTATTTCACCAGGCGCAATCTCGAGGCTGACATTACGGACAGCGTGGAACGTGCCATGGCGGCTTGCAAAGTCGACGGAAAGTCCGCGAATGGAAAGAACGGGAGGCCGGGCAGTTGCCGTCATCAGATGCCCCTCGAATTAATCACATCTCGCAACCAATCGCCCAGGACGTTAATGGCGAGCGCGAGTGCAAGGAGAGTGACGGCAGGAAACACCAGGACCCACCACTGGCCAGCAAACAGAAAATCTTGGCCGCTGCGGATCAACGTCCCTAGAGATGGTTGAGTAGCAGGCAGACCAGCGCCAAGATAGGAGAGTGTAGCTTCCGTAATAATGGAGAGGGCAAGTGAAATCGTTGCAATAACAAGGATTGGACGACGTACGTTTGGTAGAATGTGCCGTACCAGCACTGTCCGGGTCGGAAGCCCCATCATGAAAGCTGCCTGCACATATTCGCGCTGTTTCTCCACCATCACGGCGCCACGCACAGTGCGGGCATATGTCACCCACCCAGAAAATCCAATCGCCAATATTACCATGTAAACAGCAAGCGCGTCGCGTGCGCCCGGTGGCAGTAGTGACCGCGTTAAGCCCGAAATAAGTAGCGCAATGAAAATGGCAGGGATGGACAATTGAATGTCTGCTATGCGCATGATTACTGCGTCAATGTTCCCCCCGAAATAACCGGAGATCAGTCCTAAGCAGACGCCGATCGACATCGAGACCAAAACCGAGGCAAGCCCGACTAGGAGGGAAACCCGCGTTCCATAGAGCGTTGCTGAAAGCACGTCGCGGCCCTGGTCGTCTGAGCCGAAAGCGTAGAAATGGTTCGTGAACTCGTTGACACTCCACGCCGGTGTATTTGACGAGAGCAGGTCGAAGCTGCTGGCATCGAGAGTGTTTTGCGGCGCCCATAAAGGAGCGCCTACCGCCGCGGCAGTGAGGACTAGCAGGACTAGCGTAGAGAAAACCGCTCCCGGGGAGCGAATGTAGGAGTGGCCGACATCAGAATCAAACAACGCCGCAAACCTGTCGATTGTCATCTGATTGCTCCTCCCGTGCTGCGGAGACGAGGATCCAGAAGGTAGTAGATGCAATCCACGACCGTGTTGATGGTGACGAAAATGACCGACACGATAAGAAGGTATGTGGCCATGATTGGGACGTCGGAAAATCTGATCGAATTAATGAAGAGTAGCCCAACGCCTGGCCATTGGAATACGGTCTCAGTAACAACGGCGAATGCGATAATGGATCCCAACTGCAAACCTGCGACTGTGACGACGGGCACCATCGTGTTCTTCAGTGCATAAGAGAAATAGATCAGCCGATCTGGCAGTCCCCGCGCTCTTGCGAACCGGATGTAATCGGAATGCATGACCTCAAGCATTTCCGTGCGAACTAAACGCAGGATTAGCGTGAGTTGATAGGTCGCCAGCGAAATCGCAGGAAGAATGATGGCCTGCCAGCCAGTCTTAGTCAGCAAACCGGTCGTCCACCAGCCGATCTTCACCGTCTCGCCACGCCCAAAGGATGGCAGCCATCCCAGTTTGACCGCGAACACGTAGATGAGGCCGATGCCGATCAAGAAGTTGGGCATCGATACTGCGATCAGCGAACCCGTCATACTAAAACTCGATAGTATAGAACGCGGTCGCAATGCTGTCATGACGCCAAGCGCGACGCCCACGACCATTGCAAAGATGAACGATAACATTGCTAGTTCCAGAGTCGCAGGCAGCCGCTCGAGGATCAAATCCAGCACGGGCCTTCCAACGCGAGTGGAAGTGCCGAGGTCTCCATGGAGGGCCGAACGAATAAACAGCACGAACTGGATGTAAAAGGGGCGGTCGAACCCAAGTTCGGCCGCCAGCCGAGCACGGTCCTGCGTAGTGGCCTCCGGTCCCAACATATTCTGAAGCGGATCGCCGATAAAGTGAAAGGCGGCGAATGATAGAAACGCCGTGATCAGCATCACCGGGAGCACGGACACTAGTCTGCGCAGAAAAAAGCCTGTCACTTGTTTACCTTGATGGTTTTCACGGCGATCTGATTACCAACGTTGGGCGTGATGTGAATCGTCTTCAGCGACGCACGGGCCAACATTTGCGCGTGAATCGGAACATAGCGACATTCGTCCTGAACGACCTTCCAAATTTCGGCGATTGTGGCCTTGCGCTTCTGAGGATCGGCTTCTGATCGGAGTGATTCAATTTTGGCATCAATCTCCGGGTTCTTGTAATTCGTTGCCGCCCAAGCGCCGCGAGAGTGGACGAGATTATCGAAGATCAATTGAGAATTGAATGAGCCCCACGTCATTAGGTAGAAGTCCGTCTTCCGATTGAGAACTAGGGGCCAGACAACGGCACTGGGTTGGACATCGAGATGCACCGTGATGCCGATCTTGGCTAGCATTGCCACTACGGCTTGACAGATGCGCTCATCGTTCACCGCGCCGTCATTTGGGCAGTTCAGAGTAACCGAAAATCCACCGGGGTACCCCGCCTCGGCTATAAGCTGCTTGGCTCGGTCGATATCGAGTTTTGGAAACTTACCCAATTCTTCCGTATAGCCGTCGGCGATCGGAGAAATGATTGTGCCGAGCGGAACCGACTCACCTCGCATGATTGCCGACTTGATCGCTTTGCGATCAATGGACATGTTCATTGCTTGGCGGACCCGCTTGTCGGCAAAGGGATTCCCCTTTGCTTCGCCGCTGGTAAGCTTATCCGCACCCACGTTGACGCCCAAGAAAACCGTGCGGATCTCTGGACCTCGCACCACCCGAAGGTTTTCGTTCTGCTCCAACCGCGTAATGTCTTGGGGAGGCACGTCTTGGAGGAAGTTAACTTCTCCGCTTATCAATGCGGACACCCGTGTCGCGGCCGACTGGACGGGAGTATAGATGATCCGATCAATATCCAATGGGAACTGGCCGATACCCCAATATTTATCGTAAGCTTGCAGTTCCGTACGCCGATCCGACTCGCGACTCACGAGGCGATAGGCGCCCGTGCCGTTCTCATGGCGCGCCGCATAGTTTTCTTTGCCGCCCTTAAAGTCCTGCGGGACAGCGGATTCATTCTTCTCGGCCCACGCCCTGTTCATGATAAAGATGCTTGTTAAGTTTTCGGGCAGAAGCGGGCTGGGACCCTTGGTCTTGACCTGCACGGTGTAATCGTCCTTTGCAATGGCTTCCTCAACCACTGCTGCATTCAGATAGGTGCGCACGTTCGAAGTGGGCGCCATAGCTCGCTGGATCGTAAATACAACGTCGTCCGCCTTGAAGGGCGCGCCATCGTGGAAAGTGACGTTCCGGCGAAGCTTGAACTCCCAAATGTCGGAATGATCAGGAAGCATCCGCCATTCGGTCGCTAGCACTCCGATCAGCTTTCCATCGTCGGTACGCTCCACAAGGCCCTCATACATCTGCCGATTGAACGCAAATGTAACGTTCTCGTTATAGGCGTGAGGGTCGAGGGTTTGAACGTCCAAGCTCCGGGCCCATTTCAGCGTTTCCGCGCCAACGGGAGAGGCGATCGCGAGTAGTGCCGCCACGCTTGCGATGATAGCAGGACGCACGTTTAGATGACTTGTCATGTTACGGTAAGAGCGCGCAATAGAATTTGGCATTTGAACTATTCCTCTCCCTTGTTAGAATTGTTGATTCCGCCAAGACCCTCTAGGCTGTTGTCCGACGGGCGTTAGTAACTTTGCTGCAGTTTGCTGACCCAGGGCCGCCTTTGCCGGCAAATCCGGGGCGTCCCTTGCAGAAATTGCGCAGTTTTACGGCAATTGCGCCGGATGACGACGATTCATTTCGAAGAAGTCTTTGGAGACGTTTGCCGCCTGCCCACTTTCGTCTCTCAACAAGAACTCACCGCTCCAAGAGACGGCGCAACAAATCAACAACCGCGCGTGAAATTTGAACGGACGGTTCTCGCCTCCGGCCTGATGCCAGGCTGGGGACCGCGCTATGCCGGCCGGGAAGCCGGTGATTGTCGAGGCAGATGGACAGCTCCTCGGACAATTCGCTCTCGCAGCCGCGCTCGTGGGCGAGGCCAAGAAGCTCGACCATGATGCGGCAGGCCTGGCGCTCGGGCAGACGCTCGACGAGGAGATCGAAAGTCCGCCGGTAGGCCTCCCGCAGGAAGAGCCGATCGCGATAGACCAGATTGATCAACGCATCGGCTTCCTTCTGATGACGTGCCTCTCGGCATAACTGCGATTCCATCGCAAGAATGCGATGCGGCTTCTTCGAGGTCAGGGAGACGCACGCCCCGGCCGGCGGGCGCGGCACCGGGTCTATAATGAGGCAGAACACCACGCGCTCGTGCTCCTTTGGGAGGCGTCAGACCGGATCTGCAGGAAGCGGCTGAAGGCGTTAATGCCCGCGCTAAGCCCGCGCTAATTGGGGCAATGGAATGGCAAGGCCACCTCGACCTTGTCACCGAGATCCGCGACAAACTGTTGGCAATGAGCGCTGCGACGATCGACTGCGCATTGGGGCGGGACCGAGAAGAATTAGGTCGCAAGCTCTGACGGCACGCGACGCACTCGTTGCGTCGCAGTATTTCAATACGGACGTCGACAGATTGGAACGATCCGGGTATCCGTTCGGCGTAGGCCGCAGCGTCACCGCCTGAGCAGTTCAGGGTGTTCTTTGTAGAACTTGATGAGCTCGATCAGATTATCGATGCCGAAGTCGGTGAACGCCTGGACGCCGTCTTCTCCGACGCCATAGACCCAGATGAGGCCATCCTCGATCTCCATCTCGTTGGCGATGTCGCACAGCCAATCCTCATCTTCGCCGAGGTCTTTGGCGATTTTTGCGAGGGTGGTGACGTGATGGACCTTGTTGACGTGCGTGCTCATGCTGCTTGAGCGGAGAGCGTTGATGCCAGCGTCCAATTCCAGGGCAGAAGCTCGTCCAGGCGATGAGCCGGGTGGGTTGCGATGCGGGCAAGGACATCGGCCAGCCACACCTGCGGATCGATGCCGTTCATTTTTGCCGTGACGATCAGGCTGTACATGGCCGCCGCACGCCGTCCGCCGCGATCGGAGCCGCAGAACAGCCAGGACTTTCGGCCAAGAGCAATGCCCCTCAGCCCTCGCTCGGCGGCATTGTTGGAGAGACATACGCGCCCGTCCTCGAGGAACAAGGTGAAGCTCGTCCAGCGCTTCAGGATATAGTTGAACGCCTTGGCCAGATCGTGTCCCCGAGACAGCTTGGCAAGCTGCTCCCGCATATAGACCTGGAGGTCCTCGACTAGGGGCTGGCTCAGCGTCTGCCGCACCTGAAGGCGCTCCTCGGCACTCTTGCCGTTGATGGATCGCTCGATCTCGAACAGTGCATCAATCCTCCGCACGACCTCGATCGCGATCGGAGAGAGCGGGATTTCCTTCTTGCCGGTGGCTTTGCGCCGGGCATTCTCTTCGATGTCGGCCATGGCAAAGAACGGGCGCCGTCCATGCGACCAGCAGGCAGCCTCCCGGACTGGGCCTGGCTGGCGTCCCGCCAGATAGAGCTGGTTGTACCCGTCATAGGCGTCGGCCTGCAGGATGCCGGCATACCCCGCCAGATGCCCCTGAGGATGCTCGCCCTTTCGGTCGCGTGAGTAATAGAACATCGCCGCCGGCGGGTCCGTGCCTCCAAACGGCCGGTCGTCCCGGACGTAGATCCAGCATCGTCCCGTATCGGTTTTGCCCTTGGCCAGCACCGGCACGGTCGTATCGTCGGCATGAAGGCGCTCGGCCCTCATAACATGGGCTTCCAGCAGGCGCAGCAGGGGATCCAGCGAGGCACAGACTGCGCCTACGGCATCTGCCATGGTCGACAGTGCGATCGGCACGCCTTCCAGCACGTAGCGCTCGGCCTGGCGGTTCAAGGGCTGATGCTGACCGAACTTCTCGAACATGATCATGGCCAGGAGGCTCGGGCCAGCCCATCCCCGGGGGACGGCATAGAACGGTGCCGGCGCCTGGCTGATCTTCTCGCAGTCGCGACAGGAGAACTTCTCCCGGACCGTCTCGATCACCTTCCACTGGCGCGGTACCACTTCCAGCGTCAGCGTCACGTCCTCGCCGAGCTTGCGCAGGCGGCTACTGCCGCAACATTCACAAGCCGTAGGTCCATCGATTACCACCCGTTCCCGGGGAAGGTGCTCGGGGAAGGTCTGGCGCTCGGCACGCTTGCGGGTAAATCCCCGCACCGTCGTCGTCCTGGCCACCGCCCGTTCCGCCGCAAGCTCGTCCTCGGTGGCGTCGGCTTCCAGCTCCTCGAACGTCAGCGCCAACTGCTCGATCAGGCGCGACGAACGCTCCGACCGCTGGCCGTAGATTTGATGCCTTAGCTTGGCAATCTGCAGCTTCTGTTGCGCGATCAGCGCTTCATCTTCTGACGCTTTCGCGCGGGCGACCGCGAGTTCGGCGGCGATCTCGACGCCCTTCGCGCGCTCGACTGCCAGCGCCTTCTTCAGGGCGGCAAGCTCATCCGGAGCAGCGTCGCGGTCGGCATCCATGAGACGCAGTGAATCACAGATTGGACGCGATGGGACTCCCCAAAATGCAAAAAGCTGCGGATTCTACGCATAGCCCGCGCTTTGCGGCCGCCAGCTCAATTGCGGATTCCGCCAGTCGATCCCTTCCAGCATGTAGGCCATCTGCGCCGCCGAGATTGATACCGCGCCGTCGGACGCCGACGGCCAGATGAACTTGCCCCGATCCAGGCGCTTGGCGTAGAGCGACATGCCAAGCCCGTCATGCCAGAGGATCTTGACCAAATCGCCGCGGCGACCCCGGAAGATGTAGAGATCGCCAGCATGAGGATCGCGCTTCAGGCTCTCCTGAACCGCAAGCGCCAGGCTTTGCATTCCGCGGCGCATGTCGGTGTGGCGGGTGGCGATCCAGACCCTGACGTTGCTCGGGATCGGGATCATCGCCGTCTCAGAATCTCAAGAACCCGCTGCAGCGCCTCAACATCGACGTCGCGGTCAACGCGAACACGACAGCCGCCAAGCTCGATCTCGATAATACCGGCCCTTGCACGGTGCGCAGGCGGTGAAGACACCGGTTGTGGCGCGCCACTCGAGATCGGAGCCGCCGCAGACGTGATCTCAACCGGAATAAGCACCGGCGCAGCATCGCCGCTCAACTTGCCTTCGCGCGCCAACCGGCGCCACGTGAACAATTGGCTTGTCGACAGCCCGTTACGACGCGCAGTCACCGACACCAGACGCGACCCGCCATAGCTCTCGGTGACGATCCGCTGCTTTTCTTCCAATGTCCAACGGCGCCGTGCGCCCGTCGAAACGACTTCAAGTCGGGAAACCTTCGGCATAGGCATATGGTCAGTCATACGCCTATGTCTTCATCCTCCATCAAACCGCGCAAGGCGGTCTTCGCCGGAGCGATACCGATCCGGCGCCGGGTTCCTCGAAGCTGACTTTGTACCGCATAGCGGTCCATCGACGCGCGGCAGCTTCATCCAGACCCTTGCGATAACCGACGTTGCTACCGGCTGGACGGGTGCGCTCCTCTGATCGTGCGCGCGAGCAAGTGCTGTTGAGCACGGTGTTGACGGATTTGCGTAGACAATTGCCCTTTGCGCTGGTCGGCCTCGACACGGACAATGATACGGTGTTCATGAATGAGAGCTGAAAGCCTACTGCGATAACGCCAACATCGCCTTCACGCTTTGCCGGCTCTACCGGAAAAGCGACCAGGCGCTTGTCGAGCAGAAGAACGGCGCCATCGTACGTAGGATGGTCGGCTGTCGTCGGTTTGAAGCCTGGAAGCGGGCAAGCTGCTGGCGGGGCAAGGTCACGATCTACGGCTCAGTCGGCCACGCACTCGATGCCTTCACCACCGCGGAATGCGCCAACTACCTGAAAAGTTCAGGCTGTCGAACCTAATGCCATCTCGCTTTAGGTTAGCTCGGATGGATGTGATGCTGCACGCGATGCTGCGCGCCGAGCGAGGGGCTCGTTGACCTGCCACTGCGTATTTCCTCCAGAAGGAGTTAGAGTCCGGCCCGAAGAGGGACGGACAGATGAAGCGAGCAAGGTTCACGGAAGAGCAGATTATCGCGCTGTTGAAGGAGCATGAGGCCGGGGCGAAGACAGCCGACCTGGCTCGCAAGCACGGTGTTTCCGAGGCGACGATCTACAATTGGAAGGCCAGATTCGGCGGCATGGACGTTTCCGAGGCGAAGCGGCTGAGGGCCCTGGAGGAGGAGAACGCGAAGCTGAAGAAGCTTCTGGCCGAGCAGATGCTCGACGCGGCCGCCCTTCGCGAGCTGCTTTCAAAAAAATGGTAGGGCCCGCCGCCAAGCGCGCTGCGGTCGCGCATCTGCAGGCCGTCATGAGCCTGTCGGAACGGCGGGCCTGCTCGATCATCGGGGCGGATCGGAAGATGATCCGCTATCGCTCCAGCCGCCCGCCGGACGCAGTTCTGCGTGGCCGATTGCGCGATCTCGCCAGCGAGCGGCGACGTTTTGGCTACCGCCGGCTGTTCGTCCTGCTGCGGCGGGAGGGCGAGCCATCGGGGATCAACCGGATCTACCGGCTTTATCGCGAGGAAGGGCTCACCGTCCGCAAGCGGCGGGCTCGCCGCAAGGCCGTGGGGACCCGTGCCCCGATCCTGGTCGAGGCGAGGCCGAACGCGCGCTGGTCGCTGGACTTCGTCCACGACCAGTTCGCCAATGGCCGACGCTTTCGTATCCTCAACATCGTCGACGACGTCACCAAGGAATGCCTGGGCGCGATTCCGGAGACGTCGATCTCGGGTCGGCGCGTGGCCCGCGAACTGACGGCAATCGTCGAGCGACGCGGCAAGCCAGGAATGATCGTGTCCGACCATGGCACCGAGTTCACCTGCAACGCCATGCTCTCTTGGTGCAAGGACGCAGCCATCGATTGGCACTTCATCGCACCGGGAAAGCCGATGCAGAACGGCTTCGCCGAGAGTTTCAATGGCCGGATGCGCGACGAGTTGCTCAACGAGACCCTGTTTTTTGATCTCGATGACGCCCGCGCCAAGATCGCCAATTGGGTCGCCGACTACAATCTCCAGCGTCCTCACTCGTCGCTGAACTACCTCACCCCGGCAGCCTACGCCGCCCACCTCACCGCAACGGACGATCGGCTGCGCAACCCCGACCAGCTCCGCCGATCGTCCGTTGCTCCACCCGCGCCACTTGGCGTACAAAACCCCGAGACTCTAACTGCCGCTGGATGAAAATTCAGGGGCAGGTCAATTCCAGCAACCGTCGAAGCCTTGCGGCAGTTCTGGATGCCTATGCGCTTCAAGCGTGGCGCGTAGGCCGTCCGGGCCAAGTCCGTGGCCCTCTCGTACCGCTTACGTTCCATCACGCGTTGGGCGGCAAAGCCGATCATCTCGCGCAAGAGATCGGCATCACGGGTCTTCTCCACGAGCGTGCGCAGGTTCATCATGTCGTCGGTCATGGGTGGTTCCTCGGTTGCGTTGGCGTGTCGCAACCCGATCCTACCGGAGAACTTCCGGTGACCACCGCAAAGCCGCCCGCCCGCTACGGCGCTAGTTGAGGCGCGCGTCCGGGCGGCTTTGCTCTACCGAGCTACACCACCACCGGGGACACGCCCCCCCCCCAAGTCGGGCCGGCAACTCGCTTCGTTGGTACGTACACCCCAGCAGCCGGCAGACGGCGACTTCGGGGTGGTGCGATTGGATATCGCCCCGCGCATATCGCTGTGCTCCGCACGCAGCGGTCACATTGGGATACGTAGGTTGCGGTCCCTAAAGGATGAGGACAGCGTCGTTCGTCAATCGAGCTTATAAAGCGACCTGTTATTTTGATAAAGTATCTTCTTGGCGGCCTCGATTGCCTCATCACGGCTAAGACTTCCGCCGACGACATGTTCAGTGAGCGCTTGTGCCAAATATCGCTTACCCCACCGTCCAGAGAGCCAATAAAGCTCAGGAATATGATAAGCGTCGCTTGCGAACATTATTTTGGAAACAGGAACGACTTCTAGTACCTGCATGTATCGCTGGAACAAACTCTGGTGCACAAACGGCGTCATAATCGACAATTCAAAATAGCAGTTTGGATATAGATGACTGAGCCAAGCAGCCTTTCCTACTGATGGATACCCCGCATGTAGAGGAATTATTTTCGGCATGCGCATTACATCGTCGCGGTCGAAGCGGCAAACTTCCTCAAGAAAGAAGGGATCTTGATTTCGAAGTATGACTGATGGCGCCTCACCATCGCCGGTATGGATCTGCATCGGAATGTCCCGCTTCAGGCATTCCTCCAAAGCCAACGTGAAATTGTAACGGCGGAGGTCTTTCGATATATTGTAATGAGCCTCTCGATCTCTGGGCGGGATTTTATGAAACGATTCTCTAAGGCTCTTCCATGAATTCCGAGCCACTTCGCGATCGTAAAGCGGCCTGATAAGGCCGATAAATGGAAGAAGATAGGACTTCATTCCATAGGATTTCTTCCCATAGTTTCCTTCCCTCTCTCCGTCGAGCATTTCCATCATCCGAGTTACAAAGCGCTGTTCGTACTCTTCGAACGTAATGTCGAGAGGAAAGAGCTCTCTTTGGATCATCTCGATTCGGGCGAGCCGGTTGGTACGGCAAGGCAATATGGCGTCTTCAAACCGCGATATCTCTGCCGCTCCACAACCTTCAGCATATCCTGTGTCCAGCATAATATTTTCGTAATTTACGTCTCGGAAGAGGCTGTTGACGTAAGCCCAGTAATTCTTTCCGCGTTCATTCCTGGCCTCAATGACCGCTTCAAGTCTTGGTTCGCAGCTCAAAAATTGCGAAAGCTCCTTAACAAGGAACTTCATAAATACGCTTTCCGCGATATCGCGAGTGATACCAGTGACCTTGCTCTGAATATCAAATGTCTTGTTGAGGTCGTGCCTCGTTGCCTCGTCGCCATTTAGCCAGCGGTCATATACGCCCTGTGGAAAGTAATTTGCGATTGGATAACCAGCCAAGGATATGCGCTCTATGTAGCGCTGCGGAGTTGTTTGGGCATCCCGGTCGGTGATCAGGTGACAATGCGTGTCGTCTATCGGCAGGGCATTTACTGCCTCGAATACCTTTATGAACTGAGGATGCTGTCCAGCTAAAAACAGCGAGAGGTGATCGACGTGGGAATTGTTGCGGACGATCATGGCTTTCGTATCTCCGGTCCGTGGCTCTCTTTGGCCGCAGGGTCATTACTAGAAAACAGCTCAGAACCGCGGGCTTATCTACCGTCCCAGCAGTCTTGTAGGTTCCTTGCCATTGACGGCAAAGTCGTTGGCGGCTGACGGCAGATTGACATCATAGCGACTTCCACGAACGCGGTCGCTGCACCTCAACGCTCACCCCTGCCTAGCAGCGACCGGCGCAAACCAACAATTTTGGCCAGATCGAGGCCTGCCGCAGCGGCAATCGGCATTGCTGCGAGTTGTTTGGCCGATTAACAGCCCCAGCGTGCTGCGGCATTCTTGACGAGAAAGAGGTCAGGCAGATCGGCACGCATGGCCGGAAACCAAATCGACGTACTGCTCCATTTGCTTAATGTGAGACATCCCGTTATTGTCGCTGACTAGGTGCTCTCGCAGCTTTTCGATGCGCATCAACGTCTTTTCTCTCCGAAAGAAGATGTTTCGGAACACAGGTGTAGGCGTTACATTCTCGATGTAAGTACGGCTTGCGCCATCAATATCGCCTTTCGCCAAATCTAGATTCAGGACCATGCTTAGAATCAGATGAGGCGCCGTATACCAATCCCACGTCAAGCTCCCCAAGGAGTAAGCGATAACTGCAACTCGGTTTGAGTCTCTTTTCGTTCTATAATACTCGATTGGCTGAATCACGTGAGGATGATGCCCCAGAACTAAATCGACGCCGTCCTCCACCAACGCATGTGCCGCCTCAATCTGTCGATGCCGCGGGAAAAATTCAAATTCAAAACCCCAGTGGACCGATGCGATGATGAAATCGCAGCCGTTGTTCTTGCAATCCCTGATCTGTGACTTGAGCAGCTCCAAGTCGGTCGCCACATGCTTAGACATAAGCTTTGAAGTATGGACTCCATAACTGTTTCCATTCGGCAGCTGCCGTCCATTAAGACCAAAAGTGGACGAAACGAACCCAACTTTGACTCCATTCTTGGTAAGTAACCGACCTTTGCCGTACTCCTCGGCAGATCGAGGAACGCCGATGTCGAGGATCCCGTTGCGGGAGCAGAGAGTTTGGGTGGTCTCGAGAGCATCAACGCCCAAGTCGAGCGAATGATTGTTCGCTAGGTTAAGCACCGTAAATTGCTTGCCCTCATGCTGAGTCAGTGCCGAATATTGGTCGAATGAGCAACACATCATCGAAGAGCGGCCGTCCCCTATGGCCTCCTTAACCACGCTTTCTTCTGCCACGACAGATTCATAATTGGCGAAGGATATGTCTGCCTCAAAGACGATGTCCGCGATTCCGTCGAACAGTAGGTCCTTAGAGTGCTCCAGGCCGTTGGCCTGAATTAGGTCGCCGACCGCGCTGATGGTAACGGATTCACGTTTTTTAAATTGAGCCGGCAATTTCACGATGGACTTGTCATTGAGGAACAGCTCGTCGGAGACACTCTCCGAAGTCCGCGCAATTGGGTTCCCGCTCTTGTAGAACCAGTATGCCCGGTCAGTGCTATCCATCTCCGCTCCATCCGTGGCGGCCCCTTCAAGGGGACAGTCCCACCAACCAAAGAGCTTGGCCCTCTGAACGGCATTTAGCGTTTCTGGAGTAGCGCGCCAGATATCCATAGGGCTCTTCGGAAGTGGACGTGGCATAGCTCATGTCTCTTCATCTGATTGAATCATTCACCCATAGTTGGCGGATCCGCAGCTTTACTCAATACGTCAGAAGGCTGCTTATATCAAACGCGGCGCCGGCATCCTACAGGATCAAACGCCGTGTTCCCTATCGCGTCCCAGGGCCACTGTTGTTGATCGTGGATCAGCGACCAGCAGGAAAAACTTCCGCGCTCACGACACTCTCTGCTTATTTGCCAGTTCGTCCATCACCTGTTTGGTTGCTTGATAGGCCACGTCAACGATTTCGTCGATCTCCGCCTCGGAAACAACAAGAGGTGGTGCAAAGCCAAGAATGTCTCCATGCGGCATCGCTCGCGCAATAAGTCCCCGATCGCGGGCAGCCTTTGAGATGCGGGCACCGACCTTCAGCTCCGGATCGAATCGCCGCTTCGTCTGGCGATCGGCAACATACTCGATTGCGCCTAGCAGGCCCACGCCTCGAACTTCTCCGACGATTTCCAATTGTGCAAAGCGCTCCTTAAGGCGCTTTTGAAAGTGAGCGCCGACGGTTCGGGCGCGATCGCCTAGTCGCTCCTTCTCGACGATGTCGAGCACCGCATTGGCGGCTGCTGCCGCGATTGGATGACCGGAGTAAGTATAGCCATGTGAGAACGCTCCGACGCGATCGGCAGCTTCCTCCATGACCTTGTAAACTTTCTCGCCGACGATGGCTCCCGAGAGCGGCATGTACCCGGATGTTAGCCCTTTGGCGACTGTGACAAGATCTGGTTCGATCCCGTACAGCGTGCTCCCGAAGTCCGCGCCAGTTCGGCCAAAACCACAGATGACCTCATCCGCAATCAAGAGGACGTCGTACCGCCTTAGCACCGCCTGGATTTCACGCCAGTAGCCCGCAGGCGGCGGTGTGATACCACCTGTGCCGAGCACCGGCTCAGCAATGAAAGCACCAACCGTTTCTGGACCCTCTCGCACGATTAGCTGTTCGAGCTCCGCCGCTCGCCGGCGAGAAAAGTCCTCTTCCGTCTCGCCCGGTTCGGCGCCCCAATAGTGATGCGGCGTGCCGGTATGGAGAACGCCCGGGAAAGGCAGGTCCATGTAATCGTGATAGAATGACATACCGGTCATTGATCCGGAGATCACCGAGCAACCATGATACCCGCGCTCGCGTGAAATGATCTTCTTCTTCTTTGGCTGGCCGCGCAGATTATTGTAGTACCAGACGAGCTTTGCTTGTGTCTCGTTGGCATCCGATCCCGAGAGCCCGAAGAACACTTTGCTTGCCTTGCCAGGCGCCATGCGCACAAGTCGGTCCGACAGCGTAGCCAGCTCTTCGGTCGTGTGCGCTGCGTAAGTGTGATAGTACGCCAAGCTGTAGGCTTGGCGCGCAATGGCTTCGGCCACTTCGGTGCGACCGTAGCCGATGTTTACACAGTAAAGGCCAGCGAAGCCGTCGATATAACTGCGCCCCTCTGCGTCCTTGATATGAATCCCCTTTCCGCCAGTGACGATCGTCGGGTCACCAATCTTACCGGTGGCGAAGTCCTTGAGCTGGGTGAAAGGATGCAAAACACTTGAGCGATCCCGTTCAGCAACGGTCTTGATGTCCATCATGTCACTCTCCTATGCCGTCAGGTCGCCGAAGCAGACGTATTTCAGTTCCATAAATTCGGACAATCCGTGTCGCGACCCTTCGCGACCCAGCCCGGACTGTTTCCATCCCCCGAACGGAATGGGTGACCCAGTAAATGAAGCTGTATTGATACCGAGCATGCCGCACTCGATCCGCTCTGACAGTCGCATCGCTCGACGTAGATTGTCCGTGTAGACGTAGCCAGCGAGCCCCATTTCGCTAGCGTTTGCCCGAGCGATAACCTCTTCTTCGGAGTCGAAAGGAAGCACCGCTGCCACCGGCCCGAATGTTTCCTCGCGAGCGATAAGCATGTTTTCAGTGACTTCGCTAAGTAAGGTCGGACGAATAAAATTGGGACCTAAGCTCGCGCCCTGCTGCGGCGAGACAACACGCGCACCCTTCTTCACCGCATCGTCAATGTGTGACCTGCACTTCTCGGCGACTGACAACTTGGTCATTGGCCCGATATCTGTTGTAGGCTCCAGACCATGGCCCATTCTGAGCTGGGCTATCCCGGCGGCAAACTGTTCAACGAAGGCGCCATAAATGCTTCTTTGCACGTAGATGCGGTTAGCAGCCAAACAGTCCTGACCAGACGTAGCAAATTTTGCTGCCATCGCACCCTTGACGACCTTCTCAAGATCGGCGTCGTCAAACACAAGAAAGGGAGCATGGCCGCCCAGCTCTAGCGACACTTTCTTGACGCTCTCGGCTGCCCCCTCAAGAAGCAAACGGCCCACTTCCGTAGAACCCGTAAACGAAAGCGCCCGTATTCTCGTGTCGCTCAGCAGGGGCTTCGAAAGTTCGGTCGGGTTGCCGACGAGCACCTGAAACACACCCCGCGGAAGCCCAGCTTGCTCGGCCAGCCTGGCCAGCGCGAGCGCGGATAACGGCGTCTCGGCAGCAGGCTTCACAATGATTGGACATCCCGCGGCTAGGGCGGCACCCGCCTTCCGTGTAATCATCGCTACAGGAAAATTCCACGGGGTTATCGCCGCCGCGACACCTGCTGGCTGCATTCGTACGTGAAGCAGGCTTCCAGGCTTATGGCTTGGGATCGTTTCACCATACGCCCGTTCTCCCTCTGCTGCGAACCACTCAAGAAAGCCAGCACCGTATGCGATCTCCTGACGCGCCTCAGCAAGCGGCTTACCTTGCTCGCTCGTTACTATTATCGCAAGTTCCTCCTCGTGGTCGAGCATCAACGAGGCCCAGCTTTGGAGAAGCGCACCTCTCCTTGCGGGCAGTAATTCCCGCCACATAGGAAAAGACCGCTCGGCCGCAGCTATTGCCAGCTTCATCTCTGGGAGCCCACAACGAGCAACATCCGCGATCTCCTCGCCCGTGGCCGGATCGATCACTTGGTCCCGCTCGTCGCAGGACACCCACTGCCCGTCGACGAACGCCGCTCCAGACAGAAAATCACGACGGCGCAGGCTTTGCAGATACCTTCTAGCCAGACCGATCGAGTGCGGACGTTTGTGCCGGGTACCTTCAAACGTCATTGGGGGTCCCACACGGTCATTTTGTTGAAATTGGCCATGCAATCAGGATACTGATAGTGCATAGAGATTTGCGTCGCATTTCCCACTAGCTCGCACGATTTCCTGCAACACACCCGCAATTCGCGACGGAATGCACCTAGAGGCTGGAGTTCAATCATGCAATACGACCGGATAGATGCCCGCATCCTGGAGATCGTACAGAAAAACAACCGGCTGACTTCCGAGGTCATTGGTGAAATGGCTGGGCTTTCTGCTACGGCATGTCAGCGCCGGTTGAAGCGCCTCCGCTCGGACGGAATAATTGAAGCCGATGTTTCTATTGTTTCCGCGAGGGCCGTAGGGAGGCCCATCCAGATGCTTGTGCTTGTGAGCCTCGAACGAGAGCGTTCAGACATCATCGACAAGTTCAAGAAAGCCATCAAATCCTCGGCTGAGGTCGTCAACGGCTTTTACGTCACCGGTGACGCCGATTTCGTTCTCTACATTACCGCCCGGACCATGGAGGACTACGAGCAGTTCACGCGTCGCTTCTTCTACGAGAACTCGGATATCAAAGGCTTCAAAACGATGGTCATAATGGATCGTGTTAAGACAGGTTTTGCCATTCCGATTGAGTCTCCGTCCGAGGAGTGACTGTGGCGTTCCTCCCTCGAGCTAAATCTTCAGTGCGGTTTTTCATCGCGCATTTGCCTAGAACGCCAAAAACAAGCGGCCTATTGCTCTAATCTACCCTGCTTGCTGGCATGCTTTCTGACCGGCTTCCTTTCGGATGCTTTTCAAAGCAGCCGACTCGACCAAGTGGCTCGTCGATCAATCGCGTGAGCCATCCAGTCTGACGGGACGATGCAAAATACAAGAACTAGGCAGAAGTTCCTCTGCGGTTCACTCGATGAAGTAGCTCTACTTGCTCCGGCGTACCATGGCTGCTACGCCGATTTCCCCTGCTCACGACGAACAACATCAATGTCGATGTTGGGATCGCCGCGACTCGAATATGCCGCGAGGGCGGTAAGCCAGCTTACTGATCGCGAGTCGCATCCGATCCACCTCGCCGATCTGTCGCAGGTTGCTCTCGCATTACGGGCGATGTTTTTTCGCGTCCGAGGCGAACAGGATCATGTTCGATGGCATTTTCCCGGCGTTGACCATTGCTGCAAGGTCTTCGTGCTCGAGCTGTGCCGAGCGGAGAAAGCGTATGGCCGCTTCCCGAGGGCGACGTGCTTTAGGCCGGCACCGGCCGCGGGAATCCAATCATCGGATGCGAGGTAGGGAACAAGATGATCATGTCGTCCAAGCCGAAGAGGTTACGCGCCGATGGCATCATCGCACCACTCCGGCTTCTCACCTTCCGTCGCATCTGGATAGCGAGCGTGCTTGCCAATCTCGGCGCTCTCATTCGGAGTGTCGGCGCTGCTTGGGCAATGACACAGATGACATCGTCTGCCGACAAGGTCGCGCTCGTGCAGACTGCTCTGATGCTGCCAGTCATGCTGATCTCTATGCCCGCTGGGGCGATCGCCGACATGCACGACCGGCGTATCGTTGCGCTGGTCTCGGTCAGTATCGCTCTCGCCGGCGCGGCCGCACTGACGGCACTCGCTTGGCTCGACTTGATCACGCCAAATTTGTTGCTAGCATTGTGCTTTGTGGTTGGCACCGGCATGGCCCTGATGGATCCGGCCTGGCAATCCTCGGTCAGCGAGCAAGTGCCCTTCGAGACGCTTCCAGCGGCAGTGGCACTGAACAGCATCAGCTACAACATTGCGAGAAGCGTTGGGCCCGCCATAGGCGGCATCGTGGTTGCAACCGCGGGTGCGGTCGCTGCATTCGCGTTTAATGCCTTGCTTTATCTTCCGCTGATCCTCGCGCTGTTCCTCTGGAAGCGCACCTCTGTGCCGAGTCGTTTGCCGCCCGAGAGGCTTAGCCGCGCCATCGTTTCGGGCGTGCGCTATATCATCAATTCGCCGTCGATCACGATCGTGATGATTCGCTCCATGGTGATGGGCGTGATCGGTGGCGGGATTATCGCGCTCATGCCCCTTGTCGCTCGCGACCTTCTGCATGGTGGCGCCCAAACGTATGGCACCATGCTTAGTGCCTTTGGTCTTGGCGCGGTGCTCGGAGCACTCAATATCACCGAGCTGCGCAAGCGCATGGGTGGCGAAGCGGCAATCCGCGCTTGCGCGCTTTCGATGGGCGGGGCGATTACAGCAGTAGCGCTGAGCAGCGAGCCAGTGTTGACGGCGGTTGCGCTTTTCCTTGCCGGCGCCGTGTGGATGATTGCGTGGGCGCTATTTAACATTGGGGTGCAGTTGGCGGCGCCGCGCTGGGTCGCGGGTCGATCGCTGGCGGCCTACCAGGCGGCAGGATCGGGCGGAATTGCCATTGGCAGCTGGGCATGGGGTTATTTAGCCGATGTCGCGGGGGTACAGACGACCCTCCTTATTTCGGCTGGCTTTATGCTTGTAACACCAGTCTTGGGGCTCTGGCTGCCGATGCCACGCATCAGCGCTCGTCAGCAAGAAGCCGAAATGCTGGCCGATCCCGAAGTTCGGCTCGAACTTTCCGGGCGCAGCGGCCCGCTTGTGGTTGAGATTGAATACCGCGTATCGCGGGAGAATGCGCGGGCGTTTCACAATGTAATGCAGGACGTGCAGCTATTCCGCCAGCGCACCGGCGCCTATGGCTGGTCCATTGCACGCGACATCGCCGACCCCGAACTCTGGACTGAGCGTTATCACTGTCCAACATGGTTGGACTATCTGCGACAGCGCAACCGCTCGACGACGTCGGAGCGCGCCCTAGATAGACAGGCAGCGGCTTTCCACGTTGGCCCTGGGCCTATACGGGTCCGCCGCATGCTGGAGCGCCCGTTCGGATCGGTGCGCCGGAACGACGATGAGCCTGATCGCGCAGCGAAGGAATTGGTGCGCGGCCAAGGTCTGATCGGAGTTGACGAGTTGACCGAAGCGGGGCGCCCGACAGGCAAGCTTGAGCAAAAGCAAAGATCGCCCTAATCGGCGCTTTGGCCGTATCAGGCATCACCAATGGGCGCATTGCCGTTTAAATGCTTCGAGACGCCAACTCACCCATCGAGCCAGCGACGACGTTCACGCCATGGATTGGATTATTGACCCCCACGAGCACGTCAGGAAGCCATAGTCGTTCTTGGCGTTCAAACCGCCAGCATTAGAGAATCAATTGAATACGGAACAAGCGGCGGACGGCATGCGGCCTTTCCGGAACCAACACGTTCGCAGCTTAAAAAAGGACGAGCCACTCCCAACGAGTGGCCCGCCGAGTCGGGAGGAAATGTCCCCTCGAGGACCTCTGGGATCAGGCCGCAGCCTGTTCGATCGAGGAGGATGGCAGCCCGAGGCTCTCGGCCACGGCTTTGTAAGTAAGCCGGCCGCGATTGGCGAGAGCCAGGTCAAAAGACAGCGTAGCATTGTTCGGAGCGTGGCTGTTGCCGCCAATACGGAAGTCGATCCCGCTCGCCCTGATCAGATATTCGACCTGCGGCTCGATCAGGCCTGGCGGCGAAGGCGGCGCCGTCGTTGCGATCTCCCATGGCAAACCGTCGCGCTGATCGGTATTAAAGACCGTGAAGCGCTTGAGGAACGGAATGGCCTGCGCTTCGTCGCCCGTTTCGCTCGCGCGCCGCTTTTCGTCGACCCGCACAAAGCGGTCGGCATAGACAACGGTGGTCCCGCGTTCGCGCCTGCGGACGTGGCCGCCGAGCGAGAGTGCTTGGCGGAAGGTAAGCGAGCTTTGACCGGTGAATGCGCGTTCGGTGGTGGCCCCCAGAGGATCAGAACGTTGATGCCGCTGTGCTGACGGTCGCGGCGCTTCTCGGCATGGCCAAGGATGCCCTTGATGCCGACGTGCCCCAGGGCTGCACCCAAGGCGCGCGGCCGGTCTCAAGCTCGCCGATGATCTTGTTGGTGATGTCGTCGTAAAGGTTTGTCCGGTCCTCACCGGTACGCGCCTGAAGATCGTGTCTGGACATCGCGAGTCTCCGCGACGGGCGCCGCGAGCCTCTCTCGCAGCCTGTAACCCGTCACGGCACGGCCCGCGCGACACTCTGACTCTCGGCCTCCAATTGAAGAGATTCCGAATCGGTGCGCCGGACCTACCCTTCCGCCCCCTTTCCGTCATGTGATTTGCAGGCCCGACCGGGCGTGCGCCGACGGCGCATCGCAAGCCTCTCCGTCGGCATCCAGGGTCCCCCTTCGCAAAGCCGAAAGGTTGACCCTATGGGAGCCAGAAGAGGTCTCGTCACCCCGGGTTCGCTTTTGCGATACCCCGGGCGACATCATCCCGGAATGGTGGGCGACATCATCTCGGAACGGGTGGGCGACTTCAAAACTTCAAATCGGAGTGCTGGGCGAGATCATCTCGGAATGCTGGGCGACATCGATCGGAATCCGCATGACCCGGCGCTTGGGCGATTTGTTGCGCAATTGCAGGCCCAATTCGCGATAGATGCGGCGGGCCTTGTTCTGGCCGTGACGCCATCCTTCGCGGCGGAGGAGCACGTGGACACGGCGATAGCCGTAGCGCACGCGAACATGGCAGATCTCCTTGACCCGTTTTTCCAAGGCCGCCTGGCCGGAGCGACGAGACTTGTAGTGGTAGGTCGACCGATCGAAGTCGAGGGTCGCGCAGGCTTTGCGGATCGACACCTGCCACTCACCACAAAGCTCGTCGACGAGCTTGCGCTTCCGACCAGGCTTCACAGCTTTCGGCGGATCACGTCCTGCAGCATCTCCTTGTCGAGCGATAGGTCCGCCACCGGCTTCTTCAGCTTGGCGTTATTGTCCTCGAGCTGCTTCAACCGGCGCATCTCGGTCGGCAGCAGTCCGTCGTACTTTTTCTTCTTGAAACAGGTCGCCTGGCTGATCCCGGCTTGCGGCAGATCTCCGCCACGGCGCCCGCGTCGCTACCCTGCTTCAGAATGAACGCCCTCTGGGCGTCCGAAACTTCGAGGCCTTCATCGGTGTCCGCTCCTCCCAGCCGAGGGGATTCACGCAGCGCAACTCTAGCCAAAAATGGTCCAGTTTGCCGGCCTCAGATCACGACCCAAAGGCACGCTCCCGGGTTGGAGGCGCCTGGGTCGAAGCCCTGCTTGAACGGCGTCGGCCGATGGTCGCCGCCATCGCCGTTGCCACCAAGTTGGCCCGGATCGTCTGGGCGATGTTGACGAGCGGGGAATTGTATCGGCCTAAGCTCGCGACCTGAATGTCGCGTGTGTTGGCCACGTTATAGTGTGAGGGCAAATGACAGCATGATGGACACCGACGGAGCTGGGGATCGAGCAAGCCCGAAGAGCTTTAAGCGAAACAAGCGCGACCCGTTGATGAGGCCTCGATCCGCGATCTCCATCAGGGCCAGCGGCCATGGCATCGGTCGCACAAACAGGCCGTATACATGAACGTACCCGACAGGTGTCCAAAGTGCTGCTGAAATCCCTTGCATCCGCGGGGCCGTCTATACTTAAAGCTCTCGATGAAGGCATTCTGCATGGGCTTGCCCGGCGCGATGTAATGCCATGCAACACGGCTCTGATCGGCCCACGTTAGGATCGCGTTGCTGGTGAACTCGCTGCCATTGTCGCTGACCACCATCTTCGGCCTGCCGCGTTCCATCACCAGCCGGTCTAGCTCCCGCGCTACGCGAGTTCCCGAGAGCGAGGTGTCGGCCACCAGTCTCGCGGGTGCAATCATCGACGAGGGTGGGGATACGGAATCGACGGCCATCGGTGAGCTGATCCGATACGAAGTCAAGCGACCAGCGGCCGTTCGGCGCCATCGGCACCATCGTCGGCGCCCGGGTCCCGATCGCCCGCTTGCGCCGGCCACGGCGGCGCACCGCAAGCCTCTCTTCCCGGTAGAGCCGGAACGGTTTCTTGTCGTCTAATCGCTGTCAACTGCCCTGGGTACCGGACCTTGTCGTCTTCGAGGTCGGAAGAATGTGCCGCCTCATCATGGCCCTCGCAAGTGGATCTCCCCAAGTGATTCCCGCGGTCTGAAGCCGCCCGAGAAGTTACGGGATAATCCAGCCAGCGTCCGTCCAGGGCGATCTACAGAGATCATATTGGCTTAGCTAGCTAGGCTCAGCTAGCCGGTGCAACCGCGAACTCCGTGCCATCCAGCCAGATACGATGCAGGATGATGGCGAGTTTGCGCGCACGGCGAGCTTCGCCTTTCGCGACCCGATCCGAGCCATCAATTGCTGCCCCCAACGGCGGAGTGCACTATCTTTGCGCACGCGCGTCATGAGCGCGTTGGCCGCCTCGAACAGAAGTCTTCGGCTCATGCGGTCACCTGCAGAGATATCGACCTCGCCGGATTGATAGCGCTGAGGTGTCAGGCCGAGAAACGGTCCGACATCGGTGGATCGGGAGAAGCGTTAGGATCGTCTATGGCCGTCGTGAACGTCAATGCAGTAATCGCGCCTACACTGGGGATCGTTATCATGCACTGGCAGGCCTCATGGGAGCGCGTAAGACGTAGAAGTTGCGAATCGAGCCTCTGCCTGCGCTCTCCCGCAACACGCCAAGCCTCAAGCAGCGCGTCAATGGCGCTTCGGATCAAGGGGTCCGCCGGACATCGCGTAAGCACTGCGCGCTCGAACGTTCCACCCTTACCGGCTGCGAGCACCACGCCGAAGGTCTTCAGACCACGAATTTGATTGTAAAGCGTCGTACGAATCGCGACGAGTTCGCCTCTGGCTGAGAGCAGGGCTCGGATACGACAGCTCTGCAGGCTCTTGATGGCGACGGGCCGGTACCAACCGGAGCGCACCACTTGCGCGATCCCAAATGCATCGTTCACATCCGTTTTGTTAACTTGTAGCGAGAGCGCCGCCGCGACATCGGGCGCGTGGATGCAGTCGATTGGAACGTCGAGAGCGCGGAGCCCATGCCAAAGCCAGATCGCCAACGGCCCTGTTTCCATGCCGACCCGAACTGCGTCTGGAGCGTGCTCGCGCAGCGCCATTGCGATGCACTTCGTTCCGAGGAGCATTTGCCCCGCCAAGTGCGCCGACTGTCACCGTCGATGACACAAATCTCTGTTTTCCTTTTGCAATACGTCCCAACCAACATAAAGGGTCATCACATGCTCCTCGTTTCGCACTGAGGAGAACATTCTGCCTCAGTCTCGCGCGTGCGATTAGGCCATGTGGTTGATCAGATAGCCTTCCCGCTTGAGCAGAACATGGAGGCGCCGATAGCCGAAGCGGCGACGCTCCAGGGCGATCGCCCGCATGCGCCGGCGGACGCCGGCTTCGTCTGCCCGGCTGGTCCGGTATCTTATGGTCATGCGGCAGCAGCCCATGGCTTTGCACGTCCGCCGTTCGCTCATCCCGTAGAAACCCACGAGATGCGCGACAGCTTTCCGCTCGGCCGCGGGCGTCACGATTTCTTTCCCAAGAGGTCCTTCAACGGTGCTTACGGCAAAGGTCGGCGACCGACACGCCGGCCTCATGCTCCTTCAAAATCCCAATGATCTGCTCTTCCGAAAAGCGGCTGCGCTTCATGCTCTGGTCCTCGTCGTGGGCCAGAACGAACTTCAAACTGGACTAAGCCCGAGGGACAAGGTCACCATGGTCGGAGCTTGGCGAACACCATTATCGTACAGTGCGAGACGACGGCATGAAACTTCTCATGCTAACCAGGGATACCCTCTTAGGGCAAGACCAACTTTATTTCGATGTGGTCCTCATCTCGTGCAGCGTTTCGGCCAAAGCTCGCTCGAACAGCGCAAGGCCTTCGTCCATTGTCTCATGGTCGATCGTGAGCGCAGGCAGAAACTTTACGACTTGATCGACAGGCCCACACCGTTCGAGCATCACGCCCTTCTCGAACGCCTTGCGCGTCGCAGACGCAGCTAGTTCGGGTACTTGACAATCAAAGCCAAGAGCCATGCCACGTCCTCTGACAACAAATCCATTTCCGTGCTTCGACGCAATAAGCTCGAGCCGACTTCGCATAAACTCCGAGATACGCCGAAGCTGCTGCGAGAATGCGGAGTCTTGCCAATAAGTATTTATAGCTGCGGTAGCAGAAACAAGTGCGAGGTTGTTCCCTCGGAACGTGCCCGTGTGCTCACCTGGCTGCCACGCGTCAAACTCCTCTTTGATCAGCAACATTGAAAGTGGCAGGCCGTACCCACTTAGTGACTTGGACATCGCAACAATGTCGGGAGACAATTTCGCAAACTCAAAGCTAAAGAAGTCACCCGTCCGACCGCATCCCATCTGGATATCGTCCACCACCAACAGCGCGCCAACTTCCATTGCAATGGCCTGAATGGATCTCAGCCATTCCTCACCAGCTACATTTATTCCCCCTTCACCTTGCACAGTTTCAACGAGAATGGCCGCCGGACGATCAAGGCCGCTACTCTCGTCTGTCAATAGTTTTCGCAAGTAGCTAGTGGTGTCGACAGTCGGACCAAAATAGCCATCAAAAGGCATCAAGGTTGCGCCGCTCAGGGAAATGCCAGTACCTGCGCGATAAAACCGATTACCGCTTGCGGCGATCGCTCCTAAGCTCATTCCATGATAACCGTTTGTAAATGAAATGACGTTTTGACGCCCGGTAACTTTGCGCGCGAGCTTTAAAGCTGCCTCGATGGCATTTGAACCCGTTGGGCCCGTGAATTGAAAGCGATATTTCAGCCCCCGGTCCCGAAGTACGACAGATGTGAAAGTACGCATAAACTCAAGTCTTGCAGGAGTCGCAATATCAAGGCCATGGATAACGGAATCCGATGCTAGATACTCAATGATGGCCTCCCTAATCGCATGGTTGTTGTGGCCGTAATTCAGCGCTCCAGCGCCAGAGAAGAAATCAATGACCTTTCGGCCGTCTTCAGTTAGCATAATAGAGCCGCGCGCGCGGCTGAATATGGCAGGAAACGAACGTGAGTACGAGCGAACGTTGGATTCGAGCGTCTCCAAAGCTTCAATTTTCTCCAACCGGTTCATTGCTTCATGCATGGCTGTCTTCCAAGTGCTGGTTCGACCGAATGAGCCTATTAGCTTCCGAGGTCTTGTACCGGGCGGCTCTTGAGGGGACGTCTACTGCCCAATGCGGGTCTCTCGTGTCCGCGTAATTAGCTGATAAGCACGCGCCAGCTGGCCTACTCAATATAGTAGTACTCCTTCGTCCGCTCAGTAGGGCAAAACATGCTTTCCGCGCTTTGGCCGGATCTCGGAGAACACGAACTACGTGTTTGGACTCAATTGATCGACCGGGCGGCCTTTCGCGTCGACTCGCGCGTGGATTTTGGTGGTGAGCCCGCCTCGACTTCGGCCCACACAACGATCTCCACTCTTTTTTCACCCCGGAAGCATGCTGATGGGGTCGTGGTCGAGTAGCTCGGCCATTTGGCTTCGCCCTCACAGATCCGGGCAGGCGGATTTCCCGCACCCGGCTCTTCCCGAGAGTAACCCGCGTCATATCCGCGCCTGCGCCCATGTGCGAGTGATGCGTGGAGTTGGCAGGCGGAAGCGTGCCGTCAGAGTCTCGAACTCCGGCCAGCCCATGCGCCTACTTTTTTCTGGCTGCGCCGTCTCGGACAACGTAACCAGGTTCGACGCACTTCGCGGTAGAAGCCGTTGAGCGCTGGATAATTGTGCGGCCTGCCGTAGTAACCATAGTGACCGCGCAGAACGGCGGCGAACCACTCGTGCTGCGTGCCAGTGGCGCGTGCATGAGCCGCCAAGCGTCCTGGCGCAACGCCGTCAGCTTGCGCGTCAGGCGTTTCCCTTCCGTCTTGTGCTTCACGATGAACCGGCCGTCTCGGGTCCGCCCGCAGTAGTGGGTGAAGCCCAGGAAGGCGAAGGTCTCTGGCCGCCGCTCGCCGCGCCGCTGACGCGAGAGGGCCGCGAACCGGCCAAACTCGATCAGCCGCGTCTTGTCCTCATGGAGCGTCAGGCCGAAGCTGGCCAGCCGCACCTTGAGAGCCAAGAGCATTTCCTGCGCATCTGCCTTGCTCTCGAAGCCCATGACGAAGTCGTCTGCATAACGGACGGTTACAATGCGACCGCGTGCATGGCGACAACGCCATTGGTGGACCCAGAGATCGAGGATGTAGTGCAGGAAGATATTGGCAAGGAGCGGGCTGATGCCTGCCCCTTGCGGCGTGCCCCTGTCCGTCTCTTGCTTCTCGCCGCTCTCAAGAATGCCAGCTCGTAGCCACAGCCCAATGAGCCGTAGGATACGAGGATCGGCGATTCTGGTCGCCACCATCCACAACAGCCACTCGTGGTCGACCGAGTCGAAGAAGCTGCGTATGTCGGCATCGAGCACCCAGTTCACGTGCTGGCTCATGATGGCCGTATGCAGGGCATCAAGTGCCATATGAGGATTCCGCCCCGGCCGGAAGCCGTAGGAGAACCCGAGGAAGTCGACCTCGTAGACGGCGCTCAACACCTCGGCCACCGCGCTTTGGACGATCTTGTCCTCTAAAGCGGGATGGGTTTAGGCTGAATCGATTTGGGATTCCCAAATCAGCCGGTTTCTGATTCACCATGCTGGCTGGACGGAGGCCAGCATGGATGGGCAAGCCGTACTCTCTTGATCTTCGCAAGCGTGTTGTGGCCGCGATCGAGGGCGGGATGTCCCGCAATCAGGCCGCCAAGCAATTTGGGGTGGCAATCAGCACGGCCATCGGCTGGATGAAGCGGGTTGATGAGACTGGCAGTGTCGAGCCTAGCCAGATCGGCGGCTACAAGCCGAAGGCAATCTCGGGTGAGCACGCGGTCTGGCTGTCGCAGCGGATCAAGGACGGCGATTTCACCATACGCGGTCTCGTTGCTGAGCTCGCCGGGCGCGGCCTGAAAGTCGATTATCACTCGGTATGGGACTTCGTGCATGCCGAGAAGCTCAGCTTCAAAAAAAAGCGTGGCGGCTGGCGAACGCGATCGTCCCGAGGTCGCGCGGCGGCGAGCCCAGTGGGCAAAGTATCAAGATCGCATCGAAGCTGAACGGCTGGTCTTCATCGACGAGACCTGGACCAGGACCGACATGGCCCCCTTGCGGGGATGGGCGCCGCGCGGGAGCAGACTTCACGCAAAAGTCCCCCACGGCCGCTGGAAGACCATGACCTTCCTGGCGGCCCTGCGCCATGACCGGATCGATGCGCCATGGTTCATCGAGGGGCCGATCGATGGCGTGAGCTTCCGCACCTATGTCGAGAAGGTTCTCCTGCCCACCCTTCAGCCCGGTGACATCGTCGTCTTGGATAATCTCGGTAGCCACAGGAGCAAAGTGGTTCGCCAGCTCATCCGTTCGGTCGGCGCCAAACTCTTCTTCCTGCCAAAATACTCGCCAGACCTGAACCCGATCGAACAAGTCTTTGCCAAGCTTAAGCACTTGGTCCGCAAAGCTGCCGCGCGAACCGTCGACGCTGTCTGCGCAGCAATCGGCCACGCACTCGATGCCTTTACCTCAGAGGAATGCGCCAACTACCTCAAAAATTCAGGCTATCGAACCTAATGTCATCACGCTTTAGCGCCGGCACACCGAGAGGTCGTTTACCCATCGGAATTGGGAATGTAGACCCGCCGCACCGGCTGTGGCCGGTAGCGCGCAGTGTGGACCCGGGCGCACAGTGTCAACGGCGCACGGAATCTCCTCAGAAGTGGCGCCGCAAAATTCCCCAGTTGGCGGGATGGCGATCAGCCGTCGACGTGATCAGCACCTCCGTCTTTTGGTGGCCGGCCCCGGCGTTTCAGGGTCGGGGGAATGGGGTTCGCGGTTGCCTGCGTTTTGTGTCGGATTGTCTCGGGAACGAGATCAGCATGTTCGCGTAGGCGATAGCTCGAGCCCTCGATTTGGATGACGACGGCGTGGTGAAGGAGGCGATCGAGCAGCGCGGTAGCGACGACGGAATCGCCGAAGATCTCTCCCCACTCGGCGAAGCCCCGGTTCGAGGTTAAGATCATAGCGCCTTTTTCATATCGGGCGTTGACGAGCTGGAAGAACAGATTGCCGCCACCGGGAGTGACCGGGAGGTAGCCGATTTCATCGACGATGAGCAGCGCGAACCGGCAGTAGTAGCGGATCCGCTCGCGCAGAGCGCCGTCACGTTCGGCCTTGGCGAGCGAAGCGACGATATCGGCGAGGGAGCTGAAGTAGACGCTGCGCCCTGCCTTAACGGCCTCCACGCCGAGAGCGAGGCTCAAATGGGTCTTGCCGGTCCCTGGTGGCCCGATGAGATGGACGGCCTCGGCCCGATTAATGAACTGCAATCCGGCGAGCGCCAGGACGCGGTTTTTGTCGAGCGACGGTTGGAAGGCGAAGTCGAAGCCGGCGAGCGTCTTTATGGCCGACAACTTGGCCATTTGAACCGCCATTTTAATGCGACGGTTCTCGCGCATCGTGAGTTCTTCGGTGAGCAAGGCATCGATGGCGTCGAGGGCGCTAATTTCGCCGCGTTCGAGGCCGCGCAGGGTGACGTCGAGGATTTCCAGGGCGCGCGGCATCTTCAGACTGACCAGGTTGGTCTTGACGCGCTCGATGACCGAGGAAGCACTCATCATACGATCTCCTGGGCTGCCAGGCGGCGGCCGACGGCCGCGTAGAAGTCAAGCGAGCGACGAACGGCGTGGTCACCGGCGCGCGTGAGGGTGATGGGTTCTGCACTGGGGCGTCGGCCGAAGCTGGCGAGCTTGCGATGTGCCGGATCGAGCCGCTTCTGGCCCCGACCTTCGAGCGGGGCATGACTTGCCACCAGCACGCTGCCCTCGAAGATGCGGATTTCGTCGGCGAGGACGTGGACGTCGAAGACCCGCCGCCGCGTCGTATCAGGCACGCTATACAGATTGCCGCCCACGCTCACCATGCCTTCGTGCGAGGCCCGTCGCTCCAGATGCAACACCGCCCGGTAGGGCGCGCTTGGCAAGGCTTGGAGTGCCGCCTTTTCCTCGGCGAAGGCCTCATTGACGACCCGATGGGTCGTGGCATGCACCCGCGGATTGGCGACAGTATCCAGCCAATGGCGGAGCTGGCCGTTGAGGTCGTCCAGATTGCGGAAGACCCCGCCGAGGAAGAAGTCCTCGCGGATGTAGCGGAATGGCCGCTCGACCTTGCCTTTTGTCTTGGGCCGATAAGGCCGGCAAGCGCGCGGCTGGAAGCCATAATGGCGAGCGAGATCGACCAGCGCGCGGTTGTAGACCACGAGCCCCTCGGCGTCCTCGCCAAGGACAGCGGTCTTCATGCGGTCGTAGAGGATCTCGCGCGGAGCGCCGCCGATCGCTTCCAGAGCGGCGATATGGCAGCGAAGCACTGTTTGCAGGTCCTGATGGACAACGAACCGCGCCCAGATCAGTCGTGAGTAGCCGAGCACCATCGAGAACAGCCAGACGATGCGCTTGGCCCCTGGCTCATCGACAAATTCGACCTCGAACCTGGCGAAGTCGACTTGCGCCTGCTCACCTGCTGGAGTTTCAAAACGCACTTGGAAGGCTGCCGGCTGGGCAGGCCGCAGCTCGCGCACGCGATCGCGGACGATGCTGTAACCGCCGACGAAGCCGCGTTCCTTGAGCTCACGCCACAGCCGCACGGCGGTGAGCGCAGGATAGGCAGCCAGCCGCTCACGCAAATAAGCTTCGAAGTGGTCGACAATTCCAGGCCGCACCGCTCGCTTTTTGTAGACCGGCGGCTCCAATCCTTTGGCGATGTAGGCCCTGACCGTCTTTCGGTCGACACCAAGTTGCCGGGCGATAGCGCTGACCGACAGACCTTGACGATGCAAATCCAGGATCATGACAAGTTCCCCAAGTTTGAGCACCGCGCCCTCCCTTTCGCCTGCAGGAGGAACGTCGGCGATTCGACGCGCCGGCCGACCGTCCAGGGCATGCCCTGGAAGGTCGGCCGTCACGAAAACTGGGGAATTTTCAAATGCCATAAGTGGGGAGAATTACTCCGCCACTCACACAGAGCTCGTGGATGTTATCCGTAAGCCGTTCTTCGTACTTCGCCACCGTTACCCCATCGACCCCCGCGCTGGCCTGCCGCTTCTGTCGTCGAAACGCCCGAAGCAGAGCGTTCTCGTCGATGTGATGCAGCAGCAAGGCTGTGAACCGGGTTTGGGCAGTCTGCTTGGGGCCGCCGCCTTCACCCGAGCGAGGTCGGCGGCAAGGCAACCCGGCTCTGTGTCCGGACCCTGGCCTTCTCGTGCGGGCTCCCCTCAGGCTGGCCCCTTCCCTCCATGCGTCTCGTTTCCTTCGACGACTTCACAGGTACTATGGGCCGTCCGACTCCCGACCTCAGCTCGGACCGCGGCTCTGGCAATGATCGGCTTTGCTGCCCAGCGCCTGATGGAGCTGGAAGTGGAAGGCCAGACCGGGGGCCGCCTACGGCGAGAAGAACCCCGAGCGCCTGGCCCAGCGCAACGGCTACCGCGACCGGACCTGGGAGACCCGCGCCGGCACGGTCGAGCTGCGCATTCCCAAGCTGCGTAAATGCTCCTACTTCCCGGGCTTCCTGGAGCCGCGACGGATGGCCGAGAAGGCGCTGACCGCCGTGGTGCAGGAGCCTATGTGCAGGGCGTCTCGACCCGTTCGGTGCACGACCTGTGCAAGCGATGGGTATGACCGGCATCTCAAAGAGCCAAGTCAGCCGGCTCTGCGGCAAGATCGACGACAAGGTGAAGGCCTTCCTCGCCCGCCCGATCGAGGGTGACTGGCCGGATTTGTGGATCGACGCCACCTACGTGAAGGTGCGCCAGAACGGCCGCATCGTATCTGTCGCGGTGATTGTCGCGGTCGTCGTTAACAGCGATGGCAGGCGCGAGGTTCTCGGCATGGACATTGGGCCGTCCGAGGTCGAGACGTTCTGGACCGCGTTCCTGCGCAAGTTCGCCCGCCGCGGCCTGCGCGGCGTCAAGCTCGTCGTCTCCGATGCTCATGAGGCATCAAGGTCAGCGTCGCCAAGGTGCTCAATGCCAGTTGGCAGCGGTGCCGCGTGGGGTCGTTGAAAAAGCTGCAATTGGCTGATTCCGTTCTCGTCGGCGATTCGCGATCGGCGGAGCAAACGAGATTTTGGGGCGCAAGGAGCGGGATCAGTTGGAGCTCTTCATCACTGGCTCGCTCAGACAGCTCGTCCCAGATGAGCACATGCTGGCACGGGTCGATCGTGTGCTCGACCTATCTTGGCTAAGGGAAGAGGTCTCCGACTGCTATTGCGCGAACGACGGTCGGCCAGGCATCGATCCGGAGGCCGCGGTCCGCCTGATGCTCGCGGGTCTGCGCACCGGCATCGTACACGATCGCAAGCTGATCCGAGAGGCGCAGGTTAACATCGCCATTCGCTGGTTTGCTGGTTATGGCCTGCATGAGCAGCTACCGCACCATTCCAGCCTGACGCGCATCCGCCAGCGCTGGGGCGAAGAGCGATTCCGTAGGATCTTTAAACGCATCCAGGCCTGTCTGAAGGCCAAGATCGCAACAGCCGAAGTGGTTCACATCGATGCGTCGCTAATCCGCGCCAACGTGAGTTGGGATAGCCTCACCGAGCAGCATGTGGTGGACGTGCTGAGCGAAAATCAAAGCGAAGATGAAAGCGAGGATGAGAGAAAGGGCCGGCAAAGCGGGAAGTACAAAAAGGTCTGCACGACTGATCCCGATGCGACAATGGCTACGAATGCCCGAAACCGGCGGCTGGAACCCGCTTACAAGCAGCACTCGGCCGTCGATGACACGGTTGGTGTCATTCTGGATGTCGCGGTCACGACTGGACAAACGAACGAAGGAGAGATGATCGAGCCGCAAGTCGATGAGGTCGAAGCGATTACGGGCATCGACATCAAGGTCGTCACCGCCGATGCGGGCTATGCCTACGGTAAAGTCTACGGCGCGCTCGAGCGGCGCGGCATTGATGCCCTCATCCCAGCTAAGGCCGAACCAAGCGTACCGCTCAGACGCTTCCGGTACGATGCCAAGAACGACATCTTGAAGTGCCCGCCAGGACGCATCTTGCGCCCCGCGCGTCCCATCAAGCACGGCCGTTTCTTTTACTCGAAGGCGAAGATTGCACCCGGTGTCCGCTCAAGGGGGATTGCCTATCCAAAGGGCGGGTTAACAAAGCGGTCGTTGTCGGTGACCATTATCCGGCACTGCTGCGCGCCCGCCGCCGTCGCGAGCGATGGAGTAAGCAGGATCGACATCTCAATCAACGCCATCGCTGGCGCTCAGAGGGCTTCCACGACGAAGCCAAAACTTGGCATGGGCTGGCGCGCGCGGTACAGCGCGGTCTACCGAATATGATCCAGGCCTACCTGACGGCCGCCGCCATCAACCTCAAGCGGCTGGCAACCGCTCTCCTTGCACTTATTCTATCTTGGATTGTCCCTCATTGTGCGTTTCCGGCTTCAGATCGCGCCGTAGCGCGGGCTTTGACGCGAGGGCCATGATAGGGCCGGTCGCTGCATCGCGCGAATCTATGGGCCACTTCTTCAACGACCCCCGCGGCACTTCATGCGCAACGCGTTGGCCCATGCCGGCAACAGCGGGCGGCGCGTCGTCTCCGCCTTCATCGCCACCGCCTTCGCCCAGGACGATGGCGAGGCTGCCAAGACGCAGTGGCGCAAGGTTGCCGACCAGCTCCGCCCCAAGCTGCCCAAGCTCGCCGGCTTCCTCGACGAGGCCGAGACCGATGTGCTCGCTTATATGGCGTTCCCGCCGCAACATCGGAAGAAGCTGCACTCGACGGATGAGATGGACAAGTGGTTTTTTGTGACCGCCGCCGCGATGACGATTGGAGATCGCGTGCGTCCATTCTTTTGTTCGGCCGCGGGCCATTCTTCCGTCCCGGCCACCAATCTCGCAGCCGACGCGTGCAGGGTCGGTCAAGGCTGGCCGCGTTTGCGGCCACCGCGAGGCTTGGCCTTGACCGGCCCGAGCACGGCGGCATGCTGGCGTGTAGCGGCACTGCATTCCTGGCTGGCACTTGCCGTCAGCGGCGCTTATGGTTCTCGGGCGCGGGCGACCTCGTGGCGAAGCGTGACGCGTCGGCTGCAAACGTCACCGCACTGCCTATTTTGTCCTGCCGAGCTGAGGCGCTCGCGCGCCGGGTTTTTGCCGCCGCGGTTTCCATTGCGACACCAAACGTTCGTAGCTTCGCTCCGCTTGCGCGGCGATCAACATCTCGCGGTTGCGCAGCGCCTTGATGTTTGTAGGCATAGGCTGGTCCACGTCGGCTACCTTTCTGTTGCGGATGCCCGGCTTGTTGCATCGCGCGGGTCTTGTTGGCGACCAGCGCCGGGCGTGCCCACAGGTAGTCCTCGCCCTTCGTCAGCAAATTCAAAATCGGCGGCCGATCGCCGATGGCGCCATGCGGCCGCTCTTCGTTGCCAAGTCTCCACCTTTTCCCCGGCGTCCGCAAGCGACAGGAACCAATGGGCATTGAGACATTCGGCCCGGAAGCGGTGGCGTCACGGCCAGAACAAGACCCGCCGCGTCTATCGCGAACTGGGCCTGCAATTGCGTAACAAATCGCCAAAGCGCCGGGTCAAGGCCAAGCGGCGCGATGACCGCCGGCCAGCGACGCGGATCAACGAGGGATCACGTCCTGCAGCATCTCCTTGTCGAGCGATAGGTCCGCCACCAGCTTTTTTAGCTTGGCGTTCTCCTCCTCGAGCTGCTTGGATCGCCTTTTATAACTAGGAGCGCCCGCACCAGGCACACGGCTATCGCACCCCGATGGCGGTCTGGCGCGCCGGCGCTACAGCAAAGGCTGTGGACCTGCTGGACAACGCCGAAGAGGCGTTGCCCACATGCCCACAACCCCAACAACAGACGCAGACAGAGGCTCTCGCGGCCTGATATCAGAAAATCGGAGCGGCGAGACTTCCAACTAAGAAGGCGGCGTCAGTGGTCCTGCTCCCGGGGTCCACTTCAGCGCTGCCATACAGGCTCAGTCAGCCTGACAGCAGAGTGGTGTGTCACTGGGATAGGTGTTGCAACCCAGCGCGGCGGTAGATGGCCTCGAAGGGTTTAATCTTCAAGCGAAGGCCTAGCTTTTCCAAGTGCGGCACGCCTGTCGCGAGACGGGCCGATTGTCTGGCGCAGCACTTTGGTCGCATGAGTCATGGCACTATCAGGATTTAGACATACGATGATTGGGTTGCATCATACGAAATGCTGCCTATGAGCGTAGCGTGCCTTTCACGCACAGCGGCCAGACTTACGAAAGGTTGGATCGTGCGAGGAATGCCGTATTGCAGGGTGCAGAGGCGGGACCCTGATCCCGCGGAATTCTCGCTTTGGCATATCGGTATTGGCCAAACATCTGCCGCTCCGCTTTCGGCAAGGGGCCTTAGCGTGAATGTTGTCTAATCATGTCCCTCAGCGTGGGTTGGTTGGCGGCGGTCACAGCGTTCGCCGGTGTGAGCCGGGCTGGTCAGCTAGCGATAGCCTGAGGCTGACGGTTGGATCATCGCTCTATGGCGCGATGGTTTCGAGCGTCATGTAGCAAGGGACGCTGAACGGCGCATTCGCCGTTCTGCTTGGCCAGATTGATCAGACGAGACGGCCGGGCGACGAAGCCTCGCTCATTGGCGAGCAACGTGCCTCTTGGGAGAAAAAATACTATTTCGGCAATCTTCCGGCGACGACGGATCTGCGCACGCTGGCCGCCACCATCAAGGCACGGTGGATTTGTGAGCAAGCGCATCAACAGTTGAAGCACGAGCTTGGACTTGATCACTTCGAAGGGCGATCATGGCAAGGACTTCATCGCCACGCCCTCATGACAATGATTGCCTACGCCTTCCTGCAACATCGTTGCCTCGCATACGCGGGGCGGAAAAAAAGAATGAACGGGCCTCCGCCTCAGCCAACCTTGCCAGCCGTACGCCACGCCATCGTTGATCTCATCCTTCGACCGCCGTCGCAGCACTGCCCATATTGCGAACGCAAATCCTTGAAAAACAGCGGCGAAAACACACTCTGCCAAAGTAGTGTTAGGTTCGATAGCCTGAATTTTCGAGGTAGTTGGCGCATTCATCCGCGGTGAAGGCATCGAGTGCGGATTCCGACGATGGCGCGCATGTATTCCGATCTGATGCCGCGCAGCTTTCCGATCTGATCGCGCGCAGGTGGAGCACCTGATCGTCGTGGCAAGATGTCACCGTGTTTGGGTCCCGTCAAGCGGCAGCGGGGATGGTGGACCTGCGCATGGATTCGCCGCTGAGTTCGAGCCGGTGAGCATTGTGAACCAGGCGGTCGAGGATTGCATGGCGTAGGGTGGGGTCCCCGATCAGATCGAACCAGCGGGCCACCGGGAGCTGGCTGGTCACCAGCGTTGAGCGACGCCCGTACCGGTCTTCGAGGATTTCGAGCAGGTGGTGACGGGCATTACCGTCGAGCGGTTCAAGCTCACAATCGTCGTATGTGGACGGCCTCAGATGGCAAGCACAATTTGGCACTCCGAACGACTAGGACGGCTGCGATCGTATGTCCGGCCTTTAGCGCGGATCATATCTCCGCTGGCCCTGATGAAGTCCGACAACCAAGGGGTCACATCAAGGATGCGAGCTTTAAAGCTCACACGACTGGTCGGGTTTTCCTGGCTTTCGGTGGCGACCGTTGTCTTTCATCATGCCTTTCTTGCACTTACCAAGCTTATTGCGCCTTTCGGATGCGGCTATCCGACACCAAGATTCAAGGCTTGGCAAACATCTCAGTGCGGAAGCATTCTCCCGTTTTCATCTTGCCCAGATGATCCGAGCGAGCTTGTTAGCGAGGCGACGGTTACAAGCCGCGCCGGCTTTTTTGCAAGAGCCCGACATCCCAGTCGCGCAAGCCGCCGCGGCGTTTCCCGACAACGTTTAGAAGCGATGTTGCGCCGAGAACAAGTAGCTTCCTTATGTATCGATTACCCGCTTCGGTGATGGCTCCGAGAGTCGGTTTACCCCCGTTGAAAATTTGCCTGGGCGTCAGCCCCAGCCAGGCAGCAAAATCCCGCCCGGAGTTGAATACGCTCGGGTCGGGTACACTGGCTGCAATTACCGAGGCAACAAGCTTGCCAATGCCGGGAATTTCTCCGAGCGAACGGCTCGTCTCGCTGAGCGCGTGGACCTTGGCGATCTGCCTCTCTAAATCATTGAGCGCGCCTCCGAGCGCATCAATTTGTTGACCGAGAACCCTTGCTGCCATGACAGCAGCGTCCGGCAGACCCGCGTCGCCTTCTGCGAGACTTAAGAGCTCGTCGACGCGGCCGGTGCCCTTGGCGACGACAAGGCCGAATTCGGCTAGATGGCTGCGTAGAGCGTTTACGCTCATCGTTCGCTGTTTGACGAGCAACTCGCGCGTTTCTTGTGCAGCATCAGGGTCGCCTGCTGATCAGCGCTCTTGATCGGCACAAAGCGCATGGCAGGACGCGAAACCGCTTCACAGATGGCTTCCGGGTGACTGCATCATTCTTTCCGCGCTTGACATATGGTTTTGTGTAGGCCGGCGGTATCAGAGATACATCATGTCCCACAGCCTTCAATTCGCGCGCCCAATAGTGCGCTGAGCCACAAGCCTCCATACCAACGCGGCATGGTTCGATCTTAGAAAGAAACTCGCGCATGGTCCGGCGCATCAGTTTGCGCTTTACGGCTGGAGCATCCTCGCTGGATAGCGCGTGAATCTGAAAATAGTTCTTGGCGAGATCAACGCCAATTCTGATAAACTTCATTGCGGACGGTCTCCCTTCTTAGTGGCGCTCTGGCGGCCACGCCTTGGCACTATAATGCCGTTGAGGTGAGGCCGTCCACACCATCAAGGATAGGAGATCGACCCTGGCGAGGCTTTTCATGCGCGCCGCGATGCGGCTGTCACCCTTGGCCAGGGACAGGTCATCGATCAGGCGCGGCAGCCGGGCGTAGAGGACCGAGCGATTGTCACGGAAAGCCTTGTGGCCGATGGCGCAGGCCAACCAACTCTTCCCGACGCCGGCCGGCCCGATAATTGCCAAGCCCTCATGGGCGGCGATCCAGTCGCCCTTGAGCAGCCTGTCGAACAGTCGGCGATCGAGACCGCGCGCAGCGCGGCCGCCGCTGCTTCAAGTTCGATGAACGCATCGGCCATGCCTGCCAGACCGAGTTGGCCCAGCAGTTCGAGAGTCGGGTGTTTGAGCATTGCAGTCCTTTCAGTGGTAATATCGGGGGCCCCGGATGTTGGTGTGGAAGATCGGCGTTTGCTCCGGGGCTTTGCGCACCGGGATCTTGTCGAGCCCCTTCTCAAGGATCGATTTGACTGAGGGATAGTTGCGCGCCTGGATCTCCAGCGCGCGCCGCGCGGCCGCTTCCAGGCGTTCGGCGCCGAAGCGCTTCTCCAGTCCGATGATGCCGAGGCATGAACGGTAACCCTGCTCGGGAAGCGGCCGATCCTCGATGATCTTCTCAACCAGCAGCGACAGCATTGGCCCGATCCGCGCAGCTTCTTCCCGGATTTTCAACGACGTCCATTCACGGTAGCGCCCGGTGGCTGGACGGCATATGTTCGGGGATCGTCGTATGCCGCCCGTTGCCACTTCCACGCATGTGGGCGGCGATGCGTTCCCATCAAGGAAGATTTCGAAGGTGCGTGGGGTAATGCGGGCCTCGACCTCGCGACGGGCGAAGCGCCACGGCACCGAGTAATGGTGGTGCTCGATCACAATGTGATAATCGAGCCCAACCCGGCAACGCTTTCACTCAGCATGGATCCACGGTTCGCTCGGCAGCGGCTTGAGGTTCGGCGCATTGATCTCCTCGAACAGCTGACGCCGCGTTTTGCTGTACTGGCGCAGGACCCGTGTGTCGTTGAGATCGGCGATGCACTCGGCGACCGCAGCGTTCACGTCGGTCAGGCTGTAGAAGATCCGGTTAAAAGCGGCCCAGAACCCAGCGTTCGACAATGCCGACGCAGGCTCGACTTTCGCCTTATCCCGCGGCTTTCTCGGCCGCGCCGGGAGCACCGCCGTGCCGTAGTGGCGGCCATGTCGGTATAGCTGCGGTTGACCACCGGATCGAAGTGACACGCCTTGATCACCGGGACCTTCGCGTTGTCGGGCCACGCCGCCGAAGAATGCGAGGCGCTATTGTGCGCCTCGATCCAGTCAGCGAACTGCTCGGTCCACGTCGCGCAGGCAAATGACAAGCTCGACCCGCCGAGCACCGCCACAACCAGATGGGCATCGCGCACCTCACCGGTCCGGCGGTCGACTACAAGCGGCACCCTGTCGCCGGCGTAATCGACAAACATCTTCTCGCCGCCCACGTGGTTCTGCCGCATCGTCAGAGGCAGGCGACCTTCCCAGCGCCGGAACAGGTCATCAACGACTGTAGCGATAGCCACCCCACCCGGGTCAGCGGCGATATATTCTTCCACAGAACCTGCAGCGTCACATGCTTGCGCTTCAGCTCACGTGCCACCGCCGACCAGTCCGGTTCCGCCTGCTTGCGCCGGCCGGGCTTCACACCAGGTAAGCCGTACAGGCACGCTTCCAGGTCGGCATCGCTTATCTCCACAGGGACTGGCCAGCTCAGCCCGGGAGCGGGCAAACCGCTTCAGCAGTTCCGGACCGTCGTCGCCCGACCCCGGAACGCTCGCGAATCACCCGCGTCGATAGCCCCGCTTCCAGGCTCAGATGCAAAATCTCGCGCACGTGGCGCATCGTAACCCTCCTCGTCGGCATCCATTTCTCCGATCGCTATCCGACCGGAAAATGCTCCAACGATCAGGTTCTCCTGCCTCCAAAGTGCGCGCGATCGCTCCGCAATCCTGCGCGGACAATTCTCGGAATGCTGCGCGCGCCATCACTTCGGAATGCCGAGCGCGGCCAAATCGGAACGGTGCGCGCGATCGCCTCGGAATCGGCATCCTGCCAAATCCCTCCAGCGCAGTCCGTGTCATATCAATGCGGCCTGCATGTCGAAGCCTGCCGTAGCCAATGACCCGTCGCATTCGCACCTCTGCCCGACACATGATGATGGGAGCTGCGGGCGACACGACAGCTACGGATTCGCGCTCTCGGCGCAACCGGGCGTGTCGCAGAGGCGGCCAGCTACTAACTCGAGCTCTCGGCTCATCGAATGCATCGGCATGCCCGCACATCGTGGTCCCGGTGCCTCTGTCCCGATGGTCGCACGATACGCCACGATGTAGAACACCGCAGCGGAACGTTGGCACCGCGAAATCTCATACCGGTTACCAACATGCTGGAGCGTCTCAATGATAAGATCCGGCGGCGGACCTATGTGGGGAAATTCTTCCCCAATGCCAAGAGCTGATTTAAGGCTGGTACGAGCGCTGACCGTCGAGCATCACGAGGCCTGGATCGAGACCATCGGACATCTCAATATGGATCTGCTCAAGGAGCACAAGAAGGAGGCGTTGCGCCAGGCGGCCTGACGATGCTCAGGCCCACCAGGGGGATGCACGCCACCTCTCTCCGCCGCCGTCGCTCGCCAGGGCTGCGCTTTTGGGCAAGCGAGCAACGGCGGCTCCGAGGGGATGGCTCGGCCGGACCCCATGATCAATTTTGCTGAACTTGACGCAGAACTTATCTCTCGGGATTCCGGTCTTTATCAAAAAGATCACCTTGCGCGACAACAGATCGCGTCCCCAAGGACGCAGTAGTCACCTGAGTGGCGTCGATCCACAGATACGGCCAGTCGCGCAAAATCGGACGGGCGAGAAAGCCCGTCACCTTGTCGTCTATGACCCCGCAATAACTTCAATCAGTCGACGCTCTCGAGAGTGACTGCGTTCGAATTACAGGGCGCCCCCGTAAATAAGATCGCAGCCTTATGCAAGCGTGATTTTTGGTAGTTGCAGAACGTCGCTGTCGATGGTCATGTGATGCTATGTGACGCTCAAGCATTGTCTCTCTCTCGTAGGACGCTAATCATGACCTTACTGAATGTTGCACTGGTGTTTGGTGGCGGTCCCGTTGAGCACGAAATTTCAATGACGTCGGCAAAAACTGTCTACGAAGGCTTAGACAAGAAACGCTATCGCCCAATATTGGTTGGCGTCGCACGGGATGGCAAGTGGTGGCTGCAGAAGAATTCAAAAGACTTTCCCTCACATGTAGAATCCTCGGGCGCCCAGCTAATGTTTGTGCCGGGAAGCGGCGGCGATGCTCTTGTTTACGGAGTCGGCGGAGATGTCACCACAGTTCACGTTGACGTAGTGTTCCCAATCTCCCCCTATTTCTGCTCCGCCGTGTTGGAAGCGGCGCAGGTTGCTTTCGTGGGATCTCGCGGGCCCGCGCCGTGGATATGCTTCGACAAACAGATTGCCAAGCAGACATTGCTCGGAGCCGGTCTTCCGACACCCCGGTTTTTGGCTTTGATAGCTGGGGAGAGCGTGACGTTTCGAGGGGCCCAAGAGGCGCTCTGTAGCCAGACCCTTTTCGTGAAGCCGGCAACCCTTCATTCTTCTATAGGCGTCAGCAAGGTAACTTGCGAATCTGAGTTTCAGGCTGCTGTGCAGCTCGCGTTTAGCTATGACGGAAAGATCTTAGTCGAGGAGCATGTGCAAGCCCGGGAACTCGAGTGTGGCATTCTACAAAAACTCGGCCCGCCGAACGACCTACTTTGTTCGTGGCCAAGCGAAATCATTCCGGTTGATGCGAGCTCCTTTTTTACATCTCAAGCGAAGCAGGACGGGGACGGAGTAAGAATTAAGATTAAGTCAGAGCTCCACGAGGCGGATGTTGATCGAGTGCGAGCCTTGTCGCGCGCAGCGTTCAGGGCAACTGGCTGCGAGGCACTGGCTCGGGTTGATGTCTTTATGCGTCCCGATGGAGAGCTCTTGGTCAACGAGATAGGCAGTTCCCCGTTACTTAGACCTTCCAGTATGTTTGCGAGGATGATGGAGGAATCAGGTGTCGCATACGCTAGCTTGTTGGACACACTTCTTGAAAATGCCATCATACGCGCCAAAAGAGCGCAAAGTTAGGTGACTATGAATTCGACCCCAACTTCTAGCATTGCTACAGCTCCCAGCCACCTTGACCTCGTTAACCTGCCACGAGGCGCTGTTTTTTGAGTCCAGCTGGAAAAAGGGGCGGGACAGGACGTTTCGGAGACGAGACGGCTGAAGGCGCTGGAGGAGGAGAACTCGAGCTGAAGAGACTTCTGGCTATGCAGATGCTTGATGCAGCTGCGCTTCGGGAGCTTCTTTCAAAATGAATGGTAGGGACCGCCGCGGTCGCGTATCTGCAGGTCCTATGAGTCCTGTGTGAACGGCGAGCCTGCTCGATTGTCGCCGCGGATCGAAAGATGATTCGGTTTCGCTCCTACCGCCCGCCAGACGCCGGCTCTTGCGTGGCCGGTTCCGCGATCTCACCAACGAGCGACAACGTTTCCGCTATCGCCGGCTGTTCGTCTTGCGGTCGGATCAACCGGCTTTGTCCGGAAGAAGGGCTCACCGTTCGCAAGCGGCGAGCCCGTGACCTGCCACTGCGTATTTCCTCCAGAAAGAGTTAGAGTCCGGCCCGAAGAAGGACGGACAGATGAAGCGAGCAAGGTTCACGGAAGAGCAGATTATCGCGCTGTTGAAGGAGCATGAGGCCGGGGCGAAGACAGCCGACCTGGCTCGCAAGCACGGTGTTTCCGAGGCGACGATCTACAATTGGAAGGCCAGATTCGGCGGCATGGACGTTTCCGAGGCGAAGCGGCTGAGGGCCCTGGAGGAGGAGAACGCGAAGCTGAAGAAGCTTCTGGCCGAGCAGATGCTCGACGCGGCCGCCCTTCGCGAGCTGCTTTCAAAAAAATGGTAGGGCCCGCCGCCAAGCGCGCTGCGGTCGCGCATCTGCAGGCCGTCATGAGCCTGTCGGAACGGCGGGCCTGCTCGATCATCGGGGCGGATCGGAAGATGATCCGCTATCGCTCCAGCCGCCCGCCGGACGCAGTTCTGCGTGGCCGATTGCGCGATCTCGCCAGCGAGCGGCGACGTTTTGGCTACCGCCGGCTGTTCGTCCTGCTGCGGCGGGAGGGCGAGCCATCGGGGATCAACCGGATCTACCGGCTTTATCGCGAGGAAGGGCTCACCGTCCGCAAGCGGCGGGCTCGCCGCAAGGCCGTGGGGACCCGTGCCCCGATCCTGGTCGAGGCGAGGCCGAACGCGCGCTGGTCGCTGGACTTCGTCCACGACCAGTTCGCCAATGGCCGACGCTTTCGCATCCTCAACATCGTCGACGACGTCACCAAGGAATGCCTGGGCGCGATTCCGGAGACGTCGATCTCGGGTCGGCGCGTGGCCCGCGAACTGACGGCAATCGTCGAGCGACGCGGCAAGCCAGGAATGATCGTGTCCGACCATGGCACCGAGTTCACCTGCAACGCCATGCTCTCTTGGTGCAAGGACGCAGCCATCGATTGGCACTTCATCGCACCGGGAAAGCCGATGCAGAACGGCTTCGCCGAGAGTTTCAATGGCCGGATGCGCGACGAGTTGCTCAACGAGACCCTGTTCTTTGATCTCGATGACGCCCGCGCCAAGATCGCCAATTGGGTCGCCGACTACAATCTCCAGCGTCCTCACTCGTCGCTGAACTACCTCACCCCGGCAGCCTACGCCGCCCACCTCACCGCAACGGACGATCGGCTGCGCAACCCCGACCAGCTCCGCCGATCGTCCGTTGCTCCACCCGCGCCACTTGGCGTACAAAACCCCGAGACTCTAACTGCCGCTGGATGAAAATTCAGGGGCAGGTCACCCGCCGCTCGCGGCCGACGCTCATCCAGAACATCGTTGATGAGCGACCAACGAATGGCTGGACGTCATTCCGGAGACATCGATTGCGGGACGGCGCGTCGCTCGCGAACTGACGGCAATCGTCCAGCGACGCCGCAAGCCAGAAATGATCGTGTCCGACCATAGCACCGAATTCACCTGCAATGCGATGCTGGCTTGGTGCAAGGACGCAGCCATCTATTGGCACTTCATCGCACCGGGAAAGCCCATGCAGAATGGCTTCGTCGAGAGTTTCATGTACAGACGGCCCCGCGGATGCAAGAGCATTTTTTGCAGCATTTCGGATATCGGTCGGGTGCGTTCATGTATACGGCCTGACATTGCGTCGATAGCATGGCCGCTGGCCGTGATGGGGATCGCGGATCGAGGCCTCATCAATGGGTAGATTGTTGCGCTTAAAACTCTTCGGGCTTTCTCGATCCCCAGCTCCGCTGGTTTCCATCACGCTGTGATCTGCTCTCACACCTTAGGCCGATAGAACTCACCTGTCGTCATCATTGCCCAGATGATCCGAGCCAACTTGTTGGTGACAGCCACTGACCTGCGACTGAAGTTTCATCCAGCGGCGTTAGAGCATGATGTATTTATGTAGCGAGACCGAACTTTGGACCACCCAGAACTAGAGTTTTGCGCCTCTGATCACGTTGACGGGCTGATGGCGCCGACGTGTTTTTGCAGCAAAATCGGCGGCCGATTGCCGATGGCTCCATGCGGCCGCTCTGCGCGCCAAATCTCCACCTTTTCCCGGGCGTCCGCAAGCGACAGGAACCAATGGGCATTGAGGCATTCGGCTCGGAAGCGGCCATTGAACGCTTCGATAAAAGCATTATTGGTCGGCTTGCCTGGCCGTGAGAAGTCCAGCGTGACACCGCGCTGGTAGGCCCATAAATCGAGGTCGCGCGATACAAACTCGCTGCCTTGATCGACGCGGATCGTGGCAGGGACTCCCACTTCATTGCAAAGCCTTTCCAGAACATCCACGACATCGGTGCCGCGGAAGGTGAGCCGCGGCTCCAGCGCCGGCGAGAAGCGAGAGAAGATATCGATGAGCGTGAGCACCCGGAGCTTGCCACCATTTGCCAGCTGGTCATGGACAAAGTCCATCGCCCAGATCTCGTTGACCCGCGTCGCCAGCCGGCGGTCATCGCGCAGCTTGGCCTTGACCCGGCGCTTTGGCGATTTGTTACGCAATTGCAGGCCCAATTCGCGATAGATGCGGCGGGCCTTGTTCTGGCCGTGACGCCATCCTTCGCGGCGGAGGAGCACGTGGACACGGCGATAGCCGTAGCGCACGCGAACATGGCAGATCTCCTTGACCCGTTTTTCCAAGGCCGCCTGGCCGGAGCGACGAGACTTGTAGTGGTAGGTCGACCGATCGAAGTCGAGGGTCGCGCAGGCTTTGCGGATCGACACCTGCCACTCACCACAAAGCTCGTCGACGAGCTTGCGCTTCCGACCAGGCTTCACAGCTTTCGGCGGATCACGTCCTGCAGCATCTCCTTGTCGAGCGATAGGTCCGCCACCGGCTTCTTCAGCTTGGCGTTATTGTCCTCGAGCTGCTTCAACCGGCGCATCTCGGTCGGCAGCAGTCCGTCGTACTTTTTCTTCTTGAAACAGGTCGCCTGGCTGATCCCGGCTTGCGGCAGATCTCCGCCACGGCGCCCGCGTCGCTACCCTGCTTCAGAATGAACGCCCTCTGGGCGTCCGAAACTTCGAGGCCTTCATCGGTGTCCGCTCCTCCCAGCCGAGGGGATTCACGCAGCGCAACTCTAGCCAAAAATGGTCCAGTTTGCCGGCCTCAGATCACCTTGACCCGGCGGCGTGCTAGCGAACTGCCGACTGACGCTCCTTTGGCTCACGGCGGATGCTCACAATCGCCATCCTCTCCGTCTCAATCGAAGAAGCGGAGAATGACGCAGAGGACGACATGGACGTTGATCTGGTGAAGGCGAAGATCGCGTTGCAGTGCGTCAGCATACTAGAATGGGCGATGCGAGCCGTTCTGTTCGAACTATTACATTTAGTAGATAGAAAATGACGTTCAGTTTCATCAAGTCTATTAACTTACTTGAAGGAGGAGGCGATGCGCTGTGGATCCTACATATTCAGCACCATCTTGTGGCAAGCAGCCGGTCAAGGCGCGATGTTGCAGATGGCACGGTGCTTGCTGGAAACGAACCGCTACGCAGGTCTGCACTATAGTGTACGGTAGCGAGCTAACAATTGATCGCCCTTTCGTGACGGGGAGTGAATTCTAGTGAGGTGCGAGTTACGTATCTTAAGACCTGCCAGGATCATCGAATGAATCAGTTTCAACTCAAAGCAAAATAGCTGATCTATATGACTGGTGAGCCACCCAAAACTCTTTTGGCGTCACGAGTGAGTCTTCTAAACTAAAAGTCCATGGAAACGGGCATGGCGCGCAAAGGCATCGTGACCGGCAATAGCAATCTTCAGGCCATCGGCCACACTCGAAGAGATCAAGATCGTGACGCTTACGGAACATCTGACGTTTCTTTCGCAACCAGAGCCATACAAGGACCACGACAGCAAATCATTGCAAACTCGACCGCATCCGATGTTCGAACAAACAATCGGCCTGGTTCGGTTCTGGTTAGCCGACGGATCCGCGAACAGCTTAGACTACTGTTTCGTCTCGGCATTGAGCTCACATTCAAGCCAAGAGAATAATGCTGATCGTGCAATTGCCCGTCTAGGGATAAGCAAGAATGGCCCGCATGACCCGCAATGATAAGGCTTACGGGGCGGCGGTCGCAGACCGTGCTGCATCCGCGGCCGTCGAGCTTGACCGCGTCGTCAAGGTCTACCAGCAGACGCACGCCGTCGACGGTATCTCCTTTTCACTGCCGCGCGGTAGTATCACTGGTCTTCTCGGCGGCAACGGCGCCGGTAAGACCACCACAATCGCGATGATCATGGGCTTGGTACTACCTACATCAGGCCGCTTAAAGGTGCTAGGGCATCGCATGCCCCAGGAAAGCGCGTCCGTGCTGGGACGAATCAATTTTCAAAGTCCCTATGTCGACATGCCCATGCGGCTCACCGTGCGACAGAACCTCACTGTGTTCGGTAAGCTCTACGCAGTAAAAAACCTGCCGGACCGTATTGCCACGCTCGCCCGTGATCTCGACCTCACCGATTTCATTGATCGCACCAACGGCAAGCTTTCCGCCGGCCAGAAGACCCGCGCTTCGCTCGCAAAAGCGCTAATCAACCAGCCCGAGCTGCTCTTGCTGGACGAGCCAACCGCATCGCTTGATCCTGATACGGCCGATTGGGTGCGGGCGCATCTGGAGCACTATCGCAAACAGCACGGCGCCACGATCCTGCTCGCGTCGCACAATATGCTCGAGGTTGAGCGGTTGTGTGACCGAATTATCATTATGAAGCGCGGCCACATCGAGGACGACGACACACCTAATGCCATCTTGACGCGCTACAACCGCACTGCGTTGGAAGACGTCTTTTTGGACGTCGCGCGCGGCCGTGGGAACGGCGCAAGGAAGGCGGCACGATGAGGTCGCTCCTGTCCTACTTCCAGAGCCGGCGTGAGCGCAGCGATAGCCGAGGACACCGCAAAACTCGGCGGATGTCGCTCCGCTCACCCTTGCTGTCAGGGGCCGCCATGACCGAGCAGTCTCTCCAACACGGCATCTCCGTACATCGGATCGGTGCGATGATTCTGCGGTATTGGTATTTATTGATATCGTCGTGGCCGCGGCTACTCGAGCTGCTCTACTGGCCGGCGCTGCAGGTCATCACCTGGGGCTTTCTGCAGCTCTACATCGCCGAAAATGCTAGTTTCCCGCACGCCGGTGGCACGCTGATCGGTGCTGTCATCCTCTGGGACGTCCTGTTCCGCGGACAGCTTGGCTTCTCGATCTCGTTCCTTGAAGAGATGTGGGCGCACAACATCGGCAATCTAATGATGAGTCCGCTGAAGCCGATCGAGTTATTGCTGTCGCTTATGGTCATGAGTCTGATCCGGCTGGCCATCGGAATCATTCCGATGACGCTACTCGCGCTGGTCTTGTTTCACTTCAACATCTATGACCTCGGCTTGCCCTTGATCGCCTACTTCTGCAATCTGATTTTTACGAGCTGGGCGGTCGGCATCTTCGTCTCGGGCCTGGTGCTGCGAAATGGGCTTGAGGCCCAAAGCATTGTCTGGACGTTGATGTTTGCGATGTTGCCACTGGCCTGTGTCTACTACCCCGTCAGCGTACTTCCGGCTCGGTTGCAATACGTCGCTTGGGCACTACCGCCGACTTATGTATTCGAGGGTATGCGCGCGCTGTTGACGGAGCATACTTTCAGGATCGACCTGATGCTGATCGCACTGGGCATCAATCTGGTATCCTTGGCTGCCTGCTTCTGGGCATTTCTTGCCCTTTTGCGAAGCGCCAAGAAAGACGGCTCACTTCTGTCGAGAGGCGAATAACATGAGTAGAGGAATGCACCAGCAGGAACCTGTTCAGGCCGATTGGCAGGAGGTTGTCGCCCTCGTGCGCGGGTTGGCAGTTTAAACGATCCGAGCGCACCAGCGCGCCAGCTTCGGGTCCAAACGGAAGCTGGAGTTCTTGAGAGCGATGAGAAGCAAGGGACTGACAGGGGTACGCTGCAGGTCGCAGGCGTCAGCCCGCTCCCTGCCAACAACTTCCTGCACTACATCCTCGATCTCGGGGGGACGAGCGGCGTTGTCGCCATGCGCGCGCTCGCATGTCACCGTGCTCTATGCGAACGACTCGTCAGGGGCTTTGAGAGCAAGGCCGATCCGCAGTAAATGCTGTTGGCCCTCAAGGCGCGGCTAGCCAAGCTAGTGCCTGACGCTCCATGAGGCCAAGATGCGGCTGATCGAGTTTGGCTGGTTCACGGCGCCCTCGCGTCAGCGGCGAGGCGTGCGACAGCCAGGGGCCTTCGCCATCCTCGGCCTTACACCCACTGCTGCGATCGGCCCCAACGCAGCCGGTTCATCATGAAGCACAAGAGCGACGGGGAACGCCTGACGCGCAACCTGACGGCGTTGCGCCAGGACGTTTGGCGGCTCATGCACGCGCCACTAGGCTACGCAGCACAAGTGATTCGCCGCCGTGCTCCCGGCCACTACGGCGACTCTCGCAGGCCGCACAGTTTTCCTGCGCTTAGCGCGAAGTACGTCGGACCTGGCTCGGTTGTCTGAGACGGCACAGCCGGAAAAGTCGGAGCATGGGCTAGCCGTAGTTCGAGAACCTGTCGGCACGCTTCCACTCACCAACTTCACGCATCAACTCACAGATGGGGGCAAGCGCGAATGTGACGTGGGGTGCGGAAAAGTTACCTGCCCGGATCGTTGAGGCAAAGCTAAAAAGCCGAGCTACTCGACCATGACGTAGTCTACGTGAGGCATCCCCCCAGCAATTGAGGCCACCCCACGCGATGCTAGATCTTTGTTCTTTTTCAGACTTTCATGTTCCAAGTCTTACACACAAAGCGAAGGGCTTCGCCGCCGACGAAATGCGATGCCGCATTCTTGGGGCACCCGCCGGGAATTTCTTTGGCACGCGGATTGCTGGGACAGCAACAGATGCGGAGCGAAGTGGAGTGTTCCGCCCATGGACGGGCAGTTGGTAGATGAAAGACTCCTGGATTCTAGTGGGGGCGTTCGAAAGGAACTTCAGGGCGAGCTCTTGGGCGTCCATTCGAAAGTTGCGAGCATAAGCTGAGTTACCGAACCTTGGCACTGGTTCTTGAAGTCTCTTCAAATAGCTGTCGAGCTTATCTGCAGGTAGTAGAGCTCAGCGGTTGCTCGGGTACGCCAAAAAAAGTGGAAGATTTCATGAACGAAAAGGGGGTCCCATTTCCAACGCCATCAAACTCAGGGAAGGGAGTGTAGATGGCAACTGGACAACTGCCCCATTGTAATTTGATGATACAGATCAAATTGCGGGGCTCGATCTTCGGTCGCTTTGGAGTGTTTGGGGTTCTGAATTATCCGGTCACCTCAGGGCACGCACTGTAGGAGTTAATAACCATTGGCAAAAAGAGCGCTCATCCTGCTTGAGGGCCACAGGAGTATTGGTCTGCTATACGTCAAAGCTGCCCAGCGTCTGGGGCTTCATCCAATTACACTGTCGACAGACCTAACTAGGTACGAGTATCTGGCGGTGGAGGGGGTTGAGGCAATCCGTGTCGACACTGATAGTCTCGATGCACTGATCCAAGAATGTTCCCAGCTGCGCGCAACCTATGACATTGCTGGCATTACTGGCTTCGCGGGCGACGACGAATCTACCTATGTGACGGTTGGCAAGCTCAGCCAGTATTTCGATCTGCCAGGGCCCGACCCTACATCGATTGAAGGCTGCTGCGATAAATTCATCCAACGTCAACTGCTCGCGAAAGCGGGCGTGTCAGTGCCTGCATATCGATTGGTAGAGAATGCAGAGTGCGTAGAAAATGCTGCCCGTGAGATTGGTCTGCCGGTGATCCTGAAGCCGACGATCGGTAGCGGTAGCATCGGTGTCCTTTTGAGCCGCACCGCGAATGAGTTGGCCAAACATGCGGCCTATCTGATGGATGGGAAGCGCAAATGGCAAGGGTCATCAAGAATACTGGTCGAGGAGTTTGCAGAAGGCCCATACTATAGCGCCGACACAATGGGAAGCGAAGTCGTTGCGATCGCCGCGGCCGATTTCGACCAACTACCACATTTCGTTATTCGCGAGTTCTCGTTTCCGGCCCCTTTAACGGATGACGATTATAAACATGTCGCTGAGATCTCGCTAAGCTCTTTGCGGGCTCTAGGCCTTGGATGGGGGCCGACGAATATTGAATTCCGGTGGACGAAGCGTGGCCCGGTCGTCATAGAGGTCAACCCGCGCATTCCAGGCGGAACCACTCCTCAACTGATTCAGCTGGCTTACGGTGTTGATCTCATCACGGAGCACATAAAGGCTGTCATCGGCGAGAAATGGGATTTGCGCAGAAGTCGTTCTCACACTGCGGCCGCGCGGATGCTAAATGCAGATCGCGATGGGATCCTCGATTGCCTGGATGGTGGCAGCCGCGCGGCTGTGATACCAGGTGTCGCTGAGGTCAAGTTCTATATTGAACCCAAAACGCCGATCGTAAGGAGAGGCGATTATCGAGACACTATTGGACATGTCATCGTCGCTTCACCCAGCCGAGCTCAAACCGACGCGATTCTTCATCAAGCCGTCGGCCTGATCGATTGGTCAATCATAGCAAATCCGACGTGTGGCGAACAGGAACCGTTGTCCGTCGCTCACCTGCCCGCACCGATCGCAAACTCGGAAGCCCAAACTGCAGTGATGAATTTCATAGAAGGAGCGCGCTTCGTTAGTGAGGCCGAGCTTCAGGCCAGCAGCATCACGCGCTATCGCGTGACGAAGTTCTACCGTGAGCAGATCGCCAACAGTGGTTACTATGAGCAGCTGAAGTACATTGTGGAGCCATCATTGAAGGAATTCGATAGTCCCGGCCAAATGGATACAAGCGGGGAGCATGACAATACGATCATACGAGGATTCCAGCACAAGTACAGCCAAACCGGGTTGTTGCTGGTAACAGACCGTTGCGCTTCATATTGTCGTTATTGCCTACGCAAACGGATCGTTGGCAAAGACTCCGATGAAATAGCAGCTGATTTCGTTAAGATTGCGGAATACATTAGTGGCCACCCCGAGATGACCAACGTGCTGCTATCGGGGGGCGATCCATTCATGCTAAGTACGGGCAAGCTGAGTAAAATAGTTGATCATTTTCTACCAATTCCACACCTGAAGTCGATCCGCTTCGGCACGAAAGCTCTAGCTTATCAGCCAGAGCGATTCAAGGATGCTGCTTTAACAGCATTATTCCAACGGATTCACGGTGCAGGTAAGGCCGCAGTGCTCGTAACACATTTCGACCACATCGGCGAGATCTCAATTATTGCGGAGCGCTACATTCGCTCTTTACGTGCGCAAGGTGTGCAGTTTCTCAATCAAACCGTACTTCTCGCGAATGTCAATGATGATCCTGAGGTCCTGGCTGCCACCTTTGTCAAGTGTCATCAAGCAGGTGTCCAGCCTTACTATCTCTTTCAGGCTCGGCCAGTGCGGGGTGCTTCGCATTTTCAGGTCTCGCTGCGCCGTGGAATAGAAGTTGCGCGCAGTATCAACCAGCGTCTCAGCGGCATTCAAAAGACGTTCAAATACGCCATGTCCCATCACACCGGCAAAATTGAGATTCTCGATCTCGGAGCGGATGACCGAGTATATATGCGATATCACCAAAGCAAGACACCGGAAAAGATCGGAAAAATCTTTTCGCGGCGGCATCTTGAGGGCGCTCGCTGGTTGGACGATTTACCTGAAGGATGAGATCGAAAGACCGCGCGAGACGCGGCGTGTTCGGCCGGTACTCGGCTTAGACCACGCGTAACCCAAGAGCTGAAAATAGCCCTTCAAAGTATCCGCGGCCGGTACCTTTGGCTGCCATCACCAACTCATAAAAGAGCAGGGCTTGCTGATAAGCGGCGCAAACGATCGGGAAGCTGATCTCTGGTGTGATCAACAGTTTCTTTGGCTTCGAAAACTGCATCGACCCGCGGGATGATGAAAGCGGCACGTTCCGAGAGGCGGTTTATCTTCTCTTCAGAGTTGGAGCCTCGATGGATGCATTCCAAAAGAGGAGAAACTCCAGATCGCTACTGGTAGTCGGGGACTATAGCTCCTCAGCTGCGTAGACGCGACAATTCAATCAGTCAGTCCCGTCCATTCGTCCCTCAGATCTGCTATACGAGCGTCTGCTGTCGCACGCTCTTAACCGAGACGGAGAAGTTCGATGTTTCCGAATAGCCTAGAAGGTCACATCGCTAGATTGGAAAGGTTAGACCCAGTGGCCTTCAAGGCCATCGATGCGAAAACAGTTAGAGAGTCTTCGGCCGCGTTTGCCGATTTGCTCAAACTCTCGCGGAATGAATTTACCCTGGAAGGGCGTGGGTCAGACTATGTCGATAGCATCCAACTATCGCTGTTTGCACGATCGGAGGGGGTGATGGATCTCCTGGGCAAGATGCACCCTCATGGGCGCGAGGGACTTTGTTCGTCCCTGATCATCTGCGATCTTCTGGCGGGCGACGGATACGTGAATAAGGTAGCCGACCGCATCTTGGGTGCGGGGCGCTGCCCGACTTTCATCAATTGTGACATCTCTCAGTTCATGGTGGACCGTTGTGTTGGGAACGGCCTGTTTGCAATTTGGCAAAGCGCGACCGATCCGTTCTGGATTAGAGATGAATCCGTGGATGGTGTGCTGATGGCTTACGGTACACATCACATCCCCCGTACTCAGCGCGCCATCGCTGTTCAGGCGGCCGCGCGAATTCTTCGGCCTGGTGGCTTCCTTGTTCTTCATGATTTTGAAGAGGGCTCACCAATGGCGCGCTGGTTCTCCGACGTGGTCTCACTGTATTCGGTGACACCGCACAACTATCCTCATTTTACCGAAGGTGAGGTGTTCGATCTATTCGCTATAGCGCAGTTCGATTCCGTAACGGTGCAGCGCATCCCAGATCCGTTCGTCTTCCACGGGGGGGACGAGCAGAGCGCTCTTCAATTGCTAGCAGAATATGTTACAAAGATGTACGGTTTGGCGAAGCTTCGACACGACAAACAGCGCGTGCTTAGTCTTCTTGATGAGTACTTCGGAGTCATTGTGACACGAAGCTCTTGCGGCGAGTGTGAGGCGCGCATCGCTCGCGATGCCCTGGTCGGTACGGGGCGACGAGTGGCCTGATGGAGGGACGTCCTTCAGTCAACTACCTATGTTGCTTTGACCGTCCAGCACTTGACGGCCGCCAGGCTCGAAAGCATCAGCGCGGTTGGGCGGTACCCGGCTAAAAAGGGAGTAACGCCGCGAAAGCTGGAGCGCGCTTTGTCATTCGCAGTAACGCCTGGTACGTGCGCAATAACTGAAAGGCTACGCTCGACCGGTAAAAAAAGCGGGTCTTGGGTTCCACCTGCCGTCCATGCCGGTCGTTGCTGACCTTGCCCCCATATGTGGAGCGGCCCGCGTGGCAAGAGCTTTTTCAGTCGATTTCACACATTGGAATGGTGCGCTCATATGTCCGGCCTTTGCGCGCAGCACATGGCCGCTGGCCTCGATGAGATCCGCGGAACGAGGAGCTAAATCAAGTTTACGCGTTTAAGCGTAAGCGTTTAGCCGTGGCTCTGACGCATTTTTGGTGCAGCTCCGATTATTCTGCGCCGATTAGTCTAGCTTGAAGCAAATCGATTTTCCCGCGACCGTACATTTGACGTTTGACGAGCTTGAGGCGCGTGATCTGACCTTCAGTCTGTCCGTTGGACCAGAGCGAAGTGATTGCGGCCCTAACCGCCGCTTCATCTTTCGCAACGCCGCTGGCGAACGAGGCGACGAGACTGGCGCGGGCGCGCTCGATCCATGGGATGAGCCCCTCCTCAGTTTTGCGCCGGATCATCAAGTGGAATTCAGCGATGATCTCGCGCGCCTCGACCAGGGTTGGTACGCCAGCTTCGATCGCCGCGACCGTGACGGTCTCCGCTTTTGTGAGTCCATCCCGCCCGACTGTCATGAGGCGTGCGATCGTTCTGACTGACGGAATTCGCTGCAGGTTTTCTACGTCGGCCTTTTCAGCCCGTCGTCTACGGGTCGCCCACTCGCTGATGACGCGGAGCGAGCCTCGGAAGCCACGGGCCGCCAGGCGGCGCCAAAGTTCAGGCCATTTCGACAGCCGGCCGCCCACTGATCGTCGAGCCATGGCAGATGCTGATCGAGTGAGCTCTGCCGGGTCCGGAAGACATCATGGCGTTCGCCGCGGATGACCTGCCGCACCAGCTTCCTACTATGGCCAGTCCGGCGCACGATCTGCTTGATCGGTATGCCGTTCTTTGACAGAGCCAGGATGGCCGCATTGGTCTCCTCGCGGCGCAGATAGCCATCATATTGGAGGCGCTCGGCGGCTGTGAGCAGCTTGGGATCGATCGTGGTCGCGCCAATCACGGTGCGTATCGGTCGCATCGATTTGCGGACGGCGTCGAGAAAGGCTCGACTGGCGTTCTCCATCAGATGCCAACGATCTGCCACCTGCACCGCGTGCGGCAAGGCCTTTGCTACGGCTTCGCCATATCCTCCACCACGGTCACGGGCGACGATCGCGATCGTGGGATGAGCAGCGAGCCACGCTTGGGCGGTTGCGGGCTCCCGATCCGGCAGCAGCGTGACAATCCGACGCTTTTCCAGGTTGCAGATGATGCTGGCGTATCGGTGATTGCGCCGCCAGGCCCAATCATCAATGCCGATAACCCTGAGCGGGTCGGCCGGCGGACGGCTACGGCGTCGGACCACGCGCAGGAGCGTGTCTTTGCTCACCGGCAGCATCAGCCGTTTTGCGAAGCCTGCCGCCGGTCGACCACCAAGCGCCAGACCGAGGTGATGGACAATAGAGTCCAGCCTCGCCGTGCGTCGCGCTGATGGAGCCAGTATCCCCTCGGCGAAGCGCTCAGTGAAGATTTGGCGCCCGCACAGGACGGCATCGCAGCGGAAGCGGCGGGCGATTACCAGGAGCTGGACGATCCGCCCCGCGAGTGGAAGATCGGTCACGCGGCGTCGATAGCGGCTATGGACACGTCGCGAAACCGTTCCGCACGATGGGCACAGACCAACGCTTCCGGACGCCCGGACCACAACAATGGCCTTATTACCCTCGTAGTACGCACTCTCTACAACAAACCCACGCGGCACCAGACTGGAGCGGTGGAGTGCTTGCTGCATCGCGCTGATTCTCCCCCAATCAAAGCGCCAGACATCCCCCAAAACTGCATCAAAAGTGAGTCAGAGCCAAATTTGAACGCCGATTGACAGCCCAGCAGAACAAGCCGTGCGGGGAAGGGGCGCGGGTCGATCACCGGAGCCTCTCCGCGCAGAGGGTTTCCGCCCCCATCGTGGCGACCGCAGTGCCGAAGCTGCATGTCGGCCACGAACAGTGCGCCCGAACCGGGTCGCACCTCTCATTCAATGACGCTTCAGCTGCAAACGCAACTCAATCTCGGCGCTCCAACCTCCAGCCGTTTTGATGAAGAATGCGCGTCGCTGGAGCGCCCGGCTCCGATGAAATGTCCGCTCGCAAACCGCGCTCCCGTCCGAGGCGGGAGCCCTCGTCCAGACATCACGGTCTCGGAGGTTTCGTTCGACAACGCTGACAAACAAACCTGAAGGCCATCCGCCTCGTCCAGTTGTGTACCGGCGTGCCAATCGGGCACCAAGCGTCATTGGAGCGGCAACCGTTTCAGCCGCCCGTTCGAGCGAGCGACCTCGCGAACTCCGCCCCCTCCGCGGCGGGCCCTTAGCGGAAAAACGGCTGGGCGCGGTTGCACCAGCGTTCACTCTCGCCTTACAGTGAAGCGCCCGTCGCTTTTAACCAGGTTCAGATGTCGATTGAATCAATCCCGGCCATTACCGGAAGACGTCATTCGCATTTCCAGAGTTCCCAATCGCGAAAACGTTTACACTATCGGTCCCTTCGGGTATCGCGTTGGATTTGCCTTTCAGCAGCAGCGCGCACTCAATCTCGTTTCTGCCCTCAAAGCGAATCTCGGGAGAGACCTTCAAACCCGTAGCATCGTGATCGTCGGCCGCCGTCCATCGCATCGCCGAATGCCTCCTTGACCGGCGCGCCATACCGTTCCATGACGATGCGATAGACCTCGCCCAGCAGCGCGGTCCCCATACTAATGTTAGCGCAGGGAACAACGAGATCGGGCTTGAGCTCGGCTGTGTCTGTGACGACGAGCCCTGCCGGATATTGAGTTACTCCGACGCGGACCATGGCTTGGCCGACGTAACGGCGAACCAGCGCCCGCTTGCCCGGGGCGTACTCTTATAGAAAAGGGAGCCTAGTCTGGCGATCTCACACGTTGAGCGCGAAGCCGCGTATAGGTCTTTGTCAACTCTAAAAAATCAGTCTTTCTCAACTTGAGCGTTTGAAAATTGTCCCCGCTTCCCATGTAGACATAGTCTTCACTCGACGCTTCGAAAGCCTCGTCTATGAAATAGCTAGCGTTGTGCTGTTCAAAACCAAATGGCGAGACCGCACCTAGGACGAATCCCATCGTTTTGATTTGCTCGTGGGTGGCCAGATTAACCAAGTTCTTTGACATGCCGAGCTCTCTAGCAATCTCCTCCTTTGCGACTTCCTTGTCTCCCGGCACAACAGCGATAGCGACGCGAGGCATGCCGTCTTGCTTTTGCTTACCGACCGAGAAGATGACCGTCTTGGCCATTTGACTGTCTTTCAAATTCAGTACCCTGCGTACATCTCGGATCCGAAATACCGCGGCGTGTCGTAAGGTCTCACATGCTATTTGCCTCGATGCCAAGAACGATCGAACGCGTTCGTAACCGGAAGCGTCGGCTCTCTTGACTGCATAAACGAGAACATAGTGACCATAGAAGTACGAGTCGTCTCTTATCAGAAGCTCATCCAGATGAGAAAAATAGTCCTTAGCATTTTTTAAGTCGAACATGCTGTTCGGTAGGATAGCTGTGATGCAAGGATATGAGATCATACTTCGGATCTCAAACAAGCCGCTAATCTGCTCTTTCATCTGTGGTTGATATGGCTTGCAGAAAATGTAGAAGGTCATATCCTCGAGCGCGACTTGGGCCGTCTGTCGATCGGCGTCTATGTGTGCCGCCAGCGAGGTATCCCTCCAGTTTGGTTTCATGCTCTCGACGATCGTGTTTGAATTATAGAAACTCAACAACACGGCTCCGCCGGGCTTCAGCCACTCATGAAAGCGCCGAAGCATTCTGGGAGTATCCTCCACAAAACTCCCCATTCCAAAACTTGCGCAGACGAAGTCCACTTTTCCTGCGAAGTCGCTCTCGCCGTCCACCTCCTCGTACTCGAAGTCGGCGACGGAAAAGGCTATCCGTCGATCGTCGCACGCGACTTTCTTCTCCTTAGCCACCCTTATCATGTGCGTGGAGAAATCGAACGCATAAACACGGGAGAAGTATTTCGAGATACGGAAGGCATGCCGACCTGTTCCGGTCCCAACATCGACAGCGATAAGTTGCTGAGTCGACTGCCGGCGTTCCAAATCTAGGTCTGACATGATCTGGTCGACAAGACTCTCCTCCTTCCTCATCGCAAGCTCGGTAGCAAACTTCGTGCTACCGTAGAGTTTATCATAAACTGGAGCCGCAATGTCAGAAAGCACAGTATGAAAAAGCTTTTTAAGTCGCTTGACGATCTCATCACAGACCAGATTGACGTGAAGGTTATGCACCTCCGTCAATTTGTTGTCGAAGACAAAACTGCTTAATACGTGGCCTTGCCCCAGCGTTCGGCCATCAAGAAATACGACATGAACGTCATGGCTTTTTAGAAGAGAAATAGCTTGAGATGAAACCTCTCTCACGCCTTCGGCAAAGACGACAAACTGAGCGATGTTCTCCTGCTGTTTTAGATGCTCGAAATCGCCTAGAAGCGCTCGGAGGTTCTGATCAGAAAAAATATTCTGCCGGTGAATCTTGAACAGGACAAGTATCCGATAAAAAGAAGAAACATAATCCTCAGGGTAGCGCTCTTTCAGAGTCTTGAAGCTGATAATAATGCCCTCCCTCGCACTGTAGGCGACTCGCGCACCTTTGAAGTGAGTTGGCATTTTTTGAAAGAAACGAGATATCTGCTCAAGGTCGAGGCGCTTGATTACGTTCTCGTAGATGAGCTCTGCCTTTATCGCGCTGAGATTGATCTCCCGGGCTGAATTCGATCTCGTCGCCAAGTGCCCCTCCTCGGCCCAGCTTGCCCCGGCGACTCGACCAACCGTGTTGGACAGTATTGGCGCCCCGCGGGGTCATGGACCTAAATAGACCTTCAAAAAAAGAGAATAGTACAGAACCTCATTAGTAGCTCTTCTCAATCGGTGCAACCCGCACGTTATTCTCCGTGAGGCGCAACCACGAAATTGGCACTTACTTTGTCGCTCCTGCGCAGCAGTTCAATTCGAGAAACTGCGTTTGCACTCACTCCGTGGCCGATATGCGCAAGCTTGCCGTCACTCAACTACAGCCCGCGCTCGGCCGAACCGTCGAGCGCTTTTGTTGGGAGACGCAGCCTGCTATTCACCGACACGAGCTGCTCGGACGCTTCAAACGAAGCAGCCCCAGCTAATGCTCGTGCTCGTCCTGGCAATCTCCCGCAAGAGGACGCGCCAAAGTCGGTACTTGGCACTCATCAAAAATTTCGCCCGCAACTAGCCAACTAGGTTTGCAGACGTAAGTGACAACAGAATCATTCGCAGCCCATACCACGATTCCGAAAAGCGGTTTCAGGAACTGGGCTGAACTATTGGCTATTCACTCTGGAGAGTTTCACGCACCGAATTGGCACACCTCGGCGGAATGTGGTGAGCTGGCGCCGCTGCTACCTACGGGTCTGACACCTCGACGCGGGGGTCGTCGGCCCGCACGGAGGTTTGAAACTGAGCTGGATCAACCTTCTTACGCTGCGCCCACTCGACAATGTTCGCTGGGCGATACGTTGGATCAGCTCGCCATCGCTTGAATACGTTAGCGTCGATCGTTTCATTGACGCTGATATGGCTGCCTTCTTCCCTGACAGCCGGCTCCACGCCGATGGTCCGATAGAGGGCCGAAGTGAACCAGGCATAGAGACCAGAACCAAAGGACGTATACGAGTCGGCAATCGGCGCTGTTACGGCGTCTCCATCAAGATCGACGTCCGATCGGAACGAAAGACCGTGCAGTTCTGCCTTCTTCATCATCCAACGCAGCGGAGCTTGGGCGAGAAGATCGGTCTGATAGCCGCCCCCAACATTGGCATGAGCACCTACGAACCAACGCTGCTCAACTCCGGAGAGCGGGCGCGGCTTTGCGATGACCGCGCTGGGACTCTTTGGGTGACGAACATCCCAAAGGGTGGGAGCGAAGTCGTTGCGATGCTCGTCGATAGCAAGGGCGTGATAGCCGTTTAAGATATGGATGCGCAGTCCTGTCTGGAGATAATCGAACTGAGAACGGCTGATGCCCGGAATGTTTCCTGCCGCTAGACCGACGGAGCCGACGGTATCCCACACACCCATTACCTTTACTTGGGCCGGTTGGGAGTATTTGAGAAGCCACTTTTCTTGCTCCGTCAACTTGCTAATGTCGCCAGTCGCTGCGATATCCTTCAATCGCCAAATGCTCTCCTCATCGCCCTTCTTGTAGCGATCAAATAGCTCTGTCACCCCGATCGGAGAGCCAGCTTTCAGGACTCCATTGATGGCAACCAATCCAGCCAAGGCTCTGGCTGTGAAAGCACCTCGGCTAAAACCGAAAATAAAGATCTCGTCGCCTTCTTTCTAATTTTCGATGAGCCAGTCGTACGCCAAGCGAATGTTCTCATCGAGCCCCTGACCGAAAACACCGCCCAAAAACCCATTAACCCCAACCCCATAATAGACGAGTTGAGCTTTGCCATCCGCGCTTTTGCTCGCGCAGAGAACCCGCATTCGCCAGACGTTGGTGCTACTGTTGACACTATTCCATGTCCCGTCGAGAAAGACCGCGAGGCGCTTTTGCTGCTGCTCTGCGCCTGCAAAGTTCGGCTGATTGCCACTCTTCTCTGCAGGACGGCCGACGATCACTCCGATGGCGACAATGGCCACGATCGCGAGGAACAGCCCGATCGTGTGCCCGATGCGCTCAACCCAGCGAAAAAACTTCATTGAAAGGCCCCCGACGTCGCCCGCCTCGGAGAGGACCCCGGCAGCCAAGCGCACCTATAAACCCGGCGCAGCCAGGCGCACGACAAATTCTCAGCTTCTGGCTCAAACGTCACATGCGGGAGGAAAGCTCGGACACTTAAGACTGAAGGCGGGTCGCAGCAACCCATTCTCTATCCCAAGAGCACCGCCCCTAGAATCGCTATTTAGCGATCCCGGTGGCAGGAGCGCAACACGCCGCCTGTCCACACTCCGTATCCCCGCAGACTAGAGCGACGGCGGCGCCGATTTTTTGCGTTTACGCGCGGAGTCACCATGAACAACAGCGCGAGGTCTTGTTTTCAAGCGGCAAGACGTCCTATCGAAGGCCGCTCGATCGGAGCTTCGTCGCGGACCATCACGCGCCCCATGCCTGGTAAGCGCGTATTCTTCCTGCAGGCGCCGGCGGAGTTCGTACTGAGCGTTTGCGATCAGACTTTGCCAGGCGCCTCAAGAGGAGTCATACGCCAGTAAGTAGAAGTGGAGGCCATTCGGAGGAAAACTCTCCGATCGCCGCGCAGAACATATCGACAAAGCCGGCACACTCCTGTAGGGAAGTGCACAATATTTGACGCGCTACCTAAGAGCGTGTCCTAAAAGTCAACTGTTTCAAGTCGCCCGTACGTTACGGGCTGAACAATTTCAACGTGAGCTGGCGCGAATGCTTGGTACCCGAGCCTACTTCAGTGGCTGCCAGCAATCTCCATAAAGGTGTGAAGGAGATGGCGCGATGACTGTGCGCGAGCAGCTGTTTACCGTATTGCGCAATCTTAGATGGATCATTGTTCTGTCGTTAGCCATCTCAGTGTTGCTCTACCTGCCAGATCAAATTCAGGAGCTCTACCGGATAGCTGCCGACGATCTTGGTTGGGTGACGTTCAGGGAGTTCGTTGTCCTGGGCCTGATTGCCATAACAATTTGGGCAAGTGCGTTTCAGCTCACAACTGCATCCCTGACGCAAATCCCTAAGCCTTCGGGGCGGCTAGCCTTCTATATAAGACTTGCTCCCGTCCTGCTTGGAGCGCTGCCGATCATCGCCGCCGCAGCAGGCCAACTCGCCTCGCGACCGGCGCGAAAGATTGGGGAGGTCGAGGAAGTCGGCAGCATCTTCCGCATCCAGGACCAGGCGCTCGCATTTGAGCGGAACATGCTGTTCATCCTCGCGATCGCCATGCTGATCATGCTCGCCTGTTTCATCGCATTTACTTGGCGAATAGGATCAAGAGATCGCGCGATTGATATCGCGAGCCGCGCCAACAACGCTTACTTCATCCGCTACAGGTTTCTCGCGCTCTCGATCGGCGGCATCGTGCTGTTGACAGCAGCATTCGTCCTGCTGCCGGATAGGCTTGCACAATTTCTCGGATCGTTCGGCGTGATCGCTCTCTTTGCGGTTTGCGTCGCTGGTCTCACGGTCCATTTTTCTCTCTTGACGATCAGATTTGCGTTTCCGTTTATTCCGGTTGTCTTTGGCGGCTTGTTTCTGCTTGCCTCCTTATTGGGAGGTGACGACCACGAACTGCGTACCGTCTCTGAAGCAAACAGCCCGCCGGACAAAGCGCGCATGTCCGCTGCCGCCGCATTCCACGAGTGGCTTTTGCAGAAGCCGCGGGTGGAGGAAGCCAAGAGGCTCGGCGAATATCCGGTCTTCATTGTGGCGGCTCAAGGCGGAGGGATCTATGCCGCCAATAATGCGGCGCGGTTCCTTGCGCGGCTGCAGGATCTCTGTCCGGCATTTCGCCAGCATCTGTTTGCGATCAGCGGCGTGTCGGGGGGCAGTGTCGGTTCGGCAATCTTCGCCGCTGCGCTCCACGCCGAAAGTGCGTCCCTAGATTCGAATCCTGTCGACGGAAAGACATGCCCCAAAATCGCAGATTTCCTTGCCGGGGTTGGGCGGGTCCAAGATATTGATGCTCCTGGGCCGGTCGAGCAGCGCGTTGCAAGCGTCTTGGCAACGGATTTTCTGTCGCCTTTGGTCGCCGGCTTTCTGTTTACCGATTTCACTCAAATGTTTTCACCGGTCGCGATCCCCGCCTTCGATCGCGCGCGCTTTCTCGAATACACCTTAGAGAACGCCGGTGACAGAATGCTTGGCAGCCACAACGGCGGGGACGATCGAACCAATCTGCTAAGGGCCGACTATCAGTCCCATTGGGCGCCCGGCAACAACATGCCGGCCCTATTGTTTAATACGACAGATGCCGGCAGCGGCAAACGGGCTGTCATCTCTCCCTTCGATTTCGATCCGTTGCACCCGAAGGACACGGACCTGTGTGTTCTTGCTGCGCTTGAACGCGCGGGCACCGGGGCCGACCAAACGGTCAAGAGCCACTCGCTGCATATTCCGCTCAGCACAGCCGCTTTCACGAGCGCGCGATTTCCGTGGGTGACGCCGGCCGCAACGGTGTCCATCAAGAATGACTGCATAACCTCTCACCCGCAGGCCCGCCTGGTGGACGGCGGATATGTGGAAAACTCTGGGATTGAGACCGCGCTCGACCTGATTGAGAAGCTTAACTCCATCAAGGGCACCTCCGACGCGCCAAAATTCAGGATTTACCTGCTGTCGCTCGTCAGCGGGCAATTCGGTGACCATGGGTCATTCATGTTCGGTGAGCTCATGGAGCCGGTACGCGCGCTTCTTAGCACGCGAACCTCCCGAACCTATGTCGCGCTCAATCATGCAGCCAGCATTGATCGTCGGGCCGAGGTCGAAGTGACTCCCAGTGTGCAACGCTTTCCGACCTTCGGCCGGACGGACATCACAGGTTTGTTTTATAGCCTTCCACTCGGCTGGACACTGTCTCAGAAGACAGAGGATATCATCTCATTGAGCAGCGGTCGCTTTTGGGATTGCGTGCCGAAGGACGACTTCGATCAGTCCCGCGAGAGGCAGAGCAACGCTGATTGTCTGCAGGTGAAGTTATTCCATCTTCTGAATGGATCGGTCGCGTCCGCATTTGAAACGCTTAAGGATGCCAAACTTGCACGGGCTGCCTACGCCGACGAGCTAGCCAAGGAATATCAACCAATCCCAAAGATCAAGCCGCAGCCATTGCTTGCTTGTTATGAGAGCAGTTGGTTGCAACAGCGCGGTTATGAGAAGTATCAGGAAAAAGTTGCCGCCTACGAGCAACAGTTGGCCGGATCGAGCAAGGACCATTCACCGGCTCCTTCACCTGTTCCGCCATATCGCAAGAGCTACATGGCCTATTATCAGGCCGAGCAGGTGAAGGCCTTGTTGCAGGAATGGGACCGCGTCGAGGAGACGGATCCCCGTATTCTGGCCTATATTCTTGGGTCAGTGTCCTACGACAGCGCCGACTTTACGCGCAGCAGCGAAAACTTCTCGTATAGCGCGGCTTCACAACTCCCGCAGAAATGGCGCGATCGCATCGACCAGAACAACGCAAAGCTTGCGGCCGCAAACAAGCCGCTGATCGACCTAAATTCATTGCTCAACCATCCCAGGGAATTGGCCAACTTCGTCCTTGGCTACGACGGCAATCTGTTCGGCAACGAGCCCGGAACGGATGACGGTTGGCTGTTTCGCCCGCGAGGAATGTATCAACTGGTCGGCCGCGAGCAATATCAGGAAGCACAGGATCAGATGCAGCAGCTCGGCGAGCTGCAAGGACTTGATCTGCTAACCCTTCCGGACGCGCTCAGGGATGCGAAGATCTCGGCCAAGGTCACTTTCGCTCACTTCCGATTGCACCGGTATAGGGACGACCGCTTATCTCCGCCCAACAATCGCCGAACACTGTTCGAGTTGCTCAAGGATCGTGCGAACGACTGGACCGCCGTGCGCGCGCTGCAAACGGACATGGCGCACGCGCCGGTCGACAGGGAGCGAGTCAATGCAAGGAGTGAGATGTTTCTCGGCTGTATCGGCGACACGTTGCATCCGACGAAACTCAAGACCTTGCAAAGCCAATTCTACGGTGAGGAATGAGGAGTTTAATCCCGTCGCTCGCATCGCCGTAGCGAGAAAGCGTAGCGGCGCACCGCCGCTTTGACAGCTGATGTTTGAAGTTTTGGTCTTACAGGGGATTTCCAATGGTGGCGAGGGGTGAAATGCACAGATCGATGTTTCGTCGGCAGCTTGCACGACTGTTTGCGGCGGGAGTGATGTTCGCATCAGCTTTGGACGTCACAACGGCTCCGGCGCAAGCCGCGTCAAAGCCGCTTGCACCCAATGATGTGTCCATACTCTTTCCTCCGCCAAAGTCGGCAGGCGACCTCGCCAATCTGATCGCGGTGTCCGAACTCGCCGGGCCTACGGGATCGCCGGAGAGGCTGTTTTCGGACGCGGACTTCGCGCGCTTTATCGCCAACGCCGAAAATCCTGAGCGTCCGGGTGTGCCGGACTCGGGTGTACGCCACATTCAGTTGCCCGATGCCGTCAAAAAGATCGACGCCTGGTTTGTAGCCGGCATCCGTATCGATGCGGGCGCGCCGGGATTGTCGGCGGATGTCATCGCCCAATTTGGCCGGCAGCCGCAAATCCGCCTCATCATTCAGCCGGTGACCAATGGGCCAGACGGCTTTAAGGTTCACGACACCGCCGGCCACCTGATCTTCAGCTTCACTCTCGATCCGGATCCAGCTCTACAGGGGTGCGCACCGTTCCCGCGATTCAAGCCGGACGACGAAGCCTTCAAGGCGGTCATTCGTGACGTCGCGAGCTTGCGCGATCAGCTTGGATCCGGACGTTTTGGCAATGTCAAAGTCTCGACCGCCGGTGATCTGAACGTGCATCCAGGTCTCGTAGGAGCATCGGCGAAGGCGTTTCGCGATGCGCTTAAGGCTTTGGTCGATAAGCATCTCTCCCCGCAGCGCCTCAACAGCATGGCGGTGATGGGCATCGCACCGCCCGAGCCCTGGATTTTCGTGTCGATGTTAAAGGTTCCGCAAGCAGGCCTAATACCAGTGCCCGGCCCGACGCTTGATGGCCTGCACGCAGCACAGATGTTCAGCATCATCGGCGGAAAACACGTCGTCCCGCACCCGGGCACCAACAATCAAAATCCGATCACTTGTCGACACGCGGCATTGCAAAACCCGCCCTTGCCCGCCGCCGAGCGCAAGGGTGTTTCGACCTCCCAGTTTATCGATGGCAACTTGCCCAACAGCCGCATCATCGAGATCGTCAATACCATTGCCGATCCGAACAAGAGCCACTTTTTCAATACCGATTGCGTGAGCTGTCACACTGAGACCGCGCAGCCACTCGCCAGGAGAATTCCAAACTTCGCAGCGCTTGGCGTGAACCGCGCGGTCTGGCCGAAAGAAGACTGGAATGTTCGCAACTTCGGTTGGTTCCCGTCGTTCTTGCGGGGCGGCCCGGCGGCGGCGACGATAACCCGGCGCACGGCAACCGAGACGGCCGAGGTGGTCGCCTTCATTAATAGCCGATTGCTGAACAAGTAACAGACGCCGTCGCCGTTTCCGGTAGCCTGCCGGGCCGGCGGACGCACGAAAGATTAATGGAGTGCTTGCTATGGGGAGACCTTCTTTTGGCTCTCGTCTTTATTCCTGGGTAATGCGCTGGCCTCATATCACCCGCCTGTTGTTGGCAATCGTTGTTGTCGTGATCGTGGCGGCCGGCTTGGTGTATTTCGTGCCGGAGAGGGTTCGCGATGCAGCTCTTAAAATCAAGAACGACGCCAATCTGGTCGCGCAATTACTGCCAGCGACCCTGCCGGAGCCATCAAAAATCGACGCCGCTTATTGGCTGCCGCAAAACTGGAGCGCTCGCCAGCGTTACTGGTTTCACCACACATCACAGGGGACCGCGACCATTCCTGTCCCCTACCAGTGGTTCTTGGCCTTAGAACGCCCGGAGCTGTCCTTCTCTTACACGAGCTTGACAGACGAGAACTACCTGCGACGCCTCGGCTTCATCCCAAGTCCCACCTCAAAGGACTTTGCCGGCAATGCGCCCTCCTACGGTTATCACGACGATGCCGCGAATGGGGGCACCGCGAACCCTGGCTGGACTCCAAGCGCGCCGGACAATCCGAATGCCCTGCCGGTCGGCTTTGCCATTCTCAAGGGCGGTGTCGATCCGACGACTGGCGCCCCGTATGAAGATCAGATCGGACTAACCTGCGCCGCCTGTCATACCGGTCATCTCGAATACAAGAATGTCAGCATACGGTTCGACGGTGGCCCCGCGATGGTCAATCTCGGCGAAGTTGAAAGAGTCATCGGGCTATCGATCGGCTACACGCTGATGTTGCCATGGCGATTTGAGCGTTTCGCCAGCAAGCTCGAGCGTATCAAAGGGCAAAGCGTCGATCGAAAGCAGATTCGAAGCGATCTGGAGCTTGCACTTCAAAAGATCAGGAATCAAAAGGCAGCGACCGACAGACTTTTGACGGGGCAGGGAGTCACCGACCTCGATGAAGGGTTCGGCCGACTTGATGCGCTGAACCGGATCGGGAACCAGGTTTTCTATACGAACCTACTGGATCCCGTGACTGGCGAACTCCGCGATCCACTCCTTAAGGGCAACTTCGCGCGCCACGATGCGCCCGTGAGCTTCCCGCCGATCTGGGACACGCCGTTTTTCCTTTGGGCGCAGTATGACGCCTCTGTTCTCAACGAGCTCGTTCGCAATTCTGGCGAGGCGCTCGGTGTCAGCGCGAAGATCAATATGACAGCGGCCGCCCCCGGACGGCCGCTTTTTGCCTCGTCGATACATCTATCGGAAATCGCGCGCTTCGAAGAGCTTCTTCGCGGCGCCGATCCCTTTTCGTCCGAAGATGCAGGCGGCAGAAAATTCACCGGGCTCGTAGCCCCCCGATGGAAGGACGCGCAGGAGAAATTCCGCGGTGACCCGGCCTGGGCGATTGATGCAAAGCTCGTCGAACAAGGTCGCGATCTCTATCGCGCTCACTGCTTTGAATGCCACCGAGGCCCGGTCAACGATGCTGCCTTCGACAAAAAGTGGCCGGAAGATTCGTTTTGGAGCCCAGAGAACCCCGATCGCTCAGCCAAGAACGAAAAGAATTGGGTAGAAATCGGGGGACGGCATTATTTCAACGTGGTCCAGATGCCAGTCACAGCGATCGGCACCGACCCCCAGCAATCCAGCGTCCTCACGACGCGGCGCGTTCACCTACCCGAGTCACTCGGATTAAATCCTGCAGATGACCTCAACAAAGCCGGAGGTTGTGGCCTTCTGGCAGATAAAGGGGCAGATCCTCTATTTGTACTCGCACTTATGGACGTGGTCGGCAAGACGATCGACCAATGGATGATTGCGAACGGCACTTCTGAAGAAACCAAGCGTCAAATGTGGGGGCCGAGAAAGAACTGCCAAAACCAGCGGGTCTATGTCGGGGCGCATGCAAGCCGCAACGGCAAGGACGAAGTTGTTCTCGCCCTTGAACCTCAGTACCGGGCGCGCCCGTTGGACGGTGTCTGGGCGACAGCTCCTTATCTGCACAACGGGTCCGTTCCGACGCTGAGAGACATGTTGGTACCGCAGGGCCAGCGGCCGACGTCGTTTTGCGTCGGCAGCCGTGCGTTCGACCCGGTCAATGTCGGACTTGTTACCAAAGCACATTCGGCCAACAGCTGTGCAGCCGGTCTGACGAACTTCGATGTGTCGCTGCTTGGGAACAGCAATCGCGGACATTCCTTCGAGGGCAAGGAAACCGACTTAACGAAGCTCCCGCCTGGCGTCATCGGACCAGAATTGACCGACGCCGAGCGGCAAGCCCTTGTCGAGTATCTCAAAACTCTGTGAAGCAAGGCGTCGCCCGGCGACCTGTGCGTCGGCGCGGCTACGTTGGACCTTTCGCCGAGCCGATTCGTCCCTCTGTCGGCGGCGTGCACCATCGGCGCGAAAGCGAGGATGTCGACGCCGACTTCGCTTGGATCGACCCCGAGCCTTTCGAGGCTTCGGATGACGCCGCCCCTCGCCTATCCCAGAGCCCGATTGCCGCTCAGGATGTAGACGCGGAATTTAGCTTACCAACGATCTGGAGATCCGGTAAAGCATAGAAGGCGTCAAGTGCCTGGCCGATTGCGGCGCACACCGCATCAACAATGGATCACACGAATGTCGGCGCCACTCTAGAAGATTGGTCGCAAAACTGTGTCGCACTGTGCACCGTCACGCATTTGTTCAGATCCGCTGCGATGTGGGCCGCGCGGTACTTAGTCGGCCGTGAACAAGGCTCTAAGCGATTGAGCGGGAGTCTGTTTTCGGGTTTTGGAGGCATTTGAGATTGCAGGGATTTGGGGCTTGAGGCTTCCAAACCCTGCAAATTGGTTTTTGGATTTCCTTTTGCTGCGGGCCATGATTCTGTGGTGCATCGGAGAAGACGATGCGACCGAATCGCTCCGCTCTACAGCGAGAATGGCCGGCCGGGCATCGAGACCCGCTTCATGATCGGGCTTTTGCTGCTCAAGCAGATTTACGGGCTGTCCGACGAGGGCGTGTGCGAGCGCTGGGTCCACGATCCGTACTTCCAGTTCTTCACCGGCGAAGAGTTCTTCCAGCACACCTTCCCGCACGAGCGCTCGGACCTGAGCCACTGGCGCAAGCGGCTTGGCGACAAGCTGGAGCTGCTGCTGGCCGAGAGCCTGCGGGTGGCGCACGCGGCCGGCGCATTGCGCGGTCAGGACCTCAAGCGCGTCACGGTCGACACGACGGTGCAGCCGAAGGCCATCACCTTTCCGACTGATGCCAAGCTCTTGCATGCAGCCATCAGAGGTCTCAACCGCCTGGCGAGACAGCACGGCGTCAGGCTGCGGCAATCCTATTCTCGCGTGGCCAAGGCGGCCGCGATGATGGCGGGTCGCTACGCTCATGCCAAACAATTCGGGCGGCATCAGCGGCAGTTGCGTGTCCTGCGCAGCCGGTTGGGACGGATCATCCGCGACATCCGTCGCAAGATCGAAGACGAGCCGGCACTGGAGGAGGTGTTCGCACTCCCCCTTGGCCGAGCCAGCCAGATCCGCTCGCAGCAGCAGCGCCAACGTGGCTGGAAGCTGTATTCTTTCCATGCCCCGGAGGTGGAGTGCATCGGCAAGGGCAAGGCCGCTGCCCCTTACGAGTTCGGCGTGAAGGCCTCTATCGTCACCAACAACCGCCGGGCTCCCGGTGGCTTGTTTGTGCTGCACGCCAGGTCGCTGCCCGACAACCCTTACGACGGCCACACATTGCGGGACGTCATCGACCGCACCGAGACACTCACTGGCTGTCCGATCGAGCGGGCCTATGTCGACAAGGGGTATCGCGGCCACGACGCTCAAAATCCCCGTCGCGTCTTCATCTCCGGCCAGAAGCGCGGCGTCTTCGGTGTCATCAAGCGCGAGCTGCGCCGCCGCTCCGCCATCGAGCCCATCATCGGACATCTGAAGGCCGAAGGTCATCTCGGCCGCTGCTATCTCAAAGGCCGCGCCGGCGACGCCGCCAACGTCGTCCTCTCAGCCGTCGGCCACAATTTCCGCCGCATCCTCGCCTGGCTCAGAGATCTTTTGTGCCTGTGCCTGGTCCTGGTCCCGCTCTGGCGCACGTTCAATTGTCCAGAAAAGTCAATCCGGGCTTCTTAACGGTCGACTACTTAGCATATAGAACGGTCGCATCACGCGGCCGCTAACTGTCCCGGCCGGCAAATAGCCGGCGTGTCGGTCGGGTTAGCCGCCAAAGGCCCTTAGAATGTTAAAAGTCGTGGCGAGAGCATGACGTCCCTGCCGCCTTCTGCTCGACCCGGATTACCATCCGCTGTCTGTCGATATCCGGGATCGCGAGGAAGCCACTTCCGACACGCTTAATCCTGCGGCATAGACGTCGTCAGCGCTCTGCGGCTCCTTAGGCTCAGGATTGCCTTCAGAAAGCTCACCACCTCCTCCGCAATCAGCACGACCGGCAGCTTACGAGGCTCTCGTGCGTAGGCGATGCGGCCGGGAATCTCGCTGTGGCCGAGCGTCACGCCGTCGAAAAAGTGCAACGCGCAAACCATTTGGTTGAGATCCGGCCAAGAGATCCCTGTCACCACCAGGTGAACCTGGAACGTGTGAACATCCTCCAAGCGGGCGCTCGGCTAGAAAACTCGGCCAGGCTTCGATACCGCGTTGAGATATGATCGGCTGCGTTTCCGGCGACAAATTGCACACCGTCATGTCCTCAATCATGCGGCGGCTCACCTGACCATCAGACAAACCTCCTGTCTGAAGGGGGCGGCTCTGAGAACGCTCGGATCCTCTCAGACGGCAGTCGGCGCGAGCGGCTTCGTTCAATCACCAATCAACAAATGTCGCGCCAACGACCCACTTTCAGGCAAATGCAAAGCGTAGCTTGTGGAGTCCAAATCGACGGCTGGGAGTTTCTTCACCGACGTCAGTTTCGCCCCATGCTCGAGTGTTAATCGTTGACCGCTCATTGTCGCGGCGGCGTTGCACCGAAGAGGGTATGCGCATGGCTTCGCGGTACTTCGCGACCGTGCGGCGGGCAATATCAATGCCCGAAGCGCGCAAGCGTTCCACGATGGTGTCGTCCGACAGGATCGCGGAGGGCTCCTCCGAATCGATCAGCTGCTTGATGTGGTGACGCACCGCTTCCGCCGAATGAGCTTCAGCACCGTCGGCCGAGGCGATCGAGGCCGTGAAGAAATATTTTAGCTCGAACGTGCCGCGGTTGGTCGCCATGTATTTGTTGGCGGTGACGCGCGACACCGTGGATTCATGCATCTGGATGGCGTCGGCGACGGCCTTCAGATTGAGCGGGCGCAAATGCGCGACGCCATGGGTGAAGAACCCGTCCTGCTGGCGCACGATCTCGGTCGCCACTTTCAGGATGGTGCGGGCGCGCTGGTCGAGCGCACGCACGAGCCAGGTCGCGTTCTGCAGCGCGTCGGTGAAATAGGACTTGTCGCCGTCCTTGCCGATCTTCTTCGACAGCTCGGAATAATAGGTCTGGTTGACCAGCACGCGCGGCAAGGTGTCGCTGTTGAGCTCGACATGCCAGCCGCCGTCAGGACCCGGGCGGACATAGACGTCGGGCACCATGGTCTGCAGGCGCGCCGAGCCGAACTTCATGCCGGGCTTGGGATTGAGGCGGCGGATCTCGCCGATCATGTCGGCGATGTCCTCGTCGTCGACGCCGCAGATCTTGCGAAGCGCCGCGATGTCGCGCTTGGCGAGCAGATCGAGATGCTCGACCAGCGCCTGCATCGCGGGGTCGTAGCGGTCGAGCTCGCGCAGCTGGATCGCCAGGCATTCGCTTAAGGAACGCGCGCAGACCCCGGGCGGATCGAATTTTTGCAGCACGGCGAGGACGCTTTCGACCTCGGCTTGCGATGCGCCGAGACGCTCGGCGGCCTGGCCGAGATCGGGCGGCAGATAGCCGGCCTCGTCGACGAGGTCGATCAGGTACTGGCCGATCATGCGCTGCGCGGGCGCCATTCTTCCTGGCCCGGCTCGAAGCCTTCCGCGCTGCCGCCGAAGCCGTCCTCGCCGTGAGCCTCGCCTTGACCAGTCTCGGAATCGCCGTAACTGCCGGCCTCGGCCGGGGCTTCGCCCGTGGGGGCCTCGTCACTGGCCCGCTCCAGCAGGGGGTTCCGCTCGAGCTCCTCTTCCACGAAGGTGGTGAGATCGAGATTGGACAATTGCAGCAGCTTGATCGCCTGCATCAGCTGCGGCGTCATGACTAGCGACTGCGATTGCCGGAACTCTAATCTCTGCGTAAGCGCCATGAAGCAAGAACCGTTACTGAAGTTGGCCCGCGTTTTGCTCATCTAGCCAGGAGCTGATCCACCCGCTTTGATGTCGCGCAAAAGCAGATGCGAGGTGAGATCTTTGATGAAGGCCGACAACAACTGGACACCGAAACACTTGCGGAACTCCTTCGTTAAGTTCCGCTGTCCGTGAGACTAGAGAACGAGAGATCGGGAGGTGGTCTTTTGACCCGAGGACATGAACCAACTGGACAGTTCACTGGGGCGACACTCCTGTGAACGACTTGGCAGTCCGCGGCAGTTTCGGTGACTTCTGAGAGTAGCCGCGATCCTACACCATCCTGTAGGACCACCGGGTTCATCGGTGCCTGCCCGTCACTCTGACAGTCCATTAACATGGAGTGCTGCCGCACCTCGGAATTGGCGCGAACTTTGAAACCAATCATGGAAGAACGTTGCCCAAACGGATTGGCATTAAGGCTGGCCTCCAAACAGTTGAGATGACGGGTTGAACTGGTCGCGAGATCGGCCTTGCGCCAAAAGAGATTGCGCGGTTATCGTCGCGTTCGGCTGCCTAAAGCCCGCCTTGTTAGCGCAGCGCCTGCCCCATGTGCGTCGAAAACAAGACCCTTGCCCAAATTGCTGAGGCAAATCGGCGGAAGATCGAACAGCGGGAACTATTGTGCCTGCGCTTCGGCTTATCTTGGCGAAGGTCCCAACGTATTCGCGATGTCGCATCTGGGCACGCATCCGAATCCGGGAAGGATACCTTCCTCCTCCAAATTGGCCGGCGTGACCGGGACGATCTTGTCGTTTGTCGAGAGCCTGCGCGAGTTGCTTCGCTTGCAGCGGACTGCCGACAATCACACCGGGCAAAAGGCTTCCGCACGCGCATAGACCGCCATGCTGTTGCCTATAACCTCGAGCACCACCTCATCGCTGGCCAGCAGAGTCTTGCCAGCGCTTTGGCGCACTCGGCGTCATACCAGTGCTGCGGGCGGAGCCTGCCACCACCCCAAAACAACATCCCTCCGAAGCTTCGGTGAATGCCGATTCCAATCACTCGTCTCAGTGGCATCTGAGCTGCGGCGAGACGACAATTGCGAGTTAGCGCTCTTGGTACAACGCAGTGAATCGCAGAGGTGGCCAACTCCTAACTCGACCTCCCGGCTCATTGGCTGTATCGCCGGACCCGCAATTCGTGCTCCCGTTGCCTCTGTGACGATAGTAGCACCATAAACCACGCTGTAGACCACCGCAGCGGAACGTTAACACCGGCAGATCTCATACCGGTTACTAACACCATTGAGCGGCCGCACGAGGAGTTCAAGCGACGGATCGAGATCAAGACCGTTTGCCATCAGCGGCCGCCACGGCAATATTGTCCTGGCCTGGTCACCTCCGGCCAGGTCACATGCGGCAAGGTCGATGGCTGGAGAACCCTTACCACAATGCCTAGATAGGCGATTGACCTCGCTGCACGAGCAGGTAGCTCCACGTTGATGGAAATCGCGCCACAATTGTAAGGCGGCGCTGCCCGCGGTGAAGCGCAAGGCTTCAGCGACCATGGCTTCGTCCACCGGCAAGCCGCTGCCATAGGGCGAACCACCTTGCCACGGCGGATCGCATCAGGCAGCGGCACCTCGATTGCCTAATCAAGATAAGGCCGGGACGGCTGACGCAGCCTCGATCGCCTCGGGACGGCTGCTGGAGGGAATGAAGATGATGTCGGCATCTTCCCGCCATCTCGTTGAGCAGCCTGTTTAGCAACACAACGCTTGAGAGGCGGATTGAGTCTGGCGCAACGAGACTTGCATGCAACGACGACGCGCCAAGTCCACACCGGGCGCTGTTGAGGGACACCGCATACGCGCGCCTAATGCGCTTGCCTGCCCAGCTATCTGGTTTGAGCCGCTTTCCGTTGCAGTACATCGTTGAAGCCACTTGAGATCGGCTGTCCCGATCGGCGGCAATGACAGAAGAGACCGCTCGAGGACGGGGCCTTTAATCGTTCCTCTAAAGGGCGCGGAGTTAAATGAGGCGACGTCGGGTTGCTTTGGCTACAGCATTTGTCCGGTTCGCCGCCCCCAGCTTTCTGACGACGTTCTTCATGTGGAAGTTGACGGTATTCTGGCTGACCTCCACAAGTCGCCCGATTACCCAGGCTGACTTTCCTTCTGCGACCCAGTATAGGCACTCTGTTTCTCGCTGTGTCAGCGGAATGTCTGTCTCCCAACCTTCATCAAGCGGCGGTGTAATCTGCGCGACAGCGTTGTGAAACGCCGACGCCAATGTCGTGAGATGAGCCATGCGATCCTGTGGATCGGCATCATCGAAGGGAGATGCGAACGATACGAAAGCCAATCGGCCTTGCGATCCAAACAATGGCACGCTTATGCCATGCTTAAGACCTGCTTCTCTGGCCTCGTGTAAGACGCGCAGCTCACGGGGCTGCAGTTCATATCGACGGGTTAGTTCATCCCAAAGAAAGGGCCTGGGCAGCATTGCTGTCCGCCGGACCACCGGGTCGATCGCTCGATACCCTTGCTCAGCATAGCGTTGGCACCAATCAGAGGGAAAGTTTATAGTTGGCGGGGGCGGCAGATAGTCCAGCAGACGACGCTCATTTCGGCAGGTGAGAGCTCCGTACGCGACTTTATCAAAGCCTTCCTTGCTCGCGCAATTCACAAGAAGATCGAACAGCGCCTTGATTGATTTTGTCTGTGTAGCGCATTCGACGAAGCTGAATAGGTCTGGCCCGCGACTTTCCCGTCCGCTTGAAGAGAGTGGCATTTCGCCGTGCGATTGGTCATCCATGTCTATTTCCGTTTTACTTGCACAGATGTTGGCTCTGCTTGTTGCAGCTGGACGCCCGCACGAAGGAAAGCGCCGGGCCCGAAATGTTCGACCCGGTCTCAGCGCGTACCGAAGATCAGATAGGTGGAGCAAGCCGGCGCGCGCCGCCCGCAGGCTGAGCCAACGCGGAGCTGACTTCGTTCGTTGCCGACCGGTCGGGTTGCTATCCCTGCCGAATCGTCGCGTGCGGATCCAGACTCTCGAAAGAATGGCTGGCAAATGATGCAGCGGTTGCGGCGGACAAGGGTCAGCACTTCTCGTAAGAACATACCAACATCTAGAGCGCCGACGTAAAGAAGTGTGCTCGGCACGGAACTCTGCGCGCAGCTCGACACACCTCAGGTCACGGACCAGTGCAGCCCCCCTCAGGCGCTTGCGCATGTTAGGCCGCCACTCGCGGACATTGACAACCAGCTGCTTGACAAGGACGACGGCGTACATGCGATCCTCAGGACTTCCAAGAACCAGCATGATGGGCACAGCAATTCTCGTACCACCTTCCGATTTGGCAAAATGGCCTCTTAAGAGAGAGAAAGACGGTCTGATCTGAGCTGGTTCGAGCGGATGCGACATACGTAAACATGCGACAACGTCTCAGGCGCGACATCGAATTGATACAGATCAAGAGCGTGATTAAAGGCCGGTTGCCTCACCTGCATTGACGCGGAACGCGGATGGGCGCTGCCTGTGAGTGCGGTCCTAAGGCCCAAGCCAAATCCAGGAACGGCCTTTCCATCCTCGAAAATCGAGCAGCGGAGTAGCAGTTTAGTCTTGCGGGGTCTTTGAGCAGCCGATGGCCGGCGCTTTCAGCGTTTCGCAGTGGCGCCCTTTGCGAACCGGCCCCTTCGGCGTCGTGAACACTTGCCCCCTCCTTGCAAAGCCGAGGAGCGAACAAATGAAGAAGGAAAGAATCACGGAAGGTCGTCGTGGATTGATGCGCGGCGCGCTGTTGATAAAGACTCCGGCTAATTTGGCGGAGATGCTGCGCCTCTGGGGCGTAGGCGTGGGTCTTGTCTGAAGCGGATTACACGGCAGCTCGGATGCAGCCTTGACACGATGAAGGGCTACGTAGCGGCCGGTGGGATGAAGCCGTTCAAGTCGTGTCCGGGCTAGCTCTCGCGCACCACGGTCTTCAGGTAATGGTAGGCCTTGATGATCTCGACCGGGCGATCCTCCGTGGAGCGGTCGCCGCCATTGGCGTCGGGATGGTGCTGCTTGACCATCTCCTTGTACTTCGCCTTGATATCGCCGAGCGTCGCGTTGGCATTCAGGCCCATCACCTGCAACGCTTTCCGCTCGGCATTCAAAATCTTGGGCGCCTCAGGCTTGGCTTTTGCGCGGGCGCGGGCACCGGCGCGTCCGTTCAGCTCGACGAGCGTACAGAGGGCATGCCAGTCGTCATCGACATCGGCCGCGCTGCCGTTCATTTTGCGGGCGCTGATGTTCTCGCCTATCTTCCAGGTCGGACGATGGCCGGTCAGCGCGTCGTTCTGGTAGCGCGCGACCGCTTCCGCGTCCGTCCCCGAGAAGAAATTGTAAGACTGATTGTATACGCGAACATGGTCGATGCAGAAGTGCCAATATTCGCGCGCGCATTGTCGCGGCCCTTGGGCGCGGGATGGCTGGCCTTGTTCTGGCAACCTGGCCATTCGCATCGCGCCGCGGTCTGGCGCTCCTGCCCTTCCTGCTTGTTGATGCGAATGGAGGCGAAGATTTCGGATGTGTCGATCGGCATGACCCGGCTCCCTTGGCGGAGCGGCAGTTAACAGGGCCGCTTCTATGCTAGAGAATTGGTTTGGACGGCAAGTTGGGTCTCGCTCCGCCTTCCGCGTCTATGTAGTGGCACGAGGTAGCAGGCACCTCTTAGCGATCGACGTGCCAGGACTCGCGAGCTTGGTTCAGACAATCATCTCTTGGCAATTTCAGATCGACTCAATCGCAATTTGCTGTCGGCTTCTGCACATGGAGGTCTTGAACGGGACCAGGTGAATACGGAGAAAGCGGGAGCTATGCGGGTCTGGGTGATGACGCCCTCAGAGAGGCAGCCTATCCAGGCGGATGGCGAACCTGCGTGAACTTCTCCAAGGAGGCGATACGGCTCGAAGGAGACGATCAATATCCTGCCCTTCGGTCAGTTGTCTGCGGTTGTCCATGCACTGCTACAAACTCTCCGCAACATAGCGCGTGATCTGTTTGCCCGGGCCGTCCAGACGGAACTGCCGCGTTCCGGAGACGCCGGCGAGCTGAAGCCGCGGCCGATGGTCGTGCCCGGCCGTGCGGCACGGCTATGGCCCGGCGCGCAACATCGCAACGGATATCGGTGCGATCGAAGTTGCCTGGCCCAAGGTGAGGATCGGCGCGCGAGCGGCTCGCCCGTTGGATCCGCTTGACTTTGGCCACTTTGAGCGCGGCGGACCAGGAGCCTCGATCCCCTGCTGCCCGCCCCCTAGCTGCGGGTATGTCGACAATCGACTCCAGGAGGCGCTCTTGGCCCAGCTGGAAAGGATGCGCCGAACCTTTCGCCTTCGGTGATTTCGGGCGGATACGAGCGCTGGCAGCACAAGACCATCAGTGTAATCCAAAAACGCCGAACCGGTTCGGGGCGGCAAGAAGGCCATGCAGGATCTCAATGGCGCCAAGCCGGGCGGTCGGGGAGCATGCACTCGAATACGTTCGTCGACAATCGCGCCAAATATGCGCGTCCTCGATTACCCGAAAGAATTGCCCATCTAACGCTCTTGGCTTTCTACGACTTTCCTGTCGAGCACCGGAGAGAGCTGAGGCATACAATCCGATCGAGAGCATCCGCCGCGGTTCGGCACATGGGCGTGCACGCCAAGTTGTCGCGACAAATCGTACGATTGATGGTGCGAGCTGATCGACGTCGCGTCGAAGACGTTGGGCTGGCTGAGAGCCACAATCAATGCCGAGATCGTGGCGGCGTCAGAGTGGCGACGCCATTGAGCTCGTCCCGAACGCGCAAAATCATGCCGCCTCCTCCGCTTCCTTACTAGTCGCGGTCAATAGCGCCAAAATGAGTGATCGGAGACGCAATCAGGGTAAGTCTCCAAGCGCGTCAGCTTTTCGACAGCTGATCCTAATAGACTGAGAGAGACAGCGACACTATGGGCTCCGCATTGCGAACCAACTCAAATCCCGGGGAGTGGACATGGACCCATTTCACAGCATCAACCCGTTCGACCGAGACTTCGCTGTTTCCAACGCCGCGGCGCCACAACCGCAACAGCGGCAAGCGGAGTTTGAGCCGTACCTGGATGAAGTGCTTCAGCTTGATACCTCTGCCGTTGCAGAGGATCCTGTTTCACCAGATCACTACCATCCTCATCTGTCTGAAGAAGGCCGCAGACGCGCCGAGGCGTTGGGACTTGGGCATCAGAGCGCCGACGGTCCTCATCCCCAAGACGCAGTCACTCGACGCTTTGGAGACGCCGCTGCGCAGCATAGCGCGCCGCGGGAAGCTTTGACTTGGCCGGAGGAGCTGAGTGCGGAACGGCACGATCAGCGAGGGCCGATAGACGAAGCCATCCTAGCATCTGCACTCAACCCGACCGCGCCCGGTCACCAGGAACCGGATCATGGAGAAGCCGTTCGTTACTTCAACTGGAGCGACGCCTACCAGCCTGCTGCAAACGGGCTGACCGGGATAGCCCCCCTTTCGGGTCACGATGTGCTCATCAGTGAGGATTACACCGGGCAGTTGAGGCCTGCGAAGAGGCAGAGGATACTGAGTGAGACGGAAGGGGATGCCATTGAGCGCCAGCTCAGCGGGCCAGGCAATTCAGTCGCGCGCGAGCTGACGGAAACTGCCGGCACATGGTTTCAGCCGAGCGGTCAGTTGTTCCTTCCTGTCGAAGGCTACGATCAGGATCTGCTGTGGGCGATGATGGAAAACGCCGGCCCATCGTCGTCTCTCGCGCCAACCGACCGTCATGACCAGGCCGCGGATTTAAAAGTGGCCGTTCGTTCCTTGAACTCGCGGCATGGCGACCAACGCACGTCCGTTCCGCTTGAGGGTAGCAGCGTCCTGCCGAGCCAGGACACCCCACCCGCTCCTTTCATAGTTCATAACGACCGCTTCACGGCGCTGTTCGTGCCCGCGGCGGCGATGAGGGGCGGCTCTCCACTCAATTTGTCAGGCGCACCTATTCATTTCGGATCTCGACCGGAAAACGTTCCGCAGCCCAGCGCGCAGCCGGCGAATCGGGCCTCGCCAGCACGGCTTGCCGGCACGATGGAGCAAGCCGCTCCGGGGTCGGCCCGGACTGAGACGTCGCCTGCGGCCCGCGAGGTCTACGCTGCATCATTCGCCGTTCCTGAGGGCTTTTCGCACGGCACCCAACCCGCCCCAATCTCGATGATCTCGAAGCTCGGCCGCTGGGGCCTCTTGCCGGACGCAGCGCAGCCGATGAAGCAGTACGACATTCACGGTGAGCGTTACACCGCCCTTTTGGGGCCGGGAGGACCCAATGACATTCGGCTCATCTATCATCCCCAAATGTAGACGCCAGGGACAGTCGCTACGTGAGAAGCGTCCCGCTAGCTCAGGTAGCAGACTTTGATGGACGATAGCTTGCTTCAATGACTCTTGCGAGCTTGGCTAGGTTCTGCCGGTGAGGACAGGCGCTGCCCGCACCGATGAACTTGCGGGCATCATCGCTTAGCCGCTCCTTGTTAAGCCGAACAATTCTCCTGCCTTTTGTTTTTGGTAACGACGTAACCACGTTGGCGGGCTAGTTGCGCGGAGGCGATTGTGCAGGGAGATCGGCGGAGAACTACCGACCGCCGATGGTGCGCTCTTCGCTGCAATATCTGCCCATGTCTCCACTTTTTTCCTGGGGGCCCCAAGGCACAGAAGTGAGGGGGCATTGACGCATTCGGCCGGAAAGCGGCTCTTCAAAGACCTCGATAAAAAACGTTTGTCGGCGGCTTGCCGAGCCGCGAGAAATTCCAGCGTGCCGCCGCGCTAATAGGTCAACAGATCACGATCACGCGGTACGAGCTAGCCGCCTTGATGGACGCGGATCTTCGCCCGGAATCCCCCTGACTTGCAGGTCCTTTTTTAGAATCACCACGATGGCGGTGCCGCGGAGGGGGATCCGCCGCAGACTGCCGAAAGGAATGCGCAAGAACATCCAAAGTGATAGAGGCACGATGACACCCTACCATTTTGTGCAGGAGATTTCGGGACTCAGGTCAGCTAGCTTGCCTGGTGACTCTGGGAGGCTTCTTCAATGTTGATCGTTGATACTATTTTGAAGCCAGACCAGTTTGGCGGTATCGGACTTTTCTCCGCTACTCTTTTGCCCAAAGGTTCGTTGATTTGGATTCACAACCCAATCGTTGATATCGCGGTGACGCCTGAGCAGTACGCGGCCCTGGATCCAACATTTCAAGCTCTACTTGATAAGCATGCCTATCCAAGAGACTACACGGCAAACGATGGCGTGATAGAGTACAACGCTGACAACGCCCGCTTCATGAACCACAGCAGCCAGCCAAACACATGCCAAGACAATCATTGCCGAATTGTGACGGCGCGTGACGTACAACCTGGTGAAGAACTGACTTGCGACTACTTGTCTTTCGACCCAACGTGTGACTTATCGTGGAATAAAGAACCACCAACGAATGTTGATGCCCCAACGGGCTAGACGGCAGTGGATTGAGTTCCCGGTCTGACGACTTGATAAGTCGGCGAATTTAGACGGGAAGAGCTTCTGCAAGTGGCTGTGGCCAACGACAGACGAAGCTTTTTCCGTCCGCCTCTTCGAACTTGACGATCATTGCGAGCGCAGCCTTGTTCGACATTCCTGGCGCGCAGAGTGCGGTGGCGCACCACAGAATCATGGCCCGCAGCAAAAGGAAATCCAAAAACCAATTTGCAGGGTTTGGAAGCCTCAAGCCCCAAATCCCTGCAATCTCAAATGCCTCCAAAACCCGAAAACAGACTCCCGCTCAATCGCTTAGAGCCTTGTTCACGGCCGACTATCTAGTCGACCGTTAAGAAGCCCGGATTGACTTTTCTGGACAATTGAACGTGCGCCAGAGCGGGACCAGGACCAGGCACAGGCACAAAAGATCTCTGAGCCAGGCGAGGATGCGGCGGAAATTGTGGCCGACGGCTGAGAGGACGACGTTGGCGGCGTCGCCGGCGCGGCCTTTGAGATAGCAGCGGCCGAGATGACCTTCGGCCTTCAGATGTCCGATGATGGGCTCGATGGCGGAGCGGCGGCGCAGCTCGCGCTTGATGACACCGAAGACGCCGCGCTTCTGGCCGGAGATGAAGACGCGACGGGGATTTTGAGCGTCGTGGCCGCGATACCCCTTGTCGACATAGGCCCGCTCGATCGGACAGCCAGTGAGTGTCTCGGTGCGGTCGATGACGTCCCGCAATGTGTGGCCGTCGTAAGGGTTGTCGGGCAGCGACCTGGCGTGCAGCACAAACAAGCCACCGGGAGCCCGGCGGTTGTTGGTGACGATAGAGGCCTTCACGCCGAACTCGTAAGGGGCAGCGGCCTTGCCCTTGCCGATGCACTCCACCTCCGGGGCATGGAAAGAATACAGCTTCCAGCCACGTTGGCGCTGCTGCTGCGAGCGGATCTGGCTGGCTCGGCCAAGGGGGAGTGCGAACACCTCCTCCAGTGCCGGCTCGTCTTCGATCTTGCGACGGATGTCGCGGATGATCCGTCCCAACCGGCTGCGCAGGACACGCAACTGCCGCTGATGCCGCCCGAATTGTTTGGCATGAGCGTAGCGACCCGCCATCATCGCGGCCGCCTTGGCCACGCGAGAATAGGATTGCCGCAGCCTGACGCCGTGCTGTCTCGCCAGGCGGTTGAGACCTCTGATGGCTGCATGCAAGAGCTTGGCATCAGTCGGAAAGGTGATGGCCTTCGGCTGCACCGTCGTGTCGACCGTGACGCGCTTGAGGTCCTGACCGCGCAATGCGCCGGCCGCGTGCGCCACCCGCAGGCTCTCGGCCAGCAGCAGCTCCAGCTTGTCGCCAAGCCGCTTGCGCCAGTGGCTCAGGTCCGAGCGCTCGTGCGGGAAGGTGTGCTGGAAGAACTCTTCGCCGGTGAAGAACTGGAAGTACGGATCGTGGACCCAGCGCTCGCACACGCCCTCGTCGGACAGCCCGTAAATCTGCTTGAGCAGCAAAAGCCCGATCATGAAGCGGGTCTCGATGCCCGGCCGGCCATTCTCGCTGTAGAGCGGAGCGATCTCGCCGTCGATCCAGTCCCAATCGACCTTGCCGGCGAGCAGAACCAGCTCGTGCTTCATGTTGATGATCTGATCCAGCCGTGCCCGGAACAGGTCATTCGATCCCGTGGTCTTGTGCTTCTTCGGTCGCATCGTCTTCTCCTGACCTGCCCCTGAATTTTCATCCAGCGGCAGTTAGAGTCTCGGGGTTTTGTACGCCAAGTGGCGCGGGTGGAGCAACGGACGATCGGCGGAGCTGGTCGGGGTTGCGCAGCCGATCGTCCGTTGCGGTGAGGTGGGCGGCGTAGGCTGCCGGGGTGAGGTAGTTCAGCGACGAGTGAGGACGCTGGAGATTGTAGTCGGCGACCCAATTGGCGATCTTGGCGCGGGCGTCATCGAGATCAAAGAACAGGGTCTCGTTGAGCAACTCGTCGCGCATCCGGCCATTGAAACTCTCGGCGAAGCCGTTCTGCATCGGCTTTCCCGGTGCGATGAAGTGCCAATCGATGGCTGCGTCCTTGCACCAAGAGAGCATGGCGTTGCAGGTGAACTCGGTGCCATGGTCGGACACGATCATTCCTGGCTTGCCGCGTCGCTCGACGATTGCCGTCAGTTCGCGGGCCACGCGCCGACCCGAGATCGACGTCTCCGGAATCGCGCCCAGGCATTCCTTGGTGACGTCGTCGACGATGTTGAGGATGCGAAAGCGTCGGCCATTGGCGAACTGGTCGTGGACGAAGTCCAGCGACCAGCGCGCGTTCGGCCTCGCCTCGACCAGGATCGGGGCACGGGTCCCCACGGCCTTGCGGCGAGCCCGCCGCTTGCGGACGGTGAGCCCTTCCTCGCGATAAAGCCGGTAGATCCGGTTGATCCCCGATGGCTCGCCCTCCCGCCGCAGCAGGACGAACAGCCGGCGGTAGCCAAAACGTCGCCGCTCGCTGGCGAGATCGCGCAATCGGCCACGCAGAACTGCGTCCGGCGGGCGGCTGGAGCGATAGCGGATCATCTTCCGATCCGCCCCGATGATCGAGCAGGCCCGCCGTTCCGACAGGCTCATGACGGCCTGCAGATGCGCGACCGCAGCGCGCTTGGCGGCGGGCCCTACCATTTTTTTGAAAGCAGCTCGCGAAGGGCGGCCGCGTCGAGCATCTGCTCGGCCAGAAGCTTCTTCAGCTTCGCGTTCTCCTCCTCCAGGGCCCTCAGCCGCTTCGCCTCGGAAACGTCCATGCCGCCGAATCTGGCCTTCCAATTGTAGATCGTCGCCTCGGAAACACCGTGCTTGCGAGCCAGGTCGGCTGTCTTCGCCCCGGCCTCATGCTCCTTCAACAGCGCGATAATCTGCTCTTCCGTGAACCTTGCTCGCTTCATCTGTCCGTCCTTCTTCGGGCCGGACTCTAACTCTTTCTGGAGGAAATACGCAGTGGCAGGTCATTAGCGTTCCAGAATATGTATGACTACGAACTACTAAAGATGCCCTTTGCATACGGTCCGCCTCTGGACGCTCGAACCTGCTGACGGGCGGCGGCGCCTCCGATTCGTGATGTTCAGCAACAAGTTGATAGGCACCGCCTATTTGTTCGTAGAGAAGAATTGTTTTTGCACGCACGTAGTGTGCTAGGACCGAACATAACTTTGATTTGGAGGCTGAACTTTCTACCTCCTGCAGCATCCGACTTATAGCCTGGGACAAGCGTTCGTGACGTGACCGCGTGGCCTGAACCGAGAAAAATCTCCAGGCGATTTCGAGTTTGAATTGACTCATCTCATCGAGATCACCCGGTTTTGGCTTCAGGATTACAGCTATGCCAATATCGTTCGCTTCCAACTTACAGTCGTCAACGTCGCAGCCTCGTTGGTCGCTCAATCGATAAATGGTTGGCCTAGAGTAGTTTCTTATGGCCGCTATCTTTTCCAGCTCAGCGCGGGCCCTGGCAAAGGACAGCCAGTCTCCGTCGGCTAGCAATGTCAACCTACGCTGCAAGCTGGATTGCATCGAGATTTCGCCTGCGATGTACGAGAGTGTCAAAAAACTCTTCTGGCGCTCATCTCTATCAAGCAGATAGACAATCACAACGCTGCCAGCTCCAACAACGCCCCTCAATAGCTGCAAAAATTCCAGGCGAGACCAAGCACCTCCATGATTGTCATAGTCGATATCACTGGCAATTGCGATATCCAGTCTCGCAATTCGGGAAGATCACTGTCCGACTTACTCGCCATCTACAGCTATCATTCTCTTCAGGAGAAAAATTGCCTGTACAGAGGAACGGCCCAGGAGATTAGCCAGCCGGCCATCACGAAAAGAGAGGCATAGCGGAGCACCGAGAACTTTCGCGCCGCGATTTTTGCGATAACATGGATTTGCCCGGCCATACCTTTCGCTCTCGGCAGTTCGTCATCAGTTATCTTGAGCTGGCAGGCCTGAAGCCAAGCGTCACCAGAGTTGAAATTGGCGATGTCAAGAAAATAGTACAAATCAATAGGGGTCTTCCTAGGTATCAGCCAATCCCACCGGCTTCCAGTAGAGAGTTGGGGGAAGGCAGCACTCACCGATACCACCAGCGCAATAATAATCGCCAAGTTCACTATGCGGGCGTCTCCCCCACCAAGAACACGTCCTTCATGAGCGAGAAGCACGCTCCCACTGTTCAAAAACCCCAGGATACCGACCAAGATCCCAACGAAGAACGTGAGTTTGGTTTCAGCAAAGCGGTTGCCGGCATTGATCTCCCTCCAAACATTCAATAACTCGCCCATTACTATTTCCCTGAAATTGCACAGCCGATGAACTATAGCTCGCCCTAGTTGCGAATGCGCGGCAGCATCGAGTGTATGGTATGATATACCTCATTCCTGATGACCTCAGCCGCCCAAAAAATCGGACGTCTGAAGCCCGCAGGAGGACTTGATGCACGCCATAGATATCCCGACTTGGAAGCCACAGTCACACTTTCCACACGAATGGCCGAGGGATTATTCAGCGAGCTAGCAGAGATCGCCCTTCGCAAGCACGCTGATCGGCTCTATGACCTCAGCAATCGAAGCCACGGGGGCGGCAGTACTCGAGCCGCATCACTTAAATTTGCGCGCTTGTTCAAACTCAATCGTCCTCGGCCATAGCCGAGGACTTTTTTCCACTGAAAGTCAGATGATAGAGAGCGCAGATGGGCGGCAAGCTCCACCAGTCCGTTGTCGATCCTAATGAGCATCCCCTAAAATGGCTATGATTCTTCGGCGATGCCGTGGACAGGGCCTGCAGCACACGACGCTCCCTCACTTCGTAGCCCCCACAGACTAGAGCAGCGGTGGCGCCGGTTTTTTGCATTTCCGCCCAGCGCCACGATGAACAAGAGCGCGAAGTATTGCTTTCAAGCCGCAAGACCTCACTATCGAAGGCCATTCGATCCAGCTTCGCCCCGGGCCATCTCGGCAGCCGCGTATTCTTCCAACTCGCAATGGTGCGGCTCGGACTGAGCATTTGCGATAAGGGTTTGCCAGCCACATAGAGGGGAGTCATACGTCAACAGATTTGGGTGATGACAAGGAAGTCGCGGCCGTCCGGAGGAAAACTCTGCGATCGCTGCGTAGAACATATCGACAAACTTGGAACACTCCTGTAGAGAGGTGCACAGTATTAACCGCGCTACCTAAGAGCGTGACTCGTAATTCACTCCGTTTCAAGTCGCCCGTATGCTTGGGGCTGAATGCTTTCAATGTGATCTGGCGCAAATGCCTGGTACCCGAGCCTATTTCAGCGGTTTGCCAGCGACCTCCATAAATATCGAGGAGATCACGCGATGACTGTGCGCAAGCAGCCGTTTACCTTGTTGCGCAACCTTCGATAGATAATTGTTCTGTCGGTAGCTATATCGGTGTTGCTCTTTCTGCCAGATCAGATTCAGGAGCTCTACCGGATAGCCGCCGACGACCTTGGTTGGGTGACGATCAAGGAGTTCGCGGCCTTGGGGGTGATTGCTATAGCGATTTGGGCAAGCGCGTTTCAGCTCACAACTGCATCCCTGCCGCAAATTCCCAGCCCTTCGGGGCGCCTGGCTTTCTATATAAGACTGGCTCCGGTGCTGCTTGGAGCACTGCCGATCATCGCCGCCACAGCAGGCCAATTCGCCTCGCGGCCGGCGCGAAAGATTGGCGAAGTCGAGGAAGTCGGAAGTATCTTCCGAATTCAAGATCAGGCGCTCGCGTTTGAGCGGAACATGCTGCTCATCCTCGCAATCGCGATGGTGATCATGCTCGCCTGTTTCGTGGCATTTACTTGGCGGATAGGATCAAGAGATCGTTCGGTTGATCTCGTGAGCCGCGCCAACAACGCCTACTTCATCCCCTACAGGTTTCTGGCGCTCTCGATCGGCGGCATCGTGCTGTTGACAGCAGCATTCTTGCTGCTACCGGATAGGCGAGCATAATTCGTCGGATCGTTCGGCATGATCGCTCTCTTTGCGGTTTGCGTCATTGGTCTTACCGTCCATTTTGCTCTTTTGACGATCAGATTTGCGTTTCCGTTTATTCCTGTTGTCTTTGGCGGCTTGTTTCTGCTTGCCTCCTTGTTGGGAGGTGACGACCACGAACTGCGTACTGTCTCTGAAGCAAACAGCCCGCCGGAAAAGGCCCGCATGTCCGCAGCCGCCGCATTCCGCGAGTGGCTTTTGCAAAAACCGGAGTGGAGGAAGCCAAGAAGCTCGGCGAATATCCGGTCTTCATTGTGGCGGCTCAAGGCGGCGGGATCTATGCCGCCAACAATGCAGCACGGTTTGTTGCGCGAATACAGGATCTCTGTCGATTTCGATCCGCTGCACCCCAAAGACACAGACCTGTGTGTTCTTGCAGCGCTTGAACGTGCGGGCACTGGGACGGAGCAAACGGTCAAGAGCCACTCGCTGCATATTCCGCTCAGCACGGCTGCTTTCACGAGCGCACGTTTTCCGTGGGTGACGCCGGCGGCGACCGTCTCAGTCAAAAATGACTGCATAACTTCTCATCCGCAGGCCCGCCTAGTGGACGGCGGATATGTGGAGAACTCTGGGATTGAGACCGCGCTCGACCTGATTGAGAAGCTTAACGCCATCAAAGGCACCTCCGATGCGCCGAAATTCAGGATTTACCTGCTGTCCCTCGTCAGCGGGCAATTCGGCGATCATGGTTCATTCATGTTCGGAGAGCTCATGGAGCCGGTACGCGCGCTTCTGAGCACGATAACCTCCCGAACCTATGTCGCCCTCAATCATGCAACCAGCATCGACCGTCAGCCCGACGCCGAGGTCACGCCCAGTGTTCAGCGCTTTCATGATCTTCCTGTGTCCAGGTGTGCGCCGTTGGTGATTCTGGTGAACGGGCACTATCGATCGGGTTCGGATCCATAAAGCTCTCCTTTGTCTTATGAGACAAAAGCCTCCAGAAGATCTCGCCCGCCGAGTGAGCTGAAGTTCGTCACGAATTCAGACATGGACGGTTCCGTCATCGAGAGGTCAAGTTCGAGTGTTAAAGAGGCTGGCTTTCGAGAAGCTGACAAAGGTCGAAGAAGGGAGACAAACGCCGGCCCGCATCTGCTACGTCGGATGCGATTATCTCTGAGCCAAGTCTCACTCCGCCTGACCTCCCAGTCGGCGCGCAGGTCTGCGTCGTGCATCGCATTCACCTAGCGGTAAAGCTGGTTAGGAGGTCCAGGCGATGGGATCGCGGCCAGACCCAGTCTTGCACCGAACATCTACATTTCGATTTCAGCTCGCGACCAGTCGTCCTGGCTTGCACTTTGAGCCTATGCTCGAGCCGCTAACCATAGCCGCGCCAGCGCGAGAACAGACGAGAGCGCGACCTGCGTGAGAGCCGGCAACCGCGGAGCGAACTGTGCACCCTGGTGAAATTCAGACGCAAAGCAGCCTAGCCGATCATCCTGCGTACGGCTAAAGGTGCGGCCGTGCCGGTGATTCCGGGACCGCGGCTGCCACTGCGTGTAATGGGCACTTCGCGGCGTCCCCAGTGCCTACCGATCCTGCGCGCCATGATGCAACCTCGGACTAAGCCGGAGCTACATCGGTCGAGCGGAACGTTACATCCTTAGGTGAGGCAATACGAACGGCCAGCTTTGCCCCGGCTGATTGACGCTCAGCGTCATGCAGATGGCGCTCGTGCCAGGAAGCGCTTTGAGGAAGCGGACATTTCAGCGGCGACCTTGACACTGCGTGCACGAATTACAACGATTTTCTTTATTCAGGACACGAGTGAACACTCGTTCCAACGGTCCGTTGGCGAGTACGCTGGCTTCGCGATCGTATAGACCGGAATGTGACCGTAGGTGTCGATTGCGCAGTGTCATCGATGGCCTTCGGCCCTATACCCAGCGGCTGTGGCATGAGCTCCCCGGGCATCGAAACGCCGCTTTCTCGAACACGCGCGTGCCTGGTGGGACGTGCATCGGCACCGGATGGCTCCGGAAGTCGAAGCACGCATCACCCAGGCGCTTGACAGCGGCCAGCTCACCCTGATGGCTGCAAAGGTGGCCAGCATCGAGCCCACTAATACCGGAGCCAGAGTCACGTACCGCCGGCGGGACGACGCCAATCCTCTATGCAAGTCGGCGCCGTCGTCGATTGCACCGGTATCGTCAAAGATCCGCGCGCTACGCTCAATCCAGCAGTGCGTAGTTTGTTCGATCGCAGTCTAGCCCGCGTCGACCCCCTCTGCATCGGCATTGAGACAGATCGCAATTGTGCGATCATCAAGCGCGACGGCACGGCTTCGCGCTGCCTGTATGCGGTGGGTCCGATCACACGCGCGGCCTTTTGGGAGATCATGGCGATACCCGATATTCGCAACCAATGTGCCGCACTCGCGACCCTCCTGGTCGACACTGCAAGCGAGGATCGGCCCCAAACCGCATCGTAAGCGCGTCTGACTGCTGAGCTCCCAGAATCAGATGCGGCAGGCTTCTGCACCGCTCGACCATACTGGGGCTACTCAACACTCATTCGGCTTGCAACAGCAGCCCAGAATTGCCGCTCTGATTGAGGTCCATAGGGTAAAACAAAGCGTCGCTATCGATTATCTTGTTTGATGTCCGCGGCACTTCCCCAGACGTCGCAACTGCGACGGAGGTGGGGATTGCTCCTTTGCTCGTGAAATCGAAGGCCGCACGCGTTGGATCTGGTTCGCGCCGAGAAAGACCAGACGCTCGTGCGTTCCGATCGGGTCCTCACTATCTGCGCTTCTAAGGGGAGGCGCTCAGGTGGGCCGAGAACTATCCGCGATGAAGAACGTGGCGGTGCGCGATGGAGCACTGCCAGCTGGCTATTTGCGCTCCGGTGACGCCGCCAAAAAGGCTGCCGGCTTCGAACAAGATGGGCCATAGTTGGAATCTCCAAGCAATCGCAAGCTCACGCCAGGATTGCAGCTGAGGTCTCGCAGCTAAGAAAACGCTGACATACGCCACGCGTGAGCGCATCCTTTTGACCTAATCGGGGGCCGGCTTCATCATGGCTTCGACCTCTGCCCGAAAAGCCTGGCGCGATGCATCACGCGAGTAGAACATGTGCCCGCCCGGATAGACCGCGAGTTTGACGCGCGGCGCCGAGGCAAAGGCAGGGAACTGATCGAGCACGAGCTGCGAGCGGAAATAGGGCGTTACGAGATCGAACAGGCCGTGAGCTACCAGCACTTTCATTTTCGGATCCGTCGCAAGGATTTGGCGCAGCTCAAACAGCGACTGCGGGAGGCCGGGGCCATAATTCCAGGCCGGCGCGACCGCGCCGTTCACCAGCTCGTAGGAGCCGTCCGGCCGCCAATTCAGCTTGCGCATAAGCAGATCGACGGCGGCACTGGTCAGCGGCGCGAGAAGCGTCTCGCCCGAGGGATCGCCGTAGGCGGGGCAGCTAGACTCGGGGTAAGGATCGAAGCCATGCACCGAGGCATCGAAGCGGCCGGTCACCTTGCCGTTTTTGCGGTCGAGCTCGCGGCTGAATGTGCCGGCATCAAAGCGGCCCGCAAGCCGACGGCTCACCGCTTGGTCGATCCCAGTTAATGCGGCAACCTTGTCGGCGAGGCGCGTGGCCGCCTCCTTATCCGCCCTGCCTTTAACGAGGTCGACCAAGAACTCGCCGCGCGCATAAGCTTCGACGTCGGCGAGATCGGCCCGCTTCACCGGCCCCTTGCTTTCTCGTACCGTGGCGACATAGCTCGGCAGCGTCGAGACATATTGAAGAAGGCTCGTGCCGCCGAACTCACTGTAGTCAAACACCGGTGAGGCCATGATCAGACCCTTAACGCCGACACCTTGTTGCTTCTGCAACTGGCGCACGACCTTCGGCCCGCGAATGCCGCCATAGCTTTCGCCCACGACATATTTCGGCGACAACAGCCGGTCGTGCTTCTCGAGCCAGCGGCGGATCACGACGGCGAGCGCGTTGACATCGCCGTCAACGGAAAAGAACTGCTTGCGGACATCCTCTCCGGTGGCGACGAAACGGCTATAGCCGGTCCCGACCGGATCGATAAAGACGAGATCGGTGAAATCGAGCCAGGTTTCGGCATTGGGCTTCACCTCCGGAGAGGTCGATGGTGTGACGTCGTCGGCATTGATCGGCAGCCGCCAAGGACCGGCACTGCCGAGCTGTAGCCAGGCCGACGATGCACCAGGCCCGCCGTTGAAGAAGAACGCGACGGGGCGTGTGGCGCGGTCGCAACCGTCGAGCTGATAAGAGGTGTATGCGATGTCGGCCTGCGGCTCGCCCTTGTCGTCGAACAGGCGGATGGAACCTGCGGTCGCCGTGAATGCGAGCGTCCGCCCGGGTAGCTCGAGCGCTTGCCTGGTGGTGGAGTCCGGCGGAAGGCGATGCTGCTCGGCCGCTGACAGCGTGCTAAGTGTGTGGCCGGCGCGCGCGCCGGGACTGCCCTTCTGGTCGGCCAGCGTCGTGGCCCCGGGGCGCGACGGCGGATTGTCGGCCAAAGCGCTCCCCATCATGCCACCTGCAAACAGGGCCAGCGCAACAGCGGCGCGGCGAAGCGCAGTCCAAGCGAATTGCATCGAGTCTCTCCTATCCCGGCCGCGTTTTCGTCTCGGCCACACTCGGCGCGCATGAGGCGTGTCTCCCAAGAAGGCCCAACGACTTAGCTGACAATCTAGGACCACCAAACCTATCAAGTCCGGTAGTAACCACCCCATGGCGATCGGCAGCAGCGCCCGTGAGGAGACGGTGCTTGAAAAAGCCAATCATTTTTCGACGAGCAAACAGATGCCTTAAGAGCGTCTGGTGCGCGCTGCATCGGAACAACCGAATCTCGCCCGATAGATGCGGTTCGTGCACTCGGCTACAGCCGCTTCGGCGGTGGCTTCTCGGACAAATCTGCAGCGATGTAGCACGGCAAGCGGGAAGGCGGACAAACTCAACACGCTACGTTGCTCACGACCGAGATGCATGTTGAAGCGCTGCATACGAGGGCGCCATTGCGCTATCCAACGCGACACCACTCGTGAGCGCGCATTGTGTTGCCCCAGCTTAATGCACGCTCAGGAAGCAGATTGGGAAACTTGCATTGATCGCTCTGCCGGATGATCTTCGACGTGAGTTGCGCGCGGAGTTCCGTCACGCTTTAGCGTACAGCTGACGGCACGAATTCCTGATCTCGCAGAGGATTGGCGTTTCAATCCGCAACTGTAACAAAACGGGCTAGGGGATCAAAAAAGCTCCGCGCCACCATAACTTGCGCTCAGCATAGGTAAGGAGGCGCTCGCAAAGGATTCAGGCAATTCGGTTTTAGGACCTTGTCAGGTTGATGTCGCAAATGCGACGGCCGATCGACAAACCAGCTAATTGCAGGAAAAAAGGGCCGCTCGAATGACAAGCGGCCCAAGTCTAGGGAGGAAACGTCCAAGGAGGACGGCGGTCGCGTGAAGCGCTACCGCACTGCAACAATACACGACCGCACTGCACACGCAAGCGACTTTTTGGCCGGCGTTCTTGGCGGCGAGCGGGTTGATCGCGGCGAAATCAGATTGCGAGGTCAGGCCGATTTTGCCAGGGGCCGCTATGCTCTGTCAGCCTTGCTTGCTGCGGCATTGCTCCGCCGAAAACGGCACCACAGCGACTGGCGAGAGACTGATGCTCAGTAGGAGCTTCGCAGAAAACGTTTGGAAAACCAAATTAGACCAGTTCTGATCCAAGCTTCATGCCGGCAAAAGTTACCGGGAGGCATGGCCCTCATCACTTTCGATCGAGGCGGGTGGTCGCCTCGTCGAAGCATGTCGCGTCACGAACTCCGGTGCACTCTCGAGTGAGCGGGGCGAGCATATCCGTTGTCAGGCGAAGTGCCGCAATCACTTCGCCCCACTCTGGTGGGCGGACTGAAGATCAGATCGCATCATCAAACTCGTCGGAGGTCAGACGTAGGCGCAGGATACCGGAGCTGCCGCAACGTTGTCCAGACGCAGTATTGCCATTGCAAATAACGCCGGCTAAGCCTTTCTGGACAACGAAACCCCACTACAGCGTTTCTGTTCTAGGAACGGCACGGCGTGCCATGGGCGACCAACTAGCGGTCTTCCGGCCAGGGACCGTCAAGCCACTACTTCCCGTAGTTGAACAGTTTGACAACATCATCTTGAATTCGCTCGAGAACATGGAATTCGAGCCTTCGAGTGATAAGGGTTTCTCGTCAAGATCATTTCGCCACACTCCGGCCCGCTCAGCTTGTCACTGTCCATGGTCGATCGTTCGAGTGGCTCGACATCCGCACCGACACAGTCGCCCAGTTGCGCGATCCGGTGACGCTCGAACGAGTATGGGTGCCGCTGGCCACGATCACCGTTCCAGCGCGGCCAGAATGGGCGCGGACGCATCCCGCAGTCAGTGAGGCCAATCGCCCACTTTCTATTTTTTTCCATCGCTTCCGTCGTCGGAAGCAATCAGCTGATACGATCGCGCTCCAGGATCGTGGGTGAGACATGGCTGCAGACCCGGTTCGGAACGGCGCGACGAGTTCGTCCGTCCCTTGTAACGGAGCTCTGCTGACCATTAAGCAGAGGCCAGCGCTTTCCATTGTGTGAAATGTCCCTCGATCACCTGCAGGATGGCACTGAACGTAAGCTCGGCGACTGTAATCGCAAGGGTACATCTGCGGGATCAAAAACTGTACTTTCTGTTGATGATGAAATAGCCCTTTGGCACCGCCCATCTCGGATGCGACGAGCACGCGCATGACGAGGCGCTCGAGGCGAATGCCGACGAAGATCGTCGGAAGCGCCGCCGGAAGGATCACAGCGGACAGTTGCTGCGGCGTCGCGCGTGCCGACGTGATCCGGAGCGGCTCGACCTGCTTCACCGCCGCGATCGTGCGTTGAGCAGGAGCGACCAGGCGCAGCTCTCTATATATCACATCGTGATCTTGAGAGCTCGCGAATGTCCAGAAACAGGATGAAGACAGGCATTACCGCGAGTGATGCGGTGTTCTGGCACATCTCGGTGAACTGATTCAGGAGATTTCCGAGCCGGGCGCACCATCCGGCGCCTAGGCCAAGCGGGACGATCAAGGCGACCGACATTAGAAATCCGCTCAAGGCACGCAGCACGCTCCCCGAGATGTCGTCGTACACTTCTTCTGTCTGCAGAGCTGCCATCCGCCCGCCGGTCACCTGCGAGAACGGCGGCAGGAACACCGGATCGATCAAGCCGAAGTTCGGAGCCGCCTCCCTCACCGACAACGGCACGAATGCCCGAATACGATGAGCCCGCGTATGATCGAACCGACCTGGCGCAAACGTGGCTCGTTCCGTCAGGACTACGCGGGTAGCACTCTTCGTGATTACTGTGGTTTGACTCGCTCCCGTGAGCGTATTCTCGCGCTCCCTTCAAGCGATCGCGTCATCCATTGAGGACCGGTCACGTCCCGCGCGGCGTGCGCCTTGCTTTGCCGCGCGAACGAGCGGTTTGTGCGCTCGCATACTCAATATCGGCTTCGCAGCCATCGAGTCGAACCAATTCGCATCGCCGAAATGCCGGCCCTGTTTTCGAGAGCAACAAGAGAGTGCCGCGATCGAGCACATCTGGCGATCCCTCGATCAGCAGCCGCGCACCCGTTCGGGCCTCGATGAGCACGCAAGTGCGCCAGCGCATTCTCCGGCATACTGGCTGCGATGTGCTGGAAAGTAGTCCGCCTGCAGTTGATCCATAATCGGCGAGTTGGATTCAGTCGCCCACAGCTACCAGGTCTCAGTAATCTGGACCGCGAAGTAGCTGCGGCGCTGATAGAAACGCCATGTCCCGAGGTGCCACGGCTTTTCCTCGCAGAGGAAGGATGCAGCTTTTCGTTGCCCCCGCCGTGTCGCGCAGATTTTTCCCGCGGCTCTGCACATCTCCGGAAGCGGAAAGGCTTGGCCGTTCCAAATGGCGACGTTACTCTCTGCTGCATGGATTTTGAGCGGCGGCACGTTTTAGGCAATCTTCTCCGGGACAGCTATACGGATCTGTTCGAAGGGCCGGCTTTTTACGAGATAGCCGAACGCATGAACGGAAAGGACGGTTTTCTGGTTTGCCGGATGTGTGAATTTGCCAGTTGATGGCAAAGGTTCACTCAAACAAACGGCAAATAGATGCCGCGTTCCGACCTGTCAGAGCTGATCGCCGGAAAAGCAAAGACCTTGGGGCGAATGATGTGCATTTCACGATCTGCCAACCTCAGGGGTCAAGGATAGATGCCATTTCATCGATATGTGCGTCGATCCGCGCGAGAACCTGCGCAGGCACAACGTCGCGCTCTGGAAGAACCGACCACTTGTCCCGCACGGCAGCCGCGATCTCGGCTACGGCGGTCACCACCGCTCCTTCCGGAAGACGGCTGCGGTTCGCGAAATTGCGCCAGCGTTCTGGAGTCAGCGCCTTGAACGACTTTTCGCCGCCGAGGCTTAGGGCCAGCCCGTCCTTCGGAATATAGGGAACTGTTGAGAGCACGTCATAGACAGGCGATAGCGTGGGTGTCCGTCCATCTCCGGGGTAAAGCAGCGACCAATTCTTGAGATGCATATCTCCGTTTCCAGTGATTGCGGTGAGTGCGAGGCGCCGAACAAACTCGATTGCCGAATCGAAGGAGACGCCGCTGGTGAGCGCTGCAGCGATATTGTGGTACGCTGCACCGGTATATTTCTCGGACGGATAGCGCCCGAAGACCTGCGCGAAGTCTTCCATATGCACGCGCGCGCCGTCAGCGCCGCGGTCGAAGCGGCGGACGAGCAGCACCTTGCCCGTGGACATGGTGTTGAACTCTTCCGGAATGCCGGTGAACTCCGTCTTTTCGACGAGTTCGCGTGCTGGCACTTCCATTCCCAACGCTTCCGCCAAGGCCAGGATCGCGAATTCGTTTTCTGAGAGTCCGATGTGCGTGAGGGAGGGAAATTTCGCGATGTATTGCCCTTGCTCGTCGTCGACGGCAAGCGTGATCCTCCTCTCCTTTCCTGTGTTCTTCATCACAGAAAGCTTCATCTGAACGCCGGCGAGCGAGAAGCGTGCTTTCTTTTTGCCTTCGGCCTCCGGGCCGGCTGGATCAGGGCTACCGTCGCTTGGCACCGCGCGTACCGCTCCTGGCAGGTTGGTTCCGAGCGCAGCGAGGAGATCAAAGTCGTTTCCCGGCCTGACTGACCCGGCGTGGTGCTTTTCCATCGCTTCGCGCAGTTTCTCTTCGGGCAGCAGATTCGCAAAGAAGGGAGGTAGCGCCCCGCGTAAAGGTTTGGGATCCCGCCGGAGGCCGCCATCCGCTGAGCGAAGCGACAGGCTGAAGATCGGTGGATTGTTCATGCTCCGGTAAGCGGGCAAAAGGTTGAACGCGTGGTAGTCACCCGGCGTGCGAACCAGGGTGCCGACGGGAAGATAGTTCAATGAGATATCGAGCGATTGGACTCGTTCAGCCGCGAGAACAGCCTGGTTCATGACCGTTCGTCCTCTTCGGCATCTGACGTGAATGCGGGGCGATCTTCATCGTCGGCCGCCGGCTGCAGCATCGACTGAATGGCGGGCACCATCGCCTGCGGGATCAACATCATTTCCATGCCAAGGGCGCGGGCGACATTGACGAGTGTCGTTGCGCGGGCGGCAGCAGCTCCCGTTTCAATGTCGCGATAGCGAGGTCTGCTGATGTTCGCGCGAAGAGCGGTTTGCTCCTGAGACAAGCCAGCAGCCATGCGGGCCTTTCGGAAGCGCAGACCGAGTTCTTGGAGAAGCGGGTCCGGGATGGAGGCCATGATACGCTTTCGGATCTCTTGCGATAAATTGATATGTAAACAGATCATCGAGCGCAAACAAGAGGAACGTTGACAGAGTCCGTAAACGTATCATTTGCGGCCTGGTGGCGAAACGCCTTCGTCCACCCGGCTATCAATCGAGTGGCTAAGCCAGAAACGGGCCTTTGACGTGCGGGTGTGAGATTATCTTACCTATCATCGGATTAAGGAGGTGTCCTGGGAACCCCTTCGCATTGAAAGAGAAGCTGTTCGTCATCCTAGGTCCGATTCAGGCCGATCGCCTCGAATGCCCTCCTCTCAGCGCCGGCACCGAGCCCGTCGAGAGCCTGCCGAAGGTTCAATAGCAAGGTCTGGCTCACCGCCGAGATCGGTGCGACGATCCCAAACGACGCGAACTTCGACGAGACGACCAAGCTGCCGCGCTCCATCGAGGAGACCGCTGTTTCGTCCGCGATCTACTCAAGAGGCTGAGCGAGAGGGAAGCGGCCGCAGCATGACCGAGCTCGATTCCACCAAACGGTGGCAGATCGCCTAGCGCCTGAAGGAAGCGCGCAAGCTGGCCGGCCTGTCACAAGACCACGTCGCGAAGATCCGTCAGCCAGATGGGATCCGGCAATCACCGCGTATCGGCTGGCGAGCTTGCCCGGCTTGCCGAAATCTATGACGTCAAGGTCGCCCGGTTGCTCGGCAAAGCGCCCGAGACCGTTCGATGCCCAGGACCCTCGGCTTGAGCTTGCCGCACGGAACTCTCCAACTCTCAAACCCCATGATCTGGAACGCCTGCTCAAGCAATTAGCCGCCATGCGCAGCGATTCCACCGCGAACGGCGGCAATCGCTGATAAATGTGATGCGCACTACGAAGCTCAGCTTTAACCGCCGCGCTGCGACCCAGACCATGCAGGCCACCACGGCCACCCGCGACAAGCGAAGCTCGACCAAGCCGGTCGATTTTCCATCTGCAGGCTATGCGAGACGCTGAGTGTCGCTTTGCGCTTTAGCAACATCAACATGGAGGGAATGTATCAGCGGCGCCCTTCTGCGCATTCATCTCTCTGCGCGACGGGCGCTGCCGCGGCACGCCTACAATTGCGCGCATGAGTTCGGCCATCATGTGTCCGGTCACGTCTATTGCGGGAGGACGCCAAGGAGCTTTTGCCCAATAGCTTCGCGAGTTTCATTCTTAATCATTGGCCTGCGCCGTGCCTTCGCCGTGCGCGGGGCCCGGAGACGGCGACACCGGCGCAGATCTTCACCATCGCCGGCGACTTCGGCGCCGGAATGCGCGACGCTGCCACCCACCTGTAGGTTGGGGTGAACATTTCGTCGCGCGACCCCGCCGCCGCTCCGCAACGTGTCACGTCCAAGACCCTGCGCAGGGAGGTCCTTGGCGCGCTGACGGAGCCGTTCGTCATCGCAACGTGCCAACCTTGGACGCGAAGGTCAGGACGCTGCTTCTTCTGCCGGCGGGGCGCAGAGATTCCAGGGCGGCGGGGCTTTGCGCTCAAGCGCGATCGCTGTTCCGGGCGGTAAGGCTGGGAATCTTCCCGACCAACTGGGGCGAGATTTTTACTCGCAAATAAACTTGAAGATGATGACAAACGCGCCCCCTAAATTTGGTAGGTTTCACGTTGGATCGCGGTGTTTAAACTGGTCAAGTGAATCCAGTTTCCACGAGTAGCACCAGTTCGCATTGTTTTGGCAAAGCAAGACTGCTCTTGGCTTTAGTTGCTATCGTCGGGCTGCCAAACGTTGTTGTTAGCACACCTTCCTTGCACGATCACATGACGCGTACCGCGCAACAAGCACGGGTCCTCACCGTGACGTATAAGGATCCGGGTCTCCCATTGAGCAAGCTTCGTCCGAAGCGGCTAGGCGAGGCCTTGATCAGGATGAGTGCCTAGACGGCAAACAAACGCATCCGACGCCCACTCCGCCTTGCACACATTCTGGTCACATCCACATCGGTTCCATATTCCAACCTCATCATTCCGCGCTCGAAGGGCCATATCATGATAATGGAGGCGGATATCACAACTGCCAACGCAAGCATTCAGGCAAACGCTGTTTGGACCATTGTACGCGCCTTTGCCGCCGATCCGTTGATGCGCTGGAGTTGGCCTGACATCCGGCAATATCTTACGAGCATGCCGCAGTACATTAGCGCCTCTGGCGGACGAGCATTCGAACATGGCACAGCATACGCCACGGGAGACAGTCGCGCGGCGGCTCTGTGGCTGCCTCCCGGCGTGCAGCAGGATGAGGAGGCTCTAAACGTACTAATGGCGCTGTCGCTAAGCCCCGATGTAAGTGAAGACATGGCCCACCTAAGGCGAGGAATGGCCGAACATCGTCCCTCCGAGCCACATTGGTATCTACCTCTCATTGCCGTCGATCCGAATTGGATCGGGCAAGGGCTTGGCACATTGCTGATGAAGCGCGCTCTCCAACGATGTGATGAGCAGGCCTCCGCTGCCTACCTCGAAAGCTCGAATCCAAAGAACATTCCTTTTTACCAGCGCCATGGCTTCAAGGTTATTGGAGAGATACAGCACGGTGGATCGCCGCCACTGACGCCAATGTTGCGGACGGCGTATTAAGCGTACAGCGGTCGCGGAGGCCTACGATAGCGGATCAATGCGCAGTTTATGAGGGAACCGATGGCAAGCATTCGCCGAATTCTGTCAATCGAAAACAGGCGTTGAGTTCGCATCCATTGAAGCGGGGCTTACAAAATAACGTCATCGAAGCGCAACCTGGTGGGAAGCGCAGTTGGGAGAAGCGCAAAAATCTCGTTGAACCGATTCCGCCGTTTCGTGTTCGTCATCGCCCGGATAAGCCGCGCCCGGCCTCCCGCCGCCCAAGCTTTGTAAACAGCGGCAAATTCAGGATCGCGATCGTTCGATAGGTTTTCTTAAGATCCTTGAAGATTTTCAGCAGCGACTGCAAGCGGAGACCGCGCTTCATCCCCTCGATGGCTTTCTCCCTAACCTCTTCCTGATGCCGGACAAGGTCACAATTCACCACACAAACAATCCCGATCTGCGAGCCGAAAAAACGCAAAGTACGCGCTAGGTTGGATCGGTCTTGGGCCAATGATCGGACAGGCCAATGTCGATTCAATCACCACCAGCCAAGCTTTCGGTAAGCAGGGTCAGCTTAGCTTTCGCGCTGCCGCACGTATCGCCTCCGCGGCGCTATCAAACAGTCCGGCTATCGCGCACGATATCATCAGGTTCTGGCTGAGACCGAAATCCTCGACTTCGAGCTCTTGTTCGTCCCTCAACCGCCGATCGGGGCCTCTCTTCGCCGATATTCGCCGAGCGAGAGGGCGAATGTCGCGGCTGTATGCGAAGATTGGGAGAGCTATAGCGTTAGCGAAGCCGATCTCGAAGGCAGTCCCATCATCAACATGCGGCCCCCTAAACGGAGAAACGTCGGCAACGACAACGTCGCATCCTCGAAGGCAGCTAACGTTGTGCTCAAATATTTTCTGGGCCCCGACGTCGGACTCCAATTCATCCAAAGGAAACACGCCGATCAGACCGTGTTCGGCACAAACCTTCTTGAGCACATTCCCTTCGTTGAGCGCATTGGGCAGGAAAACCGTAGGTCCTGCGAGGTACACTCTCTTTGCGGTATGCATCTCTCGGCTCCGTTATTTGAGCTTCAGTTCCGAAATTAGGCTGGCATCACGAACGGCATCTAACGATACCGTTATAGGCGAACCGACAATCCTCCAACGCGACGCATCAGAGTTTTGTCTGGCATCCAGCGTCGCTTCAAACAGCGGATCGCCGTGGAGGCTAATTACGACGCCATGATCGCCCGGCGGACAATGCACCATCTGTGCAGTGCCTGTTGCATCCTTCCAGAGTCCGACTGCCCAACTGGGTTCTCGCGATCCCTTCTCTTCTGGCGACATTCTTTCGAGCGCAGCGTTTGACCTCGATATCAACCCCCGAGAAGTAAATGTTAGAACTGAGCTGCCAGGATCGTCTGAAAGCGCCGTCGCATAACGCGCGGACCACCGAATAGGGATTTGCGGTCCATCCATGAGGAGCACGAATACCAAATTCGGTCCAATAGCCCGCAACACTTCATGGCATGGATCGCTACGGGCGAGGTCTTCGCAGATCATCGTAGTGAATACCGACGCACTCCGAATTACCTTGACGTGAATCTCACGCTGCTGAAGCACAATCTTCTCCCACCACAGATATCGTGGATCGAGAGCTTTAGTGAGGTCGTAGCTAATGAGTTGATGCGAGTCCAACCGCCACCGATGGTGTTTGGCGCGACTGGTGGTCGCTGCCATCCTGGTGGATTGATCGTTTTTGGTCTCATCAAAAAAATGAGACGAAAGTGCGAAATTTCCCTTTTCTCCCGCGCAGTTATCGCTCGAGCCTGCAACAAAAAATTCTACATCAGGATGCTTGTCCCGAAGATTGTCTGCGACTGCCTTATACGATTTCCAATCTAGAGCATATTCTGGGAAAACAACTCCGTTGATACTCCCCGATTTCGCTCTGGCTTGGTCTAGGAGCAGATCGACCATTCTTACGACAGACTGTGGATTTCTCGGCAGCCAGTGCTGATCGAGCGTAAACCAACCCCACGGCTTGGCTCGACCGGATCTTCCGACCTCGTCTTCGCTGATCACCTTCTCACCTTGAAACCATTCGGCATCAAGCTCGAATGGATACGGTATTAAGAGCAAGCGAAGATCGGTCCGAGATTCTGGCAACATATATTGAGGTGGCCGCTGCCAATGCGCACGCATCTCGCCTCGCGGCGGAAGAAGCGCCAGATTGTGAGCCAACGTGCGGGGCGTGCAGCCCACCTCGGGCGTGTGAGATTTCGGCTGGACGCAGACGACGTCGCGATCCGCCATTAGGCAAATGCTTGCAATCTGCCTGTCAACGCGACGGTGGCGATCTGACGGAGTAATGCCGTCCGACGAATTGCGCAAACAATAGTCCACAGTGAGGGCAACCCAACTCCCGTGCCAATCGCTCTGTTTGTCGTCCACATGGATGTAACCAACGTTCTCGCAAGCCTCGTCGGCTATGGCCATAAGCGCCCAACAAACCTTCCACCAGCTCGGGGCCGGCTTTCCTGCCTCGGGCTCCTTGAAGACTGGCTCCTTCCTAGATTTCCATAACTCTTTCCAAAGAGGCTGTATTTCGCTTGGCAGTTCGGGGTATTGCTTCGCCCAACTTTTTCCAATTCGCTGCCAGTTCTGGAGATCGGCGTCTTCAATGCAGACGCACGCTTCGCTCCATGCGTCACGAGCGCCTCGCGGCACAAAATAGTGATAGGCGCCCCCGACTTGGAGCAACAGGGCGGCAACCGCAAAGAGATCCGGGGGGAAACTCGCCGCGTCCTGCAGCCTCTTGTTCTGCTGATCAGGGCCGTCGGGAAACACCCAGGAAATGACCGCCCCGACGCTCAGAAACCTCGGGCCAGCTGAAGGAGAAAATGGAGGCATTTTCAATAAGATGGTTAATTGGGAACAGGAAGGCAGTTCCGCCTTTATCTATCATGACAAGTTTGTAAGCAAGGGTTGTGCAGCGCAGCGTTTCAACTTAAATAAGCACCAGAGGAGCGGCGCCAGTGCGACGCCCCGACGCGGGCGAGAAGATCATCTGCCTCGACTCAGAAGCGCGCATGTGTTTTGCTTGAACCACGAACGCTCTGGCGTAGACGGACGATTAACTGGATGACGCGAAGCTGCTACCGTCATTTGATTCGTTCTTGCAAAAGGTGAACCGTGACTATCCTGGTTGATGAAGCGTACGAAGAAGCAAATCGCCGCTCCGCAAATTGGGCGGGCGAGATGGTTCGTCGTCGTTTTGCCGAGGTTTACGGCGCTCGCGGCGAGCAGGTCCTGACTGAAATTCAGTCGCGGATGGAATCCAACATCCGCAGTGATGGACGTTCGGACCCAAAGGCGACGGACAAACTATCGCAGAAGTGATTCTGGAGTCTGCGATCGAAAAGAAAAGCCCCGGCACTCCAACCGGGGCTTTTGCGTTAATGCCAGATGATTGCACCCATCGCTTCAACGCTGACAGCGGGTGCCTTGACACCGTGTCCGCGATTAAAGAACGGACGTCTATTTCAGAGTCCCGATTAATGCCGTTGAGATCGCCCGACCCAGAACTTGGCGGTTCTCGCGGACATCCATCATAGTCACGTGGTCGCCTGGAATCGGCACGGCATGAATGGCCTTTGCACTTAGAATTCGGTCACAACCCCGCAAAGGCGAAGTTGCTTCTGGACCTAGCGAAGTTCTTCGAGAACGTGTCCGACTGCTAAGAGGCCGGTTCGCATAGAACTGGTGTATCTCAACTGAGAGGGACGGAACTTGATATAAGCGCAGCGCCTGTTGGAACTGCGTGGCCCTTTCATACGTCAGAATATCATTGCGTACATCACGCTCCGGCGTGATCGCCCCCATCTTTTGAGCCTTTTCAAGCAGTCCGGAAATTGAGCTTTGTCCAGCGAAGCGGTTGAGGATTTCGAACTTCTCGTCGTCTAGTTCAAGAGATTCCAGGAGCACTTCTTGTATCATTTGGGTGGGCGATACGCTTGATGGATGTGAAGATAGTTCAACGTCAATTAGACCGATGAATGAAACAGCCGCATCGTGATCCAGTAACTGCTGCGCAATCGCGTAGGCCAAGAATCCCCCTGATGAGTATCCAGCGAGCCGGTATGGACCTCGTGGCTGGATCTCTCTTATTGGGAGAAGGAGTTGCGAGGCTATCTCTTCAACAGTTGGAAATTGAAATGCACTGAATTGCGGCCATGGCAAAGCGTAAACAGGACAGTCGACGTCCAGTTCTTGCGCCAAACTGGGGACATAGGAGCAATCGCCCAAACCTGTGGGAACAAAGAACAGCGGCGGCTGCGATTCGGTTTCGCGAACACAAATCACTCCCGAACTGCTGGGCTGTGGCGCCAAATGAACTTTCGATGCAACTTCCTTCAGAAGGGGGGCTTGGAAGAGGTCGGCGGCGCTGAACTTGAGCCCGAGATCGACTGCGCGACTGAGCAGTTGCACCACTAGGAGCGAGTGGCCGCCCAGTTCGAAGAAATGGTCGTTGCGTCCGACCTGCTCCAGCCCGAGAAGCTCGGCCCAGATCCGTGCCAACGCCGTCTCGACTGCGCCCTGCGGCGCCTCATAGGCCGCCCGTGCATAGGCATCGTCAGCAGGCTGTGGCAGTGCCTTGCGGTCGAGCTTGCCGTTCACCGTCAGCGGCAGCACCTCAAGCCGCACGAACGCCGACGGCACCATGTAGTCCGGCAGCCGGCTACTCAAGTGCGCGCGCAAGGTGTTGGCAAGATCAGGGCCATCCACCTCATCCGATTGAGCTTCGGGCGCACACACCACATAGCCGACGAGGTGCTTGTCGCCGCGGCGATCCTGTTGCGCCACCACCACCGCCTCGCGCACCAAGGCGTGTTCGCAAAGCCGCGCCGCGATCTCGCCCGGCTCGATGCGGAAGCCGCGGATCTTCACTTGGTCGTCATTGCGGCCCAGGAACTCCAGATTGCCGTCCGGCAGATAACGCCCGAGGTCGCCGGTCCTGTACAGCCGATCGCCGTCCACAAAGGGACTGGCGATGAACCGCTCGGCCGTCAGCTCGGGGCGGTTCAGGTAACCTCGCGCCACTCCCGCACCGCCAATGTAAAGCTCGCCCACCGCCCCGAACGGCACGGGCGCGCCATGCCCGTCCAGCAGGTACACCCGCGTGTTCGCAATCGGACGGCCGATCGGGACCACTGCCCCAGCAAAATCAGCCGGACAATTCCAGGCTGTTGCGCAGACTGTTGTTTCGGTCGGGCCATAGGCGTTGACAATTGATGCCGGGGCAAGACTTTGGATCAGTTCAGCCTTCGGCAGCTCTCCAGCAAGAATGAGAACTTGTGAAGTCAAACATTCCAGATTCTTGCTTGCCTGAAGCATCGCTGGGGGTAGCGTCGCATGGGTGATGTCTTCGCTCCGGAGATAATCCGAGAGCTTGTCACTCGCTTGACGGATCTCGTCCGCAGGCAAGTGCAATGCGGCTCCAGAGCCAAACGCCATAACAAGCTCCCAAGCGCTTGCATCAAACCCAACTGAGGCGAACTGCACCACGCGCCTGTTGGAAGAAGCGCCAAAAAGACCGACCTGAGCCAACATCAAATTGACCAACCCCCGATGCTCGACCATGACGCCCTTTGAGTTTCCGGTTGAGCCTGAGGTGTAGATCACGTAGGCGAGATGACGGGATGTGAGGCCAAGCGTGCGCGGGTCGGGGTCCGAAGCCGGCCGTTCGGCCCAGACCGGCGTGGCCGTGTCCAGATCGACCACTGTTACATCGATCAGCACCTCGGGGCCGAGTGCGGCGCGTCCGGCCGCATCGCAAAGCAGCAGCCGCGGCGCGGCATCGCCCAGCACCTGGCGCAGCCGCTGAGATGGGTAGGCCGGATCCAGCGGCAGGTAGGCGCCGCCCGCTTTCAGGATCGCCAAGAGTCCCACCACCATCGCCGGGCTGCGCTCCAGGCAGATCGCCACGGGCTGATCGGGCCTTACTCCGAGTGCGATCAGATGATACGCCAGCCGGTTGGCCCGCGCGTTGAGCTCGCCATAGCTCAGGCGCTCGTCCTCGTGGACCACCGCCATCGCGTCCGGCGCCTTTTGCACCTGCGCCTCGAACAGCTCATGGATGCACTGTTCCGACGGATAGGCCGCCGCGGTCCGGTTCAACTCCTCCAGCAGGTAGCTGCGTTCGTCGGCCGGCAGGATGTCGAGCTCGCGCACCGGCGTGTTGGGGGCATGCTCCAGCGCCTGCGCCAGTTGTTCGAGCGCCCGCTGCATATAGCTGCAGAGGCGATCCGCAGAGACCGGCGCCGCCACCTGCGCCGTCAAGCCGAGCGCTTCGCCATAATCCTCCACCGACAGGGTCACGGGATAGTTGGTGCGCTCCTCGCTGCCGAGCCATTCCACGCCCGACAGGACATCATCCGGTCCGGGGCCGGGCGTGGCTGCCGGCCTGTTATGGCGGTAGTTCAACAGCGCGCTGAACAGCGGCACCGGCGCCGCAACGCCGCTGCAGCGTTGCGCCAGCGCCAGCGAGGCATGCTCGTGCGCCAAGAGCTCGGAAAGCTGCGCGTGGGTGCTGCGCACGCTCGCCGCAACCCCGGTCTCGTCCAAGGCAAGCCGCACAGGCAGGGTGTTGATGAACAGGCCCATTGTGCGGTCGGCGCCCGCACCCGCATGCATCCGGCCGAACAGCACCGTGCCGAATGTCAACGGCGCACGGAATCTCCTCAGAAGTGGCGCCGCAAAATTCCCCAGTTGGCGGGATGGCGATCAGCCGTCGACGTGATCAGCACCTCCGTCTTTTGGTGGCCGGCCCCGGCGTTTCAGGGTCGGGGGAATGGGGTTCGCGGTTGCCTGCGTTTTGTGTCGGATTGTCTCGGGAACGAGATCAGCATGTTCGCGTAGGCGATAGCTCGAGCCCTCGATTTGGATGACGACGGCGTGGTGAAGGAGGCGATCGAGCAGCGCGGTAGCGACGACGGAATCGCCGAAGATCTCTCCCCACTCGGCGAAGCCCCGGTTCGAGGTTAAGATCATAGCGCCTTTTTCATATCGGGCGTTGACGAGCTGGAAGAACAGATTGCCGCCACCGGGAGTGACCGGGAGGTAGCCGATTTCATCGACGATGAGCAGCGCGAACCGGCAGTAGTAGCGGATCCGCTCGCGCAGAGCGCCGTCACGTTCGGCCTTGGCGAGCGAAGCGACGATATCGGCGAGGGAGCTGAAGTAGACGCTGCGCCCTGCCTTAACGGCCTCCACGCCGAGAGCGAGGCTCAAATGGGTCTTGCCGGTCCCTGGTGGCCCGATGAGATGGACGGCCTCGGCCCGATTAATGAACTGCAATCCGGCGAGCGCCAGGACGCGGTTTTTGTCGAGCGACGGTTGGAAGGCGAAGTCGAAGCCGGCGAGCGTCTTTATGGCCGACAACTTGGCCATTTGAACCGCCATTTTAATGCGACGGTTCTCGCGCATCGTGAGTTCTTCGGTGAGCAAGGCATCGATGGCGTCGAGGGCGCTAATTTCGCCGCGTTCGAGGCCGCGCAGGGTGACGTCGAGGATTTCCAGGGCGCGCGGCATCTTCAGACTGACCAGGTTGGTCTTGACGCGCTCGATGACCGAGGAAGCACTCATCATACGATCTCCTGGGCTGCCAGGCGGCGGCCGACGGCCGCGTAGAAGTCAAGCGAGCGACGAACGGCGTGGTCACCGGCGCGCGTGAGGGTGATGGGTTCTGCACTGGGGCGTCGGCCGAAGCTGGCGAGCTTGCGATGTGCCGGATCGAGCCGCTTCTGGCCCCGACCTTCGAGCGGGGCATGACTTGCCACCAGCACGCTGCCCTCGAAGATGCGGATTTCGTCGGCGAGGACGTGGACGTCGAAGACCCGCCGCCGCGTCGTATCAGGCACGCTATACAGATTGCCGCCCACGCTCACCATGCCTTCGTGCGAGGCCCGTCGCTCCAGATGCAACACCGCCCGGTAGGGCGCGCTTGGCAAGGCTTGGAGTGCCGCCTTTTCCTCGGCGAAGGCCTCATTGACGACCCGATGGGTCGTGGCATGCACCCGCGGATTGGCGACAGTATCCAGCCAATGGCGGAGCTGGCCGTTGAGGTCGTCCAGATTGCGGAAGACCCCGCCGAGGAAGAAGTCCTCGCGGATGTAGCGGAATGGCCGCTCGACCTTGCCTTTTGTCTTGGGCCGATAAGGCCGGCAAGCGCGCGGCTGGAAGCCATAATGGCGAGCGAGATCGACCAGCGCGCGGTTGTAGACCACGAGCCCCTCGGCGTCCTCGCCAAGGACAGCGGTCTTCATGCGGTCGTAGAGGATCTCGCGCGGAGCGCCGCCGATCGCTTCCAGAGCGGCGATATGGCAGCGAAGCACTGTTTGCAGGTCCTGATGGACAACGAACCGCGCCCAGATCAGTCGTGAGTAGCCGAGCACCATCGAGAACAGCCAGACGATGCGCTTGGCCCCTGGCTCATCGACAAATTCGACCTCGAACCTGGCGAAGTCGACTTGCGCCTGCTCACCTGCTGGAGTTTCAAAACGCACTTGGAAGGCTGCCGGCTGGGCAGGCCGCAGCTCGCGCACGCGATCGCGGACGATGCTGTAACCGCCGACGAAGCCGCGTTCCTTGAGCTCACGCCACAGCCGCACGGCGGTGAGCGCAGGATAGGCAGCCAGCCGCTCACGCAAATAAGCTTCGAAGTGGTCGACAATTCCAGGCCGCACCGCTCGCTTTTTGTAGACCGGCGGCTCCAATCCTTTGGCGATGTAGGCCCTGACCGTCTTTCGGTCGACACCAAGTTGCCGGGCGATAGCGCTGACCGACAGACCTTGACGATGCAAATCCAGGATCATGACAAGTTCCCCAAGTTTGAGCACCGCGCCCTCCCTTTCGCCTGCAGGAGGAACGTCGGCGATTCGACGCGCCGGCCGACCGTCCAGGGCATGCCCTGGAAGGTCGGCCGTCACGAAAACTGGGGAATTTTCAAATGCCATAAGTGGGGAGAATTACTCCGCCACTCACACCGAACACCACCTGCTCGCGGCCACTGCTGCGCGCCACCACCTGTCCCCAGGCCAGATGGCACAGGCTGGCCAGGCTCACCCCGAGCCGCCGCGCCTGTTCGCGCAGCCGCTCGTTGAGCGCCTGCGGCAGCATCCGATGCGCCTCGCCGACGCCGCTGCCGTCGCCGTAGACCTCGCTTAGCCCGAACGGCATGGTCGGCTCGTCGATGTCGGCCAGCAGCCCTCGGAAGAACTCTTCATGCGCCTTGGCATCAACAGCAAGACGCGCCTGCGCCACCAGATTACGGAACGGCAGCGGCGCGGCCAGTTCATCGGCCCGCCCTGCCAGCATGGCCCGCACCTCGGCATGCATCACTTCCAGCGTCGTGTGATCCCCGATCAAATGATGCTGCAGCTCCAGCAGCAGCCAGCGCCCGCTGCCGGGATCGCGCGCGGTCACAAACCGCAACAAGGGTGCCCGGCCAAGATCGATGCGCTGCCGGCGCGGATCAAACCGGCGCCGGAGCCCATCGGCGGCGCAACCATCACAGCCATCCAGCTCGACCTCGTTCACCTGAAGCGAGGCACGACGCCACACCACCTGGGCCGGACTCGACAGTCCCTCCCACACAAACGCCGTGCGCAGGATGTCGTGCCGGTCCACCACTTGCTGAACCGCACCAAGATAGCGCTCCAACAGGTTGCGGTCGGCAAACGCCATCTGCGACACCAGCAGATAGGGATCACCCCGGCTGGCCAGCAGATGATGGAACAGGATGCCGTCCTGCAGCGGCGTCAGCGCATAAATGTCCTGGATGTTGCGGACGCCACCAGGCACCGTGGCGACGATCCGGTCGATCTCAGGCTGAGCCAGCTCGATCAGCGGCAGCATCTGCGGCGTGATCGCCGTACTCTGCTCGGTGATCAGGCTGGCAGGCACCGCCACTTCGTGAGGACGGCCAAGGCTTGCGGCAAAATCGGCCAGCACCGGCGTGGCGAACAGCGTCGACAGCGGCAGTTCGACTCCAACAGCCTGCGACAGCCGGCTCGACACCTGCACCGCTAGAAGCGAGTGGCCGCCCAGTTCGAAGAAGTGGTCGTTGCGTCCGACCCGCTCCAGCCCGAGAAGCTCGGCCCAGATCCGTGCCAACGCCGTCTCGACTGCGCCCTGCGGCGCCTCATAGGCCGCCCGTGCATAGGCATCGTCAGCCGGCGGCGGCAGCGCCTTGCGATCAAGCTTGCCGTTCACCGTCAGCGGCAGCCCCGATAGCCGCACGAACGCCGACGGCACCATGTAGTCGGGCAGCCGGCTACTCAAGTGCGCGCGCAAGGTGTTGGCAAGGTCAGGGCCATCCACCTCATCCGATTGAGCTTCGGGCGCACATACCACATAGCCGACGAGGTGCTTGTCGCCGCGGCGATCCTGTTGCGCCACCACCACCGCCTCGCGCACAAAGGCGTGCTCGCAAAGCCGCGCCGCGATCTCGCCCGGCTCGATGCGGAAGCCGCGGATCTTCACTTGGTCGTCATTGCGGCCCAGGAACTCCAGATTGCCGTCCGGCAGATAACGCCCGAGGTCGCCGGTCCTGTACAGCCGATCGCCGTCCACAAAGGGACTGGCAATGAACCGCTCGGCTGTCAGCTCGGGGCGGTTCAGATAGCCGCGCGCCACTCCCGCCCCGCCAATGTAAAGCTCGCCCACCGCCCCGAACGGCACCGGCGTGCCACAACCGTCCAGCAGGTACACCCGCGTGTTCGCAATCGGACGGCCAACGGGAGGGAACAGGGGCCAACATGATGGGTCAGCTGCAAGGTGGTGCTCGGCAATGACGCTGATTTCCGTGGACCCGTATTGATTGATCAACCTGGCCTTTGGATGTGCTTTGAAGAAAGCTCTAAGCGTTGGAGTAGCCTGCAGTTGCTCACCCGCTGTATAAACCTCACTTAAGGAGGGCAGCTTCACTTGCTGCGCGCCCCAGACCTCCGCAAAATGGTTCAATGCTACGAATGGGAGGAACAGTCGCTCGATCGCCTCCTTTTTGATGCATTCGAGCAACTCGGGGAAATGGCTACGGGTCTCTTCCCGCAGAAGCACGAGCAGTCCACCGTCTTTCCAACAAATGAACATTTCCTGACAGGACACATCGAAGTTGAGGGTAGCGAATTGAAGTGTGCATCGTTTTGACGTGCCAATCCCCGCGAGCGAATTCACAAGCGAGCCGTGGGACATTTCTACGCCCTTTGGCGTCCCAGTGGAGCCTGAGGTGTAGATCACATAGGCGAGATGGCGCGATGTGAGGCCAAGCGTGCGCGGATCGGGGTCCGAAGCCGGCCGTTCGGCCCAGACCGGGGCGGCAGTATCCAGATCGACTACGCTGACGTCGGCCACAGCCTCGGCGCCCAATGCGGTTCGACCGGCGGCATCGCAAAGCAGCAGTCGCGGCGCGGCATCATCGACAATCTGCCGCAGCCGCGCCGACGGATAAGCCGGATCGAGCGGCAAATAGGCCCCCCGGCCTTCAGGATCGCCAAAACACCAATGACCAATGCGAAGCCGCGTTTCAGGCAGATCGCCACCGGCTGGTCCGGCTTGACCCCGAGGCCGATCAGATGATGCGCCAGCCGGTTGGCCCGTGCGTTGAGTTCGCCATAGCTCAGTCTCTCGTTCTCATAAACCGCAGCCAACGCCTTCGGCGCCTTGTGCGCCTGCGCCTCGAACAGCTCATGGATGTACCGCTCCGACCGATAAGGCGTCGCCGTCCGATTCAATTCTTCCAATAGATATTTGCGTTCGTCTGCCGGGAGAATATCCGTGCGGCCGACCGGCTGCCCCGCATCGGCCATCACACCGTCTAACAAAGTCTCCAAATGCTGCGTCATGCGGCCGATCTGCTTCGGCGCAAATCGGCTGGCATCAAAATGCCAGCGGAAGCTTCCATCCAGAGCGCAAACCTCAAAGGTCAGCAAATCGCCGCATCGGGCCGAGCCAGCTTTGTGACTCGTCATCAGATCGCCGGCCACGGAACAGCTCTGTGTCGTGATTGTGATGCCAATCGGCCAGGGACGGTGCGAGTGTAGCGCCTCCACACCTCGCAACTCCGGGCAACGCGCGATAAGATCCCGGGCAAAGCTACCGTGCGCCCTCAGCTGAGCCAATTCGGCCGCTACTGTTTTGCGCACTTCTTCAAAATCATTAGCGCGCTCAATCGTCACTTCCATCGGCACGACAGAAGAGATCAACACCTCCATCACTTTGGAGGCAGCTTGCGAACCATCCGATGCAGGCGTCCATCCCAGCTGAAGCTCTCTTTCTCCGGTGATGCGGGCGAGATAGATCAGCCAAGCCGTTGCCAAGTATTCCGAGCGATCGCGTGGGGACAGTTTAGCCAAAGCACCTGGAGTGAACCACGAACTCGACTGCCATTCGGGCGGCGACACGGCCACGGACGATGACAGGAAGGGAGGACGCAATCTCCTAAACTGCCCGAGCCGCTGTCGCCAAAAATCCTCCAGAGGCGCCAGCATTTCATGGACGGCAGTTATGCTCCGCGCCTGTTCATCGCTCAAGATCGGAAGGCGACTACCTTCATCCACATTGAAGCACCTGGCGAGGGCTCGCGCGTCCAGCATCTGCCCATCGGGTTCCTCAAAGTAGACTTCGACATCCTCGGTGCCCGTCGCTACACGCCAATGGCTCGCGTGGACTTCAATCAGGGAGCCTGCCGGGCGGCCCGCGCTTCGAGCCAACACCTTCAAGTTCCCGACTTTGACGGCCTGATCGCCTATAAGAACCTTGGGCAGACACATTGGATTAAGATCATGCGGCCCAAAGCCTAGGGCCCGGGTCATCGCCGATATCTCTTGCGCGGATTGATCCCATCGCAGACAGCCTGCGGAGTCTGGGCGTCGATGTCTCGGAAAGTAGCTTCTGTCCACCAGTGCCTGCGGATGGGCTAAAAGCTCCCCGTTGTGGAGGCCAGTTAAGAGCTCGCGGAAGCCTTCGACCGCGGCTTCATGGCATTTGAGATTCAGGGTCAGTGCCGTATCGGTGGGCGCAATCAACACCTGGCGCTGAACCACGATGTCACCGGTATCAATACCGTCATCGATCAAGTGCCACGTGATGGCATATTCGGTCTCACGCGCCAGCAGCGCCCAGGACGTCACGTGCGTTCCCGCATATCGCGGCAATGGACCGTCGTGGTAATTAAAAGCACCTCGACGAACCCACTCCAATACATCCGCCGGCAGTATGAACGGATTGGCAACTGAAAAAATGAAATCTACCGGCGCGGCCTTCAAAAAAGAAGAGAACTCTTCAACGCTTGCTATAGACGGGATGTTCGAGCGAACAGCCCAATCGCGGAATACGCCGTCAGCACACAAGGCTGCACCAATGACGTGGCCCATCTCAATTGCCAGCTGCACACATCTGATAGCGAGCGTACCACTGCCGACAACGACGGCAGAGGAGATCGATCGCGCAGGTAACCTGTCCTGATCGCCTGGTTGGCAGACGCTCCCGCGCGCCGGAGATACCCGATACGACATCTTCACCGCTCCTGCAGTCAATCCATCAAGCTGGGCATTCCCACCATGGGCGTCGCGCGACGAAGCGACTCAAATCAGCCACACTGTTCGAATTTGCTTGGGATAACTGCGCCCGCCGTCGCTTGCGCAATATAAGGGGTATTGGCGGTGCCGAAGCTCTTGGACGCAGCCAAGATCTTCCCGATGTCGCGGGCAGGCCGCACGCCTCAGACATCGTCTCCGGCAGAATCGCAACTGCCATTTTAGCCTGGTCTGAGTAGAGATCATCGGACGACAGCCCCTCCGTCAACGCGCCTTCATAGAGGAGACTACGCATGTACTGTGCCAAAGGAGGAATCGTTCCTTCTCAGTATGCTGGCCCTAACACTGCTATGTCACTTATCCGACCTCGTCGGACATCGTACCAATTGAGCGCGCTATCAATCGGCCCAAGGCTTCTGGAATCTCGCCTGATGTGTTTCGGGCAAAGAAAAGAGGAGCCTAGAACGTCAAAGAGATTTTTCCGCGGCGCACCGGCTTTTCAGGTGTGACTCTCTTGAAATTCCAATAGTGCGTGATCGAGGCCAGTGACTTTCGCAGTGGACGCCTAGAGGTCGTGCTCGTTGATCGGGGGTCACAATCCAGCGGCTGCGAAGTAGTTGGCGCGTTGGCGCATGCCTGTGGCTCGAAGAGTTTGACGATTTGCCAACTCCACAGGGCGATGAACCGATCCGGGTTTGCCGGAGGCTCCAAATCCTGAGAGGATGGAGCCATGACAAGCAAGTGGCGGCGGGACGTCGATTGCGGCCAAGATCGGCTGCACACCGGAGACGCTGAATGACTGGGCCAAGAAGGCGGAAGTCGATAACGGGCAGCGGTCGGCGTTCCGACCGAGACGCTGAAGGCGCTGCAACGGGAGAACCGCGAGCTTAAGCAGGCCAAGTAGATCCTGCGCAAGGCACGCGCCTATGTTGCGATGGCGGGGCTCGACCGCCGTGTCCAAGCGATGATCGCCTTCATTGACGATCATCATGGAGCGCAGGTGGGCGAGCCGATCCAGGGTCTTGCGGAGCCCCCCTTCGGCCTACCATGCCGATCGAGCCAAGCTGTCAGCGCGCGCCCGGCGGCACGCGGCGACGAAGATCGACGTTCGGCGCGCCTTCAATCAGACTTCTCCGTGTACGGCGTGCGCAAGGTCCCAAGGTCTGGCGCCAGCTCAAGCGCAGAGATCTTCCATATTGTGCGTTCCACAGTCTCGCCATTAATGCGGGACATGGGTTTGCAAGAAACCATCCGCGGCAAGCCCGTCAAGACCAGCAGCGACAAGGCGGCGGCTTGCCAGCAGGATTCCGTCAACCGCCAGTTCCAGTCGTCACGACCGAATGCCCTTTGGCACTCCGACTTCACCTATCTCGCGACCTGGACCGGCTCCGTGTACCTCGCCTTTGTCATCGGCGCCTATGCTCAAAGCATCGTGGGCTGGCGGGCCTAGCGCACGACGAGCGCCGGCTTCGTGCTCGATGCGCTGGACCTGGAGCAGGCCCTGCGGCGGCCGGTACGTCGCGGGGCTTGTGCACCATAGCGACAGGGGCCGCCCAGAACCTCTCGATCAAATACATCGAGTGCTGCTGAAGTAGGTGCGGAGCTATCTATCGGCAATGTCGGAGATCCTATGACGACGCTCTCGCCAGAACCAACAACGGCCTTCACAAGGCCGAGGTGATCCACGGCCGGGCCATGGCGAAGCTTCGAGGCTTTCGAATTTCCACCCTAGAATGGGTCGATTGGTCAACAACCGACGGCTCCTGGAGCTTATCGCCAATATTCCTTCGGGCCGGGACAACCAACCATGGCAGCATAACTCAAACCAAATGGCCTCGAGGGCAAGCTCGGGGGTGGTTCACCTTGCTTAGTATGCCGAGCCTGCCGGGTCGTTGAGCTTGTGGCGCTCGGTTCCGTTGAGGGGCGGGTTGAAGATACTAACGAGGATCAGATCCTTGTCTCGACCCCCGCGCAGAAGATGCTTGTCATGCTTGTCTAGCACATACATGTCGCCCTTGCGAATGGGGAAGACATTGCCGTCCATGTCCTCAATCTCGCCCTCTCCGGCGATGCAGTAGCAGGCTTCGAGATGATTACGATATTGCAGAAGCGAGATGGTGTTAGCGCGCACTACGGTGTGGCAGATGCTAAAGCCCATGCCGTCCTTAGCCGTCAGGAGGCGGTGGCTAGTACCATTGCCCCAATCGACGAAGTGATCGGTCGCTTCAACATCGTGCAGGCTACGTACAATCATATTGTTTCCTTCCAGGAATACAGGTGCAAGTCACTATTGCGAAGCGCGCCGTTGTTCTGACCTAGAAGCGCGGCTTCCGCGCTCCCGAAGCGGAAAGCCTAGGGCTATTTGGACGGGGCGGGCCTGCGAGAGCCTGCTAATCCATATCCTCCACGGCCACTCGCCCATTCCTGATACGGCGGCGTCTGACCTCGCGGGAAGCCGTAGCCCAATCATGAGACGAGGGACCTCGTCGCCATGGCGGCGCGGCGGCCGCGGTAGCATCAGGATCTTGAGCAAGTTTCATCCGAACTCTTAGAAGTGAGCTGCTAGATTGTTAGGGTCGTGACGGCCCCCTCTCAAGCAACCGATGTGCCAACGACGTCCTGAAAACACTCCTGAAAAAACAATGCGCCTCTCGCCGCACTGGCTGGGATCCTGCCGTCACGCTTGCGACACCGAAGTCTTGAATGAGACACAGCTCAACACAGGACCGCGGCGGGGCAAGCTTCGCTGGGATGTGGACAATGGTGATAAATGGTCCGGAAACTCTCAAATTCTTTGCTGACATTCGCTGTTCGTACAGCAGCCAACTGGGGGCCGGTCGAAACGAGTCGGCGTCACATCAACCGCTATTCCGAAGCAATCTGTCACAGATCTAGGCAATACCTGGCAGGCTCACGGTCGGATCACCTATGATAACCAGCGTCTGCCTGTCCATCGCCACTAACTGGCGGTACAATGCGAAATCGCGCATACTTGGCTCGCCGGCGTTTATTCCGGCTATCGCATCTTGCCAGGCCGCATAAAACGCTCCGGCCTCGCGATAGACCTTCTGCAGCGCCCAACCGATCGGATTGCGCTCGTAACGTAAGTAGAGTCTATCGTACAGCGCTGAGCAAAGGACATGCGTGAGCACCTGTTTGTTGGCCGGATCCCGCAGGGTCCAGTCGAATGTGGGCTCGACATGCCCGACAAATGCGCGCAGCGGCTTTTCCGCACCAAGCAATGCACGCGGCACCGGCGCGATCGCGGCACCTGCGACGGTCGCAATCCGGTTCAGAACCGTACTTATTGTCCCGGATTCAGGCAAAAGTCCCTTGTACCGCGAGACCGAATCCGATCCCGCCGAACAGCACGCATGCGAGTACCAGATCGCACCAGACGGCTGCCACATCTGCAATTGCGTCCCGTCGACTACCTTATGGTCGATATCGACTGGGGCGCCGACCCACGATTTCAGGCGAACCTCGTCGTCGAGCGGGCCAGTCATGCCGTGACTTGTCGTGATCAAGAGTGCTGGCGACAATTCCGTAAGTGAGGCAACCAAACTCGATCCGTTGGCCGACGTGTCCGCAATCCTTCGGCGCCGAACCAGATCGTTGTTGCCATCAATCTTCTCCCAGAGTCTTCCGGCGACCGCACGAGCCATCAACCATGTAATGTCGTTCTTTCCGAGATCGACGCTCCAAACGACGGGGGCCTTCGGATCGGAAAATTGACCCTGCCAGTCGTTGATCAGTGCATCGACATAGTGATCGAGCGCAGTATCGACCAAGTCCAGGCGCCCGACGAAGAGCGACATCTGCAGCGCATATTGAAGCGCCCAGGGAAGTTGAGTGGGCGAACCATACAGCAGCAAATATTGCGGAATACAGCCCTTACTGGTTCCAACCTTAGGGGCGAGGGTCGACAAGTCGTGAAAGTTGCCGTCCGGATAATAGCGACGCAAAAAGCCTTGCCCCAAACTGCTGCGCCAACGCAATACCGGCGCGTTTGAACGCTTCTCGATCAGTCGTCTGATTGCGGGCGGCGCATCTACCGCGGTCGACCTGTCCGAGCTCGATAAATCATCATTGTCCAGCAGAACAACGCCCCAGCCTATTCGTGGGTCACTCCAGTTGCGCTCATCAATCTCTTGCGGTGCTGCCAGTTGCGCTGCTGACAGCGCAGGTACCAGCCTTTGCGACTGAGCCCAAGGCGTTCGCGATGGCAAAGCATCGCCCGCCGTCCTCTCGCCGTTCCATGCGTTGATCTGTACATCCTCGGGGCGGTTGATTTCGTCGGTCATGGTGTGACGAATTCGCCGAAGCGGTTCGGCCTGAAGTGCGGCGGAACCGAGGGTGGATTGTCGAGCAAGGCCGCGATCTGGTCGCGCACTTCCTCAGGCGTTTCCTCCTCCATCCGCCGCAGAGTTCTCGCAACGGCGAGCACCCTACTGGCGACGTCGGCCGGAAGTTGCAACGCTAGGAACGGCTTGTGAGATGCCTCGTAGAGGACCGGCAACAACCATCGCCCAAAACCTCCGGGCATCGCGCAGCAGTGATCGTGAATGATTCGACGAGCGGGGATCACAGCTGGGGCGAAATCGAATATCACCGGACCGGCCGCCGGCTCAGGAGTGAGTTTCGACCCAACGATCCGAAACAGCTCGCCGTAAAACGCTTGGGTAAAGGTCGTGGCGGCGGCTGTATCAATCGGCTCGGCCATGCCGACGGTATAGGGACAACCCTTCCTGGCCACGGTGAGCGCCATCGAGTACAGCTGATGAAGGACCTCGGCGCCGGAACAACTATTAAACACCGTAACCCAAACAGAGGAATTCAGTGCAAGGGCCTCACTCAAAGCTGTGACGGAGAGGAAGATCGACGAGGACTCCGCATTGCCGTTTGCCTCATTCGCTTCGTGATCGCTCGTCGTGGCGATCGACAATCCCTGAATGCCAAGCCGATCGATGCCGTGACAGAAGAAATGCACAAACTGTACCGGAGCGTCTCTCAGAAGGTTCGCTACTTGGGTGGCCGTGGAAGGCATCTGCTCGACGGTGATGCCGGTGTTGTGCAGCGGCCCCACTGCCGTCTTGTGTCGATACTCATCCAGCAGCGCCTGCTCGGCTAGAAAGACGGTGCACTCGATCTCGAGGCCGTTCTGTTTGTTTTCGACGATCTGATCGCAGATCGTTTTCATTTCTCGGTCGGCCTTGATCCCGGCGGCGGACAGGAAGGCAAACATGCGCAACGGACGGATGAACGCCTTCAGCGTCGAACCGATCCTGGCCGGGGCCAGCCTACTAACGGTGCACAATTCGCTCATGGCAAGGAAGCGTGGTTCTGCACCGCCATGGATCGCTTCCCAGCGGAACCGTTCCGCATCCGGTGCTTTCATGAGAAATCTCAAGGCCGCCCTTTGAGGAACCTGCTGCCCAAACATATCGGTCAGCTCCGCTTTAATCGCCGGGTGGTCCGACAAGGCTTTGTGAACCGCGGCGCCGTAAGCGGTGACATTTGCCTCCGTATCGAGCGGCGGCATTGCTGCTGCATCGAGGTCGAGCGATCTAAACTCGAGCGCATAGGGATGATTGCTTTGACTCTCGAGACAGACAATCATGTCGTTGTTGCCGCCTCCGATAATCGAAACGATCGTGTCGCGCATATGTCAGCCACCGAGCTTGCGGAGATAGTTGCCTACCACCTTGTGAATTTGCTCAAGAGTGTCGTCCGAACCCGCGATCGATTCGACGCTTTCATCGGGGGTAACCTGGGTCCGGGCGTTATCCGAGGACGAAAGCAAGACGTCTGATGCGTTGCGACGTAGTCGTTCAAGTGCCGAAAATTCACATTGGCGCTGCAGCGACGTTGCCCAACTCGGCGCCTGCTTCATCTCATAGTCCGGGATGCCGTGAGTATCAGATGACATGTGGGGCGGTGTCCGATCTGCGATTGAGGCGGAGTGGAAAATGGATGCATTGGCCTTCAAGGCTGGAAGCGGCGAGGATATATGGAGGCTCTCGTACGCATCGACATAGTTGGGCGGGCAATATAGAAAACCATCGACCATAGAAGGCGCTGGCGCAGAGTTGGGTGCAAACAGGAACGAACAGGCGGCTCGCAAGGATGCAATTTGCTGGGAACTGCCGAGCGGTTGATAGAGCACCGCAGTGGGACGGGTGTGCGCGAGTGCGTCAGCGGCCAAGGCCAACGTTGGTCTGGCGGCGCCCGAAGGCGAATTTGAAAACAATGCCGCCCAAGCGCCGGCTCGTGTTACGATTGCGGCGAGATCCATCGCATCGACATATGAGTAAGACTCATATTTCTCATTCGGCGCGATCGAATTTGACATCCTGAGGGCGGGTCCGAATTCAGTCATGCCGGAATTGCAGACGAAGAAGATCGCATCGAGGCTTCGCGTGCCGAGTGCTGCCTTCATCCAGACCCACCAGAGCGATTGGAACGGTGGCTCGATGGGCCCCTGCGAGAATACTGCCGCGCTGGTGGGCGCAAACATGGGGTCATGGATTCTCAACCGTTTGTCATAGCCATCCTTTTCCAATAACCGATGCCAAAAGCTGGCGGTGAACAAGTGCACCCTGCTTTGGGCTCGCGGGGAAGCGGATAAGATGGTCTCTACGATCTGGTTGAGGAGCGTTTGAACGTTGGTCAGAGGCGCGCTTCGATCAGGGTCGAACCAAATCGCAAGTTCGAGAACATCACGGTCTTCGCATGGGCGTTCGAGAAGATCGGGAAAGCGCAGCACCGGGCGTTCCAAGGTTTCGGTCAGCGCCCTCTCCCACGGGAGTACGGATACATAGCCGTGGGGCTTGGCAAAACGAAGCCAGAGCGGCAGATCCTTGGCATCGCCTTTCAGGCTGTTCTTGATACCGCTGGTGATCTGCGGCCACAAATTCAGATCCGGCGCCGCATCGGTCTCGATGCTACTAGGTACACCCAGCTCTCGAGCAGGAATCTGCCAGCTCTCAGTCGACCCCGCCGTTTGAACGCCGCGGATCAATAGCAATTCAATCTGAGGGCTGGCTTCCCAGAACGTCAGCGTGACCTGCAATATGATCAACGGTGGAGATGATGACTGTCCGGACATGAACGCTCTCGTCGACTAAGGCCGTTCGTCGTTTCAACGCGACATCTGCTCCCGCAGTAACCAGGCGGTCGAAGGATTTGCGATGCCGCCATGGGCATCGATCCGATTGCCTGCCGAGCCGTCGAAGCCGACAATGGGCGCATTCGGGTAATCCACATGTTCACCCGGCAGGGGAATGGGATCTACCAACTGCTCGGCGGCATCCCGGGGGCCATAGCCGCCCAGCGCCGCGTAAACGCTCGGCGGCGAGCCTGCCGTTGTCGGTGGTGCAGCAATTTGCAATTCGCCAAGATCCTTCTGCCTCAGCAAGGCAAGATGATAGATGGCGTGTAGAGGAATGTCCGCTGCACTGTAGGTGGAAAAGATTGGAGTTTCGACGAGATCGAAGGCGTCTCGATATCCACCCGGGGCATCGCGTCCGGGTATGTGGGTCGCAAAGCTGAGGTAGGAAATGGCGGGCTGCAGGAGAAGCAGCGACTTCATCCTGCGGGTCGGTCTTGAACCTGCCACGAGGGCCGACAGCATGACTTTGCATCCGAACGAATGCCCGACTCCGTGAATCGGCGCCGGACAACCAGTGAGCATTTCTCTCAGCAGAGTGGCGATGCCGTTTGCGCCGACCTTGCCGGCGCGATCCTTCATAATGTAAAGCGACGCCATCCGTATCGCGTTGCGGGGATCAAGATATTCGAGACCTCCGGCGGCCCTTATCCTGCCGCGCCCACTTCCATCGACGGTCCCGATCGCGTCGATGTCGTCGTCAGTCGATGCTTCTCCTTCGCTTGCAAGCTGGATGTCCTTGATTGCAGCGAGGATGTTGTCCTCGTTGGCCTGGGCTTCCTTGACGCCTTCGGGCTGGTCAGGGATGATGATGGGTTTAACCAGACGCGCCAGTTCTCGCGCCTCCGTTAGGTCGATCTTGTTGACTTCCAGCAACTCATATAGGCGCGCGCGATCGGCTGTCGATGGAAGCAGGCCGGCGACTTCCTGCAATACTGCTTCATTTGTCAACATCTGCAGATCGCTAGCGGCCGCCATCTGTGGTCCGGGCTCGGACGGCAGCCAGATACTTGGCCAGCTCACGCCGACGAAAATAGCAGGTCCGTGACCGATGGGATGAGCCGCTATGACCCGCTCGAAATCGCTCAGGAATCGTCGATATAGGTCGACTGCGTCGGCGAAGTCGTTGTTCCAGCCGTGCGAGAAAAAGATGATTGGCTGTTGTCTATCGGCAATTCTCGTCAGCAGCGCATCGCGAGTCTTCGGAGAAGTGCATGCGCCATCCTTGTCAAACCGTATGAGCCAGCTTTCCATCGCTATTCCTGGCAATGGATATGGACCGGGAGGACGGACAGCAGCCATTTTCTACTCCGCTTATTCAGACAAAACGCTTGGCGCTACCTCTCCAATTGTGGCTTCCAAATTGCCCCGCATGCGAAACGCCCATTCGCTGGTTACTAGCTCCTAACGAGCCTTCACGAATTGAATAATAGGACGTGTGCAAGGGCAAGCTGTGAACTGGGTCACACTCTATCCGTTATTTTAACCTACCCTTGGTTGCGGCGCTGCATTCCGGATGTCACAGGGCTTCGGCTCGTTGGTACAATGCCAAGATTTCGTCGTTTGAGATCGACGCCGTCAGTGTCGTCGGCTGTCAAAAACGTTTCCGGCGCGGCAATATTGCTTACCAATTCAGTTGGCTGAAACTCGGCACCGACCGTGCAGGAACACTTACGAAAGTGATCCAAAATTCTGTATTCCGCGGTGCCGCTGCTCCGGCTCCCGCTCGCCTGAGGTCTGAATGGCGGTACCCATCCCCTCGGCTGGCACCCGGGAGTGAGGGACCCACCCGGCGGCCTGGATCGCAGCTCGCACTTGATCGTGCGTGTCCGCCACAAACTGGAGTTTGCCGGCGAGCAGAAGGGAGGACATAACATTTGCGGGATACTGCCCACTGATCAATCTGTGCCAGCTCATGCTTCCAACAGGTGCCCCGTTTTGGTTTGACGCCAGAAAGGCGAGTGGACCCCCGCTGAAGGCAATCCGGGTCGCGCCGGCTTTCCACTTGGGGGCAACGTTTTTCAGGCGAGCGATGTTCGGGTTTCCGGCCGCCCAAGCACTTGCGCCCTGAGGCAGCCGCTTGGTGTATTTCGGTGAACAAGGAGTTCGAACTACACGACTGCCACCGCCGCCTTCTAGTGAAGGCAAATAAAACTTGGAGTATCGTGAGACAGTCCAAAGTGCCAAAGTAATCAGGGGCCTCCTCTCGATGGGGGCACTCAACCCAATCGTCCAGCGACATCCGATCAGCGCAATCCCCAGACCGTCATTCTTCATGAAGGAGATCGCCAGGTTCAAGCATGAGTGCGTATCCCTCTTCACGCTCGCCTGGAGCCAAGGAAAGCACATGCCGTCCTACTCGGGGAGACGAGCTGCCAAGTTAGCGGTTCAGCTACAGCCGATCTTAGAATATTCCCACTCGCGGGAGTACTTTTTCTGACCGGTTCGGTCGAGGCCGGTTAGCGCAACAATAAAGGACAACCTGGTGCGCCACCCAGGGACGCATCCGCGCGAACTCAGATTCGAGAGGGCTAGCAAAGCAAGGGCTTCGCGCACCACACGTGGACAACTTGGCCTGGATTTCACATCGCGATGTGCTGGAAAGTAGTCCGCCTGCAGTTGATCCATAATCGGCGAGTTGGATTCAGTCGCCCACAGGTACCAGGTCTCAGTAACCTGGACCGCGAAGTAGTTGCGGCGCTGACAGAAATGCCATGGCCCGAGTTGCCGCGGGTTTTCCTCGCAGAGGAAGGATGCAGCTTTTCGTTGCTCGCGCCGTATTTCGCGCAGATTTTCCCCGCGGCTCTGCACATCTCCGAAAGCGGAAAGGCCTGGTCGCTCGGCACAGCACCGAGAAGTGTGAGCAACTAGTCGAGTGGATTGCAAAATCGTCCGCGCACGCCTATCGATGGAAAATATTGCTGGTCTGATTTGGACGAAAACTTTGCCTGGGCCCGTGGATAGCCAAGCCGAAACGTCGGCCTTTGACGCCTGGAAGGATGGAGCGCGAGAGCTTGCCGAGCGGCAGGAGCTGATCACGAATGCCAGTCGGGATGAGCTCAGGAAAGCGCTGATCGAGCTCGACATGTTGTTTAGGAATGCTCCGGGAAGCGTGCATAAGGCCTATCGGAATCTCACGGAAAAGCGAATCGAAGAGGCACGAGAGAGCTTCGCCTCCTCAATAGGAGACGGCCATCTCTCGTGGTCGTTGTCCGATGAGACGCCTGAGCTGGCGGCGTCAACGATGGGCGGCCTCATACGGGAAATCGACAGGGTGCTTGCTGAGCGGCGCTCGCAGTGGCCGATTGCGCCGAGTGAGTGGCACCTCGAGCAGCTTGGATGCTGGTTCATTCCGCGGCAAGGCGTGAGCGCATTACGCCCAGCTCGAAGGCTTCAGGCCTACTCGAAGCGGGGCCTACTCTTTCATCGGATATTGCCGGCAGTGATCCAGGGCTACCCTGTCCATGTCGTGGATACTCGCACGCTGCATACGACGGCTGCGAATGCGAGCAGGTGGAAGATGGGTGCTTGCCTGTTCAAGGCCCTAGAGCTCAAGCCAGAGTTTTTCTCCATAGCAGGCGATAAGCGTTTCAGGGTCGCCAGCGTTGAAGCGCCGTCAGCAGAGGACGCAATTTCTGAGCAGATTACTCAGGCCCTGAAGGAGAACTGCATCGCGGTTGTGTGGCCGGAGTTAGCTGTCTCGCCGGACCTGCGTGCAAAGATCGTGGAGCTCATTCGAGACCGGGATGTTACGGACGAGCTCGAAGCGCCCGAAATTCTGGTTCCAGGGACTTGGCATGAAAAGACCGCCCACGGCACCGTCAACCGAGCTCGGATCTACGACGGTTACGGGGAGGAGCGCCTGACCTACGACAAGATCGCACCGTACGCCGACGATGGTTGGGGCATGGAAAATATCGTCGCGGGCGACCGGGTATGTGTCCTTGCCACGGAAGGCGCATTGATCGGTGTCGCCATTTGCCTGGATTTTTGTGACGTGTGCCAGACGCCTTTTAGTGAGCTCGACGTCGACGTCATGCTCGTCCCGTCGATGGGTAACGACCGCACAATGCAGGGCCACCAGACCACCGCGGCGCAAGTTGAGGTGAGGTTCGGTACCCGCAGCTTTGTGGTGCAGCATCCGACCCAGACGACGTTCGCGGATCACCGCATAGGTACCATATTACCCCTGCTAAAACAGCCCAACGCGATTTCACCCGGGGAACTCGGCCAAAAAACCGTTTGGGCTGCTTACAAATGGGGCTCTTGAAAACTGGATTTAGGGACTAAAATCAGAGTAAAGCGTTGTAAAGCGTCATTAACTGTTTTCGGTGTAGGGCTAGCCCATGTCGGATCTGGCATTGGAAAAAGTAGAGACGGGCGAAGCGACGGCGAGCGAAGCCAGGCATGTCATTTCCGAGCTCCTCAAAGACGGCTCTGAGAAAAGCCTGGAGCGCCTCTACGCCACTCTGGGAGCGTGGGTTTGGAGCACCCTGGAGAGCCGCCGGCGTGACCCAGAGCTACGGGAATGGTTCGATATCCTGCGACGGATAAGCGCAACGCTTGGCGCACGGAATGCTGCCTATGCGGAACGCTTCAGAGCATTCTATGATCTTCTGCACATGTCGATAAACACGTCCAAGCTCGCACGCCCGAGCGAGATCCTGCATCGTCAGCACGTCCTGCCAATACTTCGATTGCTCCGCGACGCGCCGTCGGGACAGATGGAGAAGGCGGCGATCGCCAAGAGGCTCGATCTGCGAGACGCCAATCTCAGCAGGATTCTCCGCCTGATGACCAATGCGCGGTTTGTCGAACGGACAACCCAAGGCAAATTCGCCGTTTTTGCGCTGACCCGTGACGGCTTGCTCGAGTTGGAAAGGCGCGAAACGAAGAACCGGGAACGGTTACCCGCGCAGGTGCGAGAAACATTCGCGCGCGTCGGAGCTGCTCATCCTCAGCACCTTGTAGCGGAGGCGGATGTTCTTCGGAATTTCTTCAACCTGGCGATTCACGGCTCAGTGCACACGCAAGATTTCGCCGGGCTACATTCCGCGGGGCCACGGCACGCGAGTGCTGCAGGCATTCGTCGCGCGATTGAGGATTATTTGCTGCATTTCCATGGGCCAACACCGTCAGCGCCTGGATATTTGAAGGCTCCGACGAAAAACTCGTATCAAGGCTTTTCAGTCATGGTTGTGCAGGCAAAAAAGGCCGAGGTTCATGGCTTCTACACGACTGAGGCGGCGAGCAATCCGAAAACAGCCTCGTTCCCCGCGGGGATACTGCATCCATACGGCGAGGAGAGCGAACATGTCGAATGAAGATGATCTTGGTGCTTTGAGCTCAGATGAGCCGCACAGCGACGCAGATGCGGTCGTGCTATACGGAAGCGCCCTCGTCGATCGGCTCACCTACATATCATCAACCTTCAGCTCGCTGGTCATGAGTGTAGGCAGAGCTGCACGTGATAACAGCGAAGTCCTCGTCCCATTCGTCGAGGTGAAGTTCGAGGGCCCCAGCGGTCAGGACGACACTGTTTCGAAGAGCTTCTTCTCGGAGCTAGTGCCCCTCGAAAATATAGCATTCGTTCTCGAGGACATATCGAACGATCTCACGACTATTTGCCATCACTTCAGCGCGGTGGCCGCCGGCCCAGTGAAACCTGACTTCAAGCGGCTTGGCGAGACGCAAAAGCTGTTGAACGAAGCCAAGGTCAACCTCGAAAGATGCCTGGCCGATTTGGAAAAAATCGGCTGAGAGCCCCTTGAGATCCAAATCACTGATCACATCGAAGCCCCCGCCGGCGAACGAAACTTGCTCCATTGTCGCGTCCTTGCGTGATGGTCCCCCCGCGCGCTCGTTCTCAAGCGAGCTAGGTATTCCGATTATGAGAGACGGCTCTTTGTTGTCCTGTGGACAATAAGAACATCCGACGATCCCCCGTGGTCGTCCTTTATTTTCAAGATCCTGCCGACGAAGTGTGTTCTGGGACTGATGCGCAGGGTGCGCGGATACGCCGAAAAATGCTGCATCGGTCGCGAGAAACGCAGCTGATCGGGACTGGGCATCGGCCACCAGAGATGGACGCAGTTCGGTTGGCTAAAAGCTTCGAGCTTGCAAAAACGAGCGAATACCGACCGCTGATCGGAGCTGGCAACGAACGCGCGCGCCGTCTCGGACCATGCAGGCCGAACTGAGAGAGCCGGGCCCTCGTTCTTCGAGACGCGCAGGCGCACTCCTCAGGACAAGGACGATCAGCTCGCAGCGCTGTTCGAGTCTTTAGTTCGCCGCCGGCACGGCCTTCGTGCCATCCTTGGCGACACCGACTAGCGCCGGGCGCAGCACGCGTTCGACGATGGTGTAGCCGGCCTGCACAACCTAGACCACGGTGCTCGAAGGTGCCGACGCATCGGGCACTTCGAACATAGCCTGCTGGAAGATCGGGTCGAACTTCTGGCCCTGGGGATCGAACTTCTTCACCCCGTGCTTTGCCAGCACGCTGAACAACGAACGCTCGATGAGCTCGACGCCCTCGATAAGCGCGATCAGGCCGGGATCGGCAGCGTCGCACCGAACTGCCCGCCATCATCAGCTCGGACCTATCAGCCCGCCGGTTTGCGATTCATGCGCTGGCGTCAGCTTGCGGACAGCTAAGCCGTCTACAGGCGGGGTAAGGTCTAACGACCTGAAACAATGCAAGACGTATGATCCATAGGAGCGCTCGTTATGTACGGTCGAATTAACAATTGGTCCGGGGATGACAGCTATCATTGGGGAGATAATGCTGAGCATGGCGAAAGCCAAGACTTCGCCGATGCGTTCGCCAGAATGCGATTGCAGGACTCCGCTGGCAGCTCATCTTCGCATCCGAGTTATTCACTCGCTTCGAGACCTCCCGTGGTCGAGATCAATCAAGCTACATTCAGGAGAGAAGCAAGGAACTTTCACGGCGACGCAATCAACCGGATCGCCAACAATCCTCAGGAGTACTCTGAGTTTGTGTCCGAAAGAGCTAGGCGCACTGCGGAGGTTGCCGAGAAGTACGCCGTCAGAAGAGATTCCGACGACGCCAAATACTACAGCTACCAATTAGGAAATACGAGTGTCGGCCTCCAAAGGACGGAACGCGGATTCAGCATGAATGAGTACGAAAGCGATAGGTGGCGAGACCAGTTTCCTGGAAGAAGTGAACTCACCTCATCTGTCGATTTTCAGGTGGCTCATCCGCTTGTTACGAATGCCGGCGATATTCTGCTGGAGCATCAACTTCGACAAGACGGCGAACGACCGTTGGTGAACTGGCGTCCTGAAAATCCAGAAGCGAGAGCCCGCGCAAAAGCACTGGGATTCGTTGAAGTCGATGAGTACGACATGGTGCTCGATCCCACCCAGTCCGGAAAGTGGGAGATGAACAGCGATGGTGAATGGCAGCGTGCAACCAGTTCTCGCCGCTATCTCTCCAAAGCGGACAGCGATACTGAAGTTGCAGCAGATTCCGACGAGGACGGTGACTTTATGTAACACGGATCTGCAAGCCTTCGTGTTGCGGCGGGCAGTAAAGCAACGTAAGCCGACATCGTCGGCTTACGTTGGAGTCCTGGCCTGAGTGGAAACCGACCGCTTCGACCGGATGAGCTGCCTGGTCATAACGGCACCGTGCCGCTTATGAGCGTTGCGCGGCGATGAATAGCTCAACAAAAGCCCCGGCTTCGAGCCGGGGCTTTTCACTTTCACCCTAAAGAGGAAAAATCATTCGCCGATTAAGGCCATGGGAACCAGGCGTCATTGCGGGTGTCCAGCCATCGAGGTGTGCGTCATGTTCACCATCACAACGGTCCGGAGTGATTTCTCCGTTTGAGGAACCAATTTGAGCGCTAAAAGTGTCTTCGGCCTTTTCCTTTGAAGACGCCAAATCTGGAACGACGTCGATCCACCTCGTGCCGGGTCATACCATCAAGTCGTTCTTCGGCAGCGGAGGCGTCTTTAGGTGGAAGGCGATCAGATTACCGGCTCCCCTATCGCGGGCTTGGCAATTGGATAAAGTTGATCTTTCGGCCGAGGCTTTGGATCGGTTTGGCTAAGTCGCCTGCGGCCTCCCGGGCGGGATGCTTGAGTAAGGCGTTGAGCAGGCCCTCCTCCTCTCCAAAAATCGACCGAGTGCAAATGTTCTCAATCGCAGTCGACAAACTCGTATGTGATCTATTCTCATACGAACGCCTTGGCCGGAGCGGCAAGTAATTGTTTGCCGCCGTGTGCAATGCTTCTTCGTTCCTTTCTGCGTAGCTGTACAGAACACCACCAAGTGCGTTGCCACACGTATTCACCCGGTCGTTGGAAGACAGACACGAGTGTACAGCACACGCGATCCCAAGCGTCAGGAAATAGAGCAACAATTGACTCGCGCCCCCGTTAGCCGAAAAATGACTCAAGCGGGTGCCGGCTGAGGTGTGATCAACCTGCCAAACCGTGCAGTAAATGTGTCGTTAGGACCAACGGCGCGCTAGTGAGATTGCGTCCCCTGATGCGGCGGCGGAAACGGCTGTAGGCTCACGTTTCCTGCTTTGGCCTTCTCCTCATCAAGTGCGAGCGACAGCTTTAAGTTATTGCTCAGCATCGGATTATCGGGAGTCGTTGCGAGAGCTTGCCGATAAAGCGCTTGCGCTTCACGGTGATGCCCCTCGCTGTCAAGCACAACTCCCTTCGCATTCAACGCGCGCAGGTCGGCGGGGGCTGCAAGTAAGACCTTGTCGAGGACATCAAGCGCCTCATCGGGGCGCTGGCGCGCCAGCAGGGCACGCGCAAGAGGGATGGCCGCATTGACGTTGCCCGGTTGCAGCTTCAATGTTTCGCGCAAAGTCTGCTCGTCAACATCTGCCTGGAGAGCGTAAGCAATGCGCTCACGAATAGCAGGATGGATCTCTTTGTCACCTAGCAGTTCTGGAGAGCGCTCTTGCTGCGATGAAGAACTGGGGTCAGGCGAGCTCGCGCAGCCTCCGAGCAGCAGAATGTTGGAAGCGAGGATGGCTGAGTACAACTTCGGAGCAAGCGAGAACAACCGGCGCGAGACATTCATTTTACATAGATTCAACTACGATCTCACAATCATTTCTGTCGCTTGTTAGCTGATTGCGGCGACGGAGTCACGACGCTCTCCTGAAGACGTCTTATGTTTTGACGCCTCTAGCTTGACGGATCCGATCGGCTGAATGGTAAACTCCGGAGCGAGATCCTGGTACGAAAGAACAGGCAGTTCGATCCCGTTGCGGGTGAGAAAACCCCGGACGAAACGCCGGATATCCATTGAGCCCAGAATGACGGGTTGGCTCTGCCCCCGCGCGATGCTCGAATGAATCTTGCGGAATTGCGAAAGCAGCATTTCGCTCTCGCGATCTTCCAAAACGAGATAAGGACCCACGGCGGTGTCGCGCACCGCACCGCGCACGATATCCTCGGTTTGGCGCTCTATGATAAAGGCAGCTACAACACGGTGTGCGTTGGCATAGCGATGACAGATCTGCCGCTTCAGACCGGAGCGAACATACTCGGTAAGCAATACGACACTTTGCTCGCGCTCACTCCATTCGGCCAACGCCTCCAGAACTAAGCGAGTGTTGCGAATGGGAATACCCTCGTCCAGTAAGCGGCGCAGGACGTCGGCGATTCGGGGAATCGGCGTCGTGCGCAGCACCTCTTTCACCAAATCGGCATATTCCTGCTCCATTCGGCCCAGCAATTGTCGGGTCTCCTGAATGCCCACCAGACGTTGCGCGTAGCGCGTCAATGTTGACTGAACGCGCGAGCCGACAACTTCGCTCGGACGATGATGCCCTATTCCGGCTGCTTTGAGAGCCGGCGCATGAACTTGTTCGACCCAGATCCGATCTGTCTCTACATCTTGCCGAAAGGGGATACCGCTCAACTCGACGTTCGCTACGTCGTCATTGAGCATAAGTTGCGTCGGGTCCACTAAATCTCGTCCAACGGGCACTCCCTCAACGTCGACCCTGAACTGCGATTCAGGTAAGTGCCGGTCGACCTTGGTTGGTATGCGCGGAATTGTGATCCCAAGATCAGATGAGACCAGGCCCGAAACTCGCCCGATTTCCCGCTCGAGTTCCTCATTGTCGATTGCAGCTGCAAGGTTTGGTGCGAGGAAGAGCGCGATTGGAAGGGCCTCTGCAGGCAAGGTTTGCTTCTGACCCTGTGATGGAGCTTGAGGCGTACCGGTGCTACTGACCTCCTTGTTGGCGGCGGTCTTGCCGCGGTGCACGCCAACATTGACAAAGCTCGCCGCTCCGAAGAGTACGGCCAGTATGATGAATGGAGGCAAAGGGAAACCCGGAACGAGCCCCATCACAATGAGGACGCCGGCGGCCAACCGCAGCGCTTGTGTGCTGGCGGTAAGTTGGCTGACGATATCGGCACCCAGATTGAGGCGCGAAGGACCATTGACACGAGTGACAATGGTTGCTGCTGTAATTGACAGCAGTAGCGCCGGAATCTGCGAAATTAGCGCATCACCTATAGTCAGGATCGTATATTGATGGAGCGCATCCTCCAGGAGCATTCCCTTGGAGAGCGAGCCAATTGTGATGCCGCCTAGCATGTTAATGCAGATCACTATGAGCCCGGCGATGGCGTCGCCCTTCACGAATTTCATAGCGCCGTCCATGGCGCCGTGAAGTTGGCTTTCTTGCTCCAGTGCCGATCGCCGACGGCGAGCTTCGTTCTGATCGATGTGCCCGTTGCGCAGTTCCGCGTCGATTGCCATCTGCTTGCCAGGCAGCGCGTCGAGCGTGAAGCGCGCCGACACTTCTGCGACCCGTTCGGCCCCCTTCGCGAGCACCATGAATTGTACCATGGTCACAATGAGGAATATGACGATGCCGACAGCGATATTGCCTGATATGACGAAATCACCGAATGTATGTATGATGCTGCCGGCATCCCCTTCAGCAAGAATCAACCGCGTCGTTGCGATGGTAAGAGCCAGACGAAAGACAGTGGAGATCAGAATGACGCCCGGCAACGACGAAAAGTCAAGGGGCGTCATAAGATACAGGGCCACCATCAGTAGCAGTATGGCAAAGCCGAGATTGAAGCCGATCAGCATGTCGATCACGACGACCGGGACCGGCATGATCATCATTCCGATCGCGAGAAGAAGCATCAATGCAACCATCAAATCTGGATTGGATGGCGCGCGCACGATGAGGCTACGTAGGAAATTGACCATGAGGAGCCTACTATTGTTCGGATGGAGCCGCGTTGCTCCTCAATGAAACATAGCTCTTGAAGATTGCGCGTGCCTCGGCCATGCGGCCGGCCTGACGCAGCGCGTGACTGCGCAAGACCATCAAAGGCAGACGCGAAGACGGGTCATCGTCGAGTTTGTCCAGCCTATCCAATGCCACCAGTGCTTCGTCACCGTGGCCCTCCGAGATGAGAGCGTAGACTAGAATGCGGAGCAGCTCGACGTCGTGAGAATGTTCGTTAGCTACGATTTGCAACAGAGCCAGGCTCTTTGCGCTCTGACCGCAGGCAAGATGGACATAGGAAAGCGCGCAGAGCAAATCACGCTCTCTCTTCGAGACGTGAGACACCTCACCGACACTTGATAAGTGTGCCGGCGGACCAGGTGTGAGGTGTTGCTCTCGGTCGGGCTCGGCCATTGCTAGCCTTTGATTAAGCCGTTGTGATTCTGCCGGAGCAGAATTAACCGTCGCAGCTCCGACTGCAGAATCGCGAGGTTTTCACGAGACACTGAACTCTCTGGAGCGGCCGAGAGGGTATCAGCCAAACGCTCGAGAAGAATGCCTTGTTTCTCTGGGCGCAGAACATCCGAATGACATAGGCGCGGCGTGACAAAGGAGAGCAGGTTGTCCGCGAGACTGGGACCGTTAAGCCAAGAAACTTCTGATCCTGGCTCGAACTTACCAATCTGGACGCGCGCCTCGTTGTCTTTGATGGGCGAAACGGGATCAGTCGGCTCAAGCTCGAGTGCGGTCTCGATCGCGGAGACACCTGGCAGATCTTGCGGGGGCCCATCCTCGAGGATCGCGAAGCTCTTGCGACCATTTGCATGAGCTCTCTCGATTTCGGTTTCCTCGGCTCTAGCAGTCGTCGGCGTGATAGCAGGTGGGAGATCGTCGACATTGAGCCGCTGAAAAGAGGCGCCAGGCTCTAGCGAATGCTGAGGGAGCCTAGTCATGAGACTTTCCTTCTTAGTTGCGGGCTGAAGCTCTAATAGGGCACGGCAACAAGCCGGCCGTTCCGGCTCAGCAGCACACGCCGTTCATCGATCCCATTGACCGTCCATCCGTTATTCAACATCGCGCCCACGAAATACTTTTGGCCAGCGATGACCACATATGGCTCGCTTCCGCGCCAAACGGCCTCAACGGAAATCGCGGTCGGGCTCTTCTCCTCTTTGACGGCTACTGCATTGACGAGGACATATGCTCCCTTTCGGTCGTGATCAAACCGTTCCTGGACTTCCCGCCATTTAGTGAGAGAGGCGCGAGTTACGGTACCGTCGGCTGCGACAACACCCGACTCAGATCTGACTTTGATATCAAAAAGGCCTGCTCTATCAACTTCCTCTTGCAGCCGTGCGGCAGCTGCGTCGGCGGTCGGAGCATCGGGAGTGCTAGGCGCCTGCTTAGTTGCAACCTCGACGGTCCGCCGCAAGTCGGAGTTCACGGCGACGGCGCTGTCCGTCTGGACGAAACTCGTCGATACTGCGCCGACCGCGACAGAGCTGATCAGGACAGAGGCGAGTACGGCGGCTGATCCGAACCAGCGACCGACAGAGCTAGCTTGTTTAGACTCCTCCATGGAGCAACGGATGGACATCTCGCCTGCGTGTATGACGACGGGAAGAGGAACAATAACGCGCTCGCTCAGGGAAATTTGCTCGCGTCCCTCGATCCTGACGTCCCTAGCAAGCGGCTCGATTTGGATCGAATCGCAATGTGGGGTGATACGAAGGTGATGGCGCTCGAGCCCTTGTTCGATGAAGACCAAGTCAGCATCCAGGTCGCTGCCAATCAGGGTCGATCCCAAGCCAATTTCTCCGGTCAGCCCGGAGTAAAGCCCCGACAGCACCTCGAAATGCAGGGAGTTTAATTCATTCACGATCGATGGTCTTCCGAACAGCGAGGTGAGCCCTGCGGCTCGTTGCGAGCTTTGCAGCTAACGCTATGCCAAGGAAAGGTGGGACGACGACGTCGTCCCACCTCATCCGTTACTGCACCCGCTCGTCGGCGACTTTCTTGATGCTCGTGAGCTCTGTTGAAACTACGCGAAGTTGCAAATCCCTCTCGGTAACTTTGGTAGTTTCTGCAGTCAGAGCGGCGATCTGCCTCTGCCAGGCGGCCTCTCCGGCAACTTCAGCAGCTCCAGTACCAATTGCAGCAATACCAGTGCCAGCCGCCCCACCTGCAGTCGAGGTATTAGCCGCACCTACCTTATTAGCCATAGTCTTCTCCTGTTGTTCGGGTGTTGCCGCTACTGGCGGCTCCTATTTCCTGACGTCGCAACATCCGACGTCAGGAATCCTCCTCGCTAATGGTCTCATGGAAACGAGCTATTGCATTATTTGCCATTTGGAAGGCCGCAGCTCCGAGAGCGGCGTTAAATGCTTGGTTCCACGCGGCCTCTTGCGAGCTACTGTCCGGATTTGACGTGCCACTTACAGGGCTGCTTGCACCGGGCGATTGACCGTGATCGTCATGGACGTCGGGTGTGCGCGAGCCTTTCTTGTCACCACGAGCGGCATGGAGGTCGGAATCCACGCGCGCAGTGGCGCTCGAACTCGGAATGCGCATCGGCTTCTCCTATGTCAACTCGATCCTGCCGCAGTGGCTTTCCTCACTGTGCGAGCGTTAGCTTTCGACAAGCTGACGGATCTAAGAAATTCAGCACCGGTTCTGGCGGATTAACGAATTCAACGTGATTGGTGCATCGGTCACGTGTGGAGATGGGATAGTTGGCACCAAGAAGGACCATCATGTTATGAAGCCGGTTGATCGGGCGATCTTGTTGGTCATCAAGCTTTGAGGTCGAGATGCTATAGCGTCCCGCTCACCGTCGCCGGCGACACATTTGCTTCCTGCCAGGCGCAGGCGGCGATGTGCCCAGATCGGATCAAACACGACCGGGAATGTTAAGCGTGCTGAGACGATCAGAGCGCGAAGGCAACTCTTTCAACCTGCCAAGGCCTCAGCGTCATCGAGGGTTTCCCCGCCCAGCGGGCAAAGGCCACGCCTCGTGCGGTCGCAGCTGGCAAATCCGCTCTGCCCACATCTCACTGCGGTGTAAGCATTCTCGTCGACCTCATCTGGTTCAGTCGCGGTGTTAAGTTAAAACTCTTGACAAGTTCAGCGTCGGCTTTGGAGCTGGATGGCCGCCTATCGAACTGTCGGCGCCGACGTACTGCATTTGCGGCTGCTGCCGACCCGGCTGGTCGAGTACAGCCGAACATAAATTGGGCCTTGATGAAAACCAACGACGCAAAGTCGTCGGATGTGGCTAAGGAACTCCAACACGCTGGCAACGCTTGCGCATCCTACCGGTTTGCAGTGGGACCCGACCGCACCGGGGCCGCGCAAGCTCGCCTAGCTACTCAGTTGTGATCTGAGAGCCCCAAGTCGCTCTGACTAGCTGTAAACGCTTGCAGCTTGCATGCCCTCAGACTCAATCCGGTCCTTTAGGGTGTTCAAATAGTCCTCCGCGTAAGACTGTGCCATCGAGACCGGAAGGTTCACGCCAGTCGTCGCGGCTTCTTGAATTGCCTGCTTCATCAAGCCTTCGCGCATGGCGAGTTTGACCTCAGGACCACCGATACAACCTACCGCCTGTGCCGCAAGACTGAGTCCCGCTTCTTCCAGTGCCTGCTTTATGTTGCCGCCTGTGATGGCTGTGTGCAGAAGATTTGCTGCTTGCGCCTCGCTCTCGAGGACCATTGACGCGAGATCGGCCAATTCGCCCAAACCTGGAATGAAGCCGAGTACACCAACTGCCGTCGCAGCCCAGTCGAGCACTTTGGAGCCCACCTTGAGCACGTCATCAAGGGTGTGCATGAAGGCGCCTCCGTTCTTCTTGGGTGACTTGATGTCCGGCTGGTCTGCCACGCCCATCATCATGTCCGCCACGGCGGCCTGATCGGCAGCAGTCTGAGTGCCGTGCGTCTTCAATTGGTGAGCGGTGCGGTTCGCAGCGGACATGTTGTTGAAGAAATGGGTGAAGTCGTTATTGCTGATGTTGCCGGAATCGACCGTGTGGCCGCCGCCGAAGTCGAAGAACTTGTGGTGGGTCTTGTAACCTGTGATCGAGTTGTTCAGCACTCCGAACAGGATAGGATCCGAAAGCAGCTGGGAGGCCGCCTTTCGCACGTCGGGCGCGAGACTCTTGTCATCGACCATACTCGCGAGCTTCTCCCGTGTCAGGTCACCCTTGCCGAAAAAAGCGTCCTGGTTCTTGTTGATTATACCAAGCGTATCCAACTCCGCATGCGTGAGTCTCATCGATGATGAAGCCGCCTGCAAGAAGTCCTCTTTGTGAACCTTATCTACCGAGCCGCCATACAACTGTTTCCATTCCTCCGGATGATTGAGGAAGTATTGAGCGGCTGCGAGAACCTGAGGTGGGCATTTGCCGGTTTTAGCCTCGCCATCAACGATCTGCCTGAAATCCGCAAGACTCAGGTTCTTGGGCAAGTTCTCAGAGTAGCGATAGAGCTCACGCAATGCGTCGGTCTGGGTCATAACGCATGGCTGGCCATTTCCGGTGCCGTCCGACGGAACGTAGTTATGCTCGTAGCTCCGCGCCTGCTGCTCCTGGAATGCCGCCACTTGTGGGTGATGATCGGAGAAGCCGGAGAGATCACCTGCCTTGATTTTCCCGCCGCAGCGGCCGTCGCCTTGTGAGCCTATCGCATAGAAGAGCTCCGGATCCTGCTGCAATGCCTCGATCGTAGCCTTCAGATCCGGCGGTGTGGAGGGGTCGTTCGCCAAATCTCCGAGCGACTTCCAATCGAGAGGGCATTTATCTTTATGACGGTTCAGCACCGACACAATTTGCAACTCAGTGTCAGTCAGGGTGCCACTGTTCCATGTGATCCGTGAGCTTGGTACTGGCGCGGCTGCAATCGCAGTGGAGCCCGCAGCAGAGGTTGACTGCGGGGGCTGGCCATACGCATCTGCATCCAATGCAGCCCTAATCTCAGGTGGCAAGATATTGCCAGTCAGCTGTATGAGCTCCTCCGTCAGGTCCTTGGTCAACTGCGAGGTCGCATCTTGTGGTGCGGAATGATCGCCGGTCGTGTTTTTTAAGGCGTAGCTCGCTAGCATCGCCTCGAAACTTGACAGCTCCTGCGCCGGCGTCAACCCGGGAGCAATCCCGGACAAAGCCTCGTTCGAGTTGGCGGCTAGAGATAGGTTGTTTACTGACATTATACATCCTGTGCTGTGAGATTGCGCCGCAGTCCTGTCACATCGTGCAGCCCGAGTTCGCGACGAACACCAAAGTGTTGATGGGCGGATCCAACAACTCCTGGCGGCTGCTCCCGGCGACTGAGTGGGCGTCCGGTGCTCAGGTCCGTGCGATCAAGAGGCTCATTGCCTGCTAGATATTGACCCCTTTATAGTAGCGGGAGTTAGCTTTCGAGAAGCTGACGGCGCTCAGAGGAATGCGCGAAGGGACATGGATGGGTGTTGCGCAAAGTTGCAGCGTATTTACAATACCTGCATCCACCCAGAATTTTCTGCCACTCCGTCGCGTCCTGACGCGGGCAGATGGCAAAAATGGGAACTCGGGCCTGCGAATCCGCGGAAGATCGCGCGCGGGTTCGTGCAACAGGTCTAAATGATACGGCTCGCGTCTCGTAGAGAATGCGGTGGCGAGTGGCCGCGCTTACCGCTCCGGTTACGGTCTGCTCCATCGGCGCCGTGAAGCATCATGGATCGGACACCTTTGCCGGCAAATGTGCTCAAACAGTTGAGGGAGAGAGTCCTATTGTTCATAGGCAATCGTCGATCGTTGAGTGGAGCCAAAGGCGTAGTCACCGCAAGAATGATGCCGCCCGGCCGTTCAGTTGAAGGCATACGTGCGCCAATCGGTGCATCACCGTCTGGCCTCGGGCTCTTATGCCGACAGCATCAGCTTTCGAAATGCTCACAAAGAATGCCGCGACCGCATTGAGTTCCCTTGTAAGCTACTCTTGCTGTCAATTCATCTCTGGCTTGGACTAGGCGCGTGAGCCACGTTGTCTTGATGCGGCGCCTCGGGCGAAACAGGTCCCTCCGCTCGTCCATCACGAACGACCGTACTTGAGGAGCCCCGAAACAACATCAAGACCGACTCGGGCGGCGGCTTTGCGGCCGTCGTAAGATTTCGTCGCGCCTGGGCTTCCGCCACTAGGCCTTTGAGCGTTTGGTCGACAAGCGCGATGAAGCGAGGCGGGCCAGAAGCGAAGACCAGTCCATCTTCCGGTGCAGCTCTTACGACGTAGCGTTCATCGGAAATTTTGAGTGCATCAAGTGCCGCCTTGAATGCATCGAAAGTGATCGGATTTAAGACAAGCAGGCGACTTTCCGCCTCGTGCGCGTCGGATACGTACAGCACCAGCCCGTCGTAGTACCACTGAAAATTATAAAGATTGGTCACGCGCTCGAGGAACTCTCGCGGCGCGAGATCCGGCATGCGCCCGCGAATCCGCCCCTTTACCTGGGGGCTGACGTTGATTCGAATTTTCAAGTTGTTGCCGAACTCCTGCAGTGCGGCCGCGAGATCCTGATCCAGAACCGTGTAGGTATAAGGCGTGGATGGCAGCTCTAGGGGGGCGCCGAGCGCCCTAACGACACTCAAGGAGATGAAAACACCAACAATTAGAATGTTCTTCAACGTGTGCAGCCTCGTCGTTTGGATGAGTATTCCTGGCGGTCATGCGCTGGAATTCTTCCAGAAGTTGGAAGACGAAATTCGTCGCAAATTGGAAGCTAATCGTGATTTTTGGATGACGTAGCTCCTGATCCACGTCAGGTTTTGGTCAGCTCGCCTCGCTAGGGTGCTGAGCCGTTCACGGCAACGACAGCTAATAGACGCGAGAGCAATGATTTCTTCCGTGAAGTTTGGCGCTATGCCGATCTCTGCCAACCTCGGCGAGTGTCTCACCGAGGGGTGTTCAGCGGCGCCGGGCAACTTTCATGAGCATCTTGCAAAGGCGGCCTCGAAGCAGGGTGTCGCCTCTTTGGTGGCCGACAGCGCGTTGGCGCCGCCTGCAGCAGAGGTTCAGCGTACAGTCGCGCAGACCCGTCCGCCGGGCGAACGCATCCTTCAGAATCTTTCTGCAGTGCACCTAGGCAAACCATATCCTTCGACTGCACTTCCTTCGATCGGCGAGCCGGCACCTTCGAAGAGCGTCCAGCTTGGGCCTGCCGCGCAGCCTATCGCGCGCTCGGACGGAGTCGATGTCCATCCCGTCGGCAAACCAGAAGGTGCGGATAATTTCGAGTCGACGTTGCAGAATCTGCGGGATGTTTACAACGGTGTTATTGAGGTTTCGCTCATCTCCAAGAGTACCGGCGCCGTCGGTTCATCTCTGAACAAGTTGCTATCAGCGGGCTGAGCGGCGGTTCATGGCTCTGTTCGCCCAAAGAAGGATCGGCCGCGGCGCGCCTGCGGGAAGGCGGCTCGATGTTTTTCTGCTGTTGCCGCTTGTGCTGTTGCTAGCTGGCTGCAAGGCCGATCTCTATACGAAAGTTCAGGAGCGTGAAGCCAACGAGATGCTTGCGCTTCTCCTCAGTAAGGGTGTCGATGCAGTCCGTGTTGTCGCTAAGGATGGTACCAGCACGATTCAGGTCGACGAAAAGCAACTGGCCGTTTCGATAGAACTGCTGAATGACCAGGGCTTGCCGCGCCAAGTGTTCAAGAATCTTGGGGAGGTGTTCAAGGGATCGGGTCTGGTTGCGTCCCCGGTTGAGGAGCGCGCTCGTTACGTTTATGCCCTAAGCGAAGAATTGTCGCGCACGATCAACGATATCGATGGGGTTCTCTCCGCTCGGGTTCATGTTGTCTTGCCGAAGAATGACCTTTTGCGACAGGATGCGACCCCGTCCTCAGCGTCAGTCTTCATTCGACATGGCTCCAATGCGAAGCTCTCGGCCTTGTTGCCCCAAATCAAGATGCTCGTCGCCAACAGCATTGAAGGACTATCTTACGAAAAGGTGGCCGTCGTTTTCGTGCCGGTTGAGCGGGCGCAGCATGAGATGTCCTCTGCACCAGCAGTTGCTTCGATCCAGCCAACCAAGTCCATGTCATCCTCCCTTCTTGCGGTCGGAGGTGCCGGCGCCGCGTTCGGCATTCTATCTTACGTCCTGCTGAGCACACGTGCGCGCCAGCTCGGTCAGTTCTGGCGGAAAGTGGCGAATATTGGCAAAGCGGCGGGTATGCCCGCCGTCCAAGCCGCCGGCAAAAAGCTGAACTCCGATGCGAGATAGGCGGAATGCAATGTCCGCAACGATGACACCCACCGAACCAAATCATTCGCTCAACCGACATTCCGATCGGGCGCGCGAGCTTACTGCTTTAATCCATCCAAGCCGTTTTGCTGAACGGCTTGATGCGTCGCTGGCGGCTTCTACAGTGCTGCAACTGCAGAAAACTCCCAGACTGCAGGAAAGACTAGCCGAACTGCTGCTAGGCAGTGAACTGCTATCGAGGGGAAGTAGCTGGGGAAGGGGCGCTCTGCTTGGGCATGATCCGCATCGTGCGGCACTGCTCGCTGGCGGTACTTGGCACGCCCGTTCGGTCTTGAAGCTGGTGTCAAAGCATGATCTTTCGCTACTGATCGGAAATATCGGTGCGGAAGCACATGCTTTCGCTATCCGACATGTATCCAGCGCCGTCGAAACCCAATTGATTGTCGATCCGGAGGAACTTTCAAAGCGGATTAAGCATGACGGATATGCCTGCCTTGGCGCTTGGCTCAAGGAAGCCTCAGAGCTCGACCGTACGCGCGTGCTTCTCTGCTTGCCTGTCGGGACCGCCGCGGAGAGCCCGGCCGCCGAACACCACAAAGCCGCGGGCCAATTGATGTCTTTGGTGATGACCCATTTGGCCTCGGAGACACGGCCGGCATGACCGCGGGTGAGCCAGCATTGCCAGAACGCCCGCAGATACGTCCCGTGGGTCCACTCATACCAGCCTCGGAACTTGGGATCTGGTACGATGCGGCACAGACGCGCGCGCTGGCAGAGCGGTATCTCCAGCAGGTTCGCAACTGGGCAAGGAACGCTTATCAGCGCGAGCAGGCGCGCGGGCACTCCGAAGGCCTGAAGACAGGCTCGGACGAAATGGCGCGGCTGGTTACTCGAGCTGCTTCTGAGCTGGCGCGACGAAAAGCCGTACTAGAACAGGAGCTGCCACAGCTCGTCATTGAGATCTTGAATGACTTGGTCGGCTCCTTCGATCCGGGCGCAATGTTAGTGAGGACGGTTCGTCACGCCATCGAGCAAAGATATGGCAGCGCGGAATTGTGCCTTCATGTTTCTCCCGTGAACGTCGATGCCCTGATACGCGAGTTCGCGCCATTCGATGGAACACATGGGCGGCCTAAGGTCAGAATTGATCCGGACCCGGCTCTGACGCCGGACCAATGCGTTTTGTGGAGTGAGTTTGGTAATGTCGATCTAGGACTTGCCGCGCAGCTCCGTACATTGCATCTCGCCCTTGCTCCGCCTTCTCAAGAAGGCGACCCATGACTTCTCAAAGGCCAAGCTATGGCGATGCGGCTGATGAAGGCGCTGTGCACGCGGCGTTATCATCTCTGAAATCTACAGCAAAGCATGTCGATACGTGTGCCGTGCGTGGACGGATCACCCGAGCCGTCGGCACCTTGGTCCATGCCGTGCTGCCAGGGGCCCGCGTTGGGGAACTGTGCCTATTGCAGGACCACAATACAGGATGGTCACTTGAGGCGGAGGTGATCGGCCTGCTGCCGGATGGGGTGTTACTCACGCCAATCGGCGACATGATAGGCATGTCTAACCGCGCGGAAGTGGTTCCGACCGGGCGGATGCAGGAAGTTCCAGTCGGAGCCGATTTGCTGGGCCGCGTCATCGATAGCTTCGGCCGTCCGCTCGACGGAAAGGGTCCAATAAAGACGACCCACACTCGCCCCCTCCGCGGCAAGGCACCCAACCCAATGAGGCGGCGCGGTATCGAGCAGCCTTTTCCGCTCGGCGTCCGCGTGCTCGACGGACTTCTGACCTGTGGCGAAGGCCAACGGATCGGAATTTATGGAGATGCCGGTTGCGGCAAGTCGACGCTGATGTCGCAAATTGTTAAAGGCGCGGATGCTGACGTCACCGTCGTTGCGCTTATAGGGGAGCGCGGACGTGAGGTGCGTGAATTCATCGAGCGCCACATTGGCGATGCCATCGATCGTACCATCGCTATCGTGGAGACCTCCGACCGGTCGGCAATGGAGCGCGCGCAATGTGCTCATACGGCGACGGCACTCGCCGAGTACTTTCGTGATCAAGGATTGCGTGTCGTTCTCATGATGGATTCATTGACGCGCTTCAGCCGCGCGATGCGTGAAATCGGCCTTGCCGCGGGAGAACCTCCAACGCGGCGCGGCTTTCCGCCCTCCGTCTTTGCACTTCTGCCGGGTCTGTTGGAACGTGCCGGTATGGGCGAGCAGGGCTCGATCACGGCCTTCTATACCGTGCTTGTGGAAGGTGACGGCACAGGCGATCCAATCGCCGAAGAGTCGCGCGGTATTCTCGATGGTCATATCATTCTCTCACGCGCGCTCGCATCGCGAGAGCATTTTCCTGCCATCGACGTGTTGTCGAGCCGAAGTCGCGTGATGGATGCGGTCGCCTCTGTGTCACATCGAAAGGCCGCCTCCTTCTTTCGAGATCTTCTTTCGCGCTATGATGAGGCCGAATTTTTGATCAAGGTCGGTGAGTACAAGCCAGGGGGCGATCCGCTGACTGACCGAGCAATCGCATCGATCGAGGAGTTGCGGAATTTTTTGCGCCAGGGGCAAGATGAGCCGTCCACTTTTGAGGAGGCCGTCACGTGGATGTCGCGTCTGACCGCCTGAATCCCATCCAAGCGTCGAAACTGCGGCTGGTGAAGGACATGAGGGAGCGAAGTGCGCTTCGTCAATTATCCAATATGCAAGCCAAATGCCAAATGGCGGTTGAAGCGGTGGAGCAAGCTTCCAAGAATGTTGCCAGCGCCGAGAAACGCCGCGCAAGCCTCGAAGCTGAACTTTATCTGAAACTCGCATCGTCTGATACGATGAGCGTCACCGAACTCGACCGTCGGTGTCATCTCGTCATTGGACGACTCACAGCAGAGATCGCATCTGCACTCCAGGCGCTTGAGCAAGCGCGCATTGCTCAAGAGCAGGCCCAGGCGGCGGTTGTTGAGGCGCGGTTCGCGTGGGCCAAGCGTTCGGCGGCGAGCCAGAAATGGCAGCAGATTGAGTGCGATGTTCAGCGCACGGCCAACGCTCGGTCCGAGTTTGCAGCTGAAATCGAAATGGATGATGAAGTCTTGCTCCGGTATCAGAGCGGCTCGCAGAGCCAGGCCGCCGGCGTTTTAACATAATGGCTGCTTCTCTTATGTCGGCGCCAACTTCCGGTCCCGTGAACATGTGCGGAGCAGATGCGGCCGATGAACCTGCGCCATTCGTGCCGCCGCTAAGATTGTCGCACAGCGCGGTCTCGTGCCTCAATGAGATGGCCGCTCGGCGAACGGTGCTGAAGGATCGCCTTGGCGATACACAGGTCTCGATATGTGTTAGCCGGCTTGTGTGGCAGGCGCCACCATCGACTGCGCCCATGCTTGACTGTACATTTCGCGTCGGAGCCGAAATGGCCGTCTTGTCGGTGCCTCGTCCGCTGGCGGAGGCACTTATTTGGACAGTGCAGCATGGCCTTAGTTTACCTTCGGACCCAGCCCGCTCTCTCGTCCTCGAACTTGCGCTTGAATCATGGCTCACTCGACTAGAGGGTCTGCTAGAGCGGGATTTGCAAATTATCCGCATCGACGAAGCATCGACGCAAGGCCCTTATCTGGAACTCGACTTGGTCTATGGGACGCTCGTGGACAAGGCCCGGCTCTTCCTATTCTCGTCTCCTGACTGTCGGACTCCGTCTGCATTCTATAAGCTAGGCGAGTTGCTTGGCCAATTGCCCCGTGAAATGCGCAATCTTTCCCCGGCGTTGCCCATTATGGTTGCCGGCGAGATTGGCTCGTTGCGCGTGTCCGTCGGGCTTGTTCGCCAGGCAAAAGCTGGCGATGCCCTGTTGCCGGACGTCATTCCCTTCGCGAGCGATCAGGTCATCCTGACTGCTGACAAATTGTGGGCGCCGGCCGAGGTTGCTGGCGACAGACTGATCTTGCGGGGGCCCTTCCGCCTGCAACCCCACCCATTAAAGAGTGCATATATGACGACACGACCCCAAACCCAGGCATCGAACTTGCCCTCGGAAACCGACATCGACAGTATTGAGATTACGCTCGTGTTCGAATGCGGCCGCTGGCCTATCCCGCTGGGTACGTTGAGAAGCGTCAACGAAGGGCATGTCTTCGAGCTTGGCCGCCCCGTTGACCGACCGGTTGACATTGTTGCCAATGGTCGAGTGATCGGCCACGGCGACATCGTACGTGTCGGAGAGGAAATGGCCATCAGGCTGCGTGGTGGGTTGGCGGTCAATGACTGACATCCAGCCAGGCATCCTTGCGCTTCTCGCCGTGACGGTCGGCCTCGGTCTGCTGGCCTTCGCAGTCGTCACGACGACGGCATTCATAAAAGTGTCCGTCGTTCTCTTCCTCGTGCGTAACGCGCTCGGGACCCAATCGATACCCCCGAACATGGTTCTGTATGGCGCTGCATTGATCCTTACCGTCTTCATTGGTGCTCCAGTGCTGGAGCAGATCTACAACCGCGTTACCGCTCCGCAACTTCATTATCAGACGCTCGACGACTGGGCGGCAGCCGCTAAGGAGGGAAGCGAGCCGCTGCGCGCTCACCTGAAAAAATTCACCAATGAGGAGCAGCGCACGTTCTTCCTGTCATCCACAGAACATGTTTGGTCAGAGGAGATGCGGGGAAACGCTACAGCGGATGATTTTGCGATTCTTGTACCGTCCTTTCTAATCTCGGAATTAAAGCGTGCCTTTGAAATCGGCTTCCTTCTCTATCTTCCATTCATCACGATTGATCTGATTGTAACGACGATTCTGATGGCCATGGGCATGTCAATGGTATCGCCCACAATGATATCTGTTCCTTTTAAGCTCTTTCTGTTCGTCACGATCGACGGATGGTCGCGGCTCATGCACGGGTTGGTGTTAAGTTACGCCGCGCCCGGAGGTTAATATGGACGAGGCCAGCATCCTCACGCATTTGACCCGATCGCTCGTCCTCTTCATGATCTGGGTTCTGCCACCGCTCCTAGCAGCTCTCGTGGCTGGATTGCTTGTTGGCATCATACAGGCGGCAACGCAGCTCCAGGATCAAACCTTGCCCCTCACCGTGAAGCTCCTCGTCGTCGTTGCCGTGCTCGTTCTGTTTTCTCCGGTGCTGAGCGCGCCGCTTATCGAACAAGCCCAGCATATCTTCACTGAGTTCCCCTCTCTCACATCGAGGCATTAGTGCGGAACTGAAAGGCGGAGTTTGTGAGGACAAAACCGCCCATCGGCATCCCCCTTGAATTACCAAAGTGCGCCAGTTTACCGAGCGAGCATGAGAGTATGGAGATCGTCGGCCTACCGTACAGGATTGCAGTTCGGCCGGTGCTCTCGTTGAGCGCTCATAAAACGAACGCCGCCGACTATCTGCGGCCTTCTGGCACCAAACATTAAGGCACGGCGAGCGGAGCCGGTTAGATCAGCTGAAGCGAACAATGGGCGCCGCGAATGCATGCTTTGTCACCCACCGAGACGCAAGCTCTGATCCAGGCTGCCGTCGAGTTCGTCGTTGCAGCGGGCCTTAGTGCCGCCCGGGCGCTAGGCATTATGTTGGTGCTTCCCGTATTCACGCGGCCGCAGATTAGCGGGATGATCCGGGCAAGCTTGACGATCGTGATCGGACTGCCGTGCCTTGCGCATGTCAAGGCCGGTCTGCAGACCCTGGATCCGGCCACCCGTCTGGCCGCGGTCGCGTTTCTCGGTCTCAAAGAGATATTCATCGGGCTGCTGTTCGGGATGTTACTAAGCATACCGCTATGGAGCATCCAGGCAGTTGGCGACATCATTGACACGCAGCGGAGTGTTTCAAGCCAGCTGGACGACCCTGCGACGCGCAGCCAGGCCTCCGCCACGGGTCTTTTTCTCGGAACTGCTGCGGTTACTATTTTCGTTCTGTCTGGAGGTCTACAGACGATGGTTCGTTGCCTCTATGGCAGCTATCTGATCTGGCCCGTGTACCAGGTACTACCTCCCCTAACAATGCAAGGGGCAATGGAGTTTGTAGCGCTTCTCGATCAGATCATGCGCACGGCCCTGCTAGTCTCCGGACCCGTGCTGGCTCTGCTGCTCCTGATTGAGGTATCTCTCATGCTGCTCGGGCGTTTTGCACCGCAAATTAAGCTGAACGACCTCTCTGGCACTATCAAGAACGCCGCCTTTGGCATCATCATGGTGAGTTACACTGTCTTCCTCATTGAATACATGGGAACGGAGATTGTCCAGTTCGACGGGGTGCTGGAGCGGCTCGGGAAATTCTTGAAATGAACGACTCGAGCGAAGAGAAGAAGCTTCCACCAACTCCTAAGAAGCTACGTCAGGCGCGTAAGAAAGGACAATTCCCGCGCAGCGCCGATTTTGTGAGCGCGCTCAGCATGTGCGCCGCGTTCGGCTGCCTATGTTTCCGAGCGAGCGCGATCGAGGACGTATGGCGTGAAGGGGTGCAGCTCGTGGACAAGCTCCAGGGGCAGCCCTTCAACACTGCGGTCCGGCAGGCACTGGTCGGATTGATCGAACTTTCGTTTACGAGTGTTGCCCCAATCATTGGAGCGGCCGTTGCTGCAGCCATTCTAGCCAGTTTCTTGGCTGCTGGCGGGCTGACGTTCTCCATGGAGCCGCTGAAACTAAGCCTTGAGAAATTGGATCCCATCAAGGGGCTGAAACGGCTTGTCTCTCAGAGGTCTATTGTCGAGCTTGGTAAGTCGCTGATCAAAGTGTTCGTTCTCGGCGTAACGCTGTTTTTCACCTCAGTCGCAAGTTGGAAGGCGCTGGTGTACCTGCCTGTCTGCGGTTTGGGTTGTTTTAGCTTTGTATTCAAAGAGCTCAAGTATCTAATTGAAATTGCTGCTGGGGCGTTTCTGATCGGCGGCTTGGCCGATCTGCTAATTCAGCGATGGTTGTTTTTGCGCGACATGCGCATGACGGAGAGTGAAGCGAAGCGCGAGTCTAAGGAACAGGACGGCAATCCGCAGGTAAAGGGCGAACGCCGTCGGCTCCGTCGGGACTCGGCGAGCGAGCCGCCGCTCGGGGTCAAGCGGGCGACATTGATAGTAGCGGGCCCCGCGATGCTGATTGGACTTCGTTACGTTCGTGGGCAGGCCGGAGCCCCCGTAATGGTGTGCCGCGGCGAGGACGAATTTGCTTCACAGCTGCTTGATCAGGCGAAAGCTCTGCATCTGAACATTATTCAGGAGCCTGGCTTGGCGCGTCAGCTGATCCGAAAGGGAATATTGGGAAAGGCCGTTCCGATAGACTGTTTCGAGGGGGTTGCAAAGGCAGTCTTTGCCGCCGGCCTCGTCTAGCTCGGGGCGCCAAAGCGATGCGTTCGGGCGCTCTAGTCAAAGACGCCATGACGCAACCTGATATCTGAGTGACGTCGGAAACGGCGGAAGCACTTCTGCAGATGTTGGCCACAGTATCGCCAATGCTCTTGCCGCTCAGAGCTCAAGATTGCTCATTGGGGGCCTGACGGAACGCTATTGTGAGTGCCACCTTCCAAGTTGCCCTTGTTGCCCGCGGCGAGACTATCGCGTGCGATAAGGGGAAGCACCGCACGGTCACCACTGGTTGGCAAGACAGCTCTGTTCTCTAGTAAGTCGCCTGGATCGTTGACCGTGACAGCGAGGTTATTGCGGATCGAACAGCCTAGCGTTGGATTGAAAGAATTGTCGTCTACTGAAGGGCCGATGATCGAAAGAGATAGACAGAGCGGAGGACGTGCTTCGTAAATGATCGCCTCGATTTGAACGCCGAAATGGCTGGACACATCCAGGGGGGAAGCGGACAGGCGGATATTATAGCCAGGAACGCCCACCGCCCGGGCCTCATGAGCCACCTGCGCAACGAGCCGGGGTGAGCCACTAACGTCCAGATGGAGTGCATCCCGCCGACCGCGGCTTGCATTCGCAATGAAATTTCGCAGACCAGACCTCTCAGAGCGACGAAGGCTCTGTAATCTCAAGATACTAGTCTTTTGCTCAACTTGGATTGCTTGCTCAGTCGGCCTAGAATAGATCGCAGCATTATGTGTGCATCCGCCGACAGTTGCCGCGACAGCGATCAAGTGGCCCAGGTTTCGCACGGTCATTCGCGGCCTCATTCGATGATAAACCCGGTTCCCCCGGTCGCTTGTGGTTCGGTGCGGGGAGCGTCGCGGCTTCGTGGGGAACTCGCCAACGTATTCGTCAAAATGCGCCCCGCGTCTGATGGCGGCCGGAGGCGGTCAGTCGGCGCACTTATCTTGGCGGCATACGATGCTGGCCGCACAATGTACGGGGTAACGACGATGACAAGCTCCGTCTCCTGCTTCTGAAATGAGGATGACCGAAACAGCGCGCCAAGGATCGGGACATCGCCTAACCCAGGAAACGTGCTGATGTCGGTGTTGAAATTGCGCCTGATCAGCCCGCCGATTGCAAAGCTTTGACCGCTGGCAAGCTCGACGACAGTACTGGCACGTCGCGTGGATAGGCCGGGCAGAGACATGCCGTTGATATTGACTTCACCTTCTTTCGATAACTCACTGACTTCAGGCTTGACGTGGATATTGATCTGGTTGTTGCTGAGAACGGTCGGAACAAACTCCAGGCTAATGCCGAACTGACGGAATTGAACTGAGACTTGACGATTGTCCTGCATGACCGGAATTGGGAACTCGCCGCCAGCCAGAAAACTTGCTGATTCGCCAGACATGGCAGTAAGATTCGGTTCCGCCAGTACTGACGCGAGGTGCTCGTTGGCGAGCGCGTCAAGAACAGCACTGATGTTCGTGCCGCCAACGCCGGCTCCAATACTTGCCGTGCCGCCGCCCCGGCTCGCCGCAGAACCTCCAGGTTTGCCACTGCTAAATCCAAAAGCGATCGCGCCGTTTTGACCCGATGCAGAGAGGTTGATGCCAAACTCCTTCATGGCGCTGCGCGAGACCTCGGCCACGCGCACGCTCAAATTCACCTGTAATGAGCCGGCCACCTGGACCTTGTTGACGACCAGCGCGCCCGCACCGAGAAACTGCTCGGTGATCTTCTTGGCGCGCTCAACGACATCGGCACTGGGCGCTGTCCCGCTAAGAATAGCGCCGCGTGGCGTATAGGTGACTTGGATCGGATAGTCCCCGAGCTCGGCCTTCAGCGCGGCACGCAGATCCTCCACAGGCTGGGTAACAACAACACGAAACTCGGCTAACGCCTCTCCCTTGTCGTTCAATGCGAACAGGCTAGTCCGTCCCGATTTTTTTCCAAAGACGAAGATGGTCGTGCTCGATGGCGCCTGGTAGTCGGCTATCGTCGGGTCGGCAACAAATATACTGGCCGCCGCCGCCGGAAGATGAACGGTCTTCCCCTGAGAGGAGGAAAGATTCAAGGTTCCGCTAAGGCTGCCGGCCGTCGCGAGCGGCGCCCCCTGATTATGGTCGCGCTTTGTCTGAGCTGCGGAAGGGAAGAGCGGCACGAGCGTGCAGACGGCATATAGAAGGCAGGAGAGAATCGCGGCCGTGACTGCGCTCGGCCGTCGGCTACCGCAAGGATCGAGGGCGAACTTCAAGGCAGCGTCGTTTTCAAGTTTGATCGGCAAGGCGGCGGATCGTTCTTCAGCTCAAGCGCGTAGCCGACGCCGCGTGCGGTTTTGATCCGCAGCGTCGCGTCCGAGTTGCTCAAATGTGTGCGCAATCGATAGATCCCCACTTCTAAGGCATTGGTCGAGACTTCGTCGTCAAACGCATACAGACCTTCCTCCAGCGACGCTCGCGGCACGGTACGGCCTGCCCGGCTGAGTAAATGTTCAAGAATGCAGACTTCGCGGCGCGCAATTCTTAATGGCCGGCCGCCAACTGAGACTTGCCGGCCGATAGGATCGAAATGTAAGTTGCCGAAGGTAACGACGGGTGCCGTCATTTGCGTCGATCGTCGCAAAATGGCGCGCATGCGAGCAATGAGCTCATCAAGAGACACCGGCTTAGGCAGGAAATCGTCGGCACCACCATTGAATATCGCAATCCGGGTGCCGAGATCGTTGAGATTGCTCATCATCATGGCGGGCATCGAACATCCTTCGCGCCTCAACTGTTTGAGCCAGTCCAGGCCATTTCCATCCGGCAGTACCAATTCGAGCAGGAGAATGTGATAGCTGGTGCAACCAAGCGCGGTCTCCGCTTCGTCAAGGGTGTGGATTACATCGACGGCGAAGCCGCAAACCAACAGCGTTTCCTTGGCGGCTCGCACAAAGGCCGCATCGCGATCTACCAGGAGAATTCGCATTTCATCGCCTATCGAAAGACTACGCTAAAACTCAAGCGAATGACGATCGACAACGAACTCCGGTGAACCCACTGCGTGCTCAAGCAGGTCGAGTTGGTGAGGAGGTGACTGAAAAGAGATTCGCACGAGTCCTGATTGCTCCTTCTAATGAACGGCCCATGACTTATGAGGCTTCAGGTAAGATCAGCAAAATCTATTTTATTTATGATAGGTATCCAGCTCGCGAATAGATCGTAGCGCGATGCATGGAGTAAGGCGCGCCAAAGATTGCCGAACGAGGCCTGGCTTCGGTGTAAAACGTCGCGTCTTGCAATTGCTATTCCATTCACACTGGCGATCGCAAATGGATGTAGCAACACTCTTATGCTTCGGTGCGACGCACTGAAAAACAGAACCTCGAGCATAGAGCATCGAGCATCGCTTCTGCTGCTGTGGTTGGGGGCCGCTGTCAATCGGCTTGCGGATTTGCCCTCTCATCGGCGTCCGATTGGCGCTGACGCAATTTTGGTGCAGCTCCGCTCTAAGCTGCGCCGATTAGCCTAGCTCGCAGCAGATCGATTTTGACGCCGCCGTGCATTTGCCGCCCGACGAGCTTGACCGTCCCTGCCTTCGAGAGCGTATCGCGTCCAATCGTCATGAGACGAGCGATCGTTCTCGCCGACGGGATACGGTAAGGTTCTGTGCGTTGGCCTTTCCGCTCCCCGCCGGCGTGTTGGCCATTCTGCGACGACACGAAGAGAGCCTCTGGAGCCGCGCGCCTTAGGGGCCGCCAAAGTTCAGCGCCGTTCCGGCACCCGGCGGCCCTCTGGTCGCCGAGCCGGCAGGGGTTAGTCGAGCGAACTGTGTCGGGTCCGGAAGACATCGTGGCGTTCGCCGAGGATCACCTGACGAACCAGATTCCTGCTATGTCCAGTCTGGCCACGACCTGCTTAATCGGCATTCCACTTTTGGACAGGACCAAGATCGTCGCATTGGTCTCTTCGCGACGAAGGTATCCTTCATACTGCAAGGCGCGGGCTACGTTGAGCAGTTTGGGATCGATCGTGGTCGCCGCGATCGTGCTCGGATCTCGCGCATCGATCTGCGGATGGCATCGAGGCAGGCCCGACTGGCATTCTCCATCAAATGCCAATGATCTGCGACCTGTCCCGCGTACGATTCCCCGCTGCGATGGCAAGTGACGTTAGCGATCATGGGATGAGCGGCGAGCCAGCATTGGGCTGTCGACGGCTCACGATCCGACGTCTTTCCAGGTCATGGTGGCTTATCGGTGATTGCGCCGCCACGCCCAATCATCAACGCCGATAACCTTGAGCGGGCAAGATGGGGACGGTAACGGCGCTGGACCACGCGCAGGAGAGTATAGTTTCTCACTTGCATGGCCAAGCGCCGAGCCGAGGTGATGAACGATAGAGTCCAGCCTCGCGAAGCGTCGCGCCGATGGAGCCAGTACCCTTGCGGCGAAGCGCTCAGTAAAGATCTGGCGCCCGCACAGGAGGACATCGCAGCGGAAGCGGCGGGCGGCGATTACCAGGAGCTGGACGATGCGCCCTGCGAGTGGAAGATCGGTCACGCATCTTCGATAATGACTATGGAACACGTCGCGAAACCGTTCCGCGCGATGGGCACAGACTTCCGGACGGCCTGCCAGGACAACGGCCTTATCGCCTTCGTCGTAAGCACCCGCTACGACAAACCCACGCACAGACTAGAGCGGTGGAGTGCTCGCTTGGCGCTGATCACGGTAATCAACGTGACCGACATCCCACAAACTGCATCAAAAGTAAGTCAGAGCCCATCTTGGACGCCGTCCTCCGGTTTAGGAGCAATATTGCAGGCCGAATGATAGCAAAGATTGTGAACGGCCCAACAAAGTCGGTGCGCGGTCCGCAGATCGTTGATCATGAGTCTTGCTCCATCTTTGGCGGCCACGATCATGCTGATTCCTCGTCAGCTTCTCGAAAGCTAAACCTGTTAGCGAGAACGTGTTTATATCCAGATGTCGCGTCAACTGCTCAGATCTGCCAGGAGAATGGGATGGATCCGCTCGACGACCTCAACCCCTTCGAGGTGTCGGGCGTCGATCGGACGCATGACGACGCGCTGCAAACGCAGCAGGCGGACCAAGCGAGCTTTCAGCAGCACCTGAACGAGTTTCACTCCCGCGAGCGCCAATCTCCCAATTCAAATAGCATCGGTGATCTTGTGTCGAGCACAGATGCAGTGCAGTTGAGTATGCAGCACGAGGATCGCGTCGGACAGAGCGCCTCGCGGTCGCCCTCGGATACGGCCTCTGAACAAGGGGGCAATCAGAATGTGTTTTTTGCGGCCACGGATCACCGTGGGCAGTTGCCGGCCGGCAGTCTCGGCCTGACAGATTACCGGCACGTGATGGATGCAGCTGCCGATTGGCCCACCCATGGTGTCGATCAGGAGGAGCATCCGTGGGATGACGTGGTGTCGGAGTGGCCAACGTCCCCAGCGATTCCTTGGGAGCAAGATCTCGGGGCATCGATCCCTGACCGACAGCCCCGCTCAGGCGATGGCAATAGTTTAAGGGGAGGCCGCAGGCTCACCCCGGCCCCGGCGCGGCTGACCGGAGCCTTGCACGGCACAGGCTTCTCCACCTCTAGCTCGGCCGGCAATCTGACGGACCTTGAAGACCCCGTCCTCAGCGAAGCGCGGCTTGACCAGATCCTAGACGCATGGGCTGGCGAGCCAGGGCAGACGGAAAACGAGGACCGGCACGAGGCCATAAGACGAATAAGAGCCTGGGCAGAAGCCGGCTACGTCTATGCACGGCTGGAGCTGACATACCTAGGCTTAACAACATTGCCTGCCGCCTTTCCGCCCGGACTCCAGTCGCTGGACGTCAGCAACAACGAGTTGGTGCATCTGCCCGACGCGCTCCCGGCCGACCTCCGATGGCTCGGCGCCAGCGACAACCGATTGACCAGCCTGCCCGAAACGTTCCCGGCAGGCCTACAGTCACTCGAAATCGGCAACAACCAGCTGACTGGACTGCCCGAGGCTCTTCCGGAAAGCATTTCGACGCTCGCTATCGGCAGCTGCCGGCTGACCAGCCTGCCGGACACACTGCCGGCCGGGCTCCAGGACCTCGATGTCCGCGGTAACCTGCTGACCAGCCTGCCCAACGCACTCCCGACCGGACTTCAGACCCTTGCGGTTGGCGGCAATCGGCTGACTAGCTTACCCGAGACCCTGCCGCCCGACCTCCAGGAGCTCGAAGCCGACGGCAACCGGCTGACCAGCCTGCCCAACGCACTCCCTGCCGAGCTCCGGTTGCTCTTCGCCCGCGACAACAACCTGAACAACCTGCCCGACACCCTCCCGCCTGAGCTTCAGAGACTCCACGTCGGCGTCAACAGGCTGACGAGCTTGCCTGCGACTCTTCCGGCCGAGCTCCAAGTGCTCGAGGTACGAGGTAACCGGCTGACCAGCCTGCCGGAGACGCTGCTAACTCAGCTGGGTCTTGGGTGCATGGTTTATGTAGAGGATAATCCGCTGTCCGAGCGGGTGCGGACGAATCTGGCGGGAGCCCTGAATGCCCCGGGTTATGGCGGTCCGCGCGTCTTCTTCTCGATGAGTGAGGGAACGACTGTCGGTTCAGCGCGACCCTTGAGCGAGGTGGTGGCGGACTGGATGGAGGGCGAGCCGGAGGTGATCGCGGTCTGGCAAAACTTCGCCGACGAGGCGGGTGCGTCGGAATATGCGCTTTTTCTCGACAGGCTGCGGAGCACCGTGAACTATGGCAATCCCGAGTTTCGAAAAGCGGTAGCCGAGGATCTGCGGCAAGCAGCGAGCAGGCCGCACATACGTCAGCAGTATTTCCAGTTGGCGTTTGGGGCGAGCGAGACCTGCCAAGATCGCATCACCCTAACTTGGAACGGCATGCAGACTGCCCGCCTGAACGCTGATGTCGAGGAGGGAGCCTATGACAATCGTCTCGGCGAGCTCGTCCACCAGGCGCGGGTCCTGTTCCGCCTGAGCGCACTCGAGCGTATCGCTCGTCAGAAGGTCGGCTCCCTTCAATTCGTCGACGAGATCGAGGTCTATCTCGCCTATCAGGTCAAGCTGCGCGAGCGGCTGGACCTACAGCTCATCGCTCCGGATATGCGATTCTTTGATGTCTCCTACGTCACTGAGTACGACCTCATCGCGGCCGAGACGCAGGTGCGGAATGAGGAGGCGGCGGGGTTCAGCGATTTTCTGGCGACTCGTTGGCAACCCTGGGAGGCGGTGGTGGGCCGGATCGCCCCCGCAGCCCATGCACAGACGCGGGACCGGCTGATCGCGGCGATGGGCGAGGAGTTCCAGAGCCGCCTCGAGCAACGGCTCGCCGCTCACGACCTGATCGGAAATACCGATGCCGAGTTGCAGTTCGGACCGATGATCCGTGACGAGATCGCCTGCGAAATTAAGGGCGCGCTGATGCAACGAGTGCTTGGGGGCGACGGCGTTGAGCTGTGAAGCAGCCGCCATCCTATTGCGAGGGACCTCAATCTCTCTTCCCACTCAGCCTCGCCAGGTCATGGTGGCTTTCGCGATGCCGGCGCGAATGGACCATTTGTTAAAGACGCTCGGCGGCAGAATCTAAGTGCATGCGCGCGATCGATTTTTCGAGGGATTACAACGGCCCATGCGCGGCAGCAGCGCAAATGCAATTCATCGCTCTCGCAGCGACCGATACTTTTGCTGCGCAAATTTCCCCTTGGCAACTAAGATATCCATATCGGCGAAAGACGCGGACCGATTGACTGGCTCATGGCTCAAGGGGCCGAATTTGCCTTTTACATCCTGATGAGCACCTCAGGGTGTCGATTAACGCAGCTGACCGATCTTCGACAGAAAGTCGAACTGAGGTGATCCATTCACCTGAAGTTCGGCGGGCATCGTCGAGTTAACCGACGTCGGCAAATGCTTTCGTTTTAAATGGGCAGTCCGGCCGAGCGTCGCACTCGACGGCAAAAATCTCAGCGCCGATCGCAAGCTACTCGCAGTTGATACCGCGCTGCGACGCCAACAGGCGGCCGCAAGACCCAACCCGGCGAACTTGTTCGCATCGATGCCGATCCCAAACCGCAATGGCATCGCGTCACCGCGTGAGATCATCTAGCCTAGCAGGTAGGCCGGCATTGAATGGATCAGTTGGCGATGATCGGGCCGATTTTGTATGACACTCTAGGTTTGCCATAGCATGCAGAACCAAGCCGTTCGACCAATCAACGCCGAGCTCAGGCCCCGCGCCGAGCACGAGCAAAGCGTGACGTTGAGACTTCGTGCCCCGAGACCCGACGAGCAGGGAAGCTATATGCCACTTTGCCATCGAAGGCGCACCAAATCGCCGAACGTCGGCTGCGGGCGTGCGCTGCCAAATAAACTGGCGGTTCGAACCTTCCTTTGACTTGCTTGGCTTTAGTTAGGCATGACGCCGCAGCTTCGAAAGACCTAGTGTCCTGAACCAGAAGTTCGCAACATCGGATCTTGCTTTGCCGGGGCATTGTAACGACAGAAGCGCTCGATGGAAGCAAGGATGTCATCGGCGGATTTGGTCCATCGGAACGGCTTGGGATCGGTGTTGTGTCGCTCGATGAACGAGGCGATATCGGCCCTGAGGGCGGCTACGCTGCGATAGACGCCGCGCCTGATCTTCTTATCGGTGAGGAGCGCAAAGAAGCGCTCGACCTGATTGAGCCATGACGAACTGGTCGGGGTCAGGTGCACATGCCATCGCGGCCTTTTAGCCAGCCATCGCCGGATCAGCGGGGTCTTGTGCGTGGCGTAGTTGTCCATGACGAGATGGACGTCGAGCCCGTGCGGCACGGCAGCCTCGATCTCGTCGAGGAACTTGCGGAATTCGGCGGCACGGTGGCGTCCGTAACACTTGCCGATGACCCGTCCGGTCGCAATGTCGAGGGCCGCAAACAGCGAGGTGGTGCCATGCCTTTTGTTGTCATGGCTCCTTCGGGCCGGCTGGCCGGGACGCATCGGCAACATCGGCTGGCTGCGGTCCAAAGCTTGTATTTGAGACTTTCGTCCACGCACAGAACGATGGCGTGCTGCGGCGGCGAGACGTAAAGGCCGACAATGTCGCGGACCTTGGCCACAAAGTTCGGATCGGTCGAGAGCTTGAACGTCTCCATCCGATGCGGCTGGAGCCCGAAGGCCCGCCAGATGCGTTGCACCGTCGACACCGACAGGCCGCTGGCCTTTGCCATGCCGCGGGAGCTCCAATGGGTGGCGTTCTCGGGGCAATTCTCCAGCGTTCGCACGATCACGGCTTCGATCCGGGCATCGTCAACCGTGCGCGGAGCCCCGGAACGCGGCTCATCGTGAAGCCCGGCCACGCGCTGCTCCATAAACCGACGCCGCCACTTGCCTACGGTCTGCCGGTCCAGCCCCAGCTCGGCCGCCACATCCGTGTTCTGACCACCCTCCGCACAGGTCAGTACGATCCGGGCTCTCAGAGCCAGCGCCTGAGCCGTCTTCCGCCGCATCGTCAGCGACGCTAGTTCGGCCCGCTCATCATCGCTCAGTATCAGGGGGGCAAGTTGCCGGACCGCCATTGGAGACTCCGTCGCTGTTTGCCTCCATCCTTGGCACAGCGACACGAATCTAATGCGAATCTGTGATTGCGAACTTGTGACTCGGGACACTAGATGGCTTCCATCGCCGCATCACTAGCGAGACCCGTCAGCTCGTCGAAAGCTGGCTTGAATTGGATTCCGTCACGTCGTGTGCGCACGCGGCTGGCTGGCAACAGGATCCTCGTCGTGCCCGTTTCCTTCAAGACACTGGACTTGAACCTGCTCAACGTCTTCGACGCCGTGATGGAGGAAAGCAGCGTGCTGCGCCCAGCCACAAGGTTGCGCTGAGCCAGTCCGACGTCAGTCATTCGCTTGCCCGGCTTCGTGAGATACTGGAGGATGACCTGTTCGTGCGTACGGCCACGGGCATGCAACCCACGACGCGCGCGCTGACGATGGCGCCCCAGGTTCGCGAGGCCCTTCGAATCCTCGAGGCGACGGTCGAGCTGCCGACCTTCGTCCCGGCGACGTCAACTAAGCAGTTCACGCTCGCCGCCAACGACTTCACGACAATGGTCCTGGCATCTCCGCTCCTGAAACTACTCAGCCGCTTCTATGGCGATAAACCAGATCAGTGGCCACACTAGGCGGCCTTGGCAGTCTGCAGCTTTGGCTTGGAGCGCGCCACGCTGCGAGGACCAGCGATACTGAGCGGTACATCGCCATCGATAGCGCTACGCCTCTCGCCTCCATCTCGGTCACGGGATTTTCCGATGGCGCAGCGCTGGGTCGCGCGGTTATCCCAGATTACAACGTCGCCTGGTTTCCAGCTCCATCTTACGCTATTCTCGGGCGAGGCGAGGTAAGAATGAAGGCGCTCAAACAGCTTCTGGCTCGCATATCTTTCCAGGCCGACGAAGTTCCTCACGGACTCGCCAAGCACGAGCAAGCGCTCGCCCGTCTCGGGATGGACGCGAACAACCGGACGCGCGTCCTCGCAGATGGTTCCGGTGAAGACAGCCCCAAATTGCTTTGCATCCATCTCGGCGGAGTGCCTGGTCAAGGTGCAGTCATAGGTACTGCAGTGCACTGCCCAGAGATTGTCGGCCAGCATCCGCAGCGGCTCTGGAAGATCAAGATACGCGGCCGCAGCGCTTGACCAAACTGTGTCACGGTCATCAGCCGGGATCACGACGCCGCGCAGCACCGAAATCTTCGGACATTCGTCACTGAAACTGACGTCCGTGCGCACCTGGTCCGCATGATCGCTGCGATGATCCGGCGTCATATCCATAGGCGTTAGCAGCGAACCGAGCCTGAGGGCAAAGCGATGCTGTTCGGAATCCTCGAGATGTCCCTGATCACGGAAGAAGATGACCTTGTGCTCAAGGAGTAACTTGCTAATAGCACGGACCATCTCGTCTGATAGTTCATCTGATAGTCTGATGTTCTTGATCTCCGCACCGAGCCGGACCGTAGATTTGACGATATCCGCGCTCGGGATAATGTTGTCTGTCATGTTGCTCATGCTCATTCTCTCGCTATCGTGATGCGCGAACAAAGCTGCGTGATCACTCGGTCGAGGGACCGACTACAGAAGCCACCCAAGTCGGCCTGGTGATGCACCCCTACTCGCTCGCAATGTGGTGCAGCAGTCGCCACAAAAGGCTGCGATGGATCTTGGGCTACAGACCACGACGATCGTGTGACCTGCTCCGTCGCACAGCTCCGACTCCTGCATCGGCCCTGACCAGAGGACGAGTCGACGGGCAGCGATGCCGGGGTCGACGTGCAACATGATCGATTACCTCGCTCTTACATCGCAATCATACGGTCAACAGATGTCCAGTCCATGAAACGAAACCAGCATTCTTTTCGCCGATGAGAAATGTTCGCTCTGTCCAGGAGCTAAGCTTAAAGATATTTTTGGGAACGCACTCCCCACACTGCGCAACAGGTACATTCGAGCTTATTAGCTCGCGCTCTCATCAATCAGGCCGATTACTCAGCGATATTCTATCACAAGTTACCCATACTTGCACATGCAATTTACGCGGTAATACTACATTTGTTTCGTCGCATTGAATTTGGTAGATTGCGCAACGGTTTCATTCGCCTGTCACATACGGAGCAGGCGCGCAGGTCCCAATGCCATCCACGATATCAATTCCCGCTGCGGTTTAATAACTGGCTATATCACTCGTTTTGCGGGATTTCCATTTCAGGGGACCGCTTCAACGTGAACTGGGACTTGTTTCAGTAGCTTGGATATCATCGTTGCCAATCTAGAGGATTGAATTAAGTCGCGACTTGGCGCTCGCACAAATGTCCGATACGTTGAGCGCGGTGACAGGCTCTTCTCGGAAAAGCCGAGACGACCCGCACCGCCAGCCGCGGACGACAATGCCTCGGCGGAGTGACCGTGCACGCAACGCACACCAAGGCGCGCTAATCCGTCTCGGCTTCCATTGGCGTTCTATTTCGGACTCGATTGTATCTCACAAAATGCTTCTTACGTTTGCCAATGCGCGCCACGACGTGCCAGCTCCGCTTCACCACCCTATTTGGGCGCGGAGCCAGGAATGGAAACATCCCGCCTCCTTAGCTCGACTCGACCTTGGGAAACGGGATGATCGTTGTCGCGACGCGAGTCATTTCGGTGGGCCAGCTTCAGGCCAATCTGCGAATTCCATCTCGAATTGACGAGAACTGACGGGTTTGATCGTGAAATTTAAGGTCCTTCCTGAGAGAGCCGCCAACGATCCGGATGCGAACTTAAACACCATCTTACCGGAAGTTGCCATGCCAATAGCCCTGTTGTTCTCCGTGACAGAGGAACCGGTCGCCTCTAAGAGTTGACCAACCGCAATTCCGTCGAGCGCGCGGTAAACGTCGATAGAACCCAAGTACCTGCCTTTCTCACTGTCCCACTCGCTGACCGACAGTCCCGTAATTCCCCCGTCCTTCAACAAACCGTCGGAAACGCGGCAGGTGTATTGAAAGCTTACAATGGTGCGCCCATTCCGATCACCTGACGGCTCTCGATCGGTGCCATCTATGGTGCACTCGTAGCGCCGCGTTGCGTCCGCGCGCGCAATCTCATTCAGCCAAAGCAGCCCGCAAACGACACATAGTACCATACACAGAGAGAGCTGTTTCATTGCCTATACTCCGCCGATATGCCAGCGTAGCGTTGTACAACCTGACGCTACGAGCGGTTCAAGCCCATCGAATGTGTTCGGATGGGTGCTCCTCATAGTCAGATCGGCATGTTTCCGAGCCGAGGTAAGCACCGGCGTACTCGCTGGAATGAAGCTCAACGCTGCTGGGGAGCACAACGAGCAATTCGATCATAGGGATCAACGACGGCTCAGAAACAATGTATCGGCGGTTTAGGCCGGGTTGGAGTTCTCCGGTCCCTTCCGCGACCGCTGCCGCAAGCCGGCCTCGCGGTCATGCGGAGTCTCGACTGGCTGCATTTGGAGTTTCCCTAGCCGGTGCGCGAATGCCGAGAGCCTGGCGACGAGAGGTGCAAGATCGGCCGCCGGCAGGTGAAGACGCTGATGCGGCGGATTGGGTTAGAGGCGCTTTATCGCCGTCCGCGCGCCATCAGACCCGAGCCCGGCCGCAAGATCCATCAATATCTGCTGCGCGCCATGCGGCAGCACGCCGGATCATGCCTCCTTTACCCTGCTGTCATTCCGCATGGAAGCCCACCCCCGGGAGAGGTCGATCTACCGTTTCGAGGACCAATTGGCAATTAAGTCCGAGGTGTCGCGCAAAGTCGAAGAGCTCGGCTGGACCGAGAGCAACTTGGCTAGAGACAAGTAGCAGGTCAAAGATGAAATTCGAGCCGCCTGCCGTTAAGCGATCAATGCACAAACTGCCGCTGGTCTCTTCAAGCCCGCGCTTGCGCATGGCCGCCAGACTCCCACCTTTCAGGCAACTCGATCCATATATCTGCAGGACCATGCAAGAGTGTATCCTGATCCGGTACAAAGATATTGTCAGGCACTCTGAGGCCACGACCAAGGGCGACTCCACTGATTATAAAGGGAAGCTCGATCAGCTTCTGATCTTCAAAGCTGTCAGCGCCAACAATGCGAAGGGATTCCAATTCGAACCGTCGGAATTTGATCAGCCGTCTTGCCGACGCTATCAGGTCTTGGGCGCACGACACTCCCCGCGCTGCCTCTTTTCTCAGGTAGTCCAGCGCCAAGAAGAGAGACGAAAGCTCGTCCAGCTCGGAACGATTGAAGTGTCGCAAACGTGATGAAATAGGCACTCCGTTCTTGTATCGCACGGTCGGCACAAATCGTATCTCGCAATCAAGAAGCAGGTCTGCCACCGCTCGCTTCACGAGAAGGGCCTGTCCAATATCTTTCAAGCCAAAATAACTGCGAGATGGGCGAGCGAAACAGATCCAGCGGATGCATCCGGTGATACCTTCCATGAGGAGTCCATGAGGCCCGTTCGCACGCAGCGGATAATCCCCTTGAGACACAAACGTTCGATATCCTGGCGGGAACATCTCCGCGTCCGTCGTGGAAATGACGGCAGAAGCGCCCGCTCCTAGCGCAAGCGCAATGTCATCCTGCAGATTGAACTCGTATTCAGGACCTGGGCTGAGCTGAATCTTGTTCGGATAGACTGTGACAATGGCCACGTCGTTCTCGACTGCGGCCCTCCTGATCAACTCCGCGTGCCCCTGATGCAACGCACCTAACGTGTGTACTGTGCCGATCGTTCGACCTCGTCTTGCCATGTCAGTAATGAACGCCTTGCCAGCTGAAAGAGACGCTAGATGCATGTATCCTGCTCCGTGTTGTTGATTGCACAGCAGCTGGGCTGCTCGGTCAGACAGGACGCGTGGTGAGAGCTGGCCTCACACTGGCCACGCGCGACCGCTCAAGAGCGCCTGGAGTCCCGCCACAGCGCCCATGCATCGTGCTCCTCCTTTTTCTTCCGCGATGACATCTGGCCTCGATCGCCATGCGCATTTTGGCTTAAATCAGCTTGATCCCTCTCGACCGCGACTCATTAGCGATGAGAAGTCAGCCAGATACTCTGAAGGCTTGTATTTCCGATCTTCGACGCCCTCCAAAGCGGCTTGGAGCCCAGGACATCTGTCGGCAAAGAACGGCGGTTCAAAAGTCGTTATCTCTGCATCCGAAAAGTCGGTCTTTACGAAGCTTGCCTGGAACGGCGTAACTCCACTCAAGTTTGCCTTGCGGAGAGACGACTGATTCATTCGAACATATGCAGTACGGGCGGCTTCCAGGTTGCTGCCGGTCATTCCTGCCGCAATATATGACTGAACAAGATTGGCTCCTTCGAAATTGGCGCGATTCAAGGCCATAGATTGCGGAGGATCACCGGTAATCATTGATCGATACAGATACGCCTGTGAAAAATCAGCGTCATCGATATCGCAGTCGCGTATGAACGCACAGCGCGCACGAAAGCCGCCCAGTCGAGCGTCGCGCATCGTGCTTTCGGTGATTGAAATGGTCTCTCCTGATGCGCGAGATAGATCAGCCCCATCGAGCTGGCAAGAGCGAATAGATACTCCGTTCAACACCGCGCCGACGAGGTTGGCTCTGACTAGATTTACAGACAGAAGTCGCGCCTCAGATAGGTCCGCCTCTTCGAACTCCGCCTTCGCAAGATTTGAGAGGCTGAAATCCGAGAAGGGGGCGCTCAGTGCCTTGGCCAGGATGAGACCGCTTGCCTTTGCAAGCCTGAAATAGGGAAGATGAGCGTTCTCTAGAACAAGACCGTCAACCGACGTGGGGCGCAGGATCGATAGACACTCCCCCCTCGACTGCAGAAGCGAGCTTCCGGTGAGATGCGCCTTGGTCATTGTGACCTGGTTTAACTTGGCAAAATGGAAGGACGAGCGAGGCAGGTAGCATTCATTGATCGCCGACCCTTGCAGTTCGGCGCCATCAAAGACAGCCTGGCTTGCGTCACACTGATAGAAGAGAACGCCACTTAGGACTGCATTGTCGAAACGCGTTCTCCTCATGCTGCATCCATGGAACAGGCTACCTGTTGCATCGACGAGATTACGCAAACTTGCATCATCGAAATTGCAGACCTGAGCGGCGATGGCATGCATATACGCAAAATCGAGCTTGGCTCCGCGGAAGCTTGCTCGCTCTAATCCTGGGCAGATAAGGTTGGCCTCGGACAGATCGGCTCCATCCAGCTTCGCTCCGTGCAGCTGCGCACGATTGAGAACGCATCGCCGCAACGGAAAGCCGGATAGATCGTGACCGTTAAAGTTCTCGGAGGATAGCTGCAGGCCGATGCCAGTTTTCTTGATCGTTTCCTCGGTTCGCTTTCCCACGGCGGCGAACGCGGATACGCGATCACTGTTTCGGCTCCAATAGCGGACAAAGTCACCATCTGCCGAAGATTGGCTTACCGTCGGTGGACGGATTCCCAGCTCCTCATGCACGCTGAACTGGCTATTGGTATCGATGGCCTGCGTCACTGTCGACATCTTCCATTCTCGATGATGAGCGCACTTTCTCAGCCTCCGTTACGATATTCTGCATAGCCTTGCCTGTTTCAGGTAGCCGACGTTTGCGCTTCATAGCGGTCTTGGAACTCCCTTCTGTGCCCAGCATCATCACTCACACCAGGATGTAAACTGCCTGACCGGCCCTTTTGGAACTGTGCCATCAAGAGCCGACACGCGCGATAAGCCTAAGCAACTTGTGGCAGACGGACGTGATCTCCCCACGACCTCCCTACGGATGTTTATCAGTGTGTTGGCAGTAGACCGAAGGAGCCGCAACTCGGGTTACCTCCAAAGTTTCATGCAGTCGTTATTCTAGCGGTCAGCCTTTACGAGGCACTTCAATAGCAATGTCTGTGCCAGCCCTCATCTATCCTGATTTGACGTTGAATGCGTGTTCAGGCACGAACGTGGCAGACGCCGCCAGAATTTCGTAACTGAGAGGACTCGCGTCTCTGTCACAAACGGGACAATGGTTCGCAACGCTTGAGACGGCACGTCCCGCTTGTTCGCTATGGCTTGACCCGAAGGGGCACGAAGGCGATGTCGCTCTCTATGGCGATCCAGCTTTAGTTTACTTCAATGCACGTACGCGCATTCTCCAGATGTCGGGCCATTGAGCCATAAATCGCCAATCGCTTTCCGTTTCCTCAGTTTTCGTAGCGAAGTTCTGAAGGATGGAGCTGGGACTAGCGGTCCACCTGAAGGCGCGTGAAATTGCAAGAGCGGATCACCTGTCGCTTTCATAGACGTCGGCCGTACCGGATCGGCGCCTTAGTTGATGAGCGTGAAGAAGCTTTCGACCTAATTGAGGCAGGAAGCATGGACGGTGTGAAGTGAATGGCCCGCGCGAACATCGGCCGAGCCAGGTCCTGACCTTGGAGGCTTCGGTGGTGTGGTTGTCCAGAGGGGGAGGCAAGCTGGGCCGGCGTTCGATGTGCCTTAGAATGGGCCGCAACTCCTTGTGACTACGCGTTGTAGCATCTTCTTCCGAATCAAACGGCTTGCCTCGGTATGAAGGCGGAGCGAACTCTTAGTAAGCAGCCCCGCATTCCTAAGATTATCACTCGCCAATAACCGTGATTCACGCGATCAAGTGACGGTTCTGAGAGCACGCCTGCTCGCCAGCAGATGGAACCGCAGGACGAGGAGCGTCGCGTAGATGGTTGTCCCGATTGACAAGCCAACCCAGACACCGATTGCACCAAGCCCGACCTTCAAACCCAGCACGTATCCAAGTGAGAAACCGATCAACCAATAGGCAATGCCGACGAACAGAAGCGGCACCCGGGTGTCCTTCAGTCCGCGCAGACCGCCCGCCGCAATGCTCTGCGCGGCATCAGTAATAAAGAGACTGGCTGCGACGATAAGGAGCTCTGCAGCTAGTCCGATCGTTGCGTCAGCACCTCCGGCGGATTTCTCAAGAAATAGCTCGGCGATCTCAAAACGCGCGACGATCACCGCAACCGTCAGCAGCGCAGCAATGAAGGTACCGAGCAGTATCGCGACCAGGCCTGCCCGCTGGATGCCGGGACCGTCGTTGCAGCCGAGCGCATGGCCAACCCGCACGGCCGCCGCCATGCTGATGCCGAAAGCGATCATGGATGTAATGACGGTGATCTGAAGCGCGACCTGATGAGCAGCGAGTGCACTGGTGCTAATTAGACCGGCCAGGAGCGCGGCAGCCGACAAAACTCCGTACTGCATCAGGGAGGCGATTGAAATCGGAGTTCCGATCACGATTAGCTGTCGCAAGAAGGGCCAATCGGGTTGCCAGAGATCTGCAAGCATGTGGTAGTCACGGAAAGGACGACGCATCATGGCAAACCACAAACCGGCCAGGAACATCGCACAGTTCACCAACGTGCTCGCAAGCGCCGCCCCGAACAGCTCAAGCCGCGGCAGCCCGAGCTTCCCATCGACCAGCAGGTACACGAGCAGGGCATTGAGGGGGATCGCCGCCAGTGAGATCCACAAAATCGGCTCCGGCCGCTTAACCGCACTCATGAAATTGCGGATGGCCTGAAGCCCTAGCGCTGGCACCACGCCCAAGACCAGTCCGAACAGATATTGCTGGGCGAGCCGCGCCGCGTCTGGCGCCTGACCGAGAGCAAGCAATATTTGCTCTCCGCCAAACGCAAATGCGATGATCGGGAACGAAAGCATCAGCGCCGCCCACAGCCCCGTGCGCAGTGCGCGCTGTACCATAGCAAAATTCCCGGCCCCATAGGCCTGCGCCGCCAAAGGCGCGATCGGCGCGAGCAGGCCCGCGCCAAAGGTGAAGCTGACGAGATAGAGCGTGACGGCCAGGGCAGCCGCGGCGAGTGCCTCAGGCCCGATGTGCCCGATAAAGGCAAGATCTGTCGTCATCATCGCGACCTGCGCAAGCTGGGTCAACACCATCGGCCACGCGAGCTTTACAGTTTCCCTGAGTTCGACAGTGAGGTGTTGGCCAGCCGCTCGTCCCGTCATTCCGAACCGCAAAGCTGATACTGGTCTTCTTTCGACTATCTTGTTCATGGATTGCTGCTCGATCTGCCTCGTCCGCAAAGGACGTCTTGTTCCGCCGAGAGGGATACTTTTTCCCGCCCTGAATTCGTGATGGCCTACCGATGCGGAAACGTGGCGGCCCGCCTGGGCAGCTGCGTCTCACAGAGGAGGCGCGCGTCGGCTTAGACCTGCCGTTAGGCTTAGGGTCTGGCGACTGCTCGCCCGCTGATGAGCACCTTGATCAGTGCCTCCGCCATCGCATCGCCTTTTTTGGCGCGTGTTAAGCGCAAAGAAGACGCAGCAGGTGGCTGGCACGCCGAATGGTCGGTCATCGGCATCGCGCCATCGGTGCCGGCGCGGACTGCGATAGCAGTTGCTCGATCACGGTGGCGAAACGCGGCGCGAGCTTGCATCGAGACAGACAATGGCTTTCTGGGACTCGTAATCGCACGCGACGCATAGGTGAACTGAGAGGCCTTCATCTTATGAGCCATCGCTGCAATTCCTCGAGCATGCAATGCTGAATGACAGCTCCTTTTCAAGGCTCGTGCCAACTGCGAGAGCTTGATTTGTAAGGCTATTTGCTCAAGCGGACGTGTCCTGGGCCCGACAGCATAGTCGCAAATCACACAGTCGGTATCAGAGACGAGCCCATAGCGCGTAATTATGCGGCAATTTATCCGCGCAGAAATCTCAACAGGCGGATGCCGATGTGACAACCTCCCACCCACCAACGCGCCAATGAGCTAAACCGAACTCTCGACGCGAATGGCAACAATCAGCACTGCCCCTCGCGCGTGCATCGCGATCGACGATGGCCGAGAACATTATGATCGTCGAGCTGTTGCGTGACGACCTCTCACGCGTTTGCGCTCCGCATTCGGTCCAAGTTCCTGCGCTGTGTCACTCCGACTCCGATGTCTCCGCATGTCGTGCATATGAAGCACAGACCCGCATTAAGCAGGCAGACGTTGATGTCGTCCGGCAGCACCGCCACCGCCTCGTCGACGGTCTAAAGCGCCGTTGCTCAACCCCCGGCCTTGATCGCCGGCGCATGTTCGGGCGAAGACCGCTCGGTCAATTCGTGCTTGTACTTTTGCTCTTCTGCGTTGACCTTCGGCGATCCACTCCGCATCGCGGATTTCGCTTCATCGTTTGTGCCGTCAGGTGCCGTTGAGAACTATCAGCAAAACGTCATCGAGTTGCATCGGATGATCGATTAAGGTGATCTGGCCGTCTTGATCGACGAGGAAGGAGGTGGAAATTTCGCAAGAACTGGCAAACATCCAAGCTTGTCCATTTCACCTGTCGCATGCGATCCGACAATTCAGATTCGGCTTTTTTTGTCAAGCGTTCGTCCAACTGAATTCGGACCTCATCCCGCGTTGGAGCTCGTTCATAAAGCTGCGGCTCCGATGACCTCAAGTCCCGCTGCCTTTATATTTCTCTTGACCTGCTCCAGATGGGATATCGCCGCCCAGCTCCGCACCCAGTTGCCCCAAAATTCGACGATTTACACTTTTCGCGGCTGGAAGCTTGTGAGGAGCTGGCCCCGCAGCCAGCTCTCCACCTTGATCGGAGGGGCCGGGGGCTTGATGCGCAACACCAAATTTCTCTCAAGAGATAGCACCAAACGATGCCTCGCTTGCTGAAGGCTCGGACTGGTGTCCAACAGGTCTCGACGGAGACCGCGCGATCCTCGGCAAGTACTCGAAGCGCGGCAATTGCTACCGGCGCGTTCTATTCGTGCAGACGACATCGGCTGTCCAGGTCAGGATCACAGGAACGTTACGGGCTCAAATCCTGGATCGAGGCCGCCAAGGCGTATTGCACCACAACGTGCTGGGGATCGCACTCGCCACAAGCTTGCCCGTATGGTTCGTGCTGCCTAAAGGACGCGCATTCGAGCCTTCGATCGCCAAACGTGTTGGCCCGTCCTCGAAAACGTCGTTCATGACAGAGCATTGAAACGGGCCCATCTATGCGGGCCTCTTCTTAGACGCGACTGAATGAACGATTACCCGCCTCACCGCGTTCAAGGCGCGGGACTGCGGCGAGCAAGCGTTGGGTATAATCGGTACGCGGATTGAGGAAAATCTCGTCCCTGGTACCGGTCTCGACGACGCGCCCTTGGCGCATGACCATGACCCGGTCGCTGAGCTGGCGCACCACACCGAGATCATGCGAAATGAAGATGTAGCTCATGTTGAGATGCGCCTTGAGATCGGTCAGCAGGTCCAGCACTTGCGCCTGAATCAAGGCATCGAGAGCCGAGACCGGCTCATCACAGACGATCACAGTGGGCCTTGGAGCGATCGCACGGGCGATTGCAACGCGCTGGCGTTGACCGCCGGAGAGTTCGAGCGGCCGGCGATCCAATAGGGCTGAGGATAGTCCGACCAGCTCAAGGAGCTGGACCACGCGCTCATAGCGCTCGCCTCTGCTCTCCACGTCACTTGCGAGGCAATCGGATATGATGTGTCCCACAGACCAGCGCGGATCAAAGGAGCTGAGAGGATCCTGGTAAATGACCGACATGGCCCGGCGCCGCGCCCTGCGGTCGCGTTCGGCAAGCGTGGTCCAAGCCCGACCTTGAAACAGAACAGCCCCTTGATCTGGCAGGTCAAGCGCCAGCGCCATTCGTGCCATCGTTGACTTGCCAGATCCGGACTCCCCGACGACGCCCAAAGTCTCGCCGGATCGCAGCTCGAAGGAGACACCATCAACGGCCGTGCGCAGCACGCCATCAGGTCCTTTGAATCGCTTCACAAGCTTTGCCGCGCTGAGCACGACAGATGGGGATGTCGATGGCAATTGCTCCCAAGTGCGGGACTGCGATTTCGGCCGGGCAGCGGGCAGAAATGAGCGGCGAGAGTCGCGCGGGCGCGCAGAGGGCACCGCATCCAGAAGCTGGCGCGTATAGGCGTGCTGGGGGTCTTGGAAGACCTGGTCTGCCGATCCGCGCTCGACGACCTTGCCTTCATGCATGACCAACACCTCGTCGGCTATCCGGGAGACGACGGCCAGATCATGGCTGATCATGAGAAGCGCCTTGCCCCGCACCTTGGTCTCTTCCAAAAGTCCCAGCACCTGCGCTTGCACGGTGACGTCGAGAGCCGTGGTCGGCTCGTCGGCGATCAGGATGCGTGGATCGAGCGCCAGGGCGGCGGCGATGAGCGCGCGTTGGCGCTGGCCACCGGATAGTTGATGCGGCAGTTGCCGCGCTTTGACCTCTGCTTCAGGGACGCCGACGAGCTCGAGGAGTGCGACGACGCGCCGCTCGAGCTCCTCACTTGATGCAACCGCCCCGTGGAGACGCAATGCTTCGCCAATCTCCTTGCCCACCGGGCGTAGCGGGTCGAGCGCAACGAGTGCATCCTGCAGAACGAAGCCGATCTCCTTGCCGCGGACGCGTCGCCAGCTGCGATCATCGAGAGCTGTGAGATCGGTGCCGGCGAAGGTTAGCTGACGCGCATGGACATGTGCCCGGTGGCCGGCAAGACCGACAATGGCGCGCGATGTTACGCTCTTGCCGGATCCGGACCCGCCGACGATGGCCAAGCAACGCCCAGTCTGGAGAGAGAATGAGACGCCGCGCACGGCTGTTCCCTCTGGAATATCCCGCCCGAATGAGACACAGAGCGAATCGACAGTCAGGAGGTTCGCCTGCGGGGGAACTTGCCGATTAAGAACGTGGAGCATTACTCAGGTCTTTCCTTCCAGGCGATCCTGCAAATAGCGTCCGACGACAGTCAGGCTGAGAGCAAACGACACCACGGCAACGCCCGGCATGATCTCAAGCCACCATGCGAAGATCACATAGTTACGCCCAGCATTTAGCAGCGCGCCCCATTCAGGCGCCGGGGGAGCGACGCCGAGGCCGAGAAACGCAACACCCGCCGCCCAAACCATGGCTTGGCCAACGCCAAGCGTCATCATCGCAGTCAGCGGGCTCAACGCGTTCGGAATGATATGCCGCCATAGGATACGAGGATAAGGATGGCCGAAGGCCTTGGCAGCCTCCACATAAGGCGCCCCTTTTACCGACAGAACCTGTCCTCTGATCATCCGAGCATAGCCCGGAGCTGTGCCAACTCCGACCGCTATAACGAGGGTCAGCACCGATGGACCGAATAAGCTCACGAACAGAAGCGCGAGGAACAGCGTGGGAAGTGCGAACAGCACGTCCAAAAGCCGGCTGAGAACATTGTCGAGCGCGCCACCCACAAGGCCGGCAATAACGCCGAAGACGAGCGCAACGCCGATGCTCAGCGCGGTTGCGCCAAGTCCGATGGTGAGCGACTGGCCTGCTCCCTCGACAATTCGGGAGTAGAGATCCCGGCCGGATTGGTCCGTTCCGAACCAGTGCGCGCACGAGGGAGCTTGCAATGGTGCCGTCAAATCGATCGCGAGCGGATCGTGCGTCTGCAGCAGACTCGGCGCGATTGCCGCGACGATAAAGACACCGATAACGATCAGAGCGACGTGAACCCGAAGAGGAATACGACGGAGGATAGCCGACGCCTCTATGAGCTGCGAAGACGCGCTCCAGTCACCTACGTTGCTCATGTCATCTTGATCCTGGGATCGACGATTCGATAGGTGAGATCGACGAGCATACTGGTGACGGCGAACAGGCCGGCGGAGATCAGAATAGCCCCCGAGACGACTGGAACGTCTCGAGACGACGTCGCAGCGACAAGGACTCCACCGAGGCCTTGACGCGCAAATACCGCCTCAATCAGAATCGCACCAGAAAGAAGCTTTCCGATCGCCCAACCGGATAAAGTGATGCCGGGCAACGCCGCATGACGCAGGACATGGCGAAATCTGACGCCGAGCTCACCCATGCCTCGCGCACGCGCCGAGATGACAAATGGCTGCTCGAGGACACGCGTGAATTCGCTACGAACGACTTGCCCCAAAAACCCCGACAATTCCAAAGCCAACGCAATCGTTGGAAGAACGAGCCCGATCGGGGAATTTCCCCCGATGACCGGGAAAATGCGAAGCTGCACCGCAAACACAACGAGGAGGATTGTAGCCAGCCAGTAGGGCGGCACAGTCGCCAAGAACACCTGTACTCCGCTGAGCAAGGTCGACCAGATGTTGTCTCTGCCAGCGACGAGGACGGTCATCAGAACCGCGATGACCCATGCCGCAATGAGCGCCGCAACCGCCAGAATGATGGTTGGCCCAATCTGTTCTGCGATGATGTCAATGACCGGCCGATGCTGCTGGTATGACAAGCCAAGATCCCCATGCAGGATGCCCCATAGGTATTTGGCGTATTGCAGAACGAGCGGCTGATCAAAGCCGTACTTTGCGTTGACCGCCGCTAGCTCTGCTGGAGGGGCCTCTCCAACGTTGCCGCTTGCCATGTTGATGATGATTTGGGCGCGGTCGCCGGGCATCAGACACTGAACAAGGAAGGTGAAAGTCGCAGCAAGCCACACCACAGTCGCAGCGGACACGAACCTGCCTGCAAAGGAGCCTATCTGAACATGAGCTGCGCTATTCACACGCATCACTTCACGTCGACGAAATGAGCGTCATAAAAGACGGGTTCACCGACTGACCCGCGGTCCAGCCAGACATCCTTCAGCTTTGGGCTGGTCGCCAATGTGACGTCGAGCACCGTGAAACCTAGGACGGCCGCTTTCTCCACGATATTGCGTTCGGCCTGCTGATAAAGCGCAATCCGCCCAGCATCGTTGAACTCCTGTTCCGCTGCCTGAATGACATTCCACAGTGCCTCATCCTGGTAGCGCGATGGATTATAGCGGTTCCGCTGGCCGTTCTGATCAGGCTTCCATGAAATGCGGAAGATCTCTGCGCCGGGTGCAACCCAATAGAGGAGCACAACCTCGTAGTCGTTCGGACCGAGATTCTTCCCGGCAAAGAAATCCGCCTGGTTGGTCGGCTGAAGGCGCACATCGAATCCGGCAGCCTTTGCCTGCTGCTGGATGACCTGCAATGCTTGCTCACCATCGGGCTTTAGAAAGGCACTCGAATAGGAGATTCGCACGACGAGGGGCTTGCCATTCTTGAGACGAATGCCGTCCTTGTTGTGTTCAGTCCAACCCGCTTGGTCGAGGAGCTGATTGGCCTTCCCGACGTCATACCCATAGGACTGCCCGAGCCCACTGACATATTCCGGCGAGCTCTGGCTGAGCGCTCCATTAGCCTCGAATGGCAAAGCGCCGAGGAAGGACAATTCGACGGCGGCTCTTCGGTCAGCAGCGTATCCAAAAGCCTGGCGGACGCGCACGTCGTCAAACGGAGGCCGTGCCGTATACAGCGCCAGGCGCAAAGGGGTGCCGCCCGTAATATGCCGCAAAACGGCGAACCGGGAATTGGCATCCTTCCAGGCAACCGCCGGAATATCATAGACGACATCAGATTCGCCCGTCAGCAGCGAGCCATAGCGGACGGTCTGATCCGCAAGGAACCTCCAGTTGATACCATCAACGTAAGCCGGCCCCTGGTGCTTGGCGTGACTTGGCGCCGAATTGTAATCCGGGTTGCGGCGAAACACGACGTTCTGCCCGCGGTTCCATTTCTCTACGATGAACGGGCCTGAACCGACCGGGCTGTTGCAGTTCACGGCAAGTCCGCGCTTGAGCGCCGTTGGCGACAAAATGCCTTGGGAGGACTGCGCGAGTACGTTGAGCAACCGCTGAAAAGGTGTCTTCAGCGTTATCTGCAGCGTGAGCGGCGCAATTGTTGTCGCCGATTCGAAGCTGTCTTCGAGGTAAGGAGCGGCAGTCGGATTGCGACGATCCGGATCATTGCCGAGCCAGCCGTTGATGTTCTCGGCAACAGCTTGCGCGTCGAGAGGCGTCCCGTCGGTAAATTTGACGTTTGCCTTGATCTCAAACGTGTATACCTTCCTGTCGTCGGAGATTGTCCATGACGTTGCGAGCCACGGCACAATCGTTCCATCTTCCCTCCGAGCAACCAGATTGTCGCTATACTGCCGCTGAAGATACCATTGCTGCACCCATCCCCCGAACAGGCAGGGCGGCTCTTGAAAATGCCCGTACCGAATAATGCCTCCGCGCTTCGGCCCGCCGGCTAACGCGTCTTGGGCAGAGCAGCTCGCCATGACCGAGATCTGCAGGAGCGTTGAGACCGCCAACAGGATAGCCGTTGCCTTTTGCTTTCTTCGAGTGTTCGGCTGGATGCCGAGACGCCAAAGGCTCGTGCGTTCGATAACAGACATCTCCAAACTCCAATGAATGTGGAAAAACAACGTCACAGAGACGACGGCCTCGCCAAAGTCTCGGCAGCAACGTCGGGGTGAGGAATTCCCAGGTGCTCGCGCAGTGTCTCCCCCCGGTATTCCGTGCGAAACAGACCGCGGCTCTGTAGGATCGGCACGACATGATCGACAAATGCCGCCGCGCCGTCTTCCAGCAGGTCCGGGATGATGTTGAAGCCATCAACTGCGCCTGTGCGAAACCATGATTCGATCGAATCGGCGATCTGCTCGGGTGCACCGACGAGCAAGCGATGACCGAACGCTTGAACGCTGCCGATGATCTCGCGAACCGTGCGGCCTTCCCTGGCCAATGCTTCGAACGTACGGTGATGACCGACCGAGAACGCAACATTGTGCGGATCCGGCAAGAGCTCCTCGGGAAAGGGCCGGTCGAGGCTGAGTTTTTCGACCGGCACGTCCATGCTCCGTGCGAGAGCGTCCATCGCGCGCGTCAGATCAAGAAGCCCGTCGATTTCCTTTTTTCGCCGCTGCGCCTCCTGTTCCGTGCCGCCGATGAAGGTGACGAGGCCGGGGAGGATGAGTGGAATTGCACAACGGCCAAATTGACGCGAGAGCGCGCGCAGGCGCTCGGATTCCCCGATTGCCGTTTTCAAATCCCCGGCTGCGGTAAAAACGATATCGGCGCTGCGCGCCGCAAGGCGCACACCAGGATCCGAGCCTCCAGCCTGGACGATGATGGGATAGCCCTGGCGCGAGCCGGGATGGGTGAGCGGGCCTCGGATTGCGAATGTATTCTTGTTGGGATCGAGCAGCCGGAAATGATCGGTATTGGCGTAAACTCCGGATGCCTGATCAGCGATGATGGTCTCATCCCCCCAGCTCAGCCAGAGAGAACGGACAGTTTCAACGAACTCCTCGGCCCGCTTGTAGCGCTCGTCGCGTCCGATCTGGCGACCGCCAAAGTTTGCGACCGTCGCGGGGCTGGAGGTCGTAACCGCATTCCATGCGGCTCGGCCACCACTAATGACATCGAGCGACAGAAAACGTCGTGCCAGATTGTATGGCTCATTGTAGGTTGTCGAGGCCGTTGCGATCAGCCCGATTCGCGTTGTCTCGCGCGCGATCACGGAAAGGACGAGCGTAGGCTCAAGCCCGTTGAGGGGCGGCTGGCGAGTGATGTCATAGGAGATGGCGGGGGTATCCGCCAGAAACACTGCATCCAATAGGCCGCGCTCGGCAATCTTCGCAGCACGAACGTAGTGCTCGATGTCGAAAAAAGCGCTGGGGTTGGTGCCCGGCCAACGCCAAGCTGCGGTGTGACCGCCCGCGCCGTGAAGGTTGAGACCAAGATGAAGGGTGCGGACAACGGAAGACATGACACTCCAAAATGCGGCGACCTCCGAAGCCGGTGGGAACGCCTTCGATTACAAGTTGATCTTGATTACGCTATTCGACGACTGTCCCCGCCCCTGGTGGAGAGGCTTGGCCGGAGTGCGGCGGAAGGAGGGCGGCGACGGGACCATGCTTCAAAGATAGCAATCTCGGAAGGTGAGACTCTGGGCATTGCGCTCGCCAATGGGCCGTGACTCGGCCCAGCTGACGGGCATCAAGTGACGCCAAAATGATTCCGAACGTGGTGCTGAGTCGGTTGCGCAGCGACGCAGTTCTTTCGGATCTCAACGCGATGGGCCGCAGCAACATTCTGCGACACGCACATGCCGCACCAGACAACGATAACCCGCCTCGCGCCCCTTGGCCGCTCGCCCCAGCTGCAATCACAATTTGCTTCATGGAGAACAGTTTCCCCTTACTCCGCCAGCCAACGAGAACAGCTCATGGCAAGACAACGTGTAGCTGTGAAGAGCGCGTGAACGCAATAGTTGAGAATTTCAATCTACTAACGCGCAATGGTACCATTTTCTAAGACGAGCTCTTGTTCGATTCATTTGATACGCGTTGGTGGCACTGTCCAAATTCGCGAACTCCGCCGATGCAACGATGGCACCTTCGTTTCTGCCCAGCCTTACTCGAACCATCACCGTAAGATCGATGCACAAACATCCAGGTGAGACGTGCATTGGCGTTGGCGATGCGGAGCAGAAGTTTGACGCTGGCGCATTCTTGCAATCGTCGGCAATTTTGGATCCGGCGGCAGCATCGAATAATGCGATTGTTTGCCATTTATTTTGCGATGGATTGCGTGAGAACTAGCAGCCCAATGGGACCCTGGTCTTTGCAAGGCCCCCGGATCCTATTCGGGCCCGCGAACCGCGGTGCTTGAGGTGACCGCGTCTTTGCCCGTCAGAAGTGCTGACATTCTCCGCGCCGGCCAGAGAGCGTGGGATGCGCACAGCCTCATACCCGGTTGCGCTGACCGCCCATGAAAGCCAGCGCAGCGCCGCGCAGGTAGGCCTACAGGTCAAGATCACAATCGCGCGACACGGCCTCTCTATGTTGGTCGACGCGGATGATCCTCGCCGGGAAACCCCTCTTCATTCCAGGCGCTTTTCAGGATCATCACGATCTCGCTGCCGCAGGAGGGAAACCGCTTGCAGGGCCGGCGAGAAGTGACACGATGCCGGCAACTTACTCCAAGTCAGCGCCCATGGTCTTCAGCATCTGGGAGCAATCAATATGTCACCGGGCGCTGTTCGTCATAGGGCGTCAGCACCAACTCATTGGGCGCCGCGTGCTCGAAATGTGGATCTAACGCCGACTTCTTCATGTAAGCTCACGCGGCGAATTCGCTATCGTTCGAACGAACTTGCGGCAATAGAACGGGTATAGCCAGTGGTTTGATGGCCTGCCGAATGGCTGCTTTGGCGCATGGAAGCTCGTGCGCTTGTGGCCTGGAATGTACGGCGGATCCGCGTGGATCTCGGTATTCCGCAGGAGCAATTGGCCTACGATGCGCAGATTGACCGTTCACATATGGGGGCTGTTGAGCGGCAAGATGCGAATCCAACGATAGATCTTCTCGATCGAATTGCTAAAGCACTTGGTGTCCATGTATCTGAGTTCTTCGTCCAGCCACCCAAAGGAGCAACGCCCCACAGGACATTGCGCAAAGGTCGCAAGCCTGCTCGTCTACGTCAAAAGAAGAAATAGCGCTCTGGTCGCTTAAGCTCGCTGATAACTTGCAATTTGGCGAGCCGGAGTTCGAAGGCTGCGGAAGCGGAAAGGCTTCACGCGGGAGAGATTCGCCACGGTCTATGGCTTTACTCAACAGGTCATCAGCCGAACTCACTCGTCAACGTCTCGGAAAAGGGATGAAAGAGCAGCATGTTGAGGAGTTGAAGAACTCGTCGGCGCAGTTGTTGACGGACTCGGCCGATAATCGTCATACATATCACTGAGCGCGCGGCTTATCCCATCTGACGCAGCTCGCAGAACGTTTCTATAATCTCCCCTACAAGATAATGCGCTTACGAAAGTTCTCAAGGCAGACTCAAAGAGATCGAAATATTCGTCGGGCGGGCTATCGGAATCCCACTCCCCTCGCAAATGGCTTATTTGATCATCAATGCGTTGGAATAGTTCCGTCTCGATCCGGTCCAGGAGAGCCTCGCGCTCATCGTCTGTAAAGATTGCTCCTAGTCGTGGTTGTTGGAGAAAACTCGCGTCTGCATGCTCGATTGCGGCGTTCTCCAAAGCGCTCTTGAGCTTCTGAAGGTGCTCGGGGGGAAGTAGGCCCTGATCGTGAAGCTTGATTGCGAGATCGGCATCAGTGTCGTCTTTAATCGGTATGTGATAGTGGAGAAGGCGATCCAAGACATCCGGACGCTTTCCAAGCATTAGCAGGGAAAAGGTCTTGTTCGCGCGATACGAGAGGAAGCTTGCAATTCGATAATCTTCGAGGGAGGAGAGACGCTTCGCCAGCAGACCATGCAAGCTATCAGGCACAATCACTGGAGCGCCGGTGACGATACACCCGGCACAAACGACTTCCCTCGCGATTGAATCAGGCTTTGCGCCTCTCAAGTAAATGTCCACGAGTTCGGCGTTCTGCGCAACATAATGAGCGAATGCATCACTGACAGTCGGATGTTTATACGTCCAAAATTGACCATGATCGTCGGCTGACAGCAACAGCAGGCTGCCATTGAGAGCAACGAGCTGCTCACGCACTGCACCGATCGTCACGCCGAATGCGTTCGCCGCTGGCGCGATGTCCTTCTCGGAGACCGGGGATCTCACTTGCGCGCCATTCATGAATACGACCGCGATGGCCGCTCGACAGTCGGCGGATAAGTTTGTGATCGTCTCCAACAAAAACTGTTCAGGCTCTGCGAAAAACTTCAGTAACGATTCTCTTGAGCTATCTATGGAGCCCGCGAAGAAACTCGATCCCAAGCGTCGCGCTGTCTCAGGCAAAAAGTCTTTCCGCTCCGCAATCTCAGGCAAGCTCGGTTTAATCTCCGCGCGGAAGGCGGGCGGCTGATCACCAAGCTTGACATGATTGTAGAGAATTTGAGCCTTCTCCTGCGTGGATAGCTCGTGTACGTTAATGACCACCTGGCTCTTGCTGAGGATCGGCAACGCCTGAAATTTCAAGTCGCCTCTTGCTGCCTGCCAAATGTAGTCGCGGGAGGTCATCAAGAATCTCGCGCCCGAGGCAACCGCCGCCTGCATCAGCGGGAAGACTTGGTTCCAGAGCTCGGAAGTCTGCCGCTGATACTGGGTGTTTCCCCACGCATCATCGATCCAGAAGAATTGCCGGTCGCCGGGCGACAGGCGCTCCCGAAGTTCTTGCGGAGAAGTCACCTTGATCGTAGGACACTGCCAAATATCGGCTGCGCCTATAGCTAAGCTTGCGCCGATTGTAGACTTGCCGGCAGCAGGTGCACCAAGCAGGAGCACCAAATTGTGCGCACTGATAGCTCGCACGCTTTTGCGGTGTGCTTCGGTGACGACCAGGCGCTGAAGGTCGTTGCCCATGGCCGATAGAATCAACTGCGCCTGGGCGTAGGCCCGCTCATCCAGGAATTCGTTGAGGTCCCCGAGACCATACAGGCGGGGTGCCATCATCCTCAGTCGCGGAGAGGACCTGACTTGCCTTACGATCCACTCATAGCCAAACACGCGGCAGCGCCCCACCCCTTGCTTTTCGAACGCTTCCTTGATCTTTAGCTCGCTTGCGCCTGATATCGCATGATTTGTTAGAATGATGTAGTCGGCTGCCAAGCGCCGCTTCGCAAGCTTTCTTGCCTTCTCCAACTCTTCAGTGAGAATACTCAAGGACAAGTTCGAGGGTTTGGACGTAAATTTACACTGGATCGTTGATGCACCAGCTCCCGGATCGTCTCCGTCCCATCGGCCAACAAAGGCGCCGTCGCGGCCGGCATCATTGCCCGGCAAGAAGTTCTGAACGGGACGACGGAGGCATTCTTCGGCAAGTGCAATGCAGAGATCCTGAAATGCTTTCCAGCCGAGAAGATGCAGAGGATACGTCATTTGCTAACTAATCCGCTTTGACGTGCCGTTACAGATTTGGTTTTTGCCAAGTCGAAAGATGAAACAACTTTGATGCACTGGTGCGGATGAGTGCAAGGCTGGACGAGCCGACGAGAGGCCGAGATTGAAACGCGCAGAGCTAGGAAACGAGACCCGACCGAGGGGTCAGGTCTCGCTACGCAACACTCGCCGGGAACATATCCCCGGCGTCGTCACTGGCCAATCTGAGCCGCGCCCAAATTGTCAAAAGCCGAAGTCAAGTTGTCCCGGAAGGGACCGGAAGTGGGAGCACACATGCTCCAACTTGCCGAAACGCCAACGCAGATAGCATTGACGTAAACAGACTTTGGCTGACTGCCATGGTTTGCCATAGCCGCCTCCCTTTCTGCTTGAACGGGTTACAGCCCGTCGGCTCGGACTCGCGAAACGCCGAGTCCCCGACGCGGGAGCCCGGCGGTTAGGCCGGCTGCAGAGGGATTGCCGTTGACGATGCTGGACTTTAGCCCGATTCGGGTTCGCGTTCCCACATCGCCCAAAGGACTTTTGCGGTCATCTTACGATTGCTTTGCCTCAGCTCCGGGACCGTCAAGCAGTGGCGTGTCCAGGCTTTCTATTTCAGGCATGGCTTTCCCCGCGATGCCTTGCAAATCTCCATACATGCCGATCGTGGACTCAATGACGCTGGTTAATTGGCTTTCGCGCTTTGCCCATAAGCGCGTCATGAACTTGCGCTCCTTATCCAGATCCTCGCGCATATCATTGAAGCGTTCGACGATGGCCTCGAGACGTTGCCGGAATCTCTTTCCGGTCAGATACTGATAAACCTCCTCAGCCTTGCTGAGCTGTCCCTGCTGCATGCTGCGCGCACCGTTGACGGCCACGAGCGACTGCCGAAGAGCTATCGCGACCGGGACTGCGCAGCGCGGATGAGCTATCCAAATGCCATCTACCAAATCGAAGTGTTCAATATCCTTTGGAAGAGCGTTCGAGATGACCAACGCAACATCGGCGCCGCAGCGTCGTTGATCATCCCGTAACTTGGGCAGCCATCCGTCGGACCAGTTCTTGGTGCGTTTTGACTCCCACAAGATCACCCCCGCAGGCACCCCGATCGCGCCGTTGACACGCTGAATGACATCAGCGCCGAGTTCACCCTTCGCCACCGGTTCAATCACGTCCGTCGGAAACCGCGCCCTGAGCACGTCCTCCAGTTCAAGCTCCAGGACCTCGCCTTGGGCCTGCTGTGAGGTTTGCTCGGACTTTCGCTTCAATTCCTCGATCGTGCGGGCCATGCCCGAAATTTGTTGATCCTTTTCCGACACCTTGAGCTTCAACTCGTCCTCAGCCTCCTGCCTGGCCTTCGTTCTCACGCCGGCAAGTTCCTCCTGGACCTTCTTCTGGACCGTCAGATCCAGCTCTCTCCGGGCATCCTCGATTTCGCGCTGTTTGCGCAGGAGCTCTGCCTGGTCTTTTTGGGCCGCGGCAAGCTTCACGTTGTTCGTGGCCAGCAGGTCCTTCAGCTCAGCCGTTTCCCTGTCCTTGTTCTCGAGCTCGAGGGCTGCCGCCTCACGGGCCTTCCTGGCTTCGCTGGCCGCGATTTGTGACCGCTCACCTTTCAACTTGGTGGCGACCAACTCGTCGATCTGCTCCCGCGCTCTTGCAACTTCATTCTGCTGTGCCCGAAGTTCTTCGGATCTCCTCGCGAATTCGGCTTCTTTGGCTGCCAGCTGGCTGTGAAATTGCTTTTGGGCTTGCTCAAGCAATGGCGCCGCGAGCGATTCGGTCAGCTTTATCTCGCTGCTGCATTTTGGGCAGGTGATAGTTGGCTCGATCATTGGCTCGTCCGTCCTTCCTCGCTGCTCTCCTCTATCTGACTCGTTTAAATCGGAAACCGGCATCCTTGATAAAGGCGTTCAGGTAGCTCCCCACCGAAGCGGCTGCTTTGAGGCCTTCGAACTGCGCCTTGGGCACGGCAAAGTAGTGATATTCACTGCCATTCAGGAATTGTACGCCCAAGACCCTTGCGTCCTCGTCGTATCCGACGGCGCTCACCGTGCTGGATCGCACTCTCACGTAATCCATTATTGCTCCATGTCTCAAGCCAGCGCCAGGATCGCTGCACAAAGGCTGTCGAGCGTCGGCATCTTTGCACCTTTCCCTCTCAGGATTGCCAGATGATCCCCAATGTGGACGGTGTTCTTAACGAAGCTACCGGAGGGGCTGCCCAATCCTTTGGTGGCCGCCGAATAGGAACTGTCCCAAAGCGCGGCTCCTGCCTCCTGCTTGAGGATCGCGCCGAGATTCTCCGGCCAAATCGCATAGCTGCTCGTCCACACCGGATTGTCCGGAAAAGGCGTGGTTACATCACCGTCCAGCAGGGCGAGAATTTTCAGATTGTCCAGTTTGTGACGGTTGCGGCGCCCCGGATTTTGCTCGTTGCCATCGGCGTCAAAGACGACAAACGTCGGAATGCCCAGTTCCCTGGCAATCAGCAGGGGCTCAATGAGCGAGCTCTTGCCGTTCGCGGCAACAATGTTGCAGCCCGACTTGCGATAAACATCCCAAAGATCTGAGTATGTCATCCACGCGGTGATGTAAGCCGTGTCTTCCAGACCCTCCACCAACACCAGCTTCTGGGTGAAAAACATCTCGTTGAGATGCGGTTGCAGAGCTTGATGGAGCTGCGCCCGCTCCGCCTCAATCGGCGTCACCTTCTCTCCGGATATCTCGGATAACCTTGCGACGACTTTTTCGCAGGTGGTCCAGCGTATGCTGGACTCCTTTTTCGTCTCATCCCTTCGAACCAGACGCACATGTTCAAAATGCCTTCCGGACACAAAATACGGGCTGTGGGTCGAAACCAGGATCTGCGCATTTGCTTCGCTCAGCTTCTTGAAAACCGAGGCCAAATGACGCGCTTGCGGGGGGTGTTGATAGAGCTCCGGCTCCTCGCATCCCAGGATCAGCCGAGGTTGCGCCGACTCGTTCGTCGCGGCGAGTTCTTGAAGGAGAGCCAAAAGGTAGGATCGCTGAAGGCCATGCCCAAATCTGGCGAGATCGCCTGAAAACGTTCCCTCGCTCGCGAATAGCCGCGCCGCGGGATCGGCAATCTGCACGGACTTGAGCGGGTCCTCCGTCCATTCCAGCCGCGCAACCGCCTCGGGATGCGCCCATTCACCGAGCTTGGCTGTCAGAGCTTGCGAGAGGTCGTCCAGCGCAGTTTGCTGCTTCTGGATGATGTTCTTGTAAGCATCTAGGGTGGTGTTTCTGAGTGAGGCGATCTCTCCATCGAAATTCACCTTTGAGCGCACTGTCCGTGCGAGGAGCTTGCCCAGTGCGGTGTTGCGACCTTCAACGTTCTCCTTGGTCGCATCCTTGACTGCGGGGACGTAGACCCATTGGACATACCGGGATAGACGGTCGCCGCCTTTGCTGAAGCCGTAGAATTGATCTTCGCTATCGATCAGAACGCATCGTTCCGGGTGGTCTTCCTCGTATGATCGAAGCGCTTGCCGATTGGCTTCTTTACTGCCCTTTTTGGGAAGACCGAACTCAGGGTGAGTCTCGCGTATCCCCTCATAGATCCCCGCCAATTCACCGGCAGCAGCCCCGTCGTTGTATTTGCGGAAGAATTCGCTGAACTCGCTCATGGCACTGCGTTTGGCGAACTGGCGAACCGTCGCCTTGCGCGTCGTGTCGCTAAATTCCGCAAGCGCTGATACGACCAGGATGCCTGACCGGTAGTACTCGGAGAAATCCGCCTGCGCCTCGGGCTCGAGATCGTGGAAGGTCAATGTAATCTCGATCGGCTCTTTGGTGTTGCCGTTGTGGAAATCTTCGGCGTCAAGCTCGATGAGATTTGTCGGAGCTTCCTCCGTCTGACGGAAAAAGATGTTCAGTGCGCAAAGTACAGTGGATTTTCCGGCGCCATTCGGTCCCACGAAGGCCGTGTAATCATCCAGATCAACCACCATGTTTTTGAAGGACCGAAAGTTCTTAATGGCGATAGACTTAATCTTCAAAGTAGTGCCCTCATTCAAGACAGTTCAAAGGTCGCATTTAGGAGGAGCTCCTGAGACTTCCAAACAGTAAGCGCTTGTGGATAACTTCAGCCTGGCCCCAGACGCTGTCAGCCACAGTTAATCGGGCCGGCAATTGTAGGTCCCGCCGTGCGCTCTCGCCGTCCGTTCTCAAAGAGCGGCCGGCTCTCCTGCCGTTGAGCCTAGCTTCTTTGCTGCGCCGCATTTCACCAAATTCCTGGCTACCGAGCTTAACGTATCGTCCGTCCGGTTGATTTACGCAGCTTTCGCGCGCCTCCTGCGGTTCGAGACGAGCGTTCCCCTCAGGTCGCTTGTGGAAACCCGAGGTCTGGATTCGAGATCCTCGGACTCCAGGAAGTTGGTCGCAACGATCAGCGTGCGAGAGGCCACGCGCATGTCGTTTTGTCATAGGTCACACCGATCCCCGTTTGATCGGCGGCTTCATCGAGCATCTTGGGCGCTGTGTCTACGGCGGCATCTACGAGCCGGGTCATCCGTGGGCGGACGAGCGTTGATTTCGCGGGGACGTGCTGGCGCTGTTCAAGGAGCTTGGTCCCAACCTCGTACTATTCCGGGAGGCAATTTCGTCTCCGGCTACAATTGGGAGGACGGCGTCGGCCTGGTGGGAGTCGCCCGACACGGCTCGATCTCGCCTGGTTCAGCACCGAGATCAACCGCTTCGGCACGAATGACTTCATCCACTGGTGTAGGGCTGCTGACCTGGAGCCGATTCTGGCCGTCAATCTCGACACCCGCGACGGCGACGCTGCGCGCAATCTGGTGGAATACTGCAACTATCCGGGCGCCACGGCCTGGTCGGATCTGCACCGCGCTCGCTGTTGGGAGAAGTCGCGCGACGTCAAGCTCTGGTACCTTGGCAATGAGATGGACGGTCCATGGCAGATGAGAAGACTGCCGAGGACTATGGCGCGATCGCGCGGGAAGCAGCCAAGATGATGCGAACGGTGGATCCGACGATCAAGCTTGCAGCCTGCGGCTCGTCGGGCCGCAACATGCCAACATTCGGCCGGTGGCAGGACACGGTCCTCGAGCACACCTTCGATCATGTCGACTACATTTCGCTCCACACTTATCTCCCAACTGCAGGCGGGACACGGCATCCTTTCTTGCGAGTCCCGACCTGATGGATCGATTCATCGAAGATGTCGTCGCTCTGGCTGACGCTGTGGCTGCGAAGCGCCGTTCGAACAAGAGCATGATGCTGAGCTTCGATGAGTGGAATGTCTGATACAGGACCGGACGCAACCGGGCTGATCTGGTTAAGGGGGAATGGCCGGTCGCGCCGGCGATCCTCGAGGAAATTTACACGGTGGAAGATGCGCTCGCCTTCGGCGGGGCCTGCATTTCACTGCTCAACCATGCCGATCGGGTAAAAGTGGCCTGTCTCGCGCAGCTCGTCAATGTGATCGCGCCGATCATGACCGAAACGGGCGGGGGCGCATGGCGTCAGACCATCTTTTTTCCATTCGCTCACATGGGCCGTCTTGGCCGCGGCCGGGTTCTGCGCACGCAGGTCGAGGCGGAGACCTATGAGGTGCCCAGCTATGATCGCCCTGGCATTCCGGACCAGCTCTTCTCTCTATCCAACGTGCCGTATCTGAAGATGGCTGCGGTCGCCGGAGACGACGGCTGCTTCTCACTGTTCCTGCTCAACCGCGATTTGCAGCAGCAGATGGAGGTCAGTGTGGAAGCACGAAGCTTCGGCCGGCTCTCCGTCAGAGAGGCACTGGAATTGCGACATCACGATCTCCAGGCAACGAATTCCAAGGATGCGCCCGAGCGCGTCAAACCGGAGCCGTTGCGCGCTGTCGGCATCGAAGCCCGAAGGGTACTGGCGACACTTAAGCCGGCGTCATGGAACGTGGTGCATCTCGCGCCGAGCTGAGGCAATCGAAGATTCTCCGACGCGTTAAGTTAGCGCTCGCCGTCCCGGGTGGTGCGCGTGGCGAGCTGCTGGCGAACCAGACGAGGCAGCCCCGCTGCGCGGAAGGACCCGCGGAGCAGAGTGAGGCCTGATCGAGGCAGCCTTCGTGCATCATAACCGCTTCGAGAGCTTCTGACCTTTCAACGAGCAGCTGCTCACCTGAGCCCAGATAAATTTCGCTATGGTTGCGGGACTCCTTCCCGTGCCCGCACTTGGAGATTAGTGGCCGGACCCGATCCGCATGCCCGATGACGTTGACGCTCGTCGTGTTCGCGACGATTGAGCCTCTCGCGCTCACGACGTGCTGTTCGAGCCGGTCCGCCGCACATTCCAAAGTCGAGCCTTGAATAACATGCAAGGCGCTCTTCTGCTGCCACCTTCTTGCAGTTGGCACGATACTTGAAGTTCCTGCGTCGGCGGCACGATCGGCCAACCGGCCACAACTGCATGAGAAAGCAATGAACAGCGGTATGTCAGCATGCGTTTGGGGGGGTAACATGGTCCTGGGCTTAGGATCGCCGGCTCCTCCGATTAAGGTGGAGAACTGGTTGAGCGACTGCCGCAAGGCCGGGATCAGCCAAGCTGACCTACTTCAATTGGAAGAAGAAGTGTGACGGTCTGCTGCTGACCGAGATGCGTCGGCTAAAGCAACTCGGGGAGGAGAACGTCAAGCTGAAGAAAACTGGTCGCCGATCTGTCGCTCGACAAGCAGATGCTGCAGGACGTGATCCGCCGAAATGTATAGTCTGCTCCGCCTGTGCAACGCTCTTAAGCGATCCGAGTTCGAAAGTCCGCGTAAATGTTTCCGGCCTCTCGCTGACCGGGACCCAAACGAGTGCGTAGCCTTCCCTCAAACAGGTCCGGCGAGCACCAAGCCCACGAACCTAACGCATGCGCGGTTTGTTGGGAGATTTGACGCGAAGGTTTCCCGCGCTTAGCTATGTGTGAGCGCCAGCATATGCGCTTGGCAGAAGGTAATTGTGCCATGTCTGACATGGACAGCGAAGCAAGCATCATGAACTCCTATCTCCGGCGCTGGCTTGCGGACTACGTGGAGTATCATCGCGCCCCATGGAATTGCGCGATGCACGTTTTGGGCATCCTGTTCTTGTTCCTGGCTCCCCTCCTTCCTCTTAGCCTGTGGTTCCCCACAGCATTCGGAATCAAGATCCCCGTGGCAATTATCGCACTCGCGCCGGCGCTGATCTTTTGGCTTTCGGTCGACTTCGCGCTTGGTTTTGTTATCCTTGGCGCTGCAGTTGCTTTGCTTGAAGCTGCGGCCGTCATCCTCAACCATGTGACGATCGCCGAGATGTGCTCGCTTACTGCCATCCTGATGGTCACAGGCGCTGCATTGCTGATCATTGGGCACTTGGTGTTCGAGCGCCGGCGGCCAGCGATGATCGACAATCCTGTCCATCTGTTGGTCGGACCGATGTTCATCGCAGCGAAGTTGGTTGTCGCGCTCGGATTTCGGGACGATCTCAGAATCATCCTCCGGAAACTTCGCCAGTCTTCCCCGCAAACTAAGCTTTCCTGTTAGGTCGCTTCGCTGCCAAGCTCGGCGGTTACCGTCTAAGCGGCGTGCAAGAAGGTCATCGCGATTCAGATTCCTTCCCTATTTAGGACCCGTGCAAGCCAGGCGCCCGATGAAATTTATTCGCCAACTCAGTGCGGTTGACCGTCGCCTCGGCTGATGAATTCCAACACCGTCTCAGCCTGATCGATCTCACGTGAGTACGCTCCAATATCCGAATCGTAAATGCTCGCGCAGCAATAAGACCTGCTCTTTTGTAAGCAAGCTTCAAATGATGCATCGCCGTTTCGGGGGGCGGAGCGAGGCGATTCTGTAGGGAGTAATTGTCATTGATGAGAGCATCTGCTGCACCACGCTTTCTTCCGCTTGAATCAATATTGATTGCCTCTTCTGACTGTTGGCTCATGTTTAGTTGAAATCAGATATCGGCGAAAGGGTGTGCGTTCCGAGGCGACGTCGAAGCTCTTCGCCGGCCCCGCATTGATAGCTTGCAGGAGCTCGGCGCAAAACGCCGGACGCGCGAAGAAAACACGCATCGTCTTCAATCTTGTCCAAGAAGGAACATTTTTGGCGGTGCAAGATGAGGGTTCGCATTTGTCGTGGCAGCGTTTTGTGGATACATGTTGCCCGGCCTGTGTTGCTTCCCTCCAATGAGCGTTGAAATGGAAAACTGTGTGATCGTGCGTGCATCAGGAAGACTATTGGATCAGCTGCGCGAGGAGGCGTACCTCGTTTCACGAGGGCACAAGGCGAACTGGTGGATCGAGCATGGTGACCAAGGGAGACGCTTTTGCTTCGAGAGCGTCGAGGCGAAAAAGGCATTCGCGTCGATCTGCGAAAACCTCGCTATTTCGTATAGGGAAGCTTAGGGAGGCGTTCCAATCAGAGCCAGCATAGCTGAAGGCGCCCGGATGGCTTCACGGCCGGCTATGTGCGTGCGCCTACGCTGGGATGGCAACGATCGGACCATCACCTGCCAGATTGGTGCCGACGCAAAAATGGAGCTCCAAGGAAGTGAGGAGGAAGGTTGGCCCTACCAATTCGCCCATCGCATACTGCCGCGCAATTGCTTTCAGCGTCAACCAACAGGGCCCACACTCGCCATCCTCGCGAGGACGCGCCGGTCTTGCCAGAATACAGGAATGCCGAGCTTCTGGCTCAACGAGATGGATACTTCAGTCCCGATGAATGTCGCTACGTTGCGGGAATGATGCGTTCGGCCACATTTGGAGGTCCGTTTTATGCGCACGGCTCGCGATGCTCGTCATGTTCGCTTCCCGTGAGGTGGCCCTTGCGGATAGAGCCGCCGTCCCCGGTTTCTACAGAGCGATCGGACGGCAAGGGATACGGCGCAGGCGATGGCAGAGGTCTCGGCTAGTTTCCGCCGGCTTGTTTGCAGCACGCACTCACGCAAGCCGCGCCTTGCATCGCGCAGCGAAATAGCCGCGCCTCTGCCATTCTCCGCCTCATCGGCCCTTGCTTTTGCTTCGCGCGCTGGCCTGCGAACCCGTTCCAAAGCCTTCGAGTTCGTCGTATGGAAACTTGCGGATTCACTGCGCACTCGTTCTGCATCAGCTACGTCGACATGCTTTCTTGTCGGCCATGCTGCATGTCGAGCGCATACTTCTGCAGGAGAGATCAAGACGCGCAGTAGACGCTCCTTCCCTTTTCGGAGCATAGAGCGGCAAGGACGTTGCGGAACGTCGATCAATTATGGCGCGAGATCAGGATGAGAGCGAGTCTCACCTTGATCGCCGCCGCCCAGATCAAGCCACGCGCAGGCTGAGGTCGGAGGTGGGGCGTTCTCGCCGTTGCCCCGTCCGGTCTGCCAGTTTGATTTCGCACGGAGGCCGGTTGAACGCACTTTGCCGGGTCGTTCGCTCGGGGATTCTCCTCCCCTTACTTCTGTTTTGGATCCTCTTTCTCTCGCGAGCCCCGTCGCCTGCGTCGTCCAAGGCGGCCAGCCGCGCCTGCGCATCGGCCTCTCGATTTCCCCAGCCGAGAATGATCTCAATTCATTAAGTCAGCAGGGTCAGCGGGCGACGCGATAACGCATTCGCCTCGATACCGACCTAGGCGCCATTATCCGCGTGCCTCGAGCTTACAGGAGCGGTCATGATCGGTCCGCGGTCAACCGGCATAGAGCGCGGCTAAAGCATACGATGCCCTGCTCCGAACGGAATCAGCAACAACGTAGAGCGAACCGGAAGGCGGTGCGCAGAATCCCACGTCGAAGCCGCGACGGGCTGATGGATACCGAAGACGAGCTCGTTGCAAATGAACGATTTGCGCCTTGCCGGCACGAAAATTGCTGTCCTGAGCCTCGAGCGTGCTGGTCAGAGCGATGTACGGAGATCGACAATGCCTCTCGTGTCGAGCGTCATGGAATGTCCAATTCTATTCGAAAAACGTGAGTTCTCTCTCCGCCCCGCGGCCAGAAGCATCACCAGAGGGCCTTCAATCGCTCATCATGCCGAGATCTTGAAGCCCGGGAGGACGGGTGAGCTGACCACAGCAGGCAAGGATACAGGCTGCCAATTCGCACCCGCAAACTCGACAATGCGGTACGGCATGGTTTTCGTGAACTACCGGCCCGTGCACGCAACACGATGGAGAGCCAGATGAATCGGCCGACTGTTACGGAAGTCAATCTCCATGACTTACGAATCACCGATCCGCTCTTTGGAAAATACCAGCAATTGGTGAGGGAGGTGACGATTCCCCGTCAGTGGGAGGCGCTGAACGATCGTATTCCCGAACTCGCACCGAGCCATGCGATAGCAAACCTCCGGATCGCAGCAAACCGAGCAAGTGGCGAATTCTACGGCCGGGTTTTTCAGGACAGTGATGTGGCAAAATGGCTGGAAGCAGTCGCCTGGTCGTTGTGCACCACACCCGATCCGGAACTGGAGAAAACAGCCGATGACCTGATCGAGCTGATGGAGGCCGCCCAATGCGGCGACGGCTATCTGAACACTTATTTCATCGTGAAGGCGCCTGGGAAACGATGGACCAACTTAACCGAATGTCACGAGCTTTACTGCGCCGGCCACTTGATTGAAGCGGGCATCGCTTTCTTTCAAGCGACAGGTAAACGGCGCCTGCTGGACGTCGTTTGCAGGCTCGCTGACCACATCTGCTTGGTTTTTGGCCCGGAGCGCGATCGTTTACACGGCTATGATGGCCACCCGGAAATCGAACTTGCATTGACACGCCTCTATGAAGTGACGTTGGAGCCGCGATATCTCACGCTAGCTAACTATTTCGTGGAGCAACGCGGCACGGAGCCGCACTTCTATGACCTAGAATATGAGAAGCGATCCCGCGATCGGAAAGCACACGACAAGTCCTGGATGGTCAGACGCAAAGACTATGGCCAGGCGCACCTGCCGGTCACCGAACAGCGAACTGCAACAGGTCATGCGGTTCGGTTTGTATACCTCATGACTGGGGTTGCCCATCTGGCGCGTCTGCTCCAGAACGAGCAACAACGCCAAGCTTGCCTGCGGCTATGGCAAAACATGGCACAGCGGCAGATCTATATCACCGGCGGCATTGGTTCGCAAAGCGCGGGCGAAGCCTTCAGCAGCGACTACGATCTGCCGAACGATACTGCGTACGCCGAAAGCTGCGCGTCGATCGGCCTGATGATGTTTGCCCGCCGGATGCTGGAGATGGAGGCGGACAGTCACTATGCCGATGTGATGGAGCGTGCTCTCTATAACGCAGTTTTGGGCAGTATCGCCTTGGATGGACGGCATTTTTTCTATGCCAATCCACTCGAAGTTCATCCCAAAACGCTCAGGTCCAATTACAGCTACAGTCATATCTCGCCGGTACGACAGGGCTGGTTCGGCTGCGCCTGCTGTCCGCCGAACATCGCGCGCCTTTTCACATCAGTTGGTCATTACATCTACACGCCACGCTCCGAGGCGCTCTATGTCAATCTCTACATTGGCAACAGCGTGGCATTCGCGATTGGAGAGCATACGCTACGATTGCGCATGAGCGGGAACTATCCCTGGGAGGATCGGGTGGAGATTACCGTGGAATCGGAGCAGCCAATCACACACACGCTCGCGCTGCGCCTGCCGGAATGGTGCAGCGCGCCGGAGGTCAAGCTGAACGGCGAACCGGTCAATTGCGAGCCGCGCAACGGCTATTTGCACATTCACCGCACCTGGCGGCGCGGCGATTGCTGCAAATTGCAACTGCCCATGAAAGCACGCCGCGTATATGGTCATCCAGGACTTCGCCACTTGGCCGGCAAAGTGGCTATTCAGCGTGGCCCCCTGATTTATTGTCTGGAAGAAGCCGACAACGGGCCGGAGCTGCATAATGTTTGGCTGGATGCAGACAGCCGGTTTTCGCTCGTTGAAGGCAAGGATCTTTTTGCCGGCAAGATTTTGTTGCAGGCTGAGGGCTTTCGTTTGCGACACACGCTCTCTGAAGAAGCTCCGCTTTATCAATACGACAAAGTGCCTGGAAAGCGGCAACCGCAACGTTTGACATTCATTCCGTGGTTCAGCCGAGCCAACCGCAGCGAAGGCGAAATGCGCATCTGGATTAATGAGTGGTGACTGACGCCATGATCGGCCCTATTTGACAGCATCTCGGACGGAAAGAAAGGCACAAGCATCTGGAAGTACGTGAGCCAGGTCGAGGAAGGCGAGACGGCCAACGACCTCTACACGTTCGCTCATCCGTCCCCGGCATCGGCCCGGGCGCGCATCAGCTGCCGCGAGTCCGAGCAAGCCGCTCGCGAAGCGCGCCCTCCAGAGCGCCGTAGCGAGCGAGCGGCTTCCCGAAGCACAGATGCTCGATTTCAGCCCCAAACATACCCCGGCTCGTCGATCGGCCTCCCCCATTCTGGCAGATCGCTACCGTCCGATCCGCATCACCGGCCTCAATCGCTCTTGCCTGGCTGCTGTCCAAGGCCCCGACGCCGCGTCATTCCAAGCGCGACCAAGGTAGAGCAACTGAGAGCGAACGTCCGGAGTGCAGAAATTGTCCTCACTCGAGAAGAACTCGCTGCTCTTGAGCAAATCAACTAGGCGCGACACCCGAGCACCCTCCTTGCCGGAGCGCTGGACCTGCAGCCGGTGCATTCGTAGAAGAACCTGTACGCATCGGTAGGCGCCGTCTCTTCTTGCGCGGCGGCACAATACGGACAGGTGACGGTCGATTGAAGAAGCATGGATGAGTCTTAGGACGCGATGGTCGTTATTTCGTGACCGGCTTGGCCGTCGTAGCGGTCCAGGATGGCGCGCAAGTCATCCAACTCCAGGACAAGCTTACAAATCTTTTTGGCGGACGTCCCACCGAAATTATCTGCCATGAGGTCAACAACTACGGCTCGCGAGGAACTCTCAACCATCCCCACTGTCATTCGGCATGCAAAATTTGAACGCCGATTGACACCCACCTCTTCGTGGAAACGAAGCCAGCGTCCAGATACGTAACAGGACACGGAGTTATCATAGTAAAAAACGGCCTGACCACGCTCTGTCACATCAATTCCCGCTATTGGCCACCGCCAAGATTTCACCAGGCATTCGCGGGCGGGAGCTTGGGATCAAGCTCCTCCTGCTCCAGCCACTTGGCGTCATCACGCCTAAGGTAGGCGACGAGATCGGACATAGCAGACGGCATGGTGCCAGTCGGCAGCCTAGTACGATCAGCCGGCTGCTTGCTGCCTAGCCTATCGGCCAAGTCTACCGACATAAGATGAGGCTTCAGTTCCCGCGCTATCGCACGCTCTATGGTACGGAAGATCCAGGTCCCGTCGGGATCGATGTCTGACCAATGAAAGAATGGAATGTCCGCAGGGAGTGCCGTCGCAATCGTTTTTAGCGCGCTCTGGGTCGCAAGCGACGGATATCCACCCACATAGATGGTGACGCCGACGCAATGAGGATCCGCCTCCATGATGTGGCGACTGAAGCTCGCGAAATTCTCGACCGTGAGCACGTATTCTGGCCGCTCGCGAAACCGCAGACGCTCAGCCTCTGCAGGCGGTATACCGAAATACCTGGGCGCTGCGGCTGACAATTCGGCTACATCGAAATCGAGACGCCCTGACAACAGCATTGGGGGCGCGAACTTCTCAAGCCCCAAAGTCCGGAGGGCATCCCGCGGACGCGCGGCCGGCGGGACTTCGACCAGCCCGCTCAAGAGCCGTACAACCGGACCCTCGAGCCGTTCAAGGGCCTTACTATCGCCGGCGAAGCGCCGTGAAAAGGTTCGGTAGTCGAGGCCGACGTGACGTTGCTCAAAGATTGCCTTTGCCATGACAAAGGCCGGCCTTAGGCGATCTGCGTCGTCGAGCGAGAACCCTTGCCATTCCCGGCCGCGCGACCAAGCTGACCGAAGAGCGTCCAGCGACGTCTCGAATTGGACTGCCAGTTCGAGTCCCTCTAGCAGGCGGCCCGTCGCTGCCTCCATGAGCTCTCCGACCGGCCGCCGTCCGAGCAGTTCGTACAACAGCGGGGGGCTCTCTAGCCTAGCGTGCTTGATCTGCTCACTTTTGAGCCCCCGCTCCCTGGTTATGCGGATTCCGCCGCGTCGTTCCGCATCGCGGAGCTCCCTGACGAACTTGTCCATCTGAGCGACATCGATAAACCCGTCATAGTCAGGATAGGCGATCGGGCTTTCGGCGCCGCCTTCATAACGGTCTAGAAGATCCGACATCAGCAAGCGGGCGTCAGTGAATTGCCTTGGCATCCTATTCCGCGGCCATCTTCTTGAGCTCATCATCCGACATGCGATCGGGATCCATCGCTTGTAGCTCCTTGCGAGCACGCTCCTTGAGCTCGGCCACCGTGACCCGAGCGCTCTCACCAATTCGGTCTACCTCGACCACAGTATCGATATGCTCGAGAACTGCGATTCTCTTCTCATTGGGTGCCGCGATGATGATCTGGAGCCCAAGCTTCTTGTAAAAGCTCATCATTTGCCGTTGATTTTTGCCGTCCATCTTGGAAAACGCTTCGTCGAAAATCGCTACCGACATCCCTGATGGACGCCCTGCTCCGGACTTGCCGCTTCCGTAAACCGACGCGAGCGACGCTCCGATAGCTACATAAATCGGCACCTGTTGCTCGGCACCGGACCCGGTACCCCGCCGCGTCTCCCACCGGGTGGTCCGGCCGGTGACGATGTCCTGCATGTGGATCTCGAACGTGAAGAAGTTGCGATAGTCCTCGAAGAGACCGAAATCCTTATCTGGATCCTCAAGCAGCGCCTCGATCTCGCGCAAGGTATCGCGATGAGGAAAGTCTTCCGGGACCTCATTCCCCTTGAACAACATGTCGAGCGCCTCCGGTGACGTCTTGCTGATCTCAACGACCTTCAAAATCGGTTGAAACTCGGCCAGGCGCGCGTGGTGAAACGAATACCGCTCATTGTGGAACGGGTGATCGGCTAGACCAAAGTTCATCGCAGAGAGCTCGCGCTCCATTTTGCTGATGCGAGACGTTAAGGCGTTGATGAATTCGCCCCGCAACAAGGTCTTCGCTTTGTCGGCCGCTTCAGCAGCCTGTCGTTCATACCGGCGCAGCTCATTCTCTTCCATTTCCTGGATCAACGTCTCCATCCAGGGCCGCACCTCTTGCAGAGGCTCGCTCTCGGTGCCCACCTGCGACACGACACCGAACTCGTCAAAATAGTCTTTGAGCGCTTTTCGAACCCGTCGTTCAATCTTGAACCTATCATCGTCTGCCGCCGCCAGTGCTTTCGATGCCTCGGAGGCGATCATCCTATGCCTATCCAGGACCGCCCGCGTCGAAAGGTCGGCGAACCGAGACCCATAGGCCGCACGACCGGAAATACGGTTGTAGAGTTTTCGGTACTGCCCGTACGAAGCCCAAGCGATCTTTGCTCCCAGCTCCGAACCCGAAGTACCCTCTCCAGATTCGATGGTGTGCATAGCAATATCGGCCGCTCTTGTATGCTTGCGATGAGCTTCCTCCTGAAGGGCTCTCTGTCCTGCACGATGACGCTTCAATTCCAACTGGGCTTGCCGCTTTTGCTTCAACCCGCCATCACCAGCGCCGTCGAGCGCGGCGATCCGTTGCTCGAATTCGTTCCGCTCTCGGGCAGACTTCTCAAAGTCTTCGACGATTGCCTTGAAGGAAGGCAACTTGTCGTCGAATATCCTTCCGAGTTGGACGTATGCGGCGTCAGCCAGCTTGGCTGCACCATCAGACTTTGTATGCGCATCCGAAAGCTGCTCGGCCTTCTTCTTGAGGTCATGAAACGCTTGCGCCTGTGCCGCCTTGCCGATCTTGAAGTCCGACGGCTCGGCCGCACGATGCGTCCTTACTAAGCCATCGTCGTAGAGACCGTCCTTCATAATCGCCCGCCCCGGTTCATTGAACTGGGCGATCGTATCCGCCAGGCGCACCGTGCCATGCCTTCGGACTATAAATGCGATGGCATCCCGATCGTCGGACTTGAAAAGTGCTGGAAACGTTCCAGCACGCGGCCCTGGCCCGTTCGGGTCGAGCTTGTTCAGGCTTACCAGCGAAGCACGCCGAAAGTCCCGACGCCCTTCTTTGAAAAGAGCCGTGGCCCGAGCGATGTCTGGCCGATCTACGAGAACCGCCTCCCGGTCTCGGCCCAAGAGACCTTCCGCCGCGGCGGTCCAAGAGACATCCGACAGTTCAATGAGGTTACACAGCACGCGGGGCGACATCCCGGCCTGCCGCAATTTGAGACACAAGCGCTCCGTGTCTTCATGCAAATAGATCGAGCTTCCACCACCCGAATGTTGACGAATCCGATCCTCAAGCAACCGAGCTCGTTCCTTTTCGTCTTCGGCCTTCCGGATCAGATCGCGGCGCGCCTGATCCACCTTCATCATCAGCGTCCGATCCGCAGCAAGAAGTCGCGTTTCCGCATCCAGCAAGCTTCCGACGGGCAGCTCAATCGAAACGCCCGTCGCGGCTCGGGTCAGCCCGGAAATCAACGGAATGAACTCGTCGAAGCCAAACTCACTCATGGCACTCAGTGCCTGCAGGGAACGGACGGACTCTAGCCTTCTCTCGAACTCGATTGTCGCACGCTGTCCGGCCTGCAAGGAGGACGTCAGCGATTGAGCGAGGGAACTCCGGCCGCTCTTGGCATCATGCTCGGAGATTGCGATGTCCAGTCTTCTGATTTCGGTCTCGATCGCGCCCAAGCCTTGATCGATAGAATCCATCTCCGCCTTGGCCGCATCGCGCTTGGCCGCCTCCTCCGTGAACTTCCTGACTTCTGCCAGATAAGCGGTACGTGCTCCAAGCCAATTGGCGCGTTTCAATATCCATTGTTCCAGAGACTTGCGCTCGTGAGAGTCGGCTAGTTCGACAAGAATGGCTCTCAGTTCGATCAGCGCCTCCAGCTTTTCGCGCATGGTGCGGATCGTATCGTTGATTTTTCGGTAGGTCCGGATTGATTCGCGAAGCTCGCCCACTTTCATATTATTTTTTTCGAGAATGTAGTTGCGTACAAACTCGGTGGCGGTCTGATCGTGATCCAGAGTCATCGCGTTCACGACGGCCTTTTGAAGCGAATTTGCGTTCTGCTCTCCTACGACGGACGCGTGAGGAACCAGTTTTCGCATATATTCTCGGACATAATCGATCGCCTTGTCGCGGTGATTGACGAAATTCTCTTGCCCGACAGCTGAGACGATCCGGCCGCGAACATCGTCCCATTCTGCCGCAAATCGCTTGCCTTCCCTCACTTCGACGAAGTCCTGCGCCTTCAAAATCTTACCGGTAACAACGAAGCGACCGAGCACGGTCTCGTTGGTCTCCGACCGCCTGGCCTCTATCGCCATTCCGATGCTCACCGGAGGCCGTTTGCCTTCAGTGTCGACAAACCCGAGACAAATATAGGTGCGAGCTTGCTCTCTCTTGCGTTCGTCCTCGCCTAAGGCGCCGAGGCAGTAGTCCACAATGGTTCGCTTGGAGGCACTCCGGCTTTTTCCCTTGTCCCCCGCGACTGCGTTGAGCCGCTGAATGTTCTTGTTCCCGCCGGTCAGCACCACTTGGGCCATGTCGAGAATGGTCGACTTGCCAGACCTGTTCTCGCCAAACACGCCGGTATGGCCTGTTAAATCGAAATCCTCGACATCGAACAGGTGCCACTGGACCATGGACACGTGACGTAATTCCATCACGGCTCGTCTCCGTCCACCGCTTGTGACGCACTCACCTCTTGAGATCGAACGTACCGCTCGATCCGTTGCAGGGCATCCGAGCCGCTGATCAACTTAATCATCGGACGGATCGCTACCTCGAAGTCCTGCGCCTCGTTGTCGAACTCACCGACATCGACGAGGCTCCTTTGGGACGCCTCTTTCAAAATCTCTCGGAAACGGCTCAAAGAGATCGAGCTCGAGCCGTTCGGCTGAACCATGTCCTTGTAGCGATCGAATAGATTATTCAGCGTCGTGACGACTATCGCACGATCTTCGACCGCACCGACGTTCACCTCATCTTGCCAGTGGGCGGCTAACACCAGAATGACGACCGTCTCATCGAGCTTCATTCGCGGCAGCGGCACCTCTTCGCCAACAGCGGTGATGCCTGCCCACTGGGCCTCGGTGTCACGGTGCACGCGATACCCGCAACTATCAAAGAACTCGTCGATCACCGACCGGAAGCGACCATCCATGATGACGTTGAAGATCGCGCCGGTTCGCGGATCGCCGGCGAACAGGAACTGCCGCCTCAACAGGAAGTGCACCGCCTTCCTAAGGTCAGCTGCCTTTTCGGCGCCCAAACTGCGCTCGATCGCATCGAACTCACTGAGCATGGCGGCGCCCTCCAACGGTATGGCGCCGGACGATGAAATTGGAGCAGCGCAACCAATCACTATCATGAGGCGGCGAATCCGGAGCGAACTCGAGCTCGAAGTGAAGGCCAACCTCCGGCGGAATTTCGTTGGTCAAGGCAAACCTGCGTGCGGCATCAAATGCAAGGAAATCGTCAACCGTCTCGAGCGCCATAAAGCGCGCTTCTCTCGTCCCCGCGACAGGCACCTGGGACTCGAGAAAGCGTTGAACTTCCTTGGGACCGGGCGCAATTCTCTCGATGTATTGCCTGCGCAACTTCTTTCGAAGTTCGTAGAGAGGATCGTCGGGCCAACCGGCCAACGGCTTCAGTTCGATTGGTTTGCGCGGCACGCGGCTCGGGGCGTGATGGAACTCTGACCACGGCGACCGGAGCGGCTCGAGGCTCCATTCGACGGTAGCGTTGGAGTGGCGCCCTCGCGCGATGAGGTCGTCGAGGCGGCGCACCAGATCCCCTGCCCGCCCTACCAGGCCGTGGGTTCCTCGCTCCGCGTATTTAATGGTGTTGCGGACGCGCGCCTCCAGCTGGCGGCGGAAGGTCTCGATCCTCTCAAACATTTCGCCGATATGACCGAACGTGCTTTCGATCGCTAGCAGATCACCCTCAACGTCGAGGCTCGCCTCCGACATCGATGGCGAAACGCCCGCGGTCACGTACTCCTCTGACAGTACCTGCATCGTCGCGGGTGTATGAGCGATCCTTCTTGCCAGATCGACAATGGCGTCCCTGAACCGGTACGGGTGATTGAACGTCAGGATCGATTGAAAGTCGCGCAGCAGAAGTTGCTCGACGAACTCCTCGAAGAAGGCTTCGAGCCGATCACCGACCGTCTTGGATTCCATCACAGTCCGTCGGATTCTCTTCAGGTCCGAAAGGATAGCCCGAAGACTCTTGGTGAACTGATCGACCTGGTTGCGTGCTTCACGAAGAGCCAGGGCGACCTCACGTTGCTTCGGGTCAACAATCTGCGGATTGAGCTTTTCCACTGCCTCGAGGTTCACGCGGACAGTCACTATGAGCCCGCCAAACCTTTGTGAGACGTCCTTATTCAAGCTTGCCAGACGCTGGATCACCAACAGCGGTCCCATCGACATGTCGACAGTAACGCGAAGGCCGTACTCCTCCTCTTCGAGCCAGCCCCATGAGATAAGCCTCTGATACACTTGGCGGGCGATCAGCAGAGCCCGATCTGCCTGTTCCGTCTTCGTAGCTGCAGCACGTTTAATCCGCCTGCGTCCCGCAGAAATGACCTCCGGCAACGGATCGCCGAAGTCGTCGTTCTCGTTCCAAAGCGACGGATTGGCCCGCATGACGTCGTAGACGGCATGCGTGACTTCCTGCGGGGTCGGGAACGCGGGAGCGCCAGTGAAAAAACGTTCGTACAGATCCAGCAAAACGAGCGAATACAGGTGCTTGTGGCCCCGCGAAAAGGCCAAAAACGCATCGTCATGAAGGTATCTAAATAACAACGCTTCGCCCCCAAGCGGCCGGTTAGGCCTGAAGGCCCCACCTACCCAGCTAAACCCCGTTCCCTTTCCGTTCATGCTAGAACGACAAGCAGCGGTTGTCCATCGGCCTAAGACCAATCGCCCACGGCGTCCGGCGGAAGAAACCGCGCCTGATCGTCGCGGTTCAGCTCTGCAACCGCTTAGGGGCCAATGGAGGACGGCTATTTTCGCACACGGTTTGAGCAGCTTAACGGTGGATCCGCGCCTGTCATTGATAAGAATTTCGTGCTAGTGGTTCTCTATACTCTAGGAGATTCATTGAAAGTATTTTGCCATGCCCTGGCGAGCGATGGAGCCCGACCATCTTCCCGGAGTTCGCGGTATCGCAGATCGCGTCCACCTGAACTACCCTGAGGATGAGGCCGTTTTCTCCGAACGGCTGGAGCTGTACCCTGAGGGATGTTTCGTGCTCGAGCGCGCGCGGGACGGCTTGGCCGGCTACATCATCAGCCATCCTTGGCATTTCAAGAAGCCTCCCGCGCTGAATGTCCTTTTGGGCGCGGTCGCCGAGCCCGCTTCCACCTACTATATTCATGACATCGCGCTGCTGCCGGAGGCACGCAGCAATGGTTCGGCTTCCGAAGCCGTGCTCAAGCTGGTCAGGCACGCGAAAAAGGCGCGGTTTCCCAACCTCTCGCTGGTGGCGGTCAACAATTCAGTGAAGTTCTGGGAGGGACACGCTTTCCGAACGCTGGACGACGCGGATTTGAACGAGAAGCTCGCAAGCTATGATGCGCGGGCAAAGTATATGGTTCTTGAACTGACGTGATATCTCCGCAGCTAGTTTACGTGGGCCGAGCTCGCCGAGTTCACCGACCTGCGCTGGATCACCATCGAGACCCAGCCGCAGCACTATCCGTTCTAGGAAAGCTTGCAAGGGCCTAAGCCCACCAGAAAAGAGGTTAAGAGCTCTCAACCCCTCACGGTACGGGAAGCAACCCTCGGTGTGCTTCGCGCTTTCGGCGCCGGGGTTACCAAATAGGCTGAACTCGAGCGCCGTCCGGCCGCTTTGCGCAACACCTACTATGCGCGCCGCTTCGCCGACCCGCTGGAGCTATTTGCGCCCGCGCCCGAGATCGAGCTCCCGCAATCGGCTACATTGCCAAGCAGTAGCTTTCTCGGCTCCTTTGGCGACCCGGGCCTCGATCCGAGGCCGCATGACGATCCGGGCTGCCTCCTCGACGAGTTCGGCGTTGTTCGAAGCAAGCCCGCCCTTGGCAATATAGAGGTTGTCTTGCAGGCCCACCCGCACATGGCCGCTTGCTAGTTGATTGGCGACGCAACTCGCGGCCGTTGCTTTATAAATTTCAAGTGATCCGAGGGCCCTTATTGTCGCGAATGTCGGTCTTCTCACAGTGCAGGCTGGAGAGGTGCGCGCTCATATGGACTGCAAAATGGTGCAGAGCCCTGCCGGCCGGGCTTCTGTGAAACCGGTTACTGCGCAACTGCACAAACATAGAGCCGGGCAAAGCCTTCAGGGATACCCGGAACGGCCCTGAATTGGTTAATGATGCCCAGCTCCGGCAGGCCGAGCACGAGCTGTTTACTTGTCCATTGGACCTGCAGCTGACCAGTTTCAACGACACTGCCTGCTAGCGCGGCCTTAAGGTTTCAAATAAGGACTTGAAGGTTTACGACCGTCTGGTTTTCCAATCACGACATGACCGGCAGGCCAAATCGAAAAGTTGCGCCAGGCATTTGCTTGCGGTCGATTGATAAGCACCCTCCGTGAGCTTCCACGATCGAACGACAGATCGCGAGACCCATGCCAAGCCCGCTCGATTTGGTGGTGAAAAACGGATCTAAGATCCGTGCACCAACATCCTCACCGATCCCGACGCCGCAATCAGTTACGCTTAGCTCCACGCGCCCCATATCGTCCCTGGATGACTGAACCACCAGTTCGCGCGTCCTGTCATTAACTGCTTGCATGGCCTCGATCCCATTCATCACCAGATTTATGATCACCTGTTGCAGCTGAACTCGGTCTCCGAGGATCGTGGGAAGTGCCGGCGCCAACTCGGTTCGCAAAGTCACCTGGTGATTCACCAGCTCACGTGTCAGCAGCGCGATGGCCTCGTTGATGACGTCATTGATATCGAGCGGCACCATCTCGATATCACCCTTCTTCGCAAGTGTGCGGACCCTGCGGATGACCTCGCTTGCCCGTATAGCGTCATCGACGATCCACCCCAGCGATGTGCGCGCGGCGGACACATCGGGAGTTTCGCGCTCAATCCAGCCGAGGCAGGCATCGGCGTTGTTGACAATGGCCGCGAGCGGCTGGTTTACTTCGTGGGCGATGGAGGCTGTTAGTTCTCCCAGCGTTGTCACGCGCGTCACATGTGCAAGATCCGCCTGTGCCTTCCGCAGTTCTTGTTCGGCCTGATCTGCTCGTATGTTCGCGGTAATGTCGCTGCTGACGCCACGGTAACCGAGAAAGTTGCCGCTTACATCAAAAAACGGCTTGCCACTCGTCCGGACGTAGATCGCAGATCCGCTGCTGTTCACGGCGCGATAAATCAGATCGCGAAATGGAAGGTGTGCATCTAGCATGGCCCGATGCTGCTGCCATTTCTCGGGTTCTTCTTCGACGTCGCATGCAATGTCCCAGCGATGCAGGCCGAGATGCCCTGTGGCCAAGTCGCCCGCGGCGCTGGCGTGTTCTGAAATGAGGGTGACCACGTGGTCTGGCCCGGTCTCCCAGAGCCAGTCGGAAGCAGTTTCGGCATAGTCACGAAAGCGCTGCTCGCTCTCACGTAGCGCAGCAAGAGTGTTTTCCAACCGTTCCCTAGCTGCGTGTTGCTCGGTGACATCCATATGCGTTCCGATGAGTTCGACGGTCGAGCCGTCGCTTCCCACCACAGCGTGCGCAACTGAGTGTATGTGCCTTATCGTGCCATCGGGAAGACGGATCCGGAAATCGTATTCGAAATTCCCCTTTTTCTGTTCGATAGCCTGACGCTGCACTGCCTGCTGCAGCGGCAAGTCGTCTGGATGGATGCGCGCCCGGATGGCCTCAAGCGACACGGGCTCGTCCGGATCAAAGCCAAAGAGACGACTGACTTCGGCGGAGCGATATGCAAAGCAGCGACGATGACAGTCCCAAGACCAAGTGCCTGTGCGACTGAGCTTCTGCGCCTCGGCCAGATATGCTTCACTACGACGCAGTTGCTGTTCCGTCTGCTTTGCTGCCGTAATGTCCGTCGCCGCCCCGACAAATTCCATATCACCAGACGCGGTTCTCGTGGCACGTGCCAGCGCGTGAATGTGCTTTACCGACCCATCTGGCATTAGCAGTCGGTATTCGTGCTCGAAATCCTCGCCTCGAGAAGCTCGATCCAGGGTCTCTTGGACCGAAGCTCTATCTTCTGGATGGGTGCGATCAAGGACGTGCTGCGGCGTCGGTTTCACTTCCGGATCGTACTGGAAAATCCGAAAATTCTCCTTCGACCAAAAGACCTCACCAGCGAGGTTCCAGCCGAAGCTGCCGGTGCGGCTCAATTCCTGTGCCTGGGCCAAATGGGCTTCGCTCCGCTGCAGAGCAAGTTCGGTTCGCTTTTGCTCGGTGACATCTTCGCAGGCGATGAGGACGAGTGGCTTGTCGTTGGCCCCCAGCATGGCCTTGGCGCTTTCGCGCACCCACAGCACCGAGCCGTCTTTTCTGACCTTCTGGATGTCCCAGGTACGCAATTGGCCGATATCTGTAAGACACTCCCCGATGCATTTGCGGACGACCTCATGATCGTCTTCCAGAAAAACTTTCAGCACGGGCAGGCCAACTAGTTCTGCAGGCGTATAGCCGAGTTGAGTCGCGCCGAAAGTATTGACGTTAAGAACCGCACCAGCTTCATCGACCATGAAGTACATAGCCGGATTATGCTCAAAGATTGCGCGCCACAGCTTCTCGCGCTCATGCACATCGGCCGCGCTGTGCCGTAACTTGGCTGCCACCTCTCGCGCAGCTTCCATTTCGCGGCGGACTTTTCCGATCAGGTGCGTTCCGACAATTGAGGCAGTAAAGAAAGCGACAACCACCAAAAGGTCTTTGTGGTCATCGATCCGGAGACTGAACGTGGGCGGCGTGAACACGTAGGCTAAAGCAGCGACGGAGACGATGGAAAGCGCCAATGATGCGATGAAGCTGCCCATCAGCGAAAACAACAAGATCACCACCAGGCAAGCGAACGCCATGGCTGCGAACGGGCTATGAATGTACAAAGAAGCCTGCGTCACCACCGCTAGCGTAATACTACCGAAGACAAACTGCGTCGCTGAACGTCCCAACGTGGCGAGCTGGTTAAACATGCTTGCAGCCTTCTGGCGCATCTGGCTAGAGAGAGAAAGATTATCAATCAGACCAAAATACAGCAATTTATTCGACTCCAACAGGCGCTCCTGAGCGGTTTGGAGTCGGCTGCCGAACTGAGCACAGCCGAAGAATGGCGTATTACATACGTTGGTATAGTTGTCTTAAACACTAATATCGAACGCTCATATCGGAAATTAAACCTTGGTCTCGCGCTTTGGCGCTTTTCTCCTCGATGTCAAAAGCCGCCCAGCCCCGATTGCCGTGGAGCCGGCAGAGAGCTCGAATCCAGTTTCAATAGAGATCGTGCCCCGTGGCGTGGTTTAGCTGAGTTTCAGTCACCACGGTTCGCTGGCCGCTCGATGAAGTATTGAACTGACCTCTCTCATGTCTCCTTACCGCCCAAATCCGGTGAACGGCTCAGGGATCAACCAACAAGGCGCCCTCGCGCGAAGGCCGCTACCTCTTCGATCGAGGTCATGCCTTCATCGAGCATCGGCGCAAACAATTGCCAGGAGTGGCACATGCCGTCCCAGACCTTCAGCTCAGCAAAGACGCCGGCCTGACGGAGACGCTCAGCGAGTTGCACACTATCATCGCGCAGCAGCTCCCACGATCCGACGTGAATCAAGGTCGCCGGTAGCTTGGACAGGTCACCATTCAGCGGCGCAAGATAAGGCGACGTTGGAACGCTGCCGCCGAAATAGGCATGCTTGAACAGCTCGAGCAGTTGCGGAGTCAGCAGGGGGGCGTCGGTGGCGGAGAGGAACGACTCGCTCTGTCCGCTGAAGTCGAGCGCCGGCGACATCACAGCCAAGGCACTCGGAATGGGCAGCCCTTCGTCGCGGGCACGCATCGCAGTCGATATTGTGAGGTTCCCGCCCGCCGAGTCGCCGGACAGGCAAATTGCGGACGGCGCGAAGCCCTGCTCCAGCGCCCATTTGTATACGGCGAGCGCATCGTCATGGGCGGCGGGCGCTGGATGTTCGGGCGCGAGACGATAGTCCGCAGCAAGGACGGCAACGCCGGAGACACGCGCGAGATTAGCGGCGACGACCCGGTGCGAGCGTGACGAGCCAAAGAAAAAGCCGCCGCCGTGGAAATGGACAATCAAGCACTTGTCGTTCGAGTCAGGATAGTGGATCAGGTCGCCACCGACAGGACCCGACGATACCCGTTTGATAATGGCGCCGTCTGGGATCGGCGTCTGCGCATTGATTTCCTCGAACCATGCGCGCATGTCCGGCGGGCTGCCATTGCCTGGCGGCGGGAATTGCGCACTCGTCCGCAAAATCGCTGCGAGCTGCTGCTTGGACATGTTTCCTCCTTTGAAGATGAGCGGAATGCCGGTGGATCGGTCTGTTGCCATTTTTCCTGAAGGCGAATGAGGCGCCAGGCTCGGCATCTCGCCCGCCGGAAGTGATCTTTCGTTCAGTCCATTCGCACGATCGGTTTGATTACGGCGCCGCTCTCGGAATCGAAGATCGCAGAATTGATCTCATCGAGGGTGTAGAACTTGACGAGCTTGTCGAACGGGAAACGACCGCTTCGGTAGAGATCGATCAGCTCCGGGATGAAGACTGCAGGATCGGAGTCACCCTCGACGATACCGATCAGGCGGCGGCCACCGCTCATGAAATGCGTCTCGTTGAGCACGATCTCCGCATCCGGCCCAGACGCGCCGAGAATGCCGCAGGTGCCGCGCGGGCCAAGGCTCTCCACCGCGTTGCGGATCACCGCGGGCTGGCCGGTCGTGTCGAGCGCGAAATTCAGTCCCGAGCCGGTGATCTGCATGATCGCTTCGACCGGGTTGTTTTGGCGCGGATCGATCACATGGGTGGCCCCAAGTGATCTGGCGATCTCGAGCCTTGCCGTGTTGATATCTACCGCAATGATGGTGCTTGCACCTATGACGTTGGCCGCCATCAGCGCCGACAATCCGACCGATCCGGATCCGTACACCACGAAGGATTGCCCGGCGGTAACCTTCAGAGCGTTCATCACCGCACCAGCGCCGGTCTGCACGCCGCAAGCGAGCGGCCCGAGCAGTTCGAGCGGGACTTCGGACGTGACCTTCACCACATTGACCTCGTGGCAAAGCGCATGCGTTGCGAACGACGACTGGCCGAAGAAATTGCCATTTATTCGAGCGCCGCCCGCCGACAACGCGCTCGATCCATCCGCGCGCGTCGCGAAGAAGTTGCGCGGGAAGAATTCATGGCAGTAGCTTGCAGCGTGATCCTTGCAGCTCGGGCACCTGCCACAGGAATTGAAGGTCATTACGACGTGGTCGCCGGGCTGCACCTTGGTGATCGCATCCCCCACCGCTTCGACGACGCCAGCTCCTTCGTGACCGAGCACGACCGGCAACGGCGTCGGCAGCATGCCGTCGCGGACGACCAGGTCAGTGTGACAGACCCCCGTGGCTTTGACCTTGACGAGGATCTCGTCGGGGCGCGGGGGTTCGAGCTCAATTGTTTCAAGCTTGAGCGGCGCGCCCGTGTCGCGGGCCACGGCGGCACGAATCTTCATGCCTAATCTCCAAAAGTCAGGTGGTTTGAGGCGCAAGCTTCCGGCACGCAAGCGCCGGAAGCTGTGTGGTATCTGCGAACGGGCTCAAAACGGATACGGCGTCGCCTGAGGCTTCTCCGAGGTCCACGTCCACTGTGTGAACTCTTCCCAGATCGCCGGACCGCTGAGCCGGCTGCCATTGCCGGAACGGCCGCGCCCGCCGAACGGAGCGAAGGGCCCGCCGTTGACCGTCTGGTCGTTGATGTGGAGCTGGCCGACCTCAAGGCGATCGCCCACGGCGCGCGCCCGCGCGATCGAACCGGAAATCACGCCGGCCGCCAGGCCATAGTCGGAACGGTTGGCGAGCTCGACGGCTTCATCGTCGTTAGCGAAACTGACGAGGCAGGCAACGGGGCCAAAAATCTCCTCCTCGAATGCGCGCATACCTGGCTTCACGCCGGCCAGCACGGTCGCTTGGTAATATCGCCCCTCGTGGCCGCCGCCGGCCATCAGCCGCGCGCCTTTCGCCACCGCATCATCGACGATTGCTTGGATCTTCGCGACTTGTGCGTCGCTGATGATGGGGCCAAGCGCAACTTGGCTGGACGACGGATCGCCGGCGGGCAGATGTCGGGCCTTCGCGGCGATCTTCGTCGCCAGCGCATCGGCGATGTTTGCATGCGCGAGCACGAGGCCAGTCGACATGCAGATCTGTCCCTGATGCAGGAACGCACCCCAGGCAGCATTGGAGGCTGCGACGTCAACATCGGCATCGTCGAGAACGATCAGCGAATTCTTGCCGCCGAGTTCGAGTTGCACCTTCTTGAGATGACGACCTGCAACCTCGCCAACCTTGCTGCCGCCCTCGGCGGACCCTGTGAAGGAGATCATCGCGATGTTGGGATCGGCGCACATCGCCTCACCTGCCGCCGCCCCGCCGGGCACTACCTGCAGCACTCCCTTGGGCAGGCCCGCATCCTCGAAGACGCGCGCGATGATGATACCGCCTGATACCGCAGTGCGGGGATCAGGCTTGTGGACGACAGCGTTACCCACCGCGAGCGCTGCGGCGATGGCCCGGATGGAGAGCACCAGCGGGAAGTTGAATGGCGAGATCACGCCAACTACGCCATGAGGCACGCGCTTGGCCGTGTTGGATCGTCCATGCTCCACCGACGGCAGCAGGATGCCATTCGGCTCAACCGCAACCGCAGCCGCATGCCGCACGAACCCTGCACCGTGCTCGATCTCGATCGCAGCCTTGGGCTTGGTCGAACCGCTCTCGCGCATGATCCAGCCGATCAGCTCTTCGCCGTTCTGCTCGAGCAGATCGGCCGCTTTATTGAGGATTGCTGCGCGCTCCTGCGGCAGTCTCAAAGCCCATGCCAGCTGGGCCTGGCGCGCCTCGCGCGCGGCCTTCGCGATGTCCTTGGGATCGGCGATGCCGACCGAACCCAGCACCGCGCGCGTCGCCAGGTCATTGATGTCCATGACGCCGCCGTCGGTGACGCTCCACTCGCCCAAGAACGCCTTGCCGCGCCAGCGGTCGATGGCAATGAAATCGCGCGCCTGCATATTCATGGATCGTTTCTCCCCCCGCTTCGCGCGGAATAATTAATCGTGCGGCCGTTGCGACCGCGGCTTGCCGGGAGAAAGAGGGCAAGGGCCGCCCCGCGCGCGGCGGCCTATGGCGCGCCGCTCTGCTGGTAGGAGACCGTAAGCCGGTCCTCTTGCTTCGCTTCCTCCCGCGAACGGCTCAGCAATGAGCAAGGTCGATGCCAGCCAACCCAGGCGGCTCCAACGGATTAGCGAGTTCGTTTAATTTTCCAATTATACCAGGTACTTATCTCTCTTATCGCCCTACACGATTGCTCTTGGCCCAAGGGTCTTCCATCCTCGAAAATTATGAAATAATGAAAATCTGGTCGAGCCATTCACTATTTCATGAACACAAAGGCGCCTCATGAGGAGGGATGAAACCCGGATTTCACTGGCGGAAGCATCCCGCCGCGCAGCGCGGATTCTCACTCGCGGCGCCAGCAGCGAGCTCGAGACCGGCGCTGCGCCGACGTTCGATGATCTCGCCGAGTCGCTTCATTTCGCGCTCGGCGACGGTCGCATCTGGCTCAACGATCAGCGCATGGTGCTGATGCAGTCACAGGTGCTCGGGCGCCTGCGCACTGAGATCATCGACGCGTTCGGGGTCGAGACCGCGAAGGCGCTGTTCATGCGCGTGGGTTACATGCAAGGCATGCGCGACGCCGAGTTGGTCCAGAAGCGCTTTCCGAACGAGGATCTCACTCACGCGCTCGCGGCCGGGCCGCGCGTGCACACGCTGGAGGGCTTCGTCAAGGTGACGACGCAGCATTTCGAGTTTGACAGCGACAAGTGCACATATTTCGGTGAATTCCTGTGGGAGGACTCCACGGAAGCCGCCGAGCACCTTGCGAGCTATGGCCTCGCCAGCGAACCGGTCTGCTGGCTTCAGATCGGTTACCCCTCCGGCTACACCACCAAGCTGTGCGGCTGGCCCGTCATCTTCCGCGAGGTCGAATGCGTCGGCATGGGCGCGCCACGTTGCGTGGTAGTCGGCCAGCACGCCGAGGCATGGGGCGAAGACGCGCCGGAGCGCAACTATTTCGGCTTGGAATGGAAGAGCCGCTCGATGCACGCGATCGGAAAGGTCCCCGTCGCAGCAGACCAAAGCCCCGCCGCCGCACGCGATGACAGCACAGTCGCGGTCGGCGTCTCGGCGGCGTTCGTCCGCACCCGCCGTCAGCTCGAACGCGTCGCCACGACCGACGCCACCGTGCTCTTTGTTGGCGAATCGGGGGTCGGCAAGGAGCTGTTCTCCAGTCAGTTGCACGCCATGAGCCGGCGCAGCAGCGGTCCGTTCGTAGCGATCAACTGCGCGGCTATCCCGGAGCAGCTCGTCGAGTCAGAATTATTCGGCGTGGAGAAAGGCGCCTATACCGGAGCCATCGCCTCGCGCGCCGGCTATTTCGAACGCGCCTCTGGGGGCACGTTGTTTCTCGACGAGATCGCGTCGCTGACCTATTCGGCCCAGGGCAAGCTGCTGCGGGCGCTGCAGGAGCGCAAGATCGAACGAGTCGGCGGCACGAAGACTATCTCGCTCGACGTTCGTGTGGTGGCGGCATCCAACGTCGATCTGACCGCCGAGGTCGCGGCCGGCCGCTTCCGGCAGGATCTATATTTCCGGCTATGCGTGTTTCCGATTGCGATTCCGCCGCTGAGGGAGCGGCGCGACGACATCCCACTGTTGATGGCGCATTTTCTCGGTATTTATTGCACGCGCCACGGCCGGCAGCTTATCGGCTTCAGCCGTCGCGCCACTGAGGCGCTACTCAAATACGATTATCCGGGCAACATCCGCGAACTGCAGAACCTGGTTGAGCGCGGCGTCGTCTATGCCGACGACGGCAGCACCATAGACATCGGTCATCTGTTCAGCGCATCGGAGCTGCTGCCGCCATTCTCAATCCAGCTCACAAGTGAGGGACGACTGGGACGCACGCCGTTATTTGGAGTGGATCCACCTTCAGCCCAAGGCAACAACACCGTTTCGGTCAACGGAGGCGGATCGTTGCCGGACGGCTCGTTTGCAGAAATGGAGGCCGCCGCCTATCGCTCCGCGCTGGTCCAAGCAGACGGTAACGTATCGGCCGCCGCGCGCCTTTTGAAGATCAGCAGACCAAAACTCGACTATAGACTTCGCCGTCTTGGCATAAAGCCATAGCGTTCCATTCTTCCACTCGCATCAGTGGAACGCGCTTTTTTAGTTGGTATCGAATTGTGGTGTTCCTGTTTCGCGAAGCCGATCCCATTGAAGAACCTGGTTGTTCGCAATGATAATCCAGGAACTTTCAAAGGAGGCACATTAGCCTTGCTCCTCTCCTTTTCACTGCAGGCGATAGGCCATGATCGGCCTCTCCAAGAGCCAGGCATCACGACCGCGCGATGAGTTCGACGACAAGCTGAAGTCTCGAGCGACTACTCGAAGCGCGAGGCTAACCGTGGATTAACAGCTACCTACGTGAAGGTACGCCAGAATGGGCTTTTCACGGGTTCGGTCATTATAGCCGTCAGTTACCGCGACATAAATGTTGAGCGCGGCTCGTCCGCCGGGAAAGTACCGCGAGCTTTATGACTTTTACGAACCGAGCCGTGTAGCGTCTCGACCTCCTTTTTGGGCGCATGCTCGGCCCGAAAGGTACCCGAGATCGACGAGCTTTCATCGAGCCGTGAGTTCCCAAATGATCCGGACGTGCCCATCTGGAATCGAGGGTCGGAAAATATGCATATCTCTGACGCGCAGCTCACTCTCATCAATCAAATTAAGGACTCGGCCGACATCTCCCTGATCAGAGAAAAGCACATACATCACGCCGTTATCATTTAGGTGGAGGTGCGCACCCTTCAGCGCCGAGGCCATGACATTGTGCTCTTCATCGAAGCAAGAGCGCTCCAGGTCATCTTTCGCTTTACGATTCCAATAGGGGGCGGCAAAGAGAATGATGTCGAATTTTTCTCCAGACTGCAGCCCAGAATAGGTGTCGCTATAGCGCACCTCGGCTTTGTCCGAGTAGCCTAATCGCTCGATGTTTATCTTCGTCGTGAGAACGGCTTGCGGATTTATGTCGAGAGCCACGAGACAGCCTGCACCGGCACGGAGGGCTGCAAGCCCCAGCACACCTGATCCGCATCCCAGATCGAGGACTGTCGCACCAGGTTCGATGTGCCACTTCGACATCAAGGCGTCCGGACCGTGACTTAGGCGCGGTGACAGAACGCCAGGCAGGACGTGTAAGGGCAGGCCGCTTACTTCCACGTCGTGCGGGCGTTCGCATAATCGCAGTTCAGCTATCATTGCATCTACGTCCGTCGTTTGGCGCCGTACAGATACGGCGATCGGGGCATTCATCTAACTCTCCATCTCTTGGCGAAAACAACATCGCGAGTCGTCGGACCCGATCCGGCTATCAGTCCGGTCTGGGCGAACTGCTCCAGCGGCCCGCAGGCAAGCTGGGAAACCGGGTAGGCGGACTCATGGTGCTCTCCCTCAACCGACTGGCAACGATAGCGCGGCTGTTCCCGAGCCTGTTCTCTCGCACATGGACACACGGCTTTAGCCAGCATCTGTCTTACACGTCTGAATGCACTGCCATACTCGGTGTTGCTACCTCCCAATAGCAATGACCGTGCCAAGAACGCCAACCGCAGCAAGCTCATGATGACGCTTTGCGGCATGCCGGCACTGGCTCGCCGGGCACCGTGATTTGCCTAGTCCAGTGGTAGCTATGCCGAGGGCCATACATGGAATCGTCTTCTTGCCCGCACGACACAGCCCGAAGTCCTCTCCCGGCGTAACGTTGGCCGACGTCCGGTGGTCAAAGGCTCGGCGCCATATCTCTCCCCAGCAAGATGGATTTTACCGTAGACATGCGCTCATTCTTAGCGGGAAGATGCGGTTGGACCGCCAATTGTTCACCAAGTTTCGTCCACAGCATGCCATCGCACCACACATGCTCAACGCCTCCCCACTGGCAAGCCGCTGCGACATTCGGGAGAACCCACGCCCACGGTGGTTAGCACTCGTGTTGCAAAGCAGTGGAATACCGGTCAGTTTTTCATATTCGACGAGAAGCTTGGCGACTTTGTGCTGAGACGTTCTGGAAATGGTCTGCAATCGCGCCGTTCCGTCCAGATGTACAACGGCGGGTACCTTGTCCCGCCACTCTGCTCGTGTCTGATGATCGAAGAGCATGTAAGGATCCGACGTTCCAGGACTGAAAATGTCCGGGGCACGATCTTCCAAGCATATCGGAGCCACCGGCCGGAAGTGTTCGCGAAGTTTGATGTCGTTGAGATGATCCTTCATTCGCGGCGACGTCGCGGCTGCGAGAATGCTTCTGCTGCCCAGTGCTCGAGGCCCAAGCTCGGCGCGGTCGGCAAGGAAAATGACCGGCTTGTTGCCGGCGAGAATGGCCGCAAGTTCACTCATGCTACACGGCGCTGCGTCCCATTCGGGCGGCACGTCGCTCGGCTTCAGGGCCGGACCACTATAGACTGACCATCGTAGCGGCACGAAGCCTTTGTCCGCCGCCATAGCACAGCAAGCGGCACCGATTGCTGATCCACTGTCATTCGGAAAGGGCGGCACCCAGACAGCATCGAAGAGGCCGGCAGCACGTAGTGCACTGTTCCATTTGATATTGAGAGCACAGCCACCTGTTATACACAAGTTGCGAGCCGGCAAATGCGAATGCCGCTGCAAAGCAAGCGCCATTTCGCGCACGAGCAGACGTTCATGGAAAGAATGAAACGATGCAAGCACATCTTCGCAAGCCTTGGACTTTAACCGCAGCGCGCTGGCATCGACGTACTCATGCACAGCTTCAAGCGCTGACTCCGGAGTGTCAGGACGGGTAAGCGCCGTATTGGTCCCAAAGTGTTCCTCGTAGAGTTCCTGAAACACCGTGACGATGTTTTCATCAACCGAGCCGAGCGCGATGTAGGCCATCAACTTGCCGGCAACGCCGAGGTCCCAATTGGTGCGGCTCGCCTGCTTATATGGTCCGAAGTGATAGCCCGCGGCAGCATAGGCGTGGCCAATCATTGGGAACAGGCATTCGACGAACCGGGCTCCGCGGCGTTCTACATAATAAAGACGTGGAAAGGTGCCACCGTCCCACACAAGACAGAACGCGGGTTGCCCGGCTTCCGCAAAGGGGCTGGTGCAGTATGCGGCGGCCACATGGCCCGTGACATGCGGATAGCTTTTGTAAGGGAAGGACCTGCCGTCCAGCATCAGGCCAGTGCCGTCACGCGACGTTAGCAGGCCATCGGCGCGACTTTCAATATACGGCGCACCTTTGAGATTGAGTGGCGTCGCCCCACTGAGGACCTGCAACTGCGACTCTCCCTCTCCCCACCAGCCGTCAAGGACGAAGTGATCAACATCCGACACATCCAGCCCCTGCTCCGCCAAGGCCACGACAACTGCATCGAGATTGTCAATGGCTTGATATCGCGGATTGTTGTTTCGCTTCTCCTGCTCGACACAAAAGACAAGCTGTCCGTCCTCGATAAGAGCGATTGATCCGTCATGCGTCAGCTTGATACCGCAGATGCGCATAGTGTCTCCATGTTTGGACCCTAACGATTCGATTGATTTGAAGATCGACTTTGATGCTGAAAGCGGGCGAGCAAGCAGACGCGCTCGACACGATCAAGCCTTCGTTTAGCGCTTTGCTGAACCGCCTCTACACCAGCGGTGTCACGCCAGGCCTCCCGCGGAATCCATTACGCGCCGACCGTGTAACGGATGCCCACCCGGCGTGATCGCTCGCACTAGTTTTTGGGTGACCAGTACGCATCTGAGCCATGTCAACCAGGTAAGAGAGGCCTTCGGCCATCGAGTTCGCCCCCCCTGCCTGGTCGCGGTCGGATTTCGGATCACGACTTATCTTTACCTCACATGCTCGGTGGCAGCCTTGTGATAGCCGACCGGCGACGTCATCGTCGCTTGGCTGATTAAAACTCAAAGGCCGCGTCCCATTCTGTCGTCCTCGCCGGTAGCTGCTGCACGATTTGGGCCAGTGCGAGCTAGAGGAATATCTCGGGATTTTTTGGCCGAATGTCGCGTGTGCAGACACGCTGGCGATTTGCTGACATTTGGCACGCCTGGTTTCGGACAGAAGTTCAGACTGCGCTTGCCTGATCATGTTGAGCTCCCGAAAGCTGCCCAGCGGGCGAGGCCCGGCGTATGGACCGGCTTCTGGTAATGCCTCGCTCGGTGCCGACTGCGAGTTGTTGCAAGATGTGCTGTGCTGATGGGCTAGTCGGCCGCCGATAACGGCCTGCTTTTGCGGTATGGCCTGATGAACAGTCCCCTGTGCGCCAGCGCCGTGTCACGGCACGCAGACGTTGGGAGCTATTGAGCGATGTCGATCCCTGTTGCAGCTTGAAACTGGGGATCAAACCTTTTTTGAAGCGACCACTGCTGCCCCTCTACCGATCTCAGACCACTCTTGTGGGGACAGACTCCCTGCGCAGACGAGTCCCCTCTTACCGCCCTGACCGCCTAGGGCTTTGCCAGTGAACTCCTCAACATCGCCCGGTTGCGATCCGGCCGGGCAAGATTGGAGCACCGATAACGTCGGCCGGACGCTTTTCGCTGTTTTGCCCTCTTGGGATTCAATCCTTCATCATCCCTATGTCGGATCGCAGACTTTCCCTTAACCCATCGCGAATATCGTCCTCAAGCTCGCCGACCGTTTCTTGATCTCAGGAGCGCAAAGCCCTGACCAGAGGCATCAACCACGCAGGGTCCAAAACTGCTCAATATGGCAGTCAAATCTCTTGTCATCTGCAAGCGGCTCATGCTGGACGTTCTTGGACGCTTACTCTTCGTGCAACGGTTAGCGCTGCGCGAGATTGGCGACCATCGCCTGCTCCCGCAGTGCTTCCAGCGCGATCTGCGCCGTTAGGGCCGATTCGCACTTCCGTCTCGTCCTCTCGCGTCGTTCCTCGCTCCGGCTGTTGCGACGGAACGGCCCGAAATTCCTAGTCAACTGGTTCGAAATCCGGGGCTGCTTGACCGGGCACTCGCGGGTGCAATGGCCCACCACCGCCAATGATACGGAAGCCGGCGACCCTGACGCCAGATCGCTGGACGCCATCGTTACCGTTTCGGTGCCCCCGGTAATCCCTCGCTTGCGATCCGATACGGCCAATTAAGAGCTGCCCCCCTAAGCTCGTACCGCACCGCATCCACCAGCATTGCCGCGCCCTGTGCGAGAACATCGAGATCAATTCTATAGTTCTCGGCAGTTTTCGAAGCGTTGTCGATATTCCGGATCTGACTTGCAAAGCTGGCAGGCGCTTTGACCAAGAATTTCCGCGTGATGAGGCCTGTTGCAATGAAATTCGGCGCGAAAGGGATGAAGTTCAGCTGATATATGCAGGCGAGGATTGTACACTTGCCACCCATCATCCAGGTGATGAATTCGGTCTTTCACCTGTGAATCAATTACAATCGAATGTCGCCGAATACCGTGCAAATCGAACGAGCGAACGCAGCACGATCCGACGGTGCACCGGGTGTTCGACTGCACGCGAACGCGATCCGAAACTGACTTGAACGACCCGGACTTCACGCACGGTAAATTAACGCACATTTTGGGGAGCACGATCGATTATTTCAAATGCGCAAAGGTGAAGAGGAAGCCGGGGTAATCCAACGTAGTCTACATTTTTCTCGACCGAACTGCGCATCACGCGTGGGGAACGGCGCAGAATGATTGGTGCGCTTGGATTGCTGAATCGGCCCGCGATTGTAATCGATCATCACGGCATGGTGCTCGACGTCAATGAAGGCGCTTTGAAGCTTTTCGATGATGACCTCTGGATCAAAGGAAAACGTCTGTTCGCGGCCGACCCACAATCGCGAATGAAACTGGAGCGACTGGTCAACCATATCCGTCTCGCATTGAGTAAGCCGGGTCGTACAAGCCTTCAAACCGTGATTACCAGGCGCCAGGGCCTTCCGGTCGTCGTTGACGCCTTTGTGCCAGGGTTGGAAGATGAGAACCTGTTGCCGGATGTGGGCGCTCTTCTGCTCCTCACCGACCTGAACGAAAACCATCAGGTGTCGCAGAGCTCAGTGATGGAGATTTTCGGAACGACACCAGCTCAGGCTCGTCTCGCATCGCTCCTGGTCGAGGGAAAAACGCTGGAGGAGATTGCTTGTGATATGAGGATTTCGCCGGGGACGGCCCGCAATCATCTCAAGGCTGTTTTCCTGCGAACCGGGACAAGGCGGCAAGCCGAATTGGTATCTCTGTTGTCGCGCCTGCGATAATTTTGCTGGATCCGGCCTGCCGGATTTGACGTTTTCGATTTTGACGCTCGCGCTGGTTCTTTTCCAGATCACTGCAGCTGCGCTCAATCCCTCACCTTGGCAGATAGGGCGATGTTGCCCAAGCCGAAATCCGCATGGGCTGATCAACAGGATGAGCGGGACCGGCTCCTCGGCGTCATGACCAGTTGCCGGAGCTTACGTTGATCCGGCAAGGCCATGCTTGTACGGTGATGATTGTGAAATCGAGAAGCGCTCGCGATGTTGCGAGAGATGGCGAGGTGAGCACCTCTTCAAACACCAAGGCTATTTTTCCCGGCGCCGGTCTGCTCGAAGCAACTAGAAGCTATGCCATCCTATTTGACCGCCAGAAATCCCTCGAAACAGACATGCTTGTAGATGGTCATGGTATCTACAAAACCTGCCCGATGCAGCATATCGAGATTGCCCTTGGTGGAAAACGGCTCAAGTACGCCTTTCAGACTATTTGCTTTTCCCAAGACTTCTTCCGGAGAGTAACCGTTGTCCAATTTGTAGTCGATATAGATCGCGCTCGCGATATCCTGAAACCGTGCATCTGGTGCTCTGACTTTCTCGAAAAACAGGAATGCTCCGCCCCAATTGAGCGACTTATAGATCAGATCGATCAGGTTCTGCCGGTGCCGGGGCGGAACGAACTGAATCGTATAATAGGAGACGATAAAATCGCTGGCTTCGTAATCTACCTCGCACGCATTTGCGAGGAGGTACTCAACGTTCGGCGCTTTGCCCTGAGCGCTGCGCGCGTACTCAATCATGGCACGTTCGTTATCGATTCCGATCCAGCGCGTTCCATGTGAATGCCGCTTCGCCAATTGCCGTAGCAGCGTTCCGGTTGAAGTACCGATTTCATAAGCCACGGAATCACTCTTGACGAAAAAGTCACTCACCTGTTCGATCAGCCTATGGCCGGCTTCGTAGTTGGGAACAGACCTTGCGACGTGGCGATCAAAATATTGAGGGGTATCCCCACCGAAGCTCCAGCCGGCCCGTTCGGCCCGTATGCCGTCTCCCGTAGGCCCTCTTTCCCGTGCAGTCGTCTGCTCCAAGCTGTCCATGATAACCCTTTTGGCGTTTTCGGTTATGCAAGCTGCAGCTTGCGTTCTCGTGTCGGTTTTGTGGTCAATGCGCTTTTGACCGCCGGACTGAAGAAAAGGGACAAGACTTCATCTTCAAACAGCTGACCCAGTGATGAAAGTCTCAGTCCAGGCTGGCCGCTAGCCTCGAGATAGGATTCCAATGCGCCGGCATTTTTCAGCTCATTGACAAGCGCGTCGTAATATCGCGAAAGCTGGGGATGAGCGGCGCGGAGCGACCGCAGGCTTTCGTCCTCGATGCGTCCGATCCGAAGCCCTGTCGAATAGGACCCGGCCAGCACCTCCTCTTCGTCGATGCAGCGTCCGGTGGCGATCGGAACGCTGCCCGTCAAAACGGCATCAACATAAGTCGGAATGCTTGGGTCGTTGCGAAACACGTACCCGAGGTCGCCTGTCTTCCGCACTTCGACCCCGACGTGGGAATAGGCTCCCGCGCCCACTCCGAGAAGATCGCTCGAGGCCGAGGTCCGGATCTTCTTGAACGGATCGGTAAATTCATGGGCTCGTACAAAGCGATTGCCGTCGGTCTGCTGATAGCCGAGCGTTGCCATTTCCTGCCAGATAAGCATCCGGCCAAGAAGCGTGGCGAACTCGTCCTCGAACGCCGCTCGCTTTGTTTCTGTCTTATACCAGTGCCCTTGAGGACGATCTCCAAATCGTCCGTGATACCAAGTGAGGTGTGGCGGACGAATCTCGGCAATTGCTTCGAGGTTGTCCCATACTTCCGAACTGGATCCCTTATAGAGCCCCTGGACCAAGTCGAGATTCCAGTTTTCAAAAATTCGCGTTGCAATTGCGCATGCGCGGATGGGAATGTCGCGTTTGTAGCCGCGGGCCGCATATTTGAGTACGTCGTCATCGAACGATTGCACTCCAAAGCTCAGGCGCGTGACGCCCTGAGCCTTGAGAGACCACAGCTTGTGCTCCCCCTCAGGCGCGGCGATCGTCAGGGGACTACCTTCGATGCAAAACTCTGCCCCGGGTCGCAAGTCATACTCGTTTCGAATAGTACGTATCAAACCGTGCAACGCCGTCTCATCGAGAACGAGCGGTGTGCCTCCGCCGATGTAGACCGATGACACGACGGTTCCAGCCCGAGCAAGCCGTGCGCCCCAAAAAGCGAGTTCACTATGCAACGCCGTCAGATAACGAGCAACTTTAGTGTCGTCCTCGACAGAGGTTTTTGGCCGGCCGGTATAGTGATCGACCGTGTAGTGACAGAATGTACAGCGCGTTTCACAGAATGCTACGTGAACATACAGGCTCGTTTCTCCGCTCCACGCAATCTTATCCACCAGGGTCGTTGGATCGAGCGGTGTCAATGAATCGATGGGCGGGTAGATCGCCACTGAGTGCGATCCGCCCAGCACCGCACGACTTATGCCGATGCCGGCGGCATGAAGTGCCGGTAGCGAAGCTGGAATTCCGAGCCGTCGCAGCGAAGAGCGTGCTTTCTCAAAAGCGGATTCTCGCGATCTCATTGTCGGGCCTCACGCTGTCGAGCCTGCCACTTGAATAGATCACTGCCGTTGCGCGATGATCGTCAGATAAACGTCGGCGCGCGAATCTGGACTGTCGTCGAATCTGTAGATCACGTCGAAGGGATTTATCAGCCGAGGCATATACTGCTTGCGCCAAAGGCTTGCATGCTCGCCCACGAGCGACGGAACGATTTGCCCCCAAATGCGCTCCGCGATGATGGTCAGGTCCGGATGTACACAGGCTTTGCGAATCCAATCATAGATTTCGTTATACTGGACCCACGGCTGGGCGAGCGAGGCAAGATGAAGCTGCACGAGACGATGGGTGATCGCGATGCGCCCTCCTGGGCGAACGACCCGCGCCATTTCTTTGACCATGCTCGGTCCTAGTCCAAGCTCCCAGATGCCTCCGGTCCATTCATTGATGGCAGCGTCAACTGACGCATCGGGCAGAGCGAGACGCTGCGCAAGGCCAGGACGAAAATGGAGGTTCGTGTAGTTTCGTTCGGAGGCGAATCGGCGCGCCAAATCGCTCAGGCAGCGAAACATCTCGACCGAAATAACGAGTCCGTCTTTGCCAACCGCTGGCGACAATCGCCGTGCAACACGACCCAAGCCGCCGCACACGTCGACGACGATGCTCCCTGGCTTGAGCAGCAGCAACTCCGGGTGATTTGGGATCAGATCCTCTTGCGCGCGGACCAGTTTGTCCTCGACTTCTGGTACTTGGCTCCAGCTGTTGTCGTTCTCGCACGCCTTCAACAATGGCAAACGCCATCGCAAATAGGCCGCTCGAAACCGCTTGGCAAAATCAGACAGCCCGACGGGAGGCGTAGAAGACGCCGCATGGCCCAGCAGCACTTCATCGCTTGGCAAATCAAGGATCAGGACATCGCCCAGCGTGTTCTCGATCGCCCGGACAGCGTTGAAAATGGCGACAAAATCATCTTCGCCGGCGTCGCTCACTGGCCAGAGAGCTTCCGGATTCAGCCGTAAGCACAGACCTGAGATGAAGGCCGAGGCCGCCCAGGTCAGAACGCGGACCCGCTCGGGCTCATTCAGGATCGATAGGTCTGGCGTCATGATGAGATGGACGGCGACGCAATCGCTGACCATCTCCTCCAGCCCCGCAATCGGGTGGTTCGGCACGGGCCAAGAGATACTATCAAGGTAGACCGAGGCGCCGAGACGGACAAGCGAGCGACGGAGTTCACGATCGCATGGCAGGTGTCGCGTTTGCACCACGGTCTGGTGCATTCGAATGATACCGGTCTGACGAAGGCGGGCCAGTTCGCCCAAAATTGAGTTATGATCCGCCAGCTGCGCGCAACACAGCAGCAGCTCCGGCGGATGTATTTCATCGTTAAGGCGCGTGGAGATCTGCTCGATTGAACTCTCGGCATCCAGGTCGATCACGATGGAGCGGCGCAAGGTTGAGGTGCGCGCCCTTTCCGCGATAGATCTCAGATGCTCGAGCTGTTCTGCCGACGGCCTCGCTTGCGAGGTAACGTGCATAAAGCCGTGCTGGCGCAGCGAAGCCAGCATCTTGTCGACGATGTGCTGATCGTCGAATTGAGCGCGCAGAGCCGTGAGATTAACGGGCTCGTTGATGAGCGTAGTGACAAAATCCAATAAGCCATCGCCGGGTGGTACGACCATGCCGGTTTCGAAGTAGCGGTGACTGAGCAATCGATGTTCGGCAATCTCGACGTCCAGAACCTCGACAGCCGGATCGAGCATGACAAAATCATCGTGCGGCAGTCCGCCGGAAAGGCTATCCGCACTGGGACTCTGAAGGCGCTCAAGCAGTTTCATGAGGCGCAGAGCCGCAAATCCGGTGGCAAGAAAGATCGAGATCGTCCTTTTGCCTTCCCTGTCCCATAGACATTTGTCGCAGATCCGATTCGCCTACGATGACGCCGAGCGACGCCAAACTATCGATCAGCGAGAGCACATTAGCGTAGGGAACATCGTTCAGAGCCGTCGACAACTCCACCAAGCTCTTCGGGAAGCGAAGAACGTCAAAGAGGCGGGCGGCCCGCTGCGAAAGTTCCGCATATTCGTGGCCAGCTTCGGCAGCCGGAAGATAAATCAGCCAATGTCGCTCAGAGGCTTCAAGGTCCTGGCCGGGGTCGAAGTCGAACGGGCTTTCAATCCATGGGGTGAGGTCGCAGGATGACGAAATCATCGTTGCCGCCGGATGGGCGACGAAGCGGGTTGACCGCAAATTCCTCGGTCTCGTCCCTGCCGAGAAGGCCTCCGCCGCGCCATTCGGCCATGTCGGGGGAGCGTATTCACCAAGCCGCCGGGCAAGCGCAATCGCCGCCGCGTCGATCGCCAGCACGTCTTGACGCGCGCGGGCGAAGAACTCCGGACGACCGGTCAAATATGCGACAAAAGCCGCCGCGGTCCGCCAGAAGTAGGGCCCGTTGTCAGCGTAACCGGACGACTGCACGAACTCTGCCGCAACTGCCTCGATATCGAGTCCACTCGCGTACAGCAGACGGCGGGTGAGCGGGACAAGGTCCAGCGCACCAAGAGCATTCCTGACCAATCCGCGACGAAACATGCCAATGTTGGATTCGGTCGGCGCGGGTGTGCCCGCATAGTCGGCCAGTATTGCTAGCTCAGTCGCCGTGCAGCCATGGAGATCTTGAGCCCTTGGGTTGGGATCCATGACCCAATTCGCAAGGCGATCGTCCGTCAGTACGCGGCGCCAGGTATCCCAAACCAACTGTGCGTCCATCAGGCCGCCTCGCTGCGGGTGGTGCGCCTGCTCGCCCGGCCGTAGGCGCGATCCCATGCCACACGTCCCCGCTCGAGGTCCGAGAGGATTAGATCGGTGGTACGGCCGGTATCAGCCATTTCCCCATTGCAATAGAGGGATTGGGTTTCATATTCGAGGATGACGGCGCCAGGACGGGCGCGCGACAAAACATCGTCGAGCAGATCCCAAACGGCGTCCGCAACCTGGGTGTCATGAAGGTCGTGATACTGACCGTTGATCCAACGCCCTCCCGCCATGTGAATGGTGATGATACGGTCGAGCGGTATAGTGCTCAGAAATCGATCAATGGAATAGCCTTTCGCGCGGTGGTTCTGCTCGTTCGCATACAGATTGTGCAAATCCAGGTGCAAGTAGGTGCCTGATAGCTCAAGCATTCGCGCAAGGAATTCCTCTTCGGGCAGATCGCTGCCAGGGCACACGCGATAGTACGCCGCATTTTCGTGCGCGAGCGGAACGCCGTAAAGATCTTGAAGCGCGCGCGCCCTTGCCGCCACACGAACAGCCTCAGCCCGCGAGAACTGTAACGGACTGCTCCAAACATCGGACCAGGAGGCGTCGCCATAAAAACAGTGGTTCGCAACTGAGCAAACATTTAGTTTCTGAGAGAGCGGAACGTGCCGCCGCACGGCCGCCGTGTTCGTCAGATCGTCGAAGCCGAAGTCACCGCCGTAGTTCGAATGTCCGAGGAGCGGATATTTATCCGCGATATCGCGCATAAGATCGACGGCGCGGGGAGAAATAAGCCCCGGCCCATCAAGGGGACTCATGATCGAGTCGAGCAATATTTCCAGCGCATCAAGCGGCTGGTCCAGAAACGGAAACCAACCAATCAATTCAGGATTGAACTGAAGCCCAACGCCCAAGCGGGGAACGCTCATTTCCGAGGTCTCCAATAGCCTTGGCACCACGCCGACGGCGATGCGCCAAGGCCAAGCCGGATCAGTGTCCGTCAGTTACGGATGTTCTGCCGCGCACTTCGCCGCAGTTGCGGCGCACCTCGCTGCGGTCGCAGCGCACCGCGCCGCGGTTGCGGAGCATCGCGCTGCGGCGGCTTTTGCCTGTGCTTGCGCTGCAGTCGCCGCACATTTGGCAGCCGTAGCGGCGCATTGCGCAGCCGTCGCCGCACATTTAGCGGCCGCTGCCGCCGCTTCTTTCACCGAAAGTTTTTTAACGTCCATGAATTCTCTCCACGTTGGAATAAAAGTTCTGCCAAAAATCGCTTCTCGGCAGGACTCGGCTCAATCACTAGTAGAACTACCCCATCCAGACACGGGAGCCAGTCCCATTTGAGATAGGAAAAGTATTATTTTGCCAGGACGGCCACAAAAGCAGAATATGACTTCGAGTAACCCCGCCACAGAAGGATACTCGGAAAACATCAGGTCCGGCAAAAGTGAGTCAGGCAGACTCTCCCTAGGGTCCACTGATAGCTGACATTCGTGCATGACACAGTCAGAGCTTCTCTCGTGACGCTTTTGGAGGGGACAACCGATGATGCAAGTTCCGGGCGAGCTTCCGCACAAGCGCCGTTCTCGCCCAACATCGCTGCCCAGCTCACACCGTCCCTATTGATGCCTTCATGATCGTGCGACAGAGTCCAGCAGTTGCAGCGGACAGTTAGCCAAGTTGAGGCACCACCTAGCCGGTTGCGCCAGCGAAACCGGCTCGCGTTGCTTGAGCATATTCACGGAGTCGATTTAACGGGTAGCGATTGCGCACTGCTGCTCGCGGGCGATAATAACCGGCATCAGATCCCAGCTCACTATCCTTCGGCTCGCCTGCGATACAGCCTGGCATGAGCCGATCGGTGGAGGTGAAGCGATGGCAAATGCATGCTTGATGCCAAGCAGGAAGGTGACTCCTATCGTCGCCTCGGCGTGATCACTGGGGGAGCGCCGCCGGCAGCGGTGGACGGGCGAGAAGAAAGCAAGGGTCGCTGCGGAGAGCTTTGAGAATAGCGCGAAGATCTCCGAGGCAGCGCGGCTCAATGGCGTTTCCCGCGGGCTCTCACGGCGTGGCGACGCCAGGTGCGGCTGCGGTGCCCGGCAAGGCACCGAACTTCGTGCTAACCCAAATTGGCTCCAGCGGTGGCGGCACAGCCGGCAGATCCGAGCGTATTTCGACGGCAAAGGACGCCTTGTGCGATCGCTGCTCGGCCAGCAAACCCTCCGAGGTGATCGAGACCGAGGTGAGTGGAGCGGTCATCCGCTTCGAGCTAGGCGTGAAGCTGGGACGCTTTCGACCGTGCTGTGGACGTTTAGGGCGTTCTGTGGTTGCGCTACGGCCCGACCTGAAGGGGGTGCTGGCGGCACAGCCGGTGGGAAACTTTCGCAACCCAGTGCTACTTCAAGCGCGTCACCCTTCGTGGGGAAGAGTTGTTGGACGTTTTCAAGAGCGACTCATTATTACGGCTGCCCCACCCAGGCGACATAAGGGCTGAGCGGATTCGGATCGACATCGGATCTGTCGTCGGACATTCGGGTGCTGCTTCCTTCACTGGTTAAAGATCTTGTGTACCTGAGCTCCCAATCGAGCGCACTCATCGACACCGGCGCGGCCGCAATCGCGGCGACATCGCCGTTGAGCATGGGAAGGCAGGCGGCGTCGGGATGGTGCTCCGCGCGAACCTGCAGCCACCATTCCTGGTAGGTGCCTGCGCAAGGTTGTCGGAGATACAAGGCCGCATGGCTGATGGTAGCAACACCAGACCAGCCTTTGTGTCTGCCCATTGTCCTCGCCAGCTCCATCCCAAAGACCGCAAAAATCACACCACGCAGACATGATGCCACTTATTTCAAGAGGTGATCAGCCTCATGCGCAGCGTTTGCGATTTTGTCGGCTATTTACGAGGCGAGCGTCGGCTCTACTGGGACATGACGGACGAGACGCGCGCCTTCGCGAAGCGTTACAAAGCGGCGTTCGATGGTAGGATCTCGAACGAGGCGCAGGCGAGCACGTACAGTGCCGCCGCACTATCTCAAGGCAATTGCTGCGATACAGACCGATGAAGGTGAGGCGGTGGCGCCACAGATGAAGAACACCTCGATCAATAATTTTGAACTGAAGAATGTTAGAATGCGCCCTGATGGCCAGGTGATGCGGCCACTCCACGCCGCGCGCATAAAGGCGCCGATCGAATCGAATTATCAACGACTACTACGAGATAACGGAGACTATTCCTGCCGAAAATGCGTGGGGGGCAGCCGCGAACAGTTCCTGCGATCTCCTGAAGATTCAGTAAGGGGATCGGCGGCCCGTCGACCTGCCTTTAGATCTCTCGCGTCGCCTTGACGATATGAAGTCAGCGCAGCTCGAGACGCGCTGCAAGCCAGGGAGGCTGGTAACAGTCGTCCTGTCTGGTGAAGGTCAGTAAGTTGGCTGCCTACATCATGGGGCCGTTCTAATCTGTGATCTTGTTGGGATCGCGTTGGCGCTGCTCTTGGTGCAGCGTCCCGGACCTCGCTTTCAGCCATGGCAGCATTGACGACAAGTGGTGAAAGGAGACCCCCGCGGACATTAAATCTGATTGGTGCGCAAGGTGACCAGCACATCATCCGCTGCCGCTTAGTAGATTGCTACCGCAGCAGTCGCTCATCTCGGGCGTCATCGACATCTTGCTTCCTGAACTCTGCCGATTCGCTCATCGGACGCGCTATCGATACGGCCCTGAACAAGCCCGATCTAATCTTAGCGAATTGCCTTCAGGTAGCACAATCCTCCATCACCTGTGTCCAGCACTGCTTTTACTGGCCGGTGTCAAACAGATTAGCCAATTGGAACGCCGTGAATGAGCAGCCCACCACTCTTCCTACCGCTCCTTTGCGGAACACTCGCGACGGTGAGCTGGAGCATCGGCAACGTTCTGTCCAAGGCCGCGCTCTGCTGCATCGAGCCGCTCTCGCTGTTAACAGGGCAGCTGGCTGTAAGTGCCGCAAGCCTGACCGTATTATCAATCTGGTCAGGCGCGCCGCCTCGCTTGAGCGATTGGCGTGCTGGCCTCCCGGGCATCCTGCAGCCGGCGCTTGCGTCTGGTCTGTCGATCTTCGGGCTATCGATGCTGCCGGCCTCGGTGGAGGCGATGCTGTTCGCAGTTGAACCGCCATTGATCATATTTCTTGCGTGGTTCATCCTTGGCGAGCTCCCTAACCGTGCTATCATCTTCCTCTGCTTGTTGGCTGTTGCCGGGGTCGGCTTTTTGAGCTGGACCTCTGACCCTGATCCTTCCGCTGCTCGGGGATTGGGCGTCGCTCTCGTTCTCGCCGGCGTGCTATTCGCCTCACTGTACAGCATAGTGGTCCGTGTGATGTCGAAAAGCGTAGATACATTGCGCCTTACAACGGCGAGCCAGATCGTCGCGTTTGCGCTGGTCGCATTTGCGTGGATTGGCTTTCGCCCATTGCCGACGCTCTCTGTGAGCATCGGCGATGTTGTTCCGGTGGTCGGATCAGGATTGTTGCTCCTTTCGATCCCCTTTCTACTCTACGGGATTGCGCTGCAGCGAATGAGCGCGACCGCCGCCGCACTGTTGCTACCGCTCGTTCCCGTGTTTACAGCCATTTTCGCCTCCATCTTCCTTCAGGAAACCTTGACCGCAACACAGTGGCTCGGGGCCGCCGCCGTTCTTGTATCGGCGCTTGGAACCCCCATGGCCTTGCGTTCCCAGCCGCATGGATCGGAAGTATCATCCCACTCCCCTGACGGGAGAAGCCTTGAATAAGGTGCGGGGGCATGCCCGCTAGCGCAGCAACACTGTCTCCGCGTTCAGCCCGTCCGCGCCAAGCGCTCGTCAAAAAGGGCCGATAGGCTGGCCACTTCCCATCTTCGTTGTGGTGTTCGCGACCTGTCGACTGGGACCGTGCGTCACCGGCCACCAGCAGCTTGGTCTGCTGGCTTCGCCGGCAGCGGTCCGGTTGCGCTCGGACGCGATCAGGCGACCGGCTCGGTTGCTTCATCCGGCGTGGTAGGCGTGTTCTGGATGCTGCTCTCCGCCGTCGCGATCGCCTTCTACTACGTCTGGAGCGTCGATTACGCGCGAGTGGGATACCGCCGCTGTCGCGGCCTGGAGTACGCTCTTCGGGTTTGTCGCGATGATGCCATGGTCTGCCTGGGAGCTGTCGTAAAGCGAGGTCCATCTCAGCGTCGGGGCGATAGCTGCGGCGGCCTCGGGCTGGCGGTCAGTGTCGCAGGGTTGTGTTCTACATCCTGAGAACGGTGTCGGCTCCCGTCGCGGCGAGCGTTCAATACCTTCAGCCTGTGTTCGGCATCGCGGCGGCCGTTATGATGTTCGGTGATACACTCTTGCTCTTCGGCGCTGGCGTCGTCCTGATCATCATCGGTCTCGCCCCTGCAGCGGCCACCCGGCGCAAGGCCTGAGGAAGCTGCGCCGTACGAATGAGCCTCGTCGTTCTCAAGCTGATCCTGCCGGCCCTTCTCATCCTCGCCGCCTCACTGGCCCGGTGCCGTTGGGGAGATGCCAAGCGGCTGGCTGGTCGGGTTGCCGCTGATGTCAGGCCGGGTCGCTGCGTTCCTGGCCGTCGAGTACGGCGCGGATTTCGCCGCGGCTGCCATCAACGGCTCGTTGATCGGCACTGCCCCTCAGGCCTGCTTCAGCCTTGGCTACGCGCTTCTTGCCCGGAAAGGCTGGGTGGCCCGCCGTGTTGGGCGTCGCCGCAGCCTATGCGGTCGCCGACTTCCTGCTCCAGCCTCTGCCGCTGGCGCATTGGGGATTTTTCCTGGTGGCTCTGGTCACGCTCACCGCAGCGGTTACCCTCATTCCACATTGCACGGCAATCCGCAGCGCCGTCCCCCATCATCTGGTGGGATTTGCCTGCGTGCATGCTGATAGGGACGACCATCGTTCTTACTTTGACCGCGGCCGCCCCTTTGCCGGCGCGAAAGCGGCCGGCGTGTTGGCAAGCTTTCCCGTGTTCGGAACCATCCTGCCGATTTTCGCTAGCTGCATCCGCGGAGCCGCGATGGCGACGCAGGTGTTGCGCGGCATGGTCCTGGCCCTCTACGGATTCGCTACCTTCTTCGTCCTTGGTCTTCTGCTGACGACGGTCGGCGCCCTTCCCGCGCTCCTTGCGGCCATTGCCAGCACGCTTTTGGCTCAGACAAGCGCGCTGCGCCTGGTCCAGTGGGGTCGGATACTAAAGACGGTTTGAGATGGGTTAGGTGGCCCCATTCTTTCGCCAAAGTCGCCTTGGGGCCCCTTCGCGCCAGATTGCGTTCAAGGTGGTGAAGTAAGCGACGACGAAAAGTGCAGCTACACGCCGGCCACGGAACAGGCCAACTCGGACTGGTCCTCGCCACAATCACATGGCCGCGCCGAGCATTTGTACAACGTCAGTGTTCGGAATTTATGCCAAAGCAGTTGATGAACAGTTATGAGGTTGCGCGGAGCCGGTATCTAGCATCAAGTTGAATGAGCGCTATCCAACTTCGGCAAACATTGGCTCGGGAATGGCCTGGCATCTGCTGCAACTGGCCAAACAGCGGTCGAGAGCCGCAAGAGGAGGATAGCGGCTGGTCCTGATGATGGTGGCAGATGAGAGGAAACATGTCGCCGGAGGCGCTCGAACTAAATCATCCGTTTTTCGTGGCCCGCAACCTACGAACGTAATACCCTTGTAGCGCAACGGCTGACCTAATCTCGTCGCTTACTTTGAGAATTCTTTTTCTGCTCTTGCGCCACTTATTCGCGGAGTAAGTGCCGGGTATCGCGGAGCCTGTGCCTAGAACGAGGACGTCGCCTTTCCCATTGCGATAGACATCAAACATTTTTCGCCCCGCCAATCCTGTCGAAGGAAATACGAACACTGCTTCAGTCATTCTGATCGACCAGCTTACTATCTAGAACGGCTGCGCTGGTTGCAAATGTGCAACGGCTCCGAGACTTCTGCTTCAGCCGCCGAGCTGGCGGAGCCGCCCCGGCCTCCCCTGGGGCCGTTTCCGCCCTAGGCAGGTGAGCTTCCGCGCCCCAATGACGCTGGACCGCTTGAACCGCAACATCTACCTGGTCTTAATGCTTAGCTGTCGCGACGGTGCGGCCTCGGCCGATCCGCATTCCCGTTCAATGACACACACCCAAACTTCGTGTCCGATCAAAGACGAGGCCGCGAAGCTCAGGCGTCACTTCAACTTGATCTAAACGCCATCAGGGCAGAATGCTTTCGCCAACGCCTAAGCCGTCGATTTGACGGTCAGGTTTCTGTCCAAGATCGGCCGGGAATGAGGAGAACAAAAAATTAAGCTGTATGTGAACTCCACTGTCACATTGAACCCGCCATATTCATTGTATTCAACACGGATGAGCTGAGCCACCGGCCACCGCCATCAAAACGAAGCATCGTTATCAAGCCCATCAGGAGGACTGGGGCAGGCCGGCCAGACACTATTAGAATCGTCTCGAGGATTTTGCGCATGACACATCCAGCCTCTCAAACCAAGTTGTACGCTGTTCTGAGAGGTGCTCTGGAGGATGCTGTCCGGATGGTGCCCGAAGCGAAGCGAACGTCTTCGTTGAAGGCTTGTCTCGCCGAGAAGATTCTAACTCTGGCCGCGCGGGGCGAGAAGAACCCAACGATCCTAACTCGTCTAGCGGTGCTGAAAGTGCAGGAATCCTGTCAGAGCTGTTGCGGATGCGAAAGGTGGTGATCGCACTGCCTAGGACGAGGGCTGAGCATCGTCAGTCAAACTTGTAGAGGCGTGCCGCAACGTGCCGCATTGCTCCATGCTGCGGTTCGTCGATCGGTCGACTTCATCAGGGGCTTCAGCTGGCTCGGCGATAAGAACGGCAGCACAGTGGCTCGATGTTCCAAGTGATATCTGGATGCAGCTCATCGCGACGGGCTTGTTATGAAGTCGCGCAGCATCCCGGTCTTCGGCGGAGCAGACCTATGCCGCGGATAGTCAGTTCGAGGTTGTCGTCGAACTGTTCCCGCGCCGAGCGCTTCACGCATCAGGCAGAAAAAGACGAGTGGGATCTCAGTGCCCAACCTCGTAAGATGCTCTACATCATCGGCGGGCTGGCCTGCGGTCTCTGACCACCGTGTGCGTGCTGAACGCTCTGTTGGCACGGCTTGCAGCGTGGTCCGGCCGCCATAGGCCTCGTAGTTGGCTCCGTTCGTCACCCTGACCATGCCGCAGCATCCGGTGTGTTGTGCCATCGTTATCCGCCACATAGATGCGTTCCATTCAACAACCAATTTTGCCGACGACTCATAGTCAAGCTGATCTTAGAGGCAGCATTTCACGAAGTGTCGTGTGACGATGGTCCTCTCACTTTGGTCGGTTGCTGATGAATTCGACTGGGCAGCCACGTGGTTTTATAGGACGTCCATTCCGTGGTTCAGCTCCGGGCATGTGGCCGCAAAATAGCATTCGGCTCACAATGGCTAACGCGGATCGATCAAGGCCCTGTCTTATGACTATACTTTGCCTGAAACTCCGCAAGAGCGCTTCTCGCCCACTTCCATTCACAGCGCCTCATGAATGCGCCGTAAATGAACGAGCCGCAAAATGCTTACCGCGTTGGGAGGTCTCCACGGCTGACCTATCGCGCGGCTCCGCCTGCGTTCATCGCAGCTTCAGGAGCCCCGCAAGCCTTGAAGGTAATGCACCCAGCCCCTCAAAGGACTTGAATCGCACCTAACGTGAGATTGTAGGTTTTCCGACACGTCGCGCCAATAACGGCTGAGAATGGTTCGCCAGAGAATGGTGGATGATCGACATGCTCTCCTTCGTCGGTCTTCGCCTCTACGGTCTACGCCGAGCGGGAGCTGTTCAGATTCGCCGGACCTCTTGATCGACCGTGATGCGCTCAGGTCTTAGTAGATAGAGAAGAGGCGCTGAAATGCGGATTCTCCTGGTTGATCATCATGGGACTTTGCGCGCACCGTAAAGGGCGCTCTACTGAATTGCGGATTCGTCAGTTGATGTGACACGCACCCTGGATGAGGCGAAAGCCGCTCTGGATTGCGCCAAATACGACATTCTCCTGCTCGATTCAGTTCTTACCGACGGAGACAGCTTGGATTGGCTGAAGAAGTTGAGACGCGAGGGACGTCCAATCCCTGCCATGATGATGAGCCACTTCAACTATCTCGGCCGCCGGATTGCGATTTTCAATGCCGGCGCGGACGATTTCCTGCCCAAACCTGTGTCTATCGATGAACTCATTGCGCGCATGCGAGCCATTCTGCGGCGGTCAACGCAAATGACGGCGCCCGTGGTCATATTCGGCAATCTACATTTCGATCCGATCGCCCGGCGGGTCTCCGTTGGTGGCCGGCTATTAAGGATCGCGCGTCGCGAAGTGTGCATTCTTGAACACCTGCTCAGCCGCGCTGGCCGCACCGTGCTGCGAGCGTCACTGGAGGACGGGCTTTATGCGTTTGACGAAGAAGTCTCGACCAACGCACTAGAAGTCGGCATTTATCGACTACGCACCCATTTGAACCAATCGGGTGCGACGTTAATCATCAAGACCGTGCGCGGCATCGGTTATACTCTTGAACTGAATAGCGCAGCTATCGGGTGCCTAGCCTCGAACGTGCAAGCAACTATTTACTTGAGCTGTTAATTGCGCTGCCGGCAGCCATGGACGATCGACTGCCGCCGGCCCCTATCGTCTGTCCGTCCTGATCTTTCCTGCGTCCTAAGCGCGCTTGCTCTGCTGTTCCCACTTACTGCCTCCGCCTAGACAAAGCGCGATGCAAGAGCAGCGCCGCCGCCTGCGGCCGCGGACGGCATCAGTGGATGGCCGACTCTTTCCTATCAGGGCAGGTCAATTCATCTCACTGCACAGGCGGCGAGCATCTTTCTTGCTGGTCCGACGATCGCAGATCACCAGGTGCCATCGAACACGACGATCTTCGTTTTCGGCAAGAGCGGACCCAGCCTGTTCGCCTTGAACGACAATGGGCAGGCTCTTGCCGAGATGCGCGTTGTCGTAACGCAACCGATCGAGAATCTGCGCCTATACTCAAAGCTAAGGTCGGCGAGTCGTATTGCGATCTGTGCAGATCTCGGGGGAGATGGTCAGGTTCGGAGAGATTGAAGTGCTGAGACTATTAAGCAGGGCTTCAACGCTCAATTCGCAACGTCTCTAACCCCTCTCGGCATTGCTATAGCTCGCCCCTGGCCGACCTGATAAAGGCCTCCCGCGAAACCATCGGGATGGCGCCGCCACGGGTCGGATCTGCGTAGGCACCTCCTGCTGAAGCATAATCCTTGCCTGTACGTCGCTCGAGCACGACGCCGATCGCCTCAACGCTTGGGATGTCCGATTCAGACAGCTCGGGCCTCGGTAACTTTCGCGCAAGTGCTCTCTCCACGTAGGGTGCCAGTTCTTCCTCTTTACGGCGGACGCGCCGGTCTTCCTTTTCTTTCAGTGCAGGCATGACCTCTGTGGCGAACAGCTCGAGTGCTTCGCAGATATGTTCGTGCTTATTCATGCCGCACTGCTGGATAAAGATCATCTGATCGATGCCGATATCCGCATATCCCATAAGATGCTCGCGAACATTCTGAGGGCGTCCGATGCTGCCAGAGCCTGGCGTGTCCTTCATGTCTGCCTTGATTGTTTGGAATCGCCGCCACAGATCCGTGCGTCCGGGACGGTGTTCACCATACACCGCGTAATGCGCGATCGAATAGCCGAAGAACCTGAAGCCATCAAGCCCACGACGCATGGCTTCTTCGGCGTTGTCATGAACCATCATCCCGTTGAGCGCGGCGATATTGGCATTAACCGAATGACCAATGGGAACGCACTCTTCCGACTTGATGATATTGTAATACTCATCGCGCCAGACTTTGGCTTGGGAAGCCTCGACAAAGCCAAAAACCAGAGCCCCCAGCCCGTGACGTGCCGCGCGCAAGATGCTCTCGCGTCGTGAACACGCCATCCAGATCGGTGGATGCGGCTTCTGAACTGGTTTGGGCACGACATTGCGGACCGGCATTCTGAAAAATTGGCCGTCATATCCGGGGTATGGCTGCATCGTCATCATATTGACGGTCTGTTCGACACCTTCCCGCCACATATCGCTCTTCGCTTCCGGCTCTATTCCAAACCCATGCATCTCGATTAGAGAGGCAGATTCTCCGGTTCCCCAATCGACGCGCCCCCCAGAGATTACATCGAGCGTCGCGAGGCGTTCGGCGACCCGCGCCGGGTGATTGTAATTTGGCGGCGAAAGGCAAACGCCATGGCCGAGGCGTATGTTCTTTGTGCGTTGAGACACGGCACCCAGAAAGACTTCCGGTGCCGACGAGTGGGAGTACTCCTCCAGGAAATGATGTTCGACCTGCCACACGTGATCGAAGCCAAGCCGGTCAGCGAGTGCGATCTGCTCCAGCGCGTTGCAGAACAGGTCCTGCTCGCTGCCGTCTTTCCACGGACGTGGCAATTGATGCTCATAAAATAGTCCCAGCTTCATATTTTTTTTCCGTGTTGGTTCGCCCAGCCAGATAGACCAGCTTCCCCATTGCCGCTCGAACGCGATACCAAATGACCGCAGTCGCCGGACCTATCCATGACCTCGCGGGAACACTGAGATCGAGCATCGCCTCCAACACTGCACATTGGTCGATCCGATTTTGTCCCGCTGACGACGTCTCATCCAAGCCCTCGGCGGCCACTGCACTGCCACTAGTGCCGCGAACCATCCTTCCATCTTCCAGCAACTGCCGTGCCACATCGCGCTATGCTGACCCTTTCGGAATGGAAACACCTCCCTTGCATCGCCCAAACGCAATACTAGCTCGTCATCGTTCGGTTTCGCGAGATAGGTGTCTTAAGCAGAACAGATCAAGTCCGACATGCTGGATTGTCAAAGACCCTGCCCCACTGCGGCATAAATACACGAACCGGGCGCCACCCGACGTTAGTCTTGAAGAGGGGAAACTTGCGGCTGCGATGCTGACTGCTCGAATCGAGATAGCGTGTGTACTCGATTGAGAAGTAGTACATCCCAGCTATTGGCCACCTCCACCCGCCCCCGATCGTACTCTCGTTCCGGTCTTCCGGTGCAGTTCGGGGGACAAGCGGAAACCGCAGTCAAGCAGACGTATCACCTAAACTGGCGACAGCCGGCAAATTCCCACCTCGTGACTCGCCTCCTTGACACCCTGCCTGTAGTCGCCAGTCATTCAGTACTGTGATGCCGGTCTGAATTCTGCTCATCCGCGAGCATCGCCGTGATTTGCTTGCAAATTGGTGGGCCGGGATCGCCAGTGAGCATGTAGACTCATCTGCGCTTCTTCCGATCCGGCCTGAGCCGGCTTTTGCCAGCAACATCGCAATCTTCAGCGCATATAGGAGTTCCGCAAGAATGCTTCCACCAACTAGTATCGGCTGCAGGAGCGGCAGCGCGCTACGTCGTCAGCGACAACATCATGCTCGGCGCCCCGTGTTAAACGCACCGATGTACGCAAGCTGACGAAGGCGGCGAAGGCTGCACGCTTCCCGGTCGCGACCACGCAAGGCCTGCGAGTAAGCCTCGCTCCAGCCGCGCCCCGCCAAGCGAAGAGAGCGGGGCGCCTTCGGCGTTACAAGCCGCTCGCTAGCACGGTTCCTCTCATGCCGATCGGCACGACGGGAGCACAAGTTACGCATCCGATTGGTTGAGCCTCGTCTCATCGGAGCGCTAAAAACTGACCCGGCCGTGCGGACTCACCAGCAACCGGCGAACTGAAAAATAACCGAGGAGGGGCAACGCGAAAATGCAAACGGTTTCGGAGGATACATGCCGGCGATGTAGAACTTTGTTGCGCTCAAGCGGCACAATCGAGGCCCGTTCGCCGTCTGGGCTGCGGGATCAACGGATGACGGGAGCGGAATGAACCACGCGGTTCAAGTAGCGCGCGGCGGCAATGTCCCGCGCCACTCACGGCTCTCCAGGATTATACCGAAACCGCGAGCCCGATGCGGGCCTCGCGTCGTCGGTTGCGCTTGACCTGCCACTGCGTATTTCCTCCAGAAGGAGTTAGAGTCCGGCCCGAAGAAGGACGGACAGATGAAGCGAGCAAGGTTCACGGAAGAGCAGATTATCGCGCTGTTGAAGGAGCATGAGGCCGGGGCGAAGACAGCCGACCTGGCTCGCAAGCACGGTGTTTCCGAGGCGACGATCTACAATTGGAAGGCCAGATTCGGCGGCATGGACGTTTCCGAGGCGAAGCGGCTGAGGGCCCTGGAGGAGGAGAACGCGAAGCTGAAGAAGCTTCTGGCGGAGCAGATGCTCGACGCGGCCGCCCTTCGCGAGCTGCTTTCAAAAAAATGGTAGGGCCCGCCGCCAAGCGCGCTGCGGTCGCGCATCTGCAGGCCGTCATGAGCCTGTCGGAACGGCGGGCCTGCTCGATCATCGGGGCGGATCGGAAGATGATCCGCTATCGCTCCAGCCGCCCGCCGGACGCAGTTCTGCGTGGCCGATTGCGCGATCTCGCCAGCGAGCGGCGACGTTTTGGCTACCGCCGGCTGTTCGTCCTGCTGCGGCGGGAGGGCGAGCCATCGGGGATCAACCGGATCTACCGGCTTTATCGCGAGGAAGGGCTCACCGTCCGCAAGCGGCGGGCTCGCCGCAAGGCCGTGGGGACCCGTGCCCCGATCCTGGTCGAGGCGAGGCCGAACGCGCGCTGGTCGCTGGACTTCGTCCACGACCAGTTCGCCAATGGCCGACGCTTTCGCATCCTCAACATCGTCGACGACGTCACCAAGGAATGCCTGGGCGCGATTCCGGAGACGTCGATCTCGGGTCGGCGCGTGGCCCGCGAACTGACGACAATCGTCGAGCGACGCGGCAAGCCAGGAATGATCGTGTCCGACCATGGCACCGAGTTCACCTGCAACGCCATGCTCTCTTGGTGCAAGGACGCAGCCATCGATTGGCACTTCATCGCACCGGGAAAGCCGATGCAGAACGGCTTCGCCGAGAGTTTCAATGGCCGGATGCGCGACGAGTTGCTCAACGAGACCCTGTTCTTTGATCTCGATGACGCCCGCGCCAAGATCGCCAATTGGGTCGCCGACTACAATCTCCAGCGTCCTCACTCGTCGCTGAACTACCTCACCCCGGCAGCCTACGCCGCCCACCTCACCGCAACGGACGATCGGCTGCGCAACCCCGACCAGCTCCGCCGATCGTCCGTTGCTCCACCCGCGCCACTTGGCGTACAAAACCCCGAGACTCTAACTGCCGCTGGATGAAAATTCAGGGGCAGGTCACGCTTTACAAGGCCAAGTGCTGCCAAGTCCTAAACGAGCGCATGCTCATGGCTTTTGTCGCAAAGGCGCGACAGCCATCGACCTAACGCTGCACTTGGGAGCGGTCGAGATCACTTAAATCCGGCCTCGATATTCCCGCGGTCGGGGTTAGCTCAGGGGGCAGCTAGCGCTCGTGCCACCTGGCCCGTCCAAGGGGCGATGCAGGTTTGTAGCGCTGTTGCATCACCACGCTTAGTTCCAAATCGCGAATCATTGTGTAGTTTCGTCGGATCCATTGATGGAGCTCCGTGGACCAATCCTTCTCATCGCGCAGATATCCGGTGAAGGAAAAACCCAGTCGGTCTATGTAGACTCTTAGAAATGCCGGCAAAGCTGGGATTCTGAGCACATGCTCGCCAAGCATGGCTTCAGGTAATTCGCCGCGCAGCACGAATTCATTGTGGACGGTGACCAGCGCTCCTGGCGGAATCTGTTGCCGCAACATCTCATAATTACGCCAGGAGATGCGGTCACTGCCCGCGACGAATAGGACAATCGGCGCAACATACCGGCGCACCGTCTCTTTCATGAAGCCGATTTCATGGCACATCTTGAAGAATTCATCGAACGCATGGAAGCCGAGGTCAATCACCTTGGCGACGCGATCGTGAACGATAAGTGGATCCATCAGCTGCATCTTGCCGTAAGTATCTATCACATCTGCGGTCTCCGTGATTTTGGGTAGGTAATCGAGCAAAGACGGCTCCTTCAGACTGACGTCGAAGGAGGCCGCCGTGCCGTTCTTCAGCAGCAAGAACTCGCTCACTAGGCGAGCGATAAGTGTTTTACCGACCTGCGGGCAAGGAGAACAGATGATGTAGACGGGCGTTGCTAACATCGCCAGCATTCGATCGAGAGTTTCATGCGGGCTCACCTCTTTGCCTGCGAAGCAAGCGCTTATTTCTCCCCGCTGCGGGTTGCCGATTTGGCGCCAGCCAGTTCGGTCAAGTTGATGCGATCGTATTCGCTCCAGACGTTCGCGAGCCAGTGTCGTACATAGCCGCGCAGCACGAAGGAGTAGTTAGCCGCTTCATCCTGCCGACCCTTGTTTGCGACAAAGTCCACGAATGGGACCGAAGCGACTTCGACCTGCTCATAGGCCATCGCGTTGAGCTTCGGTATGGTCAACTCGGTCGCGAATTTGATGCGGTGGAAATACGAATTATAGGTCGATTGGTCCCACTGGAAGAACTGAGTGTCGTTGATGAAGTTCTTGACCAAAAAATATTTCGTGCCGGCCATGAAAGTTGCGGTCTCGGCGATCTCATCCAGCGAAGCTATGGAGGGGCCCAAGATATGAAATACGGCAAAGGTGATTTGGCCGGATCGCGCGGCATCCAAGAAGCCGATGTCGCGCAAGGAGGCCAGTGCTGAGGACAACAAGCCTGCACGAGCGTCAATGATTGTGACGCAGAGCCCTGAGTTCAGGGTGTCGAAGATCTTCATCTGGTCCGCAGTCGTCGTCATATCGACGATCTCCGTGATCTCAGGGAAAAAGCGCTTCAAGGTTCCACGCGGCGCCTCCGTGTCGAACGCACGTGTCTGCACGCTGTTTTTGCTGAAGTAGTCCAGAAGCGTGCGTGATACTGTCGTCTTTCCTACTCCCCCCTTGTCCGCGCCGACTACAATCACAACTGGCTTCACCATGGAATTCCCCTAAGACACTCGCTTTCGCCGACGCGACATGCGCCAGCGATAAGCGTCTGCTTTGGGGGCGAACATGGCAGAACGAGGGACAATCGAATTTTGAGATGGTGCCGACCTGAAACATTGGACAGCTATATTTGATGGCGGGCAGAACGTGCCGCGCGATGACGATGAAGACGAGACGACTCTGAAGTCGCTGACGCTTTTGCGGGAGTGGTTGGAAGCGTCGCAAAGGCCGAGGTGAGCGACCACAGCACCATGACAAGGAGTTTGATAATGTCCACGCTGGTTCGAATCTAGGCTGGCATTGAACCAACCTGAATCTCACGTAGCGTCAGGTTGTTGGCTTGGATACGCGATGATCAAGCGCACAGCACGCCGTCCTATGCGAAATTGACAAATCGAGATGGAATGTCGCGGTTGTTGGTGTACAGATGTCACAGTGACGGCCTGCCATTTGCGCAAAAGTCGGTCGGACGTATGCTGCAATGCTTCGTGGAGCACGCTGAGACGTCACGCTCGACCTGGTTTGGCAAGCAGAAGCTGGCGATGCGCGGAACACTCCCTTTGCGGCCCAGCAAGGGGGAGGTCGGACCGCGCCGAGAGAGCGCTGATTGGGAAAGTCGAGAAGTTTGGAGTTATCAGCACGTCCTTGCCCTGCGAGCGGCAGATCACCTTTACTGTCGGCATCAGCCGATCGACAGTTAGCGTCTGCATCGGGCGATCCTGATCGACCTAGGGGCCCGTGATGGGTAGACGACGAGCGACTTCGAACGCAGGCTGTTCACGGCGCCGAGTAATATGCGCGGATCGAATGTCACCAAGAGATTCCATGTGCGGACCACGGCGGCGAGTTCTTGCGGGTGCGCGCAGGATCGCTGTGCATCCTCGTGAAAGGAGTAGGCTCATAGAAGTGAGAGGGGCTCTGCAGCCGCGGCAGCGCCACTCCCAAAATTGAATTCTTGCCCGACAACACACGGGTGTCTCCGCTCCTGGATATGGAATCGGTCGTGCGCAACCCTCTTGAACTTTCAAAGGAATATAAACGCCCCTTGTAGCGCACTTAGCTATCAGGACTGGACGAACCTATTTAGCGATCTCTACCAGCTCGGGATCATTGCCCGTGCAGGGCTGCCGCATTGACGTTGGACGCCGGCTCGGTGGTCGGCAGGCTCGGCCAATCCCTGGTCGTCGGATAGGCATCCCGGATCCGGCTTCCGACGTCGATAGAACACGTCACGACACGTCACGACACGTCATCAGCAGTTTACTTAAGATCGTCTCCTCTAACCTCACCTGACCGACTTTTCTCTCACTTTTCCTCTAACGCTCACGCAGGGCTGTTTACGCTCGCAGCGCGAGCGCTGTGAAGATCTCTGGCAAAGCTTCATCAGGCCTTCACCCGCGCTGACGAGACCTAGAGCGCTAAGTCCCATGCCGGTGAACATGAGCTTTCTGCTAGGTCTAATCAAAACGCGCGCTTTTTCGGGAAAGTGGGACGATCAACAGGAGGCGAGCGAGAGTAAGCGTTATACAGTCGAGCGCTCTCATGCCGTTTGCGAAAACGCCAGCTACCCACGGCGTAACCTGCGCCAAAACCAGAGAGAGCGACGAGAGCGGCGACAACAAGTTCTTCCATCATGATATTTTCCGCGGATCGCAAATACGGTGAGTTGGCAGCATGAGGCCGACAATGTCTCAGTATCGACCTGCGAACCGCCGATTTGTACAACCTTACGCTACGTGCGATTCAAGCTTCCGCGTGCCGTTTTTGCAAAAAAATCTTGGGCGGCGTCATGGTTCGTGAGGAAAGCCGATAGCAGCATACGAGCGTTTGCTCGGATCAGCTCGTTCGGCACGTGTAAAGACGCACGGGCAGGCTGCGGCCTTCGTCAGGTACCTCGCGTGAGTGCCCTTCGCTGCTAAACTTGCGACGGCGGCCGATGCTGGTATTCCCTTCAGCACCGCTCAATTCCCGAGAATCACGAAAAACATCGACGGTTTTGGCGAGTGAAGATTATCTAAGACATCAACTATGATTGCCGGCAGACAGCTTGGATTTGCAGGAATTCCGCAATGCACATGCCAACGACGCAGCTAAACTCCGTGATAGACGACAACTCCTGGCGCACACGTCGTGCTAACACGATTATTGGTAATTGAAAGCCTCGCCCGAACTGAACCATCTGCGATGTTCCTCGAGGCCATTGGCAGCGATATTGCACGCTCCCAAGCACGAAGACAATTGTCATCGTATGACGGAGCGATGCCTAGTAGCGCGTCGAGATGGACAATTTTTTAAAGGTGAGTTGTAAACTAGGTCGGCATGCGGGATGACTTCGATTGATGATAGACTGAGTGAGATCAGATCGGTTCGGAACGGCATTTGGCGTTGTCGTCAGTCGCTTCTTACGGGATTGCCTGATGCGGATCGCAAGGCTATTGAGAAGCGTCTTCTTGAACAGCGTTCTGCATTTGAGCGCCTTTTGGAGACCACATTTCCTTTGACGTTCCGATTCTGACGAGGATTGGAAGCGTATGCGGGTGTTGAACTGCCCAAATTCAGGACCAGAACGTACGCTCCGATCACGATGACAATGGGCCGCGCTCGCACTCATCCGTGATGAGGGCCACGTCCGGCACTCGGATGGTGAGGCCTCCCGCTTCCCCGACCGATCTTTTCCAATTTATTCAGCGCGATCCAGGCTCTATCGCCGTGTCATAGCTTGTTGTCGTACCACGCCTAAGTTGCAGCTTGGACGCTCCCTCCCGACCCGCGACGGTGGACGGCGATCTTTTGAATGCGCCTTGTCTTGAGACTACTTTTCCATTTGCCGCAACCGGCATCGCGTGGCGGCATGCCCTGCGCAGGCTTTTATGATTGTCGCTGAGACAAAACACAACGACGTCTTCATCTCCTGGCCCGTTAAAACGATCACAGAAGCGGAGTACGTCTGGTCTGCAGGACATCAACATCTCTTCCGTCCTCCGATCTCGCGCCTGGGCGTATTCCGTACAAAGAGCTGTTGTTGTCGCAAGCACAACAAGCCATGCTGCATAGTGACGTGCTCTGAGTGCCCAGCAAGTGCGCTGCATTCGATTCACCGTATCTCCTTATACTGTGTCCATCATTGTCTTCCGCCACAATGAGCGACATCACCTGTTAACGCCGACGTATTCAAAACATAAAGGGCAGGGAAACGCACTCTTGCGTATCGATACCACCTCTGAGTCGTATTCGGATCAACCTGCCACCGCGAATAGCATGCTCCCAGCCGAGCCAAGGCATCTCGAGGCCAAGTGGAAGCAGCCAGACAGCGAAAGAGCGCAGAACGACACGATCATTGCCGCGACATCTGGCAAACGGATCTTGTACATAGCTAGAGACATTCCGCCAAAAGCAGACAATCTCACGATCAGTTACGCCCAACACCTCTGTCGGCCAGGTCGATCGCAGATCGTGAAAACACTGAGAGCTCCATCTAAACCGAACCGCACGAACTCGAACAATTCGGACCCTTTGCAGATCACAGCACGCCGGAACATCGGAGATCGAACTTAGCCGGACCGAAGTCGGCGCTGATGTGACAAAAGGCGGTTCTGTTGCGGACCCGCGGCCGGCTCGAATTGGCAAGCGCTACCCCGTGCAAAACGTGACGATTTCATAACCGGCTTTTGCGGAGCAAGCTTTAGAAAGGTGAGGCATCCGCAATCTTAACTCTCTTCATGGAACCGGATCGTCACCTGACCACAGCATCGTACAACCTGACGCTACGTATGATTCAAGCCCTATGAGCGCTAGGCATTTATATCCGATGATTGGCTGCGACGACACCGCACGCTGCCATTCCAAGCAGCTTATGCCGGATTCTGGGCTGGATCATTGGCCGAGCAAGTCGCGACACAGTATCCCCCGATTGGCACGCAGATTGCTGAGATAAGAAGCAACGCGCTGCCGCGAAATGAGCCGTCGTAGCGAACCGCGCTCCGAGTTTCTGATGAGGCTTCCCCCATTGGTTCTGGTTAATACAACGCTGATGATGCTGATGTTCGCAAATTCGGAACTGATGAACATCAATTTTGCTGCCGGCGCGAGGTCCCTACTACTCGCCCAAAAGAATGTTGCATCCTTCAATGAGAGAGCCGGACACGAGGCTGTAGCGAGATTTGGTGCGCCCCGAGGGTATTACACCTTACCTGCGCAAGCCATGCCATTCATGCGTGCCTCTACCGTTGATCTCCTTCCCATCAGACTGATGGAGGGTACAGCGTATCCGGAACGCCGTTTCACCTGTGCGATCGGCGACCGCGTCCGGAATTCCACCGCCACGCTCCCCCACCAGGCGGGGACGCCCACCATAAAACTGTCGGTCTGCGGCCCTAATGGCCCGGTGGAGATGTGGCGCTCGACCGTAATAAGCTGGTTTGCCGGCGGAATGGTGGCTCTCGCGGTTGCGGTCATCCTCCTCGTAATCTTGATCGAGACGTTAAGCGCGAGGATAAGGAAGTGAGAATGGCACAATCGAGTCGTGTCGAGCTCGCGCGCCAGCGGTTATCTCGCGAGCATCCGATAGTCCGCGATTGCGCATACCGGCCAAAGATATGACGGCTGCCTTTGTAGCCCGCTGCATCGCTCGCAGTGAGCATCTGCCGACTGGCTTCTGTGCCATCCATGACGAGGTGCGGCCGGGAGACCACGCTCCACCCGCCGCATCTGCCTTCTATCTTCCATGTGGCGCTCCTTAAACCCGGCGTGCGTTACCGACTGCACAACAGCAAGTCAGCATTCGCGCGCGAGCCACAGCACGCAAGTTCAATCCTGAATGTCTTTCGGACGAGCATGAGAGCTTGTTTGCGCATACGACGCAGCCGAGGTCAGCGGTGCTCATGCTCGAGACTAGAGGCTCTCAAGCGCCGGTGCTGCCACGCATCGCACGCCGCTCCTTTGATGAGCTCGGGCTCACCCACGGGCGGATGTGTTCGCCGAGATCCGGCATGTCCTTGGGACTGCGGGTTTCAAAACCGCCACTACAAGCGATGGCAGCTTCCACCAGCAGCAGATGGCGGACAAACAAGCACCACTGGGTGAAACGAACAACAACAGGATCGGCCCATGATCGGCAACATTGCTAAGATCGCTCCGAGCCGCATAGCGGCTGTTGTCTATCGGCCGAGCGACGACGTCGATACGCTGCTCGCCAACTTCGCCCATGATCTCGCGCGTCGAGGCGTACGCATCGGCGGCATCGTTCAGCGAAACGTGAGGAACGCAAACGGCACGACCACCATGCTCGCAGTCGACGTTGCGACAGGCACTAAGATTTCGGTCTCCCAGACACTCGGCGGCGGAGCTGTGTCCTGCACACTCGATACTGGTGGGCTTGCTGAAGCGGCGGCCGTTGTGTCGCGCGCGATTAGGGGCAATGTCGATCTAATCGTGATCAACAAGTTCTCCAGGCAGGAAGCATCTGGCCAGGGCCTACGCGCCGAATTTGCTGACGCGATTTCCCGTGGCCTTCCCCTTCTCACCGCCGTTCCCGAGAGGCGCTTTTCCGACTGGCGCAATTTCAACGGGGATTTCGGCACAACGCTAGCCTGCGAGTGGTCCGTCATCGCGAACTGGTGGCAGGCCATCGGCGGGCTTTAACCCAGTTGCTTCTCGAGATGATCATACCGGAGCGCTTGATCATCGCCTGAGCGGGTACTGCAGACCCAAGCCCAAGATCATCACCGGCTCGTTCGTCATCTATGCGACAACCTAAGTCGCCGTGTCCACTCCGCTCCACCTTATGAGCCGTCGTAAGGCGATCTTGTTCAGTATCTATCCAAAATCGCTTCTCAGATGCCTGCAGCCAAGCGTCGGTTGTTACCCATCCAACAAACCGCACTTGGGAACGAATGGCATATAGCTTGCTTCGCTAATGGCATTACGATCTACGCTGGGCGATCTTGGGAGGATACAGCATGCTTGGAATTGGAAGTAAGTTGCCATCATTCGAGATTACAGGTGTGAAGCCCGGCTTTCACGCGCAGGAGGAAGAAGGGCAGAGCGCGTTCGAGACACTGACTGAAGATAGCTTCCCGGGGAAATGGAAGATCATCTTCTTCTACCCCAAAGATTTTACGTTTGTCTGCCCCACTGAGATCGCCGAGTTTGCCCGGCTGTCCAACGATTTCAGCGAGCGCGACGCGATTGTACTAGGTGGCTCGACCGATAACGAGTTCTGCAAGCTTGCCTGGCGCCGGGCGCACGAGAGCCTTAACAATCTGCCAATTTGGCAGTTTGCCGACACCAAGGGAACGCTGATCGATGGCCTCGGCGTGCGCTCGCCTGAGGGCGTCGCCTATCGCTACAGTTTTATAGCTGACCCCGACAACATCATCCAACACGTCTATGCGACCAATCTCAACGTTGGTCGCAACCCAAAGGATACGCTGCGCGTCCTCGACGCGCTGCAGACCGACGAACTCTGTCCTTGCAACCGCGAGATCGGCGGCGAAACGCTTACGATTAGTTGAGGCGTATGTCACCACTCGAACAACTGAGCGAGCAACTTCCCGATTTCGCCAAGGACATCAGGCTGAACCTGGCGGCGATGATGGCCGATGATAAGCTGTCGCCACAAAGCAAGTATGGGCTATTGCTGGCGAGCGCAGTTGCCACGCGCAACCGCGATGTGATCACCGCGATGGAATCGGCTGCGGCCTCCATCATGGGGCCACCGGCAATCGCAGCGGCAAAATCTGCGGCCTGCATAATGGCGATGAACAACGTCTACTATCGCTTTGTTCACCTCGTCTCCAACGCGGAATACAAGTCGATGCCCGCGAGGCTGCGCATGAACGTGATCGGCAATTCCGGCGTGGACAAGGTCGATTTCGAGCTGTGGTCGCTTGGGGTCTCAGCCATAAATGGCTGCGGCGCCTGCATAGATGCTCACGAGAAGGCACTGCGGGAGGCGAGCGTTGGCTCCGACGCGATCCACACCGCAGTGCGTTTTGCTGCGATTGTGCAGTCAGTTGCGCTGGCGCTCGAGGCGGGGGTGCAGATGAACGGGTAGGAATTCAACAGCATCAGGCTGGACCAACGGCTGGATATCGTTCCTCAAAGCACACAAGCGATCCAGCAACGACCCGGCGACTTGGCGCAGTCACGCTGCAATTCGAGGAAATCTGGACGGTACAAGGTGGAGCACGGCGAGCCTCTTTCCCTCGCCCTCGCTTGCGGGGAGAGGGAAGAGCGGCGACATCGCGAGTACATAGTTGAACGAGGATCGAGTGATACAAGCCAAAACATCTTCCCAGCCCCCCGTCGCTCTACGCCGGCCGCACTCCTTCGCGCGGCACGGCATCACCGTGACCGACGATTATGCCTGGCTGAAGGATGCGAACTGGCAGGAGGTGCTGCGCGATCCCGGAGTGATCGACCCTGACATCCGCAAATATCTCGACGAGGAGAACGCCTATACCGAGAGCCTGCTCGGCCACACGGCACCCTTGCAGAAGACGCTGGTGCGCGAGATGCGCGGGCGGATCAAGGAGGACGATTCCAGCGTGCCCTCGCGCGATGGCCCCTTCGCCTATTTCCGCAGGTTTCGCGAGGGCGGGCAGCACGAGCTGTTCGGGCGCATGCCGCGCGACGGCGGCGAGGGCCATATCGTGCTCGATGGCGACGCGCTCGCCAAGGACCACAAATATTTCAAGTTCGGCGGCAGCCGGCACTCGTACGATCACAAGCTGCAGGCCTGGAGCGCCGACACCAAGGGCTCGGAATATTTTTCGATCCGCGTGCGCGACTGGGCTACGGGCAAAGATTTCGACGATCTCGTCGAGGAGACTGACGGTGGCGTGGTCTGGGCCGCGGACTGCAAGAGCTTCTTCTATGTGAAGCTCGACGGCAATCATCGGCCGATGCAGGTGTGGCGGCACAGGCTCGGCACCAGGCAGGCCGACGACACGCTGGTCTACGAGGAGCAGGATGCCGGCTGGTTCACCCACCTGTACGAGAGCACCAGCGGCCGCTTCTGCGTGATCGCCGGCGGCGATCACGAGACGTCGGAGCAACGGCTGATCGACCTCGCCAATCCCGAGGCGCCGCCGCGCCTGGTCGCTACGCGCGAGGAGGGCGTGCAATATTCGCTCGCCGATCGCGGCGACGAGCTGTTCATCCTCACCAATGCCGACGACACCATCGACTTCAAGATCGTCGCCGCGCCGCTTCACGCGCCCGAGCGCAAGAACTGGCGCGATCTGATTCCGTATCGGCCCGGCATCTACATCATCGACCTCGATCTCTATGCCGGCCATCTGGTGCGGCTCGAGCGCGCCAATGCGCTGCCGTCGGTCGTGATCCGCGACCTCGCTGGCGGGGAGGAGCATGCCATCGCTTTCGACGAGGCCGCCTACTCGCTCGACACGATGGGCTCCTACGAGTTCGAGACGACCAATCTGCGCTTTTCCTATTCGTCGATGACGACGCCCTCGGAAGTCTACGACTACGACATGGTCAAGCGTACGCGCACCTTGCGCAAGCGGCAGGAGATCCCGTCAGGCCATAACCCGGCCGACTACGTCACGACGCGCATCACGGCGAAATCGCATGACGGCGCCGAGGTGCCGGTATCGATTCTCCATCGCCGTGGGTTGAAGCTCGACGGCGCGGCGCCGCTGCTGCTCTACGGCTACGGCTCCTATGGTATGGCGATGCCGGCTTCGTTCAGCGCCAACCGCCTCTCGCTGGTCGATCGCGGCTTCGTTTATGCCATCGCGCATATCCGCGGCGGCGCCGACAAAGGCTGGGGCTGGTATCTCGACGGCAAGCGCGAGAAGAAGACCAACAGCTTCGACGATTTCGCCGCCAGCGCCCGCGCGCTGATCGCTGCGAAATACACCAGCGCAAAACGCATCATTGGCCATGGCGGCTCGGCCGGCGGCATGCTGATGGGCGCGGTCGCCAACCGCGCCGGCGAGTTGTTCGCCGGCATCGTCGCCGAGGTGCCGTTCGTCGACGTGCTCAACACCATGCTCGACGACACGCTGCCGCTGACGCCGCCGGAATGGCCGGAATGGGGCAATCCGATCGAGAGCGAGAAGGATTTCCGCACCATCCTCGCCTACTCGCCCTACGACAACGTCGCGGCGAAGGACTATCCGGCGATCCTCGCAATGGGCGGGCTGACCGATCCCCGGGTCACTTACTGGGAGCCCGCCAAATGGATCGCACGCCTGCGCGCCACAATGACCGGCGGCGGCCCGGTCCTGCTCCGCACCAACATGGGCGCCGGCCACGGCGGCGCTTCGGGCCGCTTCGATCGGCTGGACGAGGTGGCGATCGTGTACGCGTTCGCGCTGTGGGCGGCGGGGATGGCGTAGGCCGGGGTGTAAGCCATACCCTGGTCGTCGTCCCGGCGAGCGCCACGGCAAGCTTGCTGCCGAGGCGGATGCCGAGCAGCAGGCGCGAGGTCCGCTCATGCACAGTGAGAGGAGGGCCTGACCGTATTTTGAGACCATCATCAGATCTGCCTCCCAATGGCCGGGGGCATTGCGATCGGCGGCCTCTACGGGCCGTTCCGCCGTTGAAAGAAGGCCTTCGATGGGGCTTGCGGGACTGCCCTCCTTTTTGCCGCGACAGCCGCGCTTGCTCTTGCCGCGCGGCAGATAGCGGCGCCAGCTGTAGTCCGAGGTGCGCCGGAGCTGGGCGTAGATGAAGCGGTAGATGGTCTCGTAGGAGATCACCTTGCGGCCATTGTCGCGGGCGAGCCGGCGTGCGACCTGCTCGACAGCGCGAGGCGTGACCAGCCCTGTCCGAGGCGCTCCAACACCGCGCGGGGCAGGCCGGGCTCCCGGTCGAGGCGAGCGCCCGTTCCAGCGCCGAGCTCGTGCCCGTTGTTCGGCATAGCCAGCCTTGTAGTCGACCTGCTTGCCCCGACTGCGCTTCAGTTTCTCGAGAGATTGTTGATGGCGAGCGATCCAGAGCTGCCGCGATTTGCCGGACCAAGCTGCCATTGGACGATAGGCTGGCAATCTCGAATCGATCGTCAAGCGACAGCTGCTCGTAACTTCGCCCCATGGCAACCCATCCTCCAGGAAGTGTTGCACTTCGTTTGTGAACTTAGGGACCCAAACCTCCTGACTTGTCGATGGTGTTCGGGTAGCAGCACCGACGAAGGCTCTTTTACCTGCGGGTCTTCGCCAAACCGTTCCCTGGGATTATGGGTCACGGCCTTAGTCGTCTCGCTCACGGGCGATCACACCGCCATCCTCATTCAATTTCATCCAAACTTGAATAGCACCCCATATCCGCCACGCGGATAATTCCATTCGATCTCGCCGCAGGGCTCAGCGATCACGCGGCACGTGCCGCATTCGATACAGCCATCGACAGTTACTTCGACCTGTCCCGCCTCATTGAGTTCGTAGCAGCGCGCAGGGCAGGCCTTCAAAAGTGCTAATAGCTGCCGTGAGGGGTTCTTGTGCGCGCGCACCTTGACGTGGGGACGACCGACGTCCACAAGATAACGATTGTAATATAGCTTGTCCTCGACGCGCACCGACGACTCATTCATGCGTTAACCTCCTTTGTTGCGCTTCAATTTCTGATTTCGTCAGCGCCACGCACGGGCAAGCCGGCAGGCATCGCTGAACAGACCTGCCCACGACCGTGCCTTTACGAAGGATTTCACCGTCACCTTCTCTTTCTCGATCTTGGGCGTACCATCGACGCGTACGAAGTTTTGCATCGCGCTGGTGACGAGCTGCGGGTAGGTGAGAAAGAAACTTTGCGAATTTGTGTGCATCAGCTTCGGTAGATCCTTGTACTTCTTGAGGTCTTTCATGACGAAGGAATTGTCCAACATCTTCTTGTAGAGCGACAGATTTGTCGCCGTCATGGGATCGCGGCGCGACCTGACCTGAACAATTGCTTCGGCCGCGATGCGACCTGAGGTCATGGCGAGGTTGGAGCCCTCGCGATGAATGGCATTGTTGAGTTGCGCCGCATCGCCAACCACCAACCAGCCCTCACCATAAAGCTGCGGGATTGCCTTGTAGCCACCTTCAGGAATGAGATGCGCGGAATATTCTTTGACCTCGGAGCCGGCGATCAGAGGCGCTACTGATGGATGCTTTTTGAAGTGATCGAGCAATCCGTAAGGCGTTTCGCCCGTGCGCTGGAAGTCGGCGACAAGACAACCGATGCCGAGTGAAATGCATTCCTTGTTGGCATAGATAAAGCCCATACCGGTCATACCACGAGAAATCGTACCCGCCGCCTCGATCACTACCCCTTCGTCGCCCTTGAGATTGAAACGAGCCTCAATGCTCTCCCGCGGCAAGAAATGCATTTCCTTTACGGCGAGGGCAACTTTGTCGGGTGTCGGCCGTTCACGCAGGCCCGCGCGCGTCCCCAGCAGGCCGTTAACGCCTTCGGCCAACACCACGACATCGGCATGTATTTCGCCGTCTTGACGATCTGTACGGACACCGATCACCTTTCCCTGGTCGTCCCGTGCAAGTTCGGTGACTGTGGTCTCATACAGGACGATCGCGCCGGCCTCGCGTACTTTCGAAGAGAACCATTTGTCGAACTGGGCGCGGATGATGGTGTAGCGGTTCGGCCGTTCTTCATTGAATTCGTCGGAGCGGTAGTGCATCCCGACGTGGGAGCGGTCATCCATCATCCAAAAGCGCTGCTCGACCAAATGACGTTCAAGCGGCGCCTCCTCCCGAAAATCCGGAATCAGCTTTTCCATCATATCCGCATAGAGGATTGCGCCCTGCACGTTTTTCGAACCTGCATACTCGCCGCGCTCAAGCTGTAGCACCTTCATACCGCTACGGGCCATGGTCAGCGCCGCCGCGTTGCCAGCCATGCCGGCGCCGACCACGATTGCATCGAACCTCTCATCGATCATGACGACCTCCCTAGCTCGCAATACAGGCACGCGCGTTCGGCAAAAGCCGCGCTCGAAACGCAGCCGTCAGCGCCGGTAATAGCTGCACAGCATCATGAACGATCGCGATGTGGGCGAAGTCAAAGATCGGCGCGTTCTTGTCAGTATTGATGGCGACGATCAGATCGGCGCCCTCGATACCGACCCGATGTTGGATTGCTCCGGAAATGCCAGCTGCGATATAGAGCTTTGGCCGGATGGTCTTTCCTGTCTGCCCGATCTGTCGGTCAGAGGTAACCCAACCCCTTTGTACCAAAGGACGCGAGCAACCGTACTCCGCTCCCAGGGCTGCTGCGAGTTGGCGTACAAAGTGAAAGTTCTCTGGCGATCCCAGCCCCAAACCTCCGGCAACCACCGCATCGGCATAGGCCAGATTAGACGTTTCGGAATCGCGGTCCGGAACGAACGAGAGCACCTTGGTAACGATATCATCCTCAATGAGACCAAGTGGATGAATAATAATGCGAGCGGCATCGCGAATGACACGATCGGGCATTGGCATGACGCGCGGTCGGACGGTTGCCATTTGGGGCCGGTAGTTCAAAGTGTAGATCGTGCAAAGCAGTGAGCCGCCGAAAGTCGGACGTGTAGCCGCAAGCGAGCCATCCGCGTCAACGTCAAGAGCCGTGCAGTCGGCGGTCAGACCCGTCAGCAGCGTTGTCGCCACAGAACCGGCGAGATCGCGGCCAAGTGTAGTGGCGCCCAACAGCAAGATTTCGGGCTTGTACTTGTTGACCAGTTCCGTTAGCGCCTTGGTGTAGGATTCGTTGCGATATTCCGATAGCACATTGTCGGCCACGAGATATGTCAGATCGGCGCCGTAGCAGAAGGATTCAAGAGCGGCGTTGCGCGTGGCCTCACCTTCTGAGCCGATTACCACGGCTGCAAGGTCAACCTTCAGCTTGTCAGCAAGTCTGCGGCCCGCTCCCATAAGCTCCCAGGAAACGGGGTGTACCTGTCCGCGCTCCTGCTCGATGAAAACCCAGACATGCTTATAGGCCTTAAAGTGCTCCGGCAGCTCTCGTTTGGCTGCAGCCCGGCCGGACCCGGCCGGCACCACCGGATTGGTAAGGTTGGTCATACCCTTGGATCCCCTCAGAACCTGCGCACCTTAGGCGCAAATCGCTTTCCAGCGTGAGTTGACTGTCGAAGAAGGCTCGGATCTGCAACTGGCGTGTTGCTGGCGGGGCCCCGTCAGCCCTTACCTTGATAATGCGAGCCGATGGTACAAAGAGACGCTTGACCATGGCCCACATGCCGCCCAGGACCCTTGGTTAAGACGTTCTCCACGCTGGCCTCCTGCGCGATTCCTCTACGGGTAGCTCCGGCGCCGCCGGCAGCGCACCGGCCATTGCACCGCAATGATTCTTGCTCGTTCCTTCCGGCACTGTCGACCAGGCAGATCCGTTCCTTGTGCGGCACGTACAGTCCGGCCTTGGCGTTGTAGTCGGGATTGAACAAGTCATGCAATTCGTGCGCGGCCTCCAGCGCGAACACCTCGTACGGGCCTCTGCTCTTGGGCGGCCACGCTGGTGCAAATTGCTGCTGGCCATTGTGTGGACGCGGATCTGGGGGAACGCAAGCGATCGCCTGCATGCCGTGTCCAGATGTAGTGTTGACGCTTGAGCTAGCCATTGGCCGGCACCTTTCGGCCAAAGCCGGCCTCAACAACAATTACGTCAATCTCGAGCATGCCCGCGAGCGAGGCCCACATGATGGCCGCAAAAGCGGTGTACAACATAGGCGATGTCATTTGTTCTTCCTCAAACCTCATAACGACATGGGTGTGTTCGGCATCAATGACGCTGGTCCCAGGAGGACAGCAAATGTCGTACCAGCAAACGACACCATCAAATATCTGGTGGCGACGCAATGACTTGAGAGAACTTGATACTGACTATCAGCACGGTGAACATGACAACACCGGACATTGTGTGGTATCCGACAAGTACCGCGTTTGCCTACTGCTGCGGAGCCGATCTGGATGAACGCAACGGCCCGCGCAAGGACGGTCACGACAGGGGCAGAGCGACACAGGCCGAGAGGTCACTTCAGCTCATTCAACGGCACGAACGCTGCCGTCTTCTTGGGCTCTACGATCGCATCCTGCAGGACTTTGAACACACGTTGCTCAAGCGGTGAGGACGCTACGAAGTCGGCATAGGCTCGTTCCAGCATCGTCTTGCATCGAGCTGTGACCTCCGCCTCCGTCGCGTCGACGAACTGTTCCTTGCCGAGATATTGGCCCATGCGCCTTAAGATATGCAGGCGAGCAATATTGACGACCTTGGGATCGTAATCCACGCCAAGCAGCGCGAAAAACTCTTCCGCAGAGGACGCCTTGTTGAGCCGATCCAGGATGCCGGTTGTCATTGGCTTGTTGCTCATCGAAAACTCTCCTTTCGGTCAGGGCCGCGCACTTTCTGGTCGAAGCCGCGCTCAGCTTGATAATCGCGCTGCCCCAGTTGCACTCCCCTTATGTATGGCCAAACCGCTTGCAGAAAGTCTCTTAGCTACGGCAGTATGGCAATGATGGCGCGGACAGGCTCCGGCGTCAGGTGGTAGTGCGCGCAGATTTTCCGCAGGTGGCTCGTACTCGAGAGGACAGTCACCCGACATGTTGGTCCTGCCCGTGACGGATCGACGAGCGTTTGCGAACGTCGCGCCAGATCGCGATCAACGTCTCGGGCTGAACCGGCCGCTTGTGCTCAACGGCATGCTTTCGTACCCGCGAAAGGATTTGTCTTGCCTCATCTGCGCTGGCCGCGAGCTTAAATTCATCAAGCAACGATGTGAGCGATGAAAGCCCTGAATGCTTGCCCATCACAAACCGGTTAGAGCGACCAAGCAGATGGGGATCAAGCGACTGATAGGTGCGTTTGTCCTTCAACAGGCCATCGACATGAATGCCGGATTCATGAGTGAACACATGTTCACCCACGATCGCTTTGTTCGGAGGAATCGCACGTGAAGCCGCAGCCGCGACCACCGCCGCGACATTCTCGAGCTCCGGCAGTCGGATACCGGTCTCGCATCCGTAGAGTTGTTTGAGTGCGACTGCGACCTCCTCTAGGGGCGCATTGCCTGCGCGCTCTCCCAGCCCGATCACTGTCACGGATGCGTGGTTCACGCCGCTATTGATGGCAGCAAGCGTGTTTGCGGTCGCGAGCCCGAGATCGTCGTGACCATGGAATTCGAGCTCAAGATCGGTGGCGGCACGCAAATGCCGGACCAGCGCGTGGGTGGAATCGGGATCTAGCACACCAAGCGTGTCGGCAATGCGAAAGCGACGGGCGCCCGCGGCCTTAGCCGTGGCGATCAGCTTGATGAGAAACTCAACATCGGCGCGAGATGAGTCCTCACCGCCGACCGCGACCTCTAGCCCTCGCTCACGGGCATAACCAACCACTCGCTTGATCTTTTCCAGCGCCAGTTCGCGGTTACCGCCAATCTTGGCCGCGATCTGAACATCGGAGGCTGGGGTCGAGATATTGACCATTGAAACGTTCGCCTCCTTCGCCGCGTCGACATCGGCTTCACGCATTCGGCACCATCCGATAGCGGTGAGCGGAAGACCCGCCTCCACAATTGCGCGAATCGCAGCGATCTCGTCCGAGCCCATTGCAGGCGTTCCCGCCTCGAGCTCAGTAACACCAGCTCGCGCCAGCGCCTGCGCGATCGCTAGCTTTTCCTCAACGGTGAACGCAACCCCCGGGGCCTGCTCGCCGTCGCGCAGTGTCGTGTCGTTGAGCACGATTGGCCTGGCCGTTGCCGTCTCGGACGATCGTTGAACAGCAGTGGCGGCAACGATCATGAGAAGCTCCTTGCTTGCTTTGTTTGACCAAGTACCGATTCAGCAATCCCGCATGCCAGCCGGCCGCGACTTCAACCGCTGTTTTACTGCCTCGCATCTAGCCTTGGAGACCCAATATTCTTCGCTACGAACAGATTGTTGTATCACATTATCATTGGTGCGCGGATCAATAGGCCGCACGGATGGATAGGCCAATCCTTGAACAGCTCGTGGTCCTGGGAGCGTCTCCTGCATCTACCGCAATCAGGAGAACGAGTTCTGCGGATTTCATGACAAGTCCTCGTCGATGAGCTCGTGGTGCTAACGTCCTGTTGGGTTCGCAATACCCTTTGCACTGCATGAGACCCGATCCGGCGCAAGCTAGCCGCTTAGGTGGTCTAACGTGCTGTAGATAGTAAGCGGTCGCAAACGCATATACTGCGCGATTTGCCAAAGCGTCATCTTCGGCAAAGCCCGCCAACGATTGCCCGCTTACGATTAAACGCTGTCGCGTCCACGGTAGCGTCACTTCGAGCGATCTCCTCGCACAGTGTTACGAGACATAGTCCGCAAGGCCGGAAGAAGCCACCCGGCGGATGCCTTGCTTTGCCGCAACCTTCGAGTTTTGTGCAGCCGTCGATGCTAGATATGCCAACGGACAATCCAAGGCGCGCGTCAGATAACCCTGTTGTCGATGGTCGGACTTGGCGCCCGCCGTAGAACGTCACGCCGGCGCTCTGCCATCCGGCTCTCGCCATCTTCAGCGCCAAAGCAGACGTTGAACTCGTTACACTGCGTGCACACAGGCGTGGTGCACATCACGAGGCCATCAGTCTCGCACAGCGCTCGATAGAAGAAGCGCTTCCATCGCATGTTGTTAATATTGCGTGCGGCGAGAGGCGCGAAATGACGGTTTAGCAAGCGGGAGAGTTCCTCGCGATCGCGCAATCCGAGATCTTCCCAGAGGTGGTTTGGCTCTATGGCACGACGTGCAACCATCGCAGCAAGCCATCCGCCAATGTTGCCTTCAGTCGATCGGTGCGCGAGCAGAAGATCACGAATCAGTGCGACCTCCTCGTCCTCCTGGCAGTTGAAATGGGACAGCTGCTTATCGGCTTTGATGTCGGTCGAAGGGAAGTAGTGCTCCAGCAGTGCTGCCAGCTCTTTGCCGGTCACGCCCGCCTTCTCGGCAACTGAACCACCATCCATCGTGGCAGCCGCCAGAATAGACGCTAGCGCATGGCGATCGAAACTGCTGTCGCTCGTAACATCGGCCTCTACAGGATACCTGCCGGTGAGCAGGCGATACGTCGTAATGGCGCGTGCTTGAGGGGGCGCCTCAGTGGCACAGGTCTGCGTAAAGGGAAAGAGTTGCGCTTCGAGCATGCTTGGCGAGTTTTTAACCGCTGTACGCCGCTTCATGTCTGATCACGCGCCTGGTTCAGCTCAGGCGCTTCTCAATCGAAATGCCGGTCCCCCTGAGGGAAGGGGGAAATAGGGAGACCGGCATCCGTCGCGCGCCCTTGCGAGGCCGCGACTCGCGGCCTTTACGAGGCCGCGAGCTCGGCGGCGGTCTTGCCGATGATAGATTCGTCAACCGCCTTCATGATTCCGTGCTCCATGAGCATATCCTCAAGCTCATCCATGGAGATAGGCGTCGGGATGATGCCCTTGCCGCCATTGTTATGGATCTTGGTCGCCAGATTGCGATAGTGATCGGCCTGCTCGCTGTCGGGCGCATATTCCAGCACGGTCATGCGGCGTAGTTCCGCATGCTGTACGACGTTGTCCCGCGGCACGAAGTAGATCAGCTGGGTCCCGAGCTTCTTGGCCAGCGCCTCAGCCAGTTCCAACTCCTTATCGGTCTGCCGCTCGTTGCAGATCAGACCGCCGAGCCGCACGCCGCCAGAGTTGGCGTACTTCAGGATGCCTTTGGAGATGTTGTTGGCGGCATACATCGCCATCATCTCACCGGACATCACGACATAAATCTCCTGTGCCTTGTTCTCGCGGATTGGCATCGCAAAACCGCCGCAGACAACGTCGCCGAGCACGTCGTAGGAGACGTAATCGATATTCTCATATGCGCCATTCTCCTCCAGGAAATTGATCGAGGTGATGACACCGCGCCCAGCGCAGCCGACACCAGGCTCGGGCCCGCCCGACTCCACGCAACGGATGTCCTTGTAGCCGATCTTCATCACGTCCTCGAGTTCGAGGTCTTCTACGCTGCCAGCGTTCGCTGCAAGGCTTAAGATGGTGTCCTGCGCCTTCGCGTGCAGGATCAGGCGGGTCGAATCCGCCTTAGGATCGCAGCCTACGATCAGGATTCTGTGACCCATCTCCGCCAGCGCAGCCAGCGTGTTTTGCGAAGTGGTCGACTTTCCGATGCCACCTTTTCCGTAGAATGCGATTTGTCTCAGTGAAGTCATGTGTGCTCTCCATCATCCGGTTTGCCAAAGTTGCGCGCTGTTGGGCGCGCGAGCTTGTTTCTCTCACAGAAACTGGGCACACGGGGGGAAGGAGAGCATCGCTCGTCTTGCGCGTCTGCGTGCACTCAGCCCTCGCTCAGTGTTGCACCATCCTGGTTTGCAATCACCGTGCCAGCGCTCGTTTTTCCTTCTCAAGCATCTGTTTTCGTTTTGAAAGCCCCGACGACCCTTTGAACTGCACCAGGTGTTTTGAACGCGACACGACTCCCTCCTGTCAGACACCGAACAAGAATTGGCATCACGCATGGCCCCTTCCTGACGTGCGGTTCGCTCGGATGTGGAACGGGAATTGCCGCTCGTTTTGCAAGCGGGTCCTCGCGGACGTGAGGAGCGACAATGCCTGTCGGGTTGCGATCGCCAGCGATTGATCGGATAGAGGTATTGGCGGCCGAGAAGGACCGAGATCCTCTGCGCAAGTCCGAACTTTGAAGCGCAGATCAGACGAAACGTGGAGACGAATGAGGATTCGGGAAGACGCACCACGCTTCACAGCGGCGATCCTCATGCATCGTGACAAAACACTCCGTGCCACGAGCCGCGAGATTTGATTGGCATCAAACTGCTTGCCATCTCTCTGTGTCACACAAGTATCGCGCGACTCCTCGCGCTAGATTGGGAATGGAGAATTCGATGAGAACAAAAACAATGCTGATGACCGCAGCGCCTGTCGTGGTGGCTGCGGCGCTCGGTGGAGGCATCATGCCGGTACAAGCTGCTGATCTGGCGTCGGCGCCCCTCTATACCAAAGCGCCCCGTATCGAAGCTTTCAATCCCTGGATGATCCGCTTACGTGTACTCGGGGTTCTGCCAGACGCCGGGGCGAGCTCGGTCAATGTCGCAGGTGTCCCGTCCCTGTCCTCGCCGAACTCCACGCTCTCGATCAGCGATCAAATCGTACCGGAACTCGATATCACTTATTTCTTCACCAGGAACGTCGCTGCCGAACTCATTCTCGGCGTGACCAGGCATCACATCACAGGCACCAGAGCTCTCGATGGGCTCGATATCGGGAAAGCCTCGCTGTTGCCGCCGACGCTGACGCTGCAATATCACTTCACCGATTTCGGCGCTTTTAAGCCATACGTCGGCGCGGGCATCAATTACTCGGTATTCTTCAACCAATCCTCTGCCAATACGCGGTTCGCTGGTCTTGCCGTGACGGATCTGCATATTAGCAACCGGGTTGCCCCTGCGATCCAATTCGGCTTCGATTACATGGTCGATCGCCATTGGGGCCTCAACTTCGATGTGAAGAAGCTGTGGCTGAGACCGGATTATTCGGCAACTGTGAACAACACAATTCCAGTCACCGGACAGGCCAACATAGACCCATGGCTGGTGAGCGGCGGCATCACATACAGGTTCTGACACTCGTTTGATTTTCCGCGGGTCGAAACAGGTTTGGATCAAGCGTCGAGCGCGAGGACGATTCAAAGAACCGTCATCTCGCTCGACTACAGAGACCCGAGCCCGTTCCGTTCGCATCTGGGGCGACACATTGTGGGCATCAGTATGAGGTGACGGACGCGACTAACACGAGTGATCAGCCACTTTTTGCGTCGCGGAACGCCCTTGGCATCAAGGTCATCCAATGAACTGCTCGCTAGCGAGTGGACAGCGCCACCATGGGACCTAAACCTCAAAGCATCTTTCCTCAGCGCACGCACACCTGACATGATGCTGCCCCATGCCACTGTCGATTGCGCAGGCACCCGAGAGGCTGGCGCCGCAATCATTGGCCTCGCTGGCGAGAACAGTTACGTGATACCCTACGCGTTTGAAATGGCGTCGCCCATGAGGGCCTCAACGCTTGACCTCAACGTTTGATCCTACCGTCACGACCTTCTAGTCCTTCTTGGTTTACTCCACCATCCACCCTCTTCTTGCAAGCTCCGCAGGGTCGAGCGCGATGCTCGCTCATGTACCGATTCGCCTCGACCTTCCAACGTGCAAATGCCAATCACCGTCGGGTTCGCGACAGCAACGTCTTGTCTTTGTTGCCGGTGACGAGCATCGTGACGCATTCAACATTGGTGCACCGGCGGCTCGCCGATGTCATCGACCTGCGAAAGACCAAAGGTCCTGACGCCACTCCGCTCGGCATGCATCGGCTCGACAGAGCAACACGTCAATCTCGTAGCCAGCCTCGGCATTGATGATCTTTCGTTGACGCCAGTGCTGTCGTTTGCTGCCTGAGGGCATCAACAGCGGCCCGGGTCAGGCAAAAAAGACCACGGCCATGGGCCAGTGGCCGATAAGCAGAGCTGGCACGGGCGTTGAGGACGTGAAACCATTGATCGGGCGTGAGCCTCGGTGGGCGCTCGCTGATTTGGAGCACGCTACCATTCGGGGCGAAGCGGACGTGAATGATGATCTGCGGATTCATATCGTTCCCATTTTTTGCCAAGCTTATAACCGGAGCCCGAAGCTAAAGAGCTAGTTGCGGCGTGCTCATTTTCGACCTCTTTCAAGTGGACGCGCGCGACGACTTGGTCCGCGCGCTGGGATTGCTGTGGAGCTTTTTTCGTTGCGGGGCCTGGTGACTCTCGGGGACTGCGACGAACTATGGCAGCAGTTCATCGGCCCGCTCCTTTGCTTGCGCGAAATTGCAATCCCCGCGCCAGTCAGTGCCGCAACAACGGATGTGCCTGCGTGACCTCGACTACCCTTTGCGCAAGGGCGCCCCATGTAGTGGGATGATAAGCGGCTCAATTGCGCCCTGCCGCTGCAGCCTGCCGACTACGATGGAGGTGCGCTCATCCGGACGGCGCGCGCGATGGCGACACAAGCCAAGTACCAGATCGACGTCGCCCGTCACCACCCGCTCCGCCTCCGCCGCGGCTCAGGTCCAGCGCTTGGACAACGTCGAGGACCGCGAGGTCGTCGCAGCGACCGAAGAATTCGTTCTTGTCTTTCGAATCGCCTCGGTAGACTCAGCCAAGAGCGGCACCCGATTGAGTTGCGCGACCGCGCGCAGCCCAGACCATGGTGCCCGGTAGCCATTGGGACCCGCGGTAATCGCCGGTGTCTTGTCCGCGATACGTTCTTCGGCATTCGCCGTAGCCAACGTTCGCGCCAACAGTCGCAAACAACGCCCGTCCACCCGCGAGACTGACGGCATAGATCGTCTCCCGACACGTAGGGCACGCTTGGCCGAGCCCGACCGAGCGCCCTCAGCGCAAGCAGAAGTCAAATGGCGCCGCTCGGAACCGCAACAGCATATTTGCGGCTAAAATAGGCGGCAAACGCTCGTTCGAATGGCTCAGCAGTCGGCCCATTGGCAATTCGCTGCCACCACAATGCTGCTCGACAGCAGAGAGCGCGCCGACAGTGATGTGCGTCATCGACGATATCCGATGTGGGGTCCAATGCCGGTCATCGCCCAATATTCCTTCTCGCAAGCACCAATCCGGTCGCCCGCGCCTGGTCGGCCGTAATCAGGATGCACTGGTCGGATCCATCGATCAGATGCAGATCGAACCACGCAAGACGCCGGAATGGCTCCTCCGTGACATCCGACGAATCACATAGAACCCAGGTGAGCTGCGGAAAGCGGCGCCTTAGGTCGGCAACCGCGCTAGTACCCCCCTCAGTTGTTGCTAGCAGGCGTTCGATCTCGATCAACTGCTCTGTGGGAGTGCCAATGTGGCTCCTACAGGACTGTTCCAACGAGCATCACTGCCAGAAGAGCCGCTCAGGGTCCGTGTTCAACTCGTCGATCGCCGACGCCAATCTGTGGTACATGCTGTAAAACTCCCATATTCCCCGTGCATGGTTCTTGAAAAACAGTTTCCAAGTCCGGCTCACGGTGTCGTAGCGAAATACAGCGACATCAATCAGGCCGCCGTCTCTGTCGATAGTGCGCGAGCAGCAGGGACTCTCGATAAGATAACCAGCCTTGACCGGAGTCACGTTAGGCGAGACGTACCGATAGTACTTGCGCGAGAGCAAGGCACGCTCAATCCTCTTGCGATCGAGCTCGTTCGGATGAGCGATCACCCCGACTGGCACCTTTCTCGTAACTTTCATCGCGAGAACCTTCCCTCACACGACGGTAATTTCCTCTTCAAGACAACCGACGACCAGCGGCTCATCGAAATCGACGAGATAGATGGGCACGCTCACTTCAGTATGCATCAAGACCCGGATAATCTTGCCGATCGCGCCGGCGCGGACTAGGATTCCATCAGGCGGTGCGTTGGCCACTGAGCCGTCGTTAATAACATCCACAGCGGTTCTAACGCGCTGGCCGGCTCGATATTTGGGAACGCGCGACTCCATCATGATACAGCCTCTTCTGGCCAAGGCGGATCATCCATCTCTTCGCACGCGCCGATCCGATCGAGCTCTTTGCGCTTCATGCCAACACGGTTGCCGCTTTCAACAAATTCGACGCCGTAGATATAGAATTGCTGCAGGAACGTGCCGATTGAAATGACGCAACCAACGTCTCCCTTCTTGGCCAAAATGTCTCCAATCTCCTTGCCGTGAAAAGTGCCGTCATTGCGAATGGTGAGGCGGGCTCGCACCTTTTCGCCAAAGCTGAAGGCCGGCGGCCCGCTTAGCTCGACCACATCACTGTCCCGAACGATATTGTTCATGCACCATTCCTCCGCGACCTGCACGGCGGAAAGCCGCGAGTGCGGGTGATCTCTTGCTCCCTACTGTCCTCACGCTCGATGTCACATATCAACTCGTCAGCCGCGATCCGTTCCGCCACTTCGTAGCGAACACGCCGACAAGGATTGTTCACCATCATGCGCCGAGCCTCGATTTCCTCATCATTCAGCAGTAGACTGAGCCGTCGCGGCGAGATGCGCTGCGCCACGTTTACGCGGGTCCTTGATAACGCGGCAATGTCGTGTCGACGACGCAGGTGTTTTCGACCGGACAGACTGCGACGCACTGCGGCTCGTCAAAATAGCCGAGGCATTCGGTGCACTTCTTTGCCTCAATAACGAACGTTCCAGCTTTCTCGGAAATTGCAACGTTCGGGCATAAGGGCTCACAAGCCGAGCAGCCCGTACACTGTGATGAGATGATCTTGAATGGCATTGGTACCACCTCCTAAGCCGCCGAGATCAGCGACCCTTGCCGGATCGCGCCGTCACCGCGCTGGACGTGCTGGATCTCTCCGCTTTTCACCTTATCGAGGTAGGACCTGAACCAGGCGATCGCCGATTTCTCAATGAACTCATGCGCGTATTGATCGACCGGCTCGATCCCAGCGTTGATCAGATTCTTTCTTGGACAGCCGCCGATCTTGGCCACGAATACAGCATGGCAGTCATTGATGGCACGGATGATGCTCGCCAGCCGATCGTCTTCGGCATATCCGCCCTGGCAATAAAGGTCGACACGGCGGTGGCCGACGAATTTGACACCGGACGTCGAGAGTTCGTATATTTGAAACTCCCTGGCGTGCCCAAAATGCTCATTGATCAGTCCTGAGCCTTTGGTTGCCACCGCAGCGAGAAGCTTGATCTCGCTCATCTCGCCAGCGATTGTTGCTAGCTCCTCCTGCCTGGCTGCAATCTTCGCCTTACGCTCATCTTCGACTTTGGCGTGATAAGCCTTGCGGGTCTTGAGGTCGTATTCAACGTCCATGGCTATGATCTTCTCGGTGGTGAACTCAGCGCTACGATCGTCTCCGAGAAGGCCGATTGCGTCAGCGCGGCACTGGCGGCAATGCCGCATCATGTTTATCTGGCCTTCGCAAGCATCTTGCAGCGCCTTCAGTTCCTGCGCGGTCGGGCCTCGCTGCCCGTTGAGGCCGAATGCGGTGCCGTGTTCGGGCGCCGAGATCAGCGGCATGATATTATGCAGGAAGGCGCCGCGCGACTTGACCGCCCTATTGACGTCGATCAGGTGTTGGTCGTTGATGCCAGGGATCATCACCGAATTAATCTTGCACAGGATGCCCCGGTCCGAGAGCATCTCGAGGCCTTGCAATTGGCGATTGGTAAGTATTCTTGCAGCTTCGATGCCGGTGTAGCGCTTATGGTTAAAGAAGATCCACGGGTATATCCTGGCACCGATTTCGGGATCGATCATATTGATGGTGATGGTCACGTGGTCGATTTTGTGCCGGGATATGGTGTCGACGTGATCAGGCAAGTCCAGTCCGTTTGTTGATAGGCACAACTTGATGTCGGGCGCTGCCGCGGCGACGAGTTCGAAAGTCTTGAATGTCTTTTTCGGATTGGCCAAGGAATCGCCGGGACCGGCGATTCCGAGCACACTCAGCTGTGGAATGCTCGTGGCGACCGCGATCAGCTTTCTGGCCGCCTGCTCAGGAGTCAGCTTCTCGCTAACTACGCCTGGACGCGACTCGTTGGCGCAGTCGTATTTGCGATTGCAGTAGTTGCACTGAATATTGCAAGCGGGCGCCACAGCGGCATGCATGCGAGCGTAATGATGATGCGCTTCTTCGCTGTAGCAGGGATGGTTCTTAATCTTATCCCAGATTTCCGACGGAAGATCGCTTTCGCTAGCCTGTGACCCGCAGCTCTGTTTGCCGTTGCTCGAAGAGCTTCGGCACCCTTTGTAGTCGGCGTTGGCTCGCATCTTGCCGCCAGCTTCCCCAGCTTTGACATTTTCCTCGCGTTCGGCAACAGCGTTCATATTCAGCTCCCTCCTGCTCGCTGAGTCGGTTTGGGAGGACGACGCGTCCTCCCGAGCGACCACTTGAGGGAATGAGCAACTCGCGTGCCATCGCGCAGACGATGGTATTTCGGTCTATGTTAATGAGTTAGCCGGAGCGATCCACTTCGTTGTGCACGCGCCGCGATGACGCCCATGTCCGAAACGCGACAGTTGTCGCAATGTCGACCGAGAGACGCAAATGTTTGCGTTCTCATCTCCACCTACTGATCTCACGAGGGCTCCTCCTCACCCGCGCCGATCCTAGCGGTGCGACCTCCTGTGTCGCACCGGGGTGGGCGGCACGCTTTACGCCGCTACTTGGCGAGCAATATCTCCATTGCATGCGGAAGCATCATCGCGAGCGGCGTTAGACGTTGCTCAACCAGAAAGCAGAGCTCGTTGCCCGAGAGAACTTGCGGATCGACGATCGCGTAATGGACGCCGGCGGAGCGCTTGGTGATCTGCCGCGCATAGGTACGCATTAGCTGGTCGTTGAAGCGACAGCCGATGAAGAGAAAGCTCCGTCCGGCCCGCCTATCCTTGATCATATCGGGAATCGGAGTCTGGATGTCGATTTCCGTCAACACCTCGACATAATCAGCGTCAGTGACCAGGAAGTTCTTGGCCGGCACTACGCTGCCATGCGGCTTGTACAGCACAGTAGACCAATGGGCTGCCAAGGCATGATTAACCTCTTGGCCCGCCGAATCGTAAAAGCGGTACCAACGATCGTCGTGACTGCCGGATCGAGTTATGCCCTGGACCTCACCCCATCCGCTACGCTTACCGAGCGCCGCGCGCATGGCACCGTCATACCAAGAGTCAACTATTATCGGCAGGGGCAGGCTCGCAAGATGATGATGCAACGGTGTTGGATCGGCCGGCAGAGAGAACGCCTGCACCATCAATGCCGTCACGGTTGAACGATGCTTGTTGCTCTCGACATACTGCGCCGACGCCCAGGCGTTGCCCTTGGCCCGGCGCGGTAGCGCAACATTGCTGGCGAAAAAATCAGCCAAAGCCTCAGGCGTCATAGGCGCCTCGGGACGTGACAACTCGGCGATGCCTGGCCCAAGATACGGAACGATGCTGCCGGCTCTCATTCTAGCCGCAAGATCAGTGAGAATGGCCTTCGCGTCGGCAGCATTCGCGAACTCGATTTGCGGCATCGTCTTCATCGATCGTCCCTGTCTTCTCCACGCTTCTTGGCATTGATTGTGATCGGCAGTGGCGTGTCGCTCGCCATTTCAGGCAGATCGAGGACCCAGCCGTTGGCTATCCTGATCCAGCCGCCCCAAAGCCTCTCATGCTCGGATTCCACGATCGGCTCCTCGAGATCTTTCTTTGGCACGTAAATCGAAAGGCCAGCGTCGGGGGAGCGCCGAATCATTATTTTCATGAGCTTAAGTTCCTGAAACGCGATGCATTCTGGGCGCTTTCGCACGCTCGCCGCAATTCGGCGCGTAAGTAGGCCACAATGTCCGACACTACAGCGACGACCTGGTCGACCTCTTCGACGGTTGTCTCACGCGATAGAGACAGCCGAACCCCGCCGTGCAGGCTTTTCGCCGGCACCCCCATGGCGCGCATGACATGCGTCGGCTCCATCGAGCGGGAGCCGCAGGCCGATCCGAGCGAAGCGGCTATTCCAGCCCGACTGAGGTGATGGACAATTGCTTCGCCTTCGAGATGTTCAAACGCGATGTTCGTCGTGTTTGATAGCCGGTTGCTGATATCGCCAAGCGCCATGCAGTCCCCGTTTTGCAAAATTCCCTGCTCAAGACGGTCGCGCAATGCGCCAATGCGAACGCACTCCAGTCCGAGCCGCTCCGCCGCAAGCTCTGCCGCTTTTCCAAGGCCGACGATGCCCGGGATGTTCTCCGTTCCGCCGCGGCGCCGTCGTTCCTGTGATCCGCCCCAGATCAGCGGCCTGAATTTTGTGCCTTTTCGCAAATAGAGCGCACCAATTCCCTTGGGACCATGAAGTTTGTGCGCGGAGAGCGACAGCATGTCGATCGCGCTGTCCTTCAAGGCGATAGGCAGTTTGCCGACGGCCTGCACCGCGTCTGTATGAAACAGCGCGCCCGCCTCACGCGTTAACCCGGCTAGAAACTCGACAGGAAAAATCGTTCCGGTCTCGTTGTTGGCCCACATGACAGACGCAAGCGCTGTGCGTGGCCCGAGCGCGCGTCGAAACGCGTCGATGTCGAGCCGGCCGCGCGAATCTACTGGAATCACGTGCGTCTTGACGTTCATTATCGCCAATTGCTTGATCAGCGTAAGGATGGCGGAATGCTCGACGGAGGTGGTGACAATCTCATCGCGCCCGTCCTGGGTGGCGAGCGACGAAAGGAGTGCGGTGTTATTGGCCTCGCTCCCACCGGAGGTAAAGACGATTTCGTGATCGTATTCAGCCCCTAACAATGCCTGTAAGCTGCAGCGCGCCTGCTCCACGGCGCCCGCGACCTCTCTGCCAAAGGCATGGGCGGAGGAGGCATTGCCAAACAGCTCGGTGAAGAACGGCAACATTGCCTGCAGGACGGACGGGTCTGTCCGCGTCGTCGCATTATTGTCGAGATAAATCGGCAATGAATCCTCCCTCAATCCTGCATCTTGGTTTGCCCGGCGATCGACATCAGGCAAATGAATTCGCCGCAGCATTTCGACCCGGGGCCTGAATGCCCGCCAACGTCGCGCCAGGGTGCGCAAAGATCATGCAGGCGCCGGTCGGCCTGAGCATAACCGTGCTGCGGTCTATCTCGATCATCTGACAGTCGCCACCCTCTCGATCATCTGACAGTCGCCACCCTCGCGTTGCAGGTTCGCTTGATCTTCTCTCATGGCAGGAATAGCTGCTGCCGGTCGACCCCAGTGGCCGACGGTTGCTTCAGTTGTTTCTCGGCCTTCGCCCATGCTTCGACCCTCCCGTCATCAGCTGAAGGATTTTCCACAAGAGCAACTCAACTTTGCGTTTGGGTTGTCGAAGGTGAAGCCCGAGCCCTCCAGCGCCACCACGAAGTCGATCGTCGTGCCAATTAGATGCCGATAACTCTTGTTGTCGACGAACACCTTCAGCCCGTCACGCTCGATCATTGTGTCGTCCGGCTCAGCACGGGCGACAAGGCCCATTGTGTATTTGTACTCGGCGCAGCCGCCCGCCTCGACTGCGATCCGCAGCCCGCCCGCGGGAAACGCCGACGCTGAAATCGCGCTCTTGGCCGCATTCACTGCGCTATCGGTCAGATTGATCATGTTCACCCTCGTCTAGCTGTGCTCGCTTGAGCGGACTGGCAAGTGGCATGCCACTTCGCACGTGCATGGTATTGCTGTCTTCTTCCGACTCTCGCCTGTTGGATCCGGCACTCATGTCGAATTCCCGACAAGGATCCTTGGAGGGCTTCGCAACACGATCGCGCGGTTTCTTTAGAAACTAAGAGGAAAAACCGGCGCGCACGCGGCGGCAAGACATTTGCATTGGATTCGCACCGGCCAAGCCGCCGGTGAAGAGTTTAGATCGAGGACGATTTTGATGACTTCAATCGAGAACACCGCACTGGGCCGGCTTGAGAGGGAGGGACGCTTGTTCAACGCCGTACTCAAAGGCAGGACCACAAAGCCAGGTCGGTTCGGCTTTCGCGGCGACATCGCATTGAAATTCCAGGCCCAGGTGGCGGACGAGAAACGGCCGCCAGACTGTTCGATCGAGCAAGTGTTGACGATCGCGCAGGAAGGTGAAAGCACAATTCCGGTTCTGGCTGGCTATCTGCACTCGTTCGCCTATCTTTCTGACGTCGCAGATGTGCTTGATAGCGCGCTAACCCCGGACGGAAGCTACTTCATTTTCTGCAACAACATAGACCTGTTGGCGAAATATCGAACGACACTCGGTGATATCACCTTCCACGTTCTGCCGTGCGACGAGTCCACAGTCTGGAAAGAAATGATGGACCTGATTGGTATCGATAAGAACGACATCAAGCATCTAAACCCCGGCGGCAAGCTCGATTATCTGCTCGACGCGGCGAAGTCACTTCATATCGCCTATGAGCAGATCTCTTACGCGGTTGCACTGGAGAGAATGGGCCCCGTGAAAAACCGAAACGAGAACCGGCCAGTCTAAACACGGGCTTCAGAATCAGGTGAGGGTTCATCCTCGACAAGCCGCACGCCGACGATGCAGATGTCGCCATCAAGAACTGTCAGCGCCACGGGCCTAAGCTCTCTGCCCTTACATGGGCCTTCGACGCAACGGCCAGTGCCGAGCTCGAAGGTTGACCCGTGCTTCCCGCACATCAGCCGGACGCCATATGGATCGAGAAACTCGTTACGCTCCCAGTCCAGGTTGACGCGGTTGTGCGGACATTCGTTGACATAGCCAACTACCTTTTTGCCCCAGCGCACCACGACGATGGACAACGGTCTTCGGCTGCCGTCCTCATTGACGGTCATCAGATGGAAGCCAATCGCACGGCGGTTAGGAATGCCAGCAAACCGACAAATCGCATAGACGGTATTTGGCGAAATCGATTGCTCATTCATGACAAGGCTCGTCTTTATTGATCATCGCTTCAATCCGCCATGCAAGAACCCCTCCTTTTTTGGACAATCCACTGCGTGGGCATTCGTAAGTGCAATCTGATCCTGCGGATCGGGCCCGCGGTGGCGAAGGCCAAGATCCTGAGCGGTAGTCGCGACACGGCCGACCAAGAGTCTCGACGAATACTCGCCAACCTGCAGCGCTACACTTTTACGCGGACCGGTGTTCGAAGACGAAACCGAGCCAGTGTGCATGATCCACACTGGAGCCAGGATGAGGGCATGCTGCGCACGATACAAGTTGTGCTTGATGGAACGCTCGCACGGCGGGTCCATGTCGACCTCGATCCCCGGTCGAGCCCGCATGCCCCGAAGGGCGCCTATTCATCGCCGATACCTGAGTGTGCGACGCACTCCAAGAGCGGAGGAGCTTTTCGAAGGTGGCAACGCTTGCATCTGTCGCGTTCACCGCCCACGGAAAAACCGGCTTCGGCATTCCGGACCTCGGCGCCTAGGACGCCAACGCCCCGCGCGAGATACGCGGCCCATGCAACTGCTGAGGAACAAGCATCGGCAGATTGGAGCCGGCGGCGAGATGCAGGCTATCGACCGTGGTGCGTACATGGTGCCGTCACCATCGTTGCTGGAGGCGACGTCAACATCTTGATCATGCCGAAGCTGGGCCGCCCCAACATCGCCCACCAGACCATCAGGGGTGCGGCGGATCCATTGCCCGTCGGCCCGTTCCTCATCACTCGATGCGCCAGGCAGATTCTCACCCCGACCTGGCGGCCGCAACGGGCGAGAAATAGGCGAAGTCGCTGACCGAACCTGACACGAAGCCCTCAACGATCTGCTCCCATGTCCATGGGACGGCCACTCGATCCGGCCCCTCGGAAATCGTGGGCGATCGGCAACTCTCATTGCAAATCCGCGGGCCGACGACAACCATACCTGAAAACAAGTGGTCGGGATAAAGAACCCGACAGCAACTGATCTTGATGCGCCCTCTACACCGCCTCAGGTGCGGCCGAATCGTGGGTCTGGCAATTGGTGGGACACACCCTCGCACATGCACCGCAGCCGATGCATGCACCCTTGTCATTCATAACCATGATTTTCTTCTCAATCTCATCGTTCTCGTCGTCCTCGAGATCGACAAGTTCGCCTTCCTCGCTGATCCCCTTCAATGTCATAACATTGCGACCACAGACTTTGAAACAGCGGCCGCAGCCGATGCACTTCTTGGCATCAATTGAGTTCAAGTAGTTTGGCGTCCAGTCTCGACCACCACGTGTTACAGATGACATCATCCAGTACCTTTACGACTTCTCAAGCTGCTTCAGCTCCCGTCTCTTGCGATCGAGTTCGGCGAAGGCATCGTGCACCTTCCGCGCTACCGACATGATCGATGGCCAGTTCACGGGCAGTTCCTCGGAGAGATCGTGTAGATCCATTTTGGCCTGTGTTGCTCTTGCTGAGAGTATCTTGAGTTCTGCTTTCAGTCCTTCACGGTCGCTCATAAGAACCCTCAATGGTTCGCTACGCTCGGAAACTTCCGGATCATGTTGACGCCTTCCCTTACATATTTGTCACCCTCGCCCGCGAGCTTTGCTAGATTTTCAAAGCCAAAGCGATGAACATCGCGCAGCTGCTTGTTCACTACTAGCAGTCGCCCCCCGATCAGCACCATGCGACCAAAGCCTTCATGGTTCATCTTCAGCATCGGCTGGATCATAACCGCGGTCGCCCTCTCGATCGAAAGCGCGACCGCGTCGAAGAACAACTCCAGCCGCCGAATCGTGTCGGGATCGGGATCGCCGACGATCGGCAGTTCGCGTCGTTTCGCACTATTAACGATATAGGGGTCGAGCAGGTCGATATCGCTCCTGTTCTCCCAAAAACCGTGCATATCCTGCGCGCGCCAAAGCTTGACCAGCTCTTTGACGATCGGCGCATCGAGAGCCCGATCGCCTTGCGCTATATTTGCGGCCTGCCTCATGTCATCCTCAGTCATCGAAATCGAATGTGCGCTTTTGATCCTTGGTCAAGGCTTTGCGTAGCCAGGGCGGGGGCGTCCCCTTTAGTACGCGTTCTAGCTTTTCGAGCAGCACCAGGATGTTTTCAGGCTTGTTCACTTTTATCGGGTGAATTTTCTTGGCCACCACCCGGGCGGCAGCTGATCCGCCGATGGCCGCGACATAGAGGATGGCGCAGTCCCTAATTACCTCGATCTTTGGCGCGAGCTTGTCCTCGTCGCCGTCCTCCTTGAGATCGCCCTTGAATTCAAACACGTTCACAAGAACGTGCCCCCCCGGGCCGACGTCATAGACGGCGATGTTCTTGGCCCAACCAAAATGCGCATCGACACGATGCAAGTCTTGGGTAGCGAACGCGACCTTCATGCAATGTGCCTCTCTGTTCGGTCGCTGAAACCGCGCTGGTACGGCGTGGAGGGTAGATTTGATTTTCGCCAAGTATCTGGCGTAGGCTTACGATTCTGCTCGCGGTCCTCGATCACGAGATTTGCGATGGCGAAGATCAGATCGCGCGCACCTCGATACCCGACCGATTTGTGGTGTGCTGCGCCTAACCTATCGAATATCGGAAAGCCGGCGCGATAAAACGGAATCTTCAGCCGCGCCGCTGCTTGCCGGCCATGAGAATGCGTGATGAGCAGATCGCACCCTTTGCTCTCGGCAAGCTCCTCCAAATCCTCCAGATCACCGATCAGTACCTCCTCGCTCGCCACCCGCTCCAGCACCGCCGAGTCCGTTGTTGTCACGGCCGCGATCACCTGCACGCCCATATCGTGGAGCATGCTCGATAGGTCGAACAACAGGTCGGGCTCGGCTCCTATCGCAAGTCTGCGACCACCAATATGGAAATGCGTGTCGAGCATCGCATCAGCGAGTTGCCCGCGCTGACGCCGATATTTTGATGGCACCGGACGGCCGCTGATCTCGCTCAGAAAGGCGATGAATTCATCGTTGGGAAGCAGGCCACATAGTCGTTCAAACACGCGAAATGGCACGCCCGTCTTGGCCTGCATTGCCTCTGCAGCCCGCCGCATCTGCGAACCGATGGCAATAGTCCACCCCGCCCGACCCATGACCGCGACTTCGTCGACCCCGATGCCGCCGATCGTCGTCGGCGTGAACTCATCCGGGACATGCCCATCCAGAGATCCGGCAAGATCTGGTAGGAAGGATGGCTGCAACCCGAAATCTTCAAGGATAGCTCGGAGCTCATCGATATCACCCGGCGTGAGGTGGCATCCTGGAAGAACATTGACCCGCGCGGGATCACGCAGCGCCTCCACCGCAGGCGTCTCAACCAGGACCTCGACCATCCGCGTTACAGCTTTCTGCCAGCCATCTTGGAACGCGTCCTTGAAATCCGGCGTCGAGACATAGACCAGAGGCAATCTGGCGAGTTGCGGATGCTTCTCGCGAATAAGCTTGATGTAGGCGTCAACATCGTCGCCATTGGTTTCGGTTACGCCCGTCGAGCAGATACCAATGATCTTTGGCTTGGCGCGATTGAAGATATTAAGTATAGCCTGCTCAAGATTTTCATAGCCCCCGAGCACGGTCGTGACCTCGGTCATCGCGGTGGTCTGCAACGGCACCGCCTCCTTGAAATGCCGTACAAACAGCGTGAGCCCGAACGATGTGCACCCTTGAGCGCCGTGTAGCAGTGGCATTGCCCCGCGCAGCCCCATGAAGGCGAATGCGCCGCCGATCGGCTGACTCATCTTTAGCGGGTTGACGGCGCACGCCTTCTTCGGTGTCGTGACGACAGCCATGTCGTCTTCCTATTCCGCAGCCTGCAGCACGGGACGCGGCGACGACTGAAGGATGTCCTCAATTCGTCTCTTGCAGCAGCCACCGATCGCTTTGGTGTGCTGTCTGACTGCCTCGACGCTAGTCAAACCATGCGAACAAATCGCGTCCTCTATTGTGCCGAGGTCAACTGTGTTGCAGGCACAGATCTTCTTGGCGCGCCGTGTCCTCTCGTCGATTGCTGGATCGGAGATGCTGGGGGCGGCCGGCGAGTGCACCTGTGCCATCGCTCTAGCCAGCGTATTCCAGGGTGCCGGCCGGCGCAGCTGCTCCCACATCGGATTGAATAATGATCTGTCGATCTCCTCGACCAGCTTAACCATTCCGGCATAGCCCATGTAGGCGTGGCAACGCTCCTGGTTGATGTCCAGCCAGGGCGTCGCCGCTTTCAGCGCGACGAACTGTGACTTGCCGCCCGAGAGCATGATGTCCGCTTTCGCGTCCTTCAGCACTTTGTACATCTCCCGCGGTGGCATGTCCTCAATCAGGTGTGCATCCTGGCCCGTCAGCTCCTTAATGCGCTCCTTGTCCTCTTTTGTAGATTTCTTCACACTGGTCCCAACCAATTCGAGTCCGGCCTCCCGCAGCGCGGCAACGACGGACCATGACTTGACGCCGCCGGTAATCAACAAAGCCTTCTTGCCCTTGAAGCGTGGCTTGTATGGCTCGATTGCAGCCCAAGCGCGCGCCTCCTCGCGTGCAATCACCGCCTCTGTGCGCTCGATCAGATGGCCTGGCGCGCCGCGCTCGACCAGCAATCGTGCAATCTCACGCAGTGCGTCGCTGGAGTCCTGAATGCCGTAGAACGATCCTTCAAAAAAGGGGATCTCGTAGCGCTCTTTCATCTTACGTGCGACGTTGATCATCGACCGTGAACACACCATCATGGCGGCGCGGGCCCGGTGCGACGAAGCCACTTCGCGATATTTGCCATCGCCTGAGATGCAGGAGAGGATGCGGATACCAAGTTCGTCAAACAAAGGCTTAACCTGCCAAAGCTCGCCGGACAGATTGTATTCCCCGATCAAATTGATGTCATAGGGCGTGATGTTATCTGGCTCTTGCGTCCCAATGACATGTTCCAGCAAAGCCTCCCCAGCAAGCTTAGTGCCGAGGTTCTTTGAACCGACGAAGCCCGGCGAATTAACGGGAATTACCGGCTTGCCGAACTTTCGCGTAGCCGCCTTACAGACGGCGTCGATGTCGTCGCCTATCATGGCGGGCACGCAGGTCTGATAGACGAAGATGGCCGACGGGTCGCGCTTGTCGATTATCTCTTTAATCGCCCTGGAGAGTCGCTTTTCGCCCCCAAATACGACATCCGTTTCGTTCATATCGGTTGTGAACCCCGTGCGCCACAAATCCGAGCCGGACGACGCCGCGCCACGATTGTCCCACGAATTGCCTTCGCAGGCTATTGGACCATGCACCAAGTGAGCGACATCAGTAAACGGCTGCAGCGCGATCTTGGCGCCGTCAAAGGCGCAACCACCAGCGGCGCTACCCGGCTGTAGCTGCTTGGTACAGCCCTTTCTGCGCTCATTCTCCGGCTTGCTGCCATTCTTCGCGCAGCCCGGCTCGTTGAAAATGTCCCGGACCGTGGCCGGTAGCGAACTCATCCTTTTCTCCTCTCAGCCGGAACGATCTGCAAAAATCAACCCGTCACGGGCTTGTGTCACCGCCGATCGTACCGGCGATGACACGCGCATCGTCTGCCATCAACGAATGATGTCGAAACTATAGTCCGTCTTGCCGAGAAGGCTGGTCTTCTTGTCGAGTTCGTCGAAGATCTTGTCGAGAATCTTCACGAGCACATTCATACCACCTTGATATCCCCACACAGCAGAGCGGTGATGGTGATGGCGATCAAACACTGGAAATCCGATACGAATCAGCGGCGTGCCGGTGTCCCGTTCCAGATACTTGCCGTAAGTGTTGCCAATCAAAAAATCGACAGGCTCGGTGAACAGGAGCGAACGCATGTGCCAGAGGTCTCGCCCCGGATAAACGTGGCAGTTCTGCCCAAAGGTCGAGCTCGACAATAATGCTTTTGTTTTCTCCTCCCAAGCCTTATTTCCGTTGGTGGACAGCACATGGGTCGGTTCGGCGCCGAGTTCGAGCAGGAAGGCGGCCAACCCATAGCAGAGATCCGGATCGCCATAGATGGCGAATTTCTTGCCATGGATATGCGCACTTGAGTCAGTCATCGCATCGACCAAGCGGCCGCGCTCTCGCGCCAGTTCTTCCGGGATGTCTTTGCCGCTGATGCGCGACAACGCGACCAGGAAGTCGTCCGTCGCGGATACGCCCACCGGATGATTGAAGGCCACGACATCCTGGCCGTGCTCGGCGATGAACGGCAGCGTTTTTTCCGTGCACCACTGTTGCATGGAGATCGTCGCTTTGGCGTGAACCGCGTTCGCAGCGTCCTCGAGTGTGGTGCCGCCGTCATACATCCGAAACTCGCCGTCTGTCGGTGTATCGAACACTTCGGAATTGTCGGCGAGGACGGTATATTCGATTCCCATAATTTCGAAGATGCGCTTAATCTCGCGCAGGTTACCGACGGTATAACCATCGAAACCGCCGATGAAGTTGATCTTGTCGTTCGGCTTGCGCTCGAGCTTGGGGGCCGTTCCCGCCTTGCCGTCCCAAAAATGCTCTAGGATGCCCTTGAGCGCATTGTCATAGCCAGTGATGTGGCTACCGACGAACGCCGGGGTGTGCGCGAACGGCACATCGAAATCCGCCGGAACAGACCCCTTTTCCTTCGACGTTTTGATGAAGGCATTGAGATCGTCCCCGATCACCTCCGCCATGCAGGTGGTAGAGACCGCAATCATCCTTGGTTTGTACATGTTGTAGCTGTTGGCGAGCCCGTCAATCATGTTGTTGAGCCCTCCGAATACTGCCGCGTCCTCTGTCATCGAGGACGAGACGCAGGAGCTCGGCTCCTTGAAGTGCCGCGACAGATGGCTACGGTAATATGCCACGCAGCCTTGAGAGCCGTGCACGAATGGCAGCGTACCTTCAAAGCCAACCGAAGCAAATACCGCGCCGAGCGGCTGGCAGGCCTTGGCCGGGTTTATCGTCAGCGCTTCCCGCGCAAAATTTTTCTCGCGATACTCAGGTGTTTTAGTCCATTCCCTGATGCGTTCAACCTCAGCGGACTCACGGGGATTCTCGAATGCCTTCTTGTTAGCCAGCATCTGCTGGTATTCCGGACCGCGGAACAGCTCTAAGTGATCGAGCACGTGTTCTGCACTCTGCGCCATCGGCAACACCCTTTTGGATAGTGATTACTGTGAATACGGCTCTCGGCTGAGAGCGGTAATTTGCGTCATTCTGCAGCCAAGAGGCTCGGCTTGGGGACATCCTTCCAGGGCGCCTTCAACTTCTTCCAGATGGGCGAATTGACGGCCATGTCCATATCGCGCGCGAAGACCGCAAAACCGTCATAGCCGTGATATGGGCCGGAATAGTCCCAGGAGTGCATCTGCCTGAACGGCACACCCATTTTCTGGAATACGTACTTCTCCTTGATGCCTGACCCGACCAGGTCGGGCTGGAGTTTCTCGACGAAGCGCTCGAACTCGTAGCCATTGACGTCGTCGTAGATGAGCGTGCTGTCCTTCACGTAGTGCTGGGCGGTACGCTGATAGTCGTCATTGTGGCCGAACTCATATCCCGTGCCGATGACTTCCATGCCGAGATCCTCATATGCACCGATCACATGACGAGGGCGCAGCCCGCCGACGAACAGCATCACGGTCTTCCCTTGGAGGCGGGGCCTGTATTTTGCGGTCACGGCATTCACCAGCGGCTGGTACTTCTCGATTACCCGCTCGGCGCCCTCTCTGATTTTGTCATCGAAATAGCTGGCGATCTTGCGCAGTGATTCCGCGATTTTGGACGGTCCGAAAAAGTTGTATTCGCACCAGGGAATGCCGAACTTCTCTTCCATGTGGCGCGAGATGTAATTCATCGAGCGGTAGCAATGCAGAATGTTCAACTTTGCCTTCGGCGTTGCCTCGAGCTCAGCCAGCGAGCCGTCGCCGGACCATTGCGCAATTACGCGTAAACCCATTTCCTCCAGCAGAATTCGAGACGACCAGGCATCGCCGCCGATATTGTAGTCGCCGATGATCGCGACATCGTACGGGGTCGGCTCGAATCTCGGCTTGCTGTCGGGCCCGTTCTTATCAAATATCCAATCCCGCACCGCATCGTTGGCAATGTGGTGGCCAAGCGATTGGGACACGCCACGAAAACCCTCGCAGCGGACTGGCACGATGGTCTTGCCGTCATATTCCTTAGATTTTGCTCGCGACACCGCCTCAATGTCATCGCCGATCAAGCCAATCGGGCACTCCGATTGGACGGTGATGCCGTTGTTGAGCGGGAACAGCTCCTGGACTTCGTCAATGATTTTATTGAGCTTCTTGTCCCCGCCGAACACGATATCCTTTTCCTGAAAGTCGGAGGTAAACTGCAACGTCACGAACGTATCTATCCCCGTGGTGCCGACGTAATAATTGCGACGCGAGCCCCACGAATACTGGCCACAACCGACTGGACCGTGGCTGATATGGACCATGTCCTTGATGGGTCCCCAGACCACACCCTTCGAACCCGCGTAGGCGCAGCCTCGAATCGTCATCACGCCGGGTATTGATTTCAGGTTCGATTTGACCCCGCAGTCCGATTTGCCCGCCTCGTGGACATTGAGATGCTTGGCGCGACGTTTTGCGGTCTTCTCCGGATAGACCTTCAATACCTCCTCGATCAGCTCCTTATTCCGCGCTCTGATTTCCGAGATGCTCTGGGTCGTTGCGAGACTCATGCCGATGTCCTTCGAAGCTTTCCTGTTGCAATAGGGGCCACTCGGCCACGTTTCTGCAACGAGCATGCCAGCCCCGCGGAAAGAATAAACGAGCGGATTTGGAATGGGTTTGCGCCTCGCGCTACTGCGTTTTGTTGCGAATGCGACAAAGCGCATTGAAGATCAGTCCTCATACCTCTGTTAGAAACAGAACAGTCGCGGTTCACGCTACGACATCGCAGCGATTCTCCACTGAAGGTGCGGTATCTGGCGGACCTTGCCTGTTTGCAGCACATCTGAAGCGAACCAGAAACGGACCGGCATGAGCCAGTCTAGCTCGCTCGTCACCTTCCATCTTTGCTAAGCCCTTCTCAGCCGCTGTCCAGATGATGCGTAAGAATCTGATGCTCCTGCGCTACTTCGCGAGTAGACGATCAACGCATCTGTTGGCTTGCTAGCTACCTGTGCTGCCGGCCGCGATAACGTTTTCTAGCCTGATGCCATTCGCGCGCTTACCGATTTGCAGATAGACGCGTGCCAAGCCTGTTGCCAAAGATTCGGTTGCGACGTTAATGATCGGGATCGAATGTCTCGTCGCTCGGTGACCGGTGAACGTGATCACGACGCCGCCGGTCACCATCTCGGTTTGAGCGAGACCATCGCGTCAGTCGCAATCGGCAACACAAGCCTGACTTCCTCAGAACCGCGTTGCTGCGACCGCAGATCGCCCCCTCTTTCGCAAGTATGCCGCATCGGACCGCCATCGATCATCACTAACTTTGATCGCCTTCCGGAGCGCCGCTCGCCCACCCGCAACCTATGCCGCGCGAGCCAGCTGCATTGAGCGTTGAGCGTCGCGCGCAAGACGTTTATCGTGATGACGCTTGGCATTCTATGAGTTGTTCGGAATTGAGAAATACGCTCTTGGCGGCGCCCTGCTTCCGCCTCCATCGCGAGCAGGACTTCGCGCTTCAACAGGATTTGGCCGGCGGTTAGCTCCCAGCCCGGATCGCCCGCGATAGTTCGGCTTGCCCCCGGTCATGATCGCGTGCATCTGGCCCGCATTGAGGGTGAGATCGAGCCAGCAGAGATCGCGGCGCTCAGCACGAGCATGCAAATCGAACTTCGAGTAGCTCGATTCTACCAATCCCCGAATACGTCATCGAAAACGGCTGAGCTGCGTTCAGCAGGGCTCGCGGACCATGCAGTCATAGGACCGAGGCCTCCAGCGAGGTCGAGATCAACCTCTGCGCTTCCACTGCGAGCTCCAGGGGCAATTTCCGTAATACGTCGTTGGCGAAGCCATTGACGATGAGGCCAATGGCCGCCTCCTGCGAAATCCCGCGCTGGATGCAGTAGAACAGCACGTCCTCGGAGATATTAGAGATCGTGGCCTCGTGCTCGATCGTCGCCGAGGAGTTCTTCGCATCGACGTAAGGCACAGTGTGCGCACCAGACTTGTCGCCGATTAGAAGCGAATTGCAGGCGGTATGGCTGCGCGCACCTGTGGACTTGAGGTGAGCGCTGACAAGGCCGCGATAGGTGTTCTGAGATCTGCCGGTGGCGATACGCTTGTGGAGGATCCGGCTCGACGTGTTCCTGCCGAGGTGGATCATTTTGCTGCCGCTATCGACCTGCTGAAAACCGGCCGAAATCGCGATCGAGTAGAACTCGCCCTTCGAGTTGTCGCCGCGAAGGATGCAGGTCGGATTCTTCCACGTCGTGGCAGATCCCGTCTCCACCTGCGTCCAGGAAATTTTCGAATTCTTGCCGCGGCAGTCGCAACGCTTGGTGACGAAGTTGTAGATGCCGACCTTGTCCTCGGACTTGCCAGGGTAGCCATTTTGCACTGTCGAATACTTGATCTCGGCGTCATCAAGCACGACGAGCTCGACAACTGCAGCATGCGGCTGATTCTCGTCACGCTCCCGCGCAGTGCAGCCTTCTAGATAGCTTACGTAGGAGCCCTTGTCGGCGATGATCAGAGTGCGCTCGAACTGGCCGGTGTTGTGCCCGTTCCGGAAATAGGCCGACAGTTCCATCTGGCAGCGGACGCCTGGCGGCACGTAGACGAACGAGCCGTCAGAGAAAACCGCCGAGTTCAATCTCGCAAAAAAATTGTCGGAAATCGGCACCACGCTGCCCAGATACCTCTGAACCAGTTCGGGATGCTCGCCGATCGCCTCCGAGATCGGCATGAAAATTACCCCTTCCTTCTTCAGCTCTTCTCGGAACCTGGTGTCGACCGAAATCGAGTCGAAGGGGGTATTGACCGCGATCTTGCGATTCGCTGAAGGTTCGGCGCCGGGGCTCAGCTCTACACCCTCCAGGTTCGCGATCACGCGAAACGGATCGCCGCGCTTCCCGGAGGTCTTGAGCGGTTCCGGATCAATCTCGTCGCTCGACGACACCCTCTTTTTCGGTTTCGGCAGCACGAGATAGCCGATGTCCTGGTAGTCGAGCTTGGGATCGTTAACACGCGCCCAGGTCGGCTCGGTCATAATCAGCCAGCGGCGGAAGGCCTCCAGCCGCCACTCCAGCATCCAGGCGGGCTCGTTGTTTTTCGCGGATATGAAGCGGACGGTGTCTTCCGATAGCCCCCTCCGAGCCTTATCGGACTCGATCCGCGCTTCAAAACCATATCGAGACTGGTTGACATCGATGATCTGGACCCGCTCAACGGTCGTATGAACAGCTACCATTGCCTGCTCTGCCTGTGCGAGGACGAGTTTGGCCAGTTCGGGCGATGGCGGCGGTGTGCTTCGTTCGCTACAAAGGCGATCCGGCAAGTCACCAGCTCGGGGTTCGCAACCGGCGCGATCAGGCGACTGATTACTAAAGTGGCCGGGGATGGCGCCTCAACCCTACCATGTGCTGCGGCCCCCCACATCGGCTGCCTCTATGCCGGCACGCAGGTGTCGGGCACCGGGCACACAACGGCGCATTGTGGCGTCTCGAAATGCCCCTTACATCGGGTGCACTTCGTCGGATTGATTACATACACGTCGTTCTTCAGGCTGATTGCGGCGTTAGGACATTCGAACTCACATGCGCCGCAGACGGTGCACTGGGACGCGATTATCTTGTAAGTCATCACTGCAATTCCGTCAGCAGGAGTGCGGGACGGCTTCTTAGCTTCAAGTGTCGTGCCAAACTACCGAGGCTTGGTTTATCTTGATTATTTTGCGTCGAATGTCACCGGTTCGACAGTGTGTCGCAAGCCCGACGGTTGGCATCACACATCTTCATGTCAGTGCCGCACTTTTCTCACCTGCGCCTGTGCGGAGTGAGTCAACCAGACTAGGCACATACTGAAGAGATTGCATGGCGCCAAGGTCTTGGTTTTCGTGCGGCCCTTCGAGGATGTGCTTCGCCGCGATCGCTTTGTCGTTTTGATCGGTGCCAATCTCAAAGCCGCCGACCAGGAACAGCTCTTAAGCCTGGTCGTTGACAAAAGAAGATCCTTTAGAAACGAACAGTACTGGAGATTGCTCGCGCAGAGACTGGTACCGCTACACATGAAAAGGCGCTATGCAGAAATGGATCAATACAAAATCCTACTCAGTAGATTGATGATAAAAAAAATGGGCCACTCCGAACGAAGTGGCCCAAGTCAGGGAGGAAACGCCCGTACGGGCCTCTGGGATCAGGCCGCAGCCTGTTCGATCGGTGAGAAGGGCAGACCGAGACTCTCGGCGACGGCCCTATAAGTCAGCCGGCCTCGATGGACGTTCAGGCCCGCGCGAAGGTGCGGGTTTTCGAGGACGGCCGAAAACCCCTTATTGGCTAGAGCCAAACCAAATGGCAGGGTAGCGTTATTCAACGCCTGGCTTGAGGTGAGCGGGACAGCCCCGGGCATATTGGCCACACAGTAGTGAATGACGCCGTCCACTTCGTAAGTTGGGTCGGCGTGGGTCGTCGCGTGAGATGTCTCAAAGCATCCGCCCTGATCAATCGCGACATCGACGATCACCGCACCGTCGCGCATCGAGCTCAACAGGCCGCGGCTGACCAGTTTTGGCGCGCTCGCTCCGGGAACTAGCACGGCACCGATGACCACGTCGGCCGCCAGGACCTCATCCTCCACCGAGTCAATCGTCGAGAATCTGGTTCGAACGCGCCCGCCGAATAGCTCGTCAAGCTCGCGCAGCCGAGGGATCGATCGGTCAATAACCGTGACCTCGGCACCCAAACCGACAGCCATGCGCGCCGCATGGGTACCAACTACACCGCCGCCAATCACGACGATACGAGCCGGTTGCACACCGGGCACACCACCTATCAAGAGCCCACGCCCGCCTGAATACCGCTTTAGGGCGCTACCTGCCGCTTCGATCGCAAGCCTGCCCGCGACCTCGCTCATCGGCGCGAGCAGCGGCAGACCGCCATGCGCGTCGGTCACGGTCTCATAGGCGATTGCGGTGCACCCAGAGTTCAGCAGGCCCTTGGCCTGCTCCGGGTCCGGCGCCAGGTGCAGATAGGTGAAGAGGATCTGATTCTCACGCAGTTGTGTCCATTCGGACGGTTGGGGCTCCTTCACCTTTACGATCATCTCGCTCGATGAAAATATCTCGCGCGCGGAATTCAGAATCGTTGCGCCAGCCTTGCGATAATCGTTGTCGGTTGTGCCGATGCCGGCGCCGGCATCAGTCTCCACCACCACGTTATGACCGGCAGCCACATATTCGCGCACAGCCCCAGGGGTCAGGCCCACACGATATTCGTGCGCCTTGATTTCCTTGGGAACACCGACCTTCATTTGCATTCTCCCTGCCTGGAGAGCCCTTTCTAATCGGAAGAGCTCTGCGATACTGCGAAGCGAACACGCAAATCGCGCCGAAATTCAGCGATCTTTGGTCTGGTTGCGCAGGATTCCAAACACGTACCGACGGATCCCAAAAGCCTACAAAAGTGCGACTTGGCGCGCGGATCAGCCCCGGACATGAAGCGAAATAGAGCGTCAAGCGGCCGTCATTGGGACTGGGAGGACACCATAGCGGTTTATCGGAATGATCTTTAGCTTTTTGATCTCCATGCCAACGTTCTGTCCCGCCTCCGGACATTCATTGATCTCGGGGTGGCCGGCCTATGGACGTCCTTGCCATTTCGGTCTGTTAAGAGTTCGATTAGCCCCTCACGATCATGCACGGCAACTAGCAAAGACGTATTGGTATCCTGTCGAGCCCCGAAGATGCTGATGCGTCCACAGTGAGGCGATGGCGATTACTGCGAACTCGCGGCGCAGCAAGGTGATGAGGTCGGTCAAACATGGGATAGTGTCTTGTTTTAGATCGGCAGAGCCCGCTCGCCTGCCATCCTTCAAGACGCCCCGTTCGAACAACGCATTGATCTGTGCGCCTGTCATTCAGCTGATCGCTATATCTGCTTTCCTTCGCACATTCCGTTCGCCTGGAGTGACAATCGATGGAAGCTTTGTCTCCTCGCGACCGATGCTGAATCGGTCGGTCGGGGCAAAACCGGTCAGATCTCGGCATATTGTGCGATGCCTCAGCTGACTATTTGAATTGCTCGAGAGACAAGTTGAGCTCCGTACGCTCGCCAAGTCCGGTTCGACTGGCCGGCGCCAATGCAGATGGGCAAGATTAAGGTTTGTCTCGCGCATTGGACTGAGTACATCCAAGCAGCGTCGCGCTGGCATGATCAGCAGATTCTGGGTAGTTGCTCCCCCGACAGCCAATCGGCAATTCTTACGCCGCCAACGCTGGTCGCAATCTGAACGAATTGATGATCGTCAGCTATGGCCTCGCCGATATCAGCCGCATCACACCCGAGCCGGTGAGCCTTCATGGCTGCAAGCACGGCATCGGCCATATCAGGCGCCACAATTGCAACGAGCTTCCCTTCGTTGGCGAGGTGGAGCGGATCAAGCCCGAGGAGTTCGCAGGCGGCGGCGACCTCAGGCTTGACCGGAATGGCATTCTCCTGCAGCCGGAACCCAAGGCCGGACTGATGCGCAATCTCATTGAGCGTGGCGGCAAGACCACCGCGCGTGGGATCGCGCATCACTCGAATGCCGCCGCCGCCGGCCCCAACCATAACGGCGACGAGATCATGGAGCGCTGCGGAATCTGAGATGATCTGGGTCTGGAATGCGAGGTTCTGACGTCTTGACATGATCGCCACGCCATGCTCGCCGAGGCTGCCGGAGACCAGCACCCGGTCGCCGGCCCTTGCCTTGTCGGCCGAGAGATCCAGCCCATCGGCCAAAAACCCGACCCCGGTCGTTGAAATAAACAGGCCATCCGCTTTGCCGCGTTCGACCACCTTGGTATCACCCGTGATGATGTAAACGCCGGCGCCGCGGGCCGCCTCCCCCATCGAATCCGCGATTGACTTCAGATCAAGGAGGCGAAAGCCCTCCTCAATGATAAAGCTCGCCGAAAGATATTGCGGCCGTGCGCCAGCCATCGCGACATCATTGATTGTGCCGTGCACCGCGAGCGAGCCGATATTGCCGCCAGGAAAGAATAGCGGAGAAACAACATATGCGTCGGTTGACATTACCATCCTGCCTGTGCCGACATTGAAAGCCGACTGATCATTGCAGCGGGCGAGCCATTCATTGCCAAACGCCTGATGGAACAGACCGGAGATAAGCTGCTCCATGTCGCGCCCCCCGGAACCGTGGGACAGGTCGACGCACCCGTTCTCGAGATCAAGCTTGGGCTGATTAACTCTCATGACGCTCGCATCACCTGATAAGCGCGATGCCGGCCATACTTCCAATATGCGGCACACGCGCCTTCCGACGAGACCATACAGGATCCTATGGGAGTTCTCGGCGTGCACACGTTTCCGAAAAGTCTGCAGTCGACAGGCCTCCTCGCGCCGCGCAGAATGGCCCCGCAATCGCAAGCCGGATTGTCTGCGACGCGCAGCTCGTGAATGGCGAAACGCGCCTCAGCATCGAATTGGGCATAAGCCTTCTTCAACTTGAGTCCGCTGTTGGGTACGAGCCCGAGCCCGCGCCATTCAAATTGGTCACGCAGTTCGAAAATGTCAGACACCTCCTCCCTGGCGCGTTGATTGCCGGCACGCTTCACCGCGCGGCTGTATTGGTTCTCGACCTCATATCGGCCATCGTTCACCTGCCGCACCAGCATCAGGATAGCCTGCATTAGATCGAGCGGTTCAAATCCCGCGATGACGATCGGCTTGCCGAATTCTTCTGCCAGACACTCGTAAGGCTGCGTACCTATGATTGCGCTGACATGCGCAGGCCCGATGAAGCCGCCGATTTCGGGCAACCCGGCATCGCGCATATCAGGACTGCCGAGAATGCTGTGCATGGCCGGTGAAGTCAGTACGTGGTTGCAGAAGACGCTGAGACCCTTCAGCCGCTTCTTTTCGGCTATTCGGATCATTACCGCCGTCGCAGGCGTGGTGGTCTCAAATCCAATGGCAAAGAAGACAACCTCGCGATTAGGCGCCTGCTCAGCGCTCCTGATTGCATCGAGCGTCGAGTAAACCATCCGGATGTCAGCGCCCAGCGCCTTGGCTCGCAACAAGGATTGTCCTTGTGAGCCGGGCACACGCATCAGGTCGCCGTAAATGCACAGAGTAACTTCCGGTCGTTCGGCGAGCCCGATTGCCATGTCGATTCGGCTGGCTGGGAGAACGCAAACAGGGCAGCCCGGCCCGTGGATCATGCGGACATTCGCAGGCAGCAGATCTTCAAGTCCATAGCGGAAGATCGCATGCGTGTGTCCGCCGCAAAATTCCATAAACCGGTATGTTTTCTGGGGATCGGCCTGGGCAGCAATTGCACGCGCGAGCCCCTGGGCGATGGTCCTGTCACGAAATTCTTCGGCATATTTCATGAGTTGGTCTCCAGCCCGGCTCTGCCTAACTCCTGCAGGAGCTTCAGCGTGCGCCTGGCTTCGGCCGCGTCGATCTTGGCCAGAGCGAAGCCGACGTGGACGAGGACGTAGTCCCCCGGGGCGAGATCCTGTACGAGCGCGATCGATATCTCGATGCTGACGCCGTCGACAGAAACGATTGCCATGTCATTTGGAAGAATTCTTGCGACCTCAGCCGGTACTGAGAGACACATATCAGGCTGTTCCTCTCAGGCCTGACGATCTTTCGGCGATCTGCAGAGCGGCGAGCCAGGCTTGTCCGAGGCTCAAACCACCGTCATTGGGTGGTACCTCGCGAGACAGCAGCGGAGCAAGACCAGCTGCCATACAACCGCGCTGGATTTCATCCGCCAGCACCATGTTCTGAAAACAGCCACCGCTCAGAACGACAGTAGAGACACCGGTCGTGCGCGCAGCGCGCGTGACCCAATCAACGCAGCCAGCGGCAAACGTGCCATGAAACAGCCCCGCTCCCTCGTTCACGTCAATCTCGTCTGCGATCAAGGCCACAAACAGCGGCCCAAACGATAGCACGCCGTCATCGATCAACCAGCCGTCTTCGAGTACCGCCGTCCCCCGCACACAGGCTTCGAGCTTCATCGCGGCTTCGCCCTCATAGGTCTGCAAAGTCGCAATTCCCAGCAGCGCCGCCGCTGCTTCGAACAGCCGGCCTGCGCTGGTGGTGTTGGCACCGCCCGCCTGATCGAGCAGTGACGGCAGAGGTTTGGCCTGTGGCTGCGCTGCAAAGCGACCTCGGATGTCGTGTCCCCGCCCCAACCAGTGGAGTATTGCGCTCGCCATGCGCCAGGGCTCGCGAGCGGCACGATCTCCACCAGGCATTTTTAGCGGCGCAAGATGCCCGATGCGTTGAAACCTGATCCCTTCGCATAACAAGAGCTCGCCGCCCCAATTGCCGCCGTCGGAGCCATAGCCATGGCCGTCGAGCACCAGAGCGAGCGTAGGTCGCTCAAGGCGATGCTCTGCGATGACGGCTGCAGCATGCGCATGGTGATGCTGGACAGCGATCCGCGCGCGGCCGGTTGCTTCCGCAAAGCGGGTAGATGCCATATCGGGATGCAAATCATGGGCAACAACAACAGGCTCCACGTCGAGGGTCGACGTGAGGTGCCGGATAGTCTCCTCGAAGAAGCGGATGCCTTCGACCGTGTCGAGGTCACCAATATGTTGCGAGACGAAAGCTTCATTTCCCCGCGTCAGTGTGATGGTCGATTTCAGCGCACCACCGACGGCGAGCACGGGCGGCACCGATCGCGCGAGCCGAACCGGTTCGGGAACATAGCCGCGGGCGCGGCGAATGAATTGACGCCGTCCCGCAACCACCGACACAACGGAATCATCGGCCGCGTCAGGATATTGCGATCATGCGTCACAATAAGATCGGCGATGCGCCCCAGTCGCTGCAGAGCCTCTGCGTTGTCGATCGGGAGCGGTTCGCCGCTGAAATTGGCGCTGGTACACACGATGACCCAACCCTTATCCTCACGAGATGCACCTAGTGAACGAAGCACATGAAAAATGAGGTGATGCAGCGGGGCTCCAGGCAGCATGACGCCGACGCGCGACAAACCAGGGGCTAATGCGGGGGCTAGCCTATTGCGCGACCGCAGGAGAACGATCGGACAGGCTACAGACTCAAGGAGCGCGAGCTCCGTGGCATCCGCCTCTGCAATCTCGCTAACCTTGTCCAAGGAACCAACCATCACGGCAAACGGCTTCTGGTCGCGCTGCTTTTTCTGACGCAAACGATGGACAGCATCATGGTTGCGAGCGTCACAAAGCAGCTGGTATCCTCCAATTCCCTTGATCGCGACGATTTCGCCGCCGGCGATCGCCGCGCCGATAGCATTGATCCCATGACTGAGCCGAGGGCCGCACGTCGGGCACGCGATCGATTCCGCCCGAAATCTGCGGCTCGCCGGACTTGAATATTCAGCCGAGCAATCGGGACACATCACAAAGGCCTTCATCGCGGTGTTACGACGATCATACGGAAGCTGTTCGGTGATTGTGTAGCGCGGTCCGCAATGGGAGCAGTTGATGAAGGCATAGAGGTAACGCCGGTTTTTCGGGTCGAACAACTCGCCGAGACATTCCTGGCAGGTTGCAGCATCAGCGGCGATCCGGCTCGACAGCTTGCCTCGTTCGCTGGTGCGGATCGAAAAGCCTTTGGTCGCAAGCGCATCGATCGCTTGAACGGAGATGTGGTCGATGCGCGCCAACGGAGGCTTTTCGAGCGGCAAAGCGGTCACAAATTCGGAGGTACGGTTGCCCTCGACCTCAATGATGACTCCGTTTGCATCGTTGGCAACGAATCCTCCCAAACCATAGCGGCTAGCGAGACCATAGACATAGGGACGAAAGCCGACCCCCTGCACGGTCCCGCTGAGTCGCAGACGCAGTCGTATTCCCTCGCAGGTGATGGCGTCTACCCTCATCCCGTTGTGTCCTCGACGAGATGTCTCCGATGCGCAGGCTGTTTCTGCAGCCAGCCGTAGAGCGCGCCAAAGCCCTCGCCGGTTCGCGCCGAAACGGGCAGCACTTCGATGTTTGGGCTGACCCGTGTCACAAATTCGATCGTGCGATTCAAATCGAAGTCCACCATCGGTGCTAGATCAATCTTGTTGATCAGCATGAGAGAAGATGCGGCAAATATGTCCGGATATTTGAGCGGCTTGTCTTCACCCTCGGTGGTCGAGAACACCACGATTTTGCAAGCCTCTCCAAGATCGAATGCCGCGGGACAAACCAGATTTCCGACATTCTCTATGAAGAGAATACCGCCATTGAGTGGCGGCAAGAGACGATAAGCTTGGCCGACCATCGCAGCATCCAAATGGCAGCCCTTGCCGGTATTGATTTGAATTGCGGGCACGCCGGTTGCGCGGATGCGTTCGGCATCGTTCGAGGTATGCTGATCACCCTCGATAACCCCAACCGGGCTCTTCCGCTTCAGCTCGGAAAGGGCGCGAACGAGCAGCGAGGTTTTGCCCGCGCCAGGACTGGAAAGAAGATTGTACACGACCAAGTCATCGGCAACGAAGCGCGCGCGGTTTTCGGCGGCGATCCGATTGTTCTTGCTCAGAATATCGCGGCCAACCTGAATGATCCGATCGCTGCTCATGGCCACAACTCTCAAGCCGGCCGGGTCGGTGCCGCAATCCACAAGCGCTTCTCCGCCATGAGCCTGCTGATGACCAACATCATGATGATGATCATGGCCGCAGTCAGTGGGGAGCGGACATCGCATTTCTAGGCCGCCACACACATAATCATGGTGGTGATTATGATGATCACGCGCATCTTCACAGCGATGATCCTTGGCTCGCGTATTTTGCACGTCGGCGCATTTCGTGGAGGGAACTCCTCCGCCGCAGCCGCATACGGTACACATCAATCGATCTCCAGCTCTTTCAGGCGCATCTTTTCGCCTGCCGTCACCTGCAGCTTATAGCTGCCGCAGCAGGGGCACGGCGCATACCGTTGCGCAATCTCAACACTCCTCGAACAGGCCATGCACCAGGCGACGCCAGGTAATTCGACGATTTCGAGAACCGCGCCATCGGCAATCGTGCGCGCGGCAACAACCGGAAAGCAGAACTTCATCGCTTCGGCATCGACATGGCTCAACGCTCCGATCTCCACACACACGGTCCTCACCTTCGAGAACGATCGCTGACGCGCCTCTTCCTCAACGATCTCCATGATGCCTTCACAAAGCGCCATTTCATGCATGTCCAGATTCAACAATTTTTTGCGTGAAGGCGACGCAAGGATCGAATGATGCAATCATGGCGCGAACCGCACCCTCTTGATGTTGTCTCGCTCTCAGCACCGCACCCTGCAGGCTCCTGGCAAGCGGCCCTCGCTTGTGAAAATTCCACTCGGTCGGCGCAAGATATTCGAATCGCGCTATCTGCCCGTACCGATCGAGCTCAACCGCGTGATAGAGACGTCCCCTGGCACATTCGACCGCAGCCGCACCACAGCCCCGCCCTAGGCTGTAGCTTTTGACGATCCCTTCCTCGGCTGTCTCGGGATGCGCACCAGCCTTGAGCCAAGTAAACAGTTGGACGATTTCGGCGATCCTCGCCTTCAGTCGCTCGGCCGGACCCGACCGGCCGAGCGAGAGCCGATCACGCAGCATTTGGCGCGCCCAGGGACCAGTCTCAGGAATACGGCCCTCCAAGTCGGGGCAATTGCCAGATCTCGCATCTCGGCCGAGCAGCCGTTCAATGATTTCGCAGTCGTCAGCAGCGGACAGGAACGACTGCTGCGTCAACTTTGGCTCCAATACGCCCCCCTCGAGTGCTGCCATCCGAAGCGCGAGTGCGCTACCGGGCATCAATGTGCCATCGTCGTCCGATATCCTGAGTCCAGCCAGCGCAGCCGCAACCCGCGCTGTTACTTCGCATCGATCCGGCCCACTCTGGTACCCTTCTCGACCGACCAGCACCGAGTTGTCTTTTATAAGGGCGCGGATAGCCGCGGAACCGCTGATGTCCAGCGCGAGATGCTCGATAATCAGACCTCGTATCAACTCCGTCAGCCGCTCGACCACGACTTGCGTGGTACAATGCGCCCTCGTCATAGTGCTGACTTCCTGGCCGCGCGCCGCCTCGATCGCGGAAAGGAATGCCACCTGGTGCGCTGCCGCACACAACGGGAAGAGTCGCGGCAGCACGTTGAGCAATGAAACGGCCGGTTTGCCGGCGAACAGCCGCCCCACCGGCGGCTTGACCCGCGGCAGGATCCCGACCGCGGCAACTGTGTCGCCAACAAGGGATACGGTGATGTCGATCCGGTTGCACACGGCGGGCCTCATGTACCCCGCTCCGCCAGTGCACCGCGTAAAAAGTGCCTGCGGTCGATCAAACCGAAGCGTGGTGCGTTGGACGAATGTGACGCTGCGACCGAAGACATAAGTACAGCGAGTGCCGCTTCGGCGATGGCTCGGGTGGATGCCATGTCGTCGAACCCAAACATCGGCGAGAACAGGGAGGCACTTGCAATCGGTCCCGCGGGTGCAACTTCAGCAGGCGAGAATTCAAGCTCGCCACATGGAAATCGCAAGCGCAGACTCGATCCCGGTCCTGTCGACGACTGCGCAGCTGCGGGTGGCGCAGATATGACCACGTTCATGAACCATGGCCTGACCATCACTCCGACGATCCCACCTTCATGCCCGGAAGCCGATCGCTTCGACCCTCAAGGCCGTGTTGAAGAATGGAAGTGCGCGCATAATGCGATCGGAGATACCGCGATATCCCCCCGCGAGCTTCTCGCCCCATGCCGATGCATCGGTGCGCTCGCTCCTGCGCGGATACTGTTTGCGGTCAGGCGTCATCTTCAATCGACATGAACTTAGATTTGGGTGCGTCGCAATTTGGACATCGCCAATCTTCGGACAATGCGGCAAAAGGCGTTCCGGCAGCAATCCGCGCCGTCTCGTCGCCGTCAGCCGGATCGTAGACGATCCAGCAGATGCTGCACTCCATGCGGGCGCCATCTGCGAGATCTTGTCGGACACCAAAATTGAGCTTCGTCATCTGAAGTATGCCTCCATAATCTCCCTTAGGCGTTCGGCGGAGTCCTCGAGATCCTCGTCGGCTGCTAAGACCGCCCTCGGCACGTCGCCGATCTCCAGCGTGTCCAGGATGATGCTATCGATGGAATTAAAGAACTGCACCGACCAGACGTTCCGGACGCTCGTCGTCTGCACTCGACAACTGCCGTAATCGCGTGAGATGAGCTGGACCGGCCCGCTGCCGAGGCTGTGTTGCAGAAAGGCCAGGTCGACGGAGTTCATCGGCAGCAGCGTGAGGTTGATGATGTGCGTGCTCATGCCAGGCTGCCAGGCCAGTGCCCGTCCGCGGGCTTCCGCGAGCACCGGCAGCACGTTCATCGCGCCATCCGGCACCGCGTCGATCATCAGATCGGTTGAGGTCAGATCGGTTGCGGCGCGCCGCACGATCTCCGGGATCGCACCAATCTCAACGTACTCGTGTGCCGCCTCGCCCTCGAAGCGCACGTGCCAGATTCCGGCAAACACCGATTCCTGGAGTTGCGCCGCGGAGCCATCCGGCAGCGCTACGATGCCGGCGACCTCTCCCTTCCCAAGCACGTCGGCGACCAGATCGCGCTCAAGTTCATTGAGATGCCGGAGCCTAAACAATTGCGCTCGAACACAGCTCTTCTGGCGTGAAACGGCAGCGGCTACGTTTGATAACAGCGCGATGGCATTCGGGCATTTCCTTGCGAGTTTCCCACCATCAAGTGAAGCGAGCATAGGCAGTGCACCTGCAGCTGACCGGCCATTAGGGATCTTGTCGACATTTCCCGCGTCGACAGGAACGAAGCTGAACGGCTGCGCGTCGCGTTTTGGCGCGATCCATACACCTGCCTTCACGACGCCAGCCCTCGTTGGGTCCGCTGAGGAACGATTTACACGATCAGCCGCAGCCAATCGCGCTTCTGCAGTCCAAGCCTCGGATAGAGCGAGCCGCGTCAGATTATTCGTTCCCGGCTGCTCGTTCATAAACCGCCTTTCTGATGGTCTCTGGTTGTGCTGCACGGGGTGTTAGCAAGCGACGTGCCAATGATGTTTGTTCGCGATTTCCTTCCTGCCTGGATCAGCAGTGCGAAACGCTCCCAATAACGCAAGCGGCCGGCTAGCGCAGGTGCTTGGGAAGTTGAGGCTCGTGATCAATCAAGTCCGCAAAAAAGCGATCGTAGTCTTCGCCGTTTAGGACCGCATGAAGGGCGTCAAGCGCCTGTGCGATCAGCCGCGCTTCATCGTCATCCAAGAGCCGCACCGCAGTGTCGATACACACAAGCACCTTGGAGCCAACTGAAGGCTCGGACAGCAGTATGACCGAGACGCGCCGCTGCTGATTGCTATACTCGCACAGCGCGGACCTACCGTCGGTCTCAATAATCGTCATTGGGAGGCCAAGGCACACGTTGTACTCCGCGTCCCGTTAGACCGACCCGCGCCTTCATCTCTCATAGTTTTCATAGTTGATATCATTTGCGAGCAGACGTTCCGTTTCAGGCAGCGGCACGGTCCGCATTTTTGCCGGTGAACCCCACTGCGCCAGCAGTTCGCAAGCCAGTTCGATCGCAGGCGCAATCTGGGCGCGCACTGGACGGGTCAGCGGCCCACCCCAACTTTCCAGGTCCAGCGGTTGACAGCCGATCAGAGCGAGCTCTCGTGGACAACGGCCAAGCAGGTCTGCCGCACTTAAGACCTCCTGAAAGCCGGTCTGATGCAGGCTCAACTTCTTTGCGGCGGTGAATTTCGGCACCTCGTTGCCTTGCACGAGCTTCAACCTTCCGGGTGGGAGGCCATAGTCGATGGCATCGAACACGATCAGGCAGTCGGCTTCCTGCAGAAAACTGACGAGGTAGAGCCCTAGCGTGCCGCCATCGAGTACGGATACGTTTTGGGGAACGATGTAGCCGCGGTGGAACGTCTCCACTACTCGCACACCGAACCCCTCATCAGCCCACAGGATGTTGCCGATGCCAAGCACCAGGATCGATCTCGTCTTCTTAGAACTCGGTGTCGCCATCCTTGATCAATCGCGCAAATCGCGCTCACCCGAAATTATGGCGGAGATGCTCCGGCGCGACATGATGTCTTCGCGAATTGCCGCATAGACGTGGATAAGCACAAATGTCACGATCACCCATAGGCCAAGATGGTGCAATGTATGGACGTCCTGACTGTTCGGCAGGACCCCAAAAATCCAGCCGAACAGGCTAAATTGCCAGCTTTCCTGGCCAGAGCCCTGTGCATAAAGTGCGAAGCCGGTGACGATCATGAACGCGGTCGTCAGCGTGAACATGGAAAACATCATGAGCTGAGCTGCGGGATTGTGACCCGCACATTTATCCGACCTGACCGCAAGGAGGGCGTACCAGCGAATCGTCTGCCACAGCTCATCCCAAAAGCACCTGCGCCAGATCGGCACGTAGAAGATCTGCTTGGCATGGGGATTTCCCATCATGGCGCAATAGATGCGCAGCAGGAAGCCGACCGCGAGTACATAGCCCGCCGAGAAATGAGCAAAGCGAATATAGCCGAAGAAGAAGTTGTCGCTTGCCTCTCCTGGCATGGTCGGTACCGCGGTTCCGATGAAGTAGCCAGTTATGGCCAGCACCACAATGGCTGCCGCATTGACCCAATGCCACAGCCGCACCGGCATTTCATAGACGTAGACGACGTCACGATCAGCGCTGCGATCTTTCCCTGCCACGCCGACGGAACTAAGGACATTTAGGACTTGCGCGGTCTTGCCCGACATGAAGCCTCCTAGCGGACTGTGACTGAGGCCAGTTCTTGGCCGTCGGGACTCATGACGTGGGTCGAGCACGCCAGGCACGGATCGAAGGAATGGATCGTACGCAAAATCTCGAGCGGCTTTCCTGGATCAGCCATTGGCGTGCCAATCAGAGAGGCTTCAAATGCGCCGATATTGCCCTTGGGATCGCGGGGCGAGCCATTCCACGTCGTGGGCACGACACATTGGTAGTTGTCGATCTTGCGGTCCTTGATCTTGATCCAGTGCCCGAGCGCGCCGCGCGGCGCCTCGGTGAAGCCGTAACCCTTGGCCTCCATCGGCCAGCTTTCCGGGTTCCACTTGCTGACGTCGGCAGTCGCGGTGTCACCCGCCTTGATGCGGGCCACCAGCTTGTCCTGGAAATGGCGCATCTGATGTGCTGCCCACTGGCATTCGAGCGCGCGCGCTGCGGTGCGGCCGAGCGTAGAGAACAGCGCAGTCACCGGAAGCTTGAGTGCCTTGAGCAGTCTCTCAGCCGGTTCCTTGAACTCCGCTTTGTCCTGCGCATAACCTATAATGTACCGCGCCAGCGGTCCTACTTCGACGGCATTGCCGCGCCAGCGCGGCGCCTTGATCCAGGAATACTTGCCGCCTTCATCGAGCTCCTTGATATCGGTCCTGGTACCCTTGAAGTTGGCGCCAAGCTCAAAATTCGGCTCGGTGATGCCGTCCCACGGATGCAGTCCTCTGAACTCATCAGGATATTTGTACCAGGAGTGCGCGACGAATTCTTGGATCTGGTCGGGATCTCCATGGTCGACTGGCAAGACCTCCCTGAGATTGCCGTTCAGGATGACGCCGCGCGGCACCCTGAGACTTTTCGTGGAATAGTCGTTGGCATTCTCGGGGACATCGCCGTAGGACATCACGCTCCTGCCTGACAGCCCGCACCCATACAGCCAGCCTCTGTAGAACGAGCCGATCAGTTCGATGTCCGGTAGATAAACCTGCTCCACGAACTCGATCGAACGGTCGATGATTGACGACACCAAATTGAGCCGCTCCATATTGATGGCACCTATCGCACCATTGCCATCAACATTGATCGCGCAAGGCACGCCGCCGACCAGCCAGTTCGGATGCGGATTCTTGCCCCCATAGACGGCATGGATCTTCACGATCTCTTTCTGGAAGTCGAGCGCTTCCAAATAGTGCGTCACCGCCATCAGATTCGCTTCGGGCGAAAGTTTATAGGCCGGATGTCCCCAATAGGCGTTCTTGAAAGGGCCGAGCTGCCCTGAGTCGAAGAACTTGGTAAGCCTGATCTGCAAATCCTTGAAATAGCCCGGCGATGACCGCGGCCAAGGCGAGACCGACTGCGCCAGCCTCGAGGTCGCCTTTGGATCGGCCTTCAGCGCTGAGAACACATCAACCCAATCCAGCGCGTGCAAGTGGTAGAAATGGACGAGGTGATCATGCACTTGCAAACAAAGCTGCATGATATTGCGGATCGAATTGGCATTCTCCGGGATCGTAATGCCGAGCGCATTCTCAACAGCGCGCACGGAGGTGAGCGCATGGGTGCCGGTGCAAACACCGCAAATCCGCTCCGTGAACGCCCAGGCATCGCGCGGATCGCGTCCGCGCAGGATGGTTTCGATGCCACGCCACATCGTTCCACTCGAGACGGCGTTGCAGATCACGTTGTCCGCGTCGAGATTGACTTCGACGCGAAGGTGGCCTTCAATCCGGGTCAGCGGATCGACGACGATGCGCTTGCCAGAATTATCGGTTGTGAATCCATTGGGTGTCTGGACGCGCATCGTTCGTCTAGCTCTGAAATTTCGATCGTTTCTCCTGAACGACGCCCTCCCGTTTGCGGGTCAGCCGCTTCGCGGCCGTGACCGCCGCATGCGCAGCAACGGCTAGCCCAACTGCGCCGGCAGCGGCCCTGCCGATCTGATCGGCGTTTGTCTCGATGCCGAATTGCTTTATGGTCGTGAGCCGGTCGTAAAACGAACCCTTGTCCCAGAAGCCATCTTCAGAGCAACCAAAGCAGCCGTGGCCGGATTGGATCGGGAAGGACACGCCTCCATTCCAACGAACGGCTGAGCAGGCGTTATAGGTGGTCGGCCCCTTGCAGCCCATTTTGTAGAGACAATAGCCCTTGCGTGCAGATTCATCGTCCCACTCCTCCACAAATTGACCAGCGTCGAAATGAGAACGACGATAGCACTTGTCGTGAATGCGCTGCGAATAGAACATCTTTGGTCGTCCCTGGCGGTCGAGCTCGGGAAGTTTCCCGAAGGTGGTGATAAAGGTCACAATGGCGGTCATGACCTCGGCGATGGGCGGGCAGCCAGGCACCTTGATGATCGGCTTGTTCGTGATCACCTTGTCAATCGGCGTCGCCTCAGTTGGGTTGGGCCTCGCCGCCTGCACGCAGCCCCAGGACGCACAAGAGCCCCAAGCGATGATCGCCATGGAATCTTCCGCCATCGATCGCAGCTTTTCGAGGAACGGCTTGCCGCCATCAATACAGAACATGCCGTCTTCATTCAGCGGTGGATTGCCTTCGATGGCGAGGACATAGCGGTCTTTGTATTTGGCGCGGGTCTCCGTGAGGATAGCTTCAGCTTGATATCCTGCTGCCGCCATGATGGTGTCGTCATAATCGAGCGAAATCATCGAGAGCACCGCGTCTTTGACCAAGGGGTGGGCCGAGCGGATAAAGCTTTCCGAACAACAAGTGCATTCGAGTCCGTGCATCCAGATCACGGGCACACGAGGCTGGGTCTCGAGCGCGATGGCAATACCGTTTGCCGCCAGCGGGCTCAGTCCGAGACTGGCTGCCGTTAGACTGCAGAACTTAAGGAAGTTGCGACGCGTAATACCCTGGCGTCTGATCACGTTGTAAAACGTTTCAGTAGCCCCGCCCATGATCCCTTCCATGTTATCGCCGTGACGAATTACTGACGTGCGAGCAAAAAGTAGGCCAAGCACATGTGGGCTGTGATAGCGGTCGCGACGAAGACCTAAAGAGGGGACAGATACCAAGCCGCCGCTTCACGATCTGCGGCTACAATTGCCGAGACCGCATATCGGACAGACCAAGGGCGAGCTGGAGGTCTTTGGGATGGCCGAATGAGCCCGCACGATCGAATAGAAGCTAAAGAGCCCATATTGGTGAGGTTACAAGTCCTACGATTTACCGGGTCGTGAGATTGCAGCAGGGCGCCGCTTACAGATGGATCAGGGCGCCCGTGACTGTCCAACCGTGCCACTCATGTCCGATTTAGACCGTACTGTGGGAAACCCACCAGGCAGCGCAATCCGGCGGGGCACGAGAGACGTATCCGAGTACTCCCAAGCCGCGTAGGGTCGAAGGAGTCCCGCGTGCTCTGACAGATCTTCGTTATCGCACCTTGCTTCGACTCGGGGACGCCGGTCGATTGGTCTGTTTGGATGGCCCTGGCGTCAAGTCCAAGCGTGTTGCTCTAGGACGTCGCCTGTATAGAGATGAATCCGTGCCGGCAGACCCGCTCGGCTTCGACACGGACGAAATTGCGCTTGAGCAGGAAGCGGTCCGCGATCCGCTTCCTTTGCGAGTGGAACGCCGAGAAGAAGGGATGTGCTCCTCAGATCCTGCGCATCTCACTCCTTGCGCAGCCTCCAGCTCTGCTCTCGCCTGATCAGCGACCGTCCTTGTGCGCATAAGTTCGGGGCTTCTTGTAGGGCAATATGATCCCTTTTCCGGAATCCGAATTGCACACCGCGCCTTTCCGGCGCGCTATCGCATCATACGCTCGCGCATGCGTGCTTCCATCACCTGGATGCTTAACATTCAAACAATGGATTTTACCAATGTTAGGAAATGTTGCATCGACCACCAGCACCTAACGGGGTACCGACCTAGCCATCGGGTGCCTCCCGGCGCCACTCGCCGAGGACGCCGCCGCGTTTGCTCGATATGTTTGATGGGCACGAAAAAGATCAGCTCGGAGGAATTGCCACGATCGCAAAGCACGCTCTGGACAACCGTCGATTAGTGACCCTCCATTGCCCCTTTCGTTGCTTGAGAACTCTCGCACCAAGCGCACTGCTGCGCGTGGGGCTTAGCACGCATTCGCAATTGGGATGCGGTCCTGCCATTCAGGATGGTTAAGGAGCCGGTTCATCATCAGACCGGTGAAACGTTCCGCAGTGTCTGCGCGCGGTGCGCGTTTTGCTTGGCGACAGAAGATACACAGAATCGAGCGCCTACCTTTTAGAATCACGCTGCCGCATGTCGGGCTCTCGACAAACAGCGTCTTCAATCGGACAGGGCGATAACAACAGACTCGTTGATGCGAGGCCTCTCACGGGACGTCGCAGTCTTCGAGTTCGTCGGGAGGAACGCATGACCACAATCGCAAGTGCGGCGCCTACGGGGGCCTCGCGCCCTTGGTATAAGCTTCTCTACGTGCAGGTACTGATCGCCATCCTGATAGGCGTCTTCGTAGGATGGTTATGGCCGTCGCTCGCGACCAACGATTGGATCAAGGCGCTGGGGGACGGCTTCATCAAACTGATAAAGATGGTGATCGCGCCGATCATCTTTTGCACCGTGGTATCCGGGATCGCGCATATTCAGGATGCAAAGAAGGTCGGACGTGTCGGCGTCAAGGCGCTGGCCTATTTCGAAATCGTCTCCACCTCTGCCTTGGTGCTCGGCCTAGTGGTAGGCAATCTGTTTCAAATCGGCCGTGGGCTCGCCGTCAAGCCCGACGCGGTGGCGGTCGCCCATTACGTTAAGCAGGCGGAAGCCTCGAAAGCCGTCGACTTTATCCTTAATGTCATTCCTGACAGCGTGGTCGGCGCCCTCGCTCGCGGCGACGTCCTGCAGGTGCTCCTGTTCGCGATCCTTTTCGGCTTTTCGCTGATGGCGCTGGGCAAGCGCGGAGAGAGGTTGCGCGGCATGATCGACGACTCAGCGCACGCGCTTTTCGGGTTGATCGCCATTATCATGAAGGCGGCCCCAGTCGGCGCGTTCGGTGCCATGGCGTTTACGATCGGAAAGTTCGGACCCGCTGCGCTCGGTAACCTGATCGGTCTGGTCGCTCTATTCTACGCAACTGCAGCGCTGTTCGTCGTGCTCGTACTCGGTCTAATCGCGCGCTTCATCGGCTTTTCTATCTTCAAGTTCATCACTTATATAAAGGATGAACTTCTGATTGTGCTCGGCACCTCGTCCTCGGAAAGCGCGCTACCGCAATTGATGGAGAAGCTCGAGCGTCTAGGTTGCTCCAAGTCTGTGGTGGGCCTCGTAGTGCCGACCGGCTACTCCTTTAATCTCGACGGCACCAATATTTATATGACTCTGGCGACTTTGTTCATTGCGCAGGCGTTGGGCGTCGATCTCACTTTTAGCCAGCAACTGACGATTCTATTCGTGGCGATACTGACTTCGAAGGGCGCAAGCGGCGTTACTGGCGCGGGCTTCATTACCCTCGCTGCCACGCTGTCGGTGGTCAACCCGGCGCTGGTGCCGGGCATGGCAATCGTGTTCTCGATCGACAAATTCATGAGTGAGGTGCGAGCGCTTACCAACATCGTGGGCAATGGCATCGCCGCCGTGTTCGTGTCCTGGTGGGAAGGCGAACTGGAGTACACCACACTGCATGCGCGCCTAAACAGGGATAGCGATCCAGACGATGTGCAGCCGAGGAGCAAGGCCCAGTAGAGCGATGCTATGTTCTAGAACGCTCGGCGTCACGCCCAACCGAGTTGTGACTTTTGATTGTTCAATTCGGCAGCAGCCGACGTGAATGCCGCCGTTGCTCGGCGGCCTCTTGTTCGCGCGCACGACTGTATCGAGCCGGACGAGCCCGATCGGCACGATTGAATAGACAGAACGTAAGCGGCAAAGACGGCTCGGTCCGATATCTCTGGTGCGCTGAGCTGCGATCGAAATCAGCTTTCGCGGGACGTATTGCGCGGATGATCTTCGCTTCAAGGGCGCACGGGAGATCAAATAGCAGGACCGACGCCCATCTCATACTCCGCATCTGACGCGAGGGAGCTTCTCGTCCAGGCAACCGCAAAAGACGTATTGCAACGCGATCGTGCTTGACTGATAGCCGGCTGGACTCCATGCTCCCGGCAGCTTGGGAGCAATTCGGCAACCGTGCTTCCGATGCCGTAAGAGCGCGAGATTAGGACCGATCCAAACGTCCCGCTACCGTAAGGTATAAAAGAATTATACGAACGTTTGGGATGCACCGTCCTTCGGCCCGTGCTGTCTTGCGCGCCGAATATCGAGCTCGGAGCCGCTCATGAGCGTAGCTGGGCCGTAGGTAATTGCCGCTTTTTGCCCAGGATGTTAACCTCTCCGCCTTAAGAAGGCCGGACGAATTACACACATGAGTAACCAGCCCATTAACTTTCGACGTTCAGCCACGCAGTTTGTTTTAGGTACGATAACAATCGCAGCGCTGACGCTGACTTCGTTGTACCCGCATGCACATCTTGCCACGGCTGCGTTTGTCTATTTGGCGGTAGCATTGCTGTTTTCGCTCATGGGCAGTTTCATTGCCTCCGGCGCGCTTTCCATGGTTTGTGTCGCGGCATTAGCTTACTTCTTTGCGCCGCCAATTTTCAATCTCCGTATCGATGATCCCCAAGCTGTTTCAGTGGTTGTCGCTTTCCTCACGACCTCAATTGTCGGAACGCACCTGATTCAAACATTGCGCCAACAAAGGGACGCTGCGCTAGACACTGCAGCCAAGCTCCGGCAAAGCGCCGCTGATTTGCGCGATCGGGAGAAATGGGGGCGCGCAATTTTTGAGCATAATCCGGTCATGTACTTCATGGTCGATGAAGCCGGAACGGTTCTCAACGTCAATACTTTCGGTGCCACACAACTCGGTTATGCGCCCCACGAGCTGATCGACCGATCCGTTCTAAACATCTTTCTCAAAGACGACCGTGAGTTTTTTCGCAAATGCGTTGTGACGTGCCTTGAGAATATCGGCCAATCGCACACCTGGGAGGTCCAGAAAATCAGGAAGGACGGATCGGCAATGTGGGTGCGTGAAAACGCGAAAGGCTTGCGATGGGCTGATGACAAGCCCGTCATTCTCATTGCCTGCGAAGATATCAGCGAGCGAAAGCGGACCGAGCTCGCGCTGCAGCGAAGCGAGGCCCATTTGGCTCAGGCGCAGGAACTGAGCCACACCGGCAGCTTCGGCTGGGATGTCGCCACTGAGGAGCCCTTTTGGTCAAACGAGACTTTTCGTATTTTCGGGTACGATCCGCAGACTAAACCGTCACCGCAACTCGTCCTTGACCGGACCCATCCAGAAGATAGGGCTTGCGTTCAGGACGTTATCGATGGAGCAAGGCAACGCAAAGAGAATTTCGAGCACGAGTACCGGCTGCTCATGCCGGACGGCTCGGTGAAGTACATCCGCGCGCGGGCACGAGCGACGAAAACTGCGTCTGGCGGCACCGAGTTTGTCGGAGCATTGACGGATATCACGTCCGCCAAGCAAGCCGAACAGCAGCTGCGCCGTAGTGAGGCCTATCTGGCCGAAGCACAGCATCTCAGTCACACCGGCAGTTGGTCCTGGGATCTCTACGAGCGCGAGTTCGTGTATCGCTCTGCCGAAGTTGATCGTCTCTTTGGCTTTGATCCGAAAGAAGGTGCATCGATAGATGCTATCCTATCGCGCATCCATCCGGACGACGTGCCTCGGCTTCGGAAAGTCACGTATCAGGCGATGAAAGACAACGGAGGCAATTACGAATACGACTTCCGAATAGTTCTTCCCGGGGGCACCATAAGGCGCATACATACCGTCGCGCATGCTGTGGTCGGCAGCGACGGCAGGGTCAGCGAACTAATCGGAACACATATGGACGTCACCGCGCAACACGAAGCCAGGGAAAGGTTGGAAAACACTCTTGTTGCCCTGCGCGAAAGCGAGCAGCGCTTTCGCGACTACGCCGAAACGGCTTCTGACTGGCTATGGGAGACCGGGGCAGACCATAGCGTCACCCACTTGTCGGACCACACGAGCTACGGGGGCATTCTGGCCGGAGAGCTCATGGGCCAGCCTCGTTGGAAAATTGCGTCCGACGTAGAAGCAGAGCCCGAAAAGTGGCGCCAGCATCGCGCCGCACTTGACGCGCATCTCCCATTTCGCGATTTGGTCTACACCGTCGACCGGTTCGGAACCCCGATCTACATCCGAGCCAGTGGCAAGCCATTTTTCGATGCAAGCGGGAATTTTCTTGGCTACCGTGGCGTCAGCACTGATATCACTGCCTCCATTCGCGCAGAGCAGGCAGAACGGGAGCTGCGGAAGGCTCACGCCGAGCTTGCGCATGTTACGCGCGTCACAGCGCTTGGGGAACTAACGACCTCTATCGCCCACGAAGTAAATCAACCGCTTGCCGCCATCATCAGCAATGCCGACGCGTGCCTCGGTTGGTTAGGTCGCGAAGCTCCAGATCTTTCCGAAGCAGGCCGCTCGGTCGAGTGGATCATTGAAGACGCCATTCGGGCAAGTGAGGTTATCCGCCGGGTCCGAGCACTTGCGAAAAAGAGCGAAATCGAAATGGTACCGCTCGATATCAATGAGGTCGTTAAGGAGGCCATCGCACTGGTGACACGTGAACTGGCCAATCACCAAGTAACATTGCGGACTGAGCTAACGCCCGCTGTTCCCCCTATACTGGGCGATCGGGTTCAACTGCAACAAGTGATCATCAATCTGGTAATGAACGGGATCGAGGCCATGCAACCCGTCAAGGACCGAGTCCGTGAGCTGGTCATTGAGTCATGCATGGACGATATGGGACGTGTGCAGATTGCCGTAACTGATTGCGGGATCGGAATCGCAGACGACGACATAGACCGCGTCTTGGACCCCTTCTTCACTACCAAATCGAGCGGCCTTGGCATGGGTCTTTCAATCTGCCGTTCAATCTTGGAAGCTCACGGGGCGCGGCTTTCGATTGTTCGCAAGCAGGAGCCTGGCGCCACTTTTCAGTTTGCCCTACCATTGCATAAGGAGGTCGTCTCGTGACCGCACGCTTTGAGGCACCGCGCGAAGACAGTAAGATCGAGGCGGCGGCAGGACCAATGGTCTTCATCGTTGAGGACGATGTCTCGATGCGCCGCTCGCTCACAAACCTTTTCAAACAGGTGGGGCTGAACGCCGTCACGTTCGGATCGGCTCGTGAGATGCTGCAGAGCAAGCTTCCGGACGTTGTTAGCTGCCTGGTTCTTGACGTCCGGCTGCCAGGGGTGAGCGGCCTAGATTTCCAGAGCGAGCTCGCCAAGTTGAACATCAAAATTCCAGTTATTTTTATTACAGGCCATGGTGACATTCCGATGAGCGTCAGAGCCATGAAAGGTGGGGCGGTCGATTTCCTGACCAAGCCTTTTCGCGATCAAGAGCTGCTTGATGCTGTACTTGCTGCAGCCGAGCAAGATCGCAAGAGGCGCGCCGCCGAGCAGATAGTCACGCATCTGCGGTCCTTATTCGAAGCGCTAAGCCCACGAGAGCAGGAGGTGATGAAATTGGTCGCTACCGGCCTGATGAACAAACAAATAGCCGCCGAGCTCGGGCTGGCCGAGATTACCGTCAAGATCTATCGGGGACACGTGATGAAGAAGATGCGTGCACGTTCGCTCGCCGAGTTGATTACAATGGCTGCGACACTGGGATTTCGTGCGAACCGCACCGAGCAAACCTAAGTATGATTTTACAATCTCGCCCGTGAAGCCCAATTTCGTCTCGGTAGGCAATGCTTCGGCAAGCGCCTTCCCTGGTCAGGAGGGCTCGTCTTTTGCCTTTGATTTCCGTCGTTGACGACGACGCGTCGGTGCGTGCCGCAATTGAAAACCTGTTGAAGTCACGAGCTTACACCGTTCACCCATTTGCGTCTGCCGAGGAGTTTTTGCGCTCACCCGAGTTGACCCAGACATCCTGCGTGATTACGGATGTGCAGATGCCAGTCATGAACGGCCTGGAACTGTTGGCAGAGACGCGAGCCCGGGGCTACGATGCGCCGTTCATCTTCATTACTGCCTTTCCTGATGACCGCATTCGCACCCTAGCTTCGAGCGCCGGAGCGATTGGGTTCCTTGCTAAGCCTTTCGCCGGACGCACGCTGATCAAGTGCCTCAATACCGCCCTGACGGAACACCGGCGGTAGCGCTGGCCTGACAGAATCGCGTTCGAGCCGGGCCCCACGCGCCTCTTGGCGAATTCGCAATCAGCCCTACGCATCTGGGTGTATGGAGCTGGGCCGATAGCGCCGGCCAAAGTGGGACATTGCCAGGCCTTCGTAATGAAGACCGCGAGTTCCTAGAAAGATTGCTTTCCCGCTGTAGGGGCAGCACGAATGACGGCTCCAATTCCACACTCCACGTCGTCTTCAACGCTTAGAAAGCCGCTCGCGCCTCACCCACGACAGAGGCCCTTGTCGCTTCCGTCACAAGATTCATTCTTCAACCTCATGGCGACGCGGTATCGCCACCCGCTACTGGACTGATGCGCTCACTGCTCATCTCGGCGATCTGCACCGCAGCAGCCCTCGAGTTCCATTCAATCAATGAAATACCAATCCTGCATCAGTAGGATTTGGAGGGCGGTCCAGCGCTGCACTCAGCTCCAGGCGTTCCATTTTGTATGCACGTAGCGACCCACGTGGATAAGCTTTTGCTGACCTGACGAACGCCGGTCGCGGCCAACGTCGGGCACCCTACGCCACCATAGGTGAACTGTGCACCAATATGGCACGAAGACGAGCAGGTATAGTTCCAAACGATCTCAGCGCTCCGCCCCGTAGCGCGTGACTGTCGTCCGCCTTTCGGAGTTGCCGAACGTAACTTTGTGTAAAATCGCCGAAGAAACATGGAAAATAAGAACTTAGAAATGCAGAGACATATTTCCGATCCCGGACCTCCAATTCCAGACGGCATGGTCTTTGTTGGGGGATGCAGCGCGCGTCTTATTCTATTCTGACGACAGAAACGGCGCGCGCGTGCGTGGCCAGCCTCGAGCTTTTGCCAGGCGAAGCGCGAATCCGGATGGCAATGACGGTCCTACTCGACCGTCACCGACTTCGCGAGATTGCGCGGCTGATCAACGTCTGTGCCCATCACGACAGCGGTATGATAAGCCAGGAGCTGGATTGGAATAGCATACACGATCGCCGAGAAGGTTGAGACCATTTCTGGAAGCACAATTCTCCCAAAGGTATGCAATGTCGCTTCCGAAACTCCTTTCGCATCAGTGATCAGGATGATGTTGCCACCGCGAGCGGCGACTTCCTGCATGTTCGAAACGGTTTTCTCGAAATGCGCGTCGTAAGGCGCAATAACCACTACCGGCACGGTATCGTCGATCAGCGCAATTGGGCCGTGCTTGAGCTCTCCTGCGGCATAGCCCTGCGAGTGGATATAGGAGATTTCCTTTAGCTTAAGCGCGCCCTCCAACGCTAAGGGGACTGACGTGCCGCGACCGAGATAGAGCACATGACTTGACTTAGAGATTTCTCGCGCAGTTTTCTCAATCTCGGGCTCGGTCTCCAGAGCCGCAGCAATCAACCGCGGAACTTCAATCAGCTCGCGTGCGAGTCTCAACTCATCAATATCTGACAATTCACCACGCTCTTTGCCAGCTGCGACCGCAAGGGCAGCCATCACCATGAGTTGGCAGGTGAATGCTTTTGTCGAGGCGACGCCGATTTCCGGTCCCGCCAGCGTTGGCAACACGGTTTCGCTCTCTCGCGCAATCGTTGACGTCGGCACGTTGACTATCGATATCGTGTGCAGGCCCTTCGCCTTCGCGTAGCGCAGCGCGGCAAGAGTGTCAGCGGTCTCCCCCGACTGAGAGATGAAGATCCCGAGATCTCCCTTGCGCAAAGGTGCCGCCCGGTACCGGAATTCGGAGGCTACATCGATATCGACGGGAACACGTGCCAGACGCTCGAACCAGTACTTGGCGACGTGACCGGCATAACTTGCCGTACCACAAGCGGTGATCGAGATACGCTGAACGGCATTGAAGTCAAACGGCAACTTGAGCGGCAACATTATTCGCTCGGCAGTCATATCGACGTAATGCGCAAGCGTCTGAGCGATCACTTCCGGCTGCTCGTGAATTTCCTTGGCCATGAAATGCCGATAGTTCGCTTTGTCAACGATGACCGAGGATACGCTAGGCTTTGATGCTTTCCGGTGGACGATAGCACCAGTCGAGTCATAGATCACGCCGCTCGTGCGGGTAAGCACAACCCAATCGCCATCTTCAAGATAGGTGACAGCGTCGGTGAAGGGCGCGAGCGCGATAGCGTCCGATCCGAGATAGATTTCGCCGTCGCCGTGACCGATCGCAAGCGGCGACCCCTTGCGCGCGCCGATCATGAGGTCGTGGTAGCCTTTGAACAGGAACGCCAGCGCAAATGCGCCGCGCAGCCGCTGCAGCGACGCTTTTACCGCGTCCTGCGGAGGGTACCCATCGAGCAAATACCATTCTACAAGATGAGCGACCACCTCGCTATCTGTCTCGGAGGCAAACTTAGCGCCGTTCTGCTCCAGTTCGCCGCGCAGCTCGCGGAAATTCTCGATGATCCCATTATGAACAACCGCAACATTCTCCGTGACATGCGGATGGGCGTTGCTCTCGCTCGGCTTGCCATGGGTGGCCCATCGCGTGTGGCCAATGCCGCCATGACCCGAGAGAGGATCGGTGAGTAGGCGTGCCTCGAGATTTATCAGCTTTCCGGCGGCACGTCTTAGCTCAAGGCAGCCACCTTCGAGCGTTGCCACGCCTGCGGAATCGTATCCTCGATATTCGAGCCGCCTGAGCGAATCGACCAATTTCCCGACGATCGGACCACGTCCTAAGATACCAACGATTCCGCACATATGGATTAACGCACCCCAACGTCCAAGCAAGTAAGAGCCACGCGGGGGAAAACCTCTTGGCTAGATTCACTTACGAAGATATTCAATGCTCTCTGCGGGCTTCGCTGGGACGCAACTCCACACGCTGAGAGCTTGAGCTACGTCTCCCGGTCTTTCGACATGACATGGCCCTTTGTCTGTTAGCTTGGACAAGCATCATCGCACTTTGCCGGTGACTCGACTTCGGTAGTCGAATTCAAAAGCGCGTCTTCATTGGGTAGCTCGATAGAGATTCGCGGCCGGATCAGAGTTTTCGTGTTCGTTGGACCATCGCAACTGTCATTGTCATATGGCTTCGGCGATTGACCATGCTTGAAACTCGGCGGAGCATATCCGCTCTTACGATAAAACTTCATGATTCCTGCTCATCGAGTTCATTGCTGCGTCCGGGCAAAGCGGCACCCGCTGCTCGCTTGATAAGACGAGGCTAGGACCTTGAGATCGTCGGTTCAATCGTACGGAGGTAAGACTTGAGACGCGAAAGGGTTTGAAGAACTATACGATGGTTTGTAACCAAATCGCATGTCTGGGTATCAGCAAGATTAAGATGAACCGATGAGCTTGCTCTGGCCGAAATCCGCCGCTGCGACTTTCCATTGGCGGTGCATATCAATGTATATGATGCGTTTGATCTGCACTGCCGTACAATCATAGAGCAAGGATGGTTCAGTTCATCTGCGTGTAAACACGGAGCTTTCTTTGCGCGTAATATCCCTCCGGAAAGCCGATTTAGATGCGTACAACTGGTGAGACAGTGACAGCTGAAGATTCAAAACGACGGGTTGCGCTGATCACCGGCGTCACCGGCCAGGATGGTGCGTACCTCGCGGAATATCTGCTCGGCCTCGGCTACACGGTGCACGGAATCAAGCGACGATCGTCTTCTCTCAATACCGCACGCGTCGATCACCTGTACCAGGACCGGCATGCTGGCGACGTGCCCTTCCTGATGCACTACGGCGACATGACCGATTCCACTAACCTGATCCGGCTGATGCAACAAATCCGGCCGACCGAAATTTACAATCTAGCGGCCCAAAGTCATGTCGCGGTTAGCTTCGAGAGCCCTGAATACACCGCCAATGCCGACGGTCTCGGCGTCCTTCGCCTGCTCGAAGCGATCCGCATCTTGGGCATGGAAAAGGAGACGAGGTTCTATCAGGCCTCCACCTCGGAGCTCTACGGTCTCGTCCAGGAAGTGCCGCAGAAAGAGACGACGCCATTCTATCCGCGTTCGCCCTATGCCGTAGCCAAGCTCTATGCCTACTGGATCACCGTCAACTATCGTGAGGCTTACGGCATCTTCGCTTGCAACGGAATTCTGTTCAACCATGAGAGTCCGATCCGCGGCGAGACCTTCGTCACACGCAAGATCACGCGCGCCGTCGCCCGCATCGAGGTCGGCCTCGAGGAACGCCTGTATCTCGGCAACCTAGACGCCAAGCGCGACTGGGGCCACGCGCGTGACTATGTCGAGGGCATGCACCGCATTCTGCAGGCAGACGTGGCAGAGGATTATGTCCTGGCGACCGGCGAAACGCGGTCGGTGCGCGAGTTCGTCGAGCGGGCATTTGCCGAGGTCGGCCGGAGCATTGAATGGTGTGGCCAAGGCGTCGAGGAGACCGGCATCGACCGGGCATCGGGCAAGACTGTGGTGAAAATCGATCCGGCCTATTTTCGGCCGACCGAGGTCGATCTGCTGATTGGCGATGCTGGCAAAGCTCGCCAGAAACTCGGCTGGGAGCCTAAGACCAGCTTTGCGCAGCTGGTGAGGGAGATGGTCGCAAGCGATCTCGCCGAAGCACGTCAGGAGTGCCGCCGATGGCCAGTACGCCGTTTGAGCTGAAGCGCAAGTCGGTCTTCGTCGCCGGCCACCGCGGTATGGTTGGCTCGGCGTTGGTGCGCCGGCTCGCGAGCGAGGAGGCGAACCTACTGACGGCGGCGCGAAGTGAGCTCGATCTGCGCGACCAAGCAGCGGTGAACGCCTGGTTCACCGCGAATCGGCCCCAGGTGGTGTTCCTCGCCGCTGCCAAGGTCGGCGGCATCCTCGCCAACGACATACTTCGAGCCGAATTTCTGTACGACAACCTTGCAATATCGATCAATGTGATACAGGCAGCGCATGCGAACGGGTGCGAGAAGCTGATGTTTTGTGGCTCCTCCTGCATCTATCCGCGGCTGGCGGCGCAGCCGCTGCGAGAGGATTCGCTGCTGACCGGCCCGCTAGAGCCCACCAACGAACCCTATGCAATTGCGAAAATAGCCGGTGTGAAGATGGTGGAAGCTTATCGCAGCCAGTACGGCGCCGACTTCATCAGCGTGATGCCCACTAACCTTTACGGTCCCGGCGACAATTATCATCCCGAATACAGCCATGTCGTCCCAGCGCTGATCCGCCGTTTCCATGAGGCCAAATTGTCCGGCGCCACGAACGTTGTAGTATGGGGCACCGGCATGCCTCGGCGCGAATTCCTCTATGTCGACGATCTTGCAGATGCCTGCATCCACCTAATGAAGACCTATTCGTCGCCGGAGCTGGTTAATATCGGCAGCGGCCAGGACATCACCATCGCCGATTTGGCGCTCGCGGTCGCGGCTGCCGTCGGCTTTCGGGGCGAGATCAGCTTCGACACGTCGCGTCCCGACGGCACGCCGCGCAAGCTGCTGGACGTCAGCCGCCTGGCCAGAACCGGGTGGCAAGCCAGCATCTCGCTGGAGGAGGGCATCAGGTTGGCGTATCAGTCTTATCTCGACGACATCAACAACCGGCAGCAGGGTATGCTTGTTTGCCCGCGAGGGGAGCGCCACGGAGGAAGCTCTCGTGCATGATCATTCAGCCGTTGAATCTCCCTCCCTATTGACACGAGTTCTGTTGGCATTTGGATCTGGAAGCTGCCGGATTCGAATGTCTGAAAGCCTGAACGAGGTCGATTGAGCGCATGAAGGTTCGACCCTCTGTGGCGAGCCTGTCGATGCCGATCCCGACTGAACCTCCTTTCGGATTCGGCCGGGTGCGCTCTTCCTGGTGGGCCGAGGGCGGTCGACTATTTTCGGTCAAGGCGACGTCACTTCGTCTCGCTGCTCTATACCCTGCCCTACGCGTGTGCGGGCTCGTCCATTCTTCAACCTTACGACGCTCTCACCGTCCTTCTGCCTCGAGTCGAGCATAGCTGCATCGCCATCACCGGCTTTCACCAGAAGCTTGCGCTCCTTGCGGCTCTACCGGATTTCACCCTGGAGATCGACGGCGTTGGCGCCGCGGCTCACCTTCCGCGGCACCGATGTCGTGGAAGTCCTCGAAAGGCTTTGCAATGAAGTGGGATTTGCGGCGACGATTCGCGTCGATCAAGGCAGCGAGTTTGTGTTGATCTGAGGCCGGCAAACTGGACCAGTTTTGGCTAGAGTTGCGCTGCGTAAATCCCCTCGGCTGGGAGGAGCGGACAACGATGAAGGCCTCGAAGTTTTCAGACGCCCAGAAGGCGTTCATTCTCAAGCAGGGTGCCGACGGCGTGCCGGTCGCGGAGATCTGCCGCAGGGCCGGAATCAGCCAGGCGACCTATTTCAACTGGAAGACCAAGTATGACGGTCTGCTGCCGACCGAGATGCGGCGGTTGAAGCAGCTCGAGGACGAGAACGCCAAGCTGAAGAAGCTGGTGGCCGACCTGTCGCTCGACAAGGAGATGCTGCAGGACGTGATCCGCCGAAAGCTATGAAGCCTGGCCGGAAGCGCAAGCTGGTCGACGAGGTTCGCGGTGAGTGGCAAGTCTCGATCCGCAAGGGTTGCGAAGCCCTCGAGTTCGACCGGTCGACCTACCATTACAAATCGCGTCGCTCCGGCCAGGCTGCCCTCGTTCGCTACGGCTATCGCCGTGTCCACGTTCTGCTCCGCCGCGAGGGCTGGCACCACGGCCAGAACAAGACGCGGCGCGTCTATCGCGAATTGGGCCTACAACTGCGCAACAAATCACCCAAGCGCCGGGTCAAGGCCAAGCTGCGCGATGATCGCAGGCCGGCGACGCGGTCGAACGAGACGTGGGCGATGGATTTTGTCCACGATCAGTTGGCGACAGGGCATAAGCTGCGCGTGCTCACGATGGTCGATACCTTCTCCCGCTTCTCACCGGCGCTGCAGCCCCGGTTCACCTTCCGCGGCACCGACGTCGTGGCGGTCCTGGAAAGGGTTTGCAATGAAGTGGGATTTCCGGCGACGATCCGCGTCGATCAGGGCAGCGAGTTCGTGTCGCGCGATCTTGACCTCTGGGCCTACCAGCGCGGCGTCACGCTCGACTTCTCGCGGCCTGGCAAGCCGACCGACAACGCCTTCATCGAAGCCTTCAACGGGCGCTTCCGGGCCGAATGCCTCAACACGCACTGGTTCCTCAGCCTTGCGGACGCCCAGGAAAAGGTGGAGACTTGGCGCAGATACTACAATGAAGAACGCCCGCATGGGGCAATCGGCAACAGACCGCCGATTTTGCTGCATAACCACGATGGCGCCACCAGCCCGCCACCGTGAAAGAAGCGCAAAACTCTAGTTCTGGGTGGTCCAAAGTTCGGTCTCGCAACAGACATACGATGCACGCGAGCGCATGCTTGTTGATTAATTGGAGGCTGGTTTCATCATCGCTTCGATCTCCGCGCGAAAAAGCTGGCGCGATGCATCACGCGAGTAGAACATGTGGCCGCCCGGATAGACCACAAGCTTGACGCGCGGCGGCTCAGCGAAAGCGGGCAACTGATCGAGCACGATCTGCGAGCGGAAATAGGGCGTTACGAGGTCGAACAGGCCGTGCGCTACCAGCACCCTCATTTTCGGATCCATCGCAAGGATCTGGCGCAGCTCAAACAGCGATTGCGGGGGGCTTGGGCCATAATCCCAAGCTTGCCTGACCGCACCGTTGCTCAACTCATAGGAGCCGTCCGGCCGCCAGTTCAGCTTGCGCGTAAGGAGATCGACGGCGGCACTGGTCAGCGGCGCCTTTAGCGTGCTGCCCGAGGGATCGGCGTGTGCGGGGTCGCTAGACTCGGGGTGGGGATCGAAGCCACGCACCGAGGCGTCGTAGCGGCCGGTCACCTTGCCGTTGTTGCGGTCGAGCTCACGACTGAATTGGCCGGCATCAAAGCGGCCGGCAAGCCGGAGGCTCACTGCTTGGTCGATGCCAGTTAGCGTGGCGACCTTGTCGGCGAGGCGCGCGGCCGCCTCCTTGTCGGCCGTGCCTTTGACGAGGTCGGTCAAGAACTCGCCCCGCGCATAAGCTTCGACGTCGGCGAGATCGGCCCGCTTCACCGGTCCCTTGGCTTCGCGTACGGTCGCGACATAGCTCGGCAGCGTTGCGACGTGTTGGAGAAGGCTCGTTCCGGACTCACGGTAGTCAAACACAGGTGACACCATGATCAGACCTTTAACGCCGACACCTTGCTGCTCCTGCAACTGGCGCACCACCTTCGGCCCGCGAATGCCGCCATAGCTTTCGCCCGCGACATATTTCGGCGACAATAACCGGTCGTGCTTCTCGAGCCAGCGGCGGATCATCAGAGCGAGCGCGCTAACATCGCCGTCCACGGAAAAGAACAGCTGCCGGACATTCTCGCCGGTCGCGACGAAGCGGCTATAGCCTGTCCCGACCGGATCGATGAAGACGAGGTCAGTGAAATCGAGCCAGGTCTCCGCATTGGGATTCACCTCAGGAGAGCTCGATGGTGTGACTTCGTCGGCATTGATGGACAGCCGCCAAGGACCGGCATTGCCGAGCTGTAGCCAAGCCGACGATGCACCAGGCCCTCCGTTGAAGAAGAAGGTGACGGGGCGTGTAGCGCGGTCGCACCCGTCGAGCTGATAGGAGGTGTACGCAATGTCGGCCTGCGGCTCGCCCTGGTCGTCGAACAGGCGGATGGAACCTGCGGTGGCCGTGAATGCGAGCGCCCGCCCGGGCAGCTCGAGGGTTTGCATGGTGGTCGAGTCCGGCGGAAGGCGATGCTGCTCGGCCGCTGAGGGCGTGTCAGGTGTTTGGCCGGCGCGCGCGCCGGGACCGTCCTTCTGGTCTGCCAGCGTCGTGGCCTTGGAGCGCGGCGGCGGATTGTCGGCCCTGCTCCCCATCACGCCACCGGCAAACAGGACCAGCGCGCGAGAGGTGCGGCGCAGCGCGGTTCATCGAAGTGCATCGAGTCTCTCCCGTTCCCGCTGCTCTTTCGTCTCGGCCATCCTTAGCGCGTACGAGCCGTGTCTCCTAAAGAAGTCCAACGACACTTAGCTGACAATCGAGGAAAACTAAACCTACCAAGGTCGGTAGCATTCAGCTCACGCGCTATCGCCAGTCGCGCCAAGCAGAAGGCTGTGCTTGCTTAGGCAATCACTTGTCGACGAGAGAATGGATGACTTACGAGCGTCTGGCGCGCGCGCTCATTGGACAACCTGAAATCTCGCATTCGCACTAGCCGATCGACGAGGCCTGATTGACCAAGCGATCGATATTCCGCTGGCGGACGCGCGTCAGCGCCGCCTTCATTAAGGAGCTGATGAACGTGTCGCGCAATCAAGCATCGTCCGCGACGGCCGAAATATGGCTATCGCGGCGCCGGGCCGCGAGAAGTCCAGTGACGCCGCGCTGTTAGGCCCACAAGTCAAGATCACACGAACTCGCTGCCCTGATCGACGCGGATCGTCGCCGGGAAGCTCATCCGCGATTGCTCCTCCTCTGACGTGATCAGATCGCCACGCGCGTGGCAAAGTGTCGCGAGCCGGACGTGACCGGCTAGGCGACCGATCGGCATCGGCGCCGAAATCAGACCAAGACGAATCGCCTCGGCGATGGCATGGGTGCGGTTTGTCGTGCCGAGCTTTCGAATTGCATTTTTAAGGTGAAAGTTCACTGTATTCTCGCTGATATTCAGGATCTTTCCGATTTCCCAGGACGATTTTCCTTTCGCCACCCAGCGCAGGCAATCTTTCTCGCGCTCTGATAGGCTCACCTTGCTATCGCAGCACTGTTTGAGGGCTTGGCAATCTCCGCAAATGCAATATGGAAGTGCCAAGCCAGCGCTTTGAGCCGCACCACGTGACCTTCAGGATCGGCATCATCAAAACAGGACGCGAATGATACCATTGATAGCCGTCCTGCCGGTCCAAACAACGGCACGCTGATGCCATGCTTCAGGCCTGCCTGTCTGGCCTCCTCGAGGATGCGTTGCTCACAGGCCTGGAGCTGACACTCTTTGGCAAGCTGCTCCCATACGGCGTTGCGGAAAATCGCCCCGGCATCGTCCCTTGGATGTGTCGCGATGTTGTTGGTCGCCATCGTTGTCGATCCGACTGCACGGTCTCTCTTGATTCGAACCACCGCCTGCCGAGAGTGAGGAAGGTTGCTGGCACTCCCCACTCCAGCAACAAACAATGCCGCGCCAGCCGCTTCGTTCAATCCACAAACGAATTGCAGGGAGTTGGCGGCCTCTACCTTCCAATCCCTGCAATCTCAAACGGTCCTCGATCGGGAAAACGACTCCCGCTCAATCGCTTAGAGCCTTGTTCACGGACGACTATGTAAGCTAGACAACAAACCGCAACTAAAGGGCCGAATGACACCGACGACCTCGCCGCAATCGAAGCCCAGCAGGACGATAGTCTTTATCTCAGCACGGGAGGCGGCTGGGCCCTGGCTACGGTTGGCGCCAGTGACAATATGGTTGGCTACGATCGATCGACTATGATCGCGGGAGAACCGCGTGGCTGTGAATCGCACGGGATGTAACGCGTACGGCCTTATTTGGTACGAAATTTGCTCTCCTTAGGCTTCGTGCCGACGCGTCGGCTTGGAGCAATCGAGCGGACTCGAACCGCTGATGGAGACACGAATGAGTAAGGTCGGCACGAGCGACTCCAACAACAGGCTATATTGCTCGCTCTGCGGCAAGAGCCAGCACGAAGTCCGCAAACTGATCGCGGCTTCCACGGTCTGCATCTGCGACGAGTGCGTCGAGCTCTGCATGGACATCATCCGTGAGGAGAACAAGTCCTCGCCGGACAAGTAGCGCTACGGTGGAGAGGACTAGCTCAAGCGTATTCCAAAGTCATCTCTAGCTTGGTGCCCTAACAATAATACTGAACCAAGAAGGCTTGGCGGAACGTCAGGCAGTCACCACGCCAACGTACCGGTGAAGACTGCCGAACAACAAGCGGCCAGCATGATTTTGCGAACGCGTGCGTTTTGAAAATGCATGCCGCACAGACGCCCGCAGGAGGGACAGCACTCGTTGATATCAAGATATTTGCCCATTCCGTGCTGTCGCCAGTACTCGACGGACAAAAGAAGCCCGACCACTTTTGGCGGCCGGGCTTAAGTCAGTCTCGGAAGGAGCGACGCTGTTACACATCGCGCCAGCTTCCGTCGGCAGAGGGAGGGCTCCTGCCGACGGTCGAATTGCGGCGAGGGCATTCGCCGCTAGCTTTAACCACAGAAGACCAAAATCCAGTCCAAATGAAATCTGGCCTTTTCGTTCGATTGAATCAGGGCTCAAGGAATTCGGCTAGATACTCGTCGCTACGAAAAATATGGCGACCGACCGCAGCCCTTTGCCCGCCGCCAGTCGCTACGAACTCGCGGTGTTAGGCGAGAGACCACCTGGAAACGTCGCCGGACCGTACGAGCCCGTGGCTTGACACGACGTACACCGACAATGTTTCTCCCCGCGAAGGCAAGGATCGATAACCATCCCGATCCGATCGTCGGCTGTTTTCTTCCGATGTTATTGCTATGCGACATCATGCAAAGTTGGTAAAATCGATTGTATTGATGGGCGGCATCTACACGGTGGATCATTTCGCGGTCGTTGGCATTTTGTGTTTAGGGATGCGCATACCCTAGCACCGCCTGTCAGGATCGAACTCAATCTGCATGATGAGTGAGAAGGCTCTGGCGAGCGGTGAATCACGGGTGGCATCGTCAGCTCCACACGCAGCGGTCGTCTCGCACTGTCACTTCCGAAGCTATTGGTCATACGCTTGGCGCTCGACCGGCCTGCCATACTCTCCGCGAGCAGCGATAGATCGAGACAAGGCGCCGCAGCCGCAGATCACCTTTCGTGTCCCTCCGCGCCACGAATTGCAACCACCTCAGGATGGTCACGCCTCGGATAGACGAGCAGCCCCGTTACCTAGAGAAGCAACAAGCGAACGCGGGTTTATCATCAGGGGGCATCACTCGCGAGGTGGATCAGCTGACTATGAGGTCGAGCTCGGCGGCCTTCTCGGGGCGCGCACTCGCGTCAGGTCTGTGATCCGACGCCATCGCGACATAGACCGCCGGCAGCACGAATAACGTGAACAGCGTGCCGATAGCAATGCCTGCTACGACCACCAGCCCAATCGAGAAGCGGCTCGCGGCGCCAGCACCCGTTGCCGTCAATAAGGGAAAAAGGCCCGTGACCATGGCCGCAGTGGTCATCAAGATTGGACGCAGTCGGACGCGCGCCGCCACCTCGATGGCCGAGCGACGATCAAGTCTCTTCTTGATCTGCATCTCATTGGCAAATTCGACCATCAGGATACCATGCTTAGAAATCAGTCCGACCAGCGTCAGCAGTCCGACCTGGGTGTAGATGTTCATCGTCGCCGTGCCAAAAAATAGCGGAATTAAGGCGCCGACGATTGCCATCGGCACGCTGACCATGATGATGAGAGGATCACGCAGACTTTCGAACTGCGCCGCAAGCACCAAGAAAATGATGATGAGTGCAAACGCAAAGGTGATGGCAAGTTGGTTACCTTCCCGCACATACTGGCGGGCATCGGCGAGAAAGTCGTGGTTGTAGCCTGCGGGCAGTTCCTTTGCCTTCTCGTCCAGGAAGTCCACAGCTTGACCGATCGTGACGCCGGGCATCGGTACGGCTTGGAAGGTTGAAGAGTTGAGTTGATTGTAGCGGGTGAGCGCGTTGGGACCGGTCGCAGTCTCAATGGAGACCACAGTTGACAGGGGCAGCATCGCGCCCGTCGCAGCTTTTACATAGAAATTCCCGAGTGATTCCGGGGTCAGCCGGTGCTCACGCGGCACCTGCGGGATCACCTGGTAGGAGCGGCCCTCTAGGTTGAAGCGGTTGACGAAGTTTCCGCCAAGTAGGGTCGCGAGCGCGCTCCCGACGTTCTGCATGGTGATGCCTAGGCCATTGGCCTTAGAGCGATCTACCCTGATTCGCACTACTGGCTGGTTGAACTCAAGGTCAGAGTCGCTGACCATAAACAAACCACTCTGGCGCGCGGCATCCTTCAGCTTCGACATTTGCTCATAGATGGATTGGAAACCCTGCGTCGAGTTGATCACCATTTGCACCGGCAAGCCGCCTGAACCGCCCGGAAGTGGCGGCAGGCTAAAGGCAAATGCATTAATGCCTTCATTCTTGGACAGCTCCGCCTGCACTAACGACTTCAGCGCGAGCGATGATCGTTTGCGCTCGTCCCAAGGCTTGAGCAACATGCCGGCCATACCGCCCTGCGCACCGCTGGTGCCGTTAACCACGAAACGCAAGTCGGTCTCGGGAAACTTCTGAAACGCTTTGTCGACCTTGGCGCCGTAATAGTTGAGATAGTCGATATTGGCGTATTTAGGTGCCTTAGTTAGTACAAATAGGATGCCCTGATCCTCCTCGGGGGCGAGTTCCTTAGATGTATGCATATAAAGAAAGCAGACGAGGCCTAGCATAGTCACCGCAAACAGACCGGTAATCGGGCGATAGTCGAGCGATCGGTCGAGTTTGCGGCCGTACCACTGTGTCACGGCGCCGAACATGCGATTTACGAATGTTGCAAACCGCCCCTCCTCAGCACTCTTCAGCAAAACCGAGCACATCATCGGCGACAGCGTCAACGCGATCACGCCCGATACGATCACCGACCCCGCCAACGTGAACGCGAATTCACGAAATAGCGCACCGGTGAGGCCGCCGAGAAAGCCTATCGGCGCGTAGACAGCGGCCAGTGTAATCGTCATCGAAACGACGGGACCGACGATCTCGCGCGCCCCTTCCTTTGCGGCCTGCGTCGGCGTCGCTCCTGCTTCCAGATGGCGATGAATATTCTCCACCACGACGATCGCGTCGTCGACCACGAGACCGATCGCAAGCACCATTGCGAGGAGGGTCAGGAGATTGAATGAAAAGCCCAGTGCCAGCATCATGCTACAGACACCGACGAGCGACAGTGGAATGGTGACGACAGGGATGATGACCGACCGCAGCGAGGCGAGAAACAGAAAGATCACCAGCACAACGATAGCGACGGACTCAATAAGCGTCTTCTCCACCTCATCGATCGACGATTGAATGAATTTTGTGGAGTCGTATGCCACTTTCATTTTGACCGATGGCGGCAGGTTACGCTCGATTTCTGGAAGCAATTCCCGAACGCCTCGCACGATGTTCAACGGATTGCCTTGCGGGCTCGCCTGCACGCCGATAAAGATTGCGTGCTCGCCGTTCATGGCGACGCTGACGTCCGCGGTCTGTGCAGCAAGCTCAGCTGTCGCGATGTCCCCTATGCGAACAAAACCGTCGTCTTTGGCTTTGACGATCATGTTCTTGAACTCGTCGACACTTCGCAGATCTGTATTGGCCGTCACGTCAGAGACGATGAAATAGCCCTTAGCCTGTCCGGCCGCGGCCTGGAAGTTATTAGCTGTGATTGCAGCCGAAACATCAGCTGGAGATACGTCGTGCCCTGCCATTCTCGCGGGATCGAGCCATAGCCGCATCGCAAAACTTTGGCCGCCCAGAATGTCTGCGGCTGCGACGCCGTCTACGGTGGACAGAACCGGTTGTACCACGCGCGAGAGATAGTCGGAGATCGCGCTGGCCGTCAGTTCCTCGCTTGAGAAGCCGATATACATGACAGCTGTCGTCTGACCGGAAGATTTGGTGACGACCGGATCGTTCGATTCCTTGGGGATTAAATATCTGACCGAGTTGACCTTCGACAGGACTTCGGTGAGCGCCTCATTTGGATCGAAGTTGAGTTTGACGTAAACCTGGATCGTCGAGGTACCGAGCACGGAGGAGGACGTTATGTAGTCGACGCCCTCGGCGGAAGCGACAGCTCGCTCCAACGGAGCCGTGATGAACCCCTGAATCATGTCAGCGGAGGCGCCTGGATAAGAGGTCGTGATATTGACGACCGTGTTCGATAGCTTGGGATACTGTCGAACCGGCAAAACGGTGGCCGCGCGAAGACCTATCAGCAGGATCAGAAGACTGACCACAACAGATAAGACCGGACGTTTTATGAAAAGTTCGGTAAATGCCATCGCGACGCTCAGATTCAAAAGACTAATTCAGATCGCAAGCAGACCCGGGCCACCGCCACATTGATAAATGCGGCGACTGCCATTATGCCCGCACATGAGGACAGACGGATCACTCGCTCTAAAAGCTCGTGTTGATGGGCCGCACGCGCTCCCTGGGTTCATCGCCCGGTGGCCAGCTCGAAACACTAGAGCAGAGCGCCTGAGCAATCCGAAGAAAACGCTTACAAACCAGCCCGGCCGCATCAGCCTTTATCCAAAGTTCATCGGCTGCAGGCACAAAAACGAGCGTTGATAGAGCCCCAACACGAAGGTGGGTCCGCCTAGTTCTATCACCTTCGTCCTCACGCCCCATTGGCAGTTAACAACGTCCACCAAACGCATCAAATCAGATTACGGCTTGGTGCCGCACGTCGAGTTCAGATGATTCCGCTTCGACGTCGAAAGTACAAACAACTCGACAGCTGTCTCAACTCTACAAGGGTTAGCGTGCGATATAGAATAGGTCGGTAAATCTATACCAAGGTTTGCCGACAGGAGATGCGCCAGACTTGCGCTGTGCCAATAGAAATGGTCTCACAGATGGATTCTAACGGCCACTGCCGATCCTGGTGGGCTGCGACAATCCAACGTGAACCGCTCGTCGAGCGGCTAATCAAGGAAGCGCTGACGAGCACGACCGCGAATTCGCGCTCGTCACATTGCCGATGCGCCTCGAGCAGGTATGTTATCCTTTTTTGGCCGGCCTGGATTCTTGCTCGCCAGGTTTTCTGACTGGCGGTCGAGCGCCCTCTTACAGCACATGTCGCCTTTACTCCGCTTGCTCTCTGCCCTATCTCGGGTGTGCTTCCTGCACCTGGGCTGGGAGGCCTACGTTCACAACAATCGATTGTGATCATGATGCACAGTCCTACCAAACAGTGTTGCCGACGTTCACCGGCTCGAGGAGCTGCATCAGCAGAGTTGGTGCTGATATGCTGGAAACTTGGCCGTTCAAGTGGATAGCACTTTGTCGCGGCAGATCTGGGTTAGAGGACACTGCTCCTCTACCTCCTTTGGCGTCTTCCGTCTCATGGACTCGGTGAGTTCTGACAAAAGCCCGCGATCAAATTCGCCGTCGCGATTGCGCTTTGTATAGCGATTGTGTCAGTGCAACACGCCTTCGCTGGATTGTGCACGACCTTGGACTTAATGTCGCGAATTGCTCGGAAAGCGCCGCCATCCCCTGCCCAAGCTTTCATTTCTGATGCTGATCTCCATCAGTGTCGACGGCGTTTGTCGTCGCAATTCGTCTCGATCCGCCATTAACTCTCCAAGAGCGGCGGGTTTCTTGTAGCGTTCGTTCCTGGCCGCGGGTGAGCCGCATGATGGAAAAGGCCGCAGTCGAGAGATTGCTTGCGCCGTGATCGGCGGCGCGTTCGTGGCCCGAGGGCTAGCGGGGGTCTTGCGGACCTACACCACGCGCGTCGCGGCCATGACGCAGGATCCGCGCTCGATCGGGCGTATCGAGCGTTAGACTACCGCTCGCCACGCGCGACACGCAGGTGCAGAGCTTGCTGTTCGTCGCCCGCTCTTCACTGCTGAAGAACACGTCACGATGATTGACCTCGGTCGACGCCTCCAGGATCGGCAGCACGCAGAGGCCGCATTCTCCGCGCCGGCAACCGAAGATCATGTCGACGCCAGCATCTTCGAGCGCCTCGAGCATGGAGCGATTGGCGGGAACGTCAATTTCTAGACCCAATCGGGGAATCCTGATTTTGAACGACGCGTCTGCAATGTTGCCCGCATGGCCGAACGTCTCATAGCGAAGATGCGCTTCGGGTCGGGCCGCCTCGCGCCACAGGCGCTTGACGGTCTGCAACATCCCGAACGGACCACACACATAGAGCTCACCACGCGCGTCGAGTTGGGTGATCTCGTCGGCGATGTCGATGCGTTGTCCCTCTTCACTTATGAAGAGCTGAAGGCGTTTGCCAATATAGCGGGCAAGCTCGTCCGCGAGCACCAGGTCGCGACGGCTGCGCGCGGCATATAGCAGACGAAAGTTCGCGTCCGCCTGCTTCAGCGCCAGCGCCATCGGGTAGATGGGCGTGATACCGATGCCGCCGGCCACCAGCAAATATTCCGGCCGGCCGTAGCTCAATTCGAAGCTGTTCTTTGGCTGGGAGACCGTGAGCCGTTCACCCGCCTTGAGGTGCCACATGCCGACAGATCCGCCGCGGCTCGATGCAAGGCGCTTGACGGCGATGCGATAGAGTCCGTCCGCAGAAGGATCCACCAGCGAATAGGTGCGAACCTGCAGCCGTCCGTCGATTGGCATGAGGATGTCGATGTGACTGCCGGGCGTTGCCGTCATCAACAGGCGGTCTGGAGCGATCTCGAAGAGCCTCACGTCAGGCGTGAGTTCGCGCGTGGCACAAAGGCGTGCGCTAGTCCATTCGATCGGCTTGGCCATCTTTTTTCGCTCACTCGGCCGCAACGTTTGCGATGACATTGGCCTGTTCGTTGGTTATCATCCGGTCGATCAATCGTCGTGCCCATAGCGCGCCGGCATCGATGTTGAGGTCATAGAAGGGTGTGCGCGGGTTTTTGTCGATGGCGGCCTGCTGCGCTTCCAATATTCTGTGATCCTGATCGTAGACGCCTGCTCCACCATTGACGTGGGCAAGCTGAAGCTCTTTGGTCAGCTGCGCATCACCCTTCCGATAATCTCGGACGAAGTTCCAGAAATAGTGGCAGGTTGCTTCAGTTTCTGGCGTGATCGCCGCCAAGAACGCGCCACTAACGCCCTGCGAGCGGTCGCCTTGCGGGGCGCCCGTATTTGTCAGCGCCACCCCGACGTCGCCAACGACAACGGACGGTGCCTGGAACGTCACGATCTGCCAGCGATCAACACGGCCCGGCCGCGCAAGCTGGCGCGCCCAGAACGGAGGCGGCTCGATGTCGATCATCCAGCGCGTCATCGTTGCGGTATCGTCGGTGTGTGTCACATCGAAGGGCGCGGCCGTGATCGCCTCGTCGCCGATACTGCCGGCGTGCACGTGGGTCTCGTGCGTGAGATCCATCAGGTTGTCGATCACCAAACGATAGTCGCATTTCAGCTGATAGAACGTGCCGCCCTCGCCGACCCATTGCTTTCCGTCGTTCCAGTGAAAATCCGGAATTTTGGCAGGGTCCGCGAGCGCTGGATCCCCGGGCCACAGCCATACCAGGCGATGCCGCTCGGCGACCGGATAGGCACGCACACAGGCTGACGGATTGATCGTCTTCTGCGCGGGCATGTAGGAGCAGCGCCCGGCTGAATTGAAGACCAGCCCGTGATAGCCGCACATGACGTCGTCGCCCTTCAGGTGTCCGAGAGACAACGGCAGCAGCCGGTGCCAACAGGCATCCTCTAGGGCTGTGATGAGGCCGTCGATGCGGCGGTAGAGCACGACGTTCTTGCCGCAGATGGTGCGGGCGGACAGATCGCGGGCTATCTCGTGGGACCACGCGGCCGCGTACCAGGCGTTGAGCGGAAAAGGTTTGGCGTTCATGGGGCAGCTATCTCCATGGTTTGGCGATGGTCACGGGCTTGCCGTCTAAACTCCCATTTTCGAGCAGATTGCGTTGGCAATAGCTCTCGGACAATCGGACAGAGTTGATATCCCTTATCTACTCTTTCGATAGGGTGTTGCAGTTTTCCGCTAGGAGGATCCTGAAGAGATGGCAAAGGATTGGGATCCACTCGCGATTGATTTTGGCGCGATCCGTACCTTGCGCCTGGTCTCGGAACTGGGTTCGTTTTCGAAGGCTGCTGACGCGCTCGGCACGAACCAATCGACTATCAGCTACACAATCGACCGGCTGCGCGCGGCGTTCCACGACAAGCTCTTCGTGCGCCAGCGCGGCGGCATCGCCCCAACGCCCCGATGCGCCGAAATCGTCGAATGTGCCAGCCGCATGCTCGAAGCCTTCGAGGGCTTGGTGCAGCCTGCGGATTTCGATCCCGCCAGCGCGTCCGGGCGAGTTACGATCGCCTGCAACTATTACGAACGCTCGATCATTCTGCCGCGCACCATCGCGGAGGTGAGGCGCCGAGCGCCCCGACTGGTGTTGGAGATCAAGACAGCGCGCGCCAAAGGCACGGCGCATCTGAAAAACGGTGAGGCAGATCTTCTGGTCGGCCCTTACGACGTGCATGAGGAGAGCTTCTATCACCGCCACCTGCTGGACGACCACTATGTGTGCGTCATGCATCGCAGCCATCGGCTCGCGGGCAGGAGGCTGCGGGTGAACGACTATGTCAACGCGAGCCACGCCGTCGTGACCTATGGCGGCACCTGGAGGTCAGGGTACCTCAGAGAACTCGATCAACGTGGTTTATCGCTCACCCAGGTGGTCGCGATACCGAGCATTTCCGATCTCACGCACATTCTCCCCGCAACGGATCTCATCTCGACGGTGCCAAGCCGCATCGCTTCGAACATCGCCAAATCCGTCGTGGCGACATCGTGTCCCTTCCCCGAACCGTTTCAGATCGGCATGACCTGGACGAGCCGGACCCATCATTCCGCCGCCCACCGCTGGCTGAGACAACTCATCGGCCGAATTGCCCGCAGTTTGCCGTACAAGACCGCTCCCGCTGCGCCCTCTGGGCGCAGGGGCACCAATGCCAGAGTTTGAAGTGCCGCCCCGCGGGACACGGGGGCGTAGTCCCAGGATGAGCGCCAAACTCTTCGATTTGGGCCAATCGAAGGCTTGCTGGATCCCGTCCTGACGAACTCGGTGGCCGTCCGATCGGGGCGGCTGCGACAGCGCGCGAATTGGAACTTTGTGCAAGGATAAATGGAGGCGGCTCCAATCGAAGAGGCTTCGAACAGGTTTCGCCGGCCGACTACATGGAGAAGGAAGCCTCTCCAGGACTAATCGGTCAGCGGGCATCAGAAGCCGGCCGTGGGTAGATGCGGCTAACACGATGATAACATCAAGCTCAACGACATCTACCGTCCGGCCGTCGCCCGAGACGCGATCAATCTGCGGCCAGCTCCGTTGAGGTGCTCAAATTGCGCGCCGAGAATCTGGGCATCCCACTGTCGAGGTGTACGGCTCTCATCGATCGTCACGAGAACGTCATGGTAGAGCCTGCGCAGGTCGTTGTCGGAGGTCAACAGTGCGTCGTTGTACCGGTCCGAGAGGATGCGCCATGGCCCGGGGCCGGCGAATTGACCGCGCGGAACAGACGCAAATGCCTCGATCATTGGGGTTACGCGGGAGCGGGACTTAAAATTCTTACCATTGAGTGGCTAAGATGGTTTTTGTCCGACAAATCATCACCTTAGGCGATTGACGGAGCATACGACGCTTAGCACAGTGTTAGAACAAGTTCGGCTTTAGGACGCTGAGCGTGTGCCGGCCGCGAAGCCAACGGAAGCTCATCGTCATGGACGAAGTCGCATTGCAAAGGGCTGAAAAGCAAAAGAACCACATCATCCTGGGTGGCAAGGTCCATCTTTACCGCCGCGGGAAGCGCGGCCCGTATCATTGCTCGGCAATAATTGAAGGGAAGCAATACAGAGCAGCCACGGAGAAGGACGACCTCCGGCAGGCCGAGGAAGTCGCCGAGGAATGGTATCTCAAGTTACGGGGAATGGTGCGGAGCGGTGACCTGGAAAGGTCACCGCTCATAAGAAGGAGATGACCTTCAAGCCCGCAGCAGAGAAATTCCTGGAAGAGTTTCCTGTGCTGACGGAAAGTCAGCGCAATCCCATCCACATCGCCGGCCACGAGCGCCGGGCGCGGAAGTACCTCATTCCCTCCTTCGGCAAGAAGGCCTTTCGCAAAGTATTCCTCCGTTGAGGGCCGCCTTGTTTGACGGACGCGAACGCTGCAGGTCCTAGGGGTAATCCTAGGAGAAGCGCTATGACGATTTCGCGGGCGGAGGTGATCACATCGGTCGAGCGGCGGCGCCGGTGGTCGCAGGATGAGAAGGAACGGCTAGTTGCAGCATCGCTTGAGCCCGGAGCTAATGTTTCCGAGGTGGCTCGCATGGCCGGCCTTCATGTGAGCCAGCTCTTCCGATGGCGGAAAGAGCTTTGTAAGCAGGGTGAAGCGAGTATAGCGCCGTTCGTGCCGGTCGAGATTGGGCCGTCTGTGCCGGCGCGAGAGGTGGCCGAAGCGCCATCGACGACGGTGCCGGCGCGTCGACGGAAGAGCCAGGGCATCATCGAGATCGATCTTGGTAGCGGGCACCGGATCCGGGTCGATGGCGACGTTGATGGAGACGCGCTACGTCGTGTCCTCGATGCTTTGGTACGCCGATGATCCCGGTTCCGACGGGCGCGCGAGTGTGGCTCGCGACGGGCTACACGGACATGCGCCGAGGCTTTCCGTCGTTGGCACTCCAAGTGCAGGAGGTGCTGCGCAAGGATCCGCTCAGCGGTCATCTGTTCGTGTTCCGCGGTCGCCGAAGCGATCTTGTGAAGGTGATCTGGCACGATGGCCAGGGAGCATGCCTGTTCACCAAAAGACTCGAGAGAGGAAGGTTCATCTGGCCGTCGGTCGCGGGCGAAGCAGTGACGATCTCGCCGGCGCAGATGAGCTACCTGTTGTCCGGAATCGATTGGCGCAACCCGCAAGAAACCCAGCGTCCGACGCGGGTCGGGTAGGTGTTTTGGGTTTGAATCTGCTGCTTGATCTGATTCAATGGCTTCATGACATCGAGGCCGGACGACCTTCCATCGGATCTTGCGAGTGCCTTGGCGGCGCTGCAGGCCGAGCGTGAGGCGCGGCTGCAAGCCGAGGCGGTAGCTACCAGTGCGCGGGCGGAGCTGTCGGCCAACGAGGCGCTGGTCGCGCATCTTGAGCTGCGGATCGAGAAGCTCAAACGCGAACTGTACGGGCAGCGCTCCGAGCGCACGGCGCGGCTGATCGAGCAATTGGAATTGGAGCTCGAAGAACTCGTTACCACGGCAAGCGAGGATGAGCTCGCCGCGCGGGCCGCCGCGGCGAAAACCCAGAGCGTGCGCGCCTTCACGCGCAAGCGGCCGGTGCGCAAGCCCTGGCCGGACGACATCGAACGCGAGCGCGTCGTTATCGAGGCCCCGAAGAGCTGTGCCTGCTGCGGCGGATCGCGCCTGGCGAAGCTGGACGAGGATGTGACCGAGACGCTGGAGGAGATCCCACGCCGGTTCAAGCTGATTGAGACGGTGCGGGAAAAGTTCACCTGCCGCGATTGCGAGAAGATCAGCCAACCGCCGGCACCGTTCCATGCCACGCCGCGCGGCTTCATCGGTCCGCAATTGCTGGCGACGATCCTGTTCGACAAGTTCGGCATGCATATCCCGCTCAACCGCCAGAGCGCGCGCTTCAAGTGCGAGAGGATCGACCTGCCATTGTCGACGCTCGCCGACCAGGTCGGCCACGGAACCTTCGCCGTCATGCCGCTCTTCCAGCTGATCGAGCGTCATGTACTCGCAGCCGAGCGCCTTCATGGCGACGACACCACCATCCGCATCCTGGCAAAGGGCAAGTGCACGACCGGCCGGATCTGGACCTATGTGCGGGATGACCGGCCCTACGGTGGGCCGGCGCCGCCGGCTGCGGTCTATTACGCCTCGAGCGACCGACGGGGCGAGCATCCCCAGAAGCATCTGGCCGCCTTTGCCGGCATCCTGCAAGCCGATTGCTATAGCGGCTTCGAGCCGTTGTTCGACCCGCAAAGGAAAGCAATGCCGATCACGCCGGCATTCTGCTTCGCCCATGCGCGGCGGGGCTTCTTCGAGCTGGCCGATATCGAGAAGAACGCCAGGGAAGGCAGCAAGGGTAAACCGGTCTCCCCGATCGCGCTGGAGGCGGTCAGACGCCTCGATGCGTTGTTCGAGATTGAGCGCGCCATCAACGGCCGCAGCGCCGACGAGCGGCGCGCTGTACGCCAGGAGAGAAGCAAGCCGCTGTTCGACGACATGCACGCCTGGCTGCTGCGCGAGAGAGAAACCCTCTCGCGCTCCTCCGAGGTCCTGAAGCCCATGAATTACATGCACAGGCGCTGGACCGACTTTGCCCGCTTCCTCGACGATGGCAGAATCTGCCTCAGCAACAACGCCGCCGAAAGAGCCTTGCGCGGCATCGCTCTGGGAAGTCGCAATTGGACCTTCGCCGGCAGCCTGCGCGGCGCCGACCGCGCTGCCATCATGCTGACGATGATCACGACCTGCCGCCTCAACGAGGTCGATCCCAAGGCCTGGCTCGCCGACGTCCTCGCCCGGATCGCCGATCTTCCTGCTTCCCGTCTGCACGAACTGTTGCCCTGGGAATGGAAGCTTTTGCGGCAGGCCAGCGAGCCCACCGATCAGCAGGCCGCCTGACCTGCACACAACGCAATCATAGTGCTCGCCGCGCTCCCGCGCATGCGTCAATCAAGCGGCCTTCGTCGTCTTACGATTACCCACATCTTTGAGTCAGAGCTTCGCTCCCGTTGCGATATCGATGAATCGCGATAATCCGCGCCACATGATGAGATTCCCTGGTGGCGGATCGTTGGCGCGGGCGAGATAGCCGCCGAGCCTGGCGATCTTGATGAGATAATGCGACAATGTCTTTCGTTTGCTGCCTGGATTCTTGTCTTTGACGAGCCGATCAAGCAATTGGATTTCAGCTTTGGTCAGCGCAAATTCCGGTGAGGCATTTGGTGCTGAACGATTGAGCATCGTCATCCAAAAAATGCGCCAGCTCACAATGCAGAACACCGAGATCAGATTCGTCAATCGCTGAGCAGTCCGCAGTTGCGAGTCCTCTGCCCTACAGCCGGATTTAAGTATCTTGTGGAAGACCTCGATCTTCCATCGCAGGGAATACCATTCAAGTTTCTCGATGGCGTCCCCGCGCGATTGCACCGGAAGATCGGTCAGGAGTTTCCATTCAATCTTCTTTCTGTTCTTTGGCGCTCCTCTTTCATCAGCGTGGATCACTGTCAAAGTCAAAGCTGGATACCGCGACTGCTTGCCTATCGGTGGCAGAATACGGATTTTACGATACCGGATTTCAAGAACAGCCTGGTCTGGATTGCCCTTGCTATCCTGGACTTCGATCCGGTGGAGACCTTTGACCGCGACCTCGTCCATTATCGTTGCAACGGTATGATCGCCATCGCCTGCCAGGCGATTGACACAGGTCCTAACCACGAAATGCGTGCCAACCTCTTGGGCGGCGCAAAACAACTCATAAATATCGGCCTCACGATCACCGATATGGATGCACTTCGATGGCTTCTCAAAAAGCTCCGTGGATTGCTTGAGGTTCTCCAGCCAACGAATGCTCTCCTTGGTTTCAATGGGGATCCGTGTCAGGTTGACCTCGCGCCTGAGCGCAGCGACCCCTCTGAATTTCTTTCTGGTCCAGAACTTCACGGCGCTGAGCCCCAGTGGAAGCCCCTCAAGGGTCACCGCAAGGCTCGAATGCATCAATATTCCGCATGTCGTGTACGTTTGAGGTTTTCCGTCCAATCTTCGAGAGTTGCTTTTGGGGATGCGCTTAATCATCCCGATCAGATCCGGGCGCTCCCTTTGATAGGTGAATTCGGTCGTATCATGCAGAACAAGAACAGGCCCTTTCGCAGCCGCGATACGTTCCCGCGTCGATTTAAAATGACCAGACAGGATGTCAGCCTCGCTTACTCGTTCATTGGAGAAGAAACGATAGGCCGCCTTGGTATTCGCCCAGTCTTGGCAAACCATCGGAATGCTCTGTCCGATGTCTCCACCAATCTGCTTCAGCAGCATGCGAAATCTCTCGCCAAGTCGAGCGTCCTGGAATTCGCACAGCGCAGCTTCACGATCAAACCAAGTCACCGCGTCAGACGCCAAACGATGCGACTTCTCATCCCGGGCGCGTGAAGTCAGTCCCATAGAGCACCTCTTCTCGAATCAGGTGCCCATCAAAGAATCACAAGTGATTCTGGCGACTCAAGTTTTTCGGCTCAGTACACCTCAAAGAATGTGGGTAATCGTAAGCTTCGTCGTATGCGTACTTCGCAAATTACTGGCGGTCTCGTGAACGAGTACCGCATGCATCGAGTAGCGGACACCAAGGAAAGGTGGGGAAAGCCACCTGTCCGCTGACGATGCACCAGGAAATTGTATGCCTCCGGCAAATCCTCAAGACAGCGCTACGCCATCAATGGCTCCACGCACTTCCTGATCTTTCAGAGCCCTACCGCAAGAGCGGCAAGATTTCGCACCGGGCTTGGTTCTCCCGAGACGAGTATGGTCAACTCTACGAGGCGACCGGGCAGAGAGCCCGTAAACCCAAGAACAACAAATACAAATGGTGGGGCGAGCAGCTGCACGACCTGATCCTCTTCATGAGCAACACCGGCCTGCGGCCGGACGAGGCCTTGCGCCTTGAATACCGCGACGTGACCGTGGCCTTCGATGAAGGCACCCAGGAGACCATTTGGAGATCGAGGTGCGCGGAACGCGCGGCTACGGCCCCTGCAAGAGCACGCAGAATGCCGTGCCGGTGTTTGAGCGCTTGAACAAGCGAAACATCCCCAGCCCACCGATAGGATCTTCCCCAAGTCTCACCACGCGATGTTCAACGAGATCCTCAAGGAGCTTTGGCCTGAAATTCGACCGCGAGGGACGACCGCGCACGCTCTACAGCCTGCGGCACACCTACATCTGCTTTCGCCTGATGGAAAGCGCCGACATCTCCATGCTCGCTAAAAACTAGATGATCGAGAAATACTATGCGGCCCACCTCAAGGACGTGCTGGACGCCAGCGCCATCAACGTCCGCAAGAAGAGGCCCAAGTGGGAAGTTGCTGAAATCCGCAAGGGAGAGCTGGAGACACTGCGCTAGCTTTTCTTGAGATCGCTTAAGGAAAAGAATGGATCGCCTAAGCCATCGGCACCTCCGTGGTGAGGACAAACGGCCGGGATGAGCTCGTAAGTGGGTCGTCGACTGGGAGCTACTGTCTGCTGGTTTCCGTCCAGCTCAAGCCATGTATAGGCATCATCAAAGGGCCACCAAGGTGCGATCAGCCTTACAAACGCGCCAACGGCCAGCGATGCCAAGGTACCGTTCGTCCATACTACCTGCGGATTCACGCCGGCATCGCCATATCGATTTTCCTCTTGGCTCAAGTTGCGTGCGTTGAGGAACCCGAGGCATCTGAGACAAGGGCATCCAGGACGGGTAAAGATCATCTGTCCAGAGATTGCAAAACGCTGCGGGCCGACCTCAGCAACATCCATGCCAATGTCGATATACGGGATAGAAAAGCGTCGAGCCGCACGCTCCAACGATTCCCTCTGTTGAAACCCATCCACACACCCGAAGATGACGTGCGCATCCCTCAGTAGGTGGCTTATCTCCTGCCACCTTGCTTCTTTGGCCTCAACGGCCGCCCAAGGGCGAATGCCCAAAATTGTGCGGCGTACGATCTCGACTTTAGGCCGCGCGTTATCAACGTCCTCTTGAGTGGCTCCAACAAGACGGTTGAGATTGCTTGCCTCAATAGCCTGAGGATCGAACAACCGAAAATGACCGACACCCAAGTGCGCCAACTGTTGAGCAACGTGTGATCCTCCACCGCCCAACCCGACGATCGCCACTCTCGTGGCTCTGAGAAGCTGGTCCGAGTTGGCGCCTAGAAAGCTCTGTCTGGAAAAGTCGGCTGCCTGGCTCATGCGTAGAAGTCCGTGCTTCCGTCTTTGGCCGCCCGCCTTATTGAAAGCCTGGCCCCCACCTCAACAAACTCCGAAATACTTACGACGTCATCCGCACCCAGCCAGACTCTACCGACGGCGCTATACGGGCTAAGCACTATCGCCCCATGCGGCATGTCTCGCCCCACCTTGAAGAAATCAGGGACGAACTTGGCCTGCTCACGAAGGTCCGTTGGGCTGAACCACAATCGCCTCCCAGCCGGAAGGTCATGCAAGTGGACATGGAAGACACCCACCGGCTTCAAGAGCGCAAGCTCGAGAGCCTTGCGCATTCATTCCTGTCCAACCATCGCACCTACCGTGGGATCGGGGACGTAATCGTCGTCCGCAACGGAAAAGTAATCCTCGGCCACGAGGACCAGATGCGCATGACCTTGAGCCGCCCGGACGGTGATAATGCCGACCCTTTCGTAAGCAAATGGGTGGCGCCGTGAAAGATCCCCCTCACCGAGGTCATGAAATCTGCCGTAGCCCCGAAGAGAACGTTCATGGCTTGCCTATTGGCTCAACGAGCTTGACTTCCTCTTCCTTGCGCTGCTTGGCATTCGCGAAGTCCAGTTGGTCCGGCGCTCTGTATGGGCCAATCGGTTTTCCGGAGGCGCGAGCGCTTACTCACGAACGGTCGGAGCCGTCCATGGATGCCGCACTAGGCGCGCCTGCGGCAGACTGTAAAGTCCACACGGGGCATGACTCTAGTCATTGATTTCATACTCCGGACTGGCGATGCTTAGATCGCAATAACAGCTCGACCACTTCCGTCATTTCTTCTCGGCTGCGCTAACGCAAGGCAAGGTCCGCGTATATAGCTTGGCCCCCAGCTGCGCAAATTCGTCACGAATTTCTTGATCTATCGTGACAACGCAAGACTTCTCTATCTTCTTTTCCGAATCAAAGAGAGTGACCGAGAATTTCATCGGGATCGACTTAAGTGGATTGTCCTTCTGGCTCATAAGCTTGAGCAACTCAGACCAATTTAAGAAATTAGACCGATCGCAGCTATCACCAACGCAGGAAAGCCGTGGATAGAAGCGGGTCTCATGGGCTTCAGACTGCCCGCCCGGAATCACTCGGGGCGTTGCGACCTTTTGAGATGCCGAAGTAGTCGTAATGTCCGAAAAGTATGTCCAATCCAAAGCTATCTGTCTGTCACCAATCTTTGCCTCTACTTGCTCCCTTCGAAGTACCGCGTTGTAGGCCGGATCTCCGCGGTTAACATATGACATCGTCGAAGCTGTGACTGTCACCTTGCTATCGGCGGTGCACTCATCCGCCTTCCTCTCGCTGCATCTTAACTCCACCTGATCCGGTGGGAAGAACTGCACGTCGGCTCCTTTTACCCAGTTTGTAATATACCAACCGTACCCAATAATCGACAACGCAAAGGCCGCAAGCCCTGCCAGGTCCGTCGCCTTGTATTTCCAAATACGGGGCGAAGCAGGCTCAGAGCCCCGAGCCTCTGCCTTAGTCTTAGTCTCGGTCTCGGTCTTTGTTTTAGCTTTGCGTGAATTCAAGCGCCGTAATCCTCGCATTTTCGGGATGCAATTTCTAGTGTACAGTTGCTTGTGAGGCTTAGCCAAGGAGTTTTACGATGAGAGTCCTTGCAGTAGTCGTGGCGATTTTCTCTGTTCTTCATCCCGAACAATGCCGCGCCCAGGCAATCACCCGCATTGGCATTTTGGCCGATTTTTCGAGCGTGACTTTGGACAGCCTTAGCACGGCAGCTTCAATGGCGTTGAAGGAGGTCCCGGACCGAGACCAGCGGTTCAAGGTTGAGGTCATTTCGGCAGATCACCAGATGAAGCCCGATGTTGCAGTTGGCATCGCTAGGCGGTGGATTGATACTGAAAAAGTAAGCGCAATTATTGTGAGTGGCGGCAGCGCAGTGTCTTTAGCGGTGGCTGGCCTCACAGGAGAAAGGAAAGTGCTCTCGATTATGTTGGACGTGGCACTACCGCCAAAGGAGCGAAAGGCGCCAACGTTCAACTGGGCGTCTAACGACCGGTTGATCGGACTGACGTTGGCAAATTATCTCGTTGATGATGGTCACAAGAACTTCAGTATCGTTGCACCAGATACTGCATTTGGCAATGCAATCGCGAAAGCGACGAGCAAGGTGGTGACGGGCCTCGGCGGAAACATCATAGAGGTTTCCAACTATAGTTGGCAGGGAAGCTGGTCTGGACTGAAAGCTAGCGCGCGTGACGCCACAATTGTTATGTTTGGCAGTTTCCTGAATGGAATTGTGGATCAGATCGATGATAAGCAGATGCCCTTTCGACTTGCGTTTGGCTCACCCCTTTTACTAGCAGATATCGATAAGATCGGGCGAACTCGTGTTGAGAATGCAATATTTGCCACCTCGTTCTATTGGGACGTGAACGAGGCCACAAGGGATTGGACAAAGCGCTTTTTAAATGCGCGACGTGAACGATCAACGAGTCCACCGGACGTGACAGAGGCTGGCATATACTCCGCCGTGCGGCACTATTTGAGAGCATTGCTGGAAGCGCGAGAGAGCGACGCAGACAAGGTCGCGGAGAAGATGAAGCAGCTTCCTGTTGATGATTTTTTTGCTCCGAACGGCCGAGTACGTGCAAACGGACAGCTGGTGCATCCGGTATATATTGTTCAGATCAAGCCGGAAGGGGACATCCGCTATGCAGGAGATTTTCTCAAAGTCCTGGAAGTGATTCCGGGGATTGCCGCGCAGGAAGCAGCTTGTGGTACGCCTTGCCCGAAGAAGGGCGCCTGCCCTCAAAGCTCTGATCAGCCGGACTGCCCCTGCCCGAAAGGCAACGCGTGCCCGCAGTGAGCCACACTGGTTGAGACCCTTGGCCGGCCAAGTATCAAACTTCCCACGCCAACGCAGGTTGCGCCAGGAGCGATAGTTGACCTTCGAAGCAAGCACTGGAAAGCGAAGGATGTCGCTGCGGTACATGACGATGGCATCTTGCCCGGTAGTCGCATCACTTCGATGCGTGACAGCGATGTTGTCTGCCCGACGATCTCCGATACGAACTTGGCAGCGTCCAGGTCCCTAACGTTGAAGAACACTTTGCAGGCTGCTGATTCCGCTCGAAATCGCCCATGATTCCGAAATGAAATCGCCCGCCATTCCGATTGAAATCGCCCACCATTCCGAGATGAAATCGCCCGGGGTGAAGCGGCCTCTTCTGGCCTGATAGGTTCCTCCTTTCGGCTTTTGGCAGGAGTGGATCGGATGCCGATGGGGAGGCTTGGGATGCGCCATGTGCGCGAGGTGATGAGACTGAAGCGGCGGGGCTTTCGATCCGGGAGATCGGGCGGCGGGTCGGGGCCGTCCTCTCAACGGTGCGGCTGACGATCCGGCGGTTCGAAGCGGCAGGGCTGAGCTGGCCGCTTGCGGACGACGTCGCGGATACGGTTCTGGAGGAGCGCCTTTTGCAGGCGCCGGAGCCAAACGAGGCCAGAGGCGGCGCGCGGAGCCGGACTGGGCGACCATTCACCGCGAGCCCTAGCGCAAGCATGTGGCGCTGTCGATCCTCTGGGAGGAATACATCGCCAGCCAGCCGCATGGCCATCGCTATAGCCGCTTCTGCGAACTCTACAGGGCCTGGGCCGATCAGGTCGCGCCCCCTCTTGATTGGGCTATCGTCCTTGACGAAGTAACCCCTGATAAGTGTTGGTGTCGGAGCCGTAATAACCGACGACAGCTTTGATCGGCGCCTTCGCGCAATCAGCTTGAGGAGCGCGCCATAGAAGGCGCCGCCGATGTCGATATCACCAGTGACGACGGTCTGAATGTCCTGCGGCCCCCTGATGGTGTTGCCGACCCATTTCAGCTTCAGCGGGGCGAGATAGCCGAGGTCCTCCGCGAGCTCGATGAACGTCAACTGCCCGGCCCAGCCCTGGTAGCGGATCTCAGTCTTGTCGAGCGGCGGCTCGGCGAAAGCGGGAGCCGCGAAGCCCAGCATGAAGGCGCCGGCGAGCAGTAGCTGCGCGGTCCTGCGCGCGGTAAGCTGCCGCGCGCGCACAAAGCGAACAAAGAGGTCATTCTGATAAATCCTGTCGCTGATGCGGGATCAGGCGGCCTTGGCCGTCTGCGGTTTCGACAACTTGATTCGCGGCCGCCGCCGCGCCCTGAATCCAGCTCCAGGATCGACGAAGTGCCCTTGGTCGCCCCGACCGTCGGATGCGGCACCAGCTTGCCGAGCCTGACGGCGAAGCGTTCCTGCTCGGCATCGTCGAGATGACCCTGGTTACGGAAGAAGATCACCTTGTGCTCGAACAGCACCTGGTTGATGCCGCGACGACGTCATCGGACAGATCGCCCGACAGCTTGACGTTCTTGATCTCGGCACCGAGCCGCGCCGCGCGCTTGACGATGTCGGCGCGGGGAATGGAATTGCCGATGGTGGTCGTGTTGCTCATGATCGTGGTCTTTCCTGGGATGGTCTGGACAAAGCTCCGCCATGCGCCGGTCACGCCAGGGGCTGCGAGTGATGGGATGTTTCTGATCTAAGTCCTGAGGGACCGCGATGTGCGCCGATGGCTAGATGATCGGCCGCACAAGCGTCCCGGAGGTACAGCTCTCTGCCATCCTGCAGGCACGGCACGGCGTCCACGGCGCAGAAATCAGTCGGGCTGCTTCGTGAACGACGAATAGATCGGATCGCAGCATGGTGAACGATCTCGTTTGGACGTTGCAGATCGCAAAAGCGAACGCGATCCAGTCAATGAAACGAAACCACCTTTGTTTTTCCCGGCAGGCAATGATCGCGTCGCCGATCACACCGACGCGGAAATATTTGCGATGATGACAGCCTGCTCGAGTGCTTAATGCGCTCGGAGCAAGCCAAATCAAGCTGGCCGGCGCAGAAAATTGCCTGATCTACCCATCTTCTTCATCAGCACGACGTCACTCATCTCCGGTAGGCGGCGCGTTCACAAGCTTCATTCTCGCTTCGCTCATAACAACGCAAATCCATTTCATCGACAGCTTCGCGAGCGCCGACATAGAGTCGAGCGACGCCGCAAGCGCGGCACCCACACGCTGTAACGACCAGAGATCTGCGAGCACGCCCATGAGCAAACGGCAACTGTCCCTGAACTTCTTCATTTATCCGGACGGTCATCACGAGGCTGCCTGGCGCCACAAGGCATCGGCCACCGACCGCATCCTCGACGTCACTTATTACCAGGAGCTCGCGCAGCGCGCCGAAGCGCACAAGTTCGACGCGGTGTTCTTCGCTGACGGCCCGGCGCTTGCCGACAATGTCCGTTACGCGCAACGCTTCCGCCTGGAACCGATCACGCTGCTCTCCGCGATCGCCACCGCCACCAAACGCATCGGCCTAATCGCAACCGCGTCGACCACCTACAGCGAGCCCTACAATCTTGCCCGGCTGTTCGCCTCGCTCGATCACATCAGCGGCGGTCGAGCGGGGTGGAACATCGTGACCACGAGCTCGCCGCAGGCGGCGCAAAACTTCGGCCTGCCCGAGCATCCGCCGCACCACGAACGATATGAGCGGGCTCGGGAATATCTCGATGTCATCACGCGCCTATGGGACAGTTGGGAAGACGACGCGCTGGTCAACGATCCCGTCTCTGGCATCTTCGCCGACACCAGCAAGATCCACGCGATCGACCACATCGGAAAGCATTTTCGCGTGCGCGGTCCGCTCAACGTCTCGCGGCCGCCACAGGGCCGGCCGGTCTATGTACAGGCGGGCTCGTCCGAGGACGGGCGTGCCTTTGCCGCGCGGTTTGCCGAAGCCATCTTCACCGCGCACCAGACGTTGGGGAGCGCGCAAGAGTTTTACGCCGATGTCAAGCGTCAGGCGCGCGCGTTTGACCGCAACCCCGACCAGATCAAGATTCTACCCGGCATCTCGCCGTTCATCGCCAGCACGCAGGTCGAGGCCGACCGGCTCCAAGAAGAGTTCAACGCGCTGATCCAGCCGGAGTTCTCGCTGACCCAGCTGCGCCAGATGACTGGGCTCGATCTCACCGGCTTCGATCTCGATGGCCCCTTCCCGCGTCATCTTATCGACACTAGCGGAGCGCATGGCGTGGCAAGCCGCTTCAAGCTGGTCGTCGATATCGTCGATCGCGAGAAGCCGACCATCCGCCAGCTCGTGCAGCGGCTCGCCGGAGCGCGCGGGCATTGGGTGATCGCCGGACCGCCGGAAAAAATCGCCGACAACATCCAGGCCTGGTTTGAAAACGGCGCCGCCGACGGATTCAATGTCATGCCGCCCTTCCTGCCCGGCGGCTTCGATCTGTTTGCCGAGCAGGTCGTGCCGATCCTACGTAAGCGTGGCCTGTTCCGCCAGGACTACGCCGGCAGTACTCTTCGGGATCACTATGGCTTGAGCCGCCCGACGGGCTTATTCTCGCGTTCCCTTCAAGCGATAGCATGATCGATTGAAGGCAATCACGACTTGGGCGGCGCGTGCCTTTCCTTGGGAGGGACGCGCGCAGTCCTGGCGGTCACATACTCGATTTCGGCTTCACAGCCGTCGAGTCGAACCAACTCGCATCGCCGAAATGCGAGCCCTGTTTTCGAGAGTAGCAAGAAACAGTGCCTAGATTTGAGCACGTCTGGTGCCCCCTCGATCAGAAGGCGAGCCCCTGTTTCCGACGCCTCGATGAGGACGCAACTGCGCCACCATCTTCCATCCGCCCCCAGAAGAGCCACCCGGTGTTCATGTTCAAAGTGAACGCGCCTGACTAGCCATTTGCTTCGAAGCATAAACATCACGCCACTCGGCGGCGCCTTCAATTGGATCCATCGAGGAAGTGGAGAGCTCCACGAAGGAGAATATCTTACGGCCCCAGCCCGGTCGGACGAGGCCTTGCATCGACGATGTCGAAAAGGCTTGCCCAGACGAGCCAGAGCGAACTACTCGAATGAAATCATACTTGCGCATGAGTAACACAGGTGCCTGCCCGCTTCGAACAAGGGGCGGTTTTCCTTTGCGGTGAACCCACGTTCTTTTATCGTCTCTAGCCGCACAATTTCGGCCATTGCGCGCCAAAAATGCATTTTTAAGACACCATGTGCGACTACTGAGACGTAGCAGGACACGAATCAACATTAGTTCTGCCACAGGCGCCCATGGCCGTTTCAACCAGCCGCGAGGTGATGCGCCGCGGCCTCATCCGAGCAAGCGGTGAGAGATCCATGGATTGCTAGATAGAGTGGCGAGTACATCCTATGAGTTTGATTATGACTTCCCACGATTTGCAGCGGGTCGACGAAGAGAGTTTCGAGTAGCATTCAGCACAATGCGATAACGCCGGTCCAGCGCGCCATAGCCGCAGTTCTGGCAGGAGCAGGAGAGCTTTGAAGACATGCTGCTAATTTGGGGCACTTACGTTTTCACTCAGATTCGAAGAAAGATTCGACGGCGGGCATCGAGAAAGGTCGACGATGAGCAAAGCTGTGGAAGGCCTTGAAACAGGGATCCGCGCGAGCGCCGCCCCTACTCCGCTCGAGCGCGTGACGGTATCCCAAGACATTTCGGATTGAATTGCGATATGGAAGTTGGACCTTGCCGGCGGTCCCCACGGCCGACGCCTGCGAATGCCTCAGTCAAGACGCTGGCATGAAGTACGCAGCAGACGATGTAGCGGGACCCGCGCCGCGTTTGCGCGCCGGCGTCTGCTCGGCCCGCGATTTTGACCAGGCCAATGTGACTTGAAACTCGAAGTGTGCACGCCCTCGTCGCCTCCCGGAGGCGCTATGCCTCAACAAGGCGAACCGGGCATGGTTCAAAGACCCAAGCAGTTGCCAATTGAGCTAAGTCAATCTCAACCGCTACCTGCTATGAGGCCGCGAGCCGTATGCAGTTTCACCAACGCGCAAACTGCAATATTTTCGAACTCACGACCGTATTGCACGTCCACTTCCAACATTGAGAGGGGAAAGCCGTCGTTTAGTGGATCGTCGTCCGTCGATCTTGGCCGCAGCTGGAGGAGCCGCGTCGGCTTTGAAGGGCTCTATTGCAGCTAAGTTCTGATCGGCAGCAGCGCTGGTCTCCAGAGGAGCCCCGTGCTGATCTATTCGCGCCCCTGTGCCAGACGGCCTCGCTTCCATCGCTTCAAGGACGGCCCTGCCATGGTTCGTGATGCGCCAACCTCCATTGATGCGCTCGATCAATCCTTGCGAAAAGATGTCGAGCCCGGGTACACGCGCCCCCATTCTCTTCGTGCGCTCAGCCCATTCCGGCCCGCTCGTAGCCAAAATGGCCATGTCCCGCTTGAGGTCGGACATGGATGCAAACCCGTCCGGGTAACTGACCAGAATCTTCAATACTGTGACCTGGAAATTCACCGCAGGACCGCCGAGACTATCGCCACATCGTTGGCGCCGAGCGAAGTGCCTCCATGGCCACCTGTTTCAGCCGCTCTGCCGTAATTACACCTTTGCCGGCGGCCTCGAGCATCTTGGAGGCGACATGGGCGCGAAGTCCCGTCTCGCTGCGGGGGAGACCCTCGCAGACCTCGTCGAGAATGGCGCGCAGCAGCGCAGTCGTGGCTGGGTCCAACACTCTGCGACTCCGACATGCAAGGAGATTAATAGCACGAAAACACTAAATGCACTTAAATGACGTTCTTTCAGACCCAAAGTCTGAGTATACATGCACCGAAAAGTTTGTCCTGTCGTGGGTTGCTGGATATCCGAAGTCTCCTCGTGAAGGCGCTAGTCTCAGCGCAGGCGTAACGGCCATCCTGCCGAAATTCAGCGCCAGCCTGACACTTTTTGATGATTTTCACCGCGATCGATATGCAAACTGCCAATAGGATTGTTCAGCAGCCGCGTACCAACTTCGCTATACCGCACTCAGCAATACACTCCACTCCCGAGCAGGAGGGGATCCGCCACGAACCGGAATTCGCCGCGCATAGAACAACGATCGTGCCTGCTTGAGGATTGTTCATATTATCAGATCTTCCTTGGACGCCCCGGACGGAGCTGGTGATGTACGGGGTCGCAAGGATGGCTGGCTCTCGACGCAATCGAGCAGCAGCGAGCGATGAAGCGAGTTGGGCTCTGTTTATGGTTCTGAGCGCACCGATCATTTCGTCTTACCCAACCCGATCGGGAGAGCGGCTGAGGCGATAGTTGGCACATGCTAGGCTTGCCCAGATCACGGCCGATAAAACCGTTGGAGAGTGTCGATGACGCGGACGCAGCAAAGATCAGGCACCAGCTGCTCCGCTCCGAAAGCGCCCGCTCGATCGAAAACAAAGAAGCTGACAGCTACGATGAAGCGTCGCGCGCTGAAAGTGCAAAAATCGAAGCTGCCTGCTTCATCATCTCAGTCGCAAACCCTTGCGATTGACACGCGCGCGGCCTCCGACTTATATCTGCCCTGCTAGCTCGCCTGAACCTCGGTATCAACCAGCATAGCTATCCGGATTAAGCACAACATTGTCGATCAGCCGGGTCGAGCCGACATAGGCTGCTACACAGATCGCGGCGGGACGAGACACCCGATTTGAAACTGGCTCTAGCGTTTGGGTGTCTACAATTTCCAGGTATTGCAGCTCATCGACGTTCTCGATGGGCCGCCTGGCGCGTAACAGCAGCCGGACGGGATCGCGCTCTCCTGCCAGAAAATCGGCCTCTGCCTGGAACAGGCCTCGACTGAGCGAAAGGGCTCGCGCGCGTTCGGCGGCGCTCAGATACCGATTCCGGCTGCTCATTGCGAGCCCGTCAGGATCGCGAACCGTTGGCACGGTGACGATCTCGATCGGGAAGTTGAGATCGGCTGCCAACCGCCGGACCACCGCGCACTGCTGAAAGTCCTTCTGTCCAAAGAACGCGACATCCGGCTGCACCATGTTAAACAACTTCGAGACGACTGTGGCGACGCCGCGGAAGTGGCCGGGTCTGAAGGACCCGCACAAGGGCCGAGCTAGCGCACCTGGTTCAACAAAGGTACCAAACTGAGGCGGATAGACCTCCTCCGCCTGTGGTGCGAAGAGGATGTCAACTCCTGCCGCGCGGCATAGCTCTTCATCGCGCGGGAAGTCGCGAGGATAGATGCTGAGATCTTCCTTCGGGCCGAACTGAGTGGGATTGACGAAGATGCTGACCACGTTGGTGCCACACCGTCTCCTGCTCGCCTGGACGAGGGCCATATGACCATCATGCAGATACCCCATCGTGGGCACCAAACCGATGCGACTTTCTGGGTTGCGAGCTTCCGCCAACGTCAAGCGCAGCTCGCTAACGGTGGTTATGGTGCGTATGGTCACTGTGGTCTGCCTATCTTGCGAGGTACCCAGTTCGCGATCAGATCCTTCAGGGGCTCCGGCAGGCGATAGGATTCTTGGGCAGCCGGGAACATCCCTTCACGGACATCGGCAGCCCAGCGAGAGAGCGCCTCCTGCAACAGATGAAAACCATCGGAATAAGCTCGCACGAATTTCGGTCGGTGCCCTTGCGTCAAGCCCACCACGTCGTGAAAGACGAGCACCTGCCCCGAACATCCAATGCCGGCGCCGATCCCGATGGTCGGGATTGTGAGGGTCTCCGTGGCCCGCGCGGCCAGCTCCGCCGGTATGCCCTCGAGCACAAGAGCAAAGCAACCGGCTTCCTGGAGGTGGTGCGCATCTTCGAGCAGCCGTATTGCATCATCGTCTGAGCGCCCCTGCACCTTGAAGCCACCCATTACGTTGACGCTCTGGGGAGTAAGCCCGAGGTGTCCCATCACGGGAATTTCGCAGTCGACCAACGCGCGAACCATATCGAGGCGCTTGGCACCGCCTTCGAGCTTGACGGCATCGGCGCCGCGCTGCAGAAAACCGCCTGCGTTGCGGATGGTTTCCTGAGGGCTGATATGAAAGCTGAGGAACGGCAGATCCGCCACGAGCAAGGCGCGAGGCCGCGTGCGCGCGACCGCTTCCAGATGGTGGTTCATCATCGACAAGCTGACCGGCAGGGTATTGTCGAAGCCGAGGCACACGTTGCCGACACTATCGCCTACGAGGATGACATCCACGACGGGATCCGCGATATGCGCCGTCACGGCATCATAGGCGGTTGTCATCGTGATTCGCCGCTCCTCATTCTTCAATTGCTGAAGAAGGGGAATCGTAACCTTGGCGCTGGACGGTTGCGGTTTGTCGCTCATCTCACTGCTGGTCCGTCTCCTCGCCCGCATTGTTTCGAGCCGGCGGTTGGTAGGCGAGCTTAAACAGATTGGTCAACGGCTCCCCAAAGAAAGAAACATTTTTCTTCAAAGCGCGAAGCGGACGACAGAACGTTCCAATGATCGCGCAATCATCGTGCGGTTAATTTGCGGTTGGATGCGACGGCGGCGACTTCTTAAGGCCTTGAGTTAGCTACCAAATCTCCGTAAGTCTTGCGCGCGGAATCGAAGCCGCACGGCCGAGACGCACAGCGGCTCGTTCCGAGCGCCCAATGCGGCGAAGGCCGCACGCGCGCCGGCGAAGGATCGGTTCAATTCAATCGGATGATCGCAATTTTCTTCGCCCGCATGCGTCTGCGCGTCATAGATTCTGATTTGAAGCATGGCAAAACGCTCCTTCAGTTCTTCTCCACCTACCCGGCGCGATCTCGGCTTAAAATTCGTTTTCTCGTTGCCCTGCGCCTCAAATGCGCATGGACCGCTAATTTCCCGGTACGCCGGCAGGCACAACAACCGCGCAACCGCGCTCATCCGCTCGCTTGGACATGCCTGAGGCCCAACTCTAGGCTTGCGCTTCGCTCGCCGGCCGTCGCGGACGGACCGACCAACGGCGATCGTCTAGGATCATCCTACCAGGACAATTGGTGACGCGAGACAACGAATCCTGTCGCTTACCAGTCCTCCTTTTCCTTCCGGAGACACATCACGAGGGGCCCGACGTCCCATACTAACTTTCACCGGACGAGACGAAAATCCTGTCTTATCTCTAGCCTATCGCACGATCGCCCCGGAGAGCGCCTTTGCGTCCGGCGATTGTTACATAAGATCTCCACCCTGACTTTGCGTGCTTGGTCAGCGCTTCCTTATGTGGGTGACGATAGACATTACGATAGCCGCAAGAAATGACGAGCGTGCCGCCTCTTCCACTCTGTCTCGGTACGAACCTGTGACTCGAGTTGAAGCGCGCGCCGTAATGAGTTGCGACGAGATGATCCATTCTAGCTGCATTTGAATGCATGAGGTGCGCATAATCAGCATCGCCTGTCAGCAAGGCTGATCGGCCGCTCGTTAGGACGGCAAGAACCGTCAATCCGCTGTCATTGAGGTCTCCGACAGGGCCTCCGCTCCGGTACCAAGTCGCCAAACGGAAACCGAATGGGGGCGTTGGCGGGACGCACCAGCAGGTTGCCCTGCTCGCCAAGGATTCGCGCCAGCCGCGCGGCGCCAGGCCCAAGCCGCTGATCGGGAACAATCCACGGACAATCAAGAGATGCGGGAATGGCGCCGTGAAGATGATCCCAATCCCAATGCGACGGAATGATCGGCGGTCGCACGTTCGGATCGATGTTGAACTTCGAGGGTCGCGTGTGGCGATTGAAGGAGATCGGCAGTCCGACGTCAAAATGCAGAACGGCACGGCCGAGCTCGTCACAAAGAGAGACGAAATTTGCCTGACCGACATCTCTGACCAGGACTGTTTCCGCTTGTGGGACACCCTTGAGAATCGTTGAGATTTTGGCACCACCTGCTGGGTTTGTCAGTGCGATGCAAGCACCGGCGAGCGGGGGTGGCAGTACCAGCCTCGGGGCGACAGAGGCACCCAGACTTTGGTGTCTTGATCTCGGGCCCGTTAGCTCATCCGGTGCATCAAGTCGCCGCGCATAGGTCAAAACGCCGCGTGAGTGAACTGAATAACCATTTCCTTGGAGCTGAGCATGCCAGGCTGGCAGACCGGACCGGCCGGGTTCAATCTCAAGATAAAACCAGTCGGCCGGCGCAGGCGTAGCACCCGCAAATTGACCGAACCTCGCCGGCGTAGTCACGACACGCAGGAGCGCGAACGGTTTGGTATGGTCAGCATGAAACCCGTCCAAAAGCTGCGGTCCGGCGCCATCAACGTAATCGGCATCGATGCAATCGAATTCATAGGACGCGCGGCGTTGAGGACTCGTACTTAACGAATCCACGCGCGATACGCGCGCATAGAGCGATCTGTGCGGAAATTCTGGAGGAAAAAAGAAATGGAAGACGGCCTCCTGATTCAGTAAACAGCTGAGGCGGCGGCTTCATCGGCGCTCGTGCCTAAACCATCTTTATTCCGATCAGCTGAACAGTCCGTGTGAGAGAAGCATCCTACTACCCCAGTATGATTCTGGGAGAATTGGCGCACGTTGTGGATTACTCCGTGAACGTTGCTTGATAGAGCTCCTCAATTCTTGCGACCTCATCTGAGGTCGATTGAGAAAATTCATTATCCCGCGCACGCTTGGAGAGGTGCCCTCCGCTCTGTCGCAAGAATCCCAAAAGATTGTTGAGCGTGCGCTCCGGCATATCGATCATCTGTTCGATACCGGCGCGGAAGGTATCGAAGTTGCGTAAATATTGGGTTTCTCTCGGCAAGTCCTCTTCAATGGTCCTTTGCACGCATTCGTACAGAAATTCTGCGTGGGGCGTCGCGTCAAAGAAGCGATAGAAATCACCCGTATCGTTCATGACGTTGACGTTACCCTTTGGGGTCACCTCCCATTCAACAATGGGAAAATCTGCTCGAATAGCTTTCCAGCACTTCCTTGTATTCGCCGATCTTATCAAGAATCGCTGCAGAAACCGGAAAGTGGATCCCCGCCGGATTGAACCCGCGCCGTGCCAGCACGTGGTGCATCAAGTATCGATGAATGCGGCCATTGCCGTCTTCGAACGGATGGATATAGACGAATCCGAAGGCCAGAACGGCGGCAGCCAGGACCGGTTCAAGCTCATTTTCTGCGGCTTGATCAAACGAAATCAACCCCTGCATGAGAGAGGTAATATCTTCGTGACGCGCACTGATATGATCCGGAATAGGTCGCTGCGTCTCGCGGTCGTGCTCACCGACGAAGCCACCCTCATGACGAAAACCGAGCTTCACGAAGCGCTCATCGCCGATAACGATGCGCTGCAGGCGCAGAAACTCCGCTTCGTCAAGCGGCACCCGCCCCGCTTCGCCGATCACCCTGCCCCACCGCTGCATCCGGTCCTGCGGCGGTCTCTCGCCTTCGATGACATAACTCGACTTTGAGTCCTTCAGGAGAAGGAAGGCCGCAGTGCGCGCGAGCAGATCTTTCGGAACCTGGCTCACCACAACGCGAGCCCGTTACTTAAGGTCTTGAGCAATAAACTGCGTCAGCCTTGTCGTCTTAAAAACGAGGGGACAGAATTCCGGCGTTCCTGGCAGGTTGTTGCGGACACGATGCCGTGCCGAATTCTGGCGAGAGCTTGCGTATTGAAGTTCGGTATCGACAGCGTCGACGTAGGAGATCTTGTCTGCCGCAGGCAGGTCCAGCTGCCGCTTCAATAGCCACTCATAGAGAAACCAGATCCGGCGTGTGTACAGTCCGGTTGGCTTCGCCTTCACAAGCTCCGCAATCTCGTTCTCCTTCACGGCGAGGAAAAGCCGCTCAGGATTGCGAGGTCGAGCCCCTCGTTCTTGAGCGCGAAGGTGAGATGTCCCTCAAGTGTCGCATCCGGGGCATGGCGCGGCGTGTAGATGCGCCACCCCCCTTCCTCGATGATGCGGTGTATTGTTCCAATGGCAGACAGCGCGCGGGGAATGGGAACGGAGAGGTCGTAAGCGTCTATGAGTGCGGCATAGCCCGCGGGGGTCGCGGTCTCCGGCAGCCTGCGATCGTGAAAAACGCTCACCGGCCCTGAAAATTCCATCTGCATGAGCCAAGACTCCTGAAAAACCTTCTCCGGCCACGAATTTTGCTTGCCTAATCGTCCTCGGCGCTCGGAAAACACCTTACTCCACGAAAAACCATCTCCTGAAACGAAAAATATGAAAAATCTTCACACTAGTCCGTAGCAGAGCTTGCTGTCGAAAGGAGCCATCAAGCAGTTCCACGGAGGCCTACTATTCCACCCTGCTCCATGAGCTGACCCACTGGACCGGACCGACTCACCGCTGTGACGGTGACCTGTCCGGCCGGTTCGGTAACGAGGCCTATGCGATGGAAGAGCTGGTGGCCGAGCTGGGCGCTGCGTTCTTTTGCGCCGAGCTTGGGATTGCTGTTGTGCCCCGTGCCGACCATGCGCAGTACCTGGCGCATTGGTTGAAGGTGTTGAAGGCCGACAAGCGGGCCATCTTCACTGCGGCCTCCAAGGCTGGCGAAGCAGTTTCGTTCCTGCGCGGCTAAACGCAGAACTGCCCACTGGCCAGGGACCGGTTGGATGGGGCGCTTTCAGAAGCTGACCCTCAACCTCACATAGGGAAACACTGCCAGTCCATTCCACTCTAGCGCCTTGACCGTCGAAAATTGCTGGGTGGCTTGCAGCACGCCGCTCACCAGAACATTTGAATTAGGTGTCCAGTCCGCCCGCGCCGAAGCCTGAATGATAAGGTCCTCGCGACCGCCCGGAAACTCTGTGAAGTGCCTGCCCTGGATAAAGCCACCGGCCGACGCTGTGAGACCCGCGATCGGCGTTTGCCAAGTCACGGCACCTGACAGTCTTGCGGACGCGTTACGCTGGGTCGCTACGTCGGAGAATGTGAAATCGCCGACCGCAACGAACGTACCTGCAACGCAAAACGTCTCCTGCCCTTTGGCACCGCAGACGGTGCCTCCGAGATCCATGTTGTTGCGTGCCCAGGCAACCGACGGCGTGAAGAGCTCGACCAGGTACGGGTTGAAACCCGAGCCATATACCGTGCTTGAACCCAGAGAATAGCTCATCACATCTGATGTCGTGGTGCCGTCTGTCTTGCCCGGCGCGACAATGTTGAGAACCTGTTGGTAGGTGGCGCTGTTGATGAAGATGTCGACGTTCTTCGCTACCAGCTTCGCATAGCGCTGGTCGCTCACGCCGGTTTGGAAAATGAAGCTGTCGGCGACGCCCACCGGGACATTGACTGTGATCGAGCCTGTCGTGCCGAAGACCGTATCACCCACTGCGTTAGGGGTTTTTGCGGCGTTGGAGTCAAAAACGGATTGCGTTGAGGCTGCGACCGTTACCTTTGTGAGCCGCGGCTTCGGGACCACGACGTCCTCGGTAACTACCTTCTTCTTCGTCACCATCCGTGTCTCGCGATCAAGGCCGAACTCCTTGATGGCCTTCTCGCGCGCGTCAGCGGCCATCGGCAGCATCAGGTTCTTTTCCACGAGGATTTTATTCAGGCGGCGCTGTTGCTCTGCGGGTGGCACGGCGACGACTTCTTTCGTCGTGTAGGTGCGCACGCTCCTTTTCGTTATAACTTCCGTTTCAGGTAGATACGGCTTACGGTCCCTCGGCGGTGTCAGGGTCTCAATGCGCACCTGCAGGTTGGGATCAACCTGGCCGAACGCAGTGACAGTTGGAAGGACGACTAACGCCGCAATCAGGCAGAAAAGACTCAGAAGACCCCTTTGCATGACCCACTCCTGGAAAAACATGAAGCAACAAACGCGCAAGAATGATCTGTTCGCAGTAGCAGTGCTGATTACTTCGGGCTGCCTTGTGCCGGGAAATGGCGCCGGGGCTGACCCGGTAAGTGGTGGGGCCGATCCCAACCTGCAAAGCAGAATAGAGCAAACGTCTCCAGGCGCGGCGGAGCGCCTGCTTAACAATCTGCGGGAAAATCCGCCGCCGGCTCCGTCGAAAAAGAACACGCGGCCCCGCTCTTCCCACCAGCAACATGGAAATGAAAAGAAGAACGCACGCTGACTGCCGGTGGCTTCAGCATCCGGGAATCGCCGAATTGTATTGAACCCCCCGAGGGCAGGTTATAAAACCGCCATACAAGTTCAAGTAGAATTTTCACCCGACACATTTTTCCACAAGCGCTCCGGCGCTCAACATTCCGGTAAGCCCCATGTTCGCCAGTTTTTCTGTTTCACGCTGGTATCCTGCTCTTGTCATTCTCCTGGGTTTGGCACTGTGCCCGGCATCCGCGCATGCTTGGGGGTACAAAGGCCACCGTGTCGTGGGTTCCATTGCGGACCAGATGCTCACCGCGAATGCCAGGCAGCAGGTGGCGCAGATCCTGGGCTTCGACCTGAAGACTGCCGGCCCCTGGCTCGATTGCGTAAAAAGCGTCGTCCGTCAGGGCGACGGAACCTTCGTCTACACCGTCAACCCGAACCATCCGGAATACGAGATCCCGTGCACACAGTTCAGGACAGCCGACGAGCAGCAGCGCATGGAGGACTATGTCGCGCGCAACTGGGTGCAGTGCAGCTACAAAACCGGCAATGTAGAGCGGGGATGCCATAACACCTATCACTTCGACGATGTGGCCATTCAGCGTGACCGCTTCGACCGGAATTACCAGGGTACGAATGACCATGACCTGGTCGCAGCGACGAACGCCACCATAGCTGTCCTTCTCGGAAGGCCATCCCCGCCACCTTTTGCGATCAAGGACAAGAAGGAAGCGCTCTTTGTGCTCTCACACCTGATAGGGGACCTTCACCAGCCTATGCATGTGGGCTCGGTCTACCTGGACAAGGCCGGCAATCTTGTTGATCCCGATGTGACGCATACGATTGACCCGGCAACAGAGACCGCGGGAGCCAACAGCATCCTCGACAGAAACAGGAACTTCCATGGTGAATGGGACGACATCCCCGACGATCTAGGCGAAACCTCAACACCGGAGTTGCTCATGGCGGCTAAAGCCGTTGCGGCGATCCCAGGGCGCATTGAGAACTGGTCGGTGGCCTGGGCGACCGACACCCTTCTGGTTGCCCAGGAGGCGTTTGCGGGCGCGAGCTTCGCCCCGAGCGGCAACCGGTGGGCCATCACGTTTGGCGACCGCGATGCCTACTTGCGGCAGGCGGATACCATGAAGCGCAGGCAGTTAGCGAAGGCAGGCGCCAGGCTGGCTGCCGTTCTGAACACCATCTGGCCGTGAAGCCGTGACATTCCTGCATCGTGCATGCACGCCATCGGCTCCATACCCTTCCGTATGGCCGAGGATGCTCACAGACTCCGGAAAGAAGTAAGCTGAGTACGATGATGAAGGGCAAGATCTTTACACATCGAGAAGTCGCGGCGCGCTGGTCCTACGCCGAGGTTACCGGTCGCTTTGCTGCGGACTATGCCGCCAACCACCAACAGCCGGAGAGTGTTGCTCTGATGGCAAAAATCAAGAGCGGCGCCCCCTTTGATAGCCTGGACGCCGCTGAGCGGGACCGGCTCGGCGTTTGGTTCGATACGGGCCTGCGGCGAGACTACGCAAATGCGTTGAACAACTGGTACAACAGCTTCCGCTGCGAAAGCTGGACCAAATCGCAACTCGCTAGGGTCCATACTCTTCCAATCATTGACCCGCTCGGCCAAGGTCGATCGCTCGCCTTTCTTTCCTACCTCGCTCACCCGAGGCGGCGTCTGCCAAACGGCCAGCTTGAGACACGGGATCCGGCCGTGGCTGCGGACGCAGTCCCGATCAATACTCCTTTCGCTCAACAAGAGCCTTTGGTCATCGGGCATTGGGATGACGGCAAGCTCGTGCTTTGGGAAGGAAACTTTCGTGCGGTGCTTTTTGCGCGCACCGCTGATCCCAAGGCAGAGGTTCTGGTCTGGATGCCTCACGAGGGCAACTGGCCCGGCAAGACCTGAGCCGGTGTCTTTCCTGCCACGCCGGTAGTCACCGATTACTTCACCAATGGCTTGATAAGTGGCAGCCCCGCTGCTGAATGCATCTTTGCCAGCTAAACTGACCGCGTGCACGGACAGACAGCCCGCGTCGCTGCGCATGCCCTGATGATGGCATTGGTCGCGGCGTCTCCGCTCGCTGCACCCAACACCCGGCCGGCACACACGCGCCCGGCCGCACGGGGAGATGCCGAATCTCCGACTACGCCCGCATCCCGCCGCGAAGAAGCGCCGGGCTGCAAGGTCGGCACCGAACGCATCAGCCCCCTGACCGGGCGCAAGCAGGTGTGCAAGTGAGCACGACGTTTGCGATGTTTAGGAAGACAAGGGGCCTCCTCCGCAGGCCACGGATCTGCAACAAAGCGACACGCGACAAATCGCAAACCGTTTACAATTATCTCGCACCGCCATCACTCCCCTTTTCCTTGTTCTTCTCCTTTCACTTCCTCTGACATACAACGCCGCCCCCGGCATATGGTCGGACTACGCGATGGTCAGCCTGACCGACCCGGAAACACCAAAGCTCTACAGCAACGCCATCTGCTGGTCTGACGGCACCAACATTCTCTGCGACGGCACGGCCGGTCTCGCCAGCGGCGGCGGGACGGTTGCCGACACCATCACCTCGGGCACCACCAAAGTCACCGCCAACAACACCACTGGCTACGTCAGCTTCACCACCGGCGGCACCACCACCGGCTACATGGACACGGCTGGAAAATTTGTCGTGCCGGGCATCAGCACCACGGGAATTGTTTCTTTCACCAAAGGCTAAATCAACAACGACCTCAGCGTTGGCCGCGACTTTTACGTCGGCCGTCGTGAATACCTTACCGGCAGCGGCGCCTTCATCAACTTCAGCAACGATGGCTCTGCCTTGCAGTGGAGCAGCACCGCCGCTCAGATCATTGGTAACGTCACCAACAAATACCTCACACTCGGCACCTCCGGCACCGAAGCAATGCGCATCGTCAGCACCGGCTACATCGGCATCGGCACCAGCGCGCCAAGTACAACTCTTACCGTACAGGGCAGCAGCGCGTCCATCGTTAGCCTGTTCCGCACCGCAACCAGCGGACACGCGGTTATTGAATACGCAAACCCCTCCTATGCCATCTATGCAGGCGACGCCGCGCGGCAGTTTTGCAATCGGTCCAGCCACCAATCTCAATACAGCGCCTACCTGACGATAAAAAATAGCAGCGGTAACGTCGGCATCGGGCAGGTTACACCCACCACCAACCTCGAAGTCTCCGGCACCGTCAGCGCCACGCACTTCGCGGCCAGCGGCAGCTCCAGCTTCAACACCATCGGCTCAAGCCTGATCGCGGCCACCGGCATCTCCATCACCACCAACCAGACCAGCGTCACCACGCTCTACGCCAGCGGCGCGGTGCAGCTTGCCAACTATGGCGCGGGTACGCTCACCACCGACGCCAGCGGCAACGTCACCGCCTCCTCCGACGAACGCCTGAAGGATATCCAGGGCGGCTTCACCCGCGGGCTGGAAGCCATCACCGCCCTCAACCCCATCCTCTACCGCTGGAATGAAAAGAGCAGCAACGATATGAGCGCCACTTACGCCGGTTTCTCGGCGCAGGATGTGCAGAAGGCCATCCCCGAGGCGGTGAGCACCGACCAGCGCGGCTATCTCACCCTCTCGGACCGCCCCATCGAAGCCGCCATGGTCAACGCCATCAAGGAGTTGAAAGCCGCCAACGACAACCTCAAGGCCGCCAACGACGACCTGAAGAAGCGGCTGGACAGCCAGCAGCGCGACATCGAGGTGCTGAAGAAGCACGCGGGGATACACTAGACTAGCAGCCTCGATGGGCAACCTCACGCCCAAAGGCCGCACAGAAGGGGATAAGGACCAACAGGACGGAGGCGCGACGACACGCCCGCGCCATCCACGCGGCGATGCGCAGGCTGATGAAACCCGGCCTCTCCGAATACACGGAATTAGCCGCGAAGCTGGAAGAGCTCGGCTTCACCGGCCCGCGCGGCGGAAGAATAACGAGGGAACGCCTCTACGAGATCCGCCAGCGCCTGCACCTCAGGTAGCTACCATCACGGCCCCATGCAGATTTATGTGCCTTGCTAGGGCAGCGAACTAGAAATATTGTCGCTTGTCCGGCCTTTTGCGCCACTTTTTTGATTGAATTGCGAATTCATTTCGAGCCACACCGATGGACAAACGACTTCTCCATGCGATTGAAGGGGTCAAGGCCGAGTTTCTTGATGCGGAAATCTTCAGGCACATAACAGACGAGCTTTCAGCCCATCTTTTCTACCTGAGCTACCAACTAAGTCCTCCACGCTCAGCTCATCTCAGGCTTCTCAAGACCTATGATCCTACGATCCATGTGGTCAAAAAATTCTTCAAAAGGGCCAGGGTTTCGATCTCTGCTGGCCTTGCCATACGCGCTTTCTATTTCGCAAATGCTGTAGCGCGAACGATCGACGGCCTGATCCCTATAGATATTGATTTGGATAGGTACCCGTCATCAGCCCGAGGAAAAATTGAGGATGGCCATAAGCGGATCCTCAAAATGCTGCGGTTTGGCATTTTCGGTCCTGTTCTCCCTCCGCAAAAGTGGCGCCAAATTCTAATCTATACCCTCATGTACAAATCCCTCGAATGGACCTTGGTGCATGAGTCCGCACACATCATGCGGGGACATCTTGAAATGCCCAACAAGCTCAGGAACGCTCCTTGGGTTTCCCAGCTCATCGAATCCCAGTCAGATGACTTTGCTACACTTCGTTTTCTGATAACTCTTCGTCATTTTGAAAAAGAGCACAACTACGGTGAAGAGCCGTGGCAGAAAAACTGGGCTCACTTCGCTTTTTGCAAAAAGAGCGACCGACTTAACATCGAGCTAATTGCTATGATCTTATCGATTGCTCTGGTTGGTAAGGGGAGCGATGAAAACTTCCTGAAGACGCCACCATCTCCGGACCTGCCCTGGGAGCCTTACCCTCCCGCTGCTTATCGAATTTGGCGGGTCATGAATTTGCTGACTACACCAGTTTCGACTAATCCAGGAATGCCCCCTCTCGATCCACTCGATCCAAAAACTGACGGCATTTTGCCTGCTGAGACACTTTATTCCTACGTGGGCGGCCTTCTCGAGAAGGTGAGCATCGATCGCCAGGGACCAATGACACGATTGATGCCTATGCACCAGTCGATTATCCGCGAATACGATCGGGCCTTGATGAGTAATCTCGCACCGGTGGCGGCGTACGAAACTCGTTGGATGGGACGCAATCTTGATCCAACTCGTCATCCGCCCAATCTTGGATTACCGCCAGATTTTGAGGCGACCCGCCAGTTTTTCAAAAAGCAGACTTCCTAGGGCTTAGCGATGCGGGGGCGTCTTCTTATCTCCTTCACGGCGTTCTTTTCACCAAACAGCAACCCAACCAGTCCGCCGAAGGCGATCTTGCCCAAGTCCAGCAAGGTATCCGCTCCACTCTGCCACTGCATCGATTTTGCAAGGAATGAAGCACCGATAAGGCCACCAACGAGCAACAAGCCCACGACAAATCTGGCCAGGACGAACTTATAATCAGTGTCTTCTTCCCGAAGCCCAAATGGTTTTGCATAGAATATCATTGAACGCACCATCGCTAAATCGGATCAGGACTGCAGTAGTCCGAACCTTGAGGGACTTAGATATCAGACACAACTCATGGCTGTCTATCAAACGTGGCCACCAGCCAAGGCCAAACCTTAACAACCAGCCCACCGGCTCAAGATGGGCTTTTGAGTTGATTGGCCAGCGTTTCCGCTCGAACCTCTTTCCAAAACTCTCCTAGAGCATTTGCAACTGCGTCCCGCGCTAACCACGCCCGCGCGAAAAGCGCAGCATCACCCGCCAAGAGCCAGACACACCCCGTACCGCCACGCAGCGCCTATCGTCGTTTCGCTACCAGTAACAAGGAAAATCATCGCCCATTCATCTCTCATGATCCTCTCTTAAACTGTGACCGAAGGCCCGATTCACTCCACGGACCGGGACGTGGAGCAGTGAGGGCACGCTGTTGTCAGCGTGCCCCGAGACGAACGTCTCCATCCTTCGATGCGCTTACTTGCAAGGTTGAGCTACGCTAGCGGAAAGACCAAACTCCACATACTCCACAAGGCTCTGATCCTTCCTCAACGCAATTGCCGCCAGGAGCGACGTGCCCCTTTGGGCACATTAGAATAGGACCAGCACAACTGGTCGGGAGCGGGCACCCATTGGGCGGAGGATCCGGCAGTCCATTGAACGCCGTCAGAATCCCCTCACGGCGAGGTAGGATACTCGCGACGAACGAGCTTCCCTCGTACGCCCTCGGCCCCGCGCCGAGTCCGGCTCCGTCTTCGCTCCAATGGACGCAGGCACGCTGTGGCGGATTACCACCACAACTCGAAAAGGCAGTGAGAACCCCATTCTTGTGTGCTGCCATAGCAGTGACGGGAGAGGACCCCTGATAGACCCTTGGCCCGCCACCCAGCGCCCTCCCGTCTGTACTCCAGTGAATGCAGGCGGGCTGTCCTTCGCCGCACTGGGCGAATGCGGTTAATACGCCACTCTTGTAGGCAACCATAGCCGTTACGGGCGAGCTGCCCTCGTAGACTCTTGGCCCTCCACCTAAAGCCCTTCCATCTTGGCTCCAATGGATGCAAGCAGGCGGCCCGCCTCCGCAATTCGCAAAGGCGGTTAGCACTCCGTCATTGTACGCGATCATGGCAGTAACTGCAGAGCTCCCCTCGTAAACCGTCGGACCAGCGCCGAGCGCTTTTCCGTCTTCGCTCCAATGAATGCAGGCGGCCTGGCTACCTCCGCAATTTGCGAAGGCAGTTAGCACTCCGTTCTTATACTTCGTCATCGCGGTAACGCGTGAGGTGCCTTCATAAACCCTCGGCCCTGCGCCTAGTGCCTTCCCGTCTTCACTCCATTGGATGCAAGCATGCTGACGCGGATTGCCCCCGCAATTCGAAAACGCCGTTAACACGCCGCCATTGTATTCGATCATGCTCTGGACGGATGAACCGCCATCATACATCACGTCGCCAGCGCCTAAACTCCCGCCGGTGCTCAAATGAATTCTGGAATGTTCTGCTTCGGCTGGTTGGACCACAAAAGCTAAGACGCCCAGTATTCCGATCCGTAAGTAAAACTTACACATCTCTGCCTCCGCTGTTGCACCACAATAGACTTGGAGCCGCAAACGCTTCTGGAGGAACAGCAAAATTCATCTGCTAACGCGAACAGTTCCGCGCCAGTTGTGAAAGCTCAACAATGTGCGATTTACCAACGAGCTGGGAAGCTCGCGTTATGCTTCCTCCAACTTCAAATGCTGCAATTTACGATAGCACTCGCTTGTTTGACACGCACTGGGCGAATTTACGCTTGCGCGTGGCATGACACGTTCGGATTGAATCGAAGCTGTCGAATGCATCGGCATCAGATAAAGCTAAATGTGCGACCGACTTGCACGCGAAATATCGACCAGCGTCTGAACATCCCGGCAGCGAAACCTGCTCAAGCCCATCCGACTACGGCAAGAACCGCTACATCCCCGCCAACGGCCACATGCAGGTTTGCGTCCCGCGTTAAGGCTGTTCAAGTCGCCAGCGGGCGGCCTCCCGCAATTCGCGATTGGGGAAATCACCGGGGAAATTGATGACGGCCTGCTCAATGGTCCATTCTTTAAGACCAAGCTCTTTGAGACGCCGAAAGCCGCTCTGGATGTCGCCCTGGCTGACAAGCCGCTTGATAGCCTCGACGGTGCCATGCCTTGCCCGCATCCCGACGAAGGCTGTGGGGTGATAATCATGCTTTGCGCTGATACGGATTGACTCGTCGATCCACGCATCCAGGTCGGATATGTTGCTCATTTTCCCACACCTCCTGACTGGGAGATTATCGACGCGATTGCCCTCCGGCAACATTCAGACCCCGCGTCCGCGCTAACCATGCCCGCGCGGCAGCGCACCTCTTTCATACACACCGCAAACCACCAGTCACACCCCGAGCCGGGACATCAACATCCCCGCCGTTCCACACCCGATCTTCTGACTCATAAACCTTGGACAAAATAGTACGGCGCGTTGGCAGTCCAACCGGGCTCTACGCGCAAGCGCGCCGGGCCAGGACGTCCCGGCCTCCGGTCACGATCCCTCGCGCAAAGACACCCACACAAGAGGCGCCGGCCCACCAACCCGGCAATCCCGCCATTCGACAGCAAGCAACAGCGAACAATCAGGTGACGTCCGAAGCCCCGCATCTGCAACAAAAAATCCGCCATTCCGGCCTCACCAAACCTTGCAGATCCGTCACCTGGCCCACTCTGCCGAAAACTTGCAAATCCGTGACATGGCTGCAGGCAAAGCTTGCAGGGCGCATCCGCTTCATTTCGCTTTTGCCGCAGTTCATAAGTACGTGGTAGACTGGCCTTATGAACCGCACCGACGCCCTAAGAAAGCTCCGTACCCTGGCCAAGGGGCTGCGGGAGCCGGTGCAACGTCTCTCTACCTGTTCGGCTCGACCGCCCGCGATGAAGCCAGGGCCGGCAGCGACCTCGACCTCTTCATTGACTACGACCCGCGCGGCTCCTTCAACGCCCTCGACCTGGTTGCCGCCAAGCGTCTTCTGGAGGAAAGCCTCGGCGTGGAGGTCGACCTCACAACGCGCAACGGTCTGCATCCCCTGATCCGCAGGAAGATCGAGGCGGAGGCCACCAAGGTCTTCTAGGTGCCCACGCGTACGCCCCTGCTGCGCATCCACGACATGCTGGAAAGCATTCGGGGCATTGAGAATGCCGTGAAGGGAAAAACCTATCGCGACTACCAGCGCTCCTGGCTGTTGCGTTCGGCCGTCGAGCGGGGAATAGAGGTCATCTCGGAGGCGAGCCGCCACCTTGGCCGCAAACTGAAGTCGCCCCACAAGGAAGTGCGCTGGAGGGGCATCGCCGGATAGGCAATATCCTCCGCCACGAATACCAGCGGGTCGATGCCCGCATCATTTGGCGTGCGCTCAAGGACCACCCCCGCCGCTCAAGGAAGCCGTACTGGCGATGAAGGCCGCGCTGGACGGACAATAGCTGGCGCCGGCAGCGGAAGCTGCTCAACTACCAACCAACGGATTTGCAAGAAATCCGCCATTCCAGCCCATCACCTTGCCAACCTGTCGCCTCAACTCGACCCGGCAGATCTGCAAATCCGTGACACGCACCGCAAAACAGCCACCCTTCACTCCCTCTCATCACCCGCGAGCGCGTCTACCAAATCCGCCAGCGCCCGGCGTCGCAGATAGCGTCTTGAAATCAGTTTCGTCCACTCTGCCCGCTATGCGAGCGCTTCTTGATGGCCGTGCACTCGGCGCCAAGCTTGGCATGGTGAATCCCGTCCAAGGCATTGCTGGGCCGTCTAAATTCGGTCGAAGCAACCGATGTGCAATTGCAGCAATTTTGTAGTTTTCGCTTCCCGACGCACAAAAATGAGCGTATGACGAAAACCAGACGACCGGTCCAAACGGACTGGAACGTGCCTTTTATAAGAACTCTGAGCTTCCGTCTGCGTGCTGTACGCTTTCCAGCATTGTCCGCAGCGGTAGGGACCGCCGACTGGTCTGAAGGTCGAGGCTGTTGAGGTTGCCGCCTCGTAACAGCCGGCTCCTGCCAAGGGTGCTAAGCGCACCCTGCAGGTGGTGTGACCGTGCACCCGTGAGGGCGAATACAACTTCGTGTCGCCACTTGCGTGCTGGAGTCGAAACGAGACGCCCTTCCAGCGATGGAAGGGCGTTTTTTGTTGTTGCGACCTACGTGATGGCAGCAATGCGTGCGCATTGTGACGTTGCGCAATTGTAATTCGCCACGAAACCGTTTAGCGTTAATGCCGCGATGGGGAGGTCGGCAAGCCGAGCCAGCGCAGACAAGTAAGGAGAGCAGTCAGCCGAAAGGCTGCGGCAACCCCCCCGACTGGCGCGATCTACGGGGCCAATTGTTAAGTGTCCGTCGGGGGACCCGCCGTCATCAGCTCCTGCAAACGACATGACTGAAGTCGTGCAATTCCGCACGCGGTCAATGCTGTCTACAGGGAACGCAAATGCAAAACGCGACTCTACTCACGTCAACCGCTCCGTTTCTGAATCCTTCCGGCAAGCTGGACGGATTTGATCCACGGCACTGGATCGCATTCGTAGGGATGGGAGTTGGAGGAGCCAGCTGCTTTCGCAGCATGCTGAAGAAGGCGACCGCAGATCGCATAACCGGACAGATCGGCTTCATCTGTTTGGATATGAAGCCGATTTCTCAACAGGGTCGTGGAGTTGCATGGGCGCCTGACCAGGCGCCCTTTATTTTGGCGAACATGCATCTTCCGAAAATGAGTAATGATCCTGAAAACCCTCACGCGTTGCTGGAAGCTCTGGGGGTTGATGGAGACAATCTTTCTCAAGATGCCGCGTTCTTTAAGCGCTCCGAGATCGGAGAGGCATTCTCTAAGGATCTTGACCTCTTTGTAGAGGTTGCCCGGCATGCGGGCGTACCAGTGGTGCGGTTGCAAGGGGAGGCGGCCCGCCTCGATCGCCTAGGACAGGGCTTTGCCATCACGTTGTCAGGTGGAGGGCAGCTCTTCGCCAACACCGTGGTGCTAGCCCTGGGACACGTGCCATCGACGAACTTCAAGCATCTCGATGGTTCACCTAAATACATCGGAAATCCATGGGATTTCGAGTCGCTCAAGGCCATCCCGGCTGATGCCCAAGGTGTTTGTGTTCTGGGCTTGGGACCGACAGCTGTCGACACGATTAACATCCTGCGGCATCAGAATGGGGTGAAACAGATCCATGCGTACTCGCGCTCAGGGTGTATGCAGTACCCGCGGCCGAGATATCATCGGCACGAACTCAAAGTGCTGACCAGAGAAGCCATCAAGGAAATGGCTGCGGAGCACGGCGGTCTTACGTGGAAGGACATTCTTCGCGGAATTTCGCGGGAATTCAAAGTCGCGAGGATTGATTGCTCCGGAATGACGAGAGCCTTCGAGAATGCGCGTTTGCATCCAAAGCGGGCCATCCCGCTTGGCCTAGCCGACTGCCATGAGGACAGCGAGTGGTTCTCGGTTCTCAAGGCCTTTGACGACGTCACTCCTCTCATTTGGCACCTTCTTCCGCCAGGGGAGCGCGAGGTCTATAAGCGGGATTACCGCCAGGCTCACACCAATGTAAGCTACGGGTCGGCCTCCAAGGTGGCGAAGGACATTCTTGACTGGCTCGACGACGGTTCGCTGACGGTGGCAGGAGGCCTGGGGGAGGTCCACTTTGCCGAAGGTCTTTTCCACGTCAAACGCCGATCGAAGGACTTCGGGGAAGAGGTCCTCATTCACCTGGGCTTTGAATATCTCGTTAATTGCTCCGGCATCGGCACCGGTCTTTCAAAGGCGCGGTACCCCCTGCTGGGGTACCTTCTGAGGAAAGGCTGGCTTACACCGATGGCCGAGGGAGGAGCGATGGTCGACTTTCATAGCGGCCAGCTGTTGACCCCGGACGGCAAGCCGGTTGGCGAAGTTTACAGCCTTGCGGGGAGCATAACCTACGGAACGCATCTCCTGACGCACTGCCTCGATCAGGTGGTAGGCTCCGCAATCAGGACTGCCGACGCCATTCATGAGAAGCTGATGGAGGCCGTTGCTCCAGAGCGTGTATGAGACGCGGTGAACAGTAGTGATGGGGCCGGTTTCCGGCCCCATTTAGTATAGGTCAGCGGCAGCGCCGGCCGTGCGATGCCCTCCCCCTGGGAAGTTTTCGGCACAAAGCGTGCCACCAGTCACTCGAACAGCCGAACTATTTCTTCGGTGGTGCCTTCTGCTTCTCTCCATCAGGAGCTCGGAGCACCAGCTTGCCACTGACCGCAATCCCGGCAGCCAGGGACACGTTCAAGCCTTTGCCGTCTTCGTGCGTCCAGGCGGCGCCGACCTTGGTCCAATGCGACGTACTGCCGGAGTCATCGACGACGAAGGCCTCGTAGGCCGGTTTGGTTTTGGTGTTTTCACTCATGGGTGCACTCTTTCAAATGTTGGTAGATGCGCAGGTGTCAGCGTCTTCAGTGTGAGCGGACCTGCGTGGGAGCGGAAAGAATTGAAGGCCGATGAGAGCCAGGAAGCCCAGTTTTCCGCGGGCTCGTGCATTTATTGTCTATTGTGCGGATTCCGATGATGTCGCCCAGATGTACCATTTTGAAGTCGCCCGGGGATTCCGAGACGATGTCGCCCACCTTTCCGATCTGATCTCGCCCGAGAGCGAGGCGTTCTGGCCGGTTTGTTCTGTGGCATTGGGCGAGCCGCGCGGTCAATCTGGAATCGCGGCTTGAACCTCTCCTTCTTCAGTTGCGGTTAGTGTGGGCATGTGGGCAACGCGGTGGCGTTGTCCAAGCGCAGCGGCATGTCCACAGCGCCACGAGCTTATGGCCTTCGGGCTGCTGGCTGGGTTCGGCGCAGGCTCTCGCCGGAGAGGTCGAGCCGATGGGCGTTGTGGACGAGGCGATCAAGCACGGCGTCGGCGTAAGTTGGGTCCCCGATCAGCGCGTGCCATGTGTCCACGGGGAGCGGGCTGGTGACGAGGGTGGAGCGGCGGCCGTAGCGATCTTCGAGGATCTCCAGGAGATCGTGGCGGGCACCGGCATCGAGCGGGGCAAGGCCCCAGTCGTCAAGGATGAGCAGATCGACGCGGCCGAGGGCGCGCAGCAGGCGTGGATGGCGGCCGTCACCGCGGGCGAGCGCCAGGTCGTCGAACAGGCGCGGGACGCGCTGGTAAAGGACAGAACGATTGTCGCGGCAGGCCTTGTGGCCGAGTGCCGAGGCGAGCCAACTTTTGCCGACGCCGGACGGGCCGCAGATCAAGAGGTTGGCGTGGTCGTCGACCCAGCGCCCCTCGATGAGGCTGGCAAACAGCGCGCGATCGAGACCCCGCGCGGTGCGGTAGTCGACGTCCTCGACGCACGCTTGCTGGCGCAGCTTGGCATGGCGCAGGCGGGTTGCGAGCCGCTTGTCGTGGCGCAGCGAGGCTTCACGTTCGAGCAGCAGCGCGAGCCATTCGGCGTGGCCGAGGCTATTGGCCTCGCCGGTGGCTTCGATGTCGACGAAGGCCTTGGCCATGCCTTGCAGGCCGAGCGCGTTGAGGCGGTCGAAGGTCGGATGGGTGAGCAGGGGATGGTCTCCTAATTGTAGTAGCGCGGTCCGCGGATGTTGGCATGCAGGATCGGCGCGTCGTCCGCGGAGCGCTGGGGAGCGGAACGCCGATCGAGATTGTTGGCGAGGATCGACTTGAACTGAGCCGTAGGTGCGCGCGCCGATCTCGATCGCGCGGGCGGCCGCGGCGTCGAGACGCTCGCGCCCGTAGGAGGCGGCGAGCCGTAGGATGCCGAGGCAGGCACGGAATACCTGCTCGGGGTGCGAGCGCTCGTCGAGGATGAGGTCGCACAACGCGCTGGTCGCCGGGCCGATTGCGGCGGCGTCCTGGCGGATGCGCGCGATGGTCCAGCCGGCGTAGCGGCGATGACTCGAGGCCATGTGCTCCGGCACGGTGGTGTGCTTGTGATTGCCGCTCATGCGCAGATGGGCAGCGATCCTCTCGCCTTGTGGAAGATCTCGACGGTGCGGGCGGTGAGCCGCACCTCGAGCTCTGTGCGCGCGAAGCGATGTGGAACGCTATAGTAGTGCTTCTCCACCTCGACGTGGTAATCGATGCTGACGCGGCGGATCCGCGATTCGGCGAGCACATAGGCGCTCACGGGCAAGGGCTTGAGCGCCGGCCGGTCGATCTCCTCCAGCAGCCTGCGGCGCGTCACGCCGAGCCGCCGGATTGACCGCTCCTCGTTCAACCTGGTGAGCAACTCGCCGATCGCCGCATTGACCTCGGCGAGGCCGTGGAAGGTGCGATAGCGCAGGCGACCGAGCAGCCAGCGCTCAACGACGAGCACGGCTTGCTTGACCTTGGCCTTGTCGCGCGGCTTGCGCGGTCGTGCCGGCAAGATGGCCGTGCCGTAGTGCGCCGCCATCTCCGCATAGGTGCGATTGATCTGAGGGTCGTAGAGGCAGGCCTTGATGACCGCCACCTTGGTGTTGTCCGGCACCAGCAGCGCCGGCACACCGCCGATCGCCGCGAAGGCGCCGACATGGGCGCTGATCCAGTCGGCGAGCCCCTGCGTCCACGTCGCCTGGGTGTAGGTGAAGCTCGAGGCCCCGAGCACGGCGACGAAGATCTGGGCCATCCTGCGCTCACCGGTGAGGCGATCGAGCACCACCGGCACGCCGTCGCCGGCATAGTCGACGAACAGCTTGTCGCCGGCCGCATGCACCTGGCGCATCGTCACCGACAGGCGGCCGTCCCAGGCGCGGTAGAGTTCACAGAAGCGCGAGTACCGGTAGCCGCCAGGCTCGGCGGCAATGTACTCCTCCCACAGGATTGACAGCGTCACGTGCTTGCGCTTGAGCTCGCGGTGCACCGCCGCCCAGTCGGGCTCGGCGATGCGGCGATGACCCTGCCGGTTACCATTGCCGGTCTTGGCGAACAGGCGGGCTTCCAGGGCCGCGTCCGTGAGTTCGTCGGGCAACGGCCAGCTCAGGCCCGCCGCCTCGAACCGCCGGATCGTCAGCCGCACCGTCGAGGGGGCCGTGCCCACCCGTCGCGCAATCTCGCGGCTCGGCAGCCCAGCCGCCTTCATCCTGATCACATCGCGCACGCGGCGCATCGCAAGCCTCTCCGTCGGCATCCAGGGTCCCCCTTCGCAAAGCCGAAAGGACGGACCCTATGGGAGCCAGAAGAGGCCGCGTCACCCGGGCGACATCATCCCGGAATGCCGGGCGAGATCGTCTCGGAACGGGTGGGCGACTTCAAATCGGAATGGTGGGCGAGATCATCTCGGAACGATGGGCGACATCGAGCGGAATCCGCATGGTTGACGAAGACCGCACAGCTCGGCACCGCATTGCCCGTGCTGTTAAGGCGCATTTGCGGAAGAGAATCCCTGGTCGCGCCAATCAGATTGACACCTCGCGCTGGGATCACAGAGGGTCCGGCTCATCCCGGGCCCGGCTGCGCCAACGTGATGTAGGAGATCTCTCATGAACAAGCTCGTCACTCTACCCATCGTCAATGCGGTGCCGATGATGCCGACTGATGACAAAGTCGTGCGGCTCGCGAACGAGGTGAAGGAAGCCGAAACGCGCGTGCGCCGGGGGCGCGTCGCGCGGAACCTGCAGGAGCGAAAGGGGCTTTCGAAGCAGGCGTATGATGCCCTTTGCGAGCTGGGTGTGCTTGCCGGGAAGCTGACTCGATCAAGGCCGGCGACGGTGACAGGCCTTGTTGCAAAGGCGAGCGTGGCCCAGCTTCTAGATGGTTACTCCGAAGGGTTCTCCGCGGAAATCCAGAAGGAGTTGGCTCGCGACGTGTTGCGTCTGCTTGCGCCAGGCACCGCACCCATGTGTCGGCCGAACTCTCGATCTGTGACGGGTCGCGGCGAACCACCGCCGTCACCGAAGCCGTTTCGGACTATCGCCGCGCCGTGCGCGCAGAGGCCAAAGCGCGGCTAGCCCTGAGCAAGATGGTGGAAAAGCATCCGGAGCTGGAGGACGTACGCCCAGAAGTCGCCACAGGCATCCGCGACTGCAAGCCGATCTCTGTTCGCTGCCTTGCCGACTGGCACATGTATTTTGGCACCCAGCACGACAGCGAGTGGCCGAAGTTCAGCCGGGCACTGGATGAGGCGAGACCAGCCCATTTGCTTGCGCGCAAACGCGGGGGGAGTCACGAAAGCCGCAATTGCACCCGACGAGGCGGGGCGTGTCACCGCGCGGGCGTTCGAGAAGATATGCCGCCTGAAGCCCCAGACGCCTCGCGACATGAAGGCATACGCCAGCGTCATTGTCCGGCACATGGAAAGGGACGCCGACGCGCGGATCCGCAACAGCTATCCCTATTCAAACAACAACGACTATTAGGGCCTGGAAAGGCCGCCGGCACTCGGCCATGTACACGGCATTGCGCATCCTCAATCGTCTTGGCCGATAGTAGCGCGATCATCAGACAGCTTCACCATCGAGTTGCCAGGTGGCGCTTGCATGCTGGTGGGCAGCCCTTCCTCGGATCCCCGCGAGCGCTCGGGAACATCAACGTGCTAGAAAGAAGGTGCCGCAAGGCGCATGGCCGCAACGGTCCAAAAACCAAGAAGAAGCGAGAACGATAAACCTACGTGGCACACTCGCTATATTGCTGGGTCGCTTGAGACTCTTTCTCTCGATCAGCATCAGCCGACAGAGCAACAGGGGCCGCTGGAGCGGCCTCTGCCTCCATCGTTTCTAGATCGAAACCCCAATAGCTTTGAGAATGCGCCTGACTTCCAGATTCAGGATCAACCATTCTTCATTGGTCATGAACCGCATATGAGCCGTTACCAGCCGGATCGGACGTAATCGGTTAAACCCTTCACGCACGGCCTCCTCGCGTTTAAACGTGCCCTTGAAGCAATCCCGCCAATTCGCTGCACCCAGGATAATATCGTTGTAGTCGGTAAAGTCGGCGTAGTTGATGAGCGGCTGCTCGGCCTCGCCCTCTGACAGAGCTTTAGCCCTCTTCTCTTGCCACTTGTCCCGCATCTTCGGAGGCAGTCGTGCCTCCCAGTTGCCGCCGCTCGCTTCCGTCAGGCATTTCAGGATGAACACCCGCAGCTCTCGTTCGAGTACAAACAGCCATTGATAACCGTGCACGTTGAACGCCGGCACCATGTCAGCCGGTGGAGGCGCCAGCATCGGACTGACGGCGCCCAGGTCAATCCCTGTGACAGTCAAGGCATTCTCAAACGCCTCGGCTGGAAAATCGGCTAACTCGGCATTGAAGCCTCGTTCCTCGTAAACAGCGACCCGCCCCTCCGGATCGTCTAGAAGATCAGTGGCATCTACCTCGGTATCACGCCAGTCGCCGAGGTCACGGCGGAGATTCCCAACCAACCCTGCTTCAAAAGGCTCAACGATCCTTACCGCTGCGCCGATTGCTGACAGCTCGCTGAATCCACGGAGAGACTTCAGGCTATCCTGCATCTGGATGAAGGGCGCCCGAATGCTCTCCAGCTGGCGCTGGATGTCGTTGGGCCATTTCGGTACCGTTATGCTCTCAGCCAGCTGTGACAGCCGGGCGAGGTCATGCTGATTGGTGAGGCGGAACTGCTGCTCGAAATGATAAGCGCTCTCCTGCAAGAGCTTGAGGCCCGCCGGCAGCTCTGACATCCTTCGAATGGCCTCGCTGAAATCCCCACCCACACCAGGCATGCTTGCTTTCAGTGAAGCAAGAGCACCAGAAGCTATCCGGGCGGATTCGGCGAAGCTCGCATGAGCACGACTCGCTTGCCCTGCGAGTTTCCGGATACTCTCAAGGTAGTCATTTGCAGCGTAGCCTCCCGTGAGGCGTTGAAGATCAGTCCGGTTAAAAGCCTCCAAGTGCTTGGCAAGGCGCTGGCTGTCCTCGATTTGCTTCTGGATGAGATCTGACGGCTTCATTGATTCACCACTCTCCCGGCATTAAAGCAGAGTTCTGGAGCTTGCCCTGCGATGCATGGGTTGAAAGGTCACTGCTCAGGCTCATCCGATAAACGAGGCCCACACACGGTAAGCCTGAGCAGTAGAACCAACCGCTAGCGGTGAGCAGCGAGCCAGTCGTTGGTTCCCTTTATTGCCTTAGCTTTGGAATTTGCTGGCTTGAACTCCGTCACCACAAGCCGGTCATCGGAATCTACGAATTTAATGAAGTGGTCGAACACATCGACCGCGGTGTTGTCCAGGTCGATGAACCACATCGAGAGCAGGGCCTTATGGCCACCGTGCTTTTCCAGTTCTTTGATGATTTTATCGTAATCCTTACCCTTCATCAGGTCGTAGGTTATTATGAACTTAGGCAACGTATCGCCCTTTCATTGCTGTTAATGCAGCCGGCCAGCTTGACTGAGTATGAGTTGAGTTTGGGACGACATCGGTCCCACGGCACCACTTGATCCGCGCCGACCTGCTAATGTTGCGGATTCTGTGAAGAGGTACCCTTGCAGGGCGCCCTTTCCACATCAACCGCCCGCACGTTATCATTCTATGTGTTCGAGTGCGAGACGAACTGCTTATGGTTTAATCAGCGCGGTGTCGCTGTCCTGGATGTCGAACACCGCGCCCTTGGCAAGCAAGGCCTCGACGATCGCGGTGTAGCCGTTGGAGGCCGCGCCGAACGCGGTATTGCAGGTGCCGATAATTCCGTTGACGTCTGGACGCCGCCAGCAACATTCCCTCCGACACTCTGATATTTTTTCGATGATCGAAGAGCGTTCTGGCCTCGAGAGACTGACGACCTGATCATCTCTCCTCGCTCGGCAGACTCGCGCGCGGCCATGGGCTAGGCCCCTCGCGTCGCGACAGCCAGCCGGTTGCGGCTATTTTTCACAGATCCAGGATTGGGCGTGCCTTCTGCCGGGCTTTAGGCTTCGCCCGGAGCCGAGCAGATATTCGCATGAGAATTGAGCTACGTCTCTGCCCTGCGGGTAACAATCCCTCACACAAGAGCCACACCGGTCCAGCCGCATCAAGGCCAGGCCCTGCGGGCGCTGACGCGGCCTTGACCCGCCCGGCCCGGCGTGGCGTGGGCTCGCCATCGCCTAAGCCGACGTGCCGGCATGGTTATGCCGCAGATTTTTACGGGCTGGCGGGTTGCGTCAGGAATGCTTCAAGTGTCTGAATTTTCCCATCAGAGCCGCTTGGTTGGGCACCACGTCTCCTCACTTGAAGGCATCGTTGAGGACGGCCGCTATGCGGGTATCCGAGCATCGCTGCACGAATATCCGGCCCAGTCTAGGTGTTAATGTAAACTGCCTGTCGCTAACGGCCATGACTTGGCTCTCACAATCGCGATTTTGAAAGAACTCGGATCTTGCAGACCTTGAAAATGCGAGAGTGTCCCTCGAAAGGGCGTCGAAAGTAATTGTATTGCTTGATGATGCACGTAGTTGCATCTCTCGTGGCGAACGGAAACCCTTGCCGAGCGCATGCTCCGGCACTCGTGACAGGACGGGGCGGCCAAAGTCGCCCGGCCCGTTCTTGATCGGTCGGACCGGCAGCCATCGCCACCGATTGCCGCGCGTCGGTTAGGAGCGTCCGCAGTACGGACAGGCTCCGGGAAGCGGCCCCATCGATATTTTCAGATCCTTGCGAATGCTTTCGTGCAGCCGTCCCCGGGTTTCGAAGCCTTTGAGGACTTCCAAGAAGTCCGCCTTTTCCGCATCCGACAAGGCTTCGAACGCCTTCAGGGTCCGCTTCACTTTATCATCCATGAGAATCCTCCCTAGTTGCCGCCGCAGGCGGCGCACTCCACTTTCGGCCGCCATGGCACTTTACGCTGCATAGGAACGGCCCCGCACATGCATTTGCGCTGGCTCTCAATAAGACCATTCCGCAAACCGAATTGCTTTTCACTCTCCGTAATGCCTTTGCCGGCATCACGCGCGTCAGCCAGAGACTGCTGGCGACCTATCAAATTGTATTCGACGGCGAGATTTTCGGAGTCTCCGCGCCCTAACTTTTGCCAGGCTTCCTTAAGCAAATAGCTCTCGCGTGCCGCATTGGTGTCGTAGGCAAGTTCCTCGTCCCAGCGAGCAAGCAGAGACCACAAAACAAGCAGAGCTTGCATAAGCGCTGTCAAACCGAGCAAGCCGATGGCGAATGACCGATAGGGCTTGAGCGGCTCAAACACTTCCGACCCAAGCAGATAGGCAAGCAACATAGGGACGGCGATGCCGACAAAATCCCGCAACAAGATCTTGCGACGCAACCGTGCCGCACGCTGCTCGAATACAGCTCGGGTACCTTCGGCGTGGACGGCGTTGTTCCAAGCATTGGAACGGCGTTCGGCGTCATCCATTTATGCCCGCCTTCGTATCCGTAAATAAAAGTATGCACCGGCACGGCTCTTCGAATATCAGCATTGCCACGTTAGCAGCGCATTCCAGTTCACATCTGCTCTTGTTCTTGAGCGGCTTGAATGAATCGCGCGAAAAAATACCGCCGAACGCCGGAATCCGGCGCTGCGCGCGATGCTAGGTCGAGCTACCCTACACGGCGTTAATCGCGTATCGCTCTAAGGACGGCTGAACCGTAAGGCGGTATTCGATCAGTCGGGTCCCGTCGTACCGAATTTAAATGGTCATCAAAAGGATGCTGCTGATCAGCCTGCATAAAGGATAACGAGTTCCCGCCGAACAGCGGGAGTGAACGTCCCCGCCGGGACGCTAACGTTGGTGAGATCGCCCCTGGCTTTGCGGTGCTCGGCGGGGCAAAGCGCGCTTCACACATTGATCCGCTAACGTCATCATGCGCCATCATGGGGAGGGCACGCCCCTACCGCGGAGAGAACCATGGACCCCGGCGAGGACGTTCAAGGAGAGCTTGACCTCACGCCCGGAATAAGAGAACAGCCAGGGTCACTGGCGGACATAGATCGGGGCCGCTGCGATGTCCGCTTTGGGCGCAAAAGCTGAATTCCTACAAAAAACCCTACTATCTGCGCGGCGAGGAGCGGTGGCGAGGTCCCCGAGGGGCCGGACTCCGTCATTCCGCATGTGAGGCCCCCGGTTCAAATTGTGCTCGCTAGAGCGCATCTTTCAGCCACTGTGGGACATTCATATTCGCCTTGATGCGGCCGGCAAATCCCGGATTGTCGACGGCGGTCATTGGTTCGATAGTGAGGGGGTCTACGTCCGCCGGGCCGGGCAAAGTAGAGGCCGCGAACATCGGCCCAGCGGCTCGATCATCGTAGTCCGGGACTGGACGCCAATGGTCGTGGGCTCCGATCAACGCGGGCGCAAGGGTATGAGCCTCTCCCGCCACGTCAGGTAAGTTCGCCAATGCGTACGTTAGAGTTGCGATTGCACTACTAAGCGATGTGCCGCCGAGCGGATGATCAGCTGCTTCGATGATGTCCAGCACGAGATTTTGCTGGGCGATTCGGATGAGCTCGACTCCCGGCGAATTGGGATCGACGATCGAGGCGCGGCCAGCACGAGGTCGCCCGTCGATCACGACGGCAATAATTTTGGATTCGTCTGTGGCGATCAAGCTAGCGTACGGGTCACCCTGGGTACCCTCAACGATAAGGAGATCGGCAGCTCTGTCTGGTTCAATCGATCCGACATAGCCTTTCCACCCAATCATCGCGGCTGGGACACGCGTGACGGCATCGACCAGTTCCTGGTCGGAAAACAGGCCGCCCTCGCGATCGCTTACCAATTTTGCAATCTTTAATTCGCCCAACAGGTTTTCTGTCCCACTGGGAGCATCGCATCCGATAGCGATTGGCACTCCAGCTTTACGCGCTAGGCCGATCTTTGTGGTGGCGCCGTAAAGCAGGAAGTTGCTGAGCGGAGACCAAACGATGCCCGCCCCTTTGTTGGTCGCGAGCGTCTGAAACTGCAAGGTATTGAGCGCGGTACAATGAATTGCCACGAGGGGAGGGCCGATCAGCCAGGAGCCGTCAGCCTTCTTTAGGTTATCGAAAAGTCCTTGCGTACTGACGTCGGTACCTTCGCATAGGTGGATAATGTAGGGCTTCCCGGACGTGAGGGCCCGGCCCGACGTTCGCCTCGGCTTCTGCCGGTGAATTGAAGTCATTAATGTAATCGTCGGCAATAGGCCATTTCTTAAATGGAAACTCCACATTTCGAACAAGGCCTTCGAAGTACTTCGTGACCTCCTTGTCCGTCTGATATCGCACACCTTGCGTTGTGGTGACGCCACCAAGAAGGGCCCGACACTCGACATATCGTACAACCGCTTTGGGATAGGTCGCGTTCGGGTGATTGCAGAGCAAATAGTCTGTATTGGATACCCAGCGGATATAGCCCTTATCTTTTCGCCAAATGCCACGGTTGTCGAACCGGCGCGGCGCCGTCCACATCGGGATGAAGTTGTACGCCGGATGATTGTGCAGTTCGATTAGCCCGGGGTAGATCGTACCGCCTGTTACAATGATTGGGACGCCGCTAAAGGGGGCGGGCACGCCTCCCGACCATGGGCCGACCTCTTTAATCAGGTCATCTTTTATGCAGACGTATCCATCGGGAATCACGTCGTGGGCGTCATTCATCGTAACGATGCGCCCCCGGAGCACGTAGGACTTTGGGCCAGCCACAAATGCCCGCAGATCCTCCGGCGCAACCTCTGCGGTCTCTTCTCGAAATAGAGCCACTCTTTCCCTCCCCCAGTTGAAACGTTAACGCGCAAATGCTCGGACTGTGGTCAGCCGACAAATCGGTATTTTCAGAGATCGCATATTGTTATGAAGCCGCGCAGGCCGCGAGCGAGCCCGTCAGCCGTCCAGCAAACGGTGCGCAGCATAGGCCTCGTGCCTAACAATTGTTGCCGCCACACGGTGTGAGAAGCTTCGAGAAATCGAGAAATCGCGGAGCCTTCTTTGACCGCACGTGTTTGGTATCGATCTGCGCCATGGCTGCGCCGTCACCTTCGACGAGTTGCGGGCCGGACGGGTAGCCACCGAGATAGATCCCCTCCTTTCCCCGGCGATTAGCTACAACGATGTTGTAGTAGTCCGCGGTTCGACTGGCCCACAAGCTGCTAGCGATTGGAAGATCAGTATCTGCGCTCAGTGCCACGATGTCGACGCCGAGCTTCTCCATCGTAAGAGACGTCTCAGGCGCCATGAGGTCGACATCCTGAAGCAATGCCACTCGTCCATAGTCTCGATCGACCATCCAGAAATGAGAAGCTAACTTCTTGTCGGGAATGGGTTCAGAACGAAGCCGGTGCGTACGATCGTAGCTGTAGCTTTCGCCGTTTGACGCGAACATGACGCTCTGCGGCGGAGCACTTGCGGAATATTGGACAACGACGTCGACGTTGTTCTCTTTCGAGAAGCCTTTCAGTTTGGAGACGCCATCAGCGTCGGCCGTTTTGAAGTAGTTTGATGGAAAAACAATCAGTCTTAATGCGAGACCCTTGCCTTTGGCCTCAGCAAGAACGTTCTGCGCGGCCGTAAGGCCGGCCGCCCAGATATCCGATTGTGGGCCGGGGTCGACAGCCGCGGCAGCGAGAACAGTGGCTGGCGGCAGCCCGAACTGGCCGAACGTGTAGGATTCCAAGGTGTCTTGAGCGAGAACGGAATAGAGCGATGGGCGCCGTACAACAGGAAGCGCGCGAGTTTTGCGAACTGGGAGGTTTGCATAGACAATATGGTTGCTCGGTTCGGAAAAGTCGGCGAGCACCTCTTGCTTGTTGGATACGATGGCGGTCCGGCTGTCGCTGAAATCGTAGTCAAATGGCGACGGGATCGCGAACGAGTCCTGGTTGAAGTAAGTCGGTTTGGATCCTTTGCCGCCGTGACCGAAACGGTTTGCGACAACCATGGAGAAGTCGTTTTCCCAAGTCCGCACTTTCATAAAGTCGGTGGTGATGCCGACATTGGCGGGCGCAATAAGGATGTTTGTGCCTGCTAACGCCGCCAGACGGGGAAAGGCGCTGTAAAACATGTCGGCGCAGATCACGATAGCTACGCGTCCAAACGGTGTGTCGTAGGTCGGAATTGGTGCCCAGACTTCCGAATTATATGACGCTTCAAGCAGATTGTTGCGCTTGCGGTAGGTACCAATGACCTGTCCTCGAGGGCCGACTAGGGTGACCGCGTTGTAGTACAGGTTTGCCGAGGCATCATACTCTGGAAGCCCAAACGCAACATAGACACCGAACTCGCGTGCGACCGCGCCAATGGCACGCGTAGACGGTCCCGGGATCGGTTCGGCAACCTTGCTAAGCTGCTCGCGGCTGAAGAATGAGTAGCCGGCTGTCGCCATCTCCGTGTGAACGACGAGTTTGGCACCCCTTTTTGCTGCCTCACGCGTCAGTTCGACGATTTTGGTCACGTTCGCTTTTACGTCGCCTTCGATCGGCTGAAAGTGGACTGCTGCGACCTTAACCGTCGGTTCGGCGGCATGGACGGCGCTTGTCAATGTAAGAAAGGCAATCGCTATTCTAATGAGCCTCATAGAAATTCCCTCGACCAGGCACGACAGCTTTGAACAAAATGCTGAGGAATTGCAGGATTGGACGCAAAATGTAGGTGGATGTAACTGCCTGTGGCACCGCCACGCTGCATTCCATGTTCGAAATGCTCGCCGTTCGATGCCGTGACCTCATAGAACTCCGTACCCGCAAGGCTCTTCACGATGCGCGATTGGTGAAATTCCTGGCCTCTTGCAATTGTGCCGGCCGGTCCTAGCGCTGAAGCGGTCGTTGTCCGGACGCTGACATAGCGAATGGCGAGGTGTTTCGGGTCCATAACAATGTCGACCGGAAAGACGTCGACCATTGGCTGTGTCGTGCCATCGAAGAGGGTGAGCGACCGCCCCAGATAAATGAAGCCTCCGCACTCCGCGTACATGGGCAAGGCCAGGCATGTAAGCTGTCTTAGCTGATCGACGAGCGGAAGATTAGAGGCAAGCTCGGTCGCGAAACTTTCAGGATAACCGCCACCGAGGTAAATGCCAGATATATTGGTCGGCAAGGAGGTATCGGAGATCGGGCTGAAAGGGCACAGCTCCGCACCAGCTTGTTCGAGAAATGCCAAATTCTCAAGGTAATAGAAGCTAAACGCCGAATCGCGAGCTATCGCGATGCGCACCTTGTCGCCGCTGATCTGCAGTGGTGTTGCTATGTTTTGGCTCTTGGCGCTTGGCGCCGGAATCAAGGCGTCGATATCCAATCCAGACTTTGCAGAGCTCAGAGCAGCCCGTCTGGTCGAAGTGTTTACGGCGTTTTCGTCCGGTGTGACCAATCCCAGGTGACGCTCGGGTATGGCTAGCTGGTCGCTGTGAAGGACATACCCTAGGCACAGTGCCCTGAGATGATGGGGTAGCGCGTCGCGGACCATTGCCGCATGACGGTCACTCCCTGCGCGGTTCATCACAAACCCCGCAAATTTGAGATCTGCATCGAAGGACAGAAAGCCCGTAAGCAGAGGAATGGTGCTCCGCGTCATTCCCCAGATATCGATGACCAGGATAATTGGCACATCGAGCAGCTTGGCGACATCAGCCGCGCTTCCGCGCTCAGTGCCGTCCTCACCGTCGTACAATGCTCCCATCGCCTCGATCAGAGCGACGTCGCTGTCGGCCGAAAACCGCTCAAAGGAACTTCTAACGATATCGGGCCCCATCATCCATAGATCGAGATTGACCGATGCTCGACCAGCGATTTCACCATGATAGGCAGTGTCGATGAAATCCGGTCCGACTTTGAACGGCTGAACCGAAAGCCCCTTGGTCGTCATCGCATGAAGCAAGGTGAGTGTGACGGTGGTCTTGCCGGCACCGCTATGGGTGCCGGCGACCATATACGTCTTTGGCCTTGTCGAAGGAGCGCGCATGAGGAGACCGCTGATCACCACAGCGGGATATCAGCACGTCCCGTGTTTGAGTTCCAGTGCTTTGGTTGTGGCGCAGTCTGAATGCACAAAAGCCGTGTAGTAGCTCTCGCAAGCGCTGCGGGGACAAGAAACGTCGACGCCGTTACATAAGCGGAGGCGAGCCGGACTCGAAGGCCGATTTAACGGTCTCGCTCGCCTAACCGTTCTGTCCCGGTAGGTCGGCCAGATTGGCCTGCGGGCCCGGGACCGGATGCCTTAGCCTGTCGGAGGTTCTCTAGGTCTCGTCAGGATCGAGTACGTGGAACGATCTCCGTATAACCACCGTTTGGTCATCCATTCTTCGAAGGCCGGGCCTGCCGACGACGGTCCATTGCAGATCCTCCTGGCCCTTGAAAGGGGGCCGGGCCTCGCCCTCGGCCGACCTGGCCCTGTTCTCTTCGCCCAGATGCCCTTATGCGCGATCCACTTACGGTGGCCGCCCCGGGGCTCCCACTCGACGATTTAAAAGATTTGCTAGGACCATGAATGACTGGCAGAAATTCGCCTGACGAGAATAGATCCGGATTACCGTATTGAGAGACCGATCTCCATTTATGGAGATTAGCCTGTCGAGGGATATGGACGGTAGGCGAATTTCGCGTTTCACTAGCCTCCGCAATGGCGCGGCGAACCATCGGGTGACGAGGTTCGCGGTTGTAACCGCCGGGGTACCAGAACTATGCGATCTGGATGGGAGCGGAGGAAAGTAATCAAGGCGCTTGCCGCGACAGCAGGCGTTGCGCTTGTTGATCCATTCGCAATCCCACCGGCCAAAGCGATCGCGCCGATGGCAGCACTTGCGGTCGCTCAGGTTGCTCTCTCAGTCTTTAGTGCGATTCAGTCACTCAATGCTAAGGGCGGCGGCCTGGGAGAACAATTTGCAGCCATCAACCTCAAGTTGGATCAGATACTTGAAAATCAGATCTATGCTCTGCAGGCGATAGCTCAGCTCCAGAGGTCAATCGATGCATTGGGACGTCAGGTCGGCGGATTGCTCACCTTAGAGCGGTATCGTTCACTCGCGATAGCGATCTATAATCTGCGGGACGACTTCCAGCGATTTAGCACTGTGCTCAAGCCCACGATCGGCCAACGCAAACGCACTATGTCGCCAACTGTGCTTCGGCATGGAATAAGGGCTCTGACTCACTTTTGATGCAGTTCGAGGGATGTCTGCCGTTTCGATTGGAGGAGAATCAGCGCCATGCAGCAAGCACTCCACCGCTCCAGTCTAGTGCCGCGTGGGTTTGTTGTAGAGAGTGCGTGCTACGAGGGTGACAAGGCCATTATCACGGTCCGGGCGTCCCGGAGTGTCGGCCTGTGTCCATCATGCGGGACAGTTTCGCGGCGTATCCATAGCCGGTATCGACGACGCGTGGCCGATCTGCCGCTGTCCGGGCGGGTCGTAGAGCTCCTGGTGATCGCCCGCCGCTTCCGCTGCGAGGCCGTCCTGTGCGGACGCCAGATCTTCACCGAGCGTTTCGCCGATGGGATATTGGCCCCATCGGCGCGACGCACGGTGAGGCTGGACTCTATCGTCCACCACCTCGGTCTGGCGCTTGGCGGTCGACCGGCAGCGGGCTTCGCAAAACGGCTGATGCTGCCAGTGAGCAAGGATACTCTCCTGCGCGTGGTCCGACGCCGCAGTCGTTCGCCGGCTGACCAGCTCAAGGTTATCGGCATTGATGATTGGGCCTGGCGGCGCAATCACCGATACGCCAGCATCATCTGCAACTTGGAGAGGCGACGGGTAGTCACCTTGCTGCCGGATCGTGAGCCCGCGACCGCACAAGCCTAGCTGGCTGCTCATCCCACGATCTCGGTCGTCGCCCGCGATCGTGGCGGCGGTTATGGCGAAGCGGCAGCAAAGGCCCTGCCACACGCGGTGCAGGTCGCCGACCGCTGGCATTTGATGGAGAACGCAAGTCGGGCCTTCCTTGATGCCGTCCGCAAATCGATGCGCCAAATCCGTACAGTCATCGGCGCGACCACGATCGATCCCAAGCTGCTTACAGCAGCCGAACGCCTTCAGTATGAGGGCTATTTACGCCGCGAGGAGACCAATGCGGCCATCCTGGCTCTGTCGAAGAACGGCATACCCATCAAGCAGATCGTGCGCCAGACCGGCCATAGCAGGAAGCTGGTACGGCAGGTGATCCGCGGCGAACGCACCGATATCTTCCGGACTCGGCAAAGCTCGTTGGATCTGCATTTGCCATGGCTCGATGATCAGTGGGCGGCCGGCCGTTGCAACGGGGCTGACCTTTGGCGTCGCTTAAGAGCGCGTGGTTTCCACGGCTCGCTACGCGTCGTCAGCGAGTGGGCGACCCGCAGACGACGAGCCGAAAGAGCCGACGCACAGAACCTGCAGCGGATCCCGTCGGCCAGAACAATCGCGCGCCTCATGACGATCGGGCGGGACTTGCTCACGAAAGCGGAGACCGTCACGGTCGCGGCGATCGAAGCTGGCGTACCAACCCTGGTCGAGGCACGCGAAATCATCGCCGAATTCCACCTGATGATCCGGCGCAAGACCGAGGCGAGCCTCATCCCATGGATCCAGCGCGCCCGGGCCAGTCTCGTCGCTTCGTTCGCCAGCGGCGTCGCCAAGGATGAAGTCGCAGTTCAAGCAGCATTCACTTTGCCCTGGTCCAACGGACAGACTGAAGGTCAGATCACGCGCCTCAAGCTCGTCAGACGTCAAATGTACGGCCGTGGCAAAATCGATTTGCTTCAAGCCAGACTAATGGGTGCAGAATAGTCGGCGCTGCACCAAACTTGCGTCAGAGCCCCTTTTGGATGCCGATAGGGGGTCCCAGTCGAACGCCGATTGACAGAGATCGTTACATCCAAGGTTCCGGCGATCATCGATCTCCATTTATTTGAAGAGGTCCAGCGTCAACTCCACGCCCGCAGTCCGAAGGTCGCCGCGCCACGCGTGACGACGGGACCGATCCTGCTCACGGGCCTCGCCGTTTGCGCGACCTGCAGCGGGGGAATGACCTTGCGGACCGGCACCTCGAAGACCGGCGCCATCTATCGATATTGCGCGTGCTTGACCTGCGCCCGAAAGGGCAAGAGCGTCTGCAAGGGCCGGTCGATTCCGATGGCGAAGCTCGATACCCTTGTCACCACTCACCTGACAGAACGGTTGTTCCAGCCGGAGCGGCTGGCTGCCATCTTGTCCTCGCTCTCTTCCCGGCGATCGGAAAAGGCGGACGCGGCGAATGCCCGGATTGCCGCTCTGCAGCGCGAGGTCGCCGACGCCGATGACAAACTCAAACGCCTGTATCGGCTGGTTGAGGAGGGCATGACCGAAATGGACGAAGTCCTGAAGGACCGTTTGAATTCGCTCAAGGCCGATCGTGAGCGCACCCGGAGCGCCCTCGAGCGCGCCAAGTCGCATTCATCGGAAGCCGTTCAGATCGACCCCGTACTGCTGGAGCGGTTCGGCCGTACCATGCGGGAGAATTTTACCGCGGGGGCGATTCCATTCCGAAAGGCATATCTGCAAGCCCTGATCGACGTGATCGAGGTCGACGATACCCAAATCAGAATCAAAGGCAGTAAAGACGTGCTCGAAAGGCGGTCTTGGCCACCCGGAACGGGCCTGTTCCGGGTTCAGAGATGAGTACTAGGTGGCGCTCCCTAGGGGAGACGAAGGGCAACCCGGGAAGACACTGAAAGACCAAAACAAATCGGCTTAACTGCTCTTCGATTGCTACCACGGGCTGCTACCACCAGCAAGGTTTGCCTTGAGCTAGATTGCTTGCCGACGACAACCTTTCTGACCCTTACGTCCGGAATTGCCATCAACCGAGTGTAGGCGCCCCCTGATGCGCGGACGGATCGACTGCGGTCTTGATGTAAGCCCAGTAGGGTGAGGCCTCTACAACCGCTCGAATGGTTTCTTCGTCGATCATGCCGCCCTTTGCCGGAATACCTATCTGAAAGCGCCGGAGCTTATCGGAGTAACACTTCCGATAATAGGAATACCGCCAGCGCTCCCGATTTACCATCGTTTGTATGAACATTTCGGTAGTGGGCAGTAGAGGGCCTTTAGGATGACAAACTGCAACGTCGTCTTTCGCGGCAAATTTGTAGGGATGATATTTTGCCGTAAGGGTGTTTTTCCCGTTGAAGGCTATCGTTATACGGTCGGCGTAGGTTGGAGCGTCGCCCACGTCAAAGTAGCCTACGACGCCGTTATCGGAGTGCCCGCAAGAGACGATCGGCACTTTCCCAGGAGGAAGCTCTCCCACGCTGTGAAAATGACCCGGCTCCAAGTCGTAGAAGTCCCCTAGGCGAAACATCTTCAAATTTAGCTTCCACTTTTCCCGCTTGACGTCAGTCCGCTTCGGCAGTGCCGCTTTCACGTCGAAGCTCAAGTTAGCCGGCATCTCGTCGGGGACTTTGAGGTGGCGAAGGCGGTCCACTGTCGTCTGCCGATACCAATTGAACCGCCAGCGCAGGTCTGTATTGATATAAGATGCGATGTAAGCAAGCTGCTCAAGCGGCATGGGCGATTTGGGCTCAAGCACGGAGAGACCATTGCCCGCGCGCCCGCAGGCCACAAAAGGCGCCGCTTGCACTGTGGCCTCGCAGAACGCTGACACTGCAATGCCAGTGAACTGAAAAACTTTATCATCAGGTAAGGGAGTGACGAACCCTGTGACCCCATTATCCGGAAAGCCATTTCCGATGTACGGAACCTCGCCGCTGTCATACTCGCTATAGAGTCCAGACTTGGCTCGATGCAAGTTGAATAGTTCTTCAATCGGCTTCATCGTAGTTCTCTGACCGCGTTTCCTTCCCGAAACGAACCAAGAATGCGGCCGTTTCGCGTACCATGTCGTCTACCGCTTTCGCCAGAACTTCGGGAGAGGGCGGTTCAGAGTCGACGTAAGCTTCTGGCAAGAGCTCCAGCAGAGGATCATCATAGTCGATAGGTGCGGTCTTACATAGTCGCGGGACGTTGATTGACGATGCCCCGGGAGCTGCAATGAAAGCGCGCAACGGGGTCAAGATTGCTGGTACTTGGTCTAACTCAGTTCGAGGCGGTCTAAGTTCCTGAGCAGGAAGCCGCTTAGACTTCACCTTCAAATGACCATCACGCTCGATCCTACCCCAAAACACGGGCTGGTCCTTTGGATGTGGCTGGCCCTTTTTGATGATAACGCCCGCCACTTGCTTTAGTGCAGCAGGATAGAAGAGTTCGTCTGGCATTGTGACTACAGATAGCAGAGTGTGATTTCGCAACAGCTCATCCCTGCGCCAAACTTTCTCTTCGCGGCTCCCAAATAAGGCATCGAGGGGCAATAGGCTAAACAGAACGCCCCCATCGGACATCAAAGAAAGCGCGTGAGTGACGAACTTGTATTCATGTTCATTGCTACCGCGAAGAGCAAAAGGCGGGTTCATGAGAACTCGCGTTACCGGCTCGTTGCCTGGCTCCGCAGCCGATTTCGTGAACCGAGCAGATGCGTGTCCGTCGACGTTTTTTGCGGTTATGAACGTCGTGAAGCAATTCCCTTCGGCGATGTTGTGCTTACCGTCTCCACGGAAGATCATGTTCACAATCGCCATGACAGCGACATAGGACTCCTGCTCAATTCCGAACAGATTATACCGCTTGAACTTCTCAATTTGTTGCTTAGTGCTGTTACGGCGCACATGATCAAACGCTGCAACCAGGAAGCCGCCAGTTCCGCAAGCTGGGTCTAGGACGATGTCCTTGGGTCCCATTCCGATGGCCTCGACCGCGAACCGCGTGATGTGGCGGGGAGTCAAAACTATCCCGATTTCCTTTGCGCCGTTTCCGTACTTGAGAAACACTTCGTAGAACTGCCCCAGCACGTCCGTGCTCGAATTCATCGCCGAGCGGATGTTTAGGTTTTGGAGTTCAAGGATTGTTTTAACGAGCGCGTTTCGGAACTTGACGTGGTTCGTGGTACTTGTTGGGGGGAGCAATTTCACGAAAGGTGCGAAATCCGGCTTTTTGTTCGCCGTCAGCTCGGCTTCACTGCGCGAATTGATATCGGCGATAAGGATTGGGAGCTTTGTATCCAAATCGGGAGGAGTATCAATGACGGCCAAGAGTAACGCGGCGATCGTCTTGGCGCGATCATTTTTATTAATCCCGCCCGCGTGAAGAATTTCGTTGATCCGCTCAGCGGCCGAAATGAAAAGCCATTGTGGCGCGCAAACTCGTGGACATCCGAGCCGCCTTTGAGAAGCACCTTCACGTCGTCGGACGACAATAAGCCAGTCGCTTCTTGCTTGTTGATCGTAACCGTTACCCATTTGCCATCCACGCGGATGGCTGTGCGCATCAGGTAGCCCGCTTCCTCGTTGCCCGCGACACCGGTCGCCAAAAGCGCTTTGTATTGACCCTTGGTGCCATTGATTTTCTCGCAGTAAAAATTCGTCGCTTCGTCAAGCGCCTTGTCCAGTTCCTTCCTCGTTGCCTTCGCCTCGATCACCCACAAGAACTTTTCTGATAGTTTGATCACGTTCTCCGGGCGCACTAACCCAAAAGCCTCCTTCATCTGCGGATCAGCAAGGCACTGGTTCTGAGTCCAGACCTGTCCGTTTCCTCCTTTGCTAGGGTCCTTAACTACCCACCCGAGGTCCCGCAGACGTTGTCTAATGAAAGCATAAGCTTCCACTTCCGACTCTTTTGCCTTGGCTAGCTTTGGGCTCTTCGGGAGCAGCGGCAACTGCGCTTGCTTCGGACTCTTACCGTTCTTGGCCATTATTGTTTGCGCCCTTTGGCAGTTTTTCGGATTGATCGATAGGGTTGATCCCAGTTTGCACTCTTGCACTTCGGGCAAACGCGGGGCTTCTCATCGCTATCGCGGGTTTCTTTCTGCGGCAGCCATTCGTGCCCACAGCGGCAGCGGCAGCCCGAGAGCGGGACCACCCCAATTTCGATCGGAGCTTTTGCCACCTCACGACTCCGTAAAAGGATTTACTCTTGATAAAGACCAAAGGTAGTGAGTGTCAATAAAGAGATTACTAATGGTAGCTACGATTAAGAGCTTCCCTTCGAGAATGCATGGATCGGCGCCGCCCTTCTGAGCGAAACGAGGCGGCGCAACGTAAGAACTATAAGCTTGTATTAATACATAGTTTGTGGAGGGCCACTCGACCGAGCGCAGACTAATTACCTACATCCGTGTCTCGACTCCCAACAAGGGCGCTCGGGGTTGGACATTGAAGCGCAGCGGCAGACGCTCGCTAACTTCGCGCAGGCTGAGGGGTTCACGGTAGTGCGCGAGTTCGTAGAGGAGAACGGCAAGGGTGCTGATGCTCTGGACCGCCGACCGCAGCTAAAGGCGGCCGTTGCTGCCGCAAGGAAGATCCGGTGCCACGTAGCTGTAGCTAAGCTGGACCGGCTCAGCCGCGATGGGCATTTCATTTCCGGGCTGATGGCGCATAAGGTGCCCTTCGTGGTCGCTGAGCTAGGGCCAGACGTAGACCCGTTCGTGTTGCACCTCTTCGCTGCGCTTGCCGAGAAGGAACGCGCGTTGATTTCGACACGGACACGGCAAGCCCTATCGGCCGCCAAGGCTCGCGGGGTCACGCTGGGCAACCCGAGGCTTCAAGTGGCCCGCAAAGGCGCTGTGGCCGCTGTGAAGGCTGAGGCTGATCGCTACGCGGCCAACGTGCTGCCGATCATCGGAGGCGCAGAAGGCCGGTGCGAGCACGCTGCGGCAGATGGCAGAGGCCCCGAATGCGCGCGGTGCTCGTCGTGGCCGCCGGTACGCGCAGTCAATCGCAAACATGCTGGAACGGGCTTGAACGGAAAACAGTGGCGGACTGCGGCCCTGTCCTTCTTAAGTGACCGATAAAGCTCTGCGAAGCCTGAAAGGGCCCAAGGGTCGGCATAGGTTCAATCGCGATGTAGGGTTGGGCATCAAGTCTACGCTGATTGTGGGAACCGCAAATGTGAAGGGCCGCCGGCGAACCGACGGCCCCGCATAGTTCTGCTAAACGTGATGACATTAGGTTCGATAGCCTGAATTTTTGAGGTAGTTGGCGCATTCCTCTGAGGTAAAGGCATCGAGTGCGTGGCCGATTGCTGCGCAGACAGCGTCGACGGTTCGCGCGGCAGCTTTGCGGACCAAGTGCTTAAGCTTGGCAAAGACTTGTTCGATCGGGTTCAGGTCTGGCGAGTATTTTGGCAGGAAGAAGAGTTTGGCGCCGACCGAACGGATGAGCTGGCGAACCACTTTGCTCCTGTGGCTACCGAGATTATCCAACACGACGATGTCACCGGGCTGAAGGGTCGGCAGGAGAACCTTCTCGACATAGGTGCGGAAGCTCACGCCATCGATCGGCCCCTCGATGAACCATGGCGCATCGATCCGGTCATGGCGCAGGGCCGCCAGGAAGGTCATGGTCTTCCAGCGGCCGTGGGGGACTTTTGCGTGAAGTCTGCTCCCGCGCGGCGCCCATCCCCGCAAGGGGGCCATGTCGGTCCTGGTCCAGGTCTCGTCGATGAAGACCAGCCGTTCAGCTTCGACGCGATCTTGATACTTTGCCCACTGGGCTCGCCGCCGCGCGACCTCGGGACGATCGCGTTCGCCAGCCGCCACGCTTTTTTTTGAAGCTGAGCTTCTCGGCATGCACGAAGTCCCATACCGAGTGATAATCGACTTTCAGGCCGCGCCCGGCGAGCTCAGCAACGAGACCGCGTATGGTGAAATCGCCGTCCTTGATCCGCTGCGACAGCCAGACCGCGTGCCCACCCGAGATTGCCTTCGGCTTGTAGCCGCCGATCTGGCTGGGCTCGACACTGCCAGTCTCATCAACCCGCTTCATCCAGCCGATGGCCGTGCTGATTGCCACCCCAAATTGCTTGGCGGCCTGATTGCGGGACATCCCGCCCTCGATCGCGGCCACAACACGCTTGCGAAGATCAAGAGAGTACGGCTTGCCCATCCATGCTGGCCTCCGTCCAGCCAGCATGGTGAATCAGAAACCGGCTGATTTGGGAATCCCAAATCGATTCAGCATAAACCCATCCCGCTTTAGAGCGGCTTAAGCCGCAGCCTTGGTGATCGAGCGCTGCTCGGCTTCTGTCAGGTCCATTCCAAGCCGTCCCTTGATGTAGGACTTGGTGGCGGCACGGGCTTGGCGATTGGAAACAACCGAATTGGCCACGATGCACACATCCTGCCAGTCAGGGTTCGTTTTTGACCATTCGATGTGTTCCAAGGCCGCGAGACGGTCTCGCCAATCATCCGATTTCATCAATTCGGCCCCGAGGCCACCAAGGGCGCGCAGGACGGTGGAATGGGTCGAAATACTATCCGAGCGCACTTCACTCGCCAGTTTCTGGCCCTTCAGGACCTTGCCCCAGTCCGGCATGTGCTGCGCGACGACCGTCCAATACTCGACCAGCCGCTTGGTGTTGCCTTCAACGTCATTTTCGTCCTGGTCCTTCAGAAGATCATTATTGGCGTCGTAGACCGCCGCCAAAGTAAAAATCTTCGTAGACTTGGCCTTGAGGCCGGCTTCCACCTTCTCGGTCAATTCCTTGAAGACCGGGACCTTATCGAGCGCGAACATAGTGGCGATTGAAACAGGGTCGCGCTTATCAAACAGCACGTCGAGCGACTTGGAGGTTTTCACCACGTGCCGGTTCAAATCGGTGAACATCTGCTGAACCCGCGTGATGTTCTCCCAAGGAAACAGAAGAACCGAGATGGTCTGGCTGGCCAAATGGGGGTTCTTCTTCACGGCCTCGACAATGGCCGCGCAACGATGCTGGCCATCATTGATGATTAAGTCATCCCCCATCTTGACCTTGAGTGTGCCGATATTGTCGGACCCGTCAGGCTGCGGGGAAGAAACGAAAATCGGCTCGGCCTTGTAGGAGGCGGTAATCGAGGCGAACAGATAATCGTCTTCGTTGTCGAGAATGTAGGAGGTAATCGACGGTACGCGGCTCTTGTTGAGAGCCCGTTGCTCGCGCTGTTCCGGGCTCAGGTCCGTCCACTGACGCTCGTCAGGGTCGAACTTGAACATGTTAAGAATGGCCTCCAGCGGCATTAGGCAGGAGTAGTAGGTGCGGGTTCCCATTTTCCCGCGAAGGGCCGGTACGTGAACGTACATGTGTCTTGCTCCAAACAGAGCTCAAGTCCCTTTAGAGCGACAATCGCTCATGTCATTGGGAGAGCTCATGCTGTCAACTATGACAGCTCCTTGCTGATTCGCATAGAGCTGACTTGAAAATAGTAGCGAGCTCTTAATCACGTGCTGTGAATTGGGGGGTGCGCTGGTGGCCTCGATGGCTATGCCCTGCCGAGACACGGCGACGAGACGCAAATACTGTCTTATTAGGATTGACTTCTATGTTTCGAGACACCATAGTCTTGTGGTCTAGATCCTAATGAGACAGGAGCGCCCATCAATGACCATTATCGGCTACGCCCGCGTGAGCACCACGGACCAAAACCTCGAACTGCAAGAGACCGCCTTGCGCGCGGCAGGCTGCGACCTGATCCGTGCGGAGAAGCGCAGCGGCACAACCACGGCAGGACGTGAGGAGCTTCGCACTGTACTCGACTTCCTTCGGGCCGGGGACGTGCTGATGGTGACTCGAATTGACCGGCTGGCTCGCAGCATCGGGGACTTGCAGGACATCGTGCGCACCGTGAAGGCGCGCGGCGCATCCCTGAAGGCCACCGAGCAGCCTATCGACACCAGCACGGCAGCGGGCAAATGCTTCCTCGACATGCTCGGTGTGTTCGCAGAATTTGAGACCAATCTTCGCAAAGAGCGGCAGCTCGAGGGCATAGCGGACGCCAAGGCACGCGGTGTGTACCAAGGCCGCAAGGCTTCCATCGATCCTGCACAGGTGAAGGCGTTGCGGGCGCAAGGCATGGGGGCATCGGACATCGCGAAGGCCCTCAAGATTGGCCGCGCCTCAGTTTACCGTGTCCTTGAGGGCTGAGGGTGAGCGCCGCGCGGCAGCTAAGGTGCGTCTAAAGGGACTCCGGCCCCGGTGGGGGCCCTGGGCCACCAGTTTGGGCCCCCCTAGTTCAAAAAGTCGGGCTAAAGCCATAGGCCCCTGTCGAGCTAAACAGGGCCGCTCAGCTAGATGGCAATCTCCGCTATAGCCTCCACAAACCGACTTACTAGAACGATCGGTTTTGAGACAAGGAATTGATTGCATTAGTGGTCCGTTCAAATACTGGGTCCCGGTCGAACCGCCAATCAGTGCGAAATGTATGCGCGCCAAATAGATGTGGCCCCGGCGCCTAGTATGAACGCGCTAACAAACATCAGCACGCGTCCGATCAGCAACTCATTTATGTCCGCGCGATCCTTGATAGAGAGATCAAAGATTCTGTCTATTTTCGCCACCAGGTAACCCGTTACGAACGTTGAAATCGCCGTTCCATAATCGGAAAAATTCGACTTCTCTCCCGGTGATTGGGGGGTCATTAGTATTCCCACGACCCACCCGATTAGCCCCCCAGCAACAATAATCTGAATGCTCAGGGGTGCCGATGCTCCCTGCCGCGATGCGGTCACAAAGATCACAGCTAGCGCGGCAAATGCGAACACGTAACCTATCCAAGGCCCTATCCAAGTAGTCATGTTACCCTCCCAATAGCTTGTGGAAGACACACTTATTCAACCACAGGATGGGCGTGATGGTAAGTCTGCGCGATGGAGGCCACCAAGCTGTTCGCATGTCATGGTCATCCAACTTCGACGATCCAATCGTGCCTCCGAACGGTTGGACGCTGATCACGCTCAAGGACGCCGCGAACTACATCCGCGTTGACATTCTCGCCGTGTGGTCCGGTTGTCTCTAGCCTGCCCGAAAACCTGAGCGCTTCATCTTCCTTCAGCGTCGTGGCGTGGACCCACTCGGCCATACGCTTGATTTCGGCATCGTTGAGAGTGGAGCGCGGCGACACTTTGGATTCGGGCGATTGCTGCTGCGTGAGCGCCTCAGCCGCTCGGATCGTGCGGTCGAGATCAGCGAGCGCGTGCGTCGCCCTCCGATTTGCCTCGCGGCGGTCTTTCGTCCCGAGCGACTTCTTGAGGTATTTCTGCGTCGGCTTCTTGCTGTCGAGCACGCGAGCTACGGCGCTCTGAAGCCTGTCCGGCACCTTGCGCTGAACGCACCAAACGCCAGCAGTGTTTGTCACGAGATAGGGCATTGTGGGCATCAAAAACTACCAACACTTGCTACCAGTCAAGAGCAGCAAGACGTGATTTGCGCGATGTTTTTGAATTCTCAGCGCTTCTAGAGCCGCTGGCGCTCCCTAGGGGAATCGAACCCCTATTTCAGCCTTGAGAGAGCATTGGTGTCAACGCTCGTCACGAGTTGAGCTCGATTAACCGGCAGATCCGGGGGATGCTCGTGCGAGTCCGTTCATTTCCGACCGCAACCCGCAGGCCGGACTAAGCGGCATCTGGCCAACGTGCCATTCGGTCGCGCAAGGCGAGCGCAATGCACTAGTGCTCTCGTGGTAGCTATCTGGTAGCTACAGCAATCCGCAAGCCTTCGATGATTATGTAAGTTCGTGATTTGTTGGTACAGTTGGGTGGGCTCGAACCACCGACCTCCTGTTCCACAGACAGGCGCTCTAACCAACTGAGCTACAACTGCATCCTTGCGAGCCGCGCCTTGGGCTGCCTGAAAAGGCCTGATGCCTGAGGGGGGCTGGACGGGGCGGAAACTAGGTGCAACGGCCCGGTTTGGCAAGGCCGCAAAACCCGATATTTCCCCTCTTAAACACCAGGAAACCAGGTCGATCGGCCGGGCGGGATCACCTCTCCCCGGCGGGGAGAGGTCGGATTGCTCTGGTGCGCGAATGCGCGCCGGAGCGATCCGGGTGAGGGGCCGCATCCCGCAGTGAGACCTGAGCCCCTCACCCGGATCGCGCCGGACGATGCTTCGCATCGCCGGGGGCGATCCGACCTCTCCCTCCGGGAGAGGTGGACGGAGTGCTGGGCGCGAGCGGAGCGAACCCATTTCAAAAGAAAAAACCCGGGCCTTTTGGCCCGGGCTTCGCATCTCACACCAATCCGACCGCTCAGGCGGCGGACGGATAGTACTTCGAGGCGCTGGCCTTGATCGGCTCGGCGGTCTCGGCGGCGACGCGCTGGGTGAGCTCGACCAGCTCCTTGGCCTGGGCCTGGTAGGTCTCGAGCTGCTTGCGGGCGTGGCCGGTCCACAGCTCCATCGCTTCCGTCGGCGACTTGGCGCCGAACAGCTGCTGGGCGAAGTCGAGCTGGGCGCTCGAATTGGCCTTCATGAACTCGACCAGCTTGGCAGTGTACTCGCTCGCGCCCTTGGAGGCGGAGGTGAAGACGGCCTCGACGGTGCCGTTGTGGGTCTCGGCGGCGTCCTTGAACTTGGCGTAGTTCTCGCGGGCCTGCGCCGCGCCCTTCTCGGCGAACGCACGCATCTGCTCGGGAACCTCGAACGGGATGATCGAGGCAGAAAACGGATCAGTCGCACCTGTCATGTTGGTCCCTCACGCTAATTGAAAAAATGGAGTGAGCCTTCTGGCGCGCCCGCCGGCCCCCATCATGGGCCCTCGCATTGAGCGGGAACGAAGACTGGAAACGCGAAACAATCGAGATGGCTCGCCCAGCGCCAAGCACTATGACTGCCTATCATGTCAACATTGTGCATCGCAACGCGGCAGAGACGTGCGGTGCGAAATTTAATCTCGGGGAGGATGAGGTTCCGGGGTGGGGAACCGGGGTTGAAGTGAAGAGGCACGGAGGCGAGCGGCTTTCTTACCCTCCGCTGGAGGGGAGGGTCGATCGCGCGAAGCGCGGGCGGGGTGGGGTGATCTCTCCACTCGGGGACCGCCCGTGGGGAGAGACTGTCACCCCACCTCGGTTCGCTCTCCGCTTCGCTGCGTGCGAACCGATCCTCCCCCTCCAGGGGAGGATGGCAGCGCGCATGCCGCGCGCCCCTCCCCAACCCACGAATCCCTTGGATGCAACATCGGCTCGGCTTGCGGGGGTGGCGGGATTAAGGTTATCGCCGCTTGGGGGGCGCTTGCGGGCTTTGGGCCGTGGACCTGGTCGCGCCTTCCGGGCGATACTAACCCTTTCTTAAGGCTGTCATTCCCGGCAGCCGCCACACGTGATGCGTGAGTGACAGCCGGCCTGATGACGCGTTCGGATTTCCAGTTGCGAGGGGTGGGCGATCCGCGGCTGGCCGTGCATGCGACCTCTGCCCTGCCGGCCTGGCTGTGGTCGACCGACGGCGCGCGCGTGCTGTGGGCCAATCCGGTCGGCGCAAAACTGTTCGGTGCGGCCAACAGCGCCGGCCTCGCGGACAAGGTGTTCGGCCCCGCCGACAGCCATCGCCGCCAGGTGGTCCGGCTCGCCCGACAGCTGCCGGCGAACGGCGCGATGCGGCTCGAGCGGCTGCGCGGCTTCGGCGCCCGGCTAGGGGCGCTGATGACCTGTGCTTGCGCGCGGCTCGACTTTGCCGATGGCAGCCATGCCGTGCTCGTCATCGCGATGGACCCGACGCTGCGCACGATGCCGCTGGTCGAGCGGCTGCATCGGCTGGTCGCCGGCGCCAAGGTGCCGATGGCGGCGTTCGCGCCGGACGGTTTGTTCGTCGGCGCGAGCGAGGCCGCCCACGCCCTGCTCGGCTTTCGCGATCTGTTCGAGGCCGGCCTTGACCGCGCACGCAGCGATGCGCTGGCGAGCGGCCGCGCCGCGACGCCGATCGGCATCGGCCAGATGGTGCTGCAACGGGTCGGTCAAGGCGCCGATGTCGGCCTGGTCGCGCTGATCGAGCCGGGCGCCACCACAGGGGCGCGCGATGCCGCGCCGGAGGTCACGCCCGTCGCACGGCCGGACCCAGTGCCGGATCACGCGCAGCCTGCGCTGCCGGACGAGGCGCCGTCTGCGATCGCGCTGTTCGATGCTTTCGCCGAGCCGGCCGAGGCACCGGTCGAGACGAACGCGCCTGATGTCCCCGAGGCGCCCAAAACTCCGGTTGAAAACCAGCCGCAAGCCATTGTGTCGCCGCAGCCCGCGCCGATCAATGCGGGCATGGTCGAGCCGACTTCGGGCCAGCACTCTTCGGGCCAGCACTCTTCAGGCCATGATTCTTCGGGCCAGCAAGAGCCGGCCGCACCGCGTCAGCATCCGCTGCGCTTCCTCTGGCAGATGGATGAAGAGGGCCGCTTTGCGCTCGGCTCCGATGACTTCATCCGCCTGATGGGCACGCACACGGCCGCCGGCTTCGGCCGCCCCTGGCGCGAGATCGCCGAGGCGTTTTCGCTCGATCCCGAAGGGCGCGTGGCCAAGGCGCTCGACAGCCAGGACACCTGGGCCGGCATCACAGTGAACTGGCCGGCCGACGGCGACGAGCACATTCCGGTTGAGCTCGCGGGCCTGCCGGTCTACGACCGCAACCGCAACTTCGCCGGCTTCCGCGGCTTTGGCGTCTGCCGCGATCTCGACGCGCTCAACCGGCTCGAGGCGCTCAGGCGCTTCGAGCTGCTCGTCGACCCGCCGGCGCAGGATCGCTCCACTGAGGCCGTCGCGCTCGATGCGGAGGCCGAGCCGCAAGCCAAGCCTGAAGCGGCGGCGGAAGCAGAGGTTGAGGGCGAAGCAGTGGCGGCGCCGCCGCCGATCGCGCCATCCGAGCCCGAGCCTCAAGCCGAGCCCGACCTGCCAGAGCCCACAAGCGAGACGACTTCACACCCAACCGAACTGGACACGCCCGTGGAAACGCCTCCCAATGTCGTGCCGTTCCGCCCGCACGGCGATGCGCGGTCTCCGACGCTGACACCGGTCGAGAACAGCGCGTTCAACGAGCTCGCGCGGCAATTGTCCGAGCGGCTCGAACGCGAGCGCGAGAGCATCGCCACCGACGCGGCCGAGCCGGTTGCGGAGCTCACCGCCGAAGCGCCAGTGCCCGAGCCGGAGGCGCCGCAGGCCGCAGCCGAATGGCTGACCGAGCCCGCACCGCCGCCGCGCGGCGCGAGCGCGCGCGACCGCACGCTGCTCGACCTGTTGCCGACGGGCATCCTGATCTATCGGCTCGACCGCCTGCTCTACGCCAATCCCGCCTTCCTCGCGCGCATGGGCTATGACAGCCTGACCGCGCTGGAGCATGCCGGCGGGCTGGATGCGCTCTATGTCGAGCCGGGCGTGTCGGCGGCCAGCAGCACCTCGCAAGGCGGCACGCCTGTGACGATCAGCGCGGCGGTTGCGAATGGCGACGCACCGCTTCCGACGACGGAAGCGCATCTGCACACCATCGACTGGGACGGTGACGGCGCGCATGCACTGATCTGCGCGCTGCCGGAGGCGGCACCGATCGCCGCGCCTGCCGTTGCGGAGACCGTGGTGGAAGCAGAGTCTGACGCCGCGGACGCGGAGCCAGCGGCCGGCGAAGCCGAGGCCGAGGATCTCGCCGCCATCCTCGACACCACGGCCGAGGGCATCGTGATGTTCGATGCCGAAGGCAACATCCACGCCTGCAATCGCAGCGCGGAGGCACTGTTCGGCTATGACGGCGAGGCGCTGCTGCAGCAGAATTTGCTGACGCTGTTCGCGCCCGAGAGCCAGCAGATCGTCGCCGATTATCTGCAAAGCCTGAAGAGCCAGGACATCTCCAGCCTGCTCGATCACGGCCGCGAGGTGCTGGGCCGCGAGAAGAAGGGCGGCGTGCTTCCGCTCGCGATGATCATGGGCCGCACGCGCCCCGAAGGGCCGAACTTCTTCGCCGTGTTCCGCGATCTCTCGCACGCCAAGAAGGGCGAGAGCGAATTGACCCAGGCCCGCCGCCTCGTCGACGGTGCGGCGAATGCCAAGGCCGACATGCTGGCGCGGATCAGCCACGAGATCCGCACGCCGCTCAACGCCATCATCGGCTTTGCCGAGGTGATGATCTCCGAGCGCTTCGGCGCACTCGGCAACGAGCGCTACGGCGAATACATGAAGGACATCCGCGCGTCCGGCGAGCGCGTCATCGCCATCATCGACGATTTGCTGGAGCTGTCGCGGATCGAGACCGGCAAGCTGGACCTGAATTTTTCGAATCTGAACCTCAACGACCTGGTCGAAGCCTGCGTGACGGTGATGCAACCGCAGGCCAACCGCGAGCGCATCATCATCCGCACCTCGCTCGCCCATGCGCTGCCGCAGGTGAGCGTGGATGCGCGCGCGATGCGCCAGATCACCATGAACCTGATCTCGAACTCGATCCGGCTTGCCAGCGCCGGCGGCCAGGTCATCGTCTCGACCGCGCTGACCGATCGCGGCGAGATCGCGCTTCGCATCCGCGACACCGGCCATGGCCTTTCCGAGCGCGAGGTCGCCGCCGCGATGGAGCCGTTCCGCACCCCGCCGCCGGGCGACGCCGCCGACAGCTCGGCACTGAGCCTGTCGCTGACGAAAGCGCTGGTCGAAGCCAACCGCGCGCGGTTCAACATCAAGAGCGCCGGCCATGGCACGCTGATCGAGGTGGTGCTCGCACCGGCGCTGGCGGGGGCGTAGGGCTCCGCCGACATTGCGAGCGGAGCGAAGCAATCCAGACTGCCTCCGTGGTGAGACTCTGGATTGCTTCGCTTCGCTCGCAATGACGATGGGGATACAGCTCGAGCAAAAAAAAGCACGGCGCTTGCGGCGCCGTGCCCTTTCGCATTGCTGCGGCCTGGATCAGCTGTAGATCTCGAACAGGCCGGCGCCGCCCTGGCCGCCGCCGATGCACATCGTCACCACGCCCCACTTGGCCTTGCGGCGGGCGCCTTCCTGCAGCAGGTGGCCGGTGAGACGGGCGCCGGTCATGCCGAAGGGATGGCCGATCGCGATCGAGCCGCCGTTGACGTTGTACTTGGCGGGATCGATGCCGAGCTGGTCGCGGCAATACAGGCACTGGCTGGCAAAGGCCTCGTTGAGCTCCCACAGGTCGATGTCGTCGATCTTGAGGCCGGTGCGCTTCAAGAGCTTCGGAATCGCGAACACAGGACCGATGCCCATCTCGTCCGGCTCGCAGCCCGCGGTCGCCCAGGCGACGAAGCGGCCGAGCGGCTTGAGGCCGCGCTTCTCGGCGTCCTTGGCTTCCATCAGCACCACGGCGGCGGCGCCGTCGGAGAGCTGGCTGGCATTGCCGGCGGTGACGAACTTGCCCGGGCCCTTCACCGGCTCGAGTTTTGCCAATCCTTCCATCGTGGTGTCAGGGCGATTGCATTCGTCGCGATCGACGACGTAGTCGACGATCGATTCGGCCTTGGTCTGCTTGTCGACGACCTTCATCTTGGTCTTCATCGGGACGATCTCGTCCTTGAACTTGTTCGCCTGCTGCGCCGCGGCCATGCGGCGCTGCGATTCCAGCGAGAACTCATCCTGATATTCACGGCTGAGCTTGTAGCGCTCGGCGACGATGTCGGCGGTGTCGATCATCGCCATGAAGATGTCGGGGGCGACCTTGAGCAGCTCCGGATCGATCGATTCCTTCGGCGAGCCGCCGCCCGGAATCGAGATGCTCTCGACGCCGCCGGCGACGATGCAATCGGCGCCGTCGGAGCGGATCGAGTTCGCGGCCATCGCGATGGTCTGCAGGCCCGAGGAGCAGAAGCGGTTCACCGAGACGCCGGCGGTGGTCTTCGGCAGGCCGGCGAGCAGCGCGGCCTGGCGGCCGATGTTCGGCGCGCCATGGGCGCAATTGCCGAGATAGCAGTCCTCGACATAGTCCTTCTCGACGCCGGCGCGGTCCACCGCGTGGTGAATGGCGTGGGCCGCGAGCGACATCGGCGGCGTGATGTTGAACCCGCCGCGGCCGGATTTTGCCAGGCCCGTGCGCGCATAGGAAACGATGACGGCTTCACGCATTGTTTTCTCCCTTGTCGAACGATTTTGAACGGAGCGTATTTACGAGGCGTTCTGGCGCCATTGGTACACAGTTTGGCAGGCGCGGGGAAAATAAAACGCCGCCTCCCGGCGAAGGAAGCGGCGTTGTTCCGCGGGTCGGAATATGTCTGTAGAAGGCGAAGGAATTCGACTCTGTTGGCCTGCTGTGTCACCTCTTCCCAGCGGGGAGAGGTCGGATTGCGCCAGCAATCCGGGTGAGGGGCCGCAGCAATCGGTGAGAGCCTAACCCCTCACCCGGATCGCATCTCGCGATGCGATCCGACCTCTCCCTTCGGGAGAGGTGAAGATCAGAACGTCAGCGCCTTGGCCTGCTTGACCTGCGGCAGGGCCTGCACCTTGGCGAGCACGTCGGCCGGCACCACACCGTCGACCTCGACCAGCGCAATGGCATCGCTGCCGGGCGCGACACGGCCGAGATGGAAGGTGGCGATGTTGATCTTGGCGTCGCCCAGAAGCCCCGCGAACTTGCCGATGAAGCCGGGCTTGTCCTCGTTGGTGACGTAGATCATCGACTTGCCGAACTCGGCATCGACCCGGATGCCCTTGACGTCGACGAGGCGCGGCTTGCCGTCGTGATAGACGGTACCGGAGACCGAGCGCTCCTGGCGTTCGGTCGCGACGGTGACGGTGATCAGGCTCTCATAGTCGCTCTGGGCGGCGCGGACGATCTCGTCCACCACCATGCCGCGCTCCTTGGCGACGACGGGCGCCGACACGACGTTGACCTCGCCGAGCATCGGCCGCAGCAGGCCCGACAGCACCGCTGAGGTGATCGCCTTGATCTTCATCTCGGCGACGTGGCCCTCATAGGTGATCTCGACCTTGAGGATGCCGCTCTCGGTGAGCTGGCCGGCGAACGAGCCGAGCTTCTCGGCGAGCGCGATGAACGGCTTCAGCTTCGGCGCTTCTTCCGCCGTGATCGAGGGGAAGTTGACCGCGTTCGAGATCGCGCCGGTGAGCAGGTAATCCGACATCTGCTCGGCGACTTGCAGCGCGACGTTCTCCTGGGCTTCCGTGGTGGAGGCGCCGAGATGCGGCGTGCAGATCACGTTGGGATGGCCGAACAGCACGTTCTTGGTCGCGGGCTCCTCGACGAAGACGTCGAAGGCGGCGCCCGCAATGTGCTTGGCGTTGAGCGCTTCGACCACCGCCTGCTCGTCGACGAGGCCGCCGCGGGCGCAGTTGATCAGGCGGACGCCCTTCTTCATCTTGGCGATCGCCGTCGCATCAATGATGTTCCTGGTCTTCTCGGTCAGCGGCGTGTGCAGCGTGATGAAGTCGGCGCGCTTGAGCAGATCGTCGAGCTCGACCTTCTCGACCCCGATGTCCTTGGCGCGCTCCGGCGACAGGAACGGATCGAACGCGATCACCTTCATGCGCAGGCCAAGCGCGCGGTCGGCGACGATCGAGCCGATATTGCCGCAGCCGACGACGCCCAGCACCTTGCCGGTGATCTCGACGCCCATGAAGCGGTTCTTCTCCCACTTGCCGGCCTGGGTCGAGGCGTCGGCCTGCGGGATCTCGCGGGCCAGCGCCAGCATCAGCGTGATGGCGTGCTCGGCGGTCGTGATCGAATTGCCGAACGGCGTGTTCATCACGATGATGCCCTTGGCCGTGGCGGCCGGGATCTCGACATTGTCGACGCCGATGCCGGCGCGGCCGATCACCTTCAGCTTCGTCGCCTTCTCGAGGATCTTGGCGGTCGCCTTGGTCGCGGAGCGGATCGCAAGGCCGTCGTAATTGCCGATGATCTCGGCGAGCTTGTCCTTGTCCTTGCCGAGATTGGGCTGGAAGTCGACCTCGACGCCGCGGTCCTTGAAGATCTGCACGGCTGCGGGCGAGAGCGCGTCGGAAATGAGAACTTTGGGTTTGGTCATGGGGATGTGTCCTTCACACCCTCCCCTGGGGGAGGGTCGGCGCGAAGCGCCGGGGTGGGGTGAAGCTGCAACAAAGAAAATTGCCGGTGCGCCGTGTGGAGAGATCACCCCACCCCGCCGCACCTGACGGTGCGTCGACCCTCCCCCTCCAGGGGAGGGTAAGAACTTACGCTGCTTTGGCTAGCGTGGCCTTGGTCTCGGCGAAGGCCCAGTCGATCCACTGCGTCAGCAGCTCGACGTCCTTTGCTTCCACCGTGGCGCCGCACCAGATGCGCAGGCCCGCCGGCGCATCGCGGTAATAAGCGAAGTCGTAGCCTGCGCCTTCCTTCTCGACGAGGGCCACCAGCTTCTTGCTGAACTCCGCCTGCGCGTCCTCGGAGAGCGAGGTGATCGCGGGATCGGTGAACTTCAGGCACACCGAGGTGTTGGAGCGGATCGAGGCGTCCTTGGCGAGGAAGTCGATCCAGGGCGTCTTCGCCTTCCAGTCGGCGAGCACCTTGGTGTTGGCATCGGCGCGCGCGATCAGCGCCTTGAGGCCGCCGATCGACTTGGCCCAGTTCAGCGCATCGAGATAATCCTCGACGCAGAGCATCGACGGCGTGTTGATGGTCTCGCCGACGAAGATGCCTTCGTTGAGCTTGCCGCCCTTGGTCATGCGGAAGATCTTCGGCAGCGGCCAGGCCGGCTTGTAGGTCTCGAGCCGCTCCACCGCACGGGGCGACAGGATCAGCATGCCGTGCGCGGCCTCGCCGCCGAGCGCCTTCTGCCAGGAGAAGGTGACGACATCGAGCTTGGCCCAGTCGAGAGCTTGCGCAAACGCGGCCGAGGTCGCATCGCAGATGGTCAGGCCTTCACGGCTCGCGCTGATCCAGTTGGCATCAGGCACGCGCACGCCGGAGGTGGTGCCGTTCCAGGTGAAGACGACGTCGCTCTTGGGATCGACCTTCGACAGATCGGGGATCTCACCGTAAGCCGCATTGAGCTTGGTGACGTCCTTGAGCTTCAATTCCTTGACGATATCGCTGACCCAGCCCTCGCCGAAGGATTCCCAGGCGAGCGTGGTGACGGGCCGTGCGCCGAGCAGCGACCACAGCGCCATCTCGACCGCGCCGGTATCGGAGGCCGGCACGATGCCGATGCGGTAGTCGGCGGGGACCTCCAGCACTTCGCGGGTGAGGTCGATGGCGAGCTTGAGCTTGGTCTTGCCGATCTTCGCGCGATGCGAGCGGCCGAGGGCTGCGTCCTTGAGATTTTGGGCGTTCCAGCCGGGGCGCTTGGCGCAGGGGCCGGAGGAGAAATGCGGCACATTCGGCCGCGAAGCGGGCTTCGCTACAGTCATGATCTACCCTTCCAGATAGTAAGCCTCCCGTTGGGGGGAGGTGTCCCGCCGCGGCTGATACGGGAATCGGGAAGGTCCGTCAAGGAAGTTCGGGGGCCTCACGCGCCATTGATGGCGCTTCCGGTGCAATATCAGGGGATTCGACGACACCGAGCGCATTCAGCAAGTCCGTGGCTTCGCTGATCAATTGCGCGGCCTTGCGGCGGCTGCCGACCTTCAAAATGCATTTGTCATTGGCCTGCACGACGTAATCGTTGCCGACCTTGATGATGGAATAGCTTGTCATCGAAATCCCCGAACCGACCGAGCTCGGTGCCTGACGCTGCGTAGCACCGTTCGTTCCTTCATCAACGTGAACGACGGCTGGGTAGTTTACCGGCTCTTAACGTGAACGAACGCGCGATCCGATTTCGCTGATTGCGCAACGGCCGCGTGGTGCTGCATCAAAAGCGGACAGTCATGCCGACGTGACTCGCCGCAAAACCGAGCCGCTCGTAGAAGCGCTGCGCGTCGACGCGCGTCTGATGCGTCAGCAGCTCGACCAGATTGCAGCCCCGCGCCTTTGCTTCCGTCACGGCCCATCGCACCAATCGCTCGCCGATGCCGCGGCTGCGGCAATCAGCGGCAACGCGAACGTCCTCGAGCAGGCCGCGAATGCCGCCCTGCGAGCTGATGCCCGGCAGGATCGCCAGTTGCAGGCAGCCGACCACCCTGCCCTCGCTCTCGGCGACCACCAGCGTGAGATTCGGATCGCGCTCGACCCGCGCGAATGCGTCGTAATAGACGGCGGGCAACGGATCCTCCACGCGCTCGCGCGCGCGACCGAGATGATCGTCGGCGAGCATCGCAACGATCGCGGCGACGTCCTCGCGGCGCGCGGGACGGATGGAGACCGTTTCGGCACTCATGTCAGACAGCTCCGGATTCAACGCGCCGGCGGTAGGCCGAGAAACGCTTCGACTTCGCCGATCCAGCGGCGGACGGACGCATAGCGGCCGAGGTCGAAGGCGCCTTCATGCGCGACGCGCGTATAGGCGAGCAGCGACACGTCGGCGAGCGACACCTCGTCACCGGCGAAGAAGCGGCTGGATGAGAGATGTTGCTCCATGCGATCGAGCGCCGCATAGCCGCGCTTGACCTTTTCAGGATCGAGCTCGGAGGCGTCCTTGCCGAGATAGACCATGAGGAAGCGGCACACCGCGATGTAGGGCTCGTGGCTGTACTGCTCCCAGAACAGCCATTCGTCCATCTTGGCCGCCGTGAAGGCGTCGCGCGGAACGAGCGCGCTGTCGCGGGCGAGATAGCGGATGATGGCGTTGGACTGCGCCAGCGTGCGGCCGTCGCCGAATGCAACGGTCGGCACCTGGCCGGCGCCGTTCATCTTCAGGAATTGCGGCGTGCGCGTCTCGCCCTTGCGGGTGTCGATCTCGATCCACTGGTAGGGCAATGCGAGCTTGTCGCAGACCCACTTCACCTTGAGACAGTTTCCGGAATTGCTGTCGCCATAGATCTTCATCGCTGCCGCCCCGCTTTCGGAACGACAGAGCATCAGGGGGCGAGAAACTTGTCAACCAGGCAGGAAGGGCTCAAAACTTGTAGCCGAGGCCGACATGCGCGTTGTTCAGCGTCACCGACGTGTTCATGACGGGCGAGAACTGCACGTACTCATATTCAATTCGCGCGAACAAGCCACCCCACAGGCAATATTCGAGTCCGATGCCGGCGGTCCAGCCGACCACGAAGGCGTTGGTCTTGTGCTGACCCTGCGTTTGCGACTGAGCTGGAACGGGATTAGTCGTTCCTGGCACGATTATGGTGTTACCCAATAGGTCTGTCGTGGTCGTATCGGTACGCAGGGTTACGTTGCTGGATACCGTGCGGGAAACATCCATACGGCCGACGGCAGCGCCGCCGAAGACATACGGCATGAAGTCACCACCATCCCAGCCCATGCGCCCACGCAACGTGACCATATCCTTGACTTGAGCCGTGGCGGCCCCGGTCAGAGTCACGTTCCAATGATTGAAGGCACCTGGCGGCACCGTGTCGCCAGGCGGGTTGATGATGTCGAGAGCGTTGGAGCCGGTCGACGCGGTCTTGAGGTTGTTGAAGTAGGTGTAGGTACCTTCGAGACCAAGCACCGCGTCGTACCATTGCCAGTTGCGGCCAACGAACCCACCGAAATTCGTGCTCTGTGCCGTGTTCTTGCTGAGGAGCGACCATGACGCGGTCGGCTGCTGAAGCACGCTGTCACGAAAGATGTAGTTGGTCAGGCCGACCACGCTCTGGCCGAAATCGGTCGAGTCGGTCGTGTAACCGAAGTGACCGCCAGCGTAGGGGCCATCCCAATTACGGGTCGTCTTCGACAGACCGTCGGTGAAGCCGCCGCGCAGCACGGGCAGGTCCGGCATGTCAGCCGCTTGCGCGGCCGATACCGTCCCCAACATCGCCGCTGCCAACACCAGCCTACGCATCACCACGCTCCATCGGACTCGAACTGTTGAAATGATCATCGCCCGTTAACCTTAACCAATGGTTGCGGCAGGCGCTTTGGTCGATGCTCGCCATGAAAAATACGCAAAGCAAAACGGCGCGGGATGATCCCGCGCCGTTAAGAAGTCCTAACCGATCCGCCTTCCGATCAGCCCTTGGTGACCAGCGGCGGCGGCGGCACGTAGGCCGGCGGGCTGTTGAGATCCCAGCGCACACCGAGCTTGACGTCGTGCGAGGTGAGCTCCTTGATCTTGATCGAGGTCGGGCCGGAGGCGCTGTTGTCGAACAAGCGGAAATTGCCGGGCGCCGCATCGCCGAGATTCATGTAGCTGTAGGCCAGTTCGACGGTGAACCCGGGATTGACCTTGTAGGCGAGACCGGCATGAGCGGCCCAGGCGAAGTTCCACTTTCCGTTATCGGCGAAGTAGGCGACGCTGTTGCTGAGCAACGGGTTGAAGGACACGCCGTCGTCCCGGAAGCCGCTGATCTTGTTGTAGGAGCCGCCGACGCCCGCGCCGATGAACGGCGTGACGCACCACCAGGTGCCGAGATCGACATAGGCGTTGGCCATCACGACCCACTCGGACTTGCTGCCGGTGTAGTTGTTAACGCCCACGAAGCCGGGCCCAACGACGTTATCGCTGCCGTGCAGATTGGCTTTGCCGCGGTACTGGCCGATCACGTCGGCGCGGAACCAGTTATTGAAGCGATAGCCGACGCCGAGATCGAACAGCGGGGATGAGTCGAAGCCGAGGCCCTCTGTCGTCTTCGTGAACCCTGCCGGCAGGGTGCTCTCGATGCGCTTGGCGCTCTGGTTGGTCATGCCGATGTCGCCGCGCAGATACCAGCCGCCGAAGTCGGCGGGCGGAGCCGGCGGCGCGTACATGGGAGGGGGAGCGGCGATCGGCATGTCGGCGGCGAACGCCATCGACGAGATCAGGGTCGCCGCACCCGCGGCAAGGAGAGACTTAACGCTACGCATTGGCTTCGTCCTTATGGCCGGTGAGGCAAAATACGGGCGCCTCACGTTCTGGAAACTCACGGGGAGGACGATGCCAGTAAATGTTTAAGCGCCACTTAACCCTAATTTTTAAGGTTGATTTTTTCTGACCCTACACGCGCGCGCCGCGCGAGCGTTGCAAAATTGCCGCGCAAAATGCGACATCGGCGCCGCATTCCCTAACGATGTGTGAAGCCGCAACGCAGCAAGAGAGGATGCGTTAACGCACGTGCCGCGGCAGCTTGGGCAGGAATACCGCGAGCAGCCCGATCGCCGGCAGCCAGGCGCAGACCTGGTAGACGAACTCGATCGAGGTGTGGTCGGCGAGCTTGCCGAGCACGGCCGCGCCCAGGCCCCCGATGCCGAAGGCGACGCCGAAGAACACGCCGGAGATCATGCCGAAGCGATGCGGCACCAGCTCCTGCGCGAACACGATGATCGACGACGTCGTCGAGGAGATGATCAGGCCGATCGCGACGCTGAGCACGGCGCTGGCAGCGAGCCCGGCATAGGGCAGCGCCAGGGTGAACGGCAGCGCGCCGAGGATCGAGATCCAGATCACGATCTTGCGGCCGAAGCGGTCGCCCAGGGGACCGCCGAGAAACGCACCGACCGCGTTCGCCGCGAGGAAGACGAAGAGATAGATCTGGGCCGCCTGCGTCGACACGCCGAAACGGTCGATCAGGTAGAAAATGTAATAGCTCGACAGGCTCGAGACGTAGAGCTGCTTGGAGAACAACAGCGCGACCAGCACGAGAAGCGCGAGCGCGACGCGACGCGAGCTCGGCGCGCCGGGATGGGTGTCGGCGGCCGCCGCCTGCTTCGTCGTGATCTGCGGCGCGTACCAGCGCCCGATGCGCCAGAGAATGAGGATCGCGAGAAACGCGATCGATGAGAACCAGGCGATGCTGCCCTGCCCGAACGGCACCACGATCAACGCAGCGAGCACCGGCCCCATCGAGGTACCGAAACTGCCGCCGAGCTGAAACACCGATTGCGCAAAACCATAGCGGCCGCCGGAAGCGAGCCGCGCGATGCGCGCCGATTCCGGGTGAAACACCGCCGAGCCGAGTCCGACCAGCGCGGCGGCAACGAGAATGACGAGATATTGGTGCGCGACGCTGAGCAGCAAGAGGCCGAAGAAGGTCGAGGCCATGCCGACCGCCAGCGAATAGGGCTGCGCCTTCTTGTCGGTGTAGTGCCCGACCACCGGCTGCAGCAGCGAGGCCGTGAACTGGAACGCCAGCGTGATCATGCCGATCTGCGCGAAGTCGAGCGCGTAAGTGTCCTTCAGGATCGGATACACCGAGGCGATCAGCGACTGCATGGTGTCGTTGAGGAAGTGCGAGACGCTGATGCCGGCGAGCACGAGGTAAGCCGGCCCCGCCGCCTTGGCAGCGGCCGGCGCCACGTCGGCGACGACGACGGGCTCGGTCAGCGTTTCCTCGGAGACGACGACAGGCTTGTTCAAGGCGGCAATCCCGGCAGGCGCGGCGAACCGCAGCAACCGCTCATTACGATGCAAGCCGCGGTGAAACCACCGTCAATCGCAAATGGCTGGGATGCGCGAGGCCCTCTCCCCGAGTCGGATATAGTAGGGTGGGCAAAGGCGCCCTTGCGCCGTGCCCACGATCTTTCCGATACGGCGACAGACGCGTGGGCACGCTTCGCTTTGCCCACCCTAGGATGCTCTGCGCTCCATCCGGTCTACGATCGCGCCTTACGCCGCCGCCTGCCCCAATGCCAGAACGATGGTGTCGACGACGTCCTCGACGAGGTGACGATCCTCGCCTTCGCCCATGACGCGGATCACGGGCTCGGTGCCGGAGGAGCGGATCAAGAGACGGCCGTGGCCGTTGAGGCGCTTCTCGCCGTCGGAGATCGCCGACTTGACGTCGGAATCGTCGAGCGGCTTGCCGCCCTTGTGGCGGACGTTCTTGAGGATCTGCGGCAGCGGATCGAAGCGGTGGCAGACTTCTGAGACCGGACGGCGCAGCTTCTGCACCACGGCGAGCACCTGCAACGCCGCGACGAAACCGTCGCCCGTCGTGGCGTAATCGGACAGGATGATGTGGCCGGACTGCTCGCCGCCGAGATTGTAGCCGCCGTTCAGCATCTGCTCGAGCACGTAGCGGTCGCCGACCGGCGTGCGCACGAGATCGAGCCCCTGCCCTTTGAGGAAGCGCTCGAGGCCGAGATTGGACATCACGGTGGCGACGATGCCGGGACGCGACAGCCGCCCATCCTCCTTCCAGCTCTGCGCGATCACCGCGAGCAGCTGGTCGCCGTCGACGACATGGCCGCGCTCATCGACCAGGATGACGCGATCGGCGTCGCCGTCCAGCGCGATGCCGATGTCGGCGCGCATCTCGCGCACCTTCTTCGACAGCGCCTCCGGCGAGGTCGAGCCGCAATCCTTGTTGATGTTGAAGCCGTCGGGCTCGACGCCGATCGGCACCACGTCGGCGCCCAATTCCCACAGCGCTTCGGGCACCACCTTGTAGGCGGCGCCATTGGCGCAATCGATCACGACGCGCAGGCCCTCGAGCGAAAGGTCGCGCGGCAGCGTGCGCTTGGCGAACTCGATGTAGCGGTCATGCACGCCGTCGATACGGCGGGCGCGGCCGAGGCTCGCGCTCTGCGCGAGCCGCTTGTCGAGGGATTCGTCGAGCAGCTGCTCGATCTGCCGCTCGACGTCGTCGGAGAGCTTGAAGCCCTGCGGGCCGAACAGCTTGATGCCGTTGTCCTCGAACAGATTGTGCGAGGCGGAGATCATGACGCCGAGATCGGCGCGCATCGACTTGGTCAGCATCGCGACCGCCGGCGTCGGCATCGGGCCGACCAGCAGCACGTCCATGCCGACCGAGGTGAAGCCTGCGACCATGGCGTATTCGATCATGTAGCCGGACAGGCGGGTGTCCTTGCCGATCACGACCCGGTGGCGGTGGTCGCCGCGCTGAAACGCAAGGCCCGCGGCCTGGCCGACCTTGAGCGCGAGCTCCGGCGTGATCAGTCCGTTGGCGCGGCCCCTAATCCCGTCCGTCCCGAAATATTTGCGGCTCATATCGTCCCCCAAGCAACAACCAGGGAGTCCCCTCTACAACCACGGGCTGCCCCAACGGGACCCGCATCCCTGATTTGCCGAGGTCTTATAAAGCTATCGCGGCTAACTTGGCTTCAAAAAATATGATGAATCGTTACGGAACCGGCGCCGCGACCGCCCCGATAACATATTGTTAACATTGTAATTCCTGCGTGACCAGCGAAAAGCGGCGGAACTCGCCTAATCCGAGCGCTTCACATGGCTGTCGGCGCGGCTAGGGGCCGGCTGGGTGACATTGACTGGATCTGAGCCCGGGAAGGTCTCCTCCAGTCCCTCTTCCAGCGCCTCCTCGAGATCGTGCTTCTCCTTGATCTCTTCCGGCGAAGGTGGCGCGTGCGGCTTCGTCATGACGCTCTCCTTGGCGCTCTCCTTCCAAAACGTTCTGCAAACGATTTGGCTGTGCATCCAACCATGCTAGATGACCCCGAAATCTTCCGATGCAAGACTGTTGGGACATGACGGGCCGGGGAAACGACATGAAGCATATTACCTGTATCGACGATCTTCGCACGCTGCATCAGCGCCGCGTGCCGAAGGCGTTCTTCGACTATTGCGACCGCGGCTCCTATGCCGAGGAGACGCTGCGCGCCAACCGCGAGGACATGCAGGCGATCAAGTTCCGCCAGCGCATCCTGGTCGACGTCTCCAAGCGCGATACCTCGACCACGATCCTCGGCGAGCCCTCGACCATGCCGCTGATCCTCGCGCCGGTCGGCCTGCTCGGCATGCAGCACGGCGACGGCGAGATCCACGCCTGCCGCGCCGCGCAGGCCGCCGGCATCCCGTTCACGCAATCGACCATGTCGATCTGCTCGATCGAGGACATCGCCGCCAGTGTCGAGAAGCCGTTCTGGTTCCAGCTCTACGTGATGAAGGACCGCGGCTTCATCAAGGAATTGATCCAGCGCGCGATGGCTGCCAAGTGCAGCGCGCTGGTGCTCACGGTCGACCTGCAGGTGATCGGCCAGCGCCACGCCGACATCAAGAACGGCATGACGGTGCCGCCCGAATGGTCGCTGTCGAAGCTGCTCGACTTCGCCAGCAAGCCGGCCTGGGTTTCCGGCGTGCTGCAGGGCAAGCGCCGTACCTTCGGCAACATCGCGGGACACGTGAAGAACACCGAGGATCTCAACCGCCTCGCCGAGTGGACCGCCTCGCAGTTCGACACCTCGTTGAACTGGAAGGACGTCGAGTGGGTCCGCAGCATCTGGCCGGGCAAGCTCATCATCAAGGGCATCCTCGACGTCGAGGACGCCGAGGAAGCCGCCAAGACCGGCGCGCAGGCGCTCGTCGTCTCCAACCATGGTGGCCGCCAGCTCGACGGCGCGCCGTCCTCGATCGAGGTCCTACCGGAGATTGCGGACGCGGTCGGCGACAGGATGGAGATCATGTTCGACGGCGGCATCCGCTCCGGCCAGGACGTGATGCGCGCGCTCGCGCTCGGCGCGAAGTCCTGCATGATCGGCCGCGCCTATGCCTACGGTCTCGGTGCCGGCGGCCAGGCCGGCGTCGCCAAGGCGATCGACATCATCCAGAAGGAGCTGCTCACCACGATGGGCCTGTGCGGCGTCAACCGGATCGACGAGATCGACGATCACGTCATTGCAGTGTGAGTGCGCGGCGGTGCCGTAGGGTGGGCAAAGCGGAAGCGTGCCCACCATTGGTGCGCGAATGAGCGAGAGAGAGCGTGGGCACGGCGCAAGCGCGCCTTTGCCCACCCTACGAGACTGTGAATCTTTTGTACCGCGCGTCAGACGAATGTGATTCTCTGGGCAGACTGATCTGCTGGAGAGGATGATGGCTGACGACGGACTTTTTGGTGAATTGCCGGAGCAGTCGGCACGAACCGAAGCGGTGCCGCAAGGCGCACCTCGGCTGCGCGAGCCTGTGCGCAATCAGGTCGAATTGCGAGCGGTCGATATCGACAGCCTGATCGGGCAGGATCATCCAGCGCGGGTGATCTGGGCTTATGTCGAAGGGCTGGACCTGAGCGAGCTGGAAGATCGCGTCAAGGCACGGGAAAACAGGCCGGGCCATCCGGCGCCATCGCCACGGTTGTTGCTGGCGCTTTGGCTGTACGCCGCGAGCGATGCCGTTGGCAGCGCGCGGGCGCTGGACCGGCTCTGCGACAGCCACGACGTCTACCGCTGGCTCTGCGGTGGCGTGTCGTTGAACCATCACGGGCTGTCGGACTTCCGGGTCGGCTGTGCCGACTTGCTCGACCGTTTGCTGGTTGAACATCTGGTGGCCCTGAACGAGGCAGGGCTGGTCGATCTGGAGAAGCTGACCCAGGACGGGGTGCGGATACGAGCGAATGCCGGGACCGGATCTTTCCGGCGGGAGGCGACGCTGGATCGGCAGATGGCGCAGGCCGAGGCCATTGTGGAAGAGCTCAAGCGCGAGGTCGATGCGGACCCGGAAGCCAGCAATCGGCGGATCCGGGCCGCCAAAGAGCGGGCGGCGCGCGAACGCAGCGAGCGGGTGCAAGCCGCGCAGGCCGCGCTGGCCGAGATCAAGCGCAAGCGAAAACAGCTCGACGACAAGGGCGGCAATGGCAAGAAGCCGAAGGAGCCTCGGGCCTCCACCACCGACCCGCAGGCCAGGGTGATGAAGATGGCCGATGCCGGCTTCCGTCCGGCCTATAATGTGCAGGTGGCTAGCGCGGCTGGCGAACTGATCGTGGTCGCGATCGATGTCGACAACAGCGGCTCAGATCGTGGCTTGATGCGCCCGATGCTGGAGCGAACGCGCGCTCGGCTGAAGCGCTTGCCACGCCGCTACCTCGCCGATGGCGGGTTCTGCACTGGCGACGACATCGAATGGGCGCATGGCGAGGGCATCGAGGTTTACTGTCCACCGCCCCAATCCAGGAGCGGTGTCGATCCCTTCTTACCCCGGAGCAGCGACGGTCCTGGCATAGCGGCCTGGCGTGCTCGCATGGCCAGCGAAGCCGGCAAGGCACAGTACCAGGCCCGTACCATCTGCGAATGCATCCATGCCCGCTGGCGCAACTGGGACCTCAGGCAACTGACCGTGCGCGGCATCGAGAAGGTCCGTGCCGTCGTGCTCTGGTACGCCCTCACCAACAACATCCTGCAAGGGCATCGTCTCGCAAAAGCATAGATAACCAACAGCCTGACGCCGCCGGCTTCCCCCATCAAGGGGCGATACCACCCCTTGATGCCGAAGCCGAAACAAAACGAATTGGCTCACAGGCTCTACGAATTCAACGCTCGATCATTCACATCGGCGGCGTCAGGCCGTCGCGGCCGACGCTGACACGGCTGGTCTCGAAGGAGCCGTCCGGCAATTGCTTCAGGAAGGCGATCACCTTGGCGCCGGCCTTCAGCTCGGATTTGTCGCCGGGCACGAAGGTCACGACCGGCGTGTCGTCGGCGACGAACACCTTCTTCTCGCCGTCCTTGTACTTGACCAGCAGCATGTGACCGTCATTGCCGACGACGCTCTCGGCCACCGTCGCATTGGTCATGCTGGAATTGGGCTTGAGGTCCCAGGGCCGCGAGCCTTCGCCGGTGCCGCGCATGGCTTCCGGAAACACGTGCACCTCGACGGCGTTCTGGCTGCCGTCCGGCCCCGGCACGGTGGTCGCGCCGATGAACGAGCCCGGCTTGATGTCGGCGAGCGAGATCTTGGTAACGCCCGACACGTTCACGTCGGAGGCGAGGCGAAGCTTGACCTCTTCACCGCTGCGCGACTTGACCTGCATGGTGTCGCCATTGACGCTTTCGATGGTGCCGCGCACGCGCGTCGGCACCGGCGCCTTCTGGGCGAAGGCGCAATAGGTCGAGACGGCCACCATCGCGACGGCGATCAGCGGACGTGTGAAAGTTGCACGTTGAACAGACATGACGGTCTCCGATTGTCCCCAGGAAGAGAGAACTCCGAAAGACCCCGCACTATTCTCTCAAGACTTCGTGAGATCGGCCTCGATTAACGCGCGCAGCTCGGCCGTGACCTCGGGCCGCCGCCCGAACCACAGCTCGAAACCGCGCACCGCCTGATGCAGCAGCATGCCGAGCCCGTCGGCGGTCTTCAGGCCGCGCGCCATGGCCGCGGCGAGCAGGGGGGTCACCAGGGGAACATAGACGAGGTCGGCGACGACGGCGTCTTGCGGCAGGCGCGCGACGTCGATATCGAGCGAAGGCTGGCCATGCATGCCGAGCGAGGTCGTGTTCACGAGAAGTCTTGCGCCCGGCAGCACGTCCCCGATCGCATCCCACGGCAGCGGATGCACATTCGATCCGAACTGCCTTGCCAGCGTCCCGGCTCGTGCAAGGGTGCGATTGGCGACATGAACGCAGCTGATGCCGCGCTCCAGCAGGCCGAACACGACCGCACGCGCGGCGCCGCCAGCGCCCAACACCAGCGCCTCCTTGGCCATGTCCCAGCCGGGCGCGCTGGCGTCGAGATTGTTGATGAAGCCTTCGACATCGGTGTTGGTCGAGCGCAGCTCGCCCTCGGCGAACCACAGCGTGTTCGCAGCGCCGACGGCCCGGGCGCGCGCGTCGGGGGTCGACAGCGCCAGCACGGCTTCCTTGTGCGGGATGGTGACGTTGGCACCGACGAAGCCGCCCAGCGACAGCCGCAGCACGAAATCGCGCAGATCCTCCGGCGGCACCGCCTCGATGACATAGCCGCCCTCAATGCCGAGCGTGCGCAGCCAGTGACGGTGGATCAGCGGCGAGCGCGAATGCGCGGCCGGCCATCCGATCAGACAGGCTGCGGGGATCCTGGACGCGGTCATCTTTCCCTCGGGTCGTTTCCGAGGCGATCCATTTCGCGTCGCGCCCGCTCTGTCAAGCGCGCGGTCAGCTCGCAGCGGACTCGTCGGCGGCCCGGCCCTTGATGTCGGCGATGGCCCGCTCGAGGCTCGTGCGGTAGCGCGCCCGCGGCGGCGTGACGCCATGGGTGAGCAGCGCGCGCCGGACCGCGGGCGAGGCCCCCGTGATGAACAGCCGGATGCCCTGGCGGTGCGCCTTGGCGGCGACGCGGCCGAGCACGTTGGCCGCGGTCGAATCCAGGAACGGCACCGCCGCGAAATCGACCACGAAGGCCTTGCGCTTGTCGGCGATGCCGTCGAGCACGCCGCCGATCGCCGAGGCCGCGCCGAAGAAGAACGCGCCGGTGATGCGATAGACCAGCACGTCGCGGTCGACCGCAAGCGCGGGATCGTAACGCACGCGGTCGCCGTTGCCGTCGTCGGGACGATCATCCGCAACCAGCGGCGAGCGCTCCTCGATGCCCGTCATCTCCGCCATGCGATGGATGAACAGCACCGCACCCAGCGCGAAGCCGACCAGGATGCCCTCGGTGAGATCGCGGAAGATCGTGAGCAGGAAGGTCGCGAGCAGCACCACGGCATCGCCCCATGACGAGCGCACGAGCGTGGCGAATTCGTGCTTCTCCGCCATGGTCCAGGCCACCACGACCAGCACCGCGGCGAGCGCGGCCAGCGGAATGTAGCTCGCGAGCGGGGCCGCGATCAGCATGAACAGCAGCAGGAACACCGAATGCAGCATGCCCGCGAGCGGCCCGCGCGCGCCGGCGCGGATGTTGGTCGCCGTGCGCGCGATCAGCCCGGTGACGCAGATGCCGCCGAACAGCGCCGAGCCGATATTGGCCGCGCCCTGCGCCACCAGCTCGCAATTGGAGCGGTGACGGCGGCCGGTCATGCCGTCGGCCACCACCGCCGACAGCAGCGATTCGATCGCCGCCAGCAGCGCAAACGCGATCGCATCCGGCAGCACGGCCCGTGCCTTCTCCAGCGAGAACGCGGGCAGCGCCGGCGATGGCAATTCTCGCGGGATGCCGCCGAAGCGCGAGCCGATCGTTTCCACCGGCAGCGCGAATATTGCACAAACGAATGCGGCGAAGACGACCGCGATCAGGATGCCGGGCCAGGAGGGACGCCAGATTCGCAAGGACGCGATGATGGCGATGCTGACGATCGCGACCAGCACTGCGGACGGATTGATCGTGCTGAGGCCGCCGGCGAGCGCGGCGAGCTTCGGCACGAACTCGCTGGGCTCCTTCCCCGCGAGCGTGATGCCGAAGAGATCGCGGAGCTGGCTGGCAAGGATGATGACGGCGATGCCGGCGGTAAAGCCGACCGTGACGGGATAGGGAATGAACTTGATGTAGGTGCCGACCCTGAGCAGCCCCGCGCCGATCAGGAACAGGCCCGCCATCATGGTGGCGAGGATGACTCCGTCGACGCCGTGGCGCTCCGCGGTCGCCGCGACCAGAACGATGAACGCACCGGCCGGGCCGCCGATCTGGAACCGGCTGCCGCCGAGCATGGAGGCGATGAAGCCGCCGGCGACGGCGGTGTAGAGGCCGCGGTCCGGCGTCACGCCCGAGGCGATCGCGATCGCCATCGACAGCGGCAGCGCGACGATCGCAACCGTCAGGCCGGCGAAGACGTCGGCGCGGAAATCCGCGAGGCCGTAGCCTTCACGAAAGACGGTGACGAGCTTCGGCAGATACAATTCGGCAAAGGTCGGCTGACGCAGCTGGTGCAGCCGGCCTGCCTGATCGCCTGTGATGCTCATGTCAGCAAAGTGCTCCGCTGGCCCCACGATGCTCCGAAGCATCGTGCGTCCCAAGGTGCGACGATGCGCTAGCCCAACTTGATGCCGGGCACGATCAACGCGCGATCATGCTCCGACGCGGCGCGGCGGCCCGGGCTCCTTCAAGCGAACGCCACGTCCGCCGCTGTCGCTTCGGGCCTGCTCGCCGATCAGCTCGACGCCGGCCCGGTCGAACGCCTCGACCACCTTGATCAGGGTCTCGACCACGCCACGAACATTGCCGGTCGAAGCCTCCATCCGCTGGATGGTCGGCAGCGACACGCCGGCGAGCTCGGCCAGGGTTTTCTGGTCGATGCCGAGCAACGCGCGGGCTGCCCGCATCTGGAACGAGGTGATCACCTTGGCCTCACGTATCAGAGCTTATATGTGATATTCTGTACATATACAATGATGTAAAATACATCATCCTGAGGCTAGTGCAAGCGTCTCCTCCGTCATTGCGAGCGAAGCGAAGCAATCCGGACTGCCTCCGCGGAAAGACTCTGGATTGCTTCGCTGCGCTCGCAATGACGCGTGGAGAGACAGCGCCGCACATCCCTCTCCCCGTTAGATCGGGGAGAGGGCGTGAGAGAGTTTCTCCGTCTCTCACTGCGCGCTAGACGGACTCACGCCGCGTGCTGATGGGCGGCGATGATCTGGTCGGCGGCGCGGCCGGTGACTTCGGCCATGTGGTCGAACTGGCGCGTGAAGCTGCCGGCGCCGGCGGTGGCCGAGCGCAGCTCCACGATCAGCTCGCCGATCTCCGCTTCCGGCATCATGGCGCGGACACAGTCCCAGCCGGTCCAGCCATCGCGGGTGTCGAAGCCGAGGATCTGGCCGCGCCGCGCCGACAGGATCGCGTTGATCTTGGCGGTGGCGTCGGTCGGGCAGACGATCTCGACCATGTGGATCGGCTCCAGCAGCACCGGCTGGCATTGCGGCAGGCCTTCGTTGAGCCCGACCCGCGCCGCCGTGCGGAAGGCGAGATCGGAGCTATCGACGCTGTGATAGGAGCCGTCGGTCAGCGTCACCTGCACGTCGGTGACGGGGAAGCCGAGCGGACCGCGCGTCAAGCCATCGACGACGCCCTCCTCAACCGCCGGGATGTAATTGCGCGGCACCGCGCCGCCCACCACCTTCTCGGCGAACTTGAAGCCGTCGCCGCGCGGCAGCGGCTTGATGTCGAGCACGACATCGCCGAACTGGCCGTGGCCGCCGGACTGCTTCTTGTGGCGGCCGCGCTGGGTGATCGGCTTGCGGATGGTCTCCTGATAGCCGATCGCGGGCGGATGCGAGGTGACCTTGACGCCGAAGCGGTCGCGCAAGCGCTCGCTGGCGACACGCAGGTGCATCTCGCCCTGGCCCCACAGCACGGTGTCGTGGGTCTGGGCGTTCTGCACGATCATGAGCGAGGGATCCTCCTCGTGCAGGCGCGTCAGCGCCTGGCCGAGCTTGACGTCGTCCTTGCGGTCGGTGGCCGCGACCGAGATCGCGAGCACCGGCGGCGTCGGCTCGATCGTGATCAATGCCGCGGGCGCCGTCTTGCCGTTCGAAACCGTATCACCGGTCTTGACCGGATCGAGCTTGGCGAGCGCCACGGTGTCGCCGGCTTCGGCCGAGGCGCGCTTGGTGTCGTAGGCGCCGTTGACGGCGAGGATGCCGGAGATGCGCCCTGCGCCGCCGGAGGAGGATTGCAGCGTGGCGCCGTCGTCGAGATGGCCGGCGAGCAGCCGCGTCAGCGACAGCTTTCCGCCGTGCTGCGAATGCAGCGTCTTGAAGACGTAGCCGAGCGCGTCCTTGGTCTCGGGAACGCCGAGACGTTTTGCGGTCTCCGCAACACCGGGCGCCTCGTGACGCAACGCCTTCATCAGGCGCAACACGCCGTTCTCGCGCGCGGCGGCGCCAAGCAGCACCGGGCAAATCAGCCCTTCGCGCAATTCGCGAGCGAGATCGTCGAAGACGGCGTCGCGCGGCGGCTGGATGTCCTCGAGCAGCTGCTCCATCAGCGCATCGTCGTGATCGGCGAGCTTCTCCAGCATCGAGAAGCGGGCTTCCTTCTCGCGATCGAGATCGCCGCCTTCGAGCGCGATCACCTCGGAGGCCTTGTGCTCGCGATAGATGAAGGCGCGCTCCAGCGCGAGATCGACGAAGCCCTCGATCAGCTCGCCCTTCCAGATCGGGATCTGGCGCAGCACCAGCGGCACGCGCGAGGCGGGCTGCAGCATCGCCAGCGTCTCGCGGATGCGCTGGCTGGCGCGGTCGATCTTGTTGAGGAAAAGGAAACGCGGGATCTTCAGCTGTTCCAGCTCGCGCAGGATGATCTGAAGCTGCGGCAGCTTCTTCTCGTCGGCCTCGCAGACCACGATTGCGGCGTCGACCGCAGGCAACGCGGCGCGCATGTCGTGGGCAAACTCGACGGAACCGGGACAATCGAGGAAGGTGTAGCTGTCGCCCATGAAACTCGTGGTGGCGGCAGTGAGGCCGACGGTCATCTTGTGATGACGGGCCTCCGGCGTGGCATCGCCGACGGACGTTCCGGCGTCCACGCTGCCGGCGCGCGGGATTGCGCCCGTTCGCGCCAATATTGCTTCCAGAAGTGTGGTTTTACCGCTTTGGAAAGGGCCCACCAGCGCGATGCACCGTGGACCTCGGGGACTTCTGACGTCTTGTCCCATTCGCCGCCTCCTTCTTGTGGAGCTCGGCCCATGATTGGGTCGGCAAACGCCGATGCTCTGCCCCTCCCCGAGATTTGGCAAGCAACAAACGTCGCTGCGGTGCGTCGTCCGTAAAATCGCGCCGCTTCGCGCGGCGCGATCACACGCAAAAGTGTTACCGGCCCGGACGGAGTTCCAGGCTCTCGAGGCCCGCAGCGATATTGAGGCCGACCTGGCCCTGCACGCTGAGCGGCTGGAGCGCGATCGAATTGTTGGAGCCGCCGACCAGCACGTTGCCGCCGAGGCCGACGCCGATCGAGGCGCTGCCCTGCGCGCCGGCGTAATTGCCGGCGAGGTCGCCGGGGCCGAGCCGGTCGACCGGTGCGAACACGCCCCAGGCCAAAGCCGTCTCCTGGGTGATGCCGATGTCGAGACCGACCTTGCGGATGGTCGCGACGTAGCGATCGTCAGGCAAGCCGTCGGCGCGCAGCACGCAGCCGAGATGGGTCACCGACCCCACGATGAAGCCGACGCTGGCGCCACCGCGGCATTCGAGCACGCCGACCCGCGCCATCCGCTGCTGCGCACCAGTGCTCACGACGGAAGCAATGAGGCCGGCAGCGGTGAGTCCGGCGAAGAGGAACGAACGGCGCATGAATATCTCCGGCGATGATGTGATGCGAGCAGGACGGCGCGGCGGGTGCCGCGCGATGGTCTATGCCACAAGAGCCGTGAGCGTGCCAGATCATGCACGGGGATGAACGTGCAAACAATATAAAGGCCCGCCGGCGGCGGGCCATTTCGCAGATTTCGTAGGGTGGGCAAAGCGAAGCGTGCCCACGCATCTTTGCGATCGAGAGAGATGGTGGGCACGGCGCGAGTGCGCCTTTGCCCACCCTACGATTCCAGACTCGCGGAGAGAAATCCCATCCCACAAGAGCGGGAAGAGGACATCGCATGCCGCGACAGTCTTACCGCAGATTGCCACAGAAGCGCTGGATGCGCTTGCAGGCGTCTTCGAGGTCCGAGGTCTTGGTCGCGTAAGAGATGCGGAACGCCGGTCCAAGGCCGAAGGCCGACCCTTGCACCACGGCGACGCCTTCGGTCTCCAGGAGCTCGGTGACGAACGTCTCGTCATTGTCGATCACCTTGCCCGACGGCGCGGTCTTGCCGATCGTGCCGGCGCAGGACGGGTAGACATAGAAGGCGCCCTCGGGGCGCGGACACTCGATGCCCTTGGCCTGATTGAGCATGGAGACGACGAGGTCACGGCGCTCCTTGAACACCTTGTTGTTGGCGGGGATAAAGTCCTGCGGCCCGTTCAGCGCTTCCACCGCAGCCCATTGCGCGATCGACGACGGGTTCGAGGTCGATTGCGACTGGATCGTCGACATCGCCTTGATGAGCTGCGCCGGGCCGCCGGCATAGCCGATACGCCAGCCGGTCATGCAATAGGCCTTGGAGACGCCGTTCACCGTGAGCGTGCGGTCATAGAGACCGGGCTCGACCTGCGCGACGGTGGTGAACTGGAAGTCGTCATAGACGAGATGCTCGTACATGTCGTCGGTCATCACCCAGACGTGGGGATGCTTCATCAGCACGTCAGTGAGCGCTTTCAGTTCCGAGCGCGTGTAGGCAGCTCCGGTCGGGTTCGACGGCGAGCACAGGATGACCCATTTGGTCTTCGGCGTGATCGCGCGCTCGAGCGCCTCGGCCTGGAGCTTGAAGCCGGTCGCGGCGGTGCAGACCACCGGCACCGGCTCACCGCCCGCGAGCGCAACCATCTCGGGATAGCTGACCCAATAGGGCGCGGGAATGATCACCTCGTCGCCCGGATTGATGGTCGCCATCAACGCGTTGTAGAGCACCTGCTTGCCGCCGGTGCCGACGATGATCTGGTTCGGCTTGTAGGCGACGCCGTTCTCGCGCTGAAACTTCGCGATGATGGCTTCCTTCAGCTCGGGGATGCCGTCGACCGCGGTGTACTTGGTCTTGCCGGCCTCGATGGCGCGGATCGCCGCCAGCTTGATGTTGGCGGGCGTGTCGAAGTCGGGCTCGCCGGCTCCGAGGCCGATGACGTTGCGGCCCGCCGCTTTCAGCGCACGTGCTTTATCCGTGACCGCGATGGTCGCGGACGGCTTCACACGGTCGAGCGCAGCGGCAAGGAAGGACATCATCATCTCCTGGCGAGCGTCGTGAAGCCCTTCGCCTCACGACTCTGATTGTGGGAATGAGCCACCCTAAAACGTGTGCCGCTGCGCCGCAAGAAACTTCGGCCCGATCCCGGAAAAGTTTACGATTTGGAGCGGTTCAAGCCGCGATTTCCCGCAATTTTGCGCAACTTTGCCGCCGGAATTGCTCATATCCGGCAAAGCGTGTCCTCGGAGCAATTCTGCGTGTTGCGAGTCAGGTTCTTCTCCGTCATGGCCGGGCTTGTCCCGGCCATCCACATCTGGCCGCGCAGCACGAAGAACGTGGATGCCCGGGACAAGCCCGGGCATGACGACGCGGGAGCGTGCGCGATCGTCCCCCGACTTAACGACTATCCGACGCGCCCCGCTCCGCGTTGACGCAAGCGTGAACTAAATTGCATCGTCGCGGAAATGATCTTCCCAGGCATCGCAATGCGGTAGGGTTTTCGAGTTTTTCTATCGGCCGGCTCTTGCGGCGGATTCGCATCGGCATCATTGTTTAACCGCCTCGCGGAGCAACGAGCGCCGCGTCTTCTCGTCCTCGGATTCGAACGCCAGAATGTACAAGCTCTATTCGATGCAACGCTCGGGCAACAGCTACAAGGTCCGCCTTGCGCTGGCGCTGCTCAACCTGCCTTACGAAGCTGTGGAGGTGGACATTCTGCGCGGCGAGAGCCGCACGCCGGATTTCCTGTCAAAGAACCCGTCGGGCCAGGTGCCGCTGCTCGAGGTCGGCGAGGACCGCTATCTCGCCGAATCCAATGCCATCCTCTGGTACGTTGCCGTCGGCACACCGCTCGCGCCGGAGAACCGCATCGACCGCGCCGAGGCGCTGCAATGGATGTTCTTCGAGCAGCACGCGCTCGAGCCGAATATCGGCGCGGCCTATTTCTGGCTGTCGCTGGTCAAGGGTGGTCGCGACCTGCAGACCCATTCGCTGGAGGACTGGATGGAGCGCGGCTACGGCGCGCTCCAGGTGATGGAGAACCACCTCAAGACCACCCCCTATTTCGCCGCGCGCCAGCTCACGGTCGCGGACATCGCGTTGTACGGCTACACCCACCTCGCCGAACGCTGCGACTTCGACCTCCAGGCCTTCCCGGCGATCCGGGACTGGCTGAAACGCGTCGAAGCCACGCCCGGCTTCGTGACGATGGACTGGCGCCCGGCCGACATCGACGACCCCGCCAGCATCGCCGCGAGCGCCTGACGGCGCGCCCCGCTGCGGCGAATAGCGGGCATAACGGCCGTCTTTGCCGCAATCCCGCCACTTTCGGCGCGGGCGCCGCCGCAATATTGCCGGTTGAAACTGGGAAATTCTGGAAAGTCGCGGGTGATTCGCTCGCGTGTTGAAGGATTTAGACCATGATGCGGGCGTCCGGCACGGCGGGCTTTCAGAGCCCATCCGCTACCGTCGCGTCTTCCCGGCTCACCCATGCGGTCGCGGCCTCGCTCGCCGTCGCCGCGCTCTCGCTGTGCCTGATCGTCACCCTCACGGTGCTGTCGACCAAGGCGACCATGGCGATGGGCCTGCCGGTCTGATTCCCGTTTCATCCTGGACCAGCCTTCAGGGCGCCGTGCGGCCCGCGCCGACCGGCATCGCGACAGGACGTCGATGAAATCACCTGTGGTAGTCGTTGCAATCACCCTGACTGCGGCCATCCTGGTCGCGGCCTCGCTGCTGATCATCGTCGGCACGCGCAAGGGCGCAGGCACGTCGACGCTGAATGCGCCGACGCTGCAGCAGCGCGTCAAGCACGCGCAGATGGTCTAAAGCGCGATGCGATTAGGATGTATCGTCATCGCGCTTTAGGTTGTTGTTTGAGCATGATCTTTTCGGAAAACCGCTTCACACTTTTCCGGATCATGCTCTAAATCTTCCGAAAGCCTTACGCTTGCGCACAAGCGAATCTTAAGCACGCCGCATGAAATCGCGGCGCGGTCACGCAACAATCAGCCAGTGTTGCGGCCTTACCTCGTTCGGGAGGAGCGAGACAGGTCCATGCGGTTCGGATGGCGTGCGATCTCCGGTCCGGCGCTGACGGCAGCGACCCTGCTGCCGGCGCTGCTGCTCGATCGCCTCGTCCCCGCGCCCTCGCCCGCCCCGCTGTTCGTCGGCATCGTGGCCCTCGCCGGCGCGCTCGCAGGACTCGCCTCCGCCGTGACGACCGCTTTTGTCGCGGTGATCGGCGCGGCACTGTTCTTCCTCCATCGCCACGGCGTTTCCGGCCATGGTGCCGCCGATCTGGTGCCGCTCGGCCTCCTGGCCGTCACGGCTTTCGGCACCGCCGGCATCACCGGGCTGATGCGCGAGCGGCTGCTCGGCAGCTTCGCCGCCGAGCGCCGCAGCCACGCCACTGCCGCGCGGCTGTCGGCCGCGCTCGACAAGGTCGATATCGGCATCGTGCTGCTCGATGCCGAGACCCGGGCCGAATTCATCAACCGCGCATTCCGCGATTATTTTGCGGTGCCGGACGAGATCGCCGACGCCAAGCCGCCCTTCATCGCGCTGATGTATCACGGCCGCGACACCGGCGCGTTCGAGCTGCCCGAGGACGAGCTCGGCACCTTCATCGCGCAGCGCATGGAGATGGTGCGGGTCGGCGATGCGCCGCCGATCAACATCAAGCTGCGCAACGGCGAGGTGCTGCGCTTCGTCTGCACCGCACTGCCCGACGGCGGGCGGATGCTGAGCTACACGCCCGTGACCGACCTCGTTCGCCACACCGATGCGCCGGCAAGTGCCGACTACTACCGCTCGCTGCGCGATCCGACCGGCCGCAAGCTGATCCGGTACTTGCGCGCTGCGGAATGAGGCGAGTGTGCGATTGATCGGCAATACGATCATCACGTATGAAGGACATCCCTTCGTCGCGCACCCCCGAGATCGCGGAAATTCACATGTCGCTCATCATTCGCGCCGTCACCAGGCAGGACTACGATCAATGGCTGCCGCTGTGGGACGGCTACAACGCCTTTTACGGCCGCTCCGGTCCGACCGCGCTCGCGCCCGAGATCACGCGGATGACGTGGCAGCGCTTCTTTGATGCCTATGAGCCGATGCATGGGCTGGTCGCCGAGGACAACGGCCGCCTGCTCGGCCTGACGCATTATCTGTTCCATCGCAGCACCACCGCGATCGAGCCGTCCTGCTATTTGCAGGACCTGTTCACGTCCGAGGCCGCGCGCGGCAAGGGCGTCGGCTCGGCGCTGATCCATGGCGTCTACGAGCGCGCGAAGCTGGCGGGATCGCCGCGTGTCTACTGGCAGACGCACGAGACCAATCTCACGGCGCAGCGCCTGTACGACAAGGTCGCCGAGCGCTCCGGCTTCATCGTCTATCGCAAGATCTTCTGAGCCCCGGGGGCCTGTGGATAACTCCGCCTGTCACCCGCGCGTAACATAGCAAGACTAGGCTGCCCCTGCGTCTGGTCAGGCCCCCGTCACCGATCATGCGCCCCAAGCGGTCCCCGTCAGTCGCCGCGTCTGACAGGGGCCGCATTTTTTTGTCCGCGCTGCCGGCATGGCAGCAGCGCGGCCGCCCGCTTGCTGCTGCGGCGCGTGGTGGTCAGAATATCCGCCGCTCATCTCCGACAGGATCTTTCATGGAAATTCGCAATCTCGGCGCCTCCGGCCTTCGCGTGTCCGCGGTCGGGCTCGGCTGCAACAATTTCGGCCAACGCACCGACCTCGAGACCTCGCGCAAGGTGATCCATCGCGCGCTCGACCTCGGCATCACGCTATTCGACACCGCCGACATCTATTCGAACATGGGCGGCTCGGAGACCGTGCTCGGCACCGTGCTCGGCGATCGCCGCAAGGACATCGTGCTGGCGACGAAATACGCCAAGCCAATGGCCGAGGACGGCACCAAGCAGGGCGCCTCGCGCCGCTACATCATGGAGGCCGTGGAGGCGAGCCTGAAAAGGCTGAAGACCGATTACATCGACCTCTATCAGCAGCACGATTACGACCCGCTGACGCCGATCGAGGAGAGCCTGCGCGCGCTCGACGATCTCGTGCGCCAAGGCAAGGTCCGCTACATCGGCAACTCGAACTTTCCGGCCTGGCGGATCGCGGAAGCCGAATACGTCGCGCGTGCGATGAATGTCAGCCGCTTCGTCTCCTGTCAGGACGAATATTCCCTGCTGGTGCGCGACATCGAGAAGGACCTGCTGCCGGCCGCGACGGAATACGAGCTCGGCCTGTTGCCGTTCTTCCCGCTCGCGAGCGGCCTGTTGACCGGCAAATACCGGAAGGGCGAGGCCGCGCCTGCGGACACCCGTTTCGGCAAGGTGCCGCGGCTGCGCGATCGCTACGTCACACCGCGCAATGAGGACATCGTCGAGAAGCTCGCCGCCTTCGCCAAGGCACGCGGCCATTCGATGCTGGAGCTCGCCTTCTCCTGGCTCGCTGCGCGCCCGCAGGTCTCGAGCGTGATCGCGGGCGCGACCCGCGTCGAGCAGATCGAGGAGAACGTCAAGGCGATCGCCTGGAAGCTCAGCGCGGAGGAGACGGCGGAGATCGACAGGATCACGCTGGGTTGATTTTGCGACGACCGACCTTTGCGGCGCGGCGCTATTTCGCGCCGCGCCCCACCGTCTGCATCACCTCGAAACCCTCGAGCTGGGGATGACCGAGATAAAGCGGCTTGTTGTCGCCCGCCCTATGATGCGCGGCGCGAAACGCCTCCGACTTGGTCCAGGCCTCGAACGCCGCATAATTCGCCCATACGGTGTGCGAGGCGTACAGCGTGTGGTCCTCGGCTTCCGGCCCGCGCAGCAGGTGAAATTCGACGAAGCCCGGCACCTTGTCGAGATGGGTGTCGCGCGTGAGCCAGACCTGCTCGAAGGCAGACTCGGAGCCCTTGGCGACGCGGAAGCGGTTCATGGCGATGTACATGGGGTGGTGTCTCCTCTAGGCGCGATCGTCAGGGATGCGATGCTCTCTCGCTCCCTCTCCCCGTTCTTACGGGGAGAGGGTGGGGTGAGGGGCTGCCTCCGCGAGTTCGGTTTCGATTGTAGGCGATGTGCGCGATGCACGCACGGTGAATGTGGGAGTCGGATGGACTGCCCTCTCGGAAACAGTGTGCCAGGCCCCTCACCCGGATCACATCTGCGATGTGATCCGACCTCTCCCCGCAGAAGGGCGGGGAGAGGTTAGGTCCCGTCTCCCGCTGCCGCGAGCTCGGTCTGAATCACGGTGAGAACACCTTCGATATTCCCAAGGACATCGTTGTTCCAGAAGCGAAGCACCTTGTAGCCCTTCTTGATCAAGCGCTCGTCTCGAATTGCATCCGCTGCGGACTCATTGTGCTGCCCGCCATCGACCTCTATGACGATCCGCTTCTCGCGACATACGAAATCGCAGATGTAGCCGATGATCGGCTCTTGCCTGACGAATTTGTGCCCATCGATCCTCCGATTGCGAATGCGATTCCAGAGAACCGTCTCGACATCTGTCTGATCGGCGCGCAAGCGTCGAGCGAGTCGGATGGATTTTTCGTTGTGGCCACGCATTGCACTGCCTCCGCCCGTGATGGACGCACCGCCCTCTCACTCCCTCGCCCCGTTCTTACGGGGAGAGGGTGGGGTGAGGGGCTGTCTCCGCGAGTTCGGTGTGGATTGTAGATACGGTGCGCGCAATCGCAACCGTCTTGCGAGTCGGAAGGATTTTGTTCGTGGCAGTAGAGTGCTCTGCCCCTCACCCGGATCGCTGCGCGATCCGACCTCTCCCCGCAAAGAGCGGGGAGAGGTTAAGCTAACAGTCCCTTCATCGGCCGCGCGCTTGCGCTGTCGGGAAACACCGTTTCCGCCAGCACGCGATCGGACAGGCCGAACTGGTCCTGCAGCACGCCTTTGATCACCGAGCGCAGATCCGTCGTCGGCTTGAGGTCGCGGCCCTCATACAGGCTTGCGAGCTTGAGGCCCGGCCAGTCCGAGATGACGCGTGCGCCTTTCACCGCGCCGCCGGCGAGCAAGGCGATCGTGCCGGTGCCGTGATCGGTGCCCTCGGTGCCGTTGATGCGCGCGGTGCGGCCGAACTCGGTGGCGACGACCACGACAGTGTCGCGCCAGCGATTCCCGAGGCCGCTCTCGAACTCGGCGAGCGCGCCGTCGAGACCGCCGAGCAGGAAGGCGAGACGCCCCACGGGACCGCCTTCATTGGCATGCGTGTCCCAGCCGTCGAAAGCGAGCGCGGCAATGCGCGGGCCGTCATCGGCCGCCATCAGCTTGGCCGCGCCGCGCGCGACCTGCCGCATCTGCGCGACGGCGTTGCCGCGTGTCGCCTTCATGTCGTCGCCGCTCGCCGCCTTGTCGAGCTGGAGGCCTTGCGACAACGCGGAGGCCAAGGCGGGATCGCGGTGACGGTAGAGCTCGACGAGGCGCATCGCGGTGTCGTCGTCGGCCTGCGGCAGCGCGACCGGCGCCCAGCCCACGGTGGGTGCGTTGCCGCGCAGCACCAGCGGCGTCGTCGGCCCGACCGCCAGCCCGCTCGACACCCGCTCGCCGCGTGGCAGCGCTTCCAGCGCGCGATTGAGCCAGCCGGACTGCACGCGGCCCGGGCCGGCATAGCCACTTTCGAGCACGTCCTGGCCGTCAAAATGCGAGCGGTCGCGATAGGGCGTCGCGACCGCATGAACCACCGCCGCGTGCTTGTCGCGATACATGCGGGCGAATTCCGGCATCGCCGGATGCAGTGCGAAGAACGAGTCCAGCATGATCGCGGGATGCGCACCATCGGCCGCAAGCGCAATCGATCCGTGCAGGCCGGCATAATCGGGGTCGCCGATCGGCGCGACGGTCGAGAGCCCGTCCAGCGCGCCGCGCAAGATCACCACGACCAACCGCGGATCGCGCCCGTCGGCCGCGCGGGCGAATTTCGGCAGGTAGGCCCAGGCTGCAAACGAGGCGCCGCCGAGCAGCAGACCACGGCGGGACGTGAGGAGCCGGTTCTCGACGCAGTCGGTCATCATCATCTCCTCTGCATTTCCGGCGACATCAACAGCAGCGCCAGCGCCTGCTGCCGCGACTCCGCGCGCTCGATGGTCCGCCGCGTCTCGGCCGAGGCGGCATCGGCGGCGGCAAACTCCAGGAGATCGAGCGGATCGATGTTGTTGCCGAGCCGCGCACCGATCTGCGCCGCGATGTCGAGCCTGAGCTTGATGCCTTCAGGCGCGGCCCAGGCGGCATTGGTATCAGGAAAGCCGTTGGGGCCCGGCGGCGACCACAGCGGCTGGCCGAGCAGATTGAGGTTGTTCAGATAGGCGCCGGGATCCTCGGGCACGCGTGCCAGCAGCCGGCCGCTCGCAACCAGGAAATCGTATGGCGAGCGCATCTTGGTGAGCGGCGCCTTCCAGGCTTCATCGGAATCGACCAGCGCCGTCGCCAGCGCCTTGAGATCACCGTCGGTCTTGACGAAGACGTCGCGCAGGCGCGCAACGAGCGCCGGCGGCGGATCGTCCGCGACGAAGTGACGGACGAACTTGGCGGCGATGAAGCGCGCGGTCGAGGGATGCCGCGCGAGATCGGCGAGCGCGGCTTCGCCCTGTGCGAGGCCGGCCTGATCGTAGGTCTTGCCGAGCAGGACTTGCGGCCCGGGCTGATGCGCATTGACGTTGAAGACGAAGGAGCCGGGAACCCCGAGCTGCCCTTGCCTGCCGGCAAAGGTCCAGCCGGTGATGATGCGCGCGAGCGAGGTGACGTCGCCTTGCGTGTAGCCGGCGCCGACGCCGAGCGTATGCAGCTCCATGATCTCGCGCGCGAGATTTTCGTTCAGCCCACGCTTGCGGTTTTGGCCAGCGCGCGAGTCAGGGCCGAGCGATTGCTGGTTGTCGAGGAAGAACAGCATGGCCGGATGCTGCTCGACCGCCCTCAGCATGTCGGCGAAGCGCCCGAGCACGTGCGGCCTGATCGCCTCGCGCTCGAACGCGCCGGCCCAGATCCGCGCCAGCTCGCCCTTGCTGGCGGAGATGCAGAAATGATTGGACCAGAACGCGACGAGGCGCTCGGTGAAGCCGCACTCGACGAGCATTGCGCGCTGCAACCGCGCCAGCGCCTCGGCGCGAAAGGTTTTCTGGATCACGTTGAGCGGCTGGGGCGCGGGCTTGGCGGCGGGCTGCGGCGCGGGTGCGCTCGGCTGCATGGTCTCAGGCTTCGGTGCGCCGTCGGCGGGCTTCGCATCGGCCATTTGGCCGGTGATCTCCGCCGCGGCATTCAGCGAGAGATTGCGGCGCAAGGGCGGCTTCTGATCGGCAGGCGCTTGGGCCGGCGTCTCGACGGGCGCGGCGGCCTTCGCCGCCTCACGCGCCTGCTTGACCTCGTCCTGATAGGCAAACACGGCCTGACCGAGTTGCGGCGTCGACTGCAGACCCGGCGCTTCCAGCAGCACGCCATTGGGACGCGAAAGCTCCGTCTTCACGAAGCCGCGCGGGTCGGAGCTTGCATTGATGAGATCGCCCGATGCACCGCCGCGGGCGCCGAAGCCGAAGCGGTTGAGCGCGACGAGGGCGGCTTGCGAATCGCGGGCCATCGATGATTGTCCTTCGCGCGTTGGGAGGTGCTTTCCTGCGACGCGGGCGGCGCGTAATATACCGCAGCGACAGATGAACCCGACATGAAAATGACGGCGAAGCTTCGACGTAAATCATGACAAATCCGAAAGAAATGCCGTCAGCGCCGGCACTTGCGCGGCGTCTCACCTGCTCCCGCTGCGGCAGCGAATTCGGCTGCGATCTCTCCGGCAATTGCTGGTGCGCGGAGGAGACGGCACGGCTGCCGATGCCGATCGAGGGCGAGGACTGCCTGTGCCGGGAGTGTTTAAGGAAAGCGGCGGCGGAGGCAGTCTCGTAGTATCGTAGGGTGGGCAAAGCGAAGCGTGCCCACGCATTCTTGGCGATCAAGAGAGATGGTGGGCACGGCGCTTTGCGCCATTGCCCACCCTACGAAACTACGTGCGTTACACCGCAAATCCCGGCGACTTGCGGGCCATGCCGTCGAACGCATCCAGCAGCTTTTCGCGCCAGGCATAGACCGGATCATCCGCGTCGAGCAGCTTGAACGGGCTGACCACGCGCGCCCATTGGAATCCGCCGAACACGATGTAGTCGGCGTAGTTCGGCGCCTGCCCGCCGATGAAGGGCTGCGTCTTGAAGGTCTGACGCATGATCTCCAGCGATTTGCGGAACGCGACGATGCCGGTGTCGCGGCTCGCCTGGACCTCTTCCAGGCCCTTGCCGAACCGCGCCTCGCGCGACTTGCGGAAATAGGCGGTATCGACCTCATTCAGATTCTTTGGGATGTCGGCGATGATGAGCGGAGAGAGACCGCCGACGATCGCGATGTCGCCCCACGCATTGATCATGCGCGCCATGGCGCGGCCGCCCTCGCCGCCGAACAGCGACGGGCGATCCGGAAAATTGTCCTCGAGATAGTTCGCGATGGTCCAGGAATCGACCACCGGCTTGTCGTGATGCAGCAGCACCGGGACCCTCTCCGAGCCGTGCGGCGCGATGGCGCTCTTCTCGGTGAAGCGCCAGGGCAGCGTCTCCGCCGCAAGGCCCTTGTGCGCCAGCGCCATCCGCGTGCGCCAGCAATACGGGCTGAAGGGGCGCGTGGGATCGGTGCCGACGAGTTCGTAGAGCTTGAGTGACATTGGCTGGTGCTCCGTCATTGCGAGCGCAGCGAAGCAATCCAGACTGCCGCCGCAGAAACATTCTGGATTGCTTCGCTGGCGCTCGCAATGACGTTTGTGGAGGCAGAAGTGGGTCTCACCGCCCGTTGGCGCGCAACAGCCTCTCGCCGCCTTCCGTCACCGCGATCACCAGCCCGAGACCTGCAATCGTCTCGCGCGCGACGTAGCCGCGCTCGGCGGCGTCTTCCCAGATGGTGAGGCGCGGGCACGAGGTCTTCCAGGTCGCGAGCACCTCGGCGTAGGCGCGCGGCTCGCGCGCCACCCATTCGACGAAGTCCAGCACCAGCGGATCGGCCGTCTCGCTCATTGCAAACCTCCCTTGTCGAAGGCGGCCAGCACCGGCGCACGCAGCAACAGCCAGCCGCCATAGGCGATGTAGTAGCAGGCGATGGTGGTGATCAGCTTGTTGGACCAGGCGATGAACTGCTGGTCAGTCATGGCTTCGAGGATGCGCCGCGCCAGCGTGGTGCCGAGCATCGAGGCTGCGATCGCGACGGCGGCGAGCACGGGATCGAGGCTCGCGGCCTGGTCGATGATGCCGCCGAAATAAATCAGCTTGGTGAAATGGCTGATGAGCTGGCACATCGCTTTCGTCGCCACCTTCTCGCGCCGGCCGAAATCGCCGCCGAGGAAGAAGGTGTCGAGCAGCGGGCCGGAGACGCCGGTCATCAGCATCAGGCCCATGCAGATCGTGCCATAGACCGTGCCCTGCCAGAGCCTGTCAGGATCCGGCTTGATGTTCGCGGGCAGGAGCCGCGCCATGAACGGCGTGGCGCCGAGCAGCAGCAGCGCCGTCGGCTTGTCCGGCACGTAGCGGGTCAGCGACCAGGCGGCGAGCGCCACGGTCGCGCCGACCATGTAGTTCGCAACCGGCCGCCAGCGGATATGCGCCCGCCACAGGAACGCCCGCCAGCCGTTCGAGGCCATCTGCGTGATCGCATGCAGCACCATCGCGGTCGGCAGCGGCATCAAGGCCAGCAGCACGCCGATCAGGATCAGCCCGCCTGCCATGCCGAACAGCCCCGACAGGAACGCGGTGGCCACCATCAGCAATCCGAGGGCAGCGATCATGATGGGCGTCACGAGGGTCTCCGGGGTAGCGAGCAAGGGACGCAAGGCTGTCTGCTCCCTCTCCCCGTTCTTACGGGGAGAGGGTGGGGTGAGGGGCTATATCCGCGATCACCGTAACAGTCGGATTCGCGGAGAGTCCCCCTCACCCGCCGCGCTTCGCGCGTCGGCCTATCCCCGCAAGCGGGGAGAGGCGAAGAGGAACGTGCCTCGCTTGCCCCTCTCGCGCAAACTGAGTTATCTTGCCCTGGCATCAGCTTTCCTGAGGGTGGGTCATTTGCGGCGGCTGCTGTTTCTCAACGGCATCAAGGCGTTCGAGGCGGCGGCGCGGACCGGCAGCTTTGCCGCGGCAGGGCTGGAGCTGAGCGTATCGGCGGCCGCCGTCAGCCGCATGGTGCACCTGCTCGAAGAGCGGCTCGGCGTCGCATTGTTCGAGCGCAAGGCCAATCGCCTGGTGCTGACGCAGGCGGGCCGCGCCTATCAAGGCGGGCTGACCCCGATCTTCGATGCGCTGGCGAGCCTCACGGCACAGGTGACGGCGCCTGCCAGCGTGCGCGTGCTCACCATCGGCGTCGGCCACACCTTCGCGATGCGCTGGCTGATCCCGCGCCTGTCGGAGTTTCGCAGCGAAGAGCCCGACATCGAGGTGCGCTTCACCACCGGCGGCGCCGCGGTGCCGTTCGGCGAGGACTGGAGCTGCGGCATCAAGCTCGGCACCGGCGACTGGCCCGGCCTCGTCGCCGAGCCGCTGTTCGCCGGCGATCTCACCCCCGTCTGCGTGCCGCGCCTGGCTGGCGGATTAAAGCGCCCGGCCGACCTGAAGGGACCGAGCCTGATCCGCGTCGCGCACTCACCCGAGGACTGGCCGATCTGGCTGAAGGCGGCGGGCACGGCGAGGATCAACGCGCGCGGGCCCGAGTTCCAGTTCTACGGCCAGGCGCTGCAGGCCGCGGCGGACGGGCTCGGCATCGCCATGGGCATCCGCCCCTATATCGACGACGATCTCGCGGCCGGCCGGCTGGTGGCGCCGTTCGACCTCTCGGTGCCCAAGGGCATGCGCTGGTACCTGCTCTATCGCAGCTTCCAGACCGAGCAGCGCGACTTTGCCGCGTTCCGCCGCTGGATCATGCGGGCGGCATCGGAACCCGCTGCCCGCCCGCGCAAGATCGGCCGCGCTGCAGCGCGGAACTGAAGGCGGGCAAAAAAGCCGCCTGCTTGTGAACGGCTTCACATCCCAAAATCCGCAAATGTGGTCCCCTGACCCTCCGAAAAGAAACGTGGGACCTACACTCATGACGACCCTCTACGACGGCTTTGACATCGAATCCTTCGAAGCTGGCAAGGGGCTGTGGCACGCGCGGATCCGCCGTGCCGATCTCAGCCCGGTGGCCATCGACGGCGTGCTGTTTCCGGCCATGGAAGTCGGCTTCGCCTGGCCCGATCGCGATGCCGCGATTGCCGATGCCAAGCACCACATCGATCGTTTCCGCCTGCGGGCCGACAGCGACGACGAATAGGCGGTCCGCAGGCGGACCAGGGCGGCGAAAAAAGGGGGCAAACCGGTCATGTCCATCATCGAAACCGATGCAGCTCGGCCGCGGATCTACGCCCGCTCAGTGCTGTCCAATTGCCCGGAATGCGACGGCGATCTCACAGTGCTCCGCGTGATCGGCGGCCGCGCCGGATGCGAGTACTGGACCATGCGCTGCACCGATTGCGGCGGCATTCATCTCGACATCCTCGAGCCGAATGTCGCCGCCGGGAACGACGACGGGCCGCTGCCGGCGGCGTGAACGGAAGGCTGCTGCCAACCTGCTGTCAGCAGCCTGCATGGCCACGGGCATTCACCCTTTATTGCGGGGCGGACTCGTCCCATATTCGCCTCATGGCGAAGAAACCTGCTCCCCCCAAATCCCCCAAAACCAAGGCTCCGAACTCGAAGGCGCATCGCCCCGATGTGCAGCCGATCGGGCCGGCGCTCGCCGAATTGCTCAATCCCGCGATCAATCGCGGCGATGCGGGCTTGGGATCAGGCACAGGCCTGCAGCCGCCGCCGGACAATTCGCGCGACCGCCGCGCCGGGGGCGAAGCCGCCGCGCATCGCGCGCGGGCTTCGACGCCGAAGGAATTTCCGCAAGATGCGGCGCGGCCGATGCCACTGCGGCCCAATCCGCAGCCGCCGGGCGCTCGTCAGTCCAGTGAGCTTGCTGGGCTGGAGGAGGCGCCGCAAGCCAATTACGGAACCGCGGCCACCATTCCGACGCTCGATCCGGAACTGGCGCGACAGCTCGGCCTGCCCACGGAGGAGGACGATGCCGAGGCGCTGGCGCGTCCGCCGCGTTCCAAGATGGAGGCACTGGGCGTCAAGGCCACCGCGGATGCGCTGGAATCGCTGATCCGCGAGGGCCGGCCGGAGTTCCGCAAGAACGACGGCTCCATGAAGGTGTGGACGCCACACCGGCCGCCGCGCCCGGAAAAGTCCGAAGGCGGCGTGCGCTTCGAGATCAAGTCGTCCTACGAGCCCAAGGGCGACCAGCCGACGGCGATCGCCGAGCTGGTCGAGGGCATCGACCGCAACGACCGTTCGCAGGTGCTGCTCGGGGTCACCGGTTCGGGCAAGACCTACACCATGGCCAAGGTGATCGAGGCGACGCAGCGCCCGGCTCTGATCCTGGCGCCGAACAAGACGCTGGCCGCGCAGCTCTATGGCGAGTTCAAGAACTTTTTTCCCGACAACGCGGTCGAGTATTTCGTCAGCTATTACGACTACTACCAGCCGGAAGCGTATGTGCCCCGCACGGACACGTACATCGAAAAGGATTCGTCGATCAACGAGCAGATCGACCGCATGCGCCACTCGGCGACGCGCGCGCTGCTCGAGCGCGACGACGTCATCATCGTCGCCTCGGTGTCCTGCATCTATGGTATCGGCTCGGTCGAGACCTACACCGCGATGACCTTCGCGCTGAAGAAGGGCGAGCGCATCGACCAGCGCCAGCTGATCGCCGACCTCGTCGCGCTGCAGTACAAGCGCACCCAGGCCGATTTCACCCGCGGCACGTTTCGCGTCCGCGGCGACGTCATCGACATCTTCCCGGCGCACTATGAAGACCGCGCCTGGCGCGTGAATTTGTTCGGCGACACCATCGAGACTATCGAGGAGTTCGATCCGCTCACCGGCCACAAGCAGGACGAGCTCGAATTCATCAAGATGTACGCCAACTCGCACTACGTGACGCCGCGCCCGACGCTGGTGCAGGCGATCAAGTCGATCAAGTTCGAATTGAAGCAGCGGCTCGACCAGCTCAACAACCAGGGGCGTCTCCTGGAAGCGCAGCGGCTGGAGCAGCGCACCACCTTCGACCTCGAGATGATGGAGGCGACGGGCAGCTGCGCCGGCATCGAGAACTATTCGCGCTACCTCACCGGGCGCCGCCCGGGCGAGCCGCCGCCGACGCTGTTCGAATACGTGCCCGACAACGCGCTGATCTTCGCTGACGAAAGCCACGTCACCATCCCGCAGATCGGCGCCATGTTCCGCGGCGACTTCCGCCGCAAGGCGACGCTGGCGGAATACGGCTTCCGCCTGCCCTCCTGCATGGACAACCGCCCGCTCCGCTTCGAGGAATGGGACATGATGCGGCCGCAGACCGTCGCGGTGTCCGCGACCCCGGGCAGCTGGGAGCTGAACGAGAGCGGCGGCGTGTTCGTCGAGCAGGTCATTCGCCCGACCGGGCTGATCGATCCTCCCGTTGATATTCGCCCTGCCCGTACGCAAGTGGACGATCTCGTCGGCGAGGTCCGCGCCACCGCGCAAGCGGGCTATCGCTCGCTGATCACCGTACTCACAAAACGCATGGCCGAGGACCTCACCGAATATCTGCATGAGCAGGGCATCCGCGTCCGCTACATGCACTCCGACATCGACACCATCGAGCGTATCGAGATCATCCGCGACCTGCGGCTCGGCGCGTTTGATGCGCTGGTCGGCATCAACCTCTTGCGCGAAGGCCTCGACATTCCCGAATGCGCGCTGGTCGCGATCCTCGACGCCGACAAGGAAGGCTTTTTGCGCAGCGAGACCTCGTTGATCCAGACCATCGGCCGCGCCGCGCGCAACGTCGACGGCAAGGTGATCCTCTATGCCGACCAGATGACCGGCTCGATGGAGCGCGCCATCGCCGAAACCAACCGCCGCCGCGAGAAGCAGGTCGAGTACAACAACGCCAACGGCATCACGCCGGAGAGCGTGAAGAAGCAGATCGGCGACATCCTCAACTCGGTCTACGAGCGGGACCACGTGCTGGTCGAGGTCGGCGGCCACGACATGACCGACGACGTCATCTCGATCGGCCACAATTTCGAGGCCGTGCTCGCCGATCTCGAAACAAGGATGCGCGAGGCCGCCGCCGATCTGAACTTCGAGGAAGCCGCCCGCCTGCGCGACGAGGTCAAGCGCCTGCGCGCCACCGAACTCGCGGTCGTCGACGACCCCACCGCGAAACAGCGCGTGGTCGCGGGCAAGGCCGGCGCTTATGCCGGCACCAGGAAATATGGTGACGCCGCCAACCTCCCCGTCAGCGCCATGAAGAACAAGAGCGCCGCGACCGCGCTCAAGGCCGGCGGCGGCAAGGGCTCCCGCGTGCACAAGCCGCATCTCGACGAGATGCACGGCCCGGAATCGCTGCCCTATCGCGAGAGCCGCGCGCTGCCGTCAAAGCCGTTCGGCAGCACGAGCCGGATCATCCAGCCGACGAACTCGCGGCAGTCGGGGCCGGAGTTCGGGCCCGCGCCGAAGTCGACGGGCGGGGCACCGGGACGACGTGGGGGGTGGAAGAAGAGGTAGGCAACGCAGGTTTATCGGCGACGTTCGTGGTTATGGATTCTCAGATGCGCAATCGCGCATCATAGCTCGCCGCACTGCGGAATGACACGCGGAGAGATTCCCCCTCACCCCACGCTCGCCGTCACCACGGCCATCACCGACAGCAGCAGCATGATCGTCACCAGTTGCAACGAGGCGACGGGCTGGGTGCGCCATGCCGTGATCTTGTCGGAGAGCGACAGATGGGCCTCGAAGAATTTCGGCTCGTAGACGGTCTTGAAGAGGTGCGGGAAGCTCGGACCCAAGGTCACGGCCAGCATCGCGTGGGCGAGCGAGGCGAAGGCGACGAAGATGGCGACGCCGGGGTCGCCGACGAGGTCGTGGTTGCCCACGAGCTTGAGCAGGAAGGCCGCGGTGGCGAAGGTCGGGAAGCTCTGCAGGGTCGCGGTCAGCGCGAGGCCTTCGAGCGCGTTATGCAGGCGGGACTTTCTGACGGTGGCGATGGCGGCCATGGCACGTCTCCCTGATGACATGCCGATGACCGTAGTCGCGGCGCCGGCGGGATGATGTGAGATGGGTCACGCGGGGAGCGGTACGGGCTCCGGCTCTTCCCGGCATGCGGGGACAGGCCGGAAGCCAAAAGTCCGGGTTGAGCCCGCAGCTGCTCTCAACGTCGTCATTGCGAGCGCAGCGAAGCAATCCAGAGTCTATCCGTGGACGGGATGATTGCTTCGCTGCGCTCGCAATGACGTGTTGAAGGAGCGCTGCTCCCGATCATCATCGGACTCGCGGAGCCTGCCCAACCCTTCCAGCGCGAGCGAAGCTCGTCGCGGCCAGCATCCGCCTTCGCCAAGGCTTCGGCGGATCAGAGCGGGGCGAGGGAGTAGCCCGCGGGCGTGGCGGAAACCTCGCGGTTCCGTACGTGTGCGTCGTGATGACGTTGCGCACGGCTCCATGCGCGTTGCGCGCCAGGCAACCGAACTCGGCGCGAATTCGTGCAGCCCATCCCACAACTCAACTCACAGTTGCACACCATGAACCGGGCATTGCCCTCATGCGTCAAAACGTCTGCAACATCCCTGTGATTTCGCGGATTGCCGGTGCGCGACACCGCGCGTTAGCGTTGCGCGACGTCACGGGGCCAAACGAGGACGGGCAGGAATGACGGTGGAGCAGCTGAATCGCCAACGCGTCGTGCATCTGCTCGATGCCTTCGCGCGCGGCGATATCGAGACGGCGCTGGCCTGTTGCACCGACGACGTCTATTTCCTCACCCACGCGCCGATCGACGTGCTGCCGCACATGGTGCCTCGCCATGGCAAGCAGGAGCTGCGCGACCTCTGGCAGACGGTCTGGTCGCGCTATTCGGAGATTCGCTACAAGATGCCGCACATCGTCGCTGAGGGCGAGGCGGTCGCGACCTACATGCACGCATTTTTCAAGAAGCGCAGCAACGACCGCGTCGTGCAGTTCGACATCGCGGTGTTCTACACGTTCCGCGGCGCCCTAGTGGCGGAGATCCGCGAGATCATCGATTCCTACGACCTGGTGCAGCAGGTGCTGGAACGGGAGATCGGGCCGCTGATCACGGGGCGGTGAGCGTCGAGACCCGGACAATTACGGGATCCTATTGTAAATCTCACAAAGAGCGATCAAGTGTGCATTGCAAAAACGTGAATTGCGTTTTGGCCGAAATCTGCTATTTCATTCGTATACAAATGAGTTGAGCCCCGGCGCCTGACTGCGCGTGGGGTTGTTTTCCGTTTTCTTCCGTAAAGCCAGCTTCAGGACTGCCCCAAATGACAGAGCACAGCCTCTGGCGTTTCTCGCGCGCGTTGCACCGCGCGATCAACGACCGGCATTTTAGGGATATCGAGGCCCTGATCGACGAGGACGTCGAATGGGCGCTCTACGGCCCGATCGACATGTTTCCGTTCCTCGGCGCGCGCCAGGGCAAGAATGCCGTGCTCGACGTCATCCGCCAGCTCGCCGACAATTTCCACGTCCGCCGCTTCGACCGCGAGAGCATCATGCTGGGCGTCGATTCCGCCGCCTCGATGCTGCGCTATTCGCTGACGGCCCTGGATTCCAACAAGCCGATCAGCTTGCGCGTGGCGCAGTTCGCCCAGTTCAAGGCCGGCAAGCTGATCAGCATGCGGGTGCTGATCGACACCTTCGATCTGGTCGAGCAGGCACTCGGCCGCGCCATTCATCTGCCGAAGATGACCAGCGTCGGCTAACGCATGATCCGGACCCGAAGGGCCGCGTTAGCGCAAAGTGTGAAGCGGTTTTCCGAAAAGATTATGCGCAAACAACAACCTGAAGCACGATGATGATCATCGCGCTTTAGGGGGGACGCCAACGGGCCCCGCTGTTCGGGACCGATGACAGGCGATCGCGACGTCCTGGCCTCCAGCCCCGCCGGATGCCGTCGTATCACGAACCCGTCATCGGGCGCGCGCCTTTCGCGCGGCCCGTTGGTTCGCGTCCCCTTGCGACCCGCCACAATTCCGCAACGATAAATCGGCACCTTCAGCGCAGGAATGGCGCATGGTCATTGCGGCCGCTATAGTGCGGCGGACAGCATGCGCTGGGGTTCGTGGGCAGGACGATGGAATTCTCGACAGGGTTTGGCTGGACCAGGCTGCCGTTGCTGGCGGCCGCATTCATTTTGGGCTCGGCGCTGACGTTACAGGCGCAGATCATTCCGCCCTTCTCCTCACCGCCATCCGACGACCAGGCCGAGGCGGCCGAAGCTCCCGAGGTCAATGATCCCGACATCATGAAGGGCATCGACGTCGACAAGCTCGACTGGAGCCAGCTCGCGGTCGATGCAGGGACCGGCATCGACCCGATGGCCGCCAAGAAGCGCGCCCAGGCCGCCGCCAGGGAAGGCCTCGACTGGTCATCGAACCCCAATGCCAACGGCTCCTCCGCGGTGACGGTCAAGCAATCGGTGTTCTCGTTCTGGGATACGCGGATCGGCGCCGACATGACGGTGGCCAGCGAGCCCAAGACGATGTCCGAGCTGCTGACGCAGAAGGCCAGCAACGGCGGCAACCTGCCGCAATCCTCGGGCAGCGCCTGGGCGACGGCAACCGCGCCGGGCGCGGGCGCGATCTGGGACAAGACCGCGGTGGAAGCCAGGGTCGATCCCGGCGCCGAGCACAGCAAGATCGGGGCGTCACTGACCAAATCGGTGCCGCTGTCGGGCGACACCTCGCTGACGCTGCAGAACGGGTACAGCGTCAACCAGCAGGGCACCAGTGCGGTCCCCGGCCTCGGCGGCCACGTCACGCGCAATTACGAGACCGACCAGAGCGCCAAGGTCACCGTGACCGACACCGGCACCAGCGTCATTGCCGGCCAGACGCTGTCGACCACCGAGGACAAATGGCTGCGCAAGGTCGGCGCGGAGCAGAAGCTGTTCGACAACGTCACCGTTTCCGGCTCGGTTGGTGAAACCTCGCAAGGCACGCTGAACAAGAGCGTGACCGCGGGCTTCAAGAAGAGCTGGTGAGCCCTTCGCCGCTCCCCGCCTGCGGGGAGAGGGAGTGAAGCACCGGCCGAGTTGCGCCCTAACCTCGCCGCAGCCGCCGATTCACACTTCCCTAACCATACGCCACGGCAAAACCCCCGAATGGTCCGTCCTTGCCGCATCTCGGCCCATTTGCGGTCAAAATCGGACGCCCTGATGCGGCCTGCCTCACAGACGTCGTCGTGCGGGGGACACTCGCGCTGCGCTCAACGCGAACAGGGGAACAACGATGAACGCCATGCGTCCTGAAAAGGTCGAAGCCACCGAGACCGAGACGGTCGACACCAACCTTGCCGCCGTGACCGAGGTCGAAGCCGGCATCCGCGATTTCGTCCGCAACGACATCGCCTATCTGCGCCGTCCGGCCGCGACCACCACCGACGCCCCGCCGCTCGATCCGAGCGCGGAAGCCACCGTCAACAACGTCAACTCGCTGATCCAGCGCGTCGCCGGCACCTCGCTCGCCGAGATCGAGAATTTGATCTCCGAGCTCGAGAGCCTGCGCGACCTGCTCCACGCCGAAGGCCAGCGCGTCCAGCGCGAGATCTCCGGCTACGCCCAGCTCAGCCAGGCCGCGATGAAGTCGACCCGCATGATCGCCGACAACGTCGCGCAGTGGAAGCGCGCCGCCGACGGCCTGCGCAACAGCTGATCGGTCAGCACCGCATCATTGGCCGCCGCGTTCCGGACGGGACGCGGCGGTTTTGATTTGCGGGAGGTGACGGCTGCACACTCTCCTCAACGAAGGTGTCATCGCCCGGCTTGACCGGGCGATCCAGTATTCCAGAGACGCCAGCGATTTAGCCGAGAAGCCGCGGCGTACTGGATGCCCCGGTCAAGCCGGGGCATGACAGCGAGAATGTGGCGCGGCCAACGCCCACCATTGAACCCACCGCCCCTTCCCGGCGACAAACGCCAAGCGCCCGTGCCGTCGCGGCCGGGCTCAGGGGACATGTCATGGAAAGCATTCGGCCCGACACCACGGACCCGATCCCGTTGCGGCCCGCGCCGAATCAATTCGGCACGATCATGCTGCGCTTTGTCGGGCTGCTGGCGGTTGCGATCGCCATCCTGGCGTTCGTCTACAGCCGCTGAGCTGCGGCCGGATGCCGGCCGCGATCATTAACGACTTCTTACCGGGCCGCTTCCACGGTCGAGGCTTCCAGCGTGTAGCCGCCATCGGCATAGCCCTTCACCACCATGCCGGCGACCAGCATCACGGCCAGCGTCGCAGTCGCGAAGATGAATCCAACAAATTTGAGTGCGCCGCGGTCAGCCATGGTCCTCGTCCCCTGTCTCTGCCAATTCGTTTCAAATAGACAGCGACAGGTTCATAATTAGTTAGCAACTCACTGGTTCCGCCAAAACGCGGGGTCACCATGTTGCGCAGGCTTATGGCAGCCACCCGGAATCGCGTCCATAGCGCGCGGGCAACACTCGCTCGGTTTCTCTTCCCCCTCTCCCCGTTCTTACGGGGAGAGGGTTGGGGTGAGAATTCGACCTCTCCCCGCAAGCGGGGAGAGGTGAAGGAACCGCGACCGCTCGATCAATTCTAAATCACGAGCCCTTGCGCAGCGGCACGAAGGCGGAGGCGGTGATGGAATAGACCTCCTCGCCGCGCTGGTTGGTGCCGGTGGTGCGGGCCGTCAAAATGCCCCAGCCGGGACGCGAGGCGGAGGTGCGCTTGTCGATGACTTCATTGACGTAAGAAACTATGTCGCCGGCGAGCACCGGCCTGATCCAGCGCAGATCGCGAAAGCCCGGCGACGGGCCCCACACCGCGACCTCCTCGCCGCGCGAGGCGGCCTCGCGCGCCAGACGCTGGCCGTCGGCGACAAGCAGGCTCATGCAGGCCGAGCCGACATGCCAACCCGAGGCCGCGAGCCCGCCGAACAGCGAATTCTTGCCCTCCTCCTCGTCGAGGTGAAAGCGCTGCGGATCGAACTTGGCGGCGAATGTCTTGATGGATTCCGCCGTGAACGTGTACGCGCCGATCTCCCGGCGCTGTCCGATCGCGATGTCTTCGAAGTACCGCATCAGGCGGCTCCCTCGCGCCGCTTGATCAGGATCGGCGAGGTCATCTCGGCGAGCGCCTGCCCCGCCGCATTGCGCGCGGTGCATTTGAACTTGACGATGCCGAGCTCAGGACGGCTCTTCGAGACCCGCGCATCCAGGACGTCGACATCGAGCGTGAGATCGTCGCCGGGCCGCAGCGGCGAGAGCCAGCGCACCTCGTCGACGCCGGGAGATCCCAGTGACGCGGCGCGGGTGATGAAGCCGTCGGCCATCATCCGCATCATCAGCGAGCACAGATGCCAGCCCGACCCGGACAGGCCGCGCAGCATGCTTTTGGCCGCGGCCGCCTCGTCGAGGTGCATCGGCTGCGGATCGAACTCGGCGGCAAAGGCCAGGATCTCGTCGCGGGTGACGTGGCGCGGGCCGAACGTTCCGAACCGGCCGGGCGGGAAATCTTCGAAGGTCAGGGTCATCTCGGGAAAGCTTTGCGGGAATGACAGATTGTGGCCGCACTTTGCGGCAATCTCAACCCGCCGGCCCGCATGGCTCGTGCTACATACTTGGGATCGCCGTTGATTTGAGTCGGATCGATCGACGACAGAAGCCCGTTTGAAGTCCCGATTTGCCTTGGGGAGAGCAATGTTTTCATTCAGCGACCTGTTCCAATGGGACCGCTTCATCACGCCGACGATCATCAAGACCTTCTACTGGCTGGTGATCGCGCTGATCTGTCTGTTCGGCCTCTCCGGCATCTTCTCAGGCCTCGCTGCGATGGCAATCAGCCCGTTCGGCGGCTTCCTGGTGCTGCTGTCATCGATCGCCAGCGTCGTGGTCGGCATCGTGTTCTCGCGCATCGTCGCGGAGCTGATCCTGATCGTCTTCCGCATCAACGAGCATCTCGGCGCGATCCGGGACCAGGGCGGCGGGATGCGGTGAGGTCGGCGCAAGTGCCGTAGGGTGGGTTAGGCGAAGCCGTAACCCACCTCTTCTGTCTCTGCGGACCGAGACAGTGGTGGGTTACGCCGAGCAGATGCGCTTCGCGCATATGCTCGTCTAACCCACCCTACGGCACCGATGATGGTGCCTACGTATTAAACCTGAAATGCATCACGTCGCCGTCGGCGACGACGTAGTCCTTGCCCTCGAGGCGGAGCTTGCCGGCATCGCGGGCACCGGCTTCGCCGCCGAGCGCGACGTAATCCTCGTACGCGATGGTCTCGGCGCGGATAAACCCCTTCTCGAAATCGGTGTGGATCACACCGGCCGCGCCGGGCGCCTTGGTGCCGCGATGGATGGTCCAGGCGCGCGCTTCCTTCGGACCCACGGTGAAGTAGGTGATGAGATGAAGCAGCGAGTAGCCGGCGCGGATCAGGCGATCGAGGCCGGCTTCTTCGAGGCCCAAGGTCTCCAGGAAGTCCGCGCGCTCGTCACGCGAGATGGTCGCGATCTCGGATTCGATCTTGGCGGAGATGACGACGGCAACCGCGCCCTCCTTCGCCGCCTGCTCCTCGACCGCCTTGGAGAAGGCATTGCCGGTGGCGGCCGAGCCTTCCTCGACGTTGCAGACATAGAGCACGGGCTTTGACGACAACAGGCCGAGCATGGAGAACGCCCGCTCCTCCTCCGCCTTGCGCTCGACGAGGCGCGCGGGCTTGCCGTCGCGCAGCAGCACCAGGGTGCGGTTGACGAGATCGAGCTGCTCCTTGGCGTCCTTGTCGTTGCCCTTGGCCTTCTTGGTGAGGTTGTCGACGCGCTTTTCGAGGCTGTCGAGATCGGCGAGCATCAGCTCGGTCTCGATGGTCTCGATGTCGGCCAGCGGGGCGATCTTGCCTTCGACATGGGTGATGTCAGAGTCTTCGAAGCAGCGCACCACATGCGCGATGGCGTCGACCTCGCGGATGTTGGCGAGGAACTGGTTGCCGAGCCCTTCGCCCTTGGAGGCGCCGCGCACGAGGCCGGCGATGTCGACGAAGGTCAGCCGGGTCGGGATGATCTGGCCCGACTTGGCGATCGCCGCGAGCTTGTCGAGCCGCGGATCGGGGACAGCAACCTCGCCGACATTCGGCTCGATGGTGCAGAACGGATAGTTCGCGGCCTGCGCCGCGGCCGTCTCGGTCAGCGCATTGAACAAGGTCGACTTGCCGACATTGGGCAATCCGACGATCCCGCATTTGAATCCCACGAGCGTTATTCCTTGCCGTTCTCGTCCTTGGTCAAAAATCCCTTCGCCTGCATCGCCAGATGCACCCTGTTGGCAAAGGTCGCGTCCGTGCCCTTGGCGAGCAGTGCGGCGTGCTCGGCGACCGCGTCGCAGAGCGTCGCCACCCATTCGTTGTCGGCCTTGGCGAAGTCCGACAGCACATGGCCGTGCACCAGCTCCTTGACGCCGGGATGACCGATGCCGAGCCGCACCCGGCGATAATCGTTGCCGATATGCGCCGAGATCGAGCGCAGGCCGTTATGGCCGGCGATGCCGCCGCCGATCTTCACCCGCACCTTGCCCGGCGGCAGCTCGAGCTCGTCGTGGAACACGGTGGTGTCCCCTGGCGCGATCTTGAAGAAGCTCGCCGCTTCCTGAACGCTGCGGCCAGACTCGTTCATGTAGGTCGTGGGCTTGAGCAGGATCACGCGCTCAGTGCCGAGCGCACCTTCCGAGGTCTCGCCCTGAAAGCGGCGGCGCCACGGCGAGAAGCCATGACGCCGCGCAATCTCGTCGACGGCCATGAAGCCGATATTGTGCCGGTTACGTGCGTATTTCGCGCCGGGATTGCCGAGCCCAACAAAGAGTCGCATGACGCGGCGCGCCCCCCGCTCGGCGCGCGGTCAAGGACCGCGCGCCAGCTTCGAGAGATTACTTCTTCTTGTCGCCGCCGGCGGGAGCCTTGGCAGCAGCGGCAGGAGCAGCAGCAGCCGGAGCCGCGGCACCAGCGGCCGGAGCAGCCGCAGCGCCCGGGGCCGCACCAGCAGCGGCAGCCGCAGCAGCGGCCTTCTGCTCTTCGGCGTAACCGGACGGCGGCACGATGGTGACGAGGGTCGCGTCCTCGCGGGTCAGCGCCTTCACGCCGGCCGGCAGCTTGATGTCGGCCAGATGCAGGGAGTGACCGATCTCGAGCGCGCCGACATCGGCTTCGATGTATTGCGGGATGCTCTCGACGCCGCATTCGAGCTCGATCGCGTGGGCGACGATGTTGACGGTGCCGCCGCGCTTCACGCCCGGGGAGCCTTCCGCCTTCACGACGTGCAGGGGAACGCTGATGCGGATGGTGGCGCCTTCGCCCAGCCGCATGAAGTCGACATGGATCGGGAAGTCCTTGACCGGATCGAGGTGGTAGTCGCGCGGAATGACGCGGTGCTTCTTGCCCTCGAGGTCGATGTCGACCAGCGTGGTCAGGAACCGGCCGGCGAGGATGCGCTGGCGCAGTTCACGATCTTCGATCGAGATCGTCAGCGGGGGCTGGTTGTTGCCGTAGATCACTCCGGGCACTCGCCCGGCGCGACGCTCAGCCCGGGCGGCCCCCTTGCCGCTCTTCGGACGTGCGGTCGCCTTCAATTCCTTGACGGTCGTCGCCATGTCGTTAAGTCCTTGTTTTTGCAAAAGTTAATGGGCCGCAAGGCGGCCCATGGCATGGTCCACAGCAAGCCTCCAGGGGTGCGGGGGCCGCGGACGTGGCGGGCTTTTACCCGGAAGCTGCGGAAATGACAAGGAGAATGGGCTGGCAGCCCGGGGGGTTGCACCCTTGCTTCTTACGCTCCCCTGGAGGGGGTGGGTCGATCGCGCGAAGCGCGAGCGGGGTGGGGTGACAGTCTCTCGATCGAGGCGGTGCCCGAGTGGAGAGATCACCCCACCCCGGCGCTGCGCGCCGACCCTCCCCCTCCAGGGGAGGGTTAAGAGAGACCGCGGCTTACGTCGGGGTACCGCCCAGCTTTGCCTCCAGCGCCGCGATCCGCGCCTTCAGGGCTTCGTTCTCCTCGCGCGCCAGGCGTGCCATGTCCTTGACCGCCTCGAACTCCTCGCGCTTGACGAGGTCCATGTCGCGCAGGAATTTTTCGGCCTGGCTGCGCATCACCGTATCGAACTCGCGCTTGACGCCCTGGGCAGCACCGGCGGCGTCGTTCATCAGGCGGCCGATCTCGTCGAAAAACCGGTTGCTGGTCTGGGTCATGTTGGCCTCCGATAAACTTTGCGCGAACTCGCGGGGAGACAATGGCAATCCGACGGGGCCGGTTCAAGGGCGAAGCGGCGGTATCCTTGTCATGCGCCGGTTTCCTTGCAATCGTATTCAACGTCCCTGCATAAGAGGAATCACGGGGCGTCTGCGGCGCCCAACCGCCGCGATCCGGCTTGGACATAGAAGGCGCGATGCCGTTTCTGCTGATCGACTTTCCCGCCTTCAAGCCGATCGCGATCGAGATCGGCCCGTTCGCAATCCGCTGGTATGCCCTCGCCTATATCTGCGGCATCGTGTTCGGCTGGCTCTATGCGCGCTCGCTGCTGAAGAAGGAGCACCTGTGGGGCGGACCGGCGCCGATGTCGCTGGTGCAGATCGACGACTTCATCCTGTGGGTCACGCTCGGCATCATCCTCGGCGGCCGCACCGGCTACGTGCTGTTCTACAACCTGCCCTTCTTCATCGATCATCCCGCCGCGATCTTCAAATTGTGGGAGGGCGGGATGTCGTTCCACGGCGGCTTCCTCGGCTGCGTCGTCGCGGTGATGTGGTTCGCCTATCGGGGCGGCATCTCGATCCTGTCGCTCGGCGACATCACCACCGCGGTCGCCCCGGTCGGGCTCTTGCTCGGACGCATCGCCAATTTCATCAACGGCGAATTGTGGGGCCGCGCCACGGACCCGAGCCTGCCCTGGGCGATGATCTTCCCCAACGATCCGACACAGCTGCCGCGCCATCCGAGCCAGCTCTACGAAGCGGGCATGGAGGGCATCCTGCTGTTCACCGTGCTCGCGATCATGATCCGCTTCGGCGCCTTGAAGCGCCCCGGCATGATCCTCGGCAGCTTCATCCTGATCTACGGCCTGACCCGCATCGCCGGCGAGCATTTCCGCGAGCCGGACGCGCAGCTCGGTTTTCTCTGGGGCGGATTAACCATGGGCATGCTGTTGTCGATCCCGATGCTTATCGTCGGCGCCATACTTATTGTATGGGCTGTCAGGCGCGGTGCGCCGACGCCCGTCCAGGCCATTCGTTAATTGATTTCGAGAAGACCGCCGTGACCGACCAGCCGCTCCTCAACGAGATCAAGGCGCTGATCAAATCCTCTGGACCGATGCCGGTCTGGCGATACATGGAACTGTGCCTGATGCATCCGCGCTACGGCTATTACGTCTCGCGCGATCCGCTCGGGCGCGAGGGCGATTTCACCACGGCGCCCGAAGTCAGCCAGATGTTCGGCGAGCTGTTGGGGTTGTGGACCGCCTCGGTGTGGAAGCAGATGGGCTCGCCGCAATTCTTGCGGCTGATCGAGCTCGGCCCCGGCCGCGGCACCATGATGGCGGATGCGCTGCGCGCTCTCCGCGTGCTGCCGCCGCTCTACCAGGCGCTCCACATCCACATGGTCGAGGTCAATCCCGTGTTGCGCGACCGGCAGAGCGCGACGCTCGCCAACGTGCGCAACATCGCCTGGCACGACAGCATCGACGAGGTGCCGGAAGGACCGAGCATCATCCTCGCCAACGAATATTTCGACGTGCTGCCGATTCACCAGATGGTCCGGCTCGAGAACGGCTGGCACGAGCGCGTGATCGAGATCGATCCCAACGGCAAGCTTCAGTTCGGCGCGGCGCCGGAGCCGACGCCCCGCTTCGACGTGCTGCTGCCGCCCCTGGTGCGCGCCGCCCCCATCGGTGCCGTGTTCGAGTGGCGCCCCGACGGCGAGATCATGAAGCTCGCCACGCGCGTGCGCGATCAGGACGGCGCGGCGCTGATCATCGATTACGGCCACTTACGCAGCGACGCCGGCGATACCTTCCAGGCGATCGCGCGCCACACCTTCGCCGATCCCTTGAAGGCGCCGGGCCAGGCCGACGTCACCGCCCATGTCGATTTCCAGGCGCTGGCTCGCGCGGCCGAGGATGTCGGCGCGCGCGTGCATGGGCCGGTGACGCAAGGTGACTTCCTCAAGCGGATCGGCATCGACACCCGCGCCGCCGCCCTGATGCAGAAAGCTGCGCCCGACGTCGCCACCGACATTTCAGTGGCGCTCAAGCGCCTGACCGATACCGGGCGTGGCGGCATGGGCTCGATGTTCAAGGTGCTCGGCATCTCCGAGCCGCGGCTGACGGGCCTTGCCGGCCTCAGCGATCTCGAACAGGCAGGAGAGGCCTCATGACGATCGCTTCGTCGCTGCTGTCGGCAGTGCCCGGCCTCCGCCATGCCTTCTTCACCCGCGAAGGCGGCGTCTCCGGCGGGATCTATTCCGCGCTGAACGGCGGGCTCGGCTCCAACGACGACCAGGCCCTGGTCGCCGAGAACCGGCGCCGCATGGCCGAGCATGTCGGCGTCGCGCCGGAGCGCTTCATCAGCCTGCACCAGATCCATTCGCCCGACGTGCTCATTGCCGAGGCGCCGTGGCCGAGCGGGCCGCGGCCGAAAGGCGATGCGCTGGTGACGAAGACGCCGGGCATCGCGCTCGGCGTCTCCACCGCCGATTGCGGCCCGGTGCTGTTCGTCGATCCCCAGGCACGCGTGATCGGCGGTGCGCATGCCGGCTGGAAGGGCGCGCTGACAGGCGTGCTGGAAGCGACCATCGCGGCGATGGAGCAGCTCGGCGCCACGCGCGGCGGCATCATCGCCGCGATCGGCCCCTTGATCCGCCAGGACAGCTACGAGGTCGGCAACGAGTTCGTCGCGCGCTTCATCGAGGCGGATGCGGAGAACGCTGTGTTCTTCATCCCGTCGGTACGCGAGGGCCACGCGATGTTCGACCTCGCCGGCTTCATCCGCAAGCGGCTGGAGGCCGCCGGCATCCTGATGATCGACGACCTCGGTCTCGACACCTACGCCGACGAGCGCTTCTTCAGCTATCGCCGCTCGGTGCACCGCAAGGAGCCGGATTACGGCCGCCACGTTCACGCCATTGCGCTGGAAGCGTGAACACACGGGCAACTCCGTGTTTTTCCGGGGCGATGCCCCGGCACGATGACAGTGGCCTGTGTCGCGCCTGCCCTAGACCTTAATCGATTTTAACGATATCGCTGCCCTCCATAATGAGGGACGCGTCATTCATCTTCCGCCGTGCGGGTTCGCGCGTGCTGGCGGTCATGCTGCTGGCGGCAGCGGCTGCGCTTGGCGGCTGCGCCGGGGGTGGCGGCAGTGCCGCCAATTCCTATGCGATGGCGCCGAGCGCCGGCAGCGGGGCGACCGTTGCCTTCGAATCGATTGACGGCCCACCGCCGCAAGTGTTCGACCGCATGGTCGGCGTGCTCGACAGCGAATCCAAGCTGCGCAGCCTGTCCGTGGTCTCCCGCGAGGGCACGGCTGCCTATCGCGTGCGCAGTTACCTCTCCGCCCAGGTGGTGCGCGGCAAGACCGTGATCGCCTGGGTCTGGGACGTCTACGACGCCAACCAGCAGCGCGCGCTGCGCCTCTCCGGCGAGGAACCGACCTCGGCCAAGGCTGGTCGCGACGCCTGGGCTGCTGCCGACGACCTCGTGCTGCGGAAGATCGCCCAGGCCGGATTCAGCGGACTTTCCAACATGATCAACGGAGCGCCGGATGCACCAGGCGCGGCTCCGGCGTTGCGGGGACCGGCAGTGGCAAGCGTCGTCAAGGACGCTCCAAGTCCGGACATGCCGGCATCAGCGCTCGGCTATGCCGAGCAATAACCCCCGCTAAACCACGGCCTCAACTTGCGGCCAAGCCGTTGGCCCGACTCAGGATTTTCAAAGGGAAAACGTATCATCCCGGGTTGCCATTGCGGCCTTCCGCCTGATATTTCCTCGCCCGTCGTAACCGTGCTGCCAGCGGGTATTTTCTGATGTTGAAGGTCGTATCCAGCAAAGCGCGGGAGGAAGCGTCCATGTCGGCCAAAAACGGCTCCATCAAGCTCGTCGCCGGCAACTCCAATCCGGCCCTCGCCCAGGCGATCGCGCAAGGGCTCGACCTGCCGCTGACCAAGGCGGTGGTGCGGCGCTTCGCCGACATGGAGATCTTCGTCGAGATCCAGGAGAACGTCCGCGGCTCGGATGCCTTCGTCATCCAGTCGACCTCGTACCCCGCCAACGACCATCTGATGGAATTGCTCATCATCACCGACGCGCTGCGCCGCTCCTCGGCGCGCCGCATCACCGCGGTGCTGCCCTATTTCGGCTACGCCAGGCAGGACCGTAAGTCCGGTTCGCGCACGCCGATCTCGGCCAAGCTCGTCGCCAACATGATCACGCAGGCCGGCGTCGACCGCGTCATGACGCTCGACCTGCATGCCGGCCAGATCCAGGGCTTCTTCGACATTCCGACCGACAACCTCTTCGCCGCGCCGCTGATGGTGCGCGACATCAAGGACAAGTTCGACCTGACCAAGACGATGGTGGTCTCGCCCGACGTCGGCGGCGTCGCCCGCGCGCGCGGCCTCGCCAAGCGCATCAACACCCCGCTCGCCATCGTCGACAAGCGCCGCGAGCGGCCGGGCGAGTCCGAGGTCATGAACGTGATCGGCGACGTCTCCGGCCACACCTGCATCCTCGTCGACGACATCGTCGATTCCGGCGGCACGCTGGTGAATGCGGCCGATGCGCTGCTCGCCAAGGGCGCCAAGGACGTCTACGCCTACATCACCCACGGCGTGCTCTCCGGCGGCGCCGCCGCCCGCATCGCCGGCTCCAGGCTGAAGGAGCTGGTGATCACCGACTCCATCCTGCCGACCGAGGCGGTGACCAAGGCGCCGAACATCCGCACGCTGCCGATCGCCAGCCTGATCTCGGATGCGATCGCGCGCACGGCGGCGGAAGAATCGGTGTCGAGCCTGTTCGACTGATTTTTTGCGGCCGTCATTCCGGACGCCTGGAGGGAGGCCAACCGGGAATCCATCTTCCGGTCCGCGTAGATCGATGGATCCCGGCACGTGCTACGCACGCCCCGGAACGACGACCATCCCGCAACGCCACGGTCCCCGCATCACAGCCCCCGCGGGTTGTTGCCGTCGGCGACCCATGACATCATCCAGATACCGAGTCATCTCTGCCCTCTGGATGCCTGATGCGACGCCGGAAATTTGCTTGGGAGAAGCTGTCGGATGACGAGTTGCTCAAGCAACGCCTCCGCAGCCTGAGGGTTACGGTCGAAGGCACCTGGCTCGAGGACTGCGTCGGCACGCTCTACGAGGAACTCGAAGAGCGCGGCATCCGGCTGCGGCCGCACACATGGATCTCGAGCGAATGGTTCAGTCCGGGCGACGTGCCCGGCATCGCCATCCCCTTCTATCTCGCCCATCCGCGCCTGATGAAGCTCGAGAAGAAGATGATGTTCGACGTCGAGGGCGGAACCTGGCGCGAGTGCATGGCCATCCTCCGTCACGAGGCCGGGCATGCCTTGCAGCATGGTTACCAGCTGCAGCGGCGGCGGCGCTGGCAGCAGCTGTTCGGCCCATCGTCGAAGCACTACCCGCGCTACTACCGGCCCAATCCCGCCAGCCGGCGTTACGTTCAACACCTTCGGCTCTGGTACGCACAGAGCCATCCGGACGAAGATTTCGCCGAAACCTTTGCGGTGTGGCTACGGCCGCGCTCGAACTGGCGAACGCGATATGCCGGCTGGCCGGCGCTGAAGAAGCTCGAATATGTCGACGAGCTGATGAGCGAGATCGCTGGAAAGCGGCCGTCGATCACGACGCGGGAGCGCGTCGATCCGCTGGGTCGGCTCAGCCAGACACTTGAAGAGCACTACAAGAAAAAGCAGGCGTTCTACGCGTTCACGCCACCAAAGACCTACGACCGCGACCTCTCCCGGCTGTTTTCAGCCGATCCGCGGCACCATCGGTCAACGCCGGCCTCGACCCTGATCAGGCGGCACCGCGCCCAGATCAGGCAATTGGTCGCGCGCTGGACAGGCGAGAACCAGCTCACGCTCGATGCCGTGCTTGACGAGATGATCTCCCGCTGCCGCGATCTCGATTTGCGTGCCGTGGGTCCCGAACAGAAGCTCGTTCTCGATTTCATTGTCCTCGTGACCGCAAAGACGATGCACGCGCTGTTTGGCCCGTCTCGGCGCAAATGGATCGCGCTATGAGACGTCTCCGTATTCTGGTGCTGATGCATCCGGACTTCCTGCCGCCGGACTCCTCCGACGGATACACGCCGCAGGAGATCAACATCTGGAAAACGGAATACGACGTCGTCAGCACCTTGCGTGCGGCCGGCCACGAGGTGCGCCCGCTCGGTGCGCAGGAGGAAATCAGACCGATCCGCGAAGCGATCGAGGAGTTCAAGCCGCACGTGGTTTTCACGCTGCTGGAGGAGTTCCACTACAACGTCGCCTACGACCAGCACATCGCCAGCTATCTCGAGCTGATGAAGGTGCCCTACACCGGTTGCAACCCGCGCGGCCTGATCCTGGCGCGCGGCAAGGATCTGTCTAAGACGCTAGTGCATCACCGCCGTATCGCGGCGCCGGCCTTCGCCGTCTTTCCGATGCGCCGCAAGGTGAAACGGCCAAAACATCTTGCGCTGCCGCTGATCGTCAAGGCGCTGAACATGGACGGGTCCTTTGGCATATCGCAGGCCTCGATCGTCGATACCGACGAGAAGCTGGCGGAACGGGTCGCCTTCATCCACGAGCGCGTGGAGACCGCCGCCATCGCCGAGCAGTTCATCGAGGGTCGTGAGCTCTATGTCGGCGTGCTCGGCAACAACCGGCTGCGCGTCCTGCCGGTCTGGGAATTGAAGTTCGGCAGCATGGGCGGGCGCAGGTCACGCCACATCGCCACCGAAAAAGCCAAGCACGACACCGAGTACCAGGAACGCGTCGGCATCGTCGACGGGCCGGCGAACGATCTTGCGCCCGAGGTCACCGCACGCATCCAGCGTGCCGCGAAACGCATCTACCGGGCGCTCGGCCTCGACGGTTACGCGCGCATCGATTTTCGTCTCGCCGCCGACGGCACGCCGTATTTCATCGAAGCGAATCCCAACCCGGAGATCGCCAAAAGCCAGGAATTCGCCACCGCGGCTCAGCACGACGGGCTGAACTATGGAGATCTTCTGCGTCGCATCCTGACGCTTGGGATCACCCGCGCCAAGGCGGGTGTGTCGCTGGGGTGACGAGAGGCGATCGCATCGCAGGGTGGGCAAAGGCTCAAAGCGTTGTGCCCACCCTTTTGTCTCGCGAGAAGAGGTGGGCACGCTTCGCTTTGCCCACCCTACGGCAGTGTGCCTATCCCACGATCCCCGCGGCGACCTGGCCGCGCAGGCGCTCCAGGCCGTGCAACGTCTCCGCGCAGGCGGTCGCGACCTCGACACCCTTGATCGCAAAGTGCTTGCGGAAGAAGTCGTAATGCACCTCGGTCTCGTGGAATTGCTGCGGCGTCAGCACGGCCGAGAACACCGGCATCTCGGTGCGCAGCTGCACGTCCATCAGCGCCTTGATCACGGTGTCGGCGACGAATTCGTGCCGGTAGATGCCGCCATCGACGACGAGGCCGGCCGCGACGATCGCGGTGTAGCGCCGCGTCTTGGCGAGGACCTGCGCGTGCAGCGGGATCTCGAACGAGCCCGGCACCTCGAACACGTCGACATGGGTGAGGTGACGGGCTTCCGCCTCCTTCATGAAAGCGATGCGGGCTTCCGCGACCACGTCGCGGTGCCAGCAGGCCTGCACGAAGGCCACCCGCTGCGGTTTGGCGAAGCGCGGATGCGCAGGTGCCGGGTCCACGGGAACCGGCGGCGGCGTTTGGGACGTTTCGGTTTGGGGATCTTGCAGCATCTGATTCATGGCTTTCCTCGGTTTAAGGACCAGAATCAGGGCACACGGAACGACAAACAGCCGCATCGTCTCGATGCGTCTGCCAGCGACCGTTCTCTTTCATCCGGACTTTAACCGTCGGCTTCGGAGTTGCACCGAATCTGCTGACCCTTCCCTTCGGGATAACCCCTCGCGGAAGGCGCTCGCGGGCTTGGACCTTTCGGCCCTTACCGCCGGTGGGGACTTTCACCCCGCCCTGAGAACATCGGCCGTCCGGGATGAACGGCCTGGTCGGAAATATGCCGCCGGCAGGCGGTCGCGGCAAGCGTGTTCCGCATGGGCAAAGCGCATGGTCCCATGCCCGGACGGCGGCCCAGCCCTCGCCCGGCGGAATTTGCGGCGAGCGCTTTTGCGGAATCCGATTCCGGTTTGTTCTCGTCCGTTAAGAATTGTGGCGGAGATGAGCTGTGGACGAACGAGTCCTGGCTTGTGGACGGACTCGCGACCCCGTTGCGCAGATTCCGCAAATCACATCACTTGATCCGCGACAGGCCCGCGCTGATCCGAGGGATCGCAACAGCGACTCCGAGGAGATTGCATAGGCTAATCCGAGGGGACGCCGTAGCGACGTTTAGGGAGCGCGTGCCGGGCCCAACCGCGTGCGTATCAAAGACAACAAGAAGGCAAGAGGTCGAGACGGCATGTCCCTGCTCGAAGGCACTATCGATTCCAGAAACCATCCGCTCGCGGTGGTCGAGGACATCGCCGCCAGCAACAACTGGCCGTTCGAACGCTCCGGCGAGGACGAACTCACGATTGTCTCGAAGGGACAATGGACCGACTACCAGCTCTCCTTCACCTGGATGGGCGAGATCGAGGCGCTGCATCTGGCCTGCGCCTTCGACATGAAGATTCCGCCAGCGCGCCGCGGCGAGGTGCAGCGGCTCGTCGCCGCCGTGAACGAGCAGCTGTGGGTCGGCCATTTCGACCTGTGGACCAACACCGGCATGGTGATGCACCGCCAGGCCCTGGTGCTGCCGGGCGGCCTCACCGCTTCGCCCGCGCAATGCGAAGTCATGCTCGCCGGCGCCATCCATGCCTGCGAGCGCTACTTCCCCGCGTTCCAGTTCGTGGTGTGGGCCGGCAAGACCACGGCGCAGGCCATGGACGCGGCGATGTTCGACACGGTCGGGGAGGCGTAGGGCTCGCCTCGCTCCCAAACGTCGTCCCGGACGAGCGAAGCGAAGATCCGGGACCCATACCGCGTGATTTTCGCCGTATCGCACGATGCTTGTTGCTCTGCTCTCCATCCATTAGAACCGCCTGTGGTTATGGGTCCCGGCCTTCGCCGGGACGACACCTTTGTTTGTGGTGACCACAGTGGCGAACAGCACCCTCCAAAACATCACCGGCACCATCCTGCTCGCCGGCGCGGGCAAGATGGGCGGCGCGATGCTGACCGGATGGCTTTCGGGCGGGCTCGATCCGCGCCGCGTCGCGGTGATCGAGCCGCACATTGCGCCCGAGATCTCCGCGCTGGCCGCCAACGGTGTCGTGCTCAATCCTGATGTGACGACCGCAGGCGCTGTCGAGACGCTGGTCGTGGCGGTGAAGCCGCAGATGTTCCGCGAGGCCGGCGCCAAGCTGAAGCCGTTCGTCTCGGACAAGTCCTCGGTGGTCTCGATCATGGCGGGCACCACGATCGCCTCGCTCCAGGCGGTCTGCGGCGGCGCCGTGGTGCGCGCGATGCCGAACACGCCGGCCGCTATCGGCCGCGGCATCACCGTCGCGGTCGCGGCGAACGACGTCAGCGCCGCGCAGCGCGCGGTAGCGGATGCGTTGCTGCGCGCCACCGGCTCGGTCGAATGGGTCGAGGACGAAGAATTGATGGATGCGGTCACCGCCGTGTCCGGCTCAGGCCCGGCCTACGTGTTCCTGCTCGCCGAAGAGCTCGCCCGCGCCGGCGTTGAAGCGGGATTGCCCGAAGCGCTGGCGACCAAGCTCGCCCGCGAGACCGTCGCCGGCTCCGGCGAGCTGCTGCACCAGTCGGAGCAGCCCGCGAGCACGCTGCGCCAGAACGTCACCTCGCCCGGCGGCACCACGGCCGCGGCGCTCGGCGTGCTGATGGGCGAGCCGGGGTTGCGCGATCTCATGATCCGCGCCATCGCCGCGGCGACGCAGCGGTCGAAGGAACTGGCGAAGTAATCAGGTGCCGTAGGTGCCGTAGGGTGGGCAAAGGCGCGAAGCGCCGTGCCCACCATCTTTCAATTGTCCCTCTGAAGTGGTGGGCACGCTTCGCTTTGCCCACCCTACGGCACGGCGCTCGCCGCTACGCCCCTAACCGCTTGTTGAACGTCTCGACATTCACCAGCCCCCGGGCGTGGCGGCCTTCGCCGAGCTTGCGCGTGCCCTCGAACGCCTCGACCTCGAAGCGGATGACGCGGCGCTCGACCGCGACCACCTTTGCGGTGGTCCGCACGGTGGCGCCGACCAGCGCGGCGGCAAGATGGCGGATGTCGACCTCGGTACCGACAGTGACCCAGCCTGGCTGAAGCGCGGCGCGGATCGCATCGCCCGACGTCATCTCCATCTCCAGGATCATCATCGGGGTCGCGTAGACAAAAGGCATGCCGGCCACGAAATGCCCGACAGTGCGCTCCACCGGGACCACCAGCGTGCGCTCGGCGCTCATGCCTGTCGTGATGAAGTCGCGTGCGTCCATGGTGCTTGCTCGATGTCGTCCCGGACAAGCGCGCCTTAAGCGCGCGCTGATCCGGGACCCATGGCGAACGGCTGTGGCTACCCGCTCCAGCCGAAACTACTTCTTCGCCGCCGCCGCGCGCTCCACGAACGTCTTGCCGCCCTTCATCTTGTGGCGGAGCGGGGCTTCGTTGATCTGAATGACGACGGCATCGGCGTCGACGCCGAGATTCTTCACCAGCGCCTGGGTGATGTCGCGCATCATGCCGGCCTTCTGCTCGTCGGTACGGCCTTCGGCCATGCTGATGGTGATCTCAGGCATTTTTCTCTCCCTTGCGGCCGAACACCGGCCATTGACGGTCGCCATCAAACAAGACGTGGATGCCAGGGACAAGCCCGGGCATGACGGCGTCAGCGAATAGCTAGCCCCAGCTCACGTCATGGCGGGCCAGGACCTCGCGCACCTTGGCGACGAGATCGGCCTCGCTGCACGAGAACTGCGCCGGCCGCGTCTCGCGCCATTCCTGGTTGGAGGCGATCGCGGCGGCCGCCTTGGCGCCCTCGATCAGATCCTTGACCTGCACCTCGCCGCGCGCCTTTTCATCCGAGCCCTGGATGATGACGCAAGGTGAGTTGCGGCGATCGGCATATTTGAGCTGGTTGCCCATGTTCTTGGGGTTACCCAGATAAAGCTCGGCGCGGATGCCGGCACCTCGCAAGCTCGCCACCATCTTCTGATAGTCGGCGACGCGGTCGCGGTCGAACACGGTAACGACGACGGGTCCGAATTCGGGCCGCGTGTCGAGCTTGCCGAGCAGCGTCAGCGCGGCCTGCAGCCGCGATACGCCAATCGAGAAACCGGTCGCCGGCACCGGCTCGCCGCGGAAGCGCGAGACGAGGCCGTCATAGCGCCCGCCGCCGCCGACCGAGCCGAAGCGCACCGGGCGGCCCTTCTCGTCCTTGGTGTCGAGCAGCAATTCGACCTCGTAGACGGGGCCGGTGTAATATTCGAGGCCGCGGACGACGGAGGGATCGATCTTGATGCGATCCGCGCCATAGCCCGACGCCGTGACCAGCTTTGCAATCTCTTCCAGCTCGCTGACACCGGCCTGACCGACTTCGCTCTTGGCGAGATAGGTTTCTGCCGCGGCAATTGCTTCTTTCCAATCCTCGCGCGGCTTGGTGATGGCGAGAACAACGTCGGCTTCCGCCGCGCTCAAATTGGCGCCCTTGGTGAAGTCGCCCTTGCCTTCCTCGCCACCGTCCCAGCGTCCGGGACCAAGCAGCTTGCGCACTTCGTCCGCGGAAAACTTGTCGAGCTTGTCGATCGCGCGCAGCACGGTCAGTCTGCGCGCCGCATTTTCCTCACCCGCCAGGCCAATGGCTTCCAGAACGCCGTCGAGCACCTTGCGGTTGTTCACCTTCACCACGTACTGGCCGCGCGCGATGCCGAGCGCCTCCATCGTATCCGCCGCCATCATGCAGATCTCGGCATCCGCCGCCGGCGTCGCCGAACCGACCGTATCGGCATCGAACTGCATGAACTGGCGGAAGCGGCCGGGGCCGGGCTTCTCGTTGCGGAAGACATAGCCGACGCGGTAGCTGCGATAGGGCAGCACCAGACCGTCGGTGCCGTAGCGCTCGCCGACATAGCGGGCGAGCGGCGCGGTGAGGTCGTAGCGCAGGCTGATCCACTGCTCGTCGTCGTCCTGGAACGAGAACACGCCCTCGTTCGGGCGATCCTGGTCGGGCAGGAATTTGCCGAGCGCGTCGGTGTATTCCATCGCCGGCGTCTCCACCGGCTCGAAACCGTAGAGCTCGTAGACGGCGCGGATCTTCTCGACCATCTCGCGCGTCGCCCGGATCGCTGAGGGATCGCGATCCTCGAGCCCGCGCGGCAGACGCGCCTTCAGTTTCTGGGGTTTTTTGGGTTTCTCGGCCATGCGCGGCGTTTACCAGCCGCGGCGCGGGGCGGCAACCGGGGGCTTTTACCCTCTCCCCTTGCGGGAGAGGGTGGCTCGTCGCGAAGCGGCGAGACGGGTGAGGGGTCTCTATCCACAAACGTCATGCTGAGTTCGCGGAAACAACCCCTCATCCGGCGCTTCGCGCCACCTTCTCCCGCAAGGGGAGAAGGAAGAAGGTCATTCTACGGCTGCTCCATCCGCGCCCGGAGCGCGTCGGCGTCGGCTTTCGGCATGGATTTGAGCAGCGGCTTGATGGTTTCGCCCCCGACGATCTTGCCGTTGCGCATGAACATCCAGTCCGAGATGTCGGCCTCGGTGAACTTGACCGCGTCGCCTGCGTGTTTGCCCGGCAGATCGCGCGGCTCGTTGGCGAACAGACCCGAATATGTCCCGCCGGGCTGCTTCTTCAGTTCGCCGATCCAGACGTGCTCGCCGCCCCTGCGGGTCGTAAAGTGTACCTTCAGGGCGTGTCCGGTCTCGGACGGCTTTGGCGATTCATAGGAAGTCCAGAAGGTGGGGAGCGTGGCGCGGGCTCGCGCGATCGCCGCATTCATCTCGGGATCGCCGGTGCGCACGTCGACGATCGGCGAGCGGTCCTGCGCTGCGACCTCGCCCGTCGGGCCGATGGTCAGGATGCCGAAAACGGAAGCGCCGGTGATGGCGGCGAGTACGACCCATTTCATGGGTTGGGAGAGTTTCATTGCCATGATTGCGATGTCCAGGATGCTTGTTGTGTCCTGGCTTTGTCGCCTGTCGGCAGCAGCACGTTCACTGCGCAAGAGTCCACAAACATTGCGCTTCTTACCCTCCCCTGGAGGGGGAGGGTCGGCTCGCATCTGAGCGTAGCGAAGATGAGAGACGGGGTGGGGTGACGGTCTCTGCACATCGAACACTGCCCGAGTTGAGAGATCACCCCACCCCGCTCGCGCTGCGCGCGATCGACCCTCCCCCTCCAGGGGAGGGTGACGAGATCAAAACACCTTGCGGATCCAGTTGTGCGGATCGTTGGTGCGGCCGTACTGGATGTCGACGAGCTGCTTGCGGAGGCCCATGGCGACGGGGCCGGCGGCGCCGCCCGAGATCTCGAAGTCGCCGCTGACCGAACGCACCTTGCCGATCGGCGAGATCACGGCGGCGGTGCCGCAGGCGAACGCTTCCTTGAGCCTGCCTGCGGCCGCATCCTTGCGCCACTGCTCGAGCGAATAAGGCTCCTCGCGCACCGTCTTGCCCGCATCCCGGGCGAGCGCGATGATGGAGTCGCGGGTGATGCCGGGCAGGATGGTGCCGAGCGGCGGCGTCGAGAGCGAGCCGTCGTCGAACACGAAGAACACGTTCATGCCGCCGAGCTCCTCGATGTAGCGGCGCTCCACCGCATCGAGGAAGACGACCTGGTCACAGCCATGCTGGATCGCCTCGGCCTGGGCGCGCAGGCTCGCGGCATAATTGCCGCCGCATTTCACTGCACCGGTGCCGCCGATCGCGGCGCGCGTGTAGTTCTCCGACACCCAGATCGAGACCGGCGCAGGCCCACCCTTGAAGTAGGAGCCGACCGGCGAGGCGATCACCGCGAAAATGTATTCGGACGACGGCTTGACGCCGAGAAAGGTCTCGCTCGCGATCATGAACGGGCGCAAGTAAAGGCTGCCCTCGCCGCCCGGCATCCAGGCGCGGTCGATGCGCACGACCTGCTCGACCGCCTCGATGAAGACGTCTTCGGGCAGCTGCGCCATCGCCATGCGATCGGCCGAGTCCTTGAAGCGCCGCGCATTGGCGTCGGGGCGGAACAGGTTCACGCCGCCGTCGTCGCGCTTGTAGGCCTTCAGGCCTTCGAAGATCTCCTGGGCGTAGTGCAGGACCGCGCCGGCGGGATCGAGCTGGAAGTTGGCGCGCGCCTCGATCTTCGCCTCGTACCAGCCGCCCTTGGCCTGGTTGTAGCGGACGATGGCCATGTGATCGGTGAACACCCGCCCGAAGCCGGGATCCACCAGCTTGGCGACACGGTCCTTCTCAGGCGTCGGATTGGATGCGGGCTGGATGTCGAATGTCATGCTCATGTCCTTGCCTCCCGCTGCCGGTGGCGGCGCTGTTTCTCGCGCCCGCCTGCCCGTTCGGGCCCGGCTGGCTTGATTGGGTTTCTGGCCGGACCGCCACCAGCCATGTTACGGCCGGTTTCCGCGGCCAGCATGTCCCCGAGGACATGCTTTTGCGGAAGGCGGAAGTCCAGTATGTTTTGCCGAAATGCCGCTCGACAATCGCACGGTAGATCTGCTTCGGCCGTCGCCGCCTGTCCGGCTCTCTCCGGCCGTCCTGCTCCGATGCCACCCGGCGCGAAACGATCTAAAGTTTCGTGTGGGTCGATCCTTTTGTAACATTGAACCCAAGATACGTCAATATGCCTGACATAAATTTCGCGACTCCCCCTCAAGATGCCGCCGGGACCAAGCCGGCCGCAGGCGACGGAGGCAATTTGCGCTGGGATATCATCGAGCTGCTGTTCTTCGCCTATCGTGATTTCGTCGGCGATCCCGACCAGGAGCTGGAGGCATTCGGCTTCGGCCGGGCCCATCACCGGGTCATGCACTTCGTCTACCGCTATCCCGGGCTGAAGGTCGCCGATCTGCTCGACGTCCTGCGCATCACAAAGCAGTCGCTCGGCCGGGTGCTGAAGCAGCTCCTGGACGAGGGCTATATCGTGCAGAAGACCGGCGACAATGACCGTCGCCAGCGCCTGCTCTACGCGACACCGAAGGGCGAGGCGCTGGTGCAGAAGCTCGCCGGACTGCAGACCACGCGGATCACCAGGGCGCTCGCCGAGATGGGGCCCCAGGATGCCGAGACGGTCAAGCGCTTCCTGCGCGCGATGATCGACCGCGACGATCCGGACAAGGTGCTCGAGACGATCTTCGCTTCCGTCAACCAAGACGCCAAGGAGTGACCGTGCCGCTCGCTGCCACGATCGCCCGCCCGCCGGTGCAACCGGCCGATGATGCCCCGCATCTCTTGCTGGTCGATGACGACCGCCGCATCCGCGACCTGCTCTCGCGCTTTCTTGCGAGTGAGGGCTACCGCGTCACCACCGCGGCGAGCGCCGGCGATGCGCGCTCGAAGCTCATGGGCCTGCATTTCGATCTCCTGATCCTCGACGTCATGATGCCCGGCGAGACCGGCTTCGACCTCGCCCGCTTCATTCGCACCTCATCGTCGGTGCCGATCGTGATGCTGACGGCGCGCCACGAGGCGGAAGCCCGCATCGAGGGCTTGCAGATCGGTGCCGACGATTACGTGGCAAAGCCGTTCGAGCCGCGCGAGCTGGCGCTGCGCATCAACAACATCCTCAAGCGCGCCGCGCCGCCGCCGCAGGCCACGGCCGTCGAGAAGATCGCGTTCGGCCCCTATGTCTACCATCTCGAACGTGGCGAATTGCGGCAGGGCGAGGAGGTCATCCACCTCACCGACCGCGAGCGCGAGATGCTGCGGATTCTCGCCGAGACGCCGGGCGAGACCGTGCCGCGCAGCGCGCTGACCGGCAACGGCAGCGTCAATGAGCGCGCCGTCGACGTGCAGATCAACCGCCTGCGGCGCAAGATCGAAACCGATCCTGCCAATCCGCTGTTCCTGCAGGCGGTGCGCGGCATCGGCTACCGGCTGGTGGCCTCGCCATAAACCAGTGAAGCGCGCCAGATGAGCACGATCGATACCGGCCTGACGCTTCTGAAGAGCGCCGCCGGCCGCGTCTCCGCCGCTAATGGCTGGATGGGCAACGCGTTCAAGGGCTGGATGCCGACCGGCCTCTACGCCCGCGCGCTCCTCATCATGATCGTGCCGATGGTGGTGCTGCAATCGGTCGTCGCCTTCGTGTTCATGGAGCGGCACTGGAACACGGTGACGCGCCGCCTGTCGGCCGCGGTGGTGCAGGACATCGCCGCACTCATCGACGTCTACAAGGGCTATCCGCAGGACAAGGACCGCAACGAGATCCGCCGCATCGCGCAGCAGCGGCTCGGTCTGGTCGTCGATTTCCTGCCCGCCGGCGACATGCCGCCGCCGGGACCAAAACCGTTCTTCTCGCTGCTCGACCAGACGCTGTCGGTGCAGCTCGGCCGCCAGATCGGGCGATCGTTCTGGATCGATACGGTCGGCCGCTCCAACTTGGTCGAGATCCGCATCCAGCTCGACGATGCCGTGATGCGCGTGTTCGCGCAGCGCAGCGCCGCCTATGCCTCCAACTCGGAGATTTTCCTGTTCTGGATGGTCGGCACGTCCTCGATCCTGTTGATCGTGGCGGTGCTGTTCCTGCGCAACCAGATCAAGCCGATCCTGCGCCTTGCCGATGCCGCCGAGAGTTTCGGCAAGGGCCGCGAGGCGCCGAACTTCAGACCGCGCGGCGCGCGCGAGGTGCGGCGTGCGGCCGTCGCCTTCCTCGAAATGAAGTCGCGCATCGAGCGCACGATGGAGCAGCGCACCGCGATGCTCGCCGGCGTCAGCCACGATCTGCGCACCATCCTGACCCGCTTCAAGCTCGAGCTGGCACTGATCGGCGACAATCCCGAGCTCGAGGGCATGCGCAAGGACGTCGACGAGATGTCGATGATGCTGGAGGATTACCTCGCGTTTGCGCGCGGCGATTCCGGCGAGCAGTCGCAACCGACCGACATGGCGCAGGCGCTCGAGGAACTGCGCAGCGATGCCGAACGCCACGGCCATACCGCGACCGTCGCGTTCAACGGCCTGCCCGTGGTGACGGTGAAGCCGGCCTCGTTCAAGCGCTGCCTCGCCAACCTCGTCACCAATGCAGCGCGCTACGGCAAGAACATTGCCATCACCGGCCAGCGCGATCACCGTTATTTGACGGTCACCGTCGATGATGACGGCCCGGGCATACCCGCGCACTTGCGCGAAGAGGTGTTCAAGCCGTTCCTGCGGCTGGACAACGCCCGCAACCAGGACGAAGGCGGCACCGGCCTCGGGCTCGCGATCGCCCGCGACATCGCCCGCTCGCATGGCGGCGACATCACGCTGGGGGACAGCCCGATGGGCGGATTGAGGGCGAGCGTGCGGATTCCGGTGTAGGCTTTCTTACCTCTCCCCGCTTGCGGGGAGAGGTCGAATGCGATCGCAGATCGAATTCGGGTGAGGGGGTACCGGTCTCACAAAAATCTCGTTCGCGGAGAGAGGCCCCTCACCCCAACCCTCTCCCCGTAAGAACGGGGCGAGGGAGCGCACCGTCCGCGCGCGCCGAGCACGCCTACTTCGGCAGCAGCGCCTTCAGCTTGTCCATGTCGCGCGTGTTCATCTTGAAGCCGCCGGGCATGACGATGTCGCCGGGTTTCTGATCCGGCTTGCAGGCCCCGAGCCATTTGGCTTGCAGCGTCGTGGTGCTATCGCGCCCGGCCGTGCCGGCGACGCCGCCTTGCGCATGCGAGGTCGTCTTCACCGTGTAGGCCGAGTTGAAATCGCCGGTGATCTCCGCATGCGAGGTCGTGCTGACGCCGGCGACGCTGCACTCGGAATCGCTGACATAGCCGGTCGCAGTCTTCTTGATCTCCTGCTTGGCGCAGATCTGCTTGGCCATCGGGGAGACGTTGTTGCTCATCTCCTTGTCGACGGTCTCGTCGGTGCAGTGCTGCATGGTCATTTCGGGCACCGGCGAGCCTGATGTGACCAGCTTCATCTCCCAAAGACCGGGTTTGCGTACCGGCAGGTCGTCGGCGCCGGCGCCGCCAGCCGACAACGCGAGGCAGAGCGTCGAGCCGAGCAAAGCGAATTTGCGCGTCATGTCGAAGGCTCCCGGCTGAGAGAAGTGCGGCGCTACGACAGCGCCTCAGTAGAGCGTGCGGATCGGCCGATCGGCGGCGCCATAGGGCACCCAGCGGCAGGCGAACGAGATGTAGCCGCCCTCATAGGCCTGCACGCCCAGGAATTTCGCGACCTTGCCGTAGCGGGCGCAGTGATCGACCGCGACCTGACGCGCATCGACCTGGGTCGCCATCGAATAGGCGATGATGCCGCCGGTGTCGTTGCCCTTGAACGGCGGCACCGGAGCAAAGATGTCGGCGCGCGCCGACTGGCTCGCCATCATGCCCGAGACAACCAGGCTGGCAAGAAGGCCCGCGGCCGCAATGATTCGCATTCCCGTCACTCCAATTGGCTGGCGCCAGTTTACGGTGCCGGGAGGGGCGTGAAAAGAACCGAACCCTGTTGGCCGCGACATCTTCGCCAAGTCCTGGCGAAGTGTTGCCGCGCTGCACTTGACCTCCCCCAACCTTCGCGGCACCGTCCGACCTTCGCAAGAGCCAGCTGTCCGGATTGACCATGCGCGCCCCCTCCCAGAAATCGCTCCGCTTTGCCGCCGTGCTCGGCCTCATGTTGGGAGCGCTGTCGCTCGGCGAGGCCAGGGCCGCCAATCCGCTCGAGCTGAATTTCTGGCTGAGCGGGCCGCGCTATGACGGCGCCGTGGCCGATTGCGACAGGGCGCTGCCGACGATCGCCACCCAATTCTGGGAAAAGGAAAGCGGGTTCTGGAATTCCCCGTTGAAGATCACCGGCTTCTCCGCCGTTCGCGAGGTCGCGTTCCGCCCCTGGCAGTCCGACAACATTCCGCGCCGCTATTGCACCGCTGACGCCATGCTCACCGACGGCAAGGTACGCAAGGTGCATTTCTCGCTCATTGAGGATGGCGGCTTCGCCGGCTACGGCAACGGCGTCGAGTGGTGCGTGGTCGGCGTCGACCGCAACTGGGCCTACAATCCGGCCTGCCGCGCCGCCAGGCCCTGACCGGAAGCGGCTGATTCGGGCTGATCAGCCGGCCGACGACTGCCGCCCCAATTTTGTTCTTGAAATGTTCCCATTGCCTGCTAGGCTGTGTGCACAGTCTAGTTGAGGGGCGTCGCCATGTTTCACTCCAGATTGCGTTCGTTGTCCCATCTGATGATCTCGCTGATCCTCGCCGCGGGGTTGGCCACCCTCGCCGGCGGTGCGAAGGCGCAGGACAAGCGGCAGAACGCACCCGGCGAGTTCGATTTCTATGTGCTGTCGCTGTCGTGGTCGCCCTCGTTCTGCGAGGAAGCAGCCGAACGCGGCGGCCGGTCCCAGATGCAATGCGGCGGCCGGCCCTACGCGTTCGTGGTGCATGGGCTGTGGCCGCAATACGAGAACGGTTTTCCGGAATACTGCCAGCGGCCGGCGCCGCGCCTGAACCGCAACATCGTCTCCTCGATGCTCGACCTGATGCCGGCGCCGGGCCTGATCTTCAACGAGTGGGACAAGCACGGCACCTGTTCCGGGCTCGAGGGCCGCAGCTATTTCGAGATGATCCGCAAGGCGCGCGCCGCGATCAAGATTCCGACCGAGTATCTCGATCTGTCACAGCCCAAGACCGTCGCGCCGGCGGAGGTCGAGGAGGCCTTCATCAAGGCCAATCCGGGTCTCAGCAATGCCGCCGTCTCGGTCACCTGCAACCGGACACGGCTGTCCGAGGTCCGCATCTGCCTCAGCAAGGACCTGCAATTCCGCGCCTGCGACGAGATCGAGCGCCGCGCCTGCCGCCGCGACCAGGTGACGATGCCGCCGATCAGGGGCGGGTAGGCCCGTCATTGCGAGGAGCCCTTGCGACGAAGCAATCCAGACTGCCTCCGCGGAAAGATTCTGGATTGCTTCGCTGCGCTCGCAATGACAAGGGGATGGGATCGCGCCAGACAACGTAGTCCTATCCCATGAACTACCGCCACGCCTTCCACGCCGGCAGCTTCGCCGATGTCATCAAGCACATCGTGCTGGCGCGCATCCTCACTTATCTGCAGGACAAGCCGGCAGCGTTCCGCGTCATCGACACCCATGCCGGCGCCGGCCTCTACGATCTCGACAGCGACGAGGCGCGCCGCGGCGGCGAATGGCTGACCGGCATTGCCCGGCTGCTGCAGGCGCGCCTGTCGAACGAGAGCGCGGCGCTGACGAAGCCCTATCTCGACATCGTCCGCGCCTTCAATCCGAAGGGCGAGCTCAAGGTCTATCCGGGCTCGCCGTTGATCGCGCGCGGCCTGCTCCGGCCGCAGGACCGGCTCGTCGCCTGCGAGCTCGAGCCGAAGGCACGGAAAGCGCTGATCGACGCGCTGCGTCGCGACGAGCAGGCCCGCGTGGTCGATCTCGACGGCTGGGTGGCGCTGCCGGCTTTCGTGCCGCCGAAGGAGCGGCGCGGCCTTGTGCTGATCGATCCGCCCTTCGAGGCCAAGGACGAGTTCGAGCGGCTCGGCGAAGTCTTCTCGGCGGCGTTCGCGAAATGGCCGACCGGTATCTACGTAATCTGGTATCCCGCCAAGAACCGGCGCGCCACCGACATGCTGGCGCAAACCGTGGCGCGGCTCGCAGCTGCAGCAAAGCCGCCTGGAAAATGCCTGCGCCTCGAATTCAGCGTCGCGCGGCAAGCCGACAGCGCCGCCCTCACCTCCACCGGCCTCCTGATCGTCAACCCGCCCTACACGCTGCACGGCGAGCTCAAGACCATTCTGCCGGAGCTGGAAATACCGCTCGGCCAGGGCGGGGCTGCCAGATTCCGACTGGAGGCGCCCAAGCCTAACGTCAGGCCGTAACACTCCGGCATTCTTGGGAAAAATATGCAGGACCGGTAGTCAATCTGCGAAGAACCGTATTATGCTATTTCCGTGACTGGCTTTACGTTCCGCTTCCGCGAATGGTTGCGGCGGAGTGAAGGCCCTAAGAAAGATCCCGCCGGACCGATCAGGTCCGTCCAAGGGATGGCCAGCTCCCGGGCTCCGTATGGCCCGGTCATGTCGCGACGTGAGTCTGCGTCGCGGCGGAGGAGCAATGAGGGGGAGTTTCCCGATGGCCATGACGGGAACGGTCAAGTTCTTCAACGGCGAGCGCGGCTACGGCTTCATCAAGCCTGACGACGGCGGTCGCGATGTCTTCGTTCACATCACCGCTGTGGAGCGGGCGGGACTGAAGGACCTTGCCGAAGGACAGCGTATTACTTTCGAAGTCGAACCGGACAAGAAGGGGAAGGGACCAAAGGCGGTCAATCTTGTGATCCTCTCCTAGCGAGCCTGGCGCGAAAAAAATCCCGGCCGCGAGCGGCCGGGAGGCTGGTCCGGTATTTTCTTCTTTGGATGTCAGAAGCGATAGTTCACGCCTGCGCGGACAACGCTGGCGCTATAGCCGTTTGATACGCCCGTAATTGCGAACTGGCTGGTCGACAGATCGATGTAGAGATATTCGAGCTTGGCGCTCCAGTTCGGCGTGAGGCCGACTTCCGCACCGGCACCGATGGTCCAGCCGGCGGTGGTGTGCGACTCCGTCCAGCCGAAGGTCTGCGCCCGCAGCTCGCCGAAGGCGAGCCCGGCGGTGCCGTAGAACAGCACGTTGTTGAACGCATAGCCGGCGCGGCCGCGCAGGGTGCCGAACCATGGGTTGGAGAATTTCCACGGCGCAAAGGTGTCGTCGGCGCCGGCGGCCTGGATGTCGCCCTCGACACCGAACACCCACGGGCCGTTCTGGAAATTGTAGCCGGCCTGCACACCGCCGACGAAGCCGGACGGCTTGGTGGGGTTGTTGTCGACCGAGCCCCATTGATAGCCGATGTTGCCGCCGAGATAGGGACCTGCCCAGCTATAGGCATTGAGCGGCTGATTGACGGTATAGGGCGCACGCTGCCCGTAATTGAGATCGGCGGCCTCTGCCGAAGCTGTCCAGCCGGCTGCAACCAACGCGGCTGCGCCCACAACGAGCCTCTTCATCACTCACTCCAACGCAACTGTCGCAACCGAGCGATGTCCGCGCCGCCGCGCGAGCAAAACCGGACGGTTACGGAACCAAGAACTTTTCGCGTAGGATTTATCGAGAGTTTTAAGTTAAAGGGCTGTTAAGCCGGGTTACCGCCCGCTTAACAGACTTAAGGAAGCGTTACCGGAAACTGGCCGCCATCCTCTTGCGTGCGGCATGGCCGGAACTTCAAATCGGCACCCCCAGCGCCTAAATTCGCCCCATGGTTCACGATTCCTCCGACAATCCGGACGACCGCGCGCGCAAGCCGCCGCAGGCTGCTGCGAGCGAGGCCCCGCCCGAGCGGCTGGCCGCGCCGGACGTCGATCCCGCGGCGGCAGGCGGCGACGACGAGGACGATGCGCTGCTGCCGGACATCCTGGAAGAGAGCGGCGCCGTCGGCGAAGGCCCGCTCGCGACCGGTCACGAGGCGATCGAGCGCGCGGTCCGCCTCGCGCCGACCTCGCCCGGCGTCTATCGCATGCTCAATGCGAGCGCCGACGTGCTCTATGTCGGCAAGGCCAAGAACGTCAAAAAGCGCCTGTCCAGTTATGCGCGCCAGAGTGCGCCACTGCCTGCCCGCATCCTGCGCATGATCGCGGCCACCGTCACCGTGGAGATCGTCTCGACCACGACCGAGACCGAGGCGCTGCTGCTGGAAGCCAACCTCATCAAGCAGCTGCGGCCGCGCTTCAACGTGCAGCTGCGCGACGACAAATCGTTTCCCTACATCCTGATCACCGGCGACCATTGGGCGCCGCAGATCCTCAAGCATCGCGGTGCGCAGACCCGGCCCGGACGCTATTTCGGCCCGTTCGCCTCTGCCGGCGCGGTCAACCGCACCATCACGGCGCTGCAGCGGGCGTTCCTGATCCGCTCCTGCACCGATTCCTTCTTCGAGAGCCGCACCCGGCCCTGCCTGCTCCACCAGATCCGCCGCTGCGCCGGCCCCTGCACCCGCGAGATCGATTTCGGCGGCTATTCGACGCTGGTGCGCGAGGCGAGCGACTTCCTCTCCGGCAAGAGCCATGCGGTGAAACAGGAGCTCGCCGGCGAGATGGAGAAGGCCTCGAACGAGCTCGAATTCGAGCGCGCCGCACTCTACCGCGACCGCCTCGCCGCGCTGTCGGCGATCCAGTCGCAGCAGGGCATCAACCCACGCACGGTCGAGGAAGCCGACGTGTTCGCCATCCACCAGGAGGGCGGCTTCTCCTGCGTCGAGGTGTTCTTCTTCCGCACCGGACAGAACTGGGGCAACCGCGCCTATTTTCCGCGCGCGGAGAAGAGCTTTACGCCCGAGGAAGTGCTGGGGTCCTTCCTGGCCCAGTTCTACGATGACAAGCCGCCGCCGAAGAACATCCTGCTCTCGCACGAGATCGAGGAGAGCGAGCTGCTCGCCAATGCGCTGTCGATCAAGGCCGGCCACAAGGTCGAGGTCACCGCGCCCAAGCGCGGCGAGAAGAAGGAGCTGGTCGCCCACGCACTGACCAATGCGCGCGAGGCGCTCGGCCGCAAGCTCGCGGACACGGCGACGCAAAGCCGCCTGCTCGAGGCCATGGCCGCGACGCTGAGCCTGCCGCACATGCCCAAGCGCATCGAAGTCTACGACAACAGCCACATCCAGGGCACCAACGCGGTCGGTGCCATGATCGTCGCGGGCCCTGATGGCTTCGTGAAGAACCAGTACCGCAAGTTCAACATCAAGTCGGAAGGGATCACGCCCGGCGACGACTTCGCCATGATGCGCGAGGTGCTGGAGCGCCGCTTCAAGCGCCTGATCAACCCGCCCGAGGACGCCGCCACCAAGGCCAAGGACGACGATTTCCCGCAATGGCCCGACCTCGTCATCATCGACGGCGGCCGCGGCCAGCTCAACGCGGTGCGCGAGATCTTCGCCAATCTCGGCCTGACCCAGGTGTCGCTGATGTCGGTGGCCAAGGGGCCGGACCGGGATGCCGGCCGCGAGACCCTGTTCATGCCGGAGCGCGAGGCGATCAAGCTGGAGCCGCGCGATCCCGTGCTCTATTTCATCCAGCGCCTGCGCGACGAGGCCCACCGTTTCGTCATCGGCTCGCACCGCAAGCTGCGCAAGAAGGACATCCGCGAGGCCGGCTTGCAGGAGATTCCGGGCATCGGCCCGTCACGCAAACGTGCCTTGCTGCATCATTTCGGGACCCTGAAAGAGATCGAACGGGCCTCGATCGCCGATCTCGGCAAGGTTCCGGGGGTCAGCGCCGAGAGCGCCCGCAGGATTTTCGAGTATTTCCATCCCCAGCCGGGGTGAACTAAAGGAGGCGACGGTCATATGGTCGTCGCATCCTGCATCCCATTTGGGAGTGGAACGGTTGACCTTCAGGCTTGAGCGGTATTGGTAGGACGGATGAACATCGCCACGACACGAGGGACCACCAGCCGCGCGATGTCCCTCCCCAACATCCTGACCTACGGCCGGATCGCCGCGATCCCGGTCGTGGTCGGATGCATCTATGCGCAGTCGATTCTGGATCAGCCGCTCTGGCTGCGCTGGCTCGCGGTCGCCATTTTCATCGCCGCAGGGGTGACCGATTACCTCGACGGCTATTACGCGCGGATCTGGAATCAGCAATCGGCCTTCGGCCGCATGCTCGATCCGATCGCCGACAAGCTGCTGGTCGCCTCCTGCCTGTTGATGCTGGCCGCGGATGGCATCATTCACGGCTGGTCGCTATGGGCCGCGATCGTGATCCTGTGCCGCGAGATCCTGGTCTCGGGCCTGCGCGAATATCTGGCTGCGCTCCGCGTCAGCGTGCCCGTGACCAAGCTTGCGAAATGGAAGACCACAGTCCAGCTGGTAGCGATCGGGTTCCTGCTCGCGGGACCGGCCGGCGACGAGGTCGTGCCAGTGGTCTCGATGATTGGCCTCGCACTGCTGTGGGCCTCGGCGATCCTCACCATGTACACCGGCTACGACTATTTCCGCGCCGGCATCCATCACCTCATCAAGGAGGACGAGGGATGAAGGTGAAGTATTTCGCCTGGGTGCGCGAGCGCGTCGGCAAGGCCGAAGAGACGATCGAGCCGCCCGCGAGCGTGCGCACCGTCGAGGAGCTGATCGCCTGGCTCTCCGGCCAAAGCGAGGCTTATGCGCATGCGTTCGAGAAGCCGAAGGTGATCCGCGCCGCGATCGACCGCGCTCACGTCAAGCAGGACGCCGCCATTGCAGGCGCCCGCGAGGTCGCGTTCTTCCCGCCCATGACCGGCGGCTAGGCTCATGACCTGCCCCGTCACCATCCGTATCCAGGAAGACGATTTCGACATCGCGCGCGAGATCTCGGTCCTGACCGGCAGCCGGACCGATATCGGCGCGGTCGTGAGCTTTTCCGGGATCTGCCGCGCCGACGAGGACAGCGCCAACGTCGCGGCGCTGACGCTCGAACATTATCCCGGCATGGCGGAGGAAGAGATCAGGCGCCATGCCGACGAGGCCATTTCGCGCTGGCCGCTCAACGGCGTCACGGTGATCCACCGCGTCGGCCGCTTCATGCCGGGCCAGAACATCGTGCTGGTCGTGACCGCCTCGCAGCACCGGCAGGCGGCGTTCCAGGCGGCCGAGTTCCTGATGGACTATCTCAAGACCAGCGCGCCGTTCTGGAAGAAGGAAGAGAGCGCCACCGGCACCGGCTGGGTCGAGGCCCATGCCCGTGACGACGAAGCCGCCGCACGCTGGACGAAATCCTGATGGCTAAAGTTACGAAGAAGACCGCGCGCGGCCGCGCCGCGCCGAAGCTCGCGAAGGTGGGACCCGGCGAGCTTCTCACGCTGCTCGACTTCGTCCGTTACGCGGTGAGCCGCTTCGTCGAGGCGAAGCTCGCCTTCGCCCATGGCACGACCGATCCCGTCGCGGAAGCCGCGTTCCTGGTCTGCGAGGCGCTGCATCTCACTCCCGACCAGTTCGAGATCTTTGCCAACGCGCGCGTCACCGCCGCGGAAGGCAAGACCCTCCTCGATCTCATCCATCAGCGCGTCACGACGCGCAAACCGGCCGCCTATCTCGTCAACAAGATCTACATGCGCGGCCTGCCCTTCTATGTCGACGAGCGCGTCATTGTTCCGCGCTCCTTCATCGGCGAGCTCCTGGAGTCGCATTTCGGCGCCGACGGCGAGGCCGGATCGCTGATCGACGATCCGACGGCGGTCGAGCGCGTGCTCGATCTCTGCACGGGCTCGGGATGCCTTGCGATCCTCGCCGCGCATCATTTCCCGAACGCCACCGTCGACGCCGTCGACATCTCCAAGGGCGCGCTCGAGGTCGCTGCGCGCAATGTCGGCGAATACGGGCTCGAGGACCGGATCAGCCTCTATCGCGGCGACCTGTTCGCCCCGCTCGGCGGCAACAGATACGACCTGATCATCACCAACCCGCCCTACGTCGATGCCGAGGGCATGGCGGCATTGCCGCCGGAGTGCCGGGCCGAGCCGAAGCTCGCCTTCGATGGCGGCGCCGACGGTCTCGACGTGGTGCGCCGGATCCTGCGCGATGCGCCCGGTCACCTGACGCCGCAGGGCGGGCTGATCTGCGAGATCGGCCGCGGCCGCGAGCTGGTCGACGAGGCCTTTCCGGAACTGCCGCTGCTCTGGCTCGACACCGAAGATTCCGAGGGCGAGGTGTTCTGGATCGCAGCCGCCGATCTCGCCTGATTCATCACGGCCGGTCACGCTCAATCGGAACAAGTCAAATATCGCCACGTTCATCCCCCGACGAATTTTCTAGTCCTTGGAGGATGTCCGCATGCTCGCGCCATCGGGCGAATTGCTGCGCGCCGGGATGGCGCTCAAACTCAATCACGTCAAACGCGCTGCTCAATCCTATCTGCGCGACCAGACCAGCCAGGCCACGGGCAAGTTGACGTCTTACGCGGTGGCCGGCGGACTGTTCGCGGTCGCCGGCCTGTTCGTTGTCGCGGCGTTTTTCGTCGGACTGATCGCCTTGTACCGCTGGGTCGCGATCATCTACGGGCAATTCTGGGGATTTGGCGCGGTCGCCGCAGTGCTGCTGGTGCTGGCTGCGGTCTGTGCCGGCGTGGCCATGGCGCAGATGAAACGCAAGGCCAAGCCGGTGGTGCCGCTCGCGAGCCGTCTGCGCGTGGCGGTCGCCACGCCCCGGATCCCGCGTGGAACGGTCAAGGAGGCCGTGAAGGAGGTCGCAACGACGATTCCCCTCGCGCCGCTCGCACCGGGCGAGCGCGGCGGCATCAAGACCTGGCCGGCCCGCGCCAACCATCCCGTGCAGCTCGGCCTGATGCTCGCGGCGGTCGGCCTGGTCGGGCTGACGGCCGCCCGGCGGCGACGCAACAGGCGCAGTCTGGAGGCGTGATGCTGGCGCGGCGCTCCGAACAGATCGACTCCTGGCTGCTGGTGGCGGCGACGGCCGTGTTCGTGCTGACCGCGGAGCACTACTTTCAGGATTCCGGCCTGGCGAGGCCCGGGCCTCCGCCAGACCACCGCAAGGGCGAAGCGAATTCCCCGGAAACACACCCGGCCGGCGCGGCGATGCAGCCGGGCCGCGGCCGCCGGGCGAAAAGCCCGTTCGAGATCCCCTGGGCGGGCTGGAAGGATATTTTCTGGCGGACCTATCAGCGCATCGACGAGGATCGCCTGCTCGCGACGGCGGGCGGCGTCGTCTTCTTCGGCCTGCTCGCGCTCTTCCCCGCCGTCACCGCGCTCGTCTCCTCCTATGCCCTGTTTGCCGATCCCGCGACGATCAGCGCCAACCTCCAGACGCTTGCGACCATGCTGCCCGAGGGCTCGTTCCAGATCGTCGAGGACCAGGTCGCGCGCGTGGTGTCGAACGGCAATACGACGCTCGGTGTCACCTTCCTGGTCGGCCTGCTGCTTGCGATCTGGAGCGCCAATGCCGGCGTCAAGGCGATCTTCGACGCCCTCAACGTCGCCTATGAGGAACGCGAGAAGCGCAGCTTCATCCAGCTGAACATGATCTCGCTGGCCTTCACCGTCGGCGGCATCGTGGCGCTGCTGTTGATGGTGGGAGCCGTCGTCGCCTTCCCGCTTGCGCTCAATCATCTCGGCATGGCGCCGGAAAGCAAGCTGATCGTGGCGCTGGCACGATGGCCGCTGCTGTTCGTCATCCTGCTGGTCGCACTCGCCATTCTCTACCGCTTCGCGCCCAGCCGTGACGCGCCGCGCTGGCAATGGCTGAGCCTCGGCGCCGTGATGGCCGCGATCCTCTGGATCGCAGGCTCTGCCCTGCTGTCCTGGTATCTCTCGGAATTCGCCAATTACAACGCGACCTATGGCTCTCTGGGCGCGGCGATCGGCCTGATGATGTGGATGTGGATGTCGGCGATCGTCATCATGTTCGGCGCCGAGCTGAATTCGGAGATCGAGCGGCAGACGCTCAAGGACACCACCGAGGGGTCTCCCAAGCCGCTCGGCACCCGCGACGCCGTCTCCGCCGACACGGTCGGCGCCACCGCGCCATTTTGATCGGTGGCGGTCGGGCCGGAGCTGGCCCGACCGCATCTCGGGCGCGGTCAGCGCTTGGTGATCACGGCTTCCAGATATTCGCTGTGCACCACGATCGTGCCGTCATCGGCGTGGTTGAACTCCCCGAGCAGCGCCAGCAGATCGCGCGTCAGCGCGGCCTGGCCGCTCGCGTCGAGCGCAGCAAACGCCTTCAGCGTGGGCCCGTAGAACGTCTTGAAGATGTCGAGCCAATGGTCCGGCGAGCGATAGCGGAACACGAACATGCGCGGCTCGGCGGCGATCTCCGCGGCCACGCCGCCGAACATTTCCTCGAGCCGTGCCGTCGTGCCCCACATGGCGGGCGATTTCACGCCCGCCGGCGGCGGCAAATGCTTGCCGATGGTCTTGAACAGCTGGCCGATGAAGCCTTGCGGCGTCCAGTTGGCAAGACCGATCTTGCCGCCGGATTTGCAGACCCGCGCGAGCTCGGACGCGGCCTTGTCCTGATCCGGGGTGAACATCACGCCGAAAGTGGAGAGCACGACGTCGAAGCTGGCGTCGGCAAACGGCAGCGCTTCGGCATCCGCCTCGCGGAACTCGACGGTGAGATGTTCGGCCATCGCGCGCTCGCGCCCGCGCTTGAGCAGCGCCGGCACGTAGTCGGTGGATGTGACGTCGCACCAGCGCCGCGCCGCTGCCAGCGTCGCATTGCCGTTGCCGGCGGCGACGTCCAGCACCTTGCTGCCGGCGCGCAAGTCGATGGCCTCGCAGAGCTGTTCCCCGACGATCTGCAAGGTGGTGCCGACCACGGCATAGTCGCCCGACGACCAGGCGCCGTGCTGGCGCTGCTTGACGGCGGCAAGATCGGGTTGGGGGGCAGCTGGCTTGAGGGCGGCGGATGTCGACATGGCAATCTCCTGCGGTTGAACGCCGGGACGATAGAGCGCATGCGGCTCGCTGGCCTTGAGGGCGGCATGATTTTCCGCTGAGAGCGTCTTGATTTCCGCCCCTCGGCCGCAGAGGCCGTGCGAGGTTTCGCAGCCGCTGCCTCGAAAGCTTTCGGCCGCGGACCGACCGGGCTGCGAAACAGCCACTATCCCCTCGAATCAACAATGATGTTAGGCTCATGGATGCTTGGGGGAGCATGAGGCGTGACGGAGTCGAGCGCGACCCGTGTTTTCCCGGGTGAAGCAGTCAGCTCTTAAAGGCACAACGCGCGGCATGATTCGCATTTCGACGATCTTCATCGCCATCTGCATGGTCCTGGTCGCGGCCTCGCTCGGGCTCGTGCTCTATTCGGTCGCCGGCATCAGCGGAACGGAATCGGCGATCGTGGCGCTGACCGCGCTGACCTTCCTGATCCTCTACAACGCGGTGTCGATGCGACTGCGCGACCGCAGCGACGTCGGCGGCCAGATCGCCGACCTGTCGCGCGGCACCGCCGACCTCGCCCGCCAGGTGGCCGAGTTCGGCCGCCGGCTGGCTGCCATCGAGAGCCGCATCGCCTCGTCGAATTCGACCAATTCCGACCGAATCCAGTCGGTCATCGGCGAGATCAACGAACTGGGCGGATTGGTCAGGCAGCTCGCCACCACCGTCGCGGCCCATGAGGATCTGCTCGCCGGCCACGCGCCGGCGCCCGCACCCGCCCCGGTCACGCGGCCCGAGCCGGAAACGCCGATCGATCTGGCTGCCCCCTTCGAGGAGAAGCCGTTCGCTCCTCCTCCGCTTCCGGAGCCCCCGCCACGGCCGGCGCCGCCGCCGGTCCAGGTCCAAGCGGCCAGCCCGGTTCAGGCCGCCAATGGACGCAACCAGACCCAGTTGCTGGCGACGCTGCGCAATGCGGTCGACGAGAATCGCATCGATATCTTCCTGCAGCCGATGGTGACGCTGCCGCAGCGCAAGGTGCGGTTCTACGAGGCGGTGACGCGCCTGCGCGACGAGCGCGACCAGTTGATCGCGGCCGAGGAGTTCATCAGCATCGCAGAAGCCTCGGGCCTGATCGGGCGCATCGACAACATGGTGATGCTGCGCTGCGTGCAGGTGCTGCGGCGCCTGATGGTGCGCAACAAGGACGTCGGCGTGTTCTGCAACGTCGCCGCCTCCACGCTCGGCAACTCCACCACGTTTGCCCAATGCCTCGATTTCCTCGAAGCCAACCGCGCGCTGGCGCCCGCGCTGGTGCTGGAGTTCAAGCAGTCGACCTTCCGCAATCTCGGTCCGGCCGAGACCGAGAACCTCGCGGCACTGGCCCAGCGCGGCTTCCGTTTCTCGATCGACCATGTCACGGATTTGCGCATCGAGCCGCGCGAGCTGGCCGATCGTGGGGTCCGCTTCATCAAGGTGCCGGCCGCGCTGCTGCTCGATCCCAAGCAGGCTTCCGCCTCCGACATCCACCCCTCCGACCTCTCCGACCTGCTGGGCCGCTTCGGCATCGACCTGATCGCCGAACGGATCGAAGGCGAGCGCGCGGTGGTCGACCTGCTCGACTATGACGTGCGGTTCGGCCAAGGGTTCCTGTTCGCACCGCCCCGGCCATTGCGGCCCGAAGGGGCATCTGCTACCGGCGGGGCCTCGCCGAACCAGGCGCAGGACATTCAGGGATCCAATGGCTCCGCCACACCCAGCTCAGGCGCAACGTCCGCTGCGCCTCCGTCCCAACGCATCACAGGCAACGCGGCGCTCGCGCGCCGCATCTGATCGGCCGCGCACGTCATGACCGCGCTGCATTTTGCCGAAGGCCTGCGCGAGCTCGTGGGCGGTGTGGAGGTCGTGCTCAGCGACATCTGGGGCGTGGTCCATAACGGGCTGGAATCCTTCCCCGAGGCCTGCGAGGCGCTGCACACCTATCGCAGCCGCGGCGGTACGGTGATCCTGATCACCAACGCGCCGCGCCCGGCCGACTCCGTGCAGCGGCAATTGCGCAAGCTCGGCGTCCCCGATGAGACCTATGACGCGATCGTATCTTCAGGCGATCTGACCCGGCTCTATGTCGCCGATCATCCCGGCCGCAAGATGTTCTGGCTCGGCCCCGAGCGCGACAACTCGATCTATCGCGGCCTCGATGCGGTGACCGCGCCGCTGGAGGAAGCCGATTATATCGTCTGCACCGGCCTCTACGACGACGAGACCGAGACGGCGGAAGACTATCGCGGCATGATGCTGAAGGCGCGCGAGCGCAAGCTGACGCTGGTCTGCGCCAACCCCGACATCGTGGTGGAGCGCGGCGACCGGCTGATCTACTGCGCCGGCGCGATCGCCGAGCTCTACCGCGAGCTCGGCGGCGAGGTGATCTTCTATGGCAAGCCGCACCGGCCGATCTACGAGCGCGCCATGGCGCTCGCCGGGGAGCGACAAGGCTACCAGATCGACCGGAAGAAGGTGCTGGCGATCGGCGATTCCGTCCGCACCGACTTAACCGGCGCCCGCGAATTCGGCATCGACTGCCTGTTCGTCACCCGCGGCATCCATGCCGAGGAGTTCGAGGGCCTCGACCAGCTCGACCCGAATTCGGTGATGGAGCTGTTCGGCCACCCGCCGAAGGCGCTGATGCGCGAATTGAAGTGGTAGAAAATATCGTCCCCCGGACGCAGCTCGAAGAGCTGCAGAGCCGGGGCCTAGAAGCCGTAAGCGATGTCGTGGGATAGACTGGGTCCCGGCTCAGCGTCGCGTCACTAACGTGCCGCGCCTTGTCCGGGACACGATCGCGCTTACGCGCTCGCCATGTCCGGGAAGACCGCCTCGATCTTGGTCTTCAGCGTCGCCGCGTTGAACGGCTTGACGATGTAATTGTTCACGCCGGCCTTCTTGGCCGCGATCACGTTCTCGGTCTTCGATTCCGCGGTGATCATGATGAAGGGCGTGGTGGCGAGGTTCGGATCCGCGCGGACTTCGCGCAAGAGGTCGTAGCCCGTCATCGGCTCCATGTTCCAGTCGGAGATCACGAGCCCGTACTTCTTGCCGCGCATCTTGTTCAGCGCTGCCGAACCGTCGCTGGCATCATCGATGTTCTCAAAGCCAAGCTGCTTCAGCAGATTCCGGATGATACGGATCATGGTGCTGTAGTCATCCACCACCAGAACCGGCATCGACAAATCAACCGCCATCTCGACTCCCCCAACGCAAACCAAGGAATATTACGATCGGACCTGCCAGGCCGGCGCCCGGCAGTTCCACGCCTCAAGCACTAGCACCAAGGCCTTAAACAGCGCGTTAACTGCGGGCAGCTCCGAAGGACTGAAATCGTGTTCAATGTCTGCCCGCCCCGCCGCTTGACTTCGCACGGCCGGTCGCGCCACGGTCCGGGCCGGTCCTGCCCGGTTCGAGAATTCCCCTGATGGCTCCGCCTTTTACCGTCATCCGCGATACAACGCCGGATTCCGCGATTCCAAGGGGCGCCGTGGTCGCCATGGGCAATTTCGACGGCGTTCACCTCGGCCATCGCGCCGTCATCGCGGCTGCCCTGGAGATGGGCAGGGCGCATGGCCGCCCTGCGCTGGCATTGACCTTCGAGCCGCATCCGCGGCGGTTTTTCAGTCCCAACACCCCGCAATTCCGCCTGACGGACGAGCGGGCCAAGCTGCGGCTTCTGGCTGGCACCGGGCTTGCCGGCGCCGTGGTCATGACCTTCGACAAGGCCCGTGCCGGAACCAGCGCGCAAGATTTCATTCACCATGACCTGATCGGGCGTCTCGGGGTCAGCGGCATTGCCGTCGGCTACGACTTCCATTTCGGCAAGGGTCGGGTCGGCTCGCCCAGCCTTCTCGTCAACGAGGCGCCCCGGCTCGGCATCGAGGTCGACGTGCAGGCGCATGTCGATATCGACGAACGGCCGGTCTCCTCCAGCGCGATCCGGATCGCCCTTGCCGAGGGCCAGCTCGACGAGGCCACGACCATGCTGGGCGCGCCCTGGTTCATCACCGGCGAGGTGATCCACGGTGAAAAGCGCGGCCGCGATCTCGGCTATCCCACCGCCAACATCCGCCTGGACGCCAATTGCGGCCTCAAGCATGGCATCTACGCGGTGCGGGTCGGCCGCGGCCAGGGAAAGGATCAGGAGCGTCTGGACGGGGTGGCCAGCTTCGGCCGCCGCCCGACCTTCGACAATGGCGCTCCGCTCCTCGAAATCTTCCTGTTCGACTTCAAGGGCGACCTCTACGGACTGGCGCTCGACTGCGCCTTCATCGGCTTCATCCGCGAGGAGCTGAAATTCGATGGTGTAGAGGCCCTGATCCGGCAGATGGACGACGATTCCGCCCGCGCCCGCGCCATGCTCGCCGCCGCGCCGGACGCGTTTCCGCGGCTGGGCGCGATCGATTGAGCCGAAACCGGACTCGCCGGCCCTTTGCGCTTCCTCCGCCCCCCTGCTATGGAGAGCCCATGTTTGCGCGGCGCATCATAGGGATTAGCGGCCCGGCTTCCGCCTGAGCCTGAAGGCTCGGCGCAAGACCGGGATTTCGTCGTTTCACCCGCGATTCCGCATCGCCATCCGTTCCCGCGCCCTTTCCGAGCCAGTCAGCCTCATGTCCGAAAAGCCGCAAAAGTCCCAAAAGTCTGAAGCCAAAGACTATTCGAAGACCCTGTTCCTGCCGCAGACCGAATTCCCGATGCGCGCCGGCCTGCCGCAGCGCGAGCCGGAGATACTCAAGCGCTGGTACGAGATCGGCCTCTATGAGAAGCTGCGCCAGAATGGGAAGGGCCGCGCCAAGTTCGTGCTGCATGACGGCCCGCCCTACGCCAACGGCAACATCCATATCGGCACGGCGCTGAACAAGATCCTGAAGGATCTCGTCACCAAGAGCCAGCAGATGCTCGGCTTCGATTCCAACTACGTTCCGGGCTGGGACTGTCACGGCCTGCCGATCGAGTGGAAGGTCGAGGAGGAGCATTATCGCAAGAAGGGCAAGCAGAAGCCCGACTTCCGCGACTCCGCCGCGATGATCGATTTCCGCAAGGAGTGCCGCGCCTATGCCACGCACTGGCTCGGCGTGCAGCGCGAGGAGTTCAAGCGCCTCGGCGTCATCGGCGATTGGGACCATCCCTACGCCACCATGAGCTATCCGGCCGAAGCCCAGATCGCGCGCGAGCTGATGAAGTTCGCCGCCAACGGCACGCTCTATCGCGGCTCCAAGCCGGTGATGTGGAGCGTGGTCGAGAAGACCGCGCTGGCCGAAGCCGAGGTGGAGTACGAGGACCACACCTCCGATACGGTGTGGGTGAAGTTCCCGGTGACCTCGCCCGCGCACGGTGCGCTCGCCTCCGCAAGCGTCGTGATCTGGACCACGACGCCCTGGACGCTGCCCGGCAACCGCGCCATCTCGTTCTCGCCGAAGATCGCCTATGGCCTCTACAAGGTGACGGACGCCCCCGCCGACAATTGGGCCAAGATTGGTGACCTCCTGATCCTCGCCGATGCGCTCGCGGAAGACGTCTTCAAGCAGGCGCGGGTGACGGCTTACGAGAAAGTCCGCGACGTCCCCGGCGACACCATGGACGCGATCGAGTGTGCCCATCCGCTGAGGGGCGTTGGCGGTGGCTACGACTTCGTCGTGCCGCTGCTGCCCGGCGACCATGTCACCGACGACACCGGCACCGGCTTCGTGCACACCGCGCCCGGCCATGGCCGCGAGGACTTCGATGCCTGGATGGCACAGGCGCGCGATCTCGATGCGCGCGGCATCAACACCGCGATCCCCTACACCGTCGACGAGAACGGCGCCTACACCGATCATGCGCCGGGCTTTGCCGGCAAGCGCGTCATCACCGACAAGGGCGAGAAGGGCGATGCCAACGAGGCCGTGATCAAGGCGCTCGTCGACAGAGGCATGCTGCTCGCGCGCGGTCGGCTCAAGCATCAATATCCGCACTCCTGGCGCTCCAAGAAACCGGTGATCTTCCGCAACACACCGCAATGGTTCATCGCGATGGATAAGGACATTGCGCAGGGCGGCAAGGCCAAGAGCGGCGACACGCTGCGCGCCCGCGCGCTGCATGCGATCTCGGTGACGCAATGGGTGCCGCCGTCGGGCGAGAACCGCATCAACGGCATGATCGAGGCGCGCCCGGACTGGGTGATCTCGCGCCAGCGCGCCTGGGGCGTGCCGATCGCCGTGTTCGTGCGCGAGAAGGGTGACGGCTCCGCTGAGATCCTCCAGGACGAGGCCGTCAATGCGCGCATTGGCGAAGCCTTCGAGAAGGAAGGCGCCGACGCCTGGTACGCGACGGGCGCGCGCGAGCGCTTCCTCGGGCCCCGCGCGAACGAGGACTGGCAGAAGGTCGACGACATTCTCGACGTCTGGTTCGATTCCGGCTCGACCCACGCTTTCGTGCTCGAAGATCCCGTGCAGTTTCCCGGGCTCGCCGGCATCAAGCGCAAGGTCGACGGCGGCGCCGACACGGTGATGTATCTGGAAGGCTCGGACCAGCATCGCGGCTGGTTCCATTCCTCGCTATTGGAAAGCTGCGGCACGCGCGGCCGCGCGCCTTACGACATCGTGCTGACCCACGGCTTCACCCAGGCCGAGGACGGCCGCAAGATGTCGAAGTCGCTCGGCAACACCATCGAGCCGCAGGCCGTCATCAAGGAATCCGGCGCCGACATCCTGAGGCTCTGGGTCGCGTCCTGCGACTACACCGACGACCAGCGCATCGGCCCCGAGATCCTCAAGAACACCGTCGAGACCTACCGCAAGCTGCGCAACACCGTGCGCTGGATGCTCGGCACGCTGCATCATTACAAGCCGGCCGACGCCGTCGCGCCCGCCGAGATGCCCGAGCTCGACCGCTTGATGCTGCACGAGCTCGCGGTGCGCGCCGCTGCGATCGGCAAGGCCTATCGGGAGTTCGACTACAAGACCGTGGTCGCGATCCTGTCCGCCTTCCTGAACAGCGAGCTCTCCGCATTCTATTTCGACATCCGCAAGGATACGCTCTATTGCGATCCGCCCTCCTCGCTGACGCGCAAGGCGGCGCTGACGACGATCGACCTGTTATGCGCCTCGATCCTGAAATGGCTGGCGCCGATCCTCAGCTTCACTGCCGAGGAGGCGTGGCGCATGTACCGGCCCGACGCCGAACCGTCGGTGCATCTGACGCTGTTCCCCGCCGACCTCGAAGCCTTGCGCGACGACGAGCTCGCCGCGAAGTGGGAGGCGATCCGCAACGTCCGCCGCGTCGTCACCGGCGCGCTCGAGCTGGAACGCGCCGCCAAGAACATCGGCTCGTCGCTGGAGGCATCGCCTGTGATCTATGTCGCCGATCGCGGCATGCTGGCGACCTTGTTCGACATCGATCTGGCTGAAGTCTGCATCACCTCGAACTACGAGGTGCGGGAGGGCGAGGCGCCGGCCTCGGCATTCCGCCTCGATGCCGTCCCCGGCGTCGCGGTCGTGGTGGAGAAGGCGGTCGGCACCAAATGCGCCCGCTCCTGGAAGATCTCGCCGATGGTCGGCGAAGACGCCGAATATCCCGACGTCACCCCGCGCGACGCCAAGGCGCTGCGCGAATGGAAGGCGTTGGGGGTGGCGGTCTGACCGACCGGCCATGACCCCGCTCCGCGCCGGCATCCTCGCGGCCATGGTCACGCTCGTGGCCGACCAAGCCTCGAAGCTCTGGCTCCTGAACGTGTTCGACCTCGCCCGTCGCGGCGCTGTGCGGGTGACGCCGTTCTTCGACCTGGTGCTGGCCTGGAACATCGGCATCAGCTTCGGCTGGCTCCAGAACGACAGCCAGGCCGCGCAGCTCGCGCTGATGGCCGTCAAGGCCATTGCCGTGGTTGCGCTGGCGATCTGGATGGCGCGCTCGCACACCGTGCTCGCGACCGTCGCGCTCGGCCTGATCATCGGCGGCGCCATCGGCAATGGCATCGACCGCCTGGCCTATGGCGCGGTGGTGGATTTCGCCCTGTTCCACATCGAGATCGCCGGAAATACCTATAATTGGTATGTGTTTAACCTCGCGGACGTGGCCATCGTTGCTGGGGTGGCGGCGCTATTGTATGATTCCTTCCTGGGGGTACCCGCCGCAAAAGCGCCCTGATCCCGGCCGATACGGACCGGCAGGTGGAACCTGGCTTTTTGCAAGGGTTTGAGCCGCGCGTGAGCGGCAATCTGCTACAATATGAAACAGGTACGGTCATGCGCAGCTCGAAGACCAGCGGTTCGATGGTTCGAGACCCCCAATCGGGGGTCTGGCGGGCACTGAAATTGTCCGCCGTCGCGCTCGGTATCGGCCTCGTCATGTCGACCGGCGCCGCCCGTGCTGCTGACGATGACGACGACGACATGACCTTCGAAGAGAAGCTCATCGACGGCCTGATGTCCGGCCTTGGCGCCAAGAGCATGGGGAAACCCAGCATCGAATACCGCGAGCGTTCGCCGCTGGTCGTGCCGCCCAAGCTCGACCTGCCGCCACCCGCCGCAGCCGAGGCCGCGGCTGCGCCAAACTGGCCGAAGGACCCCGACGAGAAGCGCCGCAAGGAAGCTGTCGCCGAGCGGAAGAAGTCCGGCAACAAGGCAACGGAGTACTGGAAAAATGCCCAGCCGCTGTCGCCCGCCGAGATGAACGCCCACAAGACGGCCGCCGCCGAAAAGACCGGTAATGATCCGGTCCAGCCAGGCGCCAACATCGCCAATCCGACGATGAGCCCAGCCGAACTCGGATATACCGGGGGGCTGTTTAAACTGTTCAAAGGGAACGCGCCCGAGTCGAAGCAGTTCACGTCGGAGCCGCCGCGCCAATCGCTGGTGGAGCCGCCGCCCGGATATCAGACGCCGTCGCCGAACTACGCCTACGGCTCCGGCCCGGATGATTCGAAGCGAACCTATTTCGACGTCCTATCCGGCAAGGAGAAGGAGCGATAACGCTCCTGCCCCGCCCCGACATTTGGGCAGCCGCGCAATTGCTGCCGGCACTGCACGCAGCTTCAGCTGCTGGCTGCTCCCGAGTTGACTAGCGTTCTCTGCTTCGTGACGCGAAGCCTCCGCCGCACGGTGTAGCATGCCGTGCCTTCCGAGCCGGAGATCCGGGCTCGGCACCTCAACCAGGGATCATGATGTCCTCTTACCGATCGGCTGCCTGCCTCCTTGCCGCGCTGCTTTCGACGAGTGTCCTCTCGGCCGGCGCCGCCCTTGCCCAGACCACCGTGACATCGGCTCCACCCGCCAGCTTCACGCTTCCCAACGGCATGCAGGTCGTGGTGATCCCGGATCACCGCACCCCCGTCGTCACCGAGATGATCTGGTACAAGGTCGGCTCGGCCGACGAGACGCCCGGCAAGTCAGGCCTCGCCCACTTCCTCGAGCACCTGATGTTCAAGGGCACCTCGAAGCATCCGGCCGGTGAATTCTCCCAGACCGTGCTGCGCGTCGGCGGCAACGAGAACGCTTCGACCTCGGTCGACTACACCAACTACTATCAGCGCGTGCCGAAAGAGCAGCTGCCGACCATGATGGAGTTCGAGGCCGACCGCATGACGGGCCTCATCCTCAAGGACGAGAACGTGCTGCCCGAGCGCGACGTCGTGCTCGAAGAGTACAACATGCGCGTCGCCAACAATCCGGATGCGCGATTGAACGAGCAGATCATGGCCGCGCTCTATCTCAACCATCCCTACGGGCGTCCGGTGATCGGCTGGCATCAGGAGATCGAGAAGCTCGATCGCGAAGATGCGCTCGCCTTCTATCGTCGCTTCTATGCGCCGAACAACGCGATCCTGGTGATCGCCGGCGACGTCGATGCCGCCGAAATCCGACCGCTGGTCGAGCGCAATTTCGGCTCGATTCCCGCCCAGCCCGCGATCCCGGCGCGGCGGGTGCGTCCGCAGGAGCCGGAGCCCGCCACCCCGCGCACCGTCACGCTGGCCGACCCGCGCGTCGAGCAGCCGAACATGCGGCGCTATTATCTGGTGCCCTCGGCGACCACGGCCGCGGCCGGCGAGAGCGCCGCCCTCGACGTACTGGCGCAGCTGATGGGCAGCGGCAGCAATTCCTATCTCTACCGCGCCCTCGTCGTCGACAAGCCGCTCGCGGTCTCAGCCAACGCCAGCTATTCGAGCATCTCGCTCGACCCGACCCAATTCGCGATCTCGGCTGCGCCGAAACCCGGCGTCAGCTTCGCCGAAGTTGAACAGGCGGTCGACGGCGTCATTGCCAACGTGGCGCAGAACCCGATCCGTGCGGAGGATCTGGAGCGCGTCAAGACCCAGCTCATCGCCGAAGCGATCTACGCCCAGGACAACCAGGCTGTGCTGGCGCGCTGGTACGGCGGCGCGCTGACCACGGGCCTGTCGATCGAGGACATCCGGAGCTGGCCCGATCGCATCCGCGCCGTCACCGCCGAGCAGGTCCGCGCCGTTGCGCAGAAATGGCTCGAGAAGAAGCGCTCGGTGACGGGCTACCTGATCAAGGACACTGCAACCGCCAAGCGCGAGGAGAAGCGCTCGTGACCTATTCCTTCCTTCGACGCGTTGCATTCTCCGTTGCCGCCGGCGCGGTCCTCGCATTCTCTGCGGCCTCGCCGTCGCAGGCCGCCGCGAAGATCCAGCACCTGATCTCGCCGGGCGGCATCGAAGCCTGGTTCGTGCAGGACGCAACTGTGCCGCTGATCGCGATGGAATATTCCTTCGCCGGCGGCTCGGCGCAGGATCCCAAGGACAAGCCCGGTGTCGCCAACCTGGTCGGCGATCTCCTCGACGAAGGTTCCGGCGATCTCGATTCCAAGACGTTCCATGAACGGCTCGACCGCCGCGCCATCGAACTCTCCTTCAGCGCCACCCGCGACACCTTCCGCGGCAGCCTGCGCATGCTGCGCGACAACAAGGACGAAGCCTTCGACCTGCTCAGGATGGCGCTGACCTCGCCGCATTTCGACACGGCCGACGTCGAACGCATCCGCTCGCAGGTCATCTCGGGCCTGCGCCGCGAGACCACCAATCCGACCTCGCTGGCGAGCCGCAAATTCCTGGAGGTCGCGTTCGGCGATCACCCCTACAGCCGGCAGAGCAACGGCAATCTCGACAGCGTGCCGACCATCACGGTCGCCGACATGAGGGATTATGTCGGCCGTGTCCTCGCCAAGGATGGACTCAAAGTAGCGGTCGTCGGCGACGTCGATCCGGCCACGCTCGGAAAGCTGCTCGACCACACCTTCGGCAGCCTGCCGGCCAAGGCCAATCTGACGCCGGTCCCCGACGTCGAGGCCGCGAAGCCGCCGCAACGCGCCTTCGTGACGCTCGACGTGCCGCAGACCGTGATCACCTTCGGCGGACCCGGCGTGAAGCGCAGCGACCCCAGCTTCATGGCGGCCTATGTCGTCAACCACATCCTCGGCGGCGGCGGACTGTCCTCGCGGCTCTATCGCGAGGTGCGCGAGAAGCGCGGGCTGGCCTATTCGGTGTACGAGTCGCTGCTCTGGATGCAGCACTCCGCGGTTTTCATCGGCAATACCGGCACCCGCGCCGATCGTGCCGGTGACACCATCGAGGCCATCGAACAGGAGGTGCGCCGCATCGCCCAGGAGGGCCCGACGCAGAAGGAGCTCGATGAGGCCAAGTCCTACCTCAAGGGCTCGCAGATGCTGGCGCTCGACACCTCGTCCAAGCTGGCGCAGGCGCTGCTGCAATACCAGCAGGACAAGCTGCCGATCGACTATATCGAGAAGCGCAACGCCATCGTCGACGCCGTGACCCTGGACGATGCCAAGGCGGCCGCCAGGCGGCTCTGGGGCCAGGGGCTGCTGACTGTCGTGGTCGGCCGGGCCCCCCAGGCCGCTGCGCAACCGGCGGCTGCGACACCGAAGTCGAACTGATCTCTTTTCTGGACGTTTTTCTGAATGGCCGGGCTCGCCCCGGCCATTTGCGTGTCGCGGCAGCGCCATTGCTGAAGGCAGATGTCCGCGGTATGTCCTGACATCACGAATGGTGCCAGCATGCTGCGGATATCCCGCGATCTCGTCATCGACGAGGACGACATCGAGATCGGCTTTGTCCGCGCCTCCGGCCCGGGCGGGCAGAACGTCAACAAGGTCGCGACCTCCGCGCAGCTGCGCTTCGACACCCGCAAGCTGACCTTGCCCGAGGACGCGGCGCTGCGCCTCGCCCGCATTGCCGGCCAGCGCATGACCAAGGACGGCGTGATCGTGATCCACGCCCAGCGCTTCCGCACCCAGGAGCGCAACCGTCAGGATGCCATCGACCGTCTCGTCGAGATCCTCAAGAAGGCCATGGTGCGACCGACGCCTCGCCGCGCGACGCGGCCGACCTTCGCCTCCAAGCAGCGCCGGCTCGAGGGCAAGAAACGCCGCAGCGATATCAAGGCGAAGCGCGGGCGCGGTTTCGACGACTAGGCAATGAAAAACCTCCGGCCGCGAAGCGACCGGAGGTTTGCCAATTCGCACGCTGGCGTCAGTAGCGCTTGCCGGTGGCAGCACCACCCGCCGCCGAATCGTCGGCCGTGCCCTTGCGCGTCGCGCTGCCGGTGGTTCCGACGGACCCCTTCGTGCCCTTGCTCGACTTCATGCCGACCTTCTCGCCGGCAGCGCCCTGCTGGGCACCGAGATCCTCATCCTCGCTGCCTGACGCACCGCCTTGCATGGGCTTGCTTTGTATGGTGCCGCCGGGCCTCGCCCCAGACGAGGTGCCTTGGGCGAGAACGGGCGTTGCAACGAGGGCCGCGAGAGCGCAAGCGATCGCAGAGGTCTTCACCAACTTCATCCATGTCTCCTGGAATGTCGCGATGAACCGTTCGGCTGCGTTCTGCACCGTTCGCCTGCACCAGACCGGTTCATCGCGAAAGAGAGTTCGAACGGCGCGGTGTGATGCAAGCTGCGCCGTGTGGTGATCGTTTAGGATTTTCGCGGCGCTTTCGCGGAATTGTGCTCCTCATATGCGGCGGCGCGGAACATGCCACGCATTCCCGACGGGCGGTGCGCGCCGAAAATGTCCCCATTTCGGGTGTGGGAAGCTCGACCTCCCCCATGCATTTGTTGCTGCGCGGCATTAGACTTGAGAATATTCGCCGAGTGAGCCTCATGCCCGTCCGCCAACTGCCAGAACAGGTCGTCAACCGCATCGCCGCCGGCGAGGTGGTGGAACGTCCGGCGAGCGTGGTCAAGGAGCTGGTCGAGAACGCCATCGATGCCGGCGCGAGCCGGATCGACGTCTTCACCGACGGCGGCGGGCGGCGGCGGATCGGCATCACCGACGACGGCAGCGGCATGACCGCGAAAGATCTTGGGCTCGCGGTCGAGCGTCACGCCACCTCCAAGCTCGACGACGAGGACCTGCTTCATATCCGCACCCTCGGGTTTCGCGGCGAGGCCCTGCCCTCGATCGGCTCGGTGGCGCGCCTCTCCATCACCACGCGGCATACCAGCGAGCCCCACGCCTGGGCGCTGTCGGTCGAGGGCGGCGAAAAGTCCGAGATCATGCCGGCGGCGCTGGCGCATGGCACGCGCGTCGAGGTTGGCGACCTCTTCTACGCGACGCCGGCGCGGCTCAAGTTTCTGAAGACCGACCGCACCGAGGCGGAGGCGATCCGCGAAGTGGTGCGGCGCCTCGCGATGGCACGGCCCGACATCGCCTTCACGCTCGCCGGCGAGGAGCGCGCGCCGGTGACCTGGGCTGCGGCGCTGCCCGGCGCGGCCGGACGGTTGACCCGGCTCGGCGACATCCTCGGCGCCGAGTTCCGCAGCCACGCCATCGAGGTCCATGCCGAGCGCGAGGGCGTCGTGGTCGCCGGCTATGCTGCAGCTCCCGCGCTAACCAAGGCCAACGCGCTCGGGCAATATCTCTTCGTCAATGGCCGGCCGGTGCGCGACAAGCTCATTCTCGGCGCCGTGCGCGCGGCCTATTCCGACTATCTGCCGCGCGACCGCCATCCGGTGCTGGCGCTGTTCGTCACGCTCGATCCGCGCGAGGTCGATGCCAACGTGCATCCGGCCAAGACCGAGGTGCGCTTCCGCAATGCCGGCCTCGTCCGCGCGTTGATCGTGCACGGTTTGAAGGAGGCGCTGGCGCGCGAGGGCCGACGCACCGCCGCCAACAGCGGCGAAAGTGCGCTGTCCTCGTTCCGGCCCGCGTTCACGCCACAGCGTCCGGCCAGCTGGGATTGGCGGACCTCGCCATCCGCTCCCGTGGCGCCAATGCCGTCGTTCGATGGCGCTGCCGCACCGGCTTTCGCGGAGCGCGCGCAGGCCGCCTTCGATGTCGGCGCGCCCAGCGCGGACGTGCGGATCGAGACCCAGCCCGTCAGCGACCTCGTCGATCGCCCACTCGGCGCGGCACGCACCCAGATCCATGAGACCTATATCGTCTCGCAGACGCGCGACGGCCTGATCATTGTCGATCAGCACGCCGCGCATGAGCGCATCGTCTATGAGCGGCTGAAGGCCTCGCTGGCGGCGAACGGCGTGCAGCGGCAGATTCTCCTCATTCCCGAGATCGTCGAGATGGACGAAGCCACGGTCGAGCGCCTCCTGGAGCGCAGCGAGGAGCTGGCATCGTTCGGCCTTTCCATCGAATCCTTCGGCCCCGGCGCGGTCGCGGTGCGCGAGACGCCGTCGCTGCTCGGCAAGACCAATGCGGGCGGCCTCTTGCGCGATCTTTCCGAGCACATGGCCGAATGGGACGAGGCGCTGCCGCTCGAACGTCGCCTGATGCACGTCGCGGCGACCATGGCCTGCCACGGCTCGGTGCGCGCCGGCCGCCGCTTACGGCCGGAGGAGATGAACGCGCTGCTCCGCGAGATGGAGGACACCCCGAACTCCGGCCAATGCAATCACGGCCGGCCGACCTATGTCGAGCTGAAGCTGAGCGACGTGGAGAAGCTGTTCGGGAGGCGGTGACGGTGCCGTAGGACCTCCTACCCTTGGTCAAGGGGAACGTCCTTATAGGGCAATATGGTAGCGCCGTGCTCGATGCAGTCCAGGACGCTGCGCGCCGGCTTTGCCGGTGCCTTCGGCATCCTGGACAGCATCTGCGGGCGGCGCTCTGGCGCTCGGCAGGTCGGGACGAAGGAATGGTCGCCCGGCCGAACAAAGGAATGGGGCTCACCCGTTCGCGGAGTTCTTTGTGCCGTTATGGTCCGCATCGTATGGGGTCTGTCGCTTGAGCGTCGTGCACAGGGCAAAAAGCAAGCGATCTCCCACGCTGCGCAGAGCCCGCGCGTGACCGTGTCCTTTTCTGCGCAAGGCATCATACCGTCGCCTGCTGGCAGCGTCGTGTTGGATGGCGACACGCGACCAGTGATGGACGGCGCTCTGTAGCCGCCTGTTGCAGGCGAGGCGGCGGATCACGAAGCGTTGTTTGCCGCTTTGCCGCGTCACCGGCGCAGCCCCTGCCAAGGCGCGCAGAGCATGGTAATCTCGTCTGCGCAGGGGCTCTGCGGCCTCGGCGAGCAGTGTGGCGAGATTGATCCTGCCGATTCCTGGCCAGGAGCGTAGGATCGTCACGTCGCACTGCTCCGAGCTCTGCCCCGACGGCTTCTCCTCTCCTTCGAACTCGGCACATAGCCGGTCCAGGTTCTGATGAGCCTCTTTGATCTGCCGATTGACCAGGTGCAGACGTGCCGCCAGGCTGCGGATGTGAGCGCAGGCTGCCTCCGTCGTGCCGGGGGCTACGAACAGCGGTGCCTCGCGCAAAGTCCCGAGCACCGTCGCCGCATTGAGACGGCGGATACGATAGTCCCTGAGAACACCTGCGATGGCCTTCTCGCTGGCCTTGACCGCACTGGCGGGGGTCGGCACCTTCTGCCAAAGCGCCAGGAACCATTCGTCGGCGACATCGTCGGTCAACTTGGTGGCCTGGGGATAATATCGCCACAACTGCTGACGCAAGCGGTTGGCAAGCCGCGTGCGTTCCTGCTGCAGTTCGTCCGCCAGGCGCGACCACTCCCGTAGCTCAATCATCGCCGCATCGTCTGCCACAAGCCGACGGAAAGCAGCACGGTCAGTGCGCAGCGAGGCGCCGAGCACATGAGCATCGCGGCGGTCGTCCTTGGCACCGGCCACCGTGAAGCGATCGCGGAAGCGATCCAGTTGCTTGGGATTGATGGCAAACACCGCAAACCCGTGCTCGAGCAGCATCTCCACCACCGGGCCGTGCGGCATCTCGATCGCCACGGCGATCTGTCCCGGTGCGGCCTTGGTCTTCTCCAGCAGCCAGTCACGCAACTCCGTCAGCCCGGCGCCGCCATGGTCGAACTCGTGCTGCGCAACCTGTCTTCCCGCGGCATCCAGCAGGCAAACGCTATGGCTCCGCGTTGCCCAGTCGATCCCGACGAACCAGCGTACATCTTCGATCATTGTTGAGACCTCCTTGCTCGCAAGGCGGGACACCACGATCCTGATCAGTCCCTGTACCGGCGCTCTTGGCGCGACCTCCTACCGGATCTCGATCGCGGTCGCTCCGCCGGGGCGCGGTTCCTACGTCGGTGCTCGAGGCACAGGTGGACAAGGCTGCTCCCGGCGGATCGGCCCGGACGGCCAGTCTACATCCGAAGGCCGCCACGAACCCCACAAGGGTACAGGGTGGATTAGCCGAAGGCGTAATCCACCTCTTCTGCGTCCGCGGTGAGAGACAGTGGCGGATTACGCTTCGCTAATCCGCCCTACGCAAAAACACAAACTCCGTGTCGTCATAAGTCCGCCGCTCCAGCTCCTCAAAACCTTCCGGCGTCGCGAACTGCGCGGCCTTGGCCTCTTCCACCACCAGCAGCGCGCCCGGCGTCAGCCACCCGCCGTCGCGCAAGGATGCGAGCGCCTTCTCGGCAAATCCCTTGCCATAGGGCGGATCGAGGAACGCCAGCGAGAACGGCTCGACGGGATGCGCGGGGCCGAGATCGGTGGCATCGCGGCGGTACACCTTGGTGACGCCGCCGAGGCCGAGGGCCTCGACATTGTTGCGGAGCAGCGCACGCGCCTCCGCGCCGTTGTCGACGAACAGCGTGAACTTGGCGCCGCGTGACGCGGCTTCGATGCCGAGCGCGCCGGTGCCGGCGAAGAGATCGAGCACGCGTGCATCCTGGATCGGATCGTCATAGGCGTGCACGAGGATGTTGAACAAGGACTCGCGCAGGCGGTCCGCCGTCGGGCGGATGTCGCGCGAGGACGGTGAGGCGAGATTGCGCCCCTTCAACCTGCCGCCGACGACGCGCAAGCTAGTCCTCCCGCGGCGTCAGGTCGCGCTTGCCGTGATAGCCGCGCTTGGGACGCCGCGGCGGGCCGTAGCCGTTCGCCTCCATCTCGTTGCGCTCGCGGGCCTCCTCGCTGCCGGTGCGCTGAACCAGCACGCGACGGCCCTTGCGGTCGTTGATGACGGCGCGCTTGCTGGTCGGCTTCTTCTCGCTCGGTGCGTCGTCGGCGCGCGAGGATGACTTCGAGGGCGCGTCGAACTGCGCACCCGACTTCTCGATCACCTTGTCGCCGAGCTGCTCGCGCAGCACGCGCGCGCGGATCTCCTCGACCTGGCCTTCCAGAATCTCGCCGAGCTGGAACGGGCCGTAGGAGACGCGGATCAGCCGATTCACTTCGAGCCCGAGATGGGCGCAGACATTGCGCACCTCGCGGTTCTTGCCCTCGCGGATCGCGAACACCAGCCAGACATTGGCGCCCTGGTCGCGCTCCAGCGTGGCCTCGATCGGACCATACTTGACGCCCTCGACCTCGATGCCGTTCTTGAGCTCGTCGAGCTGCGCCTGGGTGACGTCGCCATGGGCGCGGACGCGGTAGCGGCGCAGCCAGCCGGTGTCCGGCATCTCGAGCGTGCGCGCAAGCCCACCGTCGTTAGTGAGCAGCAAGAGGCCCTCGGTGTTGAAGTCGAGCCGGCCGATGCTGATCAGCCGCGGCAGGCCTTCGGGCAGATTGTCGAACACGGTCGGACGGCCCTCGGGATCGTCATGCGTCGTCATCAGCCCACGCGGCTTGTGGTAGAGGAACAGGCGCGTGCGCTCGCGCTCCGGCAATGGCTTGCCGTCGACCATGACGACGTCGTTCTTGGTGACGTCGAGCGCGGGCGAGTTGATCACGCGGCCATTCACGGTGACGCGGCCCTGCGTGACCATCTCCTCGGCGTCGCGGCGCGAGGCAAGCCCGGCGCGGGCCAGCACTTTGGCGATGCGCTCGCCGGCCTTCTTCGGCTTCGGCGCGTCGTCGCGGCGCGGCCGGCCTTCGAAATCACGATCGCGCTCGCGGTAGGCACCGCGGCCGCCGAAGGCGGGACGCTTCTCGAAAATCCTGCTGTCGTCCTCATTGTCGCGGCGCGGACGATCGCGGAAGCGGCCCTCGCTGCGCGGATGCTCCTGCCAGTCCATGCGACCTTCGGGGCGCTTATCGCGCGAGCGGTTGAAGCGCGGACGATCGTCACCGGTGCGCTCCTCCCGCGGACGCGAGAAACGCGGGCGATCATCGCCCTCGTCCCGGCGCCGGGAGAAACGCGGACGGTCCTCGCCACGGCCACCCTCATGGCGATCGTCGCGCTGACGCCAGGGCTTCTCCTCGCCGCGATCGCGGCCGCCGAAATCCTTGTTGAAGGACTTGCGCGGGCGATCACCGCGAGGTGCGCGATCACCGCGATCGAAATTCGGGCGGTCTCCTCGCGGCTTGAAGCTGCGTTCGCCACGATCCTCGCGCGGCCCGCGATCCCCACGGTCGCGTTCGCGATCCGGCCCGCCCTTCGAAAATTTCCGTTCGCCGTCGAACTTGCGCTCCGGGCGGTCGCCGCGCGGCGCGTAGGGTTTCTTGTCGCCGAACTTCCTATCGCTGGAGCGGCCGGCCGAGCGGGCCTCGTCGCGATCCCTGCGCGGCGGACGGTCGTCACGGCCATAGGACGGGCGATCACCGCGCGGCTTGAAGGGTCGCTTCTCGCCGTCACGCGAGGAGCGATCGGAGAACGGGCGATCGCCGCGCGGCTTGAAGCTGCGCTCGCCGCGGCCTTCACTGCCGCGGTCGTCGCGCTTGAAGCGGGGACGGTCACTGAAATCGCGGCGCGGTGCGTCGCCCTCGTCGCGGCGGCGGAATGGACGGCTGTCACGGTCGCCACGGGGCGGGCGGCTGTCGCGCGCGCCTTTGCCCTCGAAGCCGCGCTTGGCGAATTTCTTCTCAGGGCCGCGCGGCTTGCCGCTGCGGCCGCCTTTGGCCGGGCCTCGCCGGCCGCGGGAATCGTTGTCTTTGTCGCTGTCGCGAGGCATGACTAATCTCACTTATGGGGTGGCGCGAGCAGTGTGCGCGCTCGTTCCGAGCCGCATGCTCAGGCAAAATCGGTATCCACTCTTGCTGAAGGCGGAGCTAGTAGCAGGTTTCTGGCGATGATACGAGGCATGAAAGCCCCTTCTTTCATGGATTTGGCGCTTCTGGCGGCCGAAAATGCCGGAAAATCGGGCGAAGTTCCGATCGGATGCGTGGTGGTCCGCGATCACGAGGTGATCGCCACCGGCGCCAACCGGACGCTGACCGACTATGATCCGACCGCCCATGCCGAGATCGTCGCGCTGCGCGCCGCCGCTGCGAAGATCGGCAGCGAGCGGCTCGTCGATTGCGACCTCTACGTGACGCTGGAGCCCTGCACCATGTGTGCGGGCGCGATCTCGTTTGCAAGGGTGAGGCGGCTCTATTACGGCGCGGCCGATCCCAAGGGCGGCGCGGTGGACTCGGGCGTGCGGTTCTTTGCCTCGCCGACCTGCCACCACGCGCCGGACGTCTATTCCGGCGTCGGCGAGAGCGAGGCGGCGCGGCTGCTCAAGGAGTTCTTTCGGGAGCGGCGCTAGGGCGCGAGGAAGAACTCGCGCAACGCCCTCGCAGTCACATCCGGATTCTCCTCCGTCAGGAAGTGCCCCGAATCCACCGGCATGCCGTCGACGTTGGTGGCCCATTGCTTCCACGTGTCGAGCGGCGTCGCGGCGGCCTGGGCGATGCCGGCGTTGCCCCACAGGATAAGCATCGGCACCGTGATCTTCTTGCCGGCCTCGAAATCGGCCTTGTCGAGGTCGTAGTCGAAATAGGCGCCGGCGCGGTAGTCCTCGCACATCGCGTGGATGCGCGCGGGATCGCGGAACGGGGCGAGGTAGTGCTCGAGCGCGCGCTCGTCGATCGCGTCCAGCGTCTTCGACTTGGTCTGGCTCGCCATCTTGAAGCGCAGGAAGAACTCGCCTTGGCCTGCGATCAGCGTCTCCGGCAGCGGATAGGGCTGCGCCAGGAAGGCCCAGTGATAGATCTTCAGGGCGTAGGCGCGGTTCATCCGCTCCCAGTAATCATAGGTCGGCAGGATATCGAGCACGGCGAGCTTCGACAGCCGGCCGGGATGGTCGAGCGCGAGGCGGTACGACACACGGCCGCCGCGGTCGTGGCCGGCCAGCGCGAAATGCACGTGGCCGAGGCGCTCCATGACCTCGACCATGGCCTTGGCCATGGCGCGCTTGCTGTAGGGGATGTGCAGCGCATCGCTCGCGGGCATGTCGGACCAGCCGTAGCCCGGCAGGTCGGCGATGATCAGCGTGAAGTGCTCGGCGAGCTCAGGGGCCACCTGGTGCCACATCACGTGGGTCTCGGAGAAGCCGTGCAGGAGCAGCAGCGGCGGGCCCTTGCCGCCGACACGGGCGAAGATGCGGCCGAACGAGGTGTCGATCCATTCGGCGGCAAAGTCCGGATAGAGGTCGGCGAGATCGGACATCTTGTTGCATCCTTATGGTCGTGGGGGCGCTCGACAAACAAAAGTTCGAAAACAACCCCATGCACAGTACCGGTATTATGGTCGGGGCAACTAACCCCAACTGCTGATTGCACATTCTGGATTGTAGATGTGGCGGCGCGGTGACGCGAACGTCGAGATTCCGGATCGACGCGTCGGCGCGTTTGCGCGCCGTCAAGGCGCTAATTTTTGGCCTTCTCCGCCTCCACCGCCTGCCAGCCGATGTCGCGGCGGCAGAAGCCGTCCGGCCAGTCGATGCGGTCGACGGCCTGATAGGCGCGCGCCTGCGCCTCCGTCACGGTCGCCCCCAGCGCGCAGACATTGAGCACGCGGCCGCCATTGGCGAGGATCGCGCCGTCCTTCTCAACCGTGCCGGCGTGGAAGATCTCGACGGTGTCGACCTCTGAGGCCTCCTCGAGCCCGCCGATGCGCGTGCCCTTCTGGTAGTCGCCGGGATAGCCCTTCGCGGCCATCACCACGGTGATGGCGGATTCCGGATACCAGCGCAGGTCGAAGTTCTTGAGCTGCCCGTCGCAGGCGGCGAGCAGCGCCGGCACGATGTCGCTCATCATGCGCAGCATCAGCACCTGGCACTCGGGATCGCCGAAGCGCACGTTGAACTCGAACAGCTTTGGCCCCTGCGTCGTCAGCATGATCCCGGCATAGAGCACGCCGCGGAACGGCGTGCCGCGCTGCTTCATGCCAGCGACCGTCGGCAGGATGATCCTGGCCATGATCGCGTCGTGGACCGCAGGCGTGACCAGCGGCGTCGGCGAATAGGCGCCCATGCCCCCGGTGTTCGGGCCGACATCGTGGTCGAACACGCGCTTGTGGTCCTGGGCGGAGGCCAGCGGGATCGCCGTCTCGCCGTCGCACAGCGCAAAGAAGCTGATCTCGCGGCCGGGCAGAAACTCCTCGATCACGACTTCAGTGCCGGCCTCGCCGAAGGCGCCCTCGAACATCATGGCGATGGCGTCCTCGGCCTCGCGCACGGTCTTGGCGACGACGACGCCCTTGCCGGCGGCAAGGCCGTCGGCCTTGACCACGATCGGCGCGCCCTGGCTCTGCACATAGGCGCGCGCCTCATCGGCATTGGTGAATCGCTGGTAGGCGCCGGTCGGAATGCCGAACTCGGTACACAGCGCCTTGGTAAAGCCCTTGGAGCTTTCGAGCTGGGCCGCCGCCTTGCTCGGGCCGAACGCCTTGATGCCGGCTTTGGTGAGATCATCGACGATGCCGGCCGCGAGCGGCGTCTCCGGCCCGACCACCACCAGCGCGACCGCGTTCTGCTTGCAGAAGTCGATCACGGCGGCATGGTCGGCGACATCGAGCGCCACGCATTCCGCCTCCCTGGCGATGCCGGCATTGCCGGGCGCGCACCAGAATTTGGTCACCAGGGGAGAGGCCGCGATCTTCCACGCCAGGGCATGTTCGCGGCCGCCGGAACCAAGCAGGAGAATGTGCATCAGGGGCTCAGGATGAGGGGTTTTGCTTGGGGGCGGAGGTCGCACGAATCGGGGTGCGGCTCAAGGGGGTCACAATACCCCCAAAGTGTACCTCTTCGCGAAGTCCGACAGTGCGCCTTCGCGCGTAAAGAGACATTTCGACCATTTAGACTTGATACAAGCTCTTTTCAGGCCCGAACCTCGCCCCTGAGTTGCGGCGGTGGTATCCTTCGTTGAGTTCAACTGTCTGGAGGGGGAGGACAGAGGCATGCCGAGCTTGCGCGGCGCGAAGGTCTATCGGTCTGGGGTGACTGCACCGAAGTGGAATTTTGAAACGGACCGCGTGGTCGTAAACAACTTCAGCGAAAAGGATCCTTCGCTGCACTTCAAATTCGAGATTGCCTCAAAAGGGGGCGGTACAACTGAAGTATCTCTACGCGTCGGCAGTTCTTCTTTTGATGCCATCTTGCACCAGATGTATTCGGTGGCACCCGAGCAAGTGGTGGCCCTGATGGCGCGGCAGATGAACGAACACTTTTGGCCAAACGGCCAGTAGTCCCACGAGCCTCGACGATCGTTCGCGCGGGCGTAAACTCGCGCGGCTGGTATCGTGTGCGATTTGGTTCGGGACGGAAGACATCAAAAGCGGACATGAAGGTTGACGAAGGCGAACAAGTATTGCCGAACTGATTGACTAGTACGGGAGAAGATCCTCGCTAAGATCTATCGTGCGTCTCGCGCACAAGCGCGTTGCACGACTACACTCAGGTTCGAGAGGCATTTGCTGAGCGCACCACTAGGCAGCTGGTGGAGAGCAGAGCCAAATCTGATGACCAACCTGTCCTCAACAGGGCCGCTCCCAAAAGATTCAAGCATTCTGGCGACGTAATCGAGCTCTCGAACGACTGAGGAGCCGAAATGCCCCGCCGAAAATCAGCTATCGCGAGACGAGCATCTTCAACATGTCGCGTTGCCGTATTTTTACGCTGATCGCTAACAAATGCCTCGAACAGCAGGAGTTCACCCGGTTCGCTCAGCCGACGTTTCCAATCAAACGTCGCAAAACCACCGACTACGCGCGCGCGAAGCTCGGAGAGCACATACGGAACAACTACTAGCGATGTTACAAGCACCGTTGCCCCTGCGCTGGCCGAGAACGTTCTGGTTGGCTGACCGGGACCAAATTCTCCTATTCGACCAGCAGTGAGAGCCATCGGATCGTTCCGCAAAGGCACAAACTGTGGGGCCTCGAACCCGAGGGCTACAGGACCGATCTGAAGGGCGGCAGCTATCTCCGCCACACACTCATCAAGATCCACGCCCTCGATGTAGGGTCCATCCATCGCCCAGCCGAGGTTCTTGCCGGGCTTTCCGATGTCGATGACCGCAACACGCATGCTGTCCTCACGATGCCGCCGAACGAGCCATGATGTCGGCCCGGCCTTAGCGGCCTATCTCAACGCGAGGCATCTCATCGAACGTGAGCCCGCGGTAGTGCCTGCCGGTGCTCTTCTTGCGAACGCCGCCCCACTGCTTGAAGAAGAAGGCCGTCCCCGCTATGCGACATGCCATCTCAATCTCCGCCACCCACTGCTCTTCCATCGGTCGCGCCCTCGGGCCGCTCTCGCCGCCGACTATGGCCCACTGAATGTCTTTCAGATCGGCATCCGCCACTGAACCGAGTAAGGGTTCAAACGAGACAAACCTGACCGCAGCACGGATCTTGCGGATTTCGTCAATGCGTCCGAGATAATCTGTGCTCTCGACGCTCGTACCGAGCCATACGTTCGGCAGCGCCTGCAATGATGCGGTGATGACGGCCATCCGATCCGGCCGCTTCGTCAGAATTTGATAGGTGTGCTGCGGCGTCACCTGCATCGTGTGCCAGACCGCCGCAACGAACTCCGGCGGCACGGCTTCGTGGAATAGGTCCGACATAGAGTTCACGAAAATCCGGCGTGGCTTCTTCCAGCTTGCCGGTATGCCGAGCGCGGCGCGATCAAGCCGGACCTTGCCGGTCCAGACCGCGCGCTTGCCGCTCTTACGGGTCAGCCCGCGATACTTCGGCATGCCCATCGCATCCAGCCGCGCCGCCATGCGCATCGCGTAACAGTTCGTGCAGCCCGGCGAGAGCACCGTGCAGCCAGCGACAGGGTTCCACGTCGCGTCGGTCCACTCGATTGAGGTGTCAGCCATCACAGTCCCTCTAAAAGCGACCCTTGGCCGCCCAAGTTTTGTACGTCGTTCCAGAGCTTGTGTCCTAGCGGATTTGAACTCACGAATACCAGCCAATAGAGCCGCTGGTTCTTTGAGCCGACGATCAACGGTATGCCGGTTGCGGGGTTTGTCCCAAGCGCGCGAATAGAGCTGAGCCAGTACTCAACGAGTGCCGCGCGGAGGGCAGCCATTGATTGTCGTGCGTTCACCGCGTTGCGCCAACCGGGAGCGAACACGTCGAATGTTCCTCCTTCACGTGTATAGTCGTCTAGGTTGCGCTGCAGGTCCTGCAGGCTGACATGGATGATCATGTCCATCCGCTTCACGCGCAGCATTCGCTCGATGATCGAGAACGGCAGTTGCGCGAGATTGAAGGGGTCGAGAAAGGCAAGGTGAAGACCATACGGATTGATCGCCTTCATCACTTGATCGACTACGACACTTGCCTCGCCGACGTAGCTTGTTGCGGATCCACCCAAATTCGTGATGCGTTGGGCCAACGCAGCTGAGTTTTGCGCATTCAAATCGGACAGGTGCATCTCGGAGAAGTGATAACGGCTCGCTCGCCCGGCGTTGAACGCCACCACGGCGCTACCCTCGATGATCTGATTTGTGCCAGTGATGCGTGAACGCCCAGCGCCTGAATACAGCTCGATGTATGTCGCCCCGCCGTTTCCTTTTGGAGGCAAGAACTTCGCGCGGGCACCGCTCGCCGCTTGAATGTACCTCTTTACGCGGTCGTGCTTTTCGACCGCCCACGGGCCGACCTCGCCGATGATCAGTCCGTCATCGGGATCGAATTTGACTTCTTTTTTTGCCATGCAGTAAAGCCCCCCACCTGGAACCACTACCACACCTCCAAAGGTTGAGGGTTAACGCGCCGGCACGTTTCTCGCCGATCGACCCAACATCATTGCTGCTGCGCCCGGAATGACGGCCGCCCTATCCCTGCTTCCCCGCAATGATCTCCTGCAACGTCGCCACGTGCCGCGCAAACGCCCCGCGGCCCGCAGCTGTGGCCGTCACCGTCGTCTGCGGCTTCTTCCCCACGAACGCCTTCTCCACCGACACATAACCGGCCTTCGCGAGCGTCTCGATATGCGCACCAAGATTGCCGTCGGTTGCGCCGGTGAGCTTCTTCAGCCGCGCGAATTCGAGACCGGTGCCGGCCGGCAGTGCGTTCAGCGCGGCCATGATCTTCAGCCGCAGCGGCTGGTGGATGATGTCGTCGAGCTCGGCCATCCCGCTAGATCCGCCGCATCCAGAGGCCGCCGAGGATCAGGCCGCCGCCGTTGACGAAGGCCATCCAGAGCGGGAAGGCTTCGCCGATGGTGAAGAAGCCGATCAATGTCAGCGCGGCGATGCCGAGGCCGATCGCCACGAAGGCGGAGCCGAACCACAGGCCCGCCAGCGTGTAGAACAGCATGAAGTAGAGTGGCCAGAACGTGCCGAGCTGGCGCGGACCGAAATGGCCGATCACATCGGTGCAGAGATAACCGAAGGCGAAGAACAGCACGAGCACCAGGAGCATCCTGATGCTGGCCGCGGTGCTCTTGGTGTGTTGCGGCGGATTCAGCAAGCGGAGCAAGACCAGCCCGCCGACGCCGAGCACGTCCACGGCAACCCAGGCATACACCGCATAGATCGGCCAAAGCCAGGTCACGAGATTGGCCGCGAACACCAGCACGCCCCACCACATCGCGGCGAGGCTCGCGAGCTCATAGAGCTGCGATTGCTTCACGCGCTGGACGATGTCGTCGATGTCGGCCAGCGCTGCGGATGCCTCCTTGCTATCGATCATGTCGTTCTCTTTATGCCCGTTATCGCACATGAATAGCGGTGGGACCTGAGCAAGCGCCTCGTCCTTCGAGACGACCGCTCCGCGGTCTCCTCAGGATGAGGCTCATTGGGAGCTTTGCCTTTGGATGAGGCTCAGTGGCAGCCATGCCCGTTGAGGGGGCTGCCGCAAACTCCGCCCTCATCCTGAGGGCCCGCCGCAGGCGGGCGTCTCGAAGGATGGCCGCGCGCGCGGTGACGCCGGAGCAAGCGCCTCGTCCTTCGAGACGACCGCTTTGCAGCGGTCTCCTCAGGATGAGGCTCCGTGACAGCACCGCTCCCTGCGATTGCCTTGCCGCCACGAGGCGCATCATGATTGCCCGCTCCCGCGCGTCGCCACGTCCTCGGCGATCGCATTGACCGCCTTCGGGTTCGTGACCATGCCCATGTGGTTGATGCCGGCGATGATCTTGACGTCGACCGACGGCTTCACCGCGTGGACGGTGTCCGCATATTTGTCCGAGATCATCATCTCGTCCTCGGCGCCACTGATGATCGTGATCGGACGCGTCGTCGCCGGAAGATCGATGCGATAGCCGTGCGTGGCAAAGTTGCGCATCAGGCGATCGGAATAGGTGGAGGTGAGGTACTTCGCCGAACTCGCCGGCACCGCGAAGGCGAGCACCGGAAGCTGGGAACAGCAGTCGATCCCAAGCTTGCGCAGCGCCGCAAGTCCCAGGAAACGTGGAATGTCGGCACTGACCCAACCACCGTTGTTCGGCCGGTTGGTCGGCGCGTCATAGCCGAGATACGGCGCGAGCAGCACGGTGCGGACGAACATGTCCTGCATGATCGGTGTCGCGGCGACCCGCAGCGAAAAACCGGCGCCGGCGGAATGGCCGATCAGGGTCAGCGGCAGGTCCGGCGCGCTCTTGCGGACATGCGCGACGAAATCGATGAGATCGTCCTCGAGCTGGCCGACATATCCGATATCGCCGCGCGTGCCGGAGCCGCCATGGCCGCGGATGTCGAGCGCCCAGGTCTCCACACCGCGCGCGGCGATGGCATGCGTCAGGGCGTGGTTGACACTGCCGCTTGACCCGGAGGAGCCGTGGATGAAGACCGCCCCGCCGCCGGTCGCCGAGCCGCTCGGCGAATAGTGGCGATAGCCGATCCAGGTCCCGTCTCGGGCCTGAAAGCGCTCGAGCGGGGGCAGCGTGGACCAGTCGATCCCCTTGGTGGAGTCGGAGACCGACCGCATCTCAGGCGGCCGCTGCAGTGGCGTTGCGATCATCGCAGCCAGGATCAGCGCCACGGCGCCGACCGCACACAGAGCCCATTTCAGGCCGTTCAAGACGCCGCGCAGCAACCGGATCGCCATGGCTCACTCCTCAAACTCATCAATCAATAGAGAACTCTATAATACAGAGTACTCTTCCGATCAACCCTGGGATTGGCGCTGGCCTGCGAAAATCCTTAACGTCGGGCCTGACCCCAAAATGCCGAATCGTTTTTGAGATGCCGCCTGCGGAACAACTGCTCAACGCGCCTGAATTCACCGTCTCCGAACTGTCCCTGTCCCTGAAGCGGACGGTCGAGGACGCCTTCGGCCATGTCCGCGTCCGCGGCGAGATCTCCGGCTTTCGCGGCGCCCATTCCTCGGGCCATTGCTATTTCGCGCTGAAGGACGAGAGCGCCAAGATCGAGGCGGTGATCTGGAAGGGCGTGCATAGCCGCATGCGCTTCAAGCCCCAGGAGGGGCTCGAGGTGATCGCCACCGGCAAGCTGACGACCTATCCGGGCTCCTCGAAATACCAGATCGTGATCGAGGCGCTGGAGCCGGCCGGCATCGGCGCGCTGATGGCGCTGATGGAGGAGCGCAAGAAGAAGCTCGCCACTGAGGGCCTGTTCGACGAGGCGCGCAAGCAGCTGCTGCCGTGGCTGCCGGAGGTGATCGGCGTCGTGACCTCGCCGACCGGCGCCGTCATCCGCGACATCCTGCATCGGCTGGAGGACCGCTTTCCCCGCCGCGTGCTGGTGTGGCCGGTCAAGGTGCAGGGCGACGGCTCGGCCGAGCAGGTCGCGGCGGCGATCCGCGGCTTCAACGCGCTCCCCGAGGGCGGCAGGATTCCGCGGCCCGACGTCTTGATCGTCGCGCGCGGCGGCGGCTCGCTGGAGGACCTCTGGTCGTTCAACGAGGAGATCGTGGTGCGCGCAGCCGCCGAGAGCATGATCCCGCTGATCTCGGCGGTGGGGCACGAGACCGACATCACGCTGATCGACTTCGTCGCCGACAAGCGCGCGCCGACGCCGACGGCGGCGGCCGAGATGGCCGTTCCCGTGCGCAGCGACTTGTACGTCGAGGTGGGCGATCTCGGGCGCCGCACCCGCGCCTATTGGCAACGCGCCCAGGAGAGCCGCCGCAGCGAGCTGCGCGCCGCCGCGCGCGCGCTGCCGGCGGCCGGCGATCTGCTCGCGATCCCGCGGCAGCGGCTGGATTCGGCGGGCGCGTCCCTGCCCCGCTGCCTCAAGGCCAACACGCATGCGCATTTCCGCAGGTTTACTGCGGCAAGTTCAAAGCTGACCCTGCGCGTGCTGCACGGCCAGATATCGCAGGCCGATCATCGCCTCACCGTTTGCGGCGAGCGGCTCGGCCTGTCGGCGCGCTCGCTGCTGCGGCGGCGGCGCGACCGCTTTGCCGGGCTGGAGGTGCGCCTGCGCGCCTCGAAGCTTGCGAATGCGCAGGCCCAGCGCAACGCGATTGCCCGCCAGCGCGAGCGCACCCATCGTCTGACTGAGCGGGCAGAGCGCGCGCTGGCGACGCTGCTGCACCGGCTCGAGGCGCGGGTCGAGAACAGCGGCAAGCTGCTCTCCGCGCTGTCCTATCGCAGCGTGCTCGCGCGCGGCTTTGCCCTGGTGCGGGACGAGGCCGGCCATCCCGTGCATGCGGCGGATACGATCGGCCCCGGCGCGCGGCTCGAGATCGAGTTCGCGGACGGCCGTGTCGGCGCGACCGCGGATGCGGATCGTGTGGCGCCCGCGGCCAAGCCCGCACCGGCGCAGCCGAAGCCGGCTACGGAGACGAAGCCGGCACTGAGGCGCAAGCCGGTGGATCAGGGCAGCTTGTTCTGAGGAGGGAGGACGGTGCTCCGCCCTCACTGTCATTCCCCGCGCAGGCGGGGAATCCAGTACGCCGCGGCTTCTCGATGACCCACAGCCGCCCCGGCGTACTGGATCGCCCGGTCAAGCCGGGCGATGACACCGAGTGTGTGGAACGCGCCTAGCCACAAACTCGTCATTGCGAGCGTAGCGAAGCAATCCAGAGTCTTTCCGCGGAGGGACTCTGGATTGCTTCGTCGCAAGTGCTCCTCGCAATGACGGGTGTGGCGAGAGCGCCGGCCGCCCCTACCGACACGACAATCCAGCGTCGATCGTGGTCCAGAAACCGCAATGTTCCGGCTGCGGGGCGCCGGCTTGGGCTTCGAACAGCAGGATCGCGACGGTGAAGACGATCAGGGCGGAGGCGAAGAGCGTGATGCGGTTGCGCATGTGAGATGCGTTGAATCGACATCGTGGTCGAATGATGGCACGGCCACATGCCGGGCTACGATACGCTCGCTACCGCGCCAGCCATTGCGCGACGTCCTTCTGCGAGGCGGCGCGGGCCTCGGCATCCGTTTGCTCGGGCGCGGCGGCGGCGTGCAGTGGCGTGGTGGCGCGGTCGAAATCGTGATCGGCGCCGGGATAGACCACGATGCGCGCCAGCGCGCTGCGGCCGCGCGCGCCGTCCACCATCTGGCGACAGGCCGGCGGCGACGACACCTCGTCATCGGCGCCGATCATGACCAGCGTCGGCACCCGCGTGCTCCAGCCGAGGCCCGCCGAGATCCGGCAATCCGGATAGAACGCGATCGCGGCACGGAAGTCCGGACCGAGATCGCGTCCCGCACTCTGCGGACGCACGGCCCAGAGCAGCGCGCTCGCACCATTGGCCCAGCCGATCAGGCTGACGCGGTCCTGCGCCACGAAAGGCTGCTGCATCAGCCAGGCGCGCGAGGCCGCGATATCGGCGACGCGTTCACGCCGCGCCTTGACGTGCATCTCCTTGACGCGGCATTGCGGGCCGAGCTCGCGCGAGCCGTAGCTGTCGGGCAGCAGCACGGCATGGCCGGCCTTGAGCAGGCGCTCGGCCCAATCGCGATAGCGCGGCAGCACGGGATCGGAATGGCTACCGAGCCCGCCGCAGCCGTGCAGCGCGATCACGGCCGGAAACGGCCCCGCTCCCTCGGGCTTGTAGAGCTGCGCATGAAGCACCCCGGAGGCGAGCGGAATTTCGACCGGCTGCGGCGCCGGGGCGGCGTGCGCGGCCGACATCAGCAGCGTCAGGAACACAGCGGTGAGGCGCAGGCGCATCGGACTCTGCCGCAGGAGATGCTGGAACCAGTGGCCCTTCGACTGAAGCCCTATCACGCGAAAACGGCGGCAAATCATCACGAACCGGTGGGTTTAACGGGCGGACAAGCCACCCCATCTATGCTACATCCCGTCCAACACATGGTGCCTTCCACGGGTTTCCATGGAGAGGCCTTCCGCGGAGACTTTCGACCGTGCTGAACAAGTTCGGCCCCTCGGGCCATGGCGAAGCGCAGGTGCAATATCTCGACGGCGATTTCCGCGTGATCTCGCCGGGCACCTTCGTGCGCTGCGCGATCACCGACGCCCGAATCCCGCTCGACGAGCTGAAGTACTGGAGCGTGGATCTGCAGGAAGCCTATTCCACGCCCGCCGCGGTGCTGCAGCGGCATTTTCCCGGCGCGCTGAAGCAGCCGTGATCCCTCGGCTCTCGCAACTCTCGTAGGGTGGGCAAAGCGAAGCGTGCCCACCTTGGGCGTCGCGATTGCGAAGAGATGGTGGGCACGGCGCGGTGCGCCTTTGCCCACCCTACGAGACTTCGCCTTGCCCACCGCACGGCATCGCACTGTCACTGCTCCGTGGCGGGCAAAACCGGCAGACCTATGAGGCTGGGGTTAAGAATTGCAGACCGCAATTTCATCTGGCTCTCCTGGACGCGGCTTCATCGATAAGATTTCGGCCATGAATGCCGGCTGAATGTTCGCCGATGTTTAAAATTGTCCGGCTTCCATTGGGGCGCATTTAAGCCGCCCCGCACCACATTGCCTCGGGATAAAATGGCAATCGGGCAGGAACGATGGACCTCCGGAGAATTTTCAGCCGTTCGTTCGGTGCAGCTTCGAGCTCAAGGCATCATGTGCTCGAACGGTTCATCCGCGACGAGCAGGGCAGCTACGTGCTGATTTCCGCGGTGCTGATGCCGGTCCTGGTCGGCACCGCCGGCCTCGGAACCGAAGTGGGCTGGTGGTACTACAAGCACAAGAACATGCAGAGCGTTGCAGATTCCGGCGCGGTCAGCGCTGCGACGGCTGCCAGTGTCGGCGGCGACCCCTCGTCCGAAGCCAAAGCGGTTGCGGCAAATTACGGTTACACCGACGGGGCGAACGACGTCACGGTCACGGTGAACCAGCCGCCAAAAACAGGCAGTCAAGCGTCGAACGCGCAGGCCATCGAAGTCATCGTCAGCCAACCGCAGCGCCGGCTGCTGTCGGCCTTGTTCGGCTCGGATCGCGTGCCAATCACCGCGCGCTCGGTCGCGCTGCCCAATTCCGGGACGGGCTGCGTGCTTGCGCTGAACGCGAGCGCAAGCCCCGCCGTCAACGTCAGCGGCGGCAACCAGCTCAACCTGATCAAGTGCAATCTCTACAGCAATTCGAGCGCAAGCCCCTCGCTCAATGTCGCCGGCAGCGCCTCGGTCGCGGCAAACCAGGTCGGCGTGGTCGGCGACGTCTCCGGCGCAAGCAGCATCACGGCGACCAACGGGGTCAAGACGCACATCACGCCTGTCGCCGATCCCTACGCCGACGTCTCTCCGCCGGCGCGGCCGAGCTGCAGCAATGCCAAGATCACGGTCAACGCCAACGGAAAGACGAACTCGCTCGACCCCGGCTGCTACATGGGCAGCATTACGGTCAATGCCGGCGCAGTCCTGAACCTCAATCCGGGCATCTACTATCTGGACGGCGCCAGCCTGAGCGTCGCCGGAAATGCCACCATCACCGGCAGCGGCGTCACCCTGGTGTTCACCGGCTCCGGAAGCGACTGGGGCACCGCCTCGATCGGCAGCAACGCGACCGTCGACCTGACCGGGCCGACCAGCGGCCCCACGAAGGGCATCGTCATGTACGGCGACCGCAACATGCCGGCCGGGACCAATTTCAATCTCACGGGCGGCAGCACGCAGAATTTCGGCGGCGCCATCTACCTGCCGAAGGCCAATCTCAGCTTCAGCGGCGGCAACGGCACCAGCACATCCTGCACCAAGATCATCGCGGATACGCTGACGTTCAGCGGCACGTCGAACCTGCAGGTCAATTGCACCGCGCTCGGCACCGCGACGATCGGATCGCAAACCGCGCAGCTCGTCGAATGAGGTTTGGAGCGATGCAAATCCAGAATTTCTCATCCATGTTCGGCCGTCGATGGCTTGGTTCTCTGGCGCGGCAGGTGCGCAATGCTGCCGGCGATCAACGGGGCGTCGCAGCAGCCGAATTCGCCATCCTGATTCCACTGCTGTCTCTGATGGTCGTCTCGGTCACGGACATCGGGCTTGCCCTCTATCGCAAGATGCAGCTCGAAAATGCCGCGCAAGCGGGAGCCCAGTACGCGATCGCGCGCGGCTTCGACACGAACGGCATCGCGAACGCGGTCGCAAGCGCCACCAGTGCGACCAACATCACCGCTTCACCTCCGCCGGTCCAATTCTGCGGATGTCCAACGAGTGCGGGAGTCAGCGCCACCAGCTGCGGAACGGTCTGCACCGGCGGTGCGCCGGCCGGAACATACACGACAGTCTCGGCGCGGGCGACGTATTATACGATCATCGATTATCAGATCGTGGCGGCCACATACACCTACACCGCGCAGTCCACCACGAGGCTGCAGTGAAGCTCACCGCACTATGGCGAGACACGCGCGGCGCCTCGGCACTGGAATTTGCGCTGACCGCTCCCGTGTTCTTCCTGTTCATATTCGGGATCATCGAATGCGGACTGCTGTTCTGGACCCAGCTGGGAATCCAGCATGGCAGCGAAATGGCGGCGCGCTGCGCGACCGTCAACAACACGCTCTGCCCGAGCAGCAGTGCGATCACGACCTACGCTGCCCAGCAGGCCTTCGGCCTCACGCTCCCTCCGGGGACATTCACCTTTGCCACGGCCGCGTGCGGCAACCAGGTCAGCGCGACCTATTCATTCGAGTTTCCGCAGATCATCAACCTGTCCCCGGTGACGCTGACCGCGCGTGCATGTTTTCCGAGTTGAGGCCACCGGCAGGCGGTTTTGCCGCGCGAAGGAAAAGGGCGATGTGCCCGCGCCGCATTGCCGGCAACTCGGCAAGATGGTCTCTGCGTGCGGGTCGATTGCGTTCTACATTCGTTGCAGCCGTTGGTGAGTCGTTTCGCGTTGTGGTTGGATTTTTTGTTGCGGTTCGGCGCCTTAGAGTTGTTTGATGAAGTTCTGCTGAAACAAAGCGCTGCTATAGTGCATGTTAGGTAATTGGCCCTGTTCTTTTATCGCACGGACGATCAGGTCAACCAAACAGCCATCGAGCATTGGAATTGGCGCGGTCTGTGAACGGGCTCATATCGAAGAGCCACCCGACGGGCTACCGATCACCTTGAAAATTCGCGGTGGAATATCTGTAATCCAAAGTCAATCGATGGGGGTGATCATGCCCGCCATTTTCGAACTGCTCTATCGTGAATATTGCCGCGCCCGTCTCGCTGAAATGCGCAAACAGCTTCTGATCGCAGCTGAGCGCGCAGAAGCTATCGCAGCAGATTATCATCCTGCGACGCAAGTGGACGACGAGACGACGGATGCATACAGCAAGTCCGGTCACGGCCTGCCGAATTGAAGCGGCTGCAAGACCGGCGATCACTCCCGCGTAGCAGTGACCAAGCAATTGGCAACAGTTTGGGAGACGGCAATGAATACACCCGAATGCTACACCGTCGTCGTGGCCTGCATGTCGTGCCTGACCATCATCGGATTGATGGCCGCCGGCGCGTGGTGAGCATGCCCCCTCGGCGCGTCGCAGACATGATTTCGACTTTAACATGAGTACAGCCGCCGCGTCGTCCGACAACGGCGGCTGCGCCCTGGGTCCGGAGATCAGCTGCCCGGCGGCGAATACGACGGACGCAGCTTCGCCGCGTTCTGGCGGACCTGCTTGATCTCGTCCTGCGTGAACAAACGAACCAGCTTCACGTTCTGCAGCGTACCGGCCGTCACGGTCAGGCCGGAAATGGCCGGAGCCGCGCTGGGATCAGGCACATCGAAAATCACGAGCACGCCGGGGCCGTCGGCCGCGACGCTGTACATCGAGACCAATTTTCCACCGGCCGCTTCGATGAGCTTTCGAGCTGCCTCCTGGCGATTGGTCGTGGGATTCTCCAAAATGGCATTGAGAGCGCGTGGCGTGTATTGTCCGGTGAGGCAAAAATGCATGGCAAGTTCTCCTCTGAATTGTTGGCAATAATTCTCCGTGCCGTTGCGAACTGGTCGTTACGGCCGCTGCACCTGACATGATGAAGATTCATTGCCCGCCGTGGGCATCAACGCCGTCGATGATTCCCGGGACTTCGGCACGTCCCGGTGACGGCTCTCATGCAAGGCTACATCAACTGCCGAACGCGCGGAAGAAGATTCGCCAGCCACGACACTTCGCGTTTTGCGACTAGGGCAGAGACGTTGCCGCACGTTGCGAGATCAGCGCGCGCTGAACCTTCGCTCGCGCGCTCTGTACAGATGATCGCTGATCAATTGCCGCAGCTTTGCCGGGTCATCGAACTCGAGCTGGACGGCGAACGGCACGATGCCGTCAGGCACGCCTTCGCGGCCGTGCAAGCGTGCAAGATCCTTCTCCGTGGTCACCAGCGTGAGCTGCTCGCGCTGAGCGTCCGCTGCGAGCGCTGCGATCTCGTCCTGCGAAAACATGTGGTGGTCGGCGAAGGCGCGCGTCCGCGCGACCTCGACGCCGCTCGCACGCAGGGTGCGGAAGAAGCGCTCGGGATCGCCGATGCCGGCGAAGGCGAACACCCGCTTGCCGAGCAGCTGCGCGAGCGAGGCCGCATCCGGCTTCAGGCGCGCACGCAGCTCGGGCTTGTTCCGCTTCGCGATCTCCGCCGCGACATCGTTGGCGGCATTGCCGTCGCCGATCAGCACCAGCGCGTCGGTGCGCGCGAGCTGCACCTCGAGCGGTGCGCGCAGGGGGCCCGCGGGAAACACCTTGCCGTTGCCGAGGCCGCGCTCGCCGTCGATCACGATCAGCGAGGCGTCCTTGAACAGAGCAGGGTTCTGGAAGCCGTCATCCATCAGGATCACGGTGGCGCCTTGCGACTTCGCCAGCGCGACGCCGTCGAGGCGGTCGCGCGCGACCGCCACCGGCACGTCGCGCGACATCATCAAGGGCTCGTCGCCGACGTCGGACGCATCGTGGCGCGCGCGGTCGACCATGACAGGACCCTTCAGGCGCCCGCCATAGCCGCGGCTGAGCACGACAGGCGTCTCGCCGAGCTCGCGCAGGAGCTTCGTCAGCGCCAGCACGGTCGGCGTCTTGCCGGCACCGCCGACATGGTAGTTGCCGACGCAGATCACGGGGATGCCGGCGTCAAAGCCCTGGCGCAGCATGCGCCGTGCGGTGATCGCGCCGTAGAGCGCACCGAGCGGCCATAGCGCATACGATTGAAGGGAGCGTGGCCGGTACCAAAAGGCCGGCTCACGCATTGGCGGCCCCCATCTCGATCCGCAACTGCAACAGATAGGGCTCGAGCGCGGTCATGGTGCGATCGAGCGCACCGCCAAGCTGCTCGACCACGCCCGTGCCTGCGCGCTGCATCTTGTCGCGCGTGGTGGGATCGGCCAGCAGCTGGCCGAGCTGCTTGACCAGCGCTTCCTGCGTGTCGGCCTGCCGCGCCCCGCCGTTCGTATCGAGCGCCTCATAGACGTCGGCAAAGTTGAACACGTGCGGACCGTGGACGATCGCGGCGCCCAACTTGATCGCCTCGATCGGATTCTGCCCGCCATGGTGGATCAGCGATCCGCCCATGAAGACAATTTCCGAGAGCCGATAGAACAGGCCGAGTTCGCCCATCGTGTCGGCGACATAGACGTCGGTCGTCGCCGTCGGCAGCTCCTCGCGCGAGCGCAAGCTGGGCTTCAGCCCGGACGCGGTGACCAGGCCTGCGATCGAGGAGCCGCGATCCGGATGCCGCGGCACGATCACGGTGAGAAGCTGCGGAAAGAAGCCGACCAGGCTGCGATGCGCCGCGATCAGCATCTCGTCCTCGCCCGGATGGGTCGAGGCCGCAACGATGATCGGACGCCCACGCGTCATGGCCATCAGCCGTTCGAGCTTGGCGGGATCGGCCGGCGGCGCCGGCACGTCGAGCTTGAGATTCCCCGTCGTGACGACGTCGCGGCCGCCGAGCGCGGCAAAGCGCTCGGCGTCGGTCTTCGACTGTGCAAGACAGATGTCGAACCGCGACAGCAGCGCCGAGATGGTGCCGCGCATGCGCCGCCAGCGCGGGAACGAACGCGGCGACATCCGTCCGTTGATCAGCACCATCGGCACCCGGCGCGCGGCGCCGGCGAGGATCAGGTTCGGCCACAGATCGGATTCGATGAACAGCGCCAGCGACGGCTTCCAATGATCCAGGAAGCGCGCGACGTAGCGCGGCGAGTCATACGGCACGTATTGATGGATGACGTCGGGCGGAAAGCGTTTGGCGACGACCGCCGCCGAGGTGACCGTGCCCGAGGTGAGCAGGATGCGCAGATTGAGCTCGCGCAGGCGCTCGATCAGCGCCGCCGAGGCCAGCACCTCGCCGACGCTAGCGCCGTGGATCCAGACCAGCGGGCCATGCGGACGCACGTCGCGGGACAGGCCGCGCCGCTCGCCGACGCGCGCAGGATCCTCCTTGCCCTGCTTCAGCCGCCGCTTGATCAGCGCAGGCGCGAGCGGCACCAGGCCGGCGGCCAGGCGCCGGTACATCCGCAGCGTGATCGGCAGCGCAATGGGCAGCGACTTAGGCATCTTCCGGTCCCGGACGGCCGAGCTGCGCATAGGCGCGGCGGGTCGCCTCGTTCAAGGTGTCTTCCAGCTCCTGCCGCAACGTCTCCATCATGGCGGCGTCAGCATCTGCGGGAACGTGGATTTCCTTGATGCCGACCAATGCGCCCCGCCCGAATGGCAAATTGATGGTGGTGCGGTCCCAGTTCTTGAGCCGAACGAAGCGGCTGGTCGCCATCGCGAAAGGCATGATCGGCCGTCCCGATTCCCGTGCCAGCATGATAATGCCGAGCCCCGCCACGCGCGAGCGCTTGGGGACGTCGGCGGTCAGCGCGACATTACAACCGGCTTGGAGCGTCCGCACCATTTCCTTGAAGGCGCCGACACCACCTTTACGGTGAAACGCGCCGCCATGGTCGCCGGAACCGCGGATCGTGCCGATCCCGAGCCGCTCGGCGGCGATCGCATTGAACTCGCCGTCGCGGTGCCGGGAGATCAGCACCTTGGCCCGATAGGAGGCCTTGTTCTGGTTCTTGATGAAGGGCGTCAGGAAATGCTGGCCGTGCCAGAACGCGAAGATCGCAGGGAGCTGCGGCTCGACGCGCTCATAGATGTCGGGCGGATCGATCGTGAAGGTGTTGGTCCGCCAGACCAGACGCAGATATTCGGCCGCCAGGACCCCGACGGCACGCTGAAACCAGCTGCTTCGCAGCGTATTGCGAAGCAGTTTTTTCAACGCGCCGGTTCTTGATTCGGATCGAGCAGCCGATGCAGGTGGACGATGAAGTAGCGCATCTGCGCGTTGTCGACCGTGCTCTGCGCCTTGGCCCGCCAGGCGGCGTGGGCGCTGGCATAGTTCGGATAGAGGCCGACGATGTCGACCTCGTCCAGGTTCTTGAAGGTGTTGTGCTCGAGATCGACGAGCTCGCCGCCGATGACGAGGTGGAGCAGTTGTTGCGGGGCATTATCTGGCATGAGTTCTGTTCCTAACGAGCTGCCCGGCAAAGCAGTGTTCGAGAAGCACGACGAAAGCGCCTTAGGCTAAGGGACGGTTGCGAAAATGCGCGACAATGCCCGCATGACGATCGCGTCCCGCTGCCACCAGCACTCCGTGCGCCACTTCCCGGCGGTTATAGAGGATGGGTTCTCCGGAGAGGTCGCTCATCCTACCATCCGCTTCCTGCACGATCAAATCGGCGGCCGCAAGGTCCCAATCATGGCTGTTGCCGCCCGCAAACGCCGCATCCAGCGCGCCATGGGCGACCCGGCACAGCCGCAGCGCCAGCGAGCCGATCCGCCGATGCAGCTTGATCTCGCCGAGGGACGGCTTCAGCCGCTCGACCAGCGGCTTCGGGCCGGCGACGCGGGCGAAGTCGAGCTCGGATCCGCGCGTCGCGCGCACCGGCTTGTCGTTGAGCGTCGTGCCCTGGCCGCGCGTTGCGAAGAAGAACTCGTCGGTAGCAGGGGCGAACACGGCGGCAAGCACCGGCGAAGCGTCCTCAACCAGCGCCACGCTGACGCACCATTCGTCGTGGCCGCCGAGATAATTGCGGGTGCCGTCGATGGGATCGACGATCCAGGTCAGCCGCCGCGACAGCCGCGCCGCATCGTCGGCGCTCTCCTCGGACAGCCAGCCATAATCGGGCGTCGCCGCGCGCAGGCGCGCCTCGAGCAGATCGTTGACGGCGATATCGGCCTCCGAGACCGGCGAGGACGCGCCCTTGGTCCACTTCCGCAGCTCGGTGCGGAACATCGACTGCGCCAGCGCGCCCGCCTCCCGCACCGTGTCCTTCAGCAGCGCCGCGTCGCGGGTCAGGATCGTGTCGTCGAGAGCAGCTGCCATCGGGTTCAATCGCGCGGCGCGGCGAGAACACCTCTCCCCATCGGGGAGAGGTCGATTTGCGCAGCAAATCGGGTGAGGGGGCTCAGGTCACACGAGAGAGCGGTCCCCTCACCCGCGCCTCCGGCGCGACCTCTCCCTACGGGAGAGGTGAGCCAAGCAGCAGCAGCTCGATCAGCGTCCGCCAAGCGTCAAACCCTCGATGCGCACCGTCGGCGCATTGACACCGTAGCGGAATTCGAGATTGTTCGCCGGCTGCATCGACTTGAAGATCTCGAACAGGTGCCCGGCGATCGTCACTTCGCTGACGGGATAGGTGATCTCGCCGTTCTCGATCCAGAAGCCGGAGGCGCCGCGGCTGTAATCGCCGGTGACGCCGTTGACCCCGGAGCCGATCAGATCGGTGACGTAGAAGCCCTGCTTGATGTCGGCGATCAGCTCGGCCGGCGTTGGCGTGCCGGGCTCGAGATGCAGATTGTACGGCCCGGGCGAGGGCGAGGAAGACACGCCGCGATGGGCGTGACCGGTGGTGGTGAGGCCAAGCTCGCGCGCGGTGGCGCAATCGAGCAGCCAGGTCGTCAGCACGCCGTCGTCGACCAGCGCGGTCCGCTTCACCGCGACGCCTTCGGCGTCGAAGGTCTGCGAGCGCAGGCCGCGCTTGCGCAAGGGATCGTCGATGATGCGGATGTTTTTCGCAAACAGCTGCTGGCCGAGCTTGTCCTTCAGGAAGCTGGTCTTGCGCGCGATCGAGGCGCCGTTGATGGCGCCGACGAGATGGCCGACGAGCGAGCCGGCGACGCGCGGATCGAACACCACCGGCAACTTGCAGGTCTCGACCTTGCGCGGATTGTAGCGCGCCACGGTGCGCTCACCGGCGGAACGGCCGACGACCTCCGGCGACAACAGATCGGAGCCATGCGGCGCCGAGGTGAAGTCGTAGTCGCGCTCCATGCTGGTGCCATCGCCCGAGATCGCGGTGGCGGAAATGCCCTGGCTGGAGCGCAGGTAGGAGCCGTGGAAGCCGGTCGAGGTGACGAGCACCATGCCGCCGATGCCGGCGGAGGCCGAGGCGCCGCCGGACTTGGTCACGCCCTTGACGCCGAGTGCCGCAGCTTCGGCCGCGAGCGCGCGACGCTCGAGCTCGGCGGTCGTGGGCACGGCGGGATCGAGCAGGTCGAGATCGGGGAAGTCGCGCGCGAGCAGCGCGGGATCGGCGAGGCCGACATATTTGTCGTCGGGCGCGACGCGCGCCATCGCGACCGCGCGCTCGGCGAGCTTGGTGACGGCATCGCCGCTGACATCGTTGGTCGAGACCACCGCCTGGCGCTGGCCGACCAGCACGCGCAGTCCGACATCGTCGCCCTCCGACCGCTCGGATTCCTCCACGCGCCCGTCGCGGACCTCGACGCCTTGCGAGACGCCGCGCACCGCGACCGCATCGGCCGCATCGGCGCCGGCGCGCCTGGCTGCCTCGACCAGCCGCTGCGCGAGATCGGAGAGCGCGGACTGATCGAGCAGGTCGCGATTGGCGGTAGTCGAAAGCGTCGAGCTTGGTGAAGAGTTCACGAACGAAATCCTGTTGGGGCGGGGTTCGGGACCGGAACCCACAGATGTGCCCTGATAGCGCGGACTTCAAGCATTTTCAGCCCGCCAAAAGCTCAGATTCGCGACGTCGGCGCAACGTCTCGTCAATCATGCGCGCCAAGGTCTTGTCAATCATGAGGTGCAGTGACGGTGGGTTAACCAGCCTTTTTAAGCGGTTTCGGACCGCCGCGCGCTAAGGTCCTCGCATCGACCGGGAACATAATCCCGGCGGGGAGAACGAAGCCGTGAGGCGTCAAACAGCAACATGCGGGGCTAACCCCGCCGGGTCGAGCCGCTCCCTGCGGCTCGACCCTCTTTCCCTTCCGGTCCGCTTCGATGCGCATGACCCGCGCGCCGACGGACATGTCAGGCAGATCGAGCTTCATCGCGAGCGCGTCGTGCTGCGCCGTGCCGTGCGCGGCATGCAGATGGCGATCAACGTGCGCGTCGCCGACTTCACCGGCGTTGCCTTGCGCGGCAATGACGAGGCGCAGACGCTCGTTCTCGTGCACCGCGATCCCTCGCTGTCCATCCCGCTGCTGATCGGCACTGACGCGGACGAGATCGCGCAGGCCTGGACGATCTGGAGCGAGATCTTCGCGCTGCCGCAGCTCGACGAGGGCGCCCGCAAGCCCGCACCGCGCCGCCGCCGCGCCAACGCAATCCGCGCCCGCCGTCCGAAATTCTTGATGCGCCGGCGCACCGCCATGGCGCGCGAGCTACTGGTTCACCGCGACGAGCGCGAGATCATCGCGAGGAATTAGGCGGCAATCACAGGTACCGTAGGGTGGGCAAAGCGACTTGTCCGCCGTAGCTCGAAGAGCGAAGGCGGAAGCGTGCCCACCTCTTCTGTCGCAGCTGAGAGAAGGAACGCGGGCACGGCGCAAGCGCCTTTGCCCACCCTACGAGAGCTGCGCTCGCATCATGGCGTCCGCGAGCAATCCTGCGAACAGCAGCAGACCCGCATGCTTGTTCGACTTGAACAGGCGAAGGCACAGCCCGGGATCGTCGATCTTCAGCCGCACGATCTGCAAGGCCAGATGCGCTGCGAAGGCGGCAAGCCCGAGCCAGGCCGGCCAGCGCGCTTCGCCAGATGCCAGCGCGACGCCGATCAACATCACCGCGAGCCCGTAGAACAGCACCAGCGCCTGGCGCGTATGCGCACCGAACAGGCGCGCGGTCGACTTGATGCCGATCAGCGCATCGTCCTCGGCGTCCTGATGCGCATAGATCGTGTCATAGCCGATCACCCAGGAAATCGCGCCGGCATAGAGCACGAGCGCGGTGACATCGATGCGGCCGAAGGTGACGGCAAAGCCCATCAGGGCGCCCCACGAGAAGGCGAGCCCGAGCACGATCTGCGGCCACCAGGTGATGCGCTTCATGAAGGGATAGATCGCAACGATCAGGAGCGAGGCGATGCCCGTTGCGATCGCGAAGCGGTTGAACTGCAGCAGCACCACGAGACCGACCAGCGCCTGCGCGACCATGAAGACCAGCGCCTGCCTGGTGGTCACCTGCCCCGACGGCAGCGGCCGCGAGCGCGTACGCTCGACCTTGTCGTCGAGGTCGCGGTCGGTGATGTCGTTCCAGGTGCAGCCGGCCCCGCGCATCACGAAGGCGCCGATGAAGAACAGCACGATGGTGAGCGGCAGACCACGCACGTCATGCGCCATGCCGGCGGCCAGCGCCGCCGACCACCAGCATGGCATCAAGAGAAGCCAGGAGCCGATCGGGCGATCGAAGCGGGACAGGCGCAGGTAAGGCCGCGCCCAATGCGGCGCGAGCGTATCGACCCAGTTGCCGGTGGCATCGGCAACGCGGGCGGATGTGCTAGTGCCCAGTTTTCGAAGTTCGTATTCCATCGCGGCGTATTCCGGTACGAACTTCGAAAACTACAAGGGCACTAGCCAGAAAATTATAATTCACGTGCCGCTTATCGATTTGAAGTTCCTATGAGGATCTCGCGGCGAGCACCGTAGGAACTTCAAATCGGCGGCACGTGTATCATCGGGTCAGGACGTTGCCGTTGAGCGTATCGAAGGTGCTGCCGCCCTTCTTGCCGGCATTGGCCTCGGGCGCCGAGCCCGAGCCCAGCACCTCGCTCAGCGACGGACCGGCCGGACCGCGCGGCTGATTCTGCATCTGCTGCGCGACGTTGCAGACCTTGGTCTGCATGGCCTCGGTGTTCTTGTGGCCGTCCTTCATTTGCGCGCCGATCTGCGGCGGGATTCCGCACTTCGAGGCATTGGCCTCGATGTACTTGATCATCTTCAACTCGGCCTGGCTGAAGTTGCGGATCAGCTTGCAGGCCTCGTCCGGCTGCGCATGACGGTCGCTCGCGGCCTTGATCAGCTTGCCGCGCTTCTCGGCCTCTTCGCGCAGGGGCATGAACGCCTTCATGCAGTCCTCACCGGGACCGGCCTGCGTCGGAGGAGCCGCGCTGAAGCCGCCGGCGCCGCCGCCGACCGGGGCAGCGCCGTTGACGGGAAAGGACGATTGCGGCGCGCTCCCCATCGACGCGGTGGGCGCCGAGCCGTTCACGGGCGGAAACGGCGAGCTGTTCGAAGCCTGGTTGGGCAGTGGCGCCGGGAAGGCGCTTTGCGCACAAGCGCCGGCGGCACTCATGGCGACCATGGCGGCAGCGAGCGGAACCATCAAATGACGGATCATCAAGACAGTCTCTCCGGCAGGAGCTTACGGGATTCAGGGCTTCCCAATTGAAGCGTGACCAGCGTGTTCGCGTTTTTACGATTCCCGCCGGCGCTTAACAACCCGTGGAATAGGGCGAGAGCGCGGCGCTGGGACGCACCAGTTTGGCAATATTTACCCCGGAATGGCGCCTTTCGGTTAAGAACAGCCGGTAACCGGACCCCCAAAGCGATGCCTTCCCACGATTTTCGCGCCCCGCGCCTGTTCGTCGATGCCCCCCTGGCCCAGGACGCCAGGGTGCCGCTCGACCGCGACCAGAGCAACTATCTCGGCAATGTGCTGCGGCTCGGCGCCGGAGCCGAGGTCCTGGCCTTCAACGGCCGGGATGGCGAGTGGCAGGCCGCCATCGAGGGCCGCAAGCGGCCGGACGGCCTCGTGATCCTCCAGCAGACCCGGCCCCAGGACCGGCTCGCCGACCTCACCTACGTGTTCGCCCCGCTCAAGCATGCCCGGCTGGATTACATGGTGCAGAAGGCCATCGAGATGGGCGCCGCGGCCCTGCAGCCCGTCCTGACCCGGTTCACCCAGGCCTCACGGGTCAATACCGAGCGGATGCGCGCCAATGTGGTCGAGGCGGCCGAGCAATGCGGCATCCTCAGCATCGCCAGCGTGGCCGAGCCGGTGCCGCTGGAGCGCTTCTTGAGCCAACGTCCCGCCGATCGCCTGCTGATCTTCTGCGACGAGGCAGCGGAGGTCCAGGATCCGCTTCAGAGCCTGCAAGGCGCGCGCGAGGCCAGGCACGGGATCGACCTGCTGATCGGCCCGGAGGGCGGTTTTGCCGAGGAAGAGCGGGCGCTGCTGCTGCGCCAGCCCAAGATCCTGCGGCTGGCGCTTGGCCCCCGCATCATGCGGGCGGACACCGCCGCCGTCGCCGCCCTGGCGCTGGTGCAGGCGGTGCTGGGCGATTGGGGCGGCAAGAGCACCTGATCCTGCGCATTGCCCACCCGTTAAGCGATTGATCCTTTGGAGGTCGAAACCGCTGTCGGGCCATGCTAAGGCCTGCGCCAATTCGCCTCCCCTTGCCCTGCCCGGTTCCGCCGGGACGATGGACTCCTGAGATGACCGCGACTGCCACCTCAAATGCTCCCGGCTCCGCCGCCTGGGCGGATACGCTGCTCTTGTCGTTCGCGCAGGCCGGCTATGTCAGGGCCGAGCCCGCCATCCTGCAGCCGGCCGAGCCGTTCCTGGACCTCTCCGGCGAGGACATCCGCAAGAGCTTGTACCTGACCACCGACCTCTCCGGCGAGGAGCTCTGCCTGCGCCCGGACCTGACCATTCCTGTCGCGCGCGACTATCTCGCCTCAGGCCGGGCCGGCCAGCCGGCGGGGTTCAGCTATCTCGGTCCGGTGTTCCGCTACCGCAGCGGCCAGGCCAGTGAATTCCTCCAGGCCGGCATCGAATCATTCGCCCGTCAGGACCGCGCCGCGGCCGATGCCGAGATGCTGGCGCTGGCACTGGAGGCGACGGCCGCCTTCGGCGTCCGCGACGTCGAGATCCGCACCGGCGATGTTGCCTTGTTCAATGCGCTGCTCGACGCGCTCAACCTCTATCCGGTCTGGCGCCGCCGCCTGGTCAAGGATTTCAACCGCAAGATCAGCCTGGAGCAGGATCTGGAGCGGCTGGCGGCCGCGACCACCGCGACGCGCAGCGAATATGAGGGCGTGCTGGCGGCCCTTGCCGGCTCCGACCGCAAGGCGGCGCTCGCCTTCGTCACCGATCTGATGTCGATCGCCGGCACCACCAATGTCGGCGGCCGCACCACGGCCGAGATCGCCGATCGCTTCCTCGAGCAATCGACGCTGAAGGGCGGCGCGCTGCCGCGCGAGGCGATCGCCGTGCTCAAGCGCTTCCTGTCGATTTCGGGCAATCCCGACGATGCCATCGCCGAGCTGCGCGCACTCACGACGGACGCGAAGCTCGATCTCGCTTCCGCGATCGATCAGTTCGAGAGCCGGGTCGGCTTCATGGCCGCGCGCGGCATCGATGTGAAGCAGACCCGCTTCTCGACCGCGTTCGGACGCGGGCTCGACTATTACACCGGCTTCGAATTCGAGCTGCACCACAGGGGCAACGGCGCCGAGCCGCTGGTCGCCGGCGGCCGCTACGACGGGCTGATGACCCAGCTCGGCTCGACCGAGCCGATCCCCGCGGTCGGCTTCTCGGTCTGGGTAGACGCGCTGAACCGGATCGGCCGCAAGGTGGGAGCGTAAAATCATGAGCGCGCCATTCGTCCTGGCCGTTCCCTCCAAGGGCCGCCTGCAGGAAAACACCGAGGCCTTCTTTGCCCGTGCCGGCCTCAAGCTGTCGAAGGCCGGCGGCGCCCGCGACTATCGCGGCACCATCGCAGGGCTCGACAATGTCGAGATCGCCTATCTCTCGGCGAGCGAGATCGCCGCGCAATTGTCCCGCGGTTTTGCCCATCTCGGCGTCACCGGCGAAGATCTCGTGCGCGAGAACATCGCCGATGCCGACAAGCGCGTGTCGCTGATCGAGGGGCTCGGCTTCGGTTATGCCGACGTCGTCGTCGCGGTGCCGCAGGCCTGGATCGACGTCCGCACCATGGCCGACCTCGACGACGTCACCACCGGCTTCCGCGAGCAGCATCACATGCGGATGCGGGTCGCGACCAAGTTCGTCAACCTCACCCGCGGCTTCTTCCAGGCTCACGGCATCACCGATTACCGCATCGTCGAAAGCGCAGGCGCCACCGAGGGCGCGCCGGCGGCCGGCAGCGCCGAGCTGATCGTCGACATCACCACGACCGGCGCGACGCTCGCCGCCAACGGCCTGCGGGTGCTCGACGACGGCGTGATCCTGCGCAGCCAGGCCAATCTGGTGGCCGCCAAGGAGGCCGACTGGTCGCCGCAGGCGCGCGAGACGGCGCGCGTCATCCTCGACCACATCGCAGCCCGAGCGCGGGCCAACAAGTACCGCGAGGTCCGCACCCGCTTCCGGCAATGCGATGCCGCCCTGCTCGGCGACGCCCACAGCCGGTTCGGCGTGGAAGCGCCGTTCGGCGGCCCGACCTCGTCAGGCATGCTGACGCTGCACTGCCCACCGGGGCAGCTCTACGCGCTGGCGAGCTTCCTGCGCGAGCATGGCGCCGAGACCGTCTCGGTGGTCTCGCTCGACTACGTGTTCGACCGGGAGAACCCGCTGTTCGCCAAGCTCGAGGCGTTCCTGCGGCGGTGAGCCCGACGTTTTGAGCAGCTCCGTTCAGCGTAGCGACAGCAAACGGCTGCTACCATATGCTGTTGAGAAGACCTAAACGCCTCTGGAACCTTGATCGATGACGCTGGGCTCTGACGTTTCCGGCATGACGACCACCGCAGCCAACGCCGCAGCGAAGGGGCTGTCGGTCGTCATCCCCGTCTATAACGAGGCGGCGGGCCTGTCGGCCCTGCACCAGCGTATCTGCGATCTCGCCAGGACCCTGCGCCAGCGCTATCGGCTGTCTTGCGAGGTCGTTTATGTCGACGACGGCAGCAAGGATGCGACGCTGTCGATCGCGCGGTCATTGCCGGCCGACGCAATCGACGTTCAGGTGGTGTCGCTGTCGCGCAATTTCGGCAAGGAGGCCGCGTTGATGGCGGGCCTGGACCATGCCCGCCTCGGCGCCGTCATGTTCATGGACGGCGACGGCCAGCATCCGCCGGCGCTCGTCGAACAGCTGGTGCGGCACTGGATCGATGACGGCTATGACGTCGTCTACACCGCGAAAGCGCATCGCGACAACGAGCCATTCCTGCGCCGGGTCGCGGTGCACGGCTTTTACGCGCTGATCAATTGGGGTGCCCGCCAGAAGATTCCGGAGGACGCCGGGGATTTCCGCCTGCTGTCGCCGCGCGCGGTCGCTGCGCTGAGGCAGCTGCCGGAACGCAACCGCTTCTTCAAGGGCCTCGCCAGCTGGATCGGCTTCCGCCAGATCCGCGTCGACTACGAGCCCGCAGCGCGCGCCCATGGGGTCACCACCTTCAACGCCGCGAGCCTGCTCGGCCTCTCGATCGAGGGCCTGACGTCGTTCTCGGTGGCGCCTCTGCGCTTCGCCAGCCTGTTCGGCGTCATTCTCGCCGGCGGCGCCTTCCTGTTCGGCCTGTCCATCCTCTGGGAGGTCTGGACCACAGGCAAGCAGGTCCCGGGCTATCCCTCGCTCGTGGTCGGCCTGATGACGATCGGCGGCGTGCAGCTCATCATGATCGGCATCGTCGGCGAATATATCGGAAAGATCCTTTCCGAGCTGAAGGCGCGTCCGATCTACTTCGTCGCCGAGCACAGCGAGAAGCATTTCGAAGCCGGCAAGGCCGATGAGGCCGCGAGCAGGACGGCGGCCGAATGAGCGTGGCCGCGAGGGCGCGGCGGATCTGGCTCTGCGCCGACGATTACGGCATCAGCCCGGGGGTCAACCGCGCCATCCGCGACCTGATCGAACGCGGCCGCCTCAACGCCACCTCGGTGATGATGGTGGGGCCCGCGATCGCGCGCGGCGACGTCGAGGCGCTTCAGGCTTCGGCAACGCAAAGCCCGCGTTGCGCGATCGGATTGCACGTGACGCTGTCGGCGCCATTCCGGCCGCTCACCATGCATTTCCGCCCCTTGGACGGCGACATGTTCTTCGCCTTTCCCAAGCTGCTGCGCGCCGGATTGATGCGGCGGCTCGACCGTGAATTCATCCGCAACGAGGTGAAGGCACAGCTGGCCGCCTTCACAGACGCGTTCGGACGCGCCCCTGACTTCGTCGACGGTCACCAGCATGTGCAGCTCTTCCCGCAGGTGCGCGACGGCTTCGTCGATGCGGTGGCCGAGGCTGCGCCAAAGGCCTGGGTGCGCCAGGGCGGCCGCGACCTGCCGCTTCGGCAGCGGCTGGCCTCACCGAAAGCCCTGGTGCTCGATGGTCTCAGCGCGCAATTCCGCCGCCGCGCCGGCCATGCGGGCCTCAGCTTCAACCCCGGTTTCGCCGGCGCCTATGATTTCACGCGCGCCGCCGATTTCGGCGCCTTGATGCGGCAATTCCTGGAAGGCCTTCCCGATGGCGGCCTCGTGATGTGCCATCCCGGCTTCGTCGATGATGTCCTCACCGGCCTTGATCCCATGACCGACGTCCGCGAGCGCGAGCACGCCTATCTCGCCGGCGATGCCTTCGCGCACCTGTTGGCGGATAGCAACGTGACATTGGAGTGATATGCTGCCCTCATGGACAATCGAGACCGCCCTTTTCCAGAGCTGCCAGGCTGGCGTTTCACGTTGACGGAGACGTCTTTCGGCGTTTACCGGGCTGAAGGCCTCCACGACGACGGTCGCTCCGTCAGCCGCATGGGGCACGACGTCCCACTTCTGATCAAGGAAACCGCCGAAGACGCGAGAAATCTGCCGAAGCGGCGAGGCAGCTTGTCGCATACCGAAATTTAATCCGGCCGGCACTGTTGGGGCCATATTGGAACCCTACATCTCCTTTCGCGCTTGGTTTTGCGCGAAGGAGACAGATCATGACGCCGCAGGAACGCCAGCTCGTCGACGACCTTTTCGACCGGCTTTCAAAGCTGGAAAATGCACCGCGCGATCCCGATGCGATCGCCGCGATCTCCGACGGCCTGCGCAAGGCGCCCGGCGCCATCTACGCGCTGGTGCAGACCACGCTGGTCCAGGACGAAGCGCTGAAGCGCGCCAATGCCCGCATCCAGGAGCTGGAAGCGGCCCATGCGCCCGAGCAGGCGCAGTCCGGCGGCTTCCTCGACACCATGCGCGACACCCTGTTCGGCTCGAGCCCCTCGCGCGGCTCGGTTCCGAATGTGCCGCCGCGTGAGCAGCGGCCGACGTGGAACAGCGGCCAGGCGATGCAGCAGGCCCAACCTGGCTACGGCGCTCCTCCGCCTTACGGACAGGCCTATGGCCAGGGTCAGGGCTATGGCGCTCCGCCGGTCGGCGGTGGCGGCGGCTCGTTCCTGGGCACCGCGGCGGCGGCCGCGGCCGGCGTCGTCGGCGGCTCCCTGCTGCTCTCGAGCATCCGCGGCATGATGGGCGGATCGCACCAGCAGGCTTTTGGCGACACCAACGCGCTCGGCGACCGCAGCCCCTGGAGCGGCGGCGATCAGTCCGGCGGCTCGCTCGCGCGCGATGCCGGCCTCGACGACGTCGGCTCAAACCGGGAGTCCCGCCACGGCTTCTTCGACCAGGCGTCGAACGACCGCGACAACAACGACCAGAACTACGGCGACGATCGCGACGATAGCTTCGACACGGCCGACAACAGCGACTTCGGCGGCGATGACGACGGCGGCAGCGATTACGCGTAGGCCATTCGACCGACAGATGTGAAACGGCCGCCTCCGGGCGGCCGATTTCTTTTCGAGCAGGGCTCAACGCGCGCTGCTCTGCACCACAGGCCAAGACGCCATTGGATATAATATGACTAGTGCATGCGTTGTCGGACAGCACCATGCAGAACGTCACGACGTGCACCTGACTTCACCATACAGAGCGAAATCGTCCTCCGACACACGCTGCCGTAGACTCCCGGATTTCCAAATTTGGACATGGGTGTTCAACTGGAAGAACACGTTGCTTATGCCACACGCCGTGGCTGCCTCTCTTGGCTACAGTCGGGAGTTTCAAGAAATGAGCCCACTTCAACAGCGCATCGCGAACCTGAGCGACGTCACAACCCATCTCATCACCGAATTGTACGAGTTGGAGGGACTGCACGAGCGCCTCAGGAAGGCCGAGCTGTCGGTGCGGCGGTTGAAGCGCTTTGCTCGCGCACCGCATTCGGCTACATCAACTCGCCGTCGCCGCTCCGCTGTCCCTCGTCCTGGATCGAGGCAACGTCAGTAGACGTGACCATTCAGGCAGGCGTTCGGCGGCAGCAGCGCCCCCTTCGATGCCCCGCAGGTCGAGCCGACGCGGCACGCGGATCCGATCGCTCCATCGATCGCATGACCCTTCACATCACGACGACCTTGGTGCCGACATTGACGCGGCCGTAGAGGTCGATGACGTCCTCGTTGCGCATGCGAATGCAGCCGGAGGAGACGTTGGTGCCGATGGTCCAGGGCTCATTGGAGCCGTGGATACGATAGAGCGTCGATCCCAGATACATCGCGCGGGCACCGAGCGGATTTTCCGGGCCGCCTTCCATGTGCCTGGGCAGATCGGGCCGGCGCGCGAGCATTTCCGCCGGCGGCGTCCAGTCCGGCCATTCGCGCTTGGCGGTGATCGATTTCACGCCGGACCAGGTGAAGCCGGGACGACCGACGCCGATGCCGTAGCGCAGTGCCCGGCCGTTGCCCTCGACGAGATAGAGGAACTTGTTCGGCGTATCGACCACGATCGTGCCGGCACTTTCCTTGCCGCTATAGTCAACGAGCTGTTTCTCGAATCTCGGATCGAACGGACGCTGCCGCGGATCGACCGCCTCCTGCTGGAGAGACGCGCCCTGCTGATAGCCGCCCTGCATCTGCGGCTCGCCCATCGGCGGCAGGCGCCGCGGATCGTAATAGCCCGGCTGCTGCTGATACACCGGCTGCTCCGGCGCGTAGGCCGGGCCGCGGCCGGGGCCATCGCCGAACAGGAATTCGATGAAGCCGCCGCCCATGTTGGAATTGGACGCGACGCGCACCGGCGCCGGCGGCACGCGCGGCTGGTAGAGCACCGCAGGCGGATCGTTCGGCACGCTGTTGTCGAAGGCGCTGGCATCGTTCGCGCCGGCCATGAAGGTGCAAGCGCTGCCGAGCAGCGCGACAGACATTTTCTTGAACATCGACGTACTCTGTACTGTTTCGTCTAGATCACATGCGTCGTGGAGAGCCGGTGACTGATCCGCGCCCTTCGACGTGGTCAATAAAAAGCAAAAGCCGTTTTGTTTGGTAAACGGAAAGCGCGTTTCGATTCACCACGTCGCGAGCGCGCCGGCAATTTGGCGATCAGCGTTTATTTTCGATGAACGCAGCGCGGCCATGGTTAATCGCTTCTTTGCGCCGCGTCGCGCGACGCCGCACAACAGTTCCGGTTGTGAACTTCGTGTTAAATCGCTTCTGCCTACAAAGACGCGTGAGTGAGGTGGGGGGAGTATCCTGATGGCTGTTCACCGCAAGCGTTTTCGCGTCGAGGATATCGCCGGTGGCGAGATGCCGATTTTGGACGTAACCGAAGAGGCAATCCCGATGCATAGCGAGATCATGGCCGAGCTGCGCGCGATCCGCGCCCAGATGGCGAAGGGCATCGTCGCGGCCCCGCTGTCCGGCAGCGCCGCCATGGCGGCGATCGACGCGTCGACGGCGCACGAGCTGTCCGAAGCGCGCACCATGCTCGAGACCTACCGGGCGCAGATCGAGCAGTGCGAGAAGCTGAAGGTGGAGCTCGACCTCATCCACGACGCCATCGACCGCACCAAGCGCGAGATCGCGACGCTGCACGGCAAGAGCTTCGACGGCGGCGAGATGGCCAAGGTCAATGGCGAGCTCGGCGCGGTGGTCGGCGGCACCGAGCAGGCGACCCAGCAGATCCTCGAAGCCGCGGAATCGATCGACCAGGCCGCCAGCGCGATGTCCAAGGTGGACTCGGTCGATCAGCAGAAGCGCCTTGCCGACGACATCCAGGAACGCGTCATCTCGATCTTCGAAGCCTGCAACTTCCAGGACCTGACCGGCCAGCGCATCAGCAAGGTCATGACCACGATGAAGTTCATCGAGCAGCACATCAATGCGATGATGGAGATCTGGGGCGGCGTCGACGCGATCAAGTCCCATGTGCCGGCGCCGGTCGACAGCCGCAGCGAGGACGAGAAGCTCCTCAACGGCCCCAAGCTCGCCGGCGACGTCGGCCACGCCTCGCAGGACGACATCGACGCGCTGTTCGACTGAACGGGGGCGATATTTAAAAAACAAAGCGCCGGCCTTGGGGCCGGCGCTTTTTGTTTTTTCGTCATTGCGAGGAGCGAAGCGACGAAGCGATCCAGGCTGTCTCCCAGGAGGCAGTCTGGATTGCTTCGCTCCGCTCGCAATGACGAGACGTTAGGCCAAAGGCTGCCTCACGCCCTCGGCGCGCAGCGGACGTAGACCATGTTGCCGTAGCGGGTGGCGGCGTCCTTGTCGATGAAGCGGGTGATCATGACGCGACCGTCGAAGGAGACGATCTCGCGGTCCTGCTCGCCGGGGGTCGGGCCGGCCGGTCCGATGTAGTTCTTGCCGCTCGGCGAGCCCTTCAGCCGCAGCTCCTGCGGCGTCGCCTGGTCGGCGAGATGCATGATCACGCCGCCGGAGGAGCCGGCGGTGATCACGTAGGGATTCTTGCATTGCTCGCGCGCCATCTTCTCGGTACGGGCGCGGTCGGCCGGGTTCTGGAACGAGGCGAGGCCCCAGCGGCCGACGATCTCGTCGCCGCGGATGGTGGCCGGCATTTCGGGCGCAACGCCCGGTTCGGCCTCGGGCGGCGGCGAGGACGACGTGAGGGACGGCAGGCTGAAGCCGCCGCCGCAGGCGCCCAGCAGCAGCGCCAGACAAGAGGCGGCCGCCAGATTGGCAACCGTGCGCGCGTGAGCCGAACTGATCATGGCATTCCCCCGAACAAGACCATGGCCGCACCCCTCGAGCAGCCAAGCGCAAAATCGCTGCCGGAGCAATGACGTCGTTCTCTAAGCCGGCGCCCCGAGCGAGTTTCCAATGCCACCATCCTATATCCGCCTCAACAACCGCTTAACCACCTTTGCTTGACAGGATCGCGGCCAAGCCATATTTCCGGACCCACTATTAGCACTCGGAAAGCCCGATTGCTAAGCGCGCCGTTCGATCCTCGACGAGAGGGGTGGACGGAAGCGCCGCCCCACCGACCGCACTACTTCCGAAGCGAGCCTCCAAAGGGAAACGTCATGGCTAAATCCAAATTTCGTCCGCTGCATGACCGTGTCGTGGTCAAACGTATCGACGCCGAGGAAAAGACCAAGGGCGGCATCATCATTCCGGACACTGCCAAGGAAAAGCCGTCCCAGGGCGAGGTCGTCGCCGTCGGCCCCGGCGGCCGCGACGAGACCGGCAAGCTGATCCCGATCGACCTCAAGGTCGGCGACCGCGTGCTGTTCGGCAAGTGGTCGGGCACCGAGGTCAAGATCGACAACGAAGAGCTCCTGATCATGAAGGAGTCGGACATCATGGGCGTGCTGGCCTAAGGCCATCCGCCTGAACGGCCGCTGAATGTCATGCCCGGATCCAGGCGATCCGGGCATCCATCGTTCCGCCGCGACTAGACAAGACACATCACGTAACACGAGGGATTGCAGACCATGGCTGCCAAAGACGTCAAGTTTTCCGGAGACGCGCGCGATCGCATGCTGCGCGGCGTCGACGTTCTCGCCAACGCCGTCAAGGTGACGCTCGGCCCGAAGGGCCGCAACGTCGTCATCGAGAAGAGCTTCGGCGCCCCCCGCATCACCAAGGACGGCGTCACCGTCGCCAAGGAGATCGAGCTCGAGGACAAGTTCGAGAACATGGGCGCCCAGATGGTGCGTGAGGTCGCCTCCAAGACCAACGACCTCGCCGGCGACGGCACCACCACCGCGACCGTGCTGGCCCAGGCGATCGTGCGCGAAGGCGCCAAGGCGGTCGCCGCCGGCATGAACCCGATGGACCTCAAGCGCGGCATCGACACCGCGGTGGCCGCCGTCATCAAGGACATCGAGAAGCGCGCCAAGCCGGTCGCCGCCTCCTCCGAGGTCGCCCAGGTCGGCACCATCTCCGCCAACGGCGATGCCGCCATCGGCAAGATGATCGCCCAGGCGATGCAGAAGGTCGGCAACGAGGGCGTCATCACCGTCGAGGAGAACAAGTCGCTCGAGACCGAGGTTGACATCGTCGAGGGCATGAAGTTCGACCGCGGCTATCTCAGCCCCTACTTCGTCACCAACGCCGAGAAGATGACCGCCGAGCTCGAGGACGCCTACATCCTCCTGCACGAGAAGAAGCTCTCGGGCCTGCAGGCCATGCTGCCGGTGCTGGAAGCCGTGGTGCAGTCGGGCAAGCCGCTCGTCATCATCGCCGAGGACGTCGAGGGCGAGGCGCTGGCCACCCTGGTCGTCAACCGCCTGCGCGGTGGCCTCAAGGTCGCTGCCGTCAAGGCGCCGGGCTTCGGCGACCGCCGCAAGGCCATGCTGGAGGACATCGCGATCCTGACCGGCGGCCAGCTGATCTCCGAGGAGCTCGGCATCAAGCTCGAGAACGTCACGGTGAAGATGCTCGGCCGCGCCAAGAAGGTGGTGATCGACAAGGAGAACACCACGATCGTCAACGGCGCCGGCAAGAAGCCCGACATCGAGGCCCGCGTCGGCCAGATCAAGGCCCAGATCGAGGAGACCACCTCGGACTACGACCGCGAGAAGCTGCAGGAGCGCCTCGCCAAGCTCGCCGGCGGCGTCGCGGTGATCCGCGTCGGCGGCGCCACCGAGATCGAGGTCAAGGAGAAGAAGGACCGGGTCGAGGACGCGCTCAACGCCACCCGCGCCGCGGTGCAGGAAGGCATCGTCCCCGGCGGCGGCGTCGCGCTGCTCCGTGCCAAGAAGGCGGTCGGCCGTCTCACCAACGCCAATGACGACGTCCAGGCCGGCATCAACATCGTGCTGAAGGCGCTGGAAGCCCCGATCCGCCAGATCTCCGAGAACGCCGGCGTGGAAGGCTCGATCGTGGTCGGCAGGATCCTGGAGAACAAGTCCGAGACCTTCGGCTTCGACGCCCAGAACGAGGACTATGTCGACATGGTCGAGAAGGGCATCATCGATCCCGCCAAGGTGGTGCGCACCGCGCTGCAGGACGCCTCCTCCGTGGCCGGCCTTTTGGTGACCACCGAAGCCATGGTCGCCGAGCTGCCGAAGAAGGAAGCTCCGCCCGCCATGCCCCCCGGCGGCGGCATGGGCGGCTTCTAAGCCTCCGTTCCGTGACAGAGTTGCGAAGGCCGCCTCCGGGCGGCCTTCTTTTTTGCCGATCCTGCCTGTTTCGCTTTCCGATTCAACCAGCGGCCAAAACCCACTACGGTGGCGCGCCGATTCGATGTTTGGGCATGATCCTCTCGGAAAACCGCTTCACACTTTTCCGGATCATGCCCGTTGCGCGAGGATGTCATCAATGCGTGCGCTTCTGGTCTGTTCGACAGCCGTTCTGGCGGCCCTGCTCGCCGTTCCGCCGCAGGCGTCCGCCCAGATGAAGCTGTCACCGAAGGCGACCGCGCCGGGCGGAACCGAGACGCGCTATTTCACCTCGATCGACGGGCTGATGGACGGCAATGCCGACGTGATCCTGAAGGAGACGCGCCAGGGCAAGACGGTGACCGCAGCGGTGCTCGACGTCTGCTATCCCGTCGCGAAGAACTCCGACCGCAAGGACCGCTTCGTCGTCAACCTCCAGGTCGCGGGCCAGACGCTGACGGGAACGACGCAAAGCGTCGGCGAGAAGTCGCCGGTCAGCGTCAAGCTGACGCGCAAGCAGTCCGGCGACATGTTCGAATTCCGCGGCCAGATCGCGATCGGCCAGGCGGTGACCGAGGTCACCTCGCCGGACAATTCCGATCTCAGCGAAAAGGAATTCCTGGACAGTCAGACCTCAGACGACGGCATCACGCCGCAGCCGAAGGATTTCACCGACGTCTCGCCGGAAGCGATCGCGGTCAAGGTCAAGCTCGACGCGGCGACCGACTTCCTGAAGAGCCTGAAGGGCCAGGAGGTCGAGGTGACGCTGGCGAGCCTCAATGTCGGTTGCGACGCGCTGCGCGCGGGCGAGCAGACCATCACCATGTCGGTCGATCCGGAGCGCGCCGGCGCGCTGCTGGCGAAATTCAAGGCGATGCCCGGCGTCACCGCCGCAGGCTGGACGGCGGGCATGACCGAGATGGACCGCACCATCCGCTTCGCCGCGGCGGACTGGCGCGAGGGCGACAAGATCAACAAGGGCAAGCTCGCAACGGCGGTCGCGAACGTGCTGAGCAGGACGCTCGCGGCAAAGCCGGTCTCGCAGAACTTCAACCCCGCCACCGGCAAGCTCAAGCTGGTGTTCAAGCGGCCGAACCAGGATTTCCCGGCGCTCGAGCTCACCGACACGATCGAGGTCGCAGGGCTGGTCTCGCCCGACAAGCCGGGCACCACCGACAAGCTCATGCTCTGGATCGGCAGCCCGGCGACGACGACGGCCGACGAGGGCAGCGGGGCGAGGCTCAATCTGTCGGACGACGCTTCGGCCGACGAGGAAGGCGATCTGCCCGACGACAACGGCTCGATCGAGGCGCTCGTCAAGGAGCTGAAGGGCCAGCGCTGGGATGCCGACAAGTCGGTGTGGAAGTGAGCTAGTCACGAACTCCGCTGTCATCGCCCGCGAAGGCGGGCGATCCAGTACTCCGAGACTGTACTAATTGAATCGATAGGTCGCGGCGTACTGGATTCCCCGCCTTCGCGGGGAATGACAGTGAGTGTGCGGTCAGTTCCCCGTCGTCCTGAAGCGCAGCGGCTTCGGGCCGATCAGCGTCAGCACGTCGCCCTGGCGCTTCCAGGTCTCGATGCTGGCGAGGGCGGCGACGAGCTCGTCATCGGCCTGCGCTCTCGCCGGCGGACAGTTGCGGTCCTGGATCTGGCCGGGGACGAAGATCACGGTGTTGCCGGCGACCGAGAACTGGCCCTTGCCGCCCTTGCACCAGAGCTCCAGCACGACCTCGCCATTGTCCCCGATCTCGATGTTGGGAATCCGCTTCGAGCCCGCTTGCGGCAACGCCTCCAGCGTCATCTCGGTGCCGAAGGGAAACCCCTCCTCGGCACGCGCGAGCGTGGACATCGCCAGCATTGCAACCGCCGCACACAGCAAGCGCAGAAGCGAAACCATGAGACCTCTCGACCGACCTGTTTTGCGGCACCTTCTATAGGACAGCCGTGCCGTTGAGAAGGTTCGCGGAAGGTGCAAAAAATCCCCGCGGGGACGAACCTCGCGGGGATTTGTGGACGCGGCGCAGTCCGCTACTTCAGAACCAGCGCCGTGAACGGCCAGACATAGGCCTGCAACGTCACGAGCACGCCGACGAGGCACGCCAGCACGATCGAGTGCCAGAACACGAAGCGCAGGATGGTGCCCTCATGGCCGTACCAGTTGGTGGCCGTGGAGGCGACCACGATCGACTGCGCGTCGATCATCTTGCCCATCACGCCGCCGGAGGAGTTCGCTGCGCCCATCAGGATCGGCGACAGGCCGAGCTGCTCGGAGGTGATCTTCTGCAGGTTGCCGAACAGCACGTTGGAGGCGGTGTCCGATCCGGTCAGCGCGACGCCCAGCCAGCCGAGCAGCGTGCCGAAGAAGGGATAGAGCACGCCGGTGGCGGCGAACGCCAAACCAAGCGTGGCGTCGACGCCGGACAGGCGCGTCAAGGTGCCGATCGCGAGCATCGCCGAGATCGTGATCAGCGAGATCGCGCAGAGCCGGATGGTGCGGCCATATTCGGTCAAAAGCTTGCCGGGACCGACGCCCATCAACAGGCCGGAGATGATCGCGGCGATCAGCATGCCGGTGCCGGTGAAGGACAGGTAGGTGAAGGCGAACACCGCGCTCTCTTTCGTCGGCCCTGGCGCGACCGGCGGCATCTTGTTGATCATCTGGTGCAGCTCGGGAACGGGATAGTTCCAGACGAAAATCGCGTTCGCCCAGGCCTTGAAGGCGCCGTTGCCCCAGACCAGCATCACGATGCAGACGATGATCCACGGCAGCAGCGCATTGAAAAGCTCACTCTGCGTCAGCGGGGTTTTGTCGAGCGGTTTCGCCGCCGCCATCGTGGCGGCCGATTCGTCGCGGCCGCGCAGCGCCGGCGACAGCCAGAGCTGCCTCGGCTGCCACACCTTCAGGAACAGGATCAGCGCGCCCATCGAGATCAGCGAGGCGCCGATGTCGACGATCCAGGGATTGATGTGGTTCGAGATCACGTATTGCGGGATCGCGAACGACACGCCGGTGACGAGGATCGCCGGCCAGACGTCCTTCATGCCCCGCCAGCCCGCGAAGGCCCACACCACCCAGAACGGCACGATCAGCGAGAAGAAGGGCAATTGCCGTCCGACCATCGCGCCGAGGATGTAGGGATCGAGGCCGGTGACCGAGGCGAGGCCCTGGATCGGAGTGCCCAGCGCGCCATAGGCGACCGGCGCGGTGTTGGCGATCAGCGACAGGCCGGAGGCCGCGAGCGGCGAGAAGCCGAGCCCGATCAGCACCGCGCCCGTGATCGCGACCGGCGTGCCGAAGCCCGAGGCGCCTTCGAAGAACGCGCCGAACGAGAACGCGATCAGCAGCAATTGCAGCCGCCGGTCCTCGGTGACCCCGCCGACCGCGCGCTTGAGCAGCTCGAAGCGCCCGGTGGTCACCGTGACCTGGTAGAGGAAGATGACGTTGAGAACGATCCAGCCGATCGGGAAGAACCCGGTGACGATCCCCAGCATCGAAGCGCGGATCGACATGTTCGCCGGCATGGTGAAGACGAAGATCGTGATCAGGTTGGTCACGATCACGGCGATGACGGCGGCGATATGCGCCTGGACGCGACCGCTCGCGATCAAAACCAGCAGCGTGACGACGGGCACCGCCGCCGCGATCGTCGACAGCACCGGGCTGTGCAGCGGGTCATAGATTTGATTCCACATGGTCTTCCTCTCCCACGCATGTTTGCGGCAGGCGGCCCGCGTGGAGAGCCGGTCCTGCTTGACGCTGGGAGCGATAACCCCCGCGTTGGACGTGAATTCCTCGTGAATGCAGCGGTTCCCGGCCGCTCACAAGGTCGCGAAATCCCGGGGCATCCCACCCCGCGGCATCGAAGCCCATGCTAGGGTTGCAAGCTGCGACAAGCCAACGCAAATTGCAGACCTTGCGACTTTAGTCTAAGTGCGCCCATTTTCGCCGTTGCCTCAGGTCTTTGGCTCCGGGCATTTGTGCACATCCCCCGAGGAGACCCTGCTCTGTGAAGAACATCAGCGCCACGCTCGCGATCGTCTGGCGAATCGCCGCCCCCTATTTCCGATCCGAGGACAAATGGGCCGGCCGCGGCCTGCTCGCGGCGGTGGTCGCGATGGAGCTGGCGCTGGTCGCGATCGACGTGCTGGTGAACCAGTGGCAGAACCGGTTCTACAGCGCGCTCCAGAACAGCGACTGGGACGCGTTCGTCACGCAGATCTGGATCTTCGTCGCGCTGGCCTCGACCTATATCGCGCTGGCTGTCTACAAGCTGTATCTGAACCAATGGCTCCAGATCCGCTGGCGGCAATGGCTGACGCGACATTATCTCGGCGAGTGGCTGGCGGGCTCGACGCATTATCGCATGCAGCTCAAGGGCGATGCGGCCGACAACCCGGACCAGCGCATCACCGAGGACGTCAAGAATTTCGTCGAGCAGACGCTGACCATCGGGCTCGGCCTGCTCTCGTCGATCGTGACGCTGTTTTCCTTCGTGATCATCCTTTGGGGCCTTTCCAACGCCGCGCCGCTGCGCCTGTTCGGCACCGATGTCATGATCCCCGGCTATCTGTGCTGGGGCGCGCTGATCTACGCGATCTTCGGCACCGCGCTGACGCACTGGATCGGCTCGCCGCTGGTCAACCTCAATTTCGAGCAGCAGCGTTATGAAGCCGACTTCCGCTTCAACCTCGTCCGCGTGCGCGAGAATTCCGAGCAGATCGCGCTGCTCAGGGGTGAAGGCGCCGAACGTGCCCGCCTGCTCGATCGCTTCGGCTTCGTGATCGCCAATTGGTACGGCATCATGAGCCGGACCAAGCGCCTCACCGCGTTCACGGCCAGCTACCAGCAGGCCGCCGTGCTGTTTCCCTACGTGCTGGTGGCGCCGGCGTTCTTCGCCAAGAAGATCCAGCTCGGCGACATGATGCAGACCGCATCCGCCTTCTCCAGCGTCCAAGGTGCGCTGTCGTTCTTCGTCACGGCTTACCGGTCGCTGGCGGAATGGCGCTCGATCGTTGCCCGTCTCGATGGCTTTGAGATGTCGGTCGCCTCGGCGGTCAATTTGCCGGCGCATGAGCCGGCCATCACGCTGGAGGTCGCCGGGCGCCATGTCGATCTCGCGCAGCTCTGCGTGAACCTGCCCAACGGCACCCCGCTGGTGGCCGCCAAGGCCTTCACCATTCAGGCCTCGGAGCGCGTGCTGGTGACCGGGCCGTCCGGCTCCGGCAAGTCCACGCTGCTCCGGGCCATCGCCGGCATCTGGCCGTTCGGCACCGGCACGGTTGTCATCCCGGAGAAGGCCAAGCTGATGATGCTGCCACAGCGGCCCTATTTCCCGCTCGGCATGTTGCGCGATGCCGTGGTCTATCCGGCAGCGTCCGGCGCGTTCGAGGCCACGCAGGTCCGCGACGCCCTGATCGCGGTCGGGCTGCCCGATCTCGCCGAACGGCTCGCGGAGGACGGCCACTGGAACCGGATGCTCTCGCTGGGCGAGCAGCAGCGTCTCGGGCTTGCGCGCGCGCTGCTGCATGCGCCGGACTATCTGTTCCTGGACGAGGCCACCGCCTCGCTCGACGAGCCGTCGGAAGCCCGGCTCTACCGGCTGCTGGCGGAGAAGCTGCCGCAAGCCACCATCGTCTCGATCGGCCACCGCTCGACGCTCGACGCCTTCCACACCCGCAAGGTGACGCTGGTGAAGGACGGCGCGATCCACGTGGTCGGCGGCGAGCGGGCGGCGGCGGAGCCGAGCGCGGCGCGCTGAGGCGCAGGCGGCCTCGCCCGCTGTCCTTACGGTCTGAGGGACGGCCCCAACTTGGGCCTCGTCATTGCGAGGAGCCTTTGCGACGAAGCAATCCAGACTGCCTAGGCGGAAAGACTCTGGATTGCTTCGCTGCGCTCGCAATGACGGAGTGTGAGGCAGCGGCGGCGTCCTGCCGGTTCGCAAGCCCCTAACGCAGCTTAGTAGTATCTTGGCCGGACTGCCCCGTCTCTTCCTACCTCCGCCGCCCAAAGCAAAAGGGCGGCAGGTTGCCCTGCCGCCCTCGCGAAGTCGTTTCGGAAAGAAACTTACTTCAGGTTGGTCATCGCCGTCAGGTCGAACGAGAGCTTGGCGACGCCAGCCGCGCTGCACCAGTTGGAGCCGAAGCCGCCCGGGTTGATGGGGGTGAAGCTGCTGCTGAACTTCGCGGTGTGATCGCTGGTGAAGGCGTTGCAGTCGCCCTTGTTCAGATCGGTGTCGTAGTAGCGCAGATCGAGCGTGAACACCTTGTAGGTGAAGCCGACGCCAACGTTCCAGGTGTTGTAGCTCGGCTCCTTGATGCCGTTCGCATACACCGGATCGCCCGCGATGCCGTAGAAGATGTCCGAAGTGCCGAGCCACTGCCGGCCGAACTCACCCGACACGTACATGCCGACGCCACTGGCGCCGAAGATCGTGCTTGGCGCGGTCCACTTGGCGGTGACCGAGGCGTAATTGCCCCAGGCACCGAGGTTCAGGAAGTTCGGCGAGTAGTACTCGTTGAAGCCGACCGTCCACTGATCGTTGAGGGTGACGTTCAGCTTGGCATAGGCCTCGAAGAAGCTCGCGTCCTTCTTGGCGAAGTTGCCGTTGATGGGAAGGCCGATGGCGCCCTGCGAGTAATCGATGTCGCTGCCGCAATTGCCCTGCGCCAAGGTCCCCTGCGAGCCGAAGCAGCTTCCGCCCGGATAGAGGTAGCCCCAGACACCGAAGTCGAAGGCGAACATGCCGAAGGTCGGGCGGATACCGCCGTAGATGTCGACTTCGGCCGCAGCACGGTTCGGGAACGAGATGCTCGAGGCAGACGTACCGATGTAGAGCTGGAGGTCCTTGTTGACGTTGTAGCGCGGCTCGAAATAGGCCGTGACCGACGGATTATGGTTGGACTGGGTGATGCCGCGGAAGATGTAATCGCTCATGATGCCGGCGCCGAAGGCGATATCCCACGGATCGAAGGCCGGCGGCGGCGGGGCTTTCAGTGCCTTTACGCGCAAGTCTGCCGCGAAAGCCGAGCCCGTCGTCACAATTGCCAGCGCCGTTGCCAACAAAGCCACTTTTTTCATTTCGGTCCCCATTTACCCGTTCTTACTCAGCAGTCGCCCCCGGAAGCCCCCCGGGACATGCGGCCTACCTGCAAAATTGCGTTACTGCGGCAATTTGGATCGGTGGATCGGAACGGTGAAGCAAAAAGCGCGGGCATCTGCCGACTTTTTGGGCGTTTTGACGATTCTAAGAAAGGTTGTCAGCCGGTGTGGCTTCTCGATCACATCATTTGCCCTCTAGAGGGCACGGCAGACCCGTGTAAGCCCGGGGACAAGCCGGCGGCGTGACATCTGCGCTTACGAATCAGGCTGGGCCGGACACGGCGGCCGATGCTGGGCTGCGGCGATGCAAAAAGGCCGCAGCATCAGGATGCCGCGGCCTTCTTGTTACAGTCCCAAGCTGTAGTCCAAGTGACAGTCTGAAGCGACAGTCCGTGAAAGGTCGGCTTCCTACCCCTGTCCCTCGGCAGGCGCCGCTTCCGCAGAAGACGAAGGCATCGCCCAGCTTGTCTCGGCGGGCGCCGGGGTCTCCGCCGGTGCCGACGGCTTCGGAGCAGGCGCTGCCTTCGCCTTCTTCGGTGCCGCCTTCTTCGCGGCCTTCTTCGGAGCAGCCTTCTTGGCCGCCGCCTTCTTTGCTGTCTTCTTGGCAGCCTTCTTCGGGGCGGCCTTCTTGGCAGACTTCTTCGCGGTCTTCTTGGCTGCCTTCTTCTTCGTCGCCTTCTTCGCGGTCTTCTTCGCCGCTACGGCCTTTTTGGCCTTCTTGGCCTTCTTGCTTTTCTTCTTCTTCGCTTTCGCCATCGTGGTCCTCCTGTTGCCGCCGAACAATGATCGATCGGGCGTCTTCAGTCGTCACCTCGGGAGGACAGTTCAAGCTCCTGAAAGCTCAAACCTGCGCGTTCAGTGCCGGCCGCGCCCCGCCCGTCGCCCAATCGAGAAGCTCAATCGTGTGTACGACCGGAACTGACGTGCCACTGGCAATCTGCACCATGCAGCCGATATTGCCCGCGGCAATCATGTCCGGCTTGACGCTCGCGATGTTGGCGACCTTGCGATCGCGCAACCGGCCCGCAAGCTCGGGCTGGAGAATGTTGTAGGTCCCCGCCGAACCGCAACACAAATGGCTCTCGGGTACATCTTTCACCACGAATCCATTCTTGGAAAGCAATTCTTTCGGAAGGGCTGTGATTTTCTGTCCATGCTGCAACGAACACGCGGAGTGATAGGCGACGACGATGTCGTCCGCTCTCGCCGCCGTCGCGAGCTCGAGGCCGGCGACGTATTCGGTGATGTCCTTGGCGAGCGCCGACACCTTCGCCGCATCGGCCGCGAACGCAGTGTCCTCGCGCAGGAGATAGCCGTAATCCTTGATCACCGTGCCGCAGCCGGAGGTCGTCACCAGGATGGCATCGAGCCCCTCGCCGGCCATTTCCTTGCGCCACGCCGCGACGTTGGCGCGAGCCCGCGCCAGCGCATCCTGGTCGTTGCCGAGGTGATGGGTCAGCGCGCCACAGCACTGCTCGTCCCTGACAAGGACGACCTCGATGCCATGGCGGGTCAGGAGACTGATGGCGGCCTGGTTGATGCGGGGCGCCAGCACCTGCTGGGCGCAGCCCTGGAGCAGCGCCACGCGTCCGCGCTTCTTGCCGAGCGCCGCGAACACGCTGCCGGCGGCGGGTCCGGCGGGCGGCAGCCGGTTCGGCGCCAGCGCCAGCATCGCCTTGATGCGCTGGATCAAGCCGGGCGTCGCCGAAGGCCGGGGCGTCGGCAGCAAGTCGCCCAGCGGACGGGCGAGCCGCGCCAGCCACATGCTGATGCGAAAGCGCTGCGGGTCCGGCAGGACGAAGGCCAGCACCTGGCGCAGCAGCCGCTCGGCCAGCGGCCGCTGGTAGCGCTGCTCGATCCGGACCCGGGCCTGGTCGACGAGGTGCATGTAGTTCACGCCCGAGGGGCAGGTCGTCATGCAGGCAAGGCACGACAGGCAGCGGTCGATATGCTTGACGACATCGGCGGTCGGCGCCTGGTCCTTCTCCAGCATCTCCTTGATCAGATAGATGCGGCCGCGCGGGCTATCGAGCTCGTCGCCAAGCAGCACATAGGTCGGGCAGGTTGCGGTGCAGAAGCCGCAATGGACGCAGGCGCGCAGGATCTTGTCGGCTTCCGCGATATCGGGGTCGGCGAGCTGCGCGAGTGAGAATTCGGTCTTCATCGGCCAGCGCTCCGCGTGAGCCGCCCCCGGTTGAGAATGGTCTTCGGATCGAAGCTGGCGCGCACCCGCTCGCTCAGCGCGGCAATACCCGGTGCCTGCGGATGGAACACATCGACGTCGCGCCTGACATCATCAGTCGCCCGGATCAGCGTGGCATGCCCACCGACCGCGTTCGCGCGCGCCCGCACGAGCGCGGCATGCGCGTCCGGCTTCGGCGGGAGCGCCGCCCAGATCAGGCCGCCGCCCCAATCGTAGATCACATCGCCGCCCGTCTCGCGCGCCAATTGAGTGCCGAGCGCCGCGCCCGAGGCCGGCGGGCAGACGATCCGCCAGACTGGCCAAGCGCCGAGCGAACCACTGGCCGCAAACGGCAGCACGTCGCGGATGGCGGTCCACAGCGCCGCGGATGCCGCGTCCTCGATCAGCGTCGCGGTTCCAAACGGCGCCAGCAATTCGCGCAGCGAGCCGGCGCGGTGCGCAGCAGATGCGGTGATGCCCTCGAGCCGCAGCACCGTCAGCGCCTCGCCCTCCCCTGCGAGATCGCCGAGCCCCTCGGTCCTGGCCCGGAGCGCCGATTTCGGCAGATGCGCGGCAGCCGAGACGTCAAAGGGCGAGCCGAGCGCCGCGGTCATGGCCTTGTTGGCGGCGGCATCGTCGAGCCCGCGCAGCAGCAGCGTCCGCTCGGCCTCGGGCTTGGGCATCACCTTCAGCGTCACTTCCGTCATCACCGACAGCGTGCCCCAGGACCCCGCCAGCAGCTTGCAGAGGTCGTAGCCGGTGACGTTCTTCACCACCTTGCCGCCGGTCTTGAAACTATCGCCGAAGCCGGAGACGGCATGCGCGCCGAGCAGGTGGTCGCGCGCCCCGCCCGCCCGGATGCGCCGCGGCCCGGCAAGCCCGGCCGCGATCATGCCGCCGATGGTGCCTGACACCGGCGTGCCGAGCAGCGGCGCGGTATCCATCGGCTCGAAGGCGAATTGCTGGTTCTTGGCGTCGATCAGCGCCAGCACGTCGGCAAGCGGCGCGCCGGCCTGGAGCGTGATGATGAGCTCGTTCGGCTCGTAGGAGGTGACGGCATTGAGCGCAGAGACGTCGAGCACCGCGTTGGTCGCCATCGCATGGCCGATGCCGCGCTTGCCGCCATGGCCGATGATCTCGAGCGGCTGCTCGTTGGCAATCGCCGCGCGCACCACCTCTTCGACGTCTTTGGCGTCTCTGACCTTGAGCGTATCCACCACTGAGCCGGTATCGAAGTTCACAAAGGAAAGCAATTCGTTCATCGCGGATCTAAAACCGCGGCAAATCCGGGAACGCCAGCTTGCCCGCGTGGACATGCATGCGGCCGAGCTCGGCGCAGCGGTGCAGGGTCGGAAATACTTTTCCGGGATTGAGCAGGCCCTGCGCGTCGAAGGCGCATTTCAGGCGCTGCTGCTGGTTGAGGTCGATTTCGCTGAACATGTCGGGCATCAGATCGCGCTTCTCGATGCCGACACCGTGCTCGCCGGTGAGCACGCCGCCGAACTCGACGCAGGCGCGCAGGATGTCGGCACCAAAAGCTTCGGCGCGCTCGATCTCGCCGGGCTTGTTGGCATCGTAGAGGATCAAGGGGTGCAGATTGCCGTCGCCGGCGTGGAACACGTTGGCACAGCCGAGCTGGTATTTTTCGCCGAGCTCGCGGATACGCGCGAGCGCCTTCGGCAGCGCGCCGCGCGGGATCGTACCGTCCATGCAGAGATAATCGGGCGAGATGCGGCCCACCGCCGGGAACGCTGCCTTGCGGCCGGCCCAGAACAGGTTGCGCTCGGCCTCGGAATTGGAAATCTGCAGCGTCACCGAGCCGCAGCCTCGTGCGATGGTCTCGACCCGCGTGATCAGCTCGTCGACCTCGATCTTGGGCCCGTCGAGCTCGATGATGAGCAGCGCGTCGACATCGAGCGGATAGCCGGCATGGACGAAGGCCTCCGCGGCGTGGATCGCGGGCTTGTCCATCATCTCCATGCCGCCCGGGATGATGCCAGCGCCGATGATGCGCGCGACGCATTCGCCGGCCGCCTCGACTTGCGCGAAGCCGACCATCAGCGCGCGCGCCGTCTCCGGCTTCTGCAGGATGCGCACCGTGATCTCGGTGATGACGCCAAGCAGGCCTTCGGATCCGGTGATGACGCCCATCAGGTCATAGCCGGGATTCTCGCACCCCTTGCCGCCGATGCGCAGGATCTCGCCGCTCATCAGCACGATCTCGCAGCCGAGCACGTTGTTGGTGGTCATGCCGTATTTCAGGCAATGCACGCCGCCGGAATTTTCAGCCACGTTGCCGCCGATCGAGCAGGCGATCTGGGAGGACGGATCCGGCGCGTAATAGAAGCCGGCATGCGCGACCGCCTGGCTGATGGCGAGATTGGTGACGCCTGGCTCGGTGACGACGACGCGGTTGTCGAAATCGATCTCGCGGATGCGCTTGAACTTGCCGAGGCCGAGCAGCACGCCGTCCTCGAGCGGCAGCGCGCCGCCGGACAGCGAGGTGCCGGAGCCGCGCGGCACCACCTTGATGCCCTGCGCGGCGCAATATTTCAGGATGAGCGAGACCTGCTCGGTCGTATCCGGCAACACCACGACCATCGGCGGCTGCCGATAGGCGGTCAGCCCGTCGGATTCATAGGCCCGCATTTCGGCAGGCGTATCAATCACGCCCTCGCCCGGCACGATGGCGCGCAAGGCGGCGGCGATTTCGCTGCGACGCGCCAGCACGCCCTGGTCGCTGGCGGGCATCATGATGGCCATTTTAAGAAGCCCTCGTCCGACGGATGGAATTGTCTCGGCAAATCAATCATGTCTTGCCGTCCTTGGGTAGGTCCTCCGAAGGTCCCATTGCTTTGTTGCAGCGCAAGTTCTCTCTGGGGCAAGTCTGCTAGCAGGAAACCTGTCAAAGTTTCGCGGCTTGTCCCCTTGCAACGGACCTGCCAAAACCACGACCCTCCATCTGACCCGGGAAGAGACGAAGAGCACACTTATGACAAAACTGACTTTCGGCGCGCTGACGATCCTCACCGTCATTGCCACCGCACCTGCCGCGATGGCGCAGGATGTCGCGGCCGGCAAGACATCGTTCAACAAGTGCCTGGCCTGCCACGCGATCGGCGAAGGCGCCAAGAACAAGGTCGGCCCCGAGCTCAACGGCCTCAACGGCCGCAAGTCGGGCACGGTAGAGGGCTATAGCTACTCGGACGCGAACAAGAATTCCGGCATCACCTGGGACGAGGCCACGTTCAAGGAATACATCAAGGACCCCAAGGCCAAGATCCCCGGCACCAAGATGGCGTTCGCCGGCATCAAGAACGAGACCGAGATCAACAATCTCTGGGCCTTCCTTGCCCAATACGACAAGGACGGAAAGACCAAGCAGTAAGCGCGCAAGAGGCCGCCGCTGAGCTTCGGTTCTGATTGGATCAGAATCGAAGCTCTAGCTTTCTTACTTTGACGCGTTTTCTTCCCGCGAACCGGTTTCCACTTCGCTCGAAACGCTTTAGTCGGCGGCCGCCTGCGCCGGGGCGATGTTTCCGATCATCGTCTCGATCTCCGCCTTCACGAGATCCGGCACGGCGTTCTGCACCATGTGGCCGAGATCGGGCAGCACGATCAGCTTTGCATTTGGCACCGCCGCGGCGAACGGGCGCGCGTGGATGCTGGTTCTCACCGTCTTGTCGGGCTCGCCCGCGATGATCGTGACCGGCGCATTGATCTCGCCATAGCGCGCGACTTGCGCGGCAACCGACTCCTTCAGCGTCACCAGATCATAGGCATTGGCGATGAACTCGCGCGGGCGCAGCAAGAGCGGCGTCGCGGAGTCCTGCACGAATCCGTCCGGCATCGTCTGCGGCAGGAACACGTTGCGGGCCCCGGCTTCGGTGACGAAATAGCCGAGCGGCAGGGTGATCGTGTAGGCGAGCAGCGGGCCGATGACTGGCGTTGCGATGATCTCGTTGTAGCGCCCGACGCCGCCGCGCCAGGGATGCGTGACGGGCGCGAGCATCACGAGACCCGCAACGCGGTGCGGATGATCGAGCGCGATGCGCGCGCCGAGCGCGCCGCTCCAGGAATGCACCACGAAGACCGCGCGATCGATCCCGAGCTTGCCAAGCGCCTCGTCGATCATGCGCGCCTGGATCTGCGGCGTCGAATCCTGCCGGCTCGCGCGCGTGCTCCAGCCATGGCCGGGACGGTCGATCAGAATCACGCGGTGATCCCTGGCGAGGAGATCGCCGAGCGGCCGCCGCATCGCTTCGAGATTGGAGCTCGCGCCGTGCAGCATCACGATCGGAGGACCGGAATCGCGTGGGCCGATGTCGACGAGATGAAGCGTCGCGCCATCGACCTCGATCATGCGGCCCTGCGGCGGAAAGGCCCGCTGCACGGCGACGACCCCGGCCTGCGTGAGCAGCGCCAGCAGAACCAGCGCCGTCACGACTGACATCACGATCATGGAGAGAATCCGGGTGATCCTGGGCACGGGGCAGTTACGGGTCTGATCGGGCGGCAGTTTCGCCGCCGGCAGTCAGCGCTTCCACTGAAAATGCAGGGGGCTGTGGATATGTGCATAATTGTCGATCGAGAAAACTCAACGAAATCAGAGCTATTCCAAGCGGCACGCAAGCTTCGGACCAGCTTCATGCAGGCGTCATCGCGGCTTCCATATAATCGCCACGGTCGGTTCCGCCATCTAGGCGCGGATGGGCGCCGATCCTCCTCGCAGCTTGGGAATGCGGGAAAGACCGGCAGGATATGTCCTGGTTTGAACCGGAGAATTTTTGATGAGCTTCAGATCGAACGACACTGCAATCGACGAAATCGTCGCGAGCTGCAACGGCGACCTGCGCGGTGCCGTGCGGGCGCTGCTGCTGATCAACGAGCATCTCGAGGCGGAGCTTGCAAGAGCTTACGCCGCAGCCGCCGACCGCGGCCTGGTCGAGCGCGGCAGCAGCGTCCTGCATTGAGGACCGGCTAGTTCGCCCCGTCCTCTTCTTTTTCCTGCTCGGGCGTGACCGGGGGGCAGACGCGGATCGTCGACCGGGCAAGCTTGGCATCGGCCCTGGACTTGTAGGGACCGTCGCCGAACCAGATGTCGCCGAGGATGACTGGATTGCTGGTCACGATGGTGCATTTGCCGGTGGCGCGGTTGCCGACCACCCAGAACAGTCCGTCGGCGAGGCTCACCGTTCCCGACGCGAGCAGCAATACAGCTGCGACCACCAAACGCTTCATGGCTTTCGCTCCTGCCATGCAGGTAGGCCTGCAACAGGCCCCGCAATAGTCCTTGCGACGCCTTGGCTCGGATCGTGGTTAATCCGCGCCGGCCGCGATCGCTCGAGAAATCATCGACTTATAGCTAGATGTCGCGGCCTTCGACCTTCTCGGTCAGCGCCTTGACCTGATCGGGGATCTTTTCCAGGTGCGGATTGACGGCGAGCGCCTTGCGATAGGCCTCGAGCGCGCGCCTCTCGTCACCGACCTCCTGCATGATCATGCCAAGACCGGCGAGCGCGCCGAAATGGCGCGGTTCCCGGATCAGCACTTGCTGGATGTCCGCGAGCGAGCGGCCATAGTCGTTCTGCATGTAATAGAGCGTGGCACGCCGGTTCCAGGCCTCGATGTAATCGGGCCTGAGCTTGATGACCGAATCCAGGAGCTTGATCGCGACGTCGATCTTCTTCGCATCGACCGCGGTCTTGGCGCGTGACATCAGGAGCGCGGCGGTGTCGCTCGGGGTCTGCAGCCAGATCGCCCAGATCCGCGCCTCGACATGCTTGGCGCTGGCCTCGTCGGGCGCCGCCTTCAGCGCGCCGAACAGGAAATCGAGATTCTTGCTGCGGTCGACCTTCGGCAGCTTTGACGGCGCCTCGGGGAGCTTCTTCTGCTTGCCGGGGGGCTCGACCTGCTGGGCCAGGGCGACCGGCGCAAGGCCGACGGTTCCCAGCACGAGGGCCAGACACAGGGTGCGCGCGAAACGGAATCTCACTGCCATGGTGAAAGTCTAAACGCGCAAAGCCGCCCTTGCAAAGCAAAGGCGGCGTCAAACTCGTGTGAGACCGTGGTCTTGCGGGCGCGCAGCGGCGCCCAGCGGGGATCAGCCGCTCAGGTCAGCCCTGGCGCGCCTTGAAGCGGCGCTGCACCTTGTTGATCACATAGACCCGGCCCTTGCGGCGGACCAGGCGGTTGGCGCGATGGCGACCGCGCAGCGATTTCAGCGAGTTACGGACCTTCATGGCAGAATCCTGAACGTTCGAAAGGCCGTGTTCGGCACTACCGTTTCGGCACGCGCGAATGTGGCAAAATGAGATTTTCCCCGCCGGCGGACCAGCCGCCCGGGACGGGGCGGTTCTTAAGGCATGGCGGGAGGTGATGTCAATGTTGACTGCCCCACCGGTCCCGCAAATCCGTGAAAACAACCCCATGCACAGTAGAAGCGGCCGGATCGGCCCGATCCGGCGCATGGGAGGTCAGCCCCGGCAAAGACTTTCGCGGCCTGCGCTTTCGCCGCCACCAGCGCCTTGCCAAATTCGTTATATACTATAATCAATTCGGCAACCCGTCGGGAGGACACAAATGCCAAAGCTGAAGCTGCCTGATATCGACAAAGTCGTCGCGATCGACATCCACACCCATGCCGAGGAGCCCTGCGGCACCCATCCTGACGACGGCTATGACGATTTCCAGGCGCAGATGGCGGAGTATTTCAAGTCGCCGCACAAGCATCCGCCGACGGTGCCGGAGACCGCCGCCTATTACCGCTCCAAGAACATCGCCGCGGTGATCTTCCCTGTCGATGCCGAGCGCGAGACCGGCTTCCGCCGCTACAAGAACGAGGAGATGCTGGAGATCGCCTCCGAGCATCTCGACGTGCTCATCCCCTTCGTCTCGATCGACCCGCACAAGGGCAAGCTCGGCGCGCGCGAGGCGCGCAAGCTGATCGAGGAATACGGCGTGCGCGGCTTCAAATTCCACCCGACCATGCAGGGCTTCTACGCCAACGACCGCATGGCCTACCCGCTCTACGAAGAGATCAACAATGGCGGCGCGATCGCGCTGTTTCACACCGGCCAGACCGGCGTCGGCTCCGGCATGCCGGGCGGCATGGGCATGCGGCTGAAATATTCCAACCCGATGTACATGGACGACGTCGCGGCCGATTTCCCCGACCTCAAGATCATCCTCGCCCACCCCTCTTTCCCCTGGCAGGAAGAGGCGCTCTCGGTCGCGACCCACAAGCCGAACGTCTACATCGACCTGTCGGGCTGGTCGCCGAAATATTTCCCGCCGATCCTGGTGCGCTACATCAACTCGATTCTGCAGGACAAGATGCTGTTCGGCTCGGACTGGCCGGTGATCACGCCGGACCGCTGGCTGTCGGATTTCGCCAAGATCGAGATCCGCGACGAGATCCGGCCGAAGGTGCTGAAGGCGAACGCGCGGAAGCTGCTGGGGATCTGAATTAGGCACGCAGAGCATCGAGGGCTTCGATCCCGCGGATCGAAGCCCTCTTGCTCAAAAAGTCTCAGACCTGCGCCAAGCCGCCGTCGACGAAGACCTCGCCGCCGGTCATGTAGCTGCTGTCCGCGGACGCCAGGAATGCGGCCACTGCTCCGGTCTCGCTGGGGTCACCGACGCGCCCGATGGGCGTGGCGCTGCCGAGTGCATCGAATGCTTCCTCGCCCACGACCTCCAGCGCCAGCTCCGTCTTGGTCGGCCCCGGCGACAGCACGTTGACGCGGATGCCCGTGCCGCGCAGGTCCTGCGCCCAGCTGCGCGCGAGATTGCGGATCGCCGCCTTGGTCGCGCTGTAGATGCTGAATTGCGGCGTCCCCATCACGCCCGTGCTCGATCCGGTCAAGATGATCGACGATCCCCTGCGCATCAGCGGCAGGGCTTTCTGCACGGTGAACACCAACCCTTTCACGTTGACGTCGAAGATCTGGTCGTAATGCTCGACCGTGATCTGGCCGAGCGGCGCAAACGCGCCGGTCCCGGCATTGGCGAACAGGACGTCGACGTTGCCGCGTTCGGCTTTCACCGTCGCATACAGCCGGTCGAGGTCGGACAAGTCGGTGACCGATCCCTTGACTGCGCGCGCCGAAGACCCCAGCTGCGCGAGCGCAGCGTCGAGCGGCTCCTGCCTTCGCCCGAACAGATAGACGAATGCGCCCTCATCGACGAACCGTTTGGCGGCTCCGAGCCCGATACCGGTTCCACCGCCCGTCACCACCGCCGTCTTGCCTTGTAGTCTGCTCATGATGTGCTCCCTTCATTGAGGTTGCACTGAGCTGGCGGCGTACCCACCTATCGACAAGTATGCACCTTTTGGTAAGTACCCAAAAAAATGTCAGATCGTTCAGACCCCATCTCCCCGCCGGCGCAAGCTGAAGCAGACGTCCAACGTTGCACGCCGACTTTGCCCGGCTTCACCTGCGGCCTCGACGCGACCCTGCGGGTCGTCTCGGGCAAGTGGAAGCCGCTGATCCTGTACTTCGTCGCTCAGGACGGACCGACCCGTTACGGCGAGCTCCGGCGCGCCATACGCGACGTCAGCGACAAGGTGCTGAGCCAGCAGCTGAAGGAGCTGGAGGCCGATGGCCTCGTGAAGCGGACCGACTACAAGGAGGTGCCTCCGCGAGTGGACTATAGCCTCACCCCGCTGGGTCACAGCCTCGCCCAGGCCCTCGTACCGCTTTGCACATGGGGCACGGAGCACATGGCGGAGGTCAGTCGGGTGTTCGCCGAGCGGGAGGGCTGGACGCGTCCAGGACGTCGGCCGACCGTGTAGCTTGCGCGGCTTCGTCCGTGGTGCTCCGCCCCCGAACGCAGCGCTTTGGCGCAACTCGCCTCGAGTCCGGCCTGGGCCAGAAGTTGTTCTTGCTCGGAGTTCGTATCTTGACGTTTCATCGCGCAGCGCACGCCATCTTGAGCTAGACTGGAGCACCTTAGCGCTGAAGACGAGAGCCGGGAGGAGCCCATGGATATCGGGGCCTGGCTGTGCGGTCTGGGGCTGGGACAGTACGAGCAGGCGTTCCGGGAGAACGACATTGATGCCGAGGTCCTCATGGACCTCACGGCGGAGGATCTGATCGGTCTTGGGGTCGTCTCGATCGGCCATCGCCGCAAGCTGCTCGCCGCCATTGCTGCCCTGCCCGCCGGTTCAATGTCGGCTACTACCATTGCGCCCCTCCCTACCATCACCCCCGGAAACGCTTCGCTTGCACCCGAGGCCGAGCGCCGCCAACTCACTGTGATGTTTGTCGACCTTGTCGACTCGACCGCGCTCGCGGCCCGGCTCGACCCGGAGGAAATGGCCGAAGTCCTGCGGACCTATCAGAACGCGGTGACGGGCGCGATCGGAAGGTTCGAAGGGCATGTCGCGAAGTACATGGGCGACGGTGTCCTGGCCTATTTTGGCTATCCGCGCGCCCACGAAGATGAGGCCGAACGCGCGGTGCGGGCCGGCCTCGCCGCGGTCGCGGCGGTCCATAGTCTGGCATCGGCGCATGGCGAGATGCTGGCGGTCCGCATCGGCATCGCGACCGGCCCGGTCGTTGTCGGTGAGCTGATCGGCGAAGGCGCGGCGCGCGAGGAGACGGTGGTCGGCGACACGCCGAACCTTGCCGCGCGCCTGCAAACCCTGGCCGAGCCCGACACCGTGGTGATCTCCACACGCACCCGAGAGCTCATTGGCGGCCTGTTCGAGCTCGCCGAGCTCGGCCTGCAGATCCTAAAGGGATTTCCCGATCCCCTGCGTGCATGGCGTGTGGTCGGCGAAGGCGCCGCCGAGAGCCGGTTCGAGGCGTTGCACGGCGCAGGCCTGACGCCGCTGGTCGGTCGCGACCACGAGATCGGTCTCCTGCTCGAGCAGTGGGAGCGCGCCAAAGAGGGGGAGGGCCAGGTGGTGCTGCTGGCGGGCGAGCCTGGTATCGGCAAGTCACGCCTCGTGCGGGCGCTGCGCGAGCGACTTGAAAACGAGCCGCATACGGCCCTGAGCCACTACTGCTCATCGCACCATCAGACCAGTCCGCTGCATCCGGTGATCGGCCTGTTGGAGCGGGCGGCAGGATTTCCCGCGGACGATCTCGTCGCGACGCGGCTCGACAAGCTCGAGGCGCTGCTTGCGCTATCGAGCGATGATGTTCCCGTGGTGGCCCCGCTGCTCGCGGCATTGCTGTCGCTCGAGGCCGGTGCGCGCTACCCGCCGCTCGACCTGAGCCCGCATCGGCAGAAGGAGCGGACGCTCGAGGTGTTAGTCGATCAGGTCTTGGGCCTCGCAACACGCCGTCCCGTCCTTGCCCTGTACGAGGACGTGCACTGGGCAGATCCGACCTCGCTCGAGCTGCTCGATCTCCTGATCGACCGGGTGCAAGGCGCCCCCGTGCTCGTCCTCATCACCTTCCGGCCCCAGTTCGAGCCCTCCTGGACACGCTATGCCCATGTCACCGCGCTGACCCTCAGCCGATTGAGCCGCCGTCAGGGAGCGGCCATCGTTGGTCGGCTGAGCGGTGGCAAGGCGCTACCTCCTGCGGTGCTCGATCAGATCGTCGCCAAGACGGACGGCGTGCCGCTGTTCGTCGAAGAGCTGACGCGGACGGTGCTGGAGACCAACCTGCTCCGCGATGAGGGCGACCACTACGCGCTCGCGGGACCGCTGCCGCCGATGGCGATTCCGGCCACGCTCCAGGAGTCGCTGCTGGCCCGCCTCGAACGGCTGGCTCCGGCCCGTGAGGTCGCCCAGGTCGCGGCCGCGATTGGCCGGGAATTCTCTCATGAACTGCTCGCGAGGACGACGGCGCTTCCAGAGAGCGAACTACAGGCTGCGTTGGACGACCTCGTCGGCTCGGGCCTGGTGTTCCGGCGCGGGACGCCGCCCCTGGCGACCTACAGCTTCAAGCACGCGCTCGTGCAGGACGCCGCCTATGCGACGCTGGTGCGCGCGAAGCGGCAGCGCTTGCACGCCCGGATCGCCGCCGCGCTCGAGCAGCATTTTCCGGAGACAGTGCAGGCGCAGCCCGAGCTGCTGGCCCATCATTATACGGAAGCAGGCCTGGCCGAACCGGCGATCGACTATTGGCTGAGGGCGGGGCAACGAGCGATCGCTCGCTCGGCGATGACCGAAGCGGTGGCGCAGTTGCGAAACGGCTTGAATCTGCTCAAGGGTGTCCCCGAGGCCGATCGGAGCCGGCGCGAGCTTGACCTCCAGATAGCCTTGGGCGTGGCGCTGATGGCCACGCAGGGCTGGGCAGCACCCGAAGCGGGACGCGCCAACGCCCGGGCTCGCGAACTCTGCGAGCAGATCGGGGCCACTTCCCAACTCTGGCCCGTGCTCTACGGTCAATGGGTATTTCACGGCGTACGCGCCGAGCACACAGCGGCGCGCGAAGTGGCAGACGAGTTTCTGCGCCGGGTACAGGACCATCAAGAGACCTCCGCAACCCTCGTGGCTCACCGCGTCAGCGGGACCGGTTCCTTCTGGCGCGGCGAGGTGGCTGCTGCCCGCAGCCATTTGGAGCAGGCGCTCGCTCTCTATGACCCGGAGCGGCATCGCTCCCTCGCCTTTCTCTACGTGCAGGATCCGCGCGTTGCGGCCTTGTCGGGGATCTCATGGACATTGTTTGCGCTAGGCTATCCGGAGCAGGCCCGGGCGCGGAGCCGCGAGGCGCTCGACTCCGCCCGCGAACTCGCTCACCTCAACACGCTGGGATACGCCCTGTTGTTCTCGTGCTTCTTCGAGCAGTACCGCGGCGCGTGGCGAGAGGCACAGGAACGAGCCGAGACACTCGTCGAGCTCTCGACGGAGCAGAACTTTCCGCATTTTCTCGCGGCAGCCACGGTGATCCGGGGATGGGCCTTGACTCAGTCGGGTGAGCTGGAGACAGGGCTCGCGCAACTTCTGCGGGGTCTTCCCGCGTGGCGCGCCACCGGAGCTGGGCTCTATGAGCCTTATTTCCTCGGTCTTCAGGCCGAGGTGCTCGGCCGTTCCGGCGCGGCGGAAGAAGGCTTGGATCTGGTCGCACAGGCGCTGCACCGAGTGGAAGAAACCGGTGAGCGATGGTTCGAGGCCGAGCTGCATCGGATGACAGGCGAGCTGATGCTGCGGCTGCCTAACGCCGATGCGAGGGCCGCGGGAGCACGGTTCGGCATTGCGGCTGCAACCGCGCGCCAGCAGGGCGCCAAGCTGTGGGAGTTGCGTGCGGCGACACGCCTCGCTCAATCGTGGAAAGAACAGGGTCGGTGCGGTGAGGCGCACGACCTGCTGAGTCCACTCTACAGCCAGTTCACCGAGGGCTTTGGGACGCCGGATCTGCAGGCTGCCAGCGCAGTGCTTCGGGAGACCATTGCCAGCTCCGAGCCGAAGAAGCCGATCCCACGTTCCGGCAGTTAATTCCGCATTCGGGCATGGGGATCTCTTGGCCAGATCGTCTGTGGATCTCGTCGGTTTTGCTCCCATAGGGCCGGACCGGACCTGGAGAGCGTTGCACCGCGCGGTTATCTATTCGAGTGCCTGCTCCCAGGAATTGCCGTTTTCCCGCAGTCGTTCGTGACGTTTTATCGCGCTTCGCTCAGACCGTTTTGCGGTAGGCTGATGTACCTGGTGCTGAGACAAGAGCCGGGAGGCCCCCATGGACGTCATGGCTTGGCTGTGCAGTCTGGGGCTGGGACAGTATGAACAGGCGTTCCGCGAGCATGACATCGATGCCGAGGTCCTCATGGACCTCACGGCTGAGGATTTGATCGGGATCGGCGTCGCCTCGATCGGTCATCGCCGCAAGCTGCTCGCCGCCATTGCCGCTCTGCGCGACGGCTCAATTTCGGCGAGGACTCCCGCCAACGCCGCGAGCGCTGCTATCTCCTGGAAGGCCTCGCTTGCATCCGAGGCCGAGCGCCGCCAACTCACTGTGATGTTTGTCGACCTTGTCGACTCGACCGCGCTCGCGGCCCGGCTCGATCCGGAGGAAATGGCCGAAGTCCTGCGGACCTATCAGAACGCGGTGGCGGGCGCGATCGGAAGGTTCGAAGGGCACGTCGCGAAGTACATGGGCGACGGTGTCCTGGCTTATTTTGGCTATCCGCGCGCCCACGAAGATGAGGCCGAACGCGCGGTGCGGGCCGGCCTCGCCGCGGTCGCGGCGGTCCATAGTCTGGCATCGGCGCATGGTGAGATGCTGGCGGTCCGCATCGGCATCGCGACCGGCCCGGTCGTTGTCGGTGAGCTGATCGGCGAAGGCGCGGCGCGCGAGGAGACGGTGGTCGGCGACACGCCGAACCTTGCCGCGCGCCTGCAAACCCTGGCCGAGCCCGACACCGTGGTGATCTCCACACGCACCCGAGAGCTCATTGGCGGCCTGTTCGAGCTCGCCGAGCTCGGCCTGCAGATCTTAAAGGGATTTCCCGATCCCCTGCGCGCGTGGCGTGTGGTCGGCGAAGGCGCCGCCGAGAGCCGGTTCGAGGCGTTGCACGGCGCAGGCCTGACGCCGCTGGTCGGTCGCGACCACGAGATCGGTCTCCTGCTCGAGCACTGGGAGCGAGCCAAAGAGGGCGAGGGCCAGGTGATCCTGCTCGGAGGCGAGCCTGGCATCGGCAAGTCACGCCTCGTGCGGGCGCTGCGCGGGCGACTGGAACATGAGCCGCATACGCCTCTGAGTCACTACTGCTCACCGCACCATCAGACCAGCCCACTCTATCCGGTGATCGGGCTTTTGGAACGGGCAGCGGGCTTTGCTGCGGACGATCCCGCTGCAACCCGGCTCGACAAACTCGAGGCGCTGCTTGCGCTATCGACCGAACACGTCATCGCGGTGGCTTCGCTGCTCGCGGCGTTGTTGTCGCTGGAGACAGATGCGCGCTACCCGCCGCTCGACATGAGCCCGCATCGGCAGAAGGAGCGGACGCTCGAAGTTCTGGTCGATCAGGTGCTCGGTCTCGCAAAGCGCCGGCCCGTGCTGGCGCTGTACGAGGACGTGCACTGGGCAGATCCAACCTCCCTTGAGCTGCTCGATCTTTTGACCGACAGGGTGCAGCGCGCCCCGGTGCTGGTCCTCATCACCTTCCGGCCCGAGTTCGTGCCGCGCTGGACGCGCTATGCCCACGTCACCTCGCTGACCCTCAGTCGGTTGAGCCGCCGGCAGGGCGCAGCAATGGTCGCGCGGCTGAGCGGTGGTAAGGCTCTGCCGCCTGCGGTGCTCGATCAGATCGTCGCCAAGACGGACGGCGTGCCGCTGTTCGTCGAGGAGCTGACGCGGACCGTGCTGGAGACCAACCTGCTCCGCGATGAGGGCGACCGTTACGCGCTCGCCGGGCCGCTGCCGCCGATGGCCATCCCAACCACGCTCCAGGAGTCGCTGTTGGCCCGGCTCGACCGGCTGGCCCCCGCTCGTGAGGTGGCCCAGGTCGCGGCTGCGATTGGCCGGGAATTCTCTCATGAACTGCTCGCGAGGACGACGGCGCTTCCGGAGAGCGACCTGCAGGCGGGGTTGGATGACCTCGTCGGTTCGGGCCTCGTGTTCCGGCGCGGCACGCCGCCTCAAGCGACCTACAGCTTCAAGCATGCACTCGTGCGGGACGCCGCCTATGCGACCCTGGTGCGGGCGAAGCGGCAGCGCTTGCACGCCCGGATCGCCGTCGCGCTCGAGCAGCATTTTCCGGAGACAGTGCAGACGCAGCCCGAGCTTCTGGCCCATCACTACACGGAGGCAGGATTGGCCGAACCGGCGATCGACTATTGGCTGAAGGCGGGACAAGCAGAGATCGCGCGGTCGGCCACAGCAGAGGCGATCACGCAATTGACCAAGGGGCTCGACTTGATTCCTGCTCTCCCCGACGACGCCCCACGATGGAGGCGGGAGCTCGAGCTGCAAATCGCGCTCGGCGTCGCCTTGATGGCGGCAAAGGGCTGGGCCGCACCGGAGGTCGGCCGGACCAACGCACGGGCCCGAGACCTGTGCGAGCGCCTCGGCGAGACGTCGCGGCTCTTTCCCGTTCTCTATGGGAAGTGGGTTTTTCACGTCGTACGGGCGGAGCTCGAGGCCGGTCGGACTGCAGGCGAGGATTTGCTCCGCCGCGCCCAGGCACAGAACGATACTGCCGCCGAAACCATCGGCAATCGCATCGTCGGAACCGCTGAATTGCTTCGCGGCGAGTTGACAGCTGCGCGCGCCCATTTGGAGCGGACGCTCGCCCTCTACGATCCGACCGCTCACGGGTCGCTTGCCTTCCTGTTCGCGCAGGATCCCAGTGTGGCGGGACTTTCCGTTCTATCCTGGGCACTGTTTGCCCTCGGCTATCCTGAGCAGGCTCAGGCGAGGAGCCGAGAGGCACTGAGCGGCGCGAAGGAGTTGTCCCACCGCAATACCCTCGGCTATGCCCTACTGTACGGCTGCATCCTGTCGCAGCTTTGCCAGAATCACGACGAGGCCGGCGATCGGGCGAATGCGCTGATCGCACTGGCAGCCGAGCAGGATTCCCCACACTTCCTCGGAGCCGGTATCATCATTCGCGGTTGGACGCTGGCCGAGGCTGGAGATCTTCGGGGCGGTCTCGCGCAGATCCGAGACGGGCTTTCGATGTGGCAGGCCACCGGAGCAGGCTTCCTAGTGCCCTATTTCCGAAGTCTGTTTGCCGAGGTCCACGGCCGGTCCGGTGCAGTGAACGAGGGCCTGGATATTATTAGCGAGGCGCTGCACCGCGTGGAAGAAACCGGCGAGCGATGGTTCGAGGCCGAGCTGCACCGGATGATGGGCGAGCTGATGCTACGGCTGCCGAACGCCGATGCGAGCGCCGCGCAAGCTCGGTTAAGCCATGCCGCGGCAATTGCGCGCCAGCAGGGCGCCAAGCTCTGGGAGTTGCGCGCAGCAACACGCCTCGCAGGATTGTGGAGAGAACAGGATCGGTATGTCGAGGCACGAGACCTGCTCGCACCACTCCATAGCCAGTTCACGGAGGGTTTTGCGACACCGGACCTACAGGCGGCCAGGGTAGTACTTCGAGAGATCACCGCTCGCTCCGAGACGACGACGGATTCCAAATACCCATAGAGATGCGCCTGGCCGATCCGACCTCGACCTCGTGTGTTGAGCAGTGGCGCGCTGCCGTTCATGCGCACGCCTCCAAGCGGAGTTCTTGTGATCACAACGGCCTGGCCGCCGGGGCGAAGCCGCCCTATAGCGGCTTCGCCCATGCCAACACCTGGTTCGATCAGCCTTTTTGAACGGCGGCTGCCGCCTTGCGGATGACGTCGATGACGAGATCGGGTTGGGACAGCATGGTGACATGGCTGCTGTCGGTCTCGATCGTGGTGGCGTTGATGCGCTTGGTCAGAAAGCGCTGAAGATCGGGATGCACGGTCTGGTCCTTGCGGGCGAGGATGTACCAGCTCGGCTTCGTCTTCCAGGCGACCTCATCGAGATCTTGCTGCTCGAGCAGGTCGGCGGCGGGCGGGTAGTGGGTCGCCCACACCAGCTTCTGCTCCTGCTCGGGAAGATCTCCAGCAAAATACTTGACACCTTCCGGCTTGATCCAGACGCGTCCGCCTGCGACCTCGATCTGGGAGAATATCTCATTGGGGTATTTGTTGAGCTCGCTCTGTACGGTCTCGTGAACATCCGGAACGACGGCGGCGATGTAAACCAGGCCGGCGACGCGCTCGTCGGTCCCCGCGCCCGTGATGGTGGCGCCTCCGTACGAGTGACCGACGAGGATTGCGGGACTGTTGACCCGCCCCAGCGTGCGCTTCACGGTCGCGACGTCATCGGTATAGCTATTGAGCCCGTACTGGACGGCGATCACTTGGTGACCGTCGGCCTGCAGGGTGGGGATGACCTTGCTGAAGCATGAGCCGTCGGCCCAGAGGCCGTGACAGAACACGATGCTGGGCTTGGAGGTTGTCGACATTTTCTTTCTTGTCCCTTGGTGGTTGGAAACTGCGCGAAGCTAAATCCTCCTTCTGTTGATGACTAAGACCTTGTAGGCTCGGAGCTATACCTTGGAGATATACGAGGGCAAATGGAACTTCGGCACTTGCGCTACTTCGTTGCCGTCGCGGAGGAAGGCAGCTTGTTGACCGCTGCCCAGCGGCGGCTGAACACCTCACAGCCGTCCTTGAGCCGGCAGATTCGCGATCTGGAAAACGAAGTTGGCGTACAATTATTCGAGCGCCAGGCGCGCGGCGTGACGCTGACGGCCGCAGGAAAAGTGTTTCTCGATCACGCACGGCTGGCGCTGTTGCAGGTCGAGGCGGCGATGGATGGCGCTCGGCGGACGGCCGAGCCGCAAAGACCTGTGCTTTCGATGGGCTTCCTGGTCGGATTGGAGGTGACTTGGCTGCCTCATCTATTGCGCATGCTCCGCGAGGACGCACCCGAGGTCGAAGTCACGCTGTGTACTCTATCTTCCCCAGAAATCGCCCTCGCATTGATGCGGGGAAAGTTGGACGTCGGTTTCCTACGGCCTGAAAAGGAGAGTGTTGGTCTGGTCTTCAAGACGCTGGCGAAGGAGCCCTTGATCGCCGTGCTGCCGGCTGACCACCGTTTGGCATCGCGCAAGAAGATTCGGCCGCAGGATCTCGCTCGGGAAGTCTACGTCAGCTCGGCAAGAACCTCTCCGGTGCTCCAAGCCGTCATTCAAGACTACGCAACAAGGGCGGGAATCACGCTCAAGGCAAAGTACGAAGGCGAAAACATATCTTCGGCCATGTCGCTGGTCGCGTCCACGGGCGGAGTTAGCCTGGTTCCCCTCTATGCGCAGAATATGCTGGCACCCAACGTTGTCGCCAGAGCGCTCGACGGGGGAACGCCAACGGTCGATTTAGCCTTGGGCTACAACCAGGCAAATTCCTCACCGTTGCTGCATCGGCTGTTGTCTCGGGCAGATGAATTGATCGCAAACGTTCAGAACCAGAGCATCATCCGCTATGTCGAGGTTCAATAATTTGGGATGCGGAAAGTCCGATGAAGTCGACTAGGCGGTGTTCGCTTCAAACCTCAAACACCAGCTCGTGCCGGCAACAACCAGCGAAACACAACGATCGCGGCACCCGCGCCGATGACCTCTGCCGCGATGAAGCCGATGACATCCTGGGGCCTTATGCCTGCGAATGAGTCGGTAAAAGCGCGTGCGATGGTCACCGCTGGATTGGCAAAGTCGGTCGCTGTGAACCAGAAGGCACCGCCGATGTAAGCGGCGACAACGCCAGCAACTGATGCCGGACGAAGCCGTGAGCAAACCCATACCGCTCCGAGCAGTCCGAATGTCGAGACGAACTCGCTCAACAAATTGGAAAAGCCGCTTCGGTCGTTGACCGAGACGGAAAAGACCGGCGCTGCAAACATTGCATTCGCCACACCCACTCCCAACAAGGCGCCGACGAGTTGAACGGGAACGTATGAAGCCCCCGTTCGAAGCGGCAAATCGCCTCTGATGACGAGCGCGGCGGTCACCAGGGGATTAAAATGAGCCCCGGACACAGGACCCAACCATTCAATCAGCGCATATAGCGCCGCGGCTGTGGCGAGTGCATTGGCAATGAGCGCGACAGCCGTGTTGCCGCTGGCCAGCCGGGCCCCGAGAATGCCGGAGCCCACCACGGCCATCAGCAGAAAGCAGGTCCCGAGTCCCTCCGCCGCAAGCCTTTGCGACAAGTTGAAGTCGGGAAAATGGGAACTCGAGCCCTCGCTTGCTGCCACGTCAGACAACCTGGAAGATCTTGTAGGCCACCGCGCCCTCGACGAGATATCCGGTTCCGACGCAAACGATGTCGTTCATCCAGGCGTAGGCGGAAGAGCCTGTCTCGAACAACGGCTGCGTTCGGAAATAGTAGCGTGAGGGATCGACTGTGTAGCGCTTGGCCGGATCGGCCATGTTGGCCTTCAGTTCGGGCGGCGTGATCCAGCGTCCGCCATAGGTCATGTAGATCAGTTCGTTGTCGTCAGTACGCAAGGTCAGACGCACGTCGAGAGCCATCTCTCCGTGGGGCCGGAAGAGGGCCCAGTCGCCGCCGCCAGCAAGAACTTCGCCGCGCACGCGCTCTCCGGCGAACGATCCCCCCGCGGCGCCGAATAGAACCCGCCGGCCGACGGGCGTCTCGCCAAAGGAAAGACGTGGATCGAGATCAACGACGATGTCGAACAGCGGCACCGTTTTGATATCGGCAACAGGTTTTATGCGCGGATCCATCGTGCCATTCTCCATTGCGTAAACGTGTGATGCCCCTCAGACGACTAGAGAACTTCGCCAAAGAGCTTCCGACGGACCTGATCGGTCGAGACCCCTGACTGCGCGCACAGGGCCGAGAGATCGAAGAAGAAGTATTCGCTTGCAATGAGGTCATTGCGGAAGGTGAAGCGGATAAAGACCGGAAGTTCGGCGCGCTTTCCGTTGGGAGTGACCCCAAAGCGGTCTCCCGTCATGGTCATTCGCACCTCTCCCCAGCAAACCAGCGTCTCGGCGTCGTTGGCGTGGCCGGACAGCACGACGTTGTAATCCGGGAAAGACTTGAAAAACCGCGCCAGCGCCGCCTCGTTTTCCGCAAGTCCCTTTGCGCGGGTGCCGAACGCGGGTCCTTCGAGCACCATGTCCCTGTCGAGAAATGCAAGTGCAGAGGCGACGTCTTGCCTGCACTTGGCAACAGCCAGACCCTGCGCCAGCTCGAACATCCGGTCTCCATTCACGGCAACCTCCTCGGTCTGACATACCATGACCATTCCACATACTATGAGTATGTGATATTCAATTTGCATGTTTCATGTCAAGCGGTATGTAAATGGCCTATGAACAAGGCTGCTACTGACCAACGAACGCGGCGTGAGGAATATGCGGAAGCCACCCGGCAAGCGCTGCTTGCTGCGGGGCGGGAAATATTCGCCCGTGAGGGTTATCAGGCCGCGGGCATCGAGGCGATTTCAAGAGCTGCGAGAGTGACGCGCGGTGCGTTCTATCACCACTTCGAGGATAAGAAGGCTCTGTTCGACGCCGTCGTCGTTTCGCTGCAATCGGATGCCGCTGCACGCGTGCAGGAGCTCTCCAAGCGGAAGTCGAAAATATGGGAGCGGCTCTACACCGGCATCGATGCGTATCTGGATGTTTCGATCGAGCCTGATTACGCGCGAATTGTGGTTCAAGAAGCGCCGGTCGTTCTCGGCCATGCCCGCTTCGCAGAGATCGAAGAGCAGTACCCAATGGCGCTTTTGAAGGCGACGCTGAGGGCGCTCAAGCGCGAAGGTGAGCTGGTCTTCGATGATATAGATCTGCTTGGACACATGCTTGACGCGGTCATTTGCGAGCTGTCGATCAAGCTTCCAACGGCGTCCGACCCCAAGAAAACCCGCATTCACGGTCGCAAGATCATAGAGGGGTTGCTGGACGCGTTTCGCCGTAAATAGCGGGCTGCGAGCACTTGGGTCCAGGGGCCGCCGGTCACGGTTGCAGTGGCAGACGTCCGTTGTTCCTTGGTAGGCTGGGGATGAGGTACCCTGCCGATCAAAGTTGCCCGTGACCACAACGGCCCGGAAGGACAGCCAATGAGCATCAAAGCCGTCGTCTTCGACGCCTATGGCACGCTCTACGACATCCAGTCGGTCGCTGACGTGACCGAGGATGCGTTTCCCGGCTATGGCGAGATCATCACGCAGGTCTGGCGCATCAAGCAGCTCGAATACACCTGGCTGCGCTCGCTGATGCAGCGCTACCAGGATTTTGACGCGGTCACGCGCGACTCGCTCGCCTATACGCTGCGCGTGCTCGGGCTGGCCTACGAGAACGAGACGTTCGAGCGCGTGATCGGGAAGTATCTGCATCTCGATCTCTATCCGGATGCGGCGGAAACGCTTGCGGCCCTGAGACCGCGCAAGCTCGCCATCCTCTCCAACGGCAGCCCGGACATGCTCGATGCGCTGGTGCGCAATTCCGGCCTCGATGCCCTGCTCGATGCCACCATCAGCGTGGACGCGAAGAAAATCTTCAAGCCGAGCCCACAGGCCTATGAGCTGGTCGGCGAGGTGCTCGGCACCGCGCCTGATGAGGTTCTGTTCGTCTCCTCCAATCCCTGGGACGCCGCCGGGGCGAAATCGTTCGGATTGAAGGTCGCCTGGATCGAGCGGGTGACGCCGGAAGCCATGGCGCTGGCTTGCGTCGAGAACGAACTCGTGGCACCGCTCACCATGTTCAGGGCGATCCGCACCCAAATGGACGAGCTCGGTTTCGCACCGGATCATCGTGTCCGCGCGCTCTCTGAGCTGCCAGGAGTCGCTTAGGGGTCGTCGCCCGCCTGCAAGATTGGAATGAGCTGCCCGGAATGAGCCTGCAATCCGTTCGCGCCTTCTTCGCCGAGAAAGCCCCCGATATTTCCGTCATCGAATCCCCGATCAGCTCCGCGACCGTGGCGCTGGCGGCCGAGGCCTATGGCGTCGAGCCCGGAATGATCGCCAAGACGCTGAGCTTGCGCGTCGGCGAGCGCGTGATCCTGATCGTCGCGAGCGGCACCTCGCGCATGGACAACAAGAAGGTAAAGGCGCAGTTCGGCGGCAAGCCGAAGATGCTGGGCCTGGAGGAAGTCGCCGAGATCACCGGGCACGAGGTCGGCGGCGTCTGCCCGTTCGGGCTGAAGTCGCCGCTGCCGGTCTATTGCGACGTCTCGCTGAAGGCGTTCGATGTCGTGGTGCCGGCGGCGGGCTCTACCCACAGTGCGGTGCGCATCACCCCCGATCGCATGGCCGAGCTGACCGCCGCCGAATGGGTGGACGTCTGCGAGGTCAGGCCGCAGGACGGCGCCGGATAACGATGCCTGGTTGCATTGCCGGTCAGGCGGGCTAGCATGGCGGCGATGACCGACGACAAGGTGAAACGACGACTGACCACCGTGCTGTGCGCTGACGTGTACGGCTATTCTCGTCTCATGGAAGCGGACGAGACCGGAACGCTGGAGACCCTCCGCCGCTACCGCGCGGCCATCGCGCGCCTGGTCGAGCGCCATGACGGCCGGATCGTGAACACCTGGGGCGATGCCGTGATCGCCGAGTTCGCCAGCGTCGTCGAGGCCGTGCAATGCGCGGTCGAGATTCAGCAGGAGATCTCCAGCCAGGCTTCGGATGCGTCCCAGGCCAACCCCATGCGGTTTCGCATCGGCATCAACCTCGGCGACGTGATGGTGGACGGCTCCGACATCTATGGCGACGGGGTCAATATCGCATCGCGCCTGCAGGAGCTCGCCGAGCCCGGCGGCGTCGTGATCTCGAGCTCCGTCTACGATCAGGTGCACAACAAACTAGCCGTTGGCTTCGACTGCCTCGGCCAGCGCCCGATGAAGAACATTGCTCCGCTGACCAGTTACCGGCTGACCCTGGGTGGCCAAGTGAGCGGTCAAGTGGGAGGTCAAGCCGCCGGGCCAGGGAGCTTCCCGTTCGAGGAGCGTGCAACGCCCTCAGAGCGAGCGCGGGCTCCGCGGATGGACGACAGGCGCGTGCCGTCGAATGTCGTCTCGGATTGGCTCGCAAGGCTGCCCCGCCCGGTTGCAGCGGCTCTCACGGTGTCGGCCTTCCTGATCCTGATCAATCTGTTCACCAGCAACAGGATCTGGTTTCACTGGCCGGTCGCAGCCATTCTGTTCGGTGTCGTCTTGCGGATGGTGCTCGGACCGCGTCCTCAATCGGGCAGCAGGCCGGAGCGCTGAACGAGGCGGCACGATCGCATGCCGGCGCGCATCTCTCATGCGCTCCTCAGAGCCTAATCGTCATATTCGTAATAAGGACGCGGTTGCCCGTACGGAGGTGGCGGCGGCGCATTGTTAAAGCGCGGCGGCGGCGCGGCACGATTGCGCGGGACCGGCTGCTGCGGTTGAGCCTGGTTGTTCGACTGGAACACGGCACGGCAGCCGCTGGAGAGCTGCGGGGTGTTCTGTTGCAGACACGCCACGATACGGTTCACATCGGGAATCTGATCGCTGCACAGCCGCCACACATCGGGCGTGCAAGCCATCTGCTGTTCCATCGTGCCGCGGTATTCCTGCGCGGACGCAGCGCTCTGCGCCACGATGCCGCCGACCGCAAGCGCCACACCCAGCGCAATCCGCTCTGCTCGCATGTCCAGATCCTTCCCAAGTCTTTCGAATTATCTTCAATCAATGAGACGAGGGCTTGTTCTGGACCAACAACAAAATGTGAAAAGCGCGGCTGGAACCTACTCCACCTTGCCGATCTTCCTCACCGCCGCGATCAGACGCGCGCTGTCGGCGGCGATGAACTGCGCGAAGGCCGGCGCGTCCTGATAGGCGACGAGGCTGCCCGAGGTCTCGAACGCCTTGAGCACATCAGGACTCGTCATCACCTGCGCCATCGCCTCACGCAGGCGGGTCGCGATCGGCGCAGGAAGAGAACTCTGTGCGAAGAGCCCGGCCCAGATGTAAAACTCGACGTCCTTGTAGCCGAGCTCCTGGAAGGTCGGCACGTCCGGGAAGCTCGCGATGCGCTGCGCGCCGCAATTGCCGAGTACGCGCAGCCTGCCGTCGTCGACCTGCGGTTTCAGCGTGCCCGGTGCGGCGGCGATCGCCTGCACGGTGCCGCCGAGGATCGCGGTCAGCGCAGGGCCCGCGCCGCGGAACGGCACGTGCAGCAGCTTGATGCCCGCGCTGCTCGCGAACATCTCCATCGCGACATGCAGCGTGCCGTACGGCCCGGACGAGCCATAGGCGATCTGGCCCGGCCGCGTCTTCGCATCCTCGACGAAATCCTGCGCGGTCTTCCACGGCGCCGAGGCCGGCACCGCGAGCAGCGTCGGATCGGCGAGCACGCGCGCGATCGGCATGAACTGCGAGACCTCGTACGCGACAGGCCGGTCGAACAGCCGGTCGGCCTCGGGGAGCACCGCGAGCGAGGACAGCGTCATCAGCAGTGTGTAACCGTCGGGCTCGGCACGCGCGGCCGCGGCATTGCCGACCGATCCGCCGCCGCCTCCCGCCCGGTTGTCGACGATCACGGGCTTGCCGAGGATCCGCTCCAGGGCCTGTGCCACGGGACGCGCCGCGAGGTCGGCCTGTCCGCCGGCCGGGAACGGCACGATCATGGTGATGTTGCGCGCCGGATAGGCTTGCGCGAACGCGCTCTCCGGTAGGGCTGCCCGCACCAACGGCAATGCCGCAGCGGCGCGCAAGAGATCGCGGCGATCCATGGCGGGCCTCCCCTGATTTTCTTTGTTCACGGGCCAGCCTAACGTAGGGACGGCCAGGAACAAGACGTTTACCGAGCGTTAGCCATGTCCAGGGTGGCCAGGAACGCCGGCCTGCAGCCATTGTTGGCCTTCCAGGGAGTGAGTGATGCACAATCTTGGAACCATCGACGTCGCCTTGGACGAGATGCTGGTGAATCTCGCAGCGATCGTGTTGCGGCTTTCGACGCCCGAATTGACGCGAACGCCGGAAGCGCGGCGCGCGCTGGCGCAATCCGTCCATCAATACGGGGTGTGCGCGGCGCGGTCGAGCGACCCACGCGTTCACGAATTGAAGGCGCAATTGGAGGGGACGCTGAAGCCGAGCCTGCGCGTAGTCGCGAGCCATGGCGTGAAGGTGTCGTAGCGAGATGGTGGGCACGCTTCGCTTTGCCCACGCTACGATAGCTGCGCTTGCGATAGATCTCGTAGGGTGGGCAAAGGCGCGCTCTTCGCGCGCCGTGCCCACCGTCATTCGCCAAACTGGCCTGCGATGTCCCGCATATCCCCTCCCCAATCCACTGGCAGGATGCCCTGGTCGACGTAGCGATGGAAGCTGCTGAGAGACCAATCGCGCACGCGCTTGACGAGGCCGTGCTTCACTGGATTGAAATGAATGTAGTCAACGTGGCGCTCCAGATCGGCATCGTCGCGAATGGCATGCTCCCAGTAGCGGCGCTGCCAGATTCCCTTTTCGCGCTTGAGCAGCTTGCTTGCCGAGCGCTCCTGCGGTTCTATCCCGCGCGAAAAGCCGCCCTTGATCAGATTCCACCGCGACGAAAAATTGACGTCGCGGTCCGGAAGCGACCAAATTGCATGGAGATGATCGGGCAGGATACAGATCGCGATCGTTTCGAACGGGCGGCGTTGCTGGACCGTCTGATAAATTCGCCTCAGGCGATCAACGTGATCCACGAGCAACGTGTTTGAACGATCGGCGAGCACGACTGTGAAGAAGAACATGCTGCCCTGCGCGCGCCGATATCGAGACACTTGTGATCCCCTCGGGCAAAGACGTGGGCACGCTTCGCTTTGCCCACCCTACGATAGTTGGGTTTAGGATAGAGTAGCGAGATTCCATAGGCAAAGGCGCGCCTTTCGCGCCCTGCCCCGACCAAACATCAAGGCACTCTCACACCCTTCTTCGGCCGCCGCTTGCACGTGCCGGGCAGCTTCGCTGCGAGGAAATCGGCGAGCGCTTCGACGCGTGCGGGGCGGGGGCCGCCGGGCGGGGTCACGAGGTGCACGGCGCCTTCGGCCTGCTTCCAGTCCTTCAGGATCACTTCGACCTCGCCTGACAAGATCGCTTCACCGACGATGAATTCCGGCAGCTCGGCGATGCCGAGACCCGCGATCAGCGCCGGCATCACGGCTTCGCCGTTGTTGACGCGAAGCTGGCCGCCCGGGCGCACGCTGGCCTGCTCGCCGGCCGAATTGGTGTAGTGCCAGACGTTGGGCGTGGAGAGATAGGCGTAGCTGAAGCATTTGTGCTCGGCGAGATGCATCGGGTGCGTCGGCCGGCCGTGTTGCTTGAGATAGGACGGCGCGGCGACCGTGTAGCGCGGCATGGTGAAGAGCCGCCGCGCGATCAGCGACGAGTCGGGCAGCCGCGCAATCCGCACCGCCATGTCGAAACCTTCGCCGATCAGATCCACGGTCGCATCGCTCAAATGCAGGTCGACGGAGACTTCCGGATAGGCCTGAAAGAACTCGGGCAGCAGCGGCGCCACCGCCTTGATGCCAAACGTCATGGGGACGGCGAGCCGCACCAGGCCGCGCGGCGCCACCGACTGTGCCAGCGCCTCGTTCTCGGCGGCCTCGCCGTCGGCCAAGAGGCGCGTCGCACGCTCGGCCAGCTTGTGGCCGGCATCGGTCAGCGCGAGCCGGCGCGAGGTGCGGTTGAACAGGCGGGCGCCCAGCCGCTCCTCGAGCCGCGTGACCGCCTTGGACACCGTGGCCTTGGACATCCCAAGCTCGCTCGCGGCCCCGGCAAAGGACCGCAGCTCCACGACTTTTGCGAAGATCGCGAGTGCCTCGAAGTCGGGGAGTTTTGCCATGGCGGGCGGTCCTGAGGGGCATTTAAGGAAACAATACGTTTCAACAGTTTCTATTTCTATACCACAGGCGAGAGCTTATCCAAGAGCCATCAGACATTCGGAACATGGAGAAACTCCAATGACCAAGAAGCTCTCAGGCAAGGTTGCCCTCGTCACCGGCGGTTCGCGCGGCATCGGCGCGGCCTCGGCCCGCGCACTCGCCGATCAAGGCGCTGATGTCGCCATCAGCTACGTCGCCTCGCCCGACAAGGCCGAGGCCGTCGTCGCCGAGCTGAAGGCGAAGGGCGTCAAGGCGCGTGCGTTCAAGGCCGACCAGGCTTCGGCGAAGGACGTGACACAGCTCGTCAACGACGTCGCAAAGGAATTCGGCCATCTCGACATCCTCGTCAACAATGCCGGTGTCGCCGCCGGCGGCGCGACCGACGATGCCAAGGCCGACACTGAAGCGCTGGAGCGGCAGGACCAAGTCAACGTTCACGGCGTGATCGCGGCGATCCGCGCCGCCTCGCAGCTGATGGGTGAAGGCGGCCGTATCGTCACCGTCGGCTCGATGCTCGCGGACCGCGCCACATTCCCTGGCCTTGCGGACTACGTCGCCACCAAGGCGGCCGTGGTCGGCTACACCAAGGGCGCGGCGCGCGACCTCGGCCCGCGCGGCATCACCGTGAACGTGGTGCAGCCCGGCTCGATCGACACCGACATGAATCCGAAGGACGGCGGCGAGTTCGCCGAAGCGCAGCGCAAGCAGCACGCGGTGCAGCGCTTCGGCCGCCCCGAGGAGGTCGCCGCGGGAATCGTGTTCCTCGCAAGCCCGGAAGCCTCCTTCGTCACCGGCACCGTGCTCAACGTCGACGGCGGGTTCGGCGCCTGAACAAGGCGCCGCTCGTCCAACCCAGGGAATTACGAAGATGATCGAACTCAGACCTTTCAATAAACTCGGCGGAGCCGATCACGGCTGGCTAAAAGCAAAACATCATTTCTCGTTCGCCAGCCACTATGATCCGAACAACATGGGCCACGGCGCGTTGCGGGTGTGGAACGACGACGAGATCGCGCCGAACACCGGCTTTCCCGCCCATCCCCACGCCAACATGGAGATCATCACCTATGTGCGCGAGGGCGCGATCACCCATCAGGACAGCCTGGGCAACCAGGGCCGCACTGAAGCGGGCGACGTGCAGGTGATGAGCGCCGGCAGCGGCATCCGCCACTCCGAGTACAATCTCGAGCCGACCAGGACGCGGATCTTCCAGATCTGGATCGAGCCGACCGAGCGCGGCGGGCAGCCGACCTGGGGCTCAAAACCATTTCCGAAGGCGGACCGCTCCGGCAAGCTCGTCACCATCGCGAGCGGCTTCGAGGATGACACGGATGCGCTCCCGATCCGCGCCGATGCGCGGGTGCTCGCCACCACGCTGAAGGCGGGCGAGAGCGCCGAGTACGCGCCGCAGGCGTCGCGGCATCTCTATCTGGTGCCGGCGGCAGGCTCCGTCGAGATCAACGGTGTCCGGGTCAACGCCCGCGACGGCGCTGCGATCCGCGATGAGGCCAAGCTGAAGATCACGGCGCTGGAAGATTCCGAGCTCGTGCTCGTCGACGCCGCGTAAACCGCATCCACATGAACTCGTCATGCCCGGCCTTGAGCCGGGCATCCATCGCCCTTCGCAAGGAGCTGTTCAAAGAACGATGGGTTGCCGGGTCAAGCCCGGCAACGACACCGAACAGAACGACTCATTTCTTCCCCCAACGGAGACCACCATGACTAAAGTTCTCGTCCTCTATTATTCCGCCTATGGCCACATCGAGGCAATGGCCAATGCCGTCGCCGAAGGCGCGCGCGAGGCCGGCGCGACCGTCGACATCAAGCGGGTGCCCGAGCTGGTGCCGGCCGAGGTCGCCAAAGCCTCCTATTACAAGCTCGACCAGGCAGCCCCCGTTGCGAAGATCGAGGACCTCGCCAATTACGATGCGATCGTCATCGGCACCGGCACCCGCTTCGGCCGCATGGCCTCGCAGATGGCGAACTTCCTCGACCAGGCCGGCGGCCTCTGGGCCAAGGGCGCACTGCACGGCAAGGTCGGCGGCGCCTTCACGTCCAGCGCGACTCAGCACGGCGGCCAGGAGACCACACTGTTCTCGATCATCACCAACTTGCTGCATTTCGGCATGGTCGTGGTCGGCATGAACTACGGCTTTGCCGGCCAGATGAAGCTCGACGAGGTTACGGGCGGCGCGCCCTACGGCGCCACCACGATCACCGGCGGCGACGGCAGCCGCCAGCCCAGCGCCAACGAGCTCGCCGGCGCGCGCTATCAGGGCCGCCAGATCGCGGAGACCGCCAAAAAGCTGCATGGCTGATGCGGCCCGAGCGGCATTCCCTCGAGGAATGCCACCTCAGCTCCGCTCGATCTTCCTCCTGACGAGGTCCTTGCCGATCGGCCGCACGGGTTCGCTCCGTAGCACCAGCGAGGTCGTCACAGCGCCGAAACCGGCAATGCGATCCACGATGGTCTCGAGATTCTCCGGCGCCGGAACGAGCACCTTGAGCACGAAACAGTCATCGCCCGTGACGCGATGGACTTCGATGATGTGAGGGATTTCGCTGAACCGTTTGAGGCAGGTCTTGATGTGCTCGTGCGAGGTGCGCAGGCGCACCAGCGCCATCAGGCCGAGCCCGAGGGCGCGCGGGTTGATGCGGGCGCCGTAGCCCTCGATGATGCCGGCTTCCTCGAGCCGCTTGACGCGTTCGGACACGGCCGGCTGGGACAGCCCGACGGAACGGCCGAGCTCGGACAACGGCACGCGCGCATTGGCTTGCAGCGCCTCGAGGATCTTCAAATCCTTGGCATCGATGCTCCCGAAGCGATCCAACTCAATTCTCCGTTCCACCTTGAGATCATCGGCAGATGGTCGATTTCGCCGATGACTTGCCATGTGATGCAGGACCGCAATCGGTCACACTGCGGCGTCACCTCAGATATCACGGGACGTACATGCACGACATCATCACATTGCCTGGGCTCGGCGGCTCCGGAGATAATCACTGGCAGACGCTATGGGAGCGCGCCGATGCGCGCTTCACGCGCTTCCGGCCGGCGAGCTGGGACCAGCCGGAGCTCGACGACTGGGAGCAGGCCCTGGAGCACGCGGTCGCGCGCTGCGCCAGGCCGCCCGTCCTGGTCGCACACAGCCTCGCCTGCCTGCTGGTGGCGCACTGGGCCGTGCGCTTCCCTTCCGCGATTGCGGGCGCCTTTCTGGTCGCCGTGCCCGATCCGGACGGCAGCCGTTTTCCCGCGGAGGCCGCGGCGTTCAAGCCGGTCCCCCGCCGCGCGTTGCGCTTTCCCGCGCTGATCATCGCGAGCACGAATGATCCATATGGAGCGCTCGAGGTGACGCGGCGGCGGGCGCAGGACTGGCAGTCCGGCCTGATCGTGCCGGGCGCGCTCGGCCACATCAATGCCGCGAGCGGGCTCGGCGACTGGCCGCAAGGACGCGCGTTGCTGGATGCCTTCCGCGCGGGCCTTCCGAGATGATAGCGAAACAGACGGCGCTGGTCAGCGCGCGCCCTTGCCCATCGCCCGCGCGGCGAAGGCAGCGAGCCTGGGGTGACGGCGCAGGCCCTGCGCGGCGTGATCGCGCCAGGCATAGGGCAGACCGCGCCAGGACAGCGCGACGCTGACGTCGGTCAGCGGCACCCTCTCGGCAAGGAAACGGCGCTTGTAGGCTTGATTGCCGATGCTGAGGTCGAAACGTCGCACGCCCTGTGCATGCAGTGCGGCCATGGTGCGCTCGGTGACGAGCAGGCCCGGCGAGCAGTTCGACCATGGATCGCCGGCATGGCTGATGCGCAGCAGGAAATAGGTCGCGCCATGCTTGACGCCGAGCGCGGTGGCGACGACGCCTTCGTCGCACACCAGCGCCGAGACCATGGCATAACCGTCCGCCACGCCGCGGCGGACGACCTCGCGATAGAATCGCGCATGGGTCTCGTCGTTGAGAACGAACGGCGATTTGAGCTTTCGCATGCGCGCCTGCTGCTGGACATCCATCACGTCCAATAGCTCGTGCGCACGCCCGACATCGGCGGCGATCTCGAACCGTGCGCCGGCATGACGGCTGAAGACCCGCCAGCAGCGCCCCATCTGCAGGCGCTTGATCGAGGCCTGATAGTGGTCATAGGCGTCGTCCATCGACACGAGATTGCCGTTGAGCGAGGAGGATCCGATCCGGCCGAGCGCGACCAGCGGGTTCGGCTTACCGCCGATTTGGGCCGGCATCTTCTTCAGGCGCAGCAGATCGAGACGGTCGGGCAGCGCGCGCAACGCGCCGATCAGCGCCGTGTTGATCGTGTCCGCCGCGCCCGCATCCAACGCGGCATCAAGCGCCAGGATCGGTGCGTTGTTGTCGGAGACGCCGAGGTCCGCGAACTCGACGATGCGGATGCCGCGCCTGACATGGCTGATCATCGGCACGACCGCGATGTCCTTGCCGGTGGCGGCATCGGAAATCAATGCGATCAGCGGAGCGACGTCGTGAAACGCCGCGTACCAGGCGCCGAGCCAGCCGACATGCTGAAACGCGGTGCGGTGCCCCGCGCTCAGGCGCAAGGCCGCGTGCCGCCAATCCCGCAGGACGTCGACGGCGACGGCCGACGCGCGGGACGCAAAGTCATCGGGCTGATCGAGGCTGAGGAAGGTCATCCGCGGGGCTCGATCTGCTCGACGCATTGAAACCTGGCCAGGAAGTGCAGTCCGGCCACCGACAGCGCGAATATGAACCAGATCGGATTCTGCCGTTCGAGCAGGAAGGTCTCGGTGGTGCCGTAATAAAGGCCGAACAACCACACGGTCAGGAACAGCTTGGCAAGTGCGCCACTGCGGCTGTGAGCCTGGGCCGTCTGGAAATTGCCGAGCGGGGCCAGCACGAAGATGAGAATCACGAGCAGCAGCCCCGGCAAGCCGATGGTGACCGCGAGATCGAGGTAGCTGTTGTGGCTGTGCGCCGCCGACGTCGCCCATTCGGCGCCCTGGGCGGTGGCCCGCGCACTGACGTCGTCCCAGAACGCCGCATAGCCGTGGCCAATGATCGGCTTCTCGGCGACGGCCGCGAGCGCGAAGTCCCAGATCGCGGAGCGTCCGGTGAAGGTGGGATCGAGCGGAAGCAGCCGCGTCATCGACGCGAGCACAGGGCTGAGGACGCTGCCGACGGTCAACAGGTTCATCGCAACCAGCGGCACGAAGCAGATGATCCGCTTCAGCCAGAGGCCTGGGGTGACATAGACCAGTGATGCGAGCGCGTAGATCGCGAGGCACAGCACCGACGACGTCTTGCCGCCGGTGAAGATTAGGAAGGTGCCGGCCAGCACGGCGATCACGGGCCCGATCACGAACGAGCCGACGGCGGACAGGTAGAAGCCGACATAGACCAGGATCGTCATCACGGCCGAGGCGATGTTCTTGTGGCCGAAGCTGCCGCGCCAGTCGCCGGCGAGCTGCGGCTCGGTGACGTCGAGCGCCGTGTGGATCGCATATTGCGGGGCGAGGAAGACGCCGAGATAGCACAGCGTGAGCAGCACGAGTGCGGCGGCACCGAGGCAAAAACTGAAGCTGCGCTGCGTCGGCGGCAGCAACGGCAACACGATGGCGAGCGACGTCACGCTGACCGCGAGCACGAATCGCTGCATCGAGACGCCGCGGCTCTCGGAAAAGGCGATATTGATCGCGAGCCAGCCCAGCAGGCAAAGATGCAACGGTGTCACCAGGCTCTTCAGCGCGGGCGCATCCGTGGCTGCGACACACAGCATTGCCACCGCCGCCAGGAGGCCCCAGGCGACATAGGTCAGCGCCATTCGTCCGCCGACGATGATGGTGACGTCGGGATTGCGCAGGTCCGGGAACGGATCGAGCGTCACCAGCACCAGCAGCAGCGCCCCGACCGCGACGAGGCAGCGCGCCAGCGGCACGGCATCGAGACCTGCAAGGCGATCGCGCAGGATATGGCCGAACGATTGGGCCTCGACGTCGGTCATGTCTGCGGCGCTGCGGTCCATGGCTCAAGACATTTGGTGACGCCGGTGAAGCTTCCGGTCCTGGCTCGACACTTCTGACGCTCCGTCAACGGGCGTTGCGGAGGTCTGCGACACCGCGGGCTGCCGCATGATGCCCAGCGCGATCTCGTAGTATTGCAGCGCCCGTTGCTCCAGCGTGAGATTGTCCAGGATGTAGCCGCGGGGATCGAACGCGCCTGCGTTGCACCCGGCCCAGAACTTGTCCCAGCCGGCCTCGAAGCCCGCGACGTCGGTGAACTTGACGCCGCAGCGTTCGTCCCAATAGGGCACCGAGGACACCGGCGCGAACTGCACGCGGTGCGGATAATAATCGGGGTCGCGCCACGGTCCGCCCGGATCCCAGGCAAACACCGGAACGCCGCAGGACAAGGCCTGTTGATAGGCAATGCCCTGGCTCTCGCTCTGGCACAGGAAGATCATCGCGCGCGAACGCCCGAGCGCGTCCTGATAATCCGCTTCCTTATAGCTGCCGTAGCGCAGCTCCGTGAACGAGCGGCCTTCCTTGACGAGCCGGGCGCGAACGGGCTCGATCATCTCCGGCGCGTAGCGCTCGCGGTCCCAGTGCACCTTGTCGTAGATCAGGACATCGACGGTCTTTTGCGCTCGAGCCGACGGCGCCCAGAGATTCGTGTCGATGCCGACAGGCCAGGCCTCGGTCTCGGGCCAATATGGCCGGTACATGTCGACGTACCAGGGACCGGGCACCACGACCTTCTTCACCGGCAGACGCTTGAACAAGTCGGGGTCGTCGAGCGGATGATTGTGGGCGGCAACGCCGAGCAGGATCGGGTTCTTCCACGCGAACTTGTCGAGCAGGAAGGTGCGACCGACGATGCAGGCGAGCTCGTCGGGATGTTGCGCGATATAACCGTAGTCGTTGACGCGGTAGCGAATGCCGAGCCGGTCGAGCCCCGCACAGAGATTGAGGAACACGCGCAGCTGGCCGCTCATGCGCGGCTCGCCGAGCAGCAACCGGCGGGCCATGCGCCGCAGATGCCGGTCGCCGGGAAACCAGCGGTCGTCCTTGTCCTCATAGAAGAGGTTCAGGATCATCGCATCGGGGTCGTGTTCGAACGTGTTTGCGGGCACTGGATTCCATCCGCGGCAGTCCGATGCGCATTCTCGCACGGGGCCGTCTGCCGCACTCTTTGAAATTTGCCACAGGCTTAATGCCAGCGACTTAACGTTATTCTACGAAACCGGCGAGACGCGGGCCTTCTCGGCAACGGGTTCGAGCGCAATGCGGGTATCATCCGAGGCCGCCGGACTTGGCGATCGTCAGCGTTTCTCGGCGCGGCACACGGGTCCTGGTTAACAGATCATTAAAGGCGAGCCGTAGCGTGATCACCGCCGAAGAGGTTCTCGAACTGCCAGCCGCCTCACGCGCGACAGTGCCGGCGCGCTTGCCGCTTCAGGTCGGCTCGACCACATCGGTATCGGTCGTCATTCCCGCCAAGAACGCTGCGGCCTATGTCGGCGAAACCCTCGCCAGCGCACTGGCGCAACGCGAGGTGACCGAGGTGATCGTCGTCGACGACGGCTCGGCCGACCAAACCGTTGCGATCGTGCGCGGCGTGCGTGACCCGCGGCTGCGCTTGATCCGCAACGATTCCGCCGGCGTATCGGCCGCGCGCAATCTCGGCGCGCGACAGGCCAGCGGCGAGTGGCTGCTCTTTCTCGATGCCGACGATCGCCTGCGCCCTGGTGCGGTGGCGGCGCTGCTCGCTGCGGCGCGCGGCGCGCCGCGCGCCGTTCTCGTCTATGGCGACTACAACACGATCGACAGCGAAGGTCGCCAGATCGGCCGGCGCGGCCTCTTGAAGGGGCGCCGGAAGCCGTCCGGCGACGTGCTGACGCGACTCGCCGCCGGCAACTTCATCGTCAATGGCGGCATCGCGCTCGCACGCGCGGAAGCTTTCCGGGCCATCGGCGGCTTCGATACGTCCCTTAGATATTGCGAGGACTGGCATTGCTGGTGCCGCCTCGCTGCGATCGGCGAGTTCGAGTTCGCGCCGGAGCTGCTGCTCGATTATCGTCTGCACACGGCCAACACCATGAACGCCGCAGTCCGGACGCCAAAGGACTTTTTCCCAGCCGTTGCGCGGGTGTTCGATGACGGGTTGATCCTGGCGCGACTGCCCGGGCGGATGACGGCCGGGCTGCGTCTCGCCGCCGAGATTCATCTCGTCACCTACTCGGCGATGCAGGCGGTCCGCTTCGGCAGGTATCGCCAGGCGTTCGCTTATCTCGCGATGATCGGCCGGCGGTCGCTCAGATCGCTGCCACGCTCGGCCATCCGGGTCGCCCTCGCCCGCTTCGGCATCTAGTCCCCGCCGCGTCAAGACGCGATCTTCGAGGCCTCGTAAGGCTTCGGCTCGAGGCCAAGGGCCGCCAGGGCGGCACCAAACGCGACCATCACCGGATGCATCGCGACGACGGCTTTCGACGACGTCGACAAGACGGCGGCTCGAAGCAGCGACAGCGGCAACCGTCCAAGCATCTGCGCGCACACCCGCACCCGCGCCGATGCGCTTCGCGCGGCCTTGTACTGCACACGATAATTGATCGCACCGATGCGCAGGCCGCGCTTTGCGATCCAGGCGAGGCTGGTGCGGTTGTGCGGCACGGTCTCGGTGATGACGGCCTCCGCCGTCCAGTGGAACAGCATGCCGGCGTCACGGCACCGCACGAAGAAATCGCAATCACCGCCGCCGAGAAAATTGAAGCGCAGGTCGAACGCGGGACGGTCGAACCGTTCGAATGCGGCACGCGTGATCAGGCAATTGCCGCAGCCGTAGATCAGCGGCACCGCACCGCTGTACTCGTAGGCTGGACAGAAGGCGGGATGACGCGACAGCCAGGGCTTGCTGTCGTCGTCGAACACAGGCAGCACCGGCCCGCCGACCACATCGGCGCCGGTCGCCTCCGCGGTGCGGACCATCAGCTCGAGCCAGTCGCTTGATGCGATCTCGTCGTCGTCGATCATCAGGAAACGGGTTGCAGCGGGAAACAGTTCCTGCGCGGTCTCGAAGGCAGCATTGATCGCGTGGCAATTGCCCTGCCGCTTCTCGATGAGGCAAACGCCCTGGAGCCTCCCAGCGGCCAGGAACTCCGCGGCAACCGGCGCGCTTTCGCGCCGCATCGCGTCGTTCTCGACCATGACGACGGCAAAGGAACGCGGGGTGCGCTGGTTCGCCAGCGATTCCAGCGTCAGGCGCAGGTGTTGCGGACGACGGAAGCAGGGAACGCAGACGACGATGCCGACCGACAGGTCGATGACGCGAGAGCTCGCCACGATCTCCCGGTTGGGATCGCCCACGGCATCCGAGATGCGCGCCACAGACAGGTCTGTCGGGATCAATGTCATGAGGTCTAGATGTCCGAGATGTATTGAAAAAGCCCTGCTTCGATCGCGCGTCCCACGACGGCACATCGCCGCGGGACAGATGCGTCCCAAAATGGACGGCTGCCGCGCGGCACATGACCACCAAGTTCGCCGCGCGTCATGCTGCAATTGGCGGTCCACGCGCCGACAACGCTCCAACATGAACAATGCTGTAGTTAATGCGCCTGCGCATTAACCGGGCCGTAAGCACTGCGACCGGTGAGACGATGCGGCATCGGATTTGCTCTTCGGGCAGGCGCATTTTTTCCTGTAAATTTGAATAGAACAAGCGCGGTCAGAATCCATGAACAAGCCAGCCACGATCGACTTCGCGACAACCACGGCGATCCCCGCGGCCGCGCCCTATGCCGAGGCGCTTCATGATCTCGTCCCCGGCGAAGCCCGCGACAGCCTGCTCGCCGTCCATGACGTGCTGTGCCGCGAGCTGCCGCGGGGCCGGCTCGCGATCTATGAAGCAGGCGGCGGCTCGTGCAGCGTTCTGCCGCCGGACTTGCTGAGCCGCAGCAAGGTTACGGTCGTCGACATCGACGAGGACCAGGTCCGCAACAACACCTACGCCGACGAGGCCATCCTCGGCGACGTCCAGACTTACCGCTTCGCCCGCGAGACCTTCGATCTCGTGATCTGCTACAACGTGATTGAGCATCTGCCTGATGTCGACGCCGCGCTGCTGAATTTCCGTGACGCGCTCAAGCGCGGCGGGATGATCCTGATCGGCGCGCCCAATCCGCGCTCGCTCTCCGGGGTCGTCACCAAATATTCGCCGCACTGGTTTCACGTCTGGTTCTATCGGCACATCCGCGGCATCAAAGACGCCGGCCTGCCCGGCGAGCCTCCGTTCCCGACCTTCTTTCATCCGCTGGTGACGCTGCCCCGGCTCCAGGCATTCGCGGCCGCCAACGGCCTCGAGATGATCTACCGCCGTGAAGTCGAAAGTCCGCGCTATCCCGAGATGCGCCGGCGCAAGCCGCTGGTTGCGGCGCTGGTCGACGCGGGCGCCGCGGTGCTGAACGCCGTGCTGCCGCGCGGCACCGACGTCCGCCGCGGCGACTATCACGTCATTCTTCGGAGGATCTGACGGCGATGGCACGTGCGCGGCCCATCACCGGACGAACGGCGGCTCGCGGCCATGCTGCGCGCGGTAACGAACCGTTAATTGCTGGAAGAGGCGGGTATCGCGGGCGTCATAAGGACGCGCCGAGGGATGGCATGCGCTTAAACGCTTTGTTTGCCATTTCGGTGAATAGTCCCTCAATGAGTATGGTTAATTTTCCCTGTTGCGTTGATTGGGCACCTATATCCCGGGTGCGTGGCGTAAAGCGAAGAGTAACCCCTCAGCCCGCGGCACTTGGAATGAAAGCTGGGGATCATGCTTGATTATAACCAGCCGATCGATCGAGCCGGACCAGAGGCCTCAGAGCGGAAGCCGCAGGCCGGCTTCAACGTGCTGGAGCTCGCCACTCTGCTCTGGCGGCGGAAGGTCGCGATCGCCGCGGCCGCCCTGCTCGGCGCAACGCTTGCCGTCACCATCGGCAAGAGCGTGACGCCCCGCTACACCGCCACCGCTCAGCTCTATGTCGACCCGCGCGAGCTCCAGCTCGTCGACCGCGAGCTCACGCCGCGCGCCCAGGACGTTTCCGGCATGTCCATGGTGGTGGAGAGCCAGGCGCGCCTGATCACCTCCAACAGCGTGCTGCTCCAGGTGATCCAGCAGGCGGGTCTCGACAAGGACCCGGAATTCGGAGGCGGTGACGCTGCGGGCCTGATGTCGTCGCTGCTCGGCCTGATCGGCCTGCAGCCCCGCGCGCCGTCCGCCGCGGAGACGAAGGAGGTGCAGCTTGCGGCGCTCGAGGCGCTGAACAGGCACATCGCCGTGCGCAAGACCGAGAAGAGCTTCATCGTCGACGTCGAGGTCTGGTCGACGAATCCAGCGAAGGCGGCGATGCTCGCCAACACGCTGACCAATGCCTATCTCGCCGAATCTCGCAATTCGCAGGCTTCGGCGGCACGGCGGGCCACCAACGATCTCTCCAGCCGCCTGAAGGAGCTGCGCGACCGGCTGCGCAACGCCGAGACCGCGCTGGCGACCTACAAGGCCCAGAACAATTTCGTCGGCACCCAGGATGCGCTGATCAGCGATCAGCAGCTCTCCGCCAGCAACCAGCGGCTTTCCGCGGCCCGCGCGGCGACGATGGATGCGCAGGCGCGGCTCGACCAGATCGAGGCGAGCCGCCGTACCGCCGCCGATGCCGGCGCGATTCCGGAGGCGCTGCAATCGCCGACCATTGCGAATTTGCGCGCGCAATATGCCGATGCGCGGAAGAAATATGCGGAGCAGACCGGCGAGCTCGGCCCGCGCCATCCGGCACTGCGCCAGACCGAGAAGCAGGTCGAGGACCTCAAGCGCACCATCAACGAGGAGATCGACCGCTTCGCCCAGTCCGCCAAGAACGACCTGACGCGCGCCCGCGATTTCGAGGCCTCGCTCAACCGCGCGCTCGAAGCACAGAAGCGGCAAAGCGTCCAGCTCAGCCAGGCCGCCGTGCGCTTGCGCGAGCTCGAGCGCGAAGCCGATGCCAGCCGCGAGGTCTATCAGTCCTTTCTCAAGCGCTCTCGCGAGACCGAGGAGCAGGAGAGCCTGAATACCTCGGCCGCCCGCGTCATCGGCGAGGCGACGGTGCCGCAGCGGCGCTCGTTCCCGCCGGCGATGAGCCTGTTCGCGATGATCGGCTTCATTTTCGGGGCGATCGCTGCATCGAGCTGGTTCGTTGTGGCAGATTTGCTGTTCGCTGGCGCAACCGCGCCTGCGACGCCGACACCCGCCCGACGTGAGCGCTCGCCGATGCCACGGGCATCCCGAGCACCGGAGCTCCCGCGGGCTGCGGAGGTTGCCCAGCCGCGGCAGACCCCGCGCGCATCTGAAGCTGCGTCGGCTCCGCCGGAACTTGCCGCGCCTCCGCTGCAGCCTTCGATGGTCGAGCAGCCATTGATCGAGAAGCCGCTGATAGCACGCTTCCAGGAGGCCGACGTCATCCACACGCTCGGCGCCCTACTTCCCACCGGCGGCGGCGTCGATCTCACACGGCTGGGTTGGCCGACGCTGCGCCCGGGCTTTCCCCTGACGAGCCTGCTCAACGCCTGGCGCGACATGCGCGCGGCGGTGGCGCGGCGCGCCGGCGGCAAGGCGATGCCGGTGGTCGCGCTGGTCGGTGTCGGCAAGACCAGCGGCCGCAGCGTGGCCGCGCTGAATTTCGCGCTGGCGGCTGCCCGCGACGGCGCCCGCGTGCTGATGATCGATGCCGACCATCAGGCGCGCTCGCTCTCAAACAAGGTCATCCGTCCCGGCAGGAGCGAGCCGAGCAGGCTCGGCTGGCTCTCGATCGGCAGCAAGGACGCACGCGAGATCAGGACGGTCAACGGCATCTCGGTGCTGCCCGCCGCGGAGGGCGACGCCGGCAAGGCCGCCGACGCCATCCGCAAGGCGATTGCGCAGGCCCGTTCCGCCGGCGGCTATGATCTCGTGGTCCTCGACGGCCCGGCCTTGCCGCTCGCTTCCAGCGGCCGCAAGCTGTTCGACGACATCGACGCGCTGGTGGCCGTGCTGCCGACCAGCCTCGACGTCAACGACAGCCTGGAAGAGATCCTGACCGCGCTCGGCCAGGCCGAGCGCAAGCTCGTCGGCGTCGTGCTCGACGAGCTCACCCCTGCAATGCAAACGCGCCAGCGAGGCAAACAATATGCTTGAGCGCCGCGTCAACTTCGACGGACGGGCAGCAACTGCCGAGGTGCCGAGAATCACCGTCGGCGGACTTCGCATGGCCGCGCTCGACCTGGAAGAGACCGCCGATTTCATGATCGAGGCGACCAATCCCGACCATCGCATCGGCCGTCCGCTGTTCCTGACCTCGGCCAATGGCGAGGTGCTGGCGCGCTGCTCGACCGAGCCGCAGACCGAGCGCCTGTTCCGTGCCGCTGATTTGATCAACGCCGACGGTCAGCCGCTGGTCGCAGCTTCGAAGCTGCAATCCTGGTTCCCGCTGCCGGAGCGCGTCGCAACCACGGACCTGTTCCACGTCGTCGCGCGCAAGGCCGAAGCCGCAGGCCGCACCTTCTACATGTTCGGCGCAAGCGAGCCCGAGAACGCCGCTGCGGTCGCAAACGTCCAGAAGATGTATCCACGTCTCAAGATCGTCGGGCGCAGCCACGGCTATCTTCGCGGCGAGGCGCTGCGTGCCCAGGTCGAGGAGATCAATGCCCTGGCGCCGGATTATCTGTGGGTCGCGCTCGGTGTGCCCAACGAACAGGCATTCGTGAAGGAGTTCACGCCGCATCTGACCAATGTTGGCGTCATCAAGACATCCGGCGGACTATTCAACTTCTTGTCAGGGAGCCGTTCCCGCGCGCCGCAATGGATGCAGAAGATCGGGCTCGAATGGGCCTGGCGCACCTTGCTCGAGCCGCGCCGTCTGCTCTGGCGTTATTTGACCACCAACCCCCGCGCGCTCTATCTTCTCTTCAGCCGCAACCGCCCCCTCCGCTAAGAGAAGAGCAGAATACGATATGACTGACCGACCGACCGTCCTCGTCACCGGGGGCGCTGGCTATATTGGCTCGCATGCTTGCCGCGCATTGACCGCCGCCGGCTATCAGCCCGTCGTTTATGACAATCTCTCGACGGGTCATCGCAGCTTCGTATCCGGCCCGCTGGTGACGGGCGACCTGCTCGACGGCGCGGCGCTGGCGCGCGCCTTCGCCGACCACAAGATCACGGCGGTGATGCATTTCGCGGCGGCGAGCCTCGTCGGGGAGTCCATGACCGACCCGCAGAAATATTACATCAACAACGTCCAGGGCACGCTGTCGCTGTTGCAGGCGATGCGCAACGCGGGCTGCCATCGTATCGTGTTCTCCTCGACGGGCGCCGTCTACGGCAACGCCGATTCCAAGGCGCTGCCGGAAGACTTTCCTTGCGCGCCGATCAATCCTTACGGCGCATCGAAATTGATGATCGAGCGCATGCTCGCCGATTACCGCACGGCCTATGGCTTCGGTGCGTTCTGCCTGCGCTATTTCAACGCCAGCGGCGCCGATCCGGCCGGCGGCATCGGCGAGCTGCGCGACAACGAGACCCACCTCATTCCGCGCGCGATGATGGCGCTTCAGGGCCATGTCGACTTCGCGGTGTTCGGCGACGATTACGACACGCCCGACGGCACCGCGATCCGCGACTACATCCACGTCACGGACCTTGCGGCCGCGCATGTCGCGGCCTTGAAGCTTCTGGAACAAGGCCATGCCGGCGGCAGCTTCAATCTCGGCACCGGCTCCGGTTTTTCCGTGCGCGAGATCCTCGACGCGATCAAGAAGGAGACCGGGCGCGAGGTGCCGCACACGGTCAAGCCGCGCCGCGCCGGCGATCCCACCTTTCTGGTCGCCGATCCCTCTGCTGCGAGAAAGGTGCTGAACTTCGTGCCGCGTCACTCCGACCTGCCGACGGTCGTCCGCACGGCCTGGGCCTGGCACCAGAAGGCGCATCCGTTCAGGCCGCGTTAGGCAATCGCGGCTGCAATCGCTTGCTTGCCGTGCCCTCGAGCGGCTAGAATGAATTGTCGCGGCCGCGCCGGCGCATCGCCGACCGCCGCGCGTTCCGCATTGCCGACGACGACGTCGGCCTGCATGGTTCGGCCCAGTTGCACGAACCGAATTTTCCGAGCGAAGTGACGATCAAGTCGGCGTGTCGGCCCGTCGTCGGACGCGATTCTGGGAGCATCGACCACATGCATCAGGCTGCCCGCCTGGAATTCGAGCGCGTGATGGAGGAGTTCGTCCGCTGGCATGTCGTGCCGGAGGACGAGCGTTCGCCCGCGCCTGCCTGGTGGTGGGGGCCTGCCATGGCCGTGGTCGACGACCAGGAGCCGATGAGCGCAACATGCTGCTGCGCATTGGACGTAAGCGAAGGGACGAGCTTCGCCGACGGCGCGCGTGCCATTCTTGCACTGTTCAACGAGCAGACGTCACTGACGGCCCCCCAGGATTTTCCGAGCAAGGCCGAGGGGGAAGAGCACGAGGTCCGCGAGCTGCACCCGCAGCCGTCAGACGACAGCGCGTTTCAGCCCTGAGGCTGCGTCTTCATCGGCCGCTTCCGGCTGGAGCGGCGGCGCGACGGGCAGCACCATCGGCCGCAGCAGCTCGGCCATCTGCCGCGCCGGCAGCGGCTTGGAGATCAGGAAGCCCTGCATCTCGTCGCAGCCATGGCTGCGCAGGAACGCCTCCTGCTCGGCATTCTCGACGCCCTCGGCGACGACGGTCATGCCGAGGGCCTTGCCCATGCTGATGATCGCCTGCGCGATCGCCTGATCCTCCGAATCCTGCGGCAGGTCGCGCACGAAGGAGCGGTCGATCTTGATCGTGTCGATCGGGAAGTGCTTCATCAGCGACATCGACGAATAGCCGGTGCCGAAATCGTCGATGGCGAGACGGATGCCGCGGCTCTGGATGGAGTCGAGCACCTTGAGCGCGCGGCCGACATTGCGCATCATCATGCTCTCGGTGACCTCGAGCTGGAGCAGCACCGGCGACATGCCGGAGGCCGCCAACGCCTCGTCGACGTCCTGCAACAGATGCTCGTCGGCAAACTGCCGCGGCGACAGGTTGACCGCCATCGACAGCGGCAGCAGGCCGCGGCGCTGCCAGGCCATGGCTTGCGCGCAGGCCTCTTTCAGCACCCAGCGGCCGATCGGCACGATCAGCCCGGTTTCCTCCGCGAGCGGAATGAATTGTGCGGGCGAGACGTTGCCGAGCTCGGGATGGGTCCAGCGCAGCAGCGCCTCGACACCCGTGATCTGACCGGTCGCCATGTCCACCTTGGGCTGGTAGTTGAGCGAGAACTGCTCGCGTTCCAGCGCGCGGCGCAGCGCGCTCTCCAGCGACAGCCGCTCGATCGACTGCGTCTTCACCTCGTTGGAGAAGAATCGATAGCCGTTCTTGCCGTCCTCCTTGGCGAGGTACATCGCCATGTCGGCGTTCTTGGTCAGCGTCTGCGCATCGGAGCCGTTGGCCGGATACATCGCGATGCCGATCGAGGCCGTGGTGTGGCACTCGTGGCCGGCGAGCTCCATGGGCTCGGCGAGCGCAGCGAGCAATTCAGTCGCGATGCGCTGAACGTCGTCGATCTCGCCGCACTGGTCGAGGATCACCACGAACTCGTCGCCGCCGAGGCGCGCGACCACGTCGCTCGCCCGCAAGCTGCCGCGCAAGCGGTTCGCGACTTGGAGCAGGAGCAGGTCGCCGGCCTCGTGGCCGAGCGAATCGTTGATGACCTTGAAGCGGTCGAGGTCGATGAACAGCACCGCAAAGCGGTGATCATGGCGCTGCGCCGCATCGATCGCCTCGCGCAAGAGCCCGTTGAAGGTCTCGCGGTTCGGCAGGTCGGTCAGGCTGTCGTGCGAGGCGAGGTATTCGATGCGCTCGTCGGCCTTGTTCTTCTCGTCGGTGCGATCGAAATTCTCCATCGCGAAGGAGACGTTGTCGGCGAGACGCTGCAACAGCTCGACGAATTCTGGCGTGAAGGTCGCCGGCTCGGTCGACATGTAGATCATGACGCCGACGGCCTCATCGTGCGTGACGAGCGGAAACGCGGCGCCCGACCGCGCGCCATCCCCGCGCACAATGGGGTGGAAGACGCGGACGCGGTCGTCGTTGAGATAATCGTTGCTGATGCAGGGCTGGCGCGTGCGGAACGCCGTGCCGCTCATGCCGCGCCCCTCCGGCCGCTCGGGATCGATCGAGAGACGGACATTGCGCGTGGTGGCGGCGGACGGACCGGCGGCGGCGACGATCTCGAGCAGGTCGGTACCGGGCCTCGCCAGGGCAATCGTGGTCGAGGTGAACTTGGCGCCGTTCGATGCCGCAAGGCAGACGAGGTCGAACAGCTCGGCACGCGACTTCGCGCGCATGATCGCCTCGTTGGTCGCGCTCAAGGCCGCGAACATGCGGGTGAGGCGCTCCTTCTGCGCTTCGGTGCGTGCCTTCTCCTCGGCGCGCTCGAAATTGTCGAGTGCGAAGGAGACGTTCTCCGCGAGGCGCCCGAGCAGCTCGACCAGATCGGGCGTGAACGTATTCTCTTCCGGTGCGAGGAAGAGCAGAATGCCGACCGGTTCCCGTCCCGCTCTCAGCAGCGGGAAGCACGCCGCAGCCCGCGTTCCGTCCTCGATGGCCCTCGCGCGCCAATAGGCGGACCGCGGCTCGCTCAGATAATCGTTCATGACGCTGGGCCGGCGCGTGCGCAGCGAGAGGCCGATGATGCCCTGGCCCTCGGGATGGTCGGCGGAAATGACGGAGGTCCGTCCGGCTATGCGCTCCTGCAGGCGCCCCTTGACCGCAACGACGCGGACGAGCTCGCCTGCTTCGTCGATGATGCCGATCGTCGCCGCGGCGAACAGGTCGCCCAGCACGGCCGCCTGGCAAGCCACCTCGAACAGCTCCTCGCGCGTCTTGGCGCGCATGATGGCTTCGTTGGTTGCGCTCAGCGCCTCGAACATGCCGCTGAGACGATTGCGCTGCTTGTCCGCCCGCGCCTTCTCTTCGGCGCGGTCGAAGCTTTCGAGCGCGAAGGCGACGTTGGCCTGAAGCCTGCACAGCAGCTCGACGAGCTCCGGCGTGAAGGTGCCGCGCTCCGGGGAGTTGAACAGAAAGATGCCCTCGACCCGGTCGCCGTTGAGCAGCGGCAATGCCGCCGAGGATGCGATGCCGGTACGGCGGGCGCTGGCGTGCCAGGGCGCGATACGGTCGTCGGCGAGCACGTCGTTGCTGACGGCGGGCTGGCGCGTGCGAAACGCGGTGCCGGTCAGGCCGCGCCCTTCGGGCACCTGGTCGGAGGTGGAGAACGTGAACTCGCGAACCTCATCGGCGTTCGGGCCATAGCAGGCGGCGACGCGCAGCAGCCCGGTGCGATGGTCGACCAGCGCGATGGTGGCCGAGGTGAACTTGGCCCCCTTGGCGGTCGCCTCGCAGACGAGATCGAACAGCTCGGCCCGCGACCGCGCCCGCAGGATCGCCTCGTTGGTGGCGCTGAGCGCCGCATACATGCGCGCCAGGCACTCTTCTTCTGCGGCGATGCGGGCTTTCTCGGCCTCGCGGCCGAAATTCTCGATCGCGAACGAGACGTTCTCGGCCATGCGCAGCATCAGCGCGACGATCTCCTCGTCCTTGGCCCAGGAGCGGCTGATGAAGAACAGCAGCACGCCGACGCTCTCGCCGTGCCTGATCAACGGCGCGACGACGCAGGCGGCGACGCCGGTGTTGACGTTGGCCTGCTCCCACGGCGTGCCCCTGGTGCGGCTGGCGAGATCGTCCTCGACGATGGCCTTCTGCGTCCGGAATACCTCGCCCGAGATGCCCTTGCCGTAGGGATTCTCCGGATCGACCGAATAGCGCGCCTGGGTGACCAGCTCGAGGTTCTGGCCGGTGGCGGCGACGGGCTTCATCCAGTGCGAATCCGGCTCGCGAAGCAGCACGATGGTCGCCAGCGACTTGCCGCTGTGGACCGAGGCGTCGCATACCAGTTGATACAGCTCCTGCTCGGTCTTGGCGTGCAGGATGGCTTCGTTGGTGGCGCTGATGGCGCCGAACATGCGGTTGAGCCGCCGTGTCGCCCGTTCACTGGCCTGCCGCGCGGTCTCACGCGCGAAATTGTCCAGCGCGTAGGAAATGTTCGCCGACATGCGCTCGAACAGCGACACCATCTGCTCGTTCAGCGAGTTGGGCTCGCTCCGCGTCACATACAACACGCCGACACTCTTGCCGCTGCAGAGCAGCGGCAGCGCCGCGGCCGCACCGATGTGGGCCTGGGCGGCGCCCTCGCGCCAGGCCAGCGAGCGCGGATCGTTCAGATAATCGTTGCTGACGCACAGCTTCTGATGGCGAAACGCCTCGCCGCCGACGCCGGATCCTTCGGGCGTGCCGGTTTCCGTCGTGATCACGATCGAGCGGAGCCGCGCAATGTCATCGCCACAGCCGGCCGCGAAGCACAACCTTCGGCCGTCCGGCTCGACCAGGAACACGGCAACGGCCAGAAAGTCCCCGCTCGAAAACCCGGCATCGCAGACCTTCTGGTACAGCTCCTCCGGCGATCTCGCGTAGAGAATCGCTTCATTGATGGCGCTCAACGCCGCAAAGGTGCGCGCGAGTGTCGTCGACACGATCTCAGCTCCCGGGCATTTCTGCCTATTTCTCCCGGTGCCTTTATGGGTGGCGACCGCCTAAGTGGTCGTTATTGCGCGGCGCAAACCGTCGATCAAAGTGAACGAGCTGCGAACGAGCGCGACAAAACTGACGGGAATACCGCTGCGGGGCCGAACCGTCGACGAAAGGCATGTTCCGTTTACCAATTTGCCGCCCTGTGTTGGTTTACGGGAGATTGATATCGCGGTGCCCTGGGGTGGGCAAAGCGACTTGTCCGCCGTAGCTCGATGAGCGAAGGCGGAAGCGCGCCTACCGACCTTCGCAAGGTCGAGCGAGATCGTGGGCACGGCGCAAGTGCGCCTTTGCCCACCCCACAGGACTTTCCGCATCTCAAAACGGCAGCGCCACGCTGGTCTTGATCTCCTTCAGCACGACGTTGCTGCGGACGTAGCGGATGCCGGGGATGCGGAACATGAACTCGTCGAGGAAGCGGTTGTAGGCCGCCATGTCCTGGACGACGACGCGCAAATGATAATCGGCGTCCCCGGTGGTCGCAAAACACTCCAGCACCTCGCGGCGCTTGGTGACCCTCGCCACGAATTCGTCGACGAACTTCGCATCGTGACGCTCCAGCGAGACGTGGAGGATGGCCGACATCGCAAAGCCCGCCTGCTCGCGCGCGACCAGCGCCGCATAGCCCTGGATGACGCCGCTTTCCTCCAGCGTCCGCACCCGCCGCCAGCAGGCGGAAGTGGACATGCCGACCTCGTCGGCGAGTTGCTGGTTGGTGGCGCGGCCATCTCTCTGGAGATGGGCGAGAATGCGGCTGTCCTGCTCTTCGATCATGGGAGGCTCCAGTTCGAGCAGATCTACCAGATTGAACGCCCACTTGCAAAATCCTACCGAATTTCTGCAACAGAAGGGATAAATAGGTAAGACCTACCAACGCCTCGGGCATAACCTTCCATCACTGGGCAGGATGCCGCGCGAGGTCCGCCATGGACGCCATTTCCTCACTCGACACGTACGAGCTCTCCGATCGCTACGAGCGCGAGGAGGGCCGCGTCTTCCTCACGGGCACGCAGGCCATCGTCCGTATCGCGCTCGACCAGGCGCGACGCGATCGTGCGGCCGGGCTCAACACCGCCGGCTTCATCTCCGGCTATCGCGGCTCGCCGCTCGGCGGCGTTGATCTCGAACTGTGGCGCATCCAGCAGCAGCTCAAGCGCGACCGCATCGAATTCCTCCCCGCCGTGAACGAGGACCTCGCGGCAACCGCGGTGCTGGGCTCGCAGCAGGTCGAGACGCAAGCCGACCGCGAGGTCGATGGCGTGTTCGGGCTCTGGTATGGCAAGGGGCCGGGCGTCGATCGGTCCGGCGATGCGCTCAAGCACGGCAACGCCTATGGCTCCTCGCCGCATGGCGGCGTGCTGGTGGTCGCCGGCGACGACCATGGCTGCGTCTCCTCCTCGATGCCGCATCAGTCCGACGTCGCCTTCATGAGCTGGTTCATGCCGACGCTGCATCCGGCCGACGTCGGCGAATATCTGGCGTTCGGCGAATATGGCTACGCACTGAGCCGCTTCTCCGGCATGTGGGTCGGCTTCAAGGCGATCTCAGAAATCGTGGAATCAGGCGCCTCCGTCGCGCTGCGCCCGCCGCGCCTCTTCCACACCCCCGACTTCACGCCGCCGCCGGGCGGACTGCACTATCGCTGGCCCGATTTGCCGGGCCCGCAGATCGAGGAGCGGCTGGAAGCCAAGAAGCACGCGGTCTACGCCTTCGCCAAGGCCAACCCGATCGACCGTCACATCTACGATATCCCTGGCGCCACCTACGGTATCGTCACGACCGGCAAGGCGCATCTCGATTTGATGGAGGCGTTGCGGCTGATGGGCCTCGATGAAGCGGCCTGCCGCCGCATCGGCATCGACGTCTACAAGGTCGGCATGGTCTGGCCGCTGGCGTTGCACGACGCGATGGGGTTCGTGAAGGGCAAGCGCGAGATCCTGGTGGTCGAGGAGAAGCGCGGCATCATCGAGAGCCAGTTCAAGGAGTACTTCTACGACTATCCCGGCAGCAAGCCCGAGCGCATGGTCGGCAAGCACGACGAAACCGGCGCACGGCTGATCTCCTGGATCGGCGAATTGTCGCCTCGCGCGCTGGCGAACCTGCTCGCGCGCCGGCTCGATCCGATGTTTCCGGGCCTCAATCTCGCCGCGCGCGCCGCCGCCTTGATGCCGGAGGCCGCGCGTACGATCAATGTCAGCGGCGCGACACGCACGCCCTATTTCTGCTCGGGATGTCCGCACAACACCTCGACCAAAGTGCCGGAAGGATCGAAGGCGCTCGCCGGCATCGGCTGTCATTTCATGGCGAGCTGGATGGACCGCGAAACCTCCTCGCTGATCCAGATGGGCGGCGAGGGCGTGAACTGGGCGGCTTCATCGCGATTCACCGGGCACAAGCACGTGTTCCAGAATCTCGGCGAAGGCACTTACTACCATTCCGGCTCGATGGCGATTCGCCAGGCGATCGCGGCCAAGGCCAACATCACCTACAAGATCCTGTTCAACGACGCGGTCGCCATGACCGGCGGCCAGCCGGTCGACGGGCCCGTCAGCGTCCATGCCATCGCCCACAGCGTCCGCGCCGAAGGTGTTGAGCGCATCGCCCTGGTGTCGGATAATCCCGCGCAGTTCTCGCCGTCCGATCTGCCGGCCGGCGTCACCATCCATCCGCGCGAGGAGATGGATGCCGTGCAGCGCGAGCTGCGCAACATTCCCGGCGTCTCGGTCCTGATCTACCAGCAGACCTGCGCCACCGAGAAGCGGCGCCGGCGCAAGCGCGGGCAGATGGCCGATCCCAAGCGGTTCGCCTACATCAACGATCTCGTCTGCGAAGGCTGCGGCGACTGCTCGGTCGAATCCAACTGCCTCAGCGTCGAGCCGAAGGAGACGCCGTTCGGCCGCAAGCGGCAGATCAATCTGTCGGCCTGCAACAAGGATTTTTCCTGTCTCAACGGCTTCTGCCCGAGCTTTGTCACGGTCGAAGGCGCGACGCGCCGCAAGAAGAGCGCGAGCCGGATCGATGCGACCGAGCGCGCCGCAACGCTTCCCCTGCCCGCGCCCGCAACGCTCGACCGGCCCTACGACCTCATGGTGACCGGCGTCGGCGGCACCGGCGTGATCACCGTCGGCGCGCTGATCGGCATGGCCGCGCATCTGGAACGCCGCGGCGTTTCGGTGCTCGACTTCACCGGCTTTGCGCAGAAATTCGGGCCTGTGCTGAGCTACATTCGCCTGGCCGCGAGCCCCGAGGCGCTGCACCAGGTCCGCATCGACCAGGGCGCGGCCGATGCGCTGATCGGCTGCGATCTCGTCGTCAGCTCCTCGCCAAAGGCCTCGGGCACCTATCGCCGCGGCACCCGTGCCGCCGTCAACACCGCGGAAATGCCGACCGGCGACGTGGTCCGCTTCCGCGACGCCGATCTCGCTGCGCCAGCCCGCCTGCGCGCAATCGATCAGGTCATCGGCGAGCACAATCTCGACACGATCAATGCCAACGTACTGGCCGAGCGCCTGCTCGGCGATTCCGTCTACGCCAACATCATCATGCTGGGCTTTGCCTGGCAGCACGGTCTTGTCCCTGTTTCGCTGCAGGCTTTGTTGCGGGCGATTGAGCTCAACGGCGTCGCGGTCGAACGCAACAAGCAGGCCTTTGCCTGGGGCCGGATCGCCGCTGCCGATCCGGATTTTCTGCCGAAGGCGGAGGATGCGCCAAAGGCCGAGACGCTCGATGCGACCATTGCCCGGCGCATCGAGTTCCTCACGGCCTATCAGAACGAAGCCTACGCGGCGCGCTACCGGGCGATGGTCGCAAAGGTGCGCAATGCCGAGGCCAAGCTGAACAGCGAGGCGCTGACCGAGGCGGTCGCGCGCGCGCTGTTCAAGCTGATGGCCTACAAGGACGAGTACGAGGTGGCGCGGCTGCACATGCAAACCGGCTTTCTCGATGAATTGAAGCGCGAGTTCGAGGACGGCTTCAGCGTCCAGTATCACCTCGCCCCGCCGTTCCTGACGTCCCGGCGCGACGCCCGGGGCCGGCCGCGCAAGCGCGCCTTCGGCCAGTGGATCCAGGTGCCTCTGGCCATGCTCGCGCGCCTGAAAGGGTTGCGCGGAACGCCGTTCGATCCGTTCGGCTACACCGCGGAACGGCGCGCCGAGCGTGAACTGATCGCCTGGTATGAAGGCCTGATCGAGCGGATGCTGGGCGAGCTCGACGCGGCGCGCCTGCCAAATCTCGTGGCGATTGCCAGAGGCCCGATGGAGATCCGCGGCTATGGCCCGGTGAAGGACGCCGCGATCGTGAAAGTGAAGACCGAGGTCGAGCGACTGCTCGTTGAACTTGACACACCACCGCCGGCAAGGATGCAGGCCTACGGTTGACGCAGCGCTGCCGGGATCGTGCCCTACCCTTCGCCCTCTCGTCATTGCGAGGAGCGCTTGCGACGAAGCAATCCAGAATCTTTCCACGGAGGGATTCTGGATTGCTTCGCTTTTGTTCAGCCCGGGTACATAGCTTACACCTGTTCGGGGACATGGTTGACACTTTTGGGGTTACGTAAATCGATCGTTTCGATCTGATGAGCGGCAAAGAATATTCCGAACTTTCCGTCAGCACTGAGTTGGCGAATGGCGAGCCTCTCACCACGGAAGGCCTGCGGGACTTTCCAGAGCCGCCCCTTGAAGCTGACATAGGCCTTCGTGGTGGAGACGGAACGGACGATCTCGCCCTCCTCATATGCCACCGTTGGAAGGCGGTCCGGCATGGGGCGCTGGCTCGGTCGATAACGGCTCGCGGGCACATCGAAGCCCAATGCCTCGTGCGGCCGATCGAGATTGTAGACGGCTCGCCATTGGTCGAACGCCCGCTGGACATCAGCAAGGTCCCGGTAGCGCTTGAAGGCGAAGACCTCGGCTTTCAGGCTGCGGTGGAACCGTTCGTTCTTGCCTCGGCTCTGGGGATGATAGGGCCGGCTGTGGATCGTGCGGACGCCGAGCTTGAGAAGCCACACCGTCAGCGTGGTCCAGGGATCTTCAAGGGTGAAGCCCCAGGGGCCGCCATTGTCGACAAAGATCGCATCCGGCAGCCCGTAACGGCGGAATGTCGTCTCGAGATGGCCTCGTACCGTCGAGCCTCGTTCGTTGTCACAGGCTGCCAGGCACAAGGCAAAGCGCGAGTGATCGTCCAGCGTCGTCAGTGGATGACAGGACACGCCGTTCTCCAGCGCACTGTGTCCCTTGAAGTCCATTTGCCAAAGCTGATTGGGCGTATCCTTCTCGAAGCGCGTATACGGCTGTCCAGGCGTCCCCGCCGGCTCCTTCACCCGATCGTAACGTCGCAGAATCTCGTGCACGGTGGATATCGCCGGAATGGCTTGCCGGTTGCGCTTGAGACGATGGGCGAGTTTACGCGCTCCCCAGGCCGGGTGAGCATCGCGCAGCTCGACGATCTGCTGCTCGATCGCAGCGGCTGTACGCTCCGGACTGTGATGAGGTCGTCGCGACCGGTCCGCCAAGGTCGTATCGCCTGCATCGTACCGCTGGATCCATTTGTAGCCGGTCGGGGCGCTGATGCCGAACTGCCGGCACAGCTGCCGTAGGTTCGCTCCTTCCTGCTTGGCAAGCATCACAAACTCTCGCCGTTGATCCATGACTGACACCTCTCGCCACGGCATCGCTCGCCCCCTTGTTTGACGAATCGAGCCGATTTTGACGTGTCAACCATGTCCCCGAACACCTGTCAGTCATGTCTCCGGGCTAAACACTTCGCTCGCAATTACGAAGAGATGGTGGGCACCGCGCCAACGCGCCTTTGCCCACCCTACGGCTCTGCCGCCATCGCTTACGAATACGGGTTGATCAGCTTCTGCTGCTCGGCGCTGTGATGCACGAGCAGGTCGATGAAGGTCCTCACCTTCGCCGATAGATGATGACGATGCGGGTAGACCGCATTCATGGAGAGCTCGACCGTCCGATATTCCGGCAACAGGCGCACGAGGCGGCCGGCTTCGAGATCATCCTGAATGAGGAACCCCGCCATCAGGCAGATTGCGGCGCCCTCCAGCGCGACCTTCCGCAATGCTTCCCCGCTGTTGGTGACGAAGCTGCCGGAGATGCGCACCGAGGCCGGCGAGCCCTTGCGATCGAGGAAACGCCACTCGTCGCCGAACGGATAGTTCAAGTGCCGACCACAATTGTGCGCGGCGAGCTCGTCGAGCTTCTGCACCCGGCCGTGCTTCTCGATGTAATCGTGGGAGCAGCACAGCACGTGACGCCAGGTGGCAAGGCTCCGCACGATCAGGCTCGAATCCGGCGGCTGTATCATGCGCAGGGCCACGTCATAGCCTTCCTCGATGAGGTCGACCTCGGCCTCGCCCATGCGCAGATCGATCTTGAGCTCCGGATAGGTCGACAGCAGTTTCGCCGCAATCGGCGCGACGAACGGCACCATGTGCGTGGCGACGTGAATGCGCAACGTGCCACGCGGCACCGACTGCAATTCGCTCGCGATGTCGTCGGCCTGTTCGATGTCGGCGAGAATCTGGACGCAGCGGTCGTAATAGGCCTTGCCGATCTCGGTCAGATTGACCTTGCGCGTGGTGCGGTGAAGCAGCCGCACCCCGAGCCGGTCTTCCAGGGCCTGCACGTGATTGCTCACCATGGTGGTCGACATATTGAGCTTGCGGGCTGCTGCAGAGAAGCCGCCGGCCTCGACCACCCGGCTGAACACTTCGAGGCTGGTCAATCGATCCATGGCTTTCCTTGCACCGGATGTGCGCCTCGGCAGCAATCGCGCGACAGAGACGGCAATCGCGCTGGCGCAGTCGCGCCCCTGACCCGGTAGACATCACGAACCAGGGTGACGGCTCAGATTATCAACTCTCAATGGATAATCCTTCCAAAATTTAGCCGATTATCATCCCGGCCAGCAAGACCGATAGTCTCAGCGAGCCGACAGGAGACTGCAATGTCCGAAATGCCCCGCACTGAGACCTTCCAGCAAGCAACTGAAATCGCGCACGAATATGCCAAGGCGCCACCCGCTATCCCGGCCCGGAACATGGTTCGGCGCGCGGCCTTGGCGCTCGCGCTCCTCGCAGGCACGGCAGCCATGGCCTACTACGGACACGATTACTGGACCAACGGCCGCTACCTCGAATCCACCGACGATGCCTATGTAAAGGCGGACTCCACGATCGTCGCGCCGAAGGTCTCCGGCTACATCGCCAAGGTGCTGGTCGGCGACAACGAGAAGGTTCGGTCGGGCCAGCTGCTGGCCAAGATCGACGACCGCGATTTCAAGGCGGCGCTCGACCAGGCGAAAGCCGACGTCGCTGCCGGCGAAGCCTCGGTCCGCAACATTGATGCCCAACTCGAACTGCAACAGCCGATTATCGCGCAGAGCACGGCTGATGTGGCGGCTGCGGACGCCAATCTGAAGTTCGCGCAGGAGGAGCGTGCCCGTTACGACGACCTCATGAAGTCGGGCTCCGGCACGATCCAGCGCGCACAGCAGACCGATGCAGCGCTGCGCGCCAGCAGCGCACAATTGCAGCATGCCAAGTCCGGCCTCGTCGCCGCGCAGCGCAAGGTCGACGTGCTCACCACCCAGCGCGCCCAGGCTGCTGCCCAGCTCGAACGCGCTCGTGCAGTCGCGCAGCAAGCCGCGCTGAACCTGTCCTATACGGAAATCACAGCTCCCGTGGACGGCACGGTCGGCGCCCGCAGCTTGCGTGTCGGCCAATACGTGCAGGCCGGCACGCAATTGATGGCAGTGGTGCCGCTCGATGCCGTCTATGTCGTCGCCAATTTCAAGGAGACCCAGCTCACCCATGTGCGGCCGGGCCAGCCGGTCGAGCTGCACGTCGATAGCTTCCGCGACACCATTCTGCGCGGTCATGTCGACAGCCTGTCGCCGGCAAGCGGGCTCGAATTCGCGCTGCTGCCGCCCGACAACGCCACCGGCAACTTCACCAAGATCGTGCAGCGCGTTCCCGTGAAGATCGTGCTCGACGATCACAGCCTCACCGGCCTGCTGCGGCCGGGCATGTCCGCGGTGCCGATCGTCGACACCAAACAGGCGGTGCTGGCCGAGCGCGACAGCGCGAAACGTCTGGCTAACAACGCACCCCACGCAAGCGGAGACTGAAGCCGGAAGGCTCCGGCCGGACCGTCAAATCCGCCCGGATGATCCTTCCAAAGCTTCCACGATGATCGAAACCAACCGCATAACGCATCCAGTCTCAGTACCCGAGACGAGGCTTCCATGAGCACGCTCCAACCGGCCCTCAACGCCACCTCCGCCAATCTCCCCGTCCCTGCTGAGCCCACGATGCCGGTTGTATCCACAAGGACCTGGATCGCGGTGATCGGCGCCACCCTCGGCGCCTTCATGGCGGTTTTGAACATCCAGATCGTCAACGCCTCGCTCGCGGACATCCAGGGCGCGATCGGCGCCGGCATCGACGACGGCGGCTGGATATCGACCTCCTACCTGATCGCCGAGATAGTGGTGATCCCGCTGTCCGGCTGGCTGGCGCAGGTGTTCTCGATTCGCATCTACCTGCTCACCAACGCGATCCTGTTCCTGGTTCTGTCCGCGGCCTGCGCGCTGGCGCAGGATCTGTCGCAGATGATCGTGCTGCGCGCCATCCAGGGCTTCACCGGCGGCGTGCTGATCCCGATGGCCTTCACGCTGATCATCATGCTGCTGCCGCGCGGCAAGCAGCCGGTCGGCCTTGCGCTGTTCGCGCTGTCGGCGACGTTCGCGCCGGCGATCGGCCCGACCATCGGCGGCTATCTCACCGAGAATTTCGGCTGGCAATACATCTTCTATGTCAACCTCGTGCCCGGCGCGATCATGGTCGGCATGCTCTGGTATGCGCTCGAGGCGAAGCCCATGAAGCTGGCGCTGCTCCGCGAGGGCGACTGGGCCGGCATCATCACCATGGCGATCGGCCTGTCCGCACTGCAGACCGTGCTGGAGGAAGGCAACAAGGACGACTGGTTCGGCTCGCCGTTCATCGTCAAGCTCTCGGTCATCGCCGCCGTTGCGCTGACCGCCTTCCTGATCATCGAGCTCACGGTGAAGAAGCCACTGCTCAATCTGCGCCTGCTCGTGCGCCGCAATTTCGGCTTCGGCATGCTCGCGAACTTCCTGCTCGGCGTCGCACTCTACGGCTCCGTGTTCATCCTGCCGCAATACCTGTCGCGCATCCAGGGCTACAACGCCGAGCAGATCGGCACGGTGCTGGCCTGGACCGGGCTGCCGCAGCTCATGCTGATCCCGCTGGTGCCGCGCCTGATGCAAAAATTCGATGCGCGGATTATCATCGGCGTCGGCTTCGTTCTGTTCGCAGCATCCAACTTCATGAACATCGACATGACCAACGACTATGCCGCCGACCAGCTGCTGTGGCCCAATGTCGTTCGCGCCATCGGCCAGGCGCTGGTGATGGCGCCGCTGTCGGCGGTCGCAACCGCAGGCATCGAAGCGGAGAATGCGGGCTCGGCCTCCGGCCTGTTCAACATGATGCGCAATCTCGGCGGCGCCGTCGGCATCGCGCTGCTGCAGACCGTTCTGACCAAGCGCGAGCAATATCACTCCAACGTGCTGATGCAGTCGGTCTCTGTGTTCGAAGAAGCCACACGCACGCGGATCGAGCAGCTCACACAATATTTCGTCAATCACGGCGTTCTCGACCGTGCGGACGCCGCGCATCGCGCCTATGTAGCGATCGGCCATACCGTGCAGAAGCAGGCCTTTATCTTCGCCTTCAGCGACACGTTCTATCTGCTCGGCATGGCGCTGATCGTTGCCCTGGTTGCCGTCCTCTTCCTGAAGAAGCCCGGCCAAGTCTCGGCCGGTGGAGCCCACTGACCCAGCCAAAAAAAGGAGAACGACCATGAAGCCCCGCATGAACTACTACCAGGCCGCGCCCGACACGATCAAAGCGCTGATGGCGCTGGAAGCGCAGATCCAGTCGACGGGCCTGGAGAAATCGTTGATCGAGCTGGTCAAGATCCGGGCGTCGCAAATCAACGGCTGCGCCTTCTGCATCAACATGCACACCGAGGACGCCCGCAAGCGCGGCGAGACCGAGCAGCGCATCTATCTACTCAATGCCTGGCGCGAATCCCCGCTTTATTCCGACCGCGAGCGCGCGGCGCTGGCCTGGACGGAAGCGGTGACGCTGATCTCAGAGACGCATGCGCCGGATGACGTCTACGAACAGGTTCGCGCGCAATTCTCCGAGGCGGACACGGTGAACCTGACCATGCTGATCGGCGCCATCAATGCCTGGAACCGGATTGCGATCGCGTTCCGCGCCGTCCATCCGGTGAAGGTGAAGGCGTCGGTGGCGTGAGCCGGCCGTAACAGACGGTCTCGTAGGGTGGGCAAAGCGTAAGCGTGCCCACAATTCTTTCAGCGAAAACGAGAGAAGACCTGGGCACGGCGCAAGGGCGCCTTTGCCCACCCTACGGCAGCTGAGCGTGTGGCCTAAACCGCCGTCGCCTTGGCGAACTCAACGTAGATCTCGCGAAGGCGCGTCGCCGTCGGACCGGGCTTGCCGTCGCCGATCGTCTTGCCGTCGATGGCGACGACCGGCTGCACGAAGGAGGATGCGCTGGTGATGAACGCTTCCTTGGCGGCGAGCGCTTCGGCGACCGTGAAGGAACGTTCCTCGACGCGGAGCTGGCGCTCTTCGGCAAGCGCGATCACGGCCTTGCGGGTGCAGCCGGGCAGGATGGCGTTGGAGTTCTTGCGGGTGACGATGACGTCGTCCTTGGTCAGGATGAACGCCGTGGACGAGCCGCCCTCGGTCACATAGCCCTCCTGCAGCATCCAGGCTTCGCCGGCGCCGGCTTCGGCCGCGGCCTGCTTCGCCAGCACCTGCGCCAGCAGCGCCACGCTCTTGATGTCGCGGCGCTCCCAGCGGATGTCGGGCACCGTGATGACTTTGATGCCGGTCTTGGCCACCGGGGTGTTGATGATGTCCTTCTCCGAGGTGAACATCACCAGGCTCGACTTGACGTCAGCCTTGGGAAACGGGAAGTCGCGCCCCTTGTCGGCGCCGCGCGTCACCTGGAGATAGACGAGGCCGTTCACGAGCTTGTTGCGCGCGATCAGCTCCTTCTGCAGCTCTGTGATGCGCTCGATGGTCTCCGGCAGCCTCAAGCTGATCTCGCCGACGGACCGCTCCAGCCGCGCCAGATGCGAAGCATTGTCGACCAGCTTGCCGTCGAGCACGGCCGAGACCTCGTAAATGCCATCGGCGAACAGGAAGCCGCGATCGAGCACCGAGATCCTGGCTTCCGAGAGCGGGACGAATGAGCCGTTGACGTAGGCGATCGAGTCCAAGGCAGGTCTCCTGGGAGGGAAAAGGGGGGAATTGGCTATCGGTATAGGAGATTTGGCGAGCCCGATAAACCCTCGATCAGTCATTCCGGGGCATTCGCAAAGCGAATGAGCCCGGAATCCATCTCACCCCGGTACTGGCGCCCGATGGATCCCGGGCTCGCGCTAAGCGCGCCCCGGGATGACGACCGGTTAATGCGACAGAATCTTCGACAAGAACTTCTGCGCGCGGTCGCTGCGGGGCTTGCCGAAGAAATCGTCCTTCGCCGCGTCCTCGACGATCTCGCCGCGGTCCATGAAGATGACGCGGTTGGCGACTTTGCGGGCAAAACCCATCTCGTGGGTCACGACCATCATGGTCATGCCCTCGCGGGCGAGATCGACCATGACGTCGAGCACCTCGCTGACCATTTCCGGATCGAGCGCCGAGGTCGGCTCGTCGAACAGCATCACGATCGGATCCATGGCGAGCGCGCGGGCGATGGCGACGCGCTGCTGCTGGCCGCCGGAGAGCTGCGCCGGGAATTTCTGCGCCTGCTCCTTCAAGCCGACGCGCTCGAGCAGCTGCATGCCCTTGGTCTGCGCCTTGTCATGCCCCCTGCCCAGCACCTTCTCCTGCGCGAGGCACAGATTGTCGATGATCTTGAGGTGCGGAAACAGCTCGAAATGCTGGAACACCATGCCGACGCGCGAGCGCAGCTTCGGCAGATTGGTCTTGGGATCGTTGACCTTGGTGCCGTCGACCAGGATGTCGCCGCTCTGGAACGGCTCGAGCGCATTGACGCATTTGATCAGCGTCGACTTGCCCGAGCCCGAGGGGCCGCAGACCACGACCACCTCGCCCTTGGTGACATTGGTGGTGCAGTCGGTCAGCACCTGGAAGGTGGGGCTGTACCATTTGTTGACATGGCTGATTTCGATCATGATCGACACGCTCTATCGAATGATGGCGATGCGCGCCTGCAGGCGACGGACGCCGTAGGACGCGATACAGGAAATGGTGAAGTAGACGATCGCTGCGAACAGATACATCTCAACCAGGCGGCCATCGCGCTGCGCCACCTTGCTCGCCGCGCCCAGGAAGTCGGTGATCGACAGGACGTAGACCAGCGAAGTGTCCTGGAACAGCACGATGGTCTGCGTGATCAGCACCGGCAACATGTTGCGGAAGGCCTGCGGCAGCACGACGTAGCGCATGGTCTGCGCGTAGGTCAGCCCCAGCGCGCTGGCCGCGGCCGGCTGGCCGCGCGAGATCGACTGGATGCCGGCGCGCATGATCTCGGAGAAATACGCGGCCTCGAACATGATGAAGGTAATCAGCGAGGATGCGAAAGCGCCGACGCTGATCGGACGTGAGGCGCCGGTCAGCCACTGGCCGATATAGGGCACCAGGAAGTAGAACCAGAAGATCACCAGCACCAGCGGCAGCGAGCGCATGAAGTCGACATAGATGCCGGCGATGCGGCCGAGAATCTTGAAGCCGGACAGGCGCATCAGGGCGAGCGCCGTACCGAAGACCAGGCCGCCGAGGGCAGCCAGTGCCGTCAGCGTCAGTGTGAACGTCATGCCCTCGTAGAACAGATAGGGCAGCGCGCGGCGGATGACATCGAAATCGAGATTGCCGAGCATCGCTTATTTCCCCGTGATGTAGCCGGGGATCGCCACCCAGCGCTCGAGGAAGCGCATGGCGGTGACGACGACGGCGTTGACGAGGAGATAGAGGATGGTCGCGGCGGTGAAGGCCTCGAACACCTGGAACGAGAATTCCTGCATCGAGCGCGCTTGTCCGGTCAGCTCGAGCAGGCCGATGGTGATGGCGACCGCGGTGTTCTTGATGGTGTTGAGGAATTCAGACGTCAGCGGCGGCAGGATGATGCGGAAGGCCATCGGCAGCAGCACGTAGCGATAGCCCTGCACGGTGGTCAGGCCGAGCGCAGTCGCCGCCATCTTCTGCCCGCGCGGCAACGAGGAGATGCCGGCCTGCAGCTGCACGGCCACGCGCGCCGACATGAAGAAGCCGACCCCGATCGCAGCCGTCCAGAACGGCGCGTTCGGCAATTGCTTCAGCCACAGGCCCGCGGCTCTCGGCAGAATCTCCGGCAGCACGAAGAACCACAGGAAGAGCTGCACCAGCAGCGGCATGTTGCGGAAGAATTCGACGTAGGCGAAGCCGAACCAATTGGCGCCTTTCGAGGGCAGCGTGCGCATGACGCCGACGATCGATCCTGTGATCAGCGCGATCACCCAGGCCAACGCCGCGGTCTTGAGGGTCAGCGCCAAACCCGACAGCAGCATGTCGAGATAGGTGCCGGTCCCCATCGGATTCGGCTGGAAGAAAATTCCCCAGTTCCAGTTGTAGTTCACGTGTCCCCCGCGCGAACGCGCCCGTCATGGATGTCCTGGGCGCCTATGCAAATGTCCGGCCATTCTCCCTCCAGAAAAGGCCGAATGTACCGCCTCCCCCCGCAAACGGGGAGAGGCGGATGATGCATCTTACTTGTAATCGTCCGGGTTCGGCGAGTCCGTCGGCTTGGCGAACTCGTTCTTCAGCTCGGCCGAGATCGGCGTGTTGAGGTTCAGGCCCTTCGGCGGGATCTTCTGGGTGAACCACTTGTTGTAGATCTTCTCGGCCTCGCCCGAGGTGTAGAGCGCGGCGGTCGCAGCATCGACCACCTTCTTGAAGGGCGCGTCGTCCTTGCGCAGCATGATGCCGTAGGGCTCGGGCTTGGAGAACGCGTCCTTGGAGACCTCATAATCGCCCGGCGACTTCGAGCCGGCGACGAGGCTCGCGAGCAGGATGTCGTCCATGACGAAGGCGATCGCGCGATCGGTCTCGACCATCAGGAAGGCCTCGGCGTGATCCTTGGCGGGAATGATGTTGGCGCCGAGGCCCTTGGCGACGTTGGCCTCGGTGAGCTGCTTGATATTGGTGGTGCCGGCGGTCGAGACCACGGTCTTGCCCTTGAGGTCCTCGATCGACTTCAGGCCGCTCGACTTCTTGAAGACGTAGCGGCTCGCGGTCAGGAAGTGGGTGTTGGTGAAGGCAACCTGCTTCTGGCGCTCGGCATTGTTGGTGGTCGAGCCGCATTCGAGATCGATGGTGCCGTTGGCCATCAGCGGGATACGGGTCGCCGACGTCACCGGGTTGAGCTTGACCTCGAGCTTGTCGAGCTTGAGCTCCTTCTTCACGGCGTCGACGATCTTGTAGCAGATGTCCATCGCGAACCCGACCGGCTTCTGGTTGTCGTCGAGATAGGAGAATGGGATCGAGGAGTCGCGGAAACCGAGCGTGATCGCGCCGGTGTCCTTGATGTTCTTCAGCGTGCCGGTCAGCTCCTGGGCCCCGGCCTGGCTGACGACGAAGGTCGCGGCGAGCGCGAGCCCGATGTGACGGAAATGTTTCACGTTTTACTTCCCCTTTCGGATGGTGCGGCCCGGATGCAAGCACAAATCGGGCCGGATTAGAATGTAACTTTCGGCTGGATTAACGGCTCAGGTTAACGGCGCCGGCAACTCGCCGAGATCCCAGAACAGCCCGGCCATCACCGTCAAGGCCTCTTCGGTCAATGGCAGCAGGATGTGCTCATTGGGCGCATGCTGGGAGCAGCCGGGATAGGAGTGCGGCACCCAGATCGTCGGCAGGCCAAGGATCTCGGAGAACACGTCATTGGGCAGCGAACCGCCGAAATTCGGCAGCACGGCCGGCGCCTTGCCGGTGGTCTCCTGCACCGAATCCGCGGCCCATTTGATCCACGGGCTGTCGAAATCGGTGCGCGATGCAGCAAAACTCTGCGCCGCGCGCACCTCGACCATCGGGAAACCGCGTCCGACCAGGTGCGCACGGATCGCCTCGATCAGCCCCTCGACCTTCGTCCCGACCACGAAACGCAGTTGCAGCACGGCGTTGGCCTGGCCCGGAATAGCGTTGGCCGGCTTCTCGATATTGCCTGAGGACATCGCCAGCACTTCCAGCGTGTTCCAGGCGTAGAGCCGTTCGGCGGCCGAAAGCCCCTCCTCGCCCCAGTTCTCCGCGAGTGCGGGCTCGTCCGCGGTCGGGACCACCTCGACATCGGCGAGATAGGAGCGAATTTGGTTGGTCAGCCGCGGCGGCTTCAAGGCGTCGAGCTGGAGACGGCCATGGCCGTCGACCAGGGTGGAGATCGCGTTGACCAGGATGGTCGCGGGGTTGGCGAGCACGCCGCCCCAATTGCCGGAATGGTGACCGCCGTCGCGCAAGTTCACGTCGAGATGGATGCGGATGCCGCCACGGCAGCCGAGAAAGAGCGTCGGCCGATCGGCCGAGAGGCGCGGCCCGTCCGAGGCCATGAACAAATCGGCCTTGAGCGCGTCGCGATGGAGATCGCAGACCTTGCCGAGATCGGGCGAGCCGATCTCCTCGCCCATCTCGATGATGAATTTGGCGTTGAAGCCGAGCTTGCCGCCGCGCGCGTCGCGCACTGCGCGGAGCGCCGCCATATTGATGCTGTGCTGGCCCTTGTTGTCGGCGGTGCCGCGGCCGTAAAGGCGCGTCCCCGCAACATTGGTGCGCCAGGGATCGCGGCCGTCGCGCCATTCGCCTTCCATGCCGTCGACGACGTCGCCATGGCCGTAGACCAGCACGGTCGGCGCAGACGCACTCTCGTGGTGCTCGGCGAACAGGAACGGCGCCTTGCCGCTCGGGGATTCGACGATGCGGCTGGAAAAATCCAGCGCGGCGAAAGCCGGCTGCATCTCCTGTTCCAGATAGGCACGCAGCTCGGGGCCGCGCTGCGGATTCTGGCTCTCGGTCTTGTAGGCGACGCGGCGGTCGAGTTCAGCGAGGAACGCGCCGGACTTGAAATCCTCACGGGCGCGGGCGATGGCGTCGGCTCTGGTCATACTTGCTTTTCGAGGCTGTGAGACGAAGGACCTTACCGACATGGGTTGGCCTTCGAAAGTGGCGGGGACTTGGATTGCTCTTGTAGTTCTCTTGTCTTCTTATAGCTCTCTTGGGATTTCGTTCTTGCTTCACTAGGATTGGCCTGCCAAGCGCAGCTGCGACGCCGACTTTGGCCTTGCCAAGCGCAAGCGATATGCAAGAAGTTCGCCAAGGTCGGGCGCACATCTATCATTCGAAGAGCGCTCAGTACAGGGGCGCCGAGGGACCAGCATGGCCAAAGAGATCAGGCTCAACGCCTTTGCGATGAATTGCGTCGCGCACCAGTCGCCGGGCCTGTGGACCCATCCGCGCGACCGCACCGCCGACTATAATCGCCTGCCCTACTGGATTGATCTGGCCAAGACGCTGGAGCGCGGCCGCTTCGACGGGCTGTTCCTGGCGGACGTGCTCGGCGTCTATGACGTCTATGGCAACAGCCCTGACGCAGCTTTGCGCAATGCAGCGCAGACGCCGTCAAACGAGCCGCTGCTGCTGCTGTCGGCGATGGCCGCAGTGACGCAAAATCTCGGCTTCGGCGTCACCAGCAATCTGTCGTTCGAGCCGCCCTACCCGTTCGCGCGGCGGATGTCGACGCTCGATCACCTCACCGAGGGGCGGATCGGCTGGAATGTCGTGACCGGCTATCTCGACAGCGCCGCGCGCGGCGCGGGCAAGGACAAGCAAACCGGGCATGACGACCGCTACGACATCGCCGACGAATATATGGATGTGGTCTACAAGCTCTGGGAGGGCAGCTGGGAGGACGATGCCGTGCTGCGCGACCGCAAGCGCGGCATCTTCACCGATCCGGCAAAGGTTCATCGCGTCAATCACGAGGGCGCGAATTACCGCATCAACAACACCATTCATCTCAGCGAGCCCTCGCCGCAGCGTACGCCGGTGCTGTACCAGGCCGGCACCTCGCCACGGGGCCGGCAGTTCGCGGCCAGGCATGCCGAGTGCGTGTTCATGTCGGGACCGTCGGCCAAGGTGATTGCGCCGCGCGTCTCTGCGATCCGGCAGGAGGCCGCCGCGCTCGGCCGCAACCCGGCCGAGATCCTGATGTTCTCGATGATGACGATCATCCTTGGCCGGACGGAATCCGAAGCAAAGGAAAAATACGCCGATTATCGCCGCCACATCAGCCCCGAAGGCGCGCTGGCGCTGATGTCGGGATGGACCGGCGTCGACTTCTCCGGCTACGACCTCGATCAGCAGGTGCGGCACGTCCAGAACGATGCCGGCCGCAGCGCCATGGACAACGTCACCCGCGCCGATCCCGACCGCGTCTGGACCGTGCGCGACGTCATCGAGCATGTCGGCATCGGCGGCGCCGGCCCGGTCGTGGTCGGCACGCCCGAGATGGTCGCGGACAAGATCGAGGACTGGTTCGAGAAGACCGACGTCGACGGGCTCAACGTCGCGTTCGCGATCTCGCCCGGCGACTTCGAGGATATCGCCGACATGCTGGTGCCTGAGCTGACCCGGCGCGGGCGGTACAAGAGCGAGTATGCCAAGGGCACGTTGCGGGAGAAGCTATTCGGTGGCGGGCGTGCAAGGCTCGATGCGCCACACCCGGCGGCGGGCTATCGCGTGGGGAGGAAGGGCTAGCTGCCTCCTCCTCGTCATTGCGAGCGCAGCGACTTGTCCGCCGAAGCTTTAGCGAAGGCGGAAGCAATCCAGACCGCCACCGCGGAGAGATCCTGGATTGCTTCGCTGCGCTCGCAATGACGGTGGACAGATCCTGCCCTACACCTTCCCGTCCACCATCACCTCGATCAGCTTCGTCCCAGGCCGATTGAACGCCGACGCCAGCGTCGCCCTCAGCTCGCGGGGATCGCTGACCTTGATCGCCTCGCAGCCGAGCGCTTTCGCCATGCCAGCGAAATCCACCGGCGGATCGACGAAATCCATGCCGACGTAATTGTCGTCGCCGTGGAAGGCGAGCAGGCGCTGCTTGATGATGCGATAGCCGCCATTGTTGGCGATGACGACGTTGAGCGGCAGCTTGTGGTGGGCGGCAGTCCAGAGCGACTGGATCGAGTACATCGCGCTGCCATCGCCGGAGAAGCACACGACGGGTCGATCCGGATTGGCAATGCTGGCCCCGACCGAGGCCGGCAGGCCCCAGCCGATGCCGCCGGAGGCGAGGCCGTGATAGCCGTAGCGATCGCGATGCGGCCGCAGGGCCGTGACCTGGCGGCTGGAGGTGAGGCCTTCATCGACCAGGATGGCGTTATCAGGCATGGCCTCGACCATTTGCAGCACGAGGAAGTCCGGATCGATCGGCGTGCGGCCGGCGCTCTTGCCGATCTGCTCGACCAAAGCGGCGCGGCGCGCGGTCCAGTTCTTCGGCGCGAGCTCGGCGAGACGCTGCTTTGCGCGGCTCGCGAGGGCCGCGCCGCCCATCTCCGTCAGCACCGGAATCAGCGCGCGCAGCGTTTCCTTCAGATCCGCCTTCAGCGCGATCTCGGCACCGTAGTTCTTGGCGATCTCCCAATCGACGAGGCCGATCTGCACGATGCCGAGGCCGTCAGGCAGCGCGTCGACCTCGCTGTAGACCGACATCCGCAAGGGATCGCCGCCGAGCGCGATCAGCAGATCATACGGCGCGAGGGTATCGCGGGCGGCCTTCTGCACGCGCGCGAGCGTGCCGACGAAGCTCGGGCTTTCCGAGAGGAAGTGCGAGCCGTACGGTGTCGAGGACTGATAGGCCGCAGCGCCGAGCAGCTCGGCCAGTTCGGCGGCTTCCTTCAGCGCATCGCTCTTGACCACCTCGTCCATGGTGACGATCACAGGACGCTCGGCCTTGAGCAGGCGTGCGGCAAAGGCCTTCAGCGCCTCGTCGGATGGTTTCGTGCGCGCATCGATGCGGGTGGAGCGGCCGAGATCGATGCCGGCTTCGCTGTTGAGGATGTCGCCGGGCAGCGAGATGAACACAGGCCCGGTCGGTGGCGTCATCGCCACCTTGGCGGCACGGCGCACGATGCGCGGCAGGTCCTCCAGCCGCGTCACCTCGACCGCCCATTTCACCAGCGGCTCCGCCATGCGCACCAGCGGACCATAGAGCACCGGCTCCATCAGGCCGTGGCCCTGCTCCTGCTGGCCCGCGGTCAAGATCATCGGCGTGCCCGTGAACTGGGCGTTGTAGAGCGAGCCCATCGCATTGCCGAGGCCGGGCGCGACATGGACGTTGCAGACGACGAGCTTACCCGAAGCGCGGCTGTAGCCGTCGGCGATCGCGACCACGAGGCTCTCCTGCATCGCCATCACATAGGTGAGATCGGGATGGTCCTTCAGCGCATGCATGATCGGCAGCTCGGTGGTGCCGGGATTGCCGAACACATGCGTGATGCCCTCGTCCTTGAGCAGCGCGAGAAAGGCGGAGCGGCCGGTGATCTTGTTCTTCATGTTTCCTCCAGGAGCGGACCGTTGCCGCAAGGACGAGGCATGATGGCCGAAGTGTCGGCAGACGCGCAAGAAAGCGCTGTCATGGCTGCGTTGCGCGGGAGAGGCGCTACATCTCCTCGCGACCGAGCTCGAACGGATCCTCGCCGCTCGGGCGCTTCTTCTTTTTCGCGCGCTGCCAGACGACGCCGGGAAAGCCCTTCAGCGGCACCAGGGGCTCGCCGGTATAGGCCCATTCCTGCAGCTCCTCGATGGCGATGTGATAGAGCGGCTGGCGGCCGGTGCGCTCGCTGAACAGCGCACGCGGGATGTTGACCATGTGCGGGCCGCGCGGACGTTCGTACATGATCGGCGTGCCGCAATGCGAGCAGAAGCTTCGCGCGGTCTTCGTCGGCTTGTCCTCGTAGCGGGTCAGCGCGCTCTTGCCGGAGGTGATGCGGAAGCGCTTCTTCCAGCTTCCGACATAGGTTGCGTAGGCCGCGCCGTGGGCGCGCCGGCTGGCGGCGGAATGATCGTGCCAGGCCCAGCGTGCGGGGACGTCGATCTCGAAGGTGACCTTGCCGCAGAGGCATTGGCCGGTGGCGATCCCTGCGGCGGCTGCGGCTTTGGCCATCGTCTCTCTCCGTCGTCATTGCGAGCGCAGCGAAGCAATCCAGGCCGTCTCCGCGGAAAGATACTGGATTGCTTCGCTGCGCTCGCAATGACGGAAATTGTGGTGGCGGCCGCGCCACAAATCAAGATCGTCATTCCGGGGCGCGACGAAGTCGCGAGCCCGGAATCCATTGGCGGCAAGCCAGGACGTGAAATGGATTCCGGGTTTCGATGCTCCGCATCGCCCCGGAATGACGGGTGAGATCAGGCCGGCGTCAGTTCGTCATACGCCGGATAATCCGTGTACCCCTTCTCCTCGCCGCCGTAGAACGTCGCGCGGTTGTACGGCGTGATCGGATAATCATGCTCGAGGCGCCGCGGCAGATCCGGATTGGAGATGAAGATGCGGCCGAAGGCGATGATGTCGGCGTGGCCCTCCGCGATCGCCGCATTGGCGGTCTCGCCGGTGAAGCCGCCGGCCGTCATCAAGACGCCGCTGTAGAGCGGGCGGAACAGCATCATGGCGGAGGGCACGTTCTCCCAGTGGACATCGGCGCGGCCGGTGCCGCTGGAGCGCGGCTCTATGAAATGCAGATAGGCGAGACCCAGCTTGTCGAGCGCCTTCACCACATGCGTGTAGAGCGGCATCGGGTCGGGTTCGCCGGAATCATTGGCGATGCCGTGGGGCGACAGCCGCACGGCGACGCGGTTCGCGCCCCAGACGTCGATCGCGGCCTGCGTGACCTCGAGCAGCAGGCGCGCGCGGTTCTCGATTCCGCCGCCATACTGATCGGTGCGCTGGTTGCTGCGCGATTGCAGGAATTGCTCGAGCAGATAACCGTTGGCGCCGTGGATCTCGACGCCGTCGAAGCCGGCGGCGAGCGCGTTCTTGGCACCCTGCCGGAACGCCTCGACGATGCCCTTGACCTCCTCGGTCTCCAGCGCGCGCGGCGTCTCGTAGTCAGAGATCTTGCCGTCGGCCGTCATCGCCTTCATGCCCTCGGCCTTGATCGCGATCGCCGAGGCCGAAACCGGCAACGCGCCGCCGTGGAAGGAGGAATGCGAAACGCGGCCGACATGCCAGAGCTGGAGGAAGATGATGCCGCCCTTGGCATGCACGGCATCCACCACCTTGCGCCAGCCGGCGATCTGCGCGTCCGAATAGATGCCGGGTGTCGCCGGGTTGCCGCGGCCGTGCGAGAGCACCGGCGAAGCTTCGGCAACCAGCAAACCGCCCTTCGTTGCGCGCTGACCGTAATATTCGGCGTTGAGCGAGCGCGGCGAAAAGCTCTCGCGCTCGGCCCGCATACGCGTCAACGGCGCCATCGCGACGCGATGGGCGAGCTTGTACGGACCGACCTGCAACGGCTTGAACAACGCCTCGAATTTCATGCTGACACCGACTTTCTATGGAAGGATGCGGATCATATAGCGGGGGGCGGCCCTTCGAAAAGGCGCCGCCCCTGCAAAAATAGATATTCCCCCTCGCGGAACGCGGGAAGGAATGGATGCTACGCCGTCTTGATCCAGACGGCCTTCACGTTGAGATATTCCTCGACGTGCTGCTTGCCTGATTCGCGGCCGTAGCCACTCATCTTGTAGCCGCCGAACGGCACGGCCGGGTCCATCGCCTGGTAGCAGTTGACCCACACCGAGCCGGCACGCAAGCGTTTCGCCACCGCATGGGCCTTGCTGACGTCGCGCGTCCACAGGCCGGAGCCGAGGCCGAACGTGGTGTTGTTGGCGCGCTTGACCAGCTCGTCCATGTCCTTGAACGCGATCGCGGAGATGACGGGGCCAAAAATCTCCTCCTGCGCGATGCGCATGTTGTCCTGGACGCCCGCGAACACCGTCGGCGAGACGAAGAAGCCCTTCGACAATGCGCCTTCGGTGACGCGTCCGCCGCCGGCGAGCGCCTTGGCGCCTTCCTTCTGACCGATATCGAGATAGCCGGTGACGCGCTCGAGCTGCTGCTCGGAGACCAGCGGGCCGATCTGCACATTGGGATCGAGGCCGTTGCCGACCTGCAGCTTCTTGCCGAACTCGGCGACGCGGCCGACGAACTCCTCGTAGATCGACTGCTCGACGAACAGGCGCGTGCCGGCGCTGCAGATCTGCCCCGAATTGGCGAACACCGCCATCGCCGCGCCCGGCACGGCGGCGTCGAGATCGGCATCGGCGAACACGATGTCCGGCGACTTGCCGCCGAGCTCGAGCGAGACGCGCTTGAGGTTGCCGGCCGAGGCACGGATGATCGACTGGCCCGTGACATGCGAGCCGGTGAAGGCGACCTTGTCGACGTCGTGATGCGAAGCGAGCGCCGCGCCCGCGGTCTCGCCATAGCCGGGAACGACGTTGACGACGCCGGGCGGCACGCCCGCTTCCATCGCAAGCTCGGCGATGCGCAGCGAGGTCAGCGGCGCTTCTTCGGCCGGCTTGAGCACCACGGTGCAGCCGGTCGCGATCGCCGGACCGATCTTCCAGATCGTCGCCGTGAGCGGGCCATTCCAGGGGATGATCGCGCCGACGACGCCGACCGGTTCCTTCAACGTGTAGGAGAAGATTTCGCCGGGCAGCGAGTTCTCGATGGTCTCGCCGTGAATCGCGGTGGTCTGGCCGGCGTAATAGCGCAGCATGCCGACGGCGCGCAGGCGGTAGGCACGGGTGCGGCTCAGCGGCGCGCCCATGTCGAGCGTGTCGAGCTGCGACAATTCATCGAAATTCTTCTCGACGAGGTCGGCGAGCCTCAGAAGCAGGTTCTGCCGCTCGAACGGCTTGACCTTGCTCCACGGACCGTCGAAGGCGCGGCGGGCGGCCGCGACCGCACGATCGATGTCTTCCTTGTCGCCTTCGGCGACGGTTGCGAGCAGCTCGCCGGTGGCGGGATTGCGGGTTTCGAATCGCTTGCCCGAGGCTGCATCGACCCACTTCCCGTCGATCAGCATCTGCTTGTAGGACCCGTTTGCGAACGGATGGCGCGCGATCGGAATAGCCTGCGACACAGCCATGGCTGCACTCCCTGTCGGTTATTGGTTGGTTCGATCTGGGCGGGATCGTTCTGCAAAGGATACAGCCGTGCCTGATCAGCGTAAAGGCAGCGCGGAACGAAGACCTCCCATGCCGACTTGTGCAGGGTCGCATCGCTGCCATGCTATAGCTCGACTGAAGGCTTTCCACGGAGACGATCCATGTCACATCCCGCCATCGTCAAAGACAATGTTGCCGTGATCACGGGTGGCGCAGCAGGCATCGGATTTGCCGCCGCTGCGGCCTTTGCGCGCGCTGGAATGAAAGTGTGTATCGCGGATGTCGACGAGGCACGCCTGGCAGAAGCTGCAACAAAACTGTCATCCGTTACGTCGGCCGCGAACGTGATGACCTCGGCCGTCGATGTCAGCAAGATTGAGAGCGTGACGGAACTCGAGCGCGCAGTCCATGAGCGGTTCGGCGGCACCGACGTCCTCATGAACAATGCCGGCATTCAGCCCGGCAGCACGTTGTTCGACGCGCCGGACAATTGGCAGCGCATCATCGCCGTCAACATGTGGGGCATCATCAACGGCTCGCGCATCTTCGCGCCGAACATGATCGCGCGCGGCAAATGCGGCCTCATCATCAACACCGGCTCCAAGCAGGGCATCACCACGCCGCCGGGCGACCCCGCCTACAATGTCTCGAAGGCCGGCGTGAAGGCGTTCACCGAGGCGCTCCAGCACGAGTTGCGCAACACGAAGGACTGTCGCGTCACGGCACACCTGCTGATCCCAGGCTTCGTCTTCACCGGCCTGACCGCGAAGGGCCGCACCGAGAAGCCGGCCGGCGCCTGGACGCCGGAGCAGACGGTCGATTTCATGCTGGCGCGGCTGGAGGCCGGCGATTTCTACATTCTCTGCCCGGACAATGACGTGCCGCGGGCGCTCGACGAGAAGCGCATGCTGTGGGCCGCCGGCGACATCGTCGAGAACCGCCCGCCATTGTCGCGATGGCACCCGGATTACGGCGACGCGTTCGCCAAGTTTGTGGCGCAAGAGTAGGCCCGCACCGCTCTGTCGCTGGCCCCGGTGCTCGCGGAGAGGGTGGGCCCCGCCACCTGGCTGTGCCCCCACCTTGACTCCCTCAAAATTCGTTATACAACATAACTATTCTGACAAGGACGCAAATGACACAGGGAAACGCCGAGACCGCGGACGCGGGCGCCTCCGGGCTTTTGAGGATCGAGCGGGCGGACCGGGTTCTGACCGTGGGTCTGAACCGGCCGGCCAAGCGCAATGCGCTCAATGACGGCATCATCCTGGAAATCGGCGAGTGCTTTGCGAACCTGCCCGAGGACATCGGCGCGGTCGTCATCCATGGCATCGGCGACCATTTCTCCTCAGGCCTCGACCTCTCCGAGCTGACCGAGCACGACGCCACCGGCGGGCTGCTGCATTCCCAGATGTGGCACCGGGTGTTCGACCGCATCCAGTACAGCCGCGTGCCCGTGATCGCAGCGCTCAGGGGCGCCGTGATCGGCGGCGGGCTGGAGCTGGCCTGCGCGGCCCATATCCGCGTCGCCGAGCCCTCGACCTATTTCGCGCTGCCAGAGGGGCAGCGCGGCATTTTCGTCGGCGGTGGCGGCTCGGTGCGGCTGCCGCGGCTGATCGGCGTTGCCCGGATGATGGACATGATGCTGACGGGACGCGTCTACAGCGCGACCGAGGGCGCGTCCTACGGCTTCGCGCAATATCTGACGGAGGCCGGCAACGGGCTCGGGAAGGCGCTTGAGCTTGCGACCAAGGTGGCGTCCAATGCCCCGCTGACGAATTTTGCCGTGCTCCAGGCGCTGCCGATGATCGCAGAGGCCAATCCGCAGACCGGCCTGTTGATGGAGTCGCTGATGGCCACCGTCGCGCAGAGCGACAAGGAGGCCAAACGGCGGATCCGCGAATTCCTCGAGCACAAGACCGCGAAGGTGAAGCCCAAATCATGAGCGTAAAGTCATGAGCGCGGAGCCATCCTCTTCCGGCATGGAGCGCGGCGCGAGCGATTTCCCGCTGCGGCCCATCTCGTTCGGCGATCCCGTCGTCAACATCGAGCGGCGCAACGACGGCACGATTTACTTGCGGCCAAAGCAGCCGCTCGGCGACTACCCGGTCCGCATCACCGACCGCCTGCATCATTGGGCCACGACGACGCCGGACCGCGTCTTCATGGCCGAGCGCGAAGGTGGTCGCGGCTGGCGCAAGATCACCTATGCCGAGCTGCTCACCGCGAGCCGGCACATCGCCTCCGCATTGATCCAGCGCGGCGTGTCGGCGGAGCGGCCGGTCGTCATCCTCTCGGGCAATTCGATCGACCACGCGCTCCTCGCCTTTGGCGCGTTCTACGCCGGCGTTCCGTTCTGCCCGGTGTCGCCGGCCTATTCGCTGGTGTCGAAGGACTACGGCAAGCTGTCCTATCTGATGAAGCTGCTGACGCCGGGCCTGGTCTTCGCCGACGATGCCGACAAGTTCGCCGATGCGCTCGCCGCCAACGTCTCGCTCGGCACCGAGATCGCCGCGTCCTATGGGCACGTGCCGGGCCGCGACGTCACCCTGCTCGCCGATCTCATGGCGACGCCGATCCGTGGCGATCTCGACGACGTCCACGCCAGGATCGGCCCCGACACGATCGCAAAATTCCTGCTGACCTCGGGTTCGACCGGCCATCCCAAGGCCGTCATCAACACCCAGCGCATGATCTGCGCCAACCAGGTGATGCTGCGCGAGACGCTCGCCTTCCTCAAGGACGAGCCGCCGGTCATCATCGATTGGCTGCCGTGGAATCACACCTTTGGCGGTAATCACAATATCGGCCTGACGCTCTACAACGGCGGCTCGATGTATCTGGACGCCGGCAAGCCGGTGCCTGGCGGCATCGAGGAGACCGTGCGCAATCTCCGGGAAATTTCGCCGACGGTCTATTTCAACGTGCCCAAGGGCTACGAATCACTGCTGCCCTATTTGCGCGACGACCAGGGCTTGCGCGCCAAGTTCTTCGACCGGCTGCATGCGATGTTCTTCTCCGGCGCGGCGCTGTCGCCGTTCGTCTGGAACAGCCTCGACGAGCTCGCGGCGAAGGAGAAGGGCTATCGCGTGCCGATGCTGACCGGTCTCGGTGCGACCGAGACCGCGCCGTTCTTCATGTCGGTCAATCCGCGCACCAGCCGTTCCGGCCATGTCGGCCTGCCCGTCTCCGGCAACGACGCCAAGCTGGTGCCGAACAACGGCAAGCTGGAAGTGCGCGCCAAGGGGCCGAACGTGATGCCCGGCTATTGGCGCCAAGGCGACATCACCGCAAAATCCTTCGACGAGGAAGGATTTTACAAGATGGGCGACGCGCTCAAGCCCGCCGATCCCGATGATTTCAATGCCGGCTTCGATTTCGACGGCCGCGTCAGCGAGGACTTCAAGCTCGCGAGCGGCACCTGGGTCAGCGTCGGCCCGCTGCGCGCGCGCCTCACCGCGGCCTGCGCGCCGCTGGTGCGCGACGTCGTCATCGCCGGCATCAACCGCGACGAGGTCTCCGCGCTGGTCGTGCTCGATCTCGACGGCTGCCGCCTGATCAACCCGACGCTGCCGCCCGACGATCTCGTCGTCGCGACACGCGACCGCCTGGTGCGCGAGGCTTTCCGCGAGCGCCTGACCCGTTTCCTCGGCCAGGCCACGGGTTCCTCGACGCGGATCACGCGCGCGATCCTGATGGACACGCCGCTCTCGATCGACAAGGGCGAAGTCACCGACAAGGGCTCGATCAACCAGCGCGCGGTGCTTGAGCATCGCGGCGAGCTGATCGAGGAGCTCTACGCTGCCAATCCGTCGAACCGTGTGATATCGGTCGGCTAAGATGACAATTAGGATGAACCAGTCGGCTCTTTCTTCACCTCTCCCCGCTTGCGGGGAGAGGTCGAATTTGCGCAAAGCGCAAATTCGGGTGACGGGGAGCCGCCGCGAGTCCCACTGCCACCGCATTCGCGGAAGCAAGCTCCTCACCCCAACCCTCTCCCCGTAAGAACGGGAAGAGGGAGCAGACCGGCCGATCCGGTCGCACCTAATAAGAACGATCAAAGGAGAACGCCATGTTGTTGAAGGATCAGGCAGCCATCGTCACCGGCGGCGCATCAGGACTTGGCGCGGCCACCGCAAGAAAGCTGGCCGCGCAGGGCGCCAAGGTGGCGGTGTGCGACCTCAACACCAAGCTTGCGGAATCCGTTGCCGCCGAGATCAAGGGCGTTGCCGTCACCTGCGACGTCTCGGATGCCGCCTCCGCTGAAGCCGCGATCGCGCAGGCGACCAAGGCCCATGGCCCGGCGCGCGTGCTGGTCAATTGCGCCGGCATCGGCGTTGCCAAGCGCGTGGTCGGCCGCGACGGTCCGATGGCGCTTGCCGATTTCGACAAGGTGATCAAGGTCAACCTGATCGGCACCTTCAACATGCTGCGTCTCGCCGCCACCGAAATGTCCAAGCTGGAGCCGCAGGCGACCGGCGAGCGCGGCGTCATCATCAACACTGCCTCCGTTGCCGCCTATGACGGCCAGATCGGCCAATCCGCCTATTCGGCCTCCAAGGGCGGCATCGTCGGCATGACGCTGCCGATCGCGCGCGAGCTCGCGCAGTTCGGCGTCCGCGTGCTGACGATTGCGCCCGGCCTGTTCCTGACGCCGCTGCTCGCGAACCTGCCGCAGGAGGCCCAGGACTCGCTCGCCGCCGCCATCCCCTTCCCGCGCCGGCTCGGCCAGGCCGACGAGTTCGCCGCGCTCGCGCTGCACATGGTCGAGAACGCCTACCTGAACGGCGAAGTGGTGCGCCTCGACGGATCGCTGCGCATGGCGCCGAAGTAAACTGATGAGCGGGATTGCAGCAGCGACTTCGACCTTACCTCTCCCATTGGGAGGAGGTCGGCGCGCAGCGCCGGGTGAGGGGCCCTGCCCTATCGAGGGACTGGAATCCCTCACCCGAATTGCTGCGCAATTCGACCTCTCCCTCCGGGAGAGGTGTGGCACAGCGCTAGTGGATGCATAAGCCATGTTCGTGAACCGGCGCGAGGTCCAGATCCAGTGGGGCGATTGCGACCCCGCCAACATCGTCTATTACCCGCGCTATTTCGCGATGTTCGACGATTCGACCTCGACCCTGTTCGAGGCCGCCGGCTTCTCCAAGCAGGACCTGGTCCGCAAATACGGCCTGGTGGGCATCCCCATGGTCGACACGCGGGCCAAGTTCTACATCCCTTCGACCTATGGCGACTGGATCACCATCGAGACCAGAATCGAGAGCATCAAGCGCTCGAGCTTCGAGGTGAAGCACAACGTCTACAAGGGCGAGGCGCTCGCGATCGAGGGTTTCGAGACCCGCGTCCTGGTCGGCCGCGATCCCGATAATCCCGACAAGCTGAAATCCGCACCATTCCCGGCGGAAATGGTCACCAAATTCACGGGGAGTTAAGTCCGGAGCTAAATCGCCGCATCACCGAAAGAGGGGGCTGAATTACCCCGCGATTTCTGCTTTCAAATAAACACGTCAAGGGAGGAATAGATGAAACGCTTTTATTTGACCGCTGCCATCACTGCGGCTGCGCTGGCGCTGCCAGTGCTGCCCGCGCTGGCCCAGACCAGCGAAGTCACCATCGGCATCACCACCACCACGACCGGCCCGGGTGCAGCCCTCGGCATTCCCGAGCGCAACGCGCTGGAATTCGTGCCGAAGGAGATCGGCGGCGTGCCGCTGAAGGTGATCGTGCTCGACGACGGCGGCGATCCCACCACCGCCACCACCAACGCCCGCCGCTTCGTCACCGAATCCAAGGCCGACATCATCATGGGCTCGGCGCTGACGCCGCCGACCATTGCTGTCTCCAACGTCGCCAATGAAGCCGGTATCCCGCACTTTGGTCTGGCGCCGTTCCCGATCACGCCCGAGCGCATGAAGTGGTCGGTGGCGATGCCGCAGCCGATTCCGATCGTCGGCAAGGTGCTGTACGACCACATGAAGGCCAAGGGCGTGAAGACGCTCGGTTACATCGGCTATTCCGATTCCTACGGCGACCTCTGGTTCAACGACCTGAAGGCGCAGGCCGTGCCGATGGGCATGACCATCGTCGACGAGGAGCGCTTCGCCCGTCCCGACACTTCGGTGACCGGCCAGGTGCTCAAGCTCGTCGCCGCCAATCCCGATGCCATCCTGGTCGGTGCCTCCGGCACCGCGGCCGCGCTGCCGCAGACCGAGCTGCGCGAACGCGGCTACAAGGGCCTGATCTACCAGACCCATGGCGCCGCCAGCATGGACTTCATCCGCATCGCCGGCAAAGCGGCCGAGGGCGTGCTGATGGCCTCCGGTCCCGTCATGGATCCCGAGGACCAGCCGGATGAAGCCGCCACCAAGAAGCCGGGTCTCGCGCTCAACTCGGCGTATGAGGCCAAATATGGCCCGAACAGCCGCAGCCAGTTCGCAGGTCACTCCTACGATGCCTTCGAGATCCTCAAGCGCATCATCCCGACCGCGCTGAAGACCGCAAAACCCGGCACGCCGGAATTCCGCGAAGCGATCCGCCAGGCCTTGCTGACGGAGAAGGAACTCGCGGCGAGCCAGGGCGTCTACAACTTCACCGAAAAGGACCGCTACGGCCTCGACGAGCGCTCGCGCATCCTGCTCACCGTGAAGGACGGCAAGTACACGCTGGTGAAGTAGGCGTAGCGAGATTTGAGACAACGAGAGCCGGCCCGATGGGCCGGCTCTTTTCATGTGTGGATCGAGCTGCGGCTACGAGCGTTGCTGCGCCCCCTCTCCCGCTTGCGGGAGAGGGTTGGGGAGAGGGTGCCTCCGCGTTGGGACCGTCCGAGACCTGCAGAGACAATCCCCAGAGGAGAAAGCCCTCACCCGGCGCTTCGCGCCGACCTCTCCCGAAAGCGGGAGAGGTTACACCGGGTCTGCCGATGCACTGGGCTACGCCGCCTGCCGCAGCGGGGTCCAGGCGAACTCCGGATAATAATCGTCCATCATGCGGTCGACATAGGCGGTGAGGTTCGGAAATCCCTCTGTGCGCTCGCGCAAGGCGGATTCGAAGAACGGCGTCAGGATTCCGGCCAGCGCGCCGAAGGCGGTCGCGTCGACGCCGCAGGGCCTGTTGCCCATCAGGTACGCCTTGTCGCCGAGCTGCACCGACAGCGCGAACAGCGAACGCACGGCAAGATCGACGTCGTCATCCGGCGCGTGACGGCCGAGACCGGAGAGCAGATAGTTCTCGGCGACGCGGAACTGCGCATCCTCGCGCAGCTTCTCGCGATTGTGCTCGGGCGCGCCGTCGAAGAAATGCGCAGGACCCTTGGCGAAATTGACCGGATCGACCCAGCGCGCGCCGACCAGTGCCCAATAGACGTGATGCTCGATCATGCGCTCGAACGCCCAGGCCTGCGCGCGCTCAGCCAGGGAGAGGCCGGCGTCGAAATCGAAGCCGTAGCGGCGCTCGATATGGGCCCGGATGAACGTGGAATCGGCCACAGCCTCGCCGCCGTCGTCGATGAAGGGCAGCTGCCCCTTGGGCGAAGCCGGCGGCATCGCCCGCTCTTTCCGGTAAGGCAGTCCTGCCATCTTGAGCTGCACCTCGGTCTTGGTGACGAAGGGGCTGATTTCCGGCAGGCCGAAGCCGGCGCCAAAGCCGTAAAGCGTGATCATGCAAGCTCTCCTGAACCTGTCGAACGAGTGGAAGGAACCTAGCGGCCGGCTGCTGCCACCATGGTGGCAGCAGCCGTGATATCTTCTGCGAAGCGGGCCCCTCGCCAGGCGCGGCCCATCACATGGCGGACCAGCGCGTCCGCAGCATGGACCAGCGATCGCGTCGCGGCGGTCGCGAGCGCAAGGCGGAGGTCGACAATTGTTGTGACGTCAAGCGAGACGAGGCGGCTGAAGGCCCAAGCCTGCCGTGCCTTGACCTGGAAAGGCTGGACCTGGAAAGGCTGGACCTGGAAAGGCTGGCTCCGCCACAACGGGCCGGCCTGGCCGAAATGGGTTGGAATGATCATGGACAAATCCTCTTCAGTCGATGTGTTGTCCCGGTATAGAACTCCCCTGCTGCCAACATCCTGTCAGCAGCCGCGCGCCGCCTTCTGAAAACACCACCTTAGAAAAAGCAGCGACAAGAGACCTGTCATGAGACGCGCCGACCGGCTGTTTCAAATCATCCAGGTGCTGAGACGCACGCGTAAGCCGTTGACGGCGGACGCGATCGCGGCCGAGCTCGAGACTTCGAAGCGCACCATCTATCGCGACATCGCAACCCTGATCGGCCAGCGCGTGCCGATCCGCGGCGAAGCCGGCATGGGTTACATCCTGGAAAAGGGTTTCGACCTGCCGCCCTTGATGCTGACGCCCGACGAGATCGAGGCGGCCGTGCTGGGCGCGCAATGGGTCGCCGGGCACGCCGATTCCGCGCTGGCGCGCGCGGCCGAAGACTTGATGGCCAAGATCGCCGACACCGTGCCGGAGCGCCTGCGCCCCTTCGTGCTGGAGCCGGCGAGCCGGGCGCGGCCGAGCTGGAACCGGGAACCCGACCGCCTGGACATGGCGCGCACCCGCACCCAGATCCACGAAGGCAAGAAGATCATGCTGCGTTATCGTGACGAGCAGGGCCGCCCCAGCGAGCGCATGATCTGGCCGATCTCGGTCGGCTATCTCGAAGCGGTGCGGCTGCTGGCGGCCTGGTGCGAGCTGCGCGGCGACTTCCGCAGCTTCCGCACCGACCGCGTGGTCGAGGCGACCTATCTCGACGAGAAATATCCGGAGCGGCGCGACGTGCTGCGCGCGAGATGGCGGCAGAGCCTGGTCTGGGGTCCGCCGAAGGACACGTGAGGACGATGGACGAGACCGAGCTGTCGAGCTGTTGCCAGGGCTGCGGTGCCTGCTGCGGCTATTCGCAGAACTGGCCGCGCTTCTCGATCGAGAGCGACGAGGAGCTTGCGCTGATCCCGGCGGCGCTCGTCAACGACCGGCAATCGGGCATGCGCTGCGAGGGCGATCGCTGCGCGGCGTTGCAAGGCGAGATCGGAAAGACGACGGCCTGCGGTATCTATGACGTGCGGCCGGAGGTGTGCCGCACCTGCATGCCGGGCGACGCCGAATGCGCGATGGCGCGGCGGAAGTTCGGCCTGCCCGTTATCGAGATCTCTTAGGCCGGAACCGCTTCGATCTCGTCGTCGAGCTCGTCATCGAGCGGTGCAAGCACCGAGAGCGGCTTGGTCGACAGCGTGATCGGCTTGCGCCCTCCCGACAGCGACGTTGAAGCTTTCGCCGTGCGTTCGCGCGACAGCGCGAAGAGCGTCGAGCCGACGCGGCCGCCATTCTCGATCAGGTCGCGCTCGCTGCAGCTCGCTGCGATCGCGACCGCCAGCGAGTGCAAATGGCTGCGGTGGTAGCAGAACAGCGCCAGCCTGGCGCGCACGTCAGGGGAAACACTCTCAACCAGCCTCGGCAGGCCACTCTCGCTGGCGCGATACATCTCGCCAAGGAGCTCGTCGCGGACCGGGCAGAAATCGCTTTCAAAGGCATCGCGGCTTGAAAACATTGCAGTTCTCCCTCGTGTGGGGAAGATGCAGCGCAATTCTCTAACGAAAGGTTAACCACGCTGCCCGGTAGTCACCCGGGGTGCTTGCGCCCTTGCCGTGAATCAGAGTGGCGCAGTGAAGCGCAAACGCCACCACAGCGTCATGGCCGGGGCTTGTCCCGGCCATCCACGTCTGGCCACTGGGCCGCAGGCCTCAGTTCGCCGCCATGAAGATGGAGAGGCCGAAGCCGGTCAGGTGATGCAGCGCCTGGTCGACGCCGATCAGGGTCCAGAACCAGGGATGGGCGAGGTCGACGCCGAAATTGGCGGAGACGAATCCCTTGGCGCGGTCGATCGTGATGTGGATCGCGAAGTCGATGAAGGCGACGAACCAGAATCTCGGCGCCACGATCACGATCAGCGGCAGCGCGACGGCAAGGTGGACCAGGCAGTGCACCAGGAGCGGCAGGGCCCAGCCATGCTTCTGGTCCTTGCCGTGCGCCATCCAGGCGGTTTGAAGAACGAAATCGGCGATGACGTGCTTGAAGGTGAGCAGCGACATCCAGCCAATGAGCGCTTCAACCGGAATCGCCGATGACATGGGTGGAAACGACAAGCTGACGCCTCATTGACGTGACGAGAAGAATTGGAGCGTTCAGCGCAACTTCTTCTTGGACCGGTCAAATCGCCGGGACGCGTGATTTATGACATCTCCCGCGGCGGAATGCAGCCGGGTGGAACTGGAAAATCGCCAAGTGTGGCTAACTGGTGATAGGATGACCAATCGCCGCGGACATCTCGAGTAAGGTTACCTCCGGCTCGAAATTTGCATTCCGCTCCCTTCGCGCTATCATCGGCGATCGGGAATCTCGTTCTTTTTTCAGGCGTTTACGAATTACCGGGCCGGCTGCGCTTCCAAGCCAGGCGCCGTCAGCCAAACGATAAGGCCAGAGTGCTGCCATGAGTACTGAAGGCCCCACTGCATCGCCGACCGTGCCACCGCCCCGGCGTCCCAAGGTGATCAAGACCAACCAGCAGCAGGTTTTCCTCTACGTCGTGCTGACCCTGCTGCTGTCGCTTGCCACCGTCTGGGCCGGCCGCACGCTGGTGCACAATTCGGAGACGCTGACCTTCGCCGTCGGCGGTCCCAACAGCGACGAGGCGCTGTTCGCAGCCAAGCTCGCCGCCCTCCTGAAGAACAACGCATCGCGCTTCCGGATCAACATCGTCAGCAACGCCGACAATGCCAAGGCGCTCGCGCAGTTCGACCGCAGGCAGGCCGACCTCGCCGTGCTGCGCACGGACGCAAAGGTGCCGCTGCGGGCGCGTACACTCGCGATCCTCGAGCACGATCTCGTGCTCCTGCTCGGTCCCGGTAACAAGAAGATCAAGTCGCTCGCCGAATTGAAGAAGAAGAAGGTCGCCGTCGTCGCCGAGAACGAATCCTCGCTCGCCTTCGTGCGCAGCATCCTCGACGTCCCCGATGGTCCCGAGGCTACGAAAATCCAGATGGCGCCGCAGGGCGCGACGCTCGACAAGCTGTTTGCCCCGGCAAACGGCTTCAGCGCAGTGATCGCCATCGTCCACGCCTCGAAGGCGATCCGGGATAAATCCTACGAGCAAGCCGCCAAGCGCGGCGGCTTCACGCTGAACGCCATCGACGAAGCCAAGACGCTGGCGCGCAAATTCCCCGGCATTTCCGACGAGACCGTGACAGCGGGCTCGGTGTCGACGTCCCCGCAGATTCCCGACGACGATCTCGACACGATCGGGCTCGAATGGCTGCTGGTCGCGCAATCCAGGATGTCCCCGACCACGGCCGGCGAGCTCGCGCGCATCGTCTACGAGAACAAGTCGGCGCTCGGACTCGACAACGGCTTTGCCACCAGGATCGAGCCGGCCTCGGTCGAGAAGGACGCCTTCGTGATCGCGCATCGGGGCGCCGCCGACTACATCAACGACGATACCAAGTCGTTCATGGATAAATACAGCGACCTGATGTATCTGGGCGCCGCAGCGCTCAGCATCATCGGCTCGATCTTCGCCGCGATCTACGCCAAGATCACCCGTATCGCGCCGGAGAAGGCCAGCGAGCTCTCGACCGCCATCCTCGACATCGGCGAGCGGATCGAGCACGCCCACTCGCTGGATCAGCTCGAATGTCTCCAGGATGAGCTCGAGACCATCTTGCGCGGTGCCGTCATCGGCCTCAGGGACGGCACGATCAGTACCGACGGGCTCGACACCTTCAAGCTCGGCTACGAGTTCGTCCGCGACGAGATCGGCATGCGCCGCGACTATCTGAAACGTCATGCCGGCGAGGCTGACAAGACGGGGCGCGATGCCGGGCCGGCTCCGCTGGACGACAGCAACGTCGTGGTGGTGAAGACCGCCCAGAGCGCCTGATACCGCCGGATTGGACGACCCGCCTTTCTCGTGTCCCGGACAAGCTGCAATGCCGAAGGCAGTGCAGCGTTGAGCCGGGACCCAGGAACTTCCACGATTTGCGTTGCCACAGGGTCCCCGACTCTGCGGCACGCCGTCTGGAACCCTGCCCATTCGCAACCGTTGGTTTCCGATTGCAACCGGAGAACGCGGCATGCGTGCACTCCTCATCATCCTCCTTCTGGCAATGCTGGCGGCGGCCGGCTACTTCGCCTATTCCGCAATGGCGGTCGAAGGTGAGCCGATCCCGACGGAAGGCTATGTGGCACTGGCGCTGGGCGCGGGGTTTTCCGTCATTGTCGGCGTCGGGCTGATGGTGCTGCTGTTCTTCAGCAGTCGCCGCGGCTACGACGAACCGCCACATTTCAGGTAGCACCCCGCCGGCGATGGCGGCACCGACGGCGGGCCCGGCGCAGCGACGCCGGCAAAACGACCTGCACCGTCGTTGACGGCCTCCGCCCGGGCAGGCACTTTGGCGCCGACGTCCCATCCGGGGCCTCGAGACCTGCCCCGAGACCGAATAGCCTTCTTCGCATGTCCAAGCCGCTGATCTCCGCTCTGGCCCAGTTCGCGGCCGCCACGGCCGGCCGCAACATGACCAAGGCGGCCTATGTCGCGGTGACCGTCGGCGTGCTCGGCATGGTGCTGCTGACGGACAACCGGGCCAAAGAGGCGTGGGGCTGGGTCGGCGCCCTGCTCTGGACCTGCCTCGCCTATTTCGTGTTCGAATGGCTGGTGCGGCTGCGCCATATGGCGCGGCAAGGGCGGCTTTCGCTCTACGTCTCCTCCTCCGCCGGCATCGTCGATGCGATCGGGGCGCTGGCCGTACCGGCCGCGCTTCTCCTCGGCGTCGAGCCGAAGACGGCCTGGTTGCTCAGCGTGCTCTGGGTGCTGAAGGTGGTGCCGGGCATTCCCGGCCTGCGGCAGCTGCGCCGCGTTCTGGTGCTGGAATCGGGGCCGTTAGTCAGCGTGCTCGTGATCTTCCTGATGGTGGTCTTCCTCGCCTCCGTCGCTGAATATTTCCTGGAGCGGGACGTGCAGCCGCAGACATTCGGCAGCGTCCCGAGCGCATTGTGGTGGGCGGTGGTGACCCTGACCACGACCGGCTATGGCGACGTCGTGCCGGTCACCCCGCTGGGCCGCTTGGTGGCAGCGCTGGTGATGATCTCGGGCCTCGGCGTGTTCGGCCTCTGGACCGGTATCCTGGCGACCGGCTTTGCCGCGGAGACACGGCGCGACAATTTCCTCAAGACCTGGGAATCCGTCAGCAAGGTGCCGTTCTTCGCAACCCTGGGACCGGCGGCGATCGCCGACGTCACCCACATGCTGCGCACCATCGAGCTGCCGGCGCGCACCACGATCATCCGCAAAGGTGCGCAGGGTGACTGCATGTATTTCATCGCCGCCGGCGAGGTCGAGGTCGATCTGCCCGGCAAGAAGGTGCAGCTCGGCGAAGGCGCCTTCTTCGGCGAGATGGCGCTGCTCGGCAACAACAAGCGCGGGGCCAACGTCTCGACCACGAAGGTGTCGCAGCTGCTGGTGCTCGACCTCGTCGATTTCCGCGTGCTGATGGCACGGCATCCGGATCTCGCCGAAACCATCGATGCGGAAGCAAAGCGGCGCGCGCGCGAAAACAATTAAGCAATGGAGACAAGAATGTCGGACACAGCCGACGCAGCCACCGGCCCGCTGCTCGAAGTCACCGGCGCCCGCGCCACCATCCGCCTCAACCGGCCGAAACATCTCAACCGGCTGCAGGCGGAGGATCTCGACGAGCTCGTCAGACTGTTCGACCGGATCGAGGCCGACCCCGCAATTCACGTGCTGGTGCTGACCGGAACCGGGCGCGCCTTCTCCGCCGGCTACGATCTCAATTCAGTGGCGGAACGCGCGGTCAGCGCGAGCGAGCAGCAAAGCGCGGGCTCCGCCTTCGAGGCGGTGGTCAACCGGCTCGAGGATCTCGGCGTACCGACGATCTGCCGGCTCAATGGCGGGGTCTATGGCGGCTCGACCGACCTCGCACTCGCTTGCGATTTCCGCATCGGCGTCGATACCGCGGAAATGTTCATGCCGGCGGCGCGGCTCGGGCTGCATTATTACCCGAGCGGGATCAAACGCTACGTCACCCGCCTCGGCGTCGACAATGCGAAGAAGCTGTTCCTGACCGCGCAGAAGATCAGCGCCCCGGAGATGCTGCGCATCGGCTATCTCACCGCGATGGTGCCGATCGAATTCCTGGACGAGGAGGTCGACAAGCTCGCTGCGATCCTCGCCGGCAACGCGCCGCAGGCGATGCGCGGCATGAAGCGCGCGATCAACGAGTTCGCCCGCGGCGAGCTCGACGAAGCCGCCGCCGACCGGCGCCACCGCGACAGCATGCGCGGCGACGAGATCAAGGAAGGCATCAAAGCATTCGCCGAGAAGCGGGCACCGCGGTTTTGAAGCGCCCTCTCATCCGCCCGCCACAGCGGCATGCTGCGCCGCCATCTCGGCGTCGGCGGCATTGATTCGCTGGAACGCCGGCCGGGCCGTCATGCGCTCGGCATAACGGACGAAGACGTCCTTCTTCGGCACGATGCCGAACATCATGGTCCAGCTGAAGGCGACGCCCCACAATACGTCCGCCGCCGTCATGCGCTCGCCGAGCAGATAGGGTCCTTTCGCCAGCTGGGCCTCGAGCGCACCCAGCATCGTATCGTAATCGGCATAAGGCGATTGCGTGATCGGCGCTGGCTCACGCTGCATGAACTTGTCGATCAAGGCCGGCTCGAACGACGACCCGTAATAGGCGATCCAGCGCAGATAAGGCCCGCGCAGCGGATCGTTCAGAGCGGGCGTCAACCCCGCCTGCGGGAACAGATCGGCGAGATAGATGGTGATCGCAACCTGCTCGGTCACCAGCGCCTCGCCGTGGCGAACCGCAGGCACCTTGCCGAGCGGGTTGATGGCGAGATAGGCGGGCTTGCGCTGCTCGCCGGTCTTCATGTTGAGGACATGGAGATCGTAGGGCGCACCCAGCTCCTCCAGCAGCACACGCGTGCCGGTGGCACGCGTCTGGGGCGAATAATACAGCGTGATGCGGTTCGAATCGGTCATGGCAGGTCTCCTCGGTGCCGTCTGGCGAGGCGAGCCTTGTAGCGAACCATACCTGACATCCTGTGTCAGGTATGGTTTAAGGGATCATGCGCGCGAGCCGGATGCTGTCGATCCTCACCACCCTCCAGGCCAGGGGACAGGTCACCGCGCCCGAACTCGCGGAGGCCTGCGAAGTGTCGGTGCGCACGATCTATCGCGACATCGACGCGCTCGCGGCGTCCGGCGTTCCCGTTTACGCCGACCGTGGCGCGGAAGGCGGCTATCGCCTGCTCGACGGCTATCGCGTGCGGCTGAACGGGCTGTCGCAGAGCGAGGCCGGCGCGCTGTTCCTGGCGGGGTTGCCCGGCCCGGCCGCGGCGCTCGGGCTCGATGCCGCGATGATCGCCGCCCAAAACAAGCTGATGGCGGCCCTGCCTGCGAATTTGCGCGAGGATGCCGGGCGGATGCAGGAGCGTTTCCACCTGGACGCGCCCGGCTGGTTCGGCGAAGCGGAAGACCCGAAGCACCTGCGCACCATCGCCGGCGCGGTGCTGCGCGGGACGCTGATCAGGATTCGGTACCAGAGCTGGCGTGCGGAGAAGCAGCGCCGTGTCGCACCGCTCGGCCTCGTGCTGAAGGGCGGCAGTTGGTATCTCGCAGGACAAGTCGACGGCAGCGTGCGCACCTATCGCGTCGCACGCGTGCTCGACTGCGCGGCGCTCGATGACCGCTTCGACCGCCCCGCCGATTTCGATCTCGCTGCTTACTGGCACGCTGCGACACTTCGTCTCGAAGCCGAGATGCATCCCAATGTCGCGATCGTCCGGCTGTCGCCGTTCGGCGTCAAGCTGCTCGACGCGCTGAGCCAGCCCTACGTCAAGGCGCGCACGCAGCTCGAGGAGACGACCGACGCAGACGGCTGGCGCATTGCGCGCGTCCCGGTCGGCAAGACGTCGTGGCACGCAGCGGCCGAACTGCTGCGGCTTGGCCCGGAGGCCGAAGTGCTGGAACCCGCCGATCTCCGCGACAAGATGGCCGAGATGACGCAAGCGATGGCCGCGCGCTATCCCGCGGCGCGCAAAGCCTGATCGCGGCACATTTTGCTGCAGCCGACGAAACATTCCTGAAACACGATTCTTCGCGCCTGCCATGAACGCGATCGCGTCTCGTCTCGACCGAAAGCCAGGGACGCAACACTGGCCCTAGCGCCGAATGGAGAATGAAGATGTTTCGTAAGCTTGCACTTGGTCTGATCGCCGCCGGTTCGCTCGGCGTTGCCGCTCTCGCGCCCACCGCCGCTTCGGCCGGTGGCTTCCATCATCACCACTGGGGTCATCACTGGGGTCCCGGCTGGGGCTTTGGCGGCGTCTATGTCAACACCGGCGTCAGCAATTGCTACCAGGAGCGCCTGGTCCAGACCCGTCACGGCCTGCGCGTGCGCGTCGTGAATGTCTGCGCCTACGGGATCTACTGATATCTCGCCTTCACGACAAAGCTCCGGTCGCATCGCGGCCGGAGTTTTGCGTTGAGCTAGCCCGCCTGCCGCTGCCGGCGAAACCAGGCCCAGGTCTCGCGCGTCGTTCTGATGTAGCCGCGGCCGCGATGGACGATCTCGCCATCGACGATCGCGTTGAGCTTCGGCAGCGCGTGAAAGGGGATCGAGGGATAAGCGTGGTGCTCGACATGATAGGGCATGTTCCACGCGAACCATTTGACGATGGCACCGGTATAGGTGGTGCGGGTGTTCTGAAAGGCGCTGCGGGTGCGGTCGCAGCCGGTATGCTCGGCATAGAGATAGGGCCGCAGGAAGCACTGCCCGATGATCAGCGGCACGATCCAGACCCAGAGCAGCAGCGCTGAAGAGAACCACAGCGAGAGCGCGAGCAGCAGGGCGTAGAGCGCGACATAGGCGCGCGCCTCGGCCACGATGGTGCTGCGCTTGCTCTCGGGTATCCATGGCACGACGACCTTGCCGGTGATCGCATGGCCCAGCATCAGCCGCAGACGGCCGGCGACCTGGAGCAGGCCGCTATAGGCGAGCGCAAGCTGGGTGTCGGACGTCGGCTTCACGCCAACGATCAGCTCGGGATCCCTTTCCGGATCCTGCGTGTAGCGATGATGGTCCCAGTGAAACAGGCAGTAATATTCGTAAGGCAGCCCGATGATGAATGCCGAGAGATAACCGACGCCGAGATTGAGGCCGCGGCTCCTGAACGCGGTCTTGTGCGCGGTCTCGTGCACCGCCATGAACAGGAAGGCGACGACATAGCCCTGCACCACCATCAGCGGCAGCGCCCAGAGCACGCCCCAGCTCGACGAAACGAAAAAGATCAGCGCGCCCATCAGCATAATCGCGCCGTAATGGCCGAGGCTTTGCACCGAACCTCTGACGTTGGAGCGAACCGACAATTCGCGCAGCGTGGCCGGCGTCAGCGGCTTCAGGCGATGACCGGCGTCCGAATTGGTTGCGTCGCTCATGATCGGTTGCGTGCCCTATTTGCGGAGAAGCTCGGCGATCTCGGCCTTGATGAAGGCCTGGTCGTGCGGATTGTTGACGGGGTTGCCGGCGCGGTGGCCATGCAGCGATGGGATCGGATGCAGCACGGCTGACTTTGCATTGACGAGCTTGCCGAGCTCGTCCTCGTTATCGCGGAGGTCGAAATAGCGGTCGGTCGCGCCAGGCAACAGCAGCATGTGGGCCTTGATCGCCGCCAGCGCGCGGTCGAGATCGCCGGCGAAGGCCGCACAGCGGCTGATGTCGCCACGCTGCCAGATGCCGATTTGCGCCAGAAGATCGTTGGCATCGCGCCGCGCGAAGGTCGCATCCCAGGCGCGGGTAAGATAATCCTCGAGTGAGGTGAAGCCAGCTTCGCGCCAGACTTCGTCGCGATAGAAGCCGTGCGACATCGCCCAGCCGGCATAGACGCGCCCCATGGCACGATAGCCGGCGACAGGTCTTTCCACGAAACGGCCGTCGCGGAAGGCGGGATCGGTCGAGAGCGCGGCCTTCACGCTTTCGAGGAAGACGTGGTTGTAGGGGGCACAGCGGGCGCTGCCGCAGACGACCGCGGCGCGCGCGACCATGTCCGGATGCAGCGCCGACCAGTGATAGGCCTGCATGCCACCCATCGACCAGCCATAGACCAGCGCAAGCTTCGAGATGCCGAAGTGTTCGGTGAGCAGCCGGTGCTGGACCGCGATGGCATCGTGATAGCTCACCTCGGGGAAGGGCGCGGGCGTGTTCGAGGGCGAGGATGACAGGCCATTGCCGAACAGGTTCGGGATGATGACGAAATAACGCGTGGGATCGAGCACGCCGTCGGGACCGATCAGCCATTCAATGTCGGTGTGCTGCGCGCTGAACGAGGTCGGATAGAGAATGACGTTGTCCCTGTCGGCGCTCAGCGTGCCGTAGGTCTTGTAGGCGAGCTTCAGCGCGGGAAACACGGTCCCGGACTGGAGCGTGACGTCGCCGGCCTTGAAAATCTCGTAATCGCGTTGCGCCGTCATGCACCCAGCTCCCGCTCACGGCGGCCTTCTCTGCGTCGCGATGCATCGATCATGCCGGCTTTCGCGGCCGCGCCGCTCGCCTTATAATGTACCTTTAGTACAGTTATTCGAGAGCGGCAAGATAAATCCGATCCGCAGCCCGGCTCAGGCGATGGCCGCGAGATAGCGCGCGACGGACGCAGCAAACGCAACCTTGGCACCGCTGGCGATGTTACGGCCCCACCAGGCGCCGTAGATCCGGTCGAAGGCGAGCGGATCGACGCCTGACGCAATGCGCCGCACCGCGGCGGCGTTGAGCGGCATGTAGTTCGGATAGGAATACATGAAGCTGACGAAGCGCCGGTCCATCGTGACTTGCGCGATATCCCCCGTGAGCAGCGCGCCCTTCCCGTCCGCACCATGCGCATAGTGCAGCACCGTGGCGCCGGCGAAATGACCACCGGTGCGCAGCAGCAGCACGTCGTCGGAGAGGCGATGGCTTTCACCGGTCCAGTGCACGATCGCCGGATGAGGCCGCGTGACGAAGGCGCGATCGTCGGCGTGCAGATAGACCGGCACGCCGCCGAACGTGTCGCTCCAGTCGGCGGCCGCGCCATAGTAATGCGGATGCGAGATCGCGATTGCCTTGAGGCCGCCGAGTGCTGCGACGTGCTGGTTGACCCCATCGGTCGCGAGCGGAAGGCAATCCCACATCACGCAGCCGTCGCCGTCGGGCACCAGCAGCGCGCGCTGACCAATGGCAAAGCTGGGCTCCATCCCGATCCCGGTCAGGCCGAGATCGTCGCGCACCACCAGTCGGTGCTCGCGCGCGAGCTCCTCGCGCGTGAGGAAGGCCTGACCGCTCCAGCCGACGAACTGGCGCTCGTCCTCGCAGATCGGACAGGCCGCAGGGGGATTTCTGCTATCCGGGAATTGAGCGCCGCAGGTTGCGCAGGTCCAGAGGGCCATTGCAGTGATCCATCTTGAGTCCATTCTTGCAAGACATGACGTCGCAGTCGTCGGATCGCAAGAGCAACCGGAACCAATGCGATGAGAGCAGGTTAAGTTCTGGTCCGCCTCGGGCACCCGCAGCGCCCGCCGACCCCGCCTCATGCGAGATCCGATTCGATCGGCAGCATCAAGTTCAGCGTCTGATGACATCGCGCCCTTCAACGTCTCGCATCTGGCCCCTGTTCGCGCTCAACTTCTTCATGGCCGACATGCAGTCGGGCATCGGGCCGTTCGTCGGGGTGTTCCTCCAGGAGCGCGGCTGGGCCAGCGGGCTGATCGGCACCGCCATGACCATCGGCAATGTCGCGGGCATGCTGATCACCACGCCGATCGGCGGCTTCATCGATTCCAGCCGCAACAAGCGGCTCTGGGTCGTCATTCCCGGCATCTGCGTGGTCGCGGCATCCGCGATCATCCTGATCTCGCAAAACTTCTGGGCGGTGACGTTCTCGCAAGTCGCGCAATCGCTGGCGAGCGCCGCAATCGTGCCGGCGGTCACGGGCATCACGCTCGGCATCGCCAAGCAGAAGGGCTTCAATGCGCTCAACGGCCGCAACCAGGCCTTCAACCATGCCGGCAACATGGTTGGCGCCGCATTGTCGGGCTATCTCGGCTACAAGTTCGGCTATGTCGCCGTGTTCGCGCTGGCGGCCGTGTTCGGTGCCATCGCCATCGCCTGCGTCATGATGATTCCAGCCGAGGCGATCGACGACCGTGCCGCGCGCGGCAGCAAGGAAGACGATTCCAAGGCGCCGCCGGATGCGATGGCGATGCTGCTGAAGCACAAGGCGCTGCTCGTGCTGGCTCTCGCCCTCGCGCTGTTCCATCTCGGCAATGCCGCGATCGTGCCGCTGTACGGACTTGCCGCGGTCGCCGAGGGACAAGCCAACGGGCCGAGCTTCGTCGCAACCACCGTGGTGATCGCACAAGGCGTGATGACCGTGACGTCGCTGATCGCGATGAAGGCCGCGAGCAAGCGCAACTACTGGCCGGTGATCCTGGTGTCTTTCATGTTCTTGCCGGTCCGCGGCGTGCTCGCCTTCTTCGTCACGGGATGGTGGGGCGTGGTGCCGATGCAGGTGCTCGACGGCATCGGCACCGGACTGCAGACCGTCGCCGTCCCCGGCATGGTCGCGCGCTCGCTCAACGGCACCGGCCGCATCAATCTCGGCCAGGGCGCCGTGATCACCGTGCAGGGCGTCGGCGCCAGCCTCAGTCCCGCCCTCGGCGGCTGGATCGCGCAATGGATCGGCTATGGGCCGACCTTCCTGCTGCTCGGCAGCTTCGGCCTCGCGTCGATCGCGCTATGGCTGACTTTCGGCGCGGCGGTGAAGAAGTATTGAGCCACAGCGCCGCACGGCGGGCGCGGCGCAAACTGCCCGCCTCCGATCTGCCCAATAAGCAGGCTGCGGCACCTGGTCGCTGGCTCCGCGCGTAGTTGCGAGTGGTTTTTCGCGCAATCCGGTGCTTTTTGAGTTGCCGCATCCCCGGCGCGCCGACAAAAGTGCGAACCGCAATGAATCGGCAATAGGCGTTCCGGCGATCGATGACCCAGCCGCAGCTCTCATTCGATGGCGACCCGAATGGTGCGGCCTATGAACAATGGCGCGAGCAGTTCTGTCGGCAGGTCGCTAACGTCGATTTCGTGCCGGTGGGCGAAGGACGGGTTCACCGGACCATTGCGCCGGCCATTCTTCCCCGCCTCAGACTCTCGGCCTCGTTCGGCACGCCGATGTCTTTCGTGTCATTGGGGACGAACGATGAGTTGATCGTTACGATGTCGCCCAATTCGGCCTTGAGCGGGGCGATGGGCAAGCGCCCGCTGGAGATCGCGGCGGGCGACGTCACGATTGGCGATCCCTCGATCAAGGGCGCCCGCATCACGCAGATAACGCATGGCAATTTCCAGACCGCGCTGCTGCCGCGCAAGGCGCTGCTGCGCGCGTGCCCGAACGCCGAGGACCTGATTGCACGCGCGATTCCTGGCGCCAACCCGATCACGTCGATGTTCCTGCGGTATTACGACCTCGCACACGCGCATGCCGACAAGCTCGCCCCCGCGGAGCTCGATGCGGTCTCGCAGCACCTGTTCGACCTCGCCGTGCTGATGATCGGAGCGCGCGGCGATGTCGCCGAGGAGGCGCGACTGCGCGGCCTTGCGGCGGCGCGTTTCGAAGCCATCAAGGCCGACATCCTGGCGCAGCTGGACAGCGCCGCGCCGTCGCTGTCCGACATTGCGGCCACGCACCGCATCAGCGCGCGCACGATCCAGCTGCTGTTCGAGAAGGCCGGCATCACCTATAGTGGCTTCGTGCTCGAGCAACGTCTGCTGCGCGCCGAGCGGCTGCTTCGGAACCCGGGCCTGCGCTCGCGCAAGATCATCGAGATCGCGCACCTCGCTGGATTTCACGACGTCTCCTACTTCCATCGCGCGTTTCGCCGCCGTTTCGGGGCGACGCCCGACGATGTCAGGAAGCTGGCCAGCGAGGCCGAATAGGCCGCTTCCGCCGCGACGGCGCCGGAACGATGCCTGCTAGGTCCCGAAGCTCTTCTGCACCGCCTTGTCGAGCGTCTCGCCGCCGACGAAGCGCTGGCGCAGCTCGCGCTTGAGCAGCTTGCCGCTCGGATTCTTCGGCAAGGCGTCCACGAAAATCACGCGCTTGGGGACCTTGAAATGCGCCATCTGACCGGCGCAGTGCTTGATGACGGTGTCTTCGTCGAGCTTTTCCCCGGTCTTGACCACGACGATGGCGGTCACCGCCTCAATCCAGCGCGGATCGGGCAGGCCGACGACCGCGACCTCGGAGACGGCGGGGATGCGGTAGACCATCTCCTCGACTTCGCGGCTCGCGACATTCTCGCCGCCGGTCTTGATCATGTCCTTGACGCGGTCGACCACGGTGATGTGGCCTTCCTCGTTGACGGTGGCGAGATCGCCGGAGTGAAACCAGCCGCCGGCGAATGCCGCCGCGGTCTTGACCGGATCGTTGTAATAGCCGGAAAGCAGATGCGGCGAGCGATGCACGATCTCGCCAACTTCGCCGACCTTAACGTCCTCCATCGCCGTGTTGACGACCCGCGTCTCGACATTGATCACGGGCTTGCCGGCCGACCCGGCCTTGCGGAGCTGATCCTCCGGCCGCAGCACGGTCGCGAGCGGCGCGATCTCGGTCTGACCGTAGAAATTCCAGAACTTCACGGCGGGCAGGCGGCGCTGAAGCTCGAGCAGGACTTCCACCGGCATGATCGAGGCGCCGTAATAGCCCTTCTGCAAGGTCGACAGATCGGTCTTGTCGAAGTTCGGCGAGCGCAGCATCGCGATCCAGATCGTCGGCGGCGCGAAGAACGAGGTGATCCTGTGCGCCTGGATCAGCGCCAGGATGTTGTCGGCGGTCGGCTTGCCCGTGATGACGCCGGAGGCGCCGAGATAAACCTGCGGGCCCAGGAACACATCCAGCTGGGCGCAGTGATAGAGCGGAAGGGCGTGCAGGAACTTGTCCTCCGCACTCATGCCGCCGTCGATGATGCAGCTGACATACTGCCACATCACGGCTTCATGGATCAGCATCGCGCCCTTGGGCAGCGATTCCGTGCCTGAGGTGTAGACGATCTGCGCGAGATCGCGGCTGTCGAGCGACGCGTCCAGGAACGAACCGTCGGCATGCAAGAGATCGTCGAAGGTGGTGAGGCCCGTGGGCGCGGTGGCGGGATCCTCGCCCGGCAGCCAGATCATCTTCTCGACCGCGCAATCCTTCGCGCTCGCCGCGCGTGCCGGCTCGACGAAGTCGGGACCGGTCGCGAGCAGCTTTGCGCCGGAGCTCTTCAGGATGAAATTGATCTCGTCCGGATTGAGCATGAAGTTGATCGGCACCAGCACGGCGCCGATCCGTGCCACGGCGAAGCGCAGCGCCGCGAAGGCATGCGAGTTGCGCGAGAGCACCGCGAGGCGGTCGCCCTTCTTCACGCCGAGCCCGAGCAGGCCGCGGCCGAGCCGGTTGCAGATCGCGTCCATCTCGGCAAAGCTCCAGCTCACGTCGCCGCAGCTCACCGCGAGCTTGTTCGGCTCGCGGCCTGCGGAGCGGCGCAGCAGATCGCCGATGGAATGCTCGCGCGCTTTCGAGATGGTGGCTGCGGTGTCGACGGTCATTTCTTCCCCGTGGAATTTTCGCTCAGCACAAATGCCGCGAGCTTTCGTGTTCCGCGGAGCGTAATCGGCGCTGTCAGCGCCGTCAAACTGAGGCCGCAGCTGAATGAGTCGGCACGACGGATGCCGCACATCAATACGGCTCAGGGCTTGCGCCCCTTCTGCCGGAGCGTCTCGATCAGACGCAGCTTCAGGTCGTCGGCGACCTTCTGGCTGACGTCCTGGCCGACCTGCGCGCTCGCCTGCGCCAGCGCATCCGACTTGGCCAGGAACTTCTGCCCCACGGGCTGGGCATAGAACGCCTCGATCTGGCGCAACTCATCGACGCTGAAACTCGCAGCATAGAGCGCGGCGATCTGGTCGGTGATCGCCGCAAGGGCCGGAGCGTAGATCTCGGAGCCGGCGGCCGTCATCGCGTCATAGTCGCGCTCGATCTCCGGCCGGTCCTGCGCGACCACCGGGCGGAGCTTGAGCAACAGCTGCGGCAATAGCGCGCGATAGGGCTCCGCGATCCTCAAGGTGACCACGAGCTTGCGCGCCGCGTCCATCGTCTCCGGCGAGGGCGTCTGTGCCGATGCAGCGCAGGTGAGGAGCAGCAGGACGCCGGCGATAGTCAACACGCGTCTCGACATGAATCTCTCCTTCGCCACGTGGTAGCCGGATGCGCGATGTATCAACGAGCCGCAGGCACTGCCGCGGCCGTCGCCGCCGGCGTGCTTTGCAATGCCGTCTCCTCGACCTCCGTCACCTTCACGAACAGGTTCGGTACCCGCTTGGCCCGGTCGAGCAGCCAGGCCGCGCCAATCATGATAACGATGCCGGCGATGGAGACGGCAAGCTGCTCCCAGATGCCCTTGTTGTACTGAGTGAGGATCCAGTGCGCCGAGAACGACAAGAACACGCCCAGGCAGAAGATCGGCAGCGAATGCTGGCCGCAGAGGATCACGGGGCGCAGCCAGCCGCGGTACAGCGGCCGCCATTTGCGCGTCAGGAAATAGGTCACCCAGATCGCCAGCGCCAGGAAGTGAGTGAAGCGCAGCATGTCGAGGTCGGTCTTGTCGATCGGGTAGATCGCCTTGATCATCCATTTCGGGATCAAGGCTTCCAGCGCGTGGACGTGCCAGGTCATCACGATCAGCAGCGCAAAGACCAGCCAGGCCGCAGCCAGCGCCATCGCCGGCTTCGACCACACCCAGCGGGCGATCTTGTCGATCTGGCCGATGCCGCACCATGCCGCGAACACGAACATCAGCTGCCAGCAGAACGGATTGAAGTACCAGTGGCTGCCGGGCGGATAGGACGCCACGTTCCAGTCGAACCAGCGCGACAGCACGTAGAGCACCACCGAGCCGGCGAGCGTCAGGTTCGGCCGCCGCACCAGGCCCCACACGATGAAGGGCGCGGCGAACACCAGCGTGATGTAGAGCGGCAGCACGTCGAGATTGACCGGCTTGTACTTCAACAGGATCGCCTGCCCGATCAGCTCGTCCGGATGCGCCAGGAAATTGAACACGTTGAACTCGTGCTCGTACATCGGATTGTCGAAGCGGCGCGCGGTGCGGGCGATCTGCGCGGTGAACAACAGGAACAGCATGATGTGGGCGACGTACATCTCCGCCGCGCGGCGCCACAGCCGCTTGAGCGCGGCGAGGAACCAGCCGCCGGCGACGATCGGCCCGTAGATCCAGCCGACGAGATAGCCGGAGATGAAGACGAAGAACTCGGCGGCATCGCTGAAGCCGAAATTGCGCAGCGTCAGCCAGGCCACGACATCGTGCGGGATGTGGTCGAGGAAGATCATCCACAAGCCGATGCCGCGGAAGAGATCGAGCCGCAAATCGCGCTCGACCGGCGCCAACAATGCCGACTGGTCCCGTGTGATCATGGCCCCGCCTCGTTCGCTGGGCGTCGCGCCAAGAGCGGCGCCGAACAATCGGATGCTAAAAAACGTGAATCAAAAGGTCGACTGCCGCATTGGCTAACCCGGCAACGGTAGCCGACCCCGGGAGCCACGCAAGGGACTTGTGGGGCAGCCAGCCGCGCTCTTGCGCTGCAACAGGCGAGCCCGACCTCAAAACTGCGAAAACAACCCCATGCACAGTAGACGATGGTTGCAAGATCAATGGGTTAGGTGGGGCGCGGGATTGGCTGCGGGTCGGGCAGGATTTCAGGAGCCAAAAAGCCAAGGGATCGTGGTTTGACTCGCCCGTCCGGCGCGCCCAAGCGAGCCGAGGAGAATTGGCCGCGATCGTTGCCGCCCATTCCGAATGACGTCTCCCGCGATTTGCTTCGTCGGGCAAAACAGGAGCATAGTGGCATCATCGCAGGAGGTCGGACAGGCCGGGGGTCGGGCTGATTCAGCTCTGGCGTGATGCTCGACCGTAAGCGAACCGACCGTGGCAGGAGCATTGCGTTTGGCCGCAAGGAATCACTGTGGCGGCATGCCGGCCACGCCGTTAGCGCATGCCGCAGAACCGGTTCAACTCGTCGGCGGTCTGCTGCGGAAGCTCCTCCGGGAAGAAATGTCCTCCATCGAGCGGCTTTCCTTGCACGTCGCCGGCCCAGTTTCGCCATAACCCCAAGGGGCCACCCGCGCCCGCATACCATGAATTCAACGGTCCGCGGCCGCTCCAGAGGACGAGAACAGGGCAATCGATCCGACGGCCGGAATTGCGATCGGCCAGATCGTGCTCGTGATCAATTGTCGCCGCCGCGCGATATTCCTCGCAGATCGCATGAACATGCGCCTCATCGCGCAACGCCTCGACGTAGGCCGCCCGTACGGCTGAACTGAAACTGTCTGCGCTCGACCCCCAACCATGGAGCGCATTGTCGACGACGGCATCGGGTGCTGCGGACAAGAGCCGCTCGGGGAGCGGCTCAGGCTGCGCGAGCAATGACCAAGGCCAATAGCCGACGGCCAGTTTCTTGTCGGCGCGTTCCCAGGCATCGGCGATCGGAACGACGTCGAGGACGGCGAGCCGTTCCACGCGTTCGCCATGGTCGAGCGCAAGCCGATAAGCGACGCGGCCGCCGCGATCATGGCCCGCTACCGAGAAACGGGTGAAGCCAAGCTTTGTCATGACGGACACCATGTCCTTTGCCATCGCCCGTTTCGAATATGGCGCGTGGTCCGGGCTGGAGGGCGGACAAGCGCTGCGACCATATCCGCGAAGATCGGCACAAACGACGGTGAAGTCTTGCGCGAGCAACGGCGCAACGTCTCGCCACATCAGATGCGTCTGGGGAAATCCGTGCAGCAGGAGAATGGCCGGTCCAGAACCGCCCCGGCGTATGAAAATCCGCGCGTCCTCGGCCTGAACATCGGCGGCTTCAAAATCCTCAAACTTCATGGGACGAGCCCTTTCCGAACGACGGCGAACCAAGAAGCAATCCTATCCCGCCATCTGACATCGACGCCGCGGATGCAGGTTGGGTTCCGCCGCGATATCGTGTCGTTCGAACGATGTTGCGATCGCGAAAACATTCCGAATAGGTGAGTGGAGGTGTCGGAACGAGGCGTCGCCGAACGTCTTCAGAGATATCGGCCCTAACCAGAGGTTAAGCCATGGATAGTTCCATCCTGAGGCCTGCTTCCGAACTCGCTCGCACGAACAAGGCCCATTTTCCCAACGAAAGCGCCGACTACCGCCGCGCCCGGCAAAGCCTGCTGGCCGAGGAGATCGAGCTGCGTCGCCAAATCGAGCGTGTGGCTAAACTGCGCCGGGCGCTGCCGCCCGGCGGCGAGGTGACGAAAAACTACGTGTTCGAGGGCGAGAACGGCAAAGCGAATTTCTCCGACTTGTTCGACGGCAAGCAGACGCTTGCGATCTACAGCTACATGTTCGGGCCGCAGCGGCAGACGCCATGCCCGATGTGCACCTCATTCATGAGCACGTGGGAGCACAAATTGCCCGACGTCGAGCAGCGTATTGCCTTCGTCTTCATCGCGCGGTCGCCGATCGCGCGTTTGATCGAGGCAAAGAAGGCGCGTGGCTGGTCACGACACAAGATCTTCTCCGACATCTCCGGCGATTACACCCGCGATTACGTCAGCGCCGAAGACGCCGACGTGCCCGGTTACAGCGTGTTCACGCAGCGCGACGGCACAATCCGGCATTTCTGGTCCGGCGAGATGGGGGCCACGATGGCCGACCCACAACAGGACCCACGCGGCGCGCCCGACATCGATCCGCTCTGGACCATCCTCGACACCACGCCAGAGGGGCGCGGCACCGACTGGTATCCAAAGCTCGCGTACTGAGCACCTTCTGCTGTCATTGGCCGCGCGCGCCGCGCAATCCGATCTACAAGGGTCGTTTGGCGGACGATGATCTCTATAAGGTCACAAAACCCGAAACAAAAATGGCCCCGGCTCATGCGAGCCATTTCGTCTCGTGTCCGGATAAATCCAAACTTGGTTGCGGGGATGCGCAACCACCGAGGGGCCGCACCACTGCCGCGAACGGTCGCCGAATCATTGAGAGGAGGTGTCGGAACGAGGTGCCTCCGGCAATTGTGATTTACGCCCTTCCTATGATCCGCTTGCTCGATTACGGAACCATGGGCGACTGGAATACTTACCCGGTTCAGCCTGATGGAGAGCAGAAATGTTCATCGTGATCGGAGCAAACGGCCGTGTCGGCTCGGCAGTGGCGTCGACGTTGCTGAATGCAGGTCGGCCAGTCACGGCCGTGCTTCATAGCAGCAACAACGAAGCCGATTGGCGCAAACGCGGCGCCCAGACCGTGGTCGTCGATGTGCGCAACACCGACGCCCTGCGTGCGGTGTTCAGAACGGGCACCCGCGCTTTCCTGCTAAACCCGAACGCCGATGTCTCGGCCGACACCGATCGTGAGGAACATGCTACTGTTCGGAGCATCGTCGCGGCCGTCGACGGATCCGGTCTCGAGAAAGTCGTCGCGGCATCCACCTATGGCGCCCAGCCGGGCGAGCGCTGCGGCGATCTCAATATCCTCTACGATTTCGAGCAGGCGCTTGCCGCGCGATCGATACCGGCGACCATACAGCGAGGCGCCTACTACATGAGCAACTGGGACGAAATGCTCAGTGCCGCGACGGGAGGCGTGTTGCCGACAATGATTCCGGGAGACATGAAGATCCCGATGGTCGCGCCCGCCGATCTCGGCAAAGCGGCCGCGCGCCGTCTACTGGAGCCACCTTGCGATCATGATGTACATTATGTCGAAGGGCCCGAGCGATATTCGCCGCAGGACGTAGCGGACGTCTTCGCGGCGGCGCTCGGCAGTCCGGTGAAGGTCGAGGTCCTACCGCGCGATCAATGGATTGCGACTTATCGAAAGCTGGGCTTCTCTGCCGCAGCGGCCGAATCTTATGCGCGAATGACCGCAGTCAGCGTCGATAGCGGCTTTGCCATGTCAGAGCCCTTCGAACGCGGGAGGACCACTCTCGAAGACTATATTGGCACGCTTGTCGCCAAGTCGCGCGGCTCGCACGCTCTGCCAGCGGGGCATGGCGCGCCTCGAGAGAGTTGGCATTGAGGAAGGCGCAACCACCGCGGTGACAACCGCCTATTCAGGCAAACCCGCCTTGCTCAACCCCCTCGCGCAAGCGCTCCGAGCCTCCGGCTGATGCGAGCTGGATCGTGCTCAGGAAGCGGGCGATCGTCAAATCGGGACAAGGCACATTGGCGCAGCCGCGGCCGTTCTGGCTTCATCTTCCAGTCCTACCTGTGCCGCCGCGCCCGCGTGCCAGACGCGCGAATGTTGCATCGCGGGCAAATGGTCCATCGCTGTCCGGCTTGGTTCCAACGCCTCTCGATATCGCCGGGCAGGACATAGCCGTTGCTGATGACGGCCATTTGAAGCGTTACGGACGCGTACAGGCGCCCGAGAACTTACCCCTCCAAAATCGCGACCGCTCTTGTCCATCCTGCCGAGGCTCGTTCGATCTTCACGGGGAAGCATGACACCTTGAAGCCGGTTGGCGGCAGCAATTCGAGATTGTGCAGTTTCTCGAGATGGCAATAGCCGATATGACGGCCGGCCTTGTGCCCTTCCCAGATCAGGCTGGCGTCTTTCGTCTCGGCGTATTTCTTCGCGGTGTGAACGAACGGCGCGTCCCAGCTCCAGCCGTCGGTGCCGGTCAGGCGCACACCGCGCTCGAGCAGGTACATGGTTGCCTCATAGCCCATGCCGCAGCCCGAGGTGACGTAGTCCTGCCGGCCATATTTGGCGCCGGCGCTGGTGTTGACCACGACGATCTCGAGCGGCTTCAGCTCATGGCCGATGCGCTTCAGCTCGGCCTCGACGTCTTTTGCCGTTGCGACGTAGCCGTCCGGCAAGTGCCGGAAGTCGAGCTTCACGCCGGGCTGGAAGCACCATTCCAGCGGCACCTCATCGATGGTCCAGGACCGCTCGCCGCGATTCATGGTCGGGTGAAAATGCCAGGGCGCATCGAGATGCGTGCCGTTGTGGGTGGAGAGGCTGACCTGCTCCACCGCCCAGCCCTGGCCATCAGGCAGATCCTCGGCCTTCAGTCCGTCGAAGAACTGCAGCATGCGCGGCAGGCCCTGCTGGTGATTGATATACTGGATCGTCGGATGATTGCCGGGCGGATCGGCCGGCACGTCGTTCTGGAGGGGGACGGAGATGTCGATCAGCTTGCTCGTCATGGCGCTTCCTCGTTGATTGTTCTCGTTGGCGGCCGTCAGGCGGTCGCTTCAGACGCGCCTTCAGACGTCGTCTTCAGGTTTCTTGCCGCTCGACGCGGTTCTTCAAAATGCCGATCTTCTCGACCTCGAGCTCGATCGTATCGCCATGCTCGAGAAACCAGCCGAGCTCGAGGCCGCAGCCATTGCCGACCGTGCCGGAGCCGATGAATTCACCGGGCATCAGCGTCTCGTCCTGGGTGACGTGGGCGATGATCTCCTCGAAGGAAAACAGCATGCCCTCGGAGACGCCTTTGGAGCGGGTCTCGCCGTTGACGCGCGCTTCCATCTTCAAACGATAGGGATCGCCGATCTCGTCCGGCGTCACGATCCAGGGACCCATCACGTTGCCGCCGTCAAAACTCTTGCCCTTGGCCGGGCCGAGCCGCCCCTCCATCTCGATGCGCTGGGCGTCGCGCGCGGAGAAATCGTTGAAGATGGTGTAGCCGAAGATGTGATCCCCAGCCTTCGCAGGCGTGATGTTCGCGCCCTTGTTCCTGGTGATGATCCCGAACTCGAGCTCGTAGTCCATCACCTTGCTGTAGCGCGGCCATTTCACCGTGGTGTTGGTGCCGCGGACGCTGAAGCGGTTGGTGATGTAGTAGATCGGCTGCTTGCGATAGACCTCGGGCAGCTCGCCGAGTGGCTCGGCGTCGATGCGCGCCAACTCCGCCATGTCGCCCCTGGCGCGTGCGGCGAGCTTCCGCTGCCCGCGCGGCGCCTGCAGGATGTGCAGGGCAAACGACATGCCGTCGCGCATTTGCCGGGGCTCCGGCACCGGCGCGAGGATGTCGACGGCGCTGACTGCCGCCGACAGCGTCGCGTCCTGGCCGTGCTTGTCCAGCAGGGCCCGGGCAGAATCGAGCGCGCGGGGACCTGCGTCGATCAGCGCCAGCATCGAGGCGAAGGCCGGATCGGCCCCGCCGCCCCGTGCGGCCGCGGCGGCGAGGTCGAACACCTGGCTGTCATTGGCGTGGACGGCGCCGATCTTCTCCTGACCGGCCGATCTGAACGTTGCGAGCTTCACCTTGGGCACCCCTTGCTATCGTTCATAATATATGATCAGATAAAATATCGATAAACAAGCCTGAAAAATACAAACTGGGGAGAGCGCGGTGAGGCGAACGCAGATAAGCAGCATGCTGGCAGGTCTCACGCTCGGCGTCGGGGTGTCGGTTGCCTTGACGGCGACAGCGCTGGCGCAGGCCAAGATCCAGATCGGCTGCACCGCGACCTCGGACTGCGCTTCGGCCATGGTCGCGGTCGACGCAGGCATCTTCAGAAAGCACGGGCTGGACGTCGAGATGACGCCGATCGCGATCAACTCCAACATCCCGGCGGCGATCCTGTCGAACTCGATCCAGGTCGGCGGCCCCACCTCCACCGTCTTCCTGCAGGCCGTCGACGGCGGCCTCGACCTCGTCGCGATCGCCGGCGCCTCGGTGATGAACCCGGTCTCCAACACCGCGATCGCGGCGTTCGTCCGCAACGGCATCACGATCAAGGAGCCGAAGGATTTCATCGGCAAGAAGGTCGGCGCGCCCGGCCTGAACGCCTTTCTGCACGTGCTGTTCGTGAAATGGCTGGTCGAGAAAGGCGTCGATCCCCGAAGCGTCAATTTCGTCGAAGTCACCTTCCCGACCATGGCCGACATCATCAAATCAGGCGGCGTCGATGCCGTGCTCACGGCCGAGCCGTTCGTCACGCGCATGAGCAATGCGGGGCTCGGCTCGGTCGGCGCGCGCTACGGCGCCGAGCTCGGCCGTACCGATCCGATCATCTTCTATGCCGCATCGCGCGACTGGGCGGAGAAGAATGCGGCGAATGTGAAGAAATTCCGCGAATCCATCGCCGAGGCCGCCGTCATCGTCAACAGCGACCCCGAGAAGGCCTCGGCCTCGATCGCCAAATTCACCAAGCAGCCGCTCGATCTCGTCAAGGCGACGCCGCCGAACCAGTCCGAGCCGAACCTCAAGCCGCAAAACCTCAGCTGGTGGATCGAGGTGATGTCGTCGCAGAAGATGCTGCAATCAAAGCTCGACACCGCGAAACTGGTGCTGAACTAGGGATATCGACGATGCCTGCTCCCGAGCGCACTCTCGAACGCCCGCCGGCTGAGACCGGAACCCTGAGCGAGCGCGCCGCAAGCCTGATCGAACAGGACATCCTGGCCGGAGATCTCGCGCCGGGATCGCGGCTCGGCATCATCGACCTCGTGCAGCGCTACGAGATCGGCGCCACCCCCTTGCGCGAAGGCCTGTCGCGGCTGATGTCGCGCGGCCTGATCGTCGGCATCGGCCAGCGCGGCTTTCGCGTCGCCGAGGTCAGCCGCGAGGATCTCGCCGACATCACCCGCATGCGAACGGCGATCGAGATCGAGGCGGTCAGGCTCGCCATCCTCCACGGTGATGTCGCCTGGGAGGCCGGCATCGTCAGCGCGCTGCATCAAATGCGCCGGCACATCGAGCGCACCGGCAACGAATTCCGCGAGGGCGCGGCCGATTTCGACCGGCTGCACAAGGGCTTTCACACCGCGCTGCTCGCCGCCTGCGGCTCGCGGCGCATGCTGGCCGCCCATTCCGACCTCTACGACCAGGCCTACCGCTACCGCCGCGTGATGATGAGCGCCATCGATAGCGGCGAGGGCTTCATCCGCAGTCACCAGATGCTCGCCGACCATGTGCTCGCCCGCGACGTGGCCGCCGCGCAGAAGATGCTGGCGGCGCATCTGCACTCGACCATCAAGTTCGTCTATCCGCCTGAAAGCGGGGAGCAATCATGAGCGTCGTTGCCAAGCTCATTGAGGCGCGCGCCGCGCGGCGGCAAAAAGCGCTGATCGCGTTCGATGCCGCGACGCTGCGGCTCGGCGGCAAGACCATCATCGAGAATCTCGATCTTCAGGTCCGGCCGGGCGAATTCCTCTGCATCGTCGGCGCCTCCGGTTGCGGCAAGACCACGGCGCTGCGGCTCGCCGCAGGCCTCTATCGCCCGACGAGCGGCGCGGTGACGTTCGACGGCGAAGAGATCACCGCGCCGCGGCGCGAGGTCGCGATCGTGTTCCAGGATTACGGCAAGGCGCTGTTGCCGTGGCGGACCGCAGCCGGAAACATCTCGCTGGCGCTGGAAGCCTCGCGTGTCCCCGCGCGTGAACGCGGCGCGCGCATCGAGGCGCTGCTGCGCAAGGTCGGATTGCCCGGCCATGCCGACAAATATCCGACGGAAATGTCGGGGGGCATGCAGCAACGCCTGCAGATCGCGCGCTGCCTTGCGCAGGAGCCGACCACGCTGCTGATGGACGAGCCGTTCGGCGCGCTGGATGCGATGACGCGGCAGGGCTTGCAGGACGAGGTGCTGTCGCTGACGCAGGCGAGCCAGACTACCGTGATCTTCGTGACCCACGATCTCGACGAAGCCATCTATCTCGGCGACCGCGTCATCGGCCTGTTGCCGCATCCGGGCCGGATCGGGATCGAGCTCGACGTCGACCTGCCGCGTCCGCGCGACCAGCTCGCCACCCGCGAGCATCCGGAATTCCTGCGGCTGCGCCGGCAATTGTTCGACTTCATCAAGGCGACCGAACATTGAGCCTCGACCGCACGAAGCCCTTGTTGCTGCCGCTGGCGCTGATGCTGGCGTTCGAGCTGTGGGCACGCCTCGCCCATCTGCAAAGCGACAGCCTGGCGCCGCCGAGCGCAATCCTCGCGGCGCTGGCCAATGCGCTTGCCGATCTCTCGATTCCGATCGCGACCCGCGACACGTTGTTCGCCGCCTTTGCAGGCCTTGCGATCGGCAGCGCCATCGGGCTTGCGCTCGGCATCGCCTTCGGCATTTCGCGTCCCCTCGACCGGCTGATGGAGGTGACGGTCGAGGCGATCCGCCCGATTCCCTCGATCGCGCTGCTGCCTATTGCGTTGATCGCGCTCGGCTTCGGCTACCGCATGGAGATCGTGATCGTGGCGTTCGCCTGCGTCTGGCCGATGCTGATCCTGACGCGCAGCGCGGTGCGCAGCATCGAGCCGCGATTGATGGAAGTGTCGCGGGCCTTGCGGCTGAGCGCGCCGCAACGGATCGCGAAGATCGTGATCCCGGCCGCACTGCCGCGAATCTTCGTCGCCTTCCGCCTGTCGGCCGGCATCGCCCTGATCGTCGCCGTCACCGTCGAGATCGCGATCAATCCGATTGGCCTCGGTGCCGGCATCATGCTGGCGCAGCAGGCGCTGCGCGCCGACCTGATGCTGGCCTACCTGGTCTGGATCGGCGTGATCGGCTACGCGCTGAACATCCTGTTGATCGCGGCGCAGCGCCGCCTGTTCGGCCGCGCCGCGCTCGCCGGAGACAATCCATGAACCGCGCTGCGATCCTCTGGCGTGTCGCAAGCGTCCTCGTCGCAGGCAGCTTCATTGCGGCGTGGCAGCTCGTCGCCAATCTGAAGCTGGTGTCGCCGGTGTTCCTGCCCGGTCCGGACCGCGCCTGGGCCGCGTTGGTGCGCGGCTTTTCGAGTGGCGATCTCGCCGGCAAGCTGATCGGCACGCTGGAGCACATGGCCTATGGCTGGCTCGCCGCCTCGATCGCCGGCATTGCGCTTGGCGCGCTGATCGGTTCGTCCAGGACGATGCGCGCCTATGTGGCGCCGTCGCTGGAATTCTTAAGGCCCCTGCCGGTCTCGGCGATCATCCCGGTCGCGATCGCGATGCTCGGGCTGACGCAAGGCATGGCGCTGTTCGTGATCGCGTTCGGCGCGATCTGGCCGATAATTCTCGCAACCATTCACGGCTTTGCCGCCGTCGAGCCGCGGCTCTATGAGGTCGCCCGCTCGCTGCAGATGTCGCGCGCCGCCATCATCGGCAAGATCGCCCTGCCTTCGGCATTGCCGGATATCCTCGCCGGCATGCGGCTCAGCCTGACCGTCGCGCTGATCCTCTCGGTGGTCTGCGAGATCCTTGCCGGCCTCGACGGTCTTGGTCATTGGGTCCTGCTCTCGGCACGCGCGTTCCGATCCGCCGACCTCTTCGCCGGCGTCATCCTGCTCGGTGCGACCGGATATGTGACGTCGATTGCGATGTCGCTGGTCGAGCAGCGGCTGCTCGCCTGGCAGACCGCGGCGAGATAGCGCGGTGATCCCATCGCCAAACAAAAACGGCCCGCATCAAGCGGGCCGTTGTCGTCTCGGATCCGGTCAATCCGAATTTGGTTGCGGGGATAGGATTTGAACCTATGACCTTCAGGTTATGAGCCTGACGAGCTACCGGGCTGCTCCACCCCGCGTTAAACCTTTGCGCGCCTTCGGTTAAATCCTGGGGACGGTCGGTTGAGGCCGGCGCTGGTCGCGCTGGCTTGCCGCTTCCGTCCCAAAGGCTTCCTTGGAAGGCGACCCCCGGGCAATGCCCGTCGGGTGCGGGGGGTATGTATCAAGGCGGGCTGCCTTTGGAAAGGGCTGCGGGAACGTTTTTTTCGACTTTGTGACAGGGGGATGAGCGAATTTCCGCCCCGTTCCGCGCGCTCTTGCCAGAAGTTCCACAAAGGACCAGCTTGCGGCAACAAGATGAGGGGCGAAAACGCCTTGGGTCATTCCGGGGCGATGCGCAGCATCGAACCCGGAATCCATTTCGCAGCACGTTATGCGGCTCAATGGATTCCGGGTTCGCGCTTCGCGCGCCCCGGAATGACGAGAAATGGGGGGCTAATATTGACCGACACATTCGATTTCGTCGTCGTGGGCGCGGGCTCGGGCGGCTGCACCGTCGCAGGGCGGCTGTCGGAGGATGCGGGCACATCCGTCGCGCTGCTCGATGCGGGCGGACGCAACGACACCTGGCGGATCACCACGCCATTCGGGCTGGCTTTGCCCTACGCCGCGGCCAACTGGGCCTTCGATACCGTGCCGCAGAAGGGCTTGAACGGCCGCATCGGCTATCAACCGCGCGGCAAGGGCCTCGGCGGATCCTCGGCCATCAACGCGATGGTCTACATCCGCGGCCACAAATGGGATTACGACCATTGGGCCGCGCTCGGCAATGCCGGCTGGTCGTATGCGGACGTGCTGCCCTATTTCAAGCGGTCGGAGAACAACGCCGATTTCGACGGCGAATATCACGGCAAGGGTGGCCCGCTGCACGTCAACAGGCTGCGCTCGGACAACCCGATCCATGACGTCTTCCATCAGGCCGCGCGCGAGGCGCAGTTCCGCATCCGCGAGGACTTCAATGAAGAGGACCATGAGGGGCTCGGCAGCTACCAGGTGACCCAGCGCCACGGCGAGCGCTGGAGCGCGGCGCGCGCTTATCTGGCTCCCCACATGGACAAGCGGCCGAATCTGCGGGTCGAGACGGGCGCGCAGGCAACGAAGATCCTGTTCGAAGGCGGGCGCGCGGTCGGCATCGAATATGTGCAGGGCAGACAAAAGAAGCAGATGCGCGCCCGCCGCGAGGTGATCCTCGCCGCCGGTGCCTTCCAGTCGCCGCAGCTATTGATGCTGTCGGGAATAGGCGACGGCGATGCGCTTGCCGCGCACGGCATCGGCGTCGTGCATCACCTGCCCGGCGTCGGGCGTAATCTGCAGGACCATCCGGACTTCGTGTTCGTCTACGCCTCCGACTATCCGCACTTCGTTCACGCCTCGCTCGGTCGGCTGCCCTCCCTGCTGCGCGGCATCCAACGCTATCGCCGCGAGCGGCGCGGCGTGATGACGACCAATTTCGCCGAGTGCGGCGGCTTCCTGAAGACCCGGCCTGATCTCGACGTACCGGACATCCAGCTCCACTTCGTCATCGCGATGCTCGACGACCACGGCCGCAAGAAGCACAAGGAGGCCGGCTTCTCATGCCATGTCTGCCTGCTCAGACCGAAGAGCCGCGGCAGCATCTGGCTGAAAAACGCCGATCCGCTCGCAGCACCGATGATCGACCCAAATTTCCTCGGCGAGGAAGAGGATGTCGAGAGGATGGTCGCCGGCTTCAAGACGACGCGGCGTCTGATGGAGACGCCGGCGCTGCGGGCGCTACAGAAGAAGGACATGTTCACGTCCGACGTGAGAACGGACGACGACATCCGCGCCATTCTGCGCGCGCGGGTCGATACCGTCTATCACCCCGTCGGCACCTGCAAGATGGGCATGGACGCGATGGCCGTGGTCGACCCGACGCTAAAGGTGCATGGCGTCGAAGGATTGCGCGTCGTCGACGCCTCGATCATGCCGACGCTGATCGGCGGCAACACCAATGCGCCGACCATCATGATCGGGGAGAAGGCGGCGGATATGATCCGGGGAGAGATGCGGTAGCATCGCCTCCCGTCATTGCGAGCGCAGCGAAGCAATCCAGAATCCCTCCGCGGAAAGACTCTGGATTGCTTCGCTGAGCCTGTCATCGGGCCGCGCTTCGCGCGGACCCGTTGGCTCGCAATGACGATGTGGATAGGGCGGCGAATACACGTTCAACTCAGCAAAAACCCGCCGTCCACCGTCACCACGCTCCCCGTCATGTAGCGCGACGCATTCGACGCCAGCAGCAGAATCGCGCCGTCGAGATCGGACTCGGCGCCGACGCGGCGTTGCGGGATGCGTTTGGCGAGGCGCTCGCCTGATGGCGTCGACCAGAAGGCGTGGTTCATCTCGGTATCGATGTAGCCGGGCGCGAGCGCGTTGATGCGGATGTTCTGGCCCGCGAGCTCCAGCGCCATCGCTCTCGTCGCCTGGATGATGCCGGCCTTCGAGATCGCGTAAGGCGAGAGCGCCTTCAAGACGCCGGTGCCGAGCACGGAAGCGATGTTGACGATGTTGCCCGGCTGCTTGCGCGCGATCATGCGGCGCGCGACTTCGGTCGCGAGGAAATAGGCGCCCTTGAGATTGGCGCCGATCACCGCGTCCCAGTCCGCCTCGGTCTGATCGGTCGCGAGCTTCTCGATGGCGATGCCGGCATTGTTGATCAGCACGGTGACGGGACCGAGCGCGGCTTCGGCGGCATCGACCGCCTTGGCGATCGAGGCGGTGTCGGTGACGTCGAGCGCGACCGTCGCAGCGCGGCCGCCCTTGCCGCGAATTTCCTCTTCCAGGCTCTTCAACTTGTCGGCCTGCCGTGCGGCCAGCGCGACGGCCGCACCATGCGCCGCCAGCACGCGGGCAAATTGCCGGCCCAGCCCCTGGCTCGCACCGGTGACGAGGATGGTTTCTTTACTGACGTCGAATAGGTCTGACATGACGCGTTCCTTGCGCGGTTCCCTTACTCTTTGGAGCCACCAATACAGACGATTTTAGCGATCTGAAACCGGAATGATCGGCTCGGCGTTCATTCGTTCCGTCGAGGCAGGGCTTTCGCGCATGAACAGTTTCGATCTCGCCGTCTACGCCGCGCTCGCCGTCGCGGTCGGCTTCGGCTTCAGGACCGGGCTGCTGCGCAGCGCCATGACCATCCTCGCCTATCTGCTCGCCGCGCCGATCGCGGTGGCGCTGATGCCGCTGATCGCACCGCAGATCGCCGGCAATCCCAACTCGCCGCTGCTGCAGAACTGGATCTGGTTCTTCGCCATCTTCGTGGTCGTCGGCATGTTGTTCGGCCAGATCGGCCGCGTTGCGTTGAACGACACGATCGGCGAGACCGGCATCGGCGACCGGCTCGGCGGCGCCGCGCTCGGCGCCGCCAGGGTCGGCCTCGTCGCCACCACCCTGGTGCTGGTGTTCGACCAGATCGTGCCGACGAGCCGCCAGCCGCCCTTCCTCGCCGGCTCGCATCTGCGGCCGCTGTTCTCGACCGTGGGCCAGATGGGCTTCAAATCGCTGCCGCCGGAAGCCGCCGCCGCAATCGATCGCCTCAAGCAGGAGCGGCGGATCTAGAGCGCGACGAGGTCGCGCCCTAGATTCTCGTCTCGGGCATGATCTTTTCGGAAAACCGCTCCACACTTTTCGCTAACGCGCCCTTCGGGTCCGGATCATGCCGCTCCGGACCATGCCCGCGCTTTTGCATCACCCGATCGCGCGCCATGCATTTTGGTGCGAGCCCCTCCCTTATCAGCGGCGTCGCACTTGGCTAGAGTGCGGCCCGTCCAAAACCTGCCTGATAGTTACGGGAGTGAAACAGTGGATCTTGGGATCAAAGGTCGCCGCGCCATCGTCTGCGCATCCAGCAAGGGCCTCGGCCGCGCCTGCGCCATCTCGCTGGCGGAGGCCGGCGTTCACGTCACGCTGACCGCGCGTGGCACTGACGCGCTGAAGAAGACGGCCGATGAGATCCGCAAGGCCTATCCCGACGTGACGGTCACCGAGATCGTCGGCGACATCACGACGCCGGCGGGCCGCGAGGCAGTGCTGAAGGCCTGCCCCGAGCCCGACATCCTGATCAACAATGCCGGCGGCCCGCCGCCCGGCGATTTCCGCAACTGGACCCGCGACGACTGGATCAAGGCGATCGACGCCAACATGCTGACCCCGATCGAGCTGATCAAGGCGACCGTGGACGGCATGATGGCGCGCAAGTTCGGCCGCATCGTCAACATCACCTCGGCGGCGGTGAAGGCGCCAATCGACATCCTCGGCCTCTCCAACGGCGCACGCGCCGGCCTCACCGGCTTCATCGCCGGCCTGTCGCGCAAAACAGTCATCAATAACGTCACCATCAATGGCTTGTTGCCGGGCCCGTTCGAGACCGATCGCCTCACCGGCACCGCGAAGGCCGAGGCCGACAAGCGCGGCGTCAGCCCTGAGCAGATCCTGGCCGAGCGCGCCAAGCTCAACCCCGCCGGCCGCTTCGGCCAGCCCGACGAGTTCGGCTATGCCTGCGCCTTCCTGTGCGGCGCCAAGGCCGGCTTCATCACCGGACAGAACATTCTGCTGGATGGTGGTGCTTTCCCGGGGACGCTGTAACGCATCATCGCAGGTGTACTCCCTCGCCCCGTTCTTACGGGGCCGCGACGAGCTTCGCTCGCGCTGAGAGGGTTGGGGTGAGGGGCTGCTGCAGCAAACACGGTGACAGTCGGACTCGCGGAGAGTCCCCCTCACGCGGCGCTTCGCGCCGACCTCTCCCCGCAAGCGGGGCGAGGTAAGATCATCACCGCTGCTTGGTCGGCTCGTCCTCATCCTGCTGGCTCGGAGCGGAGGAATCGGCGGTGGTGCGCTCATCGGTCCAATCGACGCCGAATTCGTCGAGGCCGTTCGCAAGCAGGTCGCCCAGCATCGGCTCGCCGAGCAGATAGTGCACGGTTTCGCGGCGCGGGCTGCCATACTCGCGCCGCGCCTCCACCGCGCGGGCGCGCAGATCGTCCCATTCATCGATCGAGCCGTCGCCGCGGCCGAGCCAGGTCAGCGCGACGAGATCGAGTTGCTCGTCCTCGTTCAAGGCGATCATGAAGCTTCCGAGTTCCTGGACGACAGGGTCGGAGCCGTCATCGTCGAGGACGTCCATCATATCGTCATCGGCCGCGTTCGAACCGGAGTCGGGATCAGAAGCCCCCTCCTTGACGTCGAATTCGCGCGCCTTCTCGATGATGAAGGCGACCTTGTCCGCGGAAATCGCAAGCTCTGGCATGGCTTCCCCTTCGGCGTCTGTCTCGGGTTTCGGCGATAACGCCGCACCGCGTCAGATGATCCATTGCGCTCGATGGCAGAAAATGTGCATGTTCCAGCGCAAGAGCAAGAATACGGGGAGGCGCCGGATGCAGTGGAAGGTCGGCAAGGTCAGGATCACCAAATTCGTCGAAATGGAGACGGTCGGCTCGACCCGCTTCATCCTGCCGGCAGCCACCCATGACGAGATCCAGAAGCTGCCCTGGCTGATCCCGCATTTCGCCACCGAAGAAGGCCGACTGAAGATGTCGATCCATTCGCTCGTGGTGGAGACACCCTCGCGCCGCATCGTGGTCGATACCGGCCTCGGCAACGACAAGCAGGGCCGCAGCGTGCCCACCTGGAACAACCGCAGCTCGCCGTTCCTGGAGACGATGATTGCGGCCGGCTTTCCGCCCGACAGCATCGACACCGTGCTGTGCACGCACCTTCACGTCGACCATGTCGGCTGGAATACGAAACTGGTCGATGGCCGATGGGTGCCGACCTTCCCGAAGGCGCGTTATGTCTTCGGCAAGACCGAATATGAGCATTGGCGTGATGACACGGCCGAGCCGGACAAGGTCGCGGTGTTCAACGATTCCGTGAAGCCGGTGGTCGATGCCGGCCAGGCCGAGCTGGTCCCGAGCGACCACCGGCTCTGCGAGGAGATCAAGCTGATTCCGACCCCCGGTCACAGCCCGGGGCATATGAGCGTCCTGATCGAATCCGACGGCGAGCAGGCGCTGCTGACCGGCGACGTCGCCCATCATCCGTGCCAGATGGCGCATCTGGAGTGGTGCTCGACGGTGGATACCAACCCCGCGCAATCGGCGGCAAGCCGGCGCGCGGTGTTCTCGCGCTTCGCCGACACGCCGACGCTGGTGCTCGGCGGGCACTATTCGGCCGGGCATATCAAGCGGGATGGGGACGCGTTCAGGTTTGTGGCGCTGCAATCATAGGCTTCGTAGGGTGGGCAAAGCGAAGCGTGCCCACCGGTCCGGGCTAACTGGAAGAGATGGTGGGCACGGCGCCTTGCGCCTTTGCCCACCCTACGAGCGCCGGAATCGGGGGGCTGCAATGCGCCGCTTTTGAGCGGTTGAATTTCCTGCCGCCCTGTTCCAAGAAGCTATTCAACCGATCGGTCCAATCTCCAGGGAGAAACGAGAATGAAGCTTGTTCGTTATGGCGAGAAGGGGGCGGAAAAGCCCGGCCTGATCGACAGATCCGGCCAGTTGCGCGACCTGTCGGCGCATGTGAAGGACTTCACGGGTGAGGCCTATTCGCCGGAATCTTTGAAGAAGCTGGCGGCGCTCGATCCCGCCTCGCTGCCCGCCGTGTCCGGCAAGCCGCGGTTCGGCGCGCCCGTCACCGGCATCTCGAAATTCATCGCGATCGGCCTCAACTATTCCGACCATGCCAAGGAGACCGGCGCGGAGATCCCGAGCGAGCCGATCATCTTCATGAAGGCCAACACCTCGCTGTCGGGCCCGAACGATCCGGTCGAGAAGCCGCGCGGCTCGACCAAGCTCGACTGGGAGGTCGAGATCGCCGCCATCATCGGCACCCGCGCCAAATACGTCTCGGAAGCCGACGCGCTGAACCACGTCGCGGGCTATTGCGTCTGCAACGACGTCTCCGAGCGCGCCTTCCAGATCGAGCGCCTGGGCCAGTGGACCAAGGGCAAGTCGCACGACACGTTCGGCCCGCTCGGGCCGTGGCTCGCGACCAAGGACGAGATCAAGGACGTGCAGAACCTGTCGATGTGGCTCGACGTCAACGGCCAGCGCCGCCAGACCGGCTCGACCAAGACCATGATCTTCTCGATGGCCAAGTGCATCTCCTATGTCTCGCAGTTCATGACGCTCCTGCCCGGCGACGTCATCACCACCGGCACCCCTCCCGGCGTCGGCCTCGGCATGAAGCCGCCGACCTTCCTCAATGTCGGCGACGTCGTGACGCTCGGCATCGAAGGTCTCGGCGAGCAGCGCCAGGAGATCATCGCGGCGTAAGGCCTCCGCTCTCTCCCCGTCATTGCGAGGAGCTCTTGCGACGAAGCAATCCAGGTTCTTTCTGCGGAGACAGTCTGGATTGCTTCGCTTCGCTCGCAATGACGAAAACAACTGCTCATCAGGATCGTCCCATGAAGCTCACCTTCTCCCCCGCCTCGCCCTTTGCCCGCAAGGTGCGCATCGCTGCGATCGAGCTCGGGCTGATCGACAAGATCGAGCTCGTGCCTGCGAGCGTCGCGCCGGGCACGGCCAACGAGGACTATTCGAAGATCACGCCGCTGAAGAAGCTGCCGGTGCTGATCACCAACGACGGCGACGTGATCCTGGATTCCTACGTCATCGTCGAATATCTCAACGAGATGGCCGGCGGCAGCCTGATCCCGGATTACGGCCCGCGGCGCTGGAAAGCCAAGACCAATCACTCGCTGATCAACGGCATGCTCGATTCCATGCTGCTGTGCCGCTACGAGAAGATGGTGCGGCCGCAAGGCCTGCAATGGCAGGCCTGGTCGGACGATCACTGGAACAGGGCCTGGACCGGCATGGCGCGCTTCGAGAACATGCCTGACGTGCTGAACGGCCCGTTCGACATCTCGCAGATCGGCCTCGTTTGCGTGCTCGGCTATGCCGACTTCCGCTTCGCCGATTGCGGCTGGCGCAAGGCCTATCCGAAGCTCGACGCCTTCCACCAGAAGATGCTGGAGCGGCCCTCGGTGAAAATCTCGGTGCCGCCGCCCGCATAAAATTTCGGGAGTTCTCATGAGCCTCAAATTCTCGGTCGGCGATCTCACCATCCATCGCGTCATCGAGCAGGAGACCTCGTTCGTCCCGGCGCTGGAGATGCTGCCGGGACTGACGGCGGACGTGCTGGCCGAGAACCGGGCCTGGATGCGCGAGGCGAAGGCGCTGGACGAGCAGGACGTGCTGCTGCTGTGCTTCCAGTCCTACGTGGTGAAGACACCGCACCATACCATCCTGGTCGACAGCTGCATCGGCAACGACAAGCCGCGCCCCAATCGGCCGAAATGGAACATGAAGACTGACGACACGTATCTGCGCGGCCTCAGCGCCGCCGGGTTCGGGGTCGACGACATCGACTTCGTGATGTGCACGCATCTGCATGTCGACCATGTCGGCTGGAACACGCGGCTTCAGAACGGCCGCTGGGTACCGACCTTCCCCAAGGCGCGTTACATCTTCGCCAGGCAGGAATTCGATCACTGGTCCGCGCAGAATGCGAAGACGGAGATCCCGCCTTTCGCTGACAGCGTGTTGCCGGTGGTCGAGGCTAACAGGCACGAGCTCGTCGGCAACGACCACGAGATCGGCGACCACGTCCGCATCCTGCCGACACCCGGCCACACGCCCGGCCATATCGCCATCACGATGGGCCGCGGCAAGGACGATGCGGTGTTCTCCGGCGACCTCATGCACTCGCCGCTGCAGACGCTCTATCCGGAGCTGTCGATCAAGTTCGACGTCGATCCGGCCGCAGCCGCGAAAACGCGCCGCAGCTTCCTGGAGCGCTATTGCGACACCGACACGCTGTGCTGCACGGCGCATTTTCCCTCGCCGTCGGTTGGGAAGATCCGGCGCAAGGGCAACGCGTTCGTGTGCGAGTCGGTGTGATTTAGCCGAGCTCGCACGGCGAACTCCCATCCTCCCCTGGAGGGGAGGATCGGTTCGCATGCAGCGAAGCGGAATGCGAACCGAGGTGGGGTGACGGTCTATCCTCGTTGAATACTGCCCGAGCGGAGAGATCACCCCACCCCGCTCGCGCTTCGCGCGATCGACCCTCCCCCTCCAGGGGAGGGTAAGAGACGCTCAAGTGGAGGAAACGATGACCGCACTCCCCGACATCCCCCTCCCCGCCGGGATCCGCTCGCGCTACGTCGACGGCATCAACGGCTTGCGGATGCATGTGCTGGAGGCCGGCTTCGAGACCAAGGGCCGGCCCTGCATCCTGCTGCTGCACGGCTTTCCCGAGCTCGCCTTCTCCTGGCGCAAGGTGATGCCGACACTCGCCGCGGCCGGCTACCACGTGATCGCCCCGGACCAGCGCGGCTATGGCCGCACCACGGGATGGAGCGCGGAGCATGGCGACGATCTCGCGCCGTTCTCGCTCTTCAATCTCGTGCGCGATGCGCTCGGCCTGGTGTCGGCGTTCGGTTACAGGCAGGTCGATCTCGCCGGGCACGATTTCGGCAGCCCGGTTGCGGCCTGGTGCGCCTTGATCCGGCCCGACGTGTTTCGCTCGGTGACGCTGATGAGCGCGCCGTTTGGCGGACCGCCGCCGTTGCCGTTCGGCACAGTCGACAATCCGGCAAAGCCCGCGGAGGAAGACCCCGTGCATCGCGAGCTCGCCGCGCTGCCGCGGCCACGAAAGCACTATCAATGGTACTACGCGACCCGTCCGTCCAACGCCGACATGCAGCACGCGCCGCAAGGCGTGCATGATTTCCTGCGCGCCTATTATCATCACAAGAGCGCGGACTGGACCGACAACAAGCCCTATCCGCTGCAGGCATGGTCGGCACAGGAGCTGGCGAAGCTGCCGACCTATTACGTGATGGACTTGCACGAGACCATGGCCGAGACGGTCGCGAAGGAGATGCCCTCGCCCGCCGCAATCGCCGCGAACCTATGGCTGCCGGACAGCGACCTCGCCTATTACAGCGCCGAATACAGCCGCACCGGATTCCAGGGCGGGCTGCAATGGTACCGCTACGGCACGTCGGGCATGCTCAACAACGAGATGCAATTGTTTGCCGGCCGCAGCATCGACGTGCCCTCCTGCTTCATCTCGGGCAAGCAGGATTGGGGCACTTATCAGCGGCCGGGCGTATTCGAGGCGATGCAGGGCCGCGGCTGCACCAAGATGCTCGGCTGCCATCTCGTCGACGGCGCCGGCCATTGGGTGCAACAGGAGCAGCCGGCCGCGGTGAGCCGGCTGCTGCTCGACTTCCTTGCAAAGGCCCACGCGGCCTGATTTGACCCGGAACCGGCAGCGCCCTATAGTTTAGAACTATTCTAAACTATAGTGACAGGGCCGCCGTGAAGACTTTTGCCGATCTGACTGAGCGCGAGGTGCTGGCGGTCGCGATCTCCTCCGAGGAGGAGGACAGCCGCATCTACATGACCTTCGCCGAGGATCTGAAGGAGCGCTATCCGGACTCGGCAAAACTGTTCGAGCAGATGGCCGAGGAGGAGCGCGGCCATCGCCACATGCTGCTGGAATTGTACGAGCAGCGCTTCGGGCAGCACCTGCCGCCGATCCGCCGCGAGGACGTCAAAGGCTTTCTGCGCCGCCGCCCGATCTGGCTGACCAAGAACCTGCCGCTCGACACGATCCGCCGGGAAGTCGAGACCATGGAGCTCGAGGCCGAGCGCTTCTACGCCAAGGCCGCCGAGCAGGCCGAGGACGTCAACGTACGCCGGCTGCTCGGCGATCTCGCCGAGGCCGAGAAGAGCCACGAGCACACCGCGGCGAGGCTGACCGACGAGATCCTGAAGCCCGACGTGCGCGCCGAGGAGGACCGCACGCGCCGGCGCATGTTCGTGCTGCAATATGTGCAGCCGGGCCTCGCCGGCTTGATGGACGGATCGGTCTCGACGCTGGCACCGCTGTTTGCGGCGGCGTTCGCCACGCACCAGAACTGGCAGACATTCCTGGTCGGCCTTGCCGCCTCGATCGGGGCCGGCATCAGCATGGGGTTTGCGGAAGCGCTGTCCGACGACGGCTCGCTGACGGGGCGCGGCTCGCCCTGGCTGCGCGGCATCACCTGCGGCGCGATGACGACGCTCGGCGGGCTCGGCCACACCGCGCCTTATCTGGTACCCGACAGCTGGGCCAATGCGTTCTGGATTGCAACGGCGATCGCCTGCGTCGTCGTGTTCTTCGAATTGTGGGCGATCGCCTTCATCCGCTCGCGCTACATGGACACGCCGTTCCTCCAGGCCGTGTTCCAGATCGTGCTCGGCGGCGCCATCGTGCTGGCGGTGGGGATCGTGATCGGGGCGGCGTAGTTCGCATCACATTCGCTGTCATGCCCCGGCTTGACCGGGGCATCCAGTACTCCGCGGCGGCAGTTCACTCACACAACTGGCGCCGCGGAGTACTGGATCGCCCGGTCAAGCCGGGCGATGACACCGACTTGGTGTTGGCTGTGCCGCTAAGGGCTAGCAGCATATCAATCTCGATCAAACAGACGTTGCGAGGTTGGGCCAAACTGCGCATCATCCTCGAACAACCAGAGCGGGAGAAGCGCGTGGCCGGATCGGAATGGAGTTTCAAGAGCGCGGTCGAATTGTCGGCCGCATTGAATGCGAGGAAGGTCTCGGCGGTCGAGCTCACGCAGGATGCGATCGCGCGTATCGACCGGCACGACGGCAGCATCAACGCGGTGTGCGTGCGCGATTTCGATCGCGCGCTCGTCGCGGCGCGCGAAGCGGATGCGGCGCTGGCGCGCGGCGAGCGCAAGCCGCTGCTCGGCCTGCCCACGACAATCAAGGAATCCTTCAACATCGCCGGCCTGCCGACGACCTGGGGATTCGTGCCGCAGAAGGACTTCAAGCCCGTGGAAGACGCGCTGGCGGTGGCCCGCATCAAGCAGGCCGGCGGCGTGATCCTCGGCAAGACCAACGTGCCGGTCGGGCTCGGCGACTGGCAGAGCTACAACGACATCTACGGCACCACCAACAACCCCTACGATCTCGGCCGCACGCCGGGCGGTTCGTCCGGTGGATCGGCGGCAGCCCTCGCCGCAGGCTATTGCGCGCTCGCCACCGGCTCGGACATCGGCGGCTCCCTGCGTGCGCCGGCATTTCATTGCGGCGTCTTCGCCCACAAGCCGACCATCAATCTCTGCGCGGCGCGCGGCGAGACCCCGCCGCCGTTTCCAGCGATTCCGCGCGAGGGCGACCTCGCCGTCATCGGACCGATGGCGCGCACGGCGGCGGACCTGTCCTTGCTGCTCGACGTCATGGCGGGACCCGATCCGCTCGACGGGGGGATCGCCTACAAGCTCGACTTGCCTGCCGCACGGCATCAATCGCTGCGGGATTTTCGTGTCCTGGTGATCGACAGCCATCCGCTGCTGCCGAGCGACCAGGATGTCCGCGGCGCGATCGACAAGCTTGCAACCGATCTTGCGAAGGCCGGCGTCACCGTCGCACGCGAGAGCGCGCGGCTTCCGGACTTCGCGGAGACGTCGCGGCTCTACATGCGCATGCTGCTGGGCTTCCTCGGCGCATTCTTACCTCCCGACGAACTGGCGGATGCGCAGGCAGGGGCAAGCCAGCTCTCGCCGGAGGACACGAGCCTCGGCGCCGAGCGACTGCGCGGTATCACCGCGAGCCACCGCGCCTGGGTGCTCGATGCGGGTAGCCGCGCCGTCCTCCGCGCGCAATGGCGGGCATTGTTCAAGAGCTTCGACGCGGTGATCTGCCCGATCATGCCGACGCCGGCCTTTCCGCACGATCACTCGCCGGAGCAGCGCCTGCGAACGATCAGCATCGACGGCAAGGACTACCCCTATTCCGACCAACTCGCCTGGCCGGGCATCGCAACGCTTCCGGGCTTGCCTGCGACGGCGGTTCCGCTCGGCCTGTCGAAAGGCGGCCTGCCCGTCGGCATGCAGATCGTCGGTCCGTGGTTAGAAGATCGGACGCCGCTCAAGCTCGCCGAGCTGATCGAGCGGGAGTTCGGCGGCTTCGTGCCGCCGCCACTATTTGGTGATTAGTCCTTCCCGTCATTGCGAGGAGCTCTTGCGACGAAGCAATCCAGACTGCGTCCGCGGAGACATTTCTGGATTGCTTCGCTTCGCTCGCAATGACGGAGTAAGATAACAATCGAGATTCCAGGTTCGCGCTCCGCGCGCCCTGGAATGAGGGGGAGGAAGCACCATGAGTCAGGATCTCGAGCAGCTCACCGCACTCAATCGCGACTACGTCGCCGCCGTGCAGAACTGCGACGTCAAGCGCTTCGACGAGATCCTGGCCCCGGAGTTCTATTGCTCCAATCCCGACAAGACGCTGGTCGACCGCGCCGCCTTCCTGGAGCAGACGGCGCGGCCGATCGCGATCCGCAATTTGCATGCACACGACGTCAAGATCCGCATTATGGGCGACTTCGCGATCATCCACGCCGCGACGAGTTACACGACGGCGGACGGTCAGCAGGCGAGCGGGCGGTACACCGACTGCTGGGCAAAGAAGAACGGCAAGTGGCTCGCGGTGTCCGCGCACGTGTCGCGGTGAAGAAGGCACACTGACCACACACTCTCCGCTGTCATGCCCCGGCTTGACCGGGGCATCCAGTACGCCGCGGCGGTCGTTCATTCACACAAGTCCCGCCGCGGCGTACTGGATCGCCCGGTCAAGCCGGGCGATGACACCGTCACGGCCGCTAATTATCGAACACGATCACGCTGCGCAGCGTCTTGCCGGCTTTCATGTTGGCAAAGCCTTCGTTGATCTCACTCAGCTTCAGCTTGGCGGAGATCCAGTCCTCCAGATGCAGCCGGCCGCGCAGGTAGAAATCGACCAGGCGCGGCATGTCCACGCGGAAATGGTTCGAGCCCATCGAGGAGCCCTGGATCTTGCGCTCGCGCAGGAAGTCGAAGCCGTGCAGCTCGATCTTCTGGCCGAACGGGATCATGCCGACGATCGTGGCGGTGCCGCCGGAAGCGAGCATGCCGAACGCCTGCTCGGCAGTCTCCTTGCGGCCGAGCACCTCGAAGGAATGATGCACGCCGCCATTGGTGAGGTCGCGGACCTGCTTCACGACATCGCCGTCGGCCGGGTTGATGATGTCGGTCGCGCCCAGCTTGGTCGCGAGCTGGAGTTTTGCGGGATTGGTGTCGATGGCGATGATACGGCCGGCGCCGGCGATCTGCGCGCCGTTGATCGCGGCCATGCCGACGCCGCCGCAGCCGATCACGGCGACGGTCTCGCCGGCCGTCACCTTCGCCGTATTCACCACCGCGCCATAGCCGGTGATGACGCCGCAGCCGATCAGCGCGGCGAGATCGAGCGGCATGTCCCTGCGGATCTTCACGATGGCGTTCTCGTGCACCAGCATCTGCTCGGCGAAGGAGGAGAGATTGAGAAATTGGTGCAGCTTCTCCGGCTTCGACCATTGCATGCGGTTGGAGACGCCCGGCAGCATCTTCACCGTCGCGTCGGTGCAGAGCACGGTGCGGCCGGTGGTGCAATTGTCGCAGGTGCCACAGAAGACGGAGAGACACGTGACGACGTGGTCGCCCGGCTTGACATAGGTGACGTCGGAGCCGACCTGCTCGACCACGCCGGCGGATTCGTGCCCGAGCACCGCAGGCAGCGGATGCGGATAGAGCCCTTCCATGAAGTGCAGATCGGAATGGCAGAGGCCAGCGACCGCGGTGCGGATCAGCACCTCGCGCGGGCCAGGCTTCGGCAGGCTGATGTCCTCGATGACGAGCGGCTGGTTGACTTCATAGAGGACGGCGGCCTTCATCGGTGTTTCCTCGTTGTTTTTGTTTCACTCGTCGTCGACTCTGCACCTCTCCCGAAGGGAGAGGTCGGAAGCGCATCGAAGATGCGATTCCGGGTGAGGGGTTCGGGTCTCACGTGAGCGCGTAATCCCTCACCCGGATCGCTTACGCGATCCGACCTCTCCCTAGGGGAGAGGTGAACTGCGCTCGCTGCCACAGTTAGCCTACGCCGCCAGGACCAGTTCGCCAACCTCGCTCATGCTGGCTGCGCGATCGCCGAGCAGAAGTTCGGCGATCTTCGCCTGCGCGGCATTTTCCGTCAGCCGGAACGGATCGCTCGGCGTCACGCGATGGTCGATCACGAGGCGCGACAGCAGCAGCCGGCGCGCATCGCCGCGCATGTCGTGGATTCGGTGTGCTTCCCAGGCGAGGGCGACTGCGCTGGCGACGTGATAGAGCACGCTGGTGGCGCGGCGCGCATCCGCCTCGTTTTCGGACTTAGCCGCGACTTCGCGCGCGAAGCCGACGGCGCGGTCGGTGAGGCCACGCAGATGATCGCGCCAGGCCTGCGGCACCGAGGCGCTGTCGTCGAGCCGGGCGTGCAGATCGGCCGCGAGTGCGGATTCCGCGCCGTGACGACCGACCGCCCGCCGCAGCGCATCGATCGCGACGATGTTGCCGGTGCCTTCCCAGACCGAGCCGAGATGCGCATCGCGCAGCAGGCGGGCGGTGGCGAATTCCTCGATATAGCCGATGCCGCCGCGCATCTCGAGCGCATCGCCGCAGACTTTTCGCGCATCCCGCGTGGCGCGGAATTTCAGCGTCGGGGTCAGGATGCGCAGCAGCGCCGCCGCATCCTGGCTGCCGGCCTCGGCGCGGTCGAGCGCGTCCGCAGTGAGGAAGCTCATCGACAACGCCTGCTCGACCGGGAGCATGATCTTCAGCATCTGCCGCCGGCCCAGCGGCAGGTCGATGATGCGCTGGCCGAACACGACGCGATTCTTCGCCACCGTCATCGCGTCGTGATAGGCGCGGCGCATCAGCGCGGTGGATTTGACGCCGTTGGAGAGCCGCGACGAGTTCACCATCTCGGCCATCTGCACGAAACCGCGGTCGAGCTTGCCGACCGCATAGGCGATCGCGCCTTCGAGCTTGATCTCGCCCGAGGCCATCGAGCGCGTGCCGAGCTTGTCCTTGAGGCGCACGATCCGGTAATGGTTCTGGGTGCCGTCGTCGAGGAAGCGCGGCATCAGGAACAGGCCGACGCCGCGCGTGCCGGGCCCGGCACCTTCGGGCCGCGCCAGCAGCATCACGACTTTCGCATCGGCATTCGAGCAGAACCATTTCTCGCCATAGAGACGCCAATGGTCGCCCTCCTGCACCGCACGCGTGGTCAGCGTGCCGACGTCGGAGCCGCCTTCCTTCTCGGTCATGAACTGGCCGCCCTGCGTCAGCTTGCTCATGTCGGTCGAGGTCAGGCCGTCGAGATATTTCGCCTTCAGCGCCTCGCTGCCGAAACGCGCCAGGAGCTTGGCGCAGCCGTCCGTGACGTTGATCGGGCAGCCCATGCCGAATTCGGTCTGGTTGAACAGGAAGGTGAAGGCATGCTTGGCGACAACAGGGTATTTGTCCGGCCAGCCCATGATGCCCTTGGCGATCGAGAGCGCGTGGATGCCGAACTGGCCGAACGCGGCGTTCTCCAGCTCGCGATAGGCCGGGTGATATTCGATCCATTGCACGTCGCGGCCGAACTTGTCGCGCTGGTGCAGGATGGGCGTGTGGCGGTCGGCAAGCCGCGCGCATTCGTCGAGATGGCCGCCGGCGAGCTCGCCGAGGCGATCGAGATGCGGCTCGATGTGGCGGAACAGATTCTCCGGCAGATGAATGCGGAGCAGGTCCGTCAGCGCGGGATCGGCGCGGTAGAAATTCATGCCTGATGTATCGGGCGCCAGCAGGCCGGAGGGTGCGGCCGCGGCATTTTTTGGCTGCGCTGTGACCGGTCCGGGCATGATCGTCCTCTTCGTTTCCGTCCGACGGCAATTCTTTGCGCTTGCCGCTTTGGATGATGTCGATCATGCTCCCGTCGCGGACAGCGATAAAGCCGCAAAATATCAGGGCGGCATGATCGCCGCGCGGGAGCAATTCGCCCTGCGGAATTGTGGCCGCGCCGGCTGGTTGTCCGCACGGACCGTGCCTAGATCAACGGCTCCTGTCTGCGAGAGATCACCAAATGGAACATCCGAAATACAAGATCGCCCTCATCGTCGGTGCCGGCGAAGGCCTCAGCGCATCGCTGGCGCGCCTGCTTGCGGCGCAGGGCATCCGCCTCGCCCTCGCTGCACGCAAGATCGAGAAGCTTGGCGCGCTCTGCACCGAGACCGGAGCGAAGGCCTATGCCTGCAACGCCACCGAGCCCGACGAGGTGGAGCGGCTGTTCGGCCTGGTCGAGCGCGAGATCGGCACGCCCGACCTCGTCGTCTACAATGCCTCCGGCCGGACGCGCGGGCCGTTCGTCGACCTCGTGCCGGCCGACGTCGCGCAGGCGATCGCGGTCAGCGCCTATGGCGGCTTCCTGGTGGCGCAGCAGGCGGCCAAGCGCATGCTGCCGAACCAGCACGGCGCGATCCTGTTCACCGGCGCCTCCGCCAGCGTCAAGGGCTATGCGCAGTCCGCTCCCTTCGCGATGGGCAAGTTCGCGCTGCGGGGCCTTGCGCAGAGCATGGCGCGCGAATTGTCGCCGCAGGGCATCCATGTCGCGCATTTCGTCATCGATGGCGGCATCAGGAGCGCGACGCGGAGCGAGCCGGCGGACAAGCCGGATTCGATGCTCGATCCCGACGCGATCGCACAGAGCTACTGGAACGTGCTGCAGCAGCCGCGCAGCGCCTGGAGCTGGGAGCTGGAGCTGCGGCCCTGGGTGGAGAGGTTTTGAAGCAAGCTAGCAACAACACCCGTCATTGCGAGGAGCGAAGCGACGAAGCAATCCAGACTGCCTCCACAGAAGGATTCTGGATTGCTTCGCTTCGCTCGCAATGACGATAGAGCGGGAGGCGACATGACCACGGAAACCACCATCGACACCGGCACCAGTGAGCTCCTTTGCGCGATCCGCGACCGCGTCGCGATCATTACGCTGAACCGGCCGGAGGCGCGCAATTCACTGTCGGACACGCTGACGCCGGCGCTGCGCACCATGATCCGGACCTGCGCAGAGGATCCGAACGTTGGCGCGCTGCTGCTCACCGGCGCGGGCGAAGCCTTCTGCGCCGGCGGCAACGTCAAGGGCATGGGCGCGCATCGCGATCCCAAGAAGCTCGAGATGTCGCTGGACGATCGCATCGCCGACCTTCAGGAGCGGCAGCGGCTGCTCACCGGCGCGCTGGTGTCGGTGCGCAAGCCGACCATCGCTGCGCTCCCCGGCCCCGCGGTCGGTGCTGGGCTTGCCATCGCCATGGCCTGCGACATCCGCATCGCCGCGCAATCCGCCTTCGTCGCCACCGGCTATGCCCGCATCGCGCTCAGCGGCGATTACGGCATCGCCTGGCTGCTTACTCGGCTGGTCGGCACCGCGCGGGCGCGCGAATTGATGTTCACCGGCGACCGCGTCGATGCCGCGCGCGCCGAAGCGATCGGGCTCGTCAACCGCGTCGTGCCCGACGACAAGTTGCAGACCGAGGCGTTCGCGCTGGCCAGATCGCTGGCCGAAGGCCCGCGCCTCGCGCTGCGCTACATGAAGGACAATCTCGACGAGGCCCTGCTGTTCGACTTCGAAACCGCGCGCGACCACGAAGCCGAACGGCTGGTCCGCCTCACCACGACCGCGGATCACAAGGAGGCGGTGCAGGCCTTCATCGAGAAGCGCAAGGCGGTTTTTACGGGGAAGTAATTAGGACCGTCATTCCGGGGCGATGCGCAGCATCGAGCCCGGAATCCATTGGGCTCCAAAACGCGCGGTGAAATGGATTCCGGGTTCGCGCTACGCGCGCCCCGGAATGACAATGGAGAGAGAGTGCGAAAGCAAAAAAAATGCCCGGCTCTGGCTTGGCCAGGCCGGGCTGCAGTCATGTCAGGCCGAGGCTGAGGGGCTGTCGGCCTGACGGGAAAGGGCGGCGAGGCGCCAGCTCGCACAGGGAATGTCCTGCGGCGCGAGGTTGATCTCCTTGTCGAAGCGCACCAGCTTCCAATCATCAGGATGGTTGACGAACGTGAAGCCGGATTTGCGCGCGAGCGAGACCATGGTCTCGTTGGAGCGCAGCGTGTCGCCGAACATGTGCTCGGCTCGAAGCGCGGCGGCGCGGCATTCGAGGTTCTTCATCAGCGCGGTGGCGATGCCGTGGCCCTGCCAGCGGTCGTCGACCGAAAGGCCGAACTCGAGCGCCGCGGTCTCGGCATGGAAGGCGTAGCGCGCTTCCGCCACGATAGTCTCGAAGCCGTCGACCGTCATCGTCGCCACGACGGTGAAGCGATCGCGCTCGCCGACCTCGAGGAAATCGTGCAGCAGGCCCTTCGGCAATTCGCTGATCGCGCCGAAGAAGCGGTTGTAGCGGGAGCGGGTCGAGAGCGAGCGGAAATAGTGCTGGAGCTCGTCGGTGTCGCGCGGCTCGACGAAGCGGACATTGAGCCGCTCACCGTGCCTTGTGCGCAGCACGTCCGAATATTGCTTGAGGTCTTCGAGGCGAAGGGTGCTCATGACGCATGCCCTGCGGAAAGGGACCGCCGGCGCCCCTGTGCTCAGGCGGCGCCGGCCTGGCGGCCTATCAGGCCCGCCAGAAGGGTTTATCGGCCTCGTAGGCGATGTCGGACCAGGACAGCCCGACGTCGTGGAGGTCGCGGGCAGTCCAGTTGGTCAGCTCGCGCCGGGTCCGGTAGCGTTCGTGCCAGACGTGAAGGATCTCGCCGATCTGGTAGAAGACGCCGTGCGCATGATGATTTGTCATCGAGTTGTCGGTCAATGTAGACATTTTCAGCTCCTGGAGCTACGTTGACCGCTAATATCTGCCTCCTGTTGCGCCGCGACAAACGACAATTTGTACCTTTTCGCATGAAATAACGTCATGTATCCTGCTGCCAAATGACTGCCAGATTGCCCTCCCTGAACGGATTGCGGGCGTTCGAGGCCGCCGCACGCCATCTCAGCTTCACGCTCGCAGCCAGCGAGCTGAACGTGACCCAGACCGCGATCAGCCATCAGATCCGCAGGCTGGAGGAGGAGCTCGGCATCCGGCTGTTCATCCGGCAGAACCGGGCGTTGGCGTTGACGCCGGAGGCGCGCGACTATCTCCCGGGCGTCCGCGCCGCCTTCAACGATTTGCGCCTCGCCACCGACCGTCTCTTGCGCAAGGACGACGACAAGGTGCTGACGGTGTCGACGCTGGCCTCGCTCGCGGCCAAATGGCTGCTGCCGCGGCTGACCGACTTCCAGGAGCAGCATCCCGGCATCGACGTGCGCATCACCACCTCGACCAGCCTCGTCGACTTCCAGCGCGACAATGTCGATGCCGCGATCCGCTATGGCCGCGGCCAGTGGCCGGGCCTGCGTGCCGACTGGCTGATGGCCGACGAATTGTTTCCGGTGTGCAGCCCCTCGCTGCTGCGCGGCGACAAGCCGCTGCGCCGGCCCGAGGATTTGCGCAACCATCCGCTTCTGCACACGTCGAGCACCAACAGCGACGACTGGCGGCTATGGCTGACCGCGGCGGGCCAGCCGGCCGACATCGCACGGCACCCCGGCATCACCTTCGACATGATCTTCATGACCATCCAGGCCGCCATCGACGGCATCGGCGTCGCGATGGGCCGGACCTCCTACGTGCAGGACGATATCGCCAAGGGCCGACTTGTCGTGCCGTTCAAGATCGCGCTTCCTGCCGATGCGGGGTTCTACCTGGTCGCGCCGGAAGGCCATCGGGAGGCGCCGAAGCTGGCTGCGTTCCGACAATGGCTGATTGCTGCAACGCAAAATAAGGCCTGAAAAATCAGCAGCTTCCTCTGCAAAACGGATTGACTCGCCGCTTCTCGCGCGGGAAGGGGTATGACAGATTGTCGCAGCATCAATCTGTCGCCTTGCCGTGAATGATTCCCGGTCCGGCCACGTCTTGAAGGGGAGCAATGCCATGGCTGGACCAGCCACCTCAACCAATTCGCCCGCCATCAAGTCTCGCATCGGCGCGATCCTGCGCGCCACGAGCGGCAATTTCCTCGAGCAGTTCGACTTCTTCCTGTTCGGCTTCTATGCCGCCGCGATCGGCAAGGCGTTCTTCCCGTCCACCAACGAGACGGCGTCGCTGCTCAACACGTTCGGCGTGTTCTGGCTCGGCGCCCTGATGCGTCCGGTCGGCGCCATCGTGCTCGGGGCCTATATCGACCGCATCGGCCGCCGCCAGGGCCTGATCGTCACGCTCGGCATCATGGCCTTCGGCACCGTGGTGATCGCATTCTGCCCGAGCTATGCGACCATCGGCATCGCGGCGCCGATCATCGTGCTGATCGGCCGGCTGCTGCAAGGCTTCTCCGCCGGAGTCGAACTCGGCGGCGTGTCGGTGTATCTCGCGGAAATCGCAACGCCCGGCAATCGCGGCTTCTACACCTCGTTCCAATCGGCGAGCCAGCAGGTCGCGATCTTCGTGGCGTCGATCCTCGGCTTCATTCTTTCCGAGGTGATGCCGGCCGACACCGTCGCCGCCTGGGGCTGGCGCATTCCCTTCTTCGTGGGCTGCCTGATCATTCCCCTGATCTTCGTGCTGCGGCGGACGCTGGAGGAGACGCCGGCCTTCCTCGCCATGAGGAAGCATCCGACGACGCGCGAGGTGTTCGCCTCCGCGCTCGCCAACTGGCGCATCGTCGTCCTCGGCATGATGATCGCGATCCTGACCACGACGACGTTCTACTTCGTCACGGTGTACACGCCGACCTTCGGCAAGACCGTTCTGAAGCTATCAACGCAGGACGCGTTGCTGGTCACGTTGCTCGTCGCCGTCACCAATTTCATCTGGAATCCGGTCGGCGGCGCGCTGTCCGACCGCATCGGCCGCAAGCCGGTGCTGCTCGCCATCGCGGGCCTGTCGCTCGTCACCGCCTATCCGGCGCTGCACTGGCTGGTGGCGGCGCCGACCTTCGGCAAGCTGCTCGCGGTCGAGATGATGTTCTCGTTCTATTTCGGCGTCTACAGCGGCACCATGCTGGGCGCGCTGGTCGAGATCGTGCCGGCGCATGTGCGCACAACCTGCTTCTCGCTCGCCTTCGCGCTCGCCGCTGCCCTGTTCGGCACCTTCACCCCGTTCGCCTCGACCTGGCTGATCGAACGCACCGGCGACAAGGCCTCGCCCGGTTTCTGGCTGATGTTCGCCGCGCTGCTCGGCATCATCGCGGCCTCGACGGTGTATCGCGGCGGCGGCAAGGCGGTGCCGACCTATGATGCGGTGCCGGAGCCGGTTGCGGGGCGTTGATCGTCGTTCCGGGCGCTCCCTTCACCCTCCCCTGGAGGGGGAGGGTCGGTGCGCATGAAGCGAAGCGGAATGCGGACCGGGGTGGGGTGACGGTCCCTCCGCATCGAACGCCGCCCGTGAGGAGAGATCACCCCACCCCGCTCGCGCTTCGCGCGATCGACCCTCCCCCTCCAGGGGAGGGTAAGAGCGGCGCCTACAACTCCACCACCACGTAATCGCTCTCGACTTTCACTGGGATGGTCTCGGCGACATACGGTCCCTTCACCACGCTGGCGCCTGGCTCGACATGGGCCGGATAGGCCTTGACGCGAAAGCGGCGGGGATCGCAATAGGACTGGCCGGTGCGAATGTCGAACTCCCAGCCGTGCCAGGGGCAGCGGATGATCTCACCCAATTTGGTGTATTCGATCTCGCCGGGATTGCTCGACTGTGCGAGCCCGATCAGTGGCCCCTCGCACAGCGCCGCGCCCTGATGCGGGCAGCGGTTCATTAGGCCGAAATATTCGCCCTTGATGTTGAAGACGGCGATCGGCCGCCCGTCGATCTCCAGGAATTTTCGCGTGCCCGGCGGAAGCTCGTCGACCGCGGCAATCACGTGCCGCGCCATCAATTTATGCCATATAGCTTCTTTGCATTGCCGAGATAGAACGCCTCGCGGTTGGCTTCGCTGACGCCGGCCGGCAAGACGCGCGAGGGCTCGTCATAGTCCCAATGCGGATAATCGGTCGCGAACAGCAGGCGGTCCCAGCCGATCCATTTGATGACGTCGAACAGATCCTCGCGGCTTTCAGGATCCTCCATCGGCTGCGTCGTCCACCACACCTGCTCGCGGATATATTCCGACGGCGGCCGTTTTACATGCGGCACCTCGCTCCTGAGCCGCTGCCAGGCCTTGTCGAGCCGCCATGCCAATGACGGCGCCCAGCCGAAGCCGGCCTCGATCATCACCATCTTCAGTTTCGGGAAGCGCTCGAACACGCCCTCCAAAACCAGGCTCGCCAGCGCCGATTGCTGGCACTGCGAATGCCCGACCATCTCCTCGATGTAGTAGGACGGCCAGCCCGACGGCGTGATCGGGTTGCCACCGAAGCCGAAGGCGTGCACGCCGACGGGAAGGCCGGCCTCTTCCGCAGCCTGATAGATCGGCCAATAGCGGCGCTGGCCGAGCGGCTCGACATTGCGGCTGAGCAGCAGCACCTGCACGAAGTTCTTGTCGCCGGCGCGCTCGCGGATCTCGGCTGCGGCCGACAGCCCGTCCTCATTGCCCACGACGATCGAGGCTTTCAGCCGCTTGTCCTTGCTGGTCCATTTGTCGATCTGCCAGTCGTTGATCGCCGAGCACAGAGCGGCCGAGAGCTCGTGATTGCGGATACCCTGCCCGGTGTTGAGCGGATTGAGCACGCCGAGCTGGACGTTGTTGGGATCGAGCAATTGCTTCTGCATGAAGGCGAGCGAGGAGCCCTGCGGGCCGCCTTCCGGCGGATAGGCATCGCGGCGCGAGGCGTTGGGCTGGGCCTTCGGATAGGGCGGACCTTCCATCATGCCCTGATAGGCATGGACGCCGTAGACTTCGAGGTGATGCTGCCAGCGTTTGGCGAGATAGGGATAGAGCTCGGTACGGGTGGCGCGTGCCGGATGGATGTCGCAGTCCGCGATCGCGGTTTTGACGGTCAGTGGGGAAGCGGCTTCTTGGTTCTCGCGGAACTGGATATTCATCGCCTTGCCTCCTTTGGCAGCGGGCTCATTTCAGGCGGGGATAGGTTGCATGCGGATTGTCGATCATGATCTTGCGCACGAGATCGGGGGACAGACCTTCGGGCAGCGCGTCCTGGTCGTCGAACTGCCAGTGCGGATAGTCCGTGGAGAATAAGACCAATTCGTCCGACTGCATATGATCAAACAGGCGAATTAATGTCTCGGGTTCCGGCGGCGCATCAAATGGCTGTAACGAGAAGCGGATGTTGCTGCGCACAATCTCCAGCGGTGCGCGATCGACCCACGGCGTCTCCATCCGCACCCCGCGCCAGAACTTGTGCAAGCGCCAGAGATAGGGCGCGATCCAGGACACGCCAGACTCCAGCATCACCATTTTCAGCCGCGGATATTTGGCGAACACGCCCTCGACAATCAGGCTGGTGAGCTGGGTCTGGAACGCCTGGGCCTGCCCGACATAATCCTCGATGTGATAGGACCCCCAGCCCACGGCGGTCGGTGGATTGTGATAGGCGGAACCGGCGTGGATGCCGACCGGGAGTTCCAGACGTTCCGCGGCCTCGTAGATCGGCCACAGCGCGCGCTTGCCGAGCGGCGTATCGCCCATCACCAGCATCAGCACCTGCACGAAGCGCTTGTCCTGTGCGCAGCGCTCGATCTCGGCAATGGCTTTCTCGACGCTTTGCGTGGGGATCACGATGGAGCCACGCAACCGCGCGTCGCGATCGAGCCATTCCTTCGCCAGCCAATCGTTCAGCGCGCGGCAGAAGGCCGCCTGCATGTCCTCGGAGAACACCATCTGCACGCCATACAGCGGATTGCAGATGGCATGCTTGAGCTGGAAGGGATCCAGCACGTGGCGCTGCATGGCCTCCAGACTCTCGCCGGGCTTGCCGGTCTCGGGGCGCCAGTCCGGCCGCGCGGTGATCGGCGAGTTCTGCGGATAGGATTGCGAGATAAGGTCGACCATGCCGCGCGTCGTCACCTGATCGCGCCAGTAATCGTTCAGGTACGGCAGCAGGCTGGTCAGATGCGGCACGGCCGGATGCACGTCGCAATCGATGCCGCCGGCGATCAGGGATGCCATCACGTCTCCCTTCTCACGTTTCCTCGCATGTCTCTTCTTGTCCCCGCCATTGAAGCAGGCCTGCCCGTCGCCCGCAACTCGGCCAAGCGTCCTGCCATATGCTAGGAAGGCTGAGCTCGGTTGCGAAGGAATGAGGGGTTGCGAAATGAAAGAGCTCGTCGGCATTGCGGAACAGGTCGCGGCCAAATTGATCGCGCGCAAACAGACCATTGCGGTTGCCGAATCCTCCGCCGGCGGCCTGATCGCGGCCAGCCTGCTCGCGGTGCCCGGCGCATCCGCCTATTTCCTTGGTGGCGCGGTGGTCTATACCCGCGATGCCAGGCGGGTGCTGATGGATATTTCGGACGAAGGAATGAAGGGCCTTCGGTCCTCGTCGGAGCCCTATGCGCAATTGCTGGCCGAGCAGATGCGCATCCGCTTTGGCTGCGACTGGGGCCTGTCCGAAACCGGCGCCGCCGGCCCCAGCGGCAACCGCTATGGCGATGCCGCCGGCCACAGCTGCATGGCAGTTGCGGGACCGGCGTCAGAGGTGATGACGCTAGAGACTGATAGCAACGAACGGCTCGCGAACATGCAGGTGTTTGCAGCGACGGCGCTGAAGTTGTTGTTGAGGAAGCTGGAGGGGTGACGCTGGCTGTGCGGACGAAGTTAGCCAGGACAAGCTCACCACAACACTGCTCATGCCCCGCGAAGGCGGGGCATCCAGTACGCTGGGCCCATGGATTGAACAACAACCGTCTCGGAGTACTGGATCGCCCGGTCAAGCCGGGCGATGACGACCGAATATGACGCGACAGCTACCTTCGCGTCAGCGGCATCCAATTGTCCCGTTCGCGCCCCCGAACGGGACAATGCTGAAAATCTGGCGCCCTGTCACTATCGGAACCAAAGGACATGGCTATCATCTGAAGCCCGTCAGCAGCACGGCTCGCTGAGCCGGCTGCGCTCCAGCCTCAGTAGACGAGCGCCGAGCCTGTCGGCTGATCCAGTGCCGCAGCCAGCGATCTATACTCCTGGCAATCGGTTCCGCAGATCGACGCAATTCGACCGAGGTGATAGAGCGCTTGCTCGCGATTGCCGCGCTCGAGCTGCCACAATCCATAATATTGCCACGTCAGCACGTGGTTCGGATCGGCCTTCAATGCGCGCTCGTACCAGGCTTGGGACTGCTCGTAGTCGCCGAGCTTGCGATAGGAGTAACCGATCAGGTTGGCGACGTTCGGATGGTCGTCATGGCCAAGCGACTTCAATTGCGCGATCGCGGCAGCATAGTCGTTGCGCTCGTAGATGGTGTCATAGGCCATACGGTAGCCGGCCGCGAATGCAGGATCGCCGATGCTGGACTGGTTGTTCGGCTTCTTGCCTTTGTGTGTGGACTTGGCCCCCGGGCGCTTCGGATAGGTCGGCTGCGGCCTCTGATCCGAATAGGTGCTGCCAAACGGATCCGTGCCGGGGCCACCGCCTCCGCCTCCGCCACCGCCACCGCCGCCTCCTGCGGCAAGGGCCGGCGGGCTCAACGATGCTGCCGCAAACGTACCAAGCGCGACGAGTCTGATCATTGCTGTGATCATGTCTGTCTCCTGTACTGCTTCGAGCGACCCCGGACGAGGTGATAACCCTGCCTTGGCGGCAATATTCCAGGCGCTGCATTCACGGAGACGTCAGCGTTCGTACGACAGCTCTGTTGCCCTTTACTGAAATGCAACTTCCGCAAAGCTGCGGAGCTTGCGCGAATGCAGCCGTTCCGATTCCTGCTGCTTGAGCCGCTCCAGCGCCTTCAGGCCGATCTCGAGATGCTGGCCGACGCGGCGGCGGTAGAATTCACTGGCCATTCCGGCGAGCTTGATCTCGCCGTGCAGTGGCTTGTCGGAGACGCACAGCAGCGTGCCGTAGGGCACGCGGAAGCGGTAGCCGTTGGCGGCAATCGCAGCCGATTCCATGTCGAGCGCGACCGCGCGAGACTGCGACAGGCGGCGGATCACCTCCCGCCCGGAGATCTCCCAGTTGCGGTTGTCGACGCTCGCGACCGTGCCCGTGCGCATCAGGCGCTTGAGCTCGAAGCCTTCGAGACCGGTGACGTCCTCGACCGCCTCCTCGAGCGCGACCTGCATCTCGGCCAGCGCCGGGATCGGCACCCACAGCGGCAGCTCGCGGTCGAGCACATGGTCCTCGCGCACATAGCCGTGCGCGAGCACGTAGTCGCCGAGGCGCTGCGTGTTGCGCAGGCCCGCGCAATGGCCGAGCATCAACCAGGCATGCGGCCGCAGCACCGCGACGTGATCGGTGACGTTGCGCGCATTGGAGGGACCAGTGCCGATGTTGATCAGCGTGATGCCGCGATAGCCGGGTGCGGCCAGGTGGAAGGCCGGCATCTGCGGTGCGCGAGCCGGCGCGGTGCCGCTGATGGCGCCGCCGCTGGTCGTGATCACGTTGCCGGGCGCGACGAAAGCATCGAGCCCGGCTTCGCCGGACTGCAGCCGCTGCTGGCACGCTTGCGCGAATGCGTCGACATAGAACTGATAGTTGGTGAAGATGACGAAGTTCTGGAAATATTCGGGATCGGTGCCGGTGTAGTGATAAAGCCGGCGCAGCGAGTAATCGACGCGGGCGGCGCGGAACAGGGACAGCGGCTCCGGCGCGCCCGGCTGGAGTTCGAAGGTGCCGTCGGCGATCGAATCGTCCATGGTCGCGAGATCGGGCACGTCGAACGCATCGCGGAGCGAGCGTGTGACGAGCGACTTCTCGCTGGTGGTGATGGCGGCTTCGATATTGATGTCGCGGCGATAGGCGAAGTGGATCGGGATCGGTTCGGCGGACTCGCCGATCTCGACGGGGACGCCGTGGTTCTGGATCAAGAGGCCGATCTGCTCGGTGAGATAGCTGCGGAACAGATCCGGCCGCGTCACGCTGGTTTCATGCACGCCGGGACCGGCGACGAAGCCATAAGCAAGACGCGAATCCAGCCGCGCATGCGTCGCGGTGGTGAGACGGACGAAGGGATAGTAGGCGCGCACCCGCGTCGTGATCGCTTCACCACCAACATAGGCCTCGAAACGTTCGCGCAGGAATTTCGTGTTGCGCTCGTAGATTTCCTCGAGGCGGGCAACGGCGAGGTCCGCCTCGGTGAAGGATTGGGTGGCGATGGAAGGAGGGGACTGCATGGTTCGACCGCCGTGTTGCTGGGTTTGAGTCGAACTATAGCAAAGAAGGCGGTGCCGTAGGGTGGGCAAAGCGAAGCGTGCCCACCAATATGCGCGTCGTAAGAAAGATGGTGGGCACGGCGCGTTGCGCCTTTGCCCACCCTACGAGACTACCAGACTGCTTGCCCTCGCAGTATAGCAAACTGACAGCCAAGTCGTCATTGCGAGCGCAGCGAAGCAATCCAGAAATCTCACCGCGGAGACAGTCTGGATTGCTTCGCTGCGCTCGCAATGACGGGGAAGATGACGCGCTTTTCGCGCGTCACTTCTCGCGGAACGCCCGCATCAGCTGGTCGTGAAACGGCTTCATCAGATAGGACAGCATGGTGCGATCGCCGGTTTGGACGAAGGCTTCCACGGGCATGCCGGGAATCAATTTGACGTCGCCGAGACGGGCGAGCTCCTCGGCCGGCATCGATACGCGGATGGTGTAATAGCCTTGGCCGGTGCGCTGGTCGGTGGTGACGTCGGGCGAGACGCGGCTGACGAGGCCGTTGAGCTCTGGCGTGGTGCGCTGGTTGAACGCGGACAGGCGCAGCAGCGTCTTCTGGCCGATCTGAAGCTTGTCGATGTCGACCGGATTGACCTTGGCCTCGACCTGGAGATCGTCGGCCTGCGGCACGATCAGCATCAAGGTATCGCCGGCGGTGATGACGCCGCCGATCGTGTGCACCGTCGATTGCAGCACCATGCCGTCCTGCGGCGCACGGATGTCGACGCGGCGGAGCTGGTCTTCGGCCGCGACCTTGCGCTCGATCAGCTCGCCGATCTTGTCGTTGGTCTCGCGCAGGTCCTTGGAGACCTCGCTGACCACGTCCTTGTCGATCTGGATGATCTGCAGCTCGGTCTCGGTGATCTTGCCCTTGGCCTGGGCGCGCGAGGCGATGTACTGCGCGCGCTCGCCGTTGAGACGGGCCGAGTCGCGCTCGAGCTGGGTCAGGCGCGAGATCTGCACCAGACGCTTGTCGTAGAGCTCGCGCACGCCGGTGAGCTCGTTCTGCACCAGCGCGATCTCCTGGTCCTTGGCCTTCTCCTGGGCGCTGAGACCGGCGATTTCCTCGTTGAGCTGCGTGATGCGCTCGCGAAGCTGCGCCTTCTGCCCGGTGCGGCCGTTGACGCGGACCTCGAACAGCTTGGTTTCTGCGGCGAGCAACGCCTTGACGTCGGGATCGCTCGCACGCTCGATCAGGGTTTGCGGGAATTCGATCCGGTCGAGCCCGCGCTGCTCGGCTTGCAGTCGCGCCGCACGCACCTGCGCGGCGTCGAGATTCTTGGTGACGATGGCAAGGTTGGCCTTGGTGACGGTGTCGTCGAGCCGCACGACGATGTCGCCGGACTTGACCAGGTCGCCGTCGCGGGCGCGCACCTCGCCGACCACGCCGCCGGTCGGATGCTGCACCTTCTTGACGTTGGATTCGACCACGATCTGGCCCGGCGCGATCAGCGCGCCCGAGATCAGGACGGTCGAGGCCCAGCCGCCGAGGCCGACCACCAGGACCACCACGATCGCGAGGCCGAGCATCAGGTGAAACTTGATGGAGTCGCGTACGGTCTTCTTCGCGGCCGCCTTCGTGCCGCCGATGGCCATCGTGCTCATGGCTTTGTGCTCATGGTTTGGCCACTCCGCCTTCGCTGACGATCTTGATCGGGGCCGGCGGCGTCACCCGCGGCTGCAGCACCTGGGCGAGCACCTGCTCCTTGGGGCCAAAGGTCTGCATGCGGCCGTCGCGCAGCACCAGGATCTGGTCGACCGCCTCGACGCCGATCGGCCGGTGCGCCACCACGACGACGATGGCACCGCGCTCGCGCGCCGCGCGGACGGCGCGGGTCAGCGCCTCGTCGCCTTCGGTGTCGAGATTGGAATTGGGCTCGTCGAGCACGATCAGGAAGGGGTTGCCGTAGAGCGCACGCGCCAGCGCCACGCGCTGGGCCTGTCCCGCGGAGAGCGCGGCGCCCTGCTCGCCGACCTGGGTGTTATAGCCCTCGCGCATCTTGATGATCATCTCGTGCACGCCGGCCTCCTTGGCCGCGGCGATGATCGCCTCGGAGGTGGCCTCGGGATCGAACCGGCTGATGTTCTGCGCGATGGTGCCGCCGAACAATTCGACGTCCTGCGGCAGATAGCCGATGTGGCGGCCGAGCGCGTCGCTCGACCATTGATCGAGCGCCGCGCCGTCGAGCCGCACCTTGCCGCGCACCGGCTGCCAGACCCCGACCAGCGCGCGGATCAGCGACGACTTGCCGGAGCCGCTCGGGCCGATCACGCCGAGGCCGTTGCCGGCGGTAAGCGCGAAGGTGACATCCTGCACCACGAGACGCTGATCGCCGGGCGGCACCATGGCGACCCCTTCGACCGAGAGCCGGCTGGTCGGCGCCTGCAACTGGGTCGGCGTCGCCTGCGCCGGCATCTGCTCCAGCAGGCGCGTCAGGCGATGCCAGCTCTGCCGCGCCGCGACGAAGGATTTCCAGTGCGCGATGGCAAGATCCACCGGCGCGAGCGCCCGGGCGGACAGGATCGAGCCGGCGATGATGATGCCGGCGGTCGCCTCCTGGTGGATGACGAGATAGGCGCCGACCGCGAGCACGGCCGATTGCAGCATCATGCGCAGCACCTTTGCGACCGCGCCGAGACCGCCGGCGACGTCGCTCGCCCGCTGATTTCCGGCGAGGTATTTTTCGTTGGCCTCGCTCCAGCGCTGGTTCATCCGGCCGGCCATCCCCATCGACACCATCACTTCGGCGTTGCGGCGGCTGGCCTGGGCGAGGTCGTTGCGCTGGGCGGCGAGGCCCATCGCCTCCTTCGCCGGCTGGCGGGACATGAACTCGGTCACCAGCGTCAGCCCGACCAGGATGACGGCGCCGACCAGCGCGGTGACGCCGATCATGACGTGGAAGGCAAAGCAGATGGCGAGATAGAGCGGCAGCCAGGGCAGGTCGAAGAACGCGCTCGGGCCCATGCCGCCGAGGAAGGAGCGGACATTGTCGAGATCGCGTAGCGGCTGCAGGCCCTCGTTGCGGCTGCCGACCAGCAGCGGCAGACGCACGATGGTGTCGAACACGCGCTTGTTGAGGGCCTCGTCGAGCGAGGTGCCGATCCGCCCCAGGATGCGGTTGCGGATCATGTCGAGCACGCCCTGCGCCATGTAGAGGAAGCTGGCGAGGATGATCAGGCCGACCAGGGTCGGGATGCTGCGGCTCGGCAGCACCCTGTCGTAGACCTCCAGCATGAAGATCGACCCGGTCAGATAGAGCAGGTTGATCATGCAGCTCATCAGGCCGACGCCGATGAAGGCCGTGCGACAAGCGCGCAAGGCATCACCGAGCTCCGAACGGCGGACGCCAGGGATGGCTGCCATCAGTCTGATCTCTTTCGGCTAAAGGGCAAAGCCCTGATTTCAAAGGCGATTCAAGGAGTACTCGCCTCGGATTAACATCTGTTTTCCAGCCGTCCGACACGGCCGAATTTAATCCGCGGCCTGATGGGCCACATCTACCCCCGACAGCCGTCCGCGCAAGTCCGGAATTTCACAGGCTTGCGGCTTTTTCTTGCAGGCTTTCAGCCGCTTCCGGGAAAGGTGCGGCTCGAGTTCCACTCAGCCGAAGGCGGGGCTAGAGCCGGCCCCCGCCGCGCACCAGACGTACCACCAGCAGCAGGATGACCGCGCCGATCGCGGAATAGACGATCTCGGAGATCAGGCCGGTGCCGAGGCGGATTCCAAGCTTTGGAAACAGCAGGCTCGCCACCAGCGCACCGCAGATGCCGATCACGATGTCGCCGATAATGCCGAACCCGGCGCCCCGCACGATCTTGCCGGCGAGCCAGCCGGCGACGAGGCCGACGAACAGGATGACGAGCAGGCCTTCGTTGGAAATGTGCATCTGTGAGGTCCCTCTCCGTGAGCGGGGGCCATGGAACGGGAACCGGGATGAATGGGGTGTGAATGCTGGGAACGCTGGCGCCGCCCGCGTCAACTCATCCGAACTACGACCCCATGGTGACCGGCTCCGCCAGGACGCATCTGGCCACCCGGCCCGGGCCGACCTCCACATTCCCCGGCAATTGCTCCAGGCAGCGCGGCTCGGCCAGCTTGCAGCGGGGAGCGAACGAGCAATTGTGCGGCTTCTCGGCCAGCGACGGCGGCGTTCCGGGGATGGTCTCCATCCGCTGGCCCCGCTTGGCGCCGTGGATGGTGGAGGCGAGCAGGCCCTTGGCATAGGGATGCACGGGCGAGCGGACGATGTCGCGCAAGGTCCCCTGCTCCACGATCTGGCCGGCATACATCACCGCGACGCGGTCGCAGATCTCGATGGCGACGCCGATGTCGTGGGTGACGAAGATGACGGACATGCCGAACTCGCGCTGAAGCTCGCGCAGCAGCAACAGGATCTGGATCTGCACGGTGGCATCCAGCGCGGTGGTCGGCTCGTCCGCCAGAAGGATTTTTGGCCGGCAGGCCAGTGCCAGCGCAATCATGGCGCGCTGGCGCATGCCGCCCGACATTTCGTGCGGATAGGCATCGAGCCGGCGCTTGGCCGAGGGAATGCGCACGACCTCGAGCATTTCGAGCGCGCGTGCGCGTCCTTCCGCAAAACTCTTGCCTTCATGGCGCACCACGCTTTCGGCGATCTGCGCGCCGATCGTGTAGACCGGATCGAGCGCGAGCGCGGGCTCCTGAAAGATCATCGAGACAGTCTGGCCGCGGAACGACGACAGCTCCTCGTCGTTCATCGCGAGCACATCGCGGCCCATGACATTGACCGTGCCGGAGATCTGCGTGCGCTTCTTCGGCAGCAGCCGCATCAGCGCACGCAAGGTCACGCTCTTGCCCGAACCGGATTCGCCGAGCAGGCCCAGCACCTCGCTGTTGCCGAGCGAGAGGCTGAGGTCGTTCACGGCATAGACCGTGCGCTCGCCGGTGAAGCGGATGTTGAGGCCTGAGATCTCGACGAGGTTTGTCATGACGGCAGTTTCGGCAATCGGTCGTGATAGTCGGTCGCGCGCTGGAACGCGGCGCCGATGGTGAGCAGGGTGGCTTCGTCGAAAGAGCGGCCGATCAGCTGCATGCCGACCGGCAGGCCGGCCTTGGTGAAGCCCGATGGAATGGTCAGCGACGGCAGGCCCAGAAAGTTCACCGGGCGGGTGAACAGCGTGAGCCGCTGCAACAGCGCCGGCGCGTTCGGGCCGCCGCCGACGTCGCTCTCCTCGATCGTCGGCGCCGGCACCGGGGACGCCGGCGCGATCACCGCATCGACGCCTGCCGTCGCGGCATTGTGGGCCGCGAGCGCCGGCCCGCGCCAACGCATCGCCTCGATATAAGTGATGGCGGGAACGGCGAGGCCGTTCTGAAGGCGCATCAATGTCTGCGCGCCGTAATCCTGCGAACGCTCGATCAGCCAGCGCTTGTGGAAGGCGGCGGCTTCAGCGGCCAGCACGAGCTGGCTCGCCGCCTGCAATTGCCGCTGGTCCGGCAGCTCGACCTTGACGATGTCGGCGCCCTCGCGCTTGAGCACCGCGATGGTCTCGTCGAGCACGCGCGCGACCTCCCTGTCGAGATCGTCGACATAGTAGGTCGCGGGCACGCCGATCTTGAGGCCGTTCAGGGATCCCTTGGTCGCGGCGACGTAGTCCGAGAGAGGCTCGAGGCTCGCGGTCGGATCCTCCGGATCCGGGCCGGCCGTCAACGCCAGCAGCAGCGCGCAATCCTCCGCGGTGCGGGCGAGCGGGCCGACCGTGTCGAGCGATTGCGACAGCGGCATGGCGCCGGCGCGGCTGACGCGGCTCCAGGTGGTCTTGAGCCCCGTGACACCACAGAAATGCGAGGGCATGCGGATCGAGCCGCCGGTGTCGGAGCCGAGCGCGGCATAGGTCAGGCGCGCTGCGACCGCCGAGCCGGAGCCCGAGGACGAGCCGCCGGTGATGTGCGCCACGTTCCAGGGATTGCGCACCGGGCCATAATGGCTGTTGTGCCCGGTCGCACCATAGGCGAACTCGGCGAGATGCAGCGTGCCGAGCCGGATTTGGCCGGCGTCCTTCAGCCGCTGCAAGGCGGTCGACGTGACGTTCGGCACGAAATCGCGGCGGATCAGCGAGCCACAGGTCGCGACGTGGCCGGCGTCGTAATACATGTCCTTGTGCGCGAGCGGCACGCCATGCAGGGGGCCGCGGACATTGCCCTTGGCGAGCTCGGCATCGGCGGCATCCGCCGCTTTCAATGCCGTCTCGGCCTCGATCGACATGAAAGCGTTGAGATGCGGTTGCCACTGCGCGATGCGCTGCAGCAGCGCGCGCGTCGCTTCGTGCGAGGACACCTGCTTCATCGCGATCGCGCGCGCGACCTCGGTGAGCGTCATCAGAGCGGGCTCACGGCTCATTTCGACACCTTCTGCGTCTGCACGAGCACGTAAGTTGCGGGCTCCAGATCGAACGGCAGCGTGCCGGCGATGGCGGCGAAGCCTTCGAAGGCGGGGCCGATGGCGTTGGAGATGCGGGTCGCGATCTCGTCGTCCACAGGCACGCCGGCGACCTGCGCGATCGGCTTGATCTCTTTCGGTGTCGGTCTCGTCATGCGGTATCTCCCCTGGGGGCACGGCTATGGCCCGAACCCGGTATCGCCATGTAGCACGCGGCCTCGTGGCCCATATTATCGAGCGCCGTGAGCTTTGGTGTCGCATTTGCGCAGAGCGGCTCCGCAAACGGGCAACGGGTGTGGAAGCGGCAGCCGGAGGGCGGATCGATCGGATTGGGCGGATCGCCCGTGATCGGCGGCGTCTCGGTGCGGCTATCAGGATCGGACGACGGCATCGCGGCGAGCAGCGCCCGGGTATAGGGATGCGCCGGGCTGTCCCAGACCTGGTCGACCGGGCCGAGCTCGACGACTGCGCCGAGATACATCACCAGCACGCGGTCCGAGATGTAGCGCACGACATTGAGGTCGTGGCTGATGAAGAGATAGGTGAGGCCGAATTCGCGCTTGAGATCGGCGAGCAGGTTGAGCACCTGCGCCTCGACGGATTTGTCGAGCGCGGAGACGGCCTCGTCCAGGATCACCAGCCGCGGCGACAGCGCCAGCGCGCGCGCGATGTTGACGCGCTGGCGCTGGCCGCCGGAGATCTCGTGCGGGTAGCGGTTGGCGAAGTTTTCCGGGCGCAGGCCGACCTTGCCGAGCAGCTCGCGCGCCAGGTTGCGCGCCGCGCCGTCGGCCATGCCGTGAACCTTGGGGCCGAAGGCGATGGATTCCTCGATCGTCAGGCGCGGATTGAGCGAGGCGTAGGAGTCCTGGAACACCATCTGCATGCCGCGGCGCAGCTCGCGCAAGCTCAGCGACTGGCCGACGCTCATGCCGTCATAGATGATGTCGCCATCATCGCGCGGCATCAGGTGCATCAGGAGCCGCGCGGTGGTGGACTTGCCGCAGCCGGACTCACCGACGATGCCGACCGTCTCGCCCTTGGCGACGGAGAAGGAGACATTGTCGACGGCACGCACGGTGCGCTTGGCGGCGAACAGGCCGCCGCGCACCGGAAAGTGCTTGGTCAGGCCGTTGACCTGAAGCAGCGGCTGCGCGACGCCGCCGCGGTCCTCGACCGGCTCCAGCATGGCGACGGACGTGTTGCTCTCGCTCATGGCCGTTGTCCTTCACCTCTCCCCATCGGGGAGGGGTGTACGGAGGACGCCGCGACAGTGTGCTTGCGCATCATGATCTCTAGTTCCTGATGTCCATGGCGCTGCGCAGGCCGTCCGAAAGGAGATTGAAGCAGATCGAGACTGCGAAGATCATCGCGCCCGGCAAGGCTGCGACCCAAGGATTGACGTAGATCGCGGTGCGCAGGGTGTTGAGCATCAGGCCCCATTCCGGCTCTGGCGGTTTGGTGCCGAGGCCGAGGAAGGACAGGCCGGCCGCCAGGATCATCGAGACCGAAATGAGACTGGTGGCATAGACGAAGATCGCGCCCAGCACGTTGCCGAGGATGTGCACGCGCATGATGGTGAAGGCGCCCGCGCCGGAGGCACGCGCCGCCTCGACGAAGTCCATGTTGCGCACGCCGGTGGTGACGCTCTCGGCAACGCGGGTGATCTGCGGCACGAACACGATGGTGAGCGCCACGATGGAATTGAGGATGCCGGCGCCGAGCGCGCCGGAGATCGCGATCGCCAGCAGCACCGACGGGAAGGCGTAGAATACGTCCACCGTGCGCATGATCGCGGTGTTGAGCTTGCCGCCGACATAGCCGGCAATGATGCCGAGCGAGGTGCCGATGCAGAAGGCCAGGATCACCGGCAGGATGCCGATGACCAGCGACAGCCGGCCGCCATAGATCAGCCGCGCCAGCATGTCACGGCCGAGCTCGTCGGTGCCGAGCGGATAGCCTGTGGTGCCGATGTGGCGGAGGCGGCGGATCATCGAACCCTTGTAGGGGTCTTCGAGACCGAGCCACGGTGCGAGGATCGCGGAGAGAAAGATCAGCAGCAGCACCAGCGCGCAGGCCATGCTGACCTTGTCGCGCATGATGCGGCGGCCGACGGTCGCCCAATAGCCCCGCGCCTTGGTGGCGGGCGCGGCCTGCAGCGCGGCATCGGCGGTGGCGGACAACGGAAGCTCGCTCATCGGCTGGCTCCCGTTGGGTATCGGTGTGGTCGGTGCGAACCACGGGCGCGGTACACCTCTCCCGCTTGCGGGAGAGGTCGCGCCGCAGGCGCGGGTGAGGGCTTTCGCCTCTTGGGGGTTCCCGATTGCGGAGACACCCTCTCCTCAACCCTCCCCCACAGGCGGGGGAGGGAGCGCACAGTTTGCGTGGCGACAGCTGGGCTCATTCCATCAGCCCCGCTTGATGCGCGGGTCGATCGCGGCTTGGGCGATGTCGACCAGGAGATTGAGGAACACGAAGAACAGCGCCAGGATCAGGATCGTGCCCTGCAGCAGCGGCAGGTCGCGCTGGAAGATCGCGGAGTTGAGCAGGAAGCCCGAGCCCGGCCAGGAGAACACCGTCTCGATCAGGATCGAGCCGCCGAGCATGTAGCCGAGCTGGAGCCCCATCACCGCGAGCGCGGTGGGCGCGGCGTTCTTGATGACGTGACGGAACACGCCGCGCTCGTGCAGGCCTTTTGCGCGCAAGGCCTCGACGAAGTCCTGGCTGAGGATATCGCCGGTGAGCGCGCGCACCGTGCGGGTGACGATGCCCATCGGGATCACCGAGGTCGTGATCGCCGGCAACACGAGATATTTGAGGTGCGCCCAATCCCAGGCCCAGGAGTTGGAGCCGTCGGGGCCGGCGCCGACCGCGGGCAGCCAGTTCAGCTGGACCGAGAAGATGATGACCAGCAGCATGCCGAGCCAGTAATGCGGCACCGAGACGCCGGCGATGGCAAAGGAGGTCGCGACCTTGTCGATCCAGGTCTCACGGAAATAGCCGGCGATCAGGCCGAGCAGGATGCCCATGGTGAAGCCGATGATGGCCGCAGCAATCGCGAGCGTGACGGTGTTGCCGACCGCGCGCATGACCTCGGCCAGCACCGGGCGTCCGGTGGCGATGGAATTGCCGAGATCGCCATGAAGGGCACGTAGCAACCAAAGCCCGAACTGCACCGGCAGCGGGCGATCGAAGCCATAGGCGGCGCGCAGCTGCGCGGCGAGCTCCTGCGACGCATCGGCCGGCAGCACGGCAACCAGCGGATCGCCCGGCGTGATGTGCACGAGCAGGAAGCACACCAGCGCGACGCTGATGACGATGGGGACGACGTAGACAATGCGTCTGGCGGTATAGGCGAGCACGTTTGGTTCTTTTCTTCCCTTCTCCCCTTGTGGGAGAAGGTGGCGCGAAGCGCCGGATGAGGGGTTCTATCCCCGGATACAGTCGTTACGACGCGAAAGGGACATCCGCGGAGAGAGACCCCTCACCCGGCTTCGCTAAAGCGAAGCCACCCTCTCCCGCAAGGGGAGAGGGTGCAGCGAGTGCGCGGCGCGAATTACTGCGCGATCGACACCGGCGAGAAGTCGATGAACCAGCTCTTCGGCTGCACGACGCCTGTCACCTTCGGGCTCATCGCGCGTGGGCCGACGTCGTGGGCCACATAGAGGAAGGCGGCGTCGTCGACGGAGGCCGCGTGCAGCTCGGCGAGCGCGGCGTCGCGCGCGGCGGGATCGAAGGTCTGGCGCGCCTTCTTCACCAGCTCGTCGAACTTGGGGTTGTTGATGAAGCCCCAATTGTTCGAGACCGGCGGTGCCATGCCCGATTGCAGGAAGCGCACCAGCGCGAAGAACGGGTCCATCGCCGCATAGGTGACGTTGGTCGCGTGCGAGCCGTTGGCACTGGGATCCTTGGCGCCGCGGCGCCAGTTGGTAAACAGCGTATTCCATTCGATGACGTCGAGCTTTACGTCGAAATAGCATTCGGCCAGCGCCTGCTGGAGATACTCGTTCATCGGCAAGGGCTGCATCTGGCCCGAGCCGGACGCAGACGTCTGCGTCTTCACGGTCAGCTTCTTGTTGGGACCGTAGCCGGCCTCCTGCATCAACTTTTGCGCAGCCGCCTTGTCGTACTTGATCTCGAAGCTTGGCTTGCCGCGCCAGGGATGGCCGGGTTCGAAGGTGCCGGAGGCCGGCACCATCAGGCCGGCGAGCAGGCCGTCCTTGAGGCCTTCGCGGTCGACGCAGAGGTTCGCCGCCTTGCGCACCCGGATGTCGTTCCAGGGCGAACCCTCGACGCGGGAGAACTGCCACGGCCAGACATGCGGCTGCTCATTGGCGTAGAGCTTGAAGCCGCGCTGCTTGAGCTCGGGCAGCGCGTCCGGCGCCGGCGCTTCGACCCAATCGACCTGGCCGGACAGCAGCGCCGCGGTGCGCGCGTTAGCTTCCGGCATCGGCAAGAGCACCATCTTGTCGATCTTGGGCACGCGGGCCTTGTCCCAGTAGCTCGCGTTCTTGACCAGCTCGAGCCGCTCGCGCGGCGTGAAGCTCGCCATCTTCCACGGGCCGGTGCCCGAGGCGTCCTTGGCGAACGCGGTCCATGCGGCTTGCGACTTCGCCTTGGCGTCGGCACCCTCGGCCTTGTCGTAGAAGGCCTGCCATTTCGCCGGGCTCGCCATGAACAAATTGGTGAGGTTGATCGGCAGGAAGCTGTCGGGCTCCTTGGTGGTGAGCTCGACGGTCATGTCGTCGATCTTCCTCGCGGAGGCCAGAGTCGGCATGCGCGAGGCCGTGACGCCGACCTGGCTGGCGTCGAATTGCGGCGCATCCTGCTTCAGCACCTTCTCGACGTTCCACACCACGGCGTCGGCGTTGAACGGCGAGCCGTCATGGAAGGTGACGCCGGGGCGCAGCTTGAAGGTCCATTTGGTCTTGTCGGCATCATCGACCTTCCACTCGGTGGCAAGGCCGGGGATCACCACGCTGGGCTTGTCCGCCGAGGACAGATCCCAGCTGGTCAGCGCGTCATACATGGTGAGGCCGGTGAAGCGGTTGCCCTCAAACCCCTGATCGGGCTGGCCGAGGGTGCGCGGAATATCGGCAGCGGTCATGCCGATGCGCAGCACAGTTTCCGCGACTACCACGCGCGGCCATGCGGCCGCACTGCCCAGCGCCAAGAGCGCGATCAGCGCCGCCCGTGTCTTCTTGTTCTTGATAAGCATCGCCTCGATCCTTCTTCGGCTTTCGATGATTAATTTTGATGCAATCGTATGCAATGGCTATGCCAAGGAGAAACTTTTTCTGCGAATTGCGCCTGCGACGACAAGTCCTTGTGATCGATTGAAGACAGAGCAGCCCGGCTGCCTATTCTGGCATCAAGATTGCAAGTTTGGCCCCGAAATCCCCTGGGAGCTTTGGGCCATGCGTATTCGTCTATCGACCTGTCTCGCCGTGCTTGCGCTGGCAATTTCCGCGATCTCGGCGCGCGCCGAAACCGTTGTGCGCTATGGCATCTCGATGGCGGACATTCCGCTCACCACCGGCCAACCCGATCGCGGCGCCGGCGCCTATCAGTTCACGGCCTACACGATCTACGATCCGCTGGTGGCCTGGGAGATGGACGTTGCCGATCGCCCCGGCAAGCTGGTGCCGGGCCTCGCCACCGAATGGAAGGTCGACGATGCCGACAAGACGAAGTGGCGGTTCACCCTACGAGACTGTGAATCTTTTGTACCGCGCGTCAGACGAATGTGATTCTCTGGGCAGACTGATCTGCTGGAGAGGATGATGGCTGACGACGGACTTTTTGGTGAATTGCCGGAGCAGTCGGCACGAACCGAAGCGGTGCCGCAAGGCGCACCTCGGCTGCGCGAGCCTGTGCGCAATCAGGTCGAATTGCGAGCGGTCGATATCGACAGCCTGATCGGGCAGGATCATCCAGCGCGGGTGATCTGGGCTTATGTCGAAGGGCTGGACCTGAGCGAGCTGGAAGATCGCGTCAAGGCACGGGAAAACAGGCCGGGCCATCCGGCGCCATCGCCACGGTTGTTGCTGGCGCTTTGGCTGTACGCCGCGAGCGATGCCGTTGGCAGCGCGCGGGCGCTGGACCGGCTCTGCGACAGCCACGACGTCTACCGCTGGCTCTGCGGTGGCGTGTCGTTGAACCATCACGGGCTGTCGGACTTCCGGGTCGGCTGTGCCGACTTGCTCGACCGTTTGCTGGTTGAACATCTGGTGGCCCTGAACGAGGCAGGGCTGGTCGATCTGGAGAAGCTGACCCAGGACGGGGTGCGGATACGAGCGAATGCCGGGACCGGATCTTTCCGGCGGGAGGCGACGCTGGATCGGCAGATGGCGCAGGCCGAGGCCATTGTGGAAGAGCTCAAGCGCGAGGTCGATGCGGACCCGGAAGCCAGCAATCGGCGGATCCGGGCCGCCAAAGAGCGGGCGGCGCGCGAACGCAGCGAGCGGGTGCAAGCCGCGCAGGCCGCGCTGGCCGAGATCAAGCGCAAGCGAAAACAGCTCGACGACAAGGGCGGCAATGGCAAGAAGCCGAAGGAGCCTCGGGCCTCCACCACCGACCCGCAGGCCAGGGTGATGAAGATGGCCGATGCCGGCTTCCGTCCGGCCTATAATGTGCAGGTGGCTAGCGCGGCTGGCGAACTGATCGTGGTCGCGATCGATGTCGACAACAGCGGCTCAGATCGTGGCTTGATGCGCCCGATGCTGGAGCGAACGCGCGCTCGGCTGAAGCGCTTGCCACGCCGCTACCTCGCCGATGGCGGGTTCTGCACTGGCGACGACATCGAATGGGCGCATGGCGAGGGCATCGAGGTTTACTGTCCACCGCCCCAATCCAGGAGCGGTGTCGATCCCTTCTTACCCCGGAGCAGCGACGGTCCTGGCATAGCGGCCTGGCGTGCTCGCATGGCCAGCGAAGCCGGCAAGGCACAGTACCAGGCCCGTACCATCTGCGAATGCATCCATGCCCGCTGGCGCAACTGGGACCTCAGGCAACTGACCGTGCGCGGCATCGAGAAGGTCCGTGCCGTCGTGCTCTGGTACGCCCTCACCAACAACATCCTGCAAGGGCATCGTCTCGCAAAAGCATAGATAACCAACAGCCTGACGCCGCCGGCTTCCCCCATCAAGGGGCGATACCACCCCTTGATGCCGAAGCCGAAACAAAACGAATTGGCTCACAGGCTCTACGCAAGGGCGTGAAGTTTCACGACGGCAGCGAGTTCAACGCCGATGCGGTGATCTGGAATCTCGACAAGGTGCTCAACGACAAGGCGCCGCAATTCGACAAGCGGCAGAGCGCGCAGGTGAAGACCCGCCTCCCCTCCGTCGCCAGCTACGCCAAGATCGACGACTTCACGGTGGAGATCACCACCAAGACGGTCGATTCCTTCTTCCCCTATCAGATGCTGTGGTTCCTGGTCTCGAGCCCGGCGCAATATGAAAAGCTCGGCAAGGACTGGGACAAGTTCGCCAGCCAGCCCTCCGGAACCGGTCCATTCAAGCTGACCAAGCTGGTGCCGCGCGAGCTTGCCGAGCTAGCCAAGAATCCGGACTACTGGAACAAGAAGCGCATTCCGAAGGTCGACAAGATCGTGCTGGTGCCGATGCCGGAAGCACTGACGCGCACCAACGCGCTGCTCGCCGGGCAAGTCGACCTGATCGAGACGCCGGCGCCGGATGCCGTGCCGCAGCTGAAGGCGGCCGGCATGAAGCTGGTCGACAACGTCACGCCGCATGTCTGGAATTATCACCTCAGCGTGCTGCCGGGCTCGCCCTGGACCGACATCCGCCTGCGCAAGGCGCTGAACCTTGCGATCAACCGCGACGAAGTCGTCGGCCTGATGAACGGCCTTGCCAAGCCCGCCAAGGGCCAGGTCGACCCGTCGAGCCCCTGGTTCGGCAAGCCCAGCTTCGAGCTGAAATATGATCTCGCTGCCGCCAAGAAGCTGGTGGAGGAAGCGGGCTATTCCAAAGCAAAGCCGCTGAAGACCACCTTCATCATCGCGCAGGGCGGCACCGGCCAGATGCTGTCGCTGCCGATGAACGAATTCCTGCAGCAAAGCTTCAAGGAGATCGGCATCGAGATCGACTTCAAGGTGGTCGAGCTGGAGACGCTCTATACGCATTGGCGCAAGGGCGCGGCGGACGAGATGAACGCCGGCATCACCTCCAACAACATCGCCTATGTGACATCGGATCCGCTCTACGCCATCGTCCGCTTCTTCCATTCCGGCCAGATCGCGCCGGTCGGCGTCAATTGGGGCGGCTACAAGAATCCGAAGGTCGACGCGCTGATCGACGAGGCCAAGCAGACTTTCGACAGCACCAAGCAGGACCAATTGCTGGCGCAGGCGCACGCGCTGATCGTCGACGACGCCGTGCTGGTCTGGGTCGTCCACGACACCAATCCCCACGCGCTGTCACCGAAGATCAAGCAGTTCGTGCAGGCGCAGCACTGGTTCCAGGACCTGACGACGATCGGGGTGGAATGAGCAACAGGCAAGGGTGGGCATGGCGCTTTGCGCCTTGGCCCACCCGCAACACCGCGCGACGCGCGATCACCGCCCCTTGGTCGGGATCTTGTTGTACGGCACGTCCTTGTCGATGCGGATATCGCCCGGCAGGCCCAGCACGCGCTCGGCGATGATGTTGCGCAGGATCTCGTCGGTGCCGCCGGCGATGCGCATCGAAGGCGAGGACAGCAGCATCTGCTGGAATTGACCCTGCGCCGTTTCCTCGTCGTTGCCGGTGAGAACACCGGCCGCGCCCTGCAGGTCCATGGCGTAGGTCGCGATGTCCTGCAGCATCATGCCCGAGACCAGCTTGCCGATCGAATTCTCCGGGCCCGGCCGCTCGCCCTTCGACAAGGCGGAGATCGTGCGGTAGCTGGTGTATTTCAGCCCGTTCGACTTGGCCGCCCAGCTCGCGAGCTTGGAGCGCACGGCGGGATCGTCGATGGCCAGGCCATCCTCCAGTACCAGGTTCGAGCAGAGCTCGAACATCTCGGGCACGCCGGTCGCGAGCCGCGCGCCGATCGACATGCGCTCGTTCATCAGCGTGGTCAGCGATACGTTCCAGCCGTCGCCGACGGCGCCCAGCCGCTGGCTGTCGGGAATCACCACGTCGGTGAAATAGACCTCGTTGAATTCTTGCATGCCGTTGGCCTGCTTGATCGGCCGCACCTCGACGCCGGGGCTCTTCATGTCCAGGAAGAACATGGTGAGGCCCTTGTGCTTGGGCACGTTCGGATCGGTGCGCGCGATCAAAAGGCCATAGTCGGAATAATGCGCGCCCGAGGTCCAGATCTTCTGGCCGTTGACGATCCAATTGTCGCCCTTCTTCTCCGCCCGCGTGCGCAGGCCTGCGACGTCGGAGCCGGCGGACGGCTCGGAGAACAGCTGGCACCAGATCTCCTCGCCCGAGGCGAGCTTCGGCAGATAGCGGCGCTTGGCGTCCTCGCTGCCGAACGCCATCACGGTCGGGCCGCACATCCCCTCGCCGATCTGGAACGGCTGCGTCAGCTTGCCGTAGACGCCCTCCTCCTGCTGCCAGATCACCTTCTCGATCGGCGTCGCGCCGCGTCCGCCATATTCCCTAGGCCAGTGCAGGCAGGCCCAGTTGCCCTCGAACTTCTTCTTCTGCCAGGCCTTGCCGACATCGACGATGTCGTGATTGGCAAGGCGGATGCGGCCGAGCGAGGACTTCGACAACTCGGCATGCAACTCCCTAGGCGCATTGGCCTCGATCCATTTGCGCGCGGTCTCGCGGAATGCGGCTTCCTGCGGGGTGTCGTCGAAATTCATGGCGGACCTCACTTCTGCGTAGGGTGGGTTAGCCGAAGGCGTAACCCACCACTTCTGTCGAGTATCGTTGCGAGCATGGTGGGTTACGCTTCGCTAACCCACCCTACGAATTCGGACTCATCTTCCCTTCGTCGGGATCTTGTTGAACGGCACGTCCTTGTCGACACGGATATCGCCGGGCAGGCCCAGCACCCGCTCGGCGATGATGTTGCGCATGATCTCGTCGGTGCCGCCTTCGACGCGGGTGCCCGGCGCACGCAGCAGCATGGCCTGGAAACGGCCGGCCAGCTCACCATCCTCGCCGCTGACGACGCCGGCCGCGCCCTGCAGATCCAGCGCGTAGGTCGCAACGTCCTGGATCATGGAGCCCGCCACCAGCTTGCCGATGGAGTTTTCCGGCCCCGGCCGCTCGCCTTTCGACAGCGCCGAGATCGCGCGCATGCTGGTGTATTTGAGCCCGCTTGCCTTCACCGCCCAGTTGGCGAGCTTCGAGCGCACCGCGCGATCCTCGATCGCCGGGCCGTCGTCGAGCATCAGGCTGGAGCAGTACTCGAACAATTCAGGGAAACCGGTCGAGACGGCCGCGCCGATCGCGCTGCGCTCGTTCATCAGCGTGGTCAGCGAGACGTTCCAGCCGTCGCCGACCTCGCCGAGGCGCTGATGGTCGGGGATGCGCACATTGGTGAAATAGACCTCGTTGAAATCGGAGGCCCCGCTCGCCTGCTTGATCGGCCGCACCTCGACGCCGGGACTCTTCATGTCCAGGAAGAACATGGTGAGGCCCTTGTGCTTGGGCACGGTCGGATCGGTACGGGTGAGCAGAATGCCGTAGTCGGAATAATGTGCGCCGGAGGTCCAGATCTTCTGTCCGTTGATCACCCAGTCATCGCCGTCCTTCTCCGCGCGCGTGCGCAAGCCCGCGACGTCCGAGCCGCCGGCGGGCTCGGAGAACAGCTGACACCAGACCTTCTCGCCGGAGGCGAGCGGCGGCAGATAGCTGCGCTTATGCTCCTCGCGGGCGAACGCCATCATGGTCGGCCCGCACATGCCGTGGCCGATGATGAACATGCGGGACAGCTGGCCGAACGGCCCCTCCTCCTGCTGCCAGATCACGCGTTCGATCGGCGAAGCGCCGCGGCCGCCATATTCCTTTGGCCAGTGCAGGCAGGCCCAGCCGGCGTCGGCCTTTTTCTTCTGCCACGCCTTCGCCACTTCGAGAATGTCAGCATTCTTGAGCACGGTGCGGCCGAGCGAGGATTTGCGCAGCTCGTCCTCGTATTGCCTGGGCGCGTTCGCGCTGATCCAGGCGCGGGCGGTGGCGCGGAACTCGGCTTCCTGCGGGGTGTCGTCGAAGTTCATGGCAACTCTCTCGCATTTCGTGGGGTGGGTTAGCCGAAGGCGTAACCCACCTCTTTGGTTTCCACATCGGAAGAAGAGGTGGGTTACGCCAAGCGACTTGCGCTTCGCGCAATCCGCTCGGCTAACCCACCCTACGCACCTGTCATCACGCCGCGTTCTTCTTGCGCATCCGGTCGATCAACTGGTCTTCCCAATAGGACAGGCTGCCCAGGCCCAGCGCCATCGCATTGGCGCGGCGGTAGTACATGTGGCAGTCGAACTCCCAGGTAAAACCCATGCCGCCGTGAACCTGGATGTTGTTCTTGGCGCAGTGCTGGAACGCCTGCGTCGCGCTGATGCGCGCGGCGGCGGCAGCTTCCGGCAGCTCGGCCGCATTGGTCGAGAGCGCCCAGGCGCCGTAATAGCTGTTGGAGCGCGCCAGCGTTGCCGACACGTACATGTCGGCGAGCATGTGCTTGACGGCCTGGAAGGAGCCGATCTGGCGACCGAAGGCGATGCGGTCCAGCGCGTAGTCGCGGCCCATCTCCAAGGCGCGATCAGCACCTCCGACCTGCTCGAACGCGCACAGCACGGCGGCGCGGTCGAGCACCTGGGTGAGGATGCTCCAGCCTTCGCCGGCAGCTCCCAGCGGCTCGGCTTTGGCGTCCTTGAAGGTGATCTCGGCCTGTCCGCGGGTCGGATCGAGATTGGTGAGGCTCTTCACGTCGACGCCGCCGGCCTTGAGATCGACGAGGAACAGCGAGATGTCGTTCTCGCGACCGCTCGATCCGGTGCGCGCGGCGACCACCGCGAAGTCGGCGATGCCGCCGTCGGCGACCGGCTTCTTGACACCATTGAGCACCCCGTTCGCGACCGTCAGCTTGACGTTCTTCGGCGACGGATTGCCCTTGCCCTCGAACAGCGCCAGCGTGCCGATGGCCTCGCCGGCAGCAATCGCCGGCAGCCACTTCTTCTTCTGCGCGTCGCTGCCCGCGATCAGCAGCGCTTCGGCGGCGAGGTACACGGTCGAGGAGAACGGCACCGGCGCATTGGCCCGCCCCATCTCCTCCGCGATCACGCAGAGCTCGAGATGACCGGCGCCGGCGCCGCCGAACTCTTCCGGAATGGCGACGCCGAGAAAGCCCATCTCGGCGAGGCCTTTCCATAGCTCCTTGTCGTAAGGCGCCTTGCCGTCGAGCACGATTCGCACCGCCTTGGGCGAGCATTTTTCCGCGAGGAACTTGCGCGCCTGGTCGCGGAGCTGCTTCTGGTCGTCAGAAAAATCGAAGTTCATGGCGGCTTACCTCTTATTGTTTGTCGCTTGTATTGATGCCGTCATTCCGGGGCGCCGCGTAGCGGCGAGCCCGGAATGACGAGTTGAGAGAGCGGTGCCTCATCGCAGCACGATCACATCTTCATCCGGCGTGTCCGCATACAGCCGCTCCACCAGCGCGGCGCGGCGCTCCAGGCCGGCGCGCTGGTTGATGTAGCCCTTGTCGGTGAGCTCGTTGCCGTCGATCGAGGGCGGCTCGAGCATCAACATCGCGCGCGCGATGACCCGGCTGCTGGCGCCTTCGCATTCACGGTTGTGGACTTCCAGGCCGCGCCTGAAGCAGGCGATCACCTCGGGGTGCTTCACCGCATCGGCAAAGCCCAGATCTGGATTGCCGACGAGCTGGCGGCAGGCGTGCAGGTTCGGCCAGGCGAGCAGGCCGATGAACGGACGGTCCTGCCCCGCGACCAGCGCGTCGTGCACGACCGGCGTTGCGGCTGCGATCGCATCCGTCCGCAGCGAGCCGACATGCACGAACGTGCCGGTGGTGAGCTTGAAGTCCTCCACCACGCGACCGGCAAAGATAATGCCTTGCACCGGATCGGAATCGTCGACGAAGATTCCGGCATCGCCGATGCAGTAAAAACCTTCCTCGTCGAACATCTTCTTCGTCAGCTCCGGCTGACCGAAATAGCCGGGCGTGACGTTGACGCCGCGCAGCCGCAATTCGTATTTCGAGCCGCACGGCACCATCTTCAGATCGACGCCGGGGAACGGCAGGCCGATCAGGCCGACGCGCTCGGTGTCCCAATAGGTGCCGGTCGAGGTCGGCGCGGTCTCGGTCGAGCCCCATCCGGTATAGAACACGATGCGCTCGCCGGTGGTCTTCACCGCCAGCGCCTGCATGCGCTCATAGAGATCGTCAGGCAGGCGCGCGCCGCCATAGGCCATGATCGAGAGATTCTTGAAGAACGAGCGGCAGAGCGCATCGTCCTTCTCCATGGCGGCTGCGAGCGCGGCGTAGCCGGCGGGCACGTTGGCGTAATAGGTCGGCGAGATCTCGCGCAAATTGCGCAGCGTCTCCTCGAACTGGCCCGGCATCGGCCGGCCGTCGTCGATATAGAGCGTGCCGCCGTCGACCAGGATCGGGTGGAACGCGGCGTTGCCGCCCATGGTGTGGTTCCAGGGCATCCAGTCCAGCATGGTCGAGATCGGCCCGTTCGGATCGCGCGGACGCACCTGCATCATCATCGCCGCATTGGCGCACATCATCTCCTGCGTGTTGATGACGGCCTTGGGCATGCCGGTCGAGCCTGACGTGAACAGCAGCTTGCCGACGGTCTGCGGCGTGATCTTCGCGATCGAGGCCTCGACATCAGCGGTGACAGGCGTGGCCGCAAGCTCGGCGAAGCTGACGCTCTTGATGCCCTCGCAGGGCCGCGCGACGTGAACCACGGTGACGCCGCTGAGATCGAGCGCCTTCAGCGCTCTCTCGAAGGTCGGGCCGTCCTGCACCATCACCACGGCCGGCTTGATCAGGTCGAACAGGTATTTGAGCTTGACGTGATCGTGGCTCATCAACGAGTAGGCCGGCGACACCGGCGCTGCCGGGACGCGCGCCTGCATCGCGGCCTGCGTCATCAGCGCATGCTCGATCGAATTGCCCGAGAGGATCGTCACGGGCCGGCCGTCGAGCCTGAGATTGAGCAGGCCTTGCGTCAGCGCGTCCACGATGCGCTTGGCTTCGCCATAGGACACCTTGCGCCATTCGCGGTTCGGACCGCCGCGCTGCGCCAGCCAGATGCGCTCGGGTGCTTCCTTCGCCCATTTCGTCAGCGAGGCCGGGATGTGCTTCTCATAAGGCTGCAGCGGAATGCGCGACTTCAGCACCACCGTGCCGTCGCCGCGGCGCTCGACCTCGATGTCGCGCGCGAGCCACTGAACCTTGCGAAAGGCGGGCTTCGTCATTACTGCCGCCGCACTTCCACTCATTTTGCGTCTCCCGGAATTATTGTCCTTTGCGGATCTTGATCGTTCAGCGCCTGATATAGACAGGCTTTCGCTTCTCAAGGAAGGCCCTGATGCCTTCCGAAAACTCTTCCGAGCGGCTGCACAGGACCTGGTTGCGATCCTCCATCGCAATCGCCGCTTCGAGCGAGCCGGCATCGACGCTCATGTTGAGACATTCCTTGGATAGCCGCAGGCCCACGGGCGAGGCCGTCATCATCGCCTCGACATAAGGCTCGGCCGCGTCATCGAGCTTGTCCTCGTCCACGACCTCCGAGACGAGGCCGACCGCGAGCGCGCGCTCGGCGCCGATGAAGCGCCCGGTGAGGATCAGCTCGGATGCGACGGAGACACCGACGAGGCGCGGCAGAAAATAGCTGGTGCCGATGTCGCAGCCGCCGAGACCGAGCTTGATGAAGGCGCAGTTCATCCGCGCCGATCTCGTTGCGATACGGATGTCGGAGGCCAGCGCCAACGCGAAGCCGCCGCCGGCGGCCGCGCCCTGCACCAGCGCCAGGATCGGCTGTGGACAGCGCCGCATCAGCATCACGATGTCGGCGATGCGCCGCTGCGAATCCAGCGACTCCGTGACGCCGGGCGGCTCCTGCTGTCCGGCCCGGCGCGCCATCGCGGCTTTGAGATCGAGGCCGGCGCAAAAATTCTTGCCGGCGCCCTTGAGCACGACGACGCGGGTGTCGCGATTGCGTTGCAGGCCTTGGAAATAGGTGTTGAGCGCATCGATCAGCGCGGGATCGAGCGCATTGAGGTGCTCGGGCCGATTGAGCGTCACCCGGTCGACGCCGTCGTTGTGCTCGATCAGCAGCGGTTGGGACATGGGGCCTCGTGCTAGCCGCGGGTCGCGGCGCCGATTGCTGCGCCCTCTCCCCTTGTGGGAGAGGGCATGTACATCGCTAGCCACATACTCGCTTGGGTGAGGGGTCTGTCTTCGCAGATGAGATCGCGGAGAGAAACCCCTCATCCGGCGCTTCGCGCCACCTTCTCCCACAAGGGGAGAAGGAAGAAAGCGCGTTACCGCGGCGCCATGCGGATGGCGCCGTCGAGGCGGATGGTCTCGCCGTTCAGCATCGGGTTCTCGACGATGTGCACCGCGAGCATGCCGTATTCGGCGGCGTCACCGAGACGCGAGGGATGCGGCACCTGGGCACCCAGGCTCTTGCGGGCCTCTTCGTTCAATCCCATCAGCAGCGGCGTGAAGAACAGGCCGGGCGCGATGGTGTTGACGCGGATCTTCTGGCTGGCGAGGTCGCGCGCGGCCGGCAGCGTCAGGCCGACGACGCCACCCTTCGACGCCGAATAGGCGATCTGGCCGATCTGGCCTTCGTAGGCCGCAACCGAGGCCGTGTTGATGATGACGCCGCGCTCTTCGCCGACGGGCTCGATCGTGACGAGGCGCTCGGCGAACAGACGCAGGCAGTTGAAGGTGCCGATCAGGTTGACGTTGATGATACGCGCGAACTTTTCGAGCGGGTAAACGCCGTCGCGGCCGACAATGCGCTGCGAGCCGCCGATGCCGGCGCAGTTCATCAGCACGCGGGCGACGCCGTGCGCGGCTTCTGCCTTCGCGATCGCGGCCTTGATCTGCTCCTCGCTGGTGACGTCGGCATGCAGTGCGACACCCTTCACTTCAGCGGCGACCTTCTCGGCGTTGTCCTTGCTCTGGTCGATCACGCCGATCTTGGCACCCTTGGCCGCCATGGCGCGGGCGGCCGCGGCACCAAGGCCCGAACCACCGCCGGTGATGAGAACGGCTACGTCTTTCAACTGCATCGCTTGTACCTTTCCTCTACCTTTTCCTTGGGCGTTTCTTCTCTAGACTTGTGACGTGTTGACCGGACTATCCGGCCGCGGCGGCTTCCTCGGCTTGCGTGAGGATGCCGCCGCAGATCAGCGTTTCCATGTGCTTGATGTATTGCCGGCAGACATCGTCGGTGACCGGGCCGACGCCGGTCGCGCGGGACATCGCGTGCCGGCCGAAGAACAGATGATCGCAGGCACCGATCAGGCTGGTGTAGAACAACACCGGATCGGTCGGGCGGAATTCGCCGCGGCTGACGCCCTCGGCCAGCAGGCGGCGGTGGAAGTCCAACAGCGGCGCAACGAAGAACTTCGAGACTTCATCGGCAGAACTCGCGCTGGTCTCGTGCAAGAGATAGTGGATCAGCCGGTTCATATAGGGGAACCGGTGATAGGCGCGGATAATGCCGCCGATATGCAGCTTCAGCTTCGCCGTCGATGTGATCGGCTGCGCCAGCAGATATTCGAGATTGGACATCTCGGTCGCGGCATCCCGCGCCAGCAGCGCCAGCAACAGGCCGTCCTTGTTGCCAAAGTGATATTTGACCAGCGCGGCGTTGGCGCCCGACTTCTGCGCGATGTCGGACAGCGAGATCTCGATCGAGGAGCGTTCGATCATCAGCTCGCTCGCGGCCACTAGCAATTTCTCTGCCGTGGAATTTTTCCCGGCGGGGAGCCTGTTCGGAACGCTGGTAGCCACGGAGATCCCTGTTTGGCCGCTGGAAGCGGGGCGCAGATAAGCGCAAGCAGCGCCTCATCACAAGAGTTAATTGATCGATTGACTAAACGATCTCCGGTCCCTTAAATCCGTCCCCGACAACCAAACCCAATCAAGAATTCAGGGAGAGACCGACATGGCCGAGGCTTACATCGTCGCCGCCGCGCGTACCGCCGGCGGGCGCAAGGGGGGCCGCCTCGCCGGCTGGCATCCGGCCGATCTTGCCGCGAAGGTGCTGGACGAGCTGGTCGACCGCACCAAGGTCGACCCCGCCCAGGTCGAGGACGTGATCATGGGCTGCGTCATGCAGGTCGGCGAGCAGTCCAACAACGTCGCGCGCAACGCGATCATGGCGTCAAAGCTGCCGGAGAGCGTGCCCGGCACGTCGATCGACCGCCAGTGCGGCTCCTCGCAGCAGGCGTTGCACTTCGCCGCGCAGGCGGTGATGTCGGGTGCGATGGATGTCGTGATCGCCGCCGGCGTGGAGTCGATGACGCGCGTGCCGATGGGCCTGTCGTCGCAGCTTCCCGCCAAGAACGGCTTTGGCAATTACAAGAGCCCGGGCATCGAGAAGAAGTATCCGAACATCGTGTTCAGCCAGTTCACCGGCGCGGAGATGATGGCCGAGAAGTACGGCCTCTCCAAGGATGAGCTCGACCAGTATTCCTACGACAGCCATCAGCGCGCGATCGCGGCGACGCAAGGAGGCCACTTCAAGAAGGAGATCGTGCCGCTCGACATCACCCGCGCCGACGGCAGCAAGGACACCCACCACATCGACGAAGGCATCCGCTTCGATGTCACGCTCGACGGCATCAAGGGCGTCAAGCTGATCGCCGAGAACGGCAAGCTGACCGCGGCCAGCGCCAGCCAGATCTGCGACGGCGCCTCCGGCGTCATGGTGGTGAACGAGAAAGGCCTGAAGCAGCTCGGCGTCAAGCCGCTCGCGCGCATCCATCACATGACCATGACGGGCGGCGATCCCGTGATCATGCTCGACGCTCCCTTGCACGCCACCAAGCGTGCGCTGGAGAAGGCCGGCATGAAGATCGGCGACATCGACCTGTTCGAGGTCAACGAGGCCTTCGCCTCGGTGCCGACCGCATGGCTGAAGACTACGGGCGCCGACCCCGAGCGTCTCAACGTCAATGGCGGCGCCATCGCGCTCGGCCATCCGCTCGGCGGCTCCGGCACCAAGCTGATGACCACGCTGGTGCACGCCCTGCAGCAGCGCGGCAAGCGCTACGGCCTGCAGACCATGTGCGAAGGCGGCGGCATGGCCAACGTGACGATCGTGGAACGGCTGTAGGCCGCGGCCATACAAACAGTGTCGTCCCGGACAAGCGCGCCTCAAGCGCGCGCCGATCCGCGACCCATAACCACAGGAGACTGTGGTTATGCTGCGCCGGAGCTCCATCTCGTTTCAACAGCCGAGGCCTGTGGTTATGGATCCCGGCCTTCGCCGGGATGGCACCTTTTTTGTTGCGAGATCTCGACCATGACCCACCCCTCCATCCACGCCAAGACGACGCCCGACAAGATCGCCTACCAGATGGCCGGCACCGGCAAGGCGATCACCTATCGGGAGCTCGACGAGCTCTCGAACCAGGGCGCGCAGCTGCTCCGCTCGCTTGGCCTCAAGGCCGGCGACCACATCGCGCTGTTGATGGAGAACCGCCTCGCCTTCATGGAGCTCTGCTGGGCCGCACAGCGGAGCGGGCTCTATTACACCGCGATCAGCCGCTACCTGAAGCAGGACGAGATCGACTACATCATCGCCGATTGCGGCGCCAAGGTCGTGATCACCACACCGAAATGCGCCGAGCAGATCAAGGACCTGGTCAAGGGCACGCCCGGCGAGCCGATCTTCTACATGATGGACGACCCCCTGCCCGGCTTCCGCTCCTACGACAAGGAGGCCGCGGCGCAGCCGACCACGCCGATTGCGGATGAGGTCGCCGGCTACGACATGCTCTATTCGTCGGGCACCACCGGCCGCCCGAAGGGAATCAAGAAGGCATTCGAAGGCAACAGAATCGACGTGCCGAACGCCTTCCTGCGCGTGCTCTGCGCCGACATGTGCGGCATGAACGCGGAGAGCACCTATCTGTCACCGGCCCCCCTCTATCACGCGGCGCCGCTGCGCTTCAACATGATGGCGATCGTGCTCGGCGGCACCTCCATCATCATGGAGCATTTTGACGCCGAAGAGTTCTTGAAGCTGGTCGAGAAATACAAGGTGACGCAATCCCAGCTGGTGCCGACCATGTTCGTGCGCATGCTGAAGCTGCCCGACGAGGTGCGCGCCAAGTACGACGTCTCGACGTTGAAGGGCGCGATCCACGCCGCCGCGCCCTGCCCCATCGACGTCAAGGCAAAGATGATCGAATGGTGGGGACCCATCCTGATCGAGTATTACGCCGGCTCGGAAGGCAATGGCGTCACCGTCTGCAACTCGCAGCAATGGCTGGAGCACCGCGGCAGCGTCGGCCGCGCCGTGGTCGGCAAGATCAAGATTCTCGACGAGAACGACGAGGAGCAGCCTGTCGGCGAGATCGGCACCGTCTATTTCGCCGACGCACCCGCCTTCACCTATCACAACGATCCCGAGAAGACGAAGAAGGCCTACAACGCCAGGGGCTGGTCCACGCTCGGCGATGTCGGCTATCTCGACAAGGACGGCTTTCTCTACCTCACCGACCGTAAGTCCTACATGATCATCTCCGGCGGGGTGAACATCTACCCGCAGGAGACCGAGGACGTGCTGATCACGCACCCTGAGGTCGCCGATGTCGCCGTGTTCGGCGTGCCGAACGAGGAGATGGGCGAAGAAGTCAAGGCGGTGGTGCAGCCGCACGACATGCGCCGCGCCGGCAAGTCGCTCGAGGCCGATTTGATCGCCTATTGCAAGAGCCGCCTCTCAGCCATCAAGTGCCCCCGCTCGATCGATTTCGAAGCCGAGCTGCCGCGCACGCCCACGGGCAAGCTGGTGAAGCGACACCTGCGCGATCGCTACTGGCCGAAGGCGGCGGCGAAGATTTAGCTAAGGTCTCGTAGGGTGGGCAAAGGCGCGAAGCGCCGTGCCCACCACCTGTCCAAGCTACGATCGGTTTGGTGGGCACGCTTCGCTTTGCCCACCCTACGAGATCAGCGCAAGCCACCTCAATCAAACAAGCTCGGCGTGTGGTTCACCAGCGCGCCTTCGATCTCGAGCATCTTCAGCTTGGTGACCACGCCGCCATTCGCCGAGAAGCCGCCGGGCTTGTTGCCGGCGGCGAGCACGCGATGGCAGGGCACCACGATCGGGCACGGGTTGCGGCCGAGCGCCTGGCCAACGTCGCGCGACAGCTGGACGCCGCCGAGCTGTTTTGCGATGTCGCCATAGGTGATGGTCTTGCCGGGCGGGATCGCGCGGGCGATCTCGTAGACGCCGCGATTGAACTCGGGCACGCCGTCGAGGTCGAGCGGGATGTCGGTGAGATCATCCGGCTCGCCCGCGAGCAGTCTTGTCATGCGGTCGATCGCCTCTCGCACCTCGGCGGTCGGCTCGGCCTCGGTGGCGTCGGCATGGCGCTGGCTGATGCGGGTGCGGATCTTCTGCTCGCCGCCCATCGGCAATTGCGTGCCGTTGATGCCCCGCGGACCCCAGGCGATGGCACACAGGCCGATCCGTGTGTCGAACAGGGCAAAATGCTGGTCGCTCATGGCTTGGTTCCTGGCTTGCTTTCGTTGCAGGCCCCACTTTCAACTCACGCCAAATCTAGGCTTGGAAATAGTTGCGATCCACCCGGTTTCCGGGAATCTTGCACAGAAGTTCCGATCCTCTCTCGCGAGTCCATAATGCAGAGCCTTCACGTCAACGGATATGACATGCCCTATCTCGACGTGGGCGAAGACAGGGGCCGACCGCCGCTGGTCTGCGTGCATGGATCGCTGAATGATTTCCGGGTCTGGGGCAGCGTGCTGGGCCCGTTGACGCAGCGGCATCGGGTGATCGCCGTCAGCCTGCGCCACTTCTTCCCGGAAAAATGGGATGGGGTCGGCGACACCTATTCGATCGCCCAGCACGCCAGCGACGTCATCGCCTTCGTCGACAAGCTCGATCTCGGGCCGGTCGATTTGATGGGCCATTCCCGCGGCGGGCATATCTGCTTCCGCGTGGCGCAGCAGCGGCCCGATCTCCTGCGCCGGCTGATCCTGGCCGAGCCTGGCGGCGAGCTCGATGCGAGCCTTGATCCGGATTACGTCGGCGGCCCCTCGCCGCTGCTGGCGCGCTTCACGGCCTCGGCCGAGAAGATCGCTGCCGGCGATGTCGACGGCGGGCTCGCCGTCTTCGTCGACACGCTGGAAGGCCCCGGCACCTGGCCGCGGCTGCCGGCGATGGTGAAACAGAACCTGCGCGACAACGCCTATACCCTGATCGGCCAGGTCCGGGACAGCCGCCCGCCGTTCTCCAGGGTGGACGCGGAGGCGATCAAGATGCCGACGCTGTTCATCTTGGGCGCGCGAACCAAGGGCCTGTTGCCAAAAGTGCTGCATGCGCTCGCGGCGCATGTGCCCTATTCCAAGACGGCGATCATCCCGAACGCGACGCATCCGATGTTCGAGCAGGCGCCGCAGAAATTCTCCGAAGTGGTTCTCGATTTTCTGGCGAGCTGATCCATGCAGAGCTTCCGCGTCAATGGTTACGACATGGCCTATCTCGAAGTCGGTGAGGGCCCGCCGCTGGTCTGCGTGCACGGCACGCTGGGTGATTTCCGCACCTGGTATTCGGTGCTCGGCCCGCTCTCGAAGAACCATCGCGTGATCTCGGTCAGCCTGCGGCATTTCTTTCCCGAGCATTGGGACGCGATCGGCGACGACTACAAGATGGCGCAGCATGTCGCCGACACGATCGCCTTCATCGAGCAGGTCAAGCCCGGACCGGTCGACCTGATGGGCCATTCGCGCGGCGGCCACATCGCCTTTCGCGTGGCGCAGGCGCGGCCTGGTCTGTTGCGCAAGCTGGTGCTGGCCGAGCCCGGCGGCGATCTCGACGCATCCCTGCCTGTGCCAGAAGGCACGCCCGCGCATCCGTCGCTGGCGGCGCGCACCGCGCGATCGGTCGAGATGATCCGCGCCGGCGACCTCGAGGGCGCGCTGCGGAATTTCTACGAAGGCATCGAAGGCGAAGGCTCCTGGCGGCGCGTGCCGGCTGCGGCCAAGCAACAACTCCGCGACAACGCGCTCACCTTCCTCGGCCAGATCAACGAGCAGCGCCGGCCCTACACGCTGAGCGATGCGCAGTCGATCAGGACGCCGACGCTGCTGATCGGCGGCGGCGCCACCACCGGCAGCCTGTCGGTGATGTGGCGCGTGCTGGCCGCGCACATCGCGGGCGCCGAGACGGCGGTGATCGCGAACGCCGGCCATTGGATGTTCGAGCAAGCACCGCCGGAGTTCGGCGAGGTGGTGAACGGGTTCCTGGCGAAGTAGCTCCTCCCGTTTCGACGAAACAACCCCATGCGCAGTAGACGGCCCAAGCAATATCAATCGCTTAAGCAGGGCCTAACATTGGGCGTCTGACGCGGTCAGCCGTGCTTGACCCCCGCCCGTCCCGGGAGTAGTTTCGAACACGGAATTCCGTATTCCTTTTTGGAGCTGACGGCGTGATTCCTCTCGACCCGCTCCCGAACCTGATCGACCAGGTCTATTCGCGGATCCTGGAGGCAATCTCCGACCGCACGCTCCAGCCCGGCCAGCGCATCCGGCAGAACGAGCTCGCCGACAGGCTCGGCGTGTCGCGCCAGCCGGTGTCGCATGCGCTGCATCTGTTGCACCGGCAGGGCCTGGTCGCCGAGAGCGGCCGTCGCGGCTTTGAAGTGACCCAGCTCGATCCTGCGCGCATCCGCCAGCTCTACGAGGTGCGCGGCGCCATGGACGCGCTGGCGGCCCGCCTTGCGGCGACACGCGCGGCCCGCGACGCGGCGGGACGCGCGCGACTGGAGACAGCGCTCGCCGCCGGGCGCCGCAGCGACCACAACACGATGCTATCCGAGCTCATCACCCTCGATGTCGATTTTCACCGCGCGATCTATCAGCTCGCCGGCAATCCCGTGATCGAGGAGACCATGGCGCCGCAATGGCCGCACATGCGGCGCTCGATGGCGACGGTGCTCTCCGAGCTCGACTATCGGGCCAAGGCCTGGGCGGAGCATGCCGATATTGCCGGACACATTCTAAGCGGCAACGCCAAAGCGGCCGAACGCGCCGCGCTGGCGCACGCGCAGACGGCCGGACGGATGACCGAGGAGAGATTGCGGGCAGCGGACGAGGCGGCGGCGTAACCACAGCCACCGTCATTCCGGGGCGATGCGCAGCATCGAGCCCGGAATCCATCGGGCGGCAGAGATTGCGAGAAATGGATTCCGGTTTCACGCTTCGCGTGCCCCGGAATGACAACAACAGGAGGACGACCCATGAGACTGTCCCAGGAGCAATTGGAGTTCTTCCACCGCGAGGGCTGGCTGTTCCTGCCCGAATTGTTCGCCCAAGAGGAGGTCGACCTGCTCGCGCGCGAGGCGGTCGGCATTTACGACGCCAACCGGCCCGAAGTCTGGCGCGAGAAGAGCGGCGCGCCGCGCACGGCCTTTGCCGCGCATCTCTACAACGAGGCCTTCCGCATCCTCGGCGCGCATCCGCGCATGATCGAGCCGGTCGAGCAATTGTTCGGCGAGCCGGTCTACATGCACCAGTTCAAGATCAACGCGAAATCGGCCTTCACCGGCGACGTCTGGCAATGGCACCAGGATTACGGCACCTGGAAGCGCGACGACGGCATGCCGGAGCCGCGGGCGATGAACATCGCGATCTTCCTCGACGAGGTGATGCCGATCAACGGCCCCTTGATGCTGGTGCCGCGCAGCCAGAATGCCGGCGATCTCGAGGCGTCGCACGATCTCGCCACCACCTCGTATCCGCTGTGGACGCTGGACGAGGACACGGTCACGCGCCTCGTCAAGCAGGGCGGCATCGTCGCACCCACGGGCAAGCCGGGCGGCATGCTGATGTTCCACGGCAATCTCGTGCACGGATCGAGCGGCAACATCACGCCCTATCCGCGCAAGATCGTGTACCTGACGCTGAACGCGGTCTCGAACCATATCCGCACACCGACGCGGCCGGATTACATCGCGCATCGCGATTTCACGCCGATCAAGACGGTGGACGACGACGCGCTGCTGCGGCTGGCACGTGCGCCGCGGCAGGCGGCGGAGTAATTTGCACTCGTGCCCCGGACGCAGCGCAGCACGTCAGTGATGCGCTGCTGAGCCGGGGCCCATGCCGCACGGATAGCTTTTCTCTGGGTCCCGGCTCTGCGCAGCAACGCTACGCGTTGCAGCGCGTCCGGGACACGATAGTTGCACTGGACATCCCCATGAACCTGTTCCGCCTCCTCCAGGCCCGCGCGTCCGCCGGCAAGCCCGTTCGCGTCGCGCTGATCGGCGCCGGCAAGTTCGGCTCGATGTTCCTCGCCCAGGTGCCGCACACGCCGGGGCTGGAGGTGCCGATCATCGTCGACATCGACCGCGACCGCGCACGCGAGGCCTGCCGCACCGTCGGCTGGGACGCAGAGCGCATCGCCGCCACGGTGTTCACCGATGACGGCGCGCGCGCCATCGCCGGCGGCGCCATGGACGTGGTGGTGGAGGCGACCGGCAATCCCGCCGTCGGCATCCGCCACGCGCGCGCCGCGATCGCGGCGGGCAAGCATATCGTGATGGTCAATGTCGAAGCGGACGTGCTGGCGGGCCCGCTGCTCGCCGAGGAAGCGCGCAAAGCCGGCGTGGTCTATTCGCTCGCCTATGGCGACCAGCCGGCGCTAACGGCGGAGATGGTGGACTGGGCGCGGGCCACCGGCTTCCGCGTCGTTGCCGCGGGCAAGGGCACAAAGTACCTGCCGGCCTACCACGACGTGACGCCCGACGGCGTCTGGCAGCATTACGGCCTGACCGCGGGCGAGGCGCAGTCGGCCGGCATGAATCCGCAGATGTTCAACTCCTTCCTCGACGGCACCAAATCGGCGATCGAGATGGCCGCGATCGCCAATGCCTGCGGCCTCGACGTGCCCACAGACGGCTTGCTGTTTCCGCCGTGCGGCGTCGACGATTTGCCGCATATCATGCGGCCGCGCTCGCGCGGCGGCGTGCTGGAGCGATCCGGCCTCGTCGAAGTCGTCTCCTCGCTCGAACGCGACGGCCGGCCGGTGTTTCGCGACCTGCGCTGGGGCGTCTATGTCGTGCTGGAGGCACCGAACGACTATGCTGCCGACTGCTTCCGGCAATATGGCCTGAAGACCGACGCCAGCGGACGCTTCGCCGCCATGTACAAGCCCTATCATCTGATCGGGCTCGAGCTGAACATCTCGGTGCTGGCGGCGGCGCTGCGGGGCGAGGCCACTGGGCAGCCTTACGGCTTCCGCGGCGACGTCGTGGCCGTGGCCAAACGCAATCTGCGTGCCGGGGAGATGCTGGACGGCGAAGGCGGCTACACGGTGTGGGGCAAGCTGTTACCGGCGGCCGCGAGCCTCAAGGCCGGCGCCCTGCCGATCGGGCTCGCACATCGCTTGAAGCTGAAGCACGACGTCGCCCACGGCACGGTGGTGCGCTGGAGCGATGTCGAGTTCGATGCAAACAACGAGACGATCAGGGTGCGAAAAGCGATGGAGACGGCTTTCGCGAAGGAGCAGTAAGGGAATAGATCGGCGCCACGGGCGCCTCGCCTCTCGCGCTTGCGGGTGTCTGTCGCGCATTCGCAGGCGCGAGATGGCAGGTGGCTTGATTATCGCGAGACGAACGGTCATCCTTGCTGACGGAATGCCATCATAGTGGGCTTCCAACAAGAAGAGGCCCATCAGGGTCGTTCGGAAACGCTATCAAACCTCAAACAAAACAACGCCGAGTCTCGCAAAGAACGAACGATCAAGATCGTTCCTGATCGAAGGCATCGGCATAGCGGAGGGTCCGCATGAAACGTCGTGATTTCCTGAAGGTAACGGGCGCGAGCCTGGCAGCGAGCACCGCAGTGGCGGCGCCCGCGATTGCGCAAAGCTCGCCCGAGATCAAGTGGCGGTACGCCACGAGCTGGCCGAAGGCGCTCGATACGCTCTATGGCGGCTGCGAATATTTCTGCAAGCAGGTCGCCGACCTCACCGACAACAAATTCCAGATTCAGCCGTTTGCGGCCGGAGAGATCGTTCCAGGCCTGCAGGTACTGGACGCCGTCTCCAACGGCACGGTCGAGATCGGCAACACCGCGCTCTATTACTACTGGGGCAAGAATCCGGCCTTCACCTTCGCAACCGCACTGCCGTTCGGCTTGAACACGCGGCAGCAGATTTCCTGGCTGTTGTGGGGCGGTGGGCAGGATCTCGTCAACGACCTGCTTAGGGAGCACAACGTTTATGGCATCCCGACCGGATCGACCGGCGCGCAGATGGGCGGCTGGTTCAGGAAGGAGATCAAGAGCCTCGACGATTTGAGGGGCCTGAAGATGCGCATCGGCGGTTTCGCCGGCACGATCCTCTCCAAGCTCGGCTGCGTGCCACAGCAACTCGCTGGCGGCGACATCTATCCGGCGCTGGAGAAGGGCACCATCGACGCCGCCGAATGGGTCGGCCCCTATGACGACGAGAAGCTAGGTTTCGTGAAGGTCGCCAAATACTACTACTACCCCGGCTGGTGGGAAGGCACGAGCCAGGGCCACAACATCATGAACATCGAAAAGTGGAATGCGCTGCCCAAGCATTACAAGGCGGCGATCGACGCGGCATCGCGCGATACCTTCACCTGGATCACCGGCAAATACGATGCAGTGAATGCGCCGGCGCTGAAGCGGCTGATCGTGAACGGTGCAATCGTCAGAGGCTTCCCGCAGGAGGTGCTCGAGGCCTGCTACAACGCCGCCAACGAGATCTACGCGGACCTCTCCAAGTCCAACCCGCATTTCGGCAAGATGCATGCGAGCATGATGGCGTTCAAGAACGACTCGCTGCCCTGGACGCAGGTTGCGGAGCTGAGCTACGACAGCTTCATGGCGCGGATGCGCGCCAAGACATGAGGCGCTGAGACCCCCCACGACTAAAGACGAAGAAGCCCCGGAGATCCCACCATCTCCGGGGCTTTGGTCGTTTTGCCGGTCGTTTCGGGCCGGAAGCGGCGGTCAAACCTCGGCTTCGCAATTGCGAGCGCACTGACGGCGCTTGATTATCGCAATGCGACCGGTCATCCTGACGCCATTCCGCAATGCGCGGAATCCAAAAAGAGCCCGAAGGGCCTTCGGAAACGCCAAAATTTTTTAAAACACCCACGTCGATCATCGGCGACGCAAAGACGACACCAAGATCGTTCCCTTGTCGAAGAATCGGCGCAACGGAGGGATACGCATGAAACGTCGTGATTTTCTCAAAGTGACCGGGGCTGGGCTGGCCGCAAGCACGGCCGTTGCCGCGCCGGCCATCGCACAATCGTCGCCGGAAGTGAGATGGCGCCTCGCGGCGAGCTGGCCCAAGGCGCTCGATACGCTCTATGGCGGCTGCGAATATTTCTGCAAGCGCGTCGCCGAAGCCACCGACAACAAATTCCAGATTCAGCCCTTCGCCGCCGGTGAGATCGTGCCAGGCCTGCAGGTGCTCGACGCCGTCTCCAACGGCACCGTCGAGATGGGCAACACGGCGCTGTATTATTACTGGGGCAAGAACCCGGCGTTCACCTTCGGCACGTCGCTGCCGTTCGGATTGAACACGCGCTCGCATATTGCCTGGCTGCACTTCGGCGGCGGCACCGACATGCTCAACGACCTCCTGAAGGAATACAACGCCGTCGGCATTCCGACCGGTTCGACCGGCGCCCAGATGGGCGGCTGGTTCCGGAAGGAGATCAAGTCGATGGAAGATTTCAGGGGACTGAAATTCCGCGTCGGCGGCTTCGCCGGCACGATCATCGCCAAGGTCGGCGGCGTGCCGCAGCAGATCGCGGGCGGCGACATCTATCCGGCGCTGGAAAAGGGCACGATCGATGCGGCCGAATGGGTCGGACCTTACGACGACGAGAAGCTCGGCTTCGTGAAGGTCGCCAAGTATTACTACTATCCAGGCTGGTGGGAAGGCACCGGCCAGGGCCACAACATCATGAACCTCGACAAGTGGAACGCGCTGCCGAAGCAATATCAAGCCGTGATCGAGACGGCGTCGCGCGACACCTTCACCTGGGTCACGGGCAAGTACGACTACGTCAATCCGCCCGCGCTGAAGCGCCTGCTGGTGGCCGGGGCGATCCTAAAGCCGTTCCCGCAGGAAGTGCTCGAGGCCTGCTACAATGCCGCGGGCGAGATCTACGCCGATCTCGCCAAGAACAATCCGCACTTCAGCAAGATGTATTCGAGCCTCACCGCCTACCGCAACGAGACGCTCGCTTGGCAACAGGTGGCGGAGCTCAGCTTCGACAGCTTCATGATGCGGATGCGGACGCGGACGTAAGCACATCGCGCTGCGCGCAGCGAAACGACAAAAGCCCCGGAGCTGGCTTCGGGGCTTTTGCCTTTCAGAAAGTGCCGAACGTTCGAGCTGACGCATGAGAGGCGGTGCGAGCTCTGGACGCGTATCACCTCAACCGAAATTCATCTGCTCGGCAGCGTGTGCATGTTGCTCACAGCGAGGTGATGAATAAGGCAGATTGAACGATCCGCCTGATTGTCCTGTTTGGAGCTCCGCATGGCCGAGGTCCTGCTGTTTCACCACGCGCAAGGACTGACCCCGGGCGTGCGCACGTTCGCGAACGATTTGCGGGCGAGCGGCCATACCGTGCATACGCCGGACCTGTTCGACGGACGCGTTTTTCAAAGCATCGAGGAGGGTCTCGCCTACATTCGCGGGATCGGATTCGACTAAATGCGCGAGCGCGGCGTTCGCGTCGCCGACGAATTGCCCTCCGAGCT
>NZ_CP104171.1:7837500-8355732 GCF_025200865.1 Bradyrhizobium sp. NC92
CCCTAACGCATATCCCGTCAGGGACCGTGGGATCCTGCTCGATGCAGGCCCAGCGCGTGTTCGTCCGCGAAGAAAGAGAAACGAAGACGGCGAAATCCCGCCAATGCAGCTCAACGATCTGGCGATCTGTTGGCCACTGATGTTTCTAAAACGGTTCGATAGAAGCAAGCTTCTGAAGAACCATCCTTAGAAAGGAGGTGATCCAGCCGCAGGTTCCCCTACGGCTACCTTGTTACGACTTCACCCCAGTCGCTGACCCTACCGTGGCCGGCTGCCTCCCTTGCGGGTTAGCGCACCGTCTTCAGGTAAAACCAACTCCCATGGTGTGACGGGCGGTGTGTACAAGGCCCGGGAACGTATTCACCGTGGCGTGCTGATCCACGATTACTAGCGATTCCAACTTCATGGGCTCGAGTTGCAGAGCCCAATCCGAACTGAGACGGCTTTTTGAGATTTGCGAAGGGTCGCCCCTTAGCATCCCATTGTCACCGCCATTGTAGCACGTGTGTAGCCCAGCCCGTAAGGGCCATGAGGACTTGACGTCATCCCCACCTTCCTCGCGGCTTATCACCGGCAGTCTCCTTAGAGTGCTCAACTAAATGGTAGCAACTAAGGACGGGGGTTGCGCTCGTTGCGGGACTTAACCCAACATCTCACGACACGAGCTGACGACAGCCATGCAGCACCTGTGCTCCAGGCTCCGAAGAGAGGGTCACATCTCTGCGACCGGTCCTGGACATGTCAAGGGCTGGTAAGGTTCTGCGCGTTGCGTCGAATTAAACCACATGCTCCACCGCTTGTGCGGGCCCCCGTCAATTCCTTTGAGTTTTAATCTTGCGACCGTACTCCCCAGGCGGAATGCTTAAAGCGTTAGCTGCGCCACTAGTGAGTAAACCCACTAACGGCTGGCATTCATCGTTTACGGCGTGGACTACCAGGGTATCTAATCCTGTTTGCTCCCCACGCTTTCGTGCCTCAGCGTCAGTACCGGGCCAGTGAGCCGCCTTCGCCACTGGTGTTCTTGCGAATATCTACGAATTTCACCTCTACACTCGCAGTTCCACTCACCTCTCCCGGACTCAAGATCTTCAGTATCAAAGGCAGTTCTGGAGTTGAGCTCCAGGATTTCACCCCTGACTTAAAGACCCGCCTACGCACCCTTTACGCCCAGTGATTCCGAGCAACGCTAGCCCCCTTCGTATTACCGCGGCTGCTGGCACGAAGTTAGCCGGGGCTTATTCTTGCGGTACCGTCATTATCTTCCCGCACAAAAGAGCTTTACAACCCTAGGGCCTTCATCACTCACGCGGCATGGCTGGATCAGGGTTGCCCCCATTGTCCAATATTCCCCACTGCTGCCTCCCGTAGGAGTTTGGGCCGTGTCTCAGTCCCAATGTGGCTGATCATCCTCTCAGACCAGCTACTGATCGTCGCCTTGGTGAGCCATTACCTCACCAACTAGCTAATCAGACGCGGGCCGATCTTTCGGCGATAAATCTTTCCCCGTAAGGGCTTATCCGGTATTAGCACAAGTTTCCCTGTGTTGTTCCGAACCAAAAGGTACGTTCCCACGCGTTACTCACCCGTCTGCCGCTGACGTATTGCTACGCCCGCTCGACTTGCATGTGTTAAGCCTGCCGCCAGCGTTCGCTCTGAGCCAGGATCAAACTCTCAAGTTGGACTTGAACTTTGAACCGGCTGATCACAACGTTTGACGAGGTCCCACCATTATCGACCGAAGTCGATGTGCTGCCCGCGATTCACATCGCTGGCAACGATGGTGTTTCCTTTAAAACGTGTACCGCCGAAGTCTTTCGTCCGGTCTCGATCAGAAAAGCCGAAGCTTTTCGGAAGCGAGACCCGCAAGGACTCCGCCGTCCACGTTTCTCTTTCTTCATCTTCACTTGTCAAACAGCCCGAGACCGGAGAGGCCTCAACCTTCCTGAGAGGAAGGGTTCCGACACCCTTACCGACGATGGATGAACTCCAACCGACTGGTGTCGGCTGTTGTGTCACTCAACAAGGTGAGGAGCATCAGTGGCGCGTTCGCTCGCCTTGGTCAGTGACCCGGCGGCGCCGCGCTCAGTGGTTGGGGTTATAGGCCCCACCTTCCGGCCTGTCAACGCCAATCGTCAACAAATCGTCGCACAGTGGAGCAGCGATAAAACATCCACGATTCCAGCCAGTTAGAAGGCCACCGGGCGCGTCGGACGATCCCGCCCGGCAAAAAATCTGAAAAAAGTTTGCCCGCCGGCGGGCTCCGGAAGGCGCCTTGGGGCCCCTCCCCGGACCCCTTCCTCGCCGCCCCCGCAACCCTGGGCAGGCGTGCCCCGTTCCCAGTCTGAGGGCTCCCGGCCAGACGCCCGCTCCCCCGCTGGATGGGGCCCTGTCCCCGCCCGGCCCGAGCTCCGCCAGTGGTCGCACGGAGGGTCTTTACGGCTCGGCGTTCAGGAAACTTTTTCCATATTTGGCGCCGTACTTGAGCCACAATCCCGCGGCGTTCTGATAAGAGACAAGCTTGAATCGCGGGGATGCCTGTGGGGGCTGCCGGCGATTTTCATGGGGTCAGAGGAAGGCGATCTTGCAAATGACGCGACCTTCCTTCGGCATTCGAAAGACATCGAGAGAGCTTTACCCGTCCAGCTGTTCGTAATTCCGGCCGGCCCCATCAAGGGGCGTTCTGGGCGCGGATGGCTGTGCGGCTTGCCTTTTCCGGCGATCCCCGTTCAAGAGGGCAGCCGGGACCAGGTTCGAGAACGGGCATCTTGGGTCGTTGATTGGGGGACTTGGGTTGAACCACAGGACGTCACGCGGCGCTTACGGGCGTGAGACCGGGATCATCGATCTCGGCCACGAGCCGCCGCTGTCCGTCGATGGTTCTGAAGCCGCCGTGATCGACCGCCGCCGCGTCTCGGTGCAATGGTTCAGCGGGACAATTTTGACCGGACTCTGCGGCGCAGCCCTGATCGGCGGCGCCGTTTTCGCTTCTCTCGATGGCGAGATGACCTTCGCCAAGGTGCCGGAGCGGGTCGAAGGCGCGCTGCGCGGAGCATTCGGCGCCGCCGATCGCGCCGCCACGCTGCACAAGAGCGACCGCCTGCCGCCGCCGAGCGAATCCACGGCCTCGCGCAACGTGATGCGCGTCTCGACCGTGGCCCGCGTCGGCAACCGTGACGTGATGCGGGTGCGTCCGTTCGTGCGGATCGCCGGCAATCTGTCGATGACGACGAGCGATCTGTCGGCGAAGATCCCGCCGTTCAACGCCCAGCGCCTGCTGACCGATGTCGGCTCCGACCCGAAGACGGCGTCCGACGATCCCAACAATCCCGAAGCCGTCGAGCCCGACGCGGAAGTGTCCTTCGTCACCAAGGACCTGTCGCCGGTGCTGCCGAAGGCCAAGATTTCCGCGGTGGTGGCACTCGACGACATCCTGATGCGGGTGCGCGATGCCGCCAATTGGCGCGGCAATGGCGGGGTGCGCTACGCCTCGCTCGCCAATGCGGCCGCCGACATCTCCGGCGCGACCGGTCCCTCCGAGATCAGAACCGCCTACGCAGCCGAGGTCTCGGCGTCGGATCCCTATGCCGGCTTCGAGACGCGCGTGGTGCCGGAAAACGTCACGCTGCTGCCCAAGACCAAGGAGCAGATCACCGGCGGCAATCCCAACGGCGAACGCGTCCACATGGTCAAGAAGGGCGACAGCGTCGCTTCGGTGCTGCGCGATCTCGGCGCCAATGCCGACGAGATCAAGGCGATCACCGCGACGCTCGGACCGCGCGGCCGCGACGGCGGCCTGAAGGAAGGCGAGAAGCTTCGCATCCTGATGGCGCCCGCGAGCCCCGGCGCCCGCCTGCAGCCGTATCGCGTCGTGGTTGCAAACGACACGATGGTGGAAGCGATCGCGGCCTTGTCCGACCTCGGCAAGTACGTCGCCGTCGACGTCTCCAGCATGAACACCGTCGCCGATACCGCGGCCAACGCCAGCAGCGACGACGACGATGACGATGACGGCTCCGGCGTGCGGCTCTACCAGAGCATCTACGAAACCGCGATGCGCAACAAGGTCCCGATGCCCGTCATCGAGGACATGATCAAGATCTACTCCTACGACGTCGATTTCCAGCGCAAGGTGCAGCCCGGAGATTCCTTCGACGTGTTCTACGCCGGCGAGGACGAGGGCGTGACGTCGAGCGAAAAGAACGAGGTGCTGTTCGCCTCGCTCACCGTCGGCGGCGAGACCAAGAAATACTACCGCTACCAGAGCCCCGACGACGGCCTGGTCGACTATTACGACGAGACCGGCAAGAGCGCGAAGAAGTTCCTGGTCAGAAAGCCCGTCAACAACGCCATCATGCGCTCCGGCTTCGGCGGCCGTCGCCACCCGATCCTCGGCTACGTCAAGATGCATACCGGCGTCGACTGGTCCACCAGCTACGGCACGCCGATCTTCGCCTCCGGCAACGGCGTGATCGAGAAGGCGGGCCCCGAGGGCGGCTACGGCAAGTACATCCGCATCAAGCATTCCAACGGCTACGAGACCGCCTACGGCCACATGTCGGCCTTCGCCAAGGGCATGGAGGTCGGCAAGAAGGTGCGGCAGGGCCAGGTGATTGGCTTCGTCGGCTCCTCCGGCCTGTCGACCGGCCCGCACGTCCATTACGAGATCCTGGTCAACGGCCGCTTCGTCGATCCGATGCGCGTGAAGCTGCCGCGCGGCCGTTCGCTGGAGGGCCCGATGCTGGCAAGCTTCGAGAAGGAGCGCGACCGGCTCGACGGCATGATGAGCGGCCGCGGCGGCGCTATCGCCCGCATGTCGGACGCGACCGGCGGGCCGCTGCAGGTCACCAACCGGTAAATCGGCAGCCCGCCGGTATCGGCCGGCATTTTCAAACGGAATTTCAAACAAGAAGGCTGCGCAGCCGGGCCGCTTTCGCGGCGTTTCAACGTCAAGTTTCGTTTGCCAAAGCCGCAGGACGGGCGAATACTTTCCAAAAAGCGGGAGGTCACGCCATGAAGAGCAGGCTCGCCTGCGCAGCCTTGGTTGCTGCGCTGTTCTCCACAACGAGCGCATCGGCCGACGGCTGGGAGGTCACGAGGCTGGTGCCGGGCTCGGCGTTCCACGGTGTGCACGGGCTCGGTGTCGACAAGGCCGGCCATTTGTTTGCCGGCAGCGTCGCTGGCGCTGCGCTCTATGAGGTCGACATCGCCGGCGGCAACGCCAAGGTTGCAATCCCAGCACCGGTCGGGATGGCCGACGACATCGCATTCGCACCCGACGGCACCATGGCCTGGACCGGCTTCCTCGCCGGCGATCTCTACGCGCGCAAGGGCGACGGACCGATCAAGAAGCTCGCGTCCGGGCTTCCCGGCATCAACTCGCTCGCCTTCCGCAAGGACGGCAGGCTCTACGCCACCACCGTCTTCCTCGGCGATGCGCTCTACGAGATCGACGTCGAGGGCGTCAAACCGCCACGCCAGATCATGGAGAAGATGGGCGGCCTCAACGGCTTCGAGTTCGGTCCCGATGACAAGCTCTATGGCCCGCTCTGGTTCAAGGGGCAGGTCGCAAGGGTCGACGTCGACAAGGCCGAGCTGACCGTCGTCGCCGACGGCTTCAAGGTCCCGGCCGCCGTGAACTTCGATTCCAAAGGCAACCTCTTTGTGATCGACACCGCGCTCGGCCAGCTGGTCCGGGTCGATCCGAAGTCCGGCGCCAAGACCATGGTCGCGCAGCTGAAGCCCTCGCTCGACAATCTCGCCATCGACGACAAGGACCGCATCTACGTCTCCAACATGGCCGACAACGGCATCCAGGAGGTCGATCCCGCGACCGGCCAGGCCAAGCAGATCATCATCGGCAAGCTCGCTTTGCCCGGCGGCATCGGTGTCACCTCGGAGAACGGCAAGGACACCATCCACGTCGCCGACTTGTTCGCCTATCGCACGGTGGACGGGGCGACCGGCGAGGTCACCGAGAAGGCGCGCATGCACGCTGCCGGCGTCACGCTCGAATATCCGATGAGCGCGACGGCAAAGGGCAACGACGTGGTCCTGTCGAGCTGGTTCACCGGCACCGTGCAGGTGGTCGACGGCAAGACCGGCGCGACGCGCGAGATGCTGCACGACTTCAAGGCGCCGCATGACGCGGTCGTGCTCGCCGACGGCAGCATCCTGGTGGCCGAGCTCGGCACCAAGTCGCTGGTCAAGGTGAGCGGCGAGCACGGCAAGGACCGCACCACGCTGATCGGCGCGCTCGAAGGCCCGGTCGGCCTCGTTCGCGGGAAATCCGACGAGGTCTACCTGACCGAGGCGTTTGCGGGCCTCGTCTCCAGGATCGACAGCAACGGTGAAAAGACCGTGATTGCCAAGGAGCTGAAGATGCCGGAAGGCATCGCAAGAGGTCCCGAAGGCCAGCTCATCGTGGCGGAGGTCGGCGCCAAGCGGCTGATCGAGATCGCACCGGAGAGCGGCAAGATCACCGAGATCGCCGCCAATCTCCCGATCGGCCTGACCGGCGCACCCGGCGGTTTGCCGACACATGTCCCCACCGGCGTTGCCGTCGGCGCGACGGGTACGATCTACTTCAGCTCGGACGTCGAGAATGCGATCTACAAGGTTGTGAAGAAGTAGGAATGGCGCGCACGGGCATGGCCCGGGAACCGGCACGCCGGTTCTCGGTTAGACGCTGACCGAAGCCAGCAGGAGGATCGCCCATGACGCGCCTCTCACGCGACGATGTCGTCAAGGCCGTGGACCGTGCCGACGACGTGACCATTGCCCAGATCATCGGAACCGGCGCGACCGCCGAAGAACTCGCTGAAGCCCAGGCCTGGCTCGCCAATGACGAGCCGATGATCAACGATCTGCGCCCGCTGGCGCAGGGCCGGGTACGCGAGCTGGTGGATATTTTGTCGGAGCTCGAGGAGGACGAGGAGGACGGCGTCGAGCCGCACTCCGCCTCGGCGCCCGGCAACTAGCGAGACAGCAAAACAAGACGCCCCGGAGAGGTGACCCTCCGGGGCGGATTTCATTTCAGATCCTCACCCTCCGGCTGATTCACGAGCTACTCGGACCGAGGTTCGAGGCCATGATGATCAGCATGTCGCGGAATCGACGGTACGGTCAGCATGCCGTCGTCGAGCGCCTGCAACAGCACGTTGAAGACGCTAACCCGCGCGCAGCCGTGCGAACAATTCCGACGGCATCATGCCGAACATGTCGCGAAAGGCCGTGCTGAAATGCGCGGAGCTGGAAAAGCCCGCGCCATGCGCGGCCTCGGTCAGCGATTGGCCTTGTGCGACCGCCCGCGCGGCAGCGCCGATCCGGGACCAGATGCGGTAGCGGCGGAGGGGCACACCCGTGACGTCCTTGAAAAGATGCAGGAAGCGCGAGGACGAAAGCCCGGCCTTGCGGCCCAGTTCAGCAAGCGTGTGCGAACCGCCGGGCTCCTCGCGCATCCGCTCGATGGCGGCGGCAATTCTCGCATCCGGCTGCGGATTTGATCCGATCCCAAGCATATCGCGGGCTGCTTGCCGGGCGTCCTCTGATGCGAGGCGTCGTTCCGCAATGTCGCGGAACAGCGCGACGACCGACCTCTCGTCGATCAGGTCGAACGCGACGTTTGATCCTACCTCCTTCATTCGTGAACGAAGCGCCTCGATATCGCGCCCGAGGGGATCGACATACAGAAAGGCGGTCGGTCCGGCGTCGATGCGGAGATGGTGCAGACTGTTGGGCGTGATCAGCACGCTGCGGGTCTGGCGATAAGACGGCGAGCGCGCCCTTGGATCGTTAGCTACGTCTATCGCCCCGTCGAGCGCGACGGCCAGCACGCCGGTGGCATTGCGGTGGGGAGTCAACCCGAAGGCTGGACCGAGATAGATCACCCGCGCGTCCCAATCGAGCATCCGCGCCTTCTTCGGTCCGCCGCTGGGCGGCGTGCTGATAGCCAGTTCCTGAAAGTCGGGGGGCGAGGTCATGCCTTATCATAGCGCACCAGCACAGCGCTGCCGATGACCCGGGAGATCACATCGATGAATAGAATTCTTGTAGATGACGCCGCACAAATCGCCGCGATACGCGCCGCCGTCACGCGCTACGCGACCGCCTGGCAGGCCGGTGACGGCGCCGCGATCGCCGCCTGCTACCACGATGAATTCATGCTGCATTATGCCGGCCATAACCCGCTCGCCGGCACTCACCACGGCAAGACGGCCGCTCTTGCCACTCTGGCCGAGGTCGCACGCCGCTCCAACCGAAAACTTCTCGGCATCGATGAAGTGATGGCCGGACCGCGGCGCGGCGCCATTCTCGCACGGGAATCATTCAGCCGGGACGGTCGCACGGCTGAACTGGAACGGCTGCTGGTCTATGCCGTGCGCGAAGGCCTGCTGAGCGAATGCTGGGTCTACGACCGCGATCAGGCAGTGGTGGACGCGTTCTTCGCGGATTGAAAAACGCCCTCCGCGAGTTTGGCACGAAGGGCGTGTATTTCATCAGTTCAGCTTCCGCTTCGCCACCGGCGCCTCGAACTGCGCGATCTCCGCGGTCTGCGGCGCCTTGCCGTTGAAGGTCAGAACGTTGCCTTCAGCCGAGATCGCGACGTTGTCGCCGTCTCTGACGTCGCCGGCGAGGATCATCTCGGCGAGCGGATCCTGGAGGTAGCGCTGGATCACCCGCTTCAGCGGCCTTGCGCCGTAGGCGGGATCCCAGCCCTTGGCAGCTAACCAGTCGCGGGCGGCGGCATCGAGGCTGAGCACGATCTTGCGATCGGTCAGGAGCTTCTGGAGACGCGCGAACTGGATCTCGACGATCCGGCCCATCTCGCTGCGCTGCAGACGGTGGAACAGGATGATCTCGTCGACGCGGTTGAGGAATTCGGGGCGGAAGTGCGCCCGCACCATTCCCATCACCTGCTCGCGCACGGCCGCGGTGTCCTCGCCCTCCGGCTGGTTCACCAGATATTCCGAACCGAGGTTGGAGGTCATGATGATCAGCGTGTTGCGGAAGTCGACGGTGCGGCCCTGGCCGTCGGTCAGGCGGCCGTCGTCGAGCACCTGCAACAGGACGTTGAAGACGTCAGGATGCGCCTTCTCGATCTCGTCGAACAGCACGACCTGGTAGGGCCGGCGCCGCACCGCTTCGGTGAGCGCACCGCCCTCGTCATAGCCGACATAGCCGGGAGGCGCGCCGATCAGCCGCGAGACCGAGTGCTTCTCCATGTATTCGGACATGTCGAGGCGGACCATCGCGGTCTCGTCGTTGAACAGGTACTCCGCCAAGGCTTTGGTCAGCTCGGTCTTGCCGACGCCGGTCGGCCCCAAGAACATGAACGAGCCGGTGGGGCGGTTCGGGTCCTGCAGGCCGGCGCGCGAGCGGCGCACGGCGGTTGCGACCGCACGCACGGCTTCGGCCTGGCCGACGACGCGCTTGCCGAGCTGCTCCTCCATCTTCAGGAGCTTCTCCTTCTCGCCTTCCAGCATCTTGTCGACGGGCACGCCGGTCCAGCGCGAGACCACCTGCGCGATATGGTTGGCGGTGACCGCCTCCTCCATCATCTCGCCAGAATTCTCCTTGGCCTCGATGTCCGCGAGCTGCTTCTCGAGCTGCGGGATCCGTCCATAGGCCAGCTCGCCGGCCTTCTGGAATTCGCCGCGGCGCTGCGCGTTGGCGAGCTCGACACGAAGTGCGTCGAGCTCGGCCTTCAGCTTCTGGGCATCGGAGAGCTTGCTCTTCTCCGCGCTCCAGCGCGCCGTCAGCGCCGCCGACTTCTCCTCGAGCTCGGCGAGATCCTTCTCCAGGGTCTGGAGCCGGGACTTGGAGCCGACATCGCTTTCCTTCTTCAGCGCCTCCTGCTCGATCTTGAGCCGGATGATCTCACGATCGAGCGAATCCAGCTCTTCCGGCTTGGAATCGACCTGCATCTTCAGCCGCGCCGCGGCCTCGTCCATGAGGTCGATCGCCTTGTCGGGCAGGAAGCGGTCGGTGATGTAGCGGTTGGACAGCGTCGTCGCCGCCACAAGCGCGGAATCGGTGATCCGCACGCCGTGATGCTGCTCGTACTTGTCCTTCAGCCCGCGCAGGATCGAGATGGTGTCCTCGACCGAGGGCTCGCTGACGAAGATCGGCTGGAAGCGCCGCGCCAGCGCGGCATCCTTCTCGACGTGCTTCTGGTATTCGTCGAGCGTGGTCGCGCCGATGCAGTGCAGCTCGCCGCGGGCGAGCGCGGGCTTGAGCAGGTTGGAGGCATCCATCGCGCCGTCGCCCTTGCCGGCGCCGATCAGCGTGTGCATCTCGTCGATGAACAGGATGAAGGTGCCCTCGCTGCCGGTCACCTCCTGCAGCACGGCCTTCAGCCGCTCCTCGAACTCGCCACGGTATTTCGCGCCTGCGATCAGGGCGCCGAGGTCGAGCGAGAGCAGCTTCTTGTCCTTGAGGCTCTCCGGCACGTCGCCGTTGACGATGCGTAGCGCGAGACCTTCCGCGATAGCAGTCTTGCCGACGCCGGGCTCGCCGATCAGGACGGGATTGTTCTTGGTCCTCCGCGAGAGCACCTGGATGGTGCGGCGGATTTCCTCGTCGCGGCCGATGACCGGATCGAGCTTGCCGTCGCGCGCGGCCTGGGTCAGGTCGCGGGCATATTTCTTCAGGGCGTCATAGGCGTTCTCGGCGGTCGCAGAGTCGGCCGTGCGGCCCTTGCGCAGCGCCTCGATCGCCGCGTTGAGGTTTTGCGGCGTGACGCCGCCCTTGTTGAGGATGGTGCCGGCCTCGCTGGTCTTCTCCAGCGTCAGCCCGAGCAAAAGCCGCTCGACCGTGACGAAGCTGTCGCCGGCCTTCTCGCCGGCCTTTTCGGCGGCATCGAAAGTGCGGGCCAGCTCGGGCGCGAGGTAGATCTGCCCGGCGCCGCCGCCGGAGACCTTCGGCACCTTGTTGAGGGCGTCCTCGGTCGCCTTCAGAATTGCACGGGAATTGCCGCCAGCGCGGTCGATCAGACCGGCGGCGAGCCCCTCATTGTCGTCCAGCAGGACCTTCAGCACGTGCAGGGTGGAAAACTGCTGGTGCCCCTCGCGCATCGCGAGCGACTGCGCGGACTGGATGAAGCCCCTGGAGCGTTCGGTATACTTCTCGATATTCATCTTTTCTGTCCCTCGGCCTGCCCTCGGGGCCCTCTCAGGCACCCCGAACGGCATCTTCATTGGGTTTCCGCCTGATGCGTTGACGTTCCTCAACACAGCAAGCGGTCGCTTATCAGCCGGCGCTGGCGCCGGCCTGACCCAGATGTGGGAAGCGTGCCCTCGGATCGGTAGAGGCAAGTTCACAATTTCGTGCGCTGATCCGCCCGCTTGGCGACGGCCCGCCGAATCCCTTAAGTAGCGGCATGACAGCCAGCCATACCGCCGAGATCACCGGCCTCTACCGCTATCCCGTCAAGGGCCTGACGCCGGAACGCCTGCTGCGCGCCCCTTTGCGGACCGGCCTGACCCTGCCGGCCGACCGCCGCTACGCCATCGAGAACGGCCCGAGCGGGTTCGACCCCGAGGCGCCCGAATGGAAACCGAAAATCCAGTTCCTGATGCTGGCGCGCAATGAGCGGCTGGCCGCGCTCGACAGCCGGTTCGACGACGAAACCAACGTGCTGACCATCCGCAAGGACGGCCAGATCGTCGCCTGCGGCGATCTCGAGAGCGCAGCCGGGCGCGCCGCCATCGAGGCCTATTTCCGCGACAACTTCCAGCCCGAGTTGAAGGGCCCGCCCAAAATTCTGTCCGGCCGCGACCATAGCTTCTCCGACGTCGCCCGCAAGGTCGTCTCCATCATCAATCTCGGCAGCGTCCGCGCCATCGAGACCATGCTCGGCGGCGTCGCCGTGCATCCCCTGCGCTTCCGCGCCAATCTCTACGTCAAGGGCTGGCCGGCCTGGTCGGAGCTCGACCTCGTCGGCCAGACGCTCGCGATCGGACAGGCCCGGCTGAAGGTGATCAAGCGCATCGTTCGCTGCCCGGCCACCAATGTCGACCCTGAAACCGCCAGGCGCGATCTCGAAATACCACCGACGCTCTCGCGCCATCTCGGCCACATGGATTGCGGCATCTATGCCGAGGTGATCGCCGACGGTGACGTCGGCGTGGGTGATGTGGTGGCGGTGGAAGAGCCGAGGCTGATCTAAGCTAACGTAGGGTGGGCAAAGCGAAGCGTGCCCACCGTTGAACGCTGACATACCGCCGGTGGGCACGGCGCTTGCGCGCCTTTGCCCACCCTACGGCACCTGTCTCCACGCACTCCGTCATTGCGAGGAGCGAAGCGACGAAGCAATCCAGAGTATTTCCGCGGAGGGATTCTGGATTGCTTCGCTTCGCTCGCAATGACGACGAAGAGCCTCAATTCGGCATCACATAGGCATAGATCCGGCCGCGCGAGACCGGGGCTTCGCGGACGCGGTTGCCGTTGTTGCCGGAGATCATGATCGGATTGCCCTGCGCGTCGATGCCGGTGATGATGCCGACATGACCGCCGCGGCCGCCGCGCGACATCACGGCGATGGCGCCGACCTGCGGACCGGAGATGCGCGTGCCGTAGCGCGCGAAGGAGCTCGCCATGTCGGAGCCTGAGCCCTTATGGCCGGTATGCTCAAGCACCATGTTCATGAAGCGCGCACACCACAGGCTGCCGCGTCCGGTCGGATTGCCGCCGATGTAGCGGCGCGCCTCGGATACCAGGCCCGATCCGCCACCGAAGCCGCCGCTCATGCCCGCGCCGCCCGCATTCGCGTTCGGATCGTAGCTCGCCTGGGTGTCGGCGAAACCGCTCGCCTGCAATTGCGCCGCGCTGCGCTCGAAGCGCGAGCCTCTCGCATGGTGGCGGTGATGATGATGTCTGGCGTGGTGCACGTACACGTGCCGCTCTGCGCTATGACGATGATGCGGCCGCGCCGAGGCCGGAGAACCGAACGCGGCGACCGCCGCGAAGAGAAGCGCCAGCGCGACAACACAACGCGACAGGCGATACGCAAACAACTCAACCATTCTTCATCCCTAGCTGACACCCCCACTTCCCGCCGGCCCGTGCAATGGCCGACATCCGTTTGGCCGTTAAGCCGCCCGATGTGGCGAGAAAAAGACGCGACGTCGGCGAATAGCTGCGATGATTTTGTGTTTGTGCTCGGCTGCGGCTGCCGCATTGCCGACAACAGCGTTAACTGCGATCCTGAAGCACGGCTTGAAACAGAGGGAAACGGTTAATGCCCCACGCCACGACCAGGGACGGCGTCCGCATTTATTTCGAGGAGGCGGGCCAGGGAACGCCGATCCTTTTTCTGCATGAGTTCGCGGCCGACTACACCAATTGGGAGCCGCAGATGCGCTACTTCTCGCGTGGCCATCGCTGCATCACCTATTCGGCGCGCGGCTACACGCCCTCGGACGTGCCTGACGGCGAGGTCTACACCTACACGCATTTCTACACCGATGCGCTCGCCGTGCTCGATCATCTCGGCATCGAGCGCGCCCATCTCGTCGGCCTGTCGATGGGCGCCTATTCCTCGCTGCAGATCGGGTTGAACGCACCGAAGCGCGCGCTGTCGATGACGCTGGCCGGCGTCGGCTCCGGCTCGGAGCTCGATAACCTCGAGGCCTGGCGCAAGCAGTGCCGCGCCAATGCCGAGCAGTTCGAGACGCTGGGCTCCGCCGAGGTCGCGAAAGTCACGCGCGAGGCGCCGAGCCGGATTCCGTTCCTGGTGAAGGACCCGCGCGGGCATGCCGATTTCTACGCCGCGCTGGCGCGGCACGATGCCAGGGGATCGGCGCGTACCATGCGCGGATTTCAGGGCGGCCGTCCCTCGATCTACACGATGACGGAGGCGATCGCGAAGGCGGCGACGCCGGCGCTGATCATCTGCGGCGACGAGGACGATCCGTGCATCGGGCCGAGCCTGTTCCTGAAGAAGCATCTGCCCGCGGCGGGGCTCGCGATGTTTCCGAAGTCGGGCCACGTGCTCAATCTGGAGGAGCCCGCGCTGTTCAACGAGAGCGTGGAGCGGTTCGTGACGCTGGTGGAAGCGGGGCGATGGCCGGTGCGGGATCCGCGGTCGCTGGCGGCGCATTAAGGCAGATGCGCTGCCCCGTACTCCGTCATTGCGAGCGCAGCGAAGCAATCCAGAATCCCTCCGCGGAGACAGCCTGGATTGCTTCGTCGCAAGAGCTCCTCGCAATGACGACGGGGACTATTTCCCCCCGCCCCGGCTCAGCAAGAACACCGCCTGCTCGCCGAACATGTTCCACACCCACCAGGGCAGGTTCAGCGGCACCGGGCGGCCGTAGAGATCGAGCGCGACCGAGCGCTCCATCTTGACGTTGATCTCGTCGCAGAGCTGCACGAAATCCTTGATGGTGCAGAAATGGATGTTGGCGGTGTCGTACCAGGTCGCCGGCAGATTCTCCGTGCGCGGCATGTGGCCGCCGATCAGGAGCTGGAGCCGCATCTTCCAGAACCCGAAATTCGGGAACGAGACGATGGCGCGGCGGCCGATGCGCAGCAGATTCTCCAGCACGACCTTCGGCTGCCGCGTCGCCTGCAGCGTCTGCGACAGGATCACGTAGTCGAAGGCATCGTCGGGATAATTGACGAGATCGGTATCGGCATCACCCTGCACCACCGCGAGCCCCTTGGCGACGCAGCGGTTGACGCCCTCGCGGGACAGCTCGATGCCGCGGCCGTCGATGCCGCGGGTCTCCAGCAGCTGAAGCAGATCGCCGTCGCCGCAGCCGACGTCGAGCACCTTCGAGCCCGGCTTGACCATCTCGGCGACCAGCAGATGATCGGCGCGAAACTGGCCGGACGGCGCGGCCGCAACGCCGTTCAGCGGCAGCACTTCCTGGACGGACATCGCTAGCGGTCCTCGAGGCTGAGCCCGCGGGCCTTGCCTGCCGATTGCAGGAAGGCGCGGGAGATGTCGAAGAATTCGGGCACGTCGAGCAGGAAGGCGTCATGGCCGCGATCGGTCTCGATCTCGGCGAACGACACCCGCGCGCTTGAGGCGTTCAGCGCGTGCACCAGCGCGCGCGATTCCGAGGTCGGGAACAGCCAGTCGCTGGTGAAGGAGACCACGCAGAAGCGGGTCTTGATGTCGGCGAAGGCCTTGGCCAGCACGCCGCCATGATCGGCGGCGATGTCGAAATAGTCCATCGCCCGCGTCAGATAGAGATAGGAATTGGCGTCGAAGCGCTCGACGAAGGACGAACCCTGGTAACGCAGATAGGATTCCACCTGGAAGTCGGCGTCGAACGAGAAGGTCGGCAGCTCGCGATCCTGCATGCGCCGGCCGAACTTGCGATGCAGCGCCGCGTCCGAGAGATAGGTGATGTGCGCCGCCATCCGCGCCACCGCGAGCCCGCGATGCGGATGGATGCCGCGATCGGCATAGCCGCCACCGTGCCAGTCGGGGTCGGCCATCACGGCCTGGCGGCCGAGCTCGTGGAAGGCGATGTTCTGCGCCGAGTGCCGCGTCGCGCAGGCAATCGCCAGCGCAGAAAACACACGCTCAGGATAGGCCGCGGTCCATTGCAGCACCTGCATGCCGCCCATCGAGCCGCCGACGACCGCAAACAGCGTGTCGATGCCAAGCCGGTCGATCAGCATCGCCTGCGCGCGCACCATGTCGGGGATGGTGATGACGGGGAAATCCAGGCCCCAGACCTTGCCGGTGGCGGGATTGATCGACGCCGGCCCGGTCGAGCCCATGCAGCCGCCGATCACGTTGGAGCAGATGATGAAGTAGTGCTTGGGATCGATGGGGCGGCCGGGGCCGACCAGCGTCTCCCACCAGCCCGGCTTGCCGGTGACGGGATGCACGTTGGCGACATGCTGGTCGCCGGTCAGCGCATGGCAGATCAGCACGGCATTGGAGCGATCGGCGTTGAGCTCGCCATAGGTCTGGTAGGCGATCTGGAACGGGGTGAGATCGACGCCGCAATCGAGCCGCAGCGGCTGCTCGGTGCCGAAATGCGCAATCAGCGAGCTTGGATGGTCCACCTCATGCGACCGCTCGTCGGCGCTGATCGCAGGACTCGGTATCGACTTGACGCTACCCATCTCGGACATGACCTCGTTTGCGACTGGCTGCTCGAGCGCGCCGCTGACATCAGGCCATGAAAAACCCGGCCTGAACGATAGGTTCGGCCGGGATCGGAAGCGTCCCCGGCCTGTTTAGCGAGTTTTTTAACGTGGCTGCAAGCCGGCCGGCTCAAATGACCACGGAACGGGCAAAAGCTACCGTCTTGGGCGGTTTTCGTCAAGTCGCGGCCCGGATCGGCCCAATTCGCCTCAGTCGCGTCGCCCGCAAAGCACGTCATTTCTCTTTGCTTTCGCCGCCACGACTGCCTAATCAGGACATCCCCCATCGGAACGATCGACGACCAGACATGTCCCAACGCCCGCCCGCGCCACCATCGCTGCAGGAACTGCGCAAGGAGATCGACGCGATCGACGAGGGCATGCATCGCCTCCTCATGCAGCGCGGCGACATCATCGACCGGCTGATCCAGGTGAAGCAGACCCAGGAGGTCGGCTCGGCGTTCCGCCCCGCGCGCGAGGCTTCCATGATGCGCGAGATCGTGCAGCGTCATCGCGGCATCCTGCCGCTCGACACGGTCGAGAGCATCTGGCGCGTCATCATCTCGACCTTCACCTATGTGCAGGCGCCGTTCTCCGTGCATGCCGACATCTCGGTGAGCGAACCGGCGATGCGCGATTCCGTGCGCTTCCATTTCGGCTTCACGGTGCCTTACGTCGCGCATTTCAGCGCGCAGGCCGCGGTCGAGGCGGTGGCGAAATCCAAGGGCGACCTGGCGCTGGTCTCGGCGACCTCGAGCCGCACGCCGTGGTGGCTGGAGCTGGAAGCCGACGGCGCGCCCAAGATCATCGCACGGATGCCCTTCGTCGAGCGTGCCGACCATCCGGCCTCGCTGCCGGTGTTCGCGATCTCGCGCGTCGCCGACAGCGCCCTGGTGACAGAGGTCGAGACCTTCAGCGTGCGCGTCTCCGGATGGAACGCCGAGGTCGCCCGCGCGCTGTCGCCGCTCGCCGAGATCGTTGCGGTGCCCGATACCGCCTTCGACGGCGCGGCGCTGCTGGTCTCGGTCACCAGCGCGACCAGCATCGACAAAATCAGGGCTGCCCTGATCGAGGCGGGGGCCTCGGTTCGCTCTGTGGCCCTCGTCGGCAGCCACGCAACGCGCTATACGGTGCCCCCGACCGGGCCGAAATCGTAAATCGCGAGCCGCCCAGCCTATCCGGAGTCCAAGATGTCCCGCCCCGTGCCGAATCCCGGCATTCTCGATATTGCGCCCTACACGCCCGGCAAGAGCCCGGTGCCGGAGCCGGGCCGCAAGGTGTTCAAGCTCTCCGCCAACGAGACGCCGTTCGGGCCCTCGCCCAAGGCGATCGAGGCGTTCAAGCGCGTGGCGGACCATCTGGAAGACTATCCGGAAGGCACCTCGCGTGTGCTGCGCGAGGCGATCGGCCGCTCGTTCGGGCTCGACCCCAACCGCATCATCTGCGGCGCCGGCTCGGACGAGATCCTCAATCTGCTCGCGCACACCTATCTCAGCCAAGGCGACGAGGCGATCTCCACCACGCACGGCTTCCTGGTCTACCCGATCGCGACCATGGCGGTCGGCGCCAGGAACGTCATCGCCAAGGAGACCAACCTCACCGCCGACGTCGACGCCATCCTGAAGGCGGTGACGCCGAAGACGAAGCTGGTCTGGCTCGCCAACCCCAACAACCCGACCGGCACCTATCTGCCGTTCGACGAGGTCAAGCGGCTGCGTGCCGGCCTGCCCTCGCACGTGCTGCTGGTGCTGGATGCCGCCTATTGCGATTACGTCTCGCGCAACGACTATGAGATGGGGATCGAGCTCGTCGCCACCACCGAGAACACGGTGGTGACGCACACCTTCTCCAAGATCCATGGCCTGGCTGCACTGCGCATCGGCTGGATGTTCGGGCCCGAGCACATCATCGACGCGGTCAACCGCATCCGCGGTCCCTTCAACGTGTCGACGCCGGCGATGTATGCCGCGGTCGCCGCGATCGAGGACACCGCGCATCAGGCGATGTCAAAGCAGTTCACCGAGACCTGGCGCAACTGGCTCACCGAGGAGATCGGCAAGCTCGGGCTGAAGGTGACGCCGAGCGTCGCCAATTTCGTGCTGATCCATTTCCCGACGGACAAGGGCAAGACCGCTGACGACGCCGACGCCTTCCTGACCAAGCGTGGACTCGTGCTGCGCGGCCTGAAGAACTACGGCCTGCCGCATGCGCTGCGCATGACGATCGGCACCGAGGAGGCCAACCGCCTCGTGGTCGACGGCTTGCGCGACTTCATGGGCGGCAAATGAGTGCGCAGGCGCACTTCCAGCGCGTTGCGCTGATCGGCTTCGGCCTGATCGGCGGCTCGATCGCGCGCGCTGCGAAGCTCCAGGGGCTGGCCGGTGAAATCGTCACCACCGCACGCTCCGAAAAGACGCGCGCACGCGTCGCCGAGCTCGGCATCGTGGATCAGGTCGTGGCGACCAATGCTGAGGCCGTGAAGGACGCCGATCTCGTCATCCTCTGCATTCCCGTCGGCGCCTGCGGACCCGTGGCGCAGGAGATCGCTGCCCATCTCAAGCTGGGGGCGATCGTCTCCGACGTTGGCTCGGTCAAGGGCGCGGTGGTCAGGGACATGGCCCCGCATCTGCCGAGCGGCATTCATTTCGTCCCGGCGCATCCGGTGGCGGGCACCGAGCATTCCGGGCCGGACTCTGGTTTCGCCGAGCTCTTCATCAACCGCTGGTGCATCCTGACCCCGCCCGAAGGCGTCGATGCCGCGGCGACCGACCGCCTGCGCGCGTTCTGGGCGGCGATGGGCGCCAAGGTCGAGGTGATGACGCCGGATCATCATGACCTCGTGCTCGCCATCACCAGCCATCTGCCGCATCTCATCGCCTACACCATCGTCGGCACCGCCGACGAGCTGGCGCAGGTGACGGAATCCGAGGTGATCAAATTCTCCGCCGGCGGCTTTCGCGATTTCACCCGTATCGCGGCCTCCGACCCGACGATGTGGCGCGACGTCTTCCTCGCCAACAAGGAGGCCGTGCTGGAGATGCTCGGCACCTTCACCGAGGATCTGGCAAAGCTCACCCGCGCGATCCGTCGCGGCGATGGGGAGGCGCTGTTCGACCACTTCACCCGCACCCGCGCCATCCGCCGCGGCATCGTCGAGATCGGCCAGGATTCAGCCGCGCCCGATTTCGGCCGGCCGCATGCGGCGCTGAAGAAGCCGTAGCGTCACCCCGTCATTCCGGGGCGCCCCGAAGGGGCGAGCCCGGAGGGCCGCAGCGCACGCTGTGAAATGGATTCCGGGTTCGATGCTACGCATCGCCCCGGAATGACGAGAGAGTCTTCAATACAGCGGCGGGATCTGGCCGACCTTGACCGGGCCGAGCAGCACGGCGCCATCGACGAATTTCAGCGGGAAGCTCCGCGCCTTCTTGCCTTCGAGCGTGCTCTCGGTGCCGATCGAATTGATGCCGGCGGCGACGCCGGCATTGGCGTTCTGCTTGATGACCTTGCCGAGGCCGGGCACGGCGCGGTCGAGTGCGCCGAACAGATTGTTGAGGTCCTGCGACTTCACGCCGGGCGCGAGGCGGTCGAGCGTTGCCTGCGGCACGCCCTCCTCCAGCATCTTCTCGATGCCGAGCGCCGGGATCACGCGCTCGAGGCCGGTCACCGTCATCTGCAATTCGCCGTCGAGCCGGCCATTGGGCGACAGGCCGAGCGTGCCGGCCGCGACCGCGATCATCTCGCCCTGCTGGATGCGCGACTGCACGATCTCGATATGACCGCCGGCGGCCTGGATCTCGCGGAAGCGCTGCGGCCAGGGCTTTGGCGTGAGGTCGGAGAGGCCGGTGATCTTGGCGCGAGTGTCCGCCTCGAACGGCTCGGCGAGCAGCGGATGCACGCCCTGGATGCTGCCCTGCGCGACATGGAGCACGGTCTCGATTACAGGATGATCCGATGGTGATCCGTCGGCGAGACGGCCATGCAGTTCGACTTGCTTGGCGCGCGCAAGCGGCACCTGCACGCTGCCATCGAGACGGTTGAGGCTGGGCTCGTCGAACACGATGGAAGCGCGATCCGGCACCGCCGGCAGGCCCGCCACGCTGGCGCGGCCCTTGCTCCAGTTCACAGTGAAAGTGTTTTGCGTGACGCCGTCGATCAGCGTCGCGGGCGCGGAGAATTCGGCGATGATGCGCTTGGGGTCGTAGACCTGGGCCACGACCAGGATGTTGTCGAGCTTGGCCGTGAACGGCGTCTTGCTCGCATTCTGCGAGACCAGGGCGACGCTGGCGCCGGAGCACTGGACCTCGAAGCGGAACGGGAAGCCGGCGATCGAGCGTTTGGCACAATCGTAGATGCGGCCGGCCTTGGCCTCCTGCGCCCGCCAGGCGTCGGCGGCGATTTCGGCCTGCGACGCCGCATAGAACCAGAAGCAGCTCCAGGCGACGGCAAGGACCAGGACGAGAACGGGGGCGATGAAGAGGCCCCAGCGGGAGCGGCGGCCTGTGGCAACGGTCATATTGGACATGCGGCGACCCTTTGACGCCAGATTCAGGCAAATGTAAGCGGTGCCGGCCTGCGACGAAAGGCGCAGAAATCGCTTCGCTTGGGCGCAGGGTTCTGGTAGCCGTGCCCGAAATGTCGGAAATCACCCTCCCCTCCGTCACCACAGCCACGGGCGACCTCTGGGTGTTCGGCTACGGCTCGCTGATGTGGCGGCCGGGCTTCGACTTCGAGGAGCGCGTCCCGGCGCGGCTGGTCGGCGAGCACCGCGCGCTCTGCGTCTATTCCTTCGTGCATCGCGGCACGCCGGAGAAGCCGGGCCTGGTGCTCGGGCTCGACCGCGGCGGCGCCTGCCGCGGCATCGCCTTCCGCGTCGCCGAGAAGAACCGTGCCGAGGTGGTCGCATATTTGCGCGCACGCGAGCAGGTCACCTCGGTCTATCGCGAGGTGATGCGCTCGGTGTGGCTGGAGAACGATGCGCGCCAGCGCGTCTCCGCACTCGCCTACGTCGTCGACCGCGGCCATGTGCAATATGCCGGCCGCCTCTCGCTCGCCGAGCAGCACCGCCACGTCGTCCAGGGCCACGGGCAGTCCGGCGCCAACCGCGATTACGTCACCGCAACGGTGAAGGCGATCGAGGCCGAAGGCTTTCGCGACACCCAGCTGCATCAGCTTGCATTGATGCTGCATGGTGATGCGCACTCGCTGCACGCGACGGATCGGCACGAAGATCGCGAAAGCCGCTAGCCGGTCGGCGCGTAGCTCGGCGCCGAGCCGATCAACCGCTCCTGCTCTTTCCGCCCTGCTTCGACGAGGCGACCGGTCGCGTCCTCGACCGCCGCTTGCACGCGCGCGAGAAACTCGTCCTTCGACAGACCCGGCGGCAACGGCTCGAGAAACTCCACCACCAGCGTGCCGGGATAGCGCATGAAAGTGCGTCGCGGCCAGAACAGGCCGGAATTGAGCGCGACCGGCAGGCACGGCACGCCGCAGGAGGAATAGATCTGTGCAAAGCCGGTCTTGTAGTCGGGCGGCGCGCCCGGCGCGCGGCGCGTGCCTTCCGGAAAGATCACGAGCTGCTTTCCGCTGCGCACCCCCTCGCGCGCGCGGCGCGTCATGTCCAGAAGCGCCTTCACGCCGGCATTGCGGTCGATCCCGATCATCCCGGTCTTGACCAGGAACTGGCCGAACACCGGGATCTGCATCAGCTGGCGCTTGAGGATGAAGATCGGCCGGTTGAAGAAACCCGGCAGCACGAAGGTCTCCCAGAACGACTGATGCTTGGCCACGATCAGCAGCGGTCCTGTCGGGATCTTCTCCACCCCGCGGAATTCCACCTTGATGTTGCAGACCACGCGCATCAGGACCAGCGTCGCCTTGGCCCACCATTCCGCCACCGTGAGCATTGCGCGCGGCGGCAATGCAAAGGTCGGCAGCGCAACGATCGCGAGAAGGACCAGCACGGCATAGAACAGTACGTTGAACACGAGCGAGCGCAGGAAAATCAGAAACATCGATGGTCCGATCAATTGGCCTGTGCGGTGGCGGGCCGCTTCGGTTGCTGACCTGCAGGCTGCTCCGACATCTCGGGCCAAAGGTCAATCCCGAAATCCTCCAGCCGCACCCTGAGCTCGGCCGCAACGTACTTGACGTATTCGGACAAGAGCAGCCGCAGCGTCGAGCCCGAGGTCCACCACGGCTCCTCGCGCCATTTTTCGCCGACCACCGCGAACGGGATCAGCGTCGTCCGTGGCATCGCATGCGAGAATTCCACCAGCGCGCGCGGCATGTGATAGTTCGAGGTGACCACGATCAGAGATGTAAATCGGCGCCCCTCGGCCCAGCGCCGCGCCTCCGCCGCGTTGCCGCGGGTTGACAGCGCGGTGCGGTCGAGATCGACGCAGCAGGTCATGAAGGACTGGTTCTCCGGCAAGGTCCGGGAGATGTCGCTCGCCGTCGAGGTCGGATGCACGCCGGAGATCAGAAGCCGCCTGCCGTAGCCGGCAGCCAGCAGCTCCATCGCATCCGATACCCGCGAGGAGCCGCCGGTCAGCACCACGATGCCGTCCGCCTTGCGGTCCGGCACCGTCTCGGCGCCGCGCAATTGCGACAGGAATGCAACGAACCCCGCCGCCGCGCCGACGAAGGCGAGCGCGATCGTCGACACGATTGTCGCGCGCAGCCAGCCGCGCGGCAGTTTCGGCGATCGATCGTCGGTCGGCGAGGTCATGCGATGTCGGTGATCCCTTCCCGATGTGATTTTATGACGTTTTGAGGCGAAGTGGAGTCCGGTTATCAAGCCTAGTCGACGTCATTCAACGTCGCGAACAGCGTCTGGCGCGAGGCGACCGCGGTGATGCCGCCGATCAGCACGGCCTGCACCGCGAGCACGATGTAGCCGGACGGGCGCAGCGAGAAGGTGCCGAGCAGCGCGGCGAACTGGTCGCCGACGGGCGTCCCGGAAAACCAGCCTGCGATGGACTCGGAGAAGCCGAACATCAGCATGGCGGCACCGCCGCCGATCACGCCGCCCTCCAGGCCCAGCCGGAGGAAATGACGCAGGAAGTGGTTGGCGATGTAGCGGTCGCCGGCGCCGACGAAATGCAGGACCTCGACGATCGGACGGTTGGCCGCCATGGCGCCGCGCGTCGCGAACGACACCGAGATGATGGTTGCGACGATGACGAGCGCGAGGATGCCGAGGCCGGCCAGCACCGTGGCGTTCGTCATCAGGCGCATGCGCTCGATCCAGGCGCGGTGATCGTCGACACTGGCGCCCGGCGCGACCTGCGCGACGCGCGCGCGCAAGGCGCCGAGATCGAGCGGCGTGCCCGGCTGCACGCGCGCGATGATCACGCGCGGTACCGGCAGATCGTCCATCGACAGGCCGGTGCCGAGCCAGGGCTCGAGCAGCTTGCCGCTCTCCTCCCTGGTGAACGGCTTGACCTCGACGATGCCGGCCTGCGCGCGCATCGCCTCCGCCACGGCTGCGGTGTCGCGCTCGAGGTCACGGCCGGCCTGCGGACGAATCTGGATCGTGATTTCGCTCGCGACATCCGACTGCCATTCGGCGGCGGAGGCACTCACCAGCAGCACCGTGCCGGTGGCTATCGAGGCGAGGAACGTCATGATGGCGACCACCGCAACCAGCGCTCTGCCGTGGATCGAGGCGCGCGGCACGATCGGCGACATGTTGCGCGCCTTGGCCGGAAGCTGCGGACGCTCCTGTCCGAGATCGACCAGCACGCCGCGCTCGTCCAGCCTACTCATAGACGTGCAGCCGTCCCTGGTGCAGCACCAGCCGCCGTGCTTCGTACTGGTCCATCAGCCCAATGTCGTGGGTGGCGATGATGACGGCGGTGCCTGATTTGTTGAGCTCGATGAAGAGTCGCAGCAGGCGGCGACCGAGCGTCGGATCGACGCTGCCGGTCGGCTCGTCCGCGAGCAGCAGCTGCGGCCGCGAAATCACGGCGCGCGCGATCGCCGCGCGCTGCTTCTCGCCGCCCGACAGGATCGGCGGCAGCGCGTCCATGCGATCGCCGAGGCCGACCCAGCGCAACAGGTCGATCACCTCCTTGCGGTAGCTCGACTCGCTGCGGCCCATGACGCGGAACGGCAGCGCGACGTTCTCATAAGTCGTCATGTGATCGAGCAGGCGGAAATCCTGGAGCACGATGCCGATGCGCTTGCGCAAATCCGCGATCTCGTCCTTGCCGAGCTGCGAGATGTCATGACCGAACAGATTGACGAGGCCCCGCGTCGGTCGATGCGACAGGAACAACAGGCGCAGCAGCGACGTCTTGCCGGCGCCGGACGGTCCGGTGAGAAACTGGAAGGAATGCGCGGGAATCTGGAAGCTGAGGTCGCGCAGGATCTCCGGCCCCAGACCGTAACGCAATCCGACATTTTCGAACCGAACCAAGCTCAGCTCCGTTCGAGAGGGGGCGCGGGTCGCATTGCGGCGCTCCGCCATACGCGATCAACGGGTTTTGCCGCCGTTATGGTTTCCGGTTCGTTAACGGTCGCCCTGTAGCATAAGGGGCGCCCGGTTCTCCGCGACCATGGCATCGTCAAGACCTTCGTTCATGCATCAAGGCTCGTCCATGCATATCGTCTGCCCCCATTGTATGACATCCTACGCCATCAAGCTCGCGAGCCTTGGGGCGAACGGGCGGGCGGTCCGCTGCTCCCGCTGCAAGGAGACCTGGATCGCCCATGCCGAGGACGCCATCGAGGAGGCATCCGTTCCGGCCATGGCCGCGGCCAGCCGGGCTGACGACCAGTCCGACCTCGCCGAACAATGGAACTCCTATGCCAAGGACGACGGCGCCACTGATGCACCCGTCGTCGATAGCCCCTCGATCGCCAGCGACTGGCCGGACGAGCACGCCCGCGAAACCGAGGACGAATGGTCAGCAGCGGCCCGGCAGGCCGAAGAGGAGGTCGCCGGCGCGCAGCACCAGTCCTGGTTCCGCGGCCTGTTCCCCCGCCGCGGCGCGCGGGTGAGCCGTCCGGTCGCCCCCGCGGCTCCGCGCAAATCCTATCTTGGCCTGCCCACCGCCTGTGCCGCGATGGGCGCGCTGGTGCTGGCACTGGTGATCTGGCGGGGCGACGTGGTGCGGCTGCTGCCCCAGACGGCGGCGTTCTACCAGATGGTCGGGCTCGAGGTGAACCTGCGGGGCCTCGCCTTCAAGGACGTCAAGCTCTCCAGCGAGACCGTGGACGGTAAGCAGGTGCTGGTGATCGAGGGCGTGATCGTCGGCGAGGGCAAGAAGCCGCTCGACATTCCGCGATTGCGCTTTGCCGTGCGCGACGCCCAAGGCGCGGAGATCTATGCCTGGAACGCGGTGCTGGAGCAGACCGTGCTGCGGCCCGGCGAGCGCGCCTTCTTCCGCTCACGCCTGGCCTCGCCGCCGCCGGAGGGCCGCAACATCGACGTTCGTTTCTTCAACCGGCGCGACATTGCCGGCGGCAGCGTATAATCGCCCCCGCAAGGGCGTTTGTCCCAAGGTTGGTCTCATGCCGAAAATCCTGATCGCCGACGACGAGGATTCGATGCGCACGCTGGTGGCGCGCGCCATCGCCATGGACGGCCATGAGACCGTCACCGCTCAGGACGGCGCCGAGGCACTGGAGATCCTGACCCGCGAGGATGGCGCCTTCGACCTGTTGCTCACCGACATCCAGATGCCGGTGATGGACGGCATCGCGCTGGCGCTCTCCGCCGCGCGCGATTTCCCTGACCTGACCATTTTGCTGATGACCGGCTTTGCCGACCAGCGCGAGCGCGCCTCGAACCTGAACGCGCTGGTGCATGACGTCGTGACCAAACCGTTCTCGGTCGCGGATATCCGCACGGCGGTTGCCGATGCGCTGGCCGCGAAGAAAGGTTAGCGTCCGAACGACAGCCGCCTTCGCCGTTGAAGGACTGGCGCGCAAGGCATCTACTTCGTCATTGCGAGGAGCCCTCGCGACGCAGCAATCCAGAATGCCTCGGCGGAAAAACTCTGGATTGCTTCGCTTCGCTCGCAATGACGAGGACGTAGCGGGCTATCTTCTCAAAACTCCTTCAGCAGCCGCTCGAGATAGTCGAGCTCGATCTGCGGCCGCGAGGGATCGCCGAGACGACGGCGGAGCTCTTCGAGAATGCGGCGGACACGCTGGGTGTCGATCTCGCCGGGAATCTTGACCGTATAATCGTCGCCATATTCGCGCCCATGAAGCGGCCGGCCGAGCGGATCGGTCTGGTTGCCGCCGCTCTGCTGACGGCCGGCGCGCTGGCCGGGGCCGTCGCCCTGGCCGTCGCCGTCGCCCTGCTGCATCGCCTCGGCCATCTTCTGCGCACCCTTGCGCATCGCGTCGAGTGCCTTGCCCTGCGAGTCCACGGCGCCGTCGGCATTGCCCTCGCCGAGCTTTGATCCGGCATCGCCCATGGCACCGTCGGCCGCATCCAGGCTGCCGTCGTCATCACCCTGGTCGCCGTCCTGATCGCCGTTCTGGCCGGGCTGGCCCTGATCGCCTTGCTGACCCTTCTGGCCCTTCTGTGCCTGCTGGCCTTTCTGCCCCTTCTGGGTGAGGCCGCGCTTGGCAAGCTCGTCCTGCAGCTTCTTCAGCCGGTCGCGCAGCCCCTGCTGGTCCTGCTGCAGCTCCGACATGGATTGATCGCCCTGCTGCTGCTTGCCGCGCGAGCGGTCGCGCCGGGAATCCTGGCCCTGCTTGAACGTCTTGTCGCGCAATTGCTGCTGCTTGCGGATCATGTCGCCGAGCTCATTGAGCGCCTGCTCCATGTCGCTCTCGCCGGACTGCCCCGGCTGCGCCATCTGGAGGCCTTCCAGCATCTGCTGGAGCTGGTCGAGCAACTGCTTGGCGGCATCCTTGTCGCCGGAGCGCGACAGGCGCTCCATCCGGTCGATCATGTTCTGCAGATCCTGCTGACGCAGGACCTTGGTGTTCGGATCGAGCGGCCGCGCCAGCTGCTGCGGGTCATTGTTGTTGCGGAACTGCTCGGCGAGCTGACGCATGAAATCGTTCAGTGCCTGACGCAGATCCTGCGTGAGCTTCTTGATCTCCTCGTCGCTCGCGCCACGCTCCAGCGCCTGCTTCAGCGCGTCCTGGGCCGCGCGCAACGCCTTCTCGACGTCGGAGATCTTGCCGTCCTCGATCGTCACCGCAAGCGCCCACAGGCTCGCCACGACCTCGCGCAGGGCATCATCGGTACGCGCGGCCTCGAGCTGTCGGGCCACGCTGTGCAGGCCGAGATATTGTCCGGGCTCCGGCGTGAACATCTCGGGCGCGATCATCAGCCCGTCGAGCGCGGCATATACGTCGGAATTCTTGTTGGCATCGAGCGCGAGGATGCGGCGCTGCTCGATCAATGCACGGGCCAGCGGCTTGGTGAAGAGCCGTTCGGGCAGGCGCATGTTGAACGGCTCGCTTGCGGCCTCGTTGCCGGCCTCGTCCTTGGCCGTGAGAGTGAGCGTAACCTCGGCGCCGGCATAGGGATCCTCGCTGAGATCCTTCACGGATTGCCCGACGCCGTTGCGGGTGCGCGCATTCGGCAGCGCGAGCGGGAATTGCGGCGGCTGGAACAGCGGCCGGGGCGCCGTCCTGCTGTCGCCGTCGCCGGCAGCGGGCTTCGCAGCATCCTTGGCACCGTCTTTGCCGCCGTCCCGGGCGTCGGTCGACCGCGTGGCGAATTTCGCCTCGGCGCCGGTGACGCCGTAATCGTCCTCGATCTTGTAGGAGAGCTGGAGCGCGCCGCGCGCCTGGCGCTCGGGGTCCTTGGCGAGCGCGATCGTCGGCGGACGGTCCGGCGTGGCGGCGAAGGCCCATTGCGGCTGGCCGGAGGGCGCCCGGACATGGGCGGTGCCGTCGCCGGAAATGGCGAAATGTTTTTCGTTGGTCCCCTTCGGGCTGGCTTCAGTCGGGGCGACCTCCTTGAGGCCGCCGGAGACGACGACATCCAGGTTGCCGCCGGAGGAGCGCACGATCAGGGTCGAGCCGGTGGGAACGGCGAGCGGGCCGCCGGCGGGCAATGCCGCAGCTTCCTTGTTGGCGGCCGATAGGATGACCGGCGGCTTGCCGGTGTAGAGCGGCGGCGTGACCCAGGCATCGACGCGAACATTGGCCGGCGCCAGCACCCCGTTCCAGTCGAAGGCGGCGCCAAGGCGCATCGCACGCTCGTCACCCGCGGCAAAGAAGGTGGCAACCAGCATCACCATGACGAGGGCACGCAGCGCCCAGGGGTCGTGAAGCGCGAGCCGCGGGTGCGGTACACCGGCGCGGATGCGCTTGATGGAGGCGAGCGTCCGCTCGCGCTGCGCCTGCCACAGCGCCAGCGCGACCGGGTCCTGCGAGGTCAGCGTGTCCGTGAGCGCGGTGGCCGGGCGGTGACGGATGCCGGAGCCACGGTCGAGCCGGGCGAGCGCTTCCTCGCGGCTCGGCCAGCGGAAGCGAATCAGCGGGAACAGGGCGGCCGCCGCGATCGCGGCGAAGAGGGCGAGGCCGACGGCCCTGGCCATGAACGGCAGCGCCAGCCAGAGGCCGGCCCAGGACACCACCAGGAACAGGCCGACGACGGTCAGAAGGCGCGCCGCGTTGGGCCAGGCACGCTCCCATGCGATGGCATAAGTTGCCCGATCAAGGGCCTGCGCCAGCTTCAGCCGCGACAGCGCATCACTGCCGCGGGTCGGGTCTGACGGCTCGGGGGTGACGCCGTTCAATCAACTCTCCAGGTTGCCCGGTAGAGAAGAGCCTATCACAACGGCAGCACTGAGGCATCCGTTCCTGTACGGGAGCGCCTCCTTTTCCCGCATAACACGAGGACGTGACTGGCCGGGTGCAACCCCGTAATTTCCGCGCGCCAATCTCGAGGGAAATGAAGGAAACGCCATGGACAAGAAGATGCACGACAAGGGCCTGGATGTCCGCAAAGCGGTGCTGGGCGAGGCCTATGTCAACAATGCCCTGAAGAACGTCGACGATTTCAACCGCCCGTTCCAGGAGATGCTCAACGAATATTGCTGGGGCACGGTGTGGGGCCGCGAGGAGCTGCCGCGCAAGACCCGCAGCATGCTGAACATCGCCATGATCGCGATCCTCAACCGCCAGCACGAGTTTCGCGCACATCTCAAGGGCGCGCTGACCAATGGCGTCACCCGCGAGGAGATCCGCGAGATCCTGATGCAGGTCGCGATCTATGGCGGCATGCCCGCCGCGGTCGACAGCTTCCGCATTGCGCGCGAGGTGTTCGCGGAGATCGACGCCAAGGCGTGAGACAGGCTGACCGCTCTGAATCGTATTGCTCCGTCATTGCGAGCGAAGCGAAGCAATCCAGACATCCTCCGCGGAAACATTCCTGGATTGCTTCGTCGCTTCGCTCCTCGCAATGACGACGGGAGGAAAGAACACCATGGACATCGGATTCATCGGGCTCGGAAACATGGGTTTCCCGATGGCGCGGCGGTTGATCGAGGCGGGACACAGGCTCGTCGTGTTCGACACGCGCAAGGAGGTCATGGACAGGCTGGTCGCGCGAGGTGCCAGTGCCGCGTCGTCGCCGAAGGACGTCGCCGATCAGGTCGCGACCGTGATGGCGAGCCTGCCCTCGCTGCAGGCTTCCCTGGACGTTGCCACCGGCGCTGGCGGCGTGATCGAGGGCAAGCGCGCCAAGCGTTTCGTCGATCTCTCAACCGTCGGCTCGGCGATGGCCGCGAAGATTCACGGCCTGCTCGCCAAGCGCGGCATCGTGCAGATCGACTGTCCCGTCTCCGGTGGCGTCGGCGGCGCCGAGAAGGGCACGCTTGCTGTGATGGTGTCGGGCCCGAAAGCCGAGTTCGAGCTGCTCAAGCCCGCGCTCGAGGTGATCGGAAAAGTGTTCTTCATCGGCGAGAAGCCGGGCGCGGCCCAAACCATGAAGCTCGCCAACAATTTCCTGTCGGCCACCGCGATCGTGGCGACGTCGGAAGCCGTGGTGATGGGCGTGAAAGCCGGGCTCGATCCCGCCGTGATGATCGACGTCATCAATGCCGGCTCGGGCATGAACACGGCGAGCCGCGACAAGTTTCCGCGCGCGGTGCTGCCGCGCACCTTCGACTTCGGCTTCGCCACGGGACTGATGGTGAAGGACGTGCGGCTGGCGCTGGAGGAGATGAAGCAGCTCGGCCTGTCGATGGAAGTTGCCGACGCGGTCGGGCGGTTGTGGGAGACCGTGATCAGCGCGGAAGGCGCCGAGTCCGATTTCACCGCGGCGATCAAGCCGATCGAGAAGAAAGCGGGCGTCGTGGTGGGCGGAGCGAAGGGCGGATTGGCGGGGAAGTAGCGCCGCCCCTCCGCTCGTCGTCCCGGGGCGCGCGAAGCGCGAGCCCGGGACCCATAACCACAGGGAGACGTTTGGCGAAGACTCGGAGTTACCGGCTTCGCGCGACAACCACTCCCTGTGGTTATGGGTCCCCGCCTTCGCGGGGGCGACACCGAGCTTATTGAGTGGACGTCGTCACCTCACAGCCACGGCGCCGGCGCATCCATCGCGATCAGCTGCTCGACCTCGATGCGCGGGCGCACCACGGCGTATTGGTCGCCCTTCACCAGCACCTCGGGCACCAAGGGCCGGGTGTTGTAGGTGCCGGCCTGCACCGCGCCATAGGCGCCCGCGGTCATGATGGCGAGGAGATCGCCGGGCACGGGCGTCGGCAGCGTGCGGTCGAGCGCGAGATAGTCCCCGGTCTCGCAGACCGGGCCGACGACATCGGCCTTGATGGTGGCGGCGCCCTTGGCGGGCTGCTTCACCGGCAGGATGTCGTGATGCGCCTCGTACAGCGTCGGGCGAATGAGGTCGTTCATCGCCGCATCGATGATGACGAAGTTCTTGCCGTCGCCGTGCTTCACATAGATCACCTTCGTCACCAGGATGCCGGCATTGCCGACGATCATGCGGCCCGGCTCGAACATCAGCGTGCAGCCGAGATTGTGGCTGACGCGCTTGACCATGGCGGCATAGGCGGCCGGCGCCGGGGGCGCCTCGCGGTCCATGTAATAGGGAATGCCGAGACCACCGCCGAAATCGACGTGGCTGATGTCGTGGCCGTCCGTCCGCAGCGTCTGCACGAATTCGGAGAGGATGCGGAACGCAGTCTCCATGCCGGAGAGATCGGTGATCTGGCTGCCGATATGCACGTCGGTGCCGGTCACCTTGATCCCGGGCAGCTTGGCTGCGCGCGCGTAGACCTCGCGGGCATGCACGATCGGAATGCCGAACTTGTTCTCGGACTTGCCGGTGGAAATTTTTGCGTGCGTGCCGGCATCGACGTCGGGATTGACGCGGAGCGAGATCCGCGCGGTTTTGCCCATCTCGACCGCGAGGCGCGACAGCAGCTCGAGCTCCGGCTCGGATTCGACGTTGAGGCAGAGGATGTCGGCGGCGAGCGCCGCGCGCAGCTCCGCTTCCGTCTTGCCGACGCCGGAGAAGACGATCTTGCTGGCGGGAATGCCTGCGGCCAAAGCGCGCTTGAGCTCGCCGCCCGAGACCACGTCGGCGCCGGCGCCGAGCTTGGCCAGCGTCCGCAACACCGACTGGTTGGAGTTCGCCTTCATGGCGTAGCAGACCAGCACCTTCTCGCCGGCAAAGGCCTCGGTGAAGACGCGGTAGTGCCGCTCCAGCGTTGCGGTCGAATAGCAATAGAACGGCGTGCCGACGGTGGCTGCCAGCTCGGACAGGTTCACCGCCTCGGCGTACAGCACGCCGTTGCGATAGTCGAAATGGTTCATGGCGCAGGCTCGGTTGTCCCGGCTTATTTCTTGCCGGGAGGTTCGTCCAGGAGCGGGTCGAGAATAAACGGTTTCTTCCGGCCCTTGGGCGCTGCGGGCGCGGCATCCGCGCCGGCAGTCGGGTCGAACAGGCTCGGCGCCTTCTGGGCTGCGGTCTCGGTATCGACGGGCGCGGCGCCGGCGGCCGCAGGCGCGTTGGAGGCGGTCGGCGGCAGATCCAGCGGGCCCTTGCGGCCGCAACCGGCAAGCGCGAGCGCCGTCAGGCTCAAGACAATGATGGCCCACCCCGAGCCGGCCGGGCGAAACTTTGACGTCACGACGAATTCCCCACTACGCGCGGCGCACCATACAGAGATTGGCGCGTTCTGGCGAGAGCCGGATGACCATGAAACATAAGCGAAATTTTGCCTTCAGCCCAATTTTTGCTCTTTTTCCAGCCGCTTCGCCCAGGCCTTGGCCTGGGACGTCACGTTCTTCGGCGCGGTGCCGCCGAAGCTGGTCCGGCTCTTCACCGACGATTCGACCGAGAGCACGCCGAGCACTTCCTTCGTGATCTTGGGCTCGATCGCCTGCATCTCCTTGAGCGGCAGCTCGTGCAGCGCGACGCCCCCCTCGGCGGCCTTGGCGACGATGCGGCCGGTGACGTGGTGGGCCTCGCGGAACGGCATCTTCAGCGTCCGCACCAGCCAGTCGGCAAGATCGGTCGCCGTGGCGTAGCCCTCGCCCGCGGCCGCCTTCATCTTGGCTTCGTCGGGAACGAGATCGCGGACCATGCCGGTCATGGCGCGGATTGCCAGCGACAGCGCGGCAAAGCCCTCGATGGCGCCCTGCTTGTCCTCCTGCATGTCCTTTTGATAGGCGAGCGGCAGGCCCTTCATGACGATCAGGAGGCCGTTGAGCGCGCCGATGACGCGGCCGGTCTTGGCCCGCACCAGCTCGGCGGCGTCCGGATTGCGCTTCTGCGGCATGATCGAGGAGCCGGTGGTGAACTTGTCGCTGAGCCGGATCATGCCGACCAGCGGCGAGGTCCAGATCACGATCTCCTCGGCAAAGCGCGACATATGCACGGCGCAGATCGAGGCCGCCGACAGCGTCTCCAGCACGAAGTCGCGGTCGGAGACGGCATCGAGCGAGTTCGCCATCGGCCGGTCGAACAGGAGCGCCTTCGCGGTGGCGTGGCGGTCGATCGGGAACGAGGTGCCGGCGAGTGCAGCCGCGCCCAGCGGCGATTCGTTCAGCCGCTTGCGGGCGTCCTGGAAGCGGCCGCGGTCGCGCGCGGCCATCTCGACATAGGCCAGCAGGTGATGGCCGAAAGTGACGGGCTGCGCCGTCTGCAGATGCGTGAAGCCGGGCATCACGGTTGCGGCGTGCTCCAGCGCGCGCTCCACCAGCGCCTGCTGGAACCCCGCGAGCGCGGCATCGGTCTCGTCGATGACGTCGCGGACGTACAGGCGGAAATCAGTCGCGACCTGGTCGTTGCGCGAGCGCGCGGTGTGCAGCCGTCCGGCGGCGGGGCCGATCAGCTCGGACAGGCGGCTCTCGACATTCATATGGATGTCCTCGAGCGCGCGCTTGAATTCGAAGCCGCCGTTGCCAATCTCTGACAGGATTGTGTCTAGACCCTTGCCGATATTTTTCGCATCAGAAGCCGTGATGATGCCTTGATTGGCCAACATCGCGGCGTGGGCCTTGGACGCGGCAATGTCCTGGGCGTAGAGGTGACGATCGACGTCGATGGAGACGTTGATCTCTTCCATGATCTCATCGGGACGTTCCGAGAACCGGCCGCCCCACATCTTGTTGCTCATGATCCCCTGCTCACGCCTGATTTGCCGCACGTTTGCTGGCCACGGCCAGCCGTACTAAGAGGCCCCTGATAGCCATATCTGCGACCGGATGACAAACGATATGCTCGACCAGAAGCCCTCAGCCACGCGCCGCATCCCGCTCGTCATCGCCACCGTGGCGATCGGCGGGCTGGCCGGCTTCGCCGCGCTGTACGGGTTCGGCCTGAGCCGGGCGCCTTCAGGCGATCCGACCTGCAAGGCGGCGGTGGCGACGGCGCAGAAGATCGCCCCGCTCGCCCATGGCGAGGTCGCGGCGCTGACCATGGCAAGCGCCCCGCTGAAACTGCCCGACCTCGCCTTCGAGGATTCCGACGGCAAGCCGAAGAAGCTGTCCGACTTCCGCGGCAAGACCCTACTGGTGAACCTCTGGGCGACCTGGTGCGTGCCTTGTCGAAAGGAGATGCCGGCGCTGGACGAGCTCCAGGGCAAGCTGTCGGGTCCGGATTTCGAGGTGGTGGCGATCAACATCGACACCCGCGACCCGGAGAAGCCGAAATCCTTCCTGAAAGAGGCCAATCTGACTCGGCTCGGCTATTTCAGCGACCAGAAAGCGAAGGTTTTTCAGGATCTTAAAGCAGTTGGACGGGCGCTGGGCATGCCCACCTCGGTGCTGGTCGACCCGCAGGGCTGCGAGATCGCGACGATCGCGGGGCCGGCGGAATGGGCGAGCGAGGACGCGCTCAAGCTGATCCGGGCGGCGACCGGCAAGGCCGCCGCGTCGCTTTGAAGCTCAGGCGGTGACGTTGAGATTGCCGCCGACGCCAGCGCCGACATTGGCGAGCGAGGGCTGGCCGGCGCCGAGCAGGGTCAGGACGGTGGATTTCTCCATATCCGCGTTCTGCTTGGTCAGCGTCGCCGCAATATTCGACTGCAACGCGCCTTGCTGTGCGGCCAGCATGGTGCTGACCATTGCCATCATGTCCATTACGCGAACCCTCGTACCGGCCGTAACCTAGGCGCGAGGGGTTAACGGGAGATGAAATGTCTCACGATCGACCTACGGCGGAGCGTACCGTAGCGTGGGCAAAGGCGCACTTGCGCCGTGCCCACCATCTGTCCGCAATTGGATTTGAAGCCGTGGGCACGCTTCGCTTTGCCCACCCTTACGGCGCCGGAAATGGGTCAGCGCGTCGGCACCGGCTTGGCGCCGCGGTAGTCGTAGAAGCCGCGCTGGGTCTTGCGGCCGAGCCAGCCGGCCTCGACGTATTTCACCAGCAGCGGGCACGGGCGGTACTTGGAGTCGGCCAACCCCTCGTGCAGCACCTGCATGATGGAGAGACAGGTGTCGAGGCCGATGAAATCGGCGAGCTCGAGCGGACCCATGGGATGGTGGGCGCCGAGCTTCATCGCCGCGTCGATCGCCTCGACGTTACCGACGCCTTCATACAGCGTGTAGATCGCCTCGTTGATCATCGGCAGCAGGATGCGGTTGACGATGAAGGCCGGGAAATCCTCGGAGACCGCGACCTGCTTGCCGAGCTTGCCGACGAATTCCTTGGCGGCCTCGAAGGTGGAATCGTCGGTGGCGATACCGCGGATGAGCTCGACCAGTTCCATCAACGGCACCGGATTCATGAAGTGAATGCCGATGAAGCGTTCCGGGCGGTCGGTGGCGGCGGCGAGGCGCGTGATCGAGATCGAGGACGTATCGGAAGCGACGATCGCCTCCGGCTTCAACACGGCGCAGAGCTCGTGGAAGATCTTGCGCTTGACCTCTTCCTTCTCGACCGCGGTCTCGATGACGAGATCGCAATCGGCGAGGTCGTCCAGCTTCTCGGCCAGCTTGATACGTGCGACCGCCTTGGCCTTGTCGTCCTCGGTGACGGCCTTCTTGGAGACCTGTCGCGCCAGATTGCCGTTGATGGTGGCCATGCCCGACTTGAGGCGGTCGGCCGAAACGTCGTTGAGCACCACGTCGAAGCCGGCGAGCGCCGCGACATGCGCGATGCCATTGCCCATCTGACCCGCGCCGATCACGCCGACCTTCTTGATCACTGCCGCCATAATGTCATCCACCGGAACGGCGCGCTGATCGCGCCCTGCCTATCCCCTGAGCCGGGAGGTCTGATTGACCAGAAGCCTGATTTAATCAGAACCTTGGCTCGAAACCTAGATTGGATCGCTTCGAAGGCGTGCCCCACGCGAAAGAAAACGCCTCAAAAATGAAACACCGGCCGGAGTTTATACCTCCGGCCGGTGTTTTGTACGGCTTTTACTTGCCGAGCTTGGCGAGTTCGTCCGTCAGCTCAGGAACCGCCTGGTAGAGGTCGGCGACCAGGCCGTAATCGGCGACCTGGAAGATCGGCGCGTCCTCGTCCTTGTTGATCGCGACGATCACCTTGGAGTCCTTCATGCCGGCCAGATGCTGGATGGCGCCGGAAATGCCGACCGCGACATAGAGCTCGGGGGCCACGACCTTGCCGGTCTGGCCGACCTGCCAGTCGTTCGGCGCATAGCCGGCGTCGACCGCGGCGCGCGAGGCACCGACACCGGCGCCCAGCTTGTCCGCGAGCGGCTCGATGTACTTGGCAAAATTCTCGCGGCTCTGCATGGCGCGGCCGCCGGAGACGATGATCTTGGCCGAGGTCAGCTCGGGACGATCGCTCTTGGCGACTTCCTCACCGACGAAGGTCGACAGGCCGGGATCGGCCGCCGCCGCCACGGTCTCGACCGGGGCGCTGCCGCCCTCGCCCGCCGCGGCGAAGGTGGAGGTGCGGACCGTGATGACCTTCTTGGCGTCCTTCGACTTCACCGTCTGGATGGCGTTGCCGGCATAGATCGGACGCTCATAGGTATCGGGCGCGACCACCTTGGTGATCTCCGACACCTGCATGACGTCGAGCAGAGCGGCGATGCGGGGCATCACGTTCTTGAAGCGCGAGGTCGCCGGCGCGACGATCGCGTCATAGCCGGACGCCAGCGACACGACCAGCGCAGCCAGCGGCTCGGCGAGATCGTGCGCGTAGAGGTCGCCATCGGCGAGCAGCACCTTCTTCACGCCGGCGAGCTTGGCAGCGGCATCTGCCGCGGCCTTGGCGTTCTGGCCGGCAACCAGCACCTCGACATCCGCGCCGAGCGCGGCTGCTGCGGTCAGGGCCTTGTTGGTGGCGTCCTTGAGCGACGCATTGTCGTGTTCGGCAATCAGAAGCGTCGTCATCAGAGCACCCCGGCTTCGTTCTTGAGTTTCGACACCAGCTCGGCGACGTCCTTTACCTTGACGCCGGCCTTGCGGCCCGCGGGCTCAGCTGTCTTCAGAACCTCGAGGCGCGCGGCGATGTCGACGCCGTAATCGGCGACCGTCTTCTCCGCGATCGGCTTCTTCTTCGCCTTCATGATGTTGGGCAGCGAGGCGTAGCGCGGCTCGTTGAGGCGGAGGTCGGTGGTGACGATCGCCGGTCCCTTCAGCTTCACGGTCTGGAGGCCGCCATCGACTTCGCGCGTCACCTTGAAGTCGGAGCCTTCGACCTCGAGCTTGGAGGCGAAGGTCGCCTGCGACCAGCCGAGCAGCGCGGCCAGCATCTGGCCGGTCTGGTTCGAGTCGTCGTCGATCGCCTGCTTGCCGAGAATGATCAGGCCCGGCTGCTCTTCTTCCGCAACCTTCTTCAGGATCTTGGCGACGGCGAGCGGCTCGACGGTGCCTTCTGCCTTCACCAGGATGCCGCGATCGGCGCCCATGGCCAGACCGGTGCGGATCGTCTCGGACGCCTGCGCCGGTCCGATCGAGACCACCACGACCTCGGTGGCCTTGCCGGCTTCCTTCAGGCGCAGCGCTTCCTCGACTGCGATTTCGTCGAAGGGGTTCATGGACATCTTGACGTTGGCGAGTTCAACGCCCGATCCATCGCCCTTGACGCGGACCTTGACGTTGTAATCGACCACCCGCTTTACCGGCACTAAGACCTTCATCGATCCTCTTTCACTCAATTTGGGAGGGGGGTTATCAACTGGCGCGGAACCTAAAGGCCTGATCTGCCCCGGTCAACGCGCGAACGGTTCTAATTTTGGCCTTCTGAATGCGGGAGCGCGATGGGTCAGCGGTTCTGGCCGGGAACCCAGAGCACGTCGCCGGCACCATTGCCGTTCACGGCCCGGCTGGCCACGAACAGAAAGTCGGACAGGCGGTTCATATATTGGATGCCAGCCGCGGTGACCGGCTCGCCCGGCTGGGCCGCCAGTTCCACGATCACGCGTTCCGCCCTGCGGCATATCGTGCGCGCAACATGCAGATGGGCCGCAGCCGGCGTGCCGCCGGGAAGCACGAAGGAGGTCAGCGGGGCAAGCTTTTCGTTGAGCGTATCGATGTCGCGCTCGAGCCGCTCGACCTGGCTCGCCACCACCCGCAGCCGCTCCGCCTTGCCCTTGTCCTTGTCTTGACGCTCCGGCACCGCGAGATCGGCACCAAGATCGAACAGATCGTTCTGGATCCGGCCGAGCATCGCGTCGAGCTCGGGCATCTCCCCGGTGTGGACCCTGACCACGCCGATCGCGGCATTGGTCTCGTCGACGGTGCCATAGGCCTCGATGCGCAGATCGTATTTCGGACGCCGCTCGCCGGTTCCGAGCGCCGTCGTGCCGTCGTCACCGGTCTTCGTGTAGATGCGGTTCAGCACCACCATGATCAACGCCCCATCGCCCAGACCGCGAGCATCGCGATGATGATCGCCACGAACTGAAGCAGCACGCGCCAGCGCATCAGCTTCTGCGAGGTGTTGGGCGAGCCGCCGCGCATCATGTTGATGAGCCCGAGCAGCAGCACCAGCGCCACGGCGCCGGCGGCCGCCGGCAGGATGAAAGTACTCAGGAGAGATGCCATTTGAGGGTAGATAACACCGTGCGCGCCGGTCCGCCATGGTGCCGCGACAGCCTCCGGCGTCATTCCGGGGCGATGCGAAGCATCGAGCCCGGAATGACAAGCGGGGCGCTTCGCGAACTGGCTTTTGGGCCAATAATATCAGATGGTAGCGCGATGATTTCCGATTTGCGCCCATTGCCTGTTCTCCCGATCTCTCCCTGCGCGCAGGGGGAGAGAGCAGCGCTGTAGGTGCCACGTGAAAGCGGTCCGCTACATCTACTGCGTGCTGGAGGACGCGTTCTATACGTTCCTGGCCGACGACGGCTGGGCGATCGCAAGCCACATCGCGCTGTCGACGCTGATGGCGCTGTTCCCGTTCCTGATCGTGCTGACCTCGCTCGCCGGCTTTTTCGGCTCCAAGGAACTTGCCGACCAAGCCGCCAGCCTGATGCTCCAGATCTGGCCCAAGCAGGTCGCCGATTCGATCTCGGGCGAGGTTCATGACGTGCTGACCACCACCCGCACCGGCATTCTGACCATCGGCGCGGCGCTGTCGGTCTATTTCGCCTCCAATGGCGTCGAGGCGCTCCGGGTGGCGCTCAACCGTGCCTATGCCGTGGTGGAGATGCGGAGCTGGTACTGGCTGCGGCTCGAATCCATCGTCTATACGCTGATCGCAGCTTTCACCGCGCTCGCCATGGCGTTCCTGATCGTGCTCGGTCCGCTGATCATCGAGGCCGCGCGGCGCCACATTCCATTGTTCGTGGAATCCAACGAAAGCATTCTCACCTGGCTGCGCTACGGCATCACCATCAGTGCGCTGGTGGTGGCGCTCATCATCCTGCATGTCTGGCTGCCGGCGGGGCGGCGCAGCTTCTTCCAGATTCTGCCCGGCATCGTCTTCACCATCGTGGCGTCGCTGATATCAGGCATCGTGTTCGGACAATATCTGGCGCGCTTCGCCAACAATTACGTGACGATGTATGCGGGGCTCGCCTCGGTGATCATCGCGCTGGTGTTTCTGTACTTCATCGCCGCGATCTTCGTTTACGGCGGCGAGTTGAACGCCGCGATCATCAAGTCGCGGCTTCCTCACGGCGTGTCGCTTCAAGCAGCGCAGTCGCTAGCGCCCGCGGAGACACAGGCTTGACCAGGAAGGCGTCGGCCCCGGCTTCGCGCGAGGCGGCCTCGTCCTCGCCGCGGCCGGACACGCCGATGATCGGGATCTGAGCCAGCGGTGTCGGCAGCTTTCGGATCCGCTGGATGGCCTCGATGCCGTCGATGCCCGGCAGCACCATGTCCATCAGCACCGCGTCGAACGCGCCCTGCTCCAGCCGCTTCACGGCGTCCTCGCCGCGCCCGATGAACTCGGCATGATGGCCGAGCTCGGTCAGGATGGTGTTGAGCACGACGCGGCCGAACGGGTTGTCCTCGACGCTGAGCACGCGGAGCGCAGCGACCGCCTCCGGCTCGCTGCCGTCCTTTGCCTTGCGGGTCTTGCCTGGTCCCGCCGCGTCCAGCGACACCGTCAATGTGAAGGTGGCTCCGCCACCCCGGCGCGGCGCGACGGTGATGTCGCCGCCCATCGCCTGCGCCAATTGCTTGACCGAGGAGAGTCCCAAGCCGGCGCCGCCGAAGCGTGAGGCAATGGTGACATTGGCCTGGGTGAAGGGGCGGAACAGCCGCTTGATCTCGGCCATGGTCAGGCCGATGCCGCTGTCGGACACCGCAAAGGCGACGCCGACCCTGCCTTTGCCCTTTGCTTTGCCTTTGGCGGGACGCCAAGGCTCGACCGCGAGCGCCACGCCGCCCTGGTCGGTGAATTTCACGGCGTTGTCGATCAGGTTCTCGAGCGCAGCGCGCAGCCGGACGGAATCACCGACCACGAGCGCGGGGATCTTCTCGGCGATCTCGACCTTGGCCTGGAGACCTTTCGCCGCGGCGCGGCCGGCCAGCGAATCGCCGGCGGTGCGGGCGAGCGCCTTGAGATCGAACAGGTCCTGCCGCGGCGTGCTGCCGCCCTTCCCCGTTTTGGCAGCATCCACGAACAGCGTGGCGAGGCTCGCCAGATGCTCGGCGCCGGCCTTGATGGTGTCGGCCCAGCGCCGCTCCCGCTCGCCGAGATCGGAGGTCGCGAGCAGGTCGCTGATCGCGAGAATGCCGGTCAGGGGGGTGCGGACCTCATGGGCAAAAGCGGCCAGCGCCGCCTGGACGACATCCGGCGCAACCGCCTTGGTGCCGCGCTTGCGCACCCGGCGGGCCGGCCCGGCCCGCTTCCGAAGCGGCCGCCGCCTGGATGTCCGGGTGGTGCGCACTGGACGCGTCTTCGCCGCCATGAATCCCCTTCGAAGTACCCTCTTCGAACCCCGCGCGGCCAAGCATGGCACGGAGGAACACCCGGAGTCACGGCGACGTTGAGCTAACCCCCAGAGAAACTTAACCTAATCCCACCAGCTGGCGGATCGCGGCAGGCGTGAGGCCGGCCGCGCGCAAGTCGCGCAGCCCGGTCGAGCGACCCGATTTCGACAGCTTCCGACCCGCCTCATCGCGAATCAGCCGGTGATGGCGATAGGCGGGCTCGGGCAGGCCGAGCAGGACCTGGAGCAGGCGGTGCACCGCGGTGGCGTGAAACAGGTCCTGCCCCCGCACGATCTCGCTGACGCCCTGGAGCGCGTCGTCGACGACAACCGAGAGATGGTAGCTGGTCGGCGTCTCCTTGCGGGCCAGGATGACGTCGCCCCAGGCCTCCGGCCGCGCCGGGACGATGCCGCGCTCGCCATCCGGCCCCTCGCCGAGCTCGTTCCAGCTCAGACCGGCGACGCGGCGGCAAGCGGCAGCCATGTCGAGCCGCAGCGCATAGGGCGCGCCCGAGGCGATCAGCTGCGAGCGCTCGTCGGCCGAGAGTGATTTGGCGTCGCCCGGATAAAGCGGCGCGCCGTCGGGATCGCGCGGCCACGGCCCGTCGACCTCGCGCGCCGCCACCAGCGTTGCGATCTCGGCCCGGCTTTCGAAGGCGGGATAGACGAGACCGAGCGCCGAGAGCTTTTCCAGCGCGGCGCGATATTCGGCGAGATGTTCGGACTGCCGCCGCACCGGTGTCTCCCAGGCAATTCCGAGCCAGGCGAGATCCTCGTAGATCGCCGTCTCATAGTCCGGCCGGCAGCGCGTCGCGTCGATGTCCTCGATCCGCAGCAACAACCGACCGCCCGTCTGTCGCGCGCGATCGAAGTTGAGCAGCGCGGAATAGGCGTGGCCGAGATGCAGGAAGCCGTTCGGGCTCGGGGCGAATCGGAAAACGGGTGGCATTGTGCGATAGATCTCGTCATGGCCGGGCTTGTCCCCGGCCATTCCCGTTCTTCGGTACCACAGACCGATCGTGTCAACCTCACGAACAAGCGCCACGACCACCGCTCATGCTACACAGTGCCTCGCGGTGAGAAAGACGTGGATGGCCGGGACAAGCCCGGCCATGACGCTGGAGAGAGCCTGCCAAACACCATGACCATCCACCTCGAAACCCAGTCCGATCTCGAAGAGGCCGTTCACGCGCTGATCAAGCGCGATCCGCGTCTCAAATCCGTGCTCGAGATCGCGGGCATGCCGGCATTGCGGCGGCGCGAGCCGGGTTTTACGGGGCTCGCCCACATCGTCTGCGGGCAACAGCTCTCCACCGCGAGTGCCGCGGCGATCTGGGGACGGCTGTCGGCGGCGTTCGATCCGTTCGATCATGAGGCAGTGCGCCGCGCCCGCACCGACCGGCTGGGACGGCTCGGCCTCTCTGCCGCCAAGATCAAGACGCTCAAGCATCTCGCCCGCGAGATCGCCGCGCAACGGCTGAACCTCGACGTGCTCGCGGAGGAGGATGCCGACGCGGCGCACCACACCCTGATCGCGCTGCCCGGCATCGGCCCCTGGACGGCCGACGTCTACCTCTTGTTCTGCCTCGGCCACGGCGATGCCTGGCCGGCCGGCGACCTCGCCGTGCAGGAAGGCATCCGCATCGGGCTCGGCCTCAAGGCGCGGCCGACGGAGAAGCAGATGGCGCCGATCGCCGAGCCCTGGCGTCCGCTGCGCGGTGCTGCGGCGCATCTGTGGTGGAGCTATTACCGCGCGGTGAAGAGGCGCGAGGGCGTGCTCGCGGGATCGGGCTAACCGCGCAGCCGCGCGCGGTCGGTCCGGGCGCATTCGGCGACGAAGTCGATCACGGCGCGCACCGCCGGCAGCTCGACGAGGTCGGGATGGGCCAGCAGCCAGAGATCCGCGACGCTGGCGAGCTTCTGCGGGGCGACGCGCACGAGATCGGAATAGGCTTCGGCGACGAAGCACGACAGCGCGGAGATTCCGATGCCGGCGCGGACCGCCGCCAGCATGTCCCCCTGGGACGAGCAGCGCATCGCCACCCTCGCCTGCCGCGTGACGACGTCGCTCCAACGCGCAAGCTGCGCATTGGACGTCTGGTCGGCGAAGCCGATGACGCTGTGCTCCTTCCAATCGCCGCGCCGTTCAGGCAGGGGCCGCCCGGCGGCATAATCGCGCGAGGCATAGAAGCCCGTGCCGAGACGGCCAATCTTGCGGCCGACCAGGTTCTCCTCGCCGCTGTCGAAGGGCCGCAGCACCACGTCGGCCTCACGCCGGCGCACGCTCGCCGGAAACGGATGGGTGATGATCTCGAGCTGGATATGATCGTGCGCACGCAGGAAGGCAGGCAGACGCGGCATCAGCCAGTGCGAGGCGAGCGTCGCGCCGATCGACAGCTTGACGATGCCGCGCGCCTTGTGTCCACCCGCGGCGACCGCGGTCTCGGCCCGCAGCGCTGCGGCCGCCATGGCCTCGGCGTGCTCGCGCAAGGTCCTCCCATCCGCGGTCAGCGCCAGGCCGTCGGCGGCGCGCGCCACCAATCGGGTGCCGAGCTGGGCTTCAAGCGCCGCGATCTTGCGGCTGACGGTGGGATGGCTGGTGTGCAGCCGGCGGGCCGCGGCGGTGAAGCTGCCGGTATCGGCGACCGCGACGAAGGTCTTGCAAAGGTCCCAATCCATCGGCGGCCCTGTTCATACCTGAATGATGATCCGTTCATTATTGAACGGCCCGGCCGCGCAGTCCAACCTTATAATGGGATCAAATCCGCGGCCCCGGGCGGCCTATCCGCCCGCGCGACAATCAAAACGGAAACGCCTCGTCATCCGCCCGCCGGCGGGGCCGCGTTTCGGGAGGACATGATGGCACTGCCCACTCTCTTGAAGGATTCGCTCGAGCTGCCAGTGGTCGGCTCGCCGCTGTTCATCGTCTCCGGCCCGGAACTGGTGATCGCCCAGTGCAAGGCCGGCGTCGTCGGCTCCTTTCCCGCGCTCAATGCCCGCCCCGTCGAGATGCTCGGCGAATGGCTGAGCCGGATCGAGGACGAGCTCGGCGAATACAAATCGCGCAATCCCGGCAAGAAGGTCGCGCCCTACGCCGTCAACCAGATCTGCCATGCCTCCAATGACCGGCTGATGAAGGACATGGAGACCTGCGTCAAGCACAAGGTGCCCATCATCATCACCTCGCTGCGGCCGCCGGCGGAGATCGTCGAGGCTGCGCATTCCTATGGCGGGCTGGTGTTCCACGACGTCATCAACGTCAAGCACGCGCGCAAAGCCGCCGAGCAGGGCGTCGACGGCCTGATCCTGGTCTGCGCCGGTGCGGGCGGACACGCCGGCACGCTGTCGCCGTTCGCGCTGGTGCGCGAGGTCAAGCAATGGTTTGGCGGCGCCATCCTGCTGTCGGGCGCGATCAGCGACGGCTATGCCATCGCCTCGGCGCTGACGCTGGGTGCAGACCTCGCCTATATGGGCACGCGCTTCATCGCGACGCAGGAAGCCAATGCGGATGAGACCTACAAGTCGGCGCTGACGCAGCACGCCGCGCACGACATCGTCTACACCAACCTGTTCACCGGTGTGCACGGCAATTATCTCGGCCCGTCGATCGCCGCCGCCGGCCTCGATCCGGACAATCTTCCCGCCGCAGACAAATCAAAGATGAATTTTGGCTCCGGCGGCAACATGAAGTCCAAGGCGTGGCGCGACATCTGGGGATCGGGCCAGGGCATCGGCCAGATCACCGATGTCCCCTCCGTCGCGGAGCTCGTCGAGCGCATGAAGCGTGAATTCGATCAGGCGAGAGAAGATTTCCTGATGCGCGTCAGCGCCTGAAGGCGTGGTCCGACAACAGGATTGGACTGGCAACAAAAACGGGAGGACATCATGAAGCTGGCAGCCGCATTGATCGGCCTGTCCCTGCTGGCGCTCGCCGGCGGCGGCGCCTATGCCGAAGGCACGGACGAGATCCGCATTGGACAGACCCTGCCCTATAGCGGCCCGGCCTCCGGCTTCGGCGCGATCGGCCGGACGCAGGAGGCGTTCTTCGAGAAGATCAATGCCGAAGGCGGCATCAACGGCCGGAAGGTCAAGTTCATCACGCTGGACGACGCCTATTCGCCGCCGAAGACGGTGGAGCAGACCCGCAAGCTCGTCGAGCAGGACGAGGTGCTGATGTTGTTCGGCTCGCTCGGCACCGCCACCAACAGCGCCGTGCAGCGCTACCTCAACGGCAAGAAGGTGCCGCAGCTGTTCGTGCTTTCGGGCGCGACCAAATGGGCCGATCCGCAGAAATATCCGTGGACCATGCCCGGCATGGCCGCCTATGAATCCGAGGGCGTAGTCTACGCCAAGCACGTGCTGCGCACCAAACCGGGCGCCAAGATCGCCATCCTCTCCCAGAACGACGATTTCGGCCGCGACTATGTCGCCGGCTTCAAGCGTGCGCTCGGCGACAAGGCCGCCGGCATGATCGTTGCGGAAGCAACCTACGAGACCAGCGCGCCGACGATCAGCTCGCAGCTCTCGACCCTGAAGTCATCGGGCGCCGACGTGCTGTTCGGTGTCGTGCTCGGCAAGTTCACCTCGCAGATGATCAAGGGCGTCGCCGAGATCGGCTGGAAGCCCGAGCTGTTCTTCGTGCCGACCTCGGCCTCGTCGATCTCTTTCCTGGAGCCGGCCGGGCTCGACAACGCCGTCGGCCTGATCTCGTCGAGCAACCAGAAGGACACGATGGACCCGCAATGGGCCAGCGATCCCGGCGTGAAGGAGTATTTCGCCTTCATGAAGCAGTACATGCCGAACGCGGACCTCTCCAACTCCAACTATGCGGCCGGCTACCACTACGCGACGCTGCTGATGACGGTGCTGAAGGGATGCAAGGATGATTTCAGCCGCGACAACATCCTGCGTCAGGCCGCTTCGCTGAAGGACGTGAAGCTGCCGCTGCTGCTGCCCGGCATGTCCGTCACCACCGGCGCCGACGACTATCTGCCGTTCCAGCAGCTGCAGCTGCGGCGCTTCAACGGCAAGAGCTGGGTCGGCTTCGGCGACGTGCTGGACGATCGCTAGCCTCGAACGGAATAGGACACACCATGATCATCAGCGGCGAACGCCGGATCGGCTATGACGAGATCCAGGCGCGCATCAAGCGCGCGGCGAGCGGGCTGCGTACCCTCGGCCTTGCCGAAGGCGCGCCGGTTGCCATGATGCTGCGCAACGATTTCGCCTTGTTCGAGGTGGTCGCCGCCTCCGCCGCACTGGGCAGCCCGGTGGTGCCGATCAACTGGCACCTGAAGGCCGAGGAGGTCCGCTACATCCTGACCGACAGCGGCGCGAAGATCCTGATCTGCCACGCCGACCTGCTGCCGCAAATTCGGGGCGGCATTCCGGAGGATGTCCGCCTGCTCGTGGTCGCGACACCGCCCGAGCTGGCGACGACCTTCGCCATTCCCCATGAGCTGACCGAGGTCCCGGCGGGCCTCACCGATTGGGACCGTTGGCGCGACGGCCACACCGAGACCCAGGAGCCGCCGCGGCGTGCCGCGGCGATGATCTACACCTCGGGGACCACGGGCATGCCGAAGGGCGTGCGGCGCATGCCGATGCCGCCGGAGCAGGCCGCCGCGTCCGAACGGGTCGGCGCGATCGCCTACGGCATCAAGCCGCGCGAGGGCCAGGTCGTGCTGATCAACGGGCCGATGTATCACTCGGCGCCGCATTCCTATGGCATGATGGCCTTCCGCAACGGCTGCACCATCGCCCTCCAGCCCCGCTTCGATGCCGAGGAGCTGCTGGCGCTGATCGAGCGCCACCGTGTGACGCATATCCACATGGTGCCGACCATGTTCGTGCGCCTGCTGCGCCTGCCCGACGCGGTCAGGCAGCGCTACGACCTGTCATCGCTGCGCTTCGTCGTGCATGGCGCGGCGCCCTGCCCGCCCGAGGTGAAGCGGGCCATGATCGAATGGTGGGGACCGGTCATCAACGAATATTTCGGCTCGACCGAGACCGGCATCCCGGTCTGGCACTCGGCCGAAGAAGCGCTGAAGAAGCCCGGCACGGTCGGCCGCGCCATCGAAGGCGGCATCGTCAAGATTTTTCGCGATGACGGTAGCCTCTGCGATGTCAATGAGGTCGGCGAGATCTACATGCGCCAGACCGCGGTGCCCGATTTCGACTACCACGGCAAGGCGCAGGCGCGCGCCGACGCCGGGCGCGACGGTCTCGTCAGCGTCGGCGACGTCGGCTATCTCGACGAGGACGGCTACCTGTTCCTGTGCGACCGCAAGCGCGACATGGTGATTTCGGGCGGCGTCAACATCTATCCCGCCGAGATCGAGAACGTGTTGATCGCCATGCGTGGGGTGCGCGATTGCGCCGTGTTCGGCATTCCCGACGCCGAATATGGCGAGCGGCTGTGCGCCTGCATCGAGCCCGAGACCGGCGCGCAGCTCTCCGCGGGCGCGGTGCAGGCTTTCCTGCGCGAGCGGCTGGCCAACTTCAAGGTACCGAAGGAGGTCAAGTTCCTGGATGCGCTGCCGCGCGAGGCAACCGGAAAGATCTTCAAGCGCAAGCTGCGCGATCCCTATTGGGCGGACCAGAGGCCGGGCGGCGCTTAAGTCGTTCTCCGGCCGCGTCCGCACGCGTGGAATTCCAGGCCATATTCCGTCCGGGCAGGGCCGCATGCCGGCCTCGCTCGGGTTCGCGGCTTTTGGCGGACGGCGAAACCGTATAGCGTTCGATCTCTGAGGAAACGCCGCGAAGACGGCCATGAGGTCGCGCATGCTGGACCGGACGCAGGATATTTCCATCGCCGCGCAAGGCTGGCTCGACGACTTCGAGCGCATCCTGGGCAGACCTGATCCCGCGACGCTGGACCCGCTCTTCCTCGCTGACGGCTTCTGGCGCGACGTGCTGGCGCTGAGCTGGAACCTGCAGACTGTCGCGGGCCGCGACGCGATCACGCAGGAGCTGACAGCGCGCGCGCCCAGGGCGGCGCCGACCCATTTCAGGATCGCTCCGAACCGGGCGCCGCCGCGCTCGGTGACGCGCGCCGGCACCAACAGCATCGAAGCGATCTTCCACTTCGAGACCGCGATCGGCCGCGGCAGCGGCATCGTGCGGCTCATCCCTGACACGGCCGACGGCGACCGCCTGAAGGCATGGACGCTACTGACCGCGCTCGACGAGCTCAAAGGCTTCGAGGAACAGCTCGGCACCTCGCGCCCGCGCGGCCAGGCCTATTCGCGCGACTTCCGCGGGCCGAACTGGCTCGACCAGCGCAATGCCGCGCGCGCCTATGCCGAGCGCGATCCCGCTGTGCTGGTGGTCGGCGGCGGGCAGGCCGGGCTCGCGATTGCGGCGCGGCTGAAGCAGCTGCAGGTCGATACCCTGATCGTCGATCGCGGGATGCGGATCGGCGACAATTGGCGGCAGCGCTATCACGCGCTGACCCTGCACAACCAGGTGCAGGTCAATCACCTGCCCTACATGCCGTTTCCGCCGAGCTGGCCGGTCTATATCCCCAAGGACAAGCTCGCCAACTGGTTCGAGGCCTATGTCGATGCCATGGAGCTGAACTTCTGGACCGGCACCGAGTTCGAGGGCGGTGCTTATGACGAGGCGAAGGGCCACTGGACCGTCACGCTCCAGTGCGCCGATGGCAGCAAGCGCACCATGCATCCGCGCCATGTGATCATGGCGACCGGCGTCAGCGGCATCGCCAACATTCCAGACATTCCGACGCTCGACAATTTCAAGGGCACGCTGCTGCATTCCAGCCGCTACGAGGACGGCGAGAATTGGCCCGGCAAGCGCGCGATCGTCATCGGCACCGGCAACAGCGGTCACGACATCGCGCAAGATCTTCATTCCAGCGGCGCCGAGGTGACGCTGGTGCAGCGCTCGCCCACGCTGGTCACCAACATCGAGCCGTCGGCGCAGCTGGCCTATGCGACCTACAATGAGGGCACGCTCGAGGACAATGATCTGATTGCGGCCTCGATGCCGACGCCGCTCGCGAGGAAGATGCATGTGATGCTGACCGAGCAGTCGAAGCAGCTCGACAGGGAGCTGCTCGACGGCCTCTCGCGCGTCGGCTTCAAGCTCGATTTCGGCGAGGCCGGCACCGGCTGGCAGTTCAAATACCTCACCCGCGGCGGCGGCTATTATTTCAACGTTGGCTGCTCCAACCTGATCGTCGAGGGCAAGATCGGGCTCAGGCAGTTTTCCGACATAGAAAGCTTCAACGCCGACGGCGCGCGGATGAGGGACGGCTCGATCATTGCCGCCGACCTGATCGTGCTCTCGACCGGTTACAAGCCGCAGGAATATCTGGTGCGCAAGCTGTTCGGCGATGGCATCGCCGACCGCGTCGGCCCGATCTGGGGTTTTGGCGACGGCTTCGAGCTGCGCAACATGTATGCGCGCACCAAGCAGCCCGGCCTCTGGTTCATCGCCGGGAGCCTCGCGCAATGCCGGATCAACTCGAAATATCTGGCGTTGCAGATCAAGGCGATCGAGGAAGGGATTTTGCCAAGGGCTGTGGCTACGCCGCTGAGCACAGCTTGAGCAACACCGTCATTGCGAGCGTAGCGAAGCAATCCAGAATGTTTCCGAGGCGACAGTCTGGATTGCTTCGCTGCGCTCGCAATGACGACGCGGATGCAGACGTGCACGGAAGAAGCAACTAAAGGAAAGGACCACCCATGCCAGCCATTCTCGGCAGCGGCGAGCATCGCTACCGCGTCGTCGACAACTTCGCGAAATTGCCGGACGGCTGGCAGCTCACCGACGTCGCCTCGGTCGCGGTCGACAGCAAGGACCGCGTCTACGTCTTCAACCGTGGCGCCCACCCGATGGTGGTGCTGGACCGCGAGGGCAATTTCCTGCGCAGTTTCGGCGAAGGCCTGTTCTCGCGCGCGCACGGCCTGCATATCGACGCCGACGACAATCTCTATTGCACCGATGACGGCGACCACACCGTGCGCAAATGCACCACCGACGGCAAGGTGCTACTGACGATCGGCATCCCCGCAAAGCCGGCACCGTTCATGAGCGGCGAGCCGTTCCATCGCTGCACCCACACCGCCCAGTCGCCGAAGGGCGAGATCTACGTTTCCGACGGCTATGGCAATGCGCGCGTGCACAAATTCACACCCGATGGCAAGCTGATCAAGAGCTGGGGCGAGCCGGGCACCGATCCCGGCCAGTTCAACATCGTGCACAATATCGCGACCGATGCCGACGGCTGGGTCTATGTCGCCGATCGCGAGAACCACCGCGTCCAGGTGTTCGACGGCGAGGGCAAGTACGAGACGCAGTGGAACAATCTGCACCGCCCCTGCGCGCTGTGCCGCTGCGGCGGGGCCAAGAGCCCGACCTTCGTGATCGGCGAGCTCGGCCCCGGCCTTGCCATCAACCGCAATGTGCCCAATCTCGGCCCGCGGCTGTCGATCGTGGACGCCAGGGGAAATCGCATCGCGCGGCTCGGCGGCGAGGAGGGACCAGGCGTCGCCAGCGGCAAATTCCTGGCGCCACACGGCGTCGCGCTCGACTCGAAGGGCGATATCTATGTCGGCGAGGTCGGCGTCACCAACTGGGAGACCAGCTTTCCGGACGAGGAGATGCCGGCCGCGGTGCGCGCAACGCGATGCCTGCAGAAGCTGGAGCGGGTACCGGAATGAGGATCGGCGCCTGCCCGGCGGTTCCGCGCCAGGCCTCGCCCGGCCCTCTCCGAATCACGGCGTTTTTGGGCAGTTCGCCACCCCGCCGCCGCATTGGCCGCGGCTGAATAAGTCGCTCAACGGGCTTCACAATCCCGTCACGCTGCATGTAGTATGTCAATACATGCTGCTTCGCAGCGTACATTGGAGGCCGGGAGCGTTACTTGAACGCACATGTCTCGCAAGGCAGTTGGCCGGTGTTGGTGCTGAATGCGGACTTCCGGCCGCTGAGTTACTACCCACTGTCGTTGTGGTCGTGGCAAGACGCGATCAAGGCGGTGTTCCTCGACCGCGTCAACATCGTCGCACATTACGATCAGGCGGTTCGAAGTCCCACGCTGGAAATGCAGCTGCCCAGCGTCGTCTCGCTCAAGTCCTTCGTCAAGCCAACCACCCACCCCGCCTTCACCCGGTTCAACGTCTTCCTGCGCGATCGTTTCGCCTGCCAATATTGCGGCTCGCCCGAAGACCTCACCTTCGATCACATCGTCCCGCGCAGCAAAGGCGGACAGACTACCTGGGAGAACGTGGTCGCGGCGTGCTCGCCGTGTAATTTGCGCAAGGGCAATCTCACGCCGGCGCAGGCAAAGATGTTTCCGCGCCAGACCGCGTTCGCACCGACCGTGCACCAGCTCCACCGCAACGGCCGCCTCTTCCCGCCGAACTATCTGCACGACAGCTGGCTGGACTATCTGTACTGGGATACGGAGCTGGATCCGTAGGGTTCGAGCTGGTGCGCTCCGCTACCCCCGCTGCAACGCCAGCGTCACGCCGCCGAGCGTGAGCGCCATCGCCGTCCATTCGCGATAGCCCAGCGGCTCGCCGAGAATGATGGCGGCGGAGACCACGCCGATCACGGGCACGATCAACATGCCGGTCGAGGCCGAGGTCGGTGGCAGACGGCGCAGCGTCTCGAACCAGGTGACGTAGCAGAGGCCCATCGGCACCAGCGTCATATAGACGAAGCAGCCGAGTCCCACCGGAGTGATCGCGGTGATGTCGGGACGCTCGAACAGCACGCCGAGGACCAGCATCGTGGCGCAACCGAGCCCGACCTGCCAGGCGACGACGACCAGCGGCGGCATCGGCAGCGGCTTGCGGTTGAGCACGTTGCCGAGCGCGAACAGGATGGCGCAGAGCAGCGCCAGCACAATGCCCAGCAGCTTGTCGGCGCCGAACGCAAGACCGTTGCCGCTCAGGAGCAGCGTGATGCCGGCAACGCCGAGAACGAGCCCGAAAACGTCCCGTCGGGCCGGCCGCGTGTGCAGCACCGGCCAGGCGAACAGCATCGCCCAGATCGGCATGGTATAGGCGAGCAGCGCACCCTCGCTCACGCTCACATATTTCATCGCGACCGTGCCGAGACCCATCCAGGCCAGGACGTTGGTGAAGGTCGCAAGCAGCAGCCGCGGGATCGCCTCGCGCGGAACGGCGAAGGATACCTTCCGGCTCAGCACCAGGGTGCCGAGAATGAGCGAGGCGCACACGCCCGCAAGACCGCGGGCGAACAAGGGCGGCCATTGCTGCAGCAACAGCTTCATCAGCGGCCAGTTCAACGCCCAGCCGAACGCCGTCACGCAGAGGCAGAGAGAGCCGATCGTCCTGTCGCGTCGCGCCGTGTCCATAACCAGCGCTTAGCAGGCCAGCGCCAGCCGCTCCACCTCGGCTGGTGCATGCGGGCCATCGCGGAGCAAGGAACCCGAAGCTTCGACGACCGTTCAGACCGTGGGCCAGGCACGCTCGCCTGCGCACGTTCCGCCATACATGTTTCGGATGGCAACATATCAAACAAGGGAAAGGCCATGCCCACACCCGAGCACGATCACGTCTACAAGATCCTGGACCTCGTCGGATCGTCTGAGACCTCGATCGAGGATGCGATCAAGAACGCCATCAGCCGCGCCTCGAAGACTGTTCGCGAGATAAGATGGTTCGAGGTCGTGCAGACGCGCGGCCATGTCGAGAACGGCGCCGTGCGTCATTTTCAGGTGACGCTGCGCGTCGGCTTCACGTTGGAAGGATGAAGCCTTAGGCTGGAGCGTGGTTAACATCCGCTGACGCGAATGAACCAAGATATATCGATGGTTCCCCCGGTCCAGTACAGACCCCGCACAATCATCGCGGATATTGCAATAGGCCGTTAAGGCGAAAGTGAGAGGTTTGCTCCGATTTGGAGCAAGCCTGATGGTCACGAGCCGCGAACTCGGCAAGACGCGCCTTCCGCTCTGGGCGGCCGGATTCGTCGTGCTGATTTGCGTGACCATCCTCGGCCTGAGTGCCTGGCGCGAATGGGAGGCGCGCAACGCCGATCTGAGGAACGCCGAGATCGACGTCGCCAACGTTGCTCATTCGCTGATCCAGCATGCGGACGACACGTTCGAGCTTGCCGATACGATTCTTGTCGGGCTGGTCCACCGGCTCGAACTCGACGGGACGGGTCCGGACACGATTACGAAGCTCCAGGCCTATCTGCCGACCCGCAAATCATCGGACCGCATCCGCGGCATCTTCGTCTATGATGGGACCGGCCGCTGGCTCGCCACGACGGAGCGCCTCGACTTCTCCAAGCTCAACAACAGCGACCGCGAATATTTCCAGCGCCATCGCGATTCTCCGGACGCGGGCACGCTGATCGGGCGGCCCATCAAGAGCCGCTCCGGCGGCCAGTGGATCATCACGGCATCCCGCCGGATCAACGATTCCGACGGCGGCTTCGCCGGCGTTGCCCTGCTCACGATCGACGTCAGCTATTTCGTCAAGTTCTACGAGCGGTTCGACATCGGGCCGAACGGCTCGGCATCTCTGCTCAACGGCAGCGGCATCATGCTGGCGCGCAGCCGCGACGAAAGCGGCGCCTTCGTCGGACGCGACCTGTCCGATGCGCCCTTGTTCAGAAGCTGGAAGAGCCGCCCCGCCGCGGCGGTTTATTATTTCAAATCGCCGCTCGATGGCGTGGCGCGGCTGAGCTATTACCAGCGCAGCAGCCGCTATCCGCTGATGGTGCTGGCGAGCAAGTCGCAGGACGACGTGCTCGCCCCCTGGCGGCGCGCAGCAGCAACACGCATGAGCTTCGTTCTCGGACTCGTGCTCTTGATCGCGGTGATCGGCTACTATCTCGTCCGTCAGCTACTACAGCGGCAGCGCACGGCACAGGCCCTGGTCGCCAAGGAAGCCAATTTCCGCCTGCTGGCCGAACAATCCAGCGACATGGTAACCCGCATCGGGCTCGATAACCGGCTGCTCTACGTCTCTCCCTCCTGCGCGCGCATCACCGGCCGGTCGGCCGAAGAACTGCTGGGCACCTCGGCCCTCGCCGGCATTCACGCGGACGACATGGAACGGGTTGAGCAGGCCATCGCCGCGCTGAAGAAAGGCGAGGCGGAGGAAGCGCGGTTCGTCTATCGGCAGCGTCATCGCGACAGGGGCGAGATCTGGGCCGAGGCGGCGCTACATGTGACCGTGGCGTCCGACAGCGGCGTGGTCGACGGCGTCGTCGCAGTCGTGCGCGACATGACCGAGCAGAAGGATCTTCAGGACAGGCTCGCCTCGCTGGCAACCACCGACGGTCTCACCGGCCTCGCCAACCGCCGCGCCTTCGACGACCGCCTTGCCGACGAATGGGCGCGGGCTCGCCGCGACGGAACGCAGCTCTCGCTGCTGCTGATCGATGTCGATCATTTCAAGAAATTCAACGACCTCTACGGGCATCTGGCGGGCGACGCCTGCTTGCGCGCGCTGGCCCGGATTCTATCCGCCCAGGCCAGGCGTCCAGCCGACCTCGCGGCGCGCTATGGCGGCGAGGAATTCGCCGTGCTGCTGCCGAACACCTGCCCCGAAGGCTGCGCCGAGGTTGGAGCAGCGATTCGCCAGGCGTTGCACGATCTCGCCATGCTGCATGCGCAAAATCCGCCTTCCCGGCTCGTGACTGCGAGCGTCGGCGGCGCCGCGGCTCTTCCGTCCCAGACTGCGATGGATTCTAGCACGCTGGTCGCCGCCGCCGACCGTGCGCTCTACGCCGCCAAGGAGAGCGGCCGAGACCGGCTGGTGATGTCGGGCCAGGTGATCCCATGGCCCGCGAAAACCGCGTGAGCTGCACGGCCGGATTTGCCGCTCGCGATCCGGCAGGATATGACCGTAGGCAACGGCTCGATACTTGGCCGGTCCGAGAGATTCTGCTGTGACCGATGCGATCAAGCTCGTCCTTGTTCGACATGGACAACGTCCTGTGCGACTACGGACAGGGTCACGTTTGCCGTGACCGTGTTCGTCAGAGCATTGATGACCACGAGTTGGCTGGACTGCGTCGTGACGTAGATCCGCGACCCGTCCGGGCTGGCCGCAACACTCAAGGGGGCTCCTGAGACCGAAACCGTCGTCACCACCGATTGCGACGCTGCATCGATCACCGTGACGCTGCCACTGCCTTGATTGGCCATATAGATCCGGCTTTCGTCCGAAGATATCGTGATGCCGGAGGGGGCGCTTCCGACCCCGACCGTGCCGATGACGGTGTTCGACGCGGCGTCGATGATCGAGATGTTTGAAGAGTTCTCGTTGGCGACATAGACCCGGGTCCTTGCCCAACGTCTCAGCGCGAGGCAAGATCCACCTAAATCTCGTAATAGTTGCACAATGTCATTCACTCCCTCTACCTCGCCTCGCTTGCACACCGATTTCCGAATGGCTACATCCAGACGCGACATTGGCTTGCCGCCGATCTCGGGAATTCAGTTGCGTGCGGTTCTTCCGCGTCGTGAGGGGATGTGGACGACACAGCGTTGAACGTGAGCATGGCGGCAGACATTCCCGGGCGCGGCCCGGAGGCGCTCGCGCGGTTGCGCGCGATGACGATCGACATCTGCGAGGTCATTCCGCATACCGCGGAGGACGATTTTCATGTCACCACCGTGACGATGATGACTCGCAACGCGTTGCTGATCGACACGCGTGCCACCGACCAGGATTATGACCGCTCGGCCGCACACGTCGCCCGCGGCGTCATGGATCATTTTCAGATCACCCTCTGCCTTGAGGGCGAGATGAAGTTCGGCTCGGGCCGGCGCGAGGTCACGCTGCGGCCCGGCGACATCGTCCTCATCGACATGGCGCAACCGAACCGGACCGCGCTGCGCGCCGCGGGCGGCCGCACCCGCCTGATGTCGATCGTCCTGCAACGCGCGATGCTGGCACCGCGGCTCGCCCATCCGGATGCGGCGACGGCAACTCTGCTGCCCTCGAACCATCCTCATGCCCGCCTGCTCGCCAGCCACTACGCCGCGCTCGCCTTGCGCTCCGGGCCCGGGACAGACACCGCGACCGGCCATGCCGAGGCCACGGTCGAGGCGATCGCCGACCTCGTCGCGGCCGCAGCCGGCGGGACGGCTGAAATCGTCGCGGGCCTCGAGCGCGCCGAGCGCCATCTTTACATCACGCTGATCAAGCGCCACATCGCGAACAATCTCGAAACCGATGCGCTCACCGCGGAAGAGCTCTGCCGCCATTTCCAGATATCGCGCGCGACCCTCTACCGGCTGTTCGAGGCCGAGGGCGGACTTGCCCATTATGTGCGGGAGCAGCGGCTCAATCTGGCGTTTCGGCGGTTGATATCGCCGTCCGCGCAGGACGGCCGCCTGATCGAGCTCGCCGTCGACATGCGCTTCAGCAGCGATTCCACCTTCATTCGCGCATTCCGCCGCAAGTTCGGCCTGACGCCGGGCGAACTCAGGGAGTTGGCCGACGCCTGGCTGCGTGAGACCGGAGCGGTGCCGGCCGTCGACACGGTGCTGCATCAACTCGCACGGCGGCGCGGATCGCGGCCGTAGCGGGATTTGTCGCCCGCGTTCCGGCGGGATATGAGTGCACTCACGGCCGATGTTCGGCCAATCCGCGAGTGCCGCCGTGACTGACGTCATCAAGCTCGTCCTGTTCGACATGGACAACGTCCTATGCGATTACGACAGGGGTAAGCGCGTCGCATGTCTCGCCGAGCTTGCGGGGACGACCAGCGAAGCCGTCCACGCGGCAATCTGGGACAGTGGATTTGAAGCGCTCGGCGATTCCGGCGCGCTCGAGGCCGCGGACTATCTGCGGGGCTTCGGTGAGCGCATTGGCTATCCGTTGTCGCTCGACGAGTGGGTCGAGGCGCGGCGCCGCTCAATGGAGGCGGATCGCGCGATGCTGGAGATTGCTGGGAGCTTGCGGCAAACCGTCGATATTGCGGTCCTGACCAACAATACCACGCTGGTCGCCGACCACATCGACACGCTGCTGCCGGACCTGCGTCCACTGTTCGGCTCGCGGATCTATGCCTCGGCCCAATTCAAGACGGCCAAGCCGGACCCGCGCTGCTATCGCCTCTGCCTTTCGGAGCTCGACGTGGGGCCGGAAGCCGTCCTGTTCGTCGATGACCTCGCTGCCAACGTCGCCGGCGCGCGAAAGGCGGGCCTTTTCGCGCATCATCACACGTCCGTGCAGGCTTTCAGGCAGGCTCTTTCGGAACATGGACTGCTTCATGGATGAACAAGCGTAGGTTGCGGAAGCGCGCGCAAGCGCTAATGGCCGCCCTACGGATTCATGGCACTACGCCAGATGGCACGCCACGAAGTGCCCGCCCGCGCCCTCCTTCAACACCGGCGCGCTTTCCGCGCAGCGCGGCTGGGCGATCGGGCAGCGGGTGTGGAAGTGACAGCCGGAGGGCGGCTTCATCGGGCTCGGCACGTCGCCCTTGAGGCGGATGCGCTCGCGCTTCAGCTTGGGATCGGGCACCGGCACCGCCGACAGCAGCGCTCTGGTGTAGGGATGCTGCGGGTTGCGGTAGAGATCGCTGGCCTTGGCGAGCTCGACGATGCGGCCGAGATACATCACCGCGACGCGGTCGGAGATGTGCTCGACCACCGAGAGGTCGTGCGCGACGAAGAGATAGGTCAGGTTCAGTTCGGCCTGGAGGTCCTCCAGGAGGTTGATCACCTGCGCCTGGATCGACACGTCGAGCGCGGAGACCGGCTCGTCGCAGACGATCAGCTTCGGTTCCACCGCAAGCGCACGGGCGATCACGATGCGCTGGCGCTGGCCGCCGGAGAATTCGTGCGGATAGCGGCGCATGTGCTCGGCCTTGAGCCCGACCTTGACCAGAAGGCCCGCAACGCGCTCCTCGCGCTCTTTTGGGGAGGAGGCAAGATTGTGGATGGTGAAGGCCTCGCCGAGAATGGCGCCGACCGTCATGCGCGGATTGAGCGAGGCGAACGGATCCTGGAACACCAGCTGCATGTTCCGCCGCATGGCGCGCAGATCGTTGCCGCCGAGCTTGCGCACGTCCTGGCCATCGAAGACGACCTCGCCGTCGGTCGGCTCGATCAGGCGCAGCACGCAGCGCCCGGTCGTCGACTTGCCGCAACCGGATTCGCCGACGAGACCGAGCGTCTCGCCGCGGTTGACCGAGAACGACACGCCGTCGACCGCATAGACAGTGCCGACCTGGCGCGACAGCAGGCCGCCTAGCACAGGAAAATGTTTCTTCAGGCCGCTGACGCGGAGCAAGGGCTCGCTCATGACGCGGCTCCCAGGTTCGGATCGCCGAGGTGACAGGCCATGCGGTGACCGGGCGCGATCTCGCGCAGCAGCGGCTCCTTCTCGGTGCAGACATTCATGGCGAACTTGCAGCGCGGCGCGAAGCGGCAGCCGACCGGCGGATTGATCAGGATCGGCACCGAGCCGCCGATCGCCTCGAGCCGCGTCTTGTGCTCGCTGTCGAGATCGATGCGCGGGATCGAGCGGATCAGGCCTTGCGTATAGGGGTGACGCGGATCGCCGAAGAGATCGTCGACGGGCGCCTCCTCCACCACCTTGCCGGCATACATTACGACGACCCGCTGCGCGGTCTCGGCGACGACGCCCATGGCATGGGTGATCAGCATCACCGCCATGCCGAAGCGGTCCTTCATGTCCTGCAACAGGTCGAGGATCTGCGCCTGGATGGTGACGTCGAGCGCGGTGGTGGGCTCGTCGGCGATGATCAGCTTCGGCTTGCAGGCGAGCGCCATCGCGATCATCACGCGCTGGCGCATGCCGCCGGAGAACTGATGCGGATAATTGTGCACGCGGCCTTCGGCATTGGGGATCTGCACCAGCTTCAGCATCTCGATGGTGCGCTCGAGCGCCTGCTTCTTGGTCACCGCTTCGTGCCGCCGCAGGCTCTCGGCGATCTGCTCGCCGATCGTGAGCACCGGGTTGAGCGAGGTCATCGGCTCCTGGAAGATGAAGCCGATCTCCTTGGCGCGGATCTCGTCGAGCTGATTGCTGGTCAGCGGCACGAGATCGCGCCCCTCGAAGATGATCTGGCCTGCCGCGATCCGCCCTGGCGGCATCGCGATCAGCTTCAGGATCGACATCGCGGTCACGGTCTTGCCGCAGCCGGATTCGCCGACGACGCAGAGCGTCTCGCCCTTGTTGATGGAGATGTCGACCCCGTCGACGGCCTGGAGGATGCCGTCGTCGGTGGAGAAGTGGGTTTTCAGGCCCTTGATCTCGAGCAGCGGCGCCATCAGATCACCCGTCGCGCATCGAGCGCGTCGCGCAGACCATCACCCATGAAGTTGATGGCCACCACCGCGATGAAGATCGCGCCGCCGGGGAACAGCGCCCAGTGCGGGCCGATGTCGAGAAAATCCTTGGCATCAAACAGCAGCCGGCCCCAGGTCGGGGTATCCGGCGGGAAGCCGAGGCCGAGGAAGGACAGCGTCGATTCCGCGATGATCGCGGCGGCGACGTCGATGGTGCCGGCGATGATCACCGGCCCGACTGCATTGGGCAGGATGTGCCGCACCACCTGCCGCACCGGGCTGGCGCCGAGCGCGCGCGCGGCTTCGACGAACTCCTTCTCGCGGAGCGACAGGAACTGGGCACGCACCAGCCGCGCCACCGGCATCCAGCGCAGGCCTCCGATCACCAGCACGATCAGGATGAAGATGCCGCCTTCGGGCCCGAACACCTGCTTCAGCCCGTCGCGGAACAGATAGATCAGCAGCAGGAGCAGCGGCAATTGCGGCAGCGACAGGAACAGATCGGTGAGCCACATCAGCCCGTGCCCGAGCGCGCCGCGCGACATGCCGGCGAGCGCGCCGATCAGCGTGCCAATGATGACGGCGACCAGCATCGCGGCGAGCCCGACCGCGAGCGAGATGCGGCCGCCATAGATCATGCGCGCCAGGATGTCCTGGCCAAGATCGTCGGTGCCGAAGGGATGGGCGAGCGACGGACCCTGCAGGCCCGCGACGATGTCGATCTCGTTGATCTTCACGCGCCACACGAACGGCCCAAGCAAGACGGCGAGCAGCAGGATGAGGAGCAGGACAGCGCTGACCACCGCGAGCCGGTGGCGGCTGTAGCGTCGCCATGCTTCGCGCCAGGGCGAATAGGCGCGCCGCTCAGCGGAGGGAGATGCGAGGGTCAAGCCAGCCATAAAGGACGTCCGCGATGAGATTGAACAGCACGACCAGGCACGCGAAGACGAAGGTCACGGCCATCACCACCGGCGTGTCGTTGGAAAGGATGGAGGAGATCAGCAGCGAGCCGATGCCGGGAATGCGGAAGATCTGCTCGGTGACGATGGCGCCGCCGAACACCGCGGGCATCTGCAACGCGATCAGCGTCACCACGGGGATCATGGCGTTGCGCATCACGTGCTTGACGATCACCGTGGCCTGGCCGAGGCCCTTGGCCCGCGCCGTGGTGACGTAGTCGAGCCGGATGACGTCGAGCATCGCCGAGCGCACGAAGCGCGTCATCGACGCCGCCTGGAACAGGCCGAGCACCGCCACCGGCATGATCGCCTGACGGATCATCTCAAGCACCCAGCGGATGCCGGTCGCCTTGATGTCGGTGGTGTAGACGAAAGGCAGCCAGTCCAGCGTGACCGAGAAGATCAGGATGAACAGGATGCCGGTGAAGAAGGTCGGCAGCGAGAAACCGACGAAGGCGAGCGTATTCGCGATCTGGTCGAACAGCGAATACGGCCTGGTCGCGGCGTAGACGCCGACCGGAATCGCGATCAGCAGCGCCAGGATCTGCGCCGAGCCGATCACGTAGAGTGTGGCCGGCAGGCGCTGCAGAATCAGCGTGTCGACGTTCATCCGGCTGACGAAGGAGAAGCCCCAGTCGCCGTGCAGCATGGCGTTGAGCCAGTGCAGGTACCGGAGGTAGATCGGATCGTCGAGACCAAACTTGGCCCGAAGCGCCGCCTGCACTTCGGGCGGCACGTTCGGATTGGTGGCCAGTTCGGAGAACGGATCGCCGGGGGCGAGCGCGAGCACGACGAACAGCACCAGCGAAATCGCCAGCAGGCTCGGAACGGCAATCAGGAGGCGACGCAGGACATACTGACTCATAGGGAAAAATCCCGTTTAGCCTGCGCTCATGCCTCCCGGTACCAGTCCTGGATGTTGTCGGTCCGATTGGCCCAGCCCGAGAGCGCCGGCCGCAACGTGTTGGAGCAGGCATCCACCAGCAGACGATGCATTACCGGAATGAACACGGTGTCCTGCCACAACAGGTCGTTGCACTTGATGTAGAGCGCGGCGCGCTTGACCGGATCGGTCTCGGTCTCGGCCGCAGCGATGGCGTCATCATACTCCTTGTTGACATAGCGCGGGAAGTTCTGCCCCTGCCATTTGTTCTCCTTGGTGGCCACATTGGCGGAGATGTAGCGGCGCATGTGCAGGGCCGGATCCGGCTGCGTCATCGGGATCTGGAACTCCTCGATGTCGGCATAGAACTTGGGGTAGGTGTCCGGGTTGGCGACGTCGGACGAGAAAAAGACCGAGGCAACCACCGATTTCAGTTCCACGTCGATGCCGGCCTTCTGGCAGGCCTGCTTGACGATGGCCTGGGTCTTCTGGCGCGGACCGTTGGTCGAGGTCTGGTACAGAAGCTTGAATTTCTTGCCGTCTTTCTCGCGGATGCCGTCGGCGCCGACCTTCCAGCCGGCGTCATCGAGCATCTTCGACGCCTTCTCGACGTTGAACTCCCACGAGGTGTTCTTGGAGACGAACTTCTCGGGACCGTTGAGGTAGTTGGCCGTGGTGCGTCCGGCCCGGCCGTAGATCGCTTTCTTGACGGACTCGCGGTCCACGAGCAGGGCGAGTGCCTTGCGCACGTTCGGATCCGACAGGATCGGGTGCTTGGTCTTGATCGAGGATCGCTCGCCGTCGATCTCGACGTTGGGGTCGGTGAAATTGATGGCGATGAACTCGATGTCGCCGCCGGTGGCATAGACGGTCTTGCCCTTGCCGCCCTTCTCCAGACGCAGCAGCACGTCGTCTTCGACCTGCATGTTCCAGGCGAAATCGAATTCGCCGGTCTGGATCACCGCGCGCGCCGCCGAGACGGCATCGCCGCCGCCCTTCATCTCGATGGTGTCGAAATGCGGACGATTGGGCATGTGATAGTCGGGATTGAGCTCGCCACGGACCACATCGCCCGGCTTGAACTCGACGAATTTATAGGGACCGGTGCCCACCGGGGACAGATTGTTCGGCGCCTCGCGGGACTTCGAGCCCTTGTAGTCGGCAAACAGATGCTTCGGGATGACGCATCCATAAGCGCCGACGAACGCGTTGGCCCAGAACGGCGTCGGGGTCTTGAACAGGATGCGAATCGAAAGATCGCTGACCTTCTCGACCGTGATGTCACCATAGGTGCTGATGCTGACGGCAGCCGTGGCAGGATCGCTGGCGTATTGCCAGGTGAACACGAAGTCGTCGGCAGTCAGCGGTTTGCCATCGTGCCATTTGACTCCCGGCTTGATTTTCCAGACCACCGACTTGGCATCGGCGGCGAGACCGCCGTTTGCAACCGAGGGAATCTCTGCAGCGAGGATGGGGTTGAGATTGCCGTCGGCGTCCCAGCTCGCGAGCGGTTCGTAGAAAACCCGCGATCCGTCCTGGTCCTTGGTGCCGGTGGCGAAATGCGGATTGAGTAGCGTCGGCCCCTGCCACCACAGCACCTTGAGAGGCCCGCCGCCCCCGCGCTTGGTCGGCTTGTAGACCGCGGGGCTCTGCGCCATGGCAACGCCGCCGAGCGCGAGGAGCTGGTTGGCCAGGGGAGCGGTGAGACCGACCGCGGCGAGGCGCTTGACGAAGGCGCGGCGGTCCATCCGTCCGTCCTTCACCTGACCGATCATTGAACGCAGCTCTTTGTCCAGCATGGTTGTCCCCCGTCTGGTTCCGGCATGGATGCAGGCGGCCGCTGGCGACCGCCGGGTTTGGCTGGCGGTAGATGGCACACCGAATGGGGTGCACGTCAACTGGGACCGTGTGTATGCAAACGGTCTTCTGGCTGTCCGTTGGGCAAAATTGCGCTCAGTAGCCCATCCGTTCGGCAATCCAGCAGCAAAATCTGCTGGATTGTGCGCTGCACTGCGGAAAATTTGTTCGCTGGATCAGACGAAGTATCGAGGCCGATTCTACGCCACGGACATGTCGAGCGGCGGCGCGACCTGATCCGGCAACGGACAGACGTAAGGTGTCCTGGCCGTCCGCTTCTGGAGATCGGTCTTGGCGGCCTTGATCAGCTCCGGTTCCGTCAGCGCCTTGATGCCGAGACCGGCCATGGCCTTGGCCGCCTGCACCATGGCCTTGTGCGCGTGCGGGCTCTTGCCCTGCGCCACCACCTGCCAGGTGTGGAAGGGCGTGCCGATTGCAACCGTCGGTGCGTGCACCTGGACCGTCGGCACCACCCAGCTCACATCGCCGACATCGGTCGAGCCGACGAGCGGGTTGCGCTTGGCATCGAGCGGCACCAGGAAGTCGGCCAGCGGCCGATCGGTCGGCTCCATGCCGATCGCGTAATAGACGGACGCGATGTCCTTGTCGCTCAAGGTCGCACGGATCTGGCCAGCAAAGCTCTTGTCCGCATCGTCGAAATGCGGCGGTCCGAGCTCTTCCATCACCTGGTGCAGCGCCTGCTCCAGCGGCCCGTTCGGCAGGATGTTGGAGACCGCGGAGATGATCTTCATCTCGACCTTGGTCTCGGTCATCAACGCCGCGCCTTGCGCGATCTTCGACACGCGCTCGACCAGCTCGTTCATGCCGGGAAGATCGCGCGCGCGGATCGAATAGCGCACACGCGCATGGGCCTGCACCACGTTGGGCGCGATGCCGCCGGTGTCGAGCAGCGCGTAGTGCACGCGCGCGTCGCTCGGCATGTGCTCGCGCATGTAGTTGACGCCGACATTCATCAATTCCACCGCATCGAGCGCCGAACGGCCGAGATGTGGCGAGGCCGCCGCATGCGAGGTGCGGCCGGTGAAGGTGAAATCGGCGCGCGTATTCGCGAGCGACGGCGTCACCGCCACTTCCCAGAAGCTGTGAGGATGCCAGGTGATGGCGATGTCGGCGTCTTCGAACGCGCCGGAGCGCACCATGAAGGCCTTGGCGGCGCCGCCTTCTTCCGCAGGGCAGCCGTAATAGCGCACGCGGCCGGGCACCTTGTTCTCCGCCAGCCAGTCCTTTACCGCCGTCGCGGCGAGCAGCGCGGCGGAACCGAGCAGGTTGTGACCGCAGCCATGGCCATGGCCGCCGGTCTCGATCGGACGATGCTCGGCAACACCCGCCTCCTGGCTGAGGCCCGGCAGCGCATCGTACTCGCCCATGAAGGCGATGACCGGACCGCCCTCGCCCCACTCGCCGATCAGCGCCGTCGGGATGCCGGCGACGTTCTCGGTGATGCGGAATCCCTGATGGCGCAGCTCGGCGAGATGCTCGGCGACGGACCGCGCCTCGGTGTAGCAGACCTCAGGCATGCCCCAGACCCTGTCGCTGAGGTCGATGAAACGTTCCTTGATCGTATCGATGCCACGCCAGATGTCGCTGCGGTTGTCCATGCTTGTCGTCCGTGATCCCTTGGTCCAACGAAGCGGCAATGGTTAGCAGCTTCACTGCACGGCGCCTAGCACCGCGCCGGACAGCAGCCATGCGGCGGGGGCCGGATAACATGACGACCCGTGCAAGAGGTGTTTCCAGGCCTTTCGAAAATTTCACGCAGCGTTCTCCCGAATAGTTGGGAACGAGGCTTTCAAGACCGCCTGCTCCGGCCTAAATTAGGCGTGCTTCGCGCGTCGCTCCGCCAGACTTGCCGGAGCGATGCCCTCAGCCAGGAGAACTCGATGAGCACCCTGACCGAATGGAGAGTGCCGCCGGCGAACCAGCCGCGGGCGAGCGACTACGGTTTCGATCTCGACCGCGCGCTCGGCTCCGTCGTCGGCCTGCACGCCATCATCCCCCCGGACGCGTTCAGTGCCGAGACGCTGGGCACCGAACGCGCCGGCAACGGCGTCGTGATCGACGACGGCCTGGTTCTCACGATAGGCTATCTCATCACCGAGGCAGAGTCAGTCTGGCTGCACCGCGCCGATGGGCGCGTGGTGGAGGGTCATGCGCTCGGCTTCGATTCCGAGACCGGGTTCGGGCTGGTGCAGGCGCTCGGCCAGCTCGACATTGCGCCGCTGCCGCTCGGCTCGTCGGCGGCGACGCGGATCGGCGACCGCGTCGTGGTCGGCGGCGCCGGCGGACGCACGCGCTCGGTCGCGAGCCAGGTCGTGGCGAAACAGGAATTCGCCGGTTACTGGGAATATCTGCTGGATGAGGCCATCTTCACCTCTCCCGCACATCCGAACTGGGGCGGCACGGCGCTGCTCAACGAACGCGGCGAGCTGATCGGCATCGGCTCGCTCCAGCTCGAGCGCGAACGTGACGGCAAGGCCGAGCACGTCAACATGATCGTGCCGATCGACCTCCTGAAGCCGGTCCTGGAGGACTTGCGCAAATTCGGCCGCGTCAACAAGCCGGCACGGCCCTGGCTCGGGCTGTACTCGACCGAGATCGACAACCGCGTGGTGGTGATCGGGATCTCCGCCAACGGCCCGGCCGCTCGCGCCGAGCTGAAGACCGGCGACGTCATCCTCGCCGTCAACGGCGACAAGGTGACGAGCCAGACCGCCTTCTACAAAAAAATGTGGGCGCTCGGCGCCGCCGGCGTCGACGTGCCGCTCACCGTTCATCATGAAGGCGTCACCTTCGACGTCACGGTGACGTCGACCGATCGCTTCAAGCTCTTGAAGGCGCCGAAGCTGCACTGATCCCAAGGGCTTTGAGGAAGCGGGCGATGACCGAGGCCGTGGTGGACGACATCGTGGCCGTGCTGCCGCCGCTGCTCAACGCGCTGGAAGCACTCGGCTTCTTCCAACGGCATCTGCATCCGCCAGCCTTCGCCTCGGTGATGGATGCGATCGGCACGCCGGACGAGGCGCTGCAGACGGCGCACGCCGCAATCGGGGATTGGCCGGAGCAGTTCGCTGGCCTGCGCGAGCGGCTCGATCGCGCCTGCGGCGAGACGCTCGCTGCCTTTGCCGGCATTCGTGAAGTCGAGCGGGGCGATGGCGATCTCGTCGCGGTGTTCCGCGCCCTGCGCCATGTCCCGCGCGCGCAGGAGGCGCTTTATCCGCTGGCGGTTAAGTTTCCGCCCGTGAGCGGCTTCTTCCTCAACGCCGCCAATCGCGACAATGCGGATTTGTTGTCGAAGCTCGAAGCCGGCGCGAGCGAAGATACCGGCATCTTCCACGACCACAACGAGCCCGGCAGTCGCGGCGGCTTCTCGGTTTATGTCCCCGAATATTACACGCCCGAGCGTGCCATGCCGCTGGTGATGGCGCTGCATGGCGGCAGCGGCAACGGCCGCGGCTTTCTGTGGAGCTGGCTCCGCGACGCCCGCAGTCTTGGCGCGATCCTGGTGGCGCCGACTGCGACCGGGCCGAACTGGGCGCTGATGGGCGACGACACCGACACGCTGAACCTCATGCGCATTCTCGAAGCGGTGCGCGGCCGCTGGAGCATCGACCCCTCCCGCATGCTGCTGACCGGCATGAGCGACGGCGGCACCTTCTGCTACGTCACCGGCCTCGACGGCGCCTCGCCCTTCACGCATCTCGCGCCTGTTGCGGCGACCTTCCATCCGCTGATGGCGGAAATGGCCGACGCATCACGCCTGCAAGGCCTGCCGGTCTTCATCACTCACGGCAAGCTCGACTGGATGTTTCCGGTGCAGACCGCACGGCAGACGCAGGCGGCACTCTCCGCCGGCGGTGCCGACGTCACCTATCGCGAGGTCGACGACCTCAGCCACACCTATCCGCGCGAGATCAATGCGGAGCTGATGGAGTGGCTGAATGCAGAATGAACAATCTCTCCTTAGATGCGCCGCATGGTCGCGGAACCATCACTCCGGGCCGACGTTATTGCCCGTCACCGGAGGTTCGCCATGCAGACTTTTTTTGGAATGATCCTGGGCGCGCTGCTGCTTGCGTGCGGCGTCTACATCTATGATTCCATGCAGACGTCGTCGGTCGCCAAGGGTGAGGTCGCGACGACCAACCGTACCATCGTGAACTGGGACGTCGCCAAGGCCGATTGGGATGCGCTGCGCGATCGCGCGCACAAGGACTGGGTCCGCATCTCGTCGAAGTAATTTCGTCCGATCGACATGAACAAGGCGCCGTCGCGAACTCCGCGACGGCGCCTTTCTGTTGCGTCCTGAAATATCGGCCGCTCAGTTCATCTTGGCCTTGCGGGCGTCGGCGATGACCTGCTCGAACTCGGTCATGCTGAGCGCGCCGGGCACGCGATACTTGCCGACGATGAAGGACGGGGTGCCATGGAAGCCGAAAGCTTCAGCCTGCTCGTTGTTGCGCTTGAGGATGGCGTCGATGTCCTTGGCGTGCCCGGTGAGATCGCGCTTCAACCGGTCCATGTCGACCCCGGCGGCCGCCAGCAGCTCGTTGATGCGCGGCTCGGTCAGGCGCGAGCTGACGCCGATCATGGCGTCATGGGCCTGGTGATACTTGCCCTGGAATTTGGCCGCCAGCGCGATCCGCGCCGCGGTGACCGAAACCGGCCCGAGGATCGGCCAGTCCTTCATCACCAGCCGCACCTTGCCGTCGTCCTGGACCACCTGGCGCAGCTCGGGCTCGAGCTTGCGGCAATAGGGACAATTGTAGTCGGACCATTCGACGATGGTGATGTTGCCGTCGGGATTGCCTGCGACGGGCGTGTCGGGATCGCGCAGCACCTTGGCTTCGGTCAGCACCTCGTCATCGCCGGCCGCCGCGCGCGCCGGGACGATGCCACCCACCGCGAGAGCACCCGCTCCGATCAGCGTCAAGGCTGCGCGCCGCGTCGGCGCAAGGCCACTCTTCCCAAATCCGGTCATATCTCGTCCCGTTCCGGCCCCATCTTGCGGATATACGCCCGCGGACCGGCCATGTTACGGGTCATATAGAATGGCGCGGGCGGGATTGCCACGCGAATCGCACCCGGTCCAGCTAAGCCGCCGCGCGAGGCAGCATCGCCATCAACGTCCCGCTCATCGTGGCGATCAGCGTGGTCTTGCCGTCATGCTCGGCGTAGGCCTTTGCCTCGCAGAAGGTCAGCGTGCGGCCGGGCTTGACCACTTCGGCCTTGAAGACGAAGCGCTCGCCGCGGGCGGGCGCGAGCAGCGTGGTCTTGAATTCGACGGTGAGGATACCGGCCTCCGGCGGCATCAGGCTGAAGGCCGCAACGCCGCAGGCATTGTCGAGCCCGGCCGTGATGATGCCGGCATGGATGAAACCGTTCTGCTGTGTGAGGGCCGGTGCATGCAGCATCGCCAGCTCGACCTGGCCCGGTGCGAGGCGGACGATCACGATGCCGAGCGTGCGCATGGCCGGCTGGCCATCGAACATGGCGATGGCCGCCGCGCGGTAGCCCGGGTTTTTCGGCTCGAAGGCTGTCATGGCTCACACCTCGGCAGGTTCCGCAAGATGCCTCGAGGCCGCTTCGCGAATGGCATCGGCGAACGGCGCGGACTTCCGCAATTGGCGGTCCATGTGCACGCCGGTGATCTCGCACGTCGCGGCGAGCTCGCCAGTCTCGGCATTCGTCATGTCGTGCCGGAAGCGGATCGACTTGTCCCTGATCTCGAGCAGATGGCTGCGGATCTCGACGATGTCGCCGGCGAGCAGCTCGCGCTTGTAGGCGATGTTCTGCTGCACCGCGGCCATGCCGCGGCCGGAGGAGCGCAAATAGCTCGGCGTCAGGCCAATGCGAGCGAACAGATTCCAGTTGGCCTCGTCGAACTTGCCGACATACCACATGATGTTCATGTGCCCGACATGGTCGCATTGCCATGGATAGACCGTGCCGCGATAGGTTGCCTCCTGCTCCATCGCAATTCCTCCCGCAATTTCGTTCTTGATCGTTGATACGGTAGCGTATCAAACCCGTGTCGCGTTAGCAATACGGCACCGTATCAAGTCCGGGTGAGGCTTCCTTCATGAGCGACGGCAAGGGCGATGTCTGGGTCGAGGCTGGATTTGCCGAGCTCGCCCGTGCGGGGGTGGAGGGCGTGCGGGTCGAGGTGCTCGCCAAGAACCTCGGCGTCACCAAGGGCGGGTTCTACCGGCGCTTCGCCGATCGCGCCGCGCTGCTCGAGGCCATGCTGGAAGCCTGGCGCAAGGGCCGCATCGCCGCGATCGCGCAGCAGACAAGCCTTGACGGGCAAGCGCCGCGCGAACGGCTGAAGGCGGTGATCCAGCTCTATTCCGAGCGGCTCAATCCGGAAGGCATGGCGATCGAGCTTGCGATCCGGCAATGGGCCCGCTCGGACGAGAACGCCGCGGCAGCGGTGGCGAGCGTCGATGCGGCGCGGCTCAAGCACGTCGGCGACCTCTATCGCGCCACCGGCCTTGCGACCGAGGAGGCCGACGCGCAGGCCTTCCTGTTCTACTGCTTCATCTTCGGCCAGAGCCTGTTGTTCGTCGAGAGCGGTCCGCGCAAGCGGTCGCAGCTCGTGGCGAAATCGGCCGAGAAACTGCTCGACTGAGCCAGATCCGGACCCGAAGGGCCGCGGAAGCGTCAAGGGTGCAGCGGTTTTCCGAAAAGATCGTGCGCCAAAATACAGGCGAAAAGGCCGGAGCGTTGCTCCGGCCTTCGTAGCATTCGAAGCTCAGGCGGCGCCCTTCAGCTTCTTGGTACATTCGCTGTAATAGCCGCCGCCCTTCTGGATCCACTTCAAGCCGCCGTTGCCGTTGGTGGTCTTGTTGGCATTGTACTGGTCGACGCAGGTGTGCAGGCGCGCCTTGCCGGCGGGCTCCTTGGCATATTTCGGATCGACCGCGTTCGGGTAAATCGCAGGTCCCGCCGGCAGGGCCGGCGCCGCGGCGGGCGCCGCCTCCTTCTTGGCCTGCTTCGGCTCCGCGGGAGCCGTGGGCGCTGCCGCGGTCGGCGCCGCGGCGGGCGTCGCATCTGCACCGCATTGGGCCTTGCGGAAGTCATTCCACTTCATGGTGCCGAGCGAGCCGTCCTTCTTGGCGGCCTGGTACTTCGCGCTACACTCCTGCGCGGTCAATGCCTGCGCCGGCGCGCTCGCCAGCAATCCCGCGACACCCGACGCTGCGATCGCACACAACAATTTCGTCTGAATGGTCATCCTTGGGTCTCCTGCTTGGTCTTCCCTGACGGAAGTGAATTGAGGATTGCTATCCTAGCGTGCCGGACGCTTGCGACAAGGATGCGATGAGTTGCGCCGGCAAAATATAGTGATCCCGCCGCTTCACTCATTCATGTCGCGTTCAGCAACACGAGCCGACGTTTCAGCCCTTCGCAATTCTCGCAAGCAGAGTGCACCACATGACCTTCACGTCCCGCCTCGCCGCCGTCGCGCTCGCCTCCCTGCTCCTCACCGGCACCGCCTTCGCGCAGACCACCGCACCGGCCGCCAAGACCGACACTGCCGCCACTGTCCCCGACAAGAAGGCAACGAAGGAGCGGTCGGCGGAATCGCTGGAATGCTCGAAGCAAGCGGACGCCAAGGGATTGAAGGGGAAGGAGCGCAAGAAATTCCGTCGCGAATGCAAAAAGGAGGCGAAGGCCGGTAGCGCAGCCGCCGCTCCCGCAGCTCCCGCCGCCGACAAGAAATAAGCCCGTCACGCTTCCTTCCGAGCATCCGCGGAAGACGTCGCGCATTGCGGCATGACGAGCCTGCAATTGTGCGGCTCGGGCGGATTTGCGATAAGGTGGCGTGAAGCAAATCACCGCCTCCCTGTCGTTCGAATGGCCGAGCCGTGCCAAGATCCTGAGCACGGTGGAGACGCTCGTCATCGGCACCGCCGGTGGCCTGGTGTTTCTGCTCGCCGGCCTGCCCGGCGGGCTGATCTCGGGCTCGATGATCGCGGTCGGGATCGCCGCGATCGCCGGCCGCCAGCTGAGCCTGCCGCCGATCCTGACCCAAACCGTGCTGGTGCTGCTCGGCATCTCGCTGGGCTCGGTGGTGTCGCGCCATTTGCTTCAGCAGGTCAGCGCCTATCCTCTCACCATCGGCCTGCTTGCGCTCGCCACGTTCTGCTCGACGTTCGGCTCGAGCTATTACCTCCAGCGCATCCATGGCTGGGACCGCACCTCGGCTTTCCTGGCCGGCAGCCCCGGCGCACTGTCGCAGATCACGATCCTGGCGGTCGAGCGCGGCGCCGACCTGCCGGGCATTGCGGTGGTGCAGACCATGCGCGTCATCATCCTGACCGCCGCGCTGCCGATGGTGCTGGCGATTGCAGGCGTCGCACCCTCCGCCGCGCCGTCGCTGGCAACGACCATCGCCTCGCCGCTCGATCTCCTCGAGCTTGCCGCGGCGTCGCTGGCGGCGGCGTTCGTGTTGCGGCTGATCAGGTTTCCCGCAAGCTGGATGTTCGGCGCGATGATCGGCTCCAGCGTGCTGCATGGTGCCGGATGGGTCGAGGGCGGCCTGCCGGACTGGGTGCGCGGCGTGGCGCTGATCGGGATCGGCGCACTGATCGGCAGCCGTTTCGCGCGGATGCGAATCAAGACGCTCGCCGGCCACCTCGGCGCGGCCCTGGGCTCGTTTGCCGTGGCCATCGCCGTCTCCGCCATCTTCGTCGGCATCGTGGCGCTCACCACCCAGGTGAAATTCTCCGACGTCATCGTCGCCTTCGCGCCCGGCGCCATGGATGCGATGCTGGCGCTGGCCTTGACGCTGCACATCGACCCGATCTTCGTCGGCGCCCATCACCTGTCGCGTTTCGTTTTCGTGACGATCGCAACGCCGGGCATCGTGCACCTGTTCGGGCGCACGCAGGACGACGTGGACGATTGAGCTTTAGCGCTTCGCCGTCCGCACCAATCCCCACGCGGCGATCGCGGCCATCAAGAGCGAGATCAGCACGTTGTAGCCGGCGAGCGAGAGGCCGAGGAAGCGCCACTGCACCTCGTCGCAGCGCACCACCTTCACGGTGTCGAGCTTCGACAAGAGATCGGCGGCGCTACCGAGATTGACGACGGGCCCGGAGCAGTCGGTCGGCCCCTTCCAGAACCCCCATTCGACCCCGGAATGGTAGGCGCCGAGACCGGCATTGACGAGCGTCGCCAGGGCGAGGATCGCGAGCCCCGCCAGCAGCAGCGGCCGCGGCGCGCCGCTCCGCGCCGCCAGCGCCGTGAGCGCACCGAGCGGTATTGCGAGGTAGTAGGCGTAGCGCTGCTCCAGGCACAATGGACAGGGCAGGATCTCCAGGACGAGCTGGAAGAACCAGGCGCCCGCAATCGTGGCTGCGCCGATCAGCGTGACCAAGACCGCGGCGGTCAGCGCGGGGCTCGTGGCGGCCGGCTTGAACGCAGGTATGGCGGCACTCTCGGTGGTCACGGCAGCCTCTTTGGCATCTCTCGCGCCCCAGCCTCTAGCCCCGGCCCATGCGGCTGTCGAGAACGGCTGACATCACTTTGGCGCGGGTTGACCCCGCCCCGTCCATGGCTATAGTCCGCCGGCTTCGCGACGCCGCCTATGGGGCCGACCGAGGGCCCCTGTGGCGGAACTGGTAGACGCGCTCGACTCAAAATCGAGTTCCGCAAGGAGTGCTGGTTCGATTCCGGCCAGGGGCACCACGATAAAACACTAATAATAACTATGCCTTAAGCCGTCGGTTCGATCCCGGATTTCTCCGGAAAATCTTCGCGATGCATTGAAACCACAAGTAAAAGTTCGCTCCAGCCGTCCGTTTTGTTGGCATTTTGTCGGTATCGGGCGAACAAACGTTCATGGCGAATTTCGCTATTCCCGACGAGGGAATTGAGCAGATGGCCCCCAGGAACGACGGCTGAACTTTCCACTCGATATACGTACCAATCGCCGCTGGATATTGTGAACAGATCGGTCTTCCGGCGCACGGGGGCTTTGTCCCTCCCCGTCACATGCGCGGAAACGCAGAAGCAGGGCATAGGACTTGTCGAACATCAATCTCAAGCTTCTCCATACCTTCCTGCTTGCAGCTGAGCACGAAAGCTTCCGGAAGGCCGCCGAGGAATCGAACCGGTCTCCTTCTGCGGTCAGCATGCAGATCCGCGACTTGGAGGAGCAGATCGGCGTCCTCCTTTTTCGCAGAACGCCGCAGAAAGTATTGCTGACATCTGAGGGGCGAATTCTGTTCGAGCAGGCAAAGCGCGCCCTCCAGGAAGTTCAGTCCGGGCTGGATTTGCTGAGCGAGTCAGCACAGTCCCGCAGCCGTCACATTCGCATGGCCTGCGTTCCGACGCTCGCGTCCGGGTGGCTGCCCAACATCCTGGCGACATTCAAGGTCCGCTATCCGCGGAGCCAGGTCCAGCTCATGGAGCTCTCCACGACGCCTATGCTTGAACTCCTCAAGCGGCAGGATGTCGAGTTCGGTATTGGTCCGCAAGTCCCCGACATGGGGGACTATGAGTTCGAGCCGATGCTTGAGGACCCCCTTTTTGCCTGCGTACCGCCGGTGTTCGACGAGGGGCAAGCAAGCACAGGATTCGCCGATCTGGTGGACAAGCCGGTCATCCTGCTGTCGAAAACGACAGCCGTGCGAGGGTTGATCGACGAGACGCTGGAGACGCTCCACGTCCGGCTCGATGTTCAATTTGAAGTTCAGGCCGCCACGACAGCGGTGGCACTGGCCGCGTCCGGCCTCGGCATCGCGATCGTGCCACGAGTCGCGCTGGTGCAGGCCGGCGTGCAGCGGTTTCGTGTGGTCCCGCTCTCCGATCAAATCAAGCTTCGCCAGATTGGCTTGATTACCACGCGCAACTCGGTCAGGCGCCCGAACACCGAGCAGCTGATCTCTTTGATCCGCTCAAGTCTTTCCCAGCTGCGCTGACGCCCTCCCGCTCAGAGCAGCTTCAGGAGCGCATCCACGACCTGACTGGTCGTCGCATTGCCGCCGATGTCCCGTGTCCTCAGCGCTGCATCCTCCAACCCGGCGCACACGGCAGCTTCCATCCTGTCGGCACCAAGGCGCAGCCGATCATCGCGATAGCGCCGGTCCAGGCGTCTCAGCATCAGTATCGCAGCCAGGATCGTTCCATAGGGATTGGCGAGCCCCTTTCCTGCTATGTCGGGCGCCGAGCCATGCGAAGCTTGAAAGAAGCCGATTCCATCACCGACTTCTTCCGACGGGGACATGCCCATGCCGCCGACCGTCGCGGCACCGAGATCGGAAATGATGTCGCCGAACATGTTCTCGGTGACGATGACGTCGAAGTGCGATGGCTTGTTGACGAGATGAACGGTCATCGCATCAACAAGGACGTGCTCGGCTTCAATGTCGGGATAGTCCTTGGCCACCTCGTCGAAGACGGAACGGAAGAACGCATATGTGCGCAGGACATTGGCCTTGTCGCAACAGGTGACCCGGCGCCGGCCGTCCTTTGGCGAGCCGTTACGCGATCTGGCGAGGTCGAACGCGAACCGGACGATACGCTCGATACCTTTCCTAGTCTGAACTAGCGTGTCGACTGCGACTTCCTCCCTCAGCAGCGCACCCGCGCCGCGCGCGGCGTAGAGCCCCTCGCTATTCTCCCTGACGATGACGTAATCGATCGACCCCGGATGCCCGAGCGGAGACGGCACGCCCTTGTAGAGCCTAATGGGCCGCACGTTGGCATACAGATCCAACTTGAAGCGAAGTGAGAGCGTGAAATCAAGTCCGGCTTCGGTTCCGTCAGGGTGAACCACACCGGGAATGCCAGCCGCACCATGGAGAATGGCGTCGGCCCCGCGACAGCCCTCGAACGAGGTCGCCGGAAAAGAGTCTCCCGTTTCGAGAAAGTGAGTGGCACCCGCCGGGTATTCCACGAACTGGAGCGTGCCGGTCTGGACACCAGCCTGCAGCACCGCAACCGCCGCACGAGCGACTTCCGGTCCGATGCCATCTCCGTGCACGACCGCAATTTTGTAACTGTCCTTCATGATACTCGCTCGGTTGATTGTAGTGGTCTCGTCTCTTCCCTCGCAGCCACGAATGCGCAAGGTCACGCATCGGCGCGCCACCTTGGGTGAAGCGTCGATCAGATGTGTATCGTCACGACTGACCGCGAAGCCGACAGAATGATCGGGTCAGTCCAGCTTGATCCAGACTCCCTTCGTGTTGAGGTACTCATCGAGCTGTTCGGTGCCGCCTTCACGGCCATATCCACTCATCTTGTAGCCGCCGAAAGGCAATGCAGGATCGATCGCGTGATAGGTGTTCACCCAGACCGATCCCGCCCGGAGACTGCGCGAAATGATGTGGGCCTTGCTTACGTCACGCGTGAAGACACCCGCCGCAAGCCCGTATGGTGTCGCATTGGCGCGCTCCACGGCTTCATCGAGCGTGTCGAACGGCAGTGCGGAAATGACCGGACCAAAGATTTCGTCACGGGCGATCTGCATGTCGTCGGAGACGCCGGCGAACACGGTCGGCTCGACGAAGTTGCCCTTCGCGAAACTCCCCTCTCTCAGTCTTCGGCCTCCGGTCACGACCTTCGCGCCCTGGTCGCGTCCGCTGTTCAGGAAGCCTTCGACCTTGTCGAGCTGTCGCTCGGAAACGAGGGGTCCGATCTCCGTCATGGGATCAGCTCCGTCGCCGATCTTGAGGGCCGAAGCGAACTTTCCGAGCCGTTCGACCAACTCGTCGTGGATCGCTCGCTCGACGAACAGGCGGGAGCCGGCGATGCAGATCTGGCCCGAATTGGCGAACGCTGCCATCGCGGCAATCGGGACAGCCTTGTCGAGGTCCGCGTCGGCGCAGACGATGACCGGCGACTTTCCGCCAAGCTCGAGGGATACCCGTTTGAGATTGCCGGCCGACGCTCGGATGATCGCCTGGCCAGTGGCAGTGGATCCCGTGAAGACGATCTTGTCGACACCGGGATGTTCGGCCAAAGGCGCGCCGGCCTCCGGGCCGGTCCCGGTCACGACGTTGACGACGCCGGGCGGCACACCTGCCTCGTTCATCAAATCCGCGATCAGGAGGGGCGTTAGCGGCGCCTCTTCGGAAGGCTTGAGCACGATGGTGCATCCGGTCGCGAGCGCAGGTCCGATCTTCCAAACCGACGCAGCGGTGGGCGCGTTCCACGGGATGATCGCGCCGACCACGCCGACCGGCTCCTTCCGCGTGAACGAAACTATGTCGCCGGGAAGCGAATTGTCGATCGTCTGCCCATGAATCGCCGTCGCCATGCCGGCGTAGTATCTGAGCATGCCGAGCACGCGAAGCTTGTTCGCCCGCGTCCTGACGATCGGCATACCCATGTCGGCGGTGTCGGACCGGCTGATCTCCTCCCAATGCTTCTCGAACAGATCGGCAATGCGCAGGAGCAGAGCCTGTCGCTCGAACGGTTTGAAGCGGCTCCACGGTCCCACGAAGGCGCGCCGGGCGGCGCTAACGGCAATGTCGATGTCGCCAGCATCGCCACGCGGGACACGGCCGATCACCTCGCCAGTCGCGGGATTGCGCGTCTCGAGGACTTTTCCCGAGCGGGCCTCAACCCACGCGCCATCGACGAACATCTTGCGAGTTCGGCCATCTACGGGAAATCGGATATCGGTCATTGTCATTGGATCGGTCGTCCCTGTCTCAACACTCGTTCTCGGTCTAGGCTGCCGGCTTCGTTTTTCGAAGGAGCCGCGCCAGGTCGGAAATATAGGCTTGGCCATGGCCGCTCTCGACCACAGCCGCGATCGCAGTGCTGACACCGTCTGCGATCGCTTTGGATGCGCCGGAGTTGCTCGCCATCATCCGGTAGTAGGAGATATCCTTTAGCGCATTATCGATAAAGAACGGGATCGTGCCGGTATCGCCCGTCACGATTGCGGGCGCCATGCGCTGGAGCGCAACGCCAGCCCCGCCTCCTTTGGCAAGGACGTCGACGAAGACCGCCGGATCGACGCCTGCATCGGCGGCCTGCGCCGCGGCCTCGCCAAGCAGCGCCATGAAGCCGATCGATACATAATTATGGAGCAGCTTGAGCCGGTGGCCGAACCCCACCGGGCCGACATGTTCCACACCCTCGGTGAAAGAGGCAAGAACCGCGCGGACGCTGCGAAGGTCGGCTTCGTCGCCGCCAACCAGAAGGTTCAGCGTTCCTTCTTCCGCGTGCCTGGCGGTGCGCGTCATGGGCGCATCGAGAAAGCGTCCACCCGCCGCCTCGACCGCGGCGGCCATCCGCAATGTCGAGTCCGGCAGCGCCGTCGAGCAATCGACAATGATGGTGCCCTTACGGAGGCCAGACAGAACGCCCGCTTCGCCCGACAGGATCGCTTCGACCTGAGGCGAACCCGTTACGCAGAGGATGATAACATCCGACGCGCTCGCGACCTCACCGGGCGTCTTGCAGGCCGTGGCCCTGAGGCTGAGGAGATCGTCAACGGGTTGATTGCCCGGATGGTCGAGAAAGGCCAGAGGAAAGCTGCCCCGCGCCAGGACATTCTTTGCGATTCCATGGCCCATCAGACCTACACCGACAATTCCGACTCTCAGCTTAGTCATCTCATTCATCGTTCATGCAAGCCTCTCGTGAATGACGGCGTAGATGATCTGTTGCTCTGTCGCCTGATCGCGTCGACGATCTTCTCGCGCTTGGCGACCACGATCCGATGGACAGCGCCAGCAATTTGGCAGGTAAGAGCGGATCACGACGCTAGCCGAGCCCGCATCCGCAGATGCTCCGCGCGGCTCATTTGGTCGGCGCAACGTTGCGGCACCGACGCGTGGCGGCGCGACCGGATTTGAAGGCCGAGCCATGCTCTTGCGCTGGATAGGCCGCTTGCAATCATCGTTTCCTCGCCTGCGACAGGCTTCTTTCTTGATGGCGCAAGATGAGCGGCGTCGTCCGGTTCCACGCAAGGCGCTTTTTCTGACCTCCCGTTTGGTTTTTCTGATCTGCCAGCCTTTCCTCGGGGGGTCGGAAAAACCCACGGGGTTACTTCGGTCATGCCGAGGCACGTCGACGGTCCAACGAGGGCCGCAGTGTCACCCGGACATCGGCCCGTGAGAAAAACTGACACCCCGTTCAGAATTACTGCGCTACGCCAGCATTGCTTCAGCACTCTGCCGAGAATTAGATCCGCAAACATCAATCATAACGAAGCCAAGTCGACTTGGCGGACAGACGGGGGAATCGCGATGAGTCAGACCACCACCTTTGCCGGTGCCGCCGGCGCTGCCAAGTCGGCGATCGAGACTTCGACCATTCGCGCCATCTCCTGGCGACTGATCCCGTTCCTGGTGCTGGCCTACTTCTTCTCCTACCTCGATCGCGTCAATCTCGGCTTTGCCGCGCTGACCATGAATGCGGACCTGAAATTTTCCCCGTTGGTGTTCGCCTGGGGCGCCGGCATCTTCTTCATCGGCTATTTCATCTTCGAGGTGCCGAGCAATCTGGCGCTGGAGAAATTCGGCGCCAGCCGCTGGATCGCCCGGATCATGGTGACCTGGGGCATCATCTCGGCGCTGATGGCGATGGTCAGCGGCGAGACCAGCTTCTACATTCTGCGCTTTCTGCTCGGTGTCGCCGAGGCCGGTTTCTTCCCCGGCATCATCCTCTATCTCACCTATTGGTACCCGGCCGAGTACCGCGGCCGCTTCATCGCGGCCTTTGCGATCGCGGTCCCCGTATCCACCGTGATCGGCGCACCGATCTCGGGCTTGCTGCTCGGCCTCGACGGCCTCATGGGGTTGAAGGGCTGGCAATGGCTGTTCATCATCGAGGGCATTCCGTCGGTGCTGCTCGGCATCGCCACCTGGTTCTATCTCACCGACAAGCCGGAGAAGGCAGATTGGCTCTCGCCCGAGCAGAAGACCTGGCTCAAGGCCAAGCTTGATGCGGAGGCTGCGGCCAAGAAGGCGGTCAAACATCTGTCTCTTGGCAAAGCGCTGACCTCGCCGAAGGTGATCACGCTGAGCCTGATCTATTTCGGCTTCGTCGGCGCGCTCTACGGCATGCAGTTCTGGCTGCCGCAGATCGTCAAGGCGTTCGGCCTGACGAACACACAGACCGGCTTCGTCACCGCGATTCCCTATCTGTTCGGGACCATCGCCATGATCTTGTGGGCGCGGCATTCCGATGCCACGCGTGAGCGCGTGTTCCATGTCGGCGCACCGCTGCTGCTGACTGCTATTGCGCTCGCGGTGTCCTCCTATCTCACCGATCCCACGCTGACGATGGTGGCGCTGACGGTGGCGGCGATCGGCGTGTTCTGCTGCTTCGGCGTGTTCTGGACGCTGCCGACCGCCTGGCTCTCCGGCACGGCGGCCGCCGGCGCCATCGCGCTGATCAACTCGATCGGCAACCTCGCAGGCTTTGGCGGTCCTTATCTGATCGGCTGGGTCAAGGAAGCAACGGGGCAGACCTCGACCGGTCTCTTGGTGCTTGCGGTCCTGCCGCTGATCGCCGGGGTCCTGGTGTTCATCGGCGGCCACGACAGCAAGCACGAGTTCGGCGAGCCGGGACGGTAGCCTTTGCAGCATCGCCCGGTAGATCCTAGCCCCATTCCCAACTTGGGGGATGGGACGACTGCCGTCAGGAGCGATGAGGGCTCGACTGGAGTGCCCCGATCCTTTGCTAGACCTGGACCGAGGTTAGCTTTTTCAGGCAGCGCAACGCAAATGACGACCGGCTGTGCCGGATGCCAGGGATGCGATAGAGCTTTTCGCGCAGGAAGCGTTCATAGCCGGCGGTGCTTTCGACCGCGACCTTCACAATGTAATCGTAATCGCCGGTGGTGAGATAGGCCTCGATCACCTCCGGCAAATTCGTCAGCAATTGACCAAAGCGTTCGAGCATCTCCTCGTCGTGACGATCGAGCGTCAGCTCTATGATGACCGTTTCGGGCAGGCCAAGCTTGTCCTGATTGAGCAGCGCGACGTAGCCATCGATATAGCCCTGCGTCTCGAGACGCTTCAGCCTGTTCCAGCATGGCGTGGTGGAGAGCCCAATCCTGTCGGCGAGTTGCGCCGTCGTCAGGCGTGCATCCTGCTGCAAGGCGCGCAGGATCTTGCGATCGATCTCGTCTAGCCGAAGCGCATCCTTGCGCGGGGCCTTGACCGGCCTCGAGGCACGTCCGATCGGCACCATACCAAGAACTCCATTCTGGCCTTACGGCTTATATGTGGAATATCCTTATCGCATATCCAGGCTATACCCAGATCAAAAGAACAACAATCCTGGTCTTTGCCAGTACGATGTACTTACAAAACGAGACGTATGCGGTGTTTTTTCTCGAACTCCAGACCAGCGATATGCACGCCGCACTCGGCCGCCTGCTCGACCAGACCCGTGTCGCGGGGCTGCGGCTTGCCGCCGTCAGCGCGCGCGTGGATTCGAACGCCTGCCGCATCTCGGCTTCCATAGATATCGATGACCGCGACGTCGTCGACCGGCTCGTTCGCCGCGTTGGTGCGTTATTCTGCATCGATGCAATCGAGGTGAGAGGTGAAAGCCAATGCCCGACCCCGACCTCATCCATGACATGATCCCGCCAGGCGAGGCGGCTCAATCCGCCGAGCATCCGCCACTGAGGCTGCACGTGCCGGAACCAGCGGTGCGCCCGGGCGGCACGCCAGATTTCTCGAACATCCGCATTCCGCGCGCAGGCCAGGTCAATCGTCCCGCAGTCGACGTGGACGCCGAGACGATTCGTGATCTCGCCTTCTCCGTCATTCGCGTGCTCAATCGCGATGGCGAGGCCGTGGGTCCCTGGGCAGGCACCCTCTCGGACAGCGAACTGCTCGAGGGCTTGCGTCACATGATGACGTTGCGTGCATTTGACGCGCGGATGCAGACAGCACAGCGTCAGGGCAAGACGTCGTTCTATATGCAGCATATGGGCGAAGAGGCCGTGAGTTGCGCCTTCCGCAAGGCGCTTCTTCCGGGCGACATGAATTTTCCGACCTATCGCCAGGCGGGGCTTTTGATCGCCGGCGGCTACTCGCTGGTCGAGATGGCCTGTCAGATCTACTCCAACACGCACGATCCCCTGAAGGGGCGCCAGCTACCGGTGATGTATTCCTCCAGGGAGCACGGCTTCTTCTCGATCTCCGGCAATCTCGCCACCCAATACATCCAGGCGGTCGGCTGGGCGATGGCGTCCGCGATCAAGAACGACACCAAGATCGCAGTTGCGTGGATCGGCGATGGGGCAACTGCCGAATCCGACTTCCATGCCGCACTGGTGTTCGCCTCGACCTATCGCGCGCCGGTCGTGCTCAACATCGTCAACAATCAATGGGCCATCTCGACCTTCCAGGGCATCGCACGCGGCGGCTCCGGCACGTTTGCGGCGCGCGGTCTCGGCTTCGGCATTCCGGCACTACGTGTCGACGGCAACGACTACCTTGCAGTCCATGCGGTCGCGAAATGGGCCTGCGAACGCGCACGCCGCAACCTCGGCCCGACCCTGATCGAGCACGTAACCTATCGCGTCGGTGCGCATTCTACTTCGGACGACCCAGCGGGCTATCGGCCGAAGACAGAATCCGAAGCGTGGCCGCTCGGAGATCCCGTGATCAGGCTGAAGAACCATTTGATCGTCCGCGGCGCCTGGTCGGAGGAGCGGCACAAGCAGGCTGAGGCGGAGATCCTGGACACAGTCGTTTCGGCCCAAAAGGAAGCCGAGAGCTACGGCACGCTCCATTCCGAGCAACGTCCTTCGGCGCGTGACATGTTCGAGGGCGTATTTGCAGATATGCCGCCACATCTGCGCCGTCAGCGCCAGGAAGCCGGAGTCTGAACCATGACACGGCGGACCATGATCGAGGCGATTCGCGACGCGATGGATGTGATGATGTCGCGCGACAACGATGTCGTCGTGTTCGGCGAGGATGTCGGCTATTTCGGCGGTGTGTTTCGCGCCAGCCAGGGTCTACAGGCGAAATACGGAACGAGCCGTTGCTTCGATACCCCGATCAGCGAGCTCGGCATCGTCGGCATCGCGGTGGGCATGGCAGCTTATGGCCTGAAACCCTGCGTCGAAATCCAGTTCGCCGATTACATGTATCCGGCTTACGACCAGATCGTCTCCGAGGCCGCGCGGCTACGCTATCGGTCGAATGGCCAGTTCACCTGCCCGCTCGTCGTGCGCATGCCGACCGGCGGCGGCATCTTTGGCGGGCAGACGCACAGCCAGAGCCCGGAAGCTCTGTTCACCCATGTCTGCGGCATCAAGACCGTCGTGCCATCGAACCCGCGCGACGCCAAGGGTCTGCTGATCTCCGCCATCGAGGACCCCGATCCCGTGATCTTTCTCGAACCGAAGCGGCTCTATAACGGTCCATTCGACGGTCATCATGATCGGCCGGTGACGCCGTGGTCGAAGCATGATCTCGGCGAAGTCGACGACGGACATTTTGCAATTCCGCTCGGTAGCGCCGCGATCCGCCGGCACGGCGAGGCCGTCACCATCCTCGCCTACGGCACGATGGTTCATGTCGCCGAGACCGCCGCGACCGAAGCCGGTATTGATGCCGAGATTATCGATCTTCGCTCGCTGCTGCCGCTCGATCTCGACACCATCGAAGCCTCGGTCAAGAAGACCGGACGCTGCGTGATCGTGCATGAGGCAACGCTGACCTCCGGATTCGGTGCTGAGCTCTGCGCACTGGTCCAGACGCGATGCTTCTATCATCTGGAAGCCCCCATCGCGCGGGTCGCCGGCTGGGACACGCCCTACCCACACGCACAGGAATGGGACTACTTTCCGGGCCCGGCGCGAGTCAGTCGTGCGCTGATCGAAACGCTGGAGGCTTGAAATGGCCGAGCGCGTGGTCAAGCTGCCCGACGTCGGCGAAGGCATTGCGGAAGCCGAGCTCGTGGAATGGCACGTGAAGGTCGGCGATGTCGTGCGCGAGGACGCCGTGCTCGGCGCAGTCATGACCGACAAGGCGACGGTGGAAATTCCCTCGCCCGCCGAGGGACGGGTCATCTGGCTCGCCGGCAGTGTGGGCGACGTTCTCGCCATCGGCTCGGACTTCGTTCGGCTGGAGGTCGACGGCAAGAGCGCGCCCGCGACGGAAGCGGTGAAGCTCGCATCGTCCGCGGCAAGCGCTTCGGCCAAAAAGTCTGATCATGCCGCAAGCGCCCCGCGCGTGCCGGCGAGCGATCCGCCCAATGCGCGGAGGACGCAGCCATCAGCGGCGCTACTCCGCCACGCAAGCGATCGGCCTTTGGCCGCCCCGGCGGTTCGGCTCCGCGCGCGGGAAGCAGGCGTCGACTTGCGTCAGATTCGCGGAACGGGCCCGGCCGGGCGGGTCACCCACGATGATCTTGACGCCCATTTCGCGCGCGGCGGTATCGGAACGACAGCGACGCCGTATCCCGCGCAAACCGCGGTGACCGACATCAAGATCGTCGGCTTACGCCGCAAGATCGCCGAGAAGATGTCGATTGCGAACTCGCGCATTCCGCACATCACCTATATCGAAGAGGTCGATGTCACCGCGCTCGAGGATTTGCGCGCGAAGCTCAACAGCCAGAAGCAGCCGGGCAGGCCCAAACTGACATTGTTGCCGTTCCTGATGCGCGCCATGGTGCGCGCGATCACCGGGCTGCCGCATCTCAATGCCCATTTCGACGACGAGGCCGGGATCGTTCACCAGCACGCGGGCGTTCATATCGGGATTGCCACGCAAACGCCGACCGGCTTGGTGGTCCCCGTCGTCCGGCATGCGGAAGCGCGCGACCTCTGGAATTGCGCCGCCGAGGTCGCGCGGATCGCGGAAGCGGCGCGGAACGGCAGCGCCACCCGCGACGAACTCACCGGCTCGACCATCACGATCACGTCGCTCGGCGCACTGGGCGGGCTCGCGACGACGCCCATCATCAATCATCCGGAGGTCGCAATCGTCGGTGTCAACCGCATCGCCATCCGTCCGCATTGGGATGGCGCCGTCTTCGTTCCGCGTCAGATGATGAATCTGTCGTCCAGCTTTGATCACCGGGTGATCGATGGGTTCGATGCAGCCCAGTTCGTGCAGCGGATCAAGACACAGCTGGAGACACCGGCCATGATCTTCATTGACGCATAAGACAATGACCGAAATCACCTGCAAGCTCCTTGTCATCGGCGCGGGCCCCGGCGGCTACACCTGCGCGATCCGTGCCGGCCAGCTCGGCATCGATACGATCATCGTCGAGGCCGAAAAGCCGGGTGGAACCTGTCTCAATGTCGGCTGCATTCCTTCCAAGGCCTTGATCCATGCGGCCGGTGAGTATGAAACCATCGCGCGGGCCGCCGATGGCAAGAATGTCTTCGGCATTTCCGCTGCGCCGCCATCACTCAACTTCGCGAGGACCATCGCCTGGAAGGATGATATCGTCAGGCGCCTGAACGGCGGCGTGGCTGGTCTACTGAAAAGAGCCGGCGCCAGATACGTGGCTGGTCGCGCCTCCTTTCGCGACGGCAAGACCGTCGAGGTCGAAACGCCATCCGGCCGACAGGTGATCCGTGCCGAAACGGTGGTGATCGCGACGGGCTCCGAGCCGGTTGCGCTGCCGTTCCTTCCCTTCGGAGGCCGCGTGATCTCCTCGACCGAGGCTTTGGCGCTCACCGAAATCCCGAAGAAGCTTGTCGTGGTCGGCGGCGGTTACATTGGCCTCGAGCTCGGCACTGCGCTCGCGAAAATGGGCGCAGCCGTCACGGTCGTCGAGGCTGCGCCGCGCATTCTCCCGCAATATGATGTCGACCTGAGTGAGCCCATCGCAAGGCGCCTGACCGCGCTCGGAGTCACGGTTCTGACGGGCGCAAAGGTGCAAGCACTCGGCACGGAAAGCGCGGCGCTGGCGATCGAGACCGCCAGCGGGGAGCAGACGTCACTCGAAGCCGACAAGATCCTTGTTACGGTCGGCCGCAGACCCGCGACAAGCGGCTTCGGGCTCGAGATTCTCGATCTCGACATGGATGGACCTTTTATCAGAATCGACGACCGATGCCGCACCTCGATGCACGGCGTCTCCGCGATCGGAGACGTCACGGGAGAGCCGATGCTGGCGCATCGCGCCATGGCGCAAGGCGAAATGGTGGCTGAGATCGTTGCCGGTCGCCGTCGCGCCTGGGACCGCATTTCGATCCCGGCGATCTGCTTCACTGACCCCGAGATTGTCACGGTCGGCCTGTCACCCAACGAGGCGAGCAGCAGGGGTTTCGAGGTCAAGACGGACCTCTTCCCGTTCAAGGCCAACGGCCGCGCACTGACGCTGGATCGGGAAGACGGCTTCATCCGAACCGTCGCGCGAGCCGACAATCATCTCCTGTTGGGAATCCAGGGTGTTGGCGCCGGCATCGCCGAGCTCTCGGCAGCCTTCGGTCTTGCGCTGGAGATGGGCGCGCGCCTCGAGGATGTCGCCATGACCATCCATGCGCATCCGACCCAAGGCGAAGCCTTTCACGAGGCCGCGCTGAAGTCGCTGGGACATGCGATTCATATTTAGTCGTATAGGAACTCCCATGCCCCGCGCCGCGGCGGCGCCTCCCGTCGGGGGAATTGTGGAGTCCGGAACGGCATAGGCGATGAAGGCGTTCGACACCCGCTGCAAGCTGCCGGCATCGGTGGTAATTCGGCATTGTTTTCTTCGGGATGCCCTCTCAACGGCAGCCAATGCGGCACAAACCCGCAAAGATCACCCGATGCCAATCGGGAGCAGAGCATGTCCCAGTCAGTACACGTTCGGGCCTTTCGCGACCTTGTAGGCGACCGAGGCGTCGTTGACGACCCAGAGGGGATCGCCACCTACACAACGGATCAACGCCAGCTCTTCACGGGGTCGACGTTTGCCGTGCTGAAGCCGGCCACGACACAGCAAGTCGCTGACGTGGTACGGCTGGCGGCGCACCACGGGATCGGAATCGTTCCGCAAGGCGGCAACACCAGCTATTGCGGCGGCGCTACGCCGGACGCATCCGGACGCCAGATTATCGTGAGCCTCGAGCGGATGGACAGGATCCGCGAAATCGATCCCGTGTCCATGAGCATCTCTGTCGATGGCGGCGCCATCCTGAAGAACGTACAGGACGCCGCGGCGGCTGCCGGCCTTCTGTTGCCGCTCAGCCTCGGCGCGGAAGGCAGTTGCCGGATCGGGGGCAACATCGGCACGAACGCCGGCGGGCTGTCAGTCGTCAGGTACGGGATGACGCGCGATCTGCTGCTCGGGATCGAGGCGGTCCTGGCGGACGGCACGGTCGTCTCCGACATGCGCAAGCTGCGGAAGAACAACACCGGCTACGACGTCAAGCAGTGCTTCGTCGGAAGCGAGGGGACTCTCGGCATCGTCACCGGCGCAGTGTTGCGTCTCGCGCCCTTGCCGACCCGCCGCGCGACTGCCTGGCTGAAGCTCGCGAACGGGGCACCGCTCGCCGAGCTTCTCGCATTGGTCCGCCGCGAATCCGCAGACCTGCTGACCACGTTCGAATTCATGGCGGCCAGATCCATCGCGCTCGCGACCGAAGCAATGACCGACCCGCCCTCCCTTCCAACAAGCCCAGCAGGCGCCATCCTCGTCGAGATCGCCTCTTCCTCAAGGCATATCGATCTGGACGAACTGATGGAAGCCGTTCTGGTCGAGGCGATCGAGTCCGGCTGGATCGATGACGCATTGCTGGCGCAGAGCGGATCACAGCGGACCGCGATGTGGCGGCTCCGCGAGACCATCCCCGAGGGCGAGAAGCGCCGGAACGGATCGGTCAAGCACGACATCTCGGTGCCGCTTTCCTGCATTCAGCGCTTTCTGGACCTTGCCGGCTCGCAGGTGCGATCGTATGACGCCGACCTTGAACTGTCCGTCTACGGTCATGTGGGCGACGGCAATCTGCATTACAACGTGCTCGTTCCTCGCGATGTCGACCGGCTGGAATTCACCAAGCGGATCGAAGGCAGCCTCTCGCTGCAACTCTACGACACGGCCGCGGCGCTCGGCGGCACGTTCAGCGCGGAGCACGGCGTCGGTCGTTTCAAGAAGCACCTTCTGGAGCGGTACGGCGATGTCGGGCGTATCGCGGCGATGCGCCGGATCAAGACTGCCTTTGATCCGGCGGACATCATGAACGCCGGCGCGGTCGTTCGTCCGTTGGGAGAGAAGTCTGACCGTTGAACTATGGGCCGGCGAGCTGTCGGTGCTTTCCAAACGGTGGGCTTCGGCCGATGCACCTCGATCAGCCAAATCGTCTTGTCCATAAAGAAAGAGCCACTCCGAAGGAGTGGCTCAAGTTGGGGAGGAAACGCTCCTTAGGGACTGCAGGGCCTGACTTCCGGCTCGATCTTCAGATTGCGGAGATATCCAGCTTCGAGCCGTCGGTCAGACGCGACAGCCGAAACGGTGCGGGATCGACGCAAGGCGTGTCGTTGACGACGAGCTGTGCGGCCAGATAGCCGAGCCCTGGGCCGAGACCGAAGCCGTGACCCGAGCAGCCCGCTGCGAGGACGAGGCCCTTCACCCCGTCTACCTGCGACACCACGGGCACTGCGTCCGGCGTGCAATCGACGAAGCCGCCCCAGGCGCTATCGATCTTGATTTCCCCGAGTTGGGGGAAGGTTTTCCGGACACTCTCCACCACTTGGCTCACCAGCCATTTCAAGGGCGGTGGATCCAGCACGCGATTCTGCTCGAAGATCCGATCGTCGTCGGTCAGCAGCGCCGACATCGAATCCGGTCCCGAAACGAACGATCGGCCAACGCCGAGCCTGACGTTCTTCAGCCGACGCAAGAACTGCGGCATGAATTCCCGGCTGTATCGGATCGCCTGGGGCGTGATTTCGAGGTTCGCCTTGCCGCTGATCGCAAGCGTATAGCTGCCGTCCAGTCGGCGCGTGATCGTGCAGTAGGGAGTGGAGACCGCCTCGCCGATGTTGATTGTCGGGGTAGAACGCAGCGCGGTCTGACGGATGCTCGCCTGGGGGAAGCTGATCCCGAGCGGCCGAAGCAAGCGCGACGACCAGGCGCCGGCGGCGCACAGCACCGCGCTGGTTCTGATATAGCCCTTCTCCGTCTGCACGCCCGCGATCTTGCCGTTGGCCAGGTCGAGCCCCCGCGCGGCGCATTCCTGGTGGATTGTGGCGCCCAGAGTTCTGGCCCCCTCGGCGATAGCCGGCGCGGCGAGCGCAGGTTCGGCCTTGCCGTCCCGCTCCGAATAGGTCCCGCCGACCCATTTGTCGCGCGCTTCGGGGACGCGCTCGGCCACCTCCGCCCGGCTCAGCACGCGGGTGTCGACGTCGTACTCCCTGGCGACCTCGCGCCACCTTTCCCAGCCGGCGAGCACAGCCTCGTCGTGAGTCGCATAGACGAGACCGCAGCGCCGAAATCCGAGGTCCCGATTGATATCGCGCGTGAGCTCGTCCCATAGCCGCATGGAGATCACCGAGAGCGGCAGTTCGCGCCGGTCGCGGTTCTGCTGGCGGCACCAACCCCAGTTTCGGCTCGATTGTTCACAGGCCACGTGGCCCTTCTCGAGCAGCGCCACAGAGAGGCCGCGCTTCGCCAGGTAATAGGCGGCCGTAGAGCCGAGGATGCCGCCGCCGACGATGACGACATCGGCTTCGGCTGGGAGACGCTCATCGCTGTGAATGCGCTCGACGTGGGGCGACATGTTTCAACGAACCTCGGCTGCCGGGAACACGAAAGCGAAGTCCCGATCAGCCCATCATCGCATCGTGCGCGCAATAGAATGTGCTGAAATCATCTCGGGCTTCGCAAGATGTTCGGGTTTTTGGCCGCTTGAATGATACGAGTTGCTCAGGCCCAGCCAATCCCAGTTCGGCGGAAGGCGGCGGGACCTGCCCGTCCGCTGGAGCGCGCTTGTGGCCCTCGGAAATTCCCCGATCTGCATCGATTGCTCCAGTAGATCGCTGGCCTTCATCGGTAAAATCCGAGGACGGCCTTGGTCTCCAAATACTCCTCCATGCCCTCACGGCCGTATTCGCGTCCGTTGCCGGAGCGCTTGTAGCCGCCAAAAGGTGCGTTGGGGTCCCAGTCGGGATGGTTGAGATGCACTTGACCCGACTGAATCCGCCTGGCGACGGCCCGCACCGTCTCCATATCGGTGCCCTGCACATGGGCGCCGAGTCCGTAGACGGTATCATTGGCGATCGCGATCGCCTCGTCCACGGTATCGTAGGGAATGATCGACAGCACCGGGCCGAAGATCTCCTCCTGCGCGATCCTCATGTCGCAACGGACGTTCGAGAAGATGGTCGGCCGCGCATAGAAGCCAATTTGAAGGTTGCGGGGCCTCCCGGGCCCACCGATGACGAGCTTGGCGCCTTCATCCAGGCCGACACCGATCATGGTCTGCACGCGCTCGTACTGCGGCCGGTTGGCGATCGGGCCATGGGTCGTGCTTTCCCCAAGCGGATCGCCGACCACCAGCTCTGAAGCGGCCACTGCCGCCAAGGTCTCGACCTCTTTCATGTGTGAGCGAGGCACGAGCATGCGCGTCGGAGCGCTGCAGGATTGGCCGAGATTACGGAAGGCGGCGCCGACGCCGAGCGGAATAGCACGGCTGAGATCGGCGTCCGGCAGAATAATGTTCGGCGACTTGCCGCCGAGCTCCTGGGCGACGCGCTTGACGGTGGGCGCCGCGGCCTGCGCGACGAGAACGCCGGCCCGGTTCGAGCCGGTGATCGAGATCATGTCCACATGCGGATGCGCCGCCAGACGAGCGCCCACGATCGGGCCTGTTCCATTGACGAGGTTGAAGACGCCGGGCGGACAACCTGCATCGTCCATGACCTCAGCGAATAGCAAGGCGCTCAGCGGCGCTAATTCGCTCGGCTTCAACACCACGGTGCAACCAGCCGCGAGCGCGGGGCCGACCTTGGCTGTGATCTGGTAGAGAGGCCAGTTCCAGGGGGTGATGAGACCGCAGACACCGATCGCCTCGCGCAAGATCGCGGTGCTGCCGCGTGGGGTGACGAAGGGATAGTTCGCAAGGTTGTCGCGGGCGACACGGATATGCTCGGCCGCCAGCGGCACCTGGGCTCGACGCGCATAGGTGATGGCAGCTCCCATCTCGCACGTGAGCGCCTGCGCGAACAACTCCAGCCGCTGGAGCAGCAAACCGTGAATCCGGTCGAGCAGCACCGCTCGGTCAGCAGGCGGTGTCATGGACCAGCCTGCGAAGGCTCGTCTGGCAGCTCCTATGGCGCAGTCCACATCATCGTCATCGCCGAGCGCGACGTCAGCGATCGGCTGCTCCGTCGCCGGATTGACGACGGTTGCTGCTGCCACGACTGATCCGACCGGCTTCCGCCATCCTCCGTCGAGGTAGAATTTTCCGAGGAAGCCGGCTTCCGTCAGGTGTCGAAGAGGAGAGGTCATTGGAAGCGATCCTTTCGACAACCTACCAGCCGCGCATCCGCGGCCATCGCGCTGCGATCGCGTCGCTGCCGGCGGAGATGACGTTGTACAGTTCGTGTTGCGACGCCGTCGCACAGGCATGATTGGGCAGGATGCGGACCTTCGCGCCGATCGGAAGATTGGGCAAAGCCTGCGCCGACCCGGGCCTGATGGCGAGGATCCCGTGCTCCTGGCTCGCTTGCGAAACGATCAGGTCAGGAAAGACTTTGCCGGCCACGTCGCAGACCAGACCGTAGCCCTGGTCGACTCGCTGCGCCGCGGTGCCGCGATCGCGCGACAGCGCCATCCACCCGGCATCGACCAGGATCCAGCCCTTCTCGGGCTTCTTGCCGATCACGGTAGCAAGCACCGAGATGGCGATGTCGTCGGTCGTGCAGACACCGACGCCGTGCATGACCAAATCAAAGAACATGTAGACGCCGGCTCGCATTTCCGTGACGCCGGTCAGGTCTTCGGCAAAATGGGCTGTCGGCGTCGAGCCGACGCTGACGACAGGGCACTCATGTCCCGCCGCGCGCAACCTCTCCGCCGCAGCGACGGCAACGGCCCTCTCGTTTTCCGCAGCCGCGACAAGGGCCGCGGGCGTGCTGAGGCCGTAGGATTCGCCGGCATGGGTGAGAATGCCTACGAGGTCGACGCCGGCCTTGGCCACGGCGGCCGCGACGGCGATGAGCTTGGGATCCTCAGCGGTCAGCCCGCCACGGTGACCGTCGCAGTCGATTTCGATGAAAGCAGACGGCGCTACGCCGGCGGCCCGAGCGGCCGCGCCGAGGATGATCGCCTGCTCCGGCGAATCGAGCAGCACCTTGAGGTCGATGCCTGCTTTTCGCAGACGCATCGCTCTTTCAGCTGTGTGGGGCGCCAGACCCACGGCATAGGTGATGTCCCGGAATCCATGCTGCGCGAAGTACTCCGCCTCCGCCAAAGTTGAGACAGTGATTGGTCCCGCCTCCGATGGATAGACGCGGTGGGCGACGTCAATGGATTTCGCCGTCTTCATATGGGGACGCAGCACGACGCCTTGCCGGGCCATACGAGAGGACAGGCGCGCCAGATTGCGATCCAGCCGGTCCTTGTCGAGCAGGAGCGCCGGTGTTGCCAGCGCACCAATCGTTGCGGCCGTCTCGCCCGGCCCGGCGTTCGGGACATCCGTCCTGTCTATCTCCACGTGTAGCATCCCGATATCCCTTAGCCGAATGACTGGTTGGCGAGCCCGAACATGCGGGCCGGTCCAGTCCATGCAGCCGGCGTCCCCAGCACCATGGTGGTGGCATCACTAACCTGCTGCAGGCCGATGCTTTCGAGCCATTCCCCGAGCTGCGAGGAGGCCGGAGTATCGATCCGGACGAAGACAGGCCCGAGCCGCGCGATCGCGAACTCGATCAGCGCGCGTGCATCGGTCGGGCTCTCGGCCACCACGGGACCGATGACATACCCTCGGCCGAAGAGCCGAGAGATGGCGTAGCCGCAAAGTATGCCGTCACGCAGCAGGACATAACCGTCACCACTATCGAACAGCCGATTCAGCAACTGCCGCCGCTCCAACCCGGTAGCAGTGCGGTCGAGCCGCGCGATCGCCTCGAACTCCGATGCCTCCATCGGTCTGAGGAGGCCCGATCGCGGCGTCTCGTGGCTTTGGCGTGGAATTCCCTGATGCTGATGGATGATCCCGGTCGGCAGAAAACCGCGGCGGCGATAAAGCGTGATGCCTTCGGCCGTCGAATTCAACGCGATGGTCCGTGGGCGCGCGGACGCCAGCAACGCATCCATCAGCCGCGCCCCATAGCCGCGGCCTTGAGCGGCCTTCGCGACGATGATCATGCCGGCGGACGCGTGAGTCTCGCCGTATGGCCACCACGCCGCGGTTCCGATCACCGTCCCCTCGCGCTGCAGAACAAACCCATGACCCAGCTGCAGCGCAACGTCCCAATCCTCAATGCGGTAGGGCCAGGACATCTCCTGCGAGAGCTTCAGGGCGCCTTCCAAATGCGCTCTGGAGAAAGGAAGCAGGGCCAGGTCTTCGTTGTCGCGCTGCCCGGCTGGATAAAATGCGGCTGTCATGATCGGTCGACGTCTCTTGCTCGGGTTGCAGGCCTAATCGCCAGCGCCAGACAGCGCGAGGCCATCTCATGATCCCCGCGCAGTTCGCAGCGTAACTTGGGTCCGACAGCATTACGCAGCAGACTGCCGCAAAGTTCGGCATAGAATTTCATTGATGATGCGGCAGCAGGATCAATCTGCTGTCCCGTTCGGAAGACTGCGAAACGACACGGATCCGGCCCGCTTGCGCGCCAGTGATCATCCGCTCATGCTTATAGAGGCCCTCCGCCTGGACCCGCGAAAGAAGCTCGCGAGTTCGGCCTTCTAGGGTCGGCGCCATCGTACCCCCACCCTTGCTGCCGCAAATTGGACGATCATGATCACGCGAACTCTCCCCGGAGCATGAGCAAGATGCGTTCGAAGTCGCCGGGATCATGTGGTTTAAGGAGCGCAGCCTGCCGAGGCAGGTGCACATCCCAGAGACGCGACAGCCAAAACCGGAATGCCGCTGCGCGCTGCATCGCAGGAAGCAGCTTGTGTTCGGAGGAAGTCAGCGGCCGAACGCTCTCATAAGCATCCAGGAAAGCGGCGGCTCGCTCGACATTGGCGCGGCGGGTGAGGCCATCGACGCACCAGTCGTTGAGACACACTGCTATATCGAACAGAAACGTGTCGCACCCGGCGAAATAGAAATCGATGACGCCGGACAGGCGCCCCCTCTCGAACAACACGTTGTCGCGAAACAGATCGGCGTGGATCGGCCCCGTGGGGAGTTGCCTGTAGCTGGAGGATAAAGCGAGCTCGTTCTGAAAGACCAATTCAGTCGAGAGCAGCGAGCGCGGTCCGGCAGGGAGGCGGCCGCCGAGCACCGGCGCAACCTCATTCCACCATTGAAGGCCCCGCGGATTGGCCTGCTGTCGTTGGTACTCGCTCCCGGCCACGTGCAAACGCGCCAGGAACTCGCCGACCGAACGGCAATGGGCCGCCGTGGGTTCCGTCTCACTTGCACCAGGAAGCCTGTTGACGACCACCGCGGGCCGCTCTTTCAGCATGTGAAGGATCACGCCCCGTGCGTCAGCAACCGGATCCGGGACGGGCATGCCTCGTACCGCAAGATGCTTCATAAAGTACAGGTGGAACGGCAGATGCTCGGATGTAAGGCGCTCGAACAAGGTGAGCACATAGGCCTCGTCATCCGTGTCGACGAAGTAGTTCGTGTTCTCAATTCCGCCGGTGATCCCACGAAGGGAACGAGGCGCGGCGAGTCCCAGCGCTCGGAAGAACGACGTCACCTCGTGGAATGACAATTCCGTAAACACGGCCATGGTTGAAGCAGTCCTCGATCCCAAGCGGCCGCTCAGCTGGTCGCAATTTCGGCGATGTAGTTCTTGACTGCCTGTGCGTCCGGCGGAAGGACTTTGACGCGCCTCGGCAGTTCTTCCAGGCCCTTGAACCGGTCCGGAAGATCCGGCTCGCGGCCCAACGCTTCCTTGATCGTCGCAGCGAATTTGATTGGCAGTGCAGTTTCGAGCACGATCATTGCCTCCCGGGGTGAGGTGTGCGCGCGCGCGACTGTGACACCATCCGCCGTGTGTGGGTCGATCACGGTGTGGTAGCGCTCCCAGGTGTCTCGGATCGTCGCCAACCGGTCGGCATGGCTGCTCCTGCCGCTTCGAAAGCCGAAACTGGCGGCCGCCTCCGCGAAACGGGGATCTCCACTCAGGTCGAACCCGCCCCGCTCCCCGAGCTGACCATCAAACAGCGCCTTCGTCCGAGCGGCGTCGCGACCGACCAAGTCAAAGACGAAACGCTCGAGATTCGATGCCTTGGAAATGTCCATCGAGGGGCTCGACGTTTCGAGCGTATCAGCCCGGCTCCGAACGCGATACACGCCGGTGCGGAGAAATTCATCGAGCACGTCGTTCTCGTTGGTCGCAACGACGAGGCGGCAGATCGGAAGCCCCATCATGCGCGCAACATGGCCGGCGCAGATGTTTCCGAAATTGCCTGAAGGCACGGTAAAGCTTACGCCTGCCGGTTCCCGTTCGGACGCCTGCAGGTAGCCGGAAAAGTAGTAGACGACCTGAGCAAGCAGTCTCGCCCAGTTGATCGAATTCACCGCACCGATCTTGTATCGCCGTTTGAACTCGAGATCGCCGGACACGCGCTTGACGATGTCCTGGCAATCGTCGAAGACGCCATCGATCGCGATGTTATGGATGTTGTGGTCCTGGAGGCTGAACATCTGAGCTTGCTGAAAGGCGCTCATCCGCCCGCGGGGCGACAGCATGAACACCCGCACCCCTTTCTTGCCGCGCATCGCGTATTCTGCGGCGCTGCCGGTGTCGCCACTGGTCGCGCCCAGAATGTTCAATTCCTGATGCCGTCGCGCCAATTCGTACTCGAGCAGATTGCCGAGCAGCTGCATGGCCATGTCCTTGAACGCCAGCGTGGGACCGTTCGACAATTCCTGGAGGTAAAGCCCCCTCTCCAGCTTCCGCAGCGGCGCGATATCAGGCTTTCCGAAGATCGCCGGCGTGTAGGTCTTTTCGCAAATTGCCTTCAGGTCGGCCGGGGGAATATCGCTGACATAGAGTGATAGAACTTCCCACGCCAGACTTAGGTACGGCAAGCTACGCCACGCATCGAGCGTCGCGCGATTTACGCGCGGGTAGCTCTCAGGTACGTACAGCCCGCCATCCTGAGCGAGACCCTCAAGCAGTACCTCGCAGAACTGCTTGCGGCCTGAATGGCCACGCGTCGAAATGTAGTGCATCGATCTTCTTTCGAGAGGCGCGATCGCCCGGAATTGAGAGGTCGGGTGGTTAGCTGCGGACGTTCATCAGCGGCTGGCGCGCCACAACGCGATCCGGTCCCGCATGCGATAGCTCTGGATGAAGGCCGGCATGAACCACGGATCCCCACGATACAACGGGATGAAGGCCGGAGGGCGGAAGTCGAAAGCCGTGCGTGCCCGCTCCTCATGCCTCATGAGCTTGTGGGCTGCATGCACACCGATCCATGGGGCCCAAACCACGCCCGAGCCGCAGAAGCCGGTGGCATAGACGATGCCGTCCTTCTCGAAGATGCGAGGGATCATGTCGCGGTTCATCGCCACGTTGCCGAACCAGCTGTGCGAGAGGCGAACGCTCTCCAGTTCCGGAAACAGATTGACCAGGCCCTTGCGCAGAAGCAGCTTCGGAGCGATTGGATCGCCGACGCGGGAGCTGTCGCGGCCACCGAGCAGAATGCGTTTGCCGTCCGGCGAAGGCCGGTAATAGAAGCCGACCTCCCGATTTTCGATGATCATCATCCGTTGCGGCATCAGCCGCGCCATGACGTCGGGCGCGAGCTCCTCGGTTGCAATGATCCGGCTGCGGACCGGGACCAATCTGCGGCGCAGGAAGGGCACGGCACCATCGGTGTAGCCGTTGGTACAAACCAGCACCTGACGCGCCGTCACCGTGCCCGCCGCGGTGACGACGCGGAATTCGGCACCATCTCTTTCGATCGAAATCACCGGCGTCCGCGCGTGGACCGCCAATCCCGAAGCCAGCGCGACACGCAGCAGCTCGGCGTGGAATTTGGCCGGGTGCAGTCCGCCGATGTCCATCCGAACCGTGCCGCCGCGATAGACATCCGTGTCGATGTACTTGCGCTGCTCGGCATAGGGAACCGCATAAGCCTCGATCTTCAGCTTGTTCGCCAGCCTCTCAGCAGTGCGCGCCATGGCTTCGTATTGCTCATAGCCGAAGGCGCCCTTGAATTGCCCCACCGGCTGGAAGTCGCAGGCGAGGCCTTCCGTCTTGATGAAATCGTACAGGAACTCGCGTGCGGCCTTGCCTTCCGCCTCGATCGCCAGCGCCTTCTCTTCACCGAACCGTCGCGTGAGCGCCGCGTAATCCGGACGAATGGATCCGCTGGTGATTCCGCCGTTGCGCGTCGAGGCTCCTTCGCCCGGATCCATTGCATCAAAGGCTGCAACCGAGCGCCCCTCGCGCGCGAGCACCAAACCAGCCGACAGCCCGGCGTAGCCCGCGCCCACAATCAGCACGTCGAGCTTCGTGGGCAAGGGTTGCGGAGGCAGCGGCTTCAGCGGGGCGGCTTCCCACCAGTATGGCGTCGCCTTCTCGTCTACTCTAGGCGCATGCATGGCGTTTGCTTTTCTAAAGTCTTGTCGTGTTCAGCCGAGCCTTGGCTCGCGCTGATCAGATATGGTCGTTTCGAACGTCGAGGGCATCTCGCAAGCCATCGCCGATGAAGTTGAAGCTCGTCACCGCGATCGTAATCGCGGCGCCGGGAATGATGGCGAGCCATGGAGCGCTCGCCAGATATTGCTGGGCGCCGTTGAGCATGTTGCCCCAACTCGGCAGCGGCGGCTGGATGCCGTAGCCGAGGAAGCTGATATAGGCTTCCAGAAGAATCGCACGGGCGACCGCCAGGCTTGCGGCGACGATGATCGGGCCTATGGCATTGGGCAGGACCTCGCGGAACATGATGTGCCTTCGGCTCAGTCCCACCATGCGTGCAGCCTGGACAAACTCGCGCTCGCGCAGCGAGCGGACCTCGGCTTCGACGATTCTGGCGGTCTCCATCCAGCTCGTGGCCGCTATGATGACGGTGATCATCACCGGGCTCGGCCGCAGCATTGCGGCCAGCGCCAGCACGAGGAAGATCGAGGGATAAGAAAGAAAGCCGTCCACCGTGCGCATCAGCGCAGCCCCGACCCAGCCGCCGCGATAGCCTGCGGTCACGCCGACCAGGGTGCCGATCAGCGTCGATAGCAGCATCGCGGAGAATCCCACCAGCAGCGAGACGCGCCCGGCCATCAACAGCCGTGCGGCCAAGTCACGACCCAAAGGGTCGGTGCCGAAATAGTGGTGACCAGTGAGAGGTGGCGCAAAGCGGGCGCGCAAATCGATCTGGAGCGTGTCGTAAGGTAAGGCATAAGGGCCAATGGCGCACGCCAGCACAAGCAGGGTGATCATTGCGATCCCGACGAGTGCCAGATGATGGCGCATGAAGCGCGCCACCGCACGGCTGTGCCACCAGCGAGTAGGAGCTGCGTGCACGACGATGGCGGTCATATCTGCTGCCTCCTGGTAACGGGGGTGAGCCGGCGGGCTCAGCCCAGGCGAATGCGCGGGTCGACGGTGGCGATGACGATGTCTGCGATCAGGTTGCCCAACACGACCAGGATGGCCGAGAATATCAGCAGCCCCATCACGACGGGATAGTCGCTGTAACCGAGACTATCGAGAAACAGCCGACCCATTCCCGGCCAGGTGAAGACAGTCTCGGTCACCAATGCGCCGGTCAGAATGCTGGGCAATTGCATCCCCGCCAGCGTGATCATCGGCAGCAGCGCATTGCCGACGACGTGCTTCAGCAGGATGCGTCGTTCGCTCACGCCCTTGGCGCGGGCGGTCTTGACGAAATCCTGACTCAGCGCTTCGAGCGTTGCCGTGCGCATGTAGCGGCTCCAGATCGCGACATGAACCAGCGACAGCACCAGGCTGGGCAGGATCAGATGGTGCAGATAATCCAGCACCGAGCCGTCGCCGATCGTGTACATGTTGCCCGCAGGAACCCAACCGAGCTTCAGGGTGAAGATGTAGATGCCGATGAGGCCGAACCAGAACGTCGGGACCGAAAGTGCCACCATGGCACCCACCGTCGCGCAATAGTCGAACAGGGAGTAGCGGTGGGTAGCACCGCGGATGCCGATCCAGGTGCCGGCCGCGATCGCCAATACAGTGGACGTGCCCATCAGCAGCAGCGTCGCCGACAGATGTCGGCCGATCACCGCCAGCACCGCAGAGCCATCGCGGAAGGAGTGTCCCCAGTCGCCCCGGATCAGTCGCCAGGCCCAGTCGAGATACTGAAGCCACAGGGGCCGGTTCAGCCCTAGCTGCGCTGCGAGGCGCTCGACGTCCTTCTGGGTCATGCCGGGATCGAGCCCGAATTGCGCGAGAGGACCGCCAGGCATGAGGTTGAGAACCGTGAAGCCGATGATCGAGACGATCACCAGCAGCACGACGCTCTGCGAGAGACGATTGAGCAGAAAGGCGGACATTCGAGCCCTCCGTTAGCGTGACAGCGCTGCCGCCGGCTTGCAGGTTCGGCGGCAAGACATCAGCTCGCCCAGTACCAGGCCAGCGCATTCCAGGATTCCGTGCGCGTATTGCCGTTCGGCACGAAGCCGTTGATGCCTTTCTTGAGACCTTCGACCGCATTGCTCTGGTACAACGGAAGGAACGGCAGGTCGCGACGAACGAGTTCCTGGACGCGAGAGTAGATCGCGCGCCGGGCCTCAGGATCGAAGGTGCGCGCGCCCTTGTCGAGCAGGGCGTCGACTTCCGGATTTGCGAACTGCGCATTGTTCGAGCCGCGGCCGCCCTTGGCTCCGATCGAGCGCGAGTGCAGGCGATTGGTGACATCGGGATCGGCGCCGATCAGATACGAGCTACCGACGATCACGGAATCGAACTGCGATTGCATCCAGAACTCGCCCCACATCACGGCGGCGGGCAGGTTCGATATCTTCATCTCGACGCCCAGCTGCGCAAAGGTCTGCTGCAGGAACTGCTGCACCTGCTCGCGCAGCGGATCGCCGGAGGTGGTCGAATTGGTGAAGGACAGACGAACACCGTTCTTGGTCCGGATGCCGTCCCGTCCCGGGGCCCAGCCGGCCTGATCGAGGGTCTTGCGCGCGCGATTCAGGTCGAACTGGTGCAGCGGCAGATTGGCGTTGAAGTAGAGGGACTGTCGCGGCATGAAGGTCTCCGTCGGAGTGGGCACGCCGTAGTAGAGCCCCTGGATGATCGCCTCCTTGTCGATTGCCGCATAAAGCGCCTCGCGGACCGCAAGTTCCTTGAACTGCGGGCGCTCGAGGTTCAGGTAGAAGGACTCGAACGAGGCCCTTGGGACCAGCGTCACCACGCGGTTCGGCAGCGTCTTGGCTTCACCATAGTGATCGGGAGTGATGTAGGGCTGACCGACGAGATCGATGTCGCCGCTCTTGAACTGGGTGTAGAGGACGGTGAGATCGGGAATGTATTTGAAGACCAGCCGCTCGATATGGGGGCCTTCACCGAAGTATTCGGTATTGGCCACGAGCTCGAGATGATCACCAGCAACCCGCTTCCCCCATTTGAACGCGCCGGTGCCGACCGGCGCCTGGTTGAAGGCCGCGTTGTTCGGATTGGCCTCTTTCTCCAGGATGTGCTTGGGCACGATGAAGGTTTCGGTGAGGAACGACAGATACGGCGCAAAGGCTTCTTCCATTCGCCACGAGATCTCCGTGGGCGAGACCACCGTAATGTCGCGCACGAGAGTGTGACCGGACGTGCGCCAAGCCCGGAAGTTGGGGTTCGTGATCAGTTCGAGCGTGAACTTCACGTCCTCGGCGCTGAAAGGCTTGCCGTCGTGCCAGCGGACATCGTCACGCAAACGAATGCGCCATTTGAGACCGTCTTCCGAAATGTCGCCGTTCTTCTGGTTCGGCACTTCCAGGGCGAGGTTGGGCTGAATGACACCTTGGGGATCGATGCGGAAAAGCGCGTCGAAAACCGAGAAATGCACGCCATCGTCGACTTCAATGTGGGCCATCAGCGGATTGAAAACGGTCGGCTCCTGTCCAAGTCCGACGATGACGCGGCCGGTTGGCTTTGCCGAAGAAGTACGCGCGAAGGCCGACTTGCCCAAGAGATTGGGCGCGAAGAGGCCGGCAGCTCCACCAATCGCCACCATGCGCAGGGCATCGCGCCGCGAGTAGTTCGATGTCGTCGCAGAACGCTTGGTCATAACGTCTCTCCTTGCCTGTGGTGTCCGACGCGGCTTTCATCCTGGGGCATGCTTCCGGGCTGCTCGCCGGGGATCGCGGCCACCAGTTCTCGGGTGTAGCTGGATTTCGGGTCGAGGAAGATCTGGGACGGCGGTCCGCGCTCAATGATCTGTCCTCGATGCATGACGGCAATTTCATCGCAGATCTGGCTTGCGACGCGCAGATCATGGGTGATGAAGATCATCGAGACGCCCGTCTCGCGCTGAATCTGATCCAGCAGCTTCAAGATCTGGGCCTGGATCGATACGTCGAGCGCGGAGACGGCTTCGTCGGCAATCAGCAGCTTCGGCTTGAACATCAGCGCCCGCGCGATACCGATGCGCTGGCGCTGCCCGCCGGAGAACTCGTGCGGATAGCGGTCGAAGGCTCCTGAATCGAGGCCGACATGGGACAGAAGCTCCCGCGCCCGCTCGGCAGCCTCGCTGTATGGCACCCCATGCGCGACGGGCCCGACCGTGAGAATATGTCCGACCGTCGACCGCGGATTCAGCGAGGCAAAGGGATCCTGGAAGATCATCTGGATCCTGGGCCGCAGCGATCGAAACTCGGCCTCGGAAAGCCCAGCGATGTCGCGCCCTTCGAACAGAATCGAGCCGCTGTCGCACGCCATGAGCTTGATCAGCAGCCGACCGAGCGACGACTTGCCCGAACCGCTCTCCCCCACGACGCCGAGCGTGCGGCCCGACGTGAGGTCGAAGCTGACCCCATTGACCGCAGGCACGATGCGCTGCGTGCGGAAAAGCGCGCTGCCGCTGCGATAGGTCTTTGCGAGGCACTCGACCTTGAGAATGGCCACTGGCTCAGCAGCTTCCAAGGGCACACGGTTTTTGCCGGTCAGGTGCGGGACGGCTGCGATCAGGCGGCGCGTATAGAGGTGGCTGGGCGACTTCAGCACCTGCTCGGCACTGCCCTGCTCCACGCAATGGCCTTTCTCCATCACCACAACGTAATCGGCGATCTCAGCCACGACACCGAAGTCATGAGTGATGAACATGACGCTCATCCCCTTGCGGCGTTGAATGTCGCGGATCAATTTGAGGATCTGCGCCTGGGTCGTCACGTCCAGGGCGGTGGTCGGCTCGTCTGCAATCAGGATCGCGGGCTCGAGAGCCAGAGCCATGGCGATCATCACGCGCTGCCGCTGTCCGCCAGAAAGCCGGAATGGATACTGGTGATACATAAGCTGCGGATCCGGCAGACCCACTTCAATCAACAGGTCAATCGCCCTGCTGCGACGGGAGGCCGGCGTTCCAACGTCGTGCGCAGCCATCACCTCCTCGATTTGCGCGCCCACGGTCATCAGCGGGTTGAGCGCCGAGAGAGGGTCTTGAAAGATCATTGAAACGATGCGGCCGCGCAGGCTGCGGAGCTTGTTGGGCGAGAGACCTACGATGTTCATCCCGTCCAGGTGGATCGCACCCGAGGAGACCCGGATCGCTTTCGGTAGAAGCCCCATGATCGCATTCGCAGTGACCGACTTGCCCGATCCGGATTCCCCGATGATACAGAGAATCTGTCCGCGTTTCAGATCGAATGAGATGTTCTCGACGGCGTATGCCCGCTCCATTCCTTCCGGCAGACTCACGGTCAGTTCGCGCACCGACAGCGCGACATCGACGGGGCTTGCCACCTGGATGCCAGAGGCCATGAGAGCATCCTCCTTTTTCAAGCCAGTGCCGTCATCTTGCTGCGGCCGGCGCCTTCGGCTCCTTGCGTCTCCGCGCTCCTTGGACAGGTCAATAATTCGCCGCTCAACTTGCCATTCCTTCATTGGAGGCTGCGACATGGTTCAGGCCTCTTCGCGCAAGAAGCAAGAGCCGTTGCTCAGAGCGCCGCGCCGACCCGTTCGGCTACCTCGATCGAAGCGAAGCTCGTTCATGGCTTGATCCCTTCCGCGAAGGCCTGCTCCTGGACAAGGCTCATGCAAGTTGCCTCTTTGAACTTCGACCATCGATCGGTTGGTTCTGCCGATCTTGACGATGTCGATCACCCCGGAGTCGCCGAAAGCCGGCATCGAAGCAGCAGGAACTTCTGAAAACGAAGTCCGATTTGGCATTTCAGTCTGCGCCGCCAAGTCGCCGTGGCCCCTGCCGGGAAGGCGCGCAATGGATTGCGGGAGCGCGAGCCCTCGGTCTCGCCGCCTGCAAGTGCGGTGCAAGCAAAGTTATTTTCGCAACAATTGCCTGTGTCAAAGACGGTAAACCGCAGGATATTCGGTCTCACGACGAAAGTCCGCGGGGGCTGCGGCAATTCCTCGGTTACGCTACGGCAACCACCGGAGATCCCTGTCCGATGAGCGCGCCGCTCCTGCATATCGAATCCAGTCCATCCCTACCTCGTGAAGCAGACGTCGTGGTCATCGGCGGGGGCGTCGTGGGCGTGTTCACGAGCTACTATCTCGCTCGTCGCGGCCTCAAGGTTGCTTTGCTTGAAAAGGGCCGCGTCGCCGCCGAGCAGTCCAGTCGCAACTGGGGATGGTGCCGCCAACAGAACCGCGATGCGCGCGAGTTACCGCTTGCCACCAAAAGCCTGGATCTCTGGGAAAGGGTTGCCGGAGAGACCGGTGATGATACGGGTTTTCGCCGCTGTGGGCTTTTGTATCTGTCGAACGACGAGAATGAGCTGGCCGGCTGGGCAAAGTGGCGCGACTTCGCCAGGACCGTCGGGGTCACGACGCACATGCTGAGTGCGGAAGAAGCGAGCGAGCGAGGCAGGGCGACAGGTCGCAAGTGGAAGGGCGGCGTCTTCTCGCCGACAGACGGGACGGCAGACACGTCCAGGGCCGTGCCCATTGCCGCGCGCGCGATCATGGCGTCGGGCGGCACGGTGCACCAGCAATGCGCGGCGCGCGGCTTGGAGCTCACTGCCGGCCGGGTCAGCGCAGTGGTGACCGAGGCGGGCACGATCCGGACGAAGACGGCTGTCATGGCAGGCGGTGCATGGGCTTCGTCGTTTTGCAACCAGCTCGGCATTCGCTTCCCACAGGCATCCGTACGCTCTTCCATTCTGTCCCTGGCCCCGGGCCCAGCCGGCCTGCCTGACGCCTTGTACGCCGGGCTCGTATCGGCGACGCGACGCGGCAACGGCGGATACACGTTGGCAATCAGCGGGCGCGCGCGAGTCGATCCGACGCCGCAGCAGTTCAGGTTCAGCCGCGAATTCCTGCCCATGTTCGCCCGCCGGTGGCGAAGTCTCAGCCCTGGGGCCTTTGAAGGCTTGAGGCAGCGTCATGAATCTCTGGCGAAGTGGCGGCTCGACGCGGTGACCCCGATGGAGCTGAACCGGACGCTCGATCCTCGCCCTGACATGAGGCAGATTCGGCTGACCCATCGACGAGCCTGTGAGCTCGTGCCGGAACTCCAGCGCGTCGAAATCTCAAACGTCTGGGCCGGCTACATCGACAGCACGCCGGACGGCATTCCCGCAATCGGTGAAGTTGAGTCCATTCCAGGGTTCATCCTTGCGGCGGGATTCAGCGGCCACGGTTTTGGAATTGGCCCAGGCGCGGGGCATATGATCGCCGACATCATCACGGGCAGTCCGCCGATCGTCGACCCGCGCCCCTACAGGCCGGAGCGGCTGAAAATGAGCGCCTGGGGCAAGGTCAGCGAGTTCTGAATTGCAGCTTCTGCCTCGGTGGGAAAAGGTGTTGGTTGATGCTATGACAATGCATATGACGCTGAAATCTCAAAGCCCTCACGCCGTTATCGGCCCCATCTGATGGCATTGCTATGAAGCTCGATAAGATCGACATCAGGATTTTATGCGAACTGCAGAAGAACGGGCGGATTTCCAACGTCGAGCTCGCCGAGCTGATCAATCTTTCCCCAAGCCCGTGCCTGATGCGGGTCAAGAGACTCCAGACGGAGGGCTTCATCACCGGCTATTCGGCCCAGATCGATGTTGCCAAGCTCGGACAAACTCTGACTGTGTTCGCGGAAATCACCCTGAAGAATCACCGGCAGATCGATTTCGCGCGCTTTCTCACGACCATTGAAAAGATCGATTCCGTCGTCGAATGCCATCTCGTTTCCGGCGGGTACGACTATCTCGTCAAGTTCATCACGGCGGGGATCAGCGAATACCAGGCGGTGATGGAGCGCCTGGTCGAGATGGATATCGGCATCGACAAATATTTCAGTTTTGTCGTGCTGAAGTCCCCGATCGTGAAATCCCATCTGCCTCTCGAAAGCATATTCAACGGCTAAAGGACAGGCTCGGTCCTTATCCTTTCATGGCCGCGCGGACGTCCTTGTCTTCGAGCGTCTGGTCCAGCGTGGTCCTCGTCCGCTCGATGATGCCGTCGATGTCCGCCTCCGTGCAGCAGAGCGGCGGCGCGTAGCCCAGCACGCCCTGGGCAAAGGCGCGGATGACGAGGCCGTTGTCCCATGCGCGGTCGAAAATACGGCGCGCTGCATCGGCTTCCGCCGGCAGCGGCGTCTTGCGCTCCTTGTCGGTCACGAGCTCGATTGCCGCCAGCATGCCACGCCCCCTGATATCGCCGACAAGCGGATGATCGGCAAGCGAGCGAAGCCCTTCCATCAGGCGGTGCCCGGCCTTCCGGCCGTTTTCCAACAGGCCGTTTTCGTAGAGGTCCAGGCACGCAAGCCCGACGGCTGCACTGACGGGATGTGCGGAATAGGTGTAGCCGTGGCCGACAGCCGCCTTACCGGCGCCATCGGCAATGGTGTTGTAGACGCGGTCGGACATCAGAACGGCGCCCATCGGCACATAACCCGAAGTCAGGCCTTTTGCCGTGGTCATGAGATCCGGCACGACGTCATCCTCTTCGCAGGCGAACAGCGGGCCGACACGGCCAAAGCCGGTGATGACCTCATCGGCAACGAACAGAATGTCGTACTCCTCGCAAACAGCGTGCATCGCCTTCATCCAGGACGGCGGCGGAACGAGGACGCCTCCGGACCCCTGTACCGGCTCGACATAGAAGGCCGCGACGCGTTCGGCGCCGAGCTCGGCGATCTTGGCCCGCAGAGCCGCGACCGACGCCGCAATGATCGCCTGGGGATGCGAACCGGCGGGATTGCGATAGGCGTAGTGCGATGGGATCTTGTGCTGCCAGTCGTATGGCACCCCGAAGCCCGCATGAAAGGCCGGCAGCGCGGTCAAGCCGGCCCCTGCCGTCGACGATCCGTGGTACCCAGACTCGACGGAAATGAACTGATCCTTCTGCGGCCTCCCCTCGGCATGATAATAGTACCGGATGAAGCGGATCGTGCTGTCGACGGCATCGGAGCCGCCCAAGGTGAAATAGACATGGTTCAGATCGCCAGGCGCCAGTTCAGCCAGCCTTGCGGCCAACCGGATGGCCGGGTCGGAGCCCAACCCGAAATAACCCGTCGCATAAGGCAGTTCGCGCAGCTGCCTCAAAGCCGCTTCGACGATGCTGTCCTGTCCGTAACCGGCATTGACACACCACAGGCCGGCGAAGCCGTCCAGCAATTGACGGCCCGAGACATCGGTCAGTGTCGCGCCCTTCCCTGACTTCAGCACGCGGACGCCCGTCGCCTCGTGGCTGCGAAACGATGAGACCGGGTGAATCAGATGCGCGCGATCGAGTTCAATCAGCGAGTTGCTCAACATGTCGCCCTCCAGCTCAACCGCACTGCTTGTGCGGCCACCACGATGGAGCTCAACGTAAGACGCCCAGGACAGCAGTTGCTCCCGGGCTGACCATGGACGAAGGGCATTTTGACTATCATTGACGACCGGCGCCGCATCTTATGCGGGCATCGGGCCGCGCAAGGCACAAGTCGGAGGCGCCTTTTCACACAACTCTCTGCCACAGCGCCGATCCGATACGACACAATCTGCTCCCGGTCGCCGCGACAGCGGTGCTTTATCCGGCCGCCTGCCCGCTATGATCCCTGTCGTACCGGAACACGGTGCGTGAGGACCGAAAAGGATCGAGCCATGGCAACGTTTAGACCCAAGTACATCACCTTCGACTGCTACGGCACGCTGACCAATTTCGACATGGCCGGCGCGGCAAGGAGAGTCTATGGCTCTCAACTTTCTGCCACGACGATGGCAAGTTTCATCAAGGATTTCGCTGCCTATCGCCTGGACGAGGTTCTTGGCGCATGGAAGCCGTACTTCGAGGTCGTGCATAATTCGGTAGAGCGCGCTTGCAAGCGCAACGGTATCGTATTTCGGCCGGAGGATGCCCAGCGCATCAATGAAGAGATCCACTCATGGGGTCCACATCCCGACGTCCCGGCGGGTCTGGCCAAAGTTGCCAGGGAGATTCCGCTGGTCATCCTGTCGAACTCCATGAAGAACCTCATCATGTCGAACGTGGAGAAGCTCGGCGCTCCGTTCCACATGGTCATCACCGCGGAGGAGACCGGCGCCTACAAGCCGCATATGAAGGGCTTCGAGTATATGCTGGACAAGCTGGGCTGCGGCCCGGAGGACATCACCCACGTCTCCTCCTCCTTCCGCTACGACCTGATGACGGCCTATGACTTGGGCATCAAGAGCAAGGTCTGGGTGAACCGCGGTCACGAGCCCGCGAACCCCTTCTATGAATACACCGAGGTCGCTGACATCGGAGGGCTTGCCGCGGCCGTCGGCTTGGAGCCTCTTCGCAAGAGCGCGTGAGCGCAGTTCTTTTCGGCCTTTCACGACTTGCGTTGTGACGGAAAAAAGGGGGCGGTTCGACCGCCCCCTTTTCTTGTTTCGGATATCGATCTGAAGGGCCGCTCAGTCTAGTCCGCCGACATGAAGCGCCTTGGTCTCGAGATATTCTTCGATCCCGAGCTGGGATCCCTCGCGTCCGAGGCCCGACTGTTTGACACCGCCGAAAGGCGCCACCTCGGTCGAGATCAGGCCGGTGTTCAGGCCGACCATGCCGAACTCGAGCGCCTCGGCAACACGCCAAGAGCGCTTGAGGTTTTCAGTGTAGAAATAGGCGGCAAGGCCGAACGGCGTGCCGTTGGCGATCGCAATGGCCTCGTCCTCGGTCTCGAACCGGAACAGCGGCGCGACCGGCCCGAAGGTCTCCTCTGAAGCGAGGAGCATCTCCGTGGTCGCGCCACCGAGCACGACAGGGCGGGCATATTGCCGCCCTTCCGGCACCGACTCACTCTCCGCGATGAGCTTTGCGCCCTTGTTCAGGGCGTCCGTGACGTGCCGCTTGATCTTCTCGATTGCCGCGCCATTGATCATCGGCCCGATTGCGACCCCCTCTTCCGTACCGGCACCGACCTTCATTCTTGCGACCTGGCTGGCAAGCTTCCGGGCGAAGGCGTCGTAAATGCCGGATTGAACGAGAATGCGATTGCAGCAGACGCAGGTCTGGCCGCCATTGCGGAATTTCGACGCAATCGCGCCCTCGACGGCCCTGTCGAGATCGGCATCGTCAAAGACGATGAACGGCGCGTTGCCACCCAGCTCGAGGCTGAGCCGCTTGATGTTGTCGGCGGCGCCTTTCATCAGCAAAGCGCCGACACGCGTCGATCCGGTGAACGAGATCTTGCGGACGGTTTCGTTGGCCATCAGCTCCGCGCCGATTTCCGTCGGCATGCCCGTCACGATGTTGATCACGCCCGCTGGAATTCCGGCCCGTTCAGCCAGAACAGCGATGGCGAGAGCTGAAAAAGGCGTAAACTCGGATGGCTTGATGACGACCGTGCAGCCCGCGGCAAGCGCTGGTGCCACCTTGCGCGTGATCATCGCGTTGGGGAAATTCCAGGGCGTGATGATCCCGCAGACGCCGACCGGTTCTTTCAGCACCAGAATGCGGCGATCAACGGTGGGCGCCGGGATTGTCGATCCGTTGATGCGGCGGGCCTCTTCCGCAAACCATTTGACGAAGGATGCCCCGTAACGGATCTCGCCGAGCGATTCAGCAAGCGGCTTGCCCTGTTCCAACGTGAGCAGAAGAGCCAAATCCTGCTCATGGCGTCGCATGAGCTCGTACCAACGCTCCAGCAGCGCAGCACGCTCCGCATGAGCCTTGGTCTTCCACTGCTTGAACGCAGCGGCCGCCGCCTCGATTGCTGCCCTGGTCTCGTCTCGGCCCATGTCGGGGATGGTGCCAAGCACCTTCTGGCTCGCAGGATCGATGACATCAACAACGGCTTTCGTGCTCGCATCCCGCCAGTTGCCGCCGATCAGCGCTTGCTGGCGAAACAGATCCTTGTCCTTTAATGCAATCATGGGCTTGCTCCTTGGCTTCGGGCCCGGCCTCATCATCACTGCCTGATCTGCGAGTGGCGAGACGAAGCCGTCTCATGCGAGCAGTACATGCCCGCACGCCGCATTTTTCATTGATCATGAAGCGCCTGGCCGCGCTGAATCTCGTCAGATGCTGGCTTGAAAGTCGAATATTCCAACGGCGGCCCTCAGCATCGCCTCAGTCATAATGGCAGACGTAGATCTTTCGCACGGTCTCGATCGTGCGCCAGATCCCGACAAAGCCAGGCTTCATCACAAAGCTGTCGCCGGCACGGTATCTTCTGATCTCACCACCCTTTTCCTCGATCTCGATGAGACCCGAGAGAATGTGACAGAACTCGAAGGTGGTGCCCTTGATGGAATGGGTCTCGCCAGGCGTCGCTTCCCAGACGCCGGTCAGCACCTTCTCGCCTTTCGAGGCGTCCTGTGCCCAGGTCTTGAACGATGGATTGCCGGAAATGAGCCGTTCAGGAGCGGGCAAGGCGTTCTTCGGTGCGAACTCCGGATTGGCGTCGATGGTGACCAGAAGTGACATGGCATTTTTCCTGTTAATAGCCGAGTGTTCGATCGACGAGGCCGATCGGATTTCGTCCAGCGCGGTGGCGCCGGATGTTCTCTATGACCGATTGGGCCGCCGTATGCGGTTGGGTCACGGACGCGATATGCGGCGTGATGATCACCTTCGGATGGGACCAAAGTGGATGATTTTCCGGCAGCGGCTCGGGATCGGTGACGTCGAGCATCGCTGCTGCCAAATGCCCGCTGTCCAGTGCCTCGATGAGCGCGCCCTGGTCAAGCTGCGGGCCGCGGCCGACATGCAGCAGCCTCGCTCCGACTGGCAAAAGCGAGAAAAGCCTTGCGTTCAGGATGCCGCTCGTTTGCTCCGTCAGGGGAAGAAGACAGACGAGGATATCCGTTCTTCGCAGGAAGTCGCCAAGCTGGTCGTCGCCATGGAAGCAGGCGACTCCCTCGACGGTTTTTTCGCTGCGGCTCCACGCGGCGATGGGAAACTGGAACGGCTTCAGGCGGTCGATTGCAGCCTGCGCCAGCATGCCAAGCCCCAGGAAGCCAATACGCCGATCGGTCGCCTGGGACGTTGCCAGCGCTTGCCAAAGGCCCCTTCTCTGCTGCCCTTGATAAGCCAGCATCTCGCGATGGAGCGTCAGCACACCAAGGACGACGTATTCCTGCATCATGCGTATGATGCCATCCTCGACCATGCGCACGAGCTTCACCTGCTCGGGTATGGTTTCCGGCTTGAACTGGTCAACGCCAGCCCCGATGGAAAAAAGCACCTCCAGATTACAAAAACGCGAGACATCGTCTGGCACGTTCCAGGTCAGCAGGTACCGTATCTTTTCCGGGTCGATGGATTCGCTGCAATGGTAAAATTCCAGGTCAGGCAGCTCGCACGCAAAAGCTTTGCGGAAGACTGCCCCTCTGACAGCATCAGAATTGAATAGAAATGCCATCGATGCACGCCTCCGCCTCGCTCAGCATGTCGACGACGCCAGGAAGAGCGATTAGCCTTGCAAGACTTTCTTGGGGATTCCCCGCAATCCGCTCTGCCGGCACAGTTTCTTGCCGAACACCGAGAGGGTAGCTGCACGCCGGAGCTTTCCCTGCCGAATTACGTTGCAATACAAGCCGAAGATTTCGAAAAGAAAGCCCAAACAGGGGAAACCTGCTGGCTTTTCGTGCAATAGTGCGGCGAAATACGCCCGCTACCCCATTGTGGCGGAAGAGAAAAGGCGCGATGTGCGAGCGATTGGCACCCCGCGAAGGAATGGACGAGTCGAGATGGGACGAACGGTACGCGTGAAGTCCTTTGAGCTGGCCGCGAAGGACATCAACGACGTTGATGTGACGCTGCTCCACGCACTCTCGACCGGCGTTGGCTGGCCGCATCGACCCAAGGATTGGGATTTCTTGCGCCGCGCAGGTCACGGCATCGTAGCCGTCGATGGTATTGGACGCGTCTTCGGCAGCGCGATGTGGTTCCCATGTGACCGCGAATTCGCGACCATTGGCCTGGTGATCACATCGCCTCGGACCCAGGCTCAGGGGACTGGCCGCTGGCTCATGGAGCAGGTTTTCGAGCGGTGTGGTGACCGGAATTTGACCCTCAACTCAACCCACGCCGCCTATCACCTCTATCTGTCGCTCGGGTTCACGAAGGAAGCCACCGTGTATCAGTGGCAAGGTGAGGTCGCCTCACCAACTCCGCCGGTGCCGACCCTGGAGGGCGAATTGAGCTCGCTGTCGACGGCGAACATCGGAGAGATCGCGGCACTGGACGAACGCGCGTTTGGAGCCAGCCGTCAGAAGTTGCTTGCATTGCTTTCTGAAGGTGCGTCAATCTGCGTCCTGCGCCGTGGCGGTGCGACCGTCGGTTATTCCATGAAGCGCGAATTCGGGCGCGGCCATGTGATTGGCCCGATCGTTGCCAGCAATGATTCTGACGCGATCCATCTTACGGCCGTGCATCTCAAGGATCTCGCCGGAAGGTTCGCCCGCGTGGATACGCGGGAGCAGACCGGTCTGTTTGCGGACTTTCTTCAACAGAGCCGCCTCGGGATGAACGACACAGTCACCACCATGTCCAAGGGACGGCGATTCCTGAACCGAAAGGAAAACGAGCCGTGGGTCTACGGATTGGCCGGTCACGCCTTGAGCTGAAGCTGTGAGCATGGGACGAGAAGGGCTGAGGCGACGGACCTATTCCCACGTCCGACGGGGATTCTGTGCTTGCCAGCCGTTGACGCATTTTCAGCAAACTCGAACTACTCAAGACACACCTCTCCAGTCTCGCGGCGCATCACACCCGAGTTTTGCGCTGCTCTCGACGCCCCTTCATCGGAAAGGGCGCAGGGAAGACCGGGCGCCGGCTGGCACCCACGGTCCGCTGTGCGCAGATTGCGCGAAGACAGATGCACAGCGGCATACAGGGCAGCCTGGACATCCCGGCCTTCCCTGCGCAGTGGTTTGACGGCTTATGGCGCGCTCTCCCCGGGGAGCGATGCACTATTGCCCCCGTCGCCTTGCGGATGGCTGGTGCGCGTGCCCGGTCGGGCCGCCTCACCACCGCAAGCCTTGACGCACAGACCCCGGGCGTCAGGACCACACGCTTTTGCCGTACGCGAACCGCACCGGTCGTGTGCGCGCTGCTCAACCGCTCACGGGCAAACCCGCCCTGCAATTGCTGGCGTGCCGATGCACTCCACGTCCACCGCCACCCGGCCCGCGTATCGTGACGGTCGCGAAACGCCCCTTATCCTTGGGCCAGGATGAGAGGGATATACGATATTTCCGAATTTCGGTCAAGCAGAATATCTTAGGACAATGCGACAGGCGGTCAGAAGGTGCTCCTGGCGGGAATTATCTGCCGGGCCCAGGAGCGTCTTCTTGACCCGCCTGTCTCCACATCGTCATTGCGAGCGCAGCGAAGCAATCCAGGAATGCCTCCGCGGCGACGCTCTGGATTGCTTCGCTGCGCTCGCAATGACGAGGAGGATTACGCGACCGGGGCCATTCGACTTCCCCGCGCCAATCCCTATATCCTGCGGAAACGATTTGACGCAGCGGACAGCTTCGATGGCCAGAACACGCACGAGGGGCACCGACGCCGACGACCTCCCCCGCTACTTCGTCTGGGTCCGGGGGCTCGAAGGGCCCGAGCCGCAGAAATGGACGGCGATGGATTTCGGCGTCGGCGATTGGAAGCGGCCACTCGTGCTGGCCTATCTGGAGCTGCCGGAAGACGAACGGCCGCTGTCGCTGTCGGTCCTGGCGCGGCGATATCCGCCGCCGCGAGTCGATCTTTCGTAGGCCGGGCTAGGGTGTGTACTCATGACCGTCAGCTCCGCAAGAGAAAGCGGAAGTCCCCGGCTTGAGCGTGATCGGCGGCTTTGCCTGCAGATTTGCCGGTCGAATTTCACAGCAAGGATCAGATCGCGATAAATCTGAAGGCTGCAAACGCGCTCGGCGTTGCAATTCCGCCGACGCTGCTTGCCCTTACCGACGAAGTCATCGAATAGCCCGCCAGCCTCAAGCCCACTGTCTGATCGGCAAGAGGACGTGTTAGGATTTGCTTGTTGTCGACGGGGGAGAGCATGCGGCGACGAGAATTCATGGCACTCCTGGGCCGTGCAACGGCCACTACGGCATGGCCTGTCGCGGTGGGCGCGCAGGAGCCGGCAAGGGTTCGGCGGGTCGGGTACATTGCCGGCGCCGATGAGGCTACGATGGGACATATCTTCGCGGCATTCAGGCAGCGGCTTACCGAACTAGGGTACGTCGAGGGTCGATCTATCGCGCTGGAGGTGCGCTGGGCCGAGGGACGTGCCGAGCGGCTCCCCGGCCTGGTGACCGAGCTTATCGGTCTCAAATTGGATGTGCTGGTGGCGGGCAACAGCGTCGCTGCAATAGCGGCCAAGAACGCTACTCAAACAATCCCCATTGTTATGGTGGCGGCCGATCCGGTTGGACTTGGGCTCGTGGAAAATTTGGCGCGACCCGGAGGAAACGTGACGGGGTTGAGCTATTTCAATGAGGCAATGATCGCAAGGCGTCTGCAACTCCTGAAGGAGATGACGCCAGGCCTTGCGCGGATCGCTGTGATGAAGAACTCGACAGTCTCTATCCACGCCACCTTCTGGCGGACCGCTGAGGTGGCGGCACGCACTCTGGGCGTATCGCTACAACCTCTCGAAGTGGGACGGCCGGAGGATTTTGATGCGGCGTTCGCCGCTGCCACAGGAGGCAACGCCCAAGCTCTCATCGTCTTCGATGACGTTCTGACTATTGTGCATAGACCCCGCATCATTGCTCTCGCTGCCGCTCACCGACTTCCGGCCGTGTACGGACTTCGCGAGTTTCCGAAGGATGGAGGCTTAATGTCGTTCGGTGCGAGCTTCGTCGTCTTGTTCCGACGCGCCGCCACCTACGTGGACAAAATCTTGAAGGGCGCCAAGCCTGCCGATCTTCCCGTCGAGCAACCAACCACGTTCGAGCTTGTCATCAATAGCAAGACTGCGAACGCCCTTGGCCTTACAGTGCCGCCCACCTTGCTCGCCCAAGCTGACGAGCTGATCGAATGATGTCGCCGGTTGTCCCGGCTCGGACATCTGGTGAGATGCCGCAATGGGGCGGTGCCTGAGGCAGAGCGGACGTCATATGCACCCCAAGTGCAGCACGGATTATGAGCCCGCGCTCTAGCTTAGGCGCAATCCTAGGACCGTGCATGCGTGCCCGACGCGGGACCAAGTTATCGCCGCCCCCATGATTATGGGTGTCGCCGCCTTCGCGCTGCGGTTAGACTTGCCTGGCGCCGCGGGGGACACGCGGGTCGCGGGACCATGGACATGACCGAACAGGGCGAGACGGGTGACGCCATCACCATCCTCCTCGTCGAGGACGATGCGCCGACCTGCTGGCGGCTGCAGGATGCGCTGGCCAAGGCCGGTTACGAGGTGCGCAGCGCCGGTACGCTCGCGGAGGCGCGGCAGGCCCTCGCCGCCGTCGCGCCGCGCGTGCTGCTGACGGATCTGCGGCTGCCCGACGGCCACGGCATCGAGCTGATCCGCGAGATGCGGCATCGCTTTCCCGACACCGAGATCATGGTGATCTCCGCGCTCGGCGACGAGGAAAGCGTGATCTCTGCAATCACGGTCGGCGCCACCGGCTACCTGCTCAAGGACGCCTTCCCCACCGACATCGCCACCACCGTGCGCGACCTGGTCGCCGGACATTCGCCGATCTCGGCCTCGATCGCCCGCTTCATCGTGCGCCGGACGCAAGGTGCCGCGCAGAGTTCAACGGAGCCGCCGCCCGGCCCCGCGCTAAACACGGCGAGGCTGACCCCGCGCGAGATCGACATTCTCTGGGGCATCGCCAAAGGCTTCAGCTATGCCGAGATCGCCAGCCATCTCGGTCTGTCCAAGCAGACCGTGCCCGGCCATATCAAGAACATCTATCGCAAGCTCGAGGTGCACACGCGCAGCGAGGCGGTGTTCGAGGCGGTGCAGCAGGGCCTGATCAAGCTGTGAGCGAGATCGCGGCCAAAGCACCCACGAAGGCACCTGCGAAGGCACCGACACGCCCGCGGCGCCGCCTGCTCGCGTCGCGTCTCGTGCCATATCTGCTGCTGCAGGCGTTGATCGTCATCGTCACGATCCTGGGGCTTCGGCTGCTGCAGCCGAGCGATCCCGAAGACTACGCGGTGAGCGATTTTTCGGCGCGGGAGGACGGTCTGACGCGCCCCGTGACGCTGCCGCATTTCACCTCGTCGCGCGACTCGCTGGCCGACCCGCCATTCTACACCGGCACCTTCACATTCCGGAGCGGCGATGCGGCCTCGGGCTGGTCGGTGTACCTGCCGCGCTTCAGCAATGCCGTGGAAGTCGCCGTCAACGGCGTCGTCGTGCTCGACTCCCGACGCGACGCCAACGCCAACCGGCCCGACCGCAACACGCCGCAGATCGCAGCCATCCCCGCCTCGCTGCTGCGCGACGGCGCCAACGAGATCACGGTGCGGCTTTTCGTGTGGGGACCGCTCAAGGGCTTCCTCGATACCGTCTTTCTCGGGCCGGATGCCGCCTTGCGCCCGGCCTATGAGACGCGCACGCTGCTGTTCGTCACGCTGCCGGTGGTGTTCTCCGCCTGGCAGGCGATCCTGGCCGTCATCCTTGCGATCATGTGGCTGATGCGGCGCCACGAACCGGTCTACGGCGTGCTTGCCGCGGCGATGGTGCTCGGCGTGGCGCAGGCATTCGCGCCGCCGCCGGTGCCGCCGGCCACGGTCTCGCGGCTGGCTGCGGTGCTGCTGGCCTCCGCACCGATCGAGAGCGCGCTGGTCGTCGCGTTCGGCGTGCTGTTCTTCGGCTGGCGCTGGCCGCGTTACGCCACGCTGCTGTTCGTGCCTGGAATCGTCGTGTTCGTGGTCGGGCTGATCGGAGGCCCGCCGCTGCCGCGCATCCTGTTCCTGGTCCTCGGCATTCCCACCGTCGGCATTTGCCTGTTCCTGATGGCCTGCGTCACGGCCACGGCGGTGGTGCGGCGGCAGGACGCGGCGAGCTTCACGATCGGCTGCGCGGTGACCATCGTGCTGGTCTGCTGGGCCCAGGACATGCTCACGGTGCTCGAGATCGCGAGCAATGATCGCATCTTCGTCTCGCGCCTGTCCTATTCGGCGATGCTGGTCGCGATCGGCGCCGGGCTGACCTGGCGCTTTGCCCGCGCCTTGAACCAGGTCGACAGCTTTGCCGGCCAGCTGGTGACGCGGGTGCGCGAAGCCGAGGAGCGGCTGAAGGCGAGCTTTGCCCGCGAGGAGGAGCGCGCCCGCGCGGCGGCGCTCGCCAATGAGCGCACGCGCCTGATGCGAGACCTGCATGACGGTCTCGGCGGCCAGCTCGTGAGCATCGTCGCGCTGTCCGAGCGTGGCAGCGCCGGCGCGACCATCACGGACGCCGCGCGCGCTGCGTTGAAGGATCTGCGCCTCGTCATCGATTCCATGGACGACATTGGCGGCGACCTGATGCTCGCGCTCGGCTCCTGGCGCGAGCGCGCGACGGCCCAATTGCGGCCGCACGACATCGCACTCGAGTGGCGCGTGGCGACGCCGCAGGGCCTGCCGCTGCATCCCGAGCTGAGGCCATGGCACGTCATCCAGATCGTGCGCATCCTCGACGAGGCCGTGACCAATGCGGTCAAGCACGCGCAGGCCCGCCGCATCGCAGTGACAATCGACACGTTCGACGCAGGCCAGGGGCCGTACGGCGTGATCAGCGTGACGGACGACGGAAGCGGCTTTGCACTGGCCGGCACTGGCGAGGCCGCGGGCACCGGCCAGACCGCGCGCGGCCTGCGCAACATGAAAAGCCGCGCCGCGCGCTGCGGCGCGGTGCTCGACCTGACGTCTGATTCCTCCGGCACGCGCGTGCGGCTGAAATTGCCACAGCGCTTTCCCGATGGCGACATGGCCGCGGGCTGAAAGGCCCCCTCCCCGAACGTGTGGGGCGCACGGAGAGAGGGGACGGGCCAGGTTAAAATTTCCTGCGGAGGACGGGGGGTGTTCGTCCGCAGGCCCCGTTGGCCCGTAGCGATCCAATCAATTCAATCGAACAGAAAATATCAGCGCACGCCGACGCGATTGACCGGGCCGCCGCGATTCATCGGCGTTCCCGCGCGCACGCCGACGCCAGGTGCGCCGACGCCTGGCGTTGCGACCGCCGCCGCCACGACCGGCGCTCCCACCACCACGGCGCCAGCCGGCCGCACCACGCAGCCCTTCGGCACGCCGACGGTCTTGCAATAGACCACAGCCTGCGCCGGGCTCGTGCCCAGCGACACCATCGCCGCGCCCGCCAGCGCCATGACCGTCAGCGCTGCGCCCAGCGCTCCAGCTCTCTTCGACATTCTTGCTCTCCTGCTTCCCGTTCGGCGTCCCGATGCAATCACCGGGTTTCGCAGCCGAGGTGCAGCCTGAATGACAAAAGTGGGCGCGCGGATACATGCCATGAAGATGGGGGTACCGCGGGCGGGAGGACTGGCCGGTGCCATGAACATGGCATGGACCCGCGGCCGGGCTTTGCGAGATGGTCCGGCCCGATTGATCCCGGTCGGGACCAACGACGATTGCAAAGAGGTGCTTCATGAAAATTTCGGTTCTTGCCGCGCTGCTGCTCGCAGCTGCCGCCCTGCCCGCTGCGGCGCAGTCCGGTCCATCCGTCCAGGAGCAAATGGCCTGCCGCGGCGACGCCAGCAAATTCTGCGCCGAGCATATCGGCAAGCCGCCGCAGATGAATGCCTGCCTGCGCGAGAACAAGTCGAAGCTCTCGGACTCCTGCCGCAAGGTGGTTGAATCGCGCGGCGGCTAGTCGTTCGCCCCTCTCTCTTGGGAGAAAACAGAGAGGGCGGCGCTCTGCCGCCCTCTCGATAAATGCCGAAGGCGCGCCGCTATTCCTGCATCATCTCGCCGCTTCCGCCGAACTCGGCCGGAAAATCCTTCAGCTTGGGCAGGCCGTCGCGCATCGGTAGCACGGTCTCGGCATAATTGACGTGAACTCCGGGCGTGAACGCGAGCGTGGGGATGGTGGCGGTGAAGACGTCGACCAGACCGAGCGGCGGATGGTTGGTCATGAGATGGCCGCCACACTGCTTGCAGAATTTGCGCTGGCTGAGCGGCGTCTTGGCGAAGGTCTCGACATTCTGAGCGCCTTCGGTGATGCGCACGGCTTCGGGCTTCCACAGGCTGAAGGCGTTGACCGGACCGCCCGACCACGAGCGGCAGGAGCGGCAATGGCAATAGCCCATCGCCTCCGGCTCGCCCGTGACCTCGACCGTGACCGCGCCGCAGAAGCAGTTTCCGACATGTTTCATCTGGAACCTCTCCGTTTTTCTGAAGGATTGTTATTGCGCATCGGCGCCCCGCGCGTCCTTCTTTCGATTGGACGCGCGCGGCTTGGCCGAGACTATACCGATCGGCGCCAGGGAATAAGCATCGAGACGCGTTGTTTGTACTGCCGGTACTCGTCGCCGAAGAGATCGACGAGATCGCTCTCCTCCAGCGCGATGCCGACGAAGATGTAGAGCGTGGTCACGGCCGCGAACAAAAGATGACCCGCGGTCATGACCGGCGCCGCCCAGAACGCGACGATGAAGCCGAGATAGATCGGATGGCGGACGAACTTGTAGAGCAGCGGCGTCTTGAAGCGCGGCGGCTCCATCTCCTTGCCGACGAGATGATTGGTCACCTGATGCAGGCCGAACAATTCGAAATGGTTGATGATGAAGGTCGAGGTGAACACCAGCACCCAGCCGGCGAAGGACAACGTGACCAGTGTCACGGCAAGATCGGGGTTCTCCACGCTCCATATGACCGACGGCAGCAGACGCCACTGCCAGAACAGGAGGAGCAGTGACAGGCTCGCGAACAGCACGTAGGTGCTTCGCTCGACCGGCTTGGGGACGAACTGCGTCCACCAATCCTTGAATTGCTGGCGCGCCATCACGCTGTGTTGAACCGCGAACAGCGACATCAGCAGCAGATTGATGAGGACCGCGCGGACGACGGGCGCTTCGGCTCCGGTGTCGATGGTCTTGGGCACCATCACCCCCATGACGAAGCCGATCGCATAGAGAATGGTGACGAAAAACACGAGATACGCCGCAATTCCGTACAGAAAGGCAATGAACCTGAAAATGCGAGAGCCCGTAATCTCCGGGCCGATGGAATGAACCTGGTGATCGAGTTGGGTCATAGAACGCTCCGTTGTGCCGAGGCATCGACACGGTTTGGTCTTCGCACCGTGCCGGATCGGACGTCCCGCGGCTTTTGCAGATGATTGATTTTCGCCTGAGACGACTTTGATTTTTGCTTGAGACGACGAAAACGTGCGATTTCGCTTTGAAAACAACGTGCTGGACGGTGACCTTCGGGAGCTCACATGCGAGGGAACGGTCGTTCCGTTGCAGCCGCAAGTGCTCGATCTGCTGCTTTATCTGGTCACGCAACGGGCGCGAGTGGTCAGCAAGGATGACCTGATCAGCCAGATCTGGAACGACCGGATCGTGTCGGATTCCGCCCTGAACAGCCGGATCAACGCCGCGCGCAAGGCGCTGGGCGATGACGGTGCGACCCAGCGCCTGATCAAGACCATTCCGCGCAAGGGCTTTCGTTTCGTCGGCGAAGTCCGGGAAGAGTTGGCGGCGGCGCCTGCGGGGACGGAAGCCAAGCCCGCTCCCCCGCGCGCGGCGGACCGCCCGGCGATCGCCGTACTCGCCTTCGAGAACATGAGCGGCGATCCCGCGCAGGACTATTTCGGCGACGGGATCAGCGAGGACATCCTCACCGCGCTGTCGAGGCAGCGCTGGTTCATGGTGATCGCCCGCAACTCCTCCTTCACCTACAAGGGGCGTGCGGTCCATATCAGGCAGATCGCCGAGGAGCTCGGTGTCCGCTACATCGTCGAAGGCAGCGTGCGCAAGGCAAACAACCGCGTGCGCGTCACCGCACAGCTCAACGACGCCGTCTCGGGCAGCCATCTCTGGGCCGAGCGCTATGACCGCGAGCTCGTCGATGTCTTCGCCGTGCAGGACGAGATCACCAACGCGATCGCCGCGGCGATCGAGCCGCAGATCCACGCGGCCGAGAATTTCCGCAGCCATCGCAAGCCGCCGGCGAGCCTCGACGCCTGGGACCTCTTGATGCGCGCGCTGTCGCATTATTGGCGCGTGACGCGCCAGGATCACGAGGCCGCGAAGGCGCTGCTCGCGCGCGCGATCGCGATCGATCCGAATTACGGCCAGGCGCTGTCGCTGCTGGCCGTGAACGACATGTTCGGCGTGCATCTCGGCTGGGTCGAGCTCGCCGCGGTCGCGCCGGCCGCGGAAGCCGCCGCGCTCAAAGCGGTGCGCTGCGACCATGAGGATTCCTGGGCGCATGCCGCGCTCGGCAGCGTCTGCTTCTCGACCCGCAGGCTCACAGACGCGCTGTCCGAATTCGAGCAGGCGCTCGCGCTCAATCCGAACTTCTCGCTGGCGCAGGGCTATTACGCGCTGGCGCTGTCCTATGCCGGACGCTCGAACGACTCGTTCGAGGCCGCGCAAAAAGCGATCCGGCTGTCACCGCGCGATCCGTCACTGGCGATCTATCACGGCATCGCCGCCTATGCGCGCTTCACCGAGCGGCGCTATGGCGAGGCCATCGCGCTCGCGCGCGAGGCGATCCGGCACCGCGGCGACCTCACCGGCGCCTACCGCGTGCTCGCCGTCTCCGCCGGCATGTCCGGCGATGGCGCGCTTGCGGACATGGCACTCGGAGAGCTCCGCCGCACCCAACCTGGCATCTCGCTACACTGGATCGCGACGCAGCTGCCGTGGGCCGACGAGCGAGATCGCGACCACTATCTGGAGGGATTCCGCCGCGCCGGGTTGCGGTAAGACGTCTTGCCCTGGCGGGTAAGCGCGAGGGCGCTCTCGCCGCCGCCATGCCGCGACGCTGTGTCGCTATTCGCAGCCGTCATGTCGACGCACGACGAACGTGACGGACGCCCAGCAATACAAGCCCAACTCATCAAAACAGGACGCGCTGTACATTTTTTGTGCGCGCACTGTCGCGACTTTCATCTTGCCGCGCCGAACGGGACTGTGTGAGCCTCGATGGCGGATGGGGAATGGGATGGACCGACCGTCGCTTTGCGCGCCAGGGCGCCTGCGAAGCGCTTGCGGCCGGTCTCGCTTGAGAAAGATACGACATGCCAAAACGAGTGTTGCTTGGTCTCCTCCTGGCTTGCGGCCTTGCGGCCCCTGCGCTGGCACAAGAACCGAAGACGGGCGGTGTGATCAATGCCGTGATCCAACCCGAGCCGCCGGGCCTGATGCTTGCGATGGTCCAGAACGGCCCGGTCCAGATGGTCTCGGGCAACATCTTCGAAGGCCTCTTGCGCTACAGCCCCAAGCTCGACCCGCTGCCGGAGCTTGCCGAGAGCTGGAGCGTCAGCGAGGACGCCAAGACCTACGCCTTCAAGCTGAAGAAGGGCGTGACCTGGCATGACGGCAAGCCCTTCACCGCCGCCGACGTGCTGTTCTCGATCGAGATGCTGAAGCAGACCCATGCGCGCGCCCGCACCAACCTGGCGCAGGTCGACAAGATCGAGACGCCGGACGATTACACGGTGGTGTTCACGCTGAAGCAGCCGTTCGGCCCGTTCCTCGGCATCTTCGAGGTCGGCTCGATGCCGATGGTGCCGAAGCATCTCTACGACGGCACCGACTGGAAGACCAATCCCTACAACAACGCGCCCATCGGCACCGGGCCCTTCATGTTCAAGGAATGGCAGAAGGGCTCGTTCATCCGCCTGATCAAGAATCCGAACTACCACGAGAAGGGCAAGCCCTACCTCGACGAGATCTACTGGCAGATCATTCCCGACGCCGCCGCGCGCTCGGTGGCGTACGAGACCGGCAAGGTCGACGTGCTGCCCGGCGGCTCGGTCGAGAATTTCGACGTGCCGCGCCTGTCCAAGCTGAAGGACACCTGCGTCACCGGCGCCGGCTGGGAATTCTTCTCGCCGCTGGCCTGGCTGTGGCTCAACAACCGCCAGGGTCCGCTCGCCGACAAGCGGGTGCGGCAGGCGATCATGTATGCGGTCGATCGCGACTTCGCCAAGGACGTGATCTGGAACGGGCTCGGCAAGGTCGCCACCGGCCCGTCGGCCTCGACCATCAAGTACTACACCGACGACGTGAAGAAGTATCCCTACGATCCGGCCAAGGCCAAGGCGCTGCTGAAGGAAGCCGGCTACAAGGGCGAGAAGATCCGCCTTTTGCCGCTGGCCTATGGCGAGACCTGGCAGCGCTGGGGTGAAGCCGTGAAGCAGAATCTCCAGGACGTCGGCATGACCATCGAGACGATCGCCACCGACGTTGCCGGCGGCAACCAGAAGATCAGCGACTGGGATTACGACATCGCCTTCACCTATCTCTACCAGTACGGCGATCCCGCGCTGGGGGTGGGGCGCAACTACATCTCCAGCAACATCGCCAAGGGCCAGGTCTTCAACAACGTCGAGGGCTATTCCAACCCTGAGATCGACAAGCTGTTCGCCGACGGCGCGGTGGCGACGCCCGACTCCAAGCGCAAGGAAATCTACGAGAAGGCGCAGAAGATCCTGGTCGAGGACGTGCCGGTGGCCTGGATGCTCGAGCTGCAATTCCCGACCATCACGCGCTGCAAGGTCAAGAACCTGATCACCACGGGGATCGGGGTCAACGATGGCTTCAAGGACGCATGGCTCGACAAGTGACGGCAGGCGCTCCGAACTCCCCTTACCTCTCCCGCTTGCGGGAGAGGTCGCTAAGCTCGAAGAGCGTAGCGGGTGAGGGCTCTCTCCTCTTGGCAATCCCTTTGCGGAAGCACCCCCTCCCCTGCCCTCCCCCGCAAGCGGGAGAGGGAGCGCACCGCCGCTGCGGTTGCGGCCACCCCGATATCATCGCCGTTTGATCATGCTCTCCTTCGTCGCTCAGCGTATTCTGAAGGGCGTGATCGTCCTGCTCGCGATCGTCGTCCTCAATTTCTTCCTGATCCGCCTGGCGCCCGGCGATCCCGCGATCGTGATGGCGGGCGAAGCCGGGGCCAGCGACCAGGTCTTCGTCAAGCAGCTCCGGGAGAAGTTCGGCCTCGACAAGCCGCTGCCCGAGCAGCTCTTCATCTACGTCAAGGGCGTCGTCGGCCTCGACCTCGGCTTTTCCTTCCGCCAGCAGGCACCGGTCGCGAAGCTGATCGGCGAGCGGCTGCCGGCGACGCTGCTGCTGACCCTGACGGCATTCGCGATCTCGCTGATGCTCGGCATCCTCTGCGGCACCTTCGCCGCGCGCTTTGCCGGAACCTTTCTCGACACCGGCATCACCGTGTTCGCGCTGATCTTCTACGCCATGCCGATCTTCTGGGTGGCGCTGATGGGCATCCTCTTGTTCTCGGTCACGTTCGACTGGCTGCCTAGCTTCGGTTACGAGACGGTCGGCGCCAACCTCACCGGCCTTGCCCATGCGGTCGATGTCGCAAAGCACCTGATCATGCCGGCGATGACGCTCGGCCTGTTCTTCATGGCGACCTACACCCGCATGACGCGCGCCTCGATGCTCGAGGTGAAACGGCTCGACTTCGTCAAGACGGCGCGCGCCAAGGGCCTTAGCGACGCCGTGATCCAGCGCCGCCACGTGCTGCGCAATGCGCTGCTGCCGGTGGTGACGCTCGCCGGCGTGCATTCCGGCACGCTGATCGGCGGCGCCGTCATCACCGAGACCGTGTTCGCCTGGCCCGGGATCGGGCGGCTGATGTACGACGCCCTGCTGCAGCGCGACTACAATCTGCTGCTCGGCGTGTTCGTGATCTGCTCCGCCATGGTCCTGATCTTCAACCTCGTCACCGACCTCGTCTATCGCCTGGTCGATCCGCGCATCGAATACGCCTCATGAAACAGTTCTGGAAATCGATGCTGAGGAGCCCGAGCGGCGTCATCGGGCTCGTCATCCTCCTGGTCGCAGTCTCCGTCGCGGTGTTCGGGCCGATGCTGTTCCCGAACTCGCCCTGGCGCATGGTGCAGCGGCCGTTCCTGCCGCCGTTCACGCTCGGGGCCGTGCCGCTCGGCACCGACGCGCTCGGCCGCGACATCTTCGCCGGCATGATCTTCGGCGCCCGCGTCTCGCTTCTGGTCGGCCTCGTCTCCACGCTGGTGGCGCTGATCGTCGGCGTGCCGATCGGCGCCACGGCCGGTTATTTCGGCGGCAAGGTCGACGACGCCCTGATGCGCTTCACCGAGTTCTTCCAGACCATTCCGAGCTTCGCGCTCGCGATCGTGCTGGTCGCGATCCTGCAGCCCTCGATCTATTCGATCGTCGCCTCGATCGCAGTGGTGAGTTGGCCGCCGGTCGCCCGCCTCGTGCGCGGCGAGGTGCTGTCGCTGCGGACGCGCGAATATGTCCAGGCCGCCGTAGTCACCGGCCAGAGCAACAGCTGGATCATCCTGCGCGAAATCCTCCCCAACGCGTTGTCGCCCGTGATCGTGCTGGCCTCGCTGATGGTGGCGACCGCGATCCTGCTGGAATCCTCGCTGTCCTTCCTCGGCCTCGGCGATCCCAATCTGATTTCCTGGGGCTACATGGTCGGCGCCGGCCGCACCGTGATCCGGCAGGCCTGGTGGATCACCGTGTTTCCGGGCGTCGCCATCCTGATCTCGGTGCTCGGGCTGAACCTGATCGGCGAAGGCCTCAACGATGCGCTCAATCCGCGCCTGTCGCGGGAGGGCCGCTGACGATGACCGCCTCGCCCGCCGTCTCCATCAAGAACTTGCGGATCGCGTTGCCCAAGGGCGCCGAGCGCCCCTTCGCGGTCGACGGCGTCTCGCTCGATTTGCAGCCCGGCAAGATCGTCTGCGTCGTCGGCGAGTCCGGCTCCGGCAAGTCGATGTGCGCGCATGCACTGATGGGCCTGTTGCCGGATACGGTGTCGGTCGCCTCGGGCGAGATCCAGTTCGAGGGCAGCGACCTGCTCAAGCTCGATGACGACGGCTGGCGCGATCTGCGCGGCCGACGGCTCGCGATGATCTTCCAGGAGCCGATGACCGCGCTCAATCCGTTGATGCGGATCGGCGACCAGATGGCGGAGATGTTCGAGGCCCACGGCCTGCTCACGCCGAAGGAGCGGCGCGCCAAGGCGTTGTCGCTGGCACGCGAGGTCGGCCTGCCCGACCCCGAGCGCATCGTCCGCGCCTATCCGCACCAGCTCTCCGGCGGCCAGCGCCAGCGCGCCATGATCGCGATGGCGCTCGCGCTCGAGCCGGCGGTGCTGGTCGCCGACGAGCCGACCACCGCGCTCGACGTCACCACGCAGGCCCAGATCCTGAAGCTGATCCGCAATCTCCAGCAGAGCCGCAACATGGCGGTGATGTTCATCACCCATGATTTCGGCGTGGTTGCCGATATCGCCGACCAGGTCGTGGTGCTCCGCCACGGCAAGGTCGTCGAGGAAGGACCGGCCACAGTCGTCTTCAACGCGCCGCAGCACGACTACACCAAGGCATTGCTTGCCGCCGTGCCCTCGATGGATCCGCCGCCGCGAGAGCCACTCGACGATCGGGCCAGGGCCGTCGAGGTGATCGGGCTGGACAAGACCTATGTCACGTCGGGCGGCTGGTTCCGCGAGGATCGCCGCGTCGATGCGGCGCGCGCGGTCAATTTCAACATCCTCAAGGGCGAGACGCTCGGCCTGGTCGGCGAATCCGGCTCGGGCAAATCGTCGGTGGCGCGCCTGGTGATGCGGCTGATCGAAGCCGACCGCGGCACGGTGCGGATCGGCGAGACCGACCTCACGTCTCTGTCCGGCAAGGCGCTGCGCGCCGAGCGCCATCGCATCCAGATGATCTTCCAGGATCCGTTCGCCTCGCTCAATCCGCGGCGCAAGATCGTCCACATCATCGCCGACGGCCCGATCGCAGCCGGCCTCGATCCGAAAGTTGCGTTCGACCGCGCCCGCGATCTCCTCAAGATGGTGGGCCTCGATGCCGGCGCGCTCGAACGCTATCCGCACGAATTCTCCGGCGGCCAGCGCCAGCGGGTCGGCATTGCCCGTGCGCTCGCGCTCGAGCCGGAGATCATCGTTGCGGATGAGGCCGTCTCCGCGCTCGACGTCTCCGTGCAGGCGCAGGTGTTGAAGCTGCTGGAAGACCTCAAGGCGCGCCTCGGCCTGTCGATGCTGTTCATCACCCACGATCTGCGGGTCGCGGCCCAGATCTGCGACCGCATCGCGGTGATGCAGCGCGGCGCCATCGTCGAGCTGAAGCCGACTGCACAACTGTTCGCCGCGCCCGAGCATGCCTATACGCGCGAGTTGCTCGCAGCCGTGCCCGGACGGAAGGAGCACGCGCCGGCGGCCTGAGACGGCTCGTCTTCATTCATCGATCTCCGTGATGGTTCCAAAAACTTGCACGCTGAGCGGGAGAAACCTATTCGATCCAGCAGCATTTGCTTTTGTGAGACCATCCTTGCTCATGTCGGCAAGGGGTGAGTTGACGCCAATACTCGCTCGTCGCGGCTGCCGCCGTACAACGAACGTGACGTGGTGGGCAGCTTCACAACCCAGCAAATGAGACACACCGGGATGCTGGGAATCGCACAGCGCAGTCACGCGCTTTTTATCCGGTCGTGACCGGGCCTGCCGCTTCAAGGCCGAAGGCGGCACCATAGATGACGATTGAAATGATCGACGTCATCTCATGACGGACTCACACTGATATTCGGAGCCAACATGGGCGAAGTTATTCGATTTGTCTCAAAATCCGAGCGCGAGCGAGCACGCCTCATCGAGGAGGCTCGCGCGATCTACGACAGCATCTTCCCGCCGGCCGATCCGGCCAACGAGGGCCAGGGAAAGCCGGCGATCGGCCGCCCGTTCATCGGCCGCGACGGGGGTAACGTATCGTGATCAAGATCATCGCCGTGCTTTGCAGCCTCGCCTCTCCCTCCAATTGTCACGAGCAGATCGTCACCACGTCGGACTTCGCGCAAGTCTCGGTGCAGTCGTGCCTGATGGGCGCGCCGCAGCTCGCCGAATGGATGAACCAGCATCCGGCCGAGCGCCTAGCGGCATGGCGCTGCGTGATTGGTCAACAGACCGGCCGCGGGATCTAGGCCCGGACCTCTCGCTTCGGCGCAGTAAGCCGTTCGCGATGGGTCCCGGCTCACGTTCGCGCGTCCGGGACACGGCACCAAGCCTGCGCCTCGCTGAACGTTGGGCAGTGACGGCACTCCATCCCCGGAGTAACCTCTCGTTGCGGCCGTTCGCAGCAAGGGGGACGCCGGATGGAAGTCGCCAGTCTCGTTCTTCCGGTCTTCGCGATCATCGTCACCGGCTGGCTCGCAGGCGAGCTTGGCTATCTCTCGCGCTCGCTTGCCGATGCCCTGGTCCACTTTGCCTACAACGTGGCGATGCCGGCGCTGTTGATCGTCACGATCGCCCAGGAGCCGGCGCGCAATCTCCTGGAATGGCGCTTTCTGCTCGCATTCGGCGGCGGCTCGCTGATCTGCTTCGCGCTCGTGTTCCTGCCGGTCCGCGCAGGCGGTACACACGATCTTGCCAGCAGCACCATCCATGGGATGGCAGCGGCGATGACCAACACCGGATTCGTCGCGCTACCGATCCTGCATGCGATCTACGGTCAACCCGCCGTGCTGCCCGCGGCTGTCGCGACGGTGTTCGTTGCCGCGGTGATGTTTCCGATCACGGTGATCCTGCTGGAAAAGCACGATGCACGCGGAGCCTCCGTGCACTCCACGGGACTGGCAAGGCAAATCCTGCTCAATCCCATGGTGCTGTCGACGCTCATCGGCCTCGCCTGGGCGGTGACGGGACTGCCGATTCCGGCACCGGTCGCGGCCTACCTCAACATGATCGCTGCCGCGCTCACGCCGTGCGCGCTGTTTGCCATCGGGCTTGGTCTCTCCGTCGAGGGCCTGCGGTCCAACCTGAAAGCGTCGTTTGCACTCGCGGCGGTGAAACTCGTGGTCATGCCGCTCATCGTCTACGGACTTTCCGTCATGATCGGCCTTACCCCTCTCTACACGGTTGCGGCCGTCATCTGCGCGGCCGTGCCGACGGCGAAAACCGTCTACGTCCTCGCGCATGAGCACAAGGTCGAGGAAAAGCTGGTTGCCGCCACGGTGTCGATCACGACGATGCTGTCGGTCGCAACATTGCTGATCGCGCTTTACCTGCTCTCGGGATCGGCGAGCGGCCTACGTTGATCCGCCAGTGGCTTGCGCCTTACCCGGAGCCCTTTCTATCTCGTGGTATTGCTCCAGGTCGGAACCGAGTTGGTCACGCCGACCGAGGGCCAATTGTATGATCCGACCGACGGCGCGGTGACGGTGCCGACCGTCTGTCCGGACGATCCATACGACGCCCCCGGCTGTGCGGCCGGCGCTCCGGCTCCGCTATTGGTCGGCGCCATCACGCCAGTGCTGTAATGCCGGCTCGACCGGACCTTTTTTGCTTCAGCCGCGAAAGGCGCGGCAAGAAGTCCGGTAGTGATGAGCGCGGCGATGGCAAGTCTGACTGTCTTCATGGCTGATCCTTTCGCACGCTACGCACCCCGATATGCCAAGTGTTCATGGATCGGGAAATTTCCATGGGTCTGCCTTCATAACTCCGCGAGCGGACGGAGGTGCCGCGGCGCGGCGCACTCCGCCGCCTTCGGATGGACCCGAATCAGCGCTAGTGCATTGCTTTCAGTGACTTCCCTGGACGCAAGCATGACCGGCGCCGAACTGAAGCAGCTTCGCAACGACCTCTCCGATGCCCTCGAGCGCAAGCTCAGCGCGGCCGACATGGCCAAGCTTTGCGGTTTGCCGGGAACGAGCGGCGCCGACACCATCCGGCGCTGGGAGGTCAGCGGCCCGACGCCGGAGGCGACCAGGATCTTGCGCGTGCTCGCGATGGCGAGCGAGCGCTATCCGATCCTGGAGAAGTTCGACATCTTCGATCGGCACGACGTGCGTGAGGAGGACAGGCCGGCGAAGCGCGCCGCCTTTCGCGCGCAGATGCGCGATGAGGCGCGGCGGCGCCTTGGTTAACACAAGACGCGCGCAAGTTACCGACAGAGCGCGCCGTTAAGCCTTCCTTCACCGCTTCTTAAGTCGCCATTAAGCACGAAAATCATTTGCACCCCAACAAGTTACGTTGGGTCTCGCTGTGCCACGGATGTGACAGCATTTTCGTCAAAAGCGAGCTATCTGCAAAACCAATGCGGCGCAGAGAACGCGCCTGCCGGGGACCTTACGTGTTGGAGTTCAAGACCATGAAGAAGATTCTGTTTGCGACCGTGGCGCTGCTCGTGCTCGGCGCGGCTGCGCCGGCCGTCGGCGCCGATCTCGGCAACCGCAATTATTACAAGACGCCCGCGCCGGCCTACGCCGCGCCGATCTACAATTGGACGGGCTTCTATCTCGGCGCCCATGTCGGTGGCGCGTTCTCCAGCGACAACAATTTCAACGGCCTCTCCACCGGCAACAACGGCAACGGCCGCTTCCTCGGCGGCGTGCAGGTCGGTGCGGACTGGCAGTTCAACCCCAACTTCGTGGTCGGCGTCGAAGGCCAGTATTCCTGGCTCTCCGGCAGCGTCGGCGCGGTGTTCCCGGGCGGCATCGCCTACACCAACGACCAGCGCGGCCTCGGCTCGATCACCGGCCGCGTCGGCTACACCTGGGGTCCCGGCCTGGTCTACGTGAAGGGCGGCTACGCCTATTCGGACAACAACGAGAAGGTCACCGTCGGCGGCGTGCCGACCGCCTTCGTCATCACGGGCGATCACCGCAACGGCTACACCGTCGGCGCCGGCCTCGAATACATGTTCGCCCCGAACTGGTCGGCCAAGGCCGAGTACCAGTACTACAATTTCGGCGAGGCGAGCTTCACCGGCGGTCCGCTCGCGGGCACCGGCAGCTTCACCACCGACGACCATACCTTCAAGGCGGGCGTCGACTACCGCTTCAACTGGGCAAGCCCGGCTGTGGCGCGCTACTGATCGTTAGCAAGACGTTATCGCGATGAGGGGCCGGCGACGTTGCCGGCCCTTCTTTTTTCGCTCTGCGGAACGCGCGCAACCGGTTGCAGCAATTGCGATTTTTTAACCGCCCCGCCCGATACTCCCGGCCACAAAACATAAGCAAGGGCGTGGGGGAATTTCGATGGGCATCCGTTTCAGTCTCGGCCGTTTCAAGCCGCGTTTCAAAATGCCGAGATGGGGCGTGCGCGGCAGCCTGTTCGCGGCCTTCGCGGTGATCGCGGGCATGGGCCTCGTGATCGCGGCCGGCGCAGGCCTTGCGCTGCAGAATCTCGGAGGACGCATTTCTGAACTGAGCGGACGAGACATTCCGCGCCTTTCCGCCAGCCTGCAATTGTCGGCGCTGAGTGCGAGCCTCGCGGCACAGGGACCGGCCCTGCTTGCGGCGCAAAGCGAAGACGCCCTGAACGAACGCACCAAGAAGCTCAGGGAATTGCAGGAGCAGACGCAGCAGAAGCTCAACGAGATCATCGAGCTCGGCGGCGACAAGAGCGTCGTGTCCGGACTCAGCGACACGATGAAGAGCATCAACGAGGCGGCTCAGAGCCTGACCAAGGCCGCCCGCGAACGGCTCGACGTCGCGGCCCTGCACGAAAAGCAATATGACGCGCTTCGCAACGCGCAGGGCGCCTTCGTCGGGGCAGCGAGCCCGGCGATGCTGGACGCGCAGACCCGAGTCAATGCCATCCTCGGTTCCGCCGACCTGTCCGCCGCCGATGCGAACGACGCCGCGCAGACCGTCGGCCAACTCGGCAACGTCGTCGCCAGCGGCAATCTCGCGGCCGCCAACATGAGCGCGGCGCTTTCGGCGAGCACCAGCGACAAGCTCGACGACATCCAGAAGGAATTCAAGACGGCGCAGGGCCGCCTGCGGTCGAACCTCGATCTGTTGCCGGACAACCAGGGCAACAAGATGCTGCGCGACACCGCGGAAAAGCTGCTCGCGCTCGGCACCGGCAAGACCGGCGTGTTCAATCTGCGCGAAAAGGAGCTCGATTCCATCGACTACGGCCAGACCATCCTGGACGAGACCCGCAAGCTCAACGTCGGCCTCGGCATCAGCGTGCAGCAGCTGGTCGACGGCGTGCAGAAGGAGACCAACACCTCGACCTTCCAGGCGCGGCAGGAGATTTCGCTCGCGACCTCAGTCATGCTGGCGCTGGGCGCGCTGATGCTGGTCGGCTCGGCGCTGTTCGTCTGGCTCTATGTCGGCCGCAACATCCTGCGCCGGATCGGCGCCCTGCAACAGTCGATGCAGCTGCTCGCCAACGGCGATCTCGAAACCGAGATCTACCGCTCGAAGAATCACAACGACGAAATCTCCGTCATGGCGAACACGCTGCAGGTGTTCCGGGAGAGCATGATCGAGACCCGCGCGCTGACGAGCGAGCAGGACAAGGACCGTATCGCCAAGGCCGAGCGTGCCGCGCGCATGGAAGCGAAGATCGCCCAGTTCGAAAGCACGGTGCGCTCCGCGCTCGACAATCTGGCGCAATCGGCCAATTCGATGCAATCGACGGCGCAGAGCATGTCGAACACCGCCGACCAGTCCAACGCGCTGGTCAACGCGGTCGCCTCCGCCGCGGAAGAGACGTCGGTCAACGTGCAGACCGTGTCGGCCGGCACCGAGCAGCTGTCCTCCTCGATCCAGGAGATCAGCCGCCAGGTCGTGACTTCCGCCGGGATCGCCAAGAAGGCGGTCGACGAAGCGGGAGCGACCGACGCCACGGTGCAGAGCCTTGCCGACAGCGCAAGCCGCATCAGCGTCGTCGTCGACCTGATCCAGACCATCGCCTCGCAAACCAATCTGCTCGCACTCAATGCCACCATCGAGGCGGCGCGCGCGGGCGAGGCCGGCCGCGGCTTCGCGGTGGTCGCCTCCGAGGTGAAGAGCCTGGCGAGCCAGACCGCCAAGGCGACGGACGAGATCCGCACCCAGATCGCCAGCATGCAGTCAGTCACGACCTCCGCGGTCGGCGCCATCCAGGGCATCGGCCGGATCATCGGCGAGATCAACGACGTCACCACGACGATCGCAGCCGCGGTCGAGGAGCAAGGCGCCGCCACGCGCGAAATCGCCCGCAACATCCAGCATGCCGCCGGCGGCACCAGCGAGGTCTCCAGCAACATCGTCGGCGTCTCCACCGCGTCCGCCGAAGCCGGCGCTGCGGCCACCGAAGTGTTGGGCGCCTCGGACGCGCTGCGGCGCGAGGCCGATATGCTGCGCGGGGAGATCGACGCCTTCCTCAACGACATGCGGGCCGCGTAGGCACGCGGCATTGAGGCTGCGCTCCCTCTCCCGCTTGCGGGAGAGGGTTGGGGTGAGGGTGCCTCCACAATGGGATACTCGCGGCATCCCGAGAATTATCCCCGTGGGGAGAGAGCCCCCACCCGGCGCTACGCGCCGACCTCCCCCGCAAGCGGGAGAGGTGCAGCGAGTATTGGGCACGACCGTCCCACATCACGGAAAAACACTCCTCGGTATGACCGCCATGCGGTCGCCGCCCAGCATCCTTTTTCGGCTGGCGCCCCGCGCGCACTGGGTTTAAGCCGGTAACATGAGCTCAAAAACCGATACCGCGCCGTCCTCGGCCGAGGCCCTGCGCTACCCCTGGGAACAGCATCCCGGCCCCGAACAGGTGGTCGAGGTCAGGCCCGGCGTGTTGTGGGCGCGGCTGAAGCTGCCGTTTCGCCTCAACCACGTGAACATCTACCTGCTCGCCGATGGCGACGGCTATGCGATGATCGATGCCGGCTTCGGCAACGAGGAGACGATCGAGGCCTGGACCAAGCTGTTCGACGGCCCGCTGAAGGGCGTCACCATCACGCGCCTGATCGTCACCCACTCCCACCCCGACCATGTCGGTCTCGCCGGATGGATCGTGGAGCGGTTCGGCTGCCCGCTGGTGATGTCGCAGGTCGAATATCTGCAATCGGTCTATCACCAGAACCGCGGCACCGAGGAGCGGCGCGAGGCGCAGCGGCTGTTCTTCCGCCGCCATGGCATGGACGAGTCGCTCACGGAAAAGCTGCTCGGCCGCGGCCAGGACTATCTCAAGCGCGTCTCGGTGCTGCCGCCGTCCTACCGCCGCATCTCGCATGGCGACGACGTCGTGATCGGCACGCGCCGCTTCAAGGTCATCACCGGCGGCGGCCACGCGCTCGACCAGGTGATGCTGTATTGCGCCGACGACAAGCTGTTCCTCTCCGCCGACCAGGTGCTGAGCAAGATCTCGCCGAATGTCAGCGTCTGGGCGGTCGAGCCCGACCAGAACTCGCTCGGCGAATATCTGGCCTCGCTCGCCAGCCTCACCACGACGCTGCCCTATGACGTGCTGGTGCTGCCCGGCCACGGCGTGCCGTTCTACGGATTGAAGACCCGCATCAAGCAGCTCGCCGACCACCACGAGGAGCGCTGCCGCCTGATCGCGGAAGCCTGCCGCGAGGTGCCGCAAACCTCGCGCGCCCTGGTGCCTGTCGTGTTCAACAAGCACGTGCTCGACGAGCACCAGATGGGCTTTGCCGCCGGCGAGCTCGTCGCCCACGTCAACTACATGATCGTCGAGGGCCGCCTCACGGCCGAGATGCAGGACGGCGTGCTGCAGTTTCGGACGACGTGAGTTCTTTCTTCACCTCGCCCCGCTTGCGGGGAGAGGTCGGTCGCGAAGCGACCGGGTGAGGGGGAGTCTCCGCGAGTCCAACTCTCACCGTCCCCGCGGAGAGTCCCCCTCACCCCAACCCTCTCCCCGCAAGCGGGGCGAGGGAGTAGACCACCCCCGCGGCAATCACCTCACTTCATATTCGCGATCGCGTGCAGCGCCGCGATGTAGCCGAACGGCCCGAGCCCGCAGATCACGCCGGTCGCCACGAACGAGATCTTGGAGTGCCGGTGATATTCGTCACGGGCGTGGATGTTGGAGATGTGGACCTCCAGCACCGGGCCCTCGAACGTCTTGATCGCATCCATGATCGAGACCGAGGTGAAGGACAGGCCGGCCGGATTGATGACGATGGCATCGGCGTCCTGCCGCGCCGACTGGATCAGATCGACCAGCACGCCTTCATGGTTGGACTGGTGGAAGGCAAGCTTGAGGCCGAGCTTGGCAGCCGCTTCCTCGCAGCTCGCGTTGACCTCCGCGAGCGTCGTCGTGCCGTAGATGTGCGGCTCGCGGATACCGAGCATGTTGAGGTTGGGACCGTTGAGGATCATCACGCGCTTCATGGAAGGGCCCTTTCGAAGACCTGGTTGAGCAAGGAAAGCGCGTGCCGGGCCGCGACGGAAGACGAGAGGCCGAGGGGCCGAACCCTCGCCCGGGCAGATGGTGCAGAGCAGCATTATATGTCGCGCAGGGTTGATCGGGATCAAACTGCGACGCGCCGGATAGGGCATTTTGCCCAAATGCTCCACAGATCCAAATGTGGGATAGCGCATAGACATTAGAGCTGGAAAAGCTCTAAGTAGATGCGTCCCCTTGGTCAGGTTCCGTTGCAGGTTTTGCCGATGGATTACGCCCAATTCTTCGATTCCGCCCTCGATCGTCTCCACACCGAGCGGCGTTATCGCGTGTTCGCCGACCTCGAACGCACGGCCGGCCGGTTCCCGCACGCGGTCTGGCACTCGCCCAAGGGCAAGCGCGACGTCGTGATCTGGTGCTCCAACGATTATCTCGGCATGGGCCAGCACCCGAAGGTGGTCGGCGCCATGGTCGAGACCGCCACGCGCGTGGGCACCGGCGCCGGCGGCACCCGCAACATCGCCGGCACGCATCATCCGCTGGTGCAGCTCGAAGCCGAGCTCGCCGATCTCCACGGCAAAGAAGCCGCGCTGCTGTTCACCTCGGGCTATGTCTCGAACCAGACCGGCATCCCGACCATCGCAAAGCTCATTCCGAACTGCCTCATCCTGTCGGACGAGCTCAACCACAATTCGATGATCGAGGGCATCCGCCAGTCCGGCTGCGAGCGGATCGTGTTCCGCCACAACGACGTTGCGCATCTCGAAGAGCTGTTGAAAGCGGCCGGCCCCGATCGGCCGAAGCTGATCGTCTGCGAGAGCCTCTATTCCATGGACGGCGATGTCGCGCCGCTCGCCAGGATCTGCGATCTCGCCGAGAAATATGGCGCGATGACCTATGTCGACGAAGTCCACGCCGTCGGCATGTACGGCCCGCGCGGCGGCGGCATCGCCGAGCGCGACGGCGTGATGCATCGCATCGACATTCTCGAGGGCACGCTGGCCAAGGCGTTCGGCTGTCTCGGCGGCTACATCGCCGCCAACGGCCAGATCATCGACGCCGTGCGCTCCTATGCGCCGGGCTTCATCTTCACCACCGCGCTGCCGCCGGCAGTCTGCTCGGCCGCGACCGCCGCGATCAAGCACCTGAAGACGTCGAGCTGGGAGCGCGAGCGTCACCAGGACCGCGCCGCCCGCGTCAAGGCGATCCTCAATGCCGCCGGCCTGCCGGTGATGTCGAGCGACACCCACATCGTACCGCTGTTCGTCGGCGATCCCGAGAAGTGCAAGCAGGCCTCCGACCTGCTGCTGGAAGAGCACGGGATCTACATCCAGCCGATCAACTATCCGACCGTCGCCAAGGGCACCGAGCGCCTGCGCATCACGCCCTCGCCCTATCATGACGACGGCCTGATCGATCAGCTTGCCGAAGCGCTGTTGCAAGTGTGGGACCGCCTCGGCCTGCCGCTGCGCGCCAAGTCGCTGGCAGCGGAATAGGGTTCTCCCTTACCCTCCCCTGGAGGGCAGGCCTATCGCATATGACTTCTCGCGGCGGCCGGTGCGCACGCCTCGTCCTTCGAGACGGCGCTGGCGCGCCTCCTCAGGATGAGGCTCATCAGCGTCAGTGCCTCTTGAACCGTAGCCACGCACTCCGTCCTCATCCTGAGGAGCCCGCCTCAAGCGGGCGTCTCGAAGGATGGCCGCGGGGAAGGGCTCTCAAATGCGATAGCCCTCCCCCTCCAGGGGAGGGTAAGAGCGGGCAGCTCATCCTACGGCTTAACGACGCCCGCAGTTCCCGCGCGCGCCGGGCATTTCGCTGTCGCTTGCGTCCGCTCAACGCGCTAGATTTACGGGGAAAATGAGCTCGCGCGCCGCCAGCGCCCAGGGAGAAAGCCCCCCGACCCATGCTGCACGATTGGGGCGTGATCGCCGCCGCCTTCGGCTATATCGGCTTCCTGTTCCTGGTGGCGAGCCATGGCGACCGCCGTTCGCCGGCGGGGCGCGGCCGCGCCTCCGGGCTGATCTATCCGCTGTCGCTGGCGATCTACTGCACGTCCTGGACCTTCTTCGGCTCGGTCGGCTTCGCCACCCGCACCTCGACCGACTTCCTCGCGATCTATGTCGGTCCGATCCTGATGATCGGGCTAGGAGCCGGCGTGCTCCGCCGCGTCATCCAGCTCGCCAAGGCCCACAACATCACCTCGATCGCCGACTTCATCGGTGCCCGCTACGGCAAGAGCCAGGCGGTGGCGGCGACCGTCGCCGCAATCGCGATCATCGGCTCGGTGCCCTATATCGCGCTCCAGCTCAAGGCGGTGGCCTCCTCGCTGGGCACGATCCTGAGCGAAGACCAGGCTTTCTCGCACATCCCGATCCTCGGCGACATGGCGCTGATGGTGACGCTGGCGATGGCGGCCTTCGCGGTGCTGTTCGGCACGCGGCAGACCGACGCCACCGAGCACCAGCACGGCCTGATGCTGGCGGTGGCGACCGAATCCATCGTCAAGCTGGTCGCCTTTCTAGCCGCCGGCATTTTCGTCACCTTCTGGATGTTCTCGCCGCATGAACTGATCGAGCGTGCGATGAGGACGCCGGAAGCGGTGCGCGCCATCAACTATTCCCCGTCGATCGGCAACTTCCTGACCATGACGTTGCTGTCGTTGTGCGCGATCATGCTGCTGCCGCGCCAGTTTCACGTCAGCGTGGTGGAGAATTCCAGCGATGCCGAGGTCGGCCGCGCGCGCTGGCTGTTCCCGCTCTACCTCGTTGCCATCAACCTGTTCGTGATCCCGATCGCGCTCGCCGGCCTCGTCACCTTCCCGTTCGGCGCGGCCGACCCTGACATGTACGTGCTTGCCCTGCCGATCGAGGGCGACGCGGACCTGCTCAGCGTCGCCGTCTTCGTCGGCGGACTGTCGGCGGCGACCGCCATGGTGATCGTCGAATGCGTTGCGCTCTCCATCATGGTCTCGAACGACCTCGTGGTGCCCCTGGTGCTGAAACGTCGGCCGGAGGGGCGCGCCGGCGGAGCCGATTTCAGCAACTTCCTGCTGCGCTCGCGCCGGCTCGCGATCTTCGCCATCATGGTGATGGCCTATTTCTACTATCGCGCGCTCGGCAACACCCAGCTCGCGGCGATCGGCCTGCTCTCCTTTGCCGCCATTGCTCAGCTTGCCCCGAGCTTCTTCGGCGGGCTGCTCTGGCGGCGCGCGACCGCGCGCGGGGCGATCGGCGGCATGCTGGTCGGCTTTGCGGTGTGGCTCTACACGCTGTTCATGCCGAGCTTCATGGATTCCTCGACATCAGGCATCCTGCTGCTGCAGCACGGCCCGTTCGGGATCGAGGCGCTGCGGCCGCAGGCACTGTTCGGCGCCGACCTGCCGCCCCTCATGCACGGCGTGATCTGGTCGCTGTCGCTCAACATCCTGACCTATGTGCTGCTGTCGCTGGCGCGCCGGCCGTCCTCCATCGAGCTGCTGCAGGCCGATCTGTTCGTGCCCAACACGCTCGCACCGATCTCGCCGAGCTTCCGGCGCTGGCGCACCACGGTCACCGTGCAGGACATCCAGACCACGGTGGCGCAATATCTCGGGCCCGACCGCGCGCGGCAATCCTTCGAGGCCTTCTCGGCCCGGCGCAACGTGCGGCTGGAGCCCGGTGCGCCCGCCGATTTCGAGCTGCTGCAACACGCCGAGCACCTGATTGCCTCCTCGATCGGCGCGGCCTCCTCCCGCCTCGTGATGTCGCTGCTGCTGCGCAAGCGAACGGTCTCCGCCAAGGCCGCACTGAAGCTGCTCGACGATTCCCACGCGGCGCTGCATTTCAACCGCGAGATCCTGCAGACCGCGCTCAACCATGTGCGCCAGGGCATTGCGGTGTTCGACGCCGATCTGCAACTGATCTGCTCCAACCGGCAGTTCGGCGATCTCCTCAATGTGCCACTACATCTGATCCAGTTCGGCACGCCCTTGCACGAGATCCTGGAATTCATCGGCCTCGGCGATCCGAACGATCCGCTCGAGCGCGAGGCCCTGCTGAAGCGGCGCCTTGCCGCCTACACCACCGACAGCGAGCCTTATCTCGAGCGCCTGCCGGAGCGGCACATGGTGATCGAAGTGCTCACCAACCGCATGCCCGGCGGCGGCTTCGTCATCACCTTCACCGACGTCACGCCCACCTTCGAAGCCGCGGAAGCGCTGGAGCGCGCCAATGCGACGCTGGAAAAGCGCGTGCGCGACCGCACCGAAGAGCTGACGCGGCTGAACTCCGAATTGGCTCTCGCCAAGAGCGCGGCGGAGGACGCCAGCATCTCCAAGACGCGTTTCCTCGCCGCCGCCAGCCACGACATCCTGCAGCCGCTGAACGCGGCGCGGCTCTACGTCACGAGCCTCGTCGAACGACAGCACAATGGCGAAGAGACGCGGCTGGTCGAGAACATCGACGAATCGCTGCAGGCGATCGAGGAAATCCTCGGCGCGCTGCTCGACATCTCCAGGCTCGATGCCGGCGCGATGACGACCTCGATCTCGAGCTTCAAGATGGCCGATCTGATGCGCTCGCTGGAAATCGAGTTCGCGCCGATCGCGCGCGCCAAGGGCCTGGAACTCGCCTTCGTGCCCTGCTCGCTGCCGGTGCAGTCGGACCGCCTGCTGCTGCGGCGGCTGCTGCAGAACCTGATCTCGAACGCGATCAAATACACCCCGCGCGGCCGCGTGCTGGTCGGCTGCCGCCGCCGCGGCGCCTCGCTCAAGATCTGCGTCTACGACACCGGCGTCGGCATCCCCCCGGTCAAGCGCGGCGAGATTTTCAAGGAATTCCATCGCCTGGAGCAGGGCGCGCGGATCGCGCGCGGTCTGGGCCTCGGGCTCTCGATCGTGGAACGGTTGGCACGCGTGCTCAATCACGGCATCGCCATCGAGGCCAATGCCGGCGGCGGCTCGGTATTCTCGGTGACGGTGCCGACGGCGAAGGCGGTGACCCACACCGCGGCCGTGACCAGCGCGACGCCGCTGGCGCGCACGCCGATCTCGGGCGCGCTGATCGTCTGCATCGAGAACGATGCGGCGATCCTCGACGGCATGCGCACACTGCTCAAGGCCTGGGACGCCGAGGTGATCGCGGTCGCCGATCCCGAAGGGGCGATCGCCGCCATCGAAACCGCCGGACGGCGCGTCACCGGCCTCCTGGTCGACTATCACCTCGATCGCGGCAACGGCATCGCCGCCATCCGCGAGATCCGCCGCCGCTTCGGCGACGGCATCCCCGCGATCCTGATCACCGCCGATCGCAGCCCGGCCGTGCAGGTCGCCGCGCGCGACGAGAAGATCGCGGTGCTCAACAAGCCGGTGAAGCCGGCTTCGCTGCGTGCTCTCCTTGGGCAGTGGCGCACGCAGCAGATGGTGGCGGCGGAGTGAGGCGCACCGGTACCTCCACATCGTCATTGCGAGCGCAGCGAAGCAATCCAGAATCCCTCCGCGGAGACAGTCTGGATTGCTTCGCTGCGCTCGCAATGGCGGAGCAACCGTTGTCGTCCTCAAACCAGCATCTCGACTCGCAGACATGGCATCGCCTTCTCGCGGCGCGTTTCGCCCGAGTTTTGCGCTTTGCGTCGCACCCTCCTGGAGAAAGGGCGCAGGGAAGGCCGGGTGCTGGCTGGTACCCGCGGTCCGCTGCGCGAAATGCACACGCAGGAAGAACCGCACAGCAGCATACAGGTGAAGCCGAACACACGGCCTTCCCTGCGCGATGGTCGGACGGCTTATGCCGTGCTCTTGTGTCTGCAAATTATGCCAAAAAACGCGAACGGGCGGTTCTGACCAACCGCCCGTCGCTGGATCTGAGCCCGACCGTGCTCAAAGGCCTTGAGAGCCTGTCCGGGAGCGTGGGACAGATCCGGTGTCTTCCTCAACCGAACAGTTGCATGGGCTTCGAGCCCGAACCGAGCAAGGAAGAGAGTGGATGATGGCACAAGACGGTGGGGGCGGAATGATTGCGCAGCCAAGCTGCGCTCAGGGCGCAAGCCGCGTGAAGACGTAGTCGCGGCTCCTCGCGCGGGCTTCGTGACAGCCCCAGCACGTGCGGTGCTGGGCCTCGTCGACCGGTTTGCCGTCGATGAAGCGGCCAAAGCCCCAGCCGCCCGTTGCGGCATATTTCTTGGAATCCTTGACCATCACCTGGACCGTTGTGGCGGCCCCGGGAATGGTCGCGGACGCAAACTCCGGCGACTGTTTGCGCTTCCAGGCGCGCTTGACCAGGATGGTGCCGTCCGGGAATGGGAGCTTGCCGGCTTGATAGGCGTCGATGGCGGTCTGGTTGCCCACGACAGCGCGAAGTTCGTCGAGCGGGGCGGCCTCCTCTGCCGGAGCGATCAGCTCCCACTGCTTGTATCCGGGCGGAATCGTGAGGCCGAAGATCGGCGAGGCTTCCGCGGTATTTTGCGAAGGCCCCTCGGCAAGAGCGATCGAGACCAGATACGGCACGCAAGTCAGGAGAATGACCAGGAGGAGCACGGCCAGCGTGATCGCCGTGACGTAGGAGTGCTCTTTCTTTTCAGCTTCGATAGATGGCATGCGGTTTCTTCTAGTTGGATCACGGCACATCCCCGGTCCAGCCAAGCTGGACCGAGGCATTGCATGAACGATCAGGCGCCGTCGGCGTCGATGACGGCTTTGGCGAAGGCTTGTGGCGCTTCTTGCGGCAGATTGTGGCCGACGCCGCCGGTGATCAGGCGAAACTCGTATCGGCCCGAGAACTTCCTGGCATAGGCGCTGGGGTCGGGATGGGGCGCGCCGTTGGCATCGCCCTCCATCGTGATCGTCGGCACCTCGATCTGCGGAGCTGCGGCCAGCTTCTTTTCGAGGTGCTCGTATTTCGCCTCGCCCTGGGCAAGCCCGAGCCGCCAGCGGTAATTGTGGATGGTGATCGCGACATGATCCCCGTTGTCGAACGCCGCCGCGCTCCTGTTGAAGGTGGCGTCGTCGAACTTCCACTGCGGCGAGGCCAGCTTCCAGATCAGCTTGGCGAAATCGTGCGTGTACTTCTCGTATCCGGCGCGGCCGCGCTCGGTCGCGAAGTAGAACTGGTACCACCATTGCAGCTCCGCCTGCGGCGGCAACGGCGCGCTGCCGGCAGCCTGGCTGGAGATCAGATAGCCGCTGACCGATACCAGCGCGCGGCAACGGTCCGGCCACAGCGCGGCGATAATGTCGGCGGTGCGCGCACCCCAGTCGAAGCCGGCGACCACGGCCTTCTTGATCTCGAGCTTGTCCATCAGCGCGATGATGTCCACGGCCATGGCCGCAGGCTCGCCGTTGCGCGGCGTTTCGCTGGAGAGGAAGTGCGTCGCGCCGTAGCCACGCAAGTATGGGATGATCACGCGATAGCCGGCCTTGGCCAGGAGCGGCGCGACGTCGATGAAGGCGTGAATGTCGTAGGGCCAGCCGTGCAGCAGGATCGCCACCGGACCGTTCGAGGGCCCCACCTCCGCATAGCCGACGTTGAGAACGCCGGCATCGATCTGCTTGATCGCGCCGAAGGACGGATCCGATGCAGGGGATCGCTGCGGTTCCGTCTCGGCACGAGCGAACGCGACCATGCCGAGACCGACGGCGGCGGCTCCCGTGGCAATGCCGAGAAACTGGCGGCGGTGCTGATCGATGATCTGCTTCATGATGGTGTGACCTCGTCGTGGTTGATGATGGTGCGTCAGACCAGCGCGATCGTGACGTCGATGTTGCCGCGGACGGCTTTGGAGTAGGGGCAGGTTTGATGCGCTTCATCGATGATGCCGCGTGCGATCTCGGGGTCGAGCCCCGGCAGGCTGACATTGAGGCGCGCCCTCAGCGAGTAGGCGCCCTCGTCGAGCACGAGATCGATCTCCGCATCGATCGCGCTTTTCCTGGGAAGCATCACCTTCCGCTTGCGCGCGGCGAGTTCCATCGCGCCTTCGAAGCAGGCCGACCAGCCGGCCGCAAACAACTGCTCGGGATTGGTGCCGATGCCGGCCCCGCCCGGCGGCGACAGCTTGACGTCGAGGCGACCGTCGGAACTGCGCGACATGCCGTCGTGGCGGCCGCCGTTGGTGTGCGTCCGGGCCGTGTAGAGCAGTTTTGCCGTTTCTGTCATGGAGAGCTCCTTGCCGTCGCGCACCTGACTAGCAGCGACGTGCTCCGGAAACCCGTTTGGACTTGTGAGAAATTGTGAGGCCGGCGCAGAAGCTGTTGCGAGGCCTGCAAACGTGGTCTGATGCCGATGCAACGCAGGCCTTGCCGGATGGCTGCCCTCTGGCTATCCGATTCGCAAATGAGCAAGATTTCGCGATGACCACGCCGGCCGGGCCAAGGCTCTCGTTCGGACCATTCACCGTAGCGCCACATGAAAGGCTCGTGACGCGCGACGGCGTCGCGGTGCCGCTGGGCGCGAAGGCCTTCGACGCGCTGATCGCGCTGATGTCGCGGCCGAACGAGGTCGTCAGCAAATGGGATCTGATGGCCCTGGTGTGGCCCGGCATCACCGTCGAAGAGGCCAATCTGCGCTTTCACATCGCCGCTCTGCGCAAGGCGCTCGGCGACGGCAAGGACGGCGCGCGATACATCGCCACGCTTTCCGGGCGCGGCTATTGCTTCGTGGCGCCGATCTCCCAGACGGAGCTTCCGGCAGCGCGGCGCTCGCCCCCGTCCATGGAATTGCCGCCGGTCAAGCTGCCGAACCGGCTGCAGCGGATGGTCGGGCGCGACCAGGCGGTTGCCGCCATCTCCGACAAGCTTCTCACCTCCCGCTTCGTCACGATCGTCGGTCCGGGCGGCGTCGGCAAGACTGCCGTCGCGGTCGCGATCGCCCACGAGCTGCTCGCGACGTTCTCCGACGCCGCGCATTTCGTCGACCTTGCCGCGCTCAGCGATCCCGATCTCGTGATCACCTCGATCCTGCTGATGCTCGGCTTGCCGGCCGAGACCGACGATCCCCTGCCCGCGCTGCTCGCGCATCTCCGGGACAAGCGGATGCTGCTCATCCTCGACAATTGCGAGCATGTCATCGCCGCGGCGGCACCGCTGGCTTCGGCGATCTTCCACGCTGCGCCGGATGTCCACATTCTCGCCACCAGCCGCGAAGCCCTGCGCGTCGAGGGCGAGCAGGTCTATCGATTGGCGCCGCTCGCCGTTCCGCCTGACAGTGCCGGGCTGACCGCGGCGGCTGCGCAGACCTATTCCGCACTTCAGCTCTTCCTCGAACGTGCCACGGCCGGCGGCGCGCAGATCACGCTGGACGATACCAACGCCGCGACTATCGCGAGGATTTGCCGCAATCTCGACGGCATGGCCCTGGCGATCGAGCTCGCCGCCGGCCGCGTCGAAGCTTACGGCCTGCAGCAGACGGCCGCGCTGCTCGACGAGCGTCTCAATCTGCTCTGGCAGGGCCAGCGCACCGCGCCGCCGCGGCAGAAGACGTTGCGGGCGACGCTGGACTGGAGCTATGGGCTGCTGTCCGACATCGAGCGCCTCGTGCTGCGGAGGCTGGCGGTCTTCGTGGGTCACTTCACCATCGACGCGGCCCTCGAGGTCGTCCCGGATGAACGTGCCGACCGCTCCCGCTTGTTCGATGCCATCGACAGTCTCGTCGCCAAATCGATGGTCGCGCCGCGGCCGATCGGCGCCATGATGCGCTACCGTCTGCTCGATACCACCCGCGCCTATCTGCTCGAGATCGAGCCGAACGACGCCGCGCTCGCCGCCCGCCACGCGACCTACTACCGGCGATGGCTGGAGCAGGCCGGCAGCACATGGGCGGCAACACCGAACGCCGACGAACGGGCGATCCACTTCTCCGCGCTCCACAACGTGCGTGCCGCGCTGGACTGGTGTTTTGGCGCGGGCGGCGACGCCAATGCCGGCATTGCGCTCGCCGCCGCGGCAGCACCGATCTTCCTCGCGATGTCGCTCTTGGTCGAATGCCGGCGCTGGTCGGAACGGGCACTGCGTGCGATGACCCCGTCCGCGCGTGGCAGCGCCGCTGAAATGCACATCCAGGCCGCCCTCGGACTGACCCTGATGTTCACGCGCGGCGGCAGCGAGGCGGCGCGCGTGGCCTTGAGCCGGAGCCTTGCGATCGCCGAGGCGCGCGGCGACGCGCCGAACCAGCTCCAGCTGCTCGGCCGCATGCATATCTTCCACGAACGGATGGGGCAGTTCGACGCCGCGCTTGGCTATGCGCAGCAGAGCCTTGCGGTCGCGCAGCCGCTCGGCGATCCCGGCTCGATCGTCCTCGCCCATTCGCTGCTCGGGGTCTCGCTTCATCTGGCCGGCAAGCACCGCGACGCGCTGAGGATGCTGGAGGTCGCATGGCAAGGGCCGGGCGCGGAACGAATCAGCACCATCCATGGCTTCGACCATCGCAACCGGGCCGGCATCACGCTGGCGCGCGAACTCTGGTTGCAGGGCCGGCCCGCGGACGCGCGGCAGCTGGCGCAACAGACGGTGACTGAAGCCGCGCAGATGGAGCATCCGATCACGCTCTGCATCGCGCTGATCTGGGCGGTCTCGATGTCGCTCTGGGACGGTGATCTCGACGGCGCGGAACAGCGCATCGACCAGTTCATCGCGCATGCCGAATCTCGATCGATGGGTCCCTATCTCGTGGTGGGCCGCGGCGTGAAAGGCGAACTGGCGATCCGGCGGGGAGACGCCACACATGGCGTCGAGACGATCAAGGCTTGCCTATGCGAGCTCCACGAAGCCGGCTACGAATTGCTCACCACCACCTTCAACATCGCGCTGGTTCAAGGCTTGCTGGCGCTTGGACAGATCGAGCAGAGCGCGCGCCTGATCGACGATGCGATCCGCCTCGTCGCTCAGAGCGGCGATCATCTCTACATGCCTGAATTGCTGCGGATGAAGGCCAAGGTCCTGTTGCACCTGCCAGAGCCGAGAGCCGAGCAACCAGAGGTTCACTTGATGCAAGCGCTGGATCTGTGTCGCCGCCAAGGCGCCACAGCGTGGGAGCTGCGCGCCGCGATCGATCTCGCCGGGCTGTTTGCCGAACGCGGGCAGCGCGACGAGGCGAAGCGATGGCTCCAATCGGCGCTCGAGGGCTTTGCCGAGGGCTCCGAGACGGCGGATATCAGAGCGGCCAACCTGCTTCTGACCACGCTGTAGCGGCTCACCCCGTCGGCGTGCCCTGCTTCCATTGGCCGCCGGCGATCTTCGCGGCGGCAATCACCGCTTGCGTCCGACTCTCGACGCCGAGCTTTTGCAGGATCGCCGAGACATGGGCCTTGATGGTGGCCTCGGAGACGCCGAGCTCGTAGGCGATCTGCTTGTTGAGGAGACCTTCCGACAGCATCATGAGGACGCGAACCTGCTGCGGCGTCAGCGTCACCAGGCGGTCGCGCAGGCGCGTCATGTCGGGGTCGGCGGCGGCGGAGAGGTCGGTATCGGCGGGAACCCAGATGTCGCCTTCCATCACCTTGAGGATGGCGTCACGCAGGGTCTCGACCCCGAACCGCTTGGGGATGAAGCCGGACGCGCCGAAATCGAGCGAGCGGCGGATCGTGGCGCTGTCGTCGGAGGCCGAGACGATGACGACCGGAATCGCCGGATATTGCGCGCGCAGATAGATCAGGCCGGAAAAGCCGGAGATCCCGGGCATGGAGAGGTCGAGCAGGACGAGGTCGACTTCGGAGTTCTGTTCCAGGAGCTTGGTCAGGTCCTCGAAGGATCCGGCCTCGTCGATCCGGGCCGAGGGGAGGACGCCCGCCACCGCCTGCCGCAGCGCATCGCGGAACAGGGGATGATCATCGGCGATGACGAGGTGAGAAGGAGCGTTCATCGTTCTCTTGCTGTCGTTCGCGCCGGGTCGGCGAACAGATCCCGGGCGGGTCAATTCTTCCCCGAGCGGCGGTGGCATGCAAGTGCACATTATCCCTTTGCTGCAAAGGGGTTAATCCCTGGTCTCGGCGCTTGCGCACTCGGCCCCGGATACCACAGCGCCCGTGCGCAAGGCCGAAAGTCGTATTGGGGCGGGTTTCACGCCGATGTTACCTTGTGGTCAAGACCTGGGCTGATCCGGCACGTCCGGACATTCTGGGGGCGCGAGGAAACGTATTTCGGGGAGCGACTCAACATGTCGACAATGGCTGTGTCTCAAGCAGGCGCGGGAGGGATGACGAAGGACGAACGGTTCGTCATTCTCGCCTCCTCGCTCGGTACCGTGTTCGAGTGGTACGACTTCTATCTCTACGGTTCGCTCGCCTCGATCATCGGCGCGCAGTTCTTCTCGGCCTATCCGCCGGCAACCCGCGATATCTTCGCGCTGCTGGCGTTTGCCGCGGGCTTTCTGGTGCGTCCGTTCGGCGCCATCGTGTTCGGCCGCGTCGGCGACATCGTCGGCCGCAAATACACCTTCCTCGTCACCATCCTGATCATGGGCCTGTCGACCTTCATCGTCGGCCTGTTGCCCAACGCGGCCACCATCGGCATCGCGGCTCCGATCATCCTGATCGCGCTGCGCCTCGCCCAGGGCCTGGCGCTCGGCGGCGAATATGGCGGTGCGGCGACCTACGTCGCGGAGCATGCGCCGAACGGCAAGCGCGGCTTCTACACCTCCTTCATCCAGACCACGGCGACGCTCGGCCTGTTCCTGTCGCTGCTGGTGATCCTGTTCACCCGCACCGCGCTCGGCGAGGCCGACTTCGCAGCGTGGGGCTGGCGCATTCCGTTCCTGGTGTCGGTGCTGCTGCTCGGCATCTCGGTCTGGATCCGGCTTCGCCTGAACGAATCGCCGATCTTCCAGAAGATGAAGGAGGAAGGGAAGGGCTCGAAGGCGCCGCTGACGGAGGCCTTCGGCAACTGGCAGAACGGCAAGCTCGTGCTGCTCGCCCTGCTCGGCGGCGTGATGGGCCAGGGCGTGGTCTGGTACACCGGCCAGTTCTACGCGCTGTTCTTCCTGCAATCGATCCTGAAGGTCGACGGCTATACCGCCAACCTGCTGATCGCCTGGTCGCTGCTGCTCGGCACCGGCTTCTTCATCGTGTTCGGCATGCTGTCCGACAAGATCGGCCGCAAGCCGATCATCCTCGGCGGCTGTCTGATCGCGGCGCTGACCTTCTTCCCGATCTTCAAGATGATCACCACCAACGCCAACCCGGCGCTGGAAAAGGCGATCGAGTCGGTCAAGGTCGAGGTGGTGGCCGATCCCGCCGGCTGCGGCGATCTGTTCAACCCGGTCGGCACCCGCGTCTTCACCGCGCCTTGCGACACCGCGCGCGCCTACCTGTCGCAATCGTCGGTCAAGTATGCGACGACGCCGGGTCCGGCCGGCTCGGGCGTGAAGGTCGTGGTCAACGGCAAGGACGTGCCCTACGCCAACGCCAAGGACAGCAACCCGGCGGTTCTCGCCGCGGTGCAGGCGGCTGGCTATCCCAAGGCGGGTGACGCCGGCATCGTGAAGATGTCGCATCCGCTCGACATCTTCCGTCCGCAGGTGGCGGCCATCATCGGCCTGCTGTTCATCCTGGTCCTGTTCGTCACCATGGTGTACGGCCCGATCGCCGCGATGCTGGTCGAATTGTTCCCGACCCGCATCCGCTACACCTCGATGTCGCTGCCCTACCACATCGGCAACGGCTGGTTCGGCGGCCTCCTGCCCGCCACCGCCTTCGCCATCGTGGCCTCGACCGGCGACATCTATGCCGGCCTCTGGTACCCGATCATCTTCGCCTCGATTACCGTGGTGATCGGCTTCCTGTTCCTGCCGGAGACCAAGGACGTCGACATCAAGGCGACCTGATCCGAAGCAGAGATCGACGACACGAAACCGGCCGCGGTCTCCGCGGCCGGTTTTGCTTTGTCTGGTTAGCGGTTGCTGCCAATGAATTGCAGCACGATCTCACGGCGATGCGGGCGGCTGCGATGCTCGATCAGGTAGATCGCCTGCCAGGTGCCGAGCGCGAGCCTGCCGTCCAGGACCGGGACCTGGAGCGACGTCTGCGTCAGCATGGTCTTGACGTGGGCCGGCATGTCGTCGGGTCCCTCGGTGTCATGGGTCCACCCGGCGTTCTCCGGTGCGAGCCGTGACAGGGCCGTGGTGAGATCGACGAGCACGGAAGGGTCGGCGTTCTCCTGGATCGTCAGCGAGGCCGAGGTGTGGCGGATGAACAGCGTCAACGCGCCCTCACCTGCGTGCGCCTCGGCGATGAATTTGGCGGCCTCGCTGGTCAGATCGGTGAAGCCGCGGCCGGGCGTCTGCACGGTGAGCAGCGACGATGTGACGGTGGTAGCCTGCACCGACGACGGTGCGGAGCGTGTGACGGATCTGGCTGATGTCATGGCGGGTCTCGATTGATCGAACATTGCGGTAGGGTGGGCAAAGGCGCGCAAGCGCCGTGCCCACGTCTTCCTTCATTGTCGTAGAGGCACGGTGGGCACGGCGCTTTGCGCCTTTGCCCACCCTACGGCAGCTCGTCACGCGTCAAATCTTACCTGACACGTCCTTCTGCACGCGGTTGGCCATGTCGATCAGCCGCCGCCAGGCCTTTTCCAGGAACGACATCACGCGGTCGACGTCCTTGTCGCTCGGCAGCGGGATCTCGATCTTGCGCTCGCCCTCGGCGACCTTGGGCTCGGCTTTCTTGAGCTGATCGGATTTCGGCAGCGCCTCGTCGATCTTGCCCGACACCGGCGGTCCCGCCGCGAGCTGTCCCTTCAGCTTCTCGACCTCGGCCTGGAGCCTGCCGATCTCGGCATCGAGTGCCGTCCGCTCGTCAGGCACTGCGTAGCAGGCCCAGCCGGCGCCGTTCTTGGTGCAGGTCGATACCGTGCCGGTGCGCGTGTCGAGCCGCAGCACGCCCTCGGGAATGGGCGTCATGCTGTAGCGGCCATTTTCGCCGTCGGGCGCCGATTGCGCGGCCACGAGGCCGCCGCTGACGACCATCCCCGCGGCCGCCGCCGCGAGCCATGATGTCGTGGATGTCGTCGCAGGTCTCTTCATTGTCTCCGCCCCGGCGGTGCTGCGGCTGCTGTGCAAGTCTACACCCTTGAGCCGGCAATCCGCCGCCAAAAAACCCGCCCCTGAAATCAACGAACGCGACGGCTTCTTTGATCCCACCAGCGCGGCGAAAGCACGGCTGCATTCGCAGATCATGAGCAGACCTGCTGCGGTGCGGCGTCACGCTGTGTGCAGCGCTGCTGCGCGCGTCAATATCGTCAAGAAAATCAAAGACATAATTGAAAGCGACGCAATCGTGACTTGGCTTGACTTGATTATGGGCCATCAGTATGGTCCGCGCGGCTTTTGAGGGTGACGGGCGTAATTTCCATTCAGCGTTTCGGGTCTTCGTTGCATGACACAGGGCACGGGACACGGCGAAGATGGAGATCGCGATAGATCGTCCGAGGAAGCCGCGCTTTCCGATCGGCTCGGAAATCTTGATCAGCGGTTGTCCGAATTTCGCGACCGCAGGGCCAAGACCGAGCAACCCGCAGGTGACGATGGAGACAAAGCGGCCAGAGCCTCGGCGATGGCGCTTGGTTTTCGGTTATCCTCCGAGTTGGTCGCCGGTGTCGCTGTCGGAGCGGGGATTGGCTGGGGGTTCGACCGTTTGCTGTCGACGTCGCCTTTCGGATTCATCGTGTTCCTGCTGCTGGGCTTCGTCGCCGGCGTGGTGAATGTGGTGAGATCGGCAGGCGCGGGTCAAAACAGGCGCGGTGGTTCGTAAGCTGGTCCCACCAGGAGAGGAATGATCGTGCCGGCCTCGCCGGTACGGGCCGGCCCGGCCGGCAGACCGAGACCCGCCGGCGTGCCCGGCAGACCAAGAGATGCCGCGCCGATGAAAATCGATCCGATCCACCAGTTCAACATCGAGCCTCTCTTCACCCTGGGCCATATCGGCAATCACACGATCGCCTTCACCAATTCGTCGCTCTACATGCTGGTCGCGGTTGCGATCATCTCGATCCTGATGCTCGCCAGCGGCTCGCAGCTGGTTCCCGGGCGCCTGCAGTCGGTCGCCGAGATCTCCTACGAGTTCGTGGCCTCGACCATCCGTTCGACGGCCGGCGCGGAAGGCATGAAGTTCTTCCCGCTGATCTTCTCGCTGTTCATGTTCATCTGCGTCTCGAACCTGGTCGGCATCATCCCCTACACCTTCACGGTCTCGAGCCATCTGATCGTCACCGCGGGGCTGGCGCTGCTGGTCTTCTTCACCGTGCTGATCTACGGCGTCGCCAAGAACGGCGTGAAGTTCTTCAAGATCTTCGTTCCCCACGGCGTCCCCGGCTACGTCCTGCCGCTGGTCATGTTCATCGAGGTCCTGTCGTTCTTCCTGCGGCCGGTCTCGCACAGCATTCGTCTGTTCGCCAACATGCTGGCCGGCCACATCGCGCTGAAGGTGTTCGCGGGCTTCGTCGCCATGCTGGGCTTCTCGCTCGGCGCCATCGGCTGGGTCGGCGGCGTGCTGCCGCTGGCGCTCACGGTCGCGCTGTACGCTCTCGAGATCCTGGTCGCGTTCCTGCAGGCTTACGTGTTCGCGATCCTGACCTGCATCTACCTCAACGACGCCATTCATCCGGGACACTGAGCGGTCCGGGGAATTTCCACCCACAACCCAATCTTTCTTCCAAGGAGTCTAAAATGGATCCGGCAGCAGCAAAACTTATCGGCGCGGGCATCGCGTGCATCGGCATGGGCGGTGCGGGCGTCGGCGTGGGCGTGATCTTCGGCAACTACCTCGCCGCGGCCGTTCGCAACCCCTCGGCCGCTCAGGGCCAGTTCGGCAACCTGATCTTCGGCTTCGCCGTGACCGAAGCGCTCGGCATCTTCTCGCTGCTGATCGCGCTGCTTCTGCTGTTCGTTTTCTAAAGGAACGACTTCTTCCGCGCCGCTTCATCCGAAGCGGCGCGTGACAGCAACAGGAGTACTCCATGGCCGAGAGTCATGGCGGGGCAAAAGGACCGGCAGCAGGTGCCCACACCGAAGCCGATGGCGGTCATCACAGCGGCGGCTTTCCGCCGTTCGAGAGCAGCACCTTTGCTTCACAGCTGGTGTCGCTCGCGATCTTCTTCGTCCTGCTTTACGTGATCGTGTCCAAGCTCGCGCTGCCGAAGGTCGGCGGTGCGATCGAAGCACGCCAGAACAAGATCGAGGGCGACCTCGGCGAGGCGCAGAAGCTGAAGGACCAGTCCGAAGCTGCGCTGAAGGCCTATGAAAGCGAGCTCGCCTCGGCGCGTTCGCGGGCGCAGGCGATCGGCAACGAATCCCGCGACAAGGCGAATGCGCAGGCGGACGCCGAACGCAAGGCATTGGAAGAGCAGCTGACGGCCAAGCTCGCCGAGGCGGAGAAGACCATCGCCTCGACTCGCACGGCCGCCATGAGCAACGTCCGCGGCATCGCGGCCGACGCGGCAGGCCAGATCGTGCAACAGCTCACCGGGGTCATTCCGGATGCCGCCTCGGTCAATGCCGCCGTTGACGCGTCCTTGAAGGGTTAGTCGAGATGTTCTTCGATCCTGAAACCTGGGTCGCCGTCGCCTTCGTGATCCTGATGATCGTGTTCGGCTATCTCGGCGTCTTCAAGTCGGCGATGACCGCGCTCGATCATCGCGCCGCCCGCATCAAGGCCGAGCTCGACGACGCCGCGCGCCTGAAGCAGGAGGCGGCCAAGGTGCTCGCCGACTACAAGGCGCGCAGTGCCACGGCCGAGCGCGAGGCTGCCGACATCATCGCCAACGCCAAGGCCGAAGCCGAGCGCATCGCTGCCGACGCCAAGGCGAAGATGGAAGACTTCGTCGCCCGCCGCACCAAGACCGCGGAGAGCAAGATCGCGCTGGCCGAGGCCCAGGCGCTGGCCGACGTCCGCGCCGCAGCCGCGGAAGCCGCCGTCCAGGCTGCCTCGACCATCCTGTCGCAATCGGTCAAGGGCCAAGTTGCCGACGACCTGCTCGCCAAGGGCATCAACGAAGTCCGGCAGAAGCTGAACTGAGGGATTTGCCTCACCCAATCAAAAAGCCGGCGCGATGAGCGCCGGCTTTTTTGTTTGTGCTGGTCTCTCGTGTCCCGGACGCGGTGCAGCGTGCAACGCTGCTCCGCAGAGCCGGGACCCAGCATACCGCGGCGTGGGCCCCGGCTCTGCGTCGCACCGCACCGGACGATGCTTCGCATCGCCGTAAGCGCGTTCACGCGCGTCTTCGACGCGCTATGGCGCTGCGCCGCGTCCGGGGCACGAGACCTTGAACTGAAGCTACTTCTTCCTCGGCTTGGCCTTCTCCGGCGAGAGCGCCTGCGGGTCGAAACCGACATAGAAGATGTAGTTATCGGCGACGGCGGGCGCCGGTGTCGGATAGGCCAGATCCTCGGCGACAAAGGTGAAGGGCACGCTGCCGCCTTCCGACATCGCGACCGTGGTCCGGTAGGCTTTCGAGGCGATCACCTTCTCGCCGACGCCGCCCTGCACGACGGCGATGCGCAGCGGCACCTCGACGGAGGCAGGCGCACCGGCGGGACCGGCGATGACGCGGCCCTGGATGCCGATCCGGGCCGTGATGCCAGCGCTGCTGCGGGAGCATTCGCGCGCCATCTTGGTGATCGAGGCCTGGAAGCGGATGTCATTGCCGACGGCCGGCTTGCCACTGGCGCCGACCGCGTAGGTCGAGGCCCCCGCGCGCACCGTGACCTGCGGGCAATCGAGGTCGTCTTCGGCCGGCTGCCCGGGCGCAGGCGCCGGCTTCGGCTCGGCCGGCTCGTCGGACTTGCCGCCGAACAGGCTCTTGAAGCGGTCGGTCAATGACTGCGCCGCCGCCGGCGAGACAGACGCCAGCGCAACCGACAACGCCAGTGCGATCCCCGTTCCCAGTCGCAACGCATTCCGCGATGACCGAAGCTCCTGCACCATCGACGCCCGTACTCCATGACAATTGCCCGGCCGATCGCCGGCCGCGGCACGCGGTTATATCGCCAAAATCGGCGAACCCAAGGCAGCAAAAAGGGGGACGCGGCCGCACCAGACGGCCGCTCAGCCGCGGAAATCCTCGTGCAGCAGGCCGAACAGCAGGTGATCCTGCCAGACCCCGTTGATGCAGAGATAACGGCGCGCCAGGCCCTCGCGCGAGAAGCCGCACTTCTCCAGCACCCGGATCGACGGCGCGTTGGTGGGGATGCAGGCGGCCTCGACCCGGTGCAGGTTGAGCTCGCCAAACAGCGTCGGCAGCAGCACCCGCAGTGCGGCCGTCATGTAGCCGCGATGGGCATAGGGCTGGCCGACCCAATAGCCGATGGTACCGGCCTGCACGATGCCTCGCCGGACATTGGCGAGCGTGATGCCGCCGATCAGGGCACCGTCGAGCTCGCGGAAGATCAGAAAGGGATAGGAGCGGTCCGCGGCGATGTCCTCGGCATAGCGGCGCAGGCGGCGGCGGAAGCCGGACCGGGTGAGATCGTCAGACGGCCAGATCGGCTCCCAAGGCGTGAGATAGTCGCGGCTGGTCTCGCGCAAATGCGCCCATTGCAGGAAGTCGGACATTTGCGGCGCACGCAGGAGCAGCCCGTTGCCGCGCGGCGCGAGGGCGGCGGGTCCACTGGATGGCAGGCGAAAGAGGGCCATGGTGATGCTTCCCGGGGCGAGGCAGCCCGCGCGCGGCTCCTAATGCAGCCGCGCCTTGGCGCGCGCCCGGGTCAATCCTTCCGCAAAAGACACCGCCGTGTCCAGACCCCTGCCGCTGCCCAATGCGACAACCGCTGGCCGGCTGCGCGACAGCAGCGCACGGGCCGCGTCCCGCGCCGATTCGATGCTGACGGCATCGATCCGGGCGACCAGTTCCTGCACCGTCTGCGGCCGTCCATAAGCCAGCACATGCCGGGCAAGCTGCTCGGCGCGGGAGGAGCAGCTCTCCAGCGCCATCAGCAGACCCGCCTTCATCTGCGCCTTGGCCCGGGCGATCTCGGCCTCGGTCAGCGTCTCCACCGAATCGTTCATGATGTCGACCACGACCTCCATCATCTCCGGAGCGTCGGCGGGATCGGTGCCGGTGTAGAGGCCGAAGAAGCCGGTGTCGGTGTAGGGCGCGTGGAAGGTGTAGATGGAGTAGCAGAGGCCGCGCTTCTCGCGCACCTCCTGGAACAGGCGCGACGACATTCCGCCGCCGAGGATGTTGGTGAAGACCTGGAGCGAGAACAGCGACGGATCGGACTGCGGCACGCCCTCGAGCGCCAGCGTCAGATGCGCCTGCTCGAGCTCGCGATGCACCACCTTGGTGCCGCCCTGGCCGAATTGAGCGGCCTGCGGCTTCGGCCCCGGCGTCCCCTCGAAGCTCGCAAAACGCTTTCCGACCTCGGCGACGACTTGGGCGTGATTGACCGCGCCGGCCGCCGCCACCACCATGTCCGGCCCGCGATAATGCGTCGAGAGATAGCCGCGCAGCATGTCGCGGTTGAAGGCGCGCAGCGTCTTGGCGGTGCCGAGCAGCGAGCGACCCATCGGCTGGTCGGGATAGCAGAGCTCGTTCAGATGCTCGAACACGACGTCGTCGGGCGTGTCCTGGGCGGCGCCGATCTCCTGCACGATGACGTTCTTCTCGCGCTCCAGCTCGTCGGGCTCGAAGGCGGGATTGGCGAGGATGTCGGCGAGCACGTCGAGCGCGAGCGGCACGTCGGCCTTCAGCACCCGCGCATAATAGGACGTGGTCTCGGTCGAGGTGCCGGCATTGAGGTCGCCGCCGACCGCCTCGATCTCCTCGACGATCTCGCGCGAGGAGCGCTTGGTCGTGCCCTTGAACGCCATGTGCTCCAAGAGATGCGAGATGCCGTGCTCGTTCGGCTTCTCGTCGCGTCCGCCGACACCGGCCCAGACGCCGAGCGCCGCCGTCTCGAGGTGGGGCATCTCGTCGGTGACGACGGTGAGGCCGGAGGCAAGCTTGGACATCTCGACGCTCATCCGGCAACTCCCTGCTTTGCGGCGCGGCTGGCGGACAGCACGAACCGCTCGACCTCGGCCTGATCGTTCTTCATCACCCTCATGTGTTCGGATTTGGTCATCAGGCCGTCGAGCCAGGCCGGCAGTTGCGGCCGCTGGCCGCAGGCCGCCTCGACGGCGTCGGGGAATTTGGCCGGATGCGCGGTGGAGAGCACGATGCTCGGCACCCTCGTATCGGTGGTGTCACGGTCCGCGACGGCGAGCGCCACGGCGGTATGGGGATCGACCAGCTCGCCGGCTTCGCGCCAGGCGGCGCGAATCGCAGCCGCAGTCTCGGTCTCGTCGGCGCGCCCGGCATCGAACTCCTCGCGGATCGCAGCGAGCGTCGCATCGGGCAGCACGAAGCGACCGGACTGCTTCAGCTGTTCCATCAGGCGGCGCACGCCGGCGGCATCGCGCCGGCCGGCCTCGAACAGCAGCCGTTCGAAGTTCGAGGAGATCTGGATGTCCATCGACGGCGATGCCGTCGCGTGCACCTCGCGCACCTCGTAGATGCCGGTCTTCAGCGTGCGCGCCAGGATGTCGTTGACGTTGGCGGCGATGCGCAGGGTGCGCACCGGCAGCCCCATGCGCTTGGCGACGTAGCCGGCGAAGATGTCGCCGAAATTGCCGGTGGGCACGACGAAATCGACCGCGCGCGCCGGCGCACCGACCGCGACGGCGGAGGTGAAATAGTAGACCACCTGGGCGACGATGCGCGCCCAGTTGATGGAATTGACGCCGGAAAGCGAGCTCGCATCGCGGAAGCGATGGTTGTTGAACATCCCCTTCACGAGCGCCTGGCAGTCGTCGAAGGTGCCTTCGATGGCGAGCGCATGGACGTTGGCCGCGCCCGTCGTCGTCATCATCCGCCGCTGCACCTCTGAGATGCGGCCGTGCGGAAACAGCACGATGAGGTCGACGTTCTCGAGACCGGCAAAGGCTTCGACCGCGGCGCCGCCGGTATCGCCTGACGTCGCGACCACGATGGTGGTGCGCTGGCCGCGCTTTTCGAGCACGTGGTCCATCAGCCGCGAGATCAGCTGCATCGCCACGTCCTTGAAGGCGAGCGTCGGACCGTGGAACAGCTCCAGCACGAACTGGTGCGGCGACATCTGGCGCAGCGGCACCACCGCAGGATGGCGGAAGGTGGCGTAGGCCTCGTTCGCCATGCGCCCGAGCTCGGCGTCCGAAATCTCGCCGCCGGCAAAGGGACGAATCACGTCGACCGCGACTTCCCAATAGGGACGGCCGAAGAAGCCGGCGATCGTCTCGCTCGGGAGCTGCGGCCACGCCGCCGGCACATACAGGCCACCGTCGCGGGCAAGGCCGGTCAGCATCACGTCACAGAAGCCGAGTTCGGGGGCTTCGCCCCGGGTCGAGATATAACGAGTCAAACTGCCCTCCAAAGGCCGGCCGGCCGAAGCCCGACCCTTAAGCCTTTGATTCTACGTAGTTACTTGTCAACAGCCAGAGGCTTTGAGCCACCATAGAGTGTTTTGCGGCATCGGGAAACCGCTTCCGGCCTTCCCCTCGCCCAATGAAAAAGGGCTGCGGCATTGCCGCAGCCCTTCTCTTGGAAGGTCTGTCGTTGTGTGCAGACCGGTTTGCTTCGTCGGGGTCGCCGCCCCTCAAAAACTGTTCCGGCAAGCTTTCGTCGCCTGTCACGAAATCGTCAAGGCCAAAACCCGCACGCCTCGAAAATGTTCCTATTCTTCCCGACCCGGCTCAGGCTCGTCCGATGCAGGCACAGCCCAATCTCGGCAATGAATTCCGCTTTTTCCCGCATGAGCCATGGGAACGAATACAGCCTCGGCCCATTGTGTCGGCGGATGGGTGTCAGCCCGTTGTCCATGCATTGCCCGGCCAGCGGCGGCGTCGATCCGTCGGCCGAACCGCTGCATCCCGAAGCAGCCGGTTCGGTCGCTGGCAAAGGTCAGTTCAACCCGATTTCCACTGCGATCCGGATCAGGTCGGAATGGTTCTTGGCGCCCAGCTTCTGCTTGAGCAGGGACGTGGTGTTGGCGACGGTCTTGTAGGAGATGCCGAGCGCCTCGGCGACCTCGACGATCTTGTCGCCGCGTCCGAGCAAGCGGAGAATTTCGAGCTCCCGCGGCGTCATCTGCGAAGCCGGGTTGGCCTTGATCGCCGCGCCGGAAAACGTCACGGCTTCCGCAAGCTGCGGTGAGATGAAATTGTCGCCCGCCACCACCTTGCGCACCGCTTTCAGCAGGATCCTGGGGTCGTCGCCCTTGGAGACATAGCCTTGCGCCCCGAGCTCGACGGCCCGCACCACGAAGGCCGGATCGTCGTTCATGCTGAACATGATGATCTTGGCGTCGGGATCATCCTTGCGGATGCGTCGCATTAGCTCGAAGCCGGAGACGTCGGGCAGGCTGATGTCGATCACGGTGACGTCGGGCCGCTTGCTGACATAGGCGCGATGCCCGGATTTGGCGTCGGTCGCCTCGTCGATGCGGATTGAATGGTCGGATGCGAACAGGGTGCGGCAGCCGGACAACACCACGGGATGGTCGTCGACGATCAGGACCCTTGTCGCCAGCTTGGCGGTATCTTGCATCGCGCACTCTCTGTTTTCTCGACTCTTAGACCGGCGGGAATAAATGGAAAGAGCAAATTCCGCCGATGCGCGTTAGAATTGACCTAATGTGGCACCGACTTTCGTTCCGGACACAATTGTTTCTCCCGCTCGGCGCCAGTTTTCTCGCGGCGCTGGTCCTGGGCGGCGTGCTGCTCCAGGTTTTCGCGACGGGCCAGTTGGCGGAGGAGAGCGAGCCGCGACGGCGTTCGACGGAGGCGGTCGCCGCCGCGCTCAACAACGCCTTGAGCGCTTCGGACAATCCATGGCAGACCCTCGACGCCTTTGTCCATTCCTTGGACACCTCCTCCGATATCCAATTCCGCCGCCTGGGAGCAGGTCCCGCGCCACCGGCGAAGGACGACCTGCGCAAGCCGCATGGCGTGCCGCAATGGTTCATCGACCTTCTCGCTGTTCCCAACATGGACACGGCATTTCCGGTGATGATCAACGGTAAGCGCGTTGGGGACATCGTATTTCTGCAGGACCTGTCGGCCGATCTGTTCGAGAAATGGATTGGCCTTCTAGCGCTCGCCAGCCTGCTCGCCGCGCTGATGGTTATTATCGGCACGATTGCCTATGTCTTGTCGGGATCGGTGCTGCGCCCCCTGCAGGATCTCGGCGAAGGTCTCACGCGAATACGACGGGGCGACTACACCAGGCCGATACCGGTCGGGGGCCCGCCTGAAATCCGGCAAAGCTGCGAGGAGGCGAATGCGCTGGCTGCAACGCTGGCGCATTTGAGCCAGGACAATCGCGATCTGATGCACCGCCTGGTGTCGCTCCAGGATGACGAGCGGCGCGATCTCGCCCGCGAGCTGCATGACGAGCTCGGCCCCCTGCTGTTCAGCATCCGCGCGGGCACGATCGCGCTGAGCGAGGCCTCCCAGCCACAGGGACATCTCGGCAATTCGGCACAGGACCTGCTGCAATCGGTCGAGGCACTGCAGCAGACCAACCGCCGCATCCTCGACCAGCTGCGACCGCTCTATATCGAGGAACTCGGCCTTTCGAGCAGCGTACAGACGCTGCTGCGGAATTTTCGCAAGCAGGCACCTCATATCGTCCTGACGGACGCGATTGATCCCGATCTCAGCGGGATCGGCGGGCCACTGGCGCAGACCGTCTATCGGGTGATCCAGGAGGCACTGACCAACGTGCTGCGACATGCCAACGCCGGCAACGCCCATGTACAGGCGACGGTCGCCGACAAGACGCTCGTCGTCGAGATCTCCGACGACGGCGGCGGTTTTCCTGCGGGCAATGTCTTCGGCCGCGGCCTGACCGGCATGCACGAGCGCGTGCGCGCGCTCAGCGGATCGCTATCGCTGTTGCGCGTGGATGAGCGAACTTACGTGCGCTGTCGCCTTCCGGCGGAGACGATGCCGGACGCGCCATCACCAGGCTAGTTCAGCACGCGCAGCCGTGATGCGCATTCTGTCGCGCCGGCTCGCACAGCGTGCTGCGGATCTTGCCATCCGGGCTGAAGCGGAACGAGGCCTGAATGCGCAGCGCGCCGGCGACGGAATATTCGAGGTCGACGCCGTGGGACGCGGGATGGATCTCTTCCAGCCCGAAGCCAGCCAGCGAGAAGGTGCTGAGCCGCGGCTGCCAATAGATTTCAAGCTCGCTGCGGCCGCGATAGCGTTCCGTGCCGTTGCACGTGCATTCGAGCTCGGCATCGTCGGCATAGAGGTCGAGCAGCGTCGCAAGATCGCCTCTCCGACAGGCATCCACCCAGTCGACGACAATTCCCATCTGATCGAAATCGCTCACGCCGAAATCCTATCTGCCGCGAGAAATCTTGAAGCCGGCTTAGGACCACACTCGTGAATGTCCGCTGAATAATAAAGTCCGGGCGATTCCGGGTTCCACATCAGGGAATCTACGGAGTGACGGAACTCTGCCGCCGTCCTCGCAGCCAGACCGCGAATGCGATCAACACCGCGCCTGCAAGCGTGAACCATGTGATTGCATATTGCAGATGGTCGTCTTTGAGGTTCACCACGAGCGGCCCCGGACGCGGGATCCCGTTCGCCGGCGCAGGCTGCTCGAGATCGATATAGAACGGCGCAACCGCACCCCAGCCCAGCGCGCTTGCGATTGCCAGATGATCGCGCACGAACCAGAGCCGCTTGTCGCGATTCTCCGCCGGTGTCAGCCAGCTTGGCGCCTCGGGAAAGCGCAGATAGCCGGTAAGCGACACCGGTTCGCCCGTGACGAGCTTCTTCACCGCGCGATCCTCGACGCCGCGGTCCTGCATCGTATTCTCGACGAAGCCGGCGTCGATCACGAGCATCTCGCTGCCGGGAAGCCGCGCCGGCAGGAACGCCCAGGTGCCCGGGCCGGAGGCGTCCTTGCGCACTGCCGAGCCGGAGGAATAGACCATCGCATCGGGCAGGGCTGCGTAAGTCGCGGTGAAGCTGACGCGGCGGAATTCATCGCGGGCAGGATTGAGCGCGGCCCATTGCGCGGACGGCGGCAGCGCGACGGGCGCCGCCGCAATCCGCTCGGTGAGTGCCGCAATCAGCTCGTGCTTGGCCGTGCGGCGCTGCAGCTGCCAGACACCGAGGGCGACGAACACGGCCGTCAGGAACAGCGTGAACAGCGCGAAGCCGGTCACGCGGGCCTTGCGCGCAGGCTCGGTCATTTCGCGCGATCGACCAACCGGCCCGGCGCCGCCTTGTGATGGAATTGCAGCGCGATCAGCAGCGACTTCATCGAGCGCAGCGGCAACAGCGTGGTGGCGAGGATCAGCGGCAGCCAGAGCACGGCATGCAGCCAGTATGGCGGCTGGTATTTGACTTCGACGATGAGCGCGCAGGCGACGACGATGCCGCCGGCCAGCATGATGATGAAGATCGCCGGACCGTCGCCGGAATCGATGAAGGCATAGTCGAGCCCGCAACGATCGCAAGCGGGCGCGAGCGTCAGGAAGCCCGCGTAAAGCTTGCCCTGGCCACAGCGCGGGCATCTGCAGGCAAGCCCGCGCAGCGCGCTTTGCAGGACCGTGGCTTCGGACTGGGGTGTGCCGGCACTGTCGTTCATGAGGAGGGACTCTATCACAGTTTCCGGAGAAGCTTCCGGCGGCCGGAAAACGAAAGGGCGGCCCTGCGGCCGCCCTTCCTGATCGCTTCGATACGGCTCAGTGCGCGGCGTGGGCCATGGCCTCGGCGCCGCGTCCCCAGACGTAGATGCAGAGGAACAGGAACAGCCAGACCACGTCGACGAAGTGCCAGTACCAGGCGGCGAACTCGAAGCCGAGATGCTGCTTCGGCGTGAAGTGGCCGGCATAGGCGCGGAACAGGCAGACCAGCAGGAACACGGTGCCGACCAGCACGTGGAAGCCGTGGAAGCCGGTCGCCATGAAGAACGTCGCGCCGTAGACGTTGCCGGCGAAGGAGAACGCCGCGTGGCTGTATTCATAGGCCTGCACGCAGGTGAAGAGCGCGCCGAGCACGACGGTGAGGATCAGGCCGTATTTCAGGCCCTGCCGGTCGTTCTCGAGCAGCGCATGGTGCGCCCAGGTGACGGTGGTGCCTGACGTGAGCAGGATCAGCGTATTCAGCAGCGGCAGGTGCCAGGGATCGAAGGTCTCGATGCCCTTCGGCGGCCAGGTGCCGGGGACCGCGCAAGCGCCGGGCTGCGTGCCGAGGCCGCAGCCGAACACGGCGTCACGGGTGGCGTGAACGGCATCGGCCGGAAACAGCGCCGCGTTGAAGTAAGCCCAGAACCAGGCGACGAAGAACATCACCTCGGAGGCGATGAACAGGATCATGCCGTAGCGGTGATGCAGCTGCACGACGCGGGTATGGTCGCCCTTGTACTGGGCTTCCTTGATCACGTCGGCCCACCAGCTCGCCATGGTGTAGAGCACGCCCACAGTGCCGACGCCGAACACGATCGGCGCCGCGGAGAACATGTGGTGCATCCAGGCGATGGCGCCGACCGCCATGATGAAAGCCGAGAGCGAGCCGACCGCCGGCCAGGGAGAGGGATCGACCAGATGATAGTCGTGATGCTTGGTGTGCGCCGTGGCCATTTCCGTCTCTCTCCTCAATCCCGTGCCTATCAGGCACTTATCCCCTTGTGTCCGACCGCCTGAGCGTGAGCCCTGCGGTCAAAGATTTCCTTTGCGCTTGTCGCCCTCGCCCGATGCCAGCGGCTTCACCACCGGATCGCGCACCGGATAGAACGTGTAGGACAGCGTGATCGTGTTCAGCCCGTCGTTCTCGCGGTCGTCGGCGATGGACGGATCGACGTAGAACACGACCGGCATCTCGCGCTTCTCACCGGGCGCCATGGTCTGCTCGGTGAAGCAGAAGCAGTTGATCTTCTGGAAATAGGCGCCGACCGTCAGCGGCGCGACGTTGTAGGCAGCCTGGCCCGCAGTGGTGCGCGCCGCCTGGTTGGTCACGGTGTAGAAGACGGTCACGACCTGGCCGATATTGACCTCGATCTCGCTCTGCTCCGGCTCGAACTTCCAGGGCAGGCCGGGCGCGACGTTGGAATCGAAGCGCACCGAGATCTTCCGCGCGATCGGGCCCGTGGCCGGCGCGGAGGTCGCCACTTGCGTCGTGCCGTTGAAGCCGGTGGCGCGGCAGAACCAGTTGTAGAACGGCACCGCCGCGTAGGAGGCGCCGACCATCAGCGCGACCACGCCGCCGCAGATCGAAGCAACCACCACATCGCGGCCCAGCCCGCGTGCCTTGCCCGGCTTGCGAGAGCCCGGCTTGGCGCTGACGTCCTGCGATATGGTCCGCTCGTAATCCATGTTTCCTACATCGGCCGCACGAGCACTGCCGGCCCCTTGACCATGGTGACGGCGAAGAACAGCACCACCAGCACGCCGAGCGCCAAAGCGATGGCGATGGAGCGCTGACGGCGGCTCTTCTGCTGCGCCTCGGTGAGGACGATTCCTTCTGGCTCGCGTTTGTTGGCCATCGCGGTGATCATGCGCCCCCAACCATCGGAGCCAGCGCGCGGAACACGACCTCGGCCAGCAGGGTCGCAAACAGCGCGAACAGATACAGGATCGAGAAGGCAAACAGCTTGCGCGTCGCGCGCAGCGACTGGCTGCGCTCACGGCGCAGATAGACGTTGATGGCGAGCACCAGCATGCCGGCACCGAGGATCAGCGAGACCACGCCGTAGACGGCGTCGAAATAGCCGAGCGCCCAGGGCGCGGCGGCGACCGCGATCAGCACGATGGTGTAGAGCAGGATCTGCAGGCGCGTCGCGTCGGGGCCGGCGACGTTGGGCAGCATCGGAATGCCGGCGCGCGCGTAGTCGTCGGAGCGGAACAGCGCCAGCGCCCAGAAATGCGGCGGGGTCCAGAAGAAGATGATGGCGAACAGCAGCAGCGGCTCGACGTCGACCGTGCCCGTCACCGCGGCCCAGGCCACCACCGGCGGCAGCGCGCCGGCGGCGCCGCCGATCACGATGTTCTGCGCGGTCCAGCGCTTCAGCCACATGGTGTAGATCACGACGTAGAAGAAGATGGTGAAGGCGAGCAGCGCGCCCGCGACCCAGTTGACGAGGATGCCGAGCGTCATCACCGAGAAGAAGGCGAGCGTCATGCCGAACGCCATCGCTTCAGGGCGGGTGATGCGGCCGCGCGGGATCGGCCGGTTCGCCGTCCGCGACATCTTGGAATCGATGTCGCCTTCGAGCGCCATGTTGAGCGCCCCGGAAGCGCCGGCGCCGACCGCGATGCAGAGCAGCGAGGTGATTGCCAGCACGGGATGGAAATGCCCCGGCGCCATCGCCATTCCGACCAGCGCGGTGAAGATCACCAGCGACATCACCCGCGGCTTGAGCAGCGCGATGTAGTCGCCCACCTCCGCTTCGGAGATGCGGGGATTGATGTCGGCGGCGTGGTGGTCGAGGACAGACACTTAATTCAACTCGCTTCGTTATAGCGCCGCGGCGCCCGTCACGGGCGCCGCGGGAGATCGATCACTGCACGCGGGGCAGCACTTCGAACTGGTGGAACGGCGGCGGCGAGGACAACGTCCACTCCAGCGTGGTCGCGCCGGCACCCCACGGATTGTCGCCCGCAGGCACCTTCTTCATGTAGGCGTCGAGCACGCAGTAGAGGAAGATCAGCACGCCGAAGCCGGAGATGTAGGAGCCGACCGACGAGACCAGGTTCCAGCCCGCGAAGGCATCGGGATAGTCGACGTAGCGGCGCGGCATGCCCGACAGGCCGAGGAAGTGCTGCGGGAAGAACACCAGGTTGACGCCGATGAAGGTGACCCAGAAGTGCGCCTTCGCGAGCGCTTCATTGTACATGTAGCCCGACATCTTCGGGAACCAGTAGTACCAGCCGGCGAAGATTCCGAACACCGCGCCGAGCGACAGCACGTAATGGAAGTGCGCGACGACGTAGTAGGTCTCCTGCAGCACGCGGTCGACGCCGGCGTTCGCCAGCACGACGCCGGTCACGCCGCCGATCGTGAACAGGAAGATGAAGCCCACCGCCCAGATCATCGGTGCCCGGAACTCGATCGAGCCGCCCCACATCGTGGCGATCCACGAGAATATCTTCACGCCGGTCGGAACCGCGATGACCATGGTCGCCGCGACGAAATAGGCCTGCGTCGCCGAGGACATGCCGACCGTGTACATGTGGTGCGCCCACACCACGAAGCCGATGCCGCCGATCGCGACCATGGCGTAGGCCATGCCGAGATAGCCGAACACGGGCTTGCGCGAGAAGGTCGAGACGATCTGGCTGATCATGCCGAAGGCGGGCAGGATCAGGATGTAGACCTCGGGGTGGCCGAAGAACCAGAACAGATGCTGGAACAGCACGGGGTCGCCGCCGCCGTCGGGCGCGAAGAAGGTCGTGCCGAAATTGCGGTCGGTGAGCAGCATGGTGATCGCGCCGGCGAGCACCGGCAGCGACAGCAGCAGCAGGAACACCGTCACCAGGATCGACCACACGAACAGCGGCATCTTGTGCAGGGTCATGCCCGGCGCGCGCATGTTGAAGATCGTGGTGATGAAGTTGATGGCGCCGAGGATCGACGAGGCGCCGGCGAGATGCAGCGACAGGATCGCGAAGTCGACGGCCGGCCCCGGATGGCCGGAGCTCGACAGCGGCACGTACATGGTCCAGCCGGCGCCGACGCCGTTGGCGCCCGGCTCGCCCTCCACGAAGGTCGACATCAGCAGTAGCGCGAAGGACGCCGGCAGCAGCCAGAACGAGATGTTGTTCATGCGCGGGAACGCCATATCAGGCGCGCCGATCATCAGCGGCACGAACCAATTGCCGAAGCCGCCGATCATCGCCGGCATGACCATGAAGAAGATCATGATCAGGCCGTGCGAGGTCACGAACACATTGTAGGTGTGGGTCTCGTGGAACACCTGCACGCCCGGATACATCAGCTCGGCCCGGATCGCGATCGACATCGCGGCACCGATGATGCCGGCGATGACCGCGAAGACCAGGTACATCGTGCCGATGTCCTTGTGGTTGGTCGAATAGACGTAGCGCCGCCATCCGGTCGGGTGGGCGTGCTCGTCATGTCCGTGGGCTTGCGCGTGATCGCCGTGTGCCGCTGCGCTCGTTGCCATTTTCAAATCCTGCCTTGCGTCCCATTCGGACCTTTGGAGGTCCCGCCCTTTTATCGCTTTCAGTCCCTGAAAGCCGTCACCCGGCGCTTACTGCGTCGGGCCGGCCGCGGAGGCGTAGGTGCTGGTGCCGCCGCTCGCATATTTCTTCTTCGCCGTCTCGACCCAGGAGGCGAACTCCTGGTCGCTCACCACACGCACGGCGATCGGCATGAAAGCGTGGTCCTTGCCGCAGAGTTCCGAGCACTGACCGTAGTACATGCCGGTCTTGGTGGCCTTGAACCAGGTCTCGTTCAGCCGGCCCGGGATGGCGTCGATCTTGATGCCGAAAGCCGGCACCGCGAATGCATGGATGACGTCGGCGCCGGTGGTCTGGACACGAATCACCTTGTTGACCGGCACCACCATCTCGTTGTCGACACCGAGCAGGCGGGGCTGCTTGTCCTGCGCCATCAGCGAGTCGAACTCGAACTTGCCGTTATCCGGATAGGCATAGGACCAGTACCACTGCTTGCCGGTCGCCTTGATGGTCAGATCCGCCTTCGGCACGTCGAGCTCCAGGAACAGAAGCCGGAACGACGGCACCGAGATGCCGACCAGGATCAGCACCGGAACGAGCGTCCAGGCCACCTCGATCAGCGTGTTGTGGGTGGTCCGCGACGGCACCGGATTGGCCTTCGCGTTGAACTTGACGACCACGATCACGAGCAGCGCGAGAACGAACAGCGTGATCAGGGTGATCAGCACGAAGAGGAAGTTGTGGAACCAGACGATGTTGTCCATCACCGGGGAACCGGACTGCTGGAGCGTCCACTCCCATGGCGCCGGCTGCCCGAGCTCGGCCAATGCCGCACCACCCGTCGCCAACGTGACGCCAGCCGCCACCACGGCGATGGTGGCCAATCCCAGCAATTGCCGGCCCACCCGACCCATCGACATCCTCATGTCGTTCGCGCTCCCCTTCCGAAATCACCCCAAGTGCATTCCCCTGTTTCCGGGAAACGCTTATTCGATCCGCCAGTCCGACAAACCGCCACGCAAGAATACCTCTAAGAGGAATCGGGGCCAGATCGCTAGAACGCGAAATCAAGCCTCTCAAACCATAATTCTTGATCTATCGCAATGCAGTCTTGAGCCCCGTCTGCCAGGCATCACCGGCAAGATATTTCCCAGCAAGATCAGACAAAAATACCGTTTCCCGGGACGCTGCGGCTTGACAGCGGAATTGCCCGCGGTAGGCACTTGCAGACAGCCAGGCAGGAACCTGATTCGTGCCGGCAATGGCGGTGTGGGCGGCGCGGAATTTGCTTGGGAATCGCCTTCAAGACGCCGTCATTTCCGTATCAGTCCGCCAGATCAGCCCGCCAAGCGCGAGCAACCCAGGCGAGCAGAGGGACCGACCCGATGGGGCTTTCGAGATCGATGGCAAGGCCGGCGAACGGCCTCCCGGCGCTCGCCGCCCTCCTGGCTGCGATCGTCCTGCTGGCGCTTCCGGGGCTCGCCCATGCGCAGGGCGCGGTGCGCTCCGTCCATGGCGACTGGCAGATCCGCTGCGACACCCCGCCAGGCGCCCAGACCGAGCAATGCGCCCTGATCCAGAGCGTGGTGGCCGAAGACCGCTCCAATGCCGGCCTGACCGTGATCGTGCTCAAGACCGCCGACCAGAAGAGCCGCCTGATGCGCGTGGTCGCCCCGCTCGGGGTGCTGTTGCCCTCCGGCCTCGGGCTCAAGCTCGACAACCAGGACGTCGGCCGCGCCGGCTTCGTCCGCTGCCTGCCCAACGGCTGCGTCGCCGAGGTCGTCCTGGAGGACAAGCTGCTCGGCCAGCTCCGCGGCGCCAAGACCGCGACCTTCATCATCTTCGAGACCCCGGAAGAAGGCATCGGCTTCCCGCTCAGCCTGAACGGGCTCGGCGAGGGCTATGACAAGCTGCCGTAGCGCGTCACACAGCCCCGAGCCACCTATTCGCCTTCACCATCGGCGCCGTCATGGCCGGGCTTGTCCCGACCATGACGACTGAGAGTGTGGCGCACGCCTTTGCCCGATTGTTATTGCGAGCGCGGCGAAGCAATCCAGACTGTCTCGGCGGAAAGAGGCTGGATTGCTTCGCTGCGCTCGCAATGACGGAGTGTGGGCAACCACCTGCCCAACAATTCGCGACCTCACGCCTTGTCGACGCGATAGAGTTCGGAGTCACACCAGCCGCAGCGATAGATGCGACCTCTGCCGGCCACCGGCGCTACCAACGCCTTGCGCCGGCACGTCGCGCAGACGACGCCTTCCGCCGTAGCGCATCCGGGGTGGGCTGCAAGGTAATCCTCGCGGGAGGGATATGACGTCCACCGGCGACGGGAGGCGAACTGATTGAACAGCAGCACCAGAGCCAGCGCGGCAAAGCCGATGATCAGGCCGTGATACTGATCCCAGAACACAAGCAGGGAATTCCACATGCTCTGCCGGCGGCTCCGACCCAGGGTTCGCCCGTCATAGCCTGGAAAGCCTGAAAGCCGGCTTAAGGGGAAGTCTCACCTATCGTTTCCGTAATGTGACGGCCCGCCCCTCGCGGAACCGATCCAAAACCATTATCTTGCCCCACATCTTCCGATAATGGACGGACGCATGACCAATCCTGCCACGACCTCCCTGCTCGACCGCGCCAATCTCGACCGCGACCAGGTTCGCAGCGAGGTCGCGCGCGGGCTCTCGGGCGCTGACGACGGCGAACTGTTCCTGGAATACAGTCAGACCGAAGCGCTGATGTTCGACAATGGGCGGCTGAAGCAGGCGACCTACGACACCTCGCAAGGTTTTGGCTTACGCGCGGTCAAGGATGACGCGGTCGGTTACGCGCATTCCTCGGACGTGTCGCTGCCGGCGCTGATTCGCGCGGCGGACGCGGTTGCTGCCGTGCGCGGCGGCTACTCCGGCAGCTTTGCGGCACCGCCCCCGCATACCAATGTCCGCCTTTATGGCGACGACAATCCGCTCGATGCGCCGGGCTTCGAGACCAAAGTAAAACTGCTCGCCGAGATCGACGCTTACCTGCGCGACAAGGATCCGCGGGTACGGCAGGTCAGCGTCAGCCTGGGCGCGACCTGGCAGGTCGTCGAGATCCTGCGGCCCGACGGCGAGAGCTATCGCGACGTCCGTCCGCTGGTGCGCGTCAATATCTCGGTCGTCGCCGGCCAGGGCGATCGCCAGGAGAGCGGCAGCAAGGGCTATGGCGGCCGCGCCGGCTATGCCGAGTTCATCGAGAGCAAGAACTGGCGCGAGGCCGCCGACGGCGCGCTGCGCGAGGCGCTGGTCAATTTGGAATCGATTCCGGCTCCCGCCGGCGAGATGGACGTCGTGCTGGGCGCCGGCTGGCCCGGCGTGATGCTGCATGAAGCGGTCGGCCATGGCCTCGAAGGCGACTTCAACCGCAAGAAGACGTCGGCCTTCGCCGGCCTGATGGGCCAGCAGGTCGCGGCCAAGGGCGTCACCGTGGTCGATGACGGCACCATTGCCTCGCGCCGCGGCTCGCTCTCGATCGATGACGAGGGCACGCCGACCAACCGCACCGTGCTGATCGAGGACGGCATCCTGGTCGGCTACATGCAGGACCGCCAGAACGCGCGGCTGATGAACATGAAGCCGACCGGCAACGGCCGCCGCCAGGGCTATGCCCATGTGCCGATGCCGCGCATGACCAACACCTACATGCTCGCGGGCGACCGCGACCCGGCCGAGATCATCGCCTCGGTGAAGAACGGCGTGTTCGCCGCGAATTTCGGCGGCGGCCAGGTCGACATCACCTCGGGCAAGTACGTGTTCCAGTGCACCGAGGCCTACAAGATCGAGAACGGCAAGATCGGAGCGCCGCTCAAAGGCGCCATGCTGATCGGCAACGGGCCGACCGATTTGCATCGCATCCGCATGATCGGCAACGACCTCGCGCTCGATACCGGCATCGGCACCTGCGGCAAGAACGGCCAGGGCGTGCCTGTCGGCGTCGGCCAGCCGTCGCTGCTGATGGAGCGCATCACGGTGGGTGGAACGGGCGCATGAGCATCGAAAAGGCAACGGTCACCCCGAAGCGGAAGACTAGCGGCTGGGGTGGCCAACTCGTGCAGCTCGCCGGCATCGTCGCCGCCGTGTTCATCGCCAAGGGCGCGCTCGCCGAGCCGTTCTACGTACCGTCGGGCTCGATGGAGCCGACGCTTCTGATCGGCGATGCGCTGCTCGCCTCGAAATTCCCCTATGGCTACGGCACCTCGTCGCTGCCGATTCAGATCAGCCTGCCCGAGAGCGGCCGCGTCTTCGCGGAGACGCCGAAGCTCGGCGATGTCGTCGTGTTCCGCTGGCCCGGCGATCGCTCGCAGGCCTGGGTCAAGCGCGTCGTGGGTCTGCCCGGCGACCGCATCCAGATGCGGCAGGGCCAGCTTTTCATCAACGACCGTCCGGCCGAGCTGAAGCCCGATGGCGTCGGCGCCGCCGAGGACGACCATGGCGGCAGCGAGCCCGCCTATCGCTATGTCGAGACGCTGCCGAACGGCGTCTCGCATCTGATCTTCAAGATGCGCGACAGCGGTCCGCTCGACAACACGCCCGAGGTGACGGTGCCGGCAGGGCATCTGTTCGTGCTCGGCGACAACCGCGACAATTCGGCCGACAGCCGCGTGCCGCTGCGCTCCGGCGGCGTCGGCCTGTTGCCGATCGACAATCTGATCGGCCGTGCGGACGCAGTGGTCGGCTCCTGGGATCTCGGCATGCGTAGCCAGCCGGTGTGGACCTGGCTGTCCGGATTCAGGCTGGCGCGATTCTTCACCGCCGTGCACTGAGCGGTAACGTAGATCGGTAGGGTGGGCAAAGCGGAAGCGTGCCCACCACATCTGTCGTAACGTGGAGAGATGGTGGGCACGACGCGCGAAGAGCGCGCCTTTGCCCACCCTACGAGACTGTGAATCTTTTGTACCGCGCGTCAGACGAATGTGATTCTCTGGGCAGACTGATCTGCTGGAGAGGATGATGGCTGACGACGGACTTTTTGGTGAATTGCCGGAGCAGTCGGCACGAACCGAAGCGGTGCCGCAAGGCGCACCTCGGCTGCGCGAGCCTGTGCGCAATCAGGTCGAATTGCGAGCGGTCGATATCGACAGCCTGATCGGGCAGGATCATCCAGCGCGGGTGATCTGGGCTTATGTCGAAGGGCTGGACCTGAGCGAGCTGGAAGATCGCGTCAAGGCACGGGAAAACAGGCCGGGCCATCCGGCGCCATCGCCACGGTTGTTGCTGGCGCTTTGGCTGTACGCCGCGAGCGATGCCGTTGGCAGCGCGCGGGCGCTGGACCGGCTCTGCGACAGCCACGACGTCTACCGCTGGCTCTGCGGTGGCGTGTCGTTGAACCATCACGGGCTGTCGGACTTCCGGGTCGGCTGTGCCGACTTGCTCGACCGTTTGCTGGTTGAACATCTGGTGGCCCTGAACGAGGCAGGGCTGGTCGATCTGGAGAAGCTGACCCAGGACGGGGTGCGGATACGAGCGAATGCCGGGACCGGATCTTTCCGGCGGGAGGCGACGCTGGATCGGCAGATGGCGCAGGCCGAGGCCATTGTGGAAGAGCTCAAGCGCGAGGTCGATGCGGACCCGGAAGCCAGCAATCGGCGGATCCGGGCCGCCAAAGAGCGGGCGGCGCGCGAACGCAGCGAGCGGGTGCAAGCCGCGCAGGCCGCGCTGGCCGAGATCAAGCGCAAGCGAAAACAGCTCGACGACAAGGGCGGCAATGGCAAGAAGCCGAAGGAGCCTCGGGCCTCCACCACCGACCCGCAGGCCAGGGTGATGAAGATGGCCGATGCCGGCTTCCGTCCGGCCTATAATGTGCAGGTGGCTAGCGCGGCTGGCGAACTGATCGTGGTCGCGATCGATGTCGACAACAGCGGCTCAGATCGTGGCTTGATGCGCCCGATGCTGGAGCGAACGCGCGCTCGGCTGAAGCGCTTGCCACGCCGCTACCTCGCCGATGGCGGGTTCTGCACTGGCGACGACATCGAATGGGCGCATGGCGAGGGCATCGAGGTTTACTGTCCACCGCCCCAATCCAGGAGCGGTGTCGATCCCTTCTTACCCCGGAGCAGCGACGGTCCTGGCATAGCGGCCTGGCGTGCTCGCATGGCCAGCGAAGCCGGCAAGGCACAGTACCAGGCCCGTACCATCTGCGAATGCATCCATGCCCGCTGGCGCAACTGGGACCTCAGGCAACTGACCGTGCGCGGCATCGAGAAGGTCCGTGCCGTCGTGCTCTGGTACGCCCTCACCAACAACATCCTGCAAGGGCATCGTCTCGCAAAAGCATAGATAACCAACAGCCTGACGCCGCCGGCTTCCCCCATCAAGGGGCGATACCACCCCTTGATGCCGAAGCCGAAACAAAACGAATTGGCTCACAGGCTCTACGATTTCCGATGACCCGCGACGAATTCCTCGCGCTCGCCTTACGCAATCCGGTCAACGCCGCGATCCTCGACGAGCTGCACCGGCTTGCGCTAGCTGATGTCGTGGCTGGTGTCGGGATGCCTGGTGCAGACGGTGTGGAACGTGCTCACGGGCCGCCCGATCGATCACGGCATCGCCGATTATGACGTGTTCTATTTCGACCCCGACACATCGTGGGAGGCCGAGGATGCGGTGATCCGCACCCTCCATGCGCGCCTCGCGCATCTCGGCGCCAAGATCGAGGTGCGCAACCAGGCCCGCGTGCACGTGTGGTACCCCGCCAAGCACGGCCTGCCCTATCCGCCGCTGAGCAGCTCGAGGGAAGGCATCGACCGCTTCCTCACGCAGAACACGCAAATCGGGATGAGACGCACGGGCGATGGCTACGATGTCTACGCGCCGCACGGCTTCGATGATGTCGCGGGGTTGATCACGCGCCCCAATCCGGGTGCGAATTTCTCTGCGGCGAACTATGCGGCGAAGGCCGCGCGCTGGAAGGCGCTGTGGCCGGAGATCACGGTGGTTGCAGCGGAGTGAGATCTCGTAGGGTGGGCAAAGCGAAGCGTGCCCACCACCTCGTGCAATGGCTGAACGATCGTGGGCACGGCGCTGCGCGCCTTTGCCCACCCTACCGACAGCAATGACGGCGGTGAGAGCTGCGCCTATCTCACCACGCCCGACGTGAACCCCGCCTTCCTTCGCGGCGGCTTGATTTCCTTCTTCAGGAAACAGCGCGCCTCACGGCCGGTGTAGCCGGGGCGGGCATAGGTGAAGGCGCGGCATTTGTTGTCGGCGGTGCAGGCGGCCTTGCAGGCCTCGACGCCGTCGCCGTCCTTGATCTCGAAATTGCGCAAGTCGCCGCCGGGCCGGTCGATCGACGTCTCGACGCCCTCGACGCGCGGCTCGATCACGCCGGCGCCGCGCACCCCGGAGATACAGCAACTTCCCGGCACGCGCGTCGGCACCGTGTTCTTCAGCCAGCACACCGCCGAGCCGCCTTCGACGTCGGGATAGTTGAAGCTCCAGGAGCGGCAGCGGCGATCGCGCTCGCACAGCAGCGCGCAATCCTCGGGATCGCCCGAGGTGACGGGCGTACTGAAATAATCGCCGCCGGGCCGATCGAAGGCGGTCTGGGCAGGCGCCGGCACGCTCGCAAATGCAAGCGAAAGCAGCGTGACACATGCCGCGGCGCTGGCCATGACGGCCCCGGACAGGCGGCCCTTCCCCATCGGAACAGCTTTCGAGTTATTGACGACGCTCAGGTTTTTTCAGCCGGTCATTTGATCGCCGCAAACCTGTATGGGCGATGAACGGCTGAAATCCAGGATCTCTGGGTCTCAGAGGTCTAGAACGCGTATTCCGCGTAGGCTGGTTCCACCGAGCCCTTCCAGGGTCCGTTGAATTTATCCAGCATTTCCTCGGCCGGCGTCCGGCCGGCATCGATAATGCGGTCGAGCGGCTCGAGATGCCGCGTTTCGTCGCGGCCGAGCTGGTCGATCCGGCCGCGCCGGCGCAGGCCGGCATGGGCCAGAATCAGGCACTCCTTGGCGATCTCGAACAGGTAGCGGTCCTTGATCCGCGCCTTGAAGCCCATGCGCGGCACGTCGTCGCGCAGGGCCTGGCGTTCATGCGAGGTCCAGTGCTTCACCAGGTCCCAGGCGGCATCGAGCGAAGCATCGTCGTAGAGCAGCCCGACCCAGAACGCCGGCAGTGCCGGCAAGCGGCCCCACGGGCCGCCATCGGAGCCGCGCATCTCGAGATAACGCTTGAGCCGCACTTCGGGGAAGATGGTCGAGAGGTGGTTGGCCCAGTCCGACAAGGTCGGACGCTCGCCGGGAAGATTGTTGTTGCGGCCGTTGAAGAAGGCGCGGAACGAGGAGCCCGAGACGTCGATATATTCCTCGCCGCGCTTGACGAAATACATGGGCACGTCCAGCGCGTAATCGACATAGCGCTCGAACCCCATGCCGTCTTCGAACGCCCACGGCATCATGCCCGAACGGGCATTGTCGGTGTCGCGCCAGATTTCGGAGCGGAAGGAGAGGAAGCCGTTCGGCTTGCCCTCGGTGAACGGCGAATTGGCGAACAAGGCGGTTGCGACCGGTTGAAGCGCGAGCGAGACGCGCAGCTTCTTGACCATGTCGGCTTCGGAGGAGAAATCGAGATTGGTCTGTACCGTGCAGGTCCGATACATCATGTCGAGGCCGTATTGACCGACCTTCGGCATGTAATTGGTCATGATCTTGTAGCGGCCCTTGGGCATCACCGGAATGTCGGCGCGCGACCAGGACGGCGTCATGCCGAGCCCGAGGAAGCCAATGCCGAGCGGCGTTGCGATCTCGCGCACCTGCGCCAAGTGCGCCATCAGCTCGCTCTGGGTCTGGTGCACGTTCTCGACCGGCGCGCCGGAGAGCTCGAACTGTCCGCCGGGCTCGAGCGAGATCGCGCCGCCGCCGGTGACGTCGTAGAGGCCGATGATGTTGCCCTGCTCCATGATCGGCTCCCAGCCGAGCAGGAGCTTCATGCCTTCGAGCAGCGCGCCGATGCCGCGCGCGCCCTCGTAAGGCACCGGACGATGGCCCTCGAGCGTGAACGGCGTCTTCTCGTGCTCGGTGCCCATGCGGAATTCGGACGGGTCCTTGCAGCCGGCCTCGAACCACGCGACGAGCTCGTCGCGCGATTGCAGGGGCGTCATGTCGATCTGGTCTCGCGCCATATCAAACTCTAATCAAAAGCGCTTCGACCGAACGCGCGCGGGTGACAGGGACGGCCCGCGAACCCACCGGGGTGCACGGGCGAGCGGATTTGCCGCGCGATCATCGCGACGGCATGCTTTCGTTGGCGGCGGCGGGCGGCAGTTTCATCTCGCCGCAGGAGCAGCCCAGGCGGTCGAGCAGATTGCTGAGCTTGACGGCGTCGGCGTCCGACAGCTTCGAACCGACATATTTCTCGATCGCGGCCGAATAGGCGCCCCACATCCGCTTCTGCAGCTCGCGGCCGGCTTCGGTGATCTCGACGAACTGGCCGCGCTTGTCGATCTTGCATTCGCGCCGCGAGGCGAGGCCCTCGTCGACCAGGCGGTCGATCAGCCGCGAGGTCGAATATTGCGGGATGAGCATCTGCCGCTCGAGCTCGACCGGCCGCAGCTCGCCCGAGGGCGCCCGCGACAGTTCGAGCAGCGCGTCATACCAGGCCAGCGGGGGGAAGCCGGCCTTCTTCAAGTCCTGCTCGACGCAATCGAGCACGCGGCTCTGCACCCGCATCAGGCGGATCCAGGCGGCGGTTGCCTCGGTCGATGGTTTGCGTTTCATGGTCCCGCTCAAGCTCGTCGCCCGTCTCTTACTCCATTCGATGCACCTGCATCAATCTTGACTATTTCAAGCAGGTGCATGTAGTCGTTCTTTCGGCCGAACCAAGCGTCAGGGGAAGGAAATTCCTCGAAACCGGACGGTTTGCCCGGTGTGTGCCCGCCGTCTCCCCACATCGTGCTCCTGGAGGCCGGCCCGCCCTATGGCCTAGTTCGAGGTCGGTATCGGCGCCAAGAGCCCGAAATGGTGAGGATTATCTGAAGCTGAGCCCCTTGGGGCCAGGTCCCTCCGCTGGGCCTCGACAGCAATGAGATCGTGACGGAAGGCCAAGTGATTGTCCAGATGATCGCCCATCAGGTCTGGTCCGCCGTTCGCGAAGCACGACCGGTGGGACGACGAAGCGCCGGATCGATGATTCGGCTCTTTGCTTGCGTCATTTGCTAAATCCGAAGATGCGCGATGCGCTGATCGATTTTACGAGCATTGTCCGGGTTAACAATAACTCCGCGTTGTGCGCTCCGAGGACGTCACCATCCTTGTGAGAGCAATGCTCTTGGCTCAGCTTCAGCGCGGGACAGGACGCTGACCGTCGGACCGGAAAAACTATCGTGGCGACTGTACTCCTCCTCCTGCTCGCGAGCGCAATCACCGGCTTGGCGACAGGGCTATTCTTTCGGGTCTGGACTCTATTGCTGGTCTCGCCGGCGACTGCGATCCTTGCCGCGACGGTTCTTCAGACCTCGGGCTTTGGATTCTGGACAGGCGTTCCAATCGTCGTCGGTTGCCTGATTGCCGGCCAGGTCGCCTATTTGGCGGCGACATTCTACGTGCACAGAGGTGAGCTTTCAGTGCAGGACGAGATCGACGGCGAACCAGGCAAGCACGGCCAACGCCACATCAAAGACGAGGACGAGTAGGACCAGGCCGACCCACGAAGGAATTTTTCTGCGCCACCGGAGGAGCCGGCGGCGCGGCCACGGCCGACCAGGCAGCAACAAGGGGGCGTATCTTACCGCAACGCCGGCTGCGCTGTCTTGAGACACCGTGGAAATCATTGCGGGACACCTTCAATGTCGATGGGCCATCCGGTGGATCATCAGCAAGAGCGGTGCCAGGCGGAGCGAGCGTGGCCGGGCCGGGGATTGGGTGCTGTGTGAGACGGAAGCACATCAACCGATATGCCGAGGCGCAAGCGCAGATCGGCGAAATCGATGATCCAGCCCCTTCATCGTGAACCACTTGATCAACGGCGACGTCGAAGGAACATCCCCAGGAGACAATTGCCTCCATGAACATGATCGTCCTCATGACCGCCGCCGGCGCGCCGCTCGCGATGCTCGGGCTCTCGACGCCGGTGGCGCCGGAGCGCAATTGCATCTTCATGATCCATCCGCAGATCACCTCGGCCGTGTTCGAGAGCAAGGAAGGCAAGATCGTCTTCCCGGACCGGCCGACCGAATATCCCTGTCGCTACGCCAGGACGAAGAGCGGTGCGGACATCGCCTTCACCAACCAGAATGGCTGGCGCTTCGAGGTGCGCATCGGCCGCGGCGACGAAGGCAGCTGGAAGGCCAGTCTCGCCGACGATGCGGTATCGGGCCGCGCCTTCTCGCCGTTCGGTGAGCGCAAATAAAAAGGCCGGATCGATGATCCGGCCTTTGTTTCTGCGTAGCCCCGACGCTTCCGTCAGGCCGCCGCCTTCTTCGGCGCGAAGCGGCCGTAGAAGGTCTCACCCTTCGCCGCCATCTCCTCGAGCAGCTTCGGCGGGGTGAAGCGCGAGCCGTATTTCGCCTCCAGCTTGTGGCAGAGCTCGACGAACTTCTTCGTGCCCATGAAGTCGATGTAGGACAGCGTGCCGCCGGTGAACGGCGCGAAGCCGAAGCCGAGGATCGAGCCGACATCGGCTTCGCGCGGATCGGTGATGACGTGATCCTCGACGGTGCGCGCGGCCTCCACCGCCTGCACCACCAGGAAGCGCTGCTTCAGCTCCTCGATGTCAAGCGTATCGGGGTCGAGCTGCTTCGGCTGCAGCGCGGAGAGACCCGGCCACAGGCTCTTCTGGCCCTTGCCCTTCTCGGGGTAATCGTAGAAGCCCTTGCTGTTCTTGCGGCCGAGACGGCCCTGCTTCTCGACCATCTCCACCATCAGCTTCTTCTGCTCGGGATTGATGGCGTTGGGGCCAAGGTCGGCTTCGGTCGCCTTCATGATCTTGAGGCCGAGGTCGAGTGCGACCTCGTCGGAGAGCGAGAGCGGGCCGACCGGCATGCCGGCCATCTTGGCGCAGTTCTCGATCATCGCGGGCGGCACGCCCTCCAGGAACATCTCGTTGCCTTCGGCGACGTAACGGCCGACGCAGCGATTGGCGAAGAAGCCGCGGGAGTCGTTGACCACGATCGGCGTCTTGCCGATCTGGCGGACGTAGTCGAGCGCGGTCGCGAGCGCGACGTCGCCGGTGTTCTTGCCGAGGATGATTTCGACCAGCATCATCTTCTCGACCGGCGAGAAGAAGTGGATGCCGATGAACTTGCCCTGATCCCTGAAGCTCTCGGCCAGCGAGGTGATCGGCAACGTCGAGGTGTTGGAGGCGAAGACCACGTCGGGCTTGAGATATTGCTGCGCCTTGGCGAAGGTCTCCGCCTTGACCTTGCGGTCCTCGAACACGGCCTCGATGACGAGGTCGACGTCCTTCAGCGCGGCATAGTCCGCGGTCGGCGTGATGCGCGCGAGCAGCGCTTCGGCGTCCGCAGGCTTGGCGCGGCCCTTCTTGATCTGCTCCTCGATCACCTTCTGCGCATGCGCCTTGCCCTTGTCGGCGCTCTCCTGGTCGCGGTCGATCAGGACGACGTCGAGGCCGGCGCGCGCCGAGACGTAGCCGACGCTGGCGCCCATGAAGCCGGCGCCGATCACGGCGATCTTCTTCACCTTGGTTGCGGGAACATCCTTCGGACGGCGCGCGCCCTTGTTGAGCTCCTGCATCGACAGGAACAGGCTGCGAATCATCGCGGCCGCTTCCTTCGAGCGCAGCACCGAGGTGAAGTAGCGCGACTCCACGCGCAGCGCCGCGTCGATCGGCAGCTGCAGGCCTTCATAGACGCAGCTCATGATCGCGCGCGCGGCCGGGTAATTGTCGTAGGTTTCGCGGCGATAGATCGCGTTGCCGGCCGGGAACATCATCATGCCGGCCTTGGAGAACACCGGGCCGCCGGGCAGCTTGAAGCCTTTCTCGTCCCAGGGCGCGATCGCCTTGCCACCGCCCTTGATCCAGTCCTTCGCCGCCTTGATGAGGTCGGCGGCCGGAACGATGGCGTGAATCAGGTTCAGCGCCTTGGCCTTCTCGACCGTGACCGGATCGCCTTTGAGCAGGATCGTCATCGCGTCCTGCGGCGGCACCAGGCGCGGCACGCGCTGCGTGCCGCCGGCACCGGGGAAGAGGCCGACCTTGACCTCGGGCAGGCCGAGCCGGGTCTTGGGATTCTCGGCCGCGACGCGGTAGTGGCAGCACAGCGTGATCTCGAAGCCGCCGCCGAGCGCGAGGCCGTTGATCGCCGCCGCCCACGGCTTGCCTGAGGTTTCGATTCCGCGCAGCACCTGCGAGAAGCGCCGGCTCTGGTCGAACAGCATCTGGTTCGCCGCGGTCTCGCCCTGCTCCTTGAAGACCTTCGCATAGGCCTGATTCATGCCTTCGAGCATGGACAGGTCCGCGCCGGCGCAGAATGCTTCCTTGGCCGAGGTGATGACGACGCCCTTCACCGCGGCGTCGGCCGTGGTCGCCTTGACGATCGCCTCGAGCTCGTTCGTGGAGGTCTCGTCGAGTACGTTCATGGAACGGCCCGGGATGTCCCAGGTGACGAGCGCGATACCGTCGGTGTCGGTCTCAACCTTGAAGTTCTTGTACGACATGTTGGTTGCTCCCTAGCCTTACACGCGCTCGATGATGGTCGCGGTGCCCATGCCGCCGCCGATGCACAGCGTGACGAGGGCGGTGGACTTGTTGGTGCGCTCGAGCTCGTCGAGCACGGTGCCGAGGATCATCGCGCCGGTCGCCCCCAAGGGATGGCCGAGCGCGATCGCGCCGCCATTGACGTTGATCTTGGCATTGTCGATGTCGAAGGCCTGGATGTAGCGCAGCACGACCGAGGCGAAGGCCTCGTTGAGCTCGAACAGGTCGATGTCCGACTTCTTCATGCCGGAACGCGCAAACAGCTTCTCGGTGACGTCGACCGGACCGGTCAGCATCATCGCCGGCTCCGAGCCGATGTTGGCGAAGGCACGGATTTTTGCGCGCGGCTTCAGGCCGTACTTCGCACCCGCCTCCTTGCTGCCCAGCAGCACGGCGCCGGCGCCGTCGACGATGCCCGAGGAATTGCCGGCATGGTGCACGTAGTTGACGCGCTCGATCTCCGGGTGCGACTGAATCGCAACGCCGTCGAAGCCGCCCATCTGCGCCATCATCGTGAACGAGGGCTGCAGCTGAGCCAGCGACTGCATCGTCGTCGAGGGACGCATATGCTCGTCCTTGGCGAGGATGGTGAGTCCGTTGATGTCCTTCACCGGCACGACGGACTTGTTGAAGCGGCCCTCGTCCCAGGCTTTGCCGGCGCGCTGCTGGCTCTGCACGGCGTAGGCGTCGACGTCGTCGCGCGAGAAGCCGTATTTGGTGGCGATCAGGTCGGCCGACACGCCCTGCGGCATGAAGTAAGCCGGCACCGCCATCGACGGATCCATCGGCCAGGCGCCGCCGGAGGCGCCGATGCCGACGCGGCTCATCGATTCGGCGCCGCCGCCGATCACGAGCTCATGCTGGCCGCTCATGATCTGCGCCGCGGCGAAGTTCACGGCATCGAGGCCGGAGGCGCAGAAGCGACTGATCTGCACGCCCGGCACGGCCTCGCCGAGACCCGCCTTCAGCGCCGCGAAGCGCGCGATGTCGGAGCCGGCCTCGCCGACCGGATCGACCACGCCGAGCACGACGTCATCGACCGAATCCTCGGGAAGGTTGTTGCGGTCCTTCAGCGCCTTCAGCGGCACGGTCGCGAGCGCGAGCGCGGTGACTTCGTGCAGCGCGCCGTCCGCCTTGCCGCGGCCGCGCGGGGTGCGAACGTGGTCGTAGATGAATGCCTCAGGCATGACGCCCTCCTGATGTGATGTTCGATACGATTGGGAGCAGGCAGCGGAAGCAGGCTCAGAACGCTTCCGCCGGCAATTCCATGATGGTGGCGCAGCCGGCTTGGATGCGCGCCAGATTGGCCGCGGTCTCCGGCAGCATCCGCTCCATGAAGAAACGGCCGGTGACGAGCTTGGTCGAGAGATAGGGCGTCGCCCCGCTCTCGGCAATCTTCCCTAGCGTCACCTTGGCCATCCGCGCCCACATGTAGCCGAGCGCGACGAAGCCGAAGAGATGCAGGTAGTCGGTCGCGGCGGCACCGGCATTGTCAGGCTTGGCCATCGCGTTCTGCATCAGCCAGGTCGTCGCCTGCTGCAGATGGCCGAGCGAGGTCGAGAGCGGGGTGATGAAGGGCTTGAGCGCCTCGTCGCCGCCGTTCTCCTTGGCGAAGGCCATGACCTCGCCGAAGAAGGCCATGATGGCACGGCCGCCGTCGCGCGGCAGCTTGCGGCCGACCAGGTCGAGCGCCTGGATGCCGTTGGCGCCTTCATAGATCATGGCGATGCGCGCATCGCGCACGAACTGCTCCATGCCCTGCTCGGCGATGTAGCCGTGGCCGCCGTACATCTGCTGCGCCTGCACCGCGTTGGCGAAGCCGTAATCGGTGAGGAAGCCCTTCAGCACCGGCGTCATCAGGCCCATGTGGTCGTCGGCGGCCTGGCGGTCCTTGGGGTCCTCGGAGCGGTGGGCGACGTCGCTCTTCAGCGCAGTCCACATCACGAAGGCGCGCGCGGCCTCGTTGAAGGCGCGGATCGAGAGCAGCGTGCGGCGCACGTCCGGATGGACGATGATCGGGTCGGCCTGCTTGTCCGGCGCCTTGGCGCCGGTGAGCGCGCGGCCCTGGATGCGCTCGCGGGCATAGGCGACCGCGTTCTGGTAGGCGACCTCGGACTGCGCGAGGCCCTGCACGGCGACGCCGAGCCGGGCCTCGTTCATCATCACGAACATGCCCTGCATGCCCTTGTTCTCTTCACCGATCAGCCAGCCGGTGGCGTTGTCGTAGTTCATCACGCAGGTCGAATTGCCGTGGATGCCCATCTTGTGCTCGATCGAGCCGCAGACCACGCCGTTGCGGGCGCCGACCGAACCGTCGGCGTTGACCAGGAACTTCGGCACCACGAATAGCGACACGCCCTTGATGCCGGCCGGCGCGCCCTCGATGCGGGCGAGCACGAGATGGATGATGTTGTCGGCGAGATCGTGCTCACCGGCCGAGATGAAGATCTTGGTGCCCGTGATCTTGAAGCTGCCGTCGGCCTGCCGCACCGCCTTGGTGCGGAGCATGCCGAGATCGGTGCCGCAATGCGGCTCGGTGAGGTTCATGGTGCCGGTCCATTCGCCGGCCACCATCTTCGGCACGTAGGTCTTCTTCTGCTCCGGCGAGCCGTGCACCAGAAGCGCCGCGGTCGCGCCCATGGTGAGGCCGCCATACATCGAGAACGCCATGTTGGCGGAGATCTGGAATTCGTTGACGGCTTGCGAGAGTGTCACCGGCAGGCCCTGGCCGCCATATTCGGTCGGCGCCGACAGGCCGAGCCAGCCGCCCTCGACGACCTGCTTGAAGGCCTCCTTGAAACCCTTCGGCGTGGTGACGCTGCCGTCGTCACTGCGCTTGCAGCCTTCGAGATCGCCGACGCGGTTGAGCGGCTGCAGCACCTCTTCGGCGAGCTTGGCGGCTTCGCCGAGAATGGCCGCGCGCACGTCGCTCGATGCATCGGAGAAGCCGGCGAGGTTGTCGTAGCGATCGATCTGGAAGACGTCGTTGAGCAGGAAGTTCACGTCTTCGACGGGGGCTTTATAGATCGGCATGGGGGTCTCCCGGCATGGGGCTCGAAGGGGATGTTGGGCTTAGGATTGGGCGGCGGCAAGCTGCTCCGCCATCAGGCGGTGCAGCATGTTGATCGCCTTGAGCGGACGCACCATCACCTTGAAGTGAGTGATGCGTCCCTCGGTATCGAAGCTGATGATGTCGACGCCGTTGATCTCGATGCCGTCGATGACATTCTTGAATTCGAGCACGGCGCCGCGCTCGCTCTTCCATTCACCGACATAGGTGAAGCCGGGACCGCCGAGCACCTTCTCGGCGCTGGAGAGGTATTTGAAGGTGATGTCGCGGCCGGCTTGCGGCGTGTGCACGACGGGGCTTTCGAACACGGCGTCGGGATGCAGGAGGTCCCAGAGCGCGGCGCGGTCATGAGACTTCATGTAGGCGTACCAGGAATCGAGGCCGGTCATTCTCAGGTGCCTCCCTAGGCTAAGGGCAAAAGTCTCGAAAACAACCCCATGCACAGTAGAGATGTGATTGAATTCGCTTGATTATTCAGTCGGGCCTTTGGCCCGCCTGCACGCTGCCTCATATGCACATTGACGCATATGCGCCGATGCGCATAAAGTCAAGCAGCTTGGTCAAACCTCAGAAGGAAGGCCAGTCATGGCACTGGGCGACGCAATCCTCGCATGCCTGACGGAACGCCCGATGACGGGCTACGAGCTCGCCAAGACGTTCGATTCCTCGATCGGCTTCTTCTGGAAGGCCGACCATCAGCAGATCTACCGCGAGCTCTCCAAGCTGCGCGACCGCGGCTACATCCAGGGCCGCGAGGTGGTGCAGTCAGGCAAGCCCAACAAGCTGATTTATACGCTGACTCCCGAGGGCCGAACAGCACTGCGGCACTGGGCCGCGCGGCCAAGCACGCCGCCCTCGATCAAGGACGACCTCCTGGTGCGGCTGCACGCGCTCGACAGCATCGACATCGAGCCCATGCGCACCGACCTGATGGCCCGCCTGGAACACCACCGCGACCGCCACGCCAATTATGAGCGCATCCTGAAGAAGCGCTTTCCCGACGGCACGGCGGAAGGCCGGCTCGACCTCGGCAATCTGCTGCTGCTTCAGCTCGGCGCCCGTCACGAGCAGATGGTGGCCGATTTCTGCGAGGAGGCACTGGAGGCGCTGTCGGCGATGAGCGGCAAGGCCACCGTGGTGCCGATCGAGGATGGCAAGCGCGAAAAGGGCTGAGACGCCGGCCAACGACGCTACGGCGTGCTGCCGCCACATCCACCGGTGTCATGCCCCGCGAAGGCGGGGCATCCCGTACTCCGTGACGGCGCGGCTGGAATCGAGCCGCCGCGGCGTACTGGATCGCCCGCCCTCGCGGGCGATGACAGCGGAGTGTGTGGCGAGAGCACGCCGCCTAAAGGTGCAGCGACGTCACTCCCGGCAGCCCCAGTTCCCGCCGCCCAACTTTAAGACAGCCGCGCCGCGTTCCTTAACCCGTTATTTACCGTAACAGGAAAAAGTCGGTTTTCGAGGCAGACGACCCGCGCCAAATTCGATTGTCTTTACAACCGGCACGCGTGGGGAAGCTGGAGGCGCCGGGTGGGGTGCCGAAGTCGGAACCGGACAGAGTCATGAATTCGCGCGTATCGTGGAGTGTTGACGGCATCGATCCATCCGTCCGGGAGCGGGCCGAGGCTGCTGCGCGTCGTGCCGGCATGTCGCTCAACGATTGGCTGAACTCCACGCTCGGCGAAACTGCCCCGCCCAATTTTCGCGGACCTTACGATCAGCGTCCGCAGCACGTGCCGAGCCAGGAGAGCCGCGAAGTCGCCGACATCCACCAGCGGCTCGACGCGATCACCCAGCAGATCGAGCGGATCTCAAAACCCGCCCCGCGCCAAGATTCCTCAAGACAAGACTCCTCGCGCCAAGACTCCTCAAGACCAGACGTCTCGCGCGAGCAGGGCGTCGCGCGCCAACTCAACGACGCGATCTCGCGGCTCGATGCGCGCCTGTCGCAGATCTCCCGCCCGCAGCGGCAACCGCAGCAGCCGCAGGCCCCGCGCCCCACCCCGGCCGAGGCGCGCCAGCGCCAGGCCGATGCCGTCGAGCGCGCGGCCGCGCAGGTCTATCGCAGCTCACCACCTTTGAGCCCGGCTTCGTTCGACGTCGCGGTCGCCGAGATCACGGCGCGCCAGAGCGAGCTCGACGGCTTTACGCCGAGGCAAATGCCGCCGCGTGCCGCGCCGTCGCTCGCGCCAACGGCTGCTTACGCGCCGCCGATGGCGCCACCCGCCCCTGCCTACGCGCCGCCGCCACCGCAGCCGGCGCCGGATTTTTCCTCGCTCGAGCGCCATCTGCTCAAGATCACGAGCCAGATCGAATCGCTGCAGCGGCCCGACAATACCGAGCAGGCCATCAATGCCTTCCGCAGCGAGCTGGCCGAAATCCGCGCCGCCATCACCGAGGCGATGCCGCGGCGCGCGATCGAATCGATCGAGAACGAGATCCGCTCGCTGCATCGCCGGATCGACGAGACCCGCTCCAACGGCACCGACGGGCAGGTTCTCGCCGGCATCGAGCGCGCACTGTCCGACATCAAGCAGGTGCTGCGCACGCTGACGCCGGCCGAGCAGCTCACCGGCTACGACGAGGCGATCCGCAATCTCGGCGCCAAGCTCGACCTGATCCTGCGCGCCAATGACGATCCCTCGACCGTGCAGCAGCTCGAGGGCGCGATCTCGGCGCTGCGCGCCATCGTCTCCAACGTCGCCTCCAACGAGGCGCTCGCGCGTTTGTCCGAAGACGTGCAGCTGCTGTCGTCCAAGGTCGACCAGATCACCCGCGCCTCCGGTCACGGCGACAGCTTTGCGGTGCTGGAGCAGCGCATCGCGGCGCTCACCGCCGCGCTGGAAACGCGCGAGCGGCCGCAGCCGTCCGAGAGCACCGAGCATCTCGAAGCTGCGATCCGCGCGCTGTCGGACCGGTTCGACCGCATGCAGGTCGGCAACGATTCCGCCTCGACCTTCGCCCATCTCGAGCAGCGGGTCTCGTATCTGCTGGAGCGGATCGAGGCCGCGGCCGATCCGCGCAACGGCAATTTGAGCCGCGTCGAGGACGGGCTGCACGACATCCTCAGGCACCTGGAACGGCAGCAGGCGACCTATGCCGCGCTGGCCGAGAGCCGCAGCTCCGCAGCTCCGCCCGATTCCGGCATGGTCGATCTCGTCAAGCGCGAGCTCTCCGACATCCGCTTCAGCCAGGCCGAGACCAACCGGCACACCCAGGACTCGCTCGAGGCCGTCCACAGCGCGCTCGGCCACGTCGTCGATCGCCTCTCGATGATCGAGGGCGATCTGCGCGCGGTGCGCACCGCGCCGCCTCCCCCGCCCCGCAGCCGATGCCGATGCCCACGGCGGCGGCGATGGAGCCGGCGCCAATGGCGCGCGAGCCGCGGCCGCAGCCGCAAGCACAGCCGCCGAAATACGATCCGAAGCCCGAACTGCCCAATCCCGCTGCCGCGCAGCCGGCGCCGGCCGCCTTCGTCGCCGCGCCGCGCGAATTCCACGCCGCCGCCCCCGCCGCGCCACCGCCCGTGCCGGCGGCACCACCGGTTCCGCCGCGCGCGATCAGCGAGATCCTGGAGCCGCACACCGCGCGCGCTGCACTCGCGCCGGAACTGCCGCCGGATCACCCGCTCGAGCCGGGCACCCGGCCGGGCGGACGCCTCGCCTCGCCGTCGGAACGCATCGCCGCCTCCGAGAGCGCGATCAGCGAAATTGCCGCCGCACCGAAGGAGCCGGTGTCGTCGTCGAGCTTCATCGCCGCCGCCCGCCGCGCCGCGCAGGCCGCCGCCGCGCAGCCGCCCGAGAAGCCCGCCCGTGGCGCCAAGGCCGCGATCGCCCGCGCCAAGGAGAAGGGCCAGGAAGGTGGCTCGACCATCACCTCGAAGATCCGCTCGCTGCTGGTCGGCGCGAGCGTGGTCGTGATCGTGCTCGGCACCTTCAAGATGGCGATGAACCTGCTCGAAGGCGGCAGCCTGTCACCGACGCCGCAGGCGATGCAAAACGTCCCGAGCGAGCCGGCACCGCAGCCCGCGCCACCGCCGGTCGAGACCAAGCCGGCCGCGCCGGAACAGATCACCCCGTCAATGACCTCGCCGACACCGCTCGGACGGCAGTCGCAGAACAACGCCGCGCCGGCGCCCATTCCCCATTCCGGCAGCGCGGCCTCGGTTGAAATCCCGCAAGCGCCTGCCGCGGCGGTGCCGCCGCCGACCTCCAGCGACGTCACCGGCGCGCTGTCGGGCAGCAGCCGCGCCAGGCTTGGCGTGATTCAGGTGCCGCCGAGCGAGAAGCTGCCTGACGGCATCGGCGGCCCGGCCCTGCGCAATGCCGCGATGAAGGGCGATGCGACCGCGGCCTACGAGATCGGCGTGCGCTTTGCCGAAGGCAAGGGCGTCGCCACCAATTACGACGAAGCGGCGAAGTGGTACGATCGCGCGGCGCAGGCCGGGGTCGTCCCCGCAACCTTCCGTCTCGGCACGCTCTACGAAAAGGGCTTGGGGGTGAAGAAGGACGCCGACATCGCGCGCCGCTACTACACCCAGGCCGCCGAGCGCGGCAACGCCAAGGCGATGCACAATCTCGCCGTGCTCGATGCCGACGGCGGCGGTCGCGGCGCCAATTACAAGAGCGCGGCGCAGTGGTTCCGGAAAGCGGCCGATCGCGGTGTCGCCGACAGCCAGTTCAACCTCGGCATCCTCTATGCCCGCGGCATCGGCGTCGAGCAGAACCTCGCCGAATCCTACAAATGGTTCAGCTTAGCTGCCGCCCAGGGCGATGCGGATGCCGCCGGCAAGCGTGACGACGTCGCCAAGCGCCTCGACCCGCAATCGCTCGCCGCCGCCAAGCTCGCGATCCAGACCTTCAGCGCCGAGCCGCAGCCCGACGATGCCGTCAACGTTGCGGCCCCGAACGGCGGCTGGGACAGCGCACCGCAGGCCAGCGCCAAGCCGGCCCCGAAGCAAGTCGCGACCAAGCGCTCGGCATCAGCGGCACATTGAGCCGCATCGCATTCGATCCGACGCGGCGACACCTCCAACCCTCCCCCGCAAGCGCTGGGCTACCACATATGACTTGTGGCGGCGGCCTGCGCGCACGCCTCGTCCTTCGAGACGGCGCTGACGCAGCCTCCTCAGGATGAGGCTAATCAGCGTCTGTGCCCGTTGAAACTGCTGCCGCGCACTCCGCCCTCATCCTGAGGAGCCCGCGAAAGCGGGCGTCTCGAAGGATGGCCGCGGAGAAGAACTCCCATATGCGCTAGCCCCGTGTAAGCGGGAGAGGGCTGGGGGTATCAGCTCGCAACTTTTGCATTCTGCCGGGAAATCGCTATTTTCCGCGGCCCGGAGGCCCCTGATGTCCGTTATTGATCTAGCCGCAAACCCGAGCGAGTTGCGTGCGCTCGCCGAACAATCCAACGCCTGGCCGTTCGAGCAGGCGAAGGCCATCGTCGCGCGGCTGAAGAAAAGCCCGAAGGACGAGGTGCTGTTCGAGACCGGCTACGGTCCGTCCGGACTGCCGCACATCGGCACGTTCGGCGAGGTGGCGCGCACCTCGATGGTGCGCCACGCCTTCCGCGTGCTCACCGAGGACAAGATCAAGACGCGCCTCTTGGCGTTCTCCGACGACATGGACGGCTTCCGCAAGGTGCCCGACAACGTTCCGAACAAGGAGATGCTGGCGGAGCATCTCGGCAAGCCGCTGACGCGGGTGCCCGATCCGTTCTCCAACGAGTACCCGTCGTTCGGCCACCACAACAATGCGCGGCTGCGCGCCTTCCTCGATCATTTCGGCTTCGACTACGAGTTCGCGAGCTCGACCGACTATTACACGTCCGGCCGCTTCGACGCGACGCTGCTGAAGATGCTGGCCGCCTACGACAAGATCATGGCGATCATCCTGCCGACGCTGGGACCGGACCGCCGCGCGACCTATTCGCCGTTCTTGCCCATCAGCAAGACCACCGGCGTCGTGCTGCAGGTGCCGATGATCCGCCGCGACGTCGCGGCCGGCACGGTGACCTATGTCGATCCCGATACCAACCAGGAAGTCGAGACGCCCGTCACCGGCGGCAACGTCAAGTGTCAGTGGAAGGCCGACTGGGCGATGCGCTGGGTCGCGCTCGGCGTCGACTACGAGATGGCCGGCAAGGACCTGATCGATTCCGTGAAGCTGTCCGGCGCGATCGCAAGAGCGCTCGGCAGCACGCCGCCCGAAGGCTTCAACTACGAGCTCTTCCTCGACGAGAAGGGCCAGAAGATCTCGAAGTCGAAGGGCAACGGCCTCACCATCGACGAATGGCTGCGCTACGCCTCGCCGGAATCCCTGTCGCTGTTCATGTATCGCGAGCCGAAGGCGGCCAAGCGGCTGTATTTCGACGTCATCCCGCGCAACGTCGACGACTACCAGCAATTCCTCGACGGCTTTCCGAAGCAGGACGGCAAGCAGCAGCTCGGCAACCCGGTCTGGCACATCCACAACGGCAGGCCGCCGCAGGGCGACATGCCCGTCACCTTCCAGCTGCTCCTGACGCTGGTGTCGTCGTCGAACGCGGAGAACGCCGAGACGCTGTGGGGCTTCATCGGGCGCTATCGTCCGGGCGTGAGCCCGCAGACGCATCCGAAGCTGGATGCGATGGTCGGCTACGCCATCAACTACTACCGTGACTTCGTCGCGCCGACGAAGCAGTTCCGCGTGCCTGATGACAGCGAGCGCAGGGCGCTGCAGGACCTGCGCGATGCGCTCTCGCAGCTGGCGCAGGACGCCTCGGCCGAGGAGATCCAGAACGTCGTCTACGAGATCGGCCGCCGCGAGCCGTTCCTCGACCAGGTCAAGAAGGGCAAGGACGGCCGCCCCGGCGTGACGCTGGACTGGTTCAACATGCTCTACCAGGTGCTGCTCGGCCAGGAGAAGGGCCCGCGCTTCGGCTCCTTCGTCGCGGTCTACGGCGTGCAGAACGCGGTGAACATGATCGACGGCGCGCTGGCGAGGAGCGCGTGATCCCACTCCACTGTCATCGCCCGGCTTGACCGGGCGATCCAGTACGCCGCGGCAGATGTGATGAATCGAGAAGCCGCGGCTTACTGGATTCCCCGCCTACGCGGGGAATGACCTTGAACTACGTAGCGAAGCCGCGGTGTGACGCACTCAAATCGATCGCAGCACGTAGCGGCGGTTGTCCTTCTGCACCGGGCGCGCATTCATCGGGTAGAGCTTTGCGAACGCGGCGACATCGCTCGCCGCCACCTGGATCGGGGTGGTCAGCAGCAGCCACTCGACCACTTCAGAGCAGGGCGGCGTCGTCAGCGAGCCGGGATAGCGGTAATAGCTGAGCTTCGGCGGCAGCATGGCGAGCGGATCGATGCTCGCATCGGCCTTCACCGCGGGCCCTTCTGCCGCCGGCATGGTCTTGATGATCTTGGCGAAGGATGCGTTCGGCCTGCCCTCGGTCATGAGCACGCCGACGACGGCAAGCCCCCCGGCGTCGTTGCGATGGACGAAATGCGCCTCCATCGGAAAATTCTTGCCGCCGATCATGTGCTCGCTGGGCCGGTGGAAGTGCACCTGGAGCAGCTTGTACTTGACGTCGCCGAGCATCAGCGTGCTGCCTTCGACGAAGTTGAGCTGGATGGTGTGCCCGTTGTTGACGATGGTGTCGGCGCTCTTGCCCCAGCTCAGCTTCAGAACCGGCAATTGCGACTTGATCGTCGCCTCGATGTCGATCGGCGATTGTTGCAGGCCGGCCGCGCAGGCTTTGTTGGCCGCTTCGAGATCGCCCCATTTGGCCGGGCCGCCGGCGCCCTCATAGCTCCAATGTGCGCCTTCGGCGGCGAAGCCCGGCTTGCACAACGGACAAAGTGCGAGACCCGCCAGGGCCTTCAATGCGTGGCGGCGATTCATCGTATTCCCCCTCGAGATGAACTTGGTCGGCAACAGGTGCGCAACCTATGCGAGAGGCGTGGTGAGTCGCAATGGCGGTCGCAACGCGAACTGCGTCATGGTCCGGTCACGCGATCACTGGCTGGCCCACAGGATCCGCGCGATCCACGCCACGTCGCCCGCCGCCATCGTCCATTCGGCCTGCGTCGCATCGAGCGGCTCAAGCTCCAGCGCCTTGGCCGTGCGGCGCTTCAACGTCGCGACCGTCATCTCGCCCGCCTTGCTCCGCACCACCACGCGATCGCCTTTGCGGATCGGCGCGCCGGGCGAGACCAGGACGATGTCGCCGTCGCGATAAACAGGCGCAAGCGCATCGCCGGAAATCTCCAGCGCAAAGGCGTGGCTGTCCTCGGTGGCGGGCAGCGCGATGTCGGTCCAGCCCTTGCCCGATGGAAGACCGGCCTCGTCGAAAGCGCCGCTCGTGCCCGCCTGTGCGAAACCGAGCAGCGGCACCGAGCGGCCATCGCTCGCGCCGTCGTCGTCGATCAATTTGGCAAAGCTGTCGATCGAGGCGTCAGCCGCGGCCAGCGCTTTTGCGATCGATTCGGTCGAAGGCCAGCGCTCGCGTCCGTCGGCGGTGACGCGCTTGGACCTGTTGAAGGTGGTGGGGTCGAGTCCGGCACGCTTGGCGAGGCCGGACGGCGACAGCCCGGCACGCGCCGCCAACCGGTCCAGTGCGGCCCAGATCTGGTCGTGAGTCAGCATCCTCTGCGCTTTGGCCTGTCTGACCATGGAAGGTCCAGCCCGTCGCAACTCAGGAAAACTGTCCTCAAATCAACAGGTTTTCCGTTTTTCGCGCAAGAGGCGAGGGAGAACGGCGTTCGTAACGGAGCGGGTACCCGTTCGCGTCAGGAAAACGCGCAAAACGGGAATCTGGAGCCCCCGTTCCGATTTCATCGGCGCGGAAAAGGCTCTAAGCCTTGAGTTCGGAAGGGGTGGCCTTTACGGTCGCGCCCGGGTTTCGAGGACCCGCAAAAGGCGAAAAAACCCAAAAGACTCAAAGAACAAACAAGGCTGCGGTAGCGGTGGTCAAGATCTACAAAATCTGTCCGGCCTCGGCCTGGCGCGAGGCGGAACGGCAGGGTGTCTACCGGGGCAGCGCAGACGACGCGCGCGACGGGTTCATCCATTTCTCGACCGCGGCCCAGGTTCCCGAGACCCTGCGCAAGCACTATTTCGGGCAGCGCGCGCTGTTCCTGGTCGAGGTCGACGGCGATGCGCTGGGGAGCGAATTGCGCTGGGAACGCTCGCGCAATGACGAGCTCTTCCCCCATCTCTATGGCGAGCTCGATTTCGGCGCGGTGATCGCGGTGATGAACCTCAACACGCGCTCCGACGGCGGTCACGATGTTCCGGAGCTGTTGCCGTGATCCGCGCGTTCGACGCCTTTTCGCTGCCGGTGCTGCGCTGGCTCGATCCCGAAGACGCCCATCGCCTCGCGATCCAGGGCCTGCGCTTCCTGCCACCGGTCAAGCCGCGTGCCGATGATCCCAAGCTCGCGGTGCGCGCCTTCGGGCTGAACTTTCCCAATCCGATCGGCATGGCCGCGGGCTTCGACAAGAGCGCCGAAGTGCCGGATGCGCTGCTGCGGCTCGGTTTCGGCTTCGTCGAGATCGGCTCGGTAACGCCGAAGCCGCAAGCCGGCAATCCACGGCCGCGGCTGTTCCGGCTCGAGCGCGACGAGGCGATCGTCAACCGCATGGGCTTCAACAATGACGGCGCGGAGGCGGCCCTGCGCCGGCTTGCCGCGCGCGCGCAGCACGGCGGCATCGTCGGCGTCAATGTGGGCGCCAACAAGGATTCGCCGGACCGCGTCGGCGACTACGTCAAGCTGATCGAGACCTTCGCGCCGGTTGCGAGCTATTTCACCGTCAACGTCTCCTCGCCGAACACGCCGGGCCTGCGCAACCTTCAGGAAGGCGCGCTGCTCGACGATCTCCTCGCGCGCGTGATCGACGCCCGCGAGCGTGTCAGGCAGAAGGCCGGCGACACGCCGGTGCTGCTCAAGATCGCGCCGGACTTGAGCCTTGCCCAGCTCGACGACGTCGTGCAGGTCGCGCGCTCGCGCCGGGTCGACGGCATGATCGTGTCGAACACCACGATCGCGCGGCCGAGCACATTGCGCGAGGAGATGCGGGCGAAGGAGCAAGGCGGCCTGTCCGGCCGGCCGCTATTCCGCCTCTCAACGCGCATGGTCGCGGAGACCTATGTGCGCGTCGAGGGCGCATTCCCGCTGATCGGCGTCGGCGGGGTGGATTCGGGCGGCGCCGCGCTGACCAAGATCCGCGCCGGGGCCAGCCTGATCCAGCTCTATTCGTCGCTGGTCTACAAGGGCCTCGGCCTCGTCGACGAGATCAAGCGCGACCTGACTTCGACGCTGCTGCGAACGGGGCGGGATTCGCTGGCCGAGATCGTCGGCGCCGATGCGGCGACGCTGACGGCGGAAGACTGGCCGGGGTTGTGATCCTCCGCCTCTCCCCGCTTGCGGGGAGAGGCCGGAATTTGCGAGAGCAAATTCCGGGTGAGGGGGACTCTCCGCGAGTCCAACTCTCACCGCCCTTGCGGAGACTCCCCCTCACCATAGCCGATGCTCTGCATCGGCGTTCTTTGTCAGAGAACGGCGGCCATAGGCCGCCTATGCCTCTCCCCGCAAGCGGGGCGAGGGAGAAGAAAACGTCGCCCGATACAGCACGGGATACCTCGCGCCCTGCAAGCCGCCGCGCGCGACGTAGAACGCGATCAGCGCGCTCCACAGGCCGGCATTGCCGAACGATTGCAGCGCCAGCCAGACGGCGAAGAAGATCGCGAGCGAGGCCAGCATCAGATTGCGCATCTCCCGCGCCCAGGTGGCGCCGACATAGATGCCGTCGAAGCCGAAGGCGAACACGCCGGGGATCGGCGCGAGCACGATGAAGGGCAGGAACTCGCGCGCAGCGCGGCGGACGTCCTCGCTCGCCGTCATGACATTGATGATATCGGGGCCGAAGCCTGCGAACACCACGGCGACGACGATGGCGAAGCCGAGCCCCCAGCGCAGCACCAGCCTGGTCGAATCCGCAAATCCCTTGGCGTCGCGCGCGCCAAAGCTGCGGCCGCAGAGCTGCTGCGCCGCATTCGCAAGGCCGTCGAGGAAGAAAGCGCTGACCAGGAGGAAGTTGTTGAGCACGGAGTTCGCGGCCAGCGTGACGTCGCCGGCACGCGCGCCCTTGGCGGTGAAGAACAGGAACACGGCGATCAGCGCCGCGGTGCGGATCAGGATGTCGGTGTTCACCGCCAGGAGCCGCATCAGCTTTTCGCGATCGAACAGCGTTGCGCGAGGCACGGCAAAACCGCCCACCGCATAGCGCCTGCACACGATCACGCCGAGCACGAAGCCTATCGTCTCGGACAGAAGCGCGGCGATCGCGGCGCCGGCGATGCCGGTGTCGTAGACCAGCACCAATAGGATCGTCGCCACCATGTTGACGAGGTTGATGACGACCTGGAGCGCAAGGGCCGGATTGGCGCGGGCCTGCCCCACCAGCCAGCCGAGGATGACGTAATTGGCGAAGGCGAAAGGCGAGGACCAGATCCGGATCATGAAATAGGTCTTCGCGGCGTGCGTCACGCCCTCGCTGCCGCCCATCAGGTCGAACAGTGCGCCAGCCAACGGCAGCTGCAGCGCGATCAGCGCCGCGCCGATCAGGCCGGCGACGATGAAGCCGCGCACCAGGATCACGGTCTGCTCGCGCGTCTCGCCCGCGCCGAGCGCCTGCGCGGTGAAGGCCAGCGTGCTCATGCGCAGGAAGCCGAACAGCCAGAACAGGCAGTCGAAGATGACGGAGGCCATCGCGACGCCGCCGAGCAGCGCCGCATCGTCGAGCCGGCCGATCGCGGTGGTCGAGACCACGCCGATCAGCGGCGTCGTGAGGTTCGCGACCATCGCGGGACCTGCGATGGCGAAGACCTGGCGCGAGTCGACCTTGGGGTGAAGCGGTGCGTTCATGTCAGCTGCGTGTATCCGACCCGATTGTCGAATGCACTATCACGGCCGGCATGGCGTGCTTGCGTCGGCCGCGCATGTCGAGAAGCGTTAGCGACGCGGCCCGCCGAACACGCGCGACAGCAGCCAGATCGGGATCACGATGACCGCGCCGAGCAGGAAGTAGCGCCACAGCCAGTTCACCGCATCGAAGCCGAGATCCCACAGACGCTGGAACAAGAGGCGGATGCTGTGGATGATGTTCCAGGGGTCGAAGCCGATCGCGGCGAGCACGACGCCGACCAGGATCGAGAGCAGCACCAGGCGGAACGCGACGGTCAGCGGCGAGCCGCCGAGAAAGCGGTGCAGGCCGTCGCTGCGGCCGGCCGGCAAATCTCTGACGTCTTGGACCATCGCAAACTCCTGAAGCGGATTCGACCCATTATAGGGCACGGCGGGGGACATGGGGAACCCGCAAGGGTGCGTCAATCGGGTTACGGGAGTTTAATTCGGGCAGTCGATCACCTCTCCCGCGAGACTATTGAGAGGTTTCCCTGCGGCCATCCTTCGAGACGCCCGCTTTAGGCGGGCTCCTCAGGATGAGGACGGAGTGAGCGGCAGCAGGCGCTGACGCCGATTAGCCTCATCCTGAGGAGACCGCGAAGCGGTCGTCTCGAAGGACGAGGCGCGCGCTCAGGCGCCGCCAAAGTTCGGCTCAGCGCGCGCATCACACCTCGATCTCCGCCGCCTCGGCCTTCAGCATCTTCTCCAGCGTCTCCAGCCGGTCGGCCTCCCGGGGCGGCTTGTCCCAGCGCAGGCGGCTGATGCGGGGGAAACGCATGGCGACGCCGGATTTGTGCCGGGGCGAGCGCTGCAATCCCTCGAAAGCGACCTCCAGCACCAGGCCCTTGTCGCCCTCGTGCACGACATGGCGGACGGGGCCGAATTTTTCCGTGGTGTTGCGACGGACGAAGCGGTCGATCTGCAACAGCTCCTCGTCGGTGAAGCCGAAATAGGCTTTGCCGACCGGCACCAGCTCCTCGCCATTCTCGGTCTCGGTCCAGACGCCGAAGGTGTAGTCGGAATAATAGGACGAGCGCTTGCCGTGGCCGCGCTGCGCATACATCAGGACGGCGTCGATGATGTGCGGGTCGCGCTTCCACTTCCACCATTGGCCCTTCGGCCGCCCCGGCAGATAAGGCGCATCGCGCCGCTTCAGCATCACGCCCTCGACGGCGTCCGCGTCCTCGCCGGCGCCGGCGCTCGCGGGATCGGCGCGTGCGGCCGTCAGCGCCTCCCAGCTGTCGAAGGGCACGGTGGGCGAGAGATCGATGCGGGGATCGTCGAGTTTCGCGATGAATCTCTCCAGCCGCTCGCGCCGCTCGGCAAAAGGCAGCTCGCGCAGGTCGTTCTCGTCGTCGCCGAGCAGATCATAGGCGCGCAGGTGAATCGGAAACTCCTTGATCAGCTTCGGCGAGACCACCTTGCGGTTGAGCCGCTGCTGCAGAACGTTGAAGCTCTGCACGCGGCCTTCGCGCAGGATCAAGAGCTCGCCGTCGATCGCGCCCGGCAGGCGCAGCGACGGCACGAGATCCGGGAAGCTGCCCGTGATGTCCTCGCCGGTGCGCGAATAGAGCCGCGCGGTGATATGGCCGCGCTCATCGCGCCCGGCGACCGCCTGCACGCGGATGCCGTCCCATTTCCATTCGGCGATGTAGTCGGCGGGATCGAGCGCGGCGAAATCGCCGTCTTCGATCGCATGCGCCAGCATCACCGGGCGGAACGGCGCGGGATCGCGGTTGACGGGCTTGTCGCCGCGGCCCTCCAGCCAGGCGAACAGGTCGAGATAGGGCGGGACGAGGCCCGGCCAGATCAGCTCGACCTCGTGCGGGTCCTTGTCGCCGAGCGCAGCGGCGGCGGTCTTGGCGAGCCGCGCCGAGATGCCGATGCGAAGCGCGCCGGTGACGAGCTTCAGCAGCGCCCAGCGACCGGTCTCGTCGAGCTCGTCGAGCCAACGTTCGAGCTGCTTCGGCAGCTCGGTCTTGCCGAGCGTGCGCAGCGTGGTGACGACTTCGGTGAGGCTCGGCGGGGGTGGGTTGTTGTGGGCGGCGAGCGCGGCCTTCGGCCACATCAGCGCCACCGTCTCCGAGAGATCGCCGACATAGTCGTAGCTCAGCCCGAACAGCACCTCATCCGTGCGTGCCGCGATGAGATCGCGGATCAGCGCCGGCTTGGCGTGCTTGAAGCTGAGTGCGCCGGTCAGCGCCGCCAGCGCATAGCCGCGGTCGGGGTCGCCGACTTCGCGAAAATAGCCGGTGAGCAGCCGCAGCTTGTTGTTGCGGCCGGGCTCATAGGCGAGGCGGTCGAGCAGCTCGGCGAAGCGGTTCATGCTTCGGCCTCGCCTTGAATGGGAGTCTCGCTCTCCTCCTCGTCGCCATAGCCGACGAGATCGAGCGGCTGCGCCTTCAGGCCCTTGCTCCGGCACCAATGCACCAGCGCATCTTCCTGACCGTGGGTGACCCAGATCTCGCCGGCGCCGGTCGCTGCGATGGTCGCGGTGAGGCCGTCCCAGTCGGCGTGGTCGGAGATCACCAGCGGCAGCTCGACGCCGCGCTGCCGCGCCCGGGCGCGCACGCGCATCCAGCCCGAGGCGAAGGCGGTGACGGGATCGGGAAAGCGCCGCGTCCAGAGATCGGATGTGGCCGATGGCGGCGCCAAGGTGATGGTGCCGGCGAGCGCCGCCTTCTTCATCCCCTTCACCGGCCTGAGCTCGCCAAGGTCGATCCCGCGGCTTTGGTAGTAATGCGTGATCGTCTCCATCGCGCCATGCAGGTAGACCGGCGCGTCGTAGCCGGCCTGCCGCAGCAGCTTGATCACGCGCTGCGCCTTGCCGAGCGAGTAGGCCCCGACGAGATGCGCGCGCTCGGGAAACAGCGCGACCGAAGCCAGCAGCTTCTTGACCTCGTCGCTGGCATCGCCATGCCGGAAGACCGGGAGCCCGAACGTCGCCTCGGTGATGAAGACGTCGCACGACACCAGCTCGAACGGCGTGCAGGTCGGATCGGGCGCGTCCTTGTAGTCGCCGGAGGCGACGATGCAGGTATCCTTGCACGAAACGGCGATCTGTGCGGAGCCCAACACGTGGCCGGCCGGGTGAAACTTGACCTTGACGTCGCCGAGCCGGATCTCCTCGCCATAGCTGATCGCTTGGGTCGAGCCGGCAAAGTTCTCGCCATAGCGCAGCCGCATCATGTCCAGCGTTTCCTGCGTCGCCAGCACGGCGCCATGGCCGGCACGGGCATGGTCGGAATGGCCGTGGGTGATCACGGCCCGCTCGACGGGCCGGACAGGGTCGATATGGAAGCCGCCGGGCTTGCAGCACAGGCCGGCAGCATTTGGCAGCAGGATGTCTTGCGGGCGCATGCCTGTTATATAAGTCGAGCCATCACATCTTCGAGTCAATTACCCGTTTCGTTTCCTGGTTCCTCAATGCCGCTCCGCCTGTTCCTGACCTCCGGCGATCTCATGGCCGACCGCCGTTTCGAGTTCGCGCGCGACCTCCAGCTCAAGGGCGACCTGCCGGCCGCCGCCGACCTTCTGGAGCAGGCGATCGAGCTCGCACCTGATTTCACCTCGGCCTGGTTCACGCTCGGCGAGATCCGTCAGCAGCTCGGCGAGCGCGACAAGGCCATCGCGGCCTTTCGTGAAGCGCGGCGATGCGACCCCGAGGATCAGCACGGCGCAGGCCTGCACCTGATGCGGCTCGGCGATACCGAGATGGCGGAGATGCCCAAGGCCTATGTGCAGGCTTTGTTCGATCAATACGCGCCGCGGTTCGAGCACGCGCTGATCAACGATCTCGGCTATCGCGCCCCCACGCTGATCTTCAAGGCGGTGCTGGCCGCGCGCGTCGCCGCCAAGAAGCCGGCCTACTTCAAGCACGCCATCGACCTCGGCTGCGGCACCGGCCTTGCGGCAGCCGCGTTCGCCAAGCAGGTCGACCATTTCACCGGCATTGATCTGTCGCCCGGCATGATCAAGGAGGCGCGGGCGACGAACCTCTATGCCGCGCTCGAAGTCGCCGACATGCTCGAGGGCCTGCGCGGCAAGCTGGATGCCAGCGCGAACCTCATCGTGGCCGCGGATGCGTTCGTCTATCTTTCCGATCTCGCCCCTGTTCTCACCGAGGCCAAGCGCGTGCTCGTCTCAGGCGGCGTGCTCGCCTTCACGCTGGAAACGCACGACGGCAGCGGCATCGTGCTCGGCGACGGCCTGCGTTATGCCCATTCCGCGGAATATGTGCGCGGCGCCATCGCCAAGGCGGGGTTGAAGCTGCTGACGCTGGAGCCGGCCTCGCCGCGCAACGAGAACAACGAGCCCGTGCGCGGCCTCGTCGTCGTCGCCGAGAAAACTTGAGTCTAGGCGCTAACGCCTGACGATTTGAGCGTCATTGCGTCGCAAAGCTGCGACTTCCCACTTGCGAGCCGAGCTGCGATGTCAGCACAATGCGCGCATCAGGGAGAAAACAACAATGACCAAGAATCCATCGCGGCGCGATTTCAGCGCCGGCGCACTCGCCACCATCGCCGCATCCACCTTGCCTGCGCCCTACGTCTGGGCTGCGGAGAAGAAGTACGATGCGGGCGCCAGCGACACCGAGATCAAGATCGGTCAGACCGTGCCGCATTCCGGCCCCGGCTCGCTCTACGGCGTGCTCGGCCGCATCGGCGAAGCCTATTTCCAGATGCTGAACGAGAAGGGCGGCATCAACGGACGCAAGGTCAAATTCCTCACCATGGACGACGCCTACAGCGCGCCGAAATGCGTCGAGGCGACGCGGCGCCTGGTCGAGCAGGAGGAAGTGCTCGCGCTGTACGGCTCGCTCGGCACCGCGCCGCAGACCGCCGTGCACAAATACCTGAACTCCAAGGGCGTGCCGCAGCTGCTGCTCAATACCGGCGCCTCGAAATGGAATAATCCGAAAGAGTTCAAATGGACGATGGCGGGCCTGCCGCTCTATCCGACCGAAGCGCGCATCCTGGCGCGGCACGTCGTCAGCGTGAAGCCGAACGCCAAGATCGGCATCCTCTACCAGAACGACGATTTCGGCCGCGACTTCCTTGCACCCTTCAAGAAAGTGCTGGCGGATGCCGGCGGCACTGCGCAGGTGATCATGGAGCAGACCTATGATTTGACCGAGCCGACCGTCGATTCCCAGCTCGTCAATCTCTCGAAGTCGGGGGCCGACGTCTTCTACAACATCTCGACCGGCAAGGCCTCGTCGCAGTCGATCCGGAAAGTGGCCGAGCTCGGCTGGAAGCCGCTGCAGCTGCTTTCCGCCGGCTCCACCGGCCGCTCGATCCTCAATGCCGCGGGCCTCGAGAACGCCACCGGAATCGTCGCGATCCGCTACAACAAGGAGGTCGGCCTGCCCAAATGGGAGAAGGACCCGGACGTCATGGCGTTCGAGGAGCTGCGCAAGAAGTACACGCCGGCGATCGATCCCGACAACACCATCGCCTTCGCCGGTTACGGCCAGGCCGCGACCATGGGCGAGATCCTGCGCCGCTGCGGCGACGAGCTCACCCGCGCCAACGTGCTGAAGCAGGCATCGAACCTCAATGGCTTCCACTCGCCGTATTTCCTCGACGGCGTCACCTACAGCTACACGCCCGAGGACTACACGCCGATGAAGACGCTGTTCATCTCCACCTTCACCGGGAAGGACTGGGACATTTCCGACAAGCCGATGTCGGAGTAGGGTTGCTGCGAGGCGGGCGCCACGGCCTCTTCCCTTCTCCCCTTGTGGGAGAAGGTGGCGCGAAGCGCCGGATGAGGGGTTGCTTCAGCAAGCTCACATGTGAAGGGTGACTCGCGGAGAAAGACCCCTCACCCGTCTCGCCGCTCCGCGGCGAGCCACCCTCTCCCGCAAGGGGAGAGGGTAAGAGCGCGCATCCACTACAATTAACCCAAGCGATACACAGCCTTGGCATTCGCCCCGAACGCCTTGTCCCGCACACGCGGGCCGAGCCTCGCCAGGCAGGCCTCCAGCGCGGTCTTGATCTCGCCATAGCTTCCCGCAAGCAGGCACACGGGCCAGTCCGATCCGAAGATCAGCCGGTCCTCGCCAAAACATCTTGCGGCGTGCGCAACGAACGGAAACAGCCGTTCCGCATCCCAGTCATTCCAGACCGCTTCCGTCGCCAATCCCGAGATCTTGCACCAGACGTTGCCGCAGGCAGCCAGCGCTGCGATGCGGTCGGCCCATTCCGCGCTCCCGCCGGCCGCAATCGGCGGCTTGGCGGCGTGATCGAGCACGAAACGCGCGTGCGGAAAGGCCTGCGCGGTTGCGATCGCGGCAGGCAGCTCGCGGCTGCGGACGAGGAAATCGTAAGCGAGATCGTGGGCGAACACCGCGGTAAGTCCGCGCTGGACGTCGTCGCGCAGCAGCCAATCCGCATCAAGCTCGTCGTGGACCTGGTGACGGATGCCGACCAGCTTTGCTCCACCAGGCAGAGCGCGCAGCCGGTCGAGCGTTTCGTCAAGCGCAGCGTCGGTCAGATCGGCCCAGCCGACCACGCCGACGACAGAGGGCGTCGCGTCCGCGATACGCAGGAACTCCTCGGTCTCCTCCAGCGCGGAGCGGCATTGCACCACGATGCTGGCGTCGATGCCGTTCGCCTTCAGCAGCGGCGCGAGATCGGCCGGGCCGAAGGCACGGCGGATCGGCGCCAGCTCGGGCGCTTCCATCCAGGGATAGTCGGCGCGCGCCGGATCCCAGAAATGCTGATGGGAATCGACGATCATGCCCTACGCTCCGCCGGGAAGTGGCGCGCGCACATCCACGAGCTTTCGCGCCCGCAAGTCCTGCCAGAACGCCAACGGGACCGCCGCTTCCGACATGGCGATGTTGTCCGCGACCTCGGCGGCATTGCGCGCACCCATCACGGCGACCGTCACCGCCGGATGGGCCATGCAGAATTGCAGCGCGGCGGCCTTCAGCTCGGTGCCGTGCCTGCGGCAGAGCTCGTCGAGCTCCAGCGCACGTGCCACGAGCGCCGCATCAGCATCCTGATAGTTGAATTTCGCACTCGTCCGCGGATTGGCCAGGATGCCGCTGTTGTAGATGCCGCCAAGCAGGATGCCGATGCCCCTCGCCTGGCAGAGCGGAAACAGCGCATCCAGCGCGCCCTGGTCGAGCAGCGTGTAGCGGCCAGCGAGCAGGAAACAGTCGACCGGCACGGCCTCGGCGAAGCGAGCCAGCATCTCCGACTGGTTCATGCCGGCGCCGATCGCCTTGACCGTGCCGTCCTCGCGCAGGCGCCGGAGCGCGCGGAAGGCGCCGGTGACGGCATCGTCATAATGATCGTCGGGATCATGCACGAGCAGGACGTCGACGCGGTCGAGGCCGAGGCGCTGCAGGCTCTCCTCGACCGACCGCATCACGCCGTCATAGCTGAAATCGAACACCGGCCGCTCACGCGGCGTGCCCTTGTAGTGCTCGTCCTCGGGGGCAGCACCGTCCGGTGCGCGCAGCAGGCGGCCGACCTTGGTCGAGATGACGTAGGAATCGCGCTGCTGTTGCCGCAGGAAGGCCCCCAACCGCCGCTCCGCGAGGCCGAAACCGTAGAGCGGGGCGGTATCGAAGAATCGAACGCCGAGCGACCAGGCGCGTTCAAGCGTCGCTTGCGCATCGGCATCGCTGACGGGCGAGAACAATCCGCCGAGCGGGGCGGAACCGAGGCCGATCGAGGTGACATCGAGAGCGCCGAGCCGCGACCTTTTCATTCCATCGCCTTCCAGCAGTCGTCTTCCATTCCAAATCATCTCTCCCGCTTGCGGAAACCGCAAGCGGGAGAGGCATGCAGGAGCGCGGGGCTGGCAGCGCTCCTACTTCAACATCTGCGCGACGTTGTCCTTGGTGACGAGATCGAGGCCGGTGTAGACGATCTCCGGCACCTTCTCCCCCTTCTTGATGGCGAGCAGCGTGTCCATCGCCTTCTCACCCATCTCGAACGGACGCTGACCGACCAGCGCATTGGCGTAGCCGTCACGCAGCAGCTCGAGCTGCATCTTCAGCGTATCGGCAACGACCAGCGTGAACTTGCCGGAATCGATGTCCTTCTTGTTCCGGCTGGCGAAGGCCTTGAAGCCTTCGGGCGCGAACATCGGCCAGCCGCCGATCGGAACGATGGCGGCGAGGTCCGGCGTTGCGGTGCGCATGTCCGTCATCTGCTGGACCGCGAGCGCGGGATCGTCGTTGCAGAAGGTCGGCGAGCCCGCGACCTCGGTCCACTTCGAGCCCTTCAGCGCCTCGCGCACGCCGTCGACGCGCTCGGCGAGGTTCTTGGCGCCGGGGCCGCCGGAAACCATCGCGTATTTGCCGCCGTCCGGCCGCATTTTCAGGAGCTCCTTGCCGAGCGCGACACCGAACTCCTTGTTGTTGGTGCCGATATAGGCGATGCGCTTGGAGCCCGGCGCGTCCGCATCGAAGGTGATGACGGGAATGCCGGCAGCGGTCGCCGCCTCGATCGACTTGGTCATGGCCGCGACGTCCGCGACGGAGATGGCAAGACCATCGACCTTCTGCGTGATGAAGTCCTGGATGATCTGGGCCTGGGTCGCAGGCTCATGCTCGACCGGTCCCTTGTAGATGCACTCGATGTTGCCGAGCTCCTTGGCGCGCTTCAGGCAGCCATCGCGCGAAAAGTCGAAGAACGGATTGTTCATCGCCTTCGGCACGATGACGAAACGGTAATTCGCAGCAAATGCCGGCGTCGCCATCATCGCGACCGCGATACCGGCAAGAAGCAGTTTCCTCATGGTCTCCTCCACTCTTGTTGGTGCCTATCCCCTCGAAAGCCCCCGGGAAGCGGATAGGCGGCGTTTTCCTTGCCTTCCCGAGATGTCGTCATTTCAGGTCATCCGCGAGCGAATGCGGTCGACCAGCACAGCCAGAATGATGATCACGCCGACCAGCGTCTGCTGCCAGTACGAGCTGACCTGGGCCAGCACGAGCCCGTTGCGGATCACCTCCAGCAGCACGCAGCCGACGATGGCCCCGAGCGGGCCGCCGATGCCGCCGGCGAGATTGGCGCCGCCGATCACGGCCGCCGCGATCACGTTGAGCTCGTAGGAGGTCGCCATGTTGGCCGGCGCCGATCCGAGCCAGCCGGAGATGATGATGCCCTGCAGGCCCGCGGCGAGCGCGCAGATCACGTAGACCTCGATCTTCACCCGCACCACCGGAATGCCGGTGAGCTCGGCCGCCTTCTCATTGCCGCCGAGCGCGAAGACGTGGCGGCCGAACGAGGTGTGGTGCAGCACCACGGCCATGGTGAGCGCCAGGATCACGAGATAGATGAACGGCGCGGGCACGCCGAGCACGTCACCGGACGTGAGCGCATAGAAATAATCGGCGTCCGGCCCGCCCGGGAAACTGCCGCGTCCGTTGGAGACGACATAGCCGAGCCCGCGCACGATCGAGAGCATGCCGAGCGTGGTGACGAAGGGCGACAGGCCGAGCACGGCGATGCAGAAGCCGTTGAATAGGCCGGCAATCAGTGCGACGCCGAGACCGGCGAGGATCGAGATAATCAGGATCAGGCCGGGCACATTGGCGAGCACGGTCTTGCCGTCAGCCGCCATGTGTACCAGCGGCGAGCCGGGCGCCGACAGCTCGGTCATCACCATCGAGGTGATCATGGCGGAGAAGCACATCATCGATCCCACCGACAGGTCGATGCCGCCGGTGATGATCACGAAGGTGACGCCGAGCGTCGCAATGGCGATGAAGGAAAAGTTCTTCGCCACGTTCTGCATGTTGCCCTGGGTGAAGAAGTAGGGGCTGGCGAAATGCATGATCACCAGCAGCACCGCCAGCGCGAGCAGAACGTAGCCGGTCTGCGAGGCGAAGATGCCGCGCTGCCACCATCTGATCTTGCCGACATTGGTGAAGCTGATCGGGGATTCCATGGGCATGGCCATCACGCCGCCTCCTTCGCACCGGTGATGAGGGCGGTGACCTCCTCGGGGGAGGTCTGGTGGATCGACTTGTCGGCGCGCTTCTCGCCGCGCCGCATGACGACGACGCGGTCGCATACGGCGAACACGTCGGGCATGCGGTGCGAGATCAGCATCACGGCGACGCCCTGCTCCTTCAGCCGGTGGATCAGGCCGAGCACCTGCTCGACCTGGCGCACCGAGATCGCGGCGGTCGGCTCGTCCATCATCACCAGCCGCGCATTGGAAAGCCGGGTCCGCGCGATCGCGACCGCCTGGCGCTGGCCGCCCGACATCTGCCTGACGAGATCGTCGGGGCGTGTCTCCGAGCGCAGCTCGCCGAACAGCTCCAGCGCCCGCGATGCCATCGCCTTGTGGTCGAGCAAGGCAATCGGTCCGAACCTGCGCTTCAGCTCGCGGCCGAGAAAGACGTTGGCGGCGGCGCTCAGATTGTCGGCGAGCGCGAGGTCCTGGTAGACGACCTCGATGCCGACCGCGCGGGCATCGACCGGACGGTTGAAATGCACCGCGCTGCCGGCAAAGCGCATCTCGCCATGGGTGGGGCGGAAATTGCCGGCAATGATCTTCACCAGCGTCGACTTGCCGGCGCCGTTGTCACCCATCAGGCCGACCACCTCGCCAGGCCAGACCTGCATGTCGACGTCATGCAGCGCGCGGATCGCGCCGAACTCCTTGCCGATGCCGGTGAGCTCGAGCACCGGTGTCGCGTCAGCCTTCGTCATCAGCGGCGTTTCCTCAGACATAGCGGTTCACCAGGGATTCCAGATATTCCTGCCGGCCGGAGCGCGGCTGCGGATCGAAGCCGGGAGACATCGCACGGTCGGCGAGATCGGCGAGCGAGCGCTGGCCGGCGAGAATGGCGCGGCCCTCGGGCCCGGCCCAGCCCTCGTAGCGCTTTGCGAGCGGCGCGCTGAGCGCGCCGGCGTCGAGCATGTCGGCGGCGGCGAGGAAGGCGCGCGCACAGGCATCCATCGAGCCGACATGGGCATGGATGAGATCATCGGGGTCGATCGACTGGCGGCGGATCTTGGCATCGAAATTGAGCCCGCCCGTGGTGAAGCCGCCGCGGTTCAGGATCTCGTGGAACACCAGCGCCAGCTCCGGCACGTTCATCGCGAACTGGTCGGTGTCCCAGCCGAGCAGATCATCGCCGCGGTTGATGTCGAGCGAGCCGAACACGCCGAGCGCCTCGGCCAGCGCGACCTCGTGATGGAAGGAGTGACCGGCGAGGATGGCGTGGTTCTGCTCGATGTTGAGCTTGACGTCCTTGAGCAGGTCGTAGCGCTCCAGGAAGCCGTAGCAGGTGGCGACGTCGAAATCATATTGGTGCTTGGTCGGCTCCTTGGGCTTCGGCTCGATCAGGAGCGGGCCCTTGAAGCCTATTTTGTGCTTGTGCTCGACGACGAGCGAGACGAAGCGGCCGAGCTGGTCGAGCTCGCGCTTGAGATCGGTGTTGAGCAGCGTCTCGTAGCCCTCGCGTCCGCCCCACAGCACGTAGTTCTGGCCGCCGAGCCGGTGCGTCACCTCCAGCGCGGCGCGGACCTGGCCGGCGGCATAGGTGAATATCTCGGGGTCCGGATTGGTCGCCGCGCCCGCCATGTAGCGGCGGTGCGTGAACAGGTTCGCAGTGCCCCAGAGCAGGCGAACCTTGCTCGTTGCCATCTTCTGCTCGAACAGATCGGCGATGGCGTTGAGGTTGGCGACGGACTCGGCGAGCGAAGCCCCTTCCGGCGCCGCATCGACGTCGTGGAAGGTGAAGAAGGGAACATCCAGCAGGCGGAACAGCTCGAAGGCGACATCGGCCTTGGCGCGCGCCATCGCCATCGCGTCGGTGCCGTGGTGCCACGGCCGCAGGAAGGTCTCGCCGCCGAAGGGATCGCCGCCGGGCCAGCAGAACGAATGCCAATAGCAGACCGCAAAGCGCAAGTGATCCTCGAGCCGGCGGCCATGCACGAGGCGGTCCTTGTCGTACCAGCGGAAGGCGGGCGCGCCTTCGGCCTCCTTGCCGGCGAAGGCGACGGGTGCACTTGCATCGAAGAATTTGGCTGGCGCGTTCACTTAAGAAGACTCCTTCAATGCGGGATAAAGCGCGCGCCATCGCCGATAGGCCTCGTCATAGGCCGCAGCGACGGACGGGCGGGGTGTGAAGCTCGCGAGCCGCCGCGGACGCGTGCAGACGTCCGCGGGATTCTCGCCTGTCGCGGCAAGCCGGCCGAGCCGCGCAGCGCCGAGTGCGGCGCCGACCTCGCCTTCCTCGACGCGATGGACGGGCAGACCGAGCACGTCGGCGCAGATCTGCGCCCACAGCGGCGAGCGCGAGCCGCCGCCGATGAGATCGACCTCGGCGATCGGCCCGCTGGCTGCGCTCAGCGCCGCCAGATTGTCGCGCGCGGCAAAGGCGACGCCTTCGAGCACGGCCTGCACGATCTCTGAGCGCCCGGTCGCGCCGCGCAGGCCGACGAAGGCGCCGCTGGCGGCGGCATCGTTGTGCGGCGTGCGCTCGCCGTCGAGATAAGGCAGGAACTGGACCGGGCCTGGTGCATCGACGCGCTCGCCGAGCGGCGCCAGGAGCGCTTGGGCCGGCGTCTCCATCACGCCGGCAAGCCAGGCAAGCGAGGCCGCGGCCGACAGCATCACGCCCATCTGGTGCCAGAGGCCGGGCAGCGCGTGGCAGAAGGCATGCACGGCCGAAGCCGGCGCGGGGGCGAAGCGATCGGTGACGCGGAACAGCACGCCCGACGTTCCCAGCGACAGGAAGGCATCGCCAGGTGCGATGGCGCCGAGCCCGATCGCGCTGGCCGCATTGTCGCCGGCGCCGCCCGCGACCACGACATTTTTCGCCATGCCCCAGCGCTGCGCGTATTCCGGCGCGAGCACCGCACTCACGGCACTGCCCTCGACGAGACGCGGCATGTGGTGCAGATCGAGCCCGGTGGCGTGCAGCAGCAGCGCGGACCAGCGGCGCAGGCCGACGTCGAGCCACAGCGTGCCAGCCGCGTCCGACATGTCCTCGACCATCTCGCCGGTGAGGCGATAGCGGACATAGGCCTTCGGCAGCAGCACCTTTGCCACGCGGTCGAAGATCTTCGGCTCGTGCCGCGCCACCCAGAGCAGCTTCGGCGCGGTGAAGCCGGGCATCGCGAGATTGCCGGCGATCGCGTGCAACGAGGGACAGCGCCGCTCCAGCGCTGCGCATTCGGCCTGCGAGCGGCCGTCGTTCCAGAGGATGGCCGGACGCAGCGGGCGGCCGTCCTCGCCAAGCAGCGTCGCGCCATGCATCTGACCCGACAGCCCGATGCCGCGGACCTGCGCGACCTCGCGCGGATGGCGCGCGGCGAGATCGTCGACGGCACCGACGGCCGCATCGACCCAGGCATCGGGATCCTGCTCGGACCACAGCGGCGCGGGGTGCGACAGCGCAAGCTCGCGCGCCGCCGTCGCGGTCACCGCGCCGGCTTCGCTCACGAGCACCGCTTTCACACCGGACGTGCCGATGTCGATCCCGAGATACAAATCGTCCTCCCTTTCGCCTGCCGCGGGAGAGCGATCTTGCGTCGCTTTTCCCCCTGGCCGCCTATTGCCAAATCCAGCTGCCGCTAGGGCAGATTGTCCCGCATCACGATGTCGATCCGGATCTTCTCCTGTTCGCTCAAGATCGGCTCGCCGCGGGCGAGCGCGAGCAGCACGCGGACGGCCGCGCGCGCCTCATGTCCGGGGTTCTGCGAGATCGCGGCATCCATCACGCCCTGCAGCAGCAACCGGCGCGTCAGCGCCGTGACGTCGTGCCCGACGAACACCACCTGCTTGTCGCGCCCGGCCGCGCCAGAGGCCTTCTCGTTCTGCGCCTTGTCGTTCAGCGCTTTGGCGACGCCCTGCGTGCCGGCGCCGACGTTGTAGAGGCCGACGATGTCGGCGTGCTTGCCGAGCAGCCGCGCCAGCAGCTGCTCCGAACGGTCGTCCTCGTCGCGCCCTTCCAGCACCGGCAGTACGCTGAGATCGGGGAATTCGCTCGCCATCACCTGGTTGAAGCCGAAGATGCGCTCGGCATGGTCGCGCAGGCCCTGCGAGCCCGCGACGATCGCGACCTTGCCGGACCTCTGGCCGACCAGCCGCCCGACCAGCGCGCCGGCGGTGCGGCCCGCAGCGATGTTGTCGATGCCGACATAATGGTGGCGGCGCGAGGACGGCACGTCCGAGACCAGCGTCACGACCTTGGTCCCGGCATCGACGAGGTCGTTGATGGCGGCGCGGACGCTCGGATGGTCCAGCGCCACCACGGCAATGCCGTCGTAATCGCCCGACAGGGCTTCGAGCGAAGCTGCGAGCGCAGCGGGCTCGAACACGTCGGCTGCGATCATCTCGACATTGAGCCGGCGGGCCGACAGCCAGGCCGCCATCTCGCCGAGATAGGCCTCGATCTGCTGCATGAACGGGTTCGGCCCCGACGGCATCACGAAGGCGAAGCGGCGGGCGCGGCCGCGCGCGAGCTCGGCGGCAGCCACATGCGGCTGGAACGAATTGCGCGCGATGGCGTCCTTGACCCGCCGGACCGTGTCCGGGCGGACCCCCGGCCTGTTGTGCAGGACGCGGTCGACCGTGGCGAGGCTGACACCGGCCTCGCGGGCGATGTCCTTCAGCGTCAGCGCAGTCGGGGTGAGGGTCTCGGCCATGGCTGAAGGCTAGCAGAGGTGTTTTGAGGTACGCAACTCATTTAATGAGGGGATCGGTCTTTTTGCGTCCCGGTCCAGGAACGACGTCCCGCCCCCGAGCGCGTGCTCGACAAGATTCCTCGTGAGCTACCGGTGCGCCGGCGCCGACAGCTCGAGCGTCAGGAACAGGCTGTTGGGATCCTCGACATAACCCTCGAACGGGCGGCAGGCGACGAAACCGTGCGCCAGGTAGAGCGCGTGCGCCGGCTTGAAATAGTCCCACGAGCCGGTCTCGAGGCTGAGCCGCGTCATGCCGCGTGCACGGGCCTCGGCAATGATGTGGCGCAGCATCTGGCCGCCATAGCCGCGCCGCCGCGTGGTCTGCAGCGTGTGCATCGACTTGACCTCGCCATGGCCGGCCGAGAGCGTCTTCAGCGCGCCGGTGGCGACCAGCGTCTCGCCGTCCCAGCCGGTCCAGAACGCAACCTCGGGCGCACGCAGGCCCGCAAGATCAAGCGCATGGTCGCTGCCCCGCGCCGTCTGCGCCCGCGCTGTCGTGACGTGGTGATCGAGCAGCGCGACGACGCGCGGATCATAGGTGTCGCCGGTGCGTATCTGCATCGTGCTCGTCTCCACGCTTTGTCCTCACATCTTGCCGTAGGAAGCGCCGCGCCTGACGATGATGACGTAGCGCGCGTCCTGCCTGGTTTCGTTCTCGAAGATCACGGCGCGCATCACGTCGAAATCGAGACAATCGCCCTCGCGCAGCCGCACCGCCTTGGCATCGATATGCACGGCGATCGCGCCCTCCAGCATCAGGAGTTGCTGCGTGAAGGCGTTGCGGCCCCACGGGCTGTAGGAGACGCGCGCGCCGGCCGGCAGGTCGACGACGATGATCTCGATGCCGCTGGCCGCATCCGGCGGCGAGGCGTGACGCCGGCGATAGCCGCTGTCGGGATCGCGCCAGAGCGGCTGATCGGCAAGCCGCACCAGGCGCTCCGGCGGCTTCTCGGTGAGCGCGACGACATCGCTGAGCGTGACATCGAGCGCGGCGCAGAGCTTGTTCAGCAGCGCCGCCGTCGCACTGCTCTGCGCCCGCTCCACCCGCCCGATCATGGCCCGGCTGACGCCGGAGCGGGCCGCAAGCTCGTTCAACGTCATGCCCGCCTGCGTCCGCAGTGTCTTCAGCCGCCGACCGATGGCGCGATCGAGTTTTTGCTGGTCCATGAGTTCTATCCGAGCGTCGTCCGACACGGGGACCGCAGTTGCCGGGCGACAGGACCTTAGGCCCGAGGAAAGGCGCATGCCGCGATCGAGTGGCTAATATATTAGAACTTCCTGCAATGAGAGGCGTTAGAACCGGGTACACCCAATAAGTATCAATTGAAAACAGAGACCGGAACGTCTACTATTTTAGGTAGGCTTTATTTTATCTCTCAACCAGCCAGAACTGCTGATCGCGTAGATACAAAGATTACCGGAATTTTCGTACGAAGCACGCCCTTGGCACGATTGGGGCATCATTGCTGTTGAGCCATGACCCGTTTAATTTTTCGTCGCGTTCTTCCGCATATGGTCGCCCTAGTGATTGGCGCAGCCTGCTACTGTGTCGTGTTCATTATTAACGTCTTCGGAGAGGATGCGCTCCGATACTTTATCTATTCAAGTGCGCTTCAGTCTCGCTCCAATTATCCACTTGTCGCCGGCTGGAGGGACGTTTTTCCATTCTTCGCGTACGGATATCCGGCCGCCGTTGCCATTCTCGCGGTCTATCTATTCTGGGATGGCTTCCCCTCACAGCGTCGACGTCTCGTGATCTATTCGGCACTAATGGGAGTTATCGGGCCTATCACGTTCGTCAATTATACGCATGCCGATCAATTCGTATCCGTTTGGGTCCAGATGGTCTTCAATATCTTCACTATTTTTGTTGGCTATACGATTGTCCTAAACCTTAGAGCTGTAACACCAGCATCTTACGATGGACTGGCGTTACAGAGTTTGTCGATCTTGTTAGTGACTGCATTCGCAGTGGCGCTACCAATGTTCTATACGGGCGTCTTTGGACTTTATGCCTTCGGGGTAATCGGACACCAGACGGCACAGTCTCTCGGGGACAAGACGTCGCTAGCAATAGCAGGTGCGATTGGCGCGCTGGCTGCTGTCATTGGAGCGTTGGATAACCTGCGGCAGCGAAAGGTGGCCTAACCTCTGCTCCGCCGAGCGCTAGTGCATAGCTCATCTGAAACGGCAGCTTGGAGCGGGCGAAGGGAATCGAACCCTCGTATGCAGCTTGGGAAGCTGCCGTTCTACCATTGAACTACGCCCGCGAGAGTGCGCTCCGCGCCCCTCCTGATTAGCCGAGACGGCGCCTGCCGCCAAGCGGTTTGGCGCGACCGGCCGGACGCTTGTTAACGTCTTGATAAGATTCCAGGTGCGCCGGATTGTGGCGGTGTTATGATCGCTGCTCTGGGGAGAAACGTGCACTGAGTGGGGCGTGTGCATGGTGGGGCAGGCTTACGCGATATTCGACACGGCCATCGGCCGTTGCGGCATCATCTGGAGCGGCACCGGCGTGATCGCCGTGCAATTGCCGGAGGCGCGGGAGATCGACACCCGCCGCCGGATTTTTCAGGTCCATCCCGAGGCGCGGGAGCAGCGCCCGTCCGAGAACGCCGAGCTTGCGATCGAGGGCATCAAGGGCCTGCTGCAAGGTCACGATCCCGATTTTTCCGAGGTCAGCCTGGACGCCGGCGACGTGCCCGGCTTCAACCGGCGCGTCTACGAGTACGCCTGCAGCATCCCGCGGGGGGAGACGCGCACCTATCACGAGGTGGCCCGGGCGCTCGGTGCCTCCGGCGCAGCCTATTCGGTGGCGCAGGCGATTGCGAAGAATCCCTTCATGCTGATCGTGCCCTGCCACCGGGTGCTGGAGGCCGGCAATTACACCGACCGGCTCTCGCCCTATGGCGGCGTGATCTCCAAGCGGCGGCTGCTGGCGCTGGAGGGCGCTCATCCCATCGCCAGCAAGACCTTGTTCGAAGTGCTGCTGCCCGTTGCCCCGCCGAGACCCTCCACCTAGATAAGGCGGCATGCACGCCACTACGCTGCTGACGACGCCCTCGATCACGGTTTCCGAGTTTCGCTGCGATGCGGGACCGGACGATACGCCGTTTGCGGAATGCCGCACCGGCCATTCCATCGCCTATGTGCGCTCCGGCAGCTTCGGCTGTCATTGCCGCGCCGGCTTCTTCGAGCTGGTGGCGGGCTCGATGCTGATCGGCGCCCCCGGCGAGGAACACACCTGCACGCATGAGCACGTCTCCGGCGACGTCTGCCTCGGCTTCTTCTTCAGCGCGGATCTGATCGACACCCTCGGGGGGCGGCGCGAGATCTGGCAGATCGGCGCAACGCCGCCGCTGCCCGAGCTGATGGTGCTGGGCGAGCTCGCTCAGACGGCAGCAGATGGCAACAGCGATCTCGGCCTCGACGAGATCGGCCAGATCCTGGCCGGCCGTTTTGTCGACGCCGTCTCGGGCAAGGCGCGCAAGCCGGCCACCCCCACCGCACGCGATCGCCGCCGCGCGGTGGAGGCCGCGCTGTGGATCGACGACAACTCGCATTCCGAGCTCGACCTCGAGCTGGCAGCCAAGCAGGCGGGATTGAGCCCGTTTCATTTCCTGCGGCTGTTCTCGGCCGTGCTCGGCGTCACCCCGCACCAATATCTGGTGCGCTCGCGGCTGCGCCACGCCGCGCGCAGGCTTACTGAGGACGACATCGCCGTCACCGACATCGCCTATGACGTCGGCTTTGGCGATCTCTCCAATTTCGTCCGCACTTTCCACCGCGCCGCCGGCGTGTCTCCGACCAAGTTCCGCCAGGCCTCGAAGGGCGAGCGCAAGATTCTCCAAGAGCAGCTTGCCCTCAACTGACTAGTTTCGTCTCCGGCGCGTGCCACTCGCGGCACGCTTTGCAATGGAGACGAACATGTACGACCACATCGGATTGCGCGTTGCCGACCTCGACGCAGCCACGCGTTTCTACACCGCGGTGCTGGCGCCGCTCGGTTTTGTCCTGTGCTCGAGCGGCGACGGCTATGCCGGATTCGGGCCGAAGGGCGAGCCGGCGTTGTGGCTGCACCTGAACAAGGGCCGCAAGGCCGACGGCGTCCACATCGCCTTCCGCGCCAAAGACCATGATGCGGTCAAGGCGTTTCACAGCGAGGGCCTGCGAAGCGGCGGCCGCGACAATGGCGGCGCCGGGCCGCGCAGGGATTACAGCCCGACCTATTACGCGGCGTTCCTGATCGACCCTGATGGCAACAATGTCGAGGCGGTTTGCGTGTGAGCGTTAGCTACAAACGAGATCTCGTAGGGTGGGCAAAGCGTAGCGTGCCCACCAACTCCTCGCGACAACGCCGATGAATGGTGGGCACGGCGCGCGAAGAGCGCGCCTTTGCCCCACGAATTCCACCTGATAGGAGAGACCATGGCCTCCATCCACAACGACATCTCCCTCCCTGCCTCCGCGCGCGACGTCTGGGACGCGGTGCGCGATTTCGGTGCGCTGCATCGGCGGCTGGTGCCGGGCTTCGTCACCGCGTGCACGCTCGACGGCGATGCGCGCATCGTCACCTTCGCCAACGGCTCCGTCGCGCGCGAGGTGCTGGTCGATTGCGACGATGCGCGGCGGCGCCTCGTCTATGCCATCAACAACGAGCGGCTGCGGCATTACAGCGCCTCGGTTCAGGTCGTTGCCGAGGGTGAGACGAGCTGCCGCCTCATCTGGATCATCGACATGCTGCCGAACGAGCTCGCGCCTTACGTTCAGGGGCAAACCAAGGAGGCGGTGACCGCCATGCACAAAGCGTTTCCGTCCGCGGCGGCCTGATCATTCACTGTGAGTTTTCTCACAGAAGCGCATCCTCGCCGGCCGTAACCATGCCCGCGTGCGTCCGGTCGGCTCTGCTTTCCCGGCGGCGCCACGCACGCGAGGAGCATGCCATGAGAGGTGCGGACAAGGTGATCTGTCAGGCAGCCGCGGTGCTGCTGCTGTTTTCGATCTCGAGCGTGCCGGCAAGGGCGCAATTCCTCGGCGGCGGAGGTACCGGCGGCGAAGACATGATGACGCAGATGGCGCCGATGCTGGAGATGATGAAGGCGAAGATGGGCAAGCGCCGCTTCGCCATGCTGATGCAGACCATGGGCCCGATGATGAGCCGCATGATGGAGAACGGCGGCGGGCTCGGCGGCCTGATGGGTGGCGGCAATTTCGGCGGCGGATTCGGTGCACCGAACTATGGCTACACGCCGATGGGCGGCGGCACGATGCCGGTCGGGATCGGCGGCATGGGCGGCGGCGACATGATGGCGATGATCCCGCAATTGATGCGGCTCGCCAATACCGGCGGCGGCGGCCATCGCCGCCACAAACGCCGCTAGTCACCAATCGAAAGCGCCGGCGTGATCGCGGGCTTCGCCTCGCGCGGTCCCCAGCGGGTCAGCACCACGCTGGAGCATGACAGCAGGCCGAGCACGACCATCGAGCTCGCGGCGAGCCAGAAGAAGCTCTGCGCGTTGGCGCCGTGCGTCGACAGCCACCAGCCGATTCCTGCGATGTAGATCAGCCGCGCCGTCTGCGCCAGCACCGGCCCGATCACCTTGGCCGCGCCTTGCGAGGAGAAATACATCGTCGTTGCAAGGCCGAAGAAGGCGTAGAACGGCCCGACCGTCGAGAGATATTGGTGGCTCGCCGCGCGCACGGCCGCGCTGTCGGTGAACATGTTGACCCAGAGATCGGGAAAGATCGCAACGAGGCACGCCGGCGCGCCGACCGCCACGAAAGCGGCAACACTGGCGGTCCAGGCGATGCGCCGGGCCCGCGCGATGCGGCCTGCGCCGATCGCCATCCCGACCATCGGCACGCAGGCAATGCCGAACGAGAACGCGATCGAGGTCAGCAGGAATTCGAGTCGCGCGCCGACGCCGTAGCCGGCGAGGATCGCGGTGCCGAACTGCGCCAGCATGTGGGTGAAGATCGAGATCGTCAGCACTGATTGCAGCGGCGAGAAGCAGGCGATGGCGCCGACCTTCAGGATGTCGAAGAACATCGCCCATTGGATGCGCAGGCCGCGCAGCTTCAACGTGATCCGCGCGCGGCCGGAGAACAGGTACCAACTCATGATGCCGATATTCATGGTGTAGGCGATCAGCGCGCCGGCGGCGACGCCGCGCATGCCGAGCTGCGGCACCGGCCCGAGCCCGAGGCCGAGCGTGCCGCCGAGCACGATCTGCCAGGCCGCGGAGTTGAGGATCAGGAACGACGGCAGCTTCATGTTGCCGGTGCCGCGCAGGATCCCCGCCATGGTGTTGAGCAGCCAGGGCAGCACGGCGCCGCCGAAGAACACCTGCGTGTAGGCGATCGCATGCGTCAGCACATCGCCGCGGCCGCCGAGCATCTCGAGCAGTTTTGGCCCGAAGACCAGCATGCCCAGCATGAAGACGAGGCCGAAGCCGATGCCGATCAGCATCGCGTGCACGGCGAGGATACCGGCGCGCTCGCGGTTGCCGGCACCGAGCGCACGCGCGATGGCCGACGCCACCGCGCCGCCCATGGCGCCGCCGGACATCGTCATGGTCAGAATGATCGTCGGAAACACCAGCGCCATCGCCGCCAGCGCCTCGACGCCGAGCCGGCCGACATAGGAGGTCTCGGCGATCACGACACAGATGCCGGCCGACAGGCCGATCACGTTCGGCCAGGCGAGCGAGAGCAGCGTGCGCAGGATCGGCCCGTCGGTCAGCGCGCTTCTGATCGGCGGTGGAGGCGGCGGCAGCGGGCGCTCTTGCTCATCGACCGGGATTTCGGCGATGTCGGACATGTCCTCTCCCGGGCGCAGCCGCCGTTTGCGGCGCGGCAAATTACTTGGTGTGCCAAATGACTTCGTTCGCGCGAAAGGCGCGGCTGAGGCTTGTTAGCACGGCGAGCCCCGATTCCGCCTGCGCCGGATGCAGGCGTGCCCTGCGGCAGCGCATTTCAAGCGGTGGAATTACGGCACTTCTCCTCTTCTCCCTCTCCCCGTTCCTACGGGGCCGCGACGAGCTTCGCTCGCGCTGAGAGGGTTGGGGTGAGGGGCCGCTTCCGCAACAACGGTGACAGCCGGACTCGCGGAGACTCCCCCTCACCCGGAATTTGCTGTCGCAAATTCCGGCCTCTCCCCGCACGCGGGGAGAGGCGAAGCGCGGCGACACTGTCGCTCACTCAATCGTCCAGACCAATGGCGGACGGCCGCCTGCAGCGGCGCGCATCTGCACGCCGATATGCCGGCCGCAGCCTGCAGCGAGACCCTCGAACAATCCTTCCAGCACCTTGGCGCAGGCGCGGTGAGTGTCGGCGACGTCGTCCATCAGCTTCCAGCTTTGCTGCCGGATCTCGAAGGTGCCTTCCGATCGTGTCATCCCGGCTGCATCATCCTGCGTGGCGAGCAGCGCGCTCAGGAAGGATGCGAACTCTCGCGCGCCGCCGCGGGTCATCGCCAGCGCCGCGGCAACCTCGTCGAAATATTGCATGCCGATCAGCTTGCCGGTGAGGTGCAGCAGATAGCCGGCATCCTCGGGGCCGAACAGTTGCACCATCACGGGCGCGGCGGTGCGGACATATTCCATCGCGTAATTGCGATAGGCCTTTTCCAACCGCGGTCTTGGCCAGCTCGCGATTGGCAATGCCGGCGCCGTCTTCGCATCGAACAGCGGCGCTTCCAGGTGCCGCGCGAACACCAGGCGCTGGTCGAGCTCGAGCGGATGGTCGTAGAGATGATAATAGCCTTCGAGCCCGTCCTGGCCGTCGACGCTCTGCTTGGTGCAGACGAAGCCGAGCCTGAGATCGCCGAGCGCAACGCCGTTGTTGGCGTGCCAGCCGCGCAGCATTGCGCGGGAGACTTCGCCCGGCACGCCGCAGATCGCGGTGCCCTTCCAGATCCAGCGCGGCGGCGGATAGCGGATCCAGGCCTTGCTGTCGCTCTCATACATGTATTCGACATGCACGCCGCCGATCCAGTTGGAGAGATAGTGATATTGCGCAGCCGCGACCGCCGGCGGCAGATGGTCGATCCCGAGCTTTTTGAGCCCCGGCAGGAAGCGCTCCTGCTGCTGGCGGCGGAACACACGGAAGACGAATTCTGCGGCATCCGCCGTGCCGCGCCGCGTGACGACGGTGAGGATGAGGCCGGTGAAATAGGCATGGTAGAGATCTGCGACTGCGCGCCAGCGCTTCCATTGCGCTTCCTGCGCGAGGTCTGGTGCGGCGGTCATGTTCGCTCCCCGATCATGGTTTTGATCGAGTGTGTCACCGCGGCCGGTGACAGGCAACATGACGCGCGTGCAGGCCTCCCTGCACGGCGTTCCGTCAATTCCGCATCACGAATTTAGCGCCGCCTTGGCCGCCCGTTCGCGCTCGACGCGCTCCGTGACGTCGCGCGCCATCGCCACCGATCCCTGCACGGCACCATCTCTGTCCCGCACCAGCGCGAAGGTCATCTCGATGTAGAGCTTGCGCCCGCTCTTGTGCAGCGCGCGGGTCAGCGTCGGCCTGCCCGCAAGCTTCATGGTGCCGCTGGCGAGCGCGGCGTCGAAGGCTTTCCAGTGCGCGGCGCGCAGATGTTCGGGAATGATCAGATCGAGATTCTGGCCGAGCGCTTCGTCGGCGGAGAAGCCGAACAGCGCGGTCGATGCGCGATTCCAGCGCGTGATCGTGCCGGAGCGATCGGAATAGATCAGCGCGTCCGCGGCGTCGTTGATGATCTGTGCGTCGAGATCGGAGGAGTTTGTCATGTCGCCACCATCGCAAGCAGCCGGATTTCAGTTCGCTGACACACATTCGGTGTCATCGCCCGACTCGATCGGGCGATCCAGTACTCCGAGGCAGAAGTGATCAAATCGGGAGGCCGCGGCGCACTGGATGCCCCGGTCCCGGCTCCGCTAGGCTACGCCGGGCCAGAGGGTGCTCGGCCGGCGAAGCTTCAGCGAAGTCGGCAAGCCGGGGCATGACAGTAGAGTGTGCAGCTACACCCGAAAATGCTTCGATAGTTTGAGGCCTTGCGCCTGGTAGTTGGAACCGATGCGCTGGCCGTACATGGCGTCGGGGCGCGCCAGCATCTTCTCGTAGACGAGGCGGCCGACGATCTGGCCGTGCTCGAGGATGAACGGCACCTCGCGCGAGCGCACTTCGAGCACCGCGCGGGCGCCCTGCCCGCCCGCGCCGGCATAGCCGAAGCCGGGATCGAAGAAGCCGGCATAGTGCACGCGGAATTCGCCGACCAAGGGATCGAACGGCACCATCTCCGCGGCGTAGTCGGGCGGCACCTGCACCGCTTCCTTGGAGGCGAGGATGTAGAACTCGCCGGGGTCGAGGATCAGGCTGCCGTCGGGGCGCGCCGAGATCGGCTCCCAGAAATCCTCCACCGCGTAGCCGGCGCGGCGGTCGACGTCGACGACGCCGGTGTGGCGCTTGGCGCGGTAGCCGACGAAGCCGCTCGCCTTCTCGCCCGACAGATCGACCGAGACGGCAACGCCGCCGGACAGGTCCGCATCGTCGATGTCGACGAGGCGCTCGCTAGCATGCAGCGCATCGAGCTCGTCGGGATTGAGGATGGCATCGCCGGTGCGAAAGCGCACCTGGCTGAGGCGCGAGCCCTCGCGCACCAGCACCGGAAACGTCTTCGGACTGATCTCGGCATAGAGCGGGCCGTGATAACCGGTGCCGATCATGTCGAAGCGGCGGGTGCCGTCGGCGATCACGCGGGTGAAGACGTCGAGCCGGCCGGTCGAGCTCTTCGGATTGGCGGCAGCGACGATCTCCGGCGGCAGCGCGAGGCTTTCGAGCAGCGGCACGATGTAGACGCAATTGGTCTCGAGCACCGCGCCGTCGGCGAGGCTGAACTCGTGCAGCTTCAACTCGTCGATGCGCTCGGCCACCGTGGCGCCGGGCCCGGGGAGGAAGCTGGCACGGACGCGATAGGCGATGTCGCCAAGGCGCAGATCGAGGCTCGCCGGCTGGATCTGGCTCTCGACGAAGTCGTAGGCGGGCAGGATGAGACCTTCTTCCGCCATCGCCGCGATCATGCGGTCGGGCAGGATACCATTGGCGTCGGCGGCGACCGTGAACGTCAACCGGGGGTCCTCATCAGGGGTCAAACGCATCCGGACATGCCGGAAATACAAGTCTTTTACGGCTATCCGATGGACGCCTTGACGGAAAGGGCATTGCGGAATATGAGCATCACTTATCCCGTGGTGATTTGAGCCGGCCGGCTTGCAGCCACGTTAAATAAGTCGCTAAACAGGCCGGGGACCTCTGTGATCCCGGCCCGTGGAGACATCCAGGCCGGTTTTTTTGTGACCGTTTTCGCCTCGACGGTCATGTCGGAGAGGGTCCTATGTCGAAGTCGTCTGCCACTTACCGTCCCGAAACCCGCCTGGTCCATTCCGGCACCCTTCGCTCGCAATATGGCGAGACGTCGGAGGCGCTGTTCCTGACGCAAGGCTATGTCTACGCCAGCGCGGAGGAGTGCGAGGCGCGGTTCAAGGGCGAGGATCCCGGCTTCATCTATTCGCGCTATTCCAACCCGACCATTGCGATGTTCGAGCGCCGCATGATCGAGCTCGAAGGCGCTGAGGCCGCGCGCTCGGCGGCAACCGGCATGGCGGCGGTGACGACCGCGATCCTGGCGCCGCTCAAGGCCGGCGATCACGTCGTCGCCTCCCGCGCGCTGTTCGGCTCGTGCCTCTACGTCGTCCAGGACCTGTTGCCGCGCTACGGCATCGAGACCACGCTGGTCGACGGTGCCAATCTCGATGAATGGCAGCGCGCGGTGAAGCGCAACACCAAGACGTTCTTCCTGGAGAGCCCGACCAACCCGACGCTGGACGTACTCGACATTCCCTCGATTGCCGAGATCGCGCACAAGGGTGGCGCGCGGCTCGTCGTCGACAACGTGTTTGCGACGCCGATCTGGCAGAGCCCGCTCGCGCTCGGCGCCGACGTCGTCGTCTACTCCGCGACCAAGCACATCGACGGCCAGGGCCGCTGTCTCGGCGGCATCATCCTGTCCTCGGAAGCCTTCATCGCCGAGCACATCCACAATTTCATGCGCCAGACCGGCCCGTCGATCTCGCCGTTCAATGCCTGGGTCCTGCTCAAGGGCCTGGAGACGCTCGGCGTGCGCGTGCGCGCGCAGACCGACACGGCCGCGCGCATCGCCGAGGTGCTGGCGAGCCATCCCAAGATCTCGCGGCTGGTCTATCCCGGCCGCGCCGATCATCCGCAGGCGGCGCTGGTGAAGAAGCAGATGCGCGGCGGCTCGACGCTGGTCGGCTTCGAGGTGAAGGGCGGCAAGGCGGCGGCGTTCCGCGTGCTCAACGAATTGAAGCTTGCCAAGATCTCGAACAATCTCGGCGACGCCAAGAGCCTCGTCACGCATCCGGCGACCACGACGCATCAGCGCCTGAAGCCGGAAGACCGCGCCGCGCTCGGCATCAGCGAGGGTTTCATTCGCTTTTCGGCGGGGCTCGAGCACGCCGATGACCTGATCGAGGATCTCACCGCGGCGCTGGAGAAGGCGTGAGGGAAGCTTCGTAGGGTGGGCAAAGCGAAGCGTGCCCACCATTCTCGACTACAATGACGAGATGGTGGGCACGGCGCTGCGCGCCTTTGCCCACCCTACGGCGATAACCTCTCACATCGGCCGATACGTTCTCACATCGGCGGGCACGTTCACCCCGAGCTTGATCTGGCCGACGGAGCGGATGATGTCGTCGCCGAGCAGCTGGGCGAAGCAGGCATAGCCCCAATCGTTCATGTGCAGGCCATCGGCGATGACGAAGCTCTCGACCGGGATCGACTGGTTCTCGTGCCAGTCGCGCATCACCTCGAAGCGCGGGAAGATGCCGACCTTGCGCAGCTCGGCGACGTTGCCGAGCAGCTTGATCATCTTGCCGGCGCTCTCCTTGCGCTGGTTGACGGCCGGCGAATATTGCGGGTCGACCAGCACGATGTCGGTGCCGCCGGCGGCCTGAATGCGGCTGATGCCGTCCTCGACCAGCTTGGCCGTATCGGCGGGATCGAGGTTGCGCAGCACGGCGTTGGTACCGACCTGCCAGATCACGAGATCCGGATGCACGTCGATCACCTGCGTCTGCAGGCGCTTCATCATCTCGGGCGCATCCTCGCCGCCGACGCCGGCATTGACGACCGTGATGTCGGCGCTCGGATAGTGACGCCGCAGCTGCGCGGCGAGGCGATTGGGGTAGTTGAACTCCGGCGAGCTCGCGCCGAAGCCCGCGGTCGACGACGAACCGAACGCGACGATGACGACGGGCTGTCCGGCGACGAGCTTGCTCGCGACATGCGGCAGCGAGCCCATCGCCTTGGAGCCGCCCTTCGGCGGCAGGCAAGGCACGCGGCTGAAGATGTCGGCGGCGGACTTCGCGACCTCCTTCACCTTGTCGATGGCGCGCGAGGTGACGCCGCGCGGCTCGGACGACCTCGCCGCGACGGTGGTCTGGGACGGCGCAGCGGGCGCGGGATCAGGTGACTGGGCGGGTGCGGGGGCAGGTTGCGCGGGCGTCTGCGCATGCGAGGCGGGCGTCAGCCATAACAGCGCCGCCGCCGCGGGCACGGCCAGCCATGACGTCAGGCAAAAAGGGCGGAGAGAACTCATTAACGCTAGACCTCAATTTTGCTGCTGGGCCGGCTCCAGGTGAGCAGCGTCAATCACGAACTGTGCCAACGCCCGGCCCAGGCAATCATGGACCTGCTTCGCCAGCTCAGGCCCGCGGGACGGGCTGAACAGGTCGAACTGGCCCTGCTCATTCCACTGCCGCATGATCGCGAAACGATCGAACAGCGGAATGTCGTGCTCCTGCGCAACGACGCGCATATTGTCGAGAAAAGGCTGCGCCGAGATCATGGTCTCGGTGCGCGGGCTGTATTGCAAATTCATCAAGACGACGTCAGCCCCTGCCTTTTGCAGCGCAACAACCCCGTCGGTCACCGCGCCACGAAATTCGTCGGGATCGATGGATCGGATAGCATCCACGGTCCCGGTCTGCCAGATGACCAAAGTAGGCGTTTTTGCTTCCATCAGCTTAACGAAGCTGGACGCGGTCTCCTCTGCCGTTTTCTTGCTCTGTATTTCTACGGAGACGTGCACCACCTCGGACGGCGGCAGCTTCTCCTTGAGGATCGCCTCCATGCGCGCCGGATAGGAGCTGCCCTCCGAGGAAGGAATCGTGGTCGAGCGGCTGCCGATGACCAGGATATCGAGCGGCTTGCCGGCCTTGACCGCCTCGGCGACCTTGGGCAGCTGGCTTTCGCTGGTCAGCAGATAGGACGGCAATTCGCAGGCCGCAGGCACAGGGGACGCGGCAGACGCGGCATCGCCCGCGCGCGCCGTGGGCGCGGCGAGGCTACCGCATAGCAGGATCAGGCTCAGGAGAACCTTCGCCTTCATCAGCCCCCTCCCGCCAGATCGGCGTTGCCGACGGCGTTTTTGGTTTTCGCACCGCTCTTGTCAGCCACACGCTTGTACCACGAAATGACCCAGGCAACCCCCCACATGATCAGGATTCCGGAGAGGCTAATCAACGCATGCATGGCCGGCCCGCCGGAGACTTCGGCGAGGACGAAATGGCCGGCAAAGGCCAGGAAGACGCCAAGGCAGAAGATCTCGAGCGAATGCTGGCCACATAGAATCAATGGTCGCAGCCAGCGCGATTTCAAGCCCGGCCAATCCCGGGGCAGGAAACGCACGGTGAGCGCGGCCAGCGCCAGGAAATGCGTGAAGCGCAGCACGTCGAGGTCGGTCTTGTCGATCGGATACATCCACTGCTCGATCCGCTTCGGCATGAACTGGGACAGCTGCGGCACGTACCAGGTCAGCGTCACGTAGAACGCCGCGACGAGATAGGCGATCGAGATCCACATCGTCACGGGCGAGGCCAGGATGCGCGACATGCGACGCGCACCTCCGAGCGCGCACCATGCACCGAACACGAACAGCAATTGCCAGGCGAAGGGATTGAAGGCCCAGAACCCGTTCGGATAAGCCGAGAGATAGAGATCGTACTCCCAGGTCACCGCGTAGAGCAGGACCGAAAGCCCGAGCGTGACGTCCGGCCGCCATTTCATCGACCACAGGATCAGAGGCAGCGCCAGCATCAGCACGATGTAGAGCGGCAGCACGTCCATGTTGACGGGACGGAAGCGTAGCAGCAGCGCCTGCACGATGGTGACGTCGGGCTGCTTGAGGAAGTCCATGATGCCCATCTCTTCGGTGTAGAGCGGGTTCTCGAACCTGGTCGCCACATAGGAGATCTCGGCGAGAAAGATCGTGAACAGGAAGACGTGGGCGACGTAGATCTGCCAGACCCGGCGCAGGATGCGCGCGGTGGCGATGAGAACGCCGCTCTCCAGCATGGCCCGGCCATAGACGAAGGCAGCGGTGTAGCCGGAGATGAAGATGAAGATCTCGGTGGCGTCGCTGAGGCCGTAATTGCGGATCGTGAACCAGGTCAGCAGACTCGGCGGCAGATGGTCGATGAAGATCAGCCATAGCGCGAGTCCGCGGAACAGATCGAGCCGGAGCTCGCGCTCGCCGATGGCGGGCAGCGTGATGGCTGGCGCAGCGGCGCGCGGCTTGGCGCCCGCGGTTCCTGCGATGGTCGATCCCGTCACTCGGTCGGCAATGGTCATCGGGGCCTGGAAACCGTTCCGCAAATCGCGACGTTGAAGCAGTGTAATGGTCCGGCTGTCGTCTCGCAAAGCGCCCGGATCACATAAGGGTGTCTCCCTAGGTGGTGTGCTTTTCCTCCAATTCTGGCGGGACGATGTCGCCAAGGCCGCCCGTAGGGGTTTGGTTCCCGGGGCGGATTTCGCTATGATGGCAGCCATGTACCGCGCCGTGACCCGCCAGATCGAAGTGACCGTCGAGCCGAACTTTGTTCCGGAGCAATCGTCGGCCGACCGCTCGCGCTACTTCTGGTCCTACACCATCGTCATCACCAATTCGGGCGAGGAGACCGTGCAGCTCAAGACGCGGCACTGGATCATCACCGATGCCTCCGGCCGCCAGCAGGAGGTGAAGGGCGAGGGCGTGGTCGGCGAGCAGCCGATCCTCGCCCCCGGCGAGCGCTTCGAATACACCTCCGGCGTGCCGCTCTCGACCGCCTCCGGCTTCATGACCGGCCGCTACCAGATGGTCAGCGAAACCGGCGAGCGCTTCGAGATCGACGTGCCCACGTTTTCGCTCGACAGCCCGGACAACAAGCGGGTGTTGAACTAGGGGGCGGACTTCGGTGCCGTAGGGTGGGTTAGCCGAAGGCGTAACCCACCATTGTTTGTATCCGCAGAACCAGAAGAGGTGGGTTACGCTACGCTAACCCACCCTACGATGCCCGAGCGCTTGGCGAATAGCCTCTCCAGCCTCGTCATTGCGAGCGCAGCGAAGCAATCCAGACTGCCACCGCGGAAAGGCTCTGGATTGCTTCGCTGCGCTCGCAATGACGAAGGCGACGCTACGCGTCCTCCGCGCCTGCCTCGTGCGGCGTGAACTGGTACACCGACGAGCAGAACTCGCAGGTGACGACGACCTTGTCGTCCTTGACCATGGCGGCGCGGTCGTCGGGCGAGAAGCTCTTGAGCATCGCGGCGACCGCATCGCGCGAGCAGGAGCACCGCGCCTCGAGCACCTGCGGATTGAACACGCGCACGCCGCGCTCGTGGAAGAGGCGGTAGAGCAGCCGCTCGCCGGAGAGCTCGGGATCGATCAGCTCGACGTCTTCGACGGTTTCGATCAGCGAGCGCGCCTCGACCCAGGCATCGTCCTCGGTGACGCTGTGCACCTCGGTGCCGTCGGGAGCATCGCCGGGATGCAAGTCCGCCTGCCGCGCGCGCTCCGGCGCCTTCGGCAGAAACTGCATCAGCATGCCGCCGGCGCGCCAGCGATGCTTGCCGCCGTCGCTCGAGCGCCACTCCTCGCCGACCGCGAGTCGCACACGCGTCGGGATCTGCTCGGAGCGCAGGAAATATTCATGAGCAGCATCTTCCAGGCTGCCGCCATCGAGCGCAACCAGGCCCTGGTAGCGGCTCATGTCGGCGCCCTGGTCGATGGTCATGGCGAGATGGCCGCGACCGAGCAGCGTGCCGGAATCTTTTGCCGTGCCCAGGCGCGAGGCATCAAACCGCGCATAGGCGCGCAGACGGTCCGGGGCCTTGTAGTCGACCACCAGGAACGACACCGGGCCATCGGTCTGGGCCTGAAGAATGAAGCGGCCTTCGAATTTGAGCGCCGAGCCGAGCAGCGTGGTCAGCACGATGGCCTCGCCGAGCAGCTTGCCGACCGGCGCGGGATAATCGTGCTTGGTGAGGATGTCGTCGAGCGCAGGGCCAAGCCGCACCAGGCGCCCGCGCACGTCGAGCGCGTCGACCTCGTAAGGCAGCACGGCGTCATCGACCGGAACCGATGATGGCGCGCGAACCGGGCCTTCAGGCCCGGTATTCATGTCAGGAGATTGGAAAACCATGGCGCATTATCTGGGGTCGGTGGGCGGAAATGGAAGGGGAACGGCCGCATTCCGTCGTCCTCAGAACGACGGGCCGCGCAGCCCGGATGGAGCGCAGCGTAATCCGGGGAGATCGTTCCGCACGCTGAGAACCCCGGATTTCGCTGCGCTCCATCCGGGCTTCAGAAAGGCTACTTCACCGCGTCGAAGCACCAGGCCAGAATTCCCTTCTGCGCGTGCAGGCGGTTTTCGGCCTCATCGAACACGACCGATTGCGGGCCGTCGATCACTTCATCCGTGACCTCCTCGCCGCGATGGGCCGGCAGGCAGTGCATGAACAATGCATCCGCCTTGGCCAGCGACATCAGCTTCGCATTGACCTGGTAGGGCTTGAGCACGTTGTGACGGTGCTCGCCCTCCTTGTCGCCCATCGACACCCAGGTGTCGGTGACGACGCAATCGGCGCCGCGCACCGCGGCCTCGGGATCGGTACCGAGCACGATCGGCGCCCCCGTCGCCTTGATCCAGTCCCGCATGACCTTTTTCGGTGCAAGCTCCGGCGGCGTTGCGACATTGAGCTGGAACTTGAAGCGCTCGGCGGCATGGGCCCAGGACGCCAGCACGTTGTTGTCGTCGCCGGTCCAGGCCACCGTCTTGCCCTCGATCGGGCCGCGATGCTCCTCATAGGTCATGAGGTCGGCCATCACCTGGCAGGGGTGCGAACGCCGCGTCAGGCCGTTGATGACGGGCACGGTGGCGTTGGCCGCAAGCTCCAGCAGCGCATCGTGATTGAGGATGCGGATCATGATGGCGTCGACATAGCGCGACAGCACCCGCGCGGTGTCGGCGATGGTCTCGCCGCGGCCGAGCTGCATCTCGGCGCCGGTGAGCATGATCGCCTCGCCGCCGAGCTGACGCATGCCGACGTCGAACGAGACGCGGGTGCGGGTGGAGGGACGCTCGAAAATCATCGCCAGCGTCTTGCCTTCGAGCGGCCTGACCGGCTGCTGCGCCTTCTGCTTCGCCTTCATGGCGGAAGAGGCGGCGAGCATGCTCTTGAGCTCCGACAGCGGCAGCTCGTTGATGTCCAGGAAGTGCTTTGGAGCTTTGTTGGGCGTCGTGCTCATCAGCTTGCCGCCCGCTTGGTCTGACTGGAGGAGATCGCCGTGCAGGCGCGTTCGAGCCGGCCGACGCTGTCCTCGATCTCCGCTTCGGTGACGATCAAGGGCGGCAGGAAGCGCACGACATTGTCGCCGGCCCCGACGGTGAGCAGCTTTTCGGAGCGCAGCGCCGCGACGAGATCGCCCGACGGCACCACGGCCTTGATGCCGATCAGGAGGCCCTCGCCGCGCACCTCGCAGACGACATCGGGATGACGGTCGATCACGGAGGCGAGCTTCTGCTTGAGCAGCAGCGACATCTTCTGCACGTGGTCGAAGAAGCCGGGCTTGAGCATGACGTCGAGCACGGCGTTCGCAGCCGAGATCGCGAGCGGATTGCCGCCGAAGGTCGAGCCGTGCGAGCCGGGCCCCATGCCGGCGGCAGCATCCGCGGTCGCCAGCACCGCGCCGATCGGGAAGCCGCCGCCGAGCGCCTTGGCGAGCGACATCACGTCCGGTGTGACGCCGGTGCGCTTGTAGGCAAAGAGTTCGCCGGTGCGGCCCATGCCGGTCTGCACCTCGTCGAAGGCGAGCAACAGGCCGCGCTCGTTGCAGAGCTCGCGCAACACCTTCAGGAAGGCGTGAGGCGCAGCACGAACGCCACCCTCGCCCTGGATCGGCTCGATGAGAATGCCGGCGGTGTGCGGGCCGATCGCCTTCTTCACGGCGTCGAGGTCACCGTGCGGCACCTGATCGAAGCCGTCCATCGGCGGACCGAAGCCCTCGAGATATTTCGCAGACCCGGTGGCGGCGAGCGTCGCCAGCGTGCGGCCATGGAAGGCGCCTTCGAAGGTGATGATGCGATAACGCTCCGGATGGCCCTTGGAGAAGTGATGATGGCGGACGAGCTTGACCACACCTTCCAGCGCCTCGGCGCCGGAATTGCAGAAGAATACGAAGTCCGCGAAGCTCTCATTGCAGAGGCGGCTTGCGAGCTTCTCGCCATCGGGGCTCTGGAACAGGTTCGACATGTGCCAGAGCTTCGTCGCCTGCTCCTGCAACGCCTTGACCAGCGCGGGATGAACGTGGCCGAGCGCATTCACCGCCACGCCCGAGGTGAAATCGAGATAGCGATCACCATTGGTCGCGATCAGCCAGCAGCCTTCGCCGCGCTCGAAACCGAGGTCGGCCCTGGCGAAGACGGGGAGCAAATGCGGCGCGGCGCTGTTAGTCATGACGTCACTTGAATGTTGCGGACGGTGTGAGGCACGCATTGCGCAACGCACCATTGACCGGCCCCGGAAAACGAAACGTGCCGCCTTTTAAGGGCGGCACGTGGCACTATCTTATGCCTGGAAAGACGGGTGTCAATGCCGCCCGGAAAGCCTCGCGAAACGCTGAATCCGTAGTCTTGCGGTGCCGATTTTGCGGGTTTTTCACCACGGAACATGTGGAAGCGAGTCGGCGGACTCTTGCGCGGGAGTCACGCCATATTGTAGCGTTTGGACTGTCAGATACGACATCTCGTGCAGCAGTTCTGATCCCAAAAGTCCTCATGTACCGGCGTAAACGTTCGGGCGTCTTGAGCGCGCCCGGCGAGCCTTAAGGGATTCTGGCGGCACGGGTTTTTCAAGGCTTTAGGCAATCGCGGCGAAGGCTCCAGGATGGCAGGCGCGCTGCGAGGGAAAGGGTGCAATGACGGTTTTGACCTGGTCCGATGATCGCGTCGAGCAGCTGAAGAAGCTCTGGGAGGCCGGACTTTCGGCCAGCCAGATCGCGGCGGAGCTCGGCAATGTGACCCGCAATGCCGTGATCGGCAAGGTGCACCGGCTCGGCCTGTCCGGCCGCGCCAAGAGCCCTTCATCGGCAGCACCGCGGCCGCGCAAGGCACGGCCCGCGCAGCACATGATGCGCGTGACGCGACCCGTTGCGCGCGGCAACACCGCGCTGGCGCAGGCCTTCGAGGTCGAGGTGGAAGCCGAGCCGGTTACCTACGACAACGTGGTGCCGATGAGCCAGCGCCTGTCGCTGCTGGAATTGAACGAGGCGACCTGCCACTGGCCGGTCGGCGATCCCTCGAGCCCGGATTTCTTCTTCTGCGGCGGCAAGGCGCTCTCCGGCCTGCCCTATTGCGCCCAGCATTCGCGCGTGGCCTATCAGCCCGCAGCGGACCGCCGTCGCGCACCGGCGAAGCCGAGCACGCGCTGAGCTTGCGGAATTAGTTGGCTGCACATACGGCAGCCGTCACACGATGACGGCTGAACTCACTCGGTGCCATCCCGCGAAGGCGGGGATCCATAACCACAGGGCGCAATTGCTGCGCGAGATGGTCACGCCGGGTCTTCGCCAAACAAAGTCCTTGGGTTGATCGCGACGAGCGCAAGCGCTCGCGCTGAGATCCCGGGCTCGCGCTGGGCGCGCCCCGGGATGACGGTTGAGGGTGTAGCCGCAGCTCACCACACCAACAGCTCGCAGATCTTACGTCTGCTCGGCCTTCGCGAAGCGATCATCCAGCGCGTAGCCGGCGCCGCGGACGGTGCGGATCGGGTCCTGCTCGCGGCCGAGATTGAGCAGCTTGCGCAGGCGGCCGATATGGACGTCGACGGTACGCTCATCGATATAGATGTCGCGGCCCCAGACGCTATCGAGCAGCTGCTCGCGCGAGAACACGCGGCCGGGATGCTCCAGGAAGAACTCCAGCAGGCGATATTCGGTCGGGCCGAGATCGATCGGCCGGCCCGAGCGCGCCACGCGGCGCTTGTCGCGGTCGAGCTCGATGTCGCCATAGGCGAGCACGGTGGCGAGCCGCTCGGGGCTGGCGCGCCTGAGCAGACCCTTCACGCGCGCGAGCAGCTCCGGCACCGAGAACGGCTTGACGATGTAATCGTCGGCGCCGGTTGCGAGGCCCCGTACCCGCTCGCTCTCCTCGCCGCGCGCGGTGAGCATGATGATCGGCAGCTGCTTGGTCTCGGGACGGGTCCGAAGCCGCCGGCACAGCTCGATGCCCGACAGGCCCGGCAGCATCCAGTCGAGCACGATCAGATCGGGAATGTGCTCCTTGAGGCGGGTGTCGGCGTCGTCGCCGCGCATCACCGTCTCGACGTCATAGCCGTCGCCTTCGAGGTTGTAGCGGAGAAGCTCGGTGAGAGCTTCCTCGTCCTCTACCACCATAATGCGTGCGCCCATGTTGTCGTCGCTCCTTAGGTATTCGGCACCGTCGTGGCGAAGGTCGTCATGTCGCCCTTCGGCCGCTTGTCGGTGATCGCCTGGCCCTCGATCATGTAGAACACGGTCTCGGCGATGTTGGTGGCGTGGTCGCCGATCCGCTCGATGTTCTTGGCACAGAACATCAGGTGGATGCAGAACGAGATATTGCGCGGATCCTCCATCATATAGGTGAGGAGCTCGCGGAACAGCGAGGTGCAGATGGCGTCGACTTCCTCGTCGCCCTTCCACACCGCCATCGCCGCCGGCAAATCGTGCGCGGCATAGGCGTCGAGCACGCTCTTGACCTGCTGCTGCACGAGGTCTGTCATGTGCTCCAGGCCGCGGAACAGCTTGAGCGGATGGAAATCCGTCTCCAGCGCCGCGACGCGCTTGCCCATGTTCTTGGCGAGATCGCCGATGCGCTCGAGATCGGTCGCAACGCGCATGGCGCCGACGATCTCGCGCAGGTCGACGGCCATTGGCTGGCGGCGGGCGATGGTGAGCACGGCGCGCTCCTCGATGCGCTTCTGCAGCGCGTCGAGATCGGCGTCGGTGGTGACGACGCGCTGGCCGAGTGCCACGTCGCGGCGGATCAGCGCGTCGACGGAATCGACGATCATGCGCTCGGCGATGCCGCCCATCTCGGCGACCAGGCGAGTGAGCTCCTGAAGATCGCTGTCGAAGGCCTTTACGGTATGTTCAGAACCCATATTCCGTCTCCTCAGCCGAACCGGCCGGTGATGTAATCCTGCGTGCGCCGATCGCTCGGCGACGTGAAGATCTTGCTGGTGTCGTCGAACTCGATCAGCTCGCCGAGATACATGAAGGCGGTCTTGTCGGAGACGCGCGCCGCCTGCTGCATGTTGTGGGTGACGATCGCGATCGTGTAGTTCTCGGACAATTCCTGGATCAGTTCCTCGACCTTGGCGGTCGAGATCGGGTCGAGCGCCGAGCAAGGCTCGTCGAACAGGATCACCTCGGGCCGCACCGCGACGGTGCGGGCGATGCAGAGGCGCTGCTGCTGGCCGCCGGAGAGCGACAGGCCGGAGGCATTGAGCTTGTCCTTGACCTCGTTCCACAGCGCGCCGCCGCGCAGCGCCTTCTCAACACGGCCGTCCATCTCCGACTTCGAGATCTTCTCGTACAGACGAATGCCGAAGGCAATGTTCTCGTAGATTGTCATCGGGAACGGCGTCGGCTTCTGGAACACCATGCCGACCCGGGCCCGCAACAGGTTGAGGTCCAGCTTGGCGTCGAGGATGTTGGTCTGGTCAAGCAGCAGCTGGCCGGTGGCGCGCTGGCCCGGATAGAGGTCGTACATCCGGTTGAAGATGCGCAGCAGGGTCGACTTGCCGCAGCCCGACGGGCCGATGAACGCCGTGACGCGGTTGGTGCCGAGCGTCAGATTGATGTTCTTCAGCGCGTGGTGCTCACCGTAGTAGAAATTCAGGTTGCGCGCGGTGACCTTGGCGGGCGCCTCGGGCAGCGGCTGCGAGCCGGGATGAACGGTCGGCGCGCTGACGGAAACAGACATTTCACTCATTTTGCAGTCCTCTCGGCGCCAAGGATGCGCGCGCCAATGTTCAGGGCAAGCACGGTCAGGGTGATGAGCAGCGCGCCGCTCCAGGCGAGTTGCTTCCAATATTCGTAGGGGCTCTGCACGAAGTTGTTGATGGTGACAGGTAGGTTCGCCATCGTCTTGTTCAGGCCGAGGCTGAAGAACTGGTTCGACAGCGCCGTGAACAACAGCGGTGCGGTCTCGCCCGCGACGCGGGCGGTCGCCAGCAGCACGCCGGTGATGAGGCCGGAACGCGCGGCACGATAGGCGATGCGCTTGATCACCAGCGAGCGCGGCAGACCGAGCGCAGAGGCCGCCTCGCGCAGCGGATTCGGCACCAGCAGCAGCATGTCCTCGGTGGTGCGCACGACGACCGGGATCACGATGACGGCGAGCGCGAGGCTGCCCGCGATCGCCGAGAAGCCGCGCATCGGCACCACCACCGCCCCGTAGATGAACAGGCCGATGATGATCGAGGGCGCCGACAGGAGAATGTCGTTGATGAAACGGATCACCGAGGTCAGCTTGTCGTTGCGACCGTATTCGGCAAGATAGGTACCGGCGAACAGGCCGAGCGGCGCGCCGATGCCGACGCCGATCACGGTCATGATCAGTGAGCCGACGATGGCGTTGAGCAGACCGCCTTCGTTCGATCCGGGCGGCGGCGTGTTCTCGGTGAAGACCTGGAGGTTGAGCCCGGCCAGGCCGTTGTAGAGCAACGTCATCAGGATCAGCGCGAGCCAGGTGACGCCGAACGCAGCGGCTGCGATGCAGAGTCCGCGAATGACGATGTCCCAGCGGCGGCGGCGCGAATAGATCGGGTTCATGGCTTCACTTCCCCGCCTTGGTTTCCAGGCGCAGCAGCATCAACCGGGCGGCCGCGAGCACGAAGAACGTCAGCACGAACAGCAGGAGGCCGAGCAGGATCAGGCCGGACTGGTGCAGGCCGTCGCTCTCGGCGAACTCGGATGCGATCGCGGCCGAGATCGTGGTGCCCGGGGCGAAGATCGACGAGGAGATCCGGAACGAATTGCCGATGATGAAGGTCACCGCCATGGTCTCGCCCAGCGCGCGGCCCAGCGCCAGCATGACGCCGCCGATGATGCCGACGCGGGTGTAGGGGATCACGACGCTGCGGACGACTTCCCAGGTGGTGCAGCCGACGCCATAGGCGGCTTCCTTCAGCACCGGCGGCACCGTCTTGAACACATCGACCGAGATCGAGGTGATGAAGGGCAGCACCATGATGGCGAGGATCAGGGCGGCGTTGAACAGGCTGAGATAGGACGGGGGACCCGCGAAGATCGCGCCCAGCACGGGAACACCGTCGAACACCCTGATCATGAAGGGCTGGAAGGTGTTGGCCAGGAACGGGCCGAGCACGAAGAAGCCCCACATGCCGTAGATGATCGAGGGGATGCCGGCGAGCAGCTCCACCGCCATGCCGATCGGGCGGCGCAGCCATTGCGGGCAGAGCTCGGTGAGGAAGATCGCAATGCCGAGACCGACGGGAATGGCGATCAGCATCGCGATGAAGGAGGTGACGAGCGTGCCATAGATCGGCCCGAGCGCGCCGAGCACCGGCGGATCGGCGGAGGGCGCCCAGCGCTGGGTCCACAGGAAGGAGATGCCGTATTCCTTGATCGCCGGGAACGCACCGACGATCAGCGAGATGATGATGCCGCCGAGGATCAGCAGCACCGAGATCGCGGACAACCGCGTGATCCAGTAGAAGGTGACGTCGCCGAGCTTGAACGCGCTCAAGGCCTTGGCGCGATCATATGGACCGGCAGCATCAATCACATTGCTCTCGACAGCCATCTCAGCCACGCCGATCCCCTGTGCCCGTTTTATATACGCTTGTTGTTGGTGGCGGTCCCGTGCCCCGGATGCGGTGCAGCGCGAAGCGGTGCGCCGCTGATCCGGGGCCTGGTGCTTGTAGGTCCCGGCTCTAGCGGAGCGGCACACTGGACGATGCTTCGCATCGCCAGGGCCGCACCGCGTCCGGGACACGAGAGCTCTACTTAGCTCTTGATCTCGGCAGCCCAGGTCTTCTCGATCAGCTGGACGACGCTGTCCGGCATCGGGATATAATCGAGCTCTTCAGCCGCCTTGCCGCCGTTCTTGAAGGCCCAGCGGAAGAACTTGATGGCTTCCTGCGAGGCCGCCTTGTCGGTGGCGGACTTGTGCATGAGGATGAAGGTCGCCGCCGTGATCGGCCAGGACTTCTCGCCGGGCTGGTCGGTCAGGATGACGTAATAGCCGGGTGCCTTGGCCCAGTCGGCGTTGGAGGCGGCTGCCTGGAAGGCCTCGACGGTCGGCTGCACCGGCTTGCCGGCCTTGTTGACGAGACCGGTGTAGGTCAGCTTGTTCTGCTTGGCATAGGCGTACTCGACGTAACCGATCGAGTTCTTGGTCTGGCTGATGTTGCCCGACACGCCTTCGTTGCCCTTGGCGCCGACGCCGACCGGCCACTCGACCGCGGTGCCCTCGCCGACCTTGCTCTTCCAGTCCGCGCTGGCCTTGGAGAGGTAGTTGGTGAAGTTGAAAGTGGTGCCCGAACCGTCCGAACGGCGGACCACGGTGATCGCCTCCGAGGGCAGCTTCGCGTTCGGATTGAGCTTCTTGATCGCGGCATCGTCCCACTTGGTGATCTTGCCGAGATAGATGTTGGCCAGGGTCTCGCCGTCGAACACCAGCTCGCCGGGCTTCACGCCCTCGAGGTTGACGACAGGGACGATGGCGCCCATCACCATCGGCCACTGGACGAGGCCGTCCTTCTCGAGCTGCTCGGCCTTGAGCGGCGCGTCGCTGGCGCCGAAGGTCACGGTCTTGGCCTGGATCTGCTTGATGCCGCCGCCGGAGCCGATCGACTGATAGTTCAGACCGTTGCCGGTCTCCTTTTTGTAGGCGTCAGCCCACTTCGAATAGATCGGGAACGGGAACGTCGCGCCGGCACCCGTGATGTCGGCAGCAAAGGCTGCCGTCGCCGATGCGGCGACCAAGCCAGCAGCGACGAGAGTTTTGAGGAAATTCATGCTGGTCTCCATACAGGGGAGCGAAGCGCCATCCGCGCCCGATCGCGCTCCCCGTGCCGCCCGTTTAGGAGCGGTCGGCTGTGCTTTTACGAAGGTTTCGTGACAGCTGGATGACACAGTCAACCGACTGAAATCGCTTGATTTTTGGGTCTAAGCCGGCGTCTTGGCCTGGGGAAAACAGGCGGTAAAAGTGGCGCCCTGCCGGGGCACGCTTTCGATCAGAAGCCGACCGCGATGACGGTTAAGAATATGTTTCACCAGCGATAATCCGAGCCCGGTGCCGCCCTGCGAGCGGCTGTCGCCGACATCCACCCGGTAGAAGCGCTCGGTCAGCCGGGGCAGGTGCTCGGGCGCGATGCCAGGGCCGAAATCGCGGACCATGACCCGGATTTCCTGAGTTCCATCAGTGGCCGCGCTCGATGTCAGCGACACGATGACGCGTCCGCCCGAGGCGCCATATTTGAGCGCGTTCTCGATCAGGTTCTCGAACAGGCGGAGCAGTTCCTCCCGGTCGCCCGCGATCATCACCGGCGGCTCCGGCAGGTGGATGTCCACCTCGACCTGACGCTCGCGCGCCAGCGGCTCGAGCCCGTCGGCGACCTGGCGGATGATCGGGACGAGATCGACCAGGGTGTCCGGCCGGACATGGGCCGACAGCTCGACCCGCGACAGCGACAAGAGATCGTCGATCAGGCGCGCCATGCGCGTAGCCTGATTGTGCATGATGCCGAGGAAGCGCTCGCGTGCCTTGGGATCGTCCTTGGCCTGACCCTGGAGCGTATCGATGAAGCCCGACAGCGCCGCCAGCGGCGTGCGCAGCTCATGGCTGGCATTGGCGACGAAATCGGCGCGCATCTCCTCGACCCGGCGTAGCGGCGTCTGGTCGTGGAAGGTCATCAGCATGCATTTGTCGGTGCCGCCGAAGCTGGTCGGCACCGGTACCGGCGTGATGATCAGCTCCATCCAGCGATCGACCGGAACATGATCGAGATAGGTCGCGCGCCGCGGCTCGGTGGTCGCGATGGCCTCGCGCAGCGCGGTGATGATCTCCGGCGAGCGCAGCGCGAACTGGGCGAGCTCGTTCCGGCGCAGCGCCGGCGCGAGCTGGGCGGCCGCGGCATTGAGGTGGACGACGCGGCCGGCGCGGTCGAGCAGCACCGCCGGATCCGGCATGCCGGCAACCACCGCGGCCACCGCCGCGCTCTCGACCGGGTTGATGCGCCTGACGTCGTCGCGGGAGGCGGCGGGATCGTGCAGCCGCCACGGGATCAAGGCGGCCGCCGCGATGCAGAGGAACACGATTGCGGCGTGCAGCGCCGACAATTCGCCGAGCGAGACAACGACGGACAGCGCCAGCGCCGCGGCGATCAGAATGATGGTCGAGTGCCGCAGCCGGTCGGACCAGGGCTGGGCGGAGGGAGAAGAGGGGGCGTCGATCGCCATCGGGGCGGGCTTCTCCTGGGGGCTGTCCTTAAGGACCTGACATCGGTCAGGCGCCGCTGTCGCTGCGCTCTCTCACATAGGCGGCTTCAGGCGCAGGACCGGGGTCCAGCTTGAGCGCCGCCTGTTGCAACCGCTTCGATCGGGCGCCGATGATAACTTCTCGAAACGTCAGCAAGATTACAGATAGGACGAACGGAGACAGATAATAGAGGACGCGGAACAGCAGCATGCCGCCCAGGAGCTCCTCCCGGTCCATCTGCCAGAGGCCGACCAGCATGGCGGCGTCGAACACCCCCAAGCCGCCGGGCGAATGGCTGGCGAAGCCGAGCAGGGTCGCCGAGACGAAGATCACCGCGACCACGACGAAGCCGAGATTGGGCTCGTCCGGGACCAGCACATACATCGCCAGCGCGCAGAAGCCGAGATCGACGATGCCGATCGCGATCTGGAGCAGCGTCAGCGGGCCTCCCGGCAGCACCACGGTCCAGGGGCCGCGGCCGACCACCCGCGGCTGGGTCCAGACCCAGACCACATAGCCGATCAGCGCCACGATGATCATCAGCGCCAGCGTCCGGTTCAGCCAGGCCGGCAGCTGGTCGATCGAGGCCGCCGCCTCCGGATGGTAGGAGATGCCGAGGCCGAGCACGGCGGCATTGCCCAGCCAGAACGTCAGGCCGGCGAGAAAGCAGATCTTTGCGACGTCGATCGCGTTCAGCCCGTAGGCCGAATAGATGCGGTAGCGCACCGCACCGCCAGTGAAGACGGATGCGCCGACATTGTGGCCGATCGAATAGCTGGTGAAGGCCGCGAGCGCGTTGATGCGATAGGGCACGTGGGCATGGCCGATCGCGCGCGTGGCGAAGAGGTCGTAGAAGGTCAGCGTGAAATAGCCCGCAGCGACGAACAGCGCCGCCATCGCAATCTGGCTCGGCTCGGTACTCTTGATCGCTTCGAGGACCTCGTTGAAATCGATGCCCCGCAGCATGTGGTAGAGCACATAGCAAGCGATGCCGATGACCGCGATGCTGATCACAACTCCAAGCTTATGCAGGATTTGCTTCTGGCGCAGAAACGTCGTCACCCTGCGTATGGCTTCCAGCATCTAGACCTCGAACAACGCTTCAACGGCCAGGGTGGCCGGCGGACAGGCGGACGCGCAGGCATTCAACGAACCCGCGCTGCCGGCGCCGGCATCGCGCATGCCCCCCGCCCCTCCACTAGCGCGTTTTCGGCCGAAGTGGAATTCGGCAATTCGAACAAAAACGCGTGCCTTCAATATTTTAGGCAGGGTAGCGGCTCCCGGTGCAGGGGTTGGCGCTTTCGGCGGCAAGGCCTGGCGCGAATCTCCATGGCGATCCTGCGCAGGGGCCATGAAGTTTTGATGATTTCGGCCGCACAATGTTCCGTCACGCCTTAAGCCGACGTCAATCTATGGGGCCCGCCCGTCTGTTGAAAGAGGGGGCAATCCCGGCATCGTTCCCGGATTTTCCGATGCACCGGAAGGTCGCGGGCTCCAGACCGCACTCAAGGCGCGGTCAAATAGCCGCGGCCATAGGCGCCGGCCTGATCCTCGAAGATCGCCATGGCCGTGGTCATCCGCCTGAAGCCCAGGCGTTCGTAAAAGCCTTCCTTGCCCGGCACGGCGTAGAGGATGATCTTGCGATGGCCGCGGCAACGCGCAAGCAGACGTTCGATCATGTCGCGGCCGAGACCCCGCCCCTGATGGTCCGGGTGCACTGCGACATCACAGAGATAGGCGCAGTCGCGGCCATCGGCGAGTACGCGGCCTGCGCCGACGAGGCGCCCCTGCTCATAAGCGAAGGTTCGAAACATGCTGTTGCCAAACACGAGCGCGAGATCGGCCGGTGTCTTGGTGCCGAGCGGTGCGATGCGGTAGAGCGCGGACAGCTCATCCCAGTCGACACCGGCGAGATCGTCGGACCAGACAATCGACATCGCAAAAGCCTCCCCGGCTCAGTCCCGGGCGGCATTGACGGCCGCCACGATTTCGTCGCCGTCAGGAAAATGACCTTTGCTGCGGCTGGCGACAATCCGGTCGCCGAGCTTCACCTGGAAAACGCCGCCCTTGCCGGGGACGAGATCCGATTCCAGCCCCAGCTGCCGGCGCAGCGCCGCGGCCGCCTCCTTGGCGCGCTTCTCGTATCCACACGGCCGGCAATAGATGATGGTCACGTCGGACATCTCATCCTCCTTCAGGCCGCAAGCTGCGGACGCACCGCTTCGATGCCGGCGATCCAGCCGCCGACCGATCGGCCGATCGCATCGGGGTGATCCTCCTGGAGGTAGTGCCGACCGGGCCCGAGGCGGACGAGCGCGCAGTGCTGCAGCGAGGCCGCGAAGGTCTCGGCAAATGCGGGAGTGACGACGGCTCCCGGCTCGCCCGCGAACAGTAGCTTCGGATAGGCGGACGCTTTCAACGACGCATGAGCCGATTGCATCGCGTGATAGACATTGGCGGGCTCGCCGGCGATCGGCAATTCACGCGGGAATGCAAGAACGGGACGACGGCTGTCCGGCGTCGGAAAAGGCTCGCGATAAGGCGTCATCTCGTCTTCGCTCAAACTTCGCATGATGCCGCCGGGCAGCACGCGTTCGACGAAGGCGTTCGCCTCCAGGACCATCGCCTCCCCCTCGCCTTGCGTCCTGAATTTTCGGAAAGTTTCGCGCGCAGCTTCCGTCTGGTGGAAATCCTGCCAGGTCGGCATCGGCCGGATGAACTCCATGAAGGCAAGCCCGCGCACGAACGCCGGCCGACGCGCCGCAAGATGAAATGAAAGGGCCGTGCCCCAGTCCTGCGCAACGAGATAGGCCGAATTGATTCCGAGCTCTTCGATCAACGCGTCGAGATAGCGGACGTGGTCGAAGAAGCGATAGGCGATATCGGGTTTGCCGGACCGGCCGAAGCCGATGAGATCGGGCGCGATGCAATGCGCCACCGGCGCCACCAGCGGCAGGATGTTTCGCCAGATATGGGACGACGTCGGATTGCCGTGAAGAAAGAGCGCGACCGGCGCATCCTTCGCGCCCGTCTCGCGATAAGCCATCGTGCTTCCCAGCACGGAGGCGCTGCGGATCTGAATCTCGGCTTGCTGGCTCATGTCGGCTCCTTGAAGACGGTCTTGAAGGCGATGGTCTTGAATCGCTCGAGCGCGCGGGGCGTGCGGTCGACCTTCATGCGCAGGATCGCACCCTGCCAGGACGCGAGCAGGAAGTCGGCAAGCTCCTCGGGCTCGAATTCGGAATCGATCTCGCCGCTTTCCTGCGCCTCGCTGATGCAGCCCGCGAACGGCATGCGCCACTCGGCAAAAATTTCGGCGAGGCGGGTGCGCAGCAGCTCGCTGCTGCCGGCCGCTTCCAGACTGAGATCGCCGATGAGGCAGCCGCGTCCGTAGCCGTCGGCCTCGAGGCGGCCGGTGATGATGTCGAGATAGCATTTGAGCCGCGCCCGCGGCGTCAGCGAGGCGTCTTCAAGGGCCTCCGCCACCAATCCCTTCGTGATCTCGAAATAGCGATCGAGCACCTCCGAAGCGAACGCTTCCTTGGAGCGAAAATGATTGGTGAAGGACCCCTGCGGGGCGCCCGCCGCGGCGGCGACATCGCGCACGCTGGTGCCGTGATAGCCGGTCCGGAACATGACCTTGAGGCCGGCGTCGAGGATGGCGTCTTTGAGCGAGGGCTTAGGCATGAGCAAATAATACGTACGTACGTATTATTGTCAAGCGCAGCCTTTCCCGACTCTTCATGACCTCGCTGGGGGAGAGAGGGCGCTCGGCGGCGGGGCTTCAGCCTGCCCGCATGCTGCGCGCGACCACGCGATCGCGCAGCCAGGCGCCGATGGTGCAGCCGACCAGGTAACAGGCGAACATGATCAGGCCGAGGTCGAGCCAGTAACCGAAGCGGCCGGGGACCACATGGGCGAGGGAGGCCGCGACCAGGGCGGCGGCAAGCACGGCGAGCCAGCGCGCGGTCACCTTCGAAGTGCCGTTGCCGCGCTGGACCACCGAGATCCAGCCCATGCAGAAGCCCAGCAGCAGCGAGCCGATCAGCCAGCCCAGATGGAACGAGACGAGATAGGGCATCGTCACCTCACCAGAAATTCGATGCGGCGGTTCTGCGCCTTGCCTTCATCGGTGTCGTTGCCGGCGACGGGCTGCGTGCTGCCATGGCCGACCGCGGTGAAACGGCTGGCGGGCAGGCCCGCTCTGACCAGATAGTCGATCACTGCTTGAGCGCGCTTTTCCGAGAGAGCCTGGTTGAAGGAATCCTCGCCATCGGCGTCGGTATGTCCGGCGACCTCGATATTGGTGGTGGGGCAGCGCAGCGCCGTCTCGATGAGACGATCGAGGATGCCGGCCGAATCGGGATCGATGTCCGCGCGCTTGTTGGCGAAGCGGATCTTGCCCTTGGTCAGAAGCTCCGAGAACAATTGCTGGCACACGGTACCGTCGACCGGGCCTGCGGCGGGCTTCACCGTGATCTCCGGCTTGTATTGCCAGTTCTTCGGGAAGTCCTTGCCGAGGCCTGCGCGGATCTCGTTGGCGGCGCCTTCGTAGAGCGCATCGCCCGAGAGCTTCACCTCGCGGTCGGAGACGACGAGCGTTCCAGTCGACAGCCGCGACAGCGCGCCGAGCGCCGCGACGACAGCCGTGTTGAAGGAGCCGGGTGCGCCGATGCTGGCCTTGAGATTGTCGACGACCTTTTCGGTGAAGAACTTTCGCGAGGCGCTGGTGGCAATTGCGGCGTGGACGTTGTTGTCAGGAACGTAGCCGGTGAGCGTCACCGTCGCGGCTACCGGATCCTTGTAGGCCTGGAAGATGTAGGGCGGCGCCTTGATCTCGTTGGCGGCGATCGAAAAGCCCTCGGGCAGGTTCTTCAGCGCAGCCGCGATTGCCTCGCGGCCGCCGAGCTCGCGCGCCATGCCCGACAGGTTGACCTTGGTGTCCGTGATCGTGATCTTGCCGTCCTTCAGCTTGCCGATCTGATCGAGCAGCAGCATCGCGGCGGCCTCGAACCGCGGTGGCGCCCCGCGCGCCAGCCCCATCTGGTCGGCGACCTCGACGCCACCGACTTCCTTTCGGGCCGCCTCGGTCAGCCGACCCTTCATCGACGGCAGCGGCGCGGAGCCCGACAGCGTCACCCGCACCACGTCGCGCTCGGCGTTCCAGACGAAGGGCTTGGCCTCAGGAACGAGGCGGGTCCGATCGTCGACCAGCCGCACGCCGGGCACGGTTTCGACCGCCATCACCGCGTCGCGGCGCCCCTCCTCGGAGAAGGCGTCCGCGGCCAGGCTGACGTCGCGGCCGTCGACCGCGATCCGGGTCTTGTCCAGAACGGTGTCCTTCAGCGCAGCCGAGCTGCGGGCCGACAGATCGGCCTCGACCGGTAAGGTGTTATTCCAGGCCGCAAATCCCCACATGACGGCAAGGGGGATGAGCCCCGGCCACCATTTACCGGCCCACGAGAAAAGCTTCTGCATTCGACGACCCGAACTCTGGAAACGGAGACAAAACAAACCCTTGGCAGGCTGTCAAACCGGAAATGGCACTGTTCCGAAGGCCCGGGTGGGACAATTGGAATAACTTTTTCTTCAAGGGTTCTTCCGTAAGTTGAGGGCGGAATGCCAAAGTCCCCCACCCGGTCATGAAACAACTGCGTAACAACGTCATCCGCGCCGGGCTGGGAGCTCTCTATTTCAGCGGGGCGCACCACCTGTTGCGCCCGCTTTTGTCGGGCGTCGGCGCCATTTTCATGCTGCACCACGTGCGGCCGGCGCGCGAGGCCGCGTTCCAGCCGAACCGGCATCTCGAGGTCACCCCAGAATTCCTGCGCGCCACGCTGTGCCATTTGCGCTCGCGCGACATCGACATCGTCAGCATGGACGAGCTGCATGAGCGGCTGGTGGAAGGCCGGTTCGACCGCCGCTTCGCCGCCTTCACCCTCGACGACGGTTATCGCGACAATCTGCATTACGCCCTGCCGGTGCTGCGCGAATTTGACGCGCCGCTGGCGGTCTATGTCGCAAGCGATTTTGCCGACGGGACCGGGCGATTGTGGTGGACGGCGCTGGAGGCCGTGATCGCCAAGACCGACCAGATCGACGTGCAGATCGGCAATTCCGCGCTGCGGCTCGATGCGACCACGATTGCGGCGAAGCAGGCGGCGTTCGACCGCCTGCACGACTGGCTGCGCGCGCTGCCGGGCGAGCACGATCTTGCGCGCGAGATCGGGGCGCTGTGCACGGCCTACGGCGTCGACATGGAAGCGCTGTGCCGCAGCCTCTGCCTGTCCTGGGCCGAGCTCAAGTCCTTTGCCGCCGATCAGCTGGTCACGATCGGCGCGCACAGCGTCAGCCATTGCAATCTCGCCAAGCAGGCGGAAGACATCGCCGCGCAGGAGATGGCCACGAGCCGCGCGCGGATCGAGCAGGTGCTGGAGCGCCCCGTGCTGCACCTCGCCTATCCCTATGGCGACCGCGACGCCGCGGGCGCGCGCGAATTCGCCCTTGCCGCATCCGCCGGCTTCAAGACCGCGGTGACGACACGGCCCGGCATGCTGTTCGCGGAGAGCGCCGACTACATGACCGCGCTGCCCCGCGTCTCGCTCAACGGCAATTATCAGGACGCGCGTATCCTGCCGGTGCTGACCTCGGGCGCCGCGACCGCGATGTGGAACGGCTTCCGCCGCATCGCGGCGGCGTAGGCCTCATTCTGCGCACGTGAGGACAAGCGCGCCTTCCTTGACTCCCCTTCCCGCTCCGCCCACAACCAGCGGCAACAAAGGGAGGAACACATGTTCAACGATCTGTTCTCGCTCAAAGGCCGCATCGCGCTGGTGACCGGCGGCTCGCGCGGCATCGGCAAGATGATCGCGGCGGGATTTCTCAGCGCCGGCGCGGCGAAGGTCTACATCACCGCGCGCAAGGCCGGACCTTGCGAGGAGACCGCCAAGGAGCTCAGCGCGCAATATGACGGCGAATGCATCGCGCTGCCGATCGACATTTCGAGCATCGAAGGCTGCAACAGGCTCGCCGGCGAGATCATCAGGCTGGAGCCGAGGCTCGACATCCTCGTCAACAATGCCGGCGCGGCCTGGGGCGCCGAGTTCGACGAATTCCCGGAGAGCGGCTGGGACAAGGTGATGAACCTCAACGTCAAGGCGCCGTTCTTCCTGACCAAGGCGCTGGCCGGTCCCTTGCGCGCGGCGGCGAGCGCAGAGCGGCCGGCGAAAGTGATCAACATCGCCTCGATCGACGGCATCTTCGTCAATCCGATGGAGACCTACTCCTACGCCGCGAGCAAGGCCGGGCTGATCCATCTGACCCGGCGCATGGCGGTGAAGCTGATCCCCGACCACGTCGTGGTCACCGCCATCGCGCCGGGGCCGTTCAAATCCGACATGAACCGCGCCGCGCGCGATCACGGCGACGAGGTCGCAACGCGCGTGCCTGCGGGCCGCATCGGCACCGATGAGGACATGGCGGGCGCCGCGATCTATCTCGCCTCGCGCGCCGGCGATTACGTGGTCGGCGCGACCATCGCGGTCGACGGCGGCATCGTCTATGCGAATGCGGGGATCAAGGGTAGCGGGTGGGATAGCTGAAGGAGGCGATCGGTACTCCGCTCTCGCCTCATACTCCGCTGTCATGCCCCGGCTTGACCGGGGCATCCAGTAAGCCGCGGCCTCGCGGCTCTATGACGACAGTCTCTGGAATACTGGATCGCCCGGTCAAGGCCGGGCGATGACAGTGAGTGCGTGGCGGCCATCGCATCTCGCTAGCAGCCGTTACGACTCGATCTTCACGTACTCGAAATCGCCGGGCTTGTTGTCGATGCCGACTTTCGGCGGCGAGATCCAGGAGGCGAACTGGCCGGTCTCGGTGACGGGCTGCATCAATGACGTGATGAAGTCACCGTCGCTGGCCGACGGCAGCCATTCGTCCTTGCGCTTGGCCCAGGTGGCATCGTCGATCAGAATGCCGTCGGGCGTCGCATGCACGTCCTTGAACTCGCCGATGTGGCGATGGAAGGCGACATTGGGCAAGGTCAGCTTGAAATCGTAGCCCGCGGTCGAGATCACCTTGTTCCAGCGCAGCATACCCTTGACGCAATCCTGGCTGTAATCGTCGCGCAGGCGCATGTTGAGCGCGGTCAGCGCCGGCTCGTCAACCAGCTTGACCTCGCCGTTGATCAGCTTGAGCACCGGATAGGTGGAGTTCTTGAGCTGGTGATCGTCGTCGATCTGGGTCTCGTGATAGCGACCCTTGATGCCGGCATTGAAGGCGTTGGCCGCGTTGGTCGAGACTTCCGAGCCGAACAGGTCGAGCGACAGCGTATAGTGCAGGTTCAGCTTCTTCTGGATGGTCGGCAGATCGATGACGCCGAGCGCGCGGACTTTCGCGATGTCGGTAGGATCGGTGATGCCGGCCGCCTTCATCGCATCGCAGGTGCGCTGCACGACGCGGGTGATGCCGGTCTCGCCGACGAACATGTGGTGCGCTTCCTCCGTCAGCATGAAGCGGCAGGTGCGCGACAAGGGATCGAAGCCGGACTGCGCCAGTGAGTGCAGCTGCATCTTGCCGTCGCGGTCGGTGAAATAGGTGAACATGAAGAAGGACAGCCAGTCCGGCGTCGCCTCGTTGAAGGCGCCCAGCATGCGCGGCGCGTCGGCGTCGCCGGAGCGGCGGCGCAAGAGATCGTCGGCTTCCTCGCGGCCGTCGCGGCCGAAATATTTCTGCAGCAGGTAGACCATCGCCCAAAGATGGCGGCCTTCCTCGACATTGACCTGGAACAAATTGCGCATGTCGTAGAGCGAGGGCGCGGTCTTGCCGAGATGGCGCTGCTGCTCGACCGAGGCCGGCTCGGTGTCGCCCTGGATCACGATCAGGCGGCGCAGCATGGCGCGATGCTCGCCCGGGACTTCCTGCCAGGCCGGCTCGCCATAATGCTCGCCGAACGGCACGACGCGGTTCTCTTCCTGCGGCGCAAGGAGAATGCCCCAGCGATATTCGGGCATGCGGACATAGTCGAACTTGGCCCAGCCGCGCGGATCGACCGAGTACGCCGTGCGCAAATAGACCAGCGATTCCTGGAAGCCTTCCGGCCCCATGTCGCTCCACCAATCCATGTAGCCGGGATGCCAGCCTTCCAGCGCTTTCAGCACCTGGCGGTCTTCGGCGAGATTGACGTTGTTGGGAATCTTGGTCGAGTAGTCGACGTTCATGATGTTCATGTTCATGGCCGTGCTCCTTGGTCTGTCCCGTGTCCCGGACGCTGCGCTAGCCGCGAAGCGGTGCGCTGCAGAGCCGGGACCCATTGTCTGGTCGCTCTGGGTCCCGGTTCTGCGCAGCGGCATTGCATGCCGCAGCGCGCCCGGGACACGATCGTCATTAAACCCGCGTCATATCGAATTTCGGCTTCTGGCCGCTGCCGTAGCGGCGTAGCGCGCCTTCCTCGCCGACGGCGTTCGGGCGCTGGAAGATCCAGTTCTGCCAGGCGGTGAGGCGGGCGAAGATCTTTGATTCCATCGTCTCGGGACCGACGAAGCGCAGGCTCGCTTCCATGCCGGTGAGGCTGTCGGGCGAGAAGCTGGCGCGCTCCTCGAGAAACACGCGGACCTCGTCGTCCCAGTCGATGTCGTCGAGCGCGAAGGTGACGAGGCCGAGCTCTTCGGCCTGCTCGGCATCGAGGCTGGTGCCGAGCGTCGCTTCCGCCCGCTCCAGATCGGACGGGTCGGCCTGGAAGCGCGATTGCAGCCGCGTCAGGCCATGGCTCATCGGATACGGGCCGAAATTCATCGCGGACAGCTCGATCGAGGGCGGCGGGCGGTTGTCGCCCTGGCGCGTGCCGATCAACATGTAGGAGCGGTCGGCGGCGAAGACGAGCTCGGCGAGCGTGCCGGCAAAGCAGGAGCCGGGCTCGACCAGCGTCACCAGCGTGCGCGAGGTGACGTCGACGCGCTTGAGCACGCGCTTCCAGTAATGCCTGATCTCGTTGACCAGCCAATGCGCCTTGTTGGCTTCGAGGAAAGCATCGCAGGCCAGCACATGGGCGCGGTCGCCATGGCTCTTGAAGACGAGCATGGCGATCTCGAGCTCGTTGATGCGTAAGTGCAGGATGGCGTCGTCGAGCTCGCGCGCCACCTGCAGCGGCCAGAACGAGGCGCCTTGCGCCATCATGCCGTCGATGTCGGCGGGCGGCGCGGTCTCCGGCGCCTTGATGGAGATGGTGGCGATGCGGGCGGTGCGATCGATGTCGACGGTGACGAGGCCGTAGCGGATGCTGTTTTGGTCGATCAGACGCTTGAGCGGCGTCAGCGCGATGCCCTTGCCGCTGCCCTTGCGGGTCGAGGCCGCCGCAAACTCCTTGGCGCGCTCGGCGATCTTGGCCTCGAGCTTGGAGTTCGGCGCGATCTCGTCGACGAGGCGCCATTGCACGGCGCGCTTGCCCTTCACGCCTTCCTCGATGGTGCAGAAGACATCGGCGTGGTCGCGGCGCACCTTGCGCTTGTCGACCACGCGGGTCAGACCGCCGGTGCCCGGCAGCACCGCGAGCAGCGGCACTTCGGGCAGCGCTACTGCGGACGAGCCGTCGTCGGCGAGGATGATGTGATCGGTCGCGAGCGCCAGCTCATAGCCGCCGCCGGCGGCGGAGCCGTTCACGACCGTGATGAAACGCTGGCCGGAATTCTCCGAAGAATCTTCCATGCCGTTGCGGGTCTCGTTGGTGAACTTGCAGAAGTTTACTTTGTGGGCATGCGTGGAGCCCGCGAGCATGCGGATGTTGGCCCCGGCGCAGAACACGCGGTTCTTGGCCGAGCGCAGCAGGACGACCTTCACCTCGGGATGCTCGAAGCGCAGGCGCTGGACCGCGTCGGCCAGCTCGATGTCGACGCCGAGATCGTAGGAATTGAGCTTGAGCAAATAGCCCTCGAACAGGCCGCCATTCTCGTCGACGTCCATGGTCAGCGTCGCGACGTCGCCCTCGACCGCGAGCTTCCAATGCTTGTAGCGGGACGGTTCGGTCTGGAAATCGATGAATGTCGCGCCGCCTGCGAGGCGCCGATCTTCCCCGGCCATGAGCCACCCTTAAGCTTGGTTATGCATTTCGAGCCTTAGATGCACAATAGTGCATCTTGCCCAGTCAGTCTAGCCCGAATCTCGGACTCACATGCACTTTGCTTCATCTCGATCGCATGCGCCTCATGCGGCCTGAAGCCCTGGATCGTCCCGCAAGGCGGCCTTTGCGAACTGCGTGATGGCATCGAGGGTGGGTCCCGGGACCTCGCGATGGGGGGAATGCGCCGCGCCGGCAAAGACATTCAGGTCGACCGGGCAGTAACATTCCTCCTGCGCGATCTCGGCCTGGCGCAGCGTCCCATACTGATCATCTGCGCCCTGCACGATCATGACGGGCACGCGGATGTAGGCGAGGTATTCGGAGATATCCCAATCGCGGAATTTCGGATCGAGCCAGGCGCCGTTCCAGCCCTGGAAGGCATTGTCGACGTCCTTGTGCCAGCGCGCGAGCTTTGACCTGAGGTCCGTGATCTCGAACGTCGTCTTGATCGCGGCGATGGATTTGATCGAGATGTCCTCGACGATGAAATGTGGCGCGATCAGCACGAGGCCGTTGAGGCGATGATCCTGATGCGCCCCGGCATAGATGGTGGCGATCGAGGCACCATCGGAATGGCCGAGCAGAAGGCCGCGCTTGAACTGAATCGCATCGAGCAGCTTCGGCAGCACGTCCAGCGCCTCGCGGTGCATGTAGTCGAGCGGCCGCGGCAGCGCGACCGGGCTGGACTGGCCATAGCCTGCGCGCGAATAGGCGAAGATGCCCGCGCCCGTGGCCTGCTGGAGCTTCTCCGGGAAATCGCCCCAGAGGCCGACGGAGCCGAGGCCTTCATGCAGCATGACGATGGTAGGGGCGTTGGGGACCAGCGGCGCGAGCCATTTGTATTCGAGGCTGACGCCGCCGATGTCGAGGAAGCCGGTGGGGGTGAGATTGGTCATGGTCGAATTCCCATTCCTAGCCAAATGCCGAGATGCCCACCCTCCCCTGGAGGGGGAGGGTCGATTCACAGCGAGCGCAGCGAGATGTGAAGCGGGGTGGGGTGACAGCCTCTCCGCAGATGCAGTGCCCGTGTGGAGAGATCACCCCACCCCGTCACGCGTCTCGCTACGCTCCATCGCGTGCCGACCCTCCCCCTCCCCTGGAGGGCAAGCAAGCGCCACACGCTCAATGCGCCCCTTCCCGCAGCTTGAACCGCTGGATCTTGCCGGTCGCCGTTTTCGGCAGCGAGTCCACCACGTAGATCCAGCGCGGATATTTCCAGGGGCCGATCTTCTGCTTGACGTGCTCCTTGAGCATCTCCTGCAAATCCGTCGTCTTGGCGCCGGGGCGCAGCACGACGAAGGCCTTGGGCTTTAGGAGTCCTTCCGGATCGGCCTCGGGCACGACGGCAGCTTCCAGCACCGCCGGATGCGTGATCAGCGCGCTCTCCACTTCGAACGGCGAGACCCAGATGCCTGAGACCTTGAACATGTCGTCGGCGCGGCCGCAGAAGGTGTAGCGGCCATCCGCGTCACGGACATATTTGTCGCCGGTGCGGGTCCACGGTCCCTCGAAGGTTCGGCGGCTCTTGTGACGCTGGTTCCAGTAGCCTTCGCCGGCCGAGGGCGCATCGACCAGGAGCTCGCCGACTTCGCCGTCGGCAACATCCTGCCCGGCTTCGTTGACGAGCCGCACCGCATAGCCTGGCACCGGCTTGCCGGACGAACCGTATTTGATATCGCCGGGCGCATTCGACAGAAAAATGTGCAACAGCTCGGTCGAGCCGACGCCGTCGAGAATGTCGACGTTAAAGCGTGCCTTCCAGCTGTTGCCGACCGATTCCGGCAGCGCCTCGCCCGCGGAGGTGCAGATGCGCAACGCCTTGCCGCCGCGCTCGCTCTTCATCGTCTCGTCATTGAGCATCGCCGCGAACAGCGTCGGCACGCCGTAGAAGATCGAGGGATCGTAGCGGTTCATCAGGTCGAACATGCGCGCCGGGGTCGGCCGCTCGCTGTTGAGGATCACGCTGGCGCCGACCGACATCGGAAAGGTCAGCGCATTGCCGAGGCCATAGGCGAAGAACAATTTCGCCGCGGAGAGACACACGTCGCTCTCGCGAATGCCGAGCACCTGTTTTGCGTAGGTGTCGGCGGTCGCCTGCAAATTGGAATGGATGTGGCGCACGCCCTTGGGCATGCCCGTTGATCCCGACGAATACAGCCAGAACGCCGGCTCGTCCGGATGCGTCGCGGCGGTGGTGAACTGGTCGCTCTCGGCGGCCAGCTCTTCGGCAAGCTGCTTGTGGCCGTTCTGCTTGGCGCCGGAGACCACGACATGCTCGAGATCAGGCATGCGGCCGACGACGTCCTTGATGACGGGATAGAGCGCTTCGGACACGAACAGCACGCGCGCGCGGCAGTCGGCGAGGATGTAGGCGTATTGGTCCGCGGTCAGCAGCGTGTTGAGCGGTACCGGCACGATGCCGGCGCGGATCGCGCCCAGGAACACGATCGGGAAATCGACCGTATCGAGCATGATCATCGCCACGCGCTCCTCGCGGCGAACGCCGAGCCGGCGCAGCATGTTGGCGGCGCGCCGGGTCTGTTGCTGGAGCTCGCCATAGGTGAGCCGCGAGACGGTGTCATCGAAGGCGAGCTTGCTGCCCCTGCCCTCCTCGACGTTACGGTCGAGCAGCCAGGTCACCGCGTTGTAGGATCCCTCGCTCACGGACATCTCTCCCGAATTTAGAATTATAATTCATAGAAAGACACCACGGCGGCTTGCTGTCAATGCCAGCAGGCACTATGTTTCATTAAAACGCGCCGCAGGACACCTGTAAAGAAGGCTCATGACCGAAAGTCCCGACGCCGAATCCCGCTTCCTCGAACAGCTCGGCCAGCGTGTGCGCACCATGCGCGCGCTGCGCGGCATGTCGCGCAAAGTGCTCGCCAAGGTATCGGGAATCTCGGAGCGCTACATCGCGCAGCTCGAGAGCGGCAAGGGCAACGTCTCGATCGTGCTGCTGCGCCGCGTCTCCGACGCGATGGGCGCGCATCTCGAAGACCTGCTGCCTAGCGCGGATCCGACGCCGGACTGGCAGATGTTTCGCGACCTCTTGCGCAAGGCGACTCCGAGCCAGATCGCACAAGCAAAAGATCTGCTCACTGGGGGCAGCGCCTCCGCGCCGCGGCGCGCGCCATTCTGCGGCATCGCGCTGATCGGCTTGCGCGGCGCCGGCAAGTCGACACTTGGGCGGATGCTGGCGAAGAAAATCGGCTGGAGCTTTGTCGAGCTCAACAAGGAGGTCGAGCAGCAGAACGGGCTTTCGGTCGCCGAGATCATCGCGCTCTACGGCCAGGAAGGCTTTCGCCGCATGGAGCAGGCGGCGCTGCAACAGCTGCTGGCGCGCAACGAGCTGATGGTGCTGGCAACCGGCGGCGGCATCGTCTCCGAGCCCCTGACCTTCGACAAGGTCCTGAGCTCGTTCTACACGATCTGGCTGAAGGCCGAGCCGGAGGAGCACATGGCGCGCGTGCGCCGCCAGGGCGATCTGCGCCCGATGGCGGATGATCGCTCGGCGATGACAGAGCTGCGCAACATCCTGCTGAGCCGCGAGCCGCTGTATTCGCGCGCGACCGCGGTGGTGGATACGGCGGGGCTGTCGGTCGACGCCGCCGCCGCGCGCCTGATCGATGCGGTGCGCCCGGTGCTGCAGAACGAGGCCCGCAGCTTCGGCCTGCGCAGCGTGGCGCTGTAGAGAATGACCGACACCACCACCGCAATCTCCATGTTCGAGCGGATCGGCGGCCGCGCCACGATCGACGCCCTCGTCGACCGCTTCTACGACCGCATGGACACGCTGCCGGAGGCGAAGATCATCCGCGCCATGCACGCGGACGATCTCGGCCTGATCAGGGACGTGCTGAAGCGCTATCTCACCGAATGGACCGGCGGCCCGCGGCTCTATACCCCCGAGAAAGGCCATCCGCGGCTGCGCCAACGCCATTTCGGCTTTGCCATTGGCGACGCCGAGCGCGACGCCTGGATGAAGTGCATGCGCGGCGCGATGGAGGAGACGATCACCGATGCCGCCGCGCGGCAGGACCTCGACAAGGCGATATCGGGCCTTGCGGATTGGATGCGCAACCGGCCGTGACAGGGCCGCCTTTGGCGCAGTTCGACGGCGTATCACGTACCCTGCACCGGGTCATTTGAGTTCCGCCGCGATCGCCTGCTAAGCTCCAGACATGACCGAGATCCTCCGTGACACCGTGCGCGCGGACGCGAGCACACGCGAGATGGCAGGCGTGCTCTACAAGGCGGTGGAGCGCGAGGCGGACCAAAGGTAGCGTGCGATGGACGCGCCTCCCGATGTCGTTCGTCGACCGCCCTCGCCGCGCCTTGCGCGCCTGGTCTCCAGCATTTCGTTCTACCGCGAGCGCGGCATCGGCCTGGCCGCCTTCCGGCACGCCGCGCCGCTTACACTGCCTCTGCTGGTGAATTTGGGAACGCCCTTCCGTATTGCACTCGGACACCAACCTGACACCGCCGATGCGCGGCCGAGTTTCGCGGCGGGTCTGTTTCCCGGACCGGTCGTTATCGAATCCGACGGACACGCCGAATGCGTTCAGGTCGATTTCACGCCGCTCGGGGCGTATCGTTTCTTCGGAGGAGCCGTGCCCGATCTGACCGCACGGATCGTCGGACTCGACGACATTTGGGGGCGGCACGGTAGCGACCTCCGCGCGAGGGTGGCCGAGGCGACCGGCTGGCAGCGACGATTCGAGATCGTGGAAGACTTCGTGCTTCGCCACGCCGTGCATGAGCCTTCGCCTGAGATCGCTTTCGCGTTGCAGACGCTCTGGCGAGGCGCGGGCGCGGTCAGAATCGCCGACATTGCCTCCGACATCGGCTGGAGCCGCAAGCATCTCACGCGCCGCTTCCACCACGAGATCGGCGTTCCGCCAAAGACGCTGGCCCAGATGCTGCGCTTTCATCGAGCTTGCATCCTGGCCCGGACGGACGGCGCAGGCGGCTGGGCGGCCATTGCCGCGGAGGCCGGCTATGCCGACCAGGCACATCTTGCGCGCGATTTCCGCATCTTCAGCGGAGAGACACCGACCGGATGGGCCGCGCGGCTCGATGTCATCGATCCACGACTGATGCGCGACGGCGGAGGCTAGCGCCACGCGGGGCGAGACACGGGCAGGTCCCATTTGTTCAAGCCGGCTGGCTTGATCCGAACTAGGGTCGGTTTCGCAACAGACAAGGACTTGCACCGGACTTGGAACGAGCTTGGAGAGTGTCATGAACCCGCCGAACGTTTATGAAGCGCCGCGCCTCTTCCACACCATGCGCTGCAAGGATACGGAGGCGATGATCGCCTGGCTGAAGAACGTTCTCGGCTTCACCGAACGCGTGGTGTACCGCAAGGAGGACACGGTCGTTCACGCCGAGCTGGCGTTCGGATCGTCGATCCTCATGCTGGGCGCGCATCGCGACGACGCCTACGGCAGACAGGTTGGCGACATCGGCGGCCGGCGGACGGATGCCGTCTATCTCGCTGTTGATGAGCCCGACGCGCTCTATCAAAAGGTCAAGGCCGCCGGGGCGCAGATCGAGATGGAGCCCTACGCGACCGATTATGGCAGCCGCGATTTCGCCGCGCGCGATCCGGAGGGCGGGCTCTGGAGCTTTGGCACCTATTGGCCCAAAGTCGGCGAGCAGCCGCTTCCCGGCTAGCGGGCGCTCGCGTCGGACAACGCTCGGGCGCCGCTTGAGCCAGCCGCATCCGCGCCGAGAATGCGCGCTGGCCGACCGTTTCCCCGCTAGATCGACCAGTAATTCGGATGCGGGTAGGGCCGCGAGCGGTCGCCCCAGTCGAACGCGTCGCCATCGAACTCGCACGGGCCGCTGCTGAGTTCGTCCAGCGTCTGCTCGATCTGGAACGCCTGCCGTGCCGGATCGTATTTCAGCGCGCTCCACTGCAGCGGATAATGGTGACGTGTACCGAGCAGCCCGCCGGTCTTGATCACGGCATAGGCGACCGTTCCGCTCATCTTGTCGAGCATCAGTCGCTCGATCGTGCCGAGCTTCGTGCCGTCGCGTCCGTAGACGGCGACGTGCTCCACGCGATCACTGGGAACCATGGTGTGTTGCATGGCGTGCTCCCTGGTCTTGTGTGGAGCGCATTATAGCTGAGTAGGGTGGGTTAGCGAAGCGTAACCCACCTCTTTAGTTTCCGCGTGGACGGAAGTGGTGGGTTACGCCTTCGGCTAACCCACCCTACACGCTTACAGCAACTGCGAACGCACCGCCTCCGCACCGTCCCGCAACAGCGGCAGGAAGCGGTCGATCAGCTCCTGCGCCGGCACGCGGTCGACATGCGCGCCCATGTTGATGGCGGCGACGATCACGCCGTCGTAGCGGCGGACGGGGACCGAGATCGAGCGGAAGTGCGGCTCGGCCTCGCGGTCGACCAGCGAATAGCCCTGGGCCCGGTCGGCAGCGATGCGCGCGAGCAGCGCCTTCGGATCGGTCACCGTCTGCGGCGTCAGCGCCTCCCGTTTCATCGTCTTCAGCCGGGCAGCGAGATCGGCGTCGTCGAGTTGGCCGAGCATGGCGCGGCCGACCGAGGTGCAGAAGGACGGCAGGCGGTAGCCGATCTCGAGGCCGCCGGAGAACATGCGCGCCGGACTGCTGCGGGCGATGAACACGACCTCGTCGCGGTCGAGCACGGCCAGCGAGGAGATTTCATTCGCCGCCGTCGCAACGCGATCGAGCACCGGTTGCAGCACCGCGACGAGCTGGTTGGATCGCAAATAGGACGCGGCCAGCGTCAGCACATGCGGCGTCAGCGAGAACAGTTTCCCATCGCCGCTGACGAAGCCGCCGCGCTGGAGCGTGAACAGCATGCGCCGCGCCGTCGCGCGCGGCAGATCGGCAGTGCGGGCGAGATCGCTCAGCGTCATCGGGCCGGCATTTGTGCCGAAGCACTGCAGCAGGCGCAGCCCGCGGTCGAGGGCCTCGACGAAATCCGTTGCGCGCTCGTCAGTCTCAGTCCGCTTCAGCTTGGGCATGTCAGGGGAAAATCCTGCAAAATAGTACTTGCTGGCGCTCCAGCTCATGTCATAATTCGCCCATTCGTTCAATAGGCGAACAGAACGCTTCTCCAGAAAAGGACGCGACCGCCATGATGAGCCAGGAGCAGAACGACCTGATCACCCGCACCGGGCCGAAGGATCCGTGCGGGAAGCTGATGCGGAGCTATTGGCAGCCGGCGGCGCTGGTGGACGAGCTGGAGGGTGCGCGGCCGATCCGTTCGGTGAAACTGCTCGGCGAGAATCTGGTGCTGTTCCGCGACGAGACCGGGCGCTTTGGGCTGATCGACCGCCACTGCGCCCATCGCGGCGCCGACCTCGCCTTCGGACGGCTCGAGCATGGTGGCCTGCGCTGCGCCTTCCATGGCTGGCTGTTCGACGCCACCGGCCAGTGCATCGAGACGCCGGCCGAGCCGAAGGATTCCAAGCTTTGCCAGAACATCCGCCAGCGCTCCTACCCCGTCGTGGAGAAGAGCGGCATCCTCTGGGCCTATCTCGGCGAGGGTAAGCCGCCGGCGTTCCCGGAGCTCGACTGCTTCATTGCACCAAGCAGCCATACCTTCGCGTTCAAGGGCCACATGGCCTGCAACTGGCTGCAGGCGCTGGAGGTCGGCATCGATCCCGCCCACGCCTCCTATCTGCACCGCTTCTTCGAGGACGAGGACACCTCCACCGCCTACGGCAAGCAGTTTCGCGGCGCCTCCGCCGGCAGCGATCTGCCGATGACGAAGATCCTGCGCGAATACGACCGCCCGATCATCAATGTCGAGCACACCGAATATGGCCTGCGCCTGATCGCGCTGCGCGAGATCGACGAGGAGCGCACCCATGTGCGCGTCACCAACCAGCTGTTCCCGCACGGCTTCGTCATCCCCATGAGCACGGAGATGACGATCACGCAGTGGCACGTGCCTGTCGATGACGAGAACTGCTATTGGTACGCGATCTTCACCAGCTATTCGAACCCGGTCGACAAGCAGAAGATGCGCGACCAGCGGCTCGAGCTCTACGAGCTGCCCGACTACAAATCGCGCAAGAACCGAGCTAACGATTACGGTTTCGATCCGCACGAGCAGCAGACCGCGACCTATACCGGCATGGGCAACGACATCAACGTCCACGACCAATGGGCGGTGGAATCGATGGGCGCGATCCAGGATCGTACCAAGGAGCATCTCGGACAGAGCGACAAGGCGATCGTGCAGTATCGCCGCCTGCTGCGGCAGGAGATCGAGAAGGTCTCCGGCGGCGAGAGGCCGATGCTGTTTCTGGACGCGGCCAACGCGCGCAGCATTCAGGGGCCAGCGACGATGGACGGCATCGGACCGACGCGGGGCTGGGAGACCTATTGGATGGAAGTCGACGTCAAGCGCCGCCGCGGCGCGCCATGGACCGCGCCGGTGCCGAAGGAGATCGCGGACAACGTGCACCGGCTGACGGCGGCGGAGTGACGTCTATCCTCGTCATTGCGAGCGAAGCGAAGCAATCCAGTCTGTCACCGCGGATGCATTTCTGGATTGCTTCGTCGCAAGAGCTCCTCGCAATGACGGAGAATGTGGCGCATGCCTCGCGCCTCACGACTGGAGGAGTAGCAAAGTGACTTTCGTCGCGCGACATGCGCTGTGGTCGGATGAGCAGAGGGACGCAGCCCAGCGCATGCGCCGCATCGCCGAGGAGAAGAACCTCGAGGTCATCCGCCTCGCCTTCCCCGACCAGCACGGCATCCTGCGCGGCAAGACCATCGTCGCATCCGAGGCGATCGCCTCGCTGGAGAGCGGCTGCTCCATCACCACCACCATGCTGGCCAAGGATACCTCGCATCGCACGGTATTCCCCGTGTTCACGGCAGGCGGCGGCTTCGGCATGAAGGAGATGGAGGGCGCGGCCGACGTGCTGATGGTGCCTGATCCCACCACGTTTCGCGTGCTGCCGTGGGCGCCCACCACGGGCTGGGTGCTGTGCGACCTTTATTTCAACGACGGCCGTCCCGTGCCTTTCGCGACGCGCGGGCTCTACAAGCGCGTCCTCGGCGAGCTCGGCACGCGCGGCCACGATTTCGTGGCGGGGCTCGAAGTGGAATTCCACATCTTCAGGCTCGACGATCCGCATATGCGCGCGGAAGACGCAGGCCAGCCCGGCACGCCGCCCTCGGTCAGCCTGCTCAGCCACGGCTACCAATATCTCACCGAGCAACGCTTCGATCAGATGGAGCCGGTGCTTGAGATCCTGCGCCGCGACATCGTCGCGCTGGGGCTGCCGTTGCGCTCGGTCGAGGTCGAGTTCGGCCCCAGCCAGTGCGAATTCACGTTCCAGCCGAAGAAGGGCCTGGAGCCCGCCGACAACATGGTGCTGTTCCGCAGCGCGGTGAAGCAGATCGCGCGCCGCCATGGCTATCACGCCACCTTCATGTGCCGGCCGAAGCTGCCGAACGTGTTCGCGAGCGGCTGGCACCTGCATCAGTCGATCGTCTCGCGCGCGAGCGGCGACAATCTGTTCATGGCCCAGGAAGCGGCGAAGGATGGCGGCGAGCCGCTCAGCGCGTTCGGCAAATCCTACCTCGCCGGCCTGCTCGATCACGCCCGCGCCTCGACATTGTTCACCACGCCCACCATCAACGGCTACAAGCGCTATCGCTCCTATTCGCTGGCGCCCGACCGTGCGATCTGGGGCCGCGACAATCGCGGCGTGATGATCCGCGTGCTCGGCGGCGCCGGTGATGCGTCAACGCGCCTGGAGAACCGCATCGGTGAGCCCGCGGCCAATCCCTATCTCTACATGGCCTCGCAGATTCTCTCCGGCCTCGACGGCGTCGACCGCAAGCTCGATCCCGGCCCCTCGGCCGACACGCCCTACGAGACCAAGGCGCCGCCATTGCCGAAAAGCTTGCGCGATGCGGTCTCAGCGCTCAAGGACGACCCGTTCTTCCGCGAGAAGCTCGGGGCGGAGTTCGTCGACTACTACACCCACATCAAGAACGCCGAGATCGACCGCTTCCTGTCGGAAGTGACCGACTGGGAGCATCGCGAATATTTCGAGGTGTTTTGAGCAGGTCGGGCTCGCCGGCGCCGGCGCCTCACTTCAGCCGAATCGTGTCCACCCGACGGCACTGGACGCAAAAATAAACGTGCTCCGCAGGCAGTGTGACTATTCCAGGTAGTGTCGCCAGGAACTTCATCGGGCGCCTGCATTTTGAGCAGATGAGGATCGGCGGATAGTCTTCGCGATCGGAACTCATACAATAACCGGGTCTGAAAGCCGCCCGCACGATACTGCCGCGCCGCGCTCGCTTCATCTCGGGACAACTACCGGCCTCTATCGGAATCCGGTCCGGCCTCGATAGGCGCGCTGCTTCACGCCGGCGTGAGGCGGCTTCTTCCGGAATGTTCCGACGACATCGCGCCGGCCCCGGACGAAGCCATTTTCCTCATCCGGCGAAAAACGCCGGAAAGGCAGGCGGCGTATAACGCCTTCCAATGATCAACAACGGAGTTCGGTCATGTGGAGTCAGCTTTTCAGCCTGATCTATCGCCTGTCCTGCCGGACCACCCTGGTCGAGATCGGCGTGCACCGCCTCGCGCGTTGAGCCCACGGGAATTAGGTAAGATCGATTGACCAGATGACGGGGATTTCCATGCGCAAGCTGATCCTGATCGCTGCGATGTCGCTGCTCGCAAGCCAAGCCCACGCCGGAGGCTCGCGGAGCCTCAGCCTGGCGGCGGCCAATCCGAACCAGCCGGCCACCGAGCAGCCGGCCGCCACGCCGCCGCAGGCGACGCAAGCCTCACCGGCAAACGTCCAGACGCCGGCCGCGCCCGCCGCGACGACACCGACAGCCGCAGCTCCGGCGCAATCAACCACCACGCCGGCGGCAAAGACGACCGAAACGCCAAAGCCGAAACGCCGGCAGCCGTCCGTGGAAGCCCGCGTGATCCGCGAACTGCACCGCCACGGGATCTATTGGTAATCGTCCGGCCGCATCCGCCCGGTAGCTACGCTCACCAGCGATAGCCGAGCGTGGCGATGACGGTGAGCGGCGCACCCCGGTAGCAATAACCGACCTGACAGGTCGTGTAGTGCACATTGAACAGGTTCTTGGCGTTGACCTGGAACTGAAGCCCTTTCAGCTCCTTCGCCGCCTGGCCGAAATCGTATTTCAGCGCCGCGTCGACCAGCGTCACCGAGCTGTTCCTGAACGTGTTCAGATCATCGCCATAGCTCCAGGACATGTAGCGCGCGCCGGCACCGACGCTCAGGCCCGCGAAGGGGCCAGCCAGCGGCAGGGCATAATTCCCCCACAGTGTCACGGTGTGCGGAGGATTGCCGGACGGAAACTTGCCGACCAGCGCGCTGTCGCCGGCCTGCTTGGTGACCATGTCGAGATAGGTGTAGGACGAGGTGATATCGAAACCATTGCCGAGGCTTGCAAGCCCCTGCAATTCGAAGCCGCGGCTTTGAATCTCGCCGCGCTGGATCGTCACGCCCGCGCCCGTCGTCACCAGGCCGCCATCCTGGGTCAGGTCGAACAGCGCGGCGGTGATGAAGCTCCGCGTCCCCAGCGGCTGATACTTCACGCCGATCTCGGTCTGCTTGCCGGTGGTCGGCTTGAAGAAGGCGCCCGACGGATCGACGCCGAGATTGGGAAAGAACGACGTCGAATAGGCGACGTAGGGCGCCACACCGGAATCGAACACATAGGTCAGTCCTGCCCGCCCGCTATAAGCCTGATCGGACTGCGCCTGTCTCGTCAGCGCGAGCAGGTCCTCGTTCGTGGTGCGGACCCAGTCGCTGCGGCCGCTCAGCGTCAGGATCCAGTGGTCGAGCTTGGCCTGATCCTGAATGTAGATGCCGGACTGGGTTTGCCGCTGCGCCGTGGAGGACGAGATCGCGGGATCCGGAATCGATTCCGGCGCATAGACCGGCGCAGCCAGATTGAGATCGGACACGCCGAAGCCGAACCCCTGCTTGTCGGTGAACCTCGACGACGTATAATCGGTGCCGACCAGGAGCGTGTGCTGCACGGGGCCAGTGGAGAGCCTTGCCTCGACCTGGTTGTCCATGATGGCCGATTGCAGCGTGTCGTGGACGTAGCCGGTATAACGCGACACGACATTGCCGACGGGAACACCGAGAAAGCCGACGTAGCGCGTGACCGCGTCGAGATCGACGTAGCGGAATTTCTGGCGAACGGTCACGGCGTTGTTGAACGCGTGCTCGAACAGATAGCCGACCCGCCCCTGCTCCTGATCGAGCGAATTGTAAGACGGGCTGCCCGTGAAGATATCCGTGGTGGTGCCGGTCCCCGCCGAATAAGTGAACATCGAGCCCGGCGTCTTCGATCTCTGATAGGCGCCGAGAAGCGTGAGGGTTGTCGATTGGTCCGGTCGCCAGGTGACGGCGGGAGCGACATAGGTGCGATTGTCCTTGCCCCCCGGCACGAACACGTCGGCGTCTCGCACCACGCCGGTCAGCCGATACGAGAACTGGCCGTTGGGATCGATCGGCCCCGAGACATCGAAATTGCCCTGGACGCGATCGCGGTCGCCGAACAGCGTCTGCACCTCGTGGAACGGCTGGCTGGTCGGCAGCTTGCTTTGCAGATCGATCAGTCCGCCTGGCGAGCCGAGGCCGTAAAGCGCCGAGCTCGGGCCGCGGACCACGGTGATGCTGTCGACCCCATAAGGCTCCGTCTTGAACACGCCAAGGCCGGCGCCGACGAGACGCAGGCCGTCGAGATAGATGCCGTTATAGGTGATGTCGAAGCCGCGGATCGAGATGGCGTCGAAGCGCGGATCGTAGCCTGAGGCATCGATGCGCACGCCCGGCTCATAGCCGACTGCTTCCGTCAGCGTCTGCACGGCGCGGTCGCTGAGCTCCTTGCGCGTCACGACCGAGATCGACTGCGGCGTCTCCAGCAGGGGCGTGTTCGTCTTGGTGCCTGCGGAGCTGCTGTTCGCGACGTAGCTGTTCTCGCTCGACGTCGTGGCGCGACTGCCACCTGCCTCGCGCGCATCCCGGCTTCCGGCTTGCCTGGAGGCGGCATCGCGTTGCGCCGCGACACGACCGCGCTGCGATGGTGAATTGCGCTGGGTAGACGGGGCGCGCGGACGCACCTGGCTCGGCGCCTCCACGGTGACGGGCGGCAATGTCGCGGCCGTTGATCCCGAATTGGTCCCGGAGACCTGTGCGAGGGTCGGCGTCGACTGCAAAACCGCGCCCAGACCGGCCACACCCAGACCAGCCTTCATCACCCGTTCCCAACCGAACGTTTGCCCGTCGCCACGCCTCATCGTCTTCCCCAAGCTCCGTCTTTGGACAACCCGGGAGTAACCAGATCGAGGCGCACGCCGCCTTTGCGACCGCGCAAATCGCCTTTGATTCCACGTGGAGGCTTTCAAGACTGAGGCCTGAGGCCGCGCATCGCGTGCTGCTGTTACTGGCAGCGGCTCGGCGAATGACCGAAGCGCCTGCGAAAGGCCGTCGCGAAGTTCGCCGGATGGGTGTAGCCGACCCGATAGGCCGCCTCGGTGACCGACAAGCGCTGGTGTATCAGAAGGGATCGTGCGGTATCGAGCCGGCGCGCCCTCAGATAATCGATGGCGCTCTCGCCATAGGCGATCTGGAATTTCTGATTGAAAGATCGCCGGCTCAGGCCTGCGTTGCGCGCCAGCTCGTCGATGCTCCAGGGATAGGCAAGGTCGGCGTCCATCCGCTCCTTGACCGATTGCAGCCGCATGCGCTGGAGATCTGTTGCCGGATCAACCGCGATCCGGCCGCACTCACCGAACAAGACATGAACGATGATCTCGGCGGCATGCGCCGACAACAACAATCGCGCCGCGCTTCCGGCGACCGGCGGCGAGAACATTTCCGCCGCGACCGCCCGCACCCGCGCTGATGCGGTCCGCGAGACGATGACCGCACCAGATCTCTCGTCCTTGAACAGCGCCCGAAACGCGGCGCCGAGTCCGAGTTGATCGATGGAAGCTTCGGGCAACGCGAGGCCGATGGCGGGCCGCTTCCCACACCGCACTGAGCGTTTCACGGCGAGGGACTCCCGCACAGCCATCACGCCCATCCGCCTCTCGCCGATTGAGCGCGTCAGAGTGCCGCGGCCAGTGTCGGCTTCATCGAACGCCACCGAGATGAACAGACCCGGCGCCGCGATTGCAGGCCCGCCGGCGTCTGCTCGAAACTCCCCTTTGACGAACACACAGCCCGGATAATCCAGCCATTGGGCGGTCCCTCGCTGTGCGGAACCGATGTCGTCCTGAGGCAACCCGACAATTTGCTCGTAAAAGTCCCGCATCGAATCCACAACGCCGCGCCTTCTTTGACGGCTGACGGCGGCGCGCTCAAGAGCTCAGCGCGCAGTTTGGAGGATTTCGAAATTGGATTTGCTCGAAGGAAGCTTGCGTTGCGCCGGGAGGGCACCGAACGCGTCAGATTCCCAGATATTTGTGCTGCAAGTCCGGCGCGGCCATCAGCTCGTCGGAGATGCCGCTCCACACCGTCTTGCCGCGCTCGATGATGTAGTGGCGATCGCAGATGCGGGCGAGATGATCGACGTTCTTGTCGACGACCAGGATCGACTGACCCCGGCTCTTGAGCAACGACAGGCAGTTCCAGATTTCTTCGCGGATCAGCGGTGCGAGACCCTCGGTCGCTTCGTCCAGGATCAGGAGTTTGGGATTCGTCATCAGCGCGCGGCCGATTGCGAGCATCTGCTGCTCGCCGCCGGAGAGCTGGTTGCCCATGTTGGACGCACGCTCGGCCAGGCGCGGGAACAGCACGTAGATGGCGGCGAGCGTCCAGGGATTATCGCTGTTGAAGCGATCGGCCGCAGCCGCGACCAGGTTTTCGCGCACGGTGAGGTTCGGGAAGATCTGGCGTCCCTCGGGAACGAGACCGACGCCCAGCTTGGCGATTCTGTAGGACGGAAGCTGCCGCACCTCAGCGCCCGCGAAACGAATGGTGCCTGCGTGCGCCGGCGTCAGGCCCATGATGGAGCGGATGGTGGTGGTCTTGCCCATGCCGTTGCGGCCCATCAGCGAGACCATCTCGCCCGGCTTGATCGACAGCGACAGGCCGAACAGCACCTGGGACAGGCCATAACAGGTCTCGATGTCGTCGACGTCGAGCAGCGTGTCAGCCATGATGCGTCACCACGTGCTGATCGCCGAGATAGGCGCGCTTGACGTCTTCGTTGGCCCGGATCGCGGCCGGATCGCCGGAGGCGATGACGCGGCCATAGACCAGCACCGAGATGCGGTCGGCGAGCGCGAACACCGCCGGCATGTCATGCTCGACCAGCACGATCGACACCTCCTTCCGCAGCTCCTGGAGCAGCTTCACCATGCGCTGGGATTCGGTGACACCGAGGCCGGCCATCGGCTCGTCCAGCAGCAGCAGCTTCGGCTTGCTGGCGAGCGCAACGGCAAGCTCGAGCTCGCGACGCTCGCCATGGCTGAGCCTGTTCACCACGACATCGGCCCGATGGCCGAGACCGACGCGGTCGAGCGCGGCGTGTGCGGCATCGCGCAAGGGTCGCTCCTTGCGCGCGTTGGCGAAGAAGCGAAACGAGGTGCCGGCATGCGCCTGCGCCGCCAGCGCGACATTGTCGGCGGCGGTGAAGTCGAGCAGCAGCGAGGTGATCTGGAACGAACGCGCAAGACCGAGCGCGCAGCGGCGATAGGCCGGCAAGTCGGTAATGTCCCGCCCCGCCAGCGAGACGCTACCGGAATGCGGCGCGAGATGTCCGGTGAGCTGGCTGATCAGCGTGGTCTTGCCGGCACCGTTCGGGCCGATGATGGCGTGCAGCTCGCCGGATGCGACGTCGAGCGAGACGTTGTCGGTCGCGATGATGCCGCCGAAGCGGCGCACCAGCTTTTCGACGCGGAGCAAGGGTTCAGCCACGGCCAGCCCTCCCGAGCACGCCCATGATGCCGCCGCGGCCGAACAGCACGATGAGCAGCAGCAGCGGCCCCATGATCAGCGCCCAATATTCGGTGATCTGCGACAGGAACTCCTCCAGCAGCAGGAACACCACCGCACCCATGATCGGGCCGAACAACGTGCCCATACCGCCGAGGATCACCATCACCATGAGGTCGCCGGAGCGGGTCCAGTACATCACGGCCGGGCTGACGAAATCGGTGTTGTTGGCGAGCAGCGCGCCGGCCAAGCCACACATGGTACCCGATATGACGAAGCAGACCAGCTTGTAGCGCTTGGCCGGGAAGCCGATCGCCTGCATGCGCTGCTCGTTGGAGCGCAGGCCCTGCACCACGAGACCGAAGCGCGAATTGACGATGCGCCAGATCAGGAAGACGACGCCGAACAGGCAGGCGAGGCAGAGATAGTAGAACTGCACGCGATTGCCGAGATTGATGAGACCGGAGAAGTCGCTGCGATTGTAGATCGTGAGGCCGTCGTCGCCGCCGTAACGCGCCAGCCCCGAGGCGACGTAATAGGCCATCTGCGCGAAGGCCAGCGTAATCATGATGAAGTAGACGCCGCGGGTGCGAAGCGAGAGCGCGCCGATCACGAGCGCATAGATCGCAGACGCGGCGAGCGCGACCGGAAACTGGATGAAGCCGGAACCTAAGCCTTCCTGCGCGAGCATGCCGACGGCGTAGCCGCCGATGCCGAGATAGGCGGCATGGCCGAAGCTCATCATGCCGCCAAACCCCATGATCAGGTTGAGGCTCGCGGCCGCCAGCGCCAGGATGATGATGCGGGTGAACAGCGTCAGGATGAAGATGTTGCCGGACAGCTGCGAATAGAGCGGCAGCAGCACGAGGCCCGCCAGCATCAGGGCCGTGACGGCCTTGCTCACGCTCAAACCCTTCATCGACGGTTGGCCGGAAACAGCCCCTCCGGCCTTACCACCAGCACGATCGCCATCAGGAGATAGATCAGCATGGAGGACAGCGCGGGTGCGGCGGTGGACGCGGCGGCGCCGCTCAGCACCTGGCGGAGCAGGTTCGGCAGGAAGGCGCGGCCGAGCGTGTCGATCATGCCGACGAAGATCGCGGCGAGGAAGGCGCCGCGGATCGAGCCGATGCCGCCGATGACGATGATGACGAAGGCGAGGATCAGGATGTTCTCGCCCATGCCGATCTGCACGGTGAGGATCGGCGCCTGCATCAGGCCGGCGAGGCCCGCGAGCGCGGCGCCCAGGCCGAACACCAGCGTGTAGAGCAGCTTGATGTTGATGCCGAGCGCACCGATCATCTCGCGGTTGGAGGCGCCGGCGCGGATCAGCATGCCGATGCGGGTGCGCATCACGCCGAGATAGAGCAGGAGCGCGACCAGCAGCGCCACCGCGATGATGGCGAGCCGATAGGCGGGATAATGAATGCCGGGCAGGATTGGCACCGGCACCGTGAGCCAGGCCGGCAGCGGCAACGCCAGGCCCGCCGGGCCCCAGATCAGCCGCACGGCTTCATTGAAGAACAGGATCAGGCCGAAGGTCGCGAGCACGTGGTCGAGATGGTCGCGGCCGTAGAGATGCCGCAGCGCCGTCACCTCCAGCACGATGCCGAGCACGAGCGTGGCTCCCAGCGCCATCAGCGCGCCGAGCAGGAAGCTGCCGGTCCACGCCGCGAAGGTCGCGGCGAAATAGGCGCCCATCATGTAGAGCGAGCCGTGCGCAAGGTTGACGAGATCCATGATCCCGAACACCAGCGTCAGGCCGGCGGCGAGCAGGAACAGCAGCAGGCCGAACTGCAGCCCATTCAAGAATTGTTCGACGACGAGCAGCATCAAGACTCTTTCAGGCGCGCGCAGCGTTGCGCCGATGTTCGAACACAGTCGCCATCAGTGAAAGAGCTCCCCCTGCCTCTTCAAGGCCGAAAAATGGGTAATGGCAGTATCGTTCCTAGGCAAGAGCGATTCGACACCAGACATGCACTTTGTTGCATCTCGGCACATGCGGATTGCACCCGGCAGCACGATCTAGAAAACATTTTAGGCTTAAAACAATTCGGAGCAATAGAGGATTTTAGGCATCCGGCGCTTCTTCGTGCAGCAAAGGGGCGCCGATATGCGCCTTGCAATGCAAAAAGGCTGCCGCCCGCCGTGAGGCAACCTGCCGCACTCAAATGACATCACCCTCTCACCGGCTGGCGATGAGAGGGTGCGATCATGTTGCGCCTAGTGCGACGTCATCTGCCGGGGGAGCTCCTCCGGCTCGGTGAGGACGCTGTTGGCCGTCGATGCCTCCAGGGCCGCCATCCGAAACAGATAGGCGAGCGTCGTCAATCCGGTGTCTTCCGCCATCTGCGCCAGCTCGAGCGCCATGTCGGACATGTAGCCGAGATCCTCGTCCCGGATTTGCGCCATGATCTGGCTGTCCCGCATCACGTTCGACATTTCAGGCGCTCTTTCGTTGCGCGGCAGCATGACCGCGGAGGTTGGCACGGGCGATGCAGTCGATCCGCGGACCGTCCTGCTGGACGATGCTCGTCATCCCAATACGGTCGCGCACGACATCGAGCGACTCCTGGCGCATCTCGATGGTCGCCGCCATGGTCCAGGAATTCTCCACCAGCGCCGGCAATCCCAACGGCGTCACGACAAATCCGATGTCGTGGAACCGCGGCAACCACCACGTCTCCATGACGAGGCAGAGCCGTTCGATGCCCTGATCGAGACAGAATTCCTGCGCGGCCGCCATCAATTGTAAATTGAACTCGCCATCGCGGCGCTCGCGCGTGACGAAGAAGCGCGACCACTCCCAGACCAGCGGGTCCGCAGGGCAACCGCGCACCGCGGCGAGATGCGGGAAAACCTCGCTCATCATCGTCGGCCGGGTGGTCGGATACAGGCGGGAGCCGCCGAGCACACGGCGGTTTTCGAGAGCCAGCAGGTAGACCGCGTCCTCGTTGTCGTAGGTGTCGATCTCGCGGCCATCGGGCTTGCGAAGCGCCTCCCATTTCCGCTCCTCGACGAAAATCTCGTGACGAATTCGGAAATGCTGTTCGAGAACGTCCTCGTATAGGTGCCGATTGACGCAAGAAATCACATGAATCATGAAGTCCCCCATGGCTTGAAATGGGGGCAGCCTCAGCGAAAAAGGAAAAATCGACTATTGGGAAATTTCCCAGTAGGCGAAGATTTCAGGGAGTGATGATTCTGTGGCGGATCGCGATGGCGACCGCATGCGTCCGGTTGACGGCGCCGAGCTTGCGCGCAGCAGTTGCAAGATGCTCTTCGGCGGTGCGTTGCGTGATGTGCAGGATCTCGCCGATTTCCCAGGCAGACTTGCCTTGCGAGGCCCAGGCGATCACCTCGCGCTCGCGGGGGGTAAGACGCGTGGACGGATGCGGCACCGGCTCCAGCAAACGGCGGATGTGATCGAAGCCGTACATCCCGATCAGGTGCAGCGCCGGCTTGCTGCGCGCATTGAGATCGAGGTGGACGCCGCCGAGCGAGACGCCGGCCTCATAGCCAGTCAAGCCGTGGATCGGCACGACGAAGCCGCGCGACATGCGAAAATCGGCTGCGCGCCGCATCACCTCGACCGCACCGGGCTCCAGCTCCGGATCGTACGGCGCTTCGGACCATTCGAAAGGGTTCACCGTCTGCCGGCATTTGCGAACCACGGGATCGACCCGGTCGTAGCTCTTTTCGGTATAGAGGCTGAACCACTCCGCCGGCCACTTCTTGGCAAGCACCATCTGGGAAAAGCGCTGCTCGGGATTCGGCAAGCCCGTCACGATGATATGTTCGAAACCGTAGCGACCGAACGCGGTTGCAAGCGCGTCCATGGCGTCCGAAACCTTGGTATGGGCTGCGAGCCCTTCGATGAAATCGAGCGCCTCCCGGCCATAATCAACGGCGGACATCGTAAGTTTCCTGACCCTCGCCGCTCCCGTATAGCACGTATTCGCAGACTGCCTCAATTCGCTATGGCAGTAGTTTCCCGGTGCTCATCCGTTCTGAAGATTTAAACTACTTGTGGCAGAATTGACGCCACGATACACCTGAAGGCGTCGAAGCGGGAAACCAACGATGGAAGACGAGGATATCGCCCTCAACAGTGTGCTCGGCCTGGAATTGAACCGCGTGTTTTTTGCCGTCCGCGAAACCGCAAACAAGCAGAAGATCATCGAGTTTGCGCGCGAGGTGCTGCAGAGCGAGCGCGCGGAGCTGGCCGGGAGCGTGTTGCCGGAAGGGCCAGCGAGCTAGAGTGCCGTTGCAACAGCCGAAGCAACAGATCGCGCCACGAGAACGCCTCTCCATCTGAACGCGCGGATTTTAGTCGAACACTCTGACCGGGAAGTTGCTTCGTCATCATCCGCAACGAGCCTGCTGCGCTCTTACCCTCCCCTGGAGGGGTCCGGGACGAGCGTAGCTCGCCCGAGGGTCGTCTCATATTGAGCGCAGCGAAATGTGAGACGGGGTGGGGTGACGGTCCCTCCGCGACGAACAGTGCCCGAGTGGAGAGATCACCCCACCCCGCTCGCGCTTCGCGCGATCGACCCTCCCCCTCCAGGGGAGGGTAAAGCACCGCGCCTCCGTCCACATCGACACACACTTGCCGCTGGATGACATCGCATCTCTCGTGAGATGATCGCCGCCACGATCTCTTGTCGATGCCAGGGACATTTCAAGGCCATGATGACGCTGCGCCAGGTCGAAGTGATCCGTGCCGTGATGGTGACGGGCACCATTGGCGGTGCGGCGAAGCTGCTCAACGTCTCGGCGCCGGGGATCAGCCGCCTCGTCAAATACACCGAGCGCTCGCTCGGCATCCGCTTCTTCCAGCGCCAGAATGGGCGCTACTTCCCGACGCCGGAAGCCGAGAACATTTTCGAGCAGATCAACGGCGTCTACAAGAAGGTCGACGACCTCTCCGAGATCATCTCCAAGATCGGCCGCGGCGGCCTCTCGGAATTACGCATCGGCTCGGTGCCGAGCATCTCGCAGGTGATGGTGCCGCGCGCGATCGAGCGCGTCCGCCGCCGCTATCCCGATCTCGGCATCGACATCAACATCCTCAAGCTCGAGGAAGCCATCGACTACCTGATGCTCGGCCGCGGCGAGTGCGTGGCGATGAGCTATCGGCTCGAGCATTCCGGGCTCGACTTCATGCCGCTCGCCTCGGGCGAGCTCTATTGCATCGTGCCGCCGGGCCACGAGCTCTCCGGCCGCAAGCAGGTCTCGGCCGCCGAGATCACGCGCTATCCACTGATCGGCATCGATCCCAACGATCCCTATGGCCGCATCATGGCCGAGATCTTCGCGCGCCATCGGCTCGACTACAACATCACCATCCGCGCACGCTTCGGCACCACGGTCTGCGCGCTGGTGAAGGCGGGGCTCGGCATCGCCATCATCGACCAGTTCACGGTGGCCCATGGCGGCTATCCCGGCATCGAGCTCTTGAAGATCGCCGAGCCGACGCGGTTCGACACCTATGTCGCGGTCAAGCGCGGCACGCCGCTGTCGCTGCACGCCGAATACTTCATCGAGGCGCTGCGCACCGAGATGCGCGCGGTCGAGCCGTCCCGCGGCAGTGGCAAGGCCGCCCCGGCCCGCGGACGAAGGAAGTAACATGATGTTAGGTTTGCAGGACAAAAGGGTAATTGTGTTAGGCGGGGGAAAGACTATCGTCGCAGCTGGAATTGCACAGATTTCCCCGCTAATGGCCGGGGCCGGATGCTCCCAACGAAACGATCGCGAACCATGTCGAAACGCGGATACGCCGCCAGCAAGAAGCTCCTCACCGGCCTGATCGGCGCGCCGATCGCGCATTCCGCGTCCCCCGCCATGCACGAGCGCGCCGCCGAGGCGCTCGGCCTGCGGGGCCATTACCAGCTCATCGAGGTCGCCGGCGCCGATGCGGCCGGGCTGCGCATGATGCTGGAGGGCGTCCGGCGGCTCGGCTTTGCCGGCGTCAATGTCACCTACCCCTATAAGGAAGCGGTCGTGCCGCTGCTCGACGCACTGGCGCCAGGCGCGGCCAGCATGGGCGCGGTCAACACCGTCGTCGTCCGGGATGGCCGGCTGACCGGCCACAACACCGACACCACGGGTTTTGCGCGGGCGGTGATGCCGTTGCTGGCGTCGTCCGGCAACGCCGTCGCCGTGATCGGCGCCGGCGGCGTCGGCAAGGCCATCGCGTTTGCGCTGGCGAGCCTGAAAGTAGCCGACATCCGCATTTTCGACAGCGAGCCGGCGCGCGCCGAGAAACTGGCCGCTCTGCTCGCCTCGCGCGGCGCCCGCGTCGCCACCAGCGTCGAGGACGCGCTCGAGGGCGCGACCGGTCTCGTCAACGGCACCCCGGTCGGCATGCTGCCGAACCATGACACGCCGGTGCCGGTGGGGCTGCTCAGAGCGGACCTTTGGGTCGCCGACGCCGTCTATTCGCCGTTGATCACGCCGCTGCTGGCCGCAGCGCGAGAGAAAGGCGCCCGGATCATGACCGGCCGCGAGCTCGCGATTTACCAGGCCGCCGACGCCTTCGAACTGTTCACAGGCCTTGCCCCATCGACCGAGATCATGGGAGAGGCTTTTGACGCCGTGATGGCTGCGCGCAGCGCGGCCTATCAGGCAGCTTGAGGCGAAGCGGCCGGATACAAGGCCGCTTGCAAGATTTGAAACGGGAGGAGAGGACGATGAAATCAACGCTAGTGGTGGGCGCATTGCTCACCGTCATCACTGCAACGGGCGCCTTTGGCCAAGCGATCAAGCTCGCCAATGTCGCGGAGCTCTCGGGCGGCGGCGCCACCGTCGGCACGAACTGGAAGAACGGCATCGATCTCGCGATCGAGGAGATCAACGCCAAGGGCGGCGTGCTCGGCCGCAAGCTCGAGGTCAGCCACGCCGACTCGCAGTCCAACCCGGGGGTGGCGCGCGCCCAGGTGCAGAAGGCGCTCGACGCCGAGCCCTATGTGCTGCTCGGACCCGGCTATTCCGGCTCGGTGAAGGTGACCGCGCCGCTCGCGGCCGAAGCCGGCATCGCGCAGATCATGGGCGGCGAAGCCGCCGAGCTGACGCAAGGCGGCAACAAGTTCCTGTTCCGCACTTCGTTCGGCCAGCAATCCTCGATGCCGAAGGTCGCAAAGTACATCCACGACGAGATGAAGGCCAAGACGGTCGCGGTGGTCTGGGTCAACAACGACTTCGGCCGCGGCGGGCGCGACGTGATGATCAAGGAGCTCGACCGGCTCGGCTCCAAGGTCGTCGCCGATCTCTCCACCGAGGCGGGTCAGGCCGACTTCGCCGCCGACGTCGGCAAGATCAAGGCCGCCAATCCCGATGCCGTGTTCGTCTACCTGAACGAAGAAGAGAGCGCGCGCATCCTGAAGGAGCTGAAGCGCCAGGGCGTCACCGCGCCGCTGATGGGCGAGACCACGCTGATCGGCCAGAAGGTGATCGAGCTCGCCGGCGATGCCGCCAACGGCGCGCGCGGCCATGTCGGCCTCACCACCGACGCGCCGGTCGACCTGATCAAGGCGTTCCGCGAGAAGTTCTCCAAGAAGTACAATTACGTCCCTGATCATAACGGCCTGAAGGGCTACCTCGCCGTCTACATGGTGAAGGCCACCACCGAAAAGATGGGCAAGGTCGACCCGAAGAAGTTCGCCGACACGCTGCACGGCCTCACCATCAAGGCCGCGGACGAGCCGGGCATCCTGATGGACGTCACCTTCAGCGACACCGGCGACATCGACCGCCAGAGCTTCCTGGTCGAGGTGGTCGAGGGCAAGCAGGTGGTGAAGCAGGTGCTGCCCAAGCTGAAGTGAGGGTGTTCGCCTCTCCCCGCGTGCGGGGAGAGGGAGAAGAGAGAGGGAAAATGTCCAGCCTATTCGATCTTCTGGTCGCGGGACTCGCCACCGGCGCCATTTACGCGCTGGTTGCGGTCGGTTTCACGCTGCTGTGGCAGACCTCGCAGACCATCAATTTCGCGCAAGGCGAGTTCGTGATGCTGCCGGCGTTCCTGATGCTGGCGGCGATGCATGTCGGCGCGCCGTTCTGGCTCGCGATCATTCTCGGCATCCTCTTGTCGATGATCCTGCTCGGCCTCGCCTTCAAGCTGCTGCTGGTGGACCCGATGATGCGCCATGGCGTGCTGCCGCTCGCGATCGCGACCATGGCGCTCGCGATCGGCATCAAGGAGGCCGTCAAGCAATTCTTCAGCGCCGAGGCTTCGCCGTTCCCCTCGATCGTGCCGACCGGCGACGTCTCCATCCTCGGCCATGCCGTGTCGCTGCAGAGCATCGGCGTGCTCGCGGTCGCCATTCTCGCCGTTCTCGGCCTGACCACGCTGCTGAACCGTACCTCGCTCGGCCACCAGATGCAGGCGGCGGCGCAGAACCCGACGGTAGCGCGCATCATCGGCGTGCCGGTCGAGCGCATGATCCTGCTGACCTTCCTGATCAACGCCTTCCTGGTGGCGCTGGCCTCGCTGCTGATCACGCCGATCTACCTCGCAAAATTCTCGTCCGGTGAGGTGCTGGGCCAGGCCGCCTTCATCGCCGCGATCGTCGGCGGCTTCAACCAGGTGCGCGGCGCGATCGTCGGCGGCCTCTTGATCGGCGTGCTCGACAATCTCGCGGCGGCCTATGTCTCGACGCAGTACCGCGCCGCCGTGCCGATGATCTTCCTGATCGCCGTCATCCTGTTCCGGCCGCAGGGCTTGCTCGGCCGTGCCGAGGAGCGCACCGTATGAGCGGCTTCGCCAAACCCCTGAAGATCGCGCTCGGCCTCGCCATCATCGCCGCGCTGATCATCGTCCCCATGAACTTCAACCGCTACGGCCTGTTCATCCTGAGCCAATGGGCGGTGATGAGCATCGCGGCGATGGGGCTCAATCTCACGCTCGGCTATGCCGGCCAGGTCTCGCTGGCGCAGGGCGCCTTCGTCGGCATCGGCGCCTATGCGGCCGCGATCATGACCACGCATGGCTGGCCGCTGCCGGCGGCGATCCTGGTCGCGATCGGCTTGAGCTTTGCGATCGGCTGGGTGCTCGGCTATCCCGCGCTGCGCGTGCAGCACCATTACCTCGCCTTCGTCACCCTGGCCTTCTCCACCCTGGCCTTCCTGGTGTTCCGCAACGAGAGCTGGCTCACCGGAGGCATCTACGGCATCTCCAACATCCCGCGCCCGCACATCTTCGGCATCGCGACCAACAAGCCGCTGCCGTTCTACTATGTCTGCCTCGGCTCGCTCGCGATCGTCTCATTGGCGGTGTGGTGGCTGATCCGTTCGCCCTGGGGCCGCGCCTTCATGGCGCTGCGGGAAAATCCCTTGCGCGCGCAATCGCTCGGCGTCGACACCCGCCGCTACACGCTGATGGCCTTCGCGATCGGCTCGGCGCTCGGCGGCGTCGCCGGCGCGCTCTACGCGCCGTTGACGCAATATATCGATCCGGTGCCGTTCAACCTGTCGCTCTCGCTCGACCTCCTGCTGATGGTGATCGTCGGCGGCGCCGGCTTCTATTTCGGTCCGTTCCTCGGCGCGATGATCGCGGTGTTGCTACCGGAATGGCTGCGCTTCACGGAAGGCTATTACCTGATGCTCTACGCGGTCGCCGTGATGCTGCTGCTGATCTGGTCGCCGACGGGCATTCTCGGAATCCTCGATCGCTATCTCGCCGAACGCCGCACCAAGGCGGCCTCCGCGCTGCGCGCCGTCGCAAAGTCGCGCCTGGAGACGGTGCAATGAGCGCGGTTCTCGAAGTCACCGACATCAAGAAGAGCTTTGGCGGCATTCACGCCGTCAACGGGGTCTCGTTCGACGTGCGCGAGGGCGAGATCCTCGGCCTGATCGGGCCGAACGGCTGCGGCAAGTCCACGCTGTTCAACTGCATCCTCGGCCAGCTCACGCCGACAGGCGGCGAGGTCAAGCTCGACGGGCAGGTCGTCACGGGCCTGCGCCCCTCCGAGCTCAACAAGCTCGGCGTCAGCCGCACCTTCCAGCTGCTGCAGGTGTTCCCAAAGCTGTCGGTGCGCGAGAACCTGATCCTCGCCGGACAGGAGCACCAGGGCAACATGGCCTCGCGCCTGATCGGCCGTTCCGATGCCGGGCTGACCGAGGCCGCCAACCAGATGATCGGCTTCTTCAAGCTCGACCATCTCGCCGACGAGCCAGCCGGTGGTCTCTCCTACGGTCAGCAAAAGCTGCTCGATGCCGCCATGGCCTTCATGGGCGGCCCGCGCCTGGTGCTGCTCGACGAGCCCGCCGGCGGCGTCAACCCGTCGATGCTGGCGGACCTCAGGGAGCGTCTGGTCGCGATCAACCGCGAGAAGAACGCCACCTTCGTCGTGATCGAGCACAACATGGAGTTCGTGATGTCGCTGTGCTCGCGCGTGATGGTGATGGCGGAAGGCAAGGTGCTGGCGATGGGCCGGCCCGACGAGGTCCGCAAGAACTCCGCCGTGATCGAAGCCTATCTCGGACATTAAAGCGCGATGGAGATTGGAATGAATTGTCATCGCGCTTTGGTTTTATTGTTTGAGCATGATCTTGTCGGAAAACCGCTGCGCACTTTTCCGGATCATGCTGTAGGGAGCGAGCGATGAGCGACCCGATCCTCTCTGTCCACAATCTCGTCGGCGGCTACGGCAAGATGACGATCTTGAACGGCACGACGTTTGCCGTTCCTTCAGCCACGATCACGACGATCATCGGCCCGAACGGCGCCGGCAAGTCGACCGTGTTCAAGGCGATCTTCGGCCTGCTCAAGCTGCGTGAGGGCAAGATCAGCTTCGCCGGCCGCGATGTCACCAGTTTGAGCCAGCGCGCGCTGCTCAATGCCGGCATCTGCTATGTGCCCCAGGGCCGCAACATCTTCCCCGAGCTGTCGGTGCGCCACAACATCGAGCTCGGCGGCGTCGCGGCCGACAAGGGCCTCGACCTGCCCAAACGGATCGAGGCGGCGCTCGACCTGTTTCCGGCATTGCGGCGCAAGTCCGCGCAGCAGGCCTCGACGCTTTCCGGCGGTGAGCAGAAGCAGCTCGAGATCGCCCGCTCCCTGCTGCTCGAGCCGAAGCTGGTGCTGGTCGACGAGCCTTCGATCGGCCTGTCACCGCTGATGGTGCAGCAGACCTTCGACATCCTCAAGAGCTTGCGCGACCGCGGCGTCACCATCCTGATGATCGAGCAGAACGCACGCTCGGCGCTGGAGATCTCCGACATCGGCATCGTGCTCGAGCTTGGCCAGACCCGCATGGTCGACGACGCCAGGCGCATTTTGAATGATCCGCGCATCGGGCAGCTCTTCCTCGGTGGCGCCATGGAGGAGAGTGCAGCATGAGCGCGAAAATGCGGATCGCCGTGGCCGGCGCCGGCCTGATCGGCCGTCGCCATATCGAGGTGATCGCGGCATCAAAGGACTGCGAGCTCGCTGGCATCGCCGACCCCTCGCCCGCCGCGACGGATTTGGCCCTGGCGCACAACGTGCCCTGCTATCCCGATCATCGTGCGCTGCTCGGACAAGCGAAGCCCGACGGCCTCATCATCGCCTCGCCCAACACGCTGCACTTGCCGATGGCGCTCGATTGCGCCGAAGGCGGCGTGCCGGCTTTGATCGAGAAGCCGGTGACCGAGACGGTCGCCACCGCACAGCGCCTGTGCGCAGCGGTGAGACGCACCGGCGTGCCGATGCTGGTCGGCCACCACCGCCGGCATAATCCCATCATCAAGTCGGCGCGCGAAACGGTGGCGGGCGGCAAGCTCGGCCAACTCACGGCCGTGGTCGGGCTGTGGCTCCTCAAGAAGCCCGATGATTATTTCAAGGTCGCCTGGCGACGCGAAGCAGGCGGCGGGCCGCTGCTGCTCAATCTCATTCACGACATCGACAATCTCCGCTTCATCTGCGGCGAGATCGTCGAGGTGCAGGCGCTGACCTCGAACAAGGTGCGCGGCTTCGCGGTCGAGGACACTGCCGCGCTGCTGCTGCGCTTCGCGAGCGGCGCGCTGGGAACGGTGACCGTGTCGGATGCGACGCCGGCGCCGTGGAGCTGGGAGCTCGCCTCGGGCGAGAACCGGGATTATCCCAAGCAGGACCAGCCCTGCTACATCTTCTCAGGCACCGCGGGTTCGCTCTCCGTGCCGAACATGGAGCTGTGGTCCTACGCACAGCAACCCGGCTGGTACGCGCCGCTGTCGCGCGCGACCATCGCGCCGCCCGGGTTCGATCCGCTGGTCGAGCAGCTCCGGCATTTCTGCGCCGTGATCGCCGGCCGCGAGCAGCCGCTGATCTCGGTCGAGGATGCGATGGGAACGCTTGCCGTCGTCGAAGCCGTCAGCGAGGCCGCGCGCACCGGGCAAACGATCTCGCCGGGGCAGATCATGGAGCAGGCCGCATGAACAAGCGCTCGATCGCCACCGTCTCCCTCTCCGGCGCGCTCGACGAAAAGCTCCGCGCCATCGCCGCCGCCGGCTTCGATGCGGTCGAGATCTTCGAGAACGATCTGCTGTCATTCGGCGCCGGCCCGCGCGACATCGCGAAGATGTGCGCGGACCTCGATCTCGAGATCTGTGCGTTCCAGCCGTTCCGCGATTTCGAGGGCATGCCGGAGCCGCAGCGCGCGCGCAACTTCGCCCGCGCGGAGCGCAAGTTCGATCTGATGCAGGAGCTCGGTACCGATCTCCTGCTGATCTGCTCCAACGTCTCGCCCGCCTCGCTCGGCGGCATTGACCGCGCTGCTGACGATTTTCGCGAGCTCGGCGAGCGCGCCGCCAGACGCGGCTTGCGCGTCGGCTACGAGGCGCTGGCCTGGGGCCGCCACGTCAACGATTATCGCGACGCCTGGGAGATCGTGCGCCGCGCCGATCATCCCGCGATCGGCGTCATCCTCGACAGCTTCCACGCGCTGGCCCCTAGCTTTCCGACCCGCGCCATGGCCTCGATCCCCGGCGATAAGATCTTCCTGGTGCAGCTTGCCGACGCGCCGAGGCTCGAGCTTGACATCCTGTCGTGGAGCCGGCACTTCCGCTCCTTTCCCGGCCAGGGCGACCTGCCGGTCGGCGAGTTCATGGCGGCGGTTGCGGCGACCGGCTATGCCGGGCCGCTGTCGCTGGAAATCTTCAACGACCAGTTCCGCGCCGGCTCGGCCGCACAGACCGCGGTCGACGGCCTGCGCTCGCTGATCCTGCTGGAGGACCAGCTCGCACCGGATTGGCCGAATTTTGCCGGCAAGCCGCTGGCCCCGAAGGCGAAGAGCCGCGGCACCGGCTTCATCGAGTTTGCCGTCAACGAGAGCAAGGCCGGCGAGCTTGCCCGCCTGTTCTCACAGCTCGGCTTCCGCAAGAGCGGCCAGCACCGCAGCAAGGCGGTGGAGCGCTGGTCGCAGGGCAAGGTCGAGCTCGTCGTCAATTGCGAGACCGACGGCTTTGCGCATTCCCACTATGTCACCCACGGTCCCGGCGTCTGCGCCATCGCGCTCGACGTCGACGATGCCGGCCGCGCCATGCAGCGCGCCGAGACGCTGAAGGCGCGCACCTTCTACCAGCCGGTCGGGCCGGGCGAGCTTGAGATCCCCGCGATCCACGGCGTCGGCGGCAGCCTGCTCTATTTTCTCGACCAGGCCGGCAAGAACTGGGACACCGATTTCGAGCCAGTTGCAAGTGACGCAAGCGCCGATGCCCTGCTCGCCGTCGACCATATCGCGCAGTCGATGCCCTATGACGAGATGCTGTCATGGCTGCTGTTCTACACCGGCATCCTCGACCTGAAGCGCCTGCCGCAGATGGAGATCGCCGACCCCAGAGGCCTCGTGCAGAGCCAGGCCGTCATCAACGGCGACCAGAGCTTGCGCTTCGTGCTCAACGGCTCCTCCGCCAACCGCACCCTGCCGGCGCGCTTCATCTCGGAGTTCTTCGGCTCGGGCGTGCAGCATGTCGCCTTCGCATGTCAGGATATTTTTGCGACCGTCGCCGCGATGCGCCAGCGCGGCGCGGGTTTCCTGGACATCCCCGACAACTACTACGACGACATCGAAGCCAAATACGATCTTTCGCCCGAACTGATGGCGCAGCTGCGCGCCAACCACATCCTCTACGACCGCGAGGGCGACGGCGAGTTCTTCCAGGTCTACACCCACATCTTCGACGAGCGCTTCTTTTTCGAGATTGTCGAACGCAGGGATTATCAGGGCTTTGGTGCGGCCAACGCCGGCATCAGGCTCGCAGCGCAGGCGCGCGAGGTGCGCCCGGCCAGCATGCCGAGGGTGTAGGACACTCTCTCCACGCCGTCATTGCGAGGAGCTCTTGCGACGAAGCAATCCAGAATCTCTCCGCGGAAAAATTCTGGATTGCTTCGCTGCGCTCGCAATGACGGAGGAGATAGTTAGGAGGCCCTCTCCCCGCTTGCGAGGAGAGGGAGAGGCAAAGCCTCACTTCATCTTGCACTTGTCGTGGAAACGATCCTGGTCGTTCTCGACAATGGTGGCGACGGTCTTCAGGGCGAGCTGGCCTTCGGAATCCTTGACCACGTCCTGCAGGTAGAAGTTCTGGATCGGAATGTGGTTGTTGCCGAACTTGAACGCGCCGCGCACCGATTTGAAGTTGGCCTTCTCCATTTCGGCCTTCATCGCGTCCTTCTTGGAGGTGTCGCCCTTCACGGCGACGACGGCGCTGTTGATCAGATTCGCGGCGTCGTAGGACTGCGCGCCGTAGAAGGTAGGCCGCAAGCCGGGATACTTCTTGCGGTAGTCGGCGACGAAGCGCTTGTTCTGCTCGTTGGGGAGGTCGTTGACCCATTGCTGCGCGCCGGGCACCCCGAGCGCGTTCTCCTTCTGGAGCGGCAGCGAGAGCTCGTCGATGGTGAAGGCGGTGTAGAGCGGCATCGTGCTCTTCAGCCCAGCCTGCGCATATTGGTTCAGGAATTGCACGCCCGCAGCACCTGGATAGAACACGAAGATCGACTCGGCGCCAGAGGCGCGCGCCTTGGAGAGCTCGGCGGAGAAGTCGAGCTGGCTCGGCCATACCGTGTATTCCTCACCCACGACCTGCCCCTTGAAGGTGCTCTTGACGCCCGCCAGCATGTCCTTGCCGGCGGCGTAGTTCGGGCCGATCAGGAACACCGATTTGACGCCCTTCTGGTTCATATAGGTGCCGACCGCCTGCGGCGTCTGGTCGTTCTGCCAGGAGGTCGAGAACACGTAAGGCGAGCATAGCTCGCCCGCGAGCTGCGACGGACCGGCATTGGCCGAGATCAGGAAGGTCTGCGAGTCCACTACGGTCTTGAGCGAGGCCAAGAGCACGTTCGACCAGATGTAGCCGACGATGAAATCGACCTTGTCGGATTGCACCAGCTTCTCGGTCTTCTGCTTGCCGACGTCGGGCTTCTGGCCGTCGTCCTCGTAGATCACCTCGACCGGCTTGCCGTCCATCTTGCGGCCGAGATGATCGAGCGCGAGCTCGAAGGAATTGCGCATGTCGTTGCCGATCACGGCGGTCGGGCCGCTGAAGGTCGAGACGAAACCGATCTTGATGGTGTCGCCGGCGGATGCCGGGCCTGCCAGCACCAGCGCCGCTGCGCCCGCCAGCCAGAATGCCGTCCTCATAACAACTCCCCTCCTTATTATCGGTCCCGGAAGCGGGGTGATCGCCGCTCCAGGCCTGTCTCTATTGAAACGCAAAATCTGTCGCGCCGCCAATGGCTCAGCGCCTGCCTTTGCACCATATTTCGCCCCGATCGGAGATGGCAAGAAATATAATTCTACTCACTTGGACGGAGGCTGCGGCGCTTTTTCGCGCCGGATCGATACATCAGGCCTATGCGACGATTGATGACCTCTATTGGACCGCGGGGCCCAATCCGCACTTAAATGAAGAGGCGCAGCAGCGAGATTCGAGGGTTAAATCATGGCCGCAAATCCCCACCGCGTCGTCATCGTCGGAGCCGGCTTCGGCGGGCTGGAGGCGACTTACCGGCTTGCGGGCGCGCCGGTGGAGATCACGCTGATCGACCGCCGCAATCACCATCTGTTCCAGCCGCTGCTCTACCAGGTCGCGACCGCCTCGCTCGCGACCAGCGAGATCGCCTGGCCGATCCGCCATCTCATGCGCGACCGACGCGAGGTGACGACGCTGTTTGCGACCGTGAGCGGCGTCGATGCCGAGCGACGCCGCGTGCTGATCGATGACGGCAGCGAGGTGCCTTACGACACGCTGGTGCTGGCCACCGGCGCGCGGCATGCTTATTTCGGCCACGACGAATGGGAGGCATGGGCGCCGGGCCTGAAGACGCTGGAGGATGCGACCACCTTGCGCCGTCACATCCTGGTGGCGTTCGAGCGCGCCGAGCGCGAGACGGATCCCGCGCGACGCGCGGCGCGGCTGACCTTTGTCATCGTCGGCGCCGGCCCGACCGGCGTCGAGCTCGCTGGCACCATCGCCGAGATGGCGCATCACACCCTGCCCGGCGACTTCCGCAACATCGACACGCACAAGGCCCGCGTCGTGCTGATCGAGGCGGGTCCGCGCGTGCTCGCCGGCTTTCCCGACGAGCTCTCGGCCTATGCGCAGGCCTCGCTGGAAAGGATCGGCGTCGAGGTCGTGCTCGGCCAAGCCGTCACCGAGATCAACCGCGAGGGCGTCGTGTTCGGTGGCAAGCTGCTCGAGGCGAAGACACGGATCTGGGCCGCCGGCGTGCGCGCCTCGCCCGCCGCCGAATGGCTCGGCGCGCCCAGCGATCGCGCCGGGCGCGTGCTGGTCGAGGCCGACCTCACCATTCCAGGCCATCCCGAGATCTTCGCGATCGGCGATACCGTCAGCATCAATGCCTGGGACGGCAAGCCGGTGCCCGGCATCGCGCCGGCCGCCAAGCAGCAGGGTCGTCATGTCGCGGAGACCATCAGAGCGCGCCTGCGCGGCGCTGCGACCGGTCCGTTCCGTTACAAGCACGCCGGCAGCCTCGCCCAGATCGGCAAGCGGCTCGCCGTGATCGATTTCGGCCGGGTCAAGCTGCGCGGCGCCATCGCATGGTGGATCTGGGGCATCGCCCACATCTACTTCCTGATCGGCCTGCGCCACCGCCTCAGCGTCGCGCTGAGCTGGCTCTGGATCTACGCGCGAGACCAGCGCGCGGCGCGGTTGATCACGCAGGGGTCGAGCAAGGTGGTGTAGGCTTCTCGTGTCCCGGACGCGGCGCGGCATGAAATGACGCGACGCAGAGGCGGGACCCACAACTATGGGCCCCGGCTCTGCAGCGCAGCGCTACGCGCCGCACTTGGTCCGGGGCGAGCGCCTGCCGACGCGTGACGAGCTAGGGCGCCTTGCAAACGAAATTCGCGGCGTCCTCGCTGTCGCCCTGGCCGGAATACGCGGCGTAGCTCGGATACGGGCAGAGCGGCCGCGTGCGGCCCGGGCTCCAGGACGCAGGGACTTCCTTGTTGGCGGGACTGGCCGACGCGATGATGCGGTCGGGCGCCTTGCCGTTCTCCACCCAGTCGGTTAGCGCGGCCAGCGCATCGAACTTGTCCAGGGTGACGCCGCCACCGCAATGCGTTTCGCCGGGAATCGCGAACAGGCGCGCGACCGTGTCGGCGTGCCCCTGCAGGTTCTTGTTCAGCCGATCGTACCAGCGGATGGTGTCGTTCACCGAGAACACTGGATCGGCCTGGCCGTGATAGATCAGCATCTTGCCGCCGGATCTCTGGAGCGATGCGAGCTTGGGATCATCGATGTCGGGCGGCGTCATGAAGTCCATGGCCGATTCCGTGAAGGTCGCGTCCTTGGCGAAAATCTTCGGCGCGTCCTTGTCGAAGTCATAGGCCTTCAGTGCCTCGACCAGCTTCTCATTGCTGCCTTCGACCACGACTGGCGGTGTCGAGAAGATGTAGTTCAGCGACGCTGCGCCCATGGTGGCGATGATCGGATAGTTATTCCAGGGCGCGATGGGGCTCTCGACCTTCCAGGTGCGCCAATTGCCCGTGCCGATGCCACCATCGAGAGGCCAGTCGGAATAGAGCGCCTCACCTTTCGAATTCTTCGGTCCGGCGAGGCTCATCTTCAGGGCGTCGACCTTGGCTTCGGACAAGCAGGTGCTGTTCTGCCCCGGCGCGCAGACCAAGCTCTTGAGATCGAAAGCCTTCTGACAGGCCGCGAGATTGGCCGTCAGCCCATCCTTGACGCCGTCGAGCGCATCGCAGGCCTCCGTAATGCGAGAGGAAACGAGCTGAGCGTCCTCCTTGGTGATGGACTTGCGCAGATCGGGATCAGCTTTCAGGAAGGCCTGCACGTCCCAGGCGTGCTGGATCGCAGCGCGCGGGAGGTCGAAGCCAGGATTGCCGACGAGGAACCCGTCGTAATTTTCCGGCATGCGCGACGCCGCCACCATGGCATGACGCCCACCGTTCGAGCATCCCGCCATATAGGAGCGATCCGGCTTGCGCCCGTAGTGAAGGGCAATGATTTGCTTTGCGACCGGCGACAGCGTCATGTCGGCGGCATAGCCATAGTCGCGCCGCGCCTGCGGATCGAGGCCGAACGCCGCGCCGGCAGTCAGGCCCAGCGACTTGTTCGCCGGGTCCGAGCCGGAATGACCACTGTCCGACGACAGCACCGCAAAGCCGCGCGCCAGTGGCACTTTGCCACCGAAGGCTAACCCCTCGGGCAGGCTGCCAAGAGCGGGCACGATCACGCCGTCATTGCCGCCATTCACCTGATGCAGGAAGCGGCCGTTCCACTCGGCCGGCAATCGCAATTCGAACCCGATCGCGTAGGATTTCCCATCGACGCCGGTGCGCTGGTTGGCAAGGCCCGTCACGATGCAATGCTTCGGGAGACCGTTGGCCGCGTCCTGCGTTTTGGACCCGGTGATCTCGACACCGGAGATGCCGAGCGAAGCGGTGGCGACCGGCGAGCAGGCCTCGCCCTCGGCCCGAGCCAGCGCGGTCGATGCCAGAAGCGCGGCCAGCGCGACGGTTGATATCAAGCCAGTCCTCATGGCGAACCTCCCTATTTAGTTATATCTTATAATTATTACCTCCATTTCCTAGTTTGACAAGTACCGCCGAACGGCGTCGGTACAACACCTTTTACTTCACCAGCTCGCATCCGCCTTCCGCCAGCGGGCGGAACGCCTGATCGGCGGGAATGGTCGAGACCAGCTTGTAATAGTCGTACGGATATTTCGACTCCTCCGGCTTCTTCACCTCGAACAAGTACATCGGATGCACGACGCGACCGTCCTGGCGGATCGTGGTGTCACCGAACAGCTTGTCCTTGCCCTTGAACTTCTTCATCTCGGGCACGACCTGCTTGGCATTGTCGCTGCCGGTGGCCGCGACGGCGTTGAGATAAGCGAGCGTGGAGGCGTAGACGCCGGCCTGGTTGCCGCTCGGCATCTTGCCGTTCATGCCGGGCCGCGCGGCAAAACGTTTTGCAAATGCGCGGGTGTCGTCGTTCATGTCCCAATAGAAGGCTTCCATGAGCTGGAGGCCCTGCGCCACCTTGATGCCCATGCCGTGAACATCGTTGATGAAGAGCAGGAAGGCGACGAGCTTCTGCCCGCTCTGCTGGATGCCGAACTCGGCGGCCTGCTTCACCGCGTTGATGGTGTCACCCCCTGCATTGGCGAGCCCGATCACCTGCGCCTTCGAGCTTTGCGCCTGCAGCAGGAAGGAGGCGAAATCGGAGGTGCCGAGCGGATGCTTGGACGAGCCCAGCACCTTGCCGCCGTGTCCCTCGATGTATTTCTGCGCCTCCGCCTCGATGCCCTTGCCGAGCGCGTAATCGACCGTGAGGAAATACCAGTCCTTGCCGCCGCGCGACATCATCGCGGCCGCCGTGGTGTTGCCAGTTGCCCAGGCGTCGTTGACCCATTGGATGGTGTTGGGCGAACAGGCCTTGCCGGTGAGATCGGAGCTCGCCGTCGAGGACGCCAGGAAGGTCATGCGGCTGTCGCGCAGCAGCGCGTTGATGGAGAGGCCGACGGCCGAGTTCGGCACGTCGACGATGGCATCGACGCCCTCAACATCGAGCCATTTGCGCGCGATCGCATTGCCGACATCGGCCTTGTTCTGGTGATCGGCATAGACGATCTCGACCTTGATGCCCTTAGCCCCGCCGTTGAAATCTTCCGCGGCCATGCGCGCGGCCTCGACCGAGCCCATGCCGTTGGTGTCCTGGAAGATGCCCGAGATGTCGTTGAGCACGCCGATACGCACGACGTTGTCCGATATTTCCGCGCTCGCCGCGCCGGTCACCAGGCTCGCGGCCAGCGCGAGCGTCCACTTCAGATGCTTCATCATTCCCTCCCCTGTGTTGGTTGCCGGCCGTTGCCGGCGAATCGAGAATCAGATCTGCCGCTCCGGCAGTCTCAGCACGAGCCCGTCGAGCTCGGACGTAACGGTGATCTGGCAGGACAAGCGGCTGTTCGGCCGCCGCTCGGCGGCAGTGCCGTCGAGCAGCGCGTCCTCATCGTCGGCGATCGCCGGGAGGCGCGCGAGCCAGCTCTCGTCGACATAGACGTGGCAGGTTGCACACATCGCATTGCCGCCGCATTCGGCCAAAATGCCCTCGACTCCGTGACGGGTCGCAGCCTGCATGGCGCTCTCGCCGCCAGAGGTCTCGACGCGGTCGGGCTTGCCGTCGGCATGGATAAAGATGATGGCAGGCATCAAGACTCCTCGTCAGGCCGGGGTGATGGTGACAGGCAGGCTGTCGAGCCCGCGCAGCGTGTTGTTGAAGCGGCGCTTCGGCTCGCCGGTGATCTCGATCTTCGCGATGCGGCGCGCCAGCGCCGTCAGCATCACCTCGCCCTCGAGGCGGGCGACGAGCTGGCCGACGCACATGTGGATGCCGGAGCCGAAGCCGACATGGCCGGAGGTGCGGCGGGTGATGTCGTAGCGGTCGGGGTCGTCCCAGCGCCTGGGATCGCGATTGGCGGCGGCGAGGAACATCAGCACCTTCTCGCCCTCGCCGATCTTCGCGCCGGACAGCTCGACCTCCCGCGTCGTGGTGCGGAAGAAGGTCTGCACCGGGCTCTCGAAACGCACCGCCTCCTCGAAGGCCCCACGGGCCAGCGAGAGATCCTCGCGTAGGCGCTGCCACTGATCGGGGAAGCGCGCGAGGCAGTAGACGGCCGCGCCAATGCCGTTGACGGTGGTGTCGAGTCCGGCCGACAGCAGCGAGCGCACCAGCAGCGGCGCTTCGGTGGGCGTGATAGCACCCTCGTCGACCTGCGCATGAATGCAGGCCCCGAAGCCGCCGGGTGTCAGATTCTCGCGCTGGCACTGCTCGGCGACATAGGCCTGGTGCGGCATCGAACGTTCGATCGCCTCCTGGCGCAACTGGTTGGGTGGACCAAAGGCGTTGAACACGACGCTGGCATAGGGAATCAGATGCTCGCGCCCCTCCGGCTTCAGGCCGAGCGCATCGGGGAAAATCGACAGCGGATAGGCTTCGGCAAGATCGGTGATCGCATCGAAGCTGCGCTTGTCGAGCAGCGCGTCGACCCGTTCTTCCGCCGCCGCGGCAAAACGATCGCGCACCTGCTTCATCACCGTCGGCGACAGCACCTTGGACAGCACGGCGCGGGTGCGGGTGTGCGCGGGCGGATCGGCCTCCAGGATCAGGCTCGGCGGCCGCCACGGCGTTTCCTTCTTGAAGTCGGACAGCCCGACGCCGCGGCTGGAGCAGAACGTCGCCGGATCGTTCAGCACCGCGTGGACCTCGGCATAGCGCGCCACGCCATAGACCTTCCATTTGTCGAGATGAACCACCGGACCGGCCTCCCGCAGCAGCTCATGGGCGGGATAGGGATCGGCAAAGAACGTCATGTCGAAGGGATCGACGTCGAGATGCGGGACGCCCGATCCCGCGGAGCCGGATGCGGTCATGGAAGACCTCCCTCATTTTGATCTTGTGAAAGGGCAGCGCATGCCCTTAGGTCTTTGGGCCCGCCGCGAGTCAGAAGCCCGATATGCCGCCGTCCTCGACCAGAGCCCGCCAAAAGCCCGCGCCCAATGATGCGGGACCGACGCTCGATCTCGACCGTTACGTCCCGGCGTTCATCACCTTCATCGCCAACAAGCTCTCGAACAGCGCGACCGCATTCTATCAGCGCGAGTTCGGCGTCAACGTCACCGAATGGCGCATCATGTCGCTGCTGGCAATCGAACCCGGCATTCCCGCCTCGCGCATTTGCCATGTCATCGGCTTCGACAAGGGGCCGGTGAGCCGGACCCTGGCCGGCCTCGAAAAGCGAGGGCTGGTGTCGATCCGCACCGACCCGAATGACGGCCGCACCCATTCGATCTCGCTGACGGCAAAGGGCCGCGCTACGCATGACAAGGTGATCGTGGCGGCGTTCGAGCGCGAGCGGCGACTGTTGTCCTGCCTCAGCAAGGACGAGCGCGAGCTGCTGATCGACCTCCTCCGCCGGCTGCACGAAAATCTCGGCGCGGTGACCGACAGCAGCCACAGCTGACGTGCCGCGTGGCGGACACGCCCTGTGTTCCGGCATGCGTCGGCACTTGCCGACGGCACCATTCCTGCCGCGCATTGTTTCCTCCAGAAAATAACGCAGCGGTTCGTCCGCCGTCATCTTCGTCGGGAATGGTTTGCACAAACTAGTTGCCAAGGCAACAAAAGAATCGGCAAGATAATGCGGCAGGGTTGCTGGCCCGGTTTGCGAACGCCCCACTTTTCCCGTCATTGCGAGCGCAGCGACGCAATCCAGATTCCTTCCGCGGGAACGGTCTGGATTGCTTCGTCGCAAGGGCTCCTCGCAATGACGACGTGGACAGAGCGCGCCTGACGTCGCCTTGTCTGTCGCCAGCTACAACCCGATCCACTCCCCCGACGCATCGTCGTTCAGCCGTGCCACCGCCTCTGCGCGGCGCGTCAGCACGGCGCGCTGGTTGATGTAGCCCTTGTCGGTGATCTCGCCGCCGTCGACCGACGGCGGCTCGGCGAGCAGCAGCGCGCGGGTGGCGTGACCGGAGGAGTTGGCGCTCTGCTGTTTCAGCTTCGCCAGACCCTGCGCGATGGCACTGCGGACCTTGTCCTGCGCCAGCACCTCGCTCACGTCCGCCGTCTCGGGCAGGCCGGCATGGGCGCGGCAGGCCGCAAGATTCGGGAATACCAGGAAGCGCACCTCGTCACCGCCGTGACCGGCGACGACGATGTCCTGAGCCAGCGGCGCCAGCGCGGCGATGCCGGCAACGCGCAAGCCGCCGACGCTGACCCATGTGCCTGAGTTGAGCTTGAAGTCTTCGGCAACGCGGCCGTCGAAGAACAGGCCGCGCTCGGGCCGCGCGCTGTCGGCAAGCTTCACGGCATCGCCGATCAAATAGAAGCCCTCCGCGTCGAACGCCTGCTTCGTCAGATCCGGCGCCTTCCAATAGCCGGGCGTGACGTTGGGTCCGCGCACCCGCACCTCGAGCTTGTCGCCGGAGGTGACGAGCTTCAGCTCGGTGCCGGGAATGGGCACGCCGATGTTGCCGGAGCGTTCGGCAAGGAAATGACAGTCGGTGGCGAGCGGTGAGGTTTCCGTCGAGCCCCAGGCCGAGACCATTGGCAGCGCGCGGCCGACCGTCTGATGCGAGAGCTCTTCGAGAGCATCCCACAAATTCTGCGGCAGCGCGGCACCGGCGTAGAAGGCGAATTTCACCTCGCCGAAGAAGCGGCGGCGCAACTCCTCGTCGCTGCGCAGCGCCGCGATCAGCATGTCGAAGCCGCGCGGCACGTTGAAATAGACCGTCGGCATCACGCTTTTCAGATTGGCGAGCGAGGTCGCGAACAGGCCGGGCGCTGGCTTGCCGCCGTCGATGTAGAGCGAGCCGCCGTTGCGCAGCACGAGATTGAAATTGTGGTTGGCGCCGAAGGTGTGGCTCCAGGGCAGCCAATCGAGAATGACGAGATCGCGGCTTTGTTCGACGAAGGTCCAGGTCTGCGCCTTGGCCTGCTGGCTCGACGTCAGCATGCGCTGGGTGTTGATGACCGCCTTGGGCGTGCCGGTCGAGCCCGAGGTGAACAGGAATTTTGCAATCGTGTCCGGCGTGAGTGCAGCGAAGGCTCTTGCGACGTCGGGCGTCTCGGGCGTTGCCGCAATGGCGCGGAACGCCAGCGCGTCGGCATCATCGGCGTTGCCGCTGATGATCTGCGCGTTGTGCAGCGGCTTGATGGCGGCCAGCGCTGGTGCAAACGGCTGGAGCGCAGAGACGTAGATTGCGCCGGGATCGAGCAGCGCAACCATGCTCTTGAGCTTGTCGAAATCTTTCGACATCAGCGAATAGGCCGGCGAGATCGCCGCCGAGGGCACGCCGACATGCTGGGCGGCGAGCGCGAGCAGCGCATGATCGATGCTGTTGTCGGAGAGGATCGCGAGCGGGCGGTCCACGCTGAGCCCTTGTGCCAGGATCCAGGACGCGGCGGCGCGCACCTTCCGCAGCGCCTGCGCATAGGTAACGGTGGTCCATGGCATTTCGACCTTGCCGCGTTCGGCCAGGAAGATCGTATCCGGCCTTTGCTGCGCCCATTGCTCCAGCCAATCGCCGGTGCAGCGCGCAAACTCGCCGAGAGGCTCGGGCGAGCGCAGAACGATGCTGCCGTCGGGCCGATGCTCTGCGACGGTCCTGGGCGTTGCGAACAGGCCTGCAACGTCACCATGTGAGGCGACTGTCATGTGCTTCCTCCTCCATCCCGGTTTTCAGGATCGGCCGCAGCCTCGTTCCGGGCCGCTTTGGCCTATAATGTTGGGCACGCCAATTGTTGTCGTCAACAACAATCTTTCGCTTGTGACCGAGGGGCGCTAGGGTTGCGCGCGACAGGAGACACCGACGTGACAACCACAGCAGCCCGGTCCGACAGCCGCCACTCCCCACGCAAGCGCGCCGGCAACGGCGCAGCACCGCGCGATGTCGCCGACGACGTTGGTCTCGACGCATTGGTCGGCCACGCCGGCTATGCGGTGCGGCGCTTCCAGATCTGGATCTTTCAGGACTTCATCAAGACGCTCGGCAAAGTCGATATCAGGCCGACGCAATATTCGGTGCTGACCGTGATCGGCGCCAATCCGGGCCTGTCGCAGATGGCGGTGGCAAAACGCCTCGGCATCGAGCGCGCCCGGCTGGTGCACCTGCTCGATGCCCTCGAACAGCGCAAGCTGGTGAAGCGGATCAAGTCGAAGGAGGACCGGCGCTCGCATGCACTGCACCTCACCGCGCAGGGCGAGACGGCGCTCGAGAAGTTCAAGCGGCTCGCGGCCGAGCACGAGCGAAACGTCGAGGCGAAGATCGGCAAGGAGAACCGGGCGCAGCTGCTCCGGATCCTCTCCGGCTTCACCTGATCTCGACTGCCCATCATTTGGGCAGATGCACGCAAGAGGTCGCCGGAGCGAGCGGCCGCACGCCGACCGAAATATCCCGCAAGCCACTGATCGCACGATAAGATCCGGCACAATCATCCTGCCCGGATTCTGTACACAATGGCACATCGCTTGCTTCACTCCGGGTGAGGACGAATTGCCGGAGTTTTGCCGCCATGGGGGCCGAGCAGCCTGAAACGATCGCCGCGATTGTGGCCGCGCACTGCGCGGGCACGCTGACGCCGGCAGAGACGGTCGCGCGGACCTATCAGCGCATCCGCGATCACGACGATCCCGCCGTGTTCATCAGCCTGCGCGACGAGAAGGACGCGATCGCGGAGGCCGGCAAGCTCGCGGCCCGGGCGGATGCAGCCAGCCTGCCGCTTTACGGCGTGCCGGTCGCGGTGAAGGACAATATCGACGCGCTGGGCTTTCCGACCACCGCGGCCTGCCCGGCTTTCTCCACCACGCCGACACACGACTCGACCGCCGTCGAGCGCCTGCGCGCGGCCGGCGCGATCATCATCGGCAAGACCAATCTCGACCAGTTCGCGACCGGCCTCGTCGGCGTCCGTTCACCTTACGGCATTCCCCGAAATCCGATCCGCGAGGATCTCATTCCCGGCGGCTCGAGCTCGGGCTCGGCCACCGCGGTCGGCGCCGGGCTGGTGCCGCTGTCGCTCGGCACCGACACCGCCGGCTCGGGCCGCGTGCCGGCGATGCTCAACAACATCGTCGGGCTGAAGCCGAGTTTCGGCATGATCTCGACCGCCGGCCTGGTGCCGGCCTGCCGCACGCTCGACTGCATCTCGGTGTTCGCACTCACGGTGGACGATGCCGCACTCGCGCTGTCGGTGATGGCCGGCCCCGACCAGGCCGATCCATTCTCGCGCGACCGGCCGCTCGGCGCGATCACGCCGATACCGGCAAAGCTGCGGCTGGGCGTGCCGCGCAACGGGCAGCTGATCTTTTTCGGCGACAGGAAAGCGGAAGCCGCCTACAGCGATGCGCTGAAGCGATGGACCGCGCTGGGGGCAACACTGGTCGAGTTCGACCTCGAGCCATTCTACGAGACGGCGCGGCTGCTCTATGAGGGGCCCTGGGTTGCCGAGCGTTACCTCGTGATCAAGAACCTGCTGGCGTCCGCGCCAGACACGATCCACCCCGTCACGCGGGAGATCACCGCGGCCGGCGCGCGGCTCACCGCGGCGGAAACCTTCTCGGCGCTCTATCGCCTGCAGGGCCTGCGCAAGATCGCCGAGCGCACGTTCGCCAACATCGACGCGCTGGTGCTGCCGACGGCGCCGACGGCCTATACGACCGCGCAGGTGCTGGCCAATCCGATCGAGCTCAACAGCCGGCTCGGCACCTACACCAACTTCGTCAACCTGCTCGATCTCTGCGGCCTCGCCGTGCCGGCTTCGATGCGCAGCGACGGCATTCCGTTCGGCATCACGCTGCTGGCGCCTGCAGGGCGCGACGCGCTGCTCGCGAGCATCGGCCGGGTGTTCCATGCCGACACGAAGCTGACGGTCGGTGCGAAGGGGGTGGCGCAGGCCCCGCTCGCGCCACTCCCGACCAGCAGCGACGACGAGATTCCCATCGCCGTGGTCGGCGCGCATCTCTCCGGCATGGCGCTGAACGGCGAGCTGACGGCGCTGAACGCATGCTTGGTCGAGGCCACCAGGACGGCCGCCGACTACAAGCTCTATGCGCTTCAGACCACGCCGCCGAAGCCGGGCATGCTGCGAGTCGAGACCGGCAAGGGCGCTGCGATCGAGCTGGAGATCTGGTCGTTGTCGTCGTCCGCCTTCGGCAAGTTCGTCAACGCGATTCCTGCACCGATGGCGATCGGCACCGTGCGGCTTGCGGATGGACGGAGCGTGAAGGGATTTTTGGTCGAGCCGGAAGTGCTGGGCGATGCGCGGGATATCACCGCCTACGGCGGCTGGCGCGCGTATATGAAGGAAGCTGCGGCAAAGCAGGTCTCGTAGGGTGGGCAAAGGCGCGCTCTTCGCGCGCCGTGCCCACCATCACCATAACGTGGGCACGCTTCGCTTTGCCCACCCTACGGCACCGCGTGCGCGTCTACACCGACACCGCGTAGATCTCGTACTCCCCGCGCACCAGCTCGATGTGCGCGCGCATGGCGGCGGCGGCGCCCTGCTTGTCGCCGCGCATGATGGCGACGACGACGCGGTCGTGCTCGGCTTGCGACTTGGCGAGGCGGCCGAGATTGCGGAACTGGGCGCGGCGGAACGGCTGCACGCGGACGCGGGTCGCGAGCGTGATCTCGGCGATGTAGCCGTTCTGCGAACCGGCATAGATCGCGTTGTGGAAGCGCTCGTTGACCTCGTGGAAACGCTCGGGATTGCCGGCGTAGCTCAGCACTCGCAGCTCCTCGTGGACTGCCTCCAGGCCATGACGCTCGGCCGCCGACATGCGTTCGGCGGCAAGGCCCGCGCACAGGGCCTCGAGCTCCGCCATCGCCTCGAACATGCCTTTCAGCCGCTCGATCGATGGCTGCGCCACCACCGCGCCGCGATGCGGCCGCGCCTCGACGAGGCCGCTCGCCACCAGCTGGCGCAGCGCCTCGCGCACCGGCGTGCGCGAGACGTTGAAGCGCCGCGCGATGTCGGTCTCGTCCAGTGGCGAGCCCGGCGCCAGGGTTCCCCGCACGATCTCGTCGGCAAGCTGCAGCCGCAGCTCCTCGGCGCGCGTGACCTTCAGCAGCGACGGCGATGCACGGTCGACGCGCGGCACCACCGGCTCGGCCGGCAATGTGCCCTGCGGAAGATCATCAAGCGTCATACGGTCTCTTTCGGCTCGTCGATGATGCTGACATGAGCAGCGACGACGCGCCAGCCCTCCGGGAAACGTATCCACGTCTGCATCTGCCGGCCGACCTTGCCGGGAGCCGTATCGCGATAGAACAAGGTGGACGCCACGGCCGTGTCGCGGCCGTAGCTGGTGATCACGGTCTTGGCGGTGCGGCGGTTGAGGCCGACCGGGGAACGGCCGGCGCGGAAGCCGGAGATTGCCTCGTAGCCATAGAGGTTCTCGCCGATGCCGTAGCGCAAGGTGCGGGGATCGTTGCGGAACAGCTCGCCGAGCACGGCAACGTCGTTGTTGACGAGGGCCTGCTCATAGCGCTCGAACGCGGCTTTGACTTCCGCGATCACCTCGGGGAGATCGATCTGCATCTTAAAACCCTCTCGGCGCGGGCGCGGCGACGACGCCCATCTTTTCCAATGCGTGCGCAACGCGTAGCGCGATGTCCTCGCGCCAGGGCGCACAAATGATCTGAACGCCGATCGGCAGCGGCTCGAGCGGCACGGGGACCGCGACCACCGGCAGGCCGATGAAGGAGATCGGCTGGGTGTGGATGCCGATATTGGCGCGCACCGGCAGCTCGACGCCGTCGAGATTGAATTTGACCTGGCCGAGCTTTGGCGCGGTGCAGGGCGTCGCCGGCGCCAGCAGAACGTCGACCGATCCAAAGATCCCGGCAAGCTGCGCGCGATACCAGCGGCGGAATTTTTGCGCGCGATCGACCAGCGCGGCCGGGACCATGGCGCCCGCGATCAGCCGGTCGCGCACCGCCGGGTCAAAGTCGTTCGGGCGCTTGCGCAGGCGATCGAGATGCAGCGAAGCGCCTTCGGTGGTGGTGATGACATAGGCGGCGGCGCGGGCGCGCGATGCTTCGGGGATATCGACCACTTGCGTTGCGCCCAGCGCCTTGGCGATGCGGCTGACGGCTTCGACCGCTTCCGGAAACACGTTCTTCTGGAAGTGCCCGCCGGCGATCGCAAAGCGCAGACCAGAGATGGACTCATCGAGCAGCGGCGTCACGGGCTCCAACCCGCGCGTGGTGCAGGCGCCGTCGTCTGCGTCCGGACCCTGCATCGCGTCGTAGGCGAGCGCGAGATCGGCGACCGAGCGCGCGAACGGGCCGAGATGATCGAGGCTCGCCACGAACGGGAACGAGCGCGCGCGCGACAGCCGGCCGTAGGTCGGCTTCAGGCCGAAGATGCCGCAGAAGGACGACGGCACGCGGATCGAGCCGTTGGTGTCGGAGCCGAGCGCGATCGGCACCAGCGCGCCGCCGACGGCGCTGCCCGAGCCGCCCGAGGAGCCGCCGCTCATCCGCGTGGTGTCGTGCGGATTGCGCGAGGGGCCATCATGGATGTTCTCGCCCGTAAAATCGTAGGCGTATTCGCCCATGTTGAGCGCGCCGACGAGAACGGCGCCGGCCGCTTCCATCCGCTCGATCAGCGTCGCGTCGCGCCTGGCCGGCGCGAGGTCCCGGTTGATCTTCGAGCCGGCACGCGTTGGCAGGCCCGCGACATCGAACAGGTTCTTGACGGCGAAGGGTACGCCGGCGAGCGGGCCGACTTTCTTGCCCGCAGCGATGTCGGCATCGATCGCGCGCGCTTTCGCGCGGGCGCGTTCGGCGGTGACGTCGGTGAAGGAATTGAGGATGCCATCATGCTGCTCGATGCGCGCGAGCGCAGCTTCGGTGGCGGCGAGTGCGGACATCTCGCCGCCCGCAACCGCACTTGCGATGTCGGAGGCCGTCATCTCTGGCTTAGCGGACATGGTGTCAGGCCGTGAAGATCGGTGCCGGCTCGGTCTCGTCCGGCAGCGCGAAGTCGTCGACCAGACGGCCAAGCCGCAGCGAGACCTCGAGGTTGGCGCGCACGGCGGGCCGCCAGCCCTCCTCGATCGGCAGCGCCAGCGCCTTCGATACGGCGTCGATATAGTCGTCCAGGGGTTCGGCCATCACGCTCTCAAGCAATCAGTGCAGTCTTAGTGTATCGGCAACGGCGGATGCGGGATCGCCGTCAGCAGCTCCTTGGTGTAGTCGTCCTTGGGATCGCCGAGCACCTGCTCGGAAGAGCCCTCCTCGACGATCCGTCCCGTCCGCATCACAATGACACGATCGCACAACAAGCGCACCACATTCAAATCATGCGAGACGAACAGATAGCTCATACCTAGCCGCGCCTTGAGGTCCTGCAGCAGGTTGAGGACGACGGCCTGCACGGAGACGTCCAGCGCGGCGGTCGGCTCGTCCAGGATGACGAGCTTGGGATGCAGGGCGATCGCCCGGGCGATGCCGACGCGGGCCTTCTGGCCGCCGGACAATTGGTGCGGGAAGCGGTCGAGCAGATTGTGCGGCAGGCCGACCATGGTGGCGAACTCCTCGCAGCGGGCGCGCAGCGCGTCGCGTCCCCGGATGTCGCCAAAGTGCATGATCGGGTCGGCGATGGCGCGCGCGGCGGTGAAGCGCGGATTGAGGCTGTCGGTGGGGTCCTGGAACACCATCTGGATGCGGCTGCGCTGCGGCAGCCGGGCGAAGGCGGCAGGAGCAATGCCGCCGATGTCCTCGCCGTCGAACTGGATCAGGCCGGAGGTCTGGTCGAGCAGACGCATCACCATCATCGACGTGGTCGATTTGCCGCAGCCGGATTCGCCGACGAGACCGACGCTCTCGCCATGGCCGATCGCAAAACTGATGCCGTCGACGGCGCGGAACACGTCCGGCTCCACCGGCGGCTTGCGGCCGAACAGTTTGCCGAGCGTGGCGGTCGCGCCCTGGCGGGGATATTCCTTGACGAGTTTTTCGATGCGGAGGAGGGGCTGGTCGCTCTTCCCCTCCCTTTGAGAAACGTGCTGGTCAGGCGCGGCGACAACGGATGCAGATGAGGTTGCGCCCTCCTCTTCCGGCAGCAGATCCCGCAAGCTCACTCCGAGCCGCGGCGTCGCGCGCATCAGCTTCTTCGTATACGGGTGCTGCGGGTTCGCAAAAATATCGGCGGCCGTAGCGGTCTCGACGACGCGGCCCTTCTCCATCACGACGACGCGGTCGCAATAGGCGGCGGCCAAGCCGAGATCGTGCGTGATCAGGATGGTCGACATCGCGCGGCGTTTCGTCAACTCGACGATCAGGTCCATCACCGCCTTCTGCGTGGTGACATCCAATCCAGTCGTGGGCTCGTCCGCGATGAGGAGCTGCGGATTGCAGGCGAGCGCGAGCGCGATGACGACGCGCTGGCACATGCCGCCCGAGAGCTCGAACGGATAGGCGTGATAGCGCTCGCGCGGGCGGGCGATCTTGACCTGCTCCAGCGCCTCGATCGCCTTCTCGCCGTGATCGGCAACCTGGGCCTGCTGCACATGGGTGCGCAGCACGTCCTCGATCTGGTCGCCGACTTTCCGGATCGGATTGAGCGCAGCACGCGGGTTCTGGAAGATCATCGAGACTTCGCGGCCGCGCAAATCGCGCATCTGGTCTTCGGTCGCTGCCTTGACGTCGATGCCGGAGAACATCACCGAGCCCTCGGCGATCTTTCCGGCGCGATCGAGGATGCGCATCACCGCGTAGGACGTCACCGACTTGCCGGAACCGGACTCGCCGACGATGGCCAGCGTCTCGCCCTTGGCCACGGAGATGTTGACGTTCTGCACCGCCTTGACGATGCCGCGGCGGGTGGTGAATTCGACCGTGAGGTCCTGGACGTCGAGCAGCGGCTGGGAGGTCATGGACGGCTCCCGTCACTCAAACAATCGAAAACAACCCCATGCACAGTAGAAGCACCATTGGAATCATTGGAGAATTTTGCCCGGAGGTTGGGCATCACGTCCTCCGCTGGGGATCGACGATGTCGCGCAGGCCGTCGCCGAGGAGGTTGAAGCAGAACACGGCAATCATCAGCGCAAGGCCGGGGAAGAGCGCGATCCACCATTCGCCCGACACCATGAAGCCGGCGCCTTCGGCGACCATGATGCCCCATTCGGCGGTCGGCGGGCGGACGCCGAGGCCGATGAAGGAGAGGCCGGCGGCGTTGAGGATGGCGTAGCCCATGGTCAGCGACATCTGCACGATCATGATCGGCATGATGTTCGGCAGGATGTGCACCAGGAGGATGCGGAACTCGCCGTTGCCGGAGAGACGCGCAGCCTGCACGAAGCCGGCGTTGCGACGGACATTGGCCTCGGCGCGCGCGACGCGGGCATAGAGCGGGAAGTTCACGATCGCTGTCGCCAGGATGATGTTCTGCACGGTGTTGCCGAGCGCGGCGACGATGCCCATCGCGAGCACGAACAGCGGGAACGCCATGATGGTGTCGGCGATGCGGCCGACGATGCGGTCGGTCCAGCCTCCGAAATAGCCGGCCGCGATGCCGGCAAGGCCGCCCATCAGGAACACCAGCGCCACCGAGGCGATCGCGATGAAGAAGTCGAGGCGCGTGGCGACGATGACGCGGCTGAAAATGTCGCGCCCGAGCTGGTCGGTGCCGAACCAGTGCGCTGCCGACGGTGCCTTCAGTGCGGCGGCGGTGTCGGAGGCGAGCGGATCGTAGGGCACGACATAGGGACCGAACAGCGCGGCGAACACGATGATCAGGAGCAGCGCAAAGGCGAAGCCCGTGACCTTGTTCTCGCCGAGGACGTAACGGGTCTGCTCGAGGATGGCGACGAGGCCTGACGTACGGGCGGGGCCGACAGGTTCAACAGCAGGCGCAACGGAGCTCATTGTTCGACGCCCTCTTTTCGCGTGATCGTGTTCGGAAGCCGTCTCTCCGTCGTCATTGCGAGCGAAGCGAAGCAATCCAGGCTGCGCATCGCGGCGATAGCCTGGATTGCTTCGTCGCTTCGCTCCTCGCAATGACGAGCTGGGGCACCGATATTCCGGATCATGCGCTAGCCCTCCAACCTGACGCGCGGATCGATCACGCCGTAGAGAATGTCGATGATCAGATTGAGCAGCACGTACATCACGGCCATGGTCAGCACGAAACCCTGCACCGGCGCGAAATCCGAGGAGATCAGCGCTTCCACCGCGTAGGAGCCGATGCCGGGCCAGGCGAACACCTTCTCGACCAGCACGTTGGCGCCCAACAGGAACGAGAACACCATGCTGAGCGTGGTGATGACAGGCAGCATCGCGTTGCGGAACGCGTAGGTGACGATCACGGTCGCCGGCGACAGGCCGCTGGCGCGCGCAGTGCGGACGAATTCGGATGCGAGCACCGCCAGCATCGAGGCACGGGTCATGCGCGCGATCGGCGCCAGCGAGAAGATCGCGAGCGTCGTTGCGGGCAGGATGAGCTGGCTCAGCGCCGAGCGGAACGCCTCGACATCGCGCGCGATCAGCGTGTCGACCAGATAGAAGCCGGTGACCGTCGGCGGCGCGCTGTAGAACACGTCGAGACGGCCGAGGGGCGCCGGTGACCAGCCGAGCCGAAAATAGAAGACATAGACCAGCACGAGGCCGGTGAAGAACACCGGCAGCGACACGCCGGCCGTGGTCGTGACGCGACAAAGATGGTCGATCCATGATCCCGGCCGCGTCGCCGCCAGGACGCCGAGCGGAATGGCGATCGCGATGGACACGAAGAGGCCGAGCAGCGTCAGCTCGGCCGAGGCCGGCAGGCGGTTGCGGATCTCGGTGGCAACCGGCTGGCCCGTCGTCAGCGAGTTGCCGAAATCGCCGTGCGCGAGATCGTTGGCATAGCGGAAGAACTGCTCGATCAGCGGCTTGTCGAAGCCGAGCTTTTTGCGGATCTGCTCGACGGCTTCCTTGGTCGCGGCGGGACCTGCGAAGTAGGCCGCGGGATCACCCGGCAGCGCGCGCGTCAGCAGGAAGGTGACGATGACGACGCCGATCAGCGAGGGGATCGCGAACATCAGGCGCTTGCCGATCATGGTCAGCATGGGATGCTCCGCGGGCTTGCTTCGCCTCTCCCGCTTGCGGGAGAGGCCGACGCGCCCCGGGCGATGCGACAGCATCGTCCCGCGCGCGGCGGGTGAGGGCTCTCGCCGCGCGGGGACACCCTCCGCAATCCCTGCCAACCCCAAAGCGGAGACACCCTCTCCCCAACCCTCTCCCGCAAGCGGGAGAGGGAGCCCAGAGCCGATGCCGATGCGTCGCCGACGATCAGCATGACCTTTTACCCCTTCGCCATCGCGCGATAGTCGAGCCGCCGGTGGAACCAGTATTGATAGCCCGAGATGTTCTTCTGCATCGCGACGTTGACGAAGGGCTGGTACAGCGGGATGCGCGGCACGTCGGCGAAGGCGAGATCGACGAAGCCTTTCACGTCCTTGTCGTAGGCCGCAGTGTCGCCGGTTGCAGCCGCCGTGCGCGCGCCGTCGATGAACTTGTCCATCTCCGCCGACTTGTAGCTCATGGTGTTGAAGACGGAATTGTTGCCGTGATAGCACCAATAGAAGAAGTACTCGGGGTAATCGAGCCAGCCCGAGAACACGTTGGTGAACAGCGGCATCTCCTTCTTGTTGAGCTCGGTGCGCCAGTTGGCGCCGGGCACCTTGTTGATGGTGGTCTTGATGCCGAGCTGGGCGAGGCTCTCTTGCACCAGCACGCACAGCGGCTCGTTGACGCCGGCGAAGTTGAGGTCGAACGAGATCGTGGTCTCGAAGCCGCCTGCGTAACCGGCCTCAGCCAGCAGCGCCTTCGCCTTTTCCATGTCGGTGTTGTATTTGTGCGGCTGCGGCCAAGCGACTTCGGTCGCCTTGTCCTTTGCGCCGAACATGGGATTGCCGAGGCCGAACAGCACCGCGTCCATGATCTTCTGATACGGCAGCGCATAGGCGATGGCCTGCCGCACCTTCACATTGTCGAACGGCGGCTTGGTGACGTTCATGCCGATGTACTGAATGCCGTTGGAGAACGGCAGCGACACCACGTTGAGCTTGCCGTTCGCCTTCATCTCCTGGAAATCCTTGAACGGCAGCTCATAGGAGATGTCGGCGTCGCCGCGCTCGAGCAGCGCGCGGCGGTTGCCGGCCTGCGGCACCATGCGCCAGATCACGCGCTTGATCTTGGGCAGCGGGCCGCCGACCCAATCCTCGTTGCGCTCCATGATGACTTCGGTGCCCGCGGTCCACTTCGTCACCTTGTAGGCGCCGGAGCCCGCGGTCTGCTGTTTTGTAAACTCGAGACCCCACGGATCCTTTTCGCTCGCGTTCTTCTTCACGAGCTCGGAATTGACGATGCAGGGCACGATCACCGCGAGGTCCGGGATCGTCAGCCGATCCTTCTTGGCGAAATCAACGCGCACGGTGGCATCGTCGACCACGACGAACTGCTCGGCCTTGGTCAGCGAGCCCGCGCTCATCTGGAAGGTCGGGAAGCCGCCGACGCTGACGGCGCGATCGAGCGACCATTTCACGTCTTTCGCCGTGACCGGCGCGCCGTCGTGGAATTTGGCGTTCTTCTTCAGCTTGAAGGTGACCGACATGTCGTCGATCTTCATGTCGTCGGCGAGCTCACCCTTGAACTTGTCGCGGTCGTAATAGGGCACGCCGCCGGGGCCGCTCTTCATCTCGTGGCTGATCAGGCGATCGTAGCAATTCCAGGAGACTTCATAGCCGGGCACGTTGGTGCCGACGCCATGAATGTCGAGATTGTTGGGGCCGCCTTCCGAGACGATCAGCAGCGTCTCCGACCGGGCATCGGCCTTGGCCGAGGAGATCACAGACGGCATGGCCGGAAGCGCCGCACCCGCGGCCAACCCGGAAACGGATTTGAGGAAATCGCGGCGCTTCATGAAATCGCTCCAACATAAAAGTTTTTCGTTGGAGCTGGATTCGCAAGGTTCGTGCCAAGGCTTAACGGGAGCTTGCCTTATGCATAAGCGATTGAGATTACGAATGAAAAATTGATGCCAGGGACCAAACGACCGCCGTGGAGACCGCCGACATTGCATACAAAGAGGCGTATTTGCCCAATAAATAGATCATACTCGATGAGAGCTCATTCGATGAGCTACTGGCAAAAATCCTCATTATTGACCCGCAGGCAGCGTGGCGCCGCGACCGCCTTCCGTCCGGCGCAGCCGTCCTTGCCATCCACCTTCTTGAGTGCGCGCAGCGCGGCCATGGTTGGCCGATACCAAAGGAAGTGCTCGTCGGAGAGTTGCGAGGCTCGGCGCAGGCCCTGGATCGTCGCGGCGTCGAATATCCCGCCCTGCTCACCGCCGAAGCAATCAAGCCGCACCAGTTGGGCCTGGATCAGCTGCACCAGCTCGCGGCCTTCATAGGTCGGCCCCGCGCTGTCGAGCACGGTGATCTCGCGCAGGCGCGAGGCCGCGGCCCGCGCCTCATCTGCCTCTGGTGTATCCGGAAATAGCGCGGCGACGAGATCATAGGCCTCGGGCGTCCGCGTCTGCCGCGCGCGATCGAGCACCAGCGAGGCAGAGGATGCAGCCGCGGGGGCCTTGGCGGCAGTACCCTTCCTCAGCTCGGCGGCTGCGGCGCGCGCATCGTTGGCCTCGGGGCTTGCCGGAAAGCGATCGATCAGGAGATCATAGAGCGCGACATTGCCGGTCTCCTTCGCCGCGGCGAGCAATTGCGCGGCCTGGCTCGGCGGAGGCGGCGGCGGCACGAAGAAGAAGTCGAGCTCGAGCGAGGTGGATTCCCAGGGGATCTGCTGCTCGCCGGTCGAAAGCCGCACCTGGCGGCGCACGCTCTTGAACACGTCTTCCAGACGCTCGCCGGGCACGGTTATCGCGTCCGCCAAGGCCTTCGTATAAGGGCTGTGACCGTCCTCGCCGTCGAAGGCGACCTTTCCCGAGCCGGTCGCCGAGGCGATGAATACTCCAAATACCGCGCCCATCGGCACCAGGCCGAGCGTCGCGCTGCCGGAAACGCCAGGCGGAAAAGGATTGTCGCGGCAGGCATCGACGATGAGGATGTTGAGCGCATTGCCGGAAGCGGCGAGGCGATCGGCAAGGCGTTTGACAGGAAGCGATTGCGACACGATGTCGGCGCGTCGCTTGATGTCGGCATTGACGGGCACGAGGTAGTTGACGCCGTCACTCTCGACGCCATGACCGGCGTAATAGAGCACGGCAACGGTCGAAGGGCCGCGGGCCTTCACCTTCTGCGCAAACTCCTCGACGTCCTGCGAAAGGCTCTTCAGGTCGCGGTCGGCGACCAAGGTGACATCGAAGCCGGTCTGCCGCAATCGCTCCGCCATCAACTGCGCATCGTTTACGGGATTGGCAAGCGTGCCGAGTTTTGCGTAACGGGCGTTGCCGATCACCAGCGCGATCCGCGGCGCCGAATCGGCGACCGGTTTTCGCGTCTGTGGCGCGGCGCAGACGGCACTTGCGACCGGGACAATGATCGTCGCAGCCAGGATTATCGCTAGAGCAGTTATTCGCATTACCAGCACACCTGCATGTCCCATCAACGTTACGCAATTGATGTCACGCTGTCATGCCGGGCGCGTGGGATGGCCACCGCTCCTTCACTCCCCGCTACCCCTCCCCGACGGGGTGACCGGCGCGCAGCGGAGACGTGAGGAGATTTGCACCGACAATCGGGAGGGCTGCTCTCGACGAGGAGGCCGTGTCTATCTAGAATTGAACTTTTCAGGAAGCATTTTTTGCCGTCCATGCCGCGCCCAAATCCCCTCTCCCGATCCACCCTGCGATTCATCGCGGCCGGGGTGCTGTTCACCCTTCAAGTGCTGCCGGGATCGGCCGGCGTGCTGAGCGGACGCGAATTCCAGAACCTGATCGCGGGCGGACCCGAAGGCACAACCATCGTGTTTCAGGGCGGCACCGACAAGCTCTTCTACTCGCCGAGTCTGAAGAACCGGCTGCGCCAGAGCAACGAACTCGGCCCCGAATTCCTCAAGCAGAAAATCCTGCAGAACACCGTGACCGAAGGCACGTTCATCGGTGCGACCACCGAGGGCGGCAAATGGCGCACCATCTCGGGAATCGCCGGCATCGCGGCCGATGCCGACAGCGGCCATGGCGTGCTGACGCTGCTGCAAACCTTTCCCGAAGACACCAGCATCAAGGCGTTCCAGAAGCGCGACCGGCTCTATGCCGTCGTGATCGTCGAGGACGCGCCGGGCGGTGTCGTGTGCCGCAGATCACAGTGGGAGCATTTGTTCGCGCTTAAGGGTGAACCGAGACTGACGACGGTGCCGTGCGAATTCACGGTCGGCAACGCGGTGACCCCAACGACACCGCGATAAGGGGGACTTTCATGACGACACTGATTTCCGGAGCCCGCAGGGGCCTCCGACAGACCGGTACGCGCATGCTGGCGCTGGTCATGCTGGCGATTCTGGCCGTGCTGATCCCTAACCGGGACGCATCCGCTTCCACCGTGCTGAATGCTGCGGCGACCACCGCCAATTCCAGCCTCTCGGCCTGCAACGCCAGCCAAGGCAAGGCTCTCTACAATTGCGTCGCTGACGTGCTCGAGCGCATGGCCAACGACGTCAATTCGATCAGAGTCGGGGAGACTCAACGTGCGCTCTTGACGGCCGCCAGCCAGTTGCGCGCTGCGAGCAGCAAGGCGCAGGCGCTCTCCGCCATCACGCAATGCCAGGCCGCCATCGCAGGCGCGCTGCGGCAGGTGAAAGCGACGCCCGGCGGTAAGATGATGGTGCCCGGATGGGGCGACCATGGGCTTGCGTCGATAGCGGGCGTGTTGGCGCGAGCGGCGCGAATGATCCAGGCAAAGGGATAGGACTGACAGGATAGGACAAGGGATAGAACACAGAGAAGGACCACAATGATGGCCAGCGGCCATGACCTGATCAGTTCGACGAAGGCACGCCTTCGCACCATCTTGGTATTGCTGTTGGTTGGAGCTGCCGTGCCGGCGGCAGGCCCTGCCTACGCCGGAGGTGGAGCCTCCGCGGCCGCCGCCGTCGGCAGTGCCGGCCTGCAATCGTGCAGCGCCACCGCCGGCAAGGTGCTCTACGACTGCGTGGCAGGTGTCCTGGATCGCATGAGCGGGACGCTCAACAAGTGGGATCCTCCGGAGGCACGCAGCGCGCTCCAGACCGCGGCCTCGCAGCTGCGCGCCGCGAGCAACAAGGCTCAGGCGCTCTCAGCAATCTCTCAGTGTCGCTCCGTCTTCGCCAGTCTGGTCAAGCAGGCCACCGCTGGTCACGGCTCCGGACTCAGCGCCATTGTCGGGTCTTGACCAAGGCGGTCCAGCTGATCCAGTCCAAGGGCTAGCGGCGGACGCGCCAGGGGAGCCGTGCGGCGCCCCGCGGACTCACTCCGCCCAAATCAATTCCTGCAGCTCGACCAAATCATCCGCCCGCTCCTGCCAGTCCTCGATGCAGATGTGGCTGTTGAGGTCGCTGGCGCGGTGCAGCAGCATCAGGGCCATCAGGCGGCGCTTGAGGGTGAAATCCAGCGTCGTATAGCCAAAGCCTTCGAGCAGGCTCTTCACCCGTCCCGGCCGGCCCGCCGCCATGAAGGCGCTGGGGCCGAGCAGATCGTAGTCGCGCCATCCCGCGAGCACGTCGCCGAAATCGAACAGACCTGCGAGCGACCATTGGCCGTCATCGCAGGCGAGCAGAACATTCTCGGGGATGTATTCGCCGATCAGGGTCACCGGCGGTGCGACCATCGGGATCAGCTTCGCGGCATCGCGCAGGAGGTCGTCGAGACCGGCGAGGAATTTTGGTGCGAGGCCGAGACGCTCGTGCCTGGCGCGGCAACCCTGCATCTGGGCGTGCATGAATGCGTCCCAGCGCGGCCCGATGGACGCGAGCTCTCCGAGCGGAACGCGCTGCACGGAAGCGATGGTTTCGCCGATCTGGCGCAGCAGGCGCTCCTTCTGCGGCTCCGACAGTGAAGGCCAGACCTCCGAGCCGAGCGTGCCGGCGAGGCGCGTCATGACGAGATAGGGCCAGCCGTCGCGCATCCCCTCCGCGACAATCTCGGGAATCGGCAGACCGAGACGGCCGGCGAGCTGCGTCAGCGAGGCGCGCTCCGAGACGAATTGGGCTGCGAGCAGCGGCGGGAAGATCTTCAGGATCAGCTTGTCGCCGAGGCCCACCACGAGATTGGTGCCGGTCGCAAATACATGCGGTGAGCCGGCATCGAGCCCATGGCCGCGCGCGATGTCGAGGGCGATGGGTAGCCAACGTGGGGACGCGGAGCGGAAGGTGCGGAAGCTTGCGGCGTCGACGAGGTGAGGCAGCTGTTGCAATGAGGCGGTGGTCATCTGCACTCGGTCATCGATACAAGTTTGATGGATTCGGTGCGAACCAAGCAGGCGGTGCAACCTCTCCCGCTTGCGGGGGAGGTCGACGCGAAGCGTCGGGTGGGAGCTCTCTCCTCTAGGGGATTGTCCCGTTGTGGAGACACCCTCTCCCCAGCCCTCCCTCGCAAGCGGGGGAGGGAGCGCATCTCGCTTGCGGCTATAGCGATATCCAATCGCGACACACCCCTACCGCTCGGGGCTCGCCCGCTCGAACTGGCGGAGCAGCTTGTTGCCGCGCTCGACGGCGGAATCGAGCGCTGATTGCGCGCTCTTTTGGCCGGCGAAGGCCTGCTCGAGCTCGTCCTCGATCACGCCGCGGATCAGGACGAAGGAGCCGAGCCGGATGCCCTTGGAGTTCTCGGTCGGCGGATTGAGCGTGATCTGCTCGAACGAGATCGCCGAGCCGGGATTGCGCTCGTAGAAGCCTTGCGCGCGCGTCAGCTCGAAGGCGGCGCGGGTCACCGGCAGATAGCCGGTGTTCTGGTGCCAGGCGGCCTGCACGCCGGGCTGGGACAGGTAGGCGAAGAAGCGCGCCACGCCCTTGTATTCCTCGCGCGGACGGTCGCGCAGCACCCACAGCGTGGCGCCGCCGATGATCGAGTTCTGCGGCGCGCCCTTCACGTCGGGCCAATAGGGCATCATGCCATAGCCGATCTCGAACTTCGAATTGGCCTTGATGTCGGCGCGCGTCGCCGAGGAGCCGATGAAGATGCCGCACTCGCCCTTCTGGAAGCGCGGCTCGGCCGACTGGCCGCGGCCGCTGTAGTCGAACAGCTTGCTCTTCTGCCACTCGCTGAGCGCGGCGACGTGATGCACCAGCGTCGGATTGTTGATGGTCAATTCCGCATCCAGCCCGGCGAAGCCATTCGCCCGGCTCGCGACCGCGAGGTTATGGAAGGCGGAGAAATTCTCGACATGGATCCAGGACGGCCAGGACGTGGTGAAGCCGCAGGGAGCGCCGCGGTCGCGCAGGCGCTTCGCGGCCGCTCCCAATTCGGCCCAGGTCTTCGGCGGTACCTCGGGATCGAGGCCCGCGTCGCGGAACATGGTCTTGTTGTAATAGAGGATCGGCGTCGAGGAATTGAACGGGAAGGACAATAGATTGCCGGCCGCATCGGTGTAGTAGCCGGAGACCGCGGGGAGGTAATCATTGAGCGAAAACGGCTCGCCCTGGTCCCGCATCAGGCTGAACACCGGGTAGATCGCGCCCTTGGCCGCGGTCATGGTGGCGGTGGCGACCTCGTTGACTTGGACGATGGCGGGCTGGCTGCGCGAGCGGAAGGCGAAGATCGCGGCCGTCACGGTCTCGGTGTAATTGCCCTTGTAGACGGGCACGATGCGGTAGCCGGATTGCGAGGCGTTGAAGTCGGCGGCGAGCTTTTCCAGCTGCCGGCCGAGCTCGCCGGACATGGCGTGCCACCACGCGATCTCGGTGGCGGCCCGCGCAGGGGCGGCCAATGAGAGGGCCGCAAAGGCGGCGACGAGCTGCAAAAGGCGCAAGGCTGACCTCACGATGGCTCTTCCCGGAACGCACGGCGAAGGCCGGCTGCCCTGCTTAAGGCGCGACATAGCCGGTTTCAACCGGGAATGAACGCCGGCCGCGCCGCACAATCGGTCTTGCGGAACCAGGCGGGATGGCCTTCCCTTAACCATCTGCTAGAGCCCGTTCCGATCGGAACGGGTCTCTAGACCTTAATTTGACGCGTTTTCTTTACGCGAACCGGTATCCACTTCGCTTGAAAACGCTTTAGATTGCATTGAACCTTTTCCTTCCGCCATAGACTCCACCACTGAGGGGTTGAGTGTGCCAGTGTTGAGCCGTGCCGAACTCTCGCGGACCGGGGTGGTCTTCGTTGCGCTTCTGCTTGCCGCAGTCTCGTCGAGTATGTGCGCGACGGGCGCTGTTGCGCGCGAATTTCGCGCCGCCGATACCCAGACCGAGAATTACCCGACCGTCCAGGCGCTGCGCTACATGGGCGCCCTGATCGCCGAGCGCACCGGCGGCCGGCACGAGATCAAGGTGTTCCACTCCCGCCAGCTCGGGGAGGAAAAGGAGACCATTGAGCAGACCCGGGCCGGTGCGATCGACCTCAACCGGACCAACGTGGCGCTGATCGGCAATTTCGTCCCGGCCATGAACGTGCTGGCGATGCCGTTCCTGTTCCGGTCCATCGAGCACATGCAGAAGGTGCTGGACGGACCTGTCGGCAGCGAGATCCTCGGCAGCTTCGAGCCCTACGGCTTCGTCGGGCTCGCCTTCTACGATTCGGGCGCGCGGTCGATCTACAACGGGGTCCGCCCGGTAAAGACCATCGCGGATCTCAAGGGATTGCGGATCCGGGTGCAGCAGTCGGAGTTGATGAGCCAGATGATGCGCGCGCTCGGCGCCGAGCCGGTCGAGCTTCCCTACGGGCAGGTGCTCACCGGGCTTGCCAACCATCTGATCGACGGCGCCGAGAACAATTGGCCATCCTTCGTGACCACGGACCATTACAAGCATGCCGGCTATTACTCGCTCACCGAGCACACGATGAGCCCGGAAGTGCTGGTGATCTCGCTGAAGGCCTGGAAGAGCCTGTCGGCAGAGGAGCAGACAATCTTCAAGGAGGCCGCGCAGCGCTCCAGCCGGTTCATGCGCGAGAAGTGGCGCGACCTCGAGGACCAGTCGCAGCGCAAGGCGCAGGAAGCCGGCGTGACCATCGTCAAGGACATCGACCGCAAGCCGTTCGAGGAGGCGATGGCCGCAATCTATGCCAAGGCCGAACGCGACCCCGCGGCGGCCGCGCTGATCGAACGCATTCGCAAGGTGGAGTGAGGCCTGTTGGCTGCGCTTGGACATAGCGAACACGCGGACAAGCCGCCCGGCCCGATCGGGCAGCTGCGCGCGCGCATCGTCGGCCTGCTGCGGGCGGTGCCGATCCGCTGGCGCATCCTGTCGATCGCCGCGCTGAACTCCGCCGTGGTCGTGGTGCTGGTGGCGATGATCTGGAACGGCGCGCAGGTGCTCGGTTCGGCCTGGGACGACGTGCGCCAGGTGCGCGAATCCGACCGGATCCTGGCGCTGCTCGAAAGCGAGACCGGACGGCTGCAGAACCTGATCCACCGCTACATCAACCAGCCGAGCCCGGACCTGTTCGCCGAGATCCTGTTGCTGCGCGAGGCGGTGCTGGGCACGCTGACGGGTCGCGCCGCCAAGGACCCGATGCTGTCGGGCTCGGTCGAGGAGCTGGAGCGCACCACCGACCGCTTCCTCAACGGCTTCGGCGAGCTGCGCAGCGTGCAAGCCACGATCGCCAAGACTTATGAAGAGCAGGTGCAGGGCCCGGCCAGGGACATGGCCGGGCTCTACTCCATCATCGAGGGCGCCACCGGCCATCGCGACGCGCTGATCTGGCCCTCGCTCGGCAAATCCCGCGAGGCCTTCACCGCGATGCTGGTCGCGGCCAATTCCTATTATCTGTCGCAGTCCTCGGGCGCCGCCGACGACGCACGCCGCAACACCGAGACGATCGAACGGACCATCCCGGTCATGATCGATCTCGCCGACAACGACCTGCAGAGGATGGCGCTGCAGCGGCTCGGCGCCCGCACCGCCGCGCTGCGCGAGGGCTTTGCAAAGCTCTCCGAGCAGCTTGCGAGCCGCACCGAGCTGTTGCGCAACACCATCGACGCCAGCCAGGCCGAGGCGATCGGCGCCATCGACGACCTCTCGACCAAGATGCGCCAGCGCGAGCAGAAGGCGCAGGAGACGTTCGACCGCACGCTGGCGGACATCTCACGGCGCGTGCTGTCGATCGCGGTGATCTTCCTCGGCATCATCCTCACCGCGGGCGTCTTGATCGCGCTGTCGATCCGCCTGCCGCTGCAGCAGATCATGACGGCGATGCGCGCGATCACGCTCGGCGACCTCGACCGCGAGGTGCAGGGCACCAAGGCGCGCGACGAGGTCGGCGCCATGGCGCGCGCGGTGGAGGTGTTCCGCGAGAACGCGATCGCCAAGCGCCGGACCGAGGACGAGCTGCGCGCCTCGAAGGAGAAGGCCGAGAGCGCCCTGCTCGAGCTCAACGCCGCGCAGCAGAACCTGATCGACGCCGAGCGGCTGGCCGCGCTCGGCGGCCTGGTTGCCGGCGTCGCGCACGAGGTCAACAACCCGATCGGCATCAGCCTGACGGTGGCTTCGAGCTTTGCCCGGCGCACCGAGATCTTCGAAGCCCAGCTCAAGGGCGAGGGCGGCCTGCGCCGCTCGCAGCTGGAGGAGTTCGTGCAATCCTCGCGCGACGCCTCGCAGCAGCTCGTCGCCAATCTCCAGCGCGCCGGCGAGCTGATCCAGTCGTTCAAGCAGGTCGCGGTCGACCGTTCCCATGCCGAGCGGCGGCAGTTCTCCCTGAGCGAAGCCACCGACCAGATCATCGCCAGCCTCAAGCCCGTGCTGAAGCGCTCGCCGATCACGCTGGAGGTCGACGTGCCCGAGGGGCTGCTGCTCGACGGCTATCCCGGCTCCTACGGCCAGATCCTGACCAACCTCTTCCTCAACGCCGCCAACCACGCCTTCGCGGACGGCCGCGCCGGCCGGATCGCGATCTCGGCGCGGCCGCGCGGGACCGAGGACATCGAGATCAGCTTCTCCGACGACGGGGCCGGCATGACCCCCGACGTGCAGCGCCAGGCCTTTGACCCTTTCTTTACCACCCGGCGCAATGAAGGCGGCACGGGACTTGGCCTTCATATCGTCTATAACCTCGTCACCCAGCAGCTCGGCGGCCGCATGATGCTGGAATCCAAGCTGGGACAAGGCACTACTTTTCGCATTATCATGCCCCGCGTCGCCAAGGGCGGCGCGCAAAGCACAGAAAGTGACGGATCTTCTCAATGGCCGAACAGGACGATGTCCTCCACCTGATCGACGATACCGGTACCGCGTCGGAGGATAGCAACGCCCGGAAATGGAAGATCGCCGTCATCGATGACGATCCGGCCGTCCATGACGGCACGCGTTTTGCGCTGTCGGACTACAGTCTGAACGGCCAGAGCCTGGAGATCCTGTCGGCCTATTCCGCGGCGGAAGGCCGCAAGCTGATGGCCGAGCACCGCGACGTCGCCGCCGTGCTGCTCGACGTCATCATGGAGACCGACGTCGCCGGCCTCGAGCTGGTCGAGTTCATCCGCAACGAGATCCGGAACGAGACCGTGCGCATCATCCTGCGCACCGGCCAGCCCGGCCAGGCGCCGGAGCGGCGCGTGATCGTTCAGTACGACATCAACGACTACAAGGCCAAGACCGAGCTCACCGCCGACAAGCTGTTCACCTCGCTGACCGCGGCGCTGCGCTCCTATCAGCAGCTCGAGCGCATGGTGCAGACGCGGCGCGGGCTGGAGATCATCATCGACGCCGCATCCACGCTGTACGACTTCAAGTCGATGCAGCGGCTCGCCGAGGGCGTCCTGACCCAGCTCGCTTCGCTGCTCAACGTCGATTGCGCCGGCATCCTCGTGCTGCGCGACAATGGCGGCAACGATCCCGAGCTCTCCGTGCTCGCCGGCAGCGGCTGCTACAGCCGCTTCATCGGCACCACGTCGTCGAAGGCGCTCGACCCCGAGCTGCGCGAGATGGTGGAGGCCGCGTTCCAGCGCCGCAAGAACGAGTTCGCCGACCATCGCAGCGTGATCTATTTGCGCACCGGATCGGGGCGCGAGGTCGTGGTGCTGCTGCAGGCCGAGCGCGAGCTGTCGGAGACCGACCGCTCGCTGGTCGAGATCTTCTCGAGCCGGCTCTCGATCGCCTTCGACAACGTCATCCTCTATCAGCAGCTGCAGGACGCCAACACCCAGCTGGAGGACCGCGTCGCCCAGCGCACCCGCGCGCTGATGCAGGCCAACCGCCGCCTCTCGGCGCAATGGCTGCGGCTGCAACGCGCCAACGGCTTCAAGAACGAGATTCTGGGCACCGTCGCGCACGACCTGAAGAACCCGCTCGGCGTCATTCTCGGCCGCACCGAGATGCTGAAGGAGCTGATCTCGACCGGCGCCTCGGAAAGCGGCGTGGTCGCCCAGGTCGACCACATCCGCGACGCCACCAAGCGCCTGACCACGATGGTCGATCATTTGATCTCGGATGCGATGGCGGATGCCTTCGACATCACCATCCGCCGCGAGCCGGTCGACGTCGCCGCCCTGGTCAAGGAGGTCGCCGAGGCGAACCAGCCGCTCGCCGTCAACAAGCAGCAGGCGATCAGCGTCACGGCGCCGGCCAACATCGTCACCATGTGCGACACCGACCGCATCCGCGAGGCTATCGACAATCTCATCAGCAACGCCATCAAATACTCGCCGATCGGCGGCAAGATCGAGGTGGCCGTCGTGCACGAAGGCAGCGACACCATGGTCCGTGTCAGCGACGAGGGCGCCGGCCTGTCGCCGGAGGATCTCGGCCGCCTGTTCGGCCGGTTCCAGCGGCTGTCGGCCAAACCGACCGCCGGCGAGAGCTCGACGGGACTTGGTCTGTCCATCGTCAAGCGTATCATCGACATGCACGGCGGCGAGGTGACCGCCGAGAGCGAAGGCCCCGGCAAGGGCTCGACCTTCACCATCACCCTCCCCGCGACCGAAATACCATGATGCAAAGACCATGACTCAAAGCCAGCACATCATGATCGTCGACGACGAGGCCCCGGCCCGGGAGATGGTCGGCGATTACCTCAAGATGCACGGCTTCACCGTGACGCTGTGCGACGGCGGCAAATCCTTGCGCGCCGCGATCCAGGGCAGCATGCCCGATCTCGTCGTGCTCGACCTCAACATGCCCGAGGAAGACGGGCTCTCGATCATCCGCGACCTCAAGAGCCGCATCAACGTGCCCGTGATCATGCTGACCGCGACGGCGAGCCCGATCGACCGCGTCGTCGGCCTCGAGCTCGGCGCCGACGATTACGTCGCAAAGCCCTGCGAGCTGCGCGAATTGATGGCGCGCATCCGCTCGGTGCTGCGCCGGAGCGGGCCGGCCAAGGCGGCGGACGCGCCGGCGGCGAAGTCGGACAAGGAGCAGCTGGTGCGCTTCGGCACCAAATGGCTCGATCTCGAAGCGCAGGCCTTGCGCGACGACGAGGGCAACGAGCATCCGCTGACGGCGTCCGAGTTCGGGCTCTTGAAGGTGTTCGCGGCCAATCCGAAGCGCGTGCTGTCGCGCGAGCGCCTGCTCGAGCTTGCCAACGCCCGCGATGCCGAAGCCTTCGACCGCGCGGTCGATCTGCGCATCATGCGCATCCGCCGCAAGATCGAGCCCGACCCGGCCAAGCCCGCCGTGATCCGCACCATCCGCGGCGGCGGCTATCTGTTCTCGCCGCAGGGCGAGAAGGCGTAGGGCGAGCGGCACGCCAGATGCCGTAGGACCTCCTACCCTTGGTCAAGGGGAACGTCCTTATAGGGCAATATGGTAGCGCCGTGCTCGATGCAGTCCAGGACGCTGCGCGCCGGCTTTGCCGGTGCCTTCGGCATCCTGGACAGCATCTGCGGGCGGCGCTCTGGCGCTCGGCAGGTCGGGACGAAGGAATGGTCGCCCGGCCGAACAAAGGAATGGGGCTCACCCGTTCGCGGAGTTCTTTGTGCCGTTATGGTCCGCATCGTATGGGGTCCGTCGCTTGAGCGTCGTGCACAGGGCAAAAAGCAAGCGATCTCCCACGCTGCGCAGAGCCCGCGCGTGACCGTGTCCTTTTCTGCGCAAGGCATCATACCGTCGCCTGCTGGCAGCGTCGTGTTGGATGGCGACACGCGACCAGTGATGGACGGCGCTCTGTAGCCGCCTGTTGCAGGCGAGGCGGCGGATCACGAAGCGTTGTTTGCCGCTTTGCCGCGTCACCGGCGCAGCCCCTGCCAAGGCGCGCAGAGCATGGTAATCTCGTCTGCGCAGGGGCTCTGCGGCCTCGGCGAGCAGTGTGGCGAGATTGATCCTGCCGATTCCTGGCCAGGAGCGTAGGATCGTCACGTCGCACTGCTCCGAGCTCTGCCCCGACGGCTTCTCCTCTCCTTCGAACTCGGCACATAGCCGGTCCAGGTTCTGATGAGCCTCTTTGATCTGCCGATTGACCAGGTGCAGACGTGCCGCCAGGCTGCGGATGTGAGCGCAGGCTGCCTCCGTCGTGCCGGGGCTACGAACAGCGGTGCCTCGCGCAAAGTCCCGAGCACCGTCGCCGCATTGAGACGGCGGATACGATAGTCCCTGAGAACACCTGCGATGGCCTTCTCGCTGGCCTTGACCGCACTGGCGGGGGTCGGCACCTTCTGCCAAAGCGCCAGGAACCATTCGTCGGCGACATCGTCGGTCAACTTGGTGGCCTGGGGATAATATCGCCACAACTGCTGACGCAAGCGGTTGGCAAGCCGCGTGCGTTCCTGCTGCAGTTCGTCCGCCAGGCGCGACCACTCCCGCAGCTCAATCATCGCCGCATCGTCTGCCACAAGCCGACGGAAAGCAGCACGGTCAGTGCGCAGCGAGGCGCCGAGCACATGAGCATCGCGGCGGTCGTCCTTGGCACCGGCCACCGTGAAGCGATCGCGGAAGCGATCCAGTTGCTTGGGATTGATGGCAAACACCGCAAACCCGTGCTCGAGCAGCATCTCCACCACCGGGCCGTGCGGCATCTCGATCGCCACGGCGATCTGTCCCGGTGCGGCCTTGGTCTTCTCCAGCAGCCAGTCACGCAACTCCGTCAGCCCGGCGCCGCCATGGTCGAACTCGTGCTGCGCAACCTGTCTTCCCGCGGCATCCAGCAGGCAAACGCTATGGCTCCGCGTTGCCCAGTCGATCCCGACGAACCAGCGTACATCTTCGATCATTGTTGAGACCTCCTTGCTCGCAAGGCGGGCCACCACGATCCTGATCAGTCCCTGTACCGGCGCTCTTGGCGCGACCTCCTACCGGATCTCGATCGCGGTCGCTCCGCCGGGGCGCGGTTCCTACGTCGGTGCTCGAGGCACAGGTGGACAAGGCTGCTCCCGGCGGATCGGCCCGGACGGCCAGTCTACATCCGAAGGCCGCCACGAACCCCACAAGGGTACAGGGTGGATTAGCGAAGCGTGCCCACCATTCCTTCGATAATTGCGAGAGATCGTGGGCACGGCGCTTTGCGCCTTTGCCCACCCTACGAGACCGGCATCTTGACTGCGCGCGCCCCGGGACGACGGCGGTGGGAGCGGGTCAATCAAACGCAAATCGCCGGGATTCGTTCCTCGGCGCCCCCGTCCGCCCCCGAATCCCCGCCCCCGTATTTTCCGTACATTGAAATCACACGGTTTTTTGCCCCGAATGTTTCGTCGCGGCCATGGCGGCGAAACAATTTGACGGCGCACGAAACCATTTTCCGCTTTTCGTGCAGACGTCCCGAAACGTTGGCTGATTAACACTTTGACCCAAGGAAACGCCGCTCGGTTGCGGCGCTACGGGGAGCCAAGTCCATGCCGAACGTCATTGCCATCAACGCCCAAGCCAGCCAGAGCATCATTGCCGCTCAGGCGACCTCGGACGACATGCTCCTCGAAAGCATTGCCGGCGGCAACCGGACGGCCATGCACATCCTTTATTGCCGGCACAATGTGCGGGTGTACCGCTTCATCCTGCGCATCGTGCGCGACGCCACCACGGCGGAAGATCTGGTCAGCCAGGTGTTTCTGGACGTGTGGCGGACCGCCGGCCAGTTCCAGGGCCGCTCGCAGGTGTCCACCTGGCTGCTCTCGATCGCCCGCTTCAAGGCGCTGACCGCAATGCGCCAGCGCCGCTTCGAGGACATCGATCAGGAAGACGTGCGCCAGATTCCTGATGATTGCGACACGCCGGAGACCTCACTCGACCGCAGCGACACCAGCGCCATCCTGCGCGCCTGCGTGCAGAAGCTGTCGCCGGCGCACCGCGAGATCATCAACCTCGTCTACTACCACGAGAAGTCGGTGGAGGAGGTCGGCCAGATCATCGGCATCCCGCAGAGCACGGTGAAGACGCGGATGTTCTATGCCCGCAAGCAACTCGCCGATTTGCTTAAGGGCGCCGGCGTCGACCGTTTCGCCGCGTAAGCGCAATGATTTCAAGGGGATAGGTCCGCGATATTGACCCTGTCCCCGGACACGGAAGCGTTACCACTGATGAAACAATTGAAACAAACGACAACATCAGGCGGAAAAACTTCCCCTCTATAAAGCTCCCATACAGTTTCGTTAAACCTCCCAAGACCTCCAGCGACCCGGACGATGCCCCGTCCGGGTCGTTTTGTATTTGGGGCCCGCGGCGGCAGCTGCAGGCCCCGCCTCTCCCGCTTGCGGGAGAGGCCGACGCGCCCGGGCGATGCGCAGCATCGCCGGCGCGGCGGGTGAGGGTTCTTTCCTCTGGGGGAGTGTCCCGTTGTGGAGACACCCTCTCCCCAGCCCTCCCCCGCAAGCGGGGGGGGAGCGCACCGATGGCGGAGCCGGCACCGGGCTCTGCAAAGCGATAGGCTCCGTCACGAAGGCGTGACGCTGCGTAACGACCGTCGCATCCATCCCGAACATCCCTCGTGACCACCACCACGAGTGCGCCATGCTCGAACTCCTCTTTGCTCTCCTCGCCGGAATCCTCACCATCGCCGCGCCCTGCACGTTGCCGATGCTGCCGATCCTGCTTGGCGCTTCGATCGGGCACTCCTCGCAACTGCGCCCCGCGATGATCTCGCTCGGCTTCGTCGTCTCGTTCTCGGCCGTCGCGCTGGCGCTCGGCGCGCTCACGCACCTGTTCGATTTCGATCCGAACGTGCTGCGCGAGGCTGCCTCAATCCTGCTGCTCGGCTTCGGCCTGTTGATGCTGTGGCCGGCGCCGTTCGAGTGGCTGTCGATCCGGCTCAATGGCTGGCTCGCTCTCGGCAATTCGAGCAGCGCGCAGCGCGAGGGCGCGCTCGGCGGGCTCATCCTCGGCACCACGCTGGGTCTCGTGTGGACGCCCTGCGCAGGGCCCGTGCTCGGCTCGATCCTGACGCTGGTGGCGACATCGAAGAATCTCGGCTGGGCCGGCACGCTGCTGGTCGCCTATGCCATTGGTGCCGCGATCCCGATGCTCGCGATCGCCTACGGCGGACAGGCGGCGACCACGCGCGTGCGCAGCCTGGCCCGGATCTCGCCGCGGCTGCAGCAGGGGTTTGGCCTGGTCGTGATCGGCTTCGCGGTCGCCGCCTATTTCCAATACGACACGCTGATCGTGGCGTGGCTCACCGGCTTCTACCCCACCGGCCAGATCGGCCTGTGATCACCCTCATCATCACCGAAAGGACGATTTCCATGACTCTCAAGCTGCTCGCAACCTCTGCTGCACTGATCGGCATCACCGTCACCGGCGCCGTCATCCCCGGCATCTGCGACGAGGCCGCGCGCGCCGCGCCTCTCGTCACCGCCGCCGCGAACCAGCAGGCCGCGCCCGACTTCGCCGGCATCACCAACTGGTTCAACTCGAAGCCGCTGAGCATCGCCGACCTCCGCGGCAAGGTCGTGCTGGTCGACTTCTGGACCTATGGCTGCGTCAACTGCGTCAACACGCTGCCGCACGTCACCGAGCTCTACGCCAAGTACAAGGATCGGGGTCTCGTCGTGGTCGGCGTGCACACGCCGGAATTCCCGTTCGAGCGCTCGGCCGCCAACGTGCAGGCCGCGCTGAAGCGCCACGGCATCACCTATCCGGTGGCGCAGGACAATGAGTCCAAGACCTGGAACGCCTATCGCAACCAATATTGGCCGGCGCAATACATCGTCGACCAGAGCGGCAAAATCGTGTTCCAGCACGCCGGCGAAGGCCGCTATGACGAGATCGATCGCACGGTGGCCAGGCTGCTGAACGCGAGCAGCTGACGCCGCGGGGACCATCGCGCGGCGGGCTGCAATTGTCGCCCTTGTTGCTTGACTCCACGGAGCCGTCCGTGGAGTTTCGCAACCCGACGCAATCAGCCGCCCGCAATGGACGCGACCGCCAGCACCGACATCCGCCTTCGTGAAGGGTCCTCGATCGCACAGCGGCTGGTCGTGTCCGGCTCGGCGGCGGCCGTCGCGCTCTGCTTTACGCCGGGACTGTTCACGCAGGACGTCCTGGAAATCCTGATATCGGCGGTCGCGCTGCTGGTGGGAGCCGGATTCGTCGTCGGCATCATGATGGCGCCGGCAGTGGTGTGGATCATCACGCCGGACGAGATCCTGATCGGCCGGCAGCGGCCGTTCGGAAAGCTCCAGACGCGCCTCGTCGGGAAGGACGAGATCACGGCGCTACAGGTCCCCGGCAGCAAGAGGGTGAAGGCCCGTTTCCAACTCGTCTTCACGCTTGCCTCGGGCGAGCGCCTGACCTCGCCGCCGATTCCCGATGTCACCCATGTTCGTGACACCGTGGCGTGGATCGCGGCGCATTTCGACGTTCCCAATGTCGAGACGCCGAGCAACCCGCTCGATGCCAGCAATCCCGAGATGCATCTCGGCGAGCCGCTCGAGGCGTTTTCGGCGCGGGACATCCGGATCGTCGCACTGATCGCGGTGGCTCTGTCCGCGGTCCCCTATGCCTATAAGCTGTGGCGCGGCCTGTCCCCCAGCCATGTCGATATCCTGCTGCTGCCGCTGGGCGCGATCGCGGCATTCGCGGTCTATCGCTATGCGAACCTCGCCACCGGCGCATTCTGGGTCATCGGAGCGAACGATATTCGCGTCGAGCGCCTGTGGGGCGACGGCAGCTTGCGGGCCGACCATATCGCCGGGCCCGACGTCAAGTCGATCACGGTCGAGCGCCGCGGCCGCTCCGAGGACGAGCATTGCATCGTGGTGATCCGGCTGCATTCGGGCCGACGCTTTCGCAGCCCCCGCATCGGCTCGCGGGTCGAGGCCCGCGCCGTGGCGACGGAGATCGTGCGGCGGCTCGGGATCGCGGCGGAGAGCAACCGGATTTAGCTTGCGCCTCGTGCCCACTGTCGGCGCTGATCTCACCGCGGGTTCGGTCTGTGCCTCTCCCGCTTGCGGGAGAGGTCGCGCCGAAGGCGCGGGTGAGGGTTCTCTCCCCTGGGAATGTCCCGTTGTGGAAGCACCCTCTCCCCAACCCTCCCCCGCAAGCGGGGGAGGGAGCTCACCTCCCGAGCGGCAACACCTATGCTTTTCGCGCCATCCCCTGTTCGTGGCATTGCGCTGGGCCCGTCAAAAAACCAAAGCATTCTCGTGACATGCCAGGACGGCGCGCCATCAACTTGCCATGAACTTGCCCCTCAGGTTTGATGGTTCCGAATGATTTGCGCTGTGGCAGCGGGGAGAGCTTAAATGATGGATTTTCGTCGCCTGACCGGGATTTTCGTGACTGCGATGGGACTGGTCCTGTCCACGCCGCACGCCTTCGCCCAGCAGCCGGACCGCGGCGACGAGCCGGGCCTGATCGCGGACGATGCCTACCAGCTCGAGCCGGAATGGCAGAAGCAGGTGGTGTACTTCCGAACCACGGAAGCGCCCGGCACCATCATCGTCGCGACCGCCGAGCGCCACCTCTACCTGGTGCAGCCGGGCGGGCGCGCCATCCGCTACGGGATCGGCGTCGGCCGCGACGGTTTTCAGTGGCAAGGACTGGTGACCATCACCAACAAGAAGGAATGGCCGGACTGGACGCCGCCGCCGGAGATGATCCAGCGCCAGCCCTATCTGCCGCGTTTCATGGCCGGCGGCCCCGGCAATCCGCTGGGCGCCCGCGCCATGTATCTGGGCACCACGGTCTATCGTATCCACGGCACCAACCGCCCTGATACGATCGGCACCAAGGTGTCCTCAGGCTGCTTCCGTCTCGTCAACAACGACGTCGCCGATCTCTACGATCGCGTGCCTGTCGGCACCAAGGTCGTGATCCGGCAGAAGCCCGAGCTCTGAAGGCTCTTAGATTCGAGCATGATCCCTCGGGATCATGCTCCATCCCCTCCTCCGCTTCCTATTCCGATACTTTCGAGAGAGAGACATCATGCGCACTTTTCGTGGCGGCCTGCTGATCGGGCTCGCGGTCGCCGTGCTGGTCGGCGTCCTCGCCATCATCTATGAATTCTACGACACCCGCACCCTGAAGCGCACCGTGCGCCGCGGCGAAGTGCTGTGCGGCGTCAACAAGGGCCTGCCAGGCTTCTCGTATTCGGAAGACAACAAGAACTGGAGCGGCTTCGACGTCGATTTCTGCCGCGCGGTGGCTGCTGCGATCTTCAACGATCCCGGCAAGGCGAAGATGATTCCGCTCGACGCCAGCGAGCGCTTCAGGGAATTGCAGAGCCGGAAGATCGACATCCTGTCGCGCAACACCACCTGGAGCATGGCGCGCGAACTCGAGTATGACCTCTATTTCCCTGCCATCGCTTATTACGACGGCGCCGGCTTCATGCTGCCGCGCTCGCGCAACAAGGAGACGTCGCTGGATCTGACCGGCAGCAAAGTCTGCGTGCAGGCCAACACCACGACGGCGCTCAACGTCGCCGACTACTTCCGCGTCAACAACATGAAGTATGAAGAGGTGAAGTTCGACAACCTCGCCGACGTGGTCAAGGCCTACGACACCGGAAAGTGCGACACGTTCTCCGCCGACGTTTCTCAGCTCTATGCTCTGCGGCTGAACCTGACGAAGCCCGGCGACCACATGATCCTGCCGGACATGATCTCCAAGGAGCCGCTCGCCCCCGTCGTGCGCCAGCGCGACGACGACTGGATGATGATCGTGAAGTGGACGCTGTACGCGATGATCAACGCCGAGGAGCTCGGCGTGTCCTCGGAGAACATCGACGAGGCTCTGAAGTCGAAGAAGCCGGAAGTGATGCGCCTCGTCGGCACCGATGGCAATTACGGCGAGCAGCTCGGCCTCACCAAGGACTGGGCCGCGCGCATCATCCGCCACGTCGGCAATTACGGCGAGATGTATGATCGCAACATCGGCGAGAAGTCGAAACTGAAGATCCCGCGCGGCATGAACCAGCTGTGGAACGCAGGCGGCGTGCAATACGCGCCGCCAATGCGGTAAGGCGGTCTAACCACCGTCATTGCGAGGAGCGCAGCGACGAAGCAATCCAGACTGTCTCCACGGCAAGATTCTGGATTGCTTCGCTGCGCTCGCAATGACGAGATTGGGGCAAGCGCTCTCTACACTCTCAACTGTCATCGCCCGGCTCGACCGGGCGATCCAGTATTCCAGAGACTTCAAACGTATGCGGAAAGGCCGCGGCGTACTGGGTCGCCCGGTCAAGCCGGGCGACGACACCGAGGGTGTGGCGCGCCTCGCGCCCCAACCCCGCCTCAATACCCCCGCGACCGTGCCAGCTGCTCGGTGTGGTAGTTCGCGTCGCCGAACAGCTCCTCGCAGACCCGCGCGCGCTTCATGAAGAAGCCGATGTCGAACTGGTCGGTCATGCCCATGCCGCCGTGCATCTGCACGCCTTCCTGCACCGCGCGCGTGGCGGTGGTGCCTGCGCGCGCCTTGGCGACGGCGACGGCGGGCGTGGCCTTGGCGACGTCGGCGTCCAGCGCCTGCAGCGCCTTCATGGTGGCGGCGCGGGTGATCTCGATGTCGATATAGAGCTCGGCGGCGCGATGCTGCAGCGCCTGGAATTCGCCGATCAGCTTGCCGAATTGTTTGCGGCTCTTCAGATACTCGACGGTGCGGTTGAACACTTCATCGCTGAGGCCGACCATTTCGGCGGCGACCGCGCCGCGGCCGATATCGAGCACGCCATCGAGCAGGCCGGCCGCCTGGTCGACCTCGCCGAGCACGCTGTCGGCATCGACCTCGACATTGGCGAATTCGATCCGCGCCGCATTGTGCGCATCGACCATGATGGTGCGCTCGACCGCAACGCCCTTGGCTTTGGGATTGACCAGGAACAGCGTCAGGCCCTCGCGCTCGCCGGCGGCGCCCGCGGTGCGGGCAGCGACGATCAGGAGATCGGCGACGTGGCCGTCGACCACCAGCGCCTTGGCACCGGAGAGCTTGAAGCCGTTGCCGGCGCGCACGGCCTTAAGGCTGGTCTGCAGCGGGCGATGCTTGGCGCCCTCGTCGATCGCCAGCGTCGCGAGCAGCGAGCCGCTCGCGATCTCCGACAAATATTCCGATTTTTGCGCGGCATTGCCGCCGCGGGACAGCACTGATGCCGCCACCACTGACGTCGCGAGGAAGGGCGATGGCATCAAGGTGCGGCCGATCTCCTCCATGATAATTCCGGCCTCGACGAAACCGAGACCGCTGCCGCCGAACTCTTCCGGCACCAGCAAGCCGGCGAAACCCATCTCGGCAAAGGAATGCCAAAGCTCCTTGGAGAAACCGGTGGGGTCCTTGCTGTCGCGCAGGTGCCGCAGGTGCGACACCGGCGCCTTGTCGCTGATCAGCCCGCGCGCGGAGTCGCGGAGCATGGATTGTTCTTCGGTGAGGACGAGGGCCATGGGCGTGTTTCCGATTCGTAATCTATTTGGTAGTTCGTCATTCCGGGATGGCCCGAAGGGCCAGGCCCGGAATCCATCGAGCGGCAGAGTTGGTGGATAGATGGATTCCGGGCTCGCGACTTCGTCGCGCCCCGGAATGACGGAAAGCCTTACGCCCCCGGCAGGTCCAGGATGCGCTTGGCGACGATGCCGAGCATGACCTCGCTCGTGCCGCCCTCGATCGAATTGGCCTTGGTGCGCAGCCAGGCGCGCGGGCGGGCGCCCTGCCTGGAGCGCTCGCTTTCCCATTCCAGCGCATCGACGCCGCCGGCCGACATCAGGATCTCGTGGCGGCGCTTGTTCAGCTCGGTGCCGTAATACTTCATCGCCGAGGAGAACGCCGGATGCGCCTGCCCCGCCTTGGCGAGATCGACCGCGCGCTCGGCGCAGGCAGCCAGCGCGGCCTCATCGACGTCGAAGCTGGCGATCTGGCCGCGCAGCATCGTATCGTCCAGCCTGCCTTGCCCATCGGTGCCGACCGAGTCGGCTGCGATCTGGCCGAGCGGACGGCCGACGCCGCGCTCGCCCATGCCCGAGATCATCGCACGCTCGTGCTGGAGCAGATATTTCGCGACGTCCCAGCCGCGGTTGATGGTGCCGACCACATGCGACTTCGGCACCCGGACATTGTCGAAGAAGGTCTCGCAGAACGGCGAATAGCCGGAGATCAAGAGGATCGGCTTGGTCGAGACGCCCTTCGAGGTCATGTCGAACAGGATGAAGCTGATGCCGTCATGCTTCTTCGCGGTCGGATCGGTGCGGACCAGGCAGAAGATCCAGTCGGCGTAATTGGCGTAGGACGTCCAGATCTTCGAACCCGTGATGATGAAGTCGTCGCCGTCGCTCTCGGCGCGGGTCTGGAGCGAGGCGAGATCGGAGCCGGCGTTCGGCTCGGAATAGCCCTGGCACCAGCGGATCTCGCCGGCCGCGATCTTCGGCAGGTGCTCCTTCTTCTGTGCGTCGTTGCCGTATTTGAGCAGCGCCGGCCCGAGCATCCAGATGCCGAAGCTCGACAGCGGCGGCCGCGCGCCGATCCGCGCCATCTCGGCGCGCAGCACCTTGTGCTCGGCCGCGCTTAAGCCCCCGCCGCCATATTCCCTCGGCCAATCCGGTACGGTCCAGCCCTTGTCGCGCATGCGTTCGAACCAGATGCGCTGCGGCTCGGACGAGAATTTTGCGTTGCGCCCGCCCCAGAACACGTCGGCGTCCGAGGTTGCGGGCTTGCGCATCTCCGGCGGGCAATTGGCTTCCAGCCAGGCGCGTGTCTCGTTGCGGAATGTGTCGAGATCGGCGGCTTCAGTATCGCTGGCTTTGAGATCGCTCATGATCGTTTCCATCACCCAAAATTCGAATTGTTGTCGCCGAGTCTGGGCCAAGCCCCCGCGGAATTCAACCACTTATCGGTTATAGTCGCCGCTGCGGCGAGCCTTGAAAACAAAGAGGAAACGACAATGCGCCTAAAGCTTCTTTCGCCTGGCGAAATGAACGAGAGCCAGCGGCAGACCTATGACGAGTCGATCGCCGGCAAGCGCGGCAAGCCGCCGGCGCCGATGATGGCCTGGCTGAACAGCCCCGAGATGGCGCGACATGCCACGCGGCTCGGCGAGGTGCTGCGCTTCGACACGATCTTCCCGGCGAAGCTCTCGGAGATCGCGATCCTGGTGACGGCGCGGCACTGGACCGCCCATTACGAATGGTATGCGCACAAGCGTCTGGCGCTTGCCGGCGGCATGAAGCCTGAGATCATCGCGGCGATCCGCGATCGCCGCACGCCTGACTTCGACGATCCCAAGGGCAGAATGATCTACGATCTCGCAAAGTCGCTGCATGAGGGTCACGGCGTCGAGAAGGGCCTCTACGACGAGGCGGTGAAGCTGCTCGGCGAACGCGGCGTGGTCGAGGTGATCGGGCTGTGCGGCTATTACACGCTGGTGTCGATGACGCTGAACACGTTCGAGTTCGGCCTGCCCGAGGGTGAGGTATCGGAGCTGGCATAGTTTCCCATTCGGAAACGATGGGTTTCGCGTTTGGCCGTAGCACCGGCTCGGGGCCGGGCTTACGTGCATGTTTTCGATGGAGCATTCACATGTCGCAAAGCCCGACCATTCCTGCCGGCACCAGGATCGGCCATGTCCACCTCAAGGTCGCCGACCTCGATCGTGCGCTCGGCTTCTATTGCGGCGTGCTCGGCTTCGAGCTGATGCAGCGGATGGGCTCGGGCGCGGCCTTCATCTCGGCCGGCGGCTATCATCACCACATCGGGCTCAACACCTGGGAGAGCAAGGGCGGCTCGCCGCCACCGCCAGGCACGACCGGGCTCTATCACACCGCGATCCTGTTTCCGACGCGCCCCGCGCTGGCGGATGCGCTGCATCGGGTGCTCACGGCCGGGATTGCGCTCGATGGCGCCAGCGACCACGGCGTCAGCGAGGCGCTTTACCTGCGCGACCCCGACCAGAACGGCGTGGAGCTGTATTGGGACAAGCCGCGGGAGCAATGGCCGTTCGGGCCTGACGGGAAGCTCGCGATGGTCACCAAGCGGCTGGATGTCGAAGCGCTGCTGAGGCAGCGGCAGGGGTGAAATGCCTAGAGCGGAATGGCTTTAGGTTGAATCGATTGCCACGGGCTCGGTGCAACCTCTCCCGCTTGCGGGAGAGGTCGGCGCGTCCGGGCGATGCGAAGCATCGTCCCGCGCGCCGGGTGAGGGCTTTCTCCTCTTGGAGATTGTCCCATTGCGGAAGCACCCTCTCCCCAACCCTCTCCCGCAAGCGGGAGAGGGAGCGCACCTCCGTCATTGCGCGATCAAGCCTCATTTCGTCGCGCTGATGGGCACGGCGCGACGTGCGCCGTTGCCCACCCTGCATGCGCCGAGCGATCAGCGTCCGGCGTCCATGTCGCCCGCCTCGCGCTGGCCGCTGAGCCAGAGCGCGAGCAGGGTCCAGAACGCGCCCGACAACAGATACGCACCCGAGGCGATGACGCCGAGATTGGTGGCGAGCAGCAGCGCGACCAGCGGGGCGAAGCCGGCGCCGAACAGCCAGGCCATGTCGGAGGTCAGCGCTGACGCCGTGTAGCGGTACATCTGCCTGAAGTTCGAGGCGATCGCACCCGACGACTGGCCGAACGACAGCCCGAGCAGGATGAAGCCGATCACCATGTAGATGGTCTCGCCGAACGCGCCGGCGTCGAGCAGCTGCGGCGCGAAGCCGCTGTAGACCGCGATCGCGATCGCCGATCCCATCAAGAGCGACTTGCGGCCGACGCGGTCGGCGATGATGCCGGAGGCCACGATCGCGGCGACGCCGAACACGGCGGCGACGATCTCGATGATCAAGAAGCGCACCGGGCTTTCGCGGGTGAACAGGAACACCCAGGACAGCGGAAACACCGTGACCATGTGGAACAGCGCAAAGCTCGCCAGCGGCGCGAAGGCCCCCAGCATGATGTTCTGGCCTTCGCGCGCAACCGTCTCGGAGATGCGCGCGGGCTGCAATTCGCGGCTCTCGAACAGCGAGGCGTATTCTTCCGTCGTCACCATGCGCAGGCGCGCGAACAGCGCCACGACGTTGATGGCAAAGGCAACGAAGAACGGATAGCGCCAGCCCCAGTCGAAGAAATCATCGGCCGAGAGCAGACCGGCAAAATAGGCGAACAGCGCGCTCGCCACGATCAGCCCGAGCGGCGCCCCGAGCTGCGGCACCATCGCGTACCAGCCGCGCTGGGAGGCCGGCGCATTCAGCGCCAGCAGCGAAGCCATGCCGTCCCAGGCGCCGCCCCAGGCCAGACCCTGCGCGATGCGCGCCAGCGCCAGCAGCCAGATCGCGGCGACGCCGATCTCGTGATAGCCGGGCAGGAATGCGAGCGCGACGGTAGCGGTGCCGAGCAGGAACAGCGCCGACACCAGCTTGGCCGTCTTGCCGTATTCCCGGTCGATGGTCATGAAAATGACGGTGCCGATCGGACGGGCCATGAAGGCCAGCGCGAACACCATGAATGAATAAAGCGTGCCGGTCAGCTCGCTCGCGAACGGGAACACCAGGCGCGGAAACACGATCACCGAGGCGATCGCGAAGACGAAGAAGTCGAAGAATTCCGAGGTGCGGCCGATGATGACGCCGATGGCGATCTCGCCGGGACTGGCCTGGTCGTGGCCGTGCTCGCCCGTGTGGAGGTCTGCCATTGCGGGGGTCTGTGCCGTCGCCATTCGTGCGCCCTTAACGTCCTGAAAACCAAAGCCGACCGCCCGGCGGGACGCCAGGCAATCTGCCCCTGTCTGACCCAACCTCCCGCACTGCAACATTGGACAAATTGTCCAATGTCCGGATTGTTGCGCCGCAGCTACCCGTTGGCCCCGCAAAGGAAACTCATTCTCATAAGGCTCGGCCCGTGTCTCGTCTCAAGATCCTGGCGCTACTACCTCTGGCTGCCGCGCTCAGCGGCTGCGACTACGTCGTGCTGGCGCCAGCCGGCGATATCGCCGCGCAGCAGCGCGACCTCGTCATCATCTCCACCGTCCTGATGCTCCTGATCGTCGTGCCCGTGATGGCGTTGACGGTGCTGTTCGCCTGGCGCTACCGCCAGTCCAACACCGAGGCCCGCTACGAGCCGGACTGGGATCACTCGACCAAGCTCGAGCTGGTGATCTGGTCGGCGCCGCTCTTGATCATCGTTTGCCTCGGCGCGCTGACCTGGATGGGCACGCATCTGCTCGACCCCTATCGCACGCTCGGCCGCATTCATGCCGAGCGCGCCGTGGACCAGTCCAAGGCCCCGCTCGAGGTCGACGTGGTCGCGCTCGACTGGAAGTGGCTCTTCATCTATCCGGACTACGGCATCGCCACCGTCAACGAGCTCGCAGCTCCGGTCGACCGCCCGATCACCTTCCGCATCACCGCGTCCTCGGTGATGAACTCGTTCTACATTCCCGCGCTCGCCGGCCAGATCTACGCGATGCCGGGCATGGAGACCAAGCTCCACGCCGTCGTCAACCACGCCGGCACCTACAAGGGCTTTTCGGCGAACTATAGCGGCGCCGGCTTCTCCGGCATGCACTTCAACTTTAGGGGACTCGACGACAAGGGCTTTGACGCCTGGATCGCGAGCGCCAAGTCCGCCGGCGGCTCGCTCGGCCGCGCCGAATATCTCCAGCTGGAGAAGCCCAGCCAGAACGAGCCGGTGCGGCGCTGGGGCACCGTCGATGCCGATCTCTACCGCCTGATCCTCAACATGTGCGTCGAGACCGGCAAGATGTGCCAGAGCGAGATGATGGCGATCGACGCCAAGGGCGGCAACGGCCATCAGGGCCTGAACAACACGCTGCCGCTCACCTACGACAAGCATGCCCGCCGCGGCGCCCCGCTCGGGCCCGAGCCGAGCTTCGTCGCCGGCACCTGCACGCCGGATGCGCCGCAGGGCAAGACCACCGCGTCGATCACGGCGCCCGTGGACACCGCGCCGTTGCTCGGCGCCGGCCTGAAGCGGCCGACCTTCACGCCGCTGAAGTCCTCGTCCTTCTTCCTCGGACAGCGTCCGAAGTCTGATTCCTAAAGAGAACGCGCATGTCTCCTGATCTTCTCAAGCTCATCTTCGGCCGGCTCGGCCTCGAATCGCTGCCGCTGCACGAGCCGATCGTCGTCGGCACCTTCGTGGTGGTGGCGCTCGGCGGCGCGGCACTGCTCGGCGGCCTCACCTATTTCCGCCTCTGGGGCTATCTCTGGCGCGAATGGTTCACCACGGTGGACCACAAGCGCATCGGCATCATGTACATGATCCTCGGCATCGTGATGCTGCTGCGCGGCTTTGCCGACGCGCTGATGATGCGCGGCCAGCAGATGCTCGCCTTTGGCGGCTCCGAGGGCTATCTCAACGCCCATCACTACGACCAGGTCTTCACCGCCCACGGCGTGATCATGATCTTCTTCGTGGCGATGCCGCTGGTCACGGGCCTGATGAACTACGTCGTGCCGCTGCAGATCGGCGCGCGCGACGTCTCGTTCCCGTTCCTGAACAATTTCAGCTTCTGGATGACGGTCGGCGGCGCGGTGCTGGTGATGGCCTCGCTGTTCATCGGCGAATTCGCCCGCACCGGCTGGCTGGCTTATCCGCCGCTGTCGAACATCGGCTACAGTCCCGACGTCGGTGTCGACTATTACATCTGGGCGCTGCAGGTCGCCGGCGTCGGCACGACGCTATCAGGCATCAACCTGATCTGCACCATCGTCAAGCTGCGCTGCCCCGGCATGACCATGATGAAGATGCCGGTGTTCACCTGGACCTCGCTCTGCACCAACGTGCTGATCGTCGCCTCCTTCCCGGTGCTGACCGTGGTGCTCGCGCTGCTGTCGCTCGACCGCTATGTCGGCACCAACTTCTTCACCAACGATTTCGGCGGCAGCCCGATGATGTACGTGAACCTGATCTGGATCTGGGGCCACCCCGAGGTCTACATCCTAGTTCTCCCGGCGTTCGGCATCTTCTCCGAGGTCACCTCGACCTTCTCGGGCAAGCGGCTGTTCGGCTACACCTCGATGGTCTACGCCACCGTCGTCATCACCATCCTGTCGTACCTGGTGTGGCTCCACCACTTCTTCACGATGGGCTCGGGCGCCAGCGTCAACTCGTTCTTCGGCATCACCACGATGATCATCTCGATCCCGACGGGCGCGAAGATGTTCAACTGGCTGTTCACGATGTATCGCGGCCGCATCCGCTACGAGCTGCCGATGATGTGGACCATCGCCTTCATGCTGACCTTCGTGATCGGCGGCATGACCGGCGTTTTGCTCGCGGTGCCGCCGGCCGACTTCGTGCTGCACAACAGCCTGTTCCTGATCGCCCACTTCCACAACGTGATCATCGGCGGCGTGGTGTTCGGCGCGTTCGCCGGCATCAATTACTGGTTCCCGAAGGCGTTCGGCTTCAAGCTCGATCCGTTCTGGGGCAAGATGTCGTTCTGGTTCTGGGTCACCGGCTTCTACCTGGCCTTCATGCCGCTCTACGTGCTCGGCCTGATGGGCGTGACCCGTCGCCTGCGCGTGTTCGACGATCCGTCCTTGCAGATCTGGTTCGTCATCGCCGCGATCGGTGCCGTGTTCGTCTTCATCGGCATTCTCTCGATGCTGATGCAGTTTGCGGTCAGCCTGCTCAAGCGCGAGCAGCTCAAGGACGTCACCGGCGATCCCTGGGATGCCCGCACGCTGGAATGGGCGACCTCCTCGCCGCCGCCGGACTACAACTTCGCGTTCACCCCCGTCGTTCACGATAATGACGCGTGGTGGGACATGAAGCGGCGCGGCTATCAGCGTCCGCTCACCGGGTTCAGGCCGATCCATATGCCCAGCAGCACCGGCACCGGCGTCATCCTCGCCGGCCTCGCCACCGCGATGGGTTTCGGCCTGATCTGGTACATCTGGTGGCTGGCGGCCGTGAGCTTCATCGCGATGCTCGCCGTCGGGATCGGCCACACCTTCAACTATCACCGCGACTTCGACATTCCGGCTGAAGACGTCATCCGGACCGAGGACGCGCGCACCAAACTGCTCGCCGGAGCCAAGTAAATGACCGTTGCCGTCAATCCCTCGCAGACCGGCGAGCCGGTCTTCTACCTCGCCGACGAGCATCCGCATCCGGAAGGCTGGAGCACGTCGCTCGGCTTCTGGATCTACCTGATGAGCGACTGTCTCATCTTCGCGATCCTGTTCGCCACCTTCGGCGTGCTCGGCGGCAATTACGCCGCCGGGCCCGCGCCGAAGGACCTGTTCGAACTGAACCTGGTCGCGGTGAACACCTCGATGCTGTTGCTGTCGTCGATCACCTACGGCTTTGCGATGCTGACCATGCAGCAGAACAAGGTCGCGCAGACGCAAGTCTGGCTCGCGATCACCGGTCTGTTCGGGGCCGCGTTCATCGGCATCGAGCTCTTCGAGTTCGCCCACATGATCCACGAGGGCGCCACGCCGCAGCGCAGCGCCTTCCTCTCCGCCTTCTTCACCCTGGTCGGCACCCACGGCCTGCACGTCACCTGCGGCCTGATCTGGCTGGTGACGCTGATGGTGCAGGTCGGAAAGCTCGGCCTGATCGAGGCCAACCGCCGCCGCCTGATGTGCCTGTCGATGTTCTGGCACTTCCTCGACGTGGTCTGGATCGGCGTCTTCACCTTCGTCTATCTCCTGGGAGTTCTGCGATGAACACCGATACCCACGCAGCCGGCGCGCACGACCATCACCACGAGGGCGGCCACGCCCACAGCACGTTCTCGGGCTACATGCTCGGCTTCGTGCTCTCGGTCGTGCTCACCGCGATCCCGTTCTGGCTGGTGATGAGCGGCGTACTGCCGAGCAAGCAGATCACCGCGCTGGTGATCATGGCCTTCGCGGTCGTGCAGATCGTCGTGCACATGGTCTACTTCCTGCACATGAACACGACATCCGAGAACGGCTGGACCATGATGGCGCTGATCTTCACTATCGTGATGGTGGTGATCGCACTGTCGGGTTCGCTGTGGGTGATGAGCCACCTCAACAGCAACATGATGCCCATCCACCAGATGAGCGGCATGAAGTGAACGATATCGGGACCGTGACGGGCAAGGACGTAGATGCGCGCAGCGAGGCTGCGCGATCCCCGTCCTTGTGGCTCACGGTCCTCTCGCTCATCGCTTTTGTGCTTCTGATCGCGCTCGGCGTCTGGCAGGTCGAGCGCCGCGCGTGGAAGCTGGCGCTGATCGACCGGGTCGAGCAGCGCGTCCACGCGCCGGCGCAGCCGATCCCCTCGCCCGCGGCGTGGCCCGCCGTCAGTGCCGCAAGCGACGAATACAGGCACGTCAGCCTCAGCGGGCGCTTTCTGCATGAAGGCGAGACACTGGTTCAGGCCGTCACCGAGGAAGGCCCCGGCTATTGGGTGCTGACGCCGCTTCAGCGCGACGACGGCACGCTGGTGCTGATCAACCGCGGCTTCGTGCCGTCCGAGCGGCGCGACGCATCGACGCGCCGGGACGGCAATCCCGAAGGTCGGGTGGAGATCACCGGCCTCCTGCGCGTCACCGAGCCGAAGGGCGGCTTTCTCCGGAATAACGTGCCCCAGCACAACCGCTGGTACTCGCGGGACGTCGCCGCCATCGCGGCGGCACGCGGCCTTCGCGAGGTCGCGCCCTTCTTCGTGGATGCCGACGCCGGATCACAAATTGCCGGCGGCCCAATCGGCGGATTGACCGTGATCCGCTTTCCCAATAACCACCTGATCTACGCGCTGACGTGGTTTGCCCTGGCTTTCATGCTGGCCGGCAGACTTTTCGTCACATTCGGCGGCGGGCTGTTCCGCCGCAGGCGCTTCGTCCACGACAAGGCCGGCGGCTCGGATGCCGTCGCCCGCAGGACGGGATCAGATGCTGGAACGATCGTCGAGCCGACCTGACGACGGGAAAACGCTTTCCCAGACGCTTGGGCGTGACGGGCAAGCCGTCACGCTGCAATCGAAGGCCGACGCGCGCAGCGAACTGATCGGCACCACGCCGACCGACGACGAGACCAACCGCAAGAACATGGCGCTGCTGATCCAGCTGCGCTGGACCGCGGTGGTCGGCCAGATCGTGACCATCGGTGCCGTGCATTTCGGCTTGGGCATCCCCCTGCCGCTGGAGCGGATGGGCGCGGTGATCGGCGCGCTGGTGCTGCTCAACGTCTCCAGCCTGGTCTGGGTGCGCCATCGCGCCGCGATCACCAACAACGAGCTGTTGGTCGCCTTGATGCTGGACGTCGCCGCGCTGACCGCGCAGCTCTATCTCTCCGGCGGCGCCACCAATCCCTTCACCTCGCTGTTCCTGCTCCAGGTGACACTCGGCGCGGTGCTGCTCGATGCCCGCTCGACCTGGTCGCTGGTGGCGCTGACCTGCGCGAGCTTCGTCTGGCTGACCCTGGCCTACCGGCCGCTCGATCTGCCACCCAATCCATTGAGCGAGACCTATACGCTCACGGTGCTCGGCATGCTCCTGGGCTTCGTGCTCAACGCCGTCCTGCTCGTCGTGTTCGTCACCCGCATCAACCGAAATTTGCGCGAGCGCGACGCCCATCTGGCGGCGCTGCGCCAGCATGCCGCCGAGCAGGACCATATCGTGCGCATGGGCCTGCTCGCCTCCGGCGCGGCCCATGAGCTCGGCACGCCGCTCGCCTCGCTCTCGGTGATCCTCAGCGATTGGCGCCGCATGCCGGATCTTGCCGCCGATCAGGAGCTTGCCGAGGACCTCGCCGAAATGGAGACGTCGCTGCAGCGCTGCAAGTCGATCGTGACGGGCATCCTGGTGTCGGCGGGTGAGGCGCGCGGTGAGGGCTCCTCGCCGACGACGGTGACGGCCTTCGTCACCGCGCTGGTCGACGAATGGCGCAATGCGCGCTCCGCCCGCACGCTCTACTTCGTCAACACCTTCGGCGAGGACGTCGCGATCGTCTCCGACGTCGCACTGAAGCAGGTGATCTTCAACGTGCTCGACAACGCCTATGAGGTCTCGCGCGAGTGGGTCGAGCTCGTCGCCGAGCGCGAGGGCGACAATCTCGTGCTGTCGATCTCCGACCGCGGCCCGGGCTTTGCGCCGGAGATGCTGGCGCAGCTGGGCAAGCCCTACCAGTCGAGCAAGGGCCGCGCCGGCGGCGGGCTCGGCCTGTTCCTGGTGGTGAACGTCGTGCGCAAATTGGGGGGCACCGTGACTGCCGAGAACCACAGGAAGCGCGGCGCCACCGTGCGCCTGACGCTGCCGCTTGCAACATTGGCGATCGGAGGGAATTTTGACGCCTGACCGTTCGCTCATCGTCGTCGAGGACGATGCGGGCTTTGCGCGCACGCTGAAGCGCTCGTTCGAGCGCCGCGGCTACGAGGTCGTGCTCGCCGCCTCGATCGAGGAGGTGCGCCAGGTGCTGGAGGAACGCTCCTTCGGTCATGCCGTCGTCGACCTCAAGCTCGGCGGCGCCTCGGGACTTGCCTGCGTTGAGCTGTTGCACACGCACGATCCCGACATGCTGATCGTGGTGCTGACCGGCTTTGCCAGCATCTCCACCGCCGTCGAGGCGATCAAGCTGGGGGCCTGCCACTATCTGGCAAAGCCGTCGAACACCGACGACATCGAGGCCGCCTTCCACAAGGCCGAAGGCAACGCCGAGGTCGCGCTCGATACGCGGCCGACCTCGATCAAGACGCTGGAATGGGAACGCATCCACCAGACCTTGATCGAGACCGAGTTCAACATCTCGGAGGCGGCCCGCCGGCTGGGCATGCACCGGCGGACGCTGGCGAGGAAGCTCGAGAAGCGGCCGGTGAAGTAGGCGGGCTATCGGATTTGAGAGCATTCCCTGCGGCCATCCTTCGAGACGCCCGCTTTAGGCGGCTCCTCAGGATGAGGACGGAGTGCGTGGCTGCAGTTTCAACGAGCACTGAAACTGATTAGCCCCATCCTGAGGCGGCGCGTCAGTGGCGTCCCGAAGGACGAGGCGTGCGCTCCGGCCCTTATTTGCCGAACCGCGCGATCAATTCGTCAAGCGCGACGTGGCCTTTGCACGATCCCGTTCCCGGATCAGAGCCGCCGTCCTCCAGAGCGGTGGCGTAGAGGACCGCGGGATCGGCTTCGAGGCGAGCCCGCAGTGCCGCCAGCTTCGGCCAGCGGCTCCTCTCCGCAACCGCGTGGAAGTCGAGCCAGCGCGCGACGCCGACAAGCACGGCGTCGGCCAGCGTCGGCCGCTCCCCGATCAGAAATTGCCGCGATTCGATCATCGCTTCGAGTTTGTCATGGCGCTCGATGACCCTTGCTGTGCCAAAGGCGCGCAGGGCGGACTTCGTCGCGGGCTGCATGGCTTCGGCTTCCAATGCGGCCCACAGCGGCGCGAAGGCGGCGGTGAAACCGGTATTCACGAACGCCATGAGCTGATGCATGCGATCGGCTTGCCGCGACGAGGGATCGAAGCTGATGCGCCGTTCGACATCCCTGGCCTCTAACCAGGCCGCGATCGCCATCGTTTCCGTCAGCACCTCGCCCTGCTCGGTGACGAACACCGGCGTCTCATGTCGCGGATTGATGCGGGCGTATGACGGGCTTCGCATCTCGCCCATCATGTCGACCCGGCACATCCGATATGGCTTGCCCAGCCATTCGAGCGCCGCGACGAGCCCCATGGAGCTTCCCTTCGGGAAGCCGTAGAGTAGAATTGGGTCCATGATCCATTCTCCGTGATTTCTGATGATCACGCTGCGCAGCGGTGATGCGACCCTAGTCGCTCGCCGCGTCGAGTAAATTACGAACTTTTTTGTAACCTGGAGGCGCCGATGAAGGATCTCGTGTCGAGATGCCCCATCGAGGAAGTGATGCAGGTCCTGAGCGGTCGCTGGCCGACGCTGCTCATCTATTATTTGAAGCAGGGCACCAAGCGCTTCAGCGACTTGCGCCGCGACAATCCGACCATTTCACACAGAATGCTCGCACTCGAGCTCCGCAAGCTGGAGGACGCCGGCATCGTAAGCCGCACTGAATTCGGCGGATATCCGCTGCGCGTCGAGTACGATCTGACGTCCGCCGGTCATGCGCTCGTGCCATTGATCGATGCCTTGGGCAACTGGTGGACGTCGGTTGCGGCCGCGGCTGACGGAGAAGGCCGTCCCGGCGAGATCGGCGTCTCGGCAAGGACGCAGCGGACTTGAAAAGGCCCAAGTGAGGAGACTGCCGTGACAATGCTCGTCGAGCGATTCAACCTGCCGGCTGCGCTTTCGTCGGCGCCGAGCAAGCGCGACGCCGAAACAGTTCAGTTCGCGCAGGCCGCGCTGACGTCCGCCAAGCGGGAAGGCCTGCAACTCGCGGTACGGGCGCGCTATGTCGCCCTCGTCGTCATTGCCTGCCTGCTGCTGATGATCAACCCGGCCTGGGAGCAGCTCTATTACGTGGCGCTGCTCGGCTTGTTCGCGCTGATCGGCTGGGCCCAGGTCAGGGTTGGACGGGTGGGCGTGTCACGGCCGGAATTGGCACTCCTGTTTTGCGACTTGGCGCTGCTGACATGCGTCATCGTGATTCCCAATCCGTTCGGAGCCTCGCATTGGCCGGTCGCGATGCAGTACCATTTCGGTAACTTCATCTATTTCTTCGTGCTGCTCGCAGGCGCCACGCTGGCCTATACCTGGCGGACCGTCATTGCGGTCGGCGGCTGGACGGCTACGCTCTGGATCATCGGCATGGCCTGGGTGTGGTGGCAACCCGATCGCGATCCTGCGCTGACGGCCCGCATCGCGGCCGCGGCAGGCAGCGATCAGCGCTTGTTGGCGATGATCTCGCCCAGCGAGATCGGATTCCACATTCGCATCCAGGAGATCGTCGTATTCATGATCGTGGCCATGACGTTGGCGCTCGCGGTCCGCCGCAGCAACGACCTCTTGATCCGCCATGCCGCGGTGGAGCGCGAGCGCGGCAACCTCGCACGCTACTTCTCGCCCAATGTCGTGGCGGAATTGTCGCAGCAGGACGAGCCGCTGAAGCAGGTGCGCACGCAACACGTCGCGGTGCTGTTCGTCGACATCGTCGGCTTCACCGCCTTTGCCGACGCGCGCTCGCCGCAGGAGGTGGTGCGAACGTTGCGCGAATTCCACGGATTGATGGAGCAGGAGGTTTTCCGCCACAGCGGCACGCTCGACAAATATCTCGGGGACGGATTGATGGCGACGTTCGGCACGCCCTTCGCGGGCGAGCGCGACGCCAGCAACGCGCTGCGATGTGCCCAGGCGATGATCGCCGCGGCGGACCGTTGGAGCGATCGGCGCGCAGCATCAGGCGAGCCAAAGCTGCGCGTGAGCTTCGGCTTGCATTATGGGCCGGTGGTGCTCGGCGACCTCGGGCAGACCTGTCTGGAATTCGCCGTGATCGGCGCGACCGTCAACGTGGCCAGCCGTCTCGAAGCCCTGACCCGCACCCTCGATTGCGCGCTGGTGGCAAGCGACGATCTCGTCAGCCAGGCGAAGGCCGAGCTTGGCGGCGCGGCCGCAACGTTTCAGTCATTGGAGGCGCGAGAGCCGCAGGCGGTGCGCGGAATTCAGCAGCCGATCTCGATCTGGACCCAGCCGCGCGGCGCGTAGAGCGAACTCCCCGCTGCGGCAGGAAGCCAAACAAAAAGCCCGGCCATTCGGCCGGGCTTTTGATGGCTTGCGCAGAACGAAGCTGCTTACGCGGCCTCGTCGGCGACGGTGCTGTCGTCGCCATCGGTATCGTCGGTATCGCCCTCGGCATCCGTGTCGGCTTCGCCGTCAGCGGCTTCCGCCTTGGCGTTGGTGCGCCGCGGGCTCTTGGCAAGCTGGGCCTCGATCTCCTTGACCGCTTCGGTCTCGGTCGAGTGCTGCACCACCGCGATCTCGCGGGAGAGGCGGTCGAGCGCCGCTTCATAAAGCTGGCGTTCCGAGTAGGACTGCTCGGGCTGCGATTCCGAGCGATAGAGGTCGCGCACGACTTCCGCGATCGCGACGATGTCGCCCGAGTTGATCTTCGCTTCGTATTCCTGGGCGCGGCGCGACCACATGGTGCGCTTGACGCGGGCACGGCCCTTGAGCGTCTCCAGCGCCTTCTTGACCAGCGCCGGATCGGACAGCTTGCGCATGCCGACATTGGCGACCTTGGCGGTCGGCACGCGCAGCGTCATCTTGTCCTTGATGAAGTTGATGACGAACAGCTCGAGCTTCGCACCGGCGATCTCCTGCTCCTCGATGGCCAGGATCTGGCCGACGCCGTGAGCGGGATAGACCACGAATTCATTGGCCTTGAAGCCCTGACGCTGGGTCACGACCTTCTTTTCCTCGACCTTCGGCGCAGCCGCGGGCTTGGCGGCCGGCTTGGCGGCGACGGGAGCCTTGGCGGGCGCAGCAGCAACGGGAGCCTTCGGCGCGGCGGGCTTGGCAACGGGGGCCTTGGCAGTCACAGGCTTGGCGGCAGCAGGCTTGGCAGCGGTCGCTTTCGCGGCCGGTTTGGCAGTCTTGTTAGGCATTGCGCTTCTTTTGTTCTTCGAGGACTTTGCAGCCGGCGCCTTCGTCGCGGTCCGACCCTTGGATGCGCTACGGCTGGCCGCGGCGACTTTTTTGGCCTCCTTATGGGAAGCCCTCGCTGAAGTACTCTTTTTACGCGTTTTCTGTGACACAGCCTGCGCGCGGAAACTGCCACGCCCCTGTTCGACATTTGGTTTCACGGGAACCCAGAGGGGCCAACGGGCTGACGGGGTTCGGCTTAATGTGCCCAATATAGCACATTTCCCGCAAAAATCAATGATTTAGGGGTCTTGAGGGCTGGTTTTCGGCGGCAGCGCCGCTATTAGGGTTAAGTTTGGGCGCGAATTAGTCTCCGGAGCCCGGGTTCGGAGAAAAATATTTCTCGAACTTGCCCTCCATGCCGTCGAATTCCTTGGCGTCGGCGGGTGATTCTTTCTTCTGGGTGATGTTCGGCCAGCTCTTGGCGTAATCGGCGTTGACCTGGAGCCACTTTTCCAGCCCCGGTTCCGTGTCCGGCTTGATCGCGTCGGCGGGGCATTCCGGCTCGCACACGCCGCAATCGATGCACTCGTCGGGATGGATGACGAGCATGTTGTCGCCTTCGTAGAAGCAGTCGACCGGGCAGACCTCGACGCAATCGGTGTACTTGCACTTGATGCAGTTTTCAGTGACGACGTAAGTCATCCAACGCTCCGAAAAGCTCTTAAAAGTCGCGGCTTGCCTAGCGCGGATGGCCCGGCGCCGCAAGGTCGGGAAGGCCCGATCATGACGGCTTTGTGTGTTTGACCGATCAAGAAATGAATACCAGGCGCAATTAATTGCGCGTCCCGAGCTCCTCGTAGAGCACGCGAGCCGAGGCGGCATCGCCACGGCGCTCGTTGAAGGCGGTGACCTTCAGCACGCGCACCGTGCGATCGAGCGCGATGGTAAGGACATCACCGGCCTTGATCGCGTGGCCCGGCGATGTCTCGCGCACGCCGTTGACGCGGACATGGCCGGTGACGACGAGCTCGGCCGCGGAGGTGCGCGCCTTCACCACCCGCGCGTGCCACAGCCATTTGTCGATGCGCTGCCGCTCTGTCGTGGGGTTACTCCTTGCGCCCCAGCTGCTCTTTCAGCGCGGCGAGCTTGGCGAAAGGCGAGTTCGGATCGATCGGACGATCGCGCTCGCGCGGGTTCGCGCTCGAGGCGTAGGGACGCAGCGACGGACCGGACTCGCGATCTCGGCGGTCACGGCCCTTGTCACGGTCGCGGCCACGATTGTCGCGGCCCTTGTCGCGATCTCCGCCGAACTTCTTGTTGTCGCGGTTGCGATCGCGATCCTTGTCGCGGTCGCCCTTGCCCTGGAAGCTGCGATTGCGGTCGTCGCGGCGCTCACCGCCCTCGCCGCCTTCACGCGGCTTGCGGAAATCGCGGCGATGGCCGCCATGACGATCGCGTTCGCCGCGCTTCTCGCCGTCGGCCGACTGCGCAGCCTCGCCTTCAGCAGGCGCACCGGCGGCCTCAGCGCCGGCCTGCGGACGCTGGTTGTGGTGGCGCTGGTGACGATGGCGCTCGTGGCGCGGCTTGCGATCCTCGTGACGGCCGCCGGGACGCCAGACCTCGACGAGCTCGGGCTCGGCGGGTGTCGCCGCGGCTTCGACCGGCGCGGCAGCATCGGGCGAAGCGGCAGCTTCGGTGGCTGCGGTCTCGGCGGCAGCGGCTTCGAGCCCGACAGCCTCGACGGACGTTGCAGCCTCTTCTGCAGGCGGCGCGATGCCGGGGGCGTCTTCGGGCGTGACGGGCGCTTCTGAAGCTTCCAGCGCCGGCTCCTCTTGGGCCTCCTCAGGGGCGGGCTCGTCGTGCGGCTCCATGCCGGGCGCGTCTTCGACCGTGACGGCTTCGGCGGCGGCCTCAGCGGCCGGCGCTTCAATCGGCAGGCCGGCAACGGCTTCAGCCGCAGCCTCGGTCGAGGTCTCAGCACTGCCTTCAACGGGCGGCGTCTCGGCCGCGACGGTCTCGGTGACGACCTGCTCGGTCACGACAGGCTTCACCGGCAGCGGCGGGCGCTTCTCCATGCGATAGCCGAGCGCGCGCAGCACGGAGGCAAAATCCTCGCCGGCAGATCCCGTGAGCGAGGTCATCGCCTGCGTCACCACGAAGCTGCGGCCGTCGAACGCGCCGGCGGGCTTTTCGCCCGGCGAATTCTCGCGCCAGGCCAGCGCCGGGCGGATCAGGTCGGCGAGGCGCTCCAGGATGTCGACGCGCACGGCGCGCTCGCCGGCCTGCTTGTAGCCGAGCACGCGATAGGCATCGCGCGGCAGCGCCTTGTCGACCGGGAACGAGGTGCGCCCCGAGGAGGCCAGATGCTGCGCGCCCGAGAGCGCGGACAGATCGACATTGTCCTGCTTCAGCGCCCAGAGCAGCGCGGCGAGCGCACGCGCGGCGGGCTTGAGCAGGCCGGGGAAATAGAGGTGATAGGCGCCGAAGCGGACGCCGTATTTGCGCAAGGTCGCGCGCGAGGGCTGATCGAGATCCTTCAGCTCGCTGGCAATCTTCGGACGCTCGAGCACGCCGAGCGCCTCGACCAGCTGATAGGCGATGCCGCGGGCAATGCCGGTGACGTCCTCGGCCTTCGACAGCTCGAACATCGGCCCGAGCAGCTTTTCGATATGGGTCTTGAGCCAGAGCTCGAGCCGCGCCTGCACCTTGTCGCGGGGGGCGCCGGTCAGGCGCTCGTCCGAGATGATGCGGATGCGCGGATGCAGCGCGTCGTCTGCGGCGGCGAGCCGCGCCACCGCATCGCCGGTCCAGCGGATGATGCCTTCGGACGTCAGCACGAACTGCTCGTCCGGCGCATTGCCCAGCTTTTCGGCGCGCGCGTTGATCTCGCCGGCGAGCACCGCTTGCGCTGCAGCCTGCAAGGCTTTCGCATCGGAGCCGGCTTCCGCCGCATCCGGTGCAAAGGTGAAGCCATCGAGGCGGCCGATGACATGGCCTTCGACGATGACTTCGCCGGTCTTGCCGATTTCAGTATTCAAGCTCGTGTTCTCCCGCAGGCGGCGCATCAATACACTGGTCCGGCGATCAACGAAACGCTCAGTCAAGCGTTCATGGAGCGCATCCGATAATTTATTTTCGACCTCCCGCGTGATCCCCTGCCAGCGCTCGGGGTCTTTCAGCCAGTCCGGGCGGTTGGCGACGAAGGTCCAGGTGCGGATCTGGGCGATTCGGGCCGACAGCGTGTCGATATCGCCGTCGATGCGGTCGGCCTGGGTGACCTGGGACTCGAACCAGGCATCGGGAATGCAGCCCTTGCGCATCAGGAAGCCGTACAGCGTCGTCACCAGCTCGGCATGGGCGGCCGGCGACAGCTTTCTGTAGTCCGGGACCTGGCAGGCTTCCCACAGGCGCTCCACGGCGGCCTTGCCATGCGCGATATCGCGCACCTCGCCGTCGCGGGCGGCGTGATCGAGCACGCGCATGTCCTCCGCGATCGGCGCGCGCGTCAGCGTCTCGTGGCCGGGGGCGAGGTTCAGCGAGACCTGGAGTGCGCCGAGCGAGGAGAAATCCAGCTTCGAATTGCGCCATTGCAGCACCTTCACGGCATCGAAGGTGTGGTTCTGCAGCGCATTGACGAGCTCGGGCTCGAACGGCGCACAGCGGCCCGTGGTGCCGAAGGTGCCGTTGCGGGTGGCGCGGCCGGCGCGGCCCGCAATCTGCGCGAACTCGGACGGCGTCAGGCGGCGGAACTGGTAGCCGTCGAACTTGCGGTCGGAGGCAAAGGCGACGTGGTCGACGTCGAGATTGAGGCCCATGCCGACGGCGTCGGTGGCGACGAGATAATCGACGTCGCCGTTCTGGAACATCGCGACTTGCGCGTTTCGTGTGCGCGGCGACAGCGAGCCCAGCACCACGGCGGCGCCGCCGTGCTGGCGGCGGATCAGCTCGGCAATCGCATAGACTTCATCCGCGGAGAACGCGACGATGGCGGTGCGGCGCGGCTGGCGCGTGATCTTGCGGTCGCCGGCGAACTCGAGCTGCGACAATCTGGGCCGCGTGATCATGGAGACGCCCGGCAACAGGCGCTCGATGATCGGGCGCATGGTGGCGGCGCCCAAGAGCAGCGTCTCGTCGCGGCCGCGGCGGTTGAGGATGCGATCGGTGAAGACGTGGCCGCGTTCGAGATCGGCGGCGATCTGGACCTCGTCGACGGCGAGGAAGGAGACGTCGAGATCCCGCGGCATCGCCTCGACGGTCGAGACCCAATAGCGCGGATTCTTCGGCTTGATCTTCTCCTCGCCGGTGACGAGCGCGACGCTGGCCTCGCCGGCGCGGTCGGCGATCTTGTTGTAGACCTCGCGCGCGAGCAGGCGCAGCGGCAGGCCGATCAGCCCTGAGGGATGCGCCAGCATCCGCTCGATGGCGAGATGGGTCTTGCCGGTGTTGGTCGGACCGAGCACCGCAGTGACGCCCGCACCGGGTGCGCGCTCGGAGGCGAAGGGAGAGGAGGAAAAAGCCATGTCTGGGGGATTAGGTAATGGCGATTGGGGCGAATGTCAGTGCTGTATGGGGCGGTGAGGGGGCTTGCTCTTCGTTCCTCATCCTTAAGGAGCGCGTCAGCGCGTCTCGAAGGATGAAGGCCCGGCTGGTGCTGCTGGGCAAGCCAAGCCCCTCGCCCTTCGAGACGGCCGCTTGCGCGGCCTCCTCAGGGTGAGGGGCACACCGAGGGTGTGGGAGCGCCCTCCCCAAATCCCGCGCAACTGTTTCACTTTGCGACGCTTTTCCCGTTCGCTTTAAGCTTCGGAACGACTCTAGAACGAATCGCGGCCGAATCGCTGACTCCCTATTGAGTCCCGTTCCGTTCACGCAACATGTCGCGGGACTCGTGTTGGTTGCGCACTAGATGGAGTTTTGCGGAGGCGCACAAGCGACCGGGGTGGTTAAAGCTGGGGATGAGGCTGAGTCGAATCAGAATCGGGGAGGAGTCAAATGGATTCCCGGATGAGGGCCGTCAAAACACAAAGTGCGAAAACAACCCCATGCACAGTAGGTAAGTGATTGATATTGCTTAGCCTCCGCCGAACCCTCGTCGTTCCGGGGCGCGACGCAGTCGCGAACCCGGAAATCCATCGCGCAACCGTCTCTGCGGCCTGATGGATTCCGGGTTCGCGCCAAGGGGCGCGCCCCGGAATGACGGAGAAACTTACTGCGTCTTCGCCACCCTTGGCGGCTGGGGGGCGGTGATGAAGCTCGTCGCTTCCAGCATGGCCGGGCCGAGCGGGGTCGGCACTTTCAGCCAGAACGGGACCAGGATGCGCGTGCCGGCGATGGGGGCGAACGCGATTTCCATGTTGCGCTGGGCGGCGAGGTATTTGATCACGGGGCGATCGGGGATGTAGCCGGCGATCGGCACGAAATAGATCGCGCAGACCACGACCGGGCCCTTGTACCCCTTCTCCGCCTTCACGGTCTCCATGCGCTTGAAATCGAGCTTGAGCTCGTAGCGCATGCGGCCGTCGAACACGGGCGCGGCGTTGTGGCAGGCCTCGGGCGCAACGGGATCGCCGGTGCCGGGCACGCGCAGCAGCGAGGCCGTCATCGGATCCCACACGCCGCGGCGATGCGCCTCGGTGACGACGATACGATCAGGATCGACCGGCGGCTCCGGCAGAATGGCAAAATCCTTCACATTGCCCTTGTCGAGGGTGATGCGGATCTCTTCGGTCTTCTTCTGGGTGGTGGTGGAGGCCTGGTAGCCGGTCGCAACCAGCGCGCCGTTGACCACGCGCCCCTGGCTGGCGCCGGTGCCGGACCCGCCCGTGAACGACTTCAAAAGCCCGCTAGTGCCGCCGGCGGCCGCCGCCGAGAACACGTCGTCCTGAATATCGATGTTCCAGGCGCCCTTGCCGACGGAAATGCCCGCCAGCGTCGCCTCATATTGCGCCTCGAGCTTGCCCTGCGCCGCCGCCGGCGTCGCGCCCGCCGCCAATGCCAGCACCAGGCCGCAAAGCGCCATCAGCCGGCCGGCCAGACGCGGTCGGGCGAAGCGCAGATTCTGCGCAAAATGAAGCGTTATCGGCACGAAACAATCCAATCGGGGCGCGATGCGCAGTTACTTAAGCCAAAAACGGCGGCAAACAATGTGTCGGGGCATCCCGCCCCGGGAACTCCACCGGACTCTTCGACGGCGAATACGCCCTTTATGTGATGGTAAGGCGCGACAATCATTGCCGTTTTGGTGATCGGGCGGTAACGGGGGCCGCTGTCATGCCCCGCGAAGGCGGGGCATCCAGTACGCCGCAGCGCCTCTGGTCAGCCGCGCCGCCGCGGGGTACTGGATCGCCCGGTCAAGCCGGGCGATGACACCTGTTGTGGGGCACGAGATCGCCACCCAAAAACTTGACGCAGGGCCCCTTCCCCCCTATACGTCCGCCCGCTCCCTGCAAGGACGAAAGAATTTGCCCCCGTGGCGCCTGAATGGCGGCCGCACTCGTTGGGGGTTCGAACTAAAGGATTTATGCCATGTCTCGCCGCTGCGAACTGACGGCCAAGGGCCCCCTCGTCGGCCACAAGGTCAGCCACTCCAACATCAAGACCAAGCGCCGCTTCCTGCCGAACCTCGTCAACGTGACGTTCATCTCGGAAGCGCTGGGCCGCAACGTGCGCCTGCGCGTCTCCACCAACGCGATCAAGAGCGTCGACCACAATGGCGGCCTCGATGCCTACCTGCTCAAGGCCAATGCCGATGCGCTCTCCCCGCGCGCGGTCGAGCTGAAGCGCGCCATCCAGAAGAAGGTCGGCGACACGGCGCCGGCGAAGCAGGCGAGCTGAGATTTTTTAGAATAAGGGCGGGGGCTAAGTTGCGTCGCGTGGCGTAGGCTTAGCCGAGTAAGAGTTTGAGTAGCGGCCGGATCGGAAGATCCGGCCGTTTTTGTTTTAGCCGTCCCTACTTTCTGCGCCTAAACACGCCACGAAAGAGAAGCGCTCGATTGTTTCGTCTGATCTAACGACCCAAAAGCACTGGGTGTTGTAGTCGGCCGACATGACCTCGAAATGATTGATACCCGGACCGATCTTATCCTCGGCATCTGGGTGTCGTCTGAGCAGGGCGGCCAAGTCTTTGCCGTCCTCATCGCTCACACGTTCGCCCGGCTTGTAGCGATTCAACATGGCCCTGAAAAAAGCGACCGCATCACCCTTCTTCGTAAACTGTCTAGTCGCAATCTTGATCGGCTGGCCCTTCGACACAGTATCCTCTCGTCCAAATGTCTACACAGCTTATTAGAGAAATATCCATTATAGTCTCCCTTTAAGCGAAATGTTTCAATTATGAATACGGTTGATTAGAAGGCCGCTCCGCCCGGCCGGGTATTGATATGCCGATTTCTATGAAGTTTGCGAAATGCTACCCAACCCCAGACGAACCGACTTGGCGCGGCTTACAGCTGCTGGAAGTCGAGGAGTTTGACATATTTCTCAGCGGCCCTGTCAGAGACCGCGTTACGGATGCAGCATTTGAGCAAGAGCTGGCAGATGACTTGGCCGCCTTGGCGAGTGATCGAAGGACGCGAGTAATATCGGCACCTCGCTATTGGAAGGTTTGTTGGGTAACCGAATTCTCGGACGATGGTCCCTGCACCTCTTTTCCGCCATACTCGCTTTTTCCGCTATACTCGCTCCGGTAGCATCTCCAGGAGGCGCATCCCATGGAGACCGCAGCCAAGCCCGACCACAAGAATCTCGTCATCTGCTGCGACGGGACCGGCAACGAGACCTCGCAGAACATCTCCAACGTCCTGAAGCTCCATCGCTGCCTGCGTCAGCCGGACAAGATGCAGCCGCGGCAGATGGTGCCCTACGTCTCCGCGGCCGGCACCGCAGCCCCACCCGTAAACACCCCCCGCGCGCGTTAACCGTCCATTAACCAACGCACCCTAGCCTGCGGTAATCGTCCAGCCATCATTAGCTCGAAATGCCTTCCCGGTTCGCTCCAGGAGAAGCGCCGATGTGCGTTGAGTTGTTGACGTATGCCGATCTCGGTGCCCGCCTCAATGTCTCGCGCGAGGCCGCGCGGGCACTGGCGCGGCGTCGCCGGTTGCCGCGCTCGCGGTCGGACGACGGCAAGGCGGTGGTGAGCGTCGATCTCGCCGAGCTCCGCTACACGCCCCGCCCGCGACGCGCCCGCCGGGCAGATCCCATCGCGGCCTCCCTGGCCAGGATCGAGGCGGTCAAGACCGAAGTCTTCAAGGCGGAGATCGCGCGGCTCGAATCCGTCGCAACCGCCTACAGGGTCGTGTTCGAGCGCGAGCGCGAGCGTGCCGATCGCCTCGCCGTCGAGCTGACGCAGGCGGCCGCCGAGACGACGGCCGCGAATGCATGGGCGGCACGACTGGAAGACGAAGTGGCGGCGCTGCGGAGCGATCGCCGCCCTGGCGGCTCGATCGCGGGACACGCGGCGCGCCGGTTGGGGCATCTGGCCGCCTTCATCGTGCAAGCAGACCGGGCGGCCCGCAGCTAGCACGCGAGACTTTCTTTAACCCCCGGCTTGCCGGAGCAATCGCGAGGGAAGCATGACTGGCAATACCGATATCCATGAAATGAAGGCCCGCATCGTCGTGTTCGGCGTCGGCGGCGCCGGCGGCAATGCCGTCAACAACATGATCACGGCCGGGCTGCAAGGGGTCGAGTTCGTGGTCGCCAACACCGACGCGCAGGCGCTGGCGATGTCGAAGGCGAAGCGCCTCATCCAGCTCGGCACGAAGGTGACCGCGGGCCTCGGCGCCGGCTCGCAGCCGGAACTGGGACGCGCCGCCGCCGAAGAGGCGATCGACACGATCCGCGAGCAATTGACCGGCGCGCACATGGTGTTCGTGACTTCAGGCATGGGCGGCGGCACCGGCACCGGGGCTGCACCCGTCGTCGCCAGAATCGCGCGCGAGCTCGGCATCCTCACCATCGGCGTGGTCACGAAGCCGTTCTACTTCGAGGGCCAGCGCCGCATGCGCTTTGCCGAAGCCGGCATCGAGGAGCTGCTGAAGACGGTCGACACCCTCTTGATCATCCCAAACCAGAACCTGTTCCGGGTGGCCAGCGAGAAGACCACGTTCGCCGATGCCTTCGCCCTTGCCGACCAGGTGCTTTATTCGGGCGTGGCCTGCATCAGCGACCTCATCGTCAAGGAAGGCCTGATCAATCTCGATTTTGCCGACGTCCTCTCCGTGATGAAGGAGAAGGGCAAGGCCATGATGGGACGGGGCGAGGCCTCCGGCGAGAAGCGCGTGCTCGCCGCCGCTGTCGCCGCGATCTCCAATCCGCTGATCGAGAACCCCTCGATCAAGCGTGCCAGCGGCCTCATCATCTCCATCACCGGCGGCAAGGATCTGATGCTGTACGAGGTCGACGAAGCCGCGACCCGGATTCGCGACGAGGCCGATCCGGATGCCAACATCATCGTCGGCGCGTCCTTCGACGAAAGCCTAGAGGGCATCGTCCGCGTCTCGGTGGTGGCGACCGGTATCGACAATCTCGACCCGGCGCAGGCGCAGCCGGTGGAAACCGCCCTCACCCAGCTCGCCGGCAGGCTGCGCAACGACGGCCGCCGCATCGCCGATCGCATCGAGCGCAGTGCCCCCCTTGCGCTAGCGGGCAGCCCGCCACTGCGCCCGCAGCCACACCACCCGGTGGGACCGCCGGCACGGCCGGGTCTGGACCATGCGCCGCAGGCGGCGCTTCAGCCGCTTGATCCTTACGGCCGCGCCCCTGCGCGCAATCTGCCCGACGAGGCCGCTCTCGATATTCCGGCTTTCCTGCGCCGCGCGGCGAACTGAGCGGTGGCCCAACAATAGATCGTCATCCCGGGGCGCGACGAAGTCGCGAGCTATGATGCGCAATTGCGCATCTGAGGATCCATTTGGCCGCAGTGGCGGTTGAGGGATGGATTCTCAGGTGCGCAATTGCGCACCGTAGCTCGCGCCAAGAGGCGCGCCCCGGAATGACGGCGTAGAGCGTGCGCAGCCGCCGAGGCTTCACGCTGCCGTGCTGTGCGGCTTCTCCGCTGCTTCCTTCTTGTCCGTTTCCTTGTCGCGGGACAGCCAGGCCGGAAAGCGAAGCAGGCGTTCGTTGGTGTCCTTCGGCAGCTCGACGGGCGGCGCTTCGACGGCCGAACTCGGCAAGTCCAGCGCTGCGTGGCCGGATCGCACCGCATCCGCGCGCTGATCCAGTTCACGGAGCAGGGGATCGAGCACGCTGTCGATCTCGGTCGCCACCGACACCAGGAAACTGTTGAGCTCGCGCGCCTCGGGCACAACTGCCGCAGCCTGCTCGACCGCCCTGGAGAGACCGTCGACGACAGGTGCGAACGCGCCGGCGGCTTGCTTGATTCGCGTCTTGATCAGTTCGATCTCGGTCAGGACGCGCTCACGCTCCCGCCTTTTCTTCTCCTCCGAAAGGCGGGCTTCGATTTCGGCGATCTGGGCCGTCAGGGTCGTGGCTTCGGATGCGAGCGCATCGCGTCTGCCGCGCGCGCGATCGAGATCGCGGCTGAGATTGTCCACTAAGTCGTCCCTTGCGAACATGGCTTTGCTCCATAGGACAGGCGTTCTGCCCTGTAGGACGGCCTTGGCGCGAACCGCCAGCCTCGCCGCCGACCGGATGGCCGGATCGGCCGAAACAGGCATCAATTTCCGTCGCGTCACATGGGCCGACATGGTGATCCCCCATCGTCAGCATTAGGCGACCGCATGGTTAACAAGGGGTTAATGTCAACAGACGATGCGGCCATGGGGCTGCATGCGGGCGGCGTCGCCCGCCGGTCGGCTGATCGATGCCAAAGCCTTGCCGTCCGCGACATATTTCCCGGACAGCCCTTCCTCTCCTCGCTGCCGCACATTTTCCGCTATACTCGCCCCGGTAGCATTCCCCGGAGGCGCATCCCATGGAGACCGCAGCCATTTCCGACCACAAGCCCGCCGGCAAGAACCTCGTCATCTGCTGTGACGGCACCGGCAACGAGATCTCGGAGAACATCTCCAACGTCCTGAAGCTCTATCGCTGCCTGCGCAAGACGGACAAGACGTCGCCGCGGCAGATGGTGTTTTACGATCCCGGCGTCGGCACCATGACGGAGCCGTCGACCTGGGGGCGCTGGAAGGCCAACATCAAGCTGGTGCTGGGGCTCGCCACCGGCTACGGGCTCGATGACAACGTGCTGTCGTCCTATTGCTTCCTGATTCAGCATTACGCGCCCGGCGACAGGATCTACCTGTTCGGCTTTTCGCGCGGCGCCTACACGGTGCGCGTGCTGGCGGGGCTGATCCACAAGGTCGGGCTGATCTCGCCGGAGCAGGCGAACCTCGCCGGCAGCGGCCTCATCGCCTACAAGCAATATTCCGGCAGCGGGCGCGGCAACGACGTCGAGGACCTCAAGGGCATCGTGTTCGACGAGAGCGGGCCGCTGCCGAAGGACGAATTCGACCTTGCCGCGCAATTCGCGCGCATCACCTCGACGCGCTGGCCGACCATCCATTTCGTCGGCGTCTGGGACACGGTGGCGAGCGTGATCGTGCCGCGCGCCGACCGCTTCTACCTGCCGAGCCTGGAGGAGCTCGCCTTCACGCTGCGCGATCCGAGCGTAAAAATCTTCCGGCAGGCGATCGCGATCGACGAGCGGCGGCGCATGTTCCGCCTGAAGCCGTACGCGGAACCGCAGGAGTTCTGGAGCAACCGCTACGTGCCCGACGAGAAGAAGGTGCCGCAGGACATTTTGCAGGTCTGGTTCGCCGGCGTGCATTGCGACGTCGGCGGCGGCTATCCGGAGGCCGAGAGCGGCGAATCCAAATATCCGCTGCTGTGGATGATCGACGAGGCCGAGAAGGCCGGGCTGAAGTTCAACCCGCGCACGGTGAACCAGCTCGCCTGGGGCATCCAGCGCAAGAACTCGCCGTTCAGATACGTCGAGCCCGCCTATACCGGGACAACCGGCATGCTGCACGATTCCATGACGGCGCTCTGGCGCGTGCTGGAGCTCTTGCCGAAGAGCGCGAAGTATAGGGAATGGCCGGCGCGGAAAGTCTGGTTCGGCTTCTACATCCCCGATGGCGAGCCGCGCCTGATCCCCGAAGGCGCGCATGTGCATGAGAGCGTGCTGAAGCGCATGGCGGTGGAGCCGGATTACCGGCCGGTGAATTTGCCGAAGGATTACGTGACGGTGCCGATGCCGGTGCCGCCGGGGGTGGATCTGGCGGCGGGAGCGGAGGTGGAGGGGGTGACGGGGTGAGTGGCGGGGGCGCGCCGCTCTTACCCTCCCCTGGAGGGGGAGGGTCGGCACGCGATCGAGCGAAGCGAGATTGCGTGACGGGGTGGGGTGACGGTCTCTCAGCGGATGCACTGCCCGTGTTGAGAGATCACCCCACCCCGCTCGCGCTGCGCGCGATCGACCCTCCCCCTCCAGGGGAGGGTGGGCACTCCGCTACCGCTAGTTTTGCCATTCGCCGACACTTTTCGTTAAAATTCTCGGGCGCGGCTTAGGGGGATCGCATCATCTCTTTTCCATGATTGGGACAGATCACCCGCCGCGAGACCTGCGGAGTTGGAGGAGACGTGCCAATGCATCCGCGCAAGTTTGTTCGTGTGAAGCCCGCAGGCCTGGTGTCACGCCAGGCCAAGATCATCACCGACCCGCGCGCGCCGGTAATCCCGTGCACGCTGATCGACTATTCGCCCGGCGGGGCCTGCGTCGATCTCGGCGGTCAGGTGAAGATTCCCGATCGCTTCGAGCTGCTCCACGTCAACACCAAGAAGCGCTGCCGCATCGCCTGGAAGCGCGGCACGCGCGTGGGCGTGGTGTTTTGAGGGAATAGCGGCGGGCCGTCCCTGCCTTTGTGGCAGGAATCGCATTTGAGAGACTTTCCCTTGCCGCCATCCTTCGAGACGCCCGCTTTCGCGGGCTCCTCAGGATGAGGGCGGAGTGTGCGGCGGCCGTTTCGATGGGCACCGGCGCTGATGAGCCTCATCCTGAGGAGGCGCGTAGCGCCGTCTCGAAGGACGAGGCGTGCGCGCCGGCGCCGCCACGGCCCTGCCCCCGCGCTGCAAACCGGCCAGCGTCTTCGCGCATGACTGACGTGGCGGGCTCGGCTAGATTGCCTCCCAACAACAAGAACGATTTGTCCGGGGAGGACAGGCGTGCACCAGGGACGTGTCGTTTTCGGCGCGATCGAGGAGGTCGTGTTCGGCCATCCTGCGGCTGAAGCCATCGTCGCGCAGATGGACCGGCTGGGAACAAGCCGCGCCTTCCTGATGGTGTCGGGCACGCTGAACCGGCAGACCGACGAGATCGAGAAGATCAAGCACGCGCTCGGCCGGCGCTGCGCCGGCCTGTTCGACGCCATGCAGGCCCATACACCGCGCGAGGCGGTGATCGCGGCCACTCAAGCGGCTCGCGAGGCGGGCGCGGACCTGATCGTCACCGTCGGCGGCGGTTCCATCACCGACGGCGCCAAGGCGGTGCAGCTCTGCCTGGCCAACGGCATCGACGACATCGGCGGCATCGACCGCATCCGCGTGCGCAAGGGCGTCGCGCCCGAGATGAAGGCGCCAATCGTGCGGCAGGTCAGCGTGCCGACCACGATCGCCGGCGGCGAGTTCTCATCGATCGCGGGTGTCACCGACCGCGCCGCGCAGGTGAAGCAGATGCTGCGGCATCCGCTCACGGTGCCGCGCGCGACCATCCTCGATCCTGCCATCACCGTGCACACGCCGGAATGGCTGTTCCTGTCGACCGGCATCCGCGCCGTCGACCATTGCGTCGAGGCGATCTGCTCGCGCGAGACGCATCCTTATGCCGATGCGCAAGCGGTGAAGGGCCTCGCCATGCTCGCCGACGCGCTGCCCCGGGTGAAGGCCGACCCATCCGATCTCGATGCGCGGATGGACGCGCAGATCGGCACCTGGCTGTCGATGGGCGCGCTCGCCGCCGGCGTGCCGATGGGCGCGAGCCACGGCATCGGCTACGTGCTGGGCGGGGCCTTCGACGTGCCGCACGGCTACACCTCCTGCGTCATGCTGCCGGCAGTGATGCGCTGGAATGCGCGCGACAATGCCGAGCGGCAGATGATCGTCGCGGCCGCCATGGGCTATCCCGGCCGTGACGCCGCCGACGTGCTCGATGCCTTCATCCGTTCGCTCGGCATGCCGCGCAGCCTCAGCGACGTACGCATCGCGCCGGAGCATTTCGATGCGATCGCAGAAGCTGCGATGCGGACCAACTGGATCCCGCGCAACCCGCGCAAAATTTCAGGTCCCGCCGATTTGCGCGAGATCCTGCTCCTTGCCGCCTGATCGAAAGCCGGAGGATCGATGTACACAGGTACACACGCCCGCCTGCGCCCGCTGCAGCCCGCCTTCATCATGGCGGCGACGGGCGAGGCCGTCACCTATCGCGAGCTCGACGCGCGCAGCAATCGGCTGGCGCATCTGTTCCGCAAGCACGGCTTGAAGCGGCTCGACCATTATTCGATCTTCATGGAGAACAACGCGCGCTATCTCGAAGCCTGCGGCGCGGGCGAGCGCTCCGGGCTCTACTACACCTGCATCAACTCGTTCCTGACGCCGGGCGAGCTCGCCTATCTGCTCGTCAACAGCCAGTCGAAGATCCTGATCACGTCGATGGCCAAGCTCGCCATCGCGCGCGAGGCGATCCAGGCCTGCCCCGACATCAAGCTCTGCATCGTCGCCGACGGCCCCGGCGAGAGCGAGCGCATCGTTGGCCTATCGGAGGTGACCGCCGGTCTGCCGGCAACGCCGATCGAAGGTGAATGGCTCGGCACCGCCATGCTCTATTCCTCCGGCACGACGGGACGGCCCAAGGGCATCTTGCGCCCGCTGCCGGAGGAGCCGCCGAAGCACAATCTGCCGCTGTTCGATTTCCTGTTGAGGCTCTGGCACTACCGCGAAGGCATGGTCTATTTGTCGCCGGCGCCGCTCTATCATTCCGCGCCGCAGGCTGCCGTGAACCTCACGATCCGCATGGGCGGCACCGTGATCATCATGGAGAGCTTTGATCCCGAGCGTTACCTGCAGCTGGTCGAGCAATGGGGCATCACCCACACGCAGCTGGTGCCGACGATGTTCTCGCGCATGTTGAAGTTGCCGGAGGAGGTGCGCAAGCGCTACGATTTGTCCTCGCTGGAGATCGCGATCCACGCCGCCGCGCCCTGCCCGCCGCAGGTCAAGGACGAGATGATCAGATGGTGGGGACCGATCATCCACGAATATTACGGCGCCACCGAAGGCCTCGGCTTCACCGCCTGCAACAGCGAGGAATGGCTGGCGCATCGCGGCACCGTCGGCAAGGTGCTGCTCGGGGATTTGCATATCCTCGACGAGAACATGCGGGAATGCCCGACCGGCACGCCCGGCCAGGTCTGGTTCAAGACGGCAACGCCGTTCGAATATTTCAACGACCCGGAGAAGACCAAGGAGGCGCGCTCTGCCGATGGCAGCATGAGCACGGTCGGTGACGTCGGCTATGTCGATGCCGACCGCTTCCTGTACCTGACCGACCGCGCCACCTTCATGATCATCTCCGGCGGGGTGAACATCTATCCGCAGGAATGCGAGAATCTCCTGATCACCCACCCCAAGGTCGCCGACGCCGCCGTGTTCGGCGTGCCCAATGCCGATCTCGGCGAAGAGGTGAAGGCGGTGGTGCAGCCGATGCCGGGCGTGGTGCCGGGGCCGGCGCTCGCCGAAGAGCTGATCGCGTTCTGCGCCAAATCGCTATCGCGGCAGAAGGTGCCGCGCTCGGTCGATTTCGAGAAGGAATTGCCGCGGCTGCCGACCGGCAAGCTGTACAAGCGGCTGCTGCGGGACCGGTACTGGGGGAACAAGGCCTCGCGGATCGTGTGACGGCGCTCGGCGCGCGCGCTCTTCGCAACCGCACTCTCATCGTGAGACGATGAACACCCTGCGGCCTTCCGTCATCCGAATTGTCGAGGCGGCATGTGGCCTTAGCGGTTGCCTCCGCCCGCTTGCGTGCTATCGTCCGGACAAACAGGCCGCAAAGGCCGAGGTCCAGGGAGGATGAGCATGCGGAGCGTGTGGGCGCTCGCCGCAATGGCGGCGCTATCTGTGCTGACGGCCTCGACCGTCACGCTCGCCGGCGAGCCCAAACAGGGCGGCATCTTGCGGATGTATCACCGCGACAGCCCGGCCAACGCCTCCATCCTCGAAGGCGCGACCTATTCGATCAACGTGCCGTTCATGGGGGTGTTCAACAATCTCCTCATCTACGATCAGCACATCGCGCAGAACAGCCCCGATACTTTGCGGCCGGAGCTGGCCGAAAGCTGGTCCTGGAGCAGCGACAACAAGAAGCTGACGTTCAAGCTGCGCCAGGGCGTGAAATGGCACGACGGCAAGCCGTTCACCTCGGCCGACGTCAAGTGCAGCTTCGATTTGCTGATGGGCAAGTCGCAGCAGAAGCTGCGGCAGAATCCGCGCAAGGCCTGGTACAGCGAGGTCAACGAGGTCACGACGAACGGCGAATTCGAGGTCACCTTCGACCTGAAGCGGCCGCAGCCTTCGCTGCTGGCGATGCTCGCCTCCGGCTACACGCCGGTCTATCCCTGTCACGTCTCGCCGGGGGACATGCGCACCCATCCGATCGGCACCGGGCCGTTCAAGTTCGTCGAGTTCAAGGCCAATGAATCGATCAAGCTGACGCGCAATCCGGACTATTGGAAGAAGGGCCTGCCCTATCTCGACGGCGTCGAGTACACCATCATCACCAACCGCTCGACCGCGATCCTGGCCTTCGTCGCCGGCAAGTTCGACATGACCTTTCCGACGCACATCACGATCCCGCTGCTGAAGGACATCAAGTCGCAGGCGCCGAACGCGACCTGCGTCGTCGAGCCGACCAACGTCTCGACCAACATCATCGTCAATTCGACCTCGGCACCGTTCGACAACATCGACATCCGCCGCGCGATGTCGCTCGCGCTCGACCGCAAGGCGTTCGTGGACATCCTGTTCGAAGGCCAGGGCGACATCGGCGGCACCATGCTGCCGCCGCCGCAGGGCATCTGGGGCATGCCGAAGGAGAAGCTGGAGACCATTCCGGGCTATGGCCGGGACATCAACGCCAACCGCGAGCAAGCCAGGAAGCTGATGCAGAAGGCGGGTTACGGTCCGGACAAGCACCTCAACGTGAAAGTCTCGACACGCAACATCGCCGAATATCGCGACCCCGCCGTGATCCTGATCGACCAGCTCAAGACCATCTATATCGACGGCGAGCTCGACGTCGTCGAAACCGCGAACTGGTTCCCGAAGGTCGCGCGCAAGGATTACATGCTCGGCCTCAACCTCACCGGCAATTCCGTCGACGATCCCGACCAGTCGTTCTACGAGAACTATTCCTGCGGCTCGGAACGGAATTACACCAATTATTGCAACAAGGAGATCGAGAAGCTGTTCGACGTGCAGTCGCAGGAGACCGACCTCGCCAAGCGCAGGCCGCTGGTGTGGGACATCGACAAGAAGCTACAGGAGGACGTCGCCCGCCCGATCATCTTCCATGCACGCGCCGGCACCTGCTGGCAGCCTTATGTCAAGGGCGTCACGATCATGTCGAACAGCTCCTACAACGGCTTCCGCTACGAGGATGTGTGGCTCGACAAGTAAGCCAGGCTGACGACTAGCGCGGAGGGCGATGCATGTTTGCCTATCTGGTGCGGCGCCTGTTCCTGATGCTCGTGACCCTGTTCGGGATCTCGGTCGTCATCTTCTTCCTGCTGCGCATCGTGCCCGGCAACATCGTCGACATCCTGTTCGCCGCCGCCGGCTACGTCGATCCCGCCGACAAGGCGGAGCTGGAGAAACAGCTCGGCATCGACCAGCCGCTGGTGACGCAATATCTGCACTGGATCGGCGGCTTCCTGCGCGGCGATTTCGGCTACTCCTATGTCTCGGAGAAGCCGGCGCTGCAGGAGATCCTGCCGCGGATTCCGATCACGGCGCGGCTCGCCGGCCTCGCACTATTGTTCTCGGCGTCGATCGGCATTCCCTTGGGCGTCATCAGCGCGGTGAAGCAGGGGACGAAGCTCGACTACGCGCTGCGCGTCGTCAGCCTCAGCGGCCTGTCGCTGCCCTCGTTCTGGCTCGGCCTTCTGATTCTCACCGCGTCGGTGGCGATGTTCGGCCAGATGCCGATCTTCAATCCGAATCCGAAGACCTGGCTCGAGGCGTTCGCGACCTACGCCGTGCCGGCCGCCGCCGTCGGCTTCCGCAGCGCGGCGCTGACCATGCGCATCACGCGCTCCTCGATGCTGGAGGTGCTGCGGCAGGATTACATCCGCACCGCCCGCGCCAAGGGCGCCTCCGATGCGGCCGTGAACTATCACCACGCGCTGAAGAACGCGATCCTGCCGGTGATCACCGTGATCGGCATCGAGGCGGCGTTCCTGATCGGCGGCCTGATCGTCACCGAGACCGTGTTCAACATCCCCGGCGTCGCGCGCTTCCTGGTGGAGGCGATCCGCTGGCGCGACTATCCGATCGTGCAGAACCTCGTGATGTTCATCGCGGTCGTGGTGGTGTTCGCCAACTTCACCGTCGACATGCTCTATGCGGTGTTCGATCCGCGGATCAGGTACACGGATTAAAAGCATGAGGTTGGAACAATCTGACGCGACGGCGGTGCTCTACCTCTCCTATAGGGAGAGGTCGGATTGCATCGGAAGATGCAATCCGGGTGAGGGGTTACACTCCGTCTTGAGACCTGAGCCCCCTCACCCGGCGCTACGCGCCGACCTCTCCCCGATGGGGAGAGGTGTTTCTCCCCGCGGAGAGGCATATGGCCGCCATTGATTTCGACGTTGAACTGAGGCGGGCCGGGGCGCATGCGACCGGGGGCTGGCGGCGCGTGCTGTTCATGGCGCAGCGGCACGTGCTGGGCGCGGCCGGGCTCGTCATCATGACGGCCTTCGTGCTGACGGCGATCTTCGCCGATGTCATCGCGCGCTACGATCCGCTGACGGTGGATTCCGCCCGCGCGCTGGCGCGCCCGAGCCTGGCGCACTGGATGGGCACCGATTCGTTCGGCCGCGACGTGTTCAGCCGCATCATCCACGGCGCGCGGATCTCGCTCGCAGTCGGCATCGGCTCGACCTTGCTCGGCGGCACCATCGGCGTGATCGTCGGCCTCACCTCCGGCTATCTCTCGGGCTGGGTCGATCTGGTGTTCCAGCGCGTCTCGGACGTGCTGCAGGCGCTGCCACTGCTGGTGCTGGCGCTGGTGATGACGGCCGCGCTCGGGCCGTCGCTGCCGAACGTGATCATCGCCATCGCCATTCCGCTGATCCCGACGGTGGCGCGCGTCATCCGCGCCAATACGCTGGCGCTGCGCGAGCAGCCATTCGTCGAGGCCGCCAAGTCGATCGGCATGAGCGAGATGCGGATCGCGCTGCGCCACGTGCTGCCGAACACGCTGGCACCGCTGATCGTGCTCGCCACCGCACAGCTCGGCTCGACCATCCTGACCGAGGCTTCGCTGTCCTTCCTAGGCCTCGGCATTCCCGAGCCCTATCCGTCCTGGGGGCGTATGCTGTCCGAATCCGCCGCCGAGTATGTCCGCACCGCGCCGTGGCTGGTGATCTTCCCGGGCATCGCGATCAGCCTCGCTGTGTTCGGCGCCAATCTGTTCGGTGACGCCCTGCGCGACATCCTGGATCCGAGGCAGCGCGGCTGATGGCAGACAAGACCGATCTCGTGCTCGATGTGAAGAACCTGAAGACGGTGTTCTTCACCAATTCCGGCCTGTTCAAGGCGGTCGACGACCTCTCCTTCAGCGTCAAGCGCGGCGAGACGCTGGCGATCGTCGGCGAATCAGGCTGCGGCAAGAGCGTCACCGCGCTGTCGCTGATGCGCCTCGTGCCCGATCCGCCCGGCCGCATCGTCGGCGGCTCGGTCTCGCTCGAAGGCACCGACCTGCTGGCGCTGGATGAATCAGAGATGCGCGCGGTCAGGGGCAACCGCATCTCCATGATCTTTCAGGAGCCGATGACCTCGCTCAATCCGGTGATGCGGATCGGCGACCAGATCGTCGAGGCGGTGCGGCTGCACCGGAATATATCGTCCAAAGAGGCGCAAGGCATCGCGGTCGAGATGCTGCGGCTGGTGCGCATTCCCGAACCGGCGCGTCGGGCGCGCGAATATCCGCATCAGCTCTCCGGCGGCATGCGCCAGCGCGCGATGATCGCGATGGCGCTCGCGTGCCGGCCGGCGCTCCTGATCGCGGACGAGCCGACCACCGCGCTCGACGTCACCATCCAGGCGCAGATCCTGGCTCTGATCCTCGACCTCCAGAAGGAGCTCGGCACCGGGCTCGTGCTGATCACGCACGATCTCGGCGTCGTCGCGCAGACCGCGCAACGCGTGATCGTGATGTATGCGGGGCGGAAGGTCGAGGAAGCCGGCGTCGAAGCGCTGTTCGCCGCGCCGAAGCATCCCTATACGCGGGGACTGATGGCCTCGATCCCGGCGGTGCCGGCCTCCGGCGTCGCCGCGCCGGCGCGGCTGAACGAAATCCCGGGAACGGTGCCGTCGCTGGTGCGCCTGCCGCAAGGCTGCGCCTTCGCGCCGCGCTGCAAGCTCGCCATCAAACGTTGCGAAGCCGAATATCCGCCGCTGGCGGATTGGGGCGGCGGCCATCTCGCCGCCTGCTGGCGCGCCGAAGAAGTCGCGGAGGTGGCATGACCGAGGCGCTGCTCGAAGTCACCGACCTCAAAAAGCACTACCCCGTGCGCGCCGGCGTGCTGCGAAGGCAGGTCGGCACCGTGCATGCGGTCGATGGCGTCTCGTTCGCGCTTGGCACCGGCGAGACGCTCGGCCTCGTCGGTGAATCCGGCTGCGGCAAGTCCACGGTGGCGCGCAGCGTGCTGCGGCTGGTCGAGCCGACCTCGGGTCAGATCCGTCTCGACGGTGAGGACATCACGCATCTTTCCAAGACGGCGCTGCGCCCGCACCGCCGCTCGATGCAGATCGTGTTCCAGGATCCTTTCGCTTCGCTCAATCCGCGCATGACCGCGGGCGACATCGTCGGCGAGCCGCTCGCCGTGCACGGGCTCGCCACCGGCAAGGAGCTGGAGACGCGGGTCGCAAGACTGTTCGAGCAGGTGGGGTTGCGGCCCGACCAGATGCGCAATTTCCCGCATCAATTCTCCGGCGGCCAGCGCCAGCGCATCTGCATCGCCCGCGCACTGGCGCTGGGGCCGCGCCTGATCGTCTGTGACGAGCCGGTCTCCGCGCTCGACGTCTCGATCCAGGCCCAGGTCATCAACCTTTTGATCGACCTGCAGCGGCAGCACGGCTTCTCCTATCTCTTCATCGCGCACGACCTCGCCGTGGTCGCCCATATCAGCCACCGCGTCGCCGTGATGTATCTCGGCCGCATCGTCGAGATCGCCGACAAGGACGAGCTGTTCCGCAATCCCAGGCATCCCTACACGCAGGCCCTGCTCGCCTCGGTGCCGATCGCCAATCCGCTGGCGAAGAAGCTCGCGCCGCTGGTCGACGGCGACGTGCCGAGCCCGGTCAACCCGCCCTCGGGCTGCGCATTTCACACCCGCTGCCGGTTTGCGATGGAGCGCTGCAAGACGGAGCGGCCGGCGCTGCTGGATGCCGGCGCTGGGCATCAGGTGGCGTGCCTGCTCAATGACGGGACGGGACGGAGCCAGCAGGGCGTGTCCTCATAAAAGCAATGTCGGCTCCGAAGGGAAGAGTGGAAGTCTTCTGCTGGGCAGAGCGTTAGCGCTTTTGACCCGTTTGTATGGTCCGGCCGTGCGTAGCAAGAGGTTCGTCGATCAGGTGGTGAGTGGTCTTGCATCAATGTATCCGGCCTTTGATTGGAGCATTTTCTCCGGGCCACCATGGATATCAGCGCGCGTGCGTTCTTATTAGCGGACAGGCCTCGATTGGGCCATTTGGGTCACCAGTGTTCGCATGCGCCGGGAAGACCGAACCTCCATCTCGTCTCATCCTCTCGCAGACCTCGGCTGGAACGTGTTGATGGGGTTACGTCATGGCTTGCTCCTCGTACCTCGTAGTTCCTTTGTTCGAGCCAGGGGCCGTTCCTTCGTCCCGGCCCGCAGGACGGCGTCGCGTCGCGCGCAGGGGCGGTCAAGGCCGGCCGTCGCGCTTGGCTTGCGGCTGGCTCCGGCGTTTCCAGGCCGCGCCTTGACCGCGCCGAGCACGGCGCGAGGATCAAGCGGGTCGGACGCCTGCATCGGTGGTCCTTGTCAGTTCGAAGGCGCGCCCTTTAGCCAGCACCGCCCAGGCGATGCGGGCGAGCTTATTGGCGAGCGCGATCGCCAGCACGTTGCGGTGCAATCGCCTCTTGGCGGCTTCGATCCAGGATCCGAGCCCGTAGCGTTCCCAGTTCTTTATCCTGACCAGCACAACCCATGCCGCCTGCACGAACAGAACACGCAGATAGCGATTGCCGCGCCTTGAGATTTTGCCAAGGATCGTGCGATCTCCCGTCGAGATCTGCTTGGGCACCAGTCCGAGCCACGCGCCAAAGTCACGGCCTTTGGAGAAGACGTCTCCAGTGCCGATCGCGGCCACCATGGCGCTCGAAATGATCGGCCCGATGCCGGGCACCGTCATCAGGCGCGAACATGCCTGATCTTGACGGGCCAGGGCTTCGATCTCGCGGGATAGGCCATCGATGCGCAGATCCAGCCGACGCCAGTCGCCTGCCAACTCCTCGATTACACGCAACATGCGTGGCGACAGGGCATCGGTGCGCGTCGCAAGGATGGTGGGCAGTTCTGTGCGCAGGAAGCCGATGCCCTGGCGCACCGCTATCCCGCGTTCCAGCATGAAGGAGCGAATCTGGTTGATGATGCCGGTGCGTTGCGACACCAGCCGCTCGCGCACCCGATGCAGCGCCTGCAGATCCAGTTGCTCCGCGGTCTTGGTTGCTACGAACTTCATCGTCGGGCGCTGCACGGCTTCGGCAATCGCTTCGGCATCATTGAAGTCGTTCTTCTGTCTCTTGCTATAGGGGCGGACATATTTGGCCGGCATCAACTTGGCATCGTGACCAAGCGATGCGAGTTTGCGGCTCAAATGATGTGCGCCGACGCAGGCTTCCATGCCGATCAGGCAAGGCGCCATATTGGCGAGCCGCGCTTCCACTTGGCCACGCGACCACTTTTGCCGTAGCACAATGGCGCCGCGTGCATCGTGGCCCACCACGTGAAACGAGCTTTTGCCGATATCGATGCCGATCACGGCGATCGCAGTACTGGGTGTCTTGGACATGGCGTGCTCCTTGTCTTGGCGCCCCTGGCCAGCTTATCGCTGGCGGGGCAGGAGCACGGCCGGACCATCCCATTAGCGGATATCACGGCTGACCTCCTCCTCGCTGCGACCTTGTTTCGCGGGTCACGGGCGGCGTAAGCGAGTATCCTGCCGTTGCAAAGGCGTAACGCACCTTCAGGGGGAGCGTCGCATGATCGATAGACGAGGCCTCGTTGCAAGCGGAATTGTCTCGGTGCTTGCGCCGCGATCGGTTAGGGCGCAGAGATCAGGAAAGGGATGGCGAGTTGTTTTCTTTTCGGTTGCGGCTGGCCCGAACCCTCTTGCCGAGTCCCTCAGGCAAGGATTGAAGGAGTTAGGTTATAGTGAGGGGCGCAACATTTCTATCCAATACCGCTGGATGGCGGGGCATGAGAGCGAATATGACGACGTAGCGCGCGAGTTGGTCCAGAGTGAGCCCGACGTGATTGTCACGGCTGGCCATCCGCCAGCTGTTGCTATCAAGAAGGCTACGGCACAGATACCAATCGTCGCGCTTGCCGTCGTTAATCCCGTAGGAGGTGGACTCGCTGCCAGCATCTCTCATCCGGGTGGCAACTTGACTGGCTTTTCTTTGGAGGTCACGCCGGAAACAAACGCTAAAATGCTCGAGCTTCTGCACGAAGCAGCCCCTAAACTCACTCGAATTGGCGCGCTTTGGAATTCTGGCAACCCCGGCAGCCGTTTCTATCTTGATGCGGTAAAGCAGGCAGCACAACTGCAAAAGCTTACTCTCAACGCTTATGATGTGCGCCGAGCGGAGGAGATCGACACTGCATTCCGTTCACTTCGCGGAAACGTTGAGGGACTCATTGTTTTTCCAGAAGGGCTACTTTGGACGTATCGGCGCAATATCGTTGATGCTGCGCGGGAGGCACAACTAGCGGCAATTTTTGGTTATCGCGATGCGGCCGAAATGGGAGCGCTCATGAGCTACGGCCCCGACCTCGTCGACCTGTTCAGGAGAGGCGCAGCATACGTCGATAAGATCATCAAAGGCGTCAAACCTGCTGAGCTTCCGATTCAACAGCCGGCAAAGTTCGAGTTGGTGGTCAATGTCAAGACCGCTACTGCCTTGAACATCGTGATTCCACCAACGTTGCTCGCCCGTGCGGATCAGGTGATTGAATAAACGTATTGTCGTGCCGTCGGACTAGTCCGCTTCCTCAGCGAGATTGCCGCTTCTCCGAAAGTATGGGGCCGGCGGCCAGCCGCTTAGTGCGTACACGGCCTAGGTCCCAGCGCCCGGATCACCGGCCAGGCCGCGAGCGCGGCGGCGAGATGCTTGAGCGTGTGGCCCGAGACCATGTGCCCGGTCGCTTCGAACACGGTCACATCACCCAGCTCGAGAAGCTTGGCGAGCACATAGAAGACGATCACGCCGCCGAGCGGCACGCCAAGCGCGCCGGGCCGGGGACGCGTCAACGCGAGCCCCACGGCGAGCGCCATGCCGCCGAACTGCACGATCACCCATGGCGTGAGATTCTCGCGTGCGACCCAGGCAGCTAACAGGCCCGTGATCATGGTCAGCACCAGCACCGCTTCGCCTGCGCGCGTGCTGATCCGCTCGCTGGCGGCGATGCCGAGAAATCCTGCAAACGCGACCGCCATGCCCAGACGATCGGCGACGAGCCGCTGCGGCATGTCGGGATCGAGATGATAGAAGCCTGAGCCCAGGCACGTGAGGATCAGGCCCACGAAGAACCAGCTGGCACCCACCGGCGCATCATTGCGGGCACGCAGTCGTTCCGAGCCCCACACACCCATCGCGAGGAAGGCGAGATTGCTCAGCACATCGCCGGCGTTGGGCACGCCGAGCCAGGTGCGGTCGTCGACGAAATGCGGGATGTGCCAGGCGGAGGCGGGCAATGCGGGCGCAAAGAGCGCAGCCAGGATCAGGATGATGAATGCAGCAAGCAGGTATTTTTCGCGGGCTTGCAACGCGCCCAATACAAAACGGCGGGACACTGAAGGCAGCCTGGCAGTGGCCGCTTGGGCGGGGTCATCGGCGTGCAACATGCGAGGCTCCAAGTTGATTGAACAAAGTTCATTATTTGTAGTCCAGGAATGAACAATGTTCAATAGAGATTGTGCGCAAGCTCTTGTGATGCAATAACTCTCTTGAAATCATTTGTAATTTGGCTTTCGAGAGGTGCCGTAGGGTGGGCAAAGCGAAGCGTGCCCACCACCTCTTTGCCGATCGAAACGAATGGTGGGCACGGCGCTTTGCGCCTTTGCCCACCCTACGAGACTGTGAATCTTTTGTACCGCGCGTCAGACGAATGTGATTCTCTGGGCAGACTGATCTGCTGGAGAGGATGATGGCTGACGACGGACTTTTTGGTGAATTGCCGGAGCAGTCGGCACGAACCGAAGCGGTGCCGCAAGGCGCACCTCGGCTGCGCGAGCCTGTGCGCAATCAGGTCGAATTGCGAGCGGTCGATATCGACAGCCTGATCGGGCAGGATCATCCAGCGCGGGTGATCTGGGCTTATGTCGAAGGGCTGGACCTGAGCGAGCTGGAAGATCGCGTCAAGGCACGGGAAAACAGGCCGGGCCATCCGGCGCCATCGCCACGGTTGTTGCTGGCGCTTTGGCTGTACGCCGCGAGCGATGCCGTTGGCAGCGCGCGGGCGCTGGACCGGCTCTGCGACAGCCACGACGTCTACCGCTGGCTCTGCGGTGGCGTGTCGTTGAACCATCACGGGCTGTCGGACTTCCGGGTCGGCTGTGCCGACTTGCTCGACCGTTTGCTGGTTGAACATCTGGTGGCCCTGAACGAGGCAGGGCTGGTCGATCTGGAGAAGCTGACCCAGGACGGGGTGCGGATACGAGCGAATGCCGGGACCGGATCTTTCCGGCGGGAGGCGACGCTGGATCGGCAGATGGCGCAGGCCGAGGCCATTGTGGAAGAGCTCAAGCGCGAGGTCGATGCGGACCCGGAAGCCAGCAATCGGCGGATCCGGGCCGCCAAAGAGCGGGCGGCGCGCGAACGCAGCGAGCGGGTGCAAGCCGCGCAGGCCGCGCTGGCCGAGATCAAGCGCAAGCGAAAACAGCTCGACGACAAGGGCGGCAATGGCAAGAAGCCGAAGGAGCCTCGGGCCTCCACCACCGACCCGCAGGCCAGGGTGATGAAGATGGCCGATGCCGGCTTCCGTCCGGCCTATAATGTGCAGGTGGCTAGCGCGGCTGGCGAACTGATCGTGGTCGCGATCGATGTCGACAACAGCGGCTCAGATCGTGGCTTGATGCGCCCGATGCTGGAGCGAACGCGCGCTCGGCTGAAGCGCTTGCCACGCCGCTACCTCGCCGATGGCGGGTTCTGCACTGGCGACGACATCGAATGGGCGCATGGCGAGGGCATCGAGGTTTACTGTCCACCGCCCCAATCCAGGAGCGGTGTCGATCCCTTCTTACCCCGGAGCAGCGACGGTCCTGGCATAGCGGCCTGGCGTGCTCGCATGGCCAGCGAAGCCGGCAAGGCACAGTACCAGGCCCGTACCATCTGCGAATGCATCCATGCCCGCTGGCGCAACTGGGACCTCAGGCAACTGACCGTGCGCGGCATCGAGAAGGTCCGTGCCGTCGTGCTCTGGTACGCCCTCACCAACAACATCCTGCAAGGGCATCGTCTCGCAAAAGCATAGATAACCAACAGCCTGACGCCGCCGGCTTCCCCCATCAAGGGGCGATACCACCCCTTGATGCCGAAGCCGAAACAAAACGAATTGGCTCACAGGCTCTACGATTGCGGAGCTCGCGGTGCCGACTAAGCCCCGATCTCCGCGACGATCCGTCCCGTCGTCACCTGCTCGCCTTCGGCGACGTCGATCGCGCTGACCACGCCGTCGATGCCGGCCTTGTGGACGTGCTCCATCTTCATCGCTTCCAGCGTCAGCACCGGCTGGCCGGCGGTGACGCGGTCGCCGGGCTTGACCAGCACGGCGACCACGCGGCCGTTCATGGCGGCGCGGACCTTGCCGTCGCCGCCATTGCTTGCGGCCGCTTTTGGCGCGGCGAGGGTGAGATCGGTGACCGCGAGCGGGATGCCGCGGTGCTGCAGGTAGAGCCGATCGCCGTCGCGCAGGAATTTGGCGCTGTCCATCACACCAGCGTGGCGGAAGCGGATGACGTCGGGATCGAGTTGATCAATTTCGAACTTCTCCTGGCGGCCTTCGGCGGCGACGGTGTAGCTGCCGTCGCGCTCGCGCGTGATGTCGAGCTCGTGCGCGTGGCCGGCAATCTCGATTTTCGCCGGCAGCGGAAAAGTGGCGGCGAGGCTCCGCCCGTCCTGCCAGGACGGTGCACGCGGGTTGGTGACGTAGAGCAGCAGGCCCGCCAGCGCGGTCTCGAATGCCGCGTCCGCGCGCGGCGCCAGCAAGTCATCGCGATGCGTGCCGATGAACGCCGTCGTCGCCTCGCCCTTGGCAAAGCCGGGATGACGCAGGCAGGACAACAGGAACGCCTGGTTCGTGGTTACGCCGAACGCGGTGAGCTGCTCCAACCCGACGATCAGCCGCCCCCTCGCCTCCTCGCGTGTGGCGCCGTGGCTGATCACCTTGGCGATCATGGAATCGTAGAACGGCGGGATCTCCGAGCCCGATTGCAACGCGTGCTCGACGCGGATGCCCTCTGGCACGTGCCAGCGCGCCATGTGGCCGGACTGCGGCATGAAATCATGCCCGGCATCTTCCGAGCACAGCCGCACCTCGATGGCGTGGCCGGAGAACTTGATGTCCTGCTGCTTCACCGGCAGGGGTTCGCCGCGCGCCACGCGCAGCTGCAGCTCGACGAGATCGAGCCCGGTGATGGCCTCGGTCACGGGATGCTCGACCTGGAGTCGCGTGTTCATCTCCATGAAGTAGAACGCACCGCCTTGGTCGAGCAGGAATTCCAGCGTGCCGGCGCCCTCATAGCGCAACGCCCTAACCGCTGCGACCGCAACCTCGCCCATCTTCGCACGCAGCTCCGGCGTGACGGCGGGCGATGGCGCCTCCTCGATCAGCTTCTGGTGCCGCCGCTGCACCGAGCAATCGCGCTCGCCGAGATGGATGGCGTTGCCGTGGCTGTCGCTGAACACCTGGATCTCGATGTGGCGAGGGTTCTGGATCGCACGTTCGAGGATGAGTGTGGCATCGCCGAACGCGGCCTTCGCTTCCGACCGCGCGCTGCGCAGCGCATCGGGGAATGATGCCGCATCGGTGACGAGCCGCATGCCGCGCCCGCCACCGCCGGCGACCGCCTTGATCATCACGGGAAAGCCGATCGTTCTGGCTTCCGCGAGCATGACCTCGTCGCCTTGGTCTGCGCCCTGATAGCCGGGCACGATCGGCACGCCGGCTTTCTTCATGATCTCCTTGGCGCCGGCCTTGTTGCCCATTGCCTCGATCGCCTGCGGCGACGGGCCGATGAAGACGAGGCCGGCTTCCTTGCAGGCGCGCGCAAACTCCTCGTTCTCGGCGAGGAAGCCATAGCCGGGGTGAACGGCATCCGCGCCGCTGGCCCTGGCCGCGGCAATGATCGCGGGAATGTTGAGATAGGATTGCGCCGGCAGGGCTTCGCCGATGCGCACGGCCTGATCGGCCTGCTTCACATGAAGCGCATCGCGATCGGCATCGGAATAGACCGCGACGACGCCAAGGCCGAGCTGCCGCGCACTGCGCATCACGCGCAGCGCGATCTCGCCGCGGTTGGCGACCAGGATCTTGAAGAACGGCCGCTGCTGCACTGATCCGTTCCTCATGGGCGCGCCACCGAGAATTGCATACGCTGGGGCGTGCGCGCATCGCCCTCGCGGCAGATCGCGAGCACCTCCGACAGCACGGCGCGGGTGTCGCGCGGATCGATCACGCCGTCATCGAGCACGCGGGCGCTGGTGGAGAACACATCCATCTGCCCGTCGAACACGCCGATGATCTGCGCCTTCATCGCGTCCAGTTTGTCTTTCTCGATCGGCTTGCCGCGGCGCGCCGCGGCGGCCTCGGTCACGATCGCCATGGTCTCGGCCGCCTGCTCGCCGCCCATCACCGCGGTCTTGGCGTTGGGCCAGGAGAAGCAGAAGCGCGGATGGAAGCCGCGGCCGCACATGCCGTAATTGCCGGCACCGAACGAGGCGCCGCAATAGATGGTGATCTGCGGCACCGTCGCCGACGTGACCGCCTGGATCATCTTGGAGCCGTGCTTGATCATGCCGGCCTCTTCATAGGCCTTGCCGACCATGTAGCCGGTGGTGTTGTTGAGATAGAGCAGCGGCGTGCGGGTCTGGCAGCAGGCCTGGATGAAATGCGTCGCCTTGTTGGCGCCGGCGGGATCGAGCGGGCCGTTGTTGGTGATGATGCCGATGGCCTGGCCCTCGATGCGGGCATGGCCGCAGACAGTGGCCGGGCCGTAATTCGGCGCCATCTCGGTGAAATCGGAATCGTCGATGATGCGCGCGATCACCTGCTTCATGTCGACCGGGCGCTTGTGGTCCATCGGCATGATGCCGAGCAGCTCGTCCTGATCGTAGCGCGGCGGTTTGAACTCTGGAGCCGCCCTGCCCGGCCGCTCCCATTCCATCGCCGCCATGATCTCGCGCGCGATGCGAAGCGCGTCGCGATCATCCTCGGCGAGATAATCGCCGAGGCCGGAGATTTGCGTGTGCATCTCGGCGCCACCGAGCTCCTCCTCGGTCGCGATCTCGCCGGTCGCGGCCTTCAGCAGCGGCGGCCCGGCGAGGAAGGCGCGGGTGCGGCCGCGGACCATGACGATGTAGTCGGAGAGGCCGGTCTGATAGGCGCCGCCCGCGGTGGAGGAGCCGTGCGTGACGGTGACGACCGGCAGACCCGCAGCGGAGAGCCGCGCCAGATTGCGAAAAATGTTGCCGCCGCGAACGAAATCCTCGACGCGGTAGCGCAGCAGATTGGCGCCGGCGCTTTCGACCAGCTGCACATAAGGCAGCTTGTTTTCCAGCGCGAGCTCCTGCACCCGCAGCGTCTTGTCGAGGCCATAAGGCTGCAGCGCGCCGGCGTCGATGCCGGAATCGCTGGCGCTGACCATGCAGCGGATGCCCGAGACGAAGCCGATGCCGGCGATGACGCCGCCGCCCGGCACGCTCTTGCTCGCATCCGGCACGTCGAACATGTAGCCGGCGAGCGTCGACAGCTCGATGAAGGGCGCGCCGGGATCGAGCACCAGCGCGACGCGCTCGCGCGGGAGCAATTGGCCGCGCTTGTGGAAGCGGTCCTTCGCCGCGGCCGAGGCCGCGCGCGTGCGCCCTTCCAGCGCGCGCATGCGATCGATCAGCCCGAGCATGCCGTCGCGATTGGCGCGGTAGCTGGCGCTGCCGGGGGAGATGGTGTTTTCGAGAATGGACATGACTTGATCCTGCTCGTCATTGCGAGGAGCGAAGCGACGAAGCAATCCAGGCTGCTTCCGCGGAGAGATTCTGGATTGCTTCGCTTCGCTCGCAATGACGGGTGAGGCGATACCTTACCTGTTCGTCCCAAAGATCTTCCGCGCCTCGGCCGGTGACGCGATCTCGCGGCCGGCGCGCCTTGCGCAGGCGGCGACGGCTTCGATGAGCTGACCGTTCGACGTCACCTTCTTGCCGTCGGCGAGGTAGAACGTGTCCTCAAGGCCGGTGCGCAAGTGACCGCCGAGCTCGGCGCAGCGCTGGTGCAGCGGCCAGATCTCCTCGCGGCCGATGGCGGTGACCTGCCAATGCGCCTCGGGACGCTTCAGCTTGATCAGGATCGGCAGCAATTCAGGGTCGGCCGGCATGCCGGAGGCGACGCCCATCACAAAGTTGTATTCAAGCGGGCCCTTGTACATGCCGACTTGGGTGTACATCCCGACGCAACGCACGATGCCGACGTCGAAGCATTCGAACTCGGGAATGGTGCCGACGGCGTTCATGACGTCGAGATAGTCCTTCACCTTCTCGACCGAATTGTCGAACATCATCGGCGGCCAGGCCCAGCTGTTGTCGGCCTTCACCTTCAAATAATTCAGCGAGCCGGCATTGCAGGCGGCGATCTCCGGCCTGGTCTCGCGAATGCAGTCGAGCGCGCCGGAGTAGTTCGGCCCCGACACGCCCGAGGTGTGGTTGATGATCACGCCCGGGCAGGCTTCGCGGATCGCCTGCTGGATCTCCTTGCTGACCGCGACCTCCCAGGACGGCAGATGCCCCTTGCCCGGCCCCTGCTGGCGCAGATGGATGTGCATGATGGACGCGCCGGCCTCGAACGCAGCCTTGGCCTCGCGCGCCATCTGCTCGGGCGTCACGGGCACGTTGTGCTGCCTGGGGTCGGTGAGCACGCCGTTCAGCGCGCAGGTGATGACGGCCTTGTCGTCGCTCATGCGTTCAATGTCTCGCACGTTGAGAATTCAACGCTTGCGATCATGTGCCGCGCGACATGCGGCTTCTTGCGCGGAGAAGCTGGGAAAGGAGATCCGTAGGGTGGGTTAGCCGAAGGCGTAACCCACCTCTTTGATCTTCGCAGAGACAGAATTGGTGGGTTACGCCTTCGGCTAACCCACCCTACGAAGCTACGATGCCTCCGCCATCCGCACCGTCTCGGTGCTGCGATAGATCGCGAGATCCCGCGAGCCGACGAAGATCGCGCGCGGCTTGAGGCCGTAGAAGCGGCGGATCGAGTGGCTGAAATGCGTGGAATCGGGATAGCCGATGTCCTGCGCGAGATGGGCGAGGTTGAGGTCCTGGTTGGCGAAGTGCAGCAGATGCCGCGCACGCTTCCAGGCCCGGAAGGAGCGGAACGAGATGCCGGTCTCCTCCTTGAACAGATGCAGGAAGCGCGAGGCCGAGAGGCCAGCTTCCGCGGCGCAGGTGTCCGCCGTCACCGGCTCGCCGGAGAAGCGCTCGATGCGGGCCACGGCGCGCGAGATGCGCGGGTCGAGCACACGGCGCGGCAGCGCCTCGCCGAAGCACATCTCGTCGAACTCGGCGGTGGTGATGTCGCCATAACGGCGCTGGCGCAGCAGCGCATAGGCGGCGAGGATCTTGCGGGCATAGGCGGCCCTGTCAGGTCCGGTCAAGCGCGCGGCCAAGGCCTCGATCACGCCATCCGGCATGCTCTCCGGCTCCAGCGTCACGCTGATCACGGTGCGGTAGTCGCTGGCGATGGAATGCCGCTGGTTCGGCAGGGTGACGAACAGCTCGCCGGTGGCGAGGACGTCGTCGATGGTGAGGTGCAGATTGCCCTTCACCGCGACATAGACGTGGCAGCAACCGGGGGTCCGCTTGCGCGGACGGCCGAGCAGGCCCGCATAGAACACGCGCTCCGGCGTGATCAGCATCAGATGGTCGGATTCGCGACCGTTATATTCCATTGGGTTCCTCCTCGCGCGGCTCTCTGGCCGCTGCGGACGGAGGTCACCTTAGCGGAAATTTGGGCGCTGTCACGGTAGGATAGCGCTGTCATGAAAACATGCGCTGTCGTTCCGGGGCGCGCAAAGCGCGAACCCGGAACCTCGAGATTCCGGGTCGATGCTGCGCATCGCCCCGGAATGACGGCCACAGGCCCTTACGCCCTCGCGCGAGGCGCGACATTCTGCTCTTCCCCGGCCTTTTGCTCCGCAGCAACGGCGCGCTTGTAGCCGTCGCGCTGCTGCAGGCGCGCCCAATAGGCTGCGACGTTTGGCCCGAAATCCTTGGCAAGCCCGATATTGCTCGCGAGCCGAAGCGCGTAACCGATGACAATGTCCGCAGCGGTGAAGCGGCCCGCGCACAATGTTTCGGCATTCGCCGTCGCTGCCTCAACGGCGCGCAGTCTCCCCAAGAACCATTTCGCGTAATCGGTGGCGACCTGCGGGTTGCGGCGCTCCTCCGGCTCGAGCTGGGTGTATCGCAGCACCAGCGTCTGCGGGAAGGTTAACGTGGCGTCGCTGAAATACATCCAGTTCAGGAACGTGCCATAGGCGGGATCTTCCAGGCCGACCATCAACGGCGTCGGGCCGTATTTGGTGCCGAGGTAATGGCAGATGCCGGAGGATTCCGTCATCCTGGTCTCGCCGTCGATCAGGAAAGGAATCGTGCCGAGCGGATTGATGCCGAGATAATCCTTGGCGAAGACGCGCGGCGGGAACGGCAGCATCTTCAATTCATACGGCAGCCCCATCTCCTCCAGCATCCAGAGCGGACGGAACGAGCGCGCGGCGTCGCAATGATACAGCGTAATCATCAGGAATTTCCTTTGCTGCCAGGCAGCGTACCCATCATCTTGCACAGGACCATCAGCATGACCTCGTCGGCGCCGCCGCCGATCGAGGTCAGGCGGCTGTCGCGATAGGCGCGGCTGACCGGCGTCTCGTTGGTAAAGCCCATTCCGCCCCAATATTGCAAGCAGGCGTCGGTGAGCTCGCGCCCTAGCCGGCCGGCCTTCAGCTTGGCCATGGTCGCGAGCCGCGTCACATCCTCGCCGGCGACCAGCTGCTCGCCAGCACGATAGATCAGCGCGCGCAAGAGCTCGACCTCGGTCTGCATCTCCGCGAGCTTGAAGTGCACCACCTGGTTGTCGAGGATCGACTTGCCGAATGCTTTCCGGTTGCGCGTGTACGCGATGGTCTGGTCGATGATGTATTCGTGCGCCTTCAGACAGGCGGCCGCGCCCCAGAGTCGCTCCTCCTGGAACTGGATCATCTGGTAGGTAAAGCCCTTGCCCTCCTCGCCGATCCGGTTGCGCTTGGGCACACGGACATTGTCGAAGAAGATCTGCGCGGTGTCGGAGGAGCGCATGCCCATCTTGTCGAGCTTTCGCGCAACGGTGACGCCCTTGCTCTTCATGGGCACGCAGATCAGCGATTTGTTGCGGTGAACGGGACCGTCGCCGGTGTTGGCGAGCAGGCAGATCCAGTCGGCCTGGGTGCCGTTGGTGATCCACATCTTGCCGCCATTGATGACGTAATCGTCGCCGTCGGAGCGTGCCTGGGTCTTGATCGAGGCGACGTCCGAGCCTGCGCCCGGCTCGGAGACGCCGATGCAGGCGACGTAGTCACCGGAGATCGAGGGGTTGAGGAATTCGCGCCGCACCTCGTCGGAGCCGAAGCGCGCCAATGCCGGCGTTGCCATGTCGGTCTGCACCCCGATCGCCATCGGCACGCCGCCGCAGGTGATGGCGCCGAGCTCCTCGGCCATCATCAGCGCGTAGGAATAGTCGAGGCCGGAGCCGCCGAACTCGACCGGCTTGTTCAGGCCGAGGAAGCCGAGGCTGCCCATCTTCTTGAACAGCTCGTGCGCCGGGAAGATGTCGGCCTTTTCCCACTCATCGACGTGAGGATTGATCTCGTTGGCGATGAACTTTTGTAGGGAGCGGCGGATGTCGTCGTGGTCGGCGGTGAATAGCATTCTTTCCCCTTTGTCATTCCGGGGCATCGCGCAGCGATGAGCCCGGAATCCATTTCTCCACGGTGCATGCGGCCTGATGGATTCCGGGCTCGCGCTACGCGCGCCCCGGAATGACAGAAAGTCACAACCCCATCTGCCTGGACGCCAGATCCTTCATGATCTCCTCGGTGCCGCCGCCGATGGCGTTGACCTTGACCTCGCGGTAGATGCGCTCGGCCTTGATGCCGCGCATGAAGCCGGCGCCGCCGAAGATCTGCACGGCCTCGGAGGCGCAGAACGCCATGGTCTGGGTCGCCTGGTTCTTCATCATGCAGATTTCGGCGACCGGGCTCTCGCCCTGCTCGAGCCGCCAGGCCAGCATCTCCAGCATCGCTTGCGAGGCTGCCACCTTCTGCGCCATATCGACGATCTTGTGGCGGATGACCTGGTGCTGCGCGAGCGGCTTGCCGAAGGTTTTGCGTTCCTTGGCATAGGCGATCGCCTCGTCGAGGCAGACCCGCGCGAAGGCGGTGCAGCTCGCCGCCATGCCCATGCGCTCGCTGTTGAAATTCTGCATGATGATCTTGAAGCCCTGGCCCTCCTCGCCGATCAGGTTCTCGGCGGGCACGCGGCATTCGTCGAAATGCAGCGTCGCGGTATCGGAGGCCCACCAGCCCATCTTCTTCAGCTTCGTCCTGGACAGGCCGGGCGTGTCGCCCTCGATCAGGAGCAGGCTGACGCCGCCGGCGCCCTCGCCGCCGGTGCGCACCGCAACGGTCAGATAATCGGCACGCATGCCTGACGTGATGAAGGTCTTCTCGCCGCTCACGACGTAGTGATCGCCGTCGCGCCGCGCGCGGGTGCGCAGGTTCGCGACGTCGGAGCCGCCGCCCGGCTCGGTGATCGCCAGTGCGGAGATCTTCTCGCCGGACAGCACCTGCGGCAGTACGCGCGCCTTTATCTCGGCCCGTGCGGCCCGCGCGATCGGCGGCGAGCCGATGGTGTGGCTCATCAGGCTCGCGCTGACACCGCCCGCGCCAGCGCGCGCAAGCTCCTGGCTCGCCACGATCTTCATGAACTGGTCGGCGGCGATGCCGCCATATTCTTCCGGGAATCCAAGTCCCAGCAGGCCGATTTCGGCCGCCTTGCGATAGAGCTCGCGCGGGAATTCGCCGGCTTCGTCCCATTCATGGGCGAAGGGCGCGATCTCCTTCTCGACGAAGCGCCGCATCACGTCGCGGAACGCGTCGTGCTCGGCGGTATAGAACGGGCTCTTCATCGCGGGACTTGCCTCGAACGGATTCGTCCCGGCCACCATGGCTGGAACCTTGGCCGGTCACTTGCGCGGAGTGGCTGATTGGAGCGGACGCTTCAAGCAAGGCAGCAAGCCAGCAACTCAACGCAAGACGATTTTCACCGCTTGCAGGCCAACTCTGGCGCAAAAAAACGTTGCTGCACAGACTCCGGCTGGCCCCAGGGCCAGGCCGGGCATGGTGCGCAAGCAGCAAGAAAGCGGGCGGCACGAGGCCGTCGAGGGAGACATCTTTGGCCGTTCGCTATTACGACTGGATCGCCCATCATGCCCGCCGCGCGCCTGACAAGGTCGCGGTCGTCGACCTCGCGAGCGAGCGCCGCTTCACCTATTCGCAGCTCGATGCCCGCGTCTCACGCCTCGCCTCGTTGCTGCGCCACACGCTCAACGTCTCGCGCGGCGACCGCGTCGCGGTGCTGGCGCTGAACACGACCGATACGCTGGAGGTGCAGTTCGCCTGCGGGCGGCTGGGGGCGACCTTCGTGCCGCTCAACACCCGCCTCACGGTACCCGAGCTTCAGTTCATCACCTCCGACTGCGCGCCGAAGGTGATGATCCACGATACTGATCTGGCCGAGACGGCGCTCAGCGTGGCGAAACTCTGCAACGTTGCGACCAGCCTGCTGCTTGGTCCGGGCGGCAGCTATGAAGCCGGTATCGCCGCCGCAAAGCCGCTGGCGCGCGCCGAGGACGTGACGCTCGATGATGTCTCGACCATCATGTACACGTCAGGCACGACGGGCCATCCCAAGGGCGCGACCATCACCCATGGCATGACCTTCTGGAATTGCGTCAATCTCGGCGGCCCGGCCTGCATCGGGCCGACCTCGGTGCTGCTCACCGTGCTGCCGCTGTTTCACACCGGCGGACTCAACTGCTACACCAATCCCGTGCTGCATGCCGGCGGCACCGTGATGATCATGCGCGCCTTCGATCCCGGCACGGCGCTCGGGCTGATCAACGATCCCGCGCAGGGCATCAACGTGTTCTTCGGCGTGCCTGCGATCTATCAGTTCATGGCGCAGCACCCCGCCTTCGCGACCACCGATCTCAGCCGGCTGGTCGTCGGCGGTGTCGGCGGCGCGCCGATGCCGGTGCCGCTGTTGAAAGTGTGGGAGGCGCGCGGCGTCGCGCTGCAGCAGGGCTACGGCATGACCGAGACTTCGCCGGCTGTGCTGGTGCTCGACCGCGAGGATGCAGCGCGCAAGGCCGGCTCCGCCGGCAAGCCGGTGCTGCACACCGAGGTGCGTATCGTGCGCCCCGACGGCAGCGATGCCGATGTCGGCGAGCTCGGCGAACTCTGGGTCAAGGGCCCCAACATCACGCCGGGCTACTGGAACAGGCCGGAGGCGAACAAGACCTCCTTCACCGACGGCTGGCTGCACACGGGCGACGCCACCCGCGTCGACGAGGAAGGCTTCTACTACATCGTCGATCGCTGGAAGGACATGTACATCTCGGGCGGCGAGAACGTCTATCCGGCCGAGGTCGAGAACGTGCTGCACCAGCTCAACGCCATCGCGGAAGCTGCCGTGATCGGCATTCCAGATGCGCAATGGGGCGAGGTTGGCCTTGCCATCGTCGCGATCAAGCCGGGACACGAGCTGACGGAAACCGAGCTGTTCGCCCATTGCGCGGCCAATCTGGCGCGCTTCAAATGCCCGCGCCAGATCCGCTTCGTCGATGCGTTGCCGCGCAACGCCACCGGCAAGATCCACAAGCCGACCCTGCGCAAGGCGTTCTCGGCGGCGTCCGAAATCGACAAGAAGGTCGCCAACGCCTGATCGAAGCGCCCCTTGCGGGCGCTTTCTTGAGCGCATGTGGTGATCGACGTCTCGAGCGGCGCTCGACGATGCCCGCAAGCCTCAACGCGTCGGAAGGCGGCTGAACGAGATCGAAGCGGTTATGCCGGCAGGAAGAGCGCGAAGGGCTCTTCCACCGTGCGACGCAGGTGCTTTCGGTACAGCTCATAGTTGGCATCGCCGGACGCGACCCGGCCCAGAGACGGCTTCGCAACGTTCCTGAGCGGCACATAGGCGATCGGCGCCGCGATCGGCGTGAGCTGCGACCCGGGCCCGGCGCGCAGCGTCGAGATGATGCCATACATCTCGCCCGACACCGTCGGCCGCGACACCGTGATCACGCGGTGCTGGCCATGCTTGATGATGACGAGGTAGATGAAGCCGGACTGATGCGGGACGGCGACCTCGCCGGTATGTTCGTAGGCGGCATCGGTCCGATCGCCCTCGCGAAAGACCAGCGACGAGACCTTCGGCTCCCACGCGATCTCGGTGCGATAGGCGAAAATCGCATCCTTGTCGCCGAACGACGGCCGCAAGGTGATGTAGACGTCCTCGAGCCAGGTCACCGCGCGATGGGCATAGGAGCCGAGGCTGTCGGGCGCGACGTCGCTTGCGGCCGCAGGCGTCGCCACGACAACACTTTTGCGCAAGGAGACGCCGAGCGCCTGCTCCAGCCGGACGGTCGTCGCCAGCGTGAACGGGCGCCGGCCGCCGAGCACCTTCTCCAGCGTCGACAGGCTCAGCTTGGCCTGCTCGGCCAGCGCCTGCCGGGAGATGCGGCGCCGGGCGAGCTCCTCGCGAATGGTCTCGGCGATCTCGCGGCTCTGCTCGTCCGAAAGCTGCTTGTCGGTGAGTTTGTCCTGCGTCTGCATCGTCAGCCCCGCTCCAGGATGGTCACTCTAGCAGGGCGGACAAACCAGCACAAAACCGCACATGACCGCCCCGGCCGAAACGAGCCGGGGCCGGCCGCGGCGGAACATTGCCGATCATTCTGCTCGCGAAATGCCGCCCCGCCGGCGGATGCTGAAGGCTAGCAAACATGCTGCGGGAGCAACCCAAATGGACGCCTACGACACGGCCGACAGCGACGAACACCCCCTGTTGAGCCGCCTCATCAAGGTCGGACTGTTCCTTCTCGCGCAAGGCATCGCAGTGATGCTGGTCGCCTTCCTGGCCCTGCTGGTGAGTTTTGGCGCGAGTTGGTCGGCAACGACTGAACAGGCAGGCCTGCTCCAGCCCGGCGAAGCACGCTCGGGCAGCCTGCTGCTGAAGCAGGACGGCGCCACCCTAGAGGCGATCCGCCTCGGGACCGATGTCGACATCACGGTGTCGGGCCCGACCTTGCGCGCCCGCGTCACGCAAGCATTCCGCAACCCGAGCAAGGATTGGGTCGAGGCCACCTATGTCTATCCGCTCGCGCCCGGCGGCGCCGTCGACACGCTGAAGATGGTGGTCGGCGACCGCGTCATCGTCGGCGACATCAAGGAGCGGCAGCAGGCGCGCGTGATCTACGAGGAGGCGCGCCGCGCCGGCCAGAAGGCCGCGCTCACCGAGCAGGAACGGCCGAACATCTTCACCAACTCGGTCGCCAATATCGGTCCCGGCGAAACCGTGCTGGTGCAGATCGAGTACCAGGAGCCGGTGCATCAAGTCGGCAACGAGTATTCGTTACGCCTGCCGCTCGTGGTCGGGCCGCGCTACAATCCCGTGCCGATCGTCCAGAGCGTCGACTTCCGCAAGGATGGCTCGGGCTGGGGCGCCGCGACGTCGGACCCGGTGCCGGATCGTGAGCGCATCTCGCCCCCTGTGCTGGATCCCGCCAAGAATGCGCCGGTGAATCCGACCAGCATCACGGTACGCCTGCAGGCCGGCTTCGCGCTCGGCGAGGTCAAGAGCCACCATCACAACGTCAAGACGGAAAGCCCGGACAATGCGACGCGCGTGGTGACGCTCGCCGACGGTGCCGTGCCCGCCGACCGTGACTTCGAGCTGACCTGGAAGCCGGCTGTGGAGAAAGCGCCGTCGGTCGGCCTGTTTCGCGAACGTGTCGGCGATGCCGATTATTTGCTCGCCTTCGTCACCCCGCCGAGCGCCGAGCAGGCGACGCAGAAGCCGCTGCCGCGCGAGGTCGTGTTCGTGATCGACAATTCCGGCTCGATGGGCGGCACCTCCATCGTGCAGGCCAAGGCGAGCCTGCTCTACGCCCTCGGCCGCCTGCAGCCGAATGACCGCTTCAACGTGATCCGCTTCGACGACACCATGGACGTGCTGTTTCCGGCCTCCGTCCCGGCCGATGCCGCGCATGTCGGCGAGGCGACCTCCTTCGTCGGCGCCTTGCAGGCGCGCGGCGGCACCGAGATGGTGCCGGCGATGCGCGCGGCACTGACCGACAAGCTCGGCGACACCGGCATGGTCCGCCAGGTCGTGTTCCTGACCGACGGCGCGATCGGCAACGAGCAGCAATTGTTCGATGCGATCACGACGATGCGCGGCCGCTCGCGTGTCTTCATGGTCGGCATCGGATCTGCGCCCAACACCTATCTGATGACCCGCGCCGCCGAGCTCGGCCGCGGCGCCTTCACCCATATCGGGTCCGTCGAGCAGGTCGAGGAGCGCATGCGCGGCCTGTTCGCCAGGCTGGAGAATCCGGCCGTGACCGGCCTCACCGCAAAATTCTCCGACGCCAAAGCCGACGTCACTCCGGCGATCATTCCCGACGTCTATCGCGACGAGCCCCTGGTGCTGGCGGCCAGGCTCGACAAGCTCGCAGGCGCACTCGAGATCAAGGGCCGCGTCGGCGACCGTCCGTGGTCGGTGACGCTGCCGCTGCAAAACGCCGCCGAAGGCAAGGGCCTGTCGAAACTCTGGGCCAGGCGCAAGATCGCCGATGCGGAGGTGGCACGCACCCTGCGAGAGATGACACCCGAAGACTCCGACAAGGCGATCCTGGCGCTGGCGCTCGACCATCAGATCGTCACGCGGCTGACCAGCCTCGTCGCGGTCGACAAGACGCCAAGCCGTCCCGAAGGCGCGCCGCTGAAGCTCAGCGAGCTGCCGATCAACCTGCCCGCGGGCTGGGAGTTCGAGAAAGTGTTCGGCGAGCGGCCGCATCTGACGCCGACACAGCTGCGCGAACGTCACGCCGATGCGCGCAATCAGCCGGCGGCGCGACGGCCGACGCCTGCCGCGCCCGACGCGATCCGCCTGCCCAAGACCGCAACCTCGGCCGAGCTGAAGATGATCGCGGGTTTCATCCTGATCGTGCTCGCCCTGGTCCTGTTCGTGTTCAACCGGCGTCAGCCCTTGCTCACTGACACCGTTTGAGAGAGGAGCCCCCCGAACTCCTCTGTTAGCGCGCGCGGCTGCCCGTCCCCTCCAAACGGCCGCGCGCGCCTTTTTCTTACGGTCATTGCGAGCGCAGCGAAGCAATCCAGGCTGCCTCCGCGGAGAGACTCTGGATTGCTTCGCGGAGCTCGCAATGACGATCGTGGATAAAATGCCCCGCCTCATCTCTCCGCTGATCCTGGCGTTGATCGGCCTCATCCTGTTCGGCGACGGCGCCTACATCCATGCCAAGGCCTGGCTGGCGCAGGTGCTGCTGGAGCGGGCATTCGACCGAAGCGTTGCGACAAGGCAGGCGGTGAAGCCCTGGTCATGGGCCGACACCTGGCCGGTCGCGCGGATCGAAGTCAAGCGGATCGGTGCCAGCGCGATCGTGCTGGAAGGCACGAGCGGCCAGGCGCTTGCTTTCGGGCCGGGCCATGTCCAGCACACGGCTGAAGCGGGCGAGCGCGGGATTGCCGTCTATGCCGCCCATCGCGACACTCATTTTCGCTTCCTGAAAGATGTTGCCATGGGTGACGTCATCGATGTCACACGCAGCGACGGTCGACATTTTCGCTATCGCGCAGATTCCTCGGCCGTGGTTCGCTTCGATGCGTCGGGCATCGATCCCATGGCACAGGGTTTCGAGCTTGTTCTCGCGACTTGCTGGCCCTTCGATGCCGTCACATCCGGCCCCGAGCGCTACACCCTGCATGCAACATTGATTAACGCCGACGGATAGATCGGACTGACACGCACCGATGCGCACTTCATTCCACCACACGGCATACCAGCCACACAGTTGCCAAAGGACTCGCCATAGAACAGAGTGACGCGACACCAATAAGAACAACAGGTGAGGTCACGCCATGGAAGCCCATGTGTCTGCTGCATCCGCGTCCCGTCCATGGTCTCCGCCGCCCGATGCCAGCGACATCATCAAGGGCATCCATGCCATGCTGCACCCGCACAACATCGTGCTGGTGGGCGCGACCGACAAGCCCGGCAATTATGCCGAGCGCATCTGGAACAATCTGATCAAGTACGGCTACGAGGGCGGCCTCTATCCGGTCAATGCCAAGCGCGACGCCATCTGGGGCGTTCCCTGCTACAAGGACTTTGCGAGTCTTCCGGAGAAGCCCGATCATGTCCTGGTGCTGGTGCCTGCGCGCTTTGCCGTGCAGGTGATCCGCGACGCCGCCGCGGCCGGCGCGCGTTCGGCCACCATCGTCACCTCGGGCTTCAGCGAGCTGCAGGATGACGAAAGCCAGAAGCTCGCTGCCGAATTGCAGGCGGCCGTGCGCGAGACGGGGCTCGCCGTGACCGGCCCGAACTGCCTCGGCAATTTAAGCGCCGGCGAAAAGCTCTTCACCAATATCGACGATCGCATCGTCACCATGGAGCAAGGCGCAGTCGCGATCGCCGGCCAATCCGGCGCCATCGTCATGGCGATCCGCCAGGCGCTGGAAGACCGCGGCGTCGGCGTCGGCTACATGGTGACCACAGGCAACGAGGCCGGACTCGAGACGCCGGATCTGATGCGCTATTTCGCCGAGGATCCGAGCATCAAGGTGATCGTCGTCTACCTCGAAGGCGTGCGCAACACCAAGGCCTTCCGCGACGCCTGCAAGGCAGCACGCGCGGCGAGCAAGCCCGTGATCGCGCTCAAGCTCGGCGCCTCCGAAGGCGGCCGCGCCGCGGCGATGGCGCATACCGGCGCGCTCGCCGGCTCGATCGAGACGTTCGACGCGATCGCGACGCGCGAAGGGGTGATCCGGGTCGGCGGCCTCGACGAGCTGATCGAGACCACCGAGTGCTTCGTCCACGCTGGCTTGCCCAAAGGCGACCGGCTTGCCGCCGTGACGCTGTCCGGCGGCAAGCGCGGCATGCTGATCGACGCCTTCTACGCCGCAGGCCTGAACTTCGCGCCGCTGAGCCCGCATGTCAGTGCGGAGCTCGCGAAGATGCTCGGCCCCGGCTCGATCGTCGGCAATCCGCTCGACGCCGGCTTCGCCGCGGTGGTCGATCCCTCCGTCTACATGAAGTCGATCAAGCTGATGATCGACGACCCCGATATCGACATCGTCATCGTCGACGCCGAGCTGCCGAAGGCGCCGCACGAGCTGCGCGAGCGCAACTTGCGCATCGTCAACGAGATGGCGAGCAGGGCGGGCAAGCCGGTGATCTATATCAGCGCGATGTCGATCGGCTTCACCGAGCACACCAAGGACTTGCGGAAGTCGCTGCCACATCTCGCGGTCATGCAGGGCATGGACCGCGCGGTGACCGCGATCAAGTCGCTGCTCGCTTACGCCAAGCTGCGCAAGGAGGTGCCCGACATCGTCTCGAGCTCGAAGCCCGCCGCGCGCGCCGTGCTGGAGAAAACGCTGACATCGGCAACCGGCGCCGCGCTCGACGAGGTCGCCTCGAAGAGGTTGCTCAAGGCCTATGGCATCCCGATCTCGCAGGAGACGATCGCACAGACCGCGGCGGACGCGGTGAAGATTGCCAAGCAGATCGGTTTTCCGGTCGTGGCCAAGGTCGTCAGCGCCGAGATCCTGCACAAGTCGGACATCGGCGGCGTGGTGCTGAACCTCAACAGCGCGGCCGAGGTGAAGAAGGCGTTCGCCGACATCACAGCGCGGGTCGCGAAACTCAAGGGCAAGCCGAAGCTCGACGGCATCCTGATCGCACAGCAGGTCAAGGCGGAGCTCGAGCTGGTGGTCGGCGCCTCGCTCGATGCCGAGATGGGCCCGGTCGTGCTGTTCGGCACCGGCGGCATCGACATCGAGCTGATGAAGGACGTCGCGCTCGCCGGCGCGCCGCTGGACGCAAGCGAAGCACGGCTCCTGATCGGCCGCACCAAGGCCGGCATCAAGATGCGCGGCTATCGCGGCAGGCCGGTCTTGCACGAGGCCTCGGCGGTGAAGGCGCTGGTCGGGCTGTCCAATTTGATTGCGGATGCGGGCGATCGCATCGCCTCGATCGACATCAACCCGTTCCTGATCAATGCCAGGACGGGCGTCGCCGTCGACGCGCTGATCGTGCTGAACAACGCCGCGGCAAGGCGGGCGGCGGGACACTGAGGTGCGTAGGGCGGATTAGCGCCAGCGTAATCCGCCAATCTACACGACTGCTGAGGCGAAAGCGGCGGGTTACGCTTCGCTAACCCGCCCTACGTACCATCGCGGCCTTCTTCCAACCATCCCGCTTTGGCCCTAAACTCAGCCTCATGGCACGCGCGAGCAATCTTGTGATCGGAACGGCGACGCTGGCGGCGATCGCCGTGGCGTTCGGCGGCCTGCTCGGCGTGCAGAAATGGCGCACCATCCAGAGCCGCAGCCAGTTGCGCGTGGTGTTCGAGGGCGGCTCCGCCAGCGGCCTGCGCCGCGGTGGGCCGGTCAATTTCGACGGCGTGCCCGCCGGCCAGATCCTGTCGATCAAGCTGGAGAGTCCCCGCAGGATCGTGGCGCTCGTCATGCTCGACAATGCCGCGCCGATCCGCAAGGACACCGTGGCAGGCATCGAGTTCCAGGGTCTCACCGGCGTTGCCGCGATCTCATTGATCGGCGGCGTCCCCTCTGCACCGCCGGTGCCGCTGGACGCGGACGGCATCCCGGTGCTGACGGCCGATCTCAGCGACGCCGAAACCATCGTCGAAACCCTGCACAGCGTCGACCGCACCATCGTGAACAACGCCCCCGCGATCAAGGAGGGCCTGCACACGTTCGAGGCCACCACCGCCGACCTCAGGAGCAAGGGCGGCGAGATCGACTCCGTCATGGCCAAGGTGGACAGCGCCTTTGCGGGCTTCGACAAGGCGGTCGGGAAGATCGAAGGCGCGGTGCCGGGCTTCGTCGACGGCAAGGCGGACGAGCTGTTCGAGAAGATCCAGGGGCTGCACGAGCTTGCCGGCACCATGAAGAAAAAGTCGGCAGCCTATCTCGACGACATTCGCCGCTCGCTGCTCGACGTCAGCGAGGCCGCCAACAAGATGAGCGGCGCGCCGGCGCCTGCATCCCCGCGCCCACCGCGCAAGCCCGAGCAGAAGAAGCAGTCCTGACCCTCCCCTGGAGGGGGAGGGTCGATCGCGCGGAGCGCGAGCGGGGTGGGGTGATCTCTCAACGCGGGCAGTGTGTACTGCGGATAGACTGTCACCCCACCTCGGTTCGCATTGCGCTTCGCTGCATGCGAACCGATCCTCCCCCTCCAGGGGAGGATGGCAATCCCGCCGTGGCCTATCAATCGAGCTTACCACGCGTAGCGCACGAGACCCTTGCCGGCGTAGGACCGCGTGAGGTTCGAGAACTCGCCCTCGAATGTCGCCGACGCGGACCAGCCGTTCATCCAGTTCATCTGCACCGATGCCGTGGTCAGCGCGGAGTCGCGCGCCTGCGCGGCGCCGTTCACGACGAAGGCCGATCCCGGCAGCGTCTGGAACACCGCACCGACCGTACGGTCCGGATTGTAATCGTGCGCCCAGGCGAGGCGGCCGCGCAGGGTCATCAGGCCGCCGGCCGCGGCAAAGGACCGGTCGGCGCGCAGGCCGAGCTCGGAGCGGGTGCTGGTCACGTCCTTGGCGGCATAGTTGAGCGCGAAGACGTTGCTGCCGACCACCGCCGACTCTGCATAGGCGGGAAGGCCGAACAAGGTGGCCTGGAGCGCGGCGTAGGGCGTGACGCCGGCCCATTGCATGGCGTAGCGATAGCCACCCTCGATGCGGCCCGAGACGGCGTTGGCGTTGAACTGCGCCCGCAACTGGTCATAGCCGGCGGCCGTCACGACGCGGTTGGTCGTGACGTCCTGCCAGCCATAGGCGAGCGCCGCCGTGACGTAGGCCGGTCCGGCCGTATGACGCACGAAGGCGCCGGCCTGGAACAGTTCGGAGCGCCCCCAACCGAGCCCGCTGACGTTGAATCCGGTCCCGCCGCCTGCGAGGGCGAAGCCCGCAATCGTCGACGGCGAGAAGCGGTAGTCGAGGCCCACTGCGGTGCCATAGACGCTGCTGGTGGTGTTGTTCGAGCCGAGGCCGGCGTTGCCGTCGGTGGTCTGCGAGCCGCCATAGCCGGCCGCCCACACGTCCCAACGCTGCTCGAACGTCGCAGCCGGCGCCTTGCGGTCGATCGCGGCGAACGCGTCGCGCGCGGTCTTGCCGCGCGCTTGAGCATCGGGGGCAAAGGGCGTTGCGCCAGGCGTGCCGCTGCGTCCTGAGCTGAAGACGTCGGTCAACAGGCCGAGGAACAGGTTCATCGCGTTGAAGGTCGTCTGCTGCGCCCCCGTCGCCGGCTCGCCGGAGGCCTGCGTCAGGCCGTTGGGCCCGAGGCCTGCGAATTCGGCTTGCAGGAAGCCGTTGCTGTTGAAGAAATTCTGAAGCGTCGTCGCGACGTTCTTCTGGTTGACGTTGAGAGCGTATTTCGCGCCATAGTCGAGCGCAAAATCGAGAAAGACCTCGTTCGATCCGACAGTTGTCGTGCCGATGAGGCCGCCCGGCGCGGCAACCCCGGAAAAATTGCCGCTGGAGCTGCCGAAGAACTGCATGATGGAGTAGTGCTTCATCACCGCAGCGCCCGGATACAGCGCGACACCGACCGTGCCGTTCAGCACGACATTGCCGCTGACGCGTGCGTGGCTCGTGCTGGATCCGCTACCGACCTGCACGACGTAGACCGAGCCGGAGTGGAAGGCGAGATTGCCCTGGACCTGCATGCTCGAGCCCGGCCCCCCGTCACCCGGCGCATAGATGCCGCCGCTGGCGATGATGGTATTGCCGACCCTTCCGGCGCCGAACAGCGCGCCGCCCGAATTGACGGTCGTCAGGCTCGACGGGGAGATGTCGCCGTCAACCCGCAGGATGCCACCATTCACATTGGTGCTGCCGGTATAGGTGTTGGCGCCCGAGAGGATCAGCGTGCCGCTGCCGACCTTCTCCAGCGAGCCCGGCCCGATCGGGCCGCAACCGCAGGGATCGTAATCGCCGATGACGCCACTGACTTCGGTCGAACGGTTGTTGCTCCCGACGGCGAGCGTATTGCCGCCGCCGATATAATAGAAGCCGCTGCCTTCGATCGAACCCGCGGTGATGCGGCCGTCGCCGTTCGGGCCAATGCTGACCCCGAAATCGACGATGCCTGTTCCGGTGGTGATGAAGCGGGCGTTGCCGCCGGTGGCATTGTCGAAGAACTCGGTCTTGCCGCCGTCCTTGGTGATGATCGTGGCATTGCCGGCCGTCGTGAACGCGCCGAAATTGGTGAGACCATCAGCTTCATTGATGATGGTTGCATTGCCGGCGCTCGCCGTATCGGAGCCGGCCAGCGAGCCGAATATGGTCCCGCTGAAATCCTTGTTCACGATCGTTGCCGAGCCCGCCGAGGCCTGTTCAAGAAAAGCGATGCCGCCGCCGTTCTGGTTGGTGATGTTGGCCGTGCCGGCATTGGTCCGCCCGAAGAAGCCGACCAAGCCGCCGTCATTGACGATGGTGGCACGACCGGCCGTCGCGGTGTCGGAGCCGCCCCCGTTCGGATCGCCGAAATACAGCTGGCCGCTGTTGGTGATCGCGATCGAGCTGGCGGAGCTGGCGTTGAGAAACAGCGTCGTGCCGGAGAAGGCATTTTGGATCGACGTGATCCCCGACGTGTCGGCATTGACGACGCTGAAGAGGCCCTCATTGGTGACGGCGCCGACAATGCTCGCGGTATGGGTCGCGTCGCCGAGTTGCAGGGATCCGCAATTGCAGATGAAGGTGCCACCGGCATAGGTGTTGGCGCCGAGCAGTGCCAGGGTCCCCGAGCCCTGGACGTTGATCCCGCCGCTGCCGACGATGCGCGAAACGATGATGGCCGACGGGTCGCTGGTGCCGGTCACGTCATTGGTGACGAATGTGGTGCCGCCCGAGGCCAGCCTGAGATCGCCGCCCTGGATGGTGTAGACCGAACCATCGGCGGTGAGGTCGAAACCCACGAGACCGGTGAGCTGAACACCTCCCGGTGTGACCGTCACCGTGCCGCCGGTGGCCGGAATCGAAGGACCGCTGCTGCCGAATAGCGTGCCGACCGACGCGGGATCATAGGTGGTGCTGACCGAGCCGACGGCGTCCGTCCAATTGGTCGTGGTGTTGTCCCAAACGCCGCCGCCGCCGTTGACGGCGCCGTTCGGCGTGGTCTGTGATCCGTTGAAGACCTGCTGTGCCTGGACCGGACTGACGAGGGCGATCGCACCCAAGACGAGGCCCGCACCGGATGCCGCGCGCACGGCCGCGGCTCTCCGAAGCGGGCGACCCCGCCCGCTCGATCGCAACCAGCCCCCCAACGCTCGTCCTCCAACCTGCGGCGCTCCCCACTGGCGCTGCGGGAACTTAGGCGATGAGGAGGGGCAGTAGAACTACGGGGGCCCGAGAATCCGCCGATGCGAGCGCGACTCGGGCAGATTCAACCGCCCATGTTGCAGCCGCGCCACGGTTTTGCCGGGCGCCATTCCCATTCCGCGCATCAGCGGATGCGTCAGAACGACCGTCGTTATGGATCGCCATTCATATCCCTGGCTGGTCGGCCAACTCGTAGGCCCTCAAGGGCTCAATAGTTGCTGGCCGCCGAACCGTTCGGAATGCCCTCGATCGGACACTCATCGGTGCCCGGCGTCGCGCGGGTCATCGCCTCGACCATGTCGCGGGTGCCTTCGGGGTCTTTGATCCAGTTCTTGTAGAAATCATACGGGCACGCCGCGACGCCGCGCGGGCTGTCGCCGGAATTGATCATGCCGGTGTAGCCGCGATGGACCAGCTTGTAGAGATGGTTCTGCGACTGGCCGTTGCGGCGCGCATCGCGGATCAGATGCTTCGAGAGCTGGGCGTACTGGATGCCGTAATCCTCCTCGCCGCATTCGCCGAGAGTGCGGCCGTCGAAGCCGATGATCGCGGAGTGGCCGAAATAGGAATAGACGCCGTCGAAGCCGGCGGCATTGGCGACCGCGACATAGACGTTGTTGGCCCAGGCCATGGCCTTGGAGATCATGACCTGCTGCTCCTTGGCCGGATACATGTAGCCCTGGCAGCGCACGATCAGCTCTGCGCCCTTCATGGCGCAGTCGCGCCAGATCTCCGGATAATTGCCGTCATCGCAGATGATCAGGCTGACCTTCAGCCCCTTCGGACCCTCGGAGACATAGGTGCAGTTGCCGGGGTACCAGCCTTCGATCGGCACCCACGGCATGATCTTGCGGTACTTCTGCACGATCTCGCCCTTGTCGTTCATCAGGATCAGGGTGTTGTAGGGCGCCTTGTGCGGATGCTCTTCGTGGCGTTCGCCGGTGAGCGAGAACACGCCCCACACTTTTGCCTTGCGGCAGGCTTCCGCAAAGATCGCGGTCTCCTCGCCCGGCACCATCGAAGCCGTCTCGTACATCTCCTTGGAATCGTACATGATGCCTTGCGTGGAATATTCCGGGAAGATCACGAGATCCATGCCGGGCAGGCCGAGCTTCATGCCGACGATCATGTCGGCGATCTTGCGGGCATTGTCGAGCACCTCGGCCTTGGTGTGCAGGCGGGGCATCTTGTAATTGACCACCGCGACGCCGACCGTGTCGTTGCTGCTGGAAATGTCACCGTGAAGCATGTTGAGCGCTCCTGTCTTCTATTCGTGGGAGGCGTGAATTAGTGGCTGATCATCCAGGGGCGTGCGGTCGGAAAGCCCTTGGCACCGCTCCTGGTCTTGGTCATCAGCCGCGCCGGCTTTTTCCTGTCGGTCGGGCTCTTGTCCTTCACGGTCTTGCCCGAGGAGCAGCAGCCGCAGCCCGGGCCATGCGAGGCCTTGTATTGCGCCAGCGTCTGCGGCGCGTGGGTGCTGCGCTCGTTGACGGCGTGCGCCTTGCGCTTCTCCGCCGGCATGCAGAAGAAGTTCGGCGCGGTCAGGATGACGCGCGGCGCCATGGTCTCGCAATGGGGACAGCTTTGCGGATCGTCGCATTCCGCCATCGGGCGCAGGTCCTTGAAGGGACCGCAATCGTCACAGAGATATTCGTAGACCGGCATCGCATCACCTACGCTCTTGCCTGTTCACACAACTCGCTGCCACCGTGCGCGTGGCGACAGCCCCTCACCCCGACCCTCTCCCCGTAAGAACGGGGAGAGGGGCGCGGCGTCATTTGTCCGGCGAGATCGGCATCTGGATATCGCCGGTGATGTGCTTGATGGGTCCGGCCGCCGACGGCATCACGTCGAAGTCGAAGATCTCGGTCGGCAGCCACAGCGTGGCGCAGGCGTTGGGCACGTCGACCACGCCGGAGATGTGGCCCTGGCACGGCGCGGTGCCGAGGATCGAATAGGCCTGGGCGCCGGAATAGCCGAACTTCTTGAGATACTCGATGGCGTTGAGGCAGGCCTGACGATAGGCGATGTGGACGTCGAGATAATGCTGCTTGCCGGCCTCGTCGACCGAGATACCTTCGAAGATCAGATAGTCCTTGTAGTTCGGCGTGATCGGCGACGGCTTGAAGATCGGGTTCTTGATGCCGTATTTCGACATGCCGTCCTTGATCACCTCGACCTTGAGGTGCAGCCAGCCGGCCATTTCGATGGCGCCGCAGAAGGTGATCTCGCCGTCGCCCTGGCTGAAGTGCAGGTCGCCCATCGAGAGACCGGCGCCGGGGACATAGACCGGGAAGTAGATCTTCGAGCCGCGCGAGAGATCCTTGATGTCGCAATTGCCGCCATGCTCGCGCGGCGGCACGGTGCGCGCACCCTCTGCACTGATCTTGGCTTTCACATCGCCCTTGGCGCGGCCGCCATGGGCGGTCGGCGCGAACGGCGGATTGGCAAGGCCGGGCACGCGGGTCGGGTTGGTCGAGATCAGCTCGGCCTCGCGCTTGTTCCAGGTCTCCAGCATCTTGGGATCGGGCAGGCACCCGATCAGGCCGGGATGGATCAGGCCGGCAAAGTTGACGCCGGGCACGTGACGCGACGAGGTGTAGAGACCCTTGATGTCCCAGATCGACTTCTGCGCCAGCGGGAAGTGGTCGGTGAGGAAGCCGCCGCCATTCTGCTTGGAGAAGAAGCCGTTGAAGCCCCACAGGCTCTCCTTGAGCGGACCGACGTCGAGCAGGTCGACGACGAGGAGGTCGCCGGGCTCTGCGCCCTTGACGCCGATCGGGCCGGACAGGAAGTGCACGATCGACAGGTCGATGTCGCGCACGTCGTCGGCGGAATCGTTGTTCTTGATGAAGCCGCCGGTCCAATCGTAGGTCTCGATGATGAAATCGTCGCCGGGATTGACCCAGGCCACGATCGGGATGTCGGGGTGCCAGCGGTTATGCACCATGTCGTTTTCATAGGCCGATTTGGTGAGATCGACCTTGATCAGTGTCTCTGGCATCGAGATGCTCCCCTTTTACACGGTTGGTTAGACGGACAGATATTTCGAGACCTGCGCGGCATCGACGGCATCGCGCGGATCGTCGCGCACGATCTCGCCGTTCTCGATCACCAGCACGCGGTCGGCGATGTCGAGCGCGAAGCTCAGGACCTGCTCGGAGACGACGATCGAGAGTCCCTTCTCGTCGCGGATGCGCTTCAAGGTGCGCGCCATCTCCTTGATGATGGAGGGCTGAATGCCTTCGGTCGGCTCGTCCAGCAGCAGCACCTTCGGCTTGGTGGCGAGCGCGCGCGCGATCGCCAATTGTTGCTGTTGCCCGCCGGAGAGATTGCCGCCGCGGCGGCCCTTCATCTCCAGCAGCACCGGGAACAATTCGTAGATGTCGTCAGGCACCTCCGAGCCGCCGGACACGACCAGCCCGGTCTCGATGTTCTCCTTCACCGTCATGGTGGAGAAGATCATGCGGCCCTGCGGCACGTAGGCGAGGCCCTTGGCGACGCGTTCGTAGCTCTTGAGGTTGCCGAGCTCGGCGCCGTCCATGCTCACCGAGCCGCTTCGAGCCGGCAGGATGCCCATCAGCGACTTCATCAGCGTGGTCTTGCCCATGCCGTTGCGGCCCATGATCGCGACGATCTCGTTCGCCGCGACCTTGACGTTGAGCCCGTGCAGCACCTCGCTCTGGCCGTAGGCGACGTGGAGATCGGAAATAGCCAGCATGATGCGCTCCTAGGCTCGCTGTTGCTTCACCTCTCCCCACCGGGGAGAGGTCGGCGCGTAGCGCCGGGTGAGGGGGCGCAAGCCTATCGAGGGACCGGAACCCCTCACCCGAATGGCTGCGCCATTCGACCTCTCCCTACGGGAGAGGTGAACGGAGTGCGCAGCGCTCGTCCGCCCCGTACGCACCATCTCAGTGCCCCAGGTACACTTCAATGACCTTGGGATCGTTCTTGACCTTCTCCATCGTCCCTTCCGAGAGGATCTGGCCCTGGTGCAGCACGGTGACCTTGTGCGCGATGTCCTCGACGAACTTCATGTCGTGCTCGATCACCAGCACCGAACGGTTCTTGATGATGCGGTTGAGCAGCTCGGCGGTCTTGACGCGCTCCGAGACGCTCATGCCGGCGACGGGCTCGTCGAGCATCAACAGGTCGGGATCCTGGATCAGCAGCATGCCGATCTCGAGCCACTGTTTCTGGCCATGGCTGAGCTCGTCGGCATAGGTGTTGAGCTTGTCCTTGAGGAAGATCATCTCCGCGACCTCCTCGACCCGGTCTTTGACCAGCTGATCGCGCTGAAAAGTCAGCGAGCCGAACACGGTGCGGCCGCGCGGGAACGAGATCTCGAGATTCTCGAACACGGTGAGATCCTCGAACACCGACGGCGTCTGAAACTTGCGCCCGACGCCGGTCTGCACGATCTCGTTCTCCTTCATCTTCGTGAGCTCCTTGCCGCGAAACTGAATCGAGCCCGAGGTCGCCTTGGTCTTGCCGCAGATCAGGTCGAGCACCGTGGTCTTGCCGGCGCCGTTGGGGCCGATGATGACGCGGATCTCGTTCTCCTCGACATAGAAGGAGAGGTCGTTGACCGCCTTGAAGCCGTCGAACGAGACGGTGAGGCCGGAGACCGCGAGCAGGAAGTCCTTGGGCTGGTGTCCAATGAGCATGATCTACCCCCTCACTCTGCCGGCGCGCCGTCGGCGACCGAATTGTCGTTCCAGCCCGCCTTCGCCTTGCGCGAGGCGAACAGCCGGTCGATGCGCGGCTGCACGTAGTCGGCCCAGAGCCCGGACAGGCCGTTCGGGAAAGCGAGCACGACCGCGATGAACAGCGCGCCAAGGCCAAACAGCCAGAGTTGCGGGAAGGATTCCGACAGGCTGGTCTTGGCGAAATTCACCAGGATGGCGCCCCAGATTGCGCCGAAGATCGACATCCGTCCGCCGACCGCGGTGTAGATCACCATTTCGATCGACGGCACGATGCCGACGAAGGACGGCGACATGAAACCGACATTGAGCGCGAACATGGCGCCGCCGATCGCGGCGAAGATCGCGGCCATGCAGAAGGCGAAGATCTTGAAGTTGGCGACGCTGTAGCCGGAGAAGCGGACGCGGTCCTCCTGCTCGCGCATCGCCACCAGGATGCGGCCGAGCTTGGTCAGACGGATGAACTGCGCGATGCCGATGCAGGCGAACAGCAGCACCACCTCGACGAAGTACAGGATGATCTTGGCGTGGTCGGGCCGGATGTCCCAACCCTTGAGCGTGCGCAGATCGGTCATGCCGTTGATGCCGCCGGTATAGCCCTGCTGTCCCACGATCAGGATGGTGAGGATGGCGGCGACGGCCTGGGTGATAATCGCGAAGTAGGTGCCGCCGACGCGGCGCTTGAACATCGCGGTGCCGATGATCAGGGCGAACAGGCCGGGGACCAGGATGATGGCGAGGATGGTGAAGGTGAGGCTGTGAAACGGCTGCCAGAACAACGGCAGCGCCGTGATCTGATTCCAGTCCATGAAATCGGGAATGCCGGGCGTCGACTGGATCTTGGTGTTCTCGACGCTGGAGGCCTCGAGCTTGAGAAACATCGCCATGCAATAGCCGCCGAGGCCGAAGAACACGCCCTGCCCCAGGCTCAGGATGCCGCCATAGCCCCAGCACAGCACGAGGCCGAGCGCGACAAAGGCGTAGGTCAGATATTTCGCGACCAGGTTGAGGCGGAATACATCCAGTGTCAGCGGCAGGATCACGAACAGCACGGCGGCGAGCGCAATGAAGCCCATCAGTTCGGATCGGTTGAAGAAGCGTGAGTTGATGATCATGACTTGCCTGCTTCTCGTTATTTGCGGACCTTGAGGGCGAACAGACCCTGCGGTCGCAGCATCAGGATGCCGACGACGGCGAGCAGCGTGAGCACCTTGGCCATCGAGCCCGACATGAAGAATTCGAGCGTCGATTGCGTCTGCGAGATCGAGAACGCGGAGGCGATGGTGCCGAGCAGGCTGGCGGCGCCGCCGAACACGACGACGAGGAACGTATCCACGATGTAGAGCTGGCCCGAGGTCGGCCCGGTCGAGCCGATCATGGTGAAGGCGCTGCCGGCGACACCGGCGATGCCGCAGCCGAGGCCGAAGGTGTAGCGATCGACCTTCTCGGTGTTGATGCCGACCGCGCCGGCCATGATGCGGTTCTGTACGACCGCGCGCACCTGGCGGCCCCAGCGCGACATGTAGAGAACGTAGGCGACGCAGATGGTGATCAGCACGGTGAGGCACATCACGAAGACGCCGTTGATCGGCACCTCGATGCTGTCGGTGACGCGCAGCGAGCCCAGCATCCATTGCGGCAGCTCGACGCCGACCTCGCGCGCGCCGAACACCGAGCGATAGGCCTGCTGCAGCATCAGGCTGAGGCCCCAGGTCGCGAGCAGCGTATCGAGCGGGCGCTTGTAGAGGTGCCGGATCAGCACCCATTCCACCAGCATGCCCAGCGCGCCGGATGCGAGGAAGGCCAATATCATGGCAAGGAAGAAGTAGCCGCTGAACAGGCTCGGCAAATAGGCCTGAAAGAGATTGGAGGTCATCCAGGTGACGTAGGCCCCGAGGATCATGAACTCGCCATGCGCCATGTTGATGACGCCCATCTGGCCGAAGATGATCGCAAGGCCGAGCGCCATCAGGACATAGACGGAGAACAGGATCAGTCCGGCAAACCCCTGCATGACGAAGATCGAGCCGAGGTCGCCAATCGAATAGTCGCCGAACATCCATGTCCTCCGTCGGGAAAGGGTCCCGCGTCGCGAGCAGGTTCGCGACGCGGGGGCTTGAGGCATGGACTTGCGATCCACGCCAGGGAGCGGTTTTGCCTTGCGGGGAAAGCGCGACGGGCGACTTACTGGTAGCCCTTCGGGAACGGATCCGGCTCGACGAGGTCGGCGGTCTCGAAGATCAGCTCGAACTGGCCATCGAGCTTGGCGCGCCCCACCCGGGTCTTCGACCAGAGGTGATGGTTCTCGTGGATGCGCACATAGCCTTCCGGCGCGCCCTTGAACTCGACGCCCGGCGAAGCCGCCGCGATCTTGTCGACGTCGAAGGAGCCGGCCTTCTCGACCGTCAGCTTCCACAGCCACGGGCCGAGATAAGCAGCCTGGGTGACGTCTCCGATCACCGTCTTCTCGCCCCACATCTTCTTGAACGCGGAGACGAAAGCCTTGTTGTTCGCATTGTCGAGCGACTGGAAATACTTCATGCAGGCATAAGCACCCGCGATGTTCTCGCCGCCGATACCGTCGATCTCGTCCTCGGTCACCGAGATCGTGAGCAGCGGCTGCTTGGCGAGATCGACGCCGGCCGCCTTGAGCTGCTTGTAGAAAGCGACGTTGGAACCGCCGACGACGTCGGTGAAGATGACGTCCGGCTTGGTCAGCTTGATCTTGTTGATGACCGAGTTGAACTGCGTCGAGCCGAGCGCATAATATTCCTCGCCGACGACCTTGCCCTTGAGCACGTTTTCGACGTGCTTGCGGGCGATCTTGTTGGAGGTGCGCGGCCAGATGTAGTCGGAGCCGATGAAGAAGAAGGACTTGGCGCCCTTCTCCTTGGCGATCCAGTTCAGGCCGGCGAGAATCTGCTGGGTCGCTTCCTGGCCGGTGTAGATCACGTTCTTGGACTGCTCGAGGCCTTCGTAGAAGGTCGGATAGTAGAGCATGCCGTTATACTGCTCGACGACCGGAAGCACCGCCTTGCGCGAGGCCGAGGTCCAGCAGCCCATGATCGCCGCGACCTTGTCGTTGACGAGGAGCTTCTTCGCCTTCTCGGCAAAGGTCGGCCAGTCCGATGCGCCGTCCTCCTGGATGAACTTGATCTTGCGGCCGAGCACGCCGCCGGCCGCGTTGATCTGCTCGATCGCGAGCTTTTCGGCCTGGATCGATCCGGTCTCGGAGATCGCCATGGTGCCGGTCGCCGAATGCAGGATGCCGACCGTGACCTCGGTGTCGGTGACGGCTAGGCCCGTGGTATTGACTGCCGAGGTCGCCGGCGCCTGCGCAAAGGAACCCCGCGGCAGCATCGTGATGGCTGGCACGGCCGCCATCCCCATCAACAATTTGCGCCGCAGCGGCGACAACAGGCCCTTGTTTGCTTCGTCTGACATGAGCACCCCACTTTTGTTCGAGAACACGCGATTGGTGCCCGTGAGGATGGCTCGAATTTATGCAGCGCACGCATACGCAAGATCGCGTATACTGCACCGCAAAATGCCGACGTAGGCTTCTGGTACGGAATTTGCGAGGGGTCCGGATCCGTATCGGGAGTGGGGTTAAGTGGCAGGGCGGCAGCGAATAGACCGCGTCAGGCGCCAGTACAATCAATGGGTCGCCAACCAGACGCTGGAAGATTACGCCCTGCGCTTCACCGCCAAGAGCGCGCGGCGCTGGTCCGCCGCCCGCGTCGCCAACACGGCACTGGGCGCGATCTCGTTCCTGGCGATGGAGGCGATCGGCGGGACGATCACGCTGAACTATGGCGTTACCAACGCGACCGCGGCCATCGTCGTGGTCTCCGTCATCATCTTCGGCTGCGGGGTGCCGATTGCATATTATGCCGCCAAATGCGGCATCGACATCGACCTGCTGACGCGGGGTGCCGGCTTCGGCTACATCGGCTCGACCGTCACCTCGCTGATCTACGCGTCCTTCACCTTCATCTTCTTCGCGATCGAGGCCGTGATCCTCGCCTCCGCGCTCGAGATGTGCTTCGGGATTCCGCGGCCGGTCGGCTATCTCATCAGCGCCGTCGTCATCATTCCGCTGGTGGCCTATGGCATCACGCTGATCAGCCGCTTCCAATTATGGACGCAACCCCTGTGGGTGATCCTTCACATCATTCCGTTCGCCGCGATCGCCTGGCACAACCCGCACTCCTTTGCGGAGTGGCACAAATTCTCCGGCGAGCACGGCGACCTCAACGGTCATTTCGATCTCCTGCTGTTCGGCGTTGCGGCCTCGGTCGTGTTCTCGCTGGTGGCGCAGATCGGCGAGCAGGTCGACTTCCTGCGGTTCCTGCCGCGCGACCGCCGCGCCTCCAGGGCCTCCTGGTGGATGGCGCTGATGAGCGCCGGGCCGGGCTGGATCGTGCTGGGCGCGCTGAAGCTGCTGGCGGGCTCGTTCCTCGCCTTCTTCGCGCTCAGCCATGGCGTGCCGCCCGAGGAGGCCGCCGAGCCGGCGCACATGTATCTCGAAGCGTTCCGCTATGTGCTGTCGCAGCCTGACCTCGCTTTGGCCTTGACCGGCACCTTCGTGATCCTGTCGCAGGTCAAGATCAACGTCACCAACGCCTATGCCGGCTCGATCGCCTGGTCGAACTTCTTCTCGCGTTTGACCCACAGCCATCCCGGGCGCGTGGTCTGGTTGGTCTTCAACGTCATCGTGGCCCTGCTGCTGATGGAGATCGGCGTCTACAAGGCGCTGGAGCAGACGCTGGCGCTCTATTCCAACGTCGCGATCGCCTGGGTCGGCGCGCTGGTCGCCGACCTCGTCATCAACAAGCCGCTCGGATTGCGGCCGCAGCAGATCGAGTTCAAGCGCGCGCATCTCTACGACGTCAATCCGGTCGGCGTGGGAGCGATGACGATCGCGACCATCGTCTCCATCAGCGCCTTCTACGGCCTGTTCGGGCCGACCGCGAAGGCGCTGTCGGCCTTCATCGCGCTCGCGGCGGCCTTCCTCACGGCACCGTTGATCGCCTGGGCCACGGACGGCAAGTACTACATCGCGCGCAAGCCGAAGCGGAGCTGGCAGAACATCGAGGCGATCCAGTGCTGCATCTGCGAGCATTCGTTCGAGCCGGAGGACATGGCTTCCTGCCCCGCTTACGCGGGTCCGATCTGCTCGCTGTGCTGTTCGCTGGACGCGCGCTGCCACGATCTCTGCAAGCCGCACGCGAGATTCCAGGCGCAGGTGTCGGAGACGCTGGGCAGGCTGATGCCGCAGCCGATCTACGCCCGGATCAACTCGCAAGTCGGCCACTATATCGGCGTGTTCGTGATCTCCGCCGGCCTGATCGCCCTGGTGCTGGGACTGATCTATCTGCAGACGTCGGCGAGCGTGCACGGCGACAACGAGCTCGTGTCCGACGTGCTGTGGAAGGTGTTCTTCTCGCTCAGCATCATCATCGGCGTGGTGGCGTGGCTGTTCGTGCTGGCGCAGCAGAGCCGCCGCGCCGCCGAGGCCGAGACGCGGCGTCAGACCACGCTGCTGATCCAGGAGATCGATGCGCACAAGCGTACCGACGCCGAGCTCCAGCGTGCCAAGGAAGTTGCCGAATCCGCCAACCTCGCCAAGAGCCGCTATGTGGTCGGGTTGAGCCACGAGCTGCGCTCGCCGCTCAATGCGATCAGCGGCTACGCGCAGCTGCTCGAGCAGGACACGAGCCTTGGCGCCAAGCCGCGCGACCAGGTCCGCGTCGTCCGCCGCAGCGCCGACCATCTCTCCGGCCTGATCGACGGCATCCTGGACATCTCCAAGATCGAGGCGGGGCGGCTGTATCTGTCCCGCGACGAGGTGCGCCTGAGCGAATTCCTCGACCAGCTCGTCGGCATGTTCCGCCTCCAGGCCGCGGCCAAGGGCATCGACTTCGTGTTCAGGCGGCCGGCAACGCTGCCGCGCGTCGTCTATGCCGACGAGAAGCGGTTGCGTCAGGTGCTGATCAACCTGCTCTCGAACGCCATCAAGTTCACCCAGTCCGGCAGCGTGCAGTTCGTGGTGCACTATCGCAGCCCCGTCGCCGAGTTCGAGGTGACCGACACCGGCCCGGGCATCCAGGGCGACGACCTCGAACGCATCTTCGCGCCCTTCGAGCGGGGCGCGCTCGGCGCCTCGCAGCCGCAGACCGGCACCGGCCTCGGGCTCACCATCAGCCGCCTGCTCGCCGGCGTGATGGGCGGGGACATCAAGGTCGCGAGCACGGTCGGCACCGGCTCGACGTTCAAGGTCAAGATCCTGCTCTCGGAGGTCACCAATCCCCAGCGCATCGCACCGGTGGAGGCGCCGGTCTCCGGTTATCACGGCGCGCGCAAGACCATCCTCGTCACCGACGACGATCCCGTGCATCGCGACCTCCTGCGCGAGGTGCTGACGCCGCTCGGCTTCATCCTGCTGAGCGCGCCCGACGGCGCCGGCTGCCTTGCACTGGCGCAGCATTGCCGGCCCGATCTGTTCCTGCTCGACATCTCGATGCCCGCCATGGATGGCTGGGCGGTCGCCGAGGCCTTGCGCGCCAACGGCCATCATCAGGCGCGCATCCTGATGGTATCGGCAAGCGCGCTCGAGGCCCATGGCACGCCGTTGGCGCAGCCCTTCCACGACGGCTACCTGATGAAGCCGATCGACATCCCGCGGCTGCTGGCGACGATTCGCCAGCTCCTCAAGATCGAATGGCAATACGGCTCGGACGAGGTCGCGGTGCCGTTATGGCATCCGGAGACCGGATCGAAGCCGCCGCTGCGGCATATCGAGGCGCTGATCGGGCTCGGCCAGATCGGCTACGTCAAGGGCATCCAGCTGAAGCTGGACGAGATCGGCAGCGAGCACCCCGAGCATGCCGACTTCGTCGCGCAGATGCGATCGCTGGTCGACCGCTTCGATCTCGACCAGTACATGGCCACATTGAAGACGTTGCATGCTTATGAGCATTGAACCCAAGAAGCGCGACGTCGCGCTGGTTGTCGACGATTCCCCGGAGACGCTGCGGCTGCTCACCGACGCGCTCGACGGCGCCGGCATGACGGTGATGGTGGCGCTCGACGGCGCCGCGGCAATGCGCATCATCGACCAGATCACGCCCGACATCATCCTGCTCGATGCCGTGATGCCGGGGATCGACGGGTTCGAGACCTGCCGCCGGCTCAAGCGCGATGCGGGCCTCGCCAATGTCCCGGTGATCTTCATGACGGGCCTCGCCGAGACCGAGCACATCGTGCGTGGACTGGAAGCCGGCGGCGTCGATTACGTGACCAAGCCGATCGTAATCGAGGAGATGCTGGCGCGGATCCGCGTCCATCTCGGCAATGCCCGGCTGACCCAGAGCGCGCGCGCCGCGCTCGACGTCTCCGGCCGCTTCCTGTTCGCGGTCGATCGCCAGGGCAATTTGCTGTGGGCGACGCCGCAGGCGCAGAAGCTGCTGTCCGACCATCACGGCGCACACCCCGACGACTTCGTGCTGCCGCCGGCACTGCTGCAATGGCTCGAGCAGGCGAAGGCCAAGAGCGGCTCGAGATCCCAGGCCGCGTCGCTGCCTGACAATCCGCAGCTCCGCTTCTACTACATGGGCGAGACCGCGCCGAACGAATTTTTGCTGCGGCTGTCCAAGGAAGCCGGCACCGCGCTGCCGCCCGAATTCACCAGCGAGCTAGGCCTCACCACGCGCGAGGGCGAGGTGCTGGCCTGGCTCAGCAAGGGCAAGACCAACCGCGACATCGCGCAAATTCTGGGCCTCAGCCCGCGCACCGTCGACAAGCACCTGGAGCAGATCTACGCCAAGCTCGGCGTCGAGAACCGGACCGCCGCAGCGGCGATCGCGGCGAATGCGACGAGGCGGAATTCGTGAGCGGCGTGTGAATGCGTTGGAACGCCGCCAGCCCAGTAAACAGCGTCGTCCCGGACAAGCGCAGCGAAGCGGAGCGCCGATCCGGGACCCATAGCCACAGGGAGTAGTTTGGCGAAGACTCGGAGTAGCCAGCTCGCTCTATAACCACCGCCTCGGAGTATGACTCCCGGGCTCGCTTCGCGCCCCGGGACGACGGTGGAGTGTGTGGCGATCGCTAACCGCCCCTTACATCGGAATCTTCAACTGTAGACAAACGCCTTGTCGTCCAGGTCCGTCTTCGGGATCTCGTCCTTCTCGGTCCAGTAATCCTGGCTGTGCTGCCATTCCGGCTTGTCGCCGCGCTTGGGCAACAGGTTCATGTTGCGCATCATGTAGCCGGGGTTGAAGTTTTCCGGGTCGATCCATGGCAGGATCGGCATGTTGTGGTCCTCGGGGCGCAAGCTCACCTCGACCTTCTTGGCACCCTTCGCCTTCATGTGCCCGAGCAGCCGGCAGACGAAATCGGCGACGAGATCGACGCGCAGCGTCCAGCTGGCGCGGAAATAGCCGAACACCCAGACCATGTTCGGCACGCCCGTGAACATCATGCCACGATAGGTGACGGTGTCGCCGAAGGCGAGCGGCTTGCCGTCGATCTCGAAGGCGATGTCGCCGAGCGCGGCGAGATTGAAGCCGGTCGCGGTGACGATGACATCGGCCTCGAGCAGCTTGCCCGACTTGAGCTGGATGCCGTTCTCGACGAAGCATTCGATCTCGTCGGTGACGACGGAGGCCTTGCCGCTGGCGATGCCCTTGAACAAATCGGCATCCGGCACGAAGGCGATGCGCTGCCGCCACGGCCGGTATTTTGGCGTGAAGTGGGTCTCGACGTCGTAGTCGGGACCGAGCACGGCGCTGATCTGGCCGATCAGCTCCTTCTTCACCTGCTCCGGCTTGGACACGCAGAGCTTGGTGAAGGCGTCCTGCTCGAACAGGATCTTGCGTCGCACGATCTCGTGGATCCAGGCTTCGTCGACCTGCAGCCGTCGCAGCTCCTCCGCGATCTCGATGGCGTTGCGGCCGAGGCGGAAATAGGTCGGCGAGCGCTGCAGCATGGTGACATGGGCGCATGTGTCGGTGATGTTCGGCACCAGCGTTGCCGCGGTGGCGCCCGAGCCGATCACCACCACCTTCTTGTTCGCGAGATCGATATCGTCGGGCCATGTCTGCGGATGGACGATGCGGCCCTTGAAGCGATCCATGCCCTTCCATTCCGGCGTGTAGCCTTCGGAATGGCGATAATAGCCCTGGCACATCCAGAGGAAGTTGGCCGTGAACGTCCTGGGTTCGCCGGTGTCGGTCGTCACCGCCTCGATGGTCCAGAGATTCTGCTCGCTCGACCAGCTCGCGGAATTGATCTTGTGCTGGTAGCGGATGTGCCGCGCAATATCGTTGTCGTCGATCACCTCCTTCATATAGGTGAGGATCTCCTCGGCGGTCGCAATCGGCGGGCCGACCCAAGGCTTGAAGCTGTAGCCGAAGGTATGGAGATCACTGTCGGAGCGAATGCCGGGATAGCGATGTGTGCTCCAGGTGCCGCCGAACGTTTCCTGCGTCTCCAGGATGACGTAGCTCGTGCCCGGAAGCTGCTTCTGGATGTGATAGGCGCTACCGATGCCGGAGATGCCGGCGCCGACGATCAGCACGTCGAAATGTTCAGAAGCCTGTTTGGCCGTGGCGTGACTGCGAACAGCGACATTCATTGTTGCTTCTATGCCTTGCTTGTCTTTGTGGCCGTCCTTGACCAGACGGCGCGTTTCCTCCGCGACGGGCATGATCACCCGCCGCGCCTCCGCTTCAAAATGACATAGATCAAGTCGCGGTCAAATCACAGTGCCGCACCCCAGCTCCGCGCAGTCTGCAAGATCCAGTCGCGATAGAGCGTCAGCGGCGTCACGCCGGTCAAGCCGCCGCAACCGTCGGCGCCGTTCGGTCCTGTCGACCAGCTGATGAGGCCGACGAGCGCGGGACCGTTCGGCCTGTCCTCGAACACGGGGCCGCCGGAATCGCCGGTGCAGGCGCCAATTCCGTCGCGAACACCGTTGGTTACGGGATCGACCAGGCGAATCTGCAGCGTGCCGGGCTGTCCTGTTGCAACGAGGCCGGCCACGCGCGTGGTACCGCCGCTCTTGCCTTCACCGCGAACCGTGACGCCGATGCCGGCGATGACGAAGCGGCTGCCGACCTGAATTGGAATCGTGGGCATGCCGACCGTCACCGTGGATTTTCCCTTCAATGGAATTTCCAATTGCAGCAGCGCCACGTCGGCGGTGGCGCGATGCGCCTGCATCGCCTGCATGTTGAAGTTCGGATGGATCGCGACGGTGCGCACGTTCAGCAATTGCGGCTGGCCGTCGCCGCCGCGATCGACGACCTTGTAATCCGCGCCGGGCTGAACACAGTGCGCGACTGTCAGGATTACCCGTGGCGCAATCAGGCTGCCGGTGCAGAAATTGCCGCGCGAGCCGACGATGGTGACGACGGCGCGGGCGACGCCATCGGCCTGCGGCGTGCCGCCGCCGACGATGGCGTAAGCGGGCGTCGCGAGCAGCAGCGCAGCTGCGATGAAGGCGGCAGGCTTCGTCATGGGAACACGCATCGGCATCGGTGAGGGCGGCGATTGCTTCAGGGTGGCCCTTGCCGATAGCGCATGCTAGCCCTCTTGGGAAGGAATTGACGAGGGCAGGATAGTGGCGATCGAGGCGGTGATCTTTGATTTTGGCGGCGTGCTGACGAGTTCGCCCTTCGAGGCGTTCACGCGGTTCGAGACCGAGCGCGGCCTGCCCGCCGATATCATCCGGCGCACCAACGCCGCCAATCATCTGGAAAACGCCTGGGCCAGGTTCGAGCGCGCCGAAGTGGACATTGAGACGTTCGACCAATTGTTCGCCGCCGAATCGCTCGCCCTCGGCGCGGAGGTGCGCGGCCGCGACGTGCTGCCGCTGCTGCAGGGCGATCTGCGCCCGGAGATGGTCGAGGCCCTGAAGCGCATCAAGGCGCAGTTCAAGACCGGTTGCATCACCAACAATCTGCCGGCCAACGCGATCGGCAGCATGACCGGGCGCTCGCTTTACATTGCCGAAGTCATGGTGCTGTTCGACCATGTCATCGAGTCCGCCAAGATCGGCCTGCGCAAGCCGGATCCGCGCATCTACCAGATGATGGTCGAGACGCTGAAGGTCGATCCGAACAATTGCGTCTATCTCGACGATCTCGGCGTCAATCTGAAGCCGGCGCGCGAGATGGGCATGACCACGATCAAGGTGACGAGCGGGGCGCAGGCGATTGCGGAGCTGGAGAAGGCGACGGGATTGAAGCTGGGGTAGCGCATCATACTCCGTCATTGCGAGCGTAGCGAAGCAATCCAGACTGCCTCCGCGGAAAGACTCTGGATTGCTTCGCTGCGCTCGCAATGACGGCGTGGAGCCATCTCGCCTGGTGAACCGACTACTTCGCCGCGGTGGCGATGCGCTCCGGGAACGCAGTTGCCAGCGCGGCACGATCCGGCTTGAGCACGCCGCGCTCGGTGATGAGACCGGTGACGAGCCGCGCCGGCGTCACGTCGAAGGCGTAGTTCGCGACCGGCGATCCCTCCGGCACGATCCGCACCGTCTCAAGCCGGCCGTCGGCGGTACGGCCGGTCATGTCGGTGACCTCCACGCCGCTGCGCTGCTCGATCGGGATGTCGCGGATGCCGTCATGAACGGCGAAGTCGATCGTGGGGGACGGCAGCGCGACGTAGAACGGCACGCCGTTATCGTGTGCGGCAAGCGCCTTCAGGTAAGTGCCGATCTTGTTGCAGACGTCGCCATTAGCGGCGACGCGGTCGGTGCCGACGATGGCGAGATCGACCATGCCGTGCTGCATCAGGTGCCCGCCGGTATTGTCCGGGATCACCGTGTGCGGCACGCCGTGATGGCCGAGCTCCCAGGCGGTGAGCGAAGCGCCCTGATTCCGTGGCCGGGTCTCGTCGACCCAGACATGGACCTTGATGCCGCGCTCATGCGCGAGATAGATCGGCGCCGTCGCCGTGCCCCAGTCGACGGTGGCAAGCCAGCCGGCGTTGCAATGGGTGAGAACGTTGACCACTTCGCCCGGCTTCTTCGCCGCGATCGCCTCGATCAGCTCAAGGCCGTTGCTGGCAATGCCGCGGTTGATCTCGACGTCCTGCTCGACGATCTCGTCAGCGCGCGCATAGGCCGCTTCCGCCCGTTCCACCGGGTCGATCGGCGCGAGCGCCGCGCGCATCTCGTCCAGCGCCCATTTCAGGTTGATCGCGGTCGGGCGCGCCACGACCAGCGTGTCATAGGCGCGCTTCAGCCCGGCGTCGGAGGCGTCCTCGCGCATCGCGAGCGCCATGCCGTAGGCGGCGGTGGCGCCGATCAGCGGCGCGCCGCGCACCAGCATGTCGCTGATGGCAACGGCCGCATCTTCACACGAGGTTAGCCGCGCAATGACGAATTCGTGCGGCAACCGGCGCTGATCGATCGCGCCGACCGACCAGCCGTCGCGCTCGCGCCAGATGCTGCGGAAATGCTTGCCGTCGACCTTCATGGCATTCTGCCTTTTCGTTCGTCTTGCGTCTCACGGGCGCAGGATGCGCCCGGCCACAGCATCGAGCTTCTTCAGGAGCTCGGGATCGCGCGCCTCGGGCGCCGTGATCAGCGCGGTGTCGAGCGCGCGGTCCGAACCGATCGGGCACGGCTCGTGCTCGCGCGGAAAATCCTTGGCCAGCCGCGCCACCAGTGCTTTCGCCTTGTCGGCATTCGAATTCAGCACGCGGATGATGTCCTGCACGGTGACCGCATCGTGGTCGGGATGCCAGCAATCGAAATCCGTCACCATCGCGACGGTGGCGTAGCAGATCTCCGCCTCACGCGCGAGCTTGGCCTCGGGCATGTTGGTCATGCCGATCACGGAATAGCCTGATGTCTTGTAGGTCATGCTTTCCGCATAGGTGGAGAATTGCGGCCCTTCCATGCAGACATAGGTGCCGCCGCGCGCGATCGCGATGCCCTCCGCTTCGGCGGCTGCCGCCAGATGGATGCGCAGCCGCGGCGAAACCGGGTGCGCCATCGACACGTGTGCGACACAGCCGCGGCCGAAGAACGAGCTCTCGCGCTTGTGGGTGCGGTCGACGAACTGGTCGACGAGAACGAAGGTGCCGGGCGGCAGTTCCTCTTTGAAGGAGCCGCAGGCCGAGAGCGAGATCAGGTCGGTGACGCCGGCGCGCTTTAGCACGTCGATGTTGGCGCGATAGTTGATGTCGGACGGGGACAGCCGGTGCCCCTTGTCATGCCGCGGCAGGAACACGATCGGCAGGCCGGCGATGGAGCCGCGCCGCAAGGGCGCAGACGGCTCGCCCCAGGGGCTCTTGATCACCTCTTCGCGCGCACCCTCGAGGCCGGGCAGGTCATAGATGCCCGAGCCGCCGATGATGCCCAATACCGCCTGCGTCATGCCTGCTCCACCCTGTCCGACAAATGTGACATGGTTAAGCTATGCCAGTTTTCAGGCAATTTTGGAACGGGAGATGGTCTCGATTTACGTCGTTGCGAGGAGCGCAGCGACAAAATTGCGAAGCTATTTTGCGCCGAAGCGACGAAGCAATCCAGACCGCCACCTCAGAGGCAGTCTGGATTGCTTCGCGGAGCCTGTCATCGGGCCGCGCTTCGCGCGGACCCGTTGGCTCGCAATGACGGGTGAGAGGGTCGGCTTAAGCCGCGGTCGCCAGCTGCAGCTGGGTCGCCACCATCCGCTCCAGCGTCTCGACGGACTGGAAATTCTCCGGCGTGATCTCGGACTGCGGGATGGTGAAGTCGAATTCGGCCTCGACCCCGAGCATGAGATTGACCATGTCCATCGAGGTCAGGCCGATATCGACGAGCTTGGCCGAAGGCGTAACGTCTGCGGCGAGCGAATTCTGTTCGAGGATGCCCTTCACCAGGTTGATGATGCGATTGCGCAACTCGGTATCGAAGGCCTGCATCGGTAAAATTCCCATCTGTTGATCGGGGTCGGACCGGACTACCGGCTACGATGGGCGCGGCCTGCCGGTCCTGCAATGGGCGGCACCAATACTTCGCGTTTCTTAGTAAACGATGACTCAGATTGTCCGAAATCCAGGCTTCTTCCAGAGTCCTAACGTGATGCCGGAAAATCCGGTGATGCGAACAACCGGACCTTAACTGTTCGTTCGGAATTGGGTTTTGTTTACCCTCTATTTCATCGACGAATTTGAATTAAATCCGTAGCCTCGTCTCACAAGCAAAGATGGCTGGAGGATCGCTTCAAGCGGCATCGTGAATGGTGCCGGCGATCTCGAACGGCAAACCGGAGGCGGACGAGCATGAACGTGCGTGAAGCAGTCCTCACTGTCGACGAAACGAGCTATCTCGAGCAGGGTCCCTCCCTGATCGAGCGCGCCGTCCGGACCGCCGCCGCGGCCGCGGCCGACGCAGACGGGGTCGATCGCGACGCCCGCTTCCCGCACAAGGCCTTCGACGTCGCGCGTGAGCAGAAGCTGCTCGGCGTGATGATTCCGGTCGAGTTCGGCGGCTTCGGCGCCTCGATTCACGACGTCACCGACATCTGCTACACGCTCGGACGCGCCTGCGCGTCCACGGCGATGATCTACGCGATGCACCAGACCAAGGTCGCCTGCGTCATCAGGCACGGCCATGGCATTCCCTGGATGGAGACCATGATGCGCCGGGTCGCCCGCGACCAGTGGCTGCTCGCCTCCTCCACCACCGAAGGCCAGAACGGCGGCAACATCCGCGCCAGCGCCGCCGCGGTCGACCATGCCGGCGACACCGTCTCGCTGATGCGCGACGCCACCGTGATCTCCTACGGCGCCGAAGCCGATGGCCTCGTCACCATCGCCCGCCGGGCCACCGACGCCGCCGCCTCCGACCAGGTGCTGCTGGCGCTCGCCAAGGACGATTATTCGCTGAAGCGGACGCTGGGTTGGGAAACGCTCGGCATGCGCGGCACCTGCTCGACCGGGTTCGAGCTGAAGGTCGACTGCCCCGCCGACCGCGTCTTCCCGGAATCCTATGACAAGATCCACGCCCAGACCATGACGCCGTTCGCGCATCTGTGCTGGTCGTCGGCCTGGGCCGGCATCGCCGCTGCGGCGGTAACGCGCGCGCAGGCCTTCATCCGCAAGGCGGCGCGCTCGTCCGGCGGACAGATGCCGCCGGCCGCGGCGCACTTCACCGCCGCCAAGATGTCGCTGGCCAAGCTGCGCGCGCTGATCGCCGCCAATATCGACGCTTTCGCCCGCGTCGAGCATGACGAGCGTGCGCTGGCCTCGCTCGACTTCCAGTCCTCGATCACGCTTCTGAAGGTGCAGGCCTCCGAGCTCGCGGTCGAGACCGTGATGCATGCGATGCGTACCGCGGGTCTTGCCGGCTACCGCAACGACGGCGAATTCACCATGGGCCGCCACCTCCGCGACGTGCTGTCATCGCCGATCATGATCAACAACGACCGGATCCTGGCCAACGCCGCGACGTCGACATTGATGAGCGGGGTACCGACGAGCCTTCGCGACTGACGTGCCTCCGCAATCGCTTCAACAAGAACAATTTTGAGATAGCAGGACATCGAACCATGAATATTGCCGTCCTCCCCGACTCGCCCGCCACCGCACCGCAGATGATCGATCCGCTCGATCATCTCGCCGACAAGCTGTTCCACCGCATGGGCGCCGATGGCGTCTATGCCCGCACCGCCCTCTATGAGGGCATCGTCGAGAAGCTCGCCGCGCTGATCACGGGCCATCGCGAGGCCGGCACCGAGGTGATGCGCTTCCCGCCGGTGATGAGCCGGGCGCAGCTGGAGAAGTCCGGCTATCTCAAGAGCTTTCCGAACCTGCTCGGCTGCGTCTGCGGCCTGCACGGCACCGAACGCGAGGTCAACGCCGCGGTGAGCCGCTTCGATGCCGGCGGCGACTGGACCTCTTCGCTGTCGCCGGCCGATCTCGTGCTGTCACCGGCCGCCTGCTATCCGGTCTACCCGATCGCGGCGAGCCGTGGCCAATTGCCGAAGGGCGGCCTGCGCTTCGATGTTGCCGCGGATTGCTTCCGCCGCGAACCGTCGAAGCATCTCGACCGGCTGCAATCGTTCCGCATGCGCGAATATGTCTGCATCGGCAGCCCCGATGACGTCGCCGATTTCCGCGAGCGCTGGATGGTGCGCGCGCAGAAGATCGCGACCGATCTCGGCCTCAGCTTCCGTGTCGACTATGCCAGCGATCCGTTCTTCGGCCGGGTCGGCCAGATGAAGGCGGTGAGCCAGAAGCAGCAGCAGCTCAAGTTCGAGCTGCTCATCCCGCTGCGCTCGGAAGAGCAGCCGACGGCGTGCATGAGCTTCAACTATCACCGCGAGCATTTCGGCACGACCTGGGCAATCCAGGACGCCGACGGCGAGCCGGCCCATACCGGCTGCGTTGCCTTCGGCATGGACCGTCTGGCCGTCGCCATGTTCCACACCCACGGCACCGATCTTTCCGCCTGGCCCGCCAAGGTGCGGGACGTCCTGGGCCTGCAGCCGCCTGTCGCGGCCGAGGCCCATGGCGAAGGCTGGCGCTGACCCAACTCACGAGGCCGGCCATTTCCACGGGCAAGACGAGCGTGATCCATACCAAGGTCCGATGCCGCGAGATCACCGAGTCCGACGTCGATAAGATCGCGGACTTGCTGACGCGCGGCTTCGTCGGCCGTTCACGCGACTACTGGATTCAGGGCCTGCGCCGGCAGGCCTTCCGGACCGTACCGGAGGGCTATCCGCGCTTCGGCTACATGCTCGACGACGACGGCACGCCGGTCGGCGTGCTGCTCTTGATCTACAGCGCACGCAAGGAGGGCGAAGAGACCGCCATCCGGTGCAATTTGTCGAGCTGGTATGTCGATCCGGCCTACCGCAACTACGCTCCGCTGCTGACCAAGATCGCCCAGCGGCACAAGCACGTCACTTATTTCAACATCAGTCCGGCGCCGTGGACCTGGCCGATCATCGAGACGCAGGGCTTTCGCGCCTATTGCCGCGGCATATTCTTCTCCGTCCCTGCGTTGGCGCGCGTCCCGCGCTGGAACAAGATCGAGGTCATTCCGCAGCACGCCAAGGAGATCAAGGGGCTCTCCGAGGCGGAGACCGAGCTTCTGACGCGACATGCGCGCTACAATTGCCTCAGCCTGGTGTGCCGCACGCCGAAGGGAACGTTCCCCTTCGTCCTGCAACCGGTGCGCATCCGCCGCGGTTTCATCGCACCTCCCGCCATGAAGCTGATCTATTGCCGGAGCGCCGCGGAATATGCCGAATGCGCCGGCCGCATCGGACGGCTGCTGCTGCGGCTCGGCAAGATCGCGGTGGCGATCGACGCCAACGGGCCGGTACCCGGCCTCGTCGGCATCTACACCGAGCGGCGCGGCCGGAAATACTTCAGGGGCCCGCATCAGCCACAGCTCGGCGACCTCACCGATACGGAGCTCGTGCTATACGGGCCGTAGAGCAACGCCCGGCTCTGTCGTCTGTGCGAGCGGAGCGGGAATATCGCCGCGCTCATCCGGAGCTAGGGCCTATCGCCTTGGCGGCGGGCCGTTTACGCGTGCGCTCACCATCGCAGGTCACCCTCCGTAAACTACGGCGCTTAAGGGAATTTTCCGGCCTCTTCGTTACCCTCGGCGGCTGAATTAGGTTGCATTAAGTCTATTGCTGGCCGAGGCCCCGCCGACCCCATGATGTCGACCCGCGACACCGAGCTTGGTACAGGCCGTGAGCAGGGCCCAGGCGCCCTGGTCGCGCTGAGCCAGCTTGCGCTCGACCACATGGAGCAAGGCGTCTGCGTTTACGACGCCGACAACCGGATCGTGCTGGCGAACCAGCGCTACCTCACGCTGTTCGACATGTCGGCCGAAATCGTGCGGGTCGGCACCAGCTACCGGGAGGTGCTCGCGCACAGCGCAAGCCGCGGCAACTTTCCGCAGGACCAGCTCGACGCGTTGTATTCGACGCGAATGGCGCAGATCGCCGCGGGCAAGCCGTTCCGCACCGAGCAGTTGCTGGCGAGCGGCCTCGTGATGTCGCTCCAGCTGAAGCCTCTCCCCGGCGGCGGCTGGATGACGATCTGCGATGACGTCACCCGCCTCGCCCGACTCGAAGCGGAACTGCGCGTGCAGACCGAGCGCAGCCAGCACGCGCTCGCCAACATGTCGCACGGACTGATCATGTACGACGTCGACAGCCGCGTCGTCGTCTGCAACGAACGGTTCCTGAAGCTTTACAACCTCGATCCCGAGATCGTGCAGCCGGGCATCGCGCATTCCACCGTGATCGAGCACTGGATGTCGCGCGGCAATCTGCCGGGCATGTCGGGCGACGAATTCTACCAGAGCCGGCTGGACGATGTGCGCAGCAGAAAGCCGAAGACGCTGCTGGTGATGCGCTACGACGGACGGATGGTGCAGGCAGTCTCCCGCTTCCTGCCTGACGGCGGCTGGGTGACGGTGCACGAGGACGTCACGGAGCGGCTGCAATACGAGGAAACGCTGCGGCAGCAGAATTTCATTCTCGATGCGGCGCTGGAGAACATGGCGCACGGGCTCGCCTTCTACGACAGCGAGATGCGGCTTCGGGTCTGTAACACCACGTACCGCAAGATCTACCTGTTGTCACCGGAGGAGACCCGGCCCGGCACCCATCTGGCCGAGCTGATCGAGCGATCGATGGCGAACGGCGCGTTCACCTCGGAATACAGCCCGCAGCAGATCCTCGAAGCCGCCCGCGCCCGGATCGCGAATCGCGATTCCTCGCCGATGCGCCGGCGCATGTCGAACGACACCGTGATCTCGGTGCGCTATTGCGCGCTGGCCGAAGGCGGCTTCGTCGCCACCTACGAGGACATCACCGAGCGCGAGCGCGCGGTCGAGGAGCTGAGCGAGCAGTACCGCCGGTTCGACGCCGCCCTGAACAACATGAGCCAGGGCCTGTGCATGCTCGACGCCAGCCTGCGCGTCATCGTTTGCAACCGCCGCTATATCGAGATGTACGGATTGTCGCCGGAGATCGTGAAGCCAGGCGTCTCGATGCGGGACATCATGGACCACAGCTGCGAGCTCGGCATCCATCCGAACATGACCGGCGCCAAGCTCTATGCCGACTACGTCGAGAGGCTGCGCGAAGGCGAGCACACGCTGCACCGCCATTTGAGCGACGGCCGCATCATCAAACTCAATCACAAGCGGATGGAGCACGGCGGCTGGGTCGTGACCTATGAGGACGTCACCGAGCGCCACAAGGCCCAGGCCCGGGTGGCGCACATGGCGCGGCACGATTCGCTCACCGACCTGCCCAACCGCACGCTGTTCCGCGAGAAAATGGGCGAGGGACTGAACCAGGTCGCAATCGCCGGCGGCGCCATGGCGGTGCTGTGCTTCGACCTCGACAATTTCAAGACCGTCAACGACCGCCTCGGCCACGCCGCGGGCGACCGCCTGCTGCGCTGGGTCGCGGCGCGTCTGAAGGAGAATGTCGGCGAGCATGACACCGTCGCGCGGCTTGGCGGCGACGAGTTCGCCGTGCTCCAGCGCGGGCAGCAGCCGCAATCGGCTGAGGCGCTCGCCCGCCGCCTCGTCGAGATCATCGGTCATCCGCCGCCGCTGGAAAGCCAGTCGATCCACGTCGGCGTCTCCGTCGGCATCGCGATCGCACCCGACCACGGGCTCGATGCCGATGAGCTGATGAAATGCGCCGACCTTGCGCTGTACCAGGCCAAGGCCAAGGGACGCGGCGCCTATCAGCTGTTCGAGCCCGAGATGGAGGAACAGGCGCGCAGCCGGCACGCGCTGGAGCAGGACCTGGTCGGCGCGCTGGAAGGGCGTGAATTCCACCTGGTGTTCCAACCGCAAATGCGGCTCGATTCCTCCGAGCTCACCGGCTTCGAGGCATTGCTGCGCTGGAAGCATCCCTCGCGCGGCTTCGTCTCTCCGGCCGAATTCATCCCGATTGCGGAGGAGAACGGGCTGATCGTTCCGATCGGCGAATGGGTGCTGCGCACGGCCTCCGCGACGGCTGCGTCCTGGCCCGGCGTCACCGTCGCGGTGAACCTGTCTCCGGTGCAGTTCCGCTCCCGCGGGCTGGTGGCGATGGTCACGAGCGCACTTGCGGAAGCCGGCCTGCCGCCGCAACGGCTCGAGCTCGAGGTCACCGAGACGGCGCTGCTCGACGACAGCAAGGCGACCATCGACATCCTGCACCAGCTCCGTGCGCTCGGGGTCCGCGTCAGCCTCGACGATTTCGGCGTCGGCTATTCCTCGCTGAGCTATCTGCGCAAGTTTCCGTTCGACCGAATCAAGATCGACCGCTCCTTCGTCGGTACGCTCGGCGAAAGCCCGGAGAGCGTTGCAATCGTAAGAACGATCGCGAGCCTCGGCTCCGTGCTCGGCGTCGAGACCACGGCGGAGGGCGTGGAAACCGAGGAACAGCTCGACTTCGTCCGCGAATGCGGGTGCACCGCGGTCCAGGGCTATTATTTCGGCAAGCCGTGCCTCGCCTCGGAGGTCAGCCGCACCATCGAGACGCTGAACACGGTCCGGCGCGTGGCCTGACCGCTTCGGCCGCTCAAATTCCGCCGCTCGGCACGCGGCCAAACGACCAATTGTCGCATCTGTCGGCTCTGTCGGCGCTAGCTGACCGACGGCCGCGCAGCGATGCGCGCAATGCGCTTTTCTTCTCCGTCAAATTCAGAAACAATCGCCCTCACAAGAACGAGAGACGGCGGTCCCAAAGAGGCCGCCGCGAGGGAGGCGTTTCGATGTCGAGTTACGGGCTGAAGACGATTGCGTTTGCCGCGGCGCACGCCGTCATGGGCGTATTGCTGTCCACTGCGGTCAATGCGCAGGACTATCCGACGAAGCCGATCACGTTGATCGTGCCGTGGCCGGCCGGCGGATCGACCGATATTTCGATGCGCGCGATTGCCGACAGCGCCTCGAAGGTGCTGGGGCAGCCGATCGTGATCGACAACAAGGCGGGCGGCGGCGGCACGGTCGGACCGGCGACGATGGCGGCCGCGGCGAAGCCGGACGGCTATACCATCTCGCAGATCCCGATCACCGTGTTCCGCCTGCCCTTGATGCAGGAGGTGTCGTGGGATCCGGCAAAGGATTTCACCTATATCGTCCATCTCACCGGCTACACTTTCGGCGTGACCACCAGCGCGGAGTCGCAGTTCAAGAGCTGGAAGGACGTGGTGGAGTTCGCAAAGGCCAATCCGGGCAAGGTGACCTATGCCACGCCCGGCGCCGGCACCTCGCTGCATGTCGGCATGGAGCAGATCGCCGGGATGTCCGGCATCAAGCTGACGCAGGTTCCCTTTAAGGGCGGCGCGGAGACCAACGCCGCCGTGCTGGGGCAGCACACCATGCTGCAAGCGGACTCCACGGGATGGCGGCCGCTGGTCGACGCCGGCAAGCTGCGGCTCTTGATGGTGTGGACCGGCGCACGCTCGCCGAACTATCCCGACGTGCCGACGCTGAAGGAGCTCGGCTATCCCATGGTCTATGATTCCCCGTTCGGCATTGCGGGGCCGAAAGGGATGGATCCCAAGATCGTCGCCAAGCTGCACGATGCCTTCAAGAAGGCGGTCGAGGATCCCGCGGTGATCGCCACGCTCGCCAAATACGACATGGTGCCGAACTACAAGAACACCGAGGACTACAAGAAATTCGTCGTCGAGGTCACGGAGTCCGAACGCAAGGTGATCGAGACGCTCGGGCTTGCGAAGAAGTAGCTGGTCTCCCCACAATGCTGGCGTCATCCTGACGTGCGAGCCGCACTTGCGGCTCGCCTCGAAGGATGGATCGGGGCACCGTCGCCCTTCGAGGGCTACGCTGCGCTCCGCCACCTCAGCGACAACGGCTTCGCCGTTGCGCAGAGGACGATGATGATCTCAAGGCGCTTCACATGAACATCGACACCAACGTCAAGCTCCGCCTCAGCAACTCCGAACTCTGGGGCGGGCTGGTCGGGCTCGCGCTCGGCGGCTTCGTGATCTGGTCGGGCTTGAAGCTCAAGCTCGGCACCATCAACGATCCCGGCTCCGGCTATGTGCTGTTCTACACGGGCATCCTGATGTGCGTGTTCGCAGGCGCCATCATCGTCTCGGCGATCACCGAGGGCGGGCCGACGCTGGCCTCGCGCTGGGAGAACGCGCGCTGGAGCAAGCCGCTTGTCCTCATCGCCTGCCTCACCGCATTCGCCTTCGCACTGGAGCCGCTGGGATTCCTGCTGTCGTCGATCCCGCTGATGCTGCTGCTGTTGCGGCTGATCGATCCGGTGCGCTGGACGCTGGCGATCCCGATCGCCGTGCTGGTGCCATCAGGCATGTGGTGGGTGCTCAAGCGGCTGCTGTTGATCCAGTTGCCGTCCGGCCTGCTCGGAATCGGTTGACCCCATGGATACGCTCGTCAACGTGGCACATGGATTCGGCGTCGCGCTGCTGCCGATCAACCTGCTCTACTGCTTCATCGGCGTCTTCATCGGCACGCTGGTCGGCGTGCTGCCCGGCATCGGCCCGATCTCGGCGATGTCGCTGCTGTTGCCGGTGACGCTGTCGGGCACGCCGGAATCCGGCATCATCATGATGGCCGGCATCTATTACGGCTCGATGTATGGCGGCTCGACCACCTCGATCCTGGTCAACATCCCCGGCGAGGCGGCTTCCGTCGTCACCTGCATCGACGGCCACCAGATGGCGAAGCAGGGCCGCGCCGGCCCCGCGCTCGGCATCGCCGCGTTCGGCTCCTTCGTCGCCGGCACGTTTGCGCTGGTCGCTCTGATGCTGGTGGCGCCGAAGCTTGCCAGCCTCGCCATCGCGTTCGGCCCGGCCGAATATTTCAGCCTGATGGTGCTCGGCCTCGTCGTGCTCACCTTCCTCACCCAGGGCTCGATGCCGAAGGCGCTGCTGATGGCGTGCATCGGCGTCGTACTCGGGCTGATCGGGCTCGACAGCATCACCGCGCAGCCGCGGCTGACCTTCGGCCGCATGGAGCTGATCGACGGCATCGGCCTCGTGCCCGTGGTGATGGGCCTGTTCGGCGTCGCCGAGGTGCTGCTCAATACCGAGCAGGCGATCAAGCGCGACGTCATCAACACCAGGATCACCCATCTCCTGCCCAGCAAAGAGGACTGGAAGGCGAGCGCAGGCCCGGTCGGCCGCGGCACGATCCTCGGCTTCTTTCTCGGCATCCTGCCGGGCGGCGGCGCGGTGGTGGCGTCATTCGCGTCCTACGCGCTGGAGAAGCGGCTGTCGAAGAGGCCTGAAAGGTTCGGCCACGGCGCGATCGAGGGCGTCGCAGGGCCGGAATCGGCGAACAACGCCGCGGCGGGCGGCGCCTTCATTCCGCTGATGACGCTCGGCATTCCCCCGAACGTGGTGATGGCGCTGCTGCTCGGGGCCTTCGTCATTCACGGCCTGCAGCCGGGACCGCTGCTGATCACGCAAAACCCCGGCCTGTTCTGGGGTATCGTCGCCAGCATGTATATCGGCAACGTCATGCTGCTGAGCCTGAACCTGCCGATGATCGGCATGTGGGTGCAGCTGCTCAAGCTGCCCTACAACATCCTGTTCCCCTTGATCATCCTGTTCACGATCCTCGGCGTCTATTGCTCCAGCAACAACGTGTTCGACGTCTATGTGATGATCGCGTTCGGGATCATCGGCTATTTCATGCGCAAGCTCGGCTACGAGCCGGCGCCGCTGGTGCTGGCCTTCGTGCTGGGGCCGATGATGGAGAACAATTTGCGCAAGTCGCTGATCCTGTCGCAGGGCGATCTCTGGACCTTCGTGCAGCGGCCGATCTCGGGCGCGTGTCTCGCGCTTGCCCTGGTGCTGCTGATCGCGCCGCTGCTGCCGTCGCTGCGCAAGAAGCGCGAGCTGGTGGCGCTGGACGAGGGGGCGTGAAGAGATCTCGTAGGGTGGGCAAAGGCGCGCTTGCGCCGTGCCCACCATCTTCCAACGATTCAGCAGGATGGTGGGCACGCTTCGCTTTGCCCACCCTACAGCATCTCAGCTCGCCGCAGGCAGCGCGCTGTCCGACGGCAGGCCCCACGGGCGCTCCACTGCCGCCAGCCCGATCAGGCGGCCCTGGATGTAGTCGCAGCCCCAGTCGCGCAGCATGTTTGCGGCCTCTTCATCCTGCACCCATTCGGCGACGGTCTTGATGTCGAGACGGCGGGCGAGGTCGATCAGGGTCTGCACGAAGGCGCGGTCGTCGGCGGAACGGGTGATGTTCTGCACGAAGGCGCCGTCGATCTTGACGATATCCACGCCGAGCTTGCGCAGATTGCGGAACGAAGTGTATCCGGCGCCGAAATCGTCGATGGCGATGCGGCTGCCGAAATGCTTCAGGCGGCTGACGAAGGCGCGAACCTCGTCGATGTCCTGGATCGCGACCGTCTCGGTAATCTCGATGATCAGCCGCTCGGCGACACCGGGATGAGCCAGCATCAGCGATTCGATTCCCGCCCACCAATCCGGATCCATCGTCGTATCCGGCGAGATGTTGAGGCTGAGACAGATGTCGGGCGCCGCCGCGAGCTCGGCGACGACGAGCTCGAGCACCCGGTGATCGACCAGGCGGATCAGGCCGAGCCGTTCGGCGACCGGCACGATGTCGGGCGCGAGCAGCACCTGGCCGTCGCCCTGGTCCATCCGCACCAGGCATTCATGGAATGCGCGCTCGCGCGAGACGGCCGAGACGACGGGCTCATAGGCGAGCCTGATGCGGCGCTCGTTGAGCGCGGTGACGATCTCGTCGGTGACGCGAATGTTGACGCGGCGCTGCGCGTCGCGCGCGGCATCCGGACGCCAGGCTGCGAAGGAGCCGACGCGGCGGCGCTTGGCGGCATCCAGCGTCTCATGGGCGCGGTTGACGGCCTCGTCGGTGTTGCGCGCATAGCGCGGCAGGCTGACGGCGCCGATCGAGGCGGTGACCGAGACCGGACCGGACCTGGTCGGCACCACCTCGTCGCGGATACCGGCGAGGAAGCGCTCGGCAGCCACGTTCATGTCGTCGACGGTGCAGTTCTTCAGGATCAGGCCGAACTTGTTGCCGGAGAAGCGCCCGAGCACGTCGCCGCCGCGCAGGCGCGCGCGAATGCGCTTGGCGATGTCGAGGATCACGGCATCGGCAACGTCGAAGCCGAAGGCATCGTTGACGCGGGCGAGATGATCGATGCCGACCAGCATGAAGGCGGCGGTCGAGCGAAAGCGGGCCGTCTCCTCGATCGCCTCGGCCAGCGCCGCGATCAGATGCGAGCGGTTGAGCTCGCCGGTCAGCGGATCGAGCCGGGCCAGCCTGCTCAGTTCCTCGTCGCGGGCGTGGCGCTCATTGTTGATGCGGACGGAGCCGATCGCACGCGTGGGACGGCCGTCGGGGCCCGCGAACCAGCGGCCGGTCTCCTCGATCCAGATCACGGGATCGGAGGCGCTCATGCGCACGCCGTACTCGACCCGATAGGGCGTGCCGTCGGCGCCGTGCACCGGGGACGTCAGCGCCAGCGCGGCCGTGCGCAGCGTTTGCGCGGGCTCGATCAGCTTGGCGAACTCGGCGCCGGTCGCGAGCCGCTCGGCGGGAATGCCGGGGAAGACGGTGCTGACCTGCTCACCCCAGACGATGGCATCGCTGGCGATGTCCCAGGCGAACACGGCCTGGCCGAGCGCGGCGAGGATGTCGGAGGCTTGCGGCAATGCAGGGGTCAAAGTCGCCTCGATTCGGGACAGTGGAGAAGTCCTCTGTCGGCACAGAATAGAGCCAGATTCGCCCCCGACCCTAGGCAAAGTTGATAAACAATTTGGAAACCACGTTTCCGAAGGCGTGGGAACCAAACCGGTGCGGGCGGCATAGGCCTTGCGAGTACATGACTCGCACCGGCGCCAGCGTCCCGAAACGCGACAATTTCGCCGGATCAACGGTGATTGCGATGTTGAGTACTGATCGATTGGACGCGGCGGACAACGGCACAGGCACGGCCCTGGTGCCGCTGATGCCGACGTTGCGGTGGGTCCGCAAGGCGTCGCTGCCGCGCCCCGATCCCAGCTTCATCACACAATTGATCGCAAATGCCGAGCAGCTGCCGCAAACGAGCCGGCTCCGCCGCGCCTCCTCCGAGGATGCGCTGATGGCCTATGGCAGCAAGCAACCGCTGCAAAGCGTCAGTGCGCGCACACGGCAGGTGGCTTGAGACCGATCAGCGCGGCGGCGTGTCGGGCGAGCTCGGCGTGCCGTTACCCGGCTGAAGATGCGGCGAGGGAATCTCCGGCGAAGGCGGGCTCTGCGCCGGCTTTGGCGCCGGGTGATCCATCAGCACGGATTCAGCGACGGATTGCGCCGACGGGGCGGGCGGCGCCGCCGGTGCCGGCTGCGGCGCGATCACCGGCTCGAACGTGCGCTCGGACTCCCCATCTTCCGCCGCTTCGGCCCTGCGCTTGGCCTTGCGCGGCGCCGGCACCGTGGTCTCGGCGACATAGGTGACGCGGCGGCGCGTGCGCTGGGCAATGCCGCCGAGGAAATCGGCCATCGCCAGCAGCACCAGGAGGAAATAGGTGGAGTTGCCGAATTTGGGCCACATCACGAATTCGGCGGCGGCCGCGCCGAAGATGAGCAGCGACAGCAAATGGTCCATCAGGAATTTCGAGCCCGGCCGCGCGCCCTTGACCACCTCGAGCAGCAGCAGCACGACACCGAGCGCGAGGAGGAGATCGGCGAGCGTGACCGGCCAGGCCTCGCCCGTGATCATCGGCACCTTGAACAGCACGTCCGAGAAGGACACGCTGGGCATCAGGAAGGCGATGATGTTGTAGACCGCGAGCGGAATCAGGAGCAGCGGGAAACCGACCATCGGCGAGATGCCTTCTCGATCAAGATATCCGGACAGAACAATGCAGCGGCGAAGCATTGGCTCCGCCGCCGTCACCGTCTATCTCATGGGTTGGCCGAAATCGGGCGGGTCCGATCTCCCGCCCGAGAAAGATCCTGGCTTCAGGACTCTTTCTTCTTCAGGACCTGGCGGCCCTTGTACATGCCGGTCTTGAGGTCGAGATGGTGCGGACGACGGAGCTCGCCGGAGTCCTTGTCTTCCACATAGGTCGGCTTCTTGATAGCGTCCGCCGAGCGGCGCATGCCACGGCGCGACGGCGAGGTTTTTCTTCTCGGAACGGCCATTTCATTATCCTCTAGGGATTGGTGTCATCAGGGCATCGTCCGCGAAGGGACGGCTCAGCACCCGCAATACGAGGCGAGCTGAATGCCGATCAAGGCCGCGCTTATAGAGGAAGGCTGGCCGTAAAGCTAGGCTCTTGGGCCGGAAAATGCGCCCGGAACGGGCCAAAAATCAGCGATTTTCGCGCCAGCAGGTCGCAAGCGAGCTCGCCTGCCCCCGCGCCATATAGGTGGCTGCCAGCCGCCGGACGCCCGGGCCTGGGGTCCGGGCGCTGCGTTTTACCGGATTCGGCAGGATCGAGGCCAGAAGTGCCGCCTCGCGGGGCGAGAGGCTTTCGGCCGACTTGCCGAAGGCATAGGCGCTGGCCGCCTCGACCCCGAACTGCCCCTGCGGGCCGAGCTCGGCGATGTTGAGGTAGATTTCGAGAATCCGCTGCTTGGGCAGGACGAGGTCAATCCAAAGCGCCAGCGGGAATTCGAGCGCCTTGCGGACGAAATCGCGCCCCTGCCACAGGAACAGGTTCTTCGCGACCTGCTGGGTGATGGTGGAGGCGCCCCGGAAGGCGGTGCCGTCCTCCCTGGCGTCGTCGATCGCCTCGCGCAGCGCGCCCCAATCGATGCCGTGATGCTTGCAGAAATGGGCATCCTCGGCCGCCACCACCGCGCGCGGCAGAGGGGGCGACATATCGGCGAGATCGATCCACTCCCGCTGCATCGGCGCGCCCCGCAAGCTGCGCCAGGCCATCAGCGTCGAAACAGGGTGGCCGGTGCGGTAGAACGGCGCGATCGCATAAGGCGCGAGGACTACGACCGCGAGCACCACCAGCAGGATTTTGACGATGCGCAAATCGACCTTTCCGGTGCAAACTGAAGAGCGGCCACGGGCTGGAGCATTAAGTCTGTGATAATTCGGGCCTTTTCCAGCACTTTTTAGGCCTTCCAAACGATTGACTGGGGCGGGCGCATAAAGGATTGTCCCGCCGAATTTTAGTTCTGGAGCCCCTCTTGATGACCGGCACGTCCCCGTCCGATTTCGCCAAACGTCTGGACAAGACCGCTGATGACACCGAAGCCCTGCTCGGGCGCCTGCTGTCGGATGACATCCTGCACGACGAAATCGCCCGGCCCAAGCGACTGATGGACGCAATGCGCTATTCGAGCCTGAACGGCGGCAAGCGCCTGCGCCCGTTCCTGGTGGTGGAGAGCGCCGCCGTGTTCGGCGTGCCGCGCGAGGCGGCCCTGCTCGTGGGCGCCGCGCTGGAATGCATCCACTGCTATTCGCTGATCCATGACGACCTGCCGGCAATGGACAATTCGGACCTGCGCCGCGGCCGCCCCACCCTGCACAAGCAGACCGACGACGCCACTGCGATCCTCGCCGGCGACGGCCTTCTGACCCTCGCGTTCGACATCATCACACGCGACGAGGTCCATCGCGACGCCAATGTGAGGCTGCTCTTGACGCGTGCGCTGGCGCGCTGCGCCGGCATCGGCGGCATGGTCGGCGGCCAGATCCTCGATCTCGCCGGCGAAGGCCGGTTTGGCGGCAACGAGCCGATCGACGTCGCCCGTATCCAGCAGATGAAGACCGGCGCACTGCTGCGCTACGGCTGCGTAGCCGGCGCAATTCTCGGCCAGGCCTCGAAGGCGGAATATCAGGCGCTCGACGATTACGGGCGCGCGCTCGGCGAAGCCTTCCAGATCGCCGACGATCTGCTCGACGTCGAGGGCGATGCGGCCGCGCTCGGCAAGCCGGCCGGCGCCGATGCCGCGCTCGGCAAGACCACCTTCGTGACCCAGCTCGGGATCGAAGGCGCCAAGCAGCGCGTGCGTGACCTGCTCGCGCGCGCCGATAGTGCCGTCTCGATCTTCGGCGACCGCGCCGCCGTGCTGCAGGCCGCCGCGCGCTTCGTGGCCGAGCGGAAGAACTGACGCATACCGATGGCGGTCGAGGGCAAAGAAGATCCCGTCCTCGTCCGCTTCCGCCAGATGTCGCGGCCGATGCGGCTGATCTATGCGCGGCCACGGACCTTCATTGCGCTCGCGATCGGCATCCTGGTCTGCCTGCTGCTGCCGGGGACTTATCGGCTGGTGACGCGGCTCGTGCTCGGCTGGGACGCGCTGATCGCCGTCTATCTCGTGCTGGTCTACACGATGATGCTGTGCAACGACCATCAGCACATTCGCCGCGCCGCCGCGATGCAGGACGACGGCCGCTTCGTGATCCTGCTGGTGACGGCGACCGGCGCGTTCGCCAGCATCGCGGCGATCGTAGCCGAACTCGGCACGCCGCATCGCGGCGCGCTGGAGCTGAGCATCGCAGTCACCACGATCACGCTGTCATGGGCTGCCGTGCACACGACCTTCGCGCTGCATTACGCGCATGACTATTATCGACACGGGACCGCAGGCGGCCTGCAATTCCCGAGCGGCGAGAAGGAAGACCACGCCGATTATTGGGATTTCGTCTACTTCTCGTTCGTGATCGGCATGACCGCGCAGGTCTCCGACGTCGGCATCACCGACAAGACCATCCGCCGCACGGCCACCGCACACGGCATCGTCTCGTTCATCTACAACACGGCCTTGCTTGCACTGACGGTCAACATCGCAGCGAGCGCGATCGCGACATGATCCCGGCTTCGCCGGGACGATGTCGCGGAAACAACGCCTTCAGTTGCAGACCTCGTAATTCGCATCATTGTGAGGGCCGCCGCCGCCACGAAAGGCGAGGTGGCAGCCGGGCCTGACCGGCCGGCAGAGCAGATCGTTGCAAAAAATCTGACCGCTGCCGCCCGAGCCACGACCCGTGCGAGCCGCCGCAGCAGCGCCGTAGCCGCCCGCTGCAGCACCGGCCTGCGGCCGCTGCCGTGCAGGACGGTCCTCGCCTTCGTCGCGCCGCGAGGTCGCGGGCTTTGACGCGGGCTTGGCGGCGCGCTTCTTCTCGCATTCATTGTCGTCATTCAGCACATAGCCGTCGCCGCAAACGATCCTGGTGCACTTGTCGCCTTCGGCCTTGAAACCGTGCTCGCAGACCAGCGGGCAGACCCGCGACGGCTTGGCCTTGACTGCATCGAGCGCGTCGGTGCTCGCCACCTTCACGTCGAGCTTGGTGCCGGCATAGCGGTTGAACTGCGACAGCGAGCGCTGCGAGGACGTATTCCAATTGCCGTCGGCCTGCCCGGAGAAGCAGCCGACGCGGCCGAGCTCGGTCTGCACCGAGCGGTTGAGGTCGGCCGGCGCGGTCGCCGGGGTCAGCGCGGCAACGTTGGTGCCGGCGGCGCTCGCGGCCGGCGCAGCGCTCGGCGCCGTCGCCGCGAGATTGACGCGCTGCTGCTCGGCGGCGGCCGCCTGCTGCTGCGCCTGTTCCTTGGCCTTCTGTGCAGCAAGCTGCGCCTGCTCGGCGGCCTTGGCATCGGCCGCGGCCTTGGCTTGCGCATCCTTCTGCGCGCCGAGCGCAGCAAGCCGGTCGCGCTCGGCCTCGGCCTGCTTCGCCTTCTCGATCGCCGCCGCATGCGCCCGCTCGGCGCCGATCTTCTCGAGCTGGAGCTTGGCGAGACTCGCATAGAAACCGTCGGGATGCTGGGCGAGGAAGGCTTCCCACGCCGGCCGGTTGCCGACCTGGAGCGCAAGCTCGTAGTCTCGGCGGATGTCGGCCTGGGGATTGACCACGGGCGCCGCCGGCGCCAGCTTGACCGGCACCAGCGGAACATCCTCGCCGCCGAGCGAACCGTAGACGAACGGCTCCTGCTTGTTGCCGGTCGACTTCAGCACGTCGTCGCGCACGAAGCCGAAGGCGCGGCGCACATCGAGGCCCGGCGTCGTCAGATGCTTCGACAGCGCGATGGTGAACGGGCTGTTCGCACCGTCGCCGTCCTGCGCGGTGAAACCGGCCTTGGCCGAATAGGCGATCAGCGTGTTGGGGCTGGTCGGCTCGACCTGGGCGAGGCCGCGGCCGATGCCGCGCGAGGCAACCGTGCGCTTCATCCTCTTGCTGAACGGATTGTCGCGGCAGGCATCGAGGATCACCAGACGCAACTGCTTGGCAGGCTCGACCGCGACCAGGACACGGTCGAGCGAGAGCGCCTCGTCATAGACGTCGGTGTCGCGCTCGAGCTTGGCATCCACCGGAATCAGATAGTTCGAGCCGTCGACCTCGATGCCGTGGCCGGCGTAGTAGACCACGGCGATATCGGCATCGCGGGTCGCGTCGGCGAAGTCGCGCAGCACGCGCCGCGTGTCCAGCGCCGACAGATCGTGCCGGGAATCGACGACGTCGAAGCCGGCCTCCTTCAGCGTCTTGGCCATCACCGACCCGTCATTGACGGGATTGGAGAGCGAGGCCGCGTGTTGATAGGCCGAATTGGCGAGCACCAGCGCCACGCGCTTTCCGGCAAAAGCAGGCCCGGCGCCGAACATCAGGCCGAGGGCGACGAGAAGCGGACAAAGTCTGAGCAAGCTGCGCATGACACGACTTCCGATAGTTCCGGGCCATCAGGCCCTTTGGGACCGCTTTAGCAACATCCACCGCCGGCGCTTGTGATGGAGGTCACGAACGGGACCCCGACGACAGGCCCGACGCCCTCTTTTGTTTGTCGCGCCAGCGCTGTCGCGGTTCGCCGACGAACGGCGGTGCGGGCCGGGTTCCGTCAGACAACCCCGATGTGCTCCCGATATTGCGGCAGATCGTCCGTAATTTCATGCCAGGGCGCCTTCGAGCCGACGAAAATATGGGCGCTCGGCCGGATCGAGGGGGCATCGACCAGGGTTCCCATGGCGACATGGACCCACTGTCCCTCTCGGACCCGGGAATAGAGCAGCGAGCCGCAGCGGCCACAATGCGCGTCGTGGGTGGTGTCGTCGCCGACAATCAGCCGCAGGTCGCCACCCCTGACAATGCGAAGCCTGTCCTGCCGGATGCCGGCGAACGGCTTGAAGGCGGCACCGGTGGTGCGTCGGCAGTTCGAGCAGTGGCAGTTCATCGCATAGGAAAATGCATCGGCCACCTCGAAGCGCACAGCGCGGCAATAGCATTCGCCGACAAGGATGCGAGCGTTCGAATTTTCTGATTCTGTCATCGTGACGCCTTCGCGCAAATCGCTGACACACCCATAGCGCATTTTGACATGTATGACTAAGTTGGCCCGAAGCCATCATGCAAAGGAACGATCCATGAGCCAGGACCGGTCGAGCGTCGAAGCCGTCGTGCAATCCTATTTTGACGGACTTTACGAGGGCAACGCCGACAAGCTCGGCGCCATCTTCCATCCCTCCGCCGATCTGCGCTGGGTCGAGAAGGGCGAGCTCCAGGTTCTGACCGTGCCGGACTGGCTCGACCGCGTGCGCAAGCGCGCCTCGGCGAAGGCCGAAGGCAAGCCGCGCGAGGACTTCATCGTCACCATCGACCGTTCGGACGACAAGACCGCCTTCATCAAGGTGCGCTGCCAGCTGCCGCCGCGCTACTTCACCGATTATCTGGTGGCGATGAAGCTCGCCGACGGCTGGCAGATCGTGTCGAAGTCGTACAGGTATGACCTGCGGGAGTGAGGGGCAAAGCCTTCCGCTGCCCGAAATCGGACGCACTCGCTATCCAATTCTCCGTCATTGCGAGCGCAACGAAGCAATCCAGAGTCCATCCGCGGAGACAGTCTGGATTGCTTCGCTGCGCTCGCAATGACGACGGGATGCAGCGCCCGCTGCATCTCCCATCCCCGCTCGCCTGGAATATCCTCATGCTGCTCGATCGCCGTTCCCTGCTCGCCTCGCTCTGCTGGATGGCCGCCTCTCCCGTGCTGGCCGCGGAGGCAGTGCCGGAATTCGAAGCCTATGAACGCGAGAGCGGCGGGCGGATCGGCGTCTATGCCGAAAATCTCGCGACCGGCGCAAAGCTCGCCTGGCGCGCCGACGAACGGTTCGTAATGTGCTCGACGTTCAAGGCGTCGCTCGCAGCTAACGTTCTGGCGCGGGTCGATCGCGGCGAGGAGCAGCTCGCAGCCATGATCCCTTATGGCCAGGCGGATCTGCTGGAATACGCACCGGTGGCGCGGGAAAATCTCGCGGCCGGCAAGATGTCGGTCGGTGAGATGTGCAAGGCCATCGTCGAGCTCAGCGACAACACCTGCGCCAATCTGCTGCTGGCGCGGATCGGCGGCCCCGCCGCGCTGACCGCATTCTGGCGGTCGCTCGGCGATGCCACCTCGCGGCTCGACCACAACGAGCCCGAGCTCAACCGCTCGCAGCCCGGCGATCCCCGGGACACCACGACGCCGGCGGCGATGGCGGGAAATTTGCGGCGGCTGGTCACGGGCGAGGCGCTGTCGCCGGCCTCGCGTGCCCTGCTCATCGAATGGATGGTGAACTGCAAGACCGGTGCAAACCGGCTGCGTGGCGGACTCCCCGCAGGCTGGAAGATCGGCGACAAGACCGGCAACAACGGCAAGGATGCCTCGGGCGATATCGCGGTCGCCTGGCCGAAGCAGGACACGCCAATCCTGATCGCGGCCTATACCCAGGGCGGTGCGCCGAGCGCGGCGCAGATCGCGACGGCGTTCGCGCGGATCGGACGGATGGTGACCGAGCGGCTGGCGTGAGCCGCGCATTGACGTAGCCGTCGCTTCCGGGTCAAGACAGACCCATCATGGAAGCGAAGTTTCAAATCTTTCTCATCCTGCTGGCCGTGCTGGCAGGCGTGGCACTGGCCGCACGACGCTTCAACGTCGCCCCTGCCATCCTCCTGATGCTGGCAGGCGTGGGTCTCGCTTTCGTGCCGGGCATGCCGTCGGTGGAGCTGCCGCCGGAGCTGGTGCTGCTGGTGGTGCTGCCACCACTGATCTACTCGGCAAGCGTCGCGATGAGCTGGCGCGAATTCAAGAAGAACCTGCGTCCGATCGTGCTGCTCGCGGTCGGCGCGGTGATCTTCACCACGGCGATGGTGGCGGCCGCCACGCACTACATGATCGGCCTGCCCTGGACCGTCGGCTTCCTGCTCGGGGCCATCGTCGCGCCGCCCGACGTGGTGGCGCCGCTCGCGATCGCGCGCCGGCTGAACATGCCGCGCCGTATCCTGGTCGTGCTCGAAGGCGAAGGTCTCGCCAACGACGCCACCGCGCTGATCCTCTACCGCTTCGCGCTTGCGGCCATCATGGTCGGACATTTCTCGCTGCCGCTCGCGGCCGGCGAGTTCCTCCTCATCGTCGCCGGCGAGATCGCCTTCGGCATCGGCGTCGGCTGGCTGTCCTTGCGCTTCCGCAAATGGTCCGGGGATCCGCAGGTCGAGCTGACGCTGTCGCTGATTACGCCCTATGTCTCGTACTGGCTGCCCGAGCACGTCGGCGGCTCCGGCGTGATCGCAACCGTCGCCTGCGGGCTCTATGTCAGCTGGAACGGCCCGTTGCTGATCTCCTCGGCGACGCGCCTGCAAGGCATCTTCTTCTGGGATCTCGTGATCTACCTGATCGAGGGCATGCTGTTCCTGCTCACCGGCTTCCAGATGCGCGCCCTCTACGAGAAATCGAAGACTTTTCCGCTCGACGACATTCTCATCGCAACCGCCGTGGTCCTTGTGATCGTCGTGATCGCGCGTTTTGCCTGGCTCTATCCCGCGACCTATCTGCCGCGGATGCTGTCCAGGTCGCTCCGCGAGCGCGATCCGTCGCCGCCATGGCAATGGCCGTTCGTGCTCGCTTTCACCGGCGTACGCGGCGCAGTGTCGCTGGCCGCCGCGCTGGCGCTGCCGTTCGCGCTGCCGGATGGCGAAGCGTTTCCGTATCGCGACCTGATCCTGTTCGTCGCCTTCGGTGTCATCTTCGTGACGCTGATCGGCGTCGGCCTGACGCTGCCGCCGATCGTGCGTTGGCTCGGCGTCGCCGAGGCCGGTCGTCACGAGCATGCCGCCGAGCACGAAGCCGAGATCGCCGCGCGCCGTCAGGCGCTGGAGTCCGCGCTGAAATCACTCGACGCGCTCACCGCGGAAAAGGACATTTCCGACGAGGTGATGCGGCTGCTGCGCGCCCGTCACGACATCCGCGTCAACCAGCTCCCGGATTCGCTCGATCCCAACCACCACGACATCTCCGCCGCCGGCACCGCTCTGACCCGCGACCTGATCGCCGCCGAGCGCAAATTCATCCACAATCTGCTGCGCGACGGCCAGATCACCGACGAGACGCGGCGGCGGATCGAGCGCGATCTGGACCTGGAGGAGGCGAGCCTAGCGAACAGGGAATATCGGGGCGGGCCGCTGTAGCCTTTGTCATTGCGAGCGCAGCGAAGCAATCCAGACTGCCTCCGCGGAAAAAGAGTCTGTATTGCTTCGCGGAGCCTGTCATCGGGCCGCGCTCCGCGCGGACCCGGTGGCTCGCAATGACGGGGCGTTGAAGCACCTGAGCCAACTACCGTCTCTCGCAAAACTCCCTCATCGCAGCGGCAACGGCGCCCGCGACGGCCTCCTGCCGCTCCGGCGAGTTCATCTCCATTTCCTCGTCGCGATTGATGATCGAGCCGGCCTCGAGCAGCACGGCGGCGCTGTGCGTGCGCGACAGCACGACGAGCCCGTCATAGCGGTAGACGCCGACATCCTTGTCGAGCAGCTGGCGCCGGTACCGGCCCATCACCGGCAGGGTGTACTGGCTGGCATAGTGCAGGCCCTGCTCCTTCAATTGCCGGCCGATCATCCGGGCCAGCATCAGGCTGGTGGCAAAGTGCGGATTCTGCTGCGACACGAACAGCGAGTGGCCGGAAAACCGATCGCTGAAATAGCTCCTTGCGCCGTCGAATTCCCAGGTCTCGAGCAGCCTGTCCGGCACCGAATCATGATGGACCGACAGGAACAGATCGGCGCGGCCTTCGTTCGCGGCACCGACGCGCTTGAACAAGCTCGGCCGTGCCTTGCCATCCGTGACGAGCAGGCGGGTTGCGGCAAAGCCCTCGGATTTGAGCTTGGCCGTGATCAGCCGTGCGAGGCGGAAGTTGAAGCCGAACTCCGGATCATTGCGGGCACTCAACGCGCCGTAGGAGTCCGGCGTGTGGCCGACGTCCACGACGATCCGGAATTTGGGCGTCTCGCATTTGGCCGGCGGCGACGGCTTCGGCCTGGGTCTTGCAATCTTTCGCGCGGCCGCGGCGTCGCCGGCATCGACAAGGGCGAGCGACGACAGCAGGATCGACGCGACCAGCCCGGCGATGATGCTCCGCAATTGCCCCAAGCGCTGCTCCGCTGCCGTGATCCGCGGGCGATCAACGAGCCCACGATTGTTTTCGGGAAGATTGGCGCGGGAGTGGAAAGACGTCAACGCAAGAACGGCTTCGTAGGGTGGGCAAAGGCGCGCTCTTCGGGCGCCGTGCCCACCATCGTGTTGCGTGCGGCCGAGATGGTGGGCACGCTTCCGCCTTCGCTCTTCGAACTACGGCGGACAGGTCGCTTTGCCCACCCTACGGCACCGTTCCTACACCGGCCGCTCCCCCTTCACCGTCACGCGCGTGCCGGAGCGTGTGTGCGGCCAGTAGTCCCACATCGCGCGGTGCTGGGTGCAGCGGTTGTCCCAGAAGGCGATGGCGTTCTCGGTCCAGCGGAAGCGGCACTGGAACAGCGGGTTTTCGGCGTGCTGGTAGAGATAGGCCAGCATCGCGTCGCTCTCGTCGCGCGGGATGCCGTTGATGTGGCGGGTGAAGCCGCGGTTGACGTAAAGCGCTTTCCTGCCGGTGACCGGATGCGTGCGCACGACGGGATGCTCGGCGTGCGGATAGGAGGGACGGTCGGCGACGCCATAATTGGCATAGAGCCCGCGATAGATCGGCTCGCCATCGTGCAGCGCCGTCAAGCCGTCGAGATAGGTCTTCATGCGCTCCGACAGCGCCTCATAGGCCGCGTACATGTTGGCGAACAGCGTGTCGCCGCCGCGCGGCGGGCATTGCTTGATGTAGAGGATCGAGCCCATCGGCGGCTCGAGATCGCAGGAGACGTCGGAGTGCCAGCCCTCGCCGTTCGCCCGCGGCGAGTTCTTGTCCGCATAGATCTTCATCAAGGCGGGGTCTTCGTCCTCGTGCGGAGCTGCGGGATGAAAATGCAGCTCGCCGAACTTGCGGCCGAACGCGAGATGCTGCTGCGGCGTGATGTGCTGGTCGCGGAAGAAGATGACGAGGTTTTCGGCGAGCGCGCGGTGGATCTCGTCCATCTGTTGATTGGAACGGGCATCGTCCGAGACGAGCTTGCCGATATCGACGCCCGAGATTTCCGCGCCGATGATGGGTGTGAGCTTTTCGACGGCGATGGTCTCGTAGGGCGCGCCGTCTTCGGCCATGTGGCGATAGCGCGGGCCCTGCTTGCCGGCGAGTGAGCTCATGGCGTGTCTCCCGATCATTGTTGATTGAAGACATCGTAACGCGCGGTGACAGATTCGCAATCTGCACCGCAAATGCAGCCGTCGTCCCGGGGGGCGCGGAGCGCGAGCCCGGGACCCATAACCACAGGATTTGGTTTGGCGAAAATTCGTACCAACTAGCTCGCGCCATAACCACTCCCTGTGGTTATGGGTCCCCGCCCCCGTGCGCAATTGCGCACTAGGCGGGGACGACAGCGAGTATGCGGCGCGAGCGGAGTAAAGCTACTCCGCCGCGGGAGCCGGCACCTTGGCGCCCTGGCCGTAGCGCTGGTCGATGTAGTCGATCACCAGCGCCTTGAAGTCGGCGGAGATGGTCGGGCCGCGCAGCGTGCGGAACTTCTTGCCGTCGACGAAGACGGGCGCGGCCGGCGCTTCGCCGGTGCCGGGCAGCGAGATGCCGATATTGGCGTGCTTGGATTCGCCGGGGCCGTTGACGATGCAGCCCATCACCGCGACGTTGAGCTCCTCGACACCAGGGTATTTCGTCTTCCAGGTCGGCATCTCGTCGCGGATGAAATCCTGGATCGAACGGGCCAGCTCCTGGAACGTGGTCGAGGTGGTGCGGCCGCAGCCGGGGCAGGCTGCAACCAGCGGCACGAAGGTGCGGAAGCCCATGGTCTGCAAGAGCTCCTGGCCAACCTGCACCTCGCGGGTACGGTCGCCGCCGGGCTCGGGCGTCAGCGAGATGCGGATGGTGTCGCCGATGCCCTGCTGCAACAGGATGCCGAGCGCGGCCGAGGACGCCACGATGCCCTTCGAGCCCATGCCGGCTTCGGTGAGACCGAGATGGATGGCGTAGTCCGAACGCGCCGCAAGATCCTGGTAAACCGCGATCAGATCCTGCACCGCCGAGACCTTCGCGGAGAGGATGATGCGGTCCTTGGGCATGCCGAGCTCTTCGGCGCGCGCGGCCGAGAGCAGCGCCGACTGCACCATGGCCTCGCGCGTCACCGCGCGCACGTCGCGCGGGTTGGGCGAGGCCGCATTCTCGTCCATCAGCTTGGTCAAAAGCTCCTGGTCGAGCGAGCCCCAATTGGCGCCGATGCGCACCGGCTTGTTGTTCTTGTTCGCGATCTCGATGATGTCGGCGAACTGGGTGTCGCGCTTGTCCTTGAAGCCGACATTGCCGGGATTGATGCGGTATTTAGCCAGCGCCTCGGCACAGGCCGGATAGGCCGCGAGCAGCTTGTGGCCGATATAATGGAAGTCACCGATCAGGGGCGTCGTGATGCCGCGCTTGGCGAGGCCGTCGCGGATGTGCGGAACGGCGGCCGCGGCCTCCTCGCGGTCCACGGTGATGCGGACCATTTCGGAGCCGGCGCGCGCCAGCGCGGCGACCTGGGCGATGGTGCCGTCGATATCGGCGGTGTCGGTGTTGGTCATCGACTGCACGACGATCGGCGCACCGCCGCCGACGGCGACGTTGCCGACCTTGACCTGGGTGGTCCGATGCCGGGGCGCCGGGCCCGCAATGTCTGAATCGAGAGGGTTTTCGAGCTTGTTCATGGCGGTCCAAATATCAGGTTTTGGTGACGTTCAGCAATGCATCGCGCGGCGCCGCAGCTGATGAGCTGGGACGGTTAACCAGAAAAAGCCCAGCAATTACAAGGACCGCTGCGGCCCCGAATGTCAGGCTGAGGGTGTCGTGCATGATGAAATAGCTACCCACCACGCCAAACAAAGGGGTGATGAAGGTAAAAGCGGACAATTTGCTGGCCGAATAGGCCTTCACCAGCGCGAACCAAAGCGTGAACGTGGTTCCCACCACCCAGATCGCCTGGAACGCCATCAGGCCGAGCGAGAGCGGCGACGGAGTGTGCGTGATGGATTCGCCGAACAGCCAGGCCGCCAGCCCCAGGATCGGGATCGAGGTCGCGACCTGATAGCCCAGCGCCTTCTCGGGCGCGGCGAAGCGCAGCCGCGTGCCCTTGGCAACCAGCGTCGTCGCGGCCCACAGCGCGGCGCCCCCGACGATCATGAGGTCGCCGAGCAGAACATGCGAATCGACATTGGGCTGGGGCACGCCGATGGCAAACGCCACGCCGGCAAAGCTGATGGCAAGGCCCAGCCATTGCGAGCCGCCGAGACGCTCGCCGAGCACCTGGTAGGAGCCGAGCGCAACGAAGAACGGCGCCGTGTAGAGGAACACCACCGCGCGCGAGGCGTAGGTGAGACGCAGCCCCTGGAAGATCAGCACGAATTCGATACCGAACATCAGCCCGGCGATCAGGCCCGGCTTCCAGGTGCCATCACGTTCGAAGAAATTGACGCCGCGAAGGGTGCCGATCAGGAACAGCACCGGCAGCGCGCCCATCGAGCGGATGGTGGCCTGGAGCATGGGCGGAATGTCCGGCAGCACCAGCTTCACCGCGATCTGGTTGAATCCCCAGGTCAGGCACAGCATGAGCATCAGGGCGATGGCGCCGGCACTGAGGGGACGGCCGGCGGACGGTATGGCTTGAGGTGCGGACATTTCTTCCCAAAATCCGGCTTTGCGCCGTTGTTGCTTCAAGACATTTTCTGACAATGCGTGCAGACGCCCGTGATCTCCACCACAGACAGCTTTGGTGCGAAGCCTGAGCTGCGCGCGGCGGCGTTGAGGTCCTTGGCGAAGGACGCCGAGGAGATCTCACCGACCAGGCCGCAGCGCTCGCAGATCAGGAACGCCACCGCCGAGGTCGAATCGTGGTCGTGGGCGGCGCAGGCAAGATAGGCGTTGCGGCTCTCGATGCGGTGCACGAGGCCGTTGGCCATCAGGAAATCGAGCGCGCGATAGACCGTGATCGGCGCCGGCCGCGCCATGGACTTGGCGAGCTCGTCGATGATCTCGTAGGCCCCGAGCGGGCGGTGACTGGCGAGCAAAGCACCCAGTACCTGACGGCGGATCGGCGTGAATTTCTGCGCGCGCTGCTCGCAGACCACCTCGGCATGCGCGAGCGCGTCCGCAGTGCAGCGGCCGTGATCATGGTCGGGCGCGGGGAATGCCGGCTTTGCGAGGCTCATGTACCCGTCTTCTAGCATTTTGACGGGGGAACCCAAAGCACGACGAGCCGCCCGGCTGTCAGCCATGCTTCTCCCGCGGGACAGCATCGCGCCACCCTGCCCTGAAATAATCATAAGCTTGCTTATTATATTCAAGCTTATTGGAGACGAAGCTCATGTCCCGCGGGTCGGTCGACCAGAATTTCCTGTTCACGCTCGGTGAGCTCTACCGCCTCTTGCGCGTATATGCCGACAAGGAGGCCTCGCGCTTCGGCATCACCCGGGCGCAATGGGCGGTGCTGGCCAAGGTGGAGCGCAGCGAGGGCATGAAGCAGTCGGAGCTCGCCGAGCTCATGGAGATGCAGCCGATCACGCTGACGCGGCTGATCGACAAGCTCTGCGACAACGACTGGATCGAGCGCCGCAGCGACGCTTCGGACCGCCGGGTCAAGCGCCTGTACCTCAAGAAGGCCGGGCGGCAGTTGCTCGGCCGCATGAGCGGCCTGAAGTCGGAGCTGACGGCAAACGCGCTCGACGGCATCAATCCGGCGGATGCCCACCGCCTCCTCACCCAGCTCGAAACCATCAAGGAAAACGTGCGAACCGCGATCCAGACATCCGGCGCGGAGCAAGCACGCAAGGAGCAGCGCTATGGCTGATCAGGTCATCAAGTTCCAGCCCGAGCAGAAGAGCGACAGCGGCAAGCCGACCAAGAAGGCCGGCACCGATCCGCGCCGCCGCGTGCTGGCGGGCCTGCGCCGCCATCGCCGTTTCCTGCTCCTGGTCGTGCTGCCGGTCATCATCGCCATCGGCGGCGTTACCTTCTATCTGCAAGGGGGCCGCTATGTCGGCACCGACGATGCCTATGTCGGCGCGCAGAAGGTGCTGGTGACGCCCGACATCTCCGGCAAGATCCTGAAGGTCGTCGTGAGAGAAGGTCAGGTCGTCAAGCAGGGCGACGAGCTGTTCGAGATCGACCCGGTTCCGTTCCGCCTCGCGGTGGATGAAGCCAAGGCACAACTCGCCCAGGCACGCACGACGTACGACAACCTCGCTGCCAACATCAAGATCTACGGCGATATGCTCAACCTCGCCCAGCAGGGCGTCGAGCTGAAGCAGCGCGACGTCGAGCGCAAGCAGGCGCTGGTGAAGAACAATTTCGGCTCGCAGCTCGATCTCGACAACGCCGCCAACGCGCTGGTGACGGCCGGCGCACAGACGCAGTTCGTCAAGCAGCAGCTGTCCAACGCCAAGACGCAATTGCTCGGCAACCCCGATCTGCCGCTCGAGCAGTTTCCTCCCTATGTGCAGGCCAAGGCCAAGCTCGACGACGCTCAGCGCAATCTCGACCATACCGTGCTGCGCGCGCCGATGGGCGGCGTGGCGACGCAGGTCGAGCAGATTCAGCTCGGCCGTTACGTCGCCGCGGGCACGCCGGTGTTTTCCATCATCGACGTCGCCCATCCCTGGGTCGACGCCAATCCGAAGGAGAGCGACCTCACCTATGTCACCGAAGGCCAGGCGGTCACGCTCGAGGTCGACGCGTTCCCGAACCATGTCTTCAAGGGCAAGATCGGCTCGCTCTCGCCCGGCACCGGCGCGCAATTCGCAATTCTGCCGCCGCAAAATGCCACCGGCAATTTCGTCAAGGTGGTGCAGCGCGTGCCGATTCGCATCTATTTCGACGAGACCGACAAATACGTGCGGAAGCTGAAAGCCGGCATGAGCGTCTACGCCACCATCGACACCGGCCATCAGCGCTCGCTCGCCGGCCTGCTCGGGCTGTCGGCGACAGCGGGCCAAGACAAAGAACAAGACAAAGAATAAGACAAGGACTGGCGCGATGTCCGGCCCCAATGCCAGCCTGATGGTCCCCGGCCTGCGCCGGAACATGGTGACGATCTGCGCCATGACCGCGACCATCATGCAGGCGCTGGACACCACCATCGCCAACGTCGCTTTGCCCTACATGCAGGGCACGCTGTCGGCCTCGCAGGATCAGATCAACTGGGTGCTGACCTCCTACATCGTCGCCGCCGCGATCATGACGGCGCCGGTGGGGTGGATCGCCAACCGCTTCGGCCGCAAGCGCATCTTCATCATCTGCTCGGCCGGGTTCACGATGGCATCGGTGCTGTGCGGCCTCGCGCAGGACATCAACCAGATGGTGCTGTTCCGCCTGCTGCAAGGCGTGTTCGGCGCCGCGCTGGTGCCGCTGTCGCAATCGGTCATGCTCGACTATTACACGCTCCAGGAGCGCGCCAAGGCGATGTCGATCTGGGGCATGGGCGTGATGATGGGCCCGATCATGGGACCCTCGCTCGGGGCCTGGCTGACCGAGACCTATTCCTGGCACTGGGTCTTCTTCGTCAATCTGCCGTTCGGCGCCATCACCGTGCTCGGGCTGATCGTCTTCATGGACGAGACCGAGAAGAATCTCAGCCTCAAATTCGACTGGTTCGGTTTCGCCGCGCTGGCGGTAGCGATCGGCGCGCTGCAGCTCGCACTCGACCGCGGCGAGCAATTGGGCTGGCTGGAATCGAATGAGATCGTCGCGGAGTTCATCGTGGCGGCCGTCGCGTTCTACTTCTTCCTCGCGCATTCCTTCACGACCTCGACCCCGTTCATCCGCTTCGCCCTGTTCCGGGACCGCAACTTCGTCACCGGCTGCCTGTTCATGATCGTGATGGGACTCGTGCTGTTCTCGACCATGGCGCTGGCCTCGCCCTACATGCAGAACGTGATCGGCTATCCCATCATCACCGCCGGCCTCTTGCTGGCGAGCCGCGGCATCGGCACCTTCTTCGCCATGATGCTGGTCGGCCGCATGATGCGCTACTTCGAGGCGCGCACGCTGATCATCTCCGGCCTGACGCTGACGGCGGGCTCGCTGTTCCAGATGACAGGCTGGACCGATCTGACCCAGGTGCCGGAGATCGTCACCGTCAGCGTGATCCAGGGTTTTGGCTTCGGTCTCGTCTTCGTGCCGCTCTCGACCGTGGCGTTCCTGACGTTGTCGAACGAGCTGCGCACCGACGGCACCGCGATGTTGACCCTGATGCGCAACGTCGCGAGCTCGGTCGGCATTTCCGTCGTCATTGCCGAGCTGACGCAGGGCACGCGGCGGACCTATGCGATCCTCTCCGAGCACGTCAACCCGTTCAACCACGCACTGCAGATGCCCAGCGTCAGCGGCCTGATCAATCTCTCCACCGACGCCGGCCGCGCCATGGCCGACCGGATGGTCAGCGTGCAGGCGCAGATCATCGCCTTCGCACACGACTACCAGCTGGTGATGCTCTTCGTCCTCTGCACCATCCCGCTCGCTCTGCTGATCGGCTCGACCAAGGCCACGCTGCGCAAGCAGGCGGCGGGGCCGGAACATGCGGTGATGGAGTAGCGGGAGATCTCATGCCCCGGCTCAGCAACGCAGCGTTACACGCTGCACCGCGCCCGGACACAACAGCGCTACAACAGCTCCTCACAGCCCAGATCATCCACCGCCGCAAACACCCGCTCCAGATTGTTCCACCAGATCAGCGGCGGGATGTTGATGCTCCATTGCCAGACCGGCCGCGTGATCTGCCAGAGCACCGCCCAGCGGTAGTCGCGATCGAGCGCGCCGCGGGTATAGCCGGTGATGCCGCTCTCGATCAGCGCGTCGTGGTAGAGGTTGAGCAGCAGCCGTTCGAGCGCCTGCCGGCGTTCCGGATACCAATGCATCGCCATCATGTAGGCGAGGTCGTCGGCCGGAACGTCGATGCTCCACAGATCGAAATCGAAGATGCGCACGGTGTCAGCAACGCCCGCGCGCGGCAGCAGGAAATTCCAGACATGGGCATCGCCATGCGTGATGCTGAGGTGGCGGCGTGAATGGTAACGCTGGGACAGCCGCTCCGACTGATCGATGAGCCGACGGTAGATAATCCGCCGCTCCTCGCTGAGGCGATCGCCGAGAAGATCGGCAAAGCGGTCATAATGGCCCGCAAACGTCTCCATGCGTTGCGCGCTGTCCTCCACACTCGGCCAGGTGCCGACGGTGTCGCCGAGGCTCGGATGGTCCCACCAGGCTGCATGCCAGCGGGCCAGCGTGGTGACGATGGCGAACGTCTGCTCGCGCGACGGCGGCACCGGCCAGGTTGTCGCGATCTCGTGGCTGTCGGTGAGATCTTCCAGCAGCAAATGCCAGGCGAGGCTGTCCTCGTCGAAATGCCCGTCAAAGCAGCGCGGCACGAGTCCCGCCGGCATCTGCGGGACCAGCTGCGTGTAATACTCCACCTCGCGCCGGCCGCCATTGGCGAGGCGCTTGGCGAACGCGGCATTGGGAGTCTTGAGGATCAGCGACTGCGGAGCACCGGCGGATTCGCCGACATAGCGCAGGCCGAGCCTGACGATATGTGACACCACGGTGTCGCGCTGATGCAGCACCTTCACTTCGCGCACAGCGCCGGCGTCGAGCACGCCGCCCCTGCGCAGCGCGGCCGTCAGTAGGGCGGGCTCAACGACCGCCGGCAATTGTGGAGATGTCATGAACCACGATGCCCCTGTCCCGCGCCATACTGCACGATCACCCGCCCGGGCACCAGCGGCTCGCGCCGGCTCAGGCTGCCGCGGTCGAGTCGCGCACGGTCCGCACGACGACCGAACGCAGCTGCTCGAGATTGGCCGCCATCCCGGCGATCGCCTGCCTCACATCCGCGGCGCGCGCGTTGACGGAGGCGGCATCGCGGCTGACGTCGCCGATCTTGGCCGAGACCTCCTTCGCCGCCGAGGCCGATTCGGAAATCGACCGCGTGATCTCCCGGGTCGCGGCATCCTGCTCTTCCATCGCGGCGGCGACCGAGGTCGCCACGCCGTCGATCTCGATGATGTGGCCTCCCATGGCCTCGACGGCGTCGACCGCGGCCTGGGTCGAGGCCTGGATCTCGGCAATCAGCCGCCCGATCTCCTCGGTCGACTTGGCAGTCTGGTCTGACAGGGACTTCACCTCGGCGGCAACCACCGCGAAGCCGCGGCCGGCCTCGCCAGCGCGCGCCGCCTCGATCGTCGCGTTGAGCGCGAGCAGGTTGGTCTGGCCCGCAATGCCGCCGATGAGATCGGAGACCTCGGCGATCTTCTTCACCGATCCGGCCAGCGCCTGAATGGTCGAACGCGCCTGCTCGCGGCCGGCGACCGCCGATTTGGTGACGCTGCTGGTCCGCGCCACCTGGCCCGCGATCTCGCGGATCGAGGCGCTCAATTCTTCGGCCGCAGCCGAGACGGCTTGCGAGCTGCCGAGCGCCTGCGTCGAGGCCGCCGCGACCGCCTGCGACTGCGCCGAGAGCGACTTTGCGATCTCCGACAGCCCGGAGGCGGCCTGCTCCACGCCCTGCGTCGCCGCCGTCGCGGTATCGACCGAGCGGCCGGTCTCGCGCTCGACCGTCTCCGCCATCTGGTGCAGGGCGGAGCGCTTGGCGAGCGCCGCCGCCTGCTCCTGCCGCAATTGCTCCTCGCGCAGACGGGAATTCTCGACCGCCGCCTGCTTGAACACCACAAGTGCGCCCGCCATCGAGCCGACCTCGTCCTGGCGCTGCGCGAACGGAATGTCGGCGTCGAGATCGCCGGTCGCGAGCTTCTGCATCGTGTCCGTCATGCGCACGATCGGGCGCACCACGCCGAGGGCAACACCCAGCAGGCCGGCGGTAACGAAGGCGAGGACGGCAACGGAGACGCCGAGTAGGATATAGAGCATCGCGCTGTCGCGGTCCGCGGCCAGCTTCTCCATGGCTGCATTCTGCTTGTTCGCACTGTCGACAATGCTGTCGATGACCGCGCGGTGCGCGGTATAGGCGTCCTTGAGCTGCGCATAGGCGCGCTCGGAGGCTGCAATGTCCTTGGCCTTGAGCGCCGGCAGGAGCTGATCCGACGCCTTCCAGAATTTCTGCACCTCCGCATCGGATTTCGACACCAGCGCGGTCTTGAGGTCGGCCGAGAGGCTGGAGGAGACCCAGAACGCCTTGCGCTCGTCGTATTCCTTGCGGAGCTGGACCAGGCGCTCGCCATGGGCGGCCAGCTGATCCGGCTCGCGCATGGCCAGCGTCGCCTCGAGATAGGCTTCGATGACATATTCGGGCGGCGGCAGGATGTCGGCGATGAGGTCGTTGCCGAGCTTAATGTCGGAATAGAGCGGACCGCCGACCTTGAGCTCTTTCAGGGCGTACAGGCTGGTCGAAACAATGGCGGCAAAACCAACGGCGAGAACGACGCCAAACGCGACGATCGCAGAGGACAAGGACAGACGAAATTTCATGAAACAATCCAGGTCAGCGTCGAAACTGCCGCCACCCTAGACGACTACGGTAAATGCGGGATTGATTCGCGCGAGAATTGTATTTCGCGAGCCCCGCATAAATACGGGAATTGACAGTCAACTCTTCGGTATTGAGTCAGCGAGGCTGACGCACAAACGCGCAAAACAAACGTTTGAGTTCGATCGATGCGCTGAATGAGATGTGCATGCCGGGAGAGCAATCTTCCCCGGCACGCCCTGCCTTCACACGTCGAAGAACACCGTCTCGTTGTCGCCCTGCAGCTGCAGGTCGAGCCGGTAGACAGGCTTGCCGGCCTCGCGGACCGCAGTGAGCGTGGCCCGGCGGTCAGCTGGTACCAGCGCCAGCACGGGATCGGCGGCGTTGCCGGCCTCGTCGCTGAAATAGATGCGGGTGTAGAGATGCCTGAGCATGCCGCGGCCAAACACCGCAAGCAGGATGTGCGGCGCCTGCGGCTTGCCAGCGGGATCGGGCACGACACCCGGCTTGATGGTCTCGAAGGAATAGTTGCCGTCCTTGTCGGTGCCGCAGCGGGCAAAGCCGCGGAAACTCGCATTCGGCAGCGCGCGCTTGTCCTGGGGATCGGCGAAGCGGCCCTGCGCATCCGCCTGCCAGATCTCCAGCATGCAATCCGGCACGGCAACGCCATCACCATCGAAGACACGGCCCTCGATACGAACGCGATCGCCGGTGACATCGGGTGTCAGCGTCGAGTTGGTGAATGCGTCGTTCCACGCGTACTCGCCGGTCGGTGTCAGTCCGTATTTGAAGAACGGACCGACGGTCTGGGATGGGGTGATCCCGTCGGGCTTCACAGAATCCTGCACGTTAGTGGTTCTCCATGGGCGTGGCGTTCTTGCCGCGCAGCGCGATGTCAAAGCGGTAGCACAGCGCCCATTCGGGCTGGGTATTCTCCAGGTCGAACGAGGAAACCATCCGCGCCCGCGCCCTCTCGTCCGGCACCGAGTTGAAGATCGGATCGAACGGAAACAGCGGATCGGCCGGGAAGTACATCTGCGTCACCAGCCGCGTGACGAAGGAATGGCCGAACACCGAGAGATGGATATGCGCGGGACGCCAGGCATTGTGGTGATTGCCCCAGGGATAGGCGCCGGGCTTGATGGTGACGAAGCGATAATAGCCGGACGCATCGCTCACGGTGCGACCCGCGCCGGTGAAATTCGGATCCAGCGGCGCCGGATGCTGATCGCGGACATGGACATAGCGGCCGCAGGAATTGGCCTGCCAGATCTCGACGAGCGAGTTCGGCACGCCGCGGCCGTCCTCGTCGCGCACATGGCCGTGCACGATGATGCGCTCGCCGAGCGGCTCGCCCGCGTGCTGACGGGTGAGATCGTTGTCGCCCTCGCGCACGGTCTCGTGGCCGTAGACCGGCCCGGTCAGCTCCGACAGCGTATGGGGCATCGGGATCAAGGGCTTGTTCGGCGCACGCTTGATCGAGCTTTTGTAGTCGGGCGACAGCGGCAGCGGATGCGCCGCGTTGCTGCCGGTGGGATAGATGAATGTCATTGGCGAACTCCTCCCCGGCCATTTTAGGTCCGGCCGGTCAACGCTTCTGCCAATCATTATAGGATATAACTAATTTGGGAAAGCCGGTTTAGCGGCGTTCCCGCGCATGGCAGCCGGCCGCTCCCTACCTGATCGGCGCACGCGGAAGCACGGCCTCTCCGGCCTCGAGCCGGTAGGTATGGTCGAGCGAATACCAGGGCACGGAGGCGTCCTTCGCGGTCGGATGCGGCGTATCGTGGCGCACGAACTTGCCGATCAGAGCCTGTGTCACACCGAACTGCACGTCGCTGTCGATATGAGGGTCGCTCGGATCATACACCTGCGAGATCAGCACCTTGAATCCTGGCTTGAAGATCAGGGCGTGCAGATGTGCGGGACGATAGGGGTGGCGGCCCTGCGCCTCGAGCAGGCGGCCCACGACACCATCGGTCGGAATGGGATAGCCGACCATCATCACCGAGCGGAAGGAAAAGCGCCCGTCGGAATCGGACATGAACTTGCCGCGCAGGTTCATGTCGGCCTGCTCGGGGTCCTGGTTCTCGTAGAGGCCGACCGGCGAGGCGTGCCAGACATCGATCTCGGCACCCGCGACGGGCCGGCCGTCCCTGTCGACGACGCGGCCGCTGACGAACAGCGTGGCCCCCGGCGTTTCCGAGCGCACGATCGATCCGCCATTCTCGACCCGGGGCGAATTCAACCGCCAGAACGGCCCGAGCAATGATTGATCGGTCTCCGTATTGCCCTGATCGCCGTTGTTGAGCAGGCACACCAGCGAGGAGACGCCGAGCGACCCCGCCATCAGCACGACTTCGTTGTGCGTGTCGGTGGTCAGCTTGCCGAGCTCGGCCACGATCGCCGTGGCATCGCGGAACTCCTTCTCGGTCAGGCGAACGTCGCGCACGAAGGCGTGCAAATGCTTGACCAGGGAGACCATGATCTCGCGCAGCCGCGGATCGGATGTCCGCTCCATCACCGCCAGTGCCGCGGCCGTGACGTCCTTCTCGCGCTCGATGATCATAGCCACCTCCCAACCATCCGGTCGTTCCGGGCGCGAGTGAAAGGAGCGGCCCCGGAATCTTCACCTCTCCCCGCCTGCGGGGAGAGGTCGGATCGCCCTTGCGATCCGGGTGAGGGGGTACAGGTCCCACGGTCATCTCATCCGCGGAGAGAGGCCCCTCACCCCAACCCTCTCCCCGTAAGAACGGGGAGAGGGGGAGGATGGAGTCTTAATTCAGCTTTTCGATCGCCACCGCGACACCCTGGCCGACGCCGACGCACATGGTGGCGAGCGCCAGCTTGCCGCCGCGCTTCTCCATGCCGTGCACGGCGGTGAGTGCGAGACGGGCACCGCTCATGCCGAGCGGATGGCCGAGCGCGATGGCGCCGCCATGCGGATTGACGAAATCGGCGTCATCGGCGACGCCGAGCTGGCGCATGCAGGCGATGCCCTGCGAGGCGAAAGCTTCGTTCAGCTCGATCAGGTCGAAATCGCTGATCTTCTTGCCGAGGCGTTCCATCAGCTTGCGGGTCGCCGGCACCGGGCCGATGCCCATGATCCGCGGCGGCACGCCGGCCGAGGCGAGCCCGAGGATGCGCGCTCGCGGCGTCAGGCCGTGCTTCTTCACCGCGGCTTCCGAGGCCAGGATCATGGCGGCGGCGCCGTCATTGACGCCGGAGGCATTGCCGGCCGTGACGGTGCCCGGATTGCGCACGATCGGCTTCAGCTTGGCCAGACCTTCCAGCGTGGTCTCGGGACGCGGATGCTCGTCCTTGTCGACCGTAACAGGACCGGCCTTGCCGCCAGGAATCGTGATGGGCGTGATTTCTTCCGCGAAATAACCCGCCGCGATCGCTGCGCCCGCACGCTGCTGCGAGCGAATGGCGAAGGCGTCCTGGTCGGCGCGCGAGACCTGGAACTCCTCGGCGACGTTCTCGCCGGTCTCGGGCATCGCATCGACGCCGTACTGTGCCTTCAGCAGTGGATTGATGAAGCGCCAGCCGATGGTGGTGTCGAAGATCTCGGCCGAGCGCGAGAAGGCCTCCTGCGCCTTGCCCATTACGAAGGGCGCGCGGGTCATCGACTCGACGCCGCCGGCAATCGCAAGCTCGATCTCGCCGGAACGGATGGCGCGGCCCGCGGCACCGACCGCATCGAGGCCCGAGGCGCAAAGCCGGTTCAAGGTCTGGCCGGGAACCGAATCCGGTAGGCCTGCGAGCAACAGCGCCATGCGCGCGACGTTGCGATTGTCCTCGCCGGCCTGGTTGGCGCAACCGAAGAAGACCTCGTCCACCTGTGCCCAGTCGAGCTTGGGGTGTTTTGCCATCAGCGCCTTGATCGGGGCGGCGGCGAGATCGTCGGCGCGCACCTTGGCGAGCGAGCCGCCGAAACGGCCGATCGGGGTCCGCACGGCATCACAGATAAAGACGTCACGCATCGTTGTTCTCCCTGAATGCCGCGATCCGGCCAAATTCTTCAATGTCGGCGGAGTTTTAGGAGCGCGCCTGCGGCAGGTCAATTGACGGTTTCGCGGGTGGCATATTCGAGCGATGTCATGAAACTCAGCCGTCATTCCGGGGCGCGACGAAGTCGCGAGCCCGGAATCCATAACCACGAGCCGGGGGTTATGGATTCCGGGCCTGCGCCTATCGGCGCATCCCGGAATGACGACCGAGAGTGTGGCGCACACATCCCGCCATGCGGACAGCGTGGAAAACCCGCCCTCCCCAGCCAAACCGATAGGACGCTCAGGCGAAATTTTGTAGGTTGCGCCGCCCATGACCATGCAACAACCGATACCCGTTCCGCCGCCCGACGACACGCCCACGCCGCAGGCCGAGGCTGCCGCGCGCGTCACGCCGATGATGGAGCAGTATCTGGAGATCAAAGCAGCGCATCAGGGCTTGCTGCTGTTCTACCGGATGGGCGACTTCTACGAATTGTTCTTCGAGGACGCCGAGATCGCTTCAAAGACGCTCGGCATCGTCTTGACCAAGCGCGGCAAGCACCAGGGCGCGGATATCCCGATGTGCGGCGTGCCGGTCGAGCGCGCCGAGGATTACCTGCATCGTCTCATCAGCGCCGGGCATCGGGTTGCGGTGTGCGAGCAGACCGAGGATCCCGCGGCGGCGAAAGCGCGCGGCAACAAGAGCGTGGTGCGCCGCGGCGTGGTGCGGCTGGTCACGCCGGGCACACTGACCGAAGACACGCTGCTGGATGCGCGTGCCAACAATTACCTGCTGGCGATCGCGCGCGCCCGCTCCAGCGCCGGCGGCGACCGCTTCGGCCTCGCCTGGATCGACATCTCGACGGCCGAATTCACGGTCACCGAGGTCTCGGGCGGCGAGCTCGCCGCGACCCTGGCGCGCATCAACCCGAACGAGGCGATCGTCACCGACGCGCTCTATAGCGACAACGAGCTCGGGCAGACCTTGCGCGAGCTGCCGGCGGTGACGCCGCTGACCCGCGACGTGTTCGACGGCGCCACCGCCGAGAAGCGGCTGTGCGACTACTTTGCGGTCGCGACCATGGACGGGCTCGCGCAGCTGACGCGCCTGGAAGCCACCGCCGCGGCCGCCGCCGTCACCTATGTCGACCGCACCCAGGTCGGCAAGCATCCGCCGCTGTCGCCGCCCGCGCGCGAGGCCTCGGGCGCGACCATGGCGATCGACCCGGCCACGCGCGCCAATCTCGAGCTGACGCGGACGCTCGCCGGCGAACGCCGCGGCTCGCTGCTCGACGCCATCGACTGCACCGTGACCTCGGCAGGCTCCCGCCTGCTGGCGCAGCGCCTGGCCGCGCCGCTGACCGATGCGCCGGCGATCGCGCGGCGGTTAGATGCGGTCAGCGCCTTCGTGGCCGATTCCGCCGCGCGCGAGGACATCCGCAGCATTTTGCGCGGCGCGCCCGATATGTCGCGCGCTCTGGCTCGGCTCTCGGTCGGCCGCGGCGGGCCGCGCGACCTCGCCGGCATCCGCGACGGCATCATCGCCGCCGACCAGGTGTTGACGAGGCTCTCCGAGCTGGATCAACCGCCGCAGGAAATCGCTGCAGTGATGGCGGCGCTGCAGCGGCCGTCGCGCGAGCTTGCTGCCGAGTTCGCCAGCGCGCTCGACGAGCAGCTGCCGCTGATCAAGCGCGACGGCGGCTTCGTGCGCCAGGGCTACGAGCCCACGCTGGACGAAGCGCGAAACCTGCGCGACGCCTCGCGCCTCGTGGTCGCCTCGATGCAGGCGCGCTACGCCGACGCGACCTCCGTGAAGGGCCTCAAGATCCGGCACAACAACGTGCTCGGCTATTTCGTCGAGGTCACCGCCCAGCACGGCGACAAGCTGATGTCGCCGCCGCTGAACGCGACCTTCATCCATCGCCAGACGCTGGCGGGACAGGTGCGCTTCACCACCGCCGAGCTCGGCGAGATCGAGGCCAAGATCGCCAATGCCGGCGACCGTGCGCTCGGCCTCGAGCTCGAGATCTTCGAGCGGCTCTGTGGCAAGACGCTCGCGATCAGCGACGATCTGCGCGCCGCGGCGCAAGGCTTCGCGCTGCTCGACGTCGCGACGTCGCTGGCCAAGCTCGCAGTCGACGAGAACTATGTGCGGCCCGAGGTCGACGGCTCGCTCAGCTTTGCGATCGAGGCCGGCCGCCATCCCGTGGTCGAGCAGGCGCTCAAGCGCAACGGCGAGCCGTTCATCGCCAATGCCTGCGACCTGTCGCCGGTACCCCCACCCTACCCTCCCCGCAAGCGGGGAGGGTAGGGTGGGGGCAGGCCAGCTCTGGCTGCTCACCGGTCCCAACATGGCGGGTAAATCGACCTTCCTGCGCCAGAACGCGCTGATTGCCTTGATGGCGCAGATCGGCAGCTTCGTGCCGGCCACGCGTGCGCGGATCGGCATCGTCGACCGCCTGTTCTCGCGCGTCGGCGCCGCCGACGATCTCGCCCGCGGCCGCTCCACCTTCATGGTGGAGATGGTCGAGACCGCGGCGATCCTGAACCAGGCCGGCGAGCGCTCGCTCGTCATCCTCGACGAGATCGGCCGCGGCACCGCGACCTTCGACGGCCTCTCCATCGCCTGGGCCGCGATCGAGCATCTGCACGAGAGCAACCGCTGCCGCACATTGTTCGCGACGCACTATCACGAGCTGACTGCGCTCGCGGCCAAGCTGCCGCGCATGTTCAACGCCACGGTGCGGGTGAAGGAATGGCAGGGCAACGTCGTGTTCCTGCACGAGGTGCTGCCGGGCTCGGCCGACCGCTCCTACGGCATCCAGGTGGCGAAGCTCGCCGGCCTGCCGCCGGCGGTGATCACGCGCGCCAAATCGGTGCTGTCCAAGCTGGAGGCGCAGGACCGCGGCCAGACCGCGCGAGCCTTGGTGGACGATCTGCCGCTGTTCGCGGTGCCCTCACGCGCCGCCACTGAAGCCGCGCCGCCGAGCGACGCGGAGCTGCTGATGGAGGCGGTGAAGGCGCTGCACCCGGACGAGATGTCGCCGCGCGAGGCGCTGGATGCGCTGTATGCGTTGAAGGCCAAGCTGCCGAAGCAGTGATGGCCTGTAGGGTGGGTTAGCGAAGCGTAACCCACCATCTTCATTTCCGAGGAGATAGAAGAGGTGGGTTACGCCTTCGGCTAACCCACCCTACGATGCCCGCCTACCCCCGCGCCGCGATCGCCGCGGCTTCCGCGGCCGCGCGCTGCATGCTGGTCGACATCTCGTTGGTCACCGTGCTCTGCTCCTCGACGGCCGCGGCGGTCGAGGTGACGTATTCGCTGACGTTGTTGATCGCCTGCTTGATCGAGCCGAGTGCGCTAACGACGTCACCCGAGATGCCGTTGAGGCTGCCGATTTCCTGGCCGATCTTGTCAGTGGCCTGCTTGGCCTGGTTGGCAAGGCTCTTCACTTCGGACGCCACCACGGCAAAGCCGCGGCCGGCTTCACCGGCGCGGGCGGATTCGATCGTGGCATTCAGCGCGAGCAGATTGATCTGGCCGGTGATGCTGTTGATCATCTCGACGATGCCGCTCATCGCTTGCGCGGCTTCGGTGAGGCGCTGGGCCTGGGCATCGGCCGCGGCGACCTGGTCGACGGCGCTCATCGCGGTCTCGCGCGACTTGGTCATGGCCTCGGAGATCTCCCGCACCGAAGCGTTGAGCTCCTCCGAGCCGGCGGCGACCGATTCCATCATGCCGCGAACGCGCTCGTTGCCCATGCGGACCAGCACCTGCTTGGTGGTGTCGGTGGCATATTTCACGACTTTGACCGGCTTGCCGTTGAGATCGAAGATAGGGTTGTAGGAGGCTTGGATGTAGACTTCCTTGCCGCCCTTGCCGATGCGCTTGTATTCCCCCGCTTGGTATTGACCGCGACCAAGCGCAGCCCAGAATTCCCGATAGGCGGCGCCGTCGCGCTCACTGGGCTCGACGAACATGCTGTGATGCTTGCCCTTGATCTCGGCCAGCGAATAGCCGAGTGCGCTCAGGAAGTTGGCATTGGCCGTGATGACCGTGCCGTCCATGTTGAACTCGATCACGGCCTGCGCCTTGTCAATTGCCGCGATCTGACCTGCGATATCGGCGGTCTTCAGCTTCTCGGCAGTGACGTCAGTTGCGAACTTGACGACTCCATACGGCTTGCCGCTCTCGTCGAGCAGCGGATTGTAGGAAGCGAGGATCCAGACCTCGCGGCCGCCCTTGCCGATACGCTTGAACTCGCCGGCCTGGTATTCGCCGCGGTTGAGCTTGGCCCAGAATTCGCGATAGGCAGCGCCGTTGCGGTCAGCCTCGGCCACGAACAAGCTGTGATGCTTGCCCTGGATCTCGGCGAGCGAATAGCCGAGCGCCTTGCAGAAATTCTCGTTGGCGGTGACGATGGTACCGTCGAGCTTGAACTCGATGACGGCCTGGGCACGGCTGCTGGCGGCGATCTTCGAGGCGTCCGTCATGCTCCGGATCTTCTTCTCGGTGATGTCGGTCGCGATCTTGGCGACCATCACCGCCTTGCCGTCGCCGTCGAGCACCGGATTGTAGGATGCTTCGATCCAGACCTCGTGGCCGTCCTTCGCGATTCGCTTGAACTCGCGCGCCTGATACTCGCCGCGGTTCAGTGCGGCCCAGAACGCCTTGTACTCGGCGCGGTCGCGCTGGTCGGCCGGCACGAACATCGAATGATGCTTGCCCTGGATCTCCTCGAGCCGATAGCCGAGCGCGTCGAGAAAATTCTTGTTGGCCGTGATGATCGTCCCATCAAGTTTGAATTCGATCATCGCCTGCGAACGGCCGATGGCATCGAGCCGCGCCTGTGCATCAATGTGGGACTTACGGCCGAACATTCAGGTGTCTCCTCGTTGAGAAATCATTATGCGTGGCGCGCGCAGCGTCGCGCTAGCGCTCGACGTTTCGGCTCGTCGTTTACGACTTTGGTACTGATGGAACTTCTGCCCCGTTATCCAACGGGGCCGCCTCGACAGCTGACGAGTAAGCGTAGGGTCAAGACACAAAGATTAAATTAACGACATTATCGGAAACGCGCAGTCAAACACCGCAGAACTACCGGCTGAGCACCGCAAAGGTCCCGTACCAACTTACGTTTCGATGCGCAGCCTTCTGCGTCCACGCCACCACAGCGTCAGATTCCAGGCCACGCAGGTCCCGAGTGCGACGCACAAGCCGACTGCGGAACCGAACCACACGACCGCAACGTGCAGGACGGCGACGGCCATGCCAAATCCGAGCAGGCCCCAGGCGGAGTTGGCGAGCACGGCGGCGGTCGGCGGTCCGCCGATGCGCGGATGCAGGATCACCATCATGCTGGAGAACACCACGGGGAAGAGTGCGATGATGCCGCTGATGCGCGGGCCGACCCAGCTCGAAGTCGACACCACGATGGCGACGAGGGTCGCAACCAGCGCAGCGCGCATCGGCACGTCGTACCAGCGGCGCATCACCAGCGGCATCTTCACATGGCGATAGCGCGCGAGCAGTGGAATGCAGATGCCGAATGCGATCAGATTGGCGGCAAGCCCGGCCGTGAGCGTCCAGTCGAACTGGCGGATGATCGAGGCCATCCCGATCCACACCGCGAAAGCGCTTCCGCAACTCACCACGAGAGTGTGCCGCTGCGACAGCACAACGTAAGTGAGGCACATGAAGATCGTCGCCACATTGACCGGCAGGCTCGCCAGCGCGCCCTGCGCGATGAAAGCGGCGTCGTGGTCGATCGCAAGAAAGACGTAGGACGGCCCCGCCGACACCGGCAGGGTCGCGATCAGCGCGCCGATCACCGGCCCCGAGCGTTCGGTGATGATCGACGCCGTCACCACGAACGCCGCCGCGATCGCCATGCGCAGGAAGAGAAAGAGGAGGACGTGGAGGTCGAGGGACATTTTTTTGTGCCGGGCAAGCGGCGCGCTGATCCGGACAGAAAGCGAAGTTATTCAGTCCGTCATTCCGGGGCGGGCGAAGCGGCGCGCCCCGGGACGACGCCAATTGGTGGGATGACGACCTGCGTCCTCACATCCGCTGCATCGACACCGAAACCTTCGGGCCGTTCTTGATGGTCTGGTAGACCACGCAATAGCGCTCGGTGAGCTTGAGCAAGAGATCGAGCTTGTCCTGCGGCGCTGACGTGTCGACCTCGAAGCGCAGGCGGATCTCGGCGAAGCCGACCGGCGTCTCCTTGTCGACGCCGAGCGTGCCGCGGAAGTCGAGGTCGCCCTCGGCGTAGACGTTGCCGGTCTTCAAGGGCACCTCGATTGCGGTCGCGACCGATTTCAGCGTGACGCCGGCACAGGCAACGAGCGCTTCGAGCAGCATGTCGCCGGAGCAGAGCTCGAGGCCGGAGCCGCCGGTTGCGGGGTGGAGGCCAGCCGTTGCGATGGCGCGGCCGGTCTCGACCTTGCAGGCGATGCCTTCGCTATCGGTGGAGCCCTTGGCTTTCAGCGTGATCAGCGCAGCCTTGGGATCGGTCTTGTAGCGCTCCTTGATCGGGGCCTGCATCTGGCGCAGCTCTGCGGCGTCCATCTTGTTCTCTCCCGGAGTTTGATGCCTGCCGATGTACCGGCTCGCGGCGAGATTGTCACCACCACATGGCCTGACCGGGACCCTGGGTTGCGTCGCGGCCGGGAACGTTGCGGTCGAGCGACCGGTCGAGTGACGTCAGCACACTGCGCTTGAAATTCTCGAACAGCGGGGAATTGCGGTCGCGCGGCCGACCGAGATTGATCTCGATCTGATCGAACAGCCGCCCCGGCCGCGGCCGCATCACCAGCACGCGATCGGCCAGCCCCACGGCCTCGTCGACGTCATGCGTGACGAGGATCAAGGTCGGCCGCGTATCGGCCCAGAGGTCGAGCAGATGGTCCTGCAAATCCCTGCGGGTGAAGGCATCGAGCGCGGAAAACGGCTCGTCGAGCAGCAGCACCTCCGGCTGCGGCACCAGCGCGCGGGCGATCGCGACGCGCTGCGCCTGTCCGCCCGACAGCTCGCGCGGCCAGGCCTGCGCCTTATCAGCGAGGCCGACGCGGGCGAGCACACGCGCGACCATCTCGTGCCGCTCGGCCGCGGGCAGGCCGGCAAGGCCGAAGCCGATATTGTCGGCGACGCTGAGCCAGGGCAGCAGCCGCGGCTCCTGGAAGATGATGCCGATCTTGGCATGCGGCGAGCCGATCGCCTCGTCGTCGAGCGTCACCGTGCCAGAGCTGGCGCGATCGAGGCCGGCGATGGCGCGCAGCAATGTCGATTTGCCGCAGCCGGAGCCGCCGATAATGGCGAGGATCTCGCCTTGCCTGATCTCGGCCGAGAAGCGCGCCAGCGCCTCGACGCCGTTGGGATAGGTCTTGCTGACCCGGTCGAGCGCCAGCATCGCCTCAAGCTCCCTTTGCCCGCCCGAAGGCGTCCTGCCAGCGCAGGAACGGTGCGGCGGCCAGCTCGATCAGCCAGTCGGTGAGCTTGCCGAGGATGGCGAAGATGACGATAGCGGCCAGGATCTGCGCGGGCTTGCCGAGCTGCTGGCCGTCGAGCAGGAGATAGCCGAGGCCTTCGGAGGCGCCGATCAATTCGGCTGCGACCACGAACATCCAGCCGAGGCCAAGACCGACGCGCAAGGACACGACATAGGCCGGCAGCACCGCCGGCAGCAGGATGCGGCGGATCATTGCGGGTCCCGACAGGCGAAAGGTGCGGCCGACCTCGACGATCTTGCGATCGACCGAGAGGATGGCGCCCATGACGCCGAGATAGACCGGGAAGAACACGCCGACCGCGATCAGCGCGATCTTCGAGGTCTCGAAGATGCCGAGCCAAAGGATGAACAGCGGTACCCAGGCGAGCGAGGGAATCGCGCGCAACGCCTGCACCGTCGGATCGAGCAGCCGGCGCGCCAGCGACCAGTAACCGGAGATGGCACCTAACAGCGTGCCCACGACCACGCCGAAGGCGAAGCCGAGCGAGACGCGCCACAGCGTCGCCGTGATGTGGCGGACCAGCTCGCCGGAACGGGCGAGCTCGCTAATGGTAGCAAACACGCGCGAAGGCGGCGGCACCAGGCGCCCGTTGGACCAGCCGAGCCACACCACGAGCTCCCAGCCCAACGCGAGCGTCAGCGGCAGCACCACGCCCAGCAGCGGCCGCGCGTAACGCGACAGCCGTGAGGGCACAGGCGCGCTCTCGGCTGTATCAGGGGTTTGCTGCAGGACTGGCGCGTCGGAGATCATAGCCGGTAGGAAGCGCGTCTGGTTGTGGAATGCAACAGGACTATCGCCGCGCCCTCGCCTGTCGTCCCGGGCTCGCTTCGCGCCCCGGGACGGCGGCGGTCTCTATTGCGCGCGCTTGCCTCTTCCCTGCGAGCTAATTCGTTGGCAGCGGAACCTGGTCGTCGATCAATGCATCCAGCGTCGCCTTGACGTCGACCTTGGCATCGACGACGCCGGCCTGCTGAAGCGCAAGGCCTGCGGCGAGGATCGACTCGCGCTGCGGCGCGCCGATGCGGCTGTGGGTGAGCTCGGTGCGCTCCTTGAGCTGCTTGTCGACGACGGCCTCGGGCAGCTTCGTCACCGCGATGAAGGTCTTCTTCAGCTCGTCGTAATTCGCCAGCGAATATTTGCGCGCCTCCTCGTAAACCGCGAGGACGCGGCGCGCGATGTCGGGTTGATCCTTCAGGAACTGCTCGCGCACATTGAGGATGCCCCAGGTGTTGGCGTCGGCCTTGCGATAGAACAGCTTGGCGCCCTCCTCGACCTCGGCCTGCGCCATCATCGGATCGAGGCCGGCCCAGGCATCGACGTCGCCGCGGATCAGCGCGGTCTTGCCGTCGGCGTGCTGGAGCAGCACCGGCGTGATGTCCTTCTCGGTGAGGCCCGCACCGAGCAGTGCGCGCACCAGGAAGATGTGCGGGTCGGTGCCGCGCGTGACCGCAACGCGCTTGCCCTTGAGGTCGGCAACGCCGGCGATCTTGGACTCCTTGCCGGTCACCAGCGCGGTCCATTCCGGGCGCGAATAGACGTAGATCGACTTGATCGGGTTGCCGTTGATGCGGGCGACCAGCGCCGCCGAGCCCGCGGTCGAGCCGAAATCGATCGAGCCGGCGTTGAGGAATTCGAGCGCCTTGTTGGAGCCGGCCGACTGCACCCAGGTGACGGTGATACCGTCCTTGGCGAACTCCTTCTCCAGGAGCCCCTTCTGCTTCAGCACCAGCGACACCGGATTGTAGGTCGCCCAGTCGATGCGGATCTCCTTGAGCGGGTCCGCCGCCTTCGCCGCTTGGGTCAATGCGAGCGCCAAAGCTCCCGCCAGAACAATAATTCGTGCAATCCCAGCCATGCTCAGCCTCCTGAAAACTTCATTGTTTTTCAATGAGTTATATCTAGAGGTCAACGAGAAAATCCTCACTCCGAAAGCGCGCCGGCCGAGAACAGATTTGCCCGAAGCAGGACCTTTCCAGCATGGAACGGCTATTGGCAGAGAATGGCGGGTGACAGCGCCTGTCACCTCTTATATCCGGTGAGACATGGACAGCGTCGCGACTGAGAAGGCCGAGGTGGACGATCGCTTCGATACCGCGCGGATCACCGCCGCGGTCGATGCGCTCGCCGAGAAGCACGAGGGGCGCGAGGACGCGTTCCGCACGGCGATGGCGCAATTGCTCAAGGCCGAGCTGATCGCGGCGCGCGCCGCCGCGCAGGCGATCCTGCTGAAGGACCGCCACGGCCGCCGCTGCGCCGAGCGGCTGTGCCACGTGCAGGACGAGATCATCCGCATCCTGTATTCGGCCGCGACGCGCCATCTCTACCGCTCGCCGATCCCGAGCGGTGCCGAGCGCATGGCGGTGGTGGCGACCGGCGGCTACGGCCGCGGCCTGATGGCCCCGGAATCGGACATCGATCTGCTCTTCATCCTGCCCTACAAGCAGACCGCCTGGGGCGAGCAGGTCGCCGAAGCCATCCTCTATTGCCTCTGGGACATGGGACTGAAGGTCGGTCACGCCACGCGCTCGGTCGACGAATCGATCCGGCAGGCGCGCGGCGACATGACGATCCGCACCGCGATCCTGGAGACGCGCTTCCTCACCGGCGACAAGCCGCTCTACGACGAGCTGGTCGAGCGCTTCGACAAGGAGGTGGTGCAGGGCACCGCGTCCGAATTCGTCACCGCAAAGCTCGCCGAGCGCGAGGAGCGCCACCGCCGCGGCGGCCAGTCGCGCTATCTGGTCGAGCCCAACGTCAAGGACGGCAAGGGGGCCTTGCGCGACCTGCACACGCTGTTCTGGATCGCCAAATACGTCTACCGCGTGCGCGATACCCACGAGCTGGTCGGGCGCGGCGTGTTCGACGCGCAGGAATATCGCAGCTTCCGCCGCTGCGCCGACTTCCTCTGGTCGGTGCGCTGCAATCTGCACTTCTACTCTGGTCGCGCCGAGGAGCGCCTGTCTTTCGATCTCCAGCGCGAGATCGCGATACGTCTCGGCTACACCTCGCATCCGGGCATGCAGGACGTCGAGCGCTTCATGAAGCACTACTTCCTGGTCGCCAAGGAAGTCGGCAACCTCACCGCCATCCTCTGCGCCAAGCTCGAGGACCAGCAGGCCAAGCCCGCGCCGGTGCTGAGCCGGGTGATGGCGCGGCTGCGACCGACCGCGGTGAAGCGGCGCGTCCCCGACAGCGACGACTTCATCGTCGACAACAACCGCATCAACGTCGCCGCGCCCGACGTGTTCAAGCACGACCCGGTCAATCTGATCCGCATCTTCCGCCTCGCGCAGAAGAACAACCTCGCCTTCCACCCGGACGCGATGCGCGACGTGACGCGCTCGCTCGGCCTGATCAACGCGGGCTTGCGCGAAAATCCCGAGGCCAACCGGCTGTTCATGGAGATCCTGACCTCCGACAATGCCGAGATCGTGCTGCGGCGGATGAACGAGACCGGCGTGCTTGGCCACTTCATTCGCGCCTTCGGCAAGATCGTCTCGATGATGCAGTTCAACATGTATCATCACTACACCGTCGACGAGCACCTGATCCGCTGCATCGGCTTCCTGCAGGACATCGAGCGCGGCGGCATCGAGGAGTTCGCGCTGGCGAGCGACCTGTTCCGCAAGATCCGGCCCGAGCACCGCGCGGTGATCTACATCGCAACGCTGCTGCACGACGTCGCCAAGGGCCGGCCCGAGGACCACTCCATCGCCGGCGCCAAGGTGGCGCGGCGGCTCTGCCCGCGGCTCGGCTTCAGCCCGGCCGACACCGAGCTCGTGGCCTGGCTGATCGAGGAGCACCTGACGATGTCCACGGTCGCGCAGTCGCGCGACCTCTCCGATCGCAAGACCATCGAGAATTTCGCTGCCGTGGTGCAGTCGGTGGAGCAGATGAAGCTCCTGACCATCCTGACCACCGCCGACATCCGCGGCGTTGGCCCGGGCGTGTGGAACGGCTGGAAGGCGCAGCTCCTGCGCTCGCTGTACTACGAGACCGAGCCGGTGCTGACCGGCGGCTTCTCGGAAGTCGACCGCGGCAAGCGCCTCGCCGTTGCGCACACCGAGTTCCGCATGGCCTTCGCCGAATGGCCGAAGGACGAGCTCGATGCCTATATCGGCCGGCACTATCCGGCCTATTGGCTCAAGGTCGAGCTGCCGCGCAAGATCCGGCACGCCCGTTTCGTCCGCTCCAGCGAGCAGGCCGGCCACAAGCTCGCGATCAATGTCGGTTTCGACGAGGTGCGCGGCGTCACCGAGCTGACGATCTTCGCCGCCGACCATCCCTGGCTGCTGTCGATCATCGCGGGCGCCTGCGCTTCGGCCGGCGCCAACATCGTCGACGCCCAGATCTACACCACGACCGACGGCCGTGCGCTCGACACCATCTCGATCTCGCGCGAATACGATCGCGACGAGGACGAGGGACGGCGCGCCACGCGCATCGGCGAGATGATCGAGGACGTGCTGGAGGGCAAGCTGCGCCTGCCCGAAGTGGTGGCGCGGCGCACCGTGCGCAGCAAGGCAAAGCCGTTCGTGATCGAGCCGGAGGTGACCATCAACAACCAATGGTCAGATCGCTACACCGTGATCGAGGTCTCCGGGCTCGACCGGCCCGGCCTGCTCTACGAGCTGACCACAGCGATCTCCAAGCTCAACCTCAACATCGCCTCGGCCCATGTCGCGACCTTCGGCGAGCGCGCGCGCGACGTGTTCTACGTCACCGACCTCCTGGGCGCGCAGATCAACGCGCCGACGCGCCAGGCCGCGATCAAGAGCGCGCTGACCCATGTGATGGCCGGCGACAAGGCGGTGCAGCCCGCGGCGTGACGAGCGATCGGGGGATTCTCTCCACTCGTCATTCCGGGGCGCCGCGCAGCGGCGAACCCGGAATCCATCAGGCAACACCGACAGTGCCGGTGAATGGATTCCGGGTTCGCGCTTCGCGCGCCCCGGAATGACGAGTGGAGGGGTTGGCGCGTTGCGTCTTCAAACCTCCACACCCTCGTGCCGCAGCAGCCAGCGCTTGCGCGCGAGGCCGCCGCCGTACTTCACCAGCGAGCCGTCCGCACCGATCAGGCGGTGACAAGGCAGCACCACGCTGATCGGGTTGGAGCCGTTGGCGTGGCCGACGGCGCGAATCGCGTTGGGCATGCCGATGGTTGCGGCGAGTGCGCCGTAGCTCAGCGTGGTGCCGGCGGGAATTTGCGCCAGCGCGGTCCAGACCTTCTGCTGAAACGGCGTGCCGGCGGTGCGCCAGGCGATGCCGGAGAGCTGGCCGAGCTCGCCTTCGAAATAACGCGAGAGCGCGGTGCGCATCTCTGCCGGCGCCGGCCGATCGCTGAGATCGACCGTCCCGTAATGCAGACGCAACAGCTCGCGCATCCGATGCTCGTAATCATGCCAATCGAGCGCCCGCAGCTTGCCCTCGGCATCGGTGACCAGCAGCGCGGTCCCGATCGGCGTCGCCAGGCGATCGAGGCCGAAGCGTTCAGGGAGCTTGGTTGATCGGATGGGCATGCAGCACCAGGCGGTCGAAACACATCGATCGCACTTGCCATGGCGGCCGTGCTAACGTCCACCCGAAAGCTGACGCTTTGGGGGAGCTCACCTTGATCCTGATCGCCAATGTCCTGGTGGCGCTGGTCGCCGCGCTGCACGTCTTCTTCCTGGCGCTAGAGATGTTTCTCTGGGACAAGCCGCTGGGCCTGAAGGTGTTTCGGAATTCGCCCGAGAAGGCCGAGATCACCAAGGTGCTGGCCGCCAATCAGGGCCTCTATAATGGCTTTCTCGCTGCCGGCCTGATCTGGGGCCTCGTCCACGGCAACCCGGCCTTCGCGTTCCAGATCAAGGTATTTTTCCTGCTCTGCGTGATGGTGGCCGGCGCCTATGGCGCGGCGACCGTCAGCACGCGGATCCTGATCGTGCAGGCGCTGCCGGCGGCCATCGCGCTGATTGCACTGTTTCTCGCCTGAGACGCTACGGCGCAGCGCCGCGATCCTTGCACTGCGGCGAAGCTTCCTCCACAATCTTCAGCAGCGATGGCGACCGTTGCAATCAACGGAGAAAGACCATCGGCCTAAAATTCCGTCAGGAGGAACTAACCAACATGAACAATCGCAGAGCCTTCATAGCGGCCACGGCGGCGTTCGCCGTCGCCGTCTCGACCAGCCAGGCGCTCGCCCAGAAGAAATACGACACCGGCGCTAGCGACACCGAGATCAAGATAGGCCAGACCGTGCCGTTCTCCGGCGCCTATTCCGTCTATGCCAATATCGGCAAGACCCAGGCCGCGTACTTCAAGATGATCAACGATCAGGGCGGCATCAACGGCCGCAAGATCAACCTGATCCAATATGACGATGCCTATTCGCCGCCGAAGACCGTGGAGCAGGTGCGCAAGCTCGTCGAAGGCGACGAGGTGCTCTTCACCTTCCAGCTGATCGGCACAGCCGCGAACGCCGCCGTGCAGAAATACCTCAACGGCAAGAAGGTGCCGCAGCTGCTCGCCTCGACCGGCGCCGCCCGCTTCAACGATCCGCAGAACTATCCCTGGACCATGGCCTACAATCCGAACTACGTGTCCGAGGGGCGGATCTACGCAAAATACATTCTCGCCAATCATCCCAACGCCAAGATCGGCGTGCTCTACCAGAACGACGACATGGGCCGCGACTATCTCGCCGGCCTGAAGAGCGGCCTCGGCGACAAGGCCGCCAGCATGATCGTCGGCGAGGTCTCCTATGAGGTGACCGACCCGACCGTCGACTCGCAGGTGGTCAAGCTGAAGTCGATGGGCGTCGACCTGTTCTATGACGCCTCGACGCCGAAATTCGCGGCGCAGGCGATCAAGAAGCTCGCCGACCTCGGCTGGACACCCGTGCACATCCTCGACATCAACGCGAGCCCGGTGTCGGCGACGCTGAAGCCGGCCGGCCTCGACATCTCCAAGGGCATCATCTCGACCAACTACGGCAAGGATCCGGGCGATCCCCAGTGGAAGGACGATCCGGGCGTGAAGGCCTTCTTCGCCTTCATGGACAAGTATTTCCCGGAAGGCGACAAGCTCAACACCGTCAACACCTACGCCTATTCGGTCGCCGAGCTGCTGGTGCAGGTCTTGAAGCAATGCGGTGACGATCTGACGCGCGAGAACGTCATGAAGCAGGCCGCCAGCATCAAGGGCTTCGTACCGAGCCTGGGGCTGCCCGGCATCAAGATCAACACCGGCGCGAACGACTATCGCGTCAACAAGCAGATGCAGATGATGAAGTTCAACGGCGAACGCTGGGAGCTGTTCGGACCGATCATCGAGGACACGGGCCCGTCCGGCTAGGCGAAGAGACGACGCGCCTACCTCAACGACGTCATGCCCGGGCTTGTCCCGGGCATCCACGTTCTTGGGTCGTCAAGGAAGCCGTGGATGGCCGGGTCAAGCCCGGCCATGACGATCGAGAGAGCTTCCTACTTGGCGTTCAGGTCGGTATCTCCCCAAAATTCTTCCCGACCGGCAGCACGGCGTGCCGGATCAGACGCGAATCCTCGACCGCGGCCTGGCGGTGCTTCACCGCCTCGCGATAGACGGGGTCGCGGATCATCTCGACGAAGGCGGCGACGCTCGGATATTCGGCGATGAAGCAATGGTCCCAGCGTTCCTCCTGCGGGCCGATCAGCATCAGCTCGAATTTGCCCTGCCAGACGATGCGGCCGCCGAGACGTTCGAACACCGGGCCGCTTTCGCGGCCGTAGGCCGCATAGGCTTCCGCGCCGCTGGCCTTGCGTCCGTCAGGATAGGCAGCCTCTTTGCGCAGGCGGACCAGGTTGAGCATGTGGATCGGGCCCGGGCGATCGTTCTCCCGGAATTGCGCGAAGATCTCCTTGGTCGGATCGATATGGCCCATGGCGCTCCCTCTTCTTATTGGAGCCGGCGATCCTAGCCTTGCCGCCCCGAAAGCGGAACTGCGGCCGGCGAATGCCGCATCTCCTAATCGCGCGTTAACGCCGGGGTAACCCGGCCTTAAACAGCGACCGCTAGCGTCTCGGCGGGGCGGGCTGACCGGGCGTTTGGCGTATGGCGTGGGGAAAGAAAAAGGGTGCGCGGAAGGAGCCGCTGTTCGGCTTGCCCGCGGCGCTCGCCGATCTGCGCCTGACCGCCGCGGACCGCGTTCCCGGCGGCGACGACAAGCCGAAGAAATCTGCCAAACCATCCGCCAAGCGCAAGAGCGAGGATGCCGGCGACGAGCCGCCGCGCGAGCGCAAAGCGCCAGCCAGCCGCAGCGGCGCCAAGCGGCGATCAAAGTCGCGCTTCGGTGCCGGCCTCGGCCGCCTGGTCTATTGGGGCGCGGTGCTGAGCCTGTGGGGCGTCATCGCCGTGATCGGCGTTGTCATATATGTCGGCGCGCATCTGCCGCCGATCCAGTCGCTGGAAATCCCCAAGCGCCCGCCGACGATCCAGATCGTCGGCATCGACGGCAGCATGCTGGCGCAGCGCGGCGAGATGGCCGGCGCCAATGTCGCACTGAAGGATCTGCCGCCGTATTTGCCCAAGGCGTTCATCGCCATCGAGGACCGCCGCTTCTATTCGCATTTCGGCATCGACCCGGTCGGCATCCTGCGCGCGCTGGTCACCAACGTCATCCATCGCGGCGTGTCACAGGGCGGCTCGACCTTGACGCAGCAGCTCGCGAAAAACCTGTTCCTGACCCAGGAGCGCACCCTGCAGCGCAAGCTGCAGGAGGTGGAGCTCGCGATCTGGCTGGAGCGCAAGCACTCCAAGGACGAGATCCTGGAGCTCTATCTCAACCGCGTCTATTTCGGCTCCGGCGCCTACGGCGTCGAGGCGGCGGCGCAGAAATATTTCGGCAAGTCGGCGAAGAACGTGACGGTCGCGGAGGCCGCGATGCTGGCCGGCCTCGTCAAGTCGCCCTCGCGCCTTGCCCCGAACCGCAACCCCGAAGGCGCCGAAGCGCGGGCGCAGATCGTGCTCGCGGCGATGGCGGATGCGAAGTTCATCACCGACGCGCAGGCGAAGGCCTCGATCGGCCATCCCTCCTACAACGTGAGGCCGGCGGGCGCCGGCACGGTGAACTACGTCGCGGACTGGATCGGCGAGGTGCTGGACGATCTGGTCGGCCAAATCGACGAGAGCATCAAGGTCGAGACCACGATCGATCCGAAGCTGCAGAGCGTGGCGGAAGCCGCCATCATCGACGAGCTCGCGGCCAAGAGCGTGAAGTTCAACGTCAGCCAGGGCGCGCTGGTGGCGATGACGCCCGATGGCGCCGTGCGCGCCATGGTGGGCGGTCGGAACTATTCCGACAGCCAGTACAACCGCGCGGTCACCGCCAGGCGCCAGCCGGGCTCCTCGTTCAAGCCGTTCGTGTACCTCACCGCGCTCGAGCAGGGGCTGACGCCCGATACGATGCGCCAGGATGCGCCGATCGAGGTCAAGGGCTGGAGACCTGAGAACTACACCCATGAATATTTCGGCGCGGTGACGCTGACGCAGGCGCTGGCGATGTCGCTCAACACGGTCGCCATCCGCCTCGGCCTCGAGGTCGGGCCGAAGAACGTGGTGCGCACCGCGCACCGGCTCGGCATCTCATCAAAGCTCGAGCCCAACGCCTCGATCGCGCTCGGCACGTCGGAGGTCTCAGTCGTCGAGCTGGTCGGCGCCTACGCGCCGTTCGCCAATGGCGGCCTCGCGGTGGCGCCGCATGTCGTCACAAGGATCAGGACGCTGAGCGGCAAGCTGCTCTACATGCGCCAGCCGGAGGAACGTAACCAGGTCATCGACCCCCGCTATGTCGGTATGATGAATGCGATGATGCGCGAGACGCTGATATCGGGCACAGCCAAGAAGGCGGAGATCCCGGGCTGGCCGGCGGCCGGCAAGACCGGCACCAGCCAGGATTACCGCGACGCCTGGTTCATCGGCTACACCGCGAGCCTCGTCACCGGCGTCTGGCTCGGCAACGACGACAACTCGCCGACCAAGAAGGCGACCGGCGGCGGCCTGCCGGTGGAAGTCTGGTCGCGCTTCATGAAGACCGCGCTCGACGGCGTGCCGGTGGCAGCCTTGCCGAGCTCGCCTAGCGGCTGGGGCCTGTCGAACCTCGCGCAGGCGGCCTCGCAGGTGTCGCCGCCGACCCCGGCGCCTCCGCCGCAAGCGAACGCCGGCGGCTATCGCCCGCCGCCTCCGACGCGCGCCAATGTGCGCCCCGAGGCAGCCGCCGGGCTCGATGGCTGGCTGATGGATCGGCTGTTTGGCGGGAATCGGTAGCCGCAGGCTGAGGCCCTTCGGCGCCTCACAACAAAAACTGCGAAAACAACCCCATGCACAGTAGAACGCGAGTCCGGCGTGACGCGTGGTGGATCACTCGAAGCATTTGATGCGACGGGGTTAGTCAGGCAAACGGCGCAATCGTCGCGAAATGTGGCGAGAATCGAGCGAGACGCGGTGATGTCCCTTCACCCTCCACTGTCATTCCCCGCGAAGGCGGGGATCCAGTACGCCGCAGCCTATCGATTCAATTACCAAGGCCTCTGGAATACTGGATCGCCCGCCTGCGCGGGCGATGACACCTCCCAAGGTGCCATCAGCGAACCCTAATCCTCGACGCCGTACCGATGCAGATCGTTGCCGTAGGTGTCGAGCCACTTCTTGGCGCGCTCCATCGACGGGCAGACCTTGCCGCAGACGCGCCAGAACCGCGCCGAATGGTTCATCTCGACGAGATGGGCGACCTCGTGCGCGGCGAGGTAGTCGAGCACGAAGGGCGGGGCGAGGATCAGGCGCCAGGAGAACGACAGCGAGCCCGCCGAGGTGCAGGAGCCCCAGCGGCTGGACTGATCGCGGATCGAGAGGCGCTTGACCCTGACACCGAGCTCGGCAGCGTAGGCTTCCGCCGAGCGCTGCAGGTCGCGGCGCGCCTCGCGCTTGAGGAAGTCGCTGACGCGGCGATCGACATGCTCGAGGCCGCCGGCGACGCAGAGAATGCGCTCACCGCTGTCGCGCATCTCGGTCCACACCGTGCCGCGCTGACCGGCGCGATGAACGATGCGATGCGCCGTGCCGCGCAGCGGTATCACCGTGCCCGGCTGGAACGGCGCGGCCTTCGGCAAGCGGCCGAGACGCGCGGCGATCCACGCACCGTGACGCTGTGCGAAGTCCTTTGCTTCGGCAAGCGTGCCGCGCGGCGGCATGGTGAGGATGGCTTCGCGGTCGCTCGGATGAATTCTGAGCGTGTAGCGGCGCGCGCGGCGGTGCCGACGCAGCCGAATCGCAAAAAATTGCGATCCGTGGGTGATGACGAGGGTCTTTGGTTCGTGGGGCCGACGATAGAGGAGTGCGCGAGTGGCCATGTCTGTCAGTCCGGGGGGCAGGAGAGCGCCCGGATTCTGCCATAACCGCCGCCAGGGAAAGCGCTCGGCGCAAAAACAAATCATTTGCCCAATATACAGCGGTCCGGCGTCCGGGAGACGCTACAGACTGGGGTTGGAACCGGCTTTTTTCGCCCCCGCTGGACGCATGCGACACCCCCAAGGGGTGAGGGTAGACTCACTCCTATAAAGCTACCTAAATACCGCGAATCTGGCGGGAACTTGCCCCTGCCGAAGGCCTTGGCAGGGGCCGAAATTTCGACGGGAAAGCCGAAATTCAGGATTATTCGGCCGCGAGCGCCTGCAACGAAGCAGGATTCGCAGCCGAAACCATGAAGTCGTGAATCCGCGGCACGATCTCCGACTTGAATCGCGATCCGTTGAACACGCCGTAATGTCCGACGCCCTTCTGGACGTAATGAACGCGGCGATGATCGGGAATCGCGCTGCACAATGTGTGCGTCGCTTCGGTCTGACCGAGACCGGAGATGTCGTCGTTCTCGCCTTCGACCGTCATCAACGCGACGCGCTTGACCTTGGAAGGATCGACGCGGGTTCCGCGATGGGTCATCTCGCCCTTGGGCAGCGAGTGCTTCACGAACACGGTGTCGACGGTCTGCAGGTAATACTCGGCCGGCAGATCCATCACCGCGAGATATTCGTCGTAGAAGTCGCGATGCTTGTCGACGAGGTCGCCGTCGCCCTTCACCAGATGGGCAAACAGCTGCTTGTGGGCATCCATGTGCCGGTCGAGATTCATGCTGATGAAGCCGTTGAGCTGCAAGAATCCCGGATAGACGTCGCGCATCATGCCCGGATGCGGGAACGGCACCTTGGTGATGACGTGGTTGCGGAACCAGTCGATACCGCGCTCCTGGGCGAGGTTGTTCACCGCGGTCGGATTGCGGCGGGTGTCGATCGGGCCGCCCATCAGCGTCATCGAGGTCGGCACGAACGGATCGCGCCGCGCTTCCATGATCGAGACCGCCGCGACGACGGGCACGGAGGGCTGGCACACTGCCATCACATGCGTGTTGCCGCCGAGCACATGCAGCATCTCGATGACATAGTCGATATAGTCGTCGAGATCGAAGCGGCCATCGCTCAAGGGCACCATGCGGGCATCGGCCCAGTCGGTGATGTAGACCTCATGCGCCGGCAGGAAGGCCTCGACCGTGCCGCGCAGCAGCGTCGCATAATGGCCGGACATCGGGGCCACGATCAGCACGCGCGGCTGCGGGCTGCGCAGCGGACGGGCGAACTTGCGATCGAAGTAGAGCAGCTTGCAGAACGGCTTTTCCCAGACCGAGCGGATCTCGACGGGGACGCGGATGCCGTTGACCTCGGTGTCGTTGAGGCCCCATTCCGGCTTGCCGTAGCGGCGCGTGGTGCGCTCGAACAATTCGCAGGCCGCGGCGACCGACTTGCCGACCTCGGTACGCGACCAGGGATTGAGGGGATTCTGAAACAGCAGCTTGGTCGCGTCGGTGACCGCACGAGCCGGATTGAGAGAGGCGTGAGCCATCTCGTACATCCAGTACATCGGCGTCGTCAGGACCGGACTGCCTTCTGCCGCCAGGGGCGGCGCGCCGCCAAACTCACCAATAGGCATATTATAATCCTCTTCGCATCGCAGCATACTGCCGAATGCGCAATATTGCGTCAATGCATCGCTCCGTACATCTACGTGCCCGGAACGGCTAAATCAGCCTGAATCCACGGGAAAGTGACGTTATTCACCGCTGGACAGCAGCGAGCCGTGCCGCTTTGCGCTGCGCAAAAGGGCAAGGAATGCCCCAAAAGATGCAACCAAAAGGACGGCGTTGATCACCAACGCCTCCAGCATCAGATCGGTCCTAAAGGTCTGCTCGATCAGCAGCGCGCGCATGCCCTCGAAGGCGTAGGTCGGCGGCAATGCCCAGGCGACGTATTGGAGCCAGACTGGCAATACGCTGACGGGGTAGTAGACGCAGGCGAGCGGCAGGATCGCGAACATCAACGTCCAGACGATGCTCTCGGCGCCGAGGCCATTTCGCAGCACGAGTCCCGAGACGAAGATGCCGACCGACCAGCTCGTGAAGATCAGATTGCAGAAGAACGCGATCAGCGGCAGGCCGAGGGCATAGACGTTGAAGTGAAACAGGAACAGCGCCAGCAGCGTCATCGGAATGATCCCGATCGCAAGCCGGATCAGGCTCATGACCATCAGCGAGAGCAGAAACTCGATCGGCCGCAGCGGGCTCATCATGAGATTGCCGATGTTGCGCGCCCACATCTCCTCCAGGAAGGAGATGGAGAAGCCGAGCTGGCCGCGGAACAGGATGTCCCAGAGGAGGACGGCGCCGATCAGCGTGCCGCCGGCGCGCGCGAAGAAGTTGGCGTTCTCGGCGATGTAATATTGGAGAAAGCCCCAGGTGATGACCTGCAGCGCCGGCCAATAGAGCAGCTCGAGCAGCCGCGGCCAGGACGACAGCAGCAGATACCAATAGCGCAGGATCATCGCGCCGATGCGATGGACGGAGATGCCGCGGGCGAGGGAGAGGTCATTCATATCGACGCCGCGTACCCAGGAGGAGCTTGTCATCCCGGGGCGCGACGAAGTCGCGAGCCCGGGATCCATAGCCACAGGATCGAATTTGGCGAAGACTCGGAGTTGACCGTCTCGCCCGACTACAGCGGCCTGTGGTTATGGATTCCGGGCTCGCGCTCCGCGCGCCCCGGAATGACGAGGACCGACATAGGAGCCCCCTCATCGCACCGCCTCCTTCGCGCCGTTTGCCCGGCCGCGGGCGACGTCCAGAAACACCTCCTCCAGCGTGGTGCGGTTGTAGCGGGCCATGATCGCCTCGGGCGTATCGTCGTCCTCGATGCGGCCGCGCTTCATGATGATGACGCGGTCGCAGAGCCGCTCGACCTCGAGCATGTTGTGCGAGGCCAGGAGAATGGTGGCGTTGTTGTCCCGGCGGTACTGCTCCAGATGCGCCCGCACCCAATCGGCGGTATCGGGGTCGAGCGAGGCGGTCGGCTCGTCGAGGAGCAGCAGCTCGGGCTGGTTGATCAGCGCCTTCGCCAGCGCAACCCGGGTCTTCTGCCCTGCGGAGAGCTTGCCGTTGGCGCGGTCGATGAAATCGCCGAGGTCGAGATCGGCGGCGAGCCTGGTAATGCGCTCAGTGAGGTTCTTCACGGCATAGAGCTTGCCGAACACGGTGAGGTTCTGCCGCACCGTGAGCCGCATCGGCATGTCGACATAGGGGCTCTCGAAATTCATCCGTCCCAGCACGGACGCGCTCTCGTCGGGCATCTCATGACCGAGCACCTGCACGCGGCCGGAGGTCGGCAACACCAGGCCCATGATCATCGCGATGGTCGTGGTCTTGCCGGCGCCATTGCCGCCGAGAAGCCCCGTGATGCTGCCGCGCGGCAGCGAAAAGGAGATGTCGTCGACGGCGCGGGTCTGCTTGTAGACCTTGACGAGATGCTCGACCGCAATTGCCGCGGACGAATTTCGATCCGCGACAGTCGGCCGACTTGAAGCCTTGCCATTCTCGGTCATGCTGGCCGTTCTTCTGCTATTGCATCGGCGAGCGCAAGGCTTGATGTAAGGGCTCCTCCGCGGGCGGTTCCGCAAGCCCAGCGTTCGTGACCTTGGAAGGCGCCGCCACATTGGCCGATATGACCGAAATTGCCGATTCCGACTTCCGCCACGCGCAGCGGCATATCCGGCTGGACACGATCCTGCGGCTGCGCTGGCTCGCGGTGCTGGGCCAGCTCGCGGCGATCTTCATCGTGGCCCAGGGGCTGGAGTTCAACGTCGAGATCATCCCCTGCGTCAGCATCATCGCGCTGTCGGCGGCGCTCAACCTCGCGCTCCAGACCGCGGCCAATCCGATGCGGCGGCTGGAGCCGCTGCAGGCGGCCGGCCTTCTCGCGCTGAACATCGTCGAGCTGGCGGGCCTGTTGTTCTTCACCGGCGGGCTGCAGAACCCGTTCTCGTTCCTGTTCCTCGCGCCCGTGCTGATCTCGGCCACGGCGCTGCCGGCCCGCTTCACCTTCGGCCTCGGCCTGCTCGCAGTGGCCTGCGCGTCGGTGCTGTTCTTCTATCATTTTCCGCTGCCGTGGGATTCCGACGATCCCCTGGTGCTGCCGCCGATCTATCTCGTCGGCGTCTGGCTCTCGATCGCGCTCGCGATCGGCGTCACCAGCCTCTACTCGTTCCAGGTGACCGAGGAGGCGCGCAAGCTCGCGGACGCGCTGGCCGCGACCGAGCTGGTGCTGACGCGCGAGCAGCACCTGACCCAGCTCGATGGCCTTGCTGCCGCGGCCGCGCACGAGCTCGGCACGCCGCTCGCGACGATCTTCCTGATCGCGCGCGAGCTGGAAAAAACCGTGAAGGACGCAAGCATCGCCGCCGACCTGAAGACCTTGCGCGAGCAGACCCAGCGCTGCCGCGACATCCTCAGCAAGATCACCCAGCTCTCCTCCACCGGCGCGCCGTTCGACCACATGAAGCTGTCGGAGCTGATCGAGGAGGTGGTGGCGCCGCACCGCGATTTCGGCGTCGAGATCAAGGTGCGGATCGCGGTGGCCGCGGCGGCCGAGCCGGTCGGCTCACGCAACCCCGCGATCCTCTACGGCATCGGCAACATCGTCGAGAACGCGGTCGATTTCGCCCGCACCACGGTCGAGGTGAATGCCTGGTGGAACAATGACCATATCGAGCTCTTGATCTCCGACGACGGACCCGGCATTCCGCCCGATATCCTCAACCGGATCGGCGAACCCTATCTGTCGCGGCGGCGCCCCCAGGACGACGGCGGCGGCGAACGGCGCGGCCTCGGCCTCGGCGTGTTCATCGCGCGCACCTTGCTGGAACGCACCGGCGCCAAGGTCTCGTTTACCAACCGGATCTTTCCGGACCATGGTGCGGTGGTGCAGATCACGTGGCCGAGACAGCGTTTTGAGGCTATCGAGACGCTCGAAGAAACAATAGGATAGCCGCGACCTTGCGTCGCACAACGGGCCGGGTCGACCATTTGCCGCCTTGGCACCGCGCGATTGCGACGCCATATGTCAATGTGCTGGAGAGAGGACACAACCTTGAACGCCATTGCCGAACTGAACGAACAGACCGACCGCTCGCTTCTCATCGTGGAAGACGACAAGCCGTTTCTGGAGCGGCTGTCGCGCGCCATGGAGACACGGGGCTTTGCCGTCACGTCATGCGACACGGTGTCGGATGGCCTTGCGCAGATCGGCAAATCGGCGCCGGCCTTCGCGGTGGTGGATCTGCGCCTCGGCGACGGCAACGGCCTCGACGTGGTCTCGGCGCTGAAGAAGAAGCGCCCGGATGCACGCGCCATCGTGCTGACCGGCTATGGCAACATCGCCACCGCGGTGACCGCGGTGAAAATGGGCGCGATCGATTATCTCTCCAAGCCGGCGGATGCCGACGACGTCGTCGCCGCGCTGCTGTCGACCAACACCGAGAAATCCGAGCTGCCGGCCAACCCGATGTCGGCCGACCGCGTCCGCTGGGAGCACATCCAGCGCATCTACGAGATGTGCAACCGCAACGTCTCGGAAACGGCGCGCCGGCTCAACATGCACCGCCGCACCTTGCAGCGGATCCTGGCCAAGCGCGCGCCGAGGTAAAGGTGTCGTAGGGTGGGCAAAGGCGCGAAGCGCCGTGCCCACCATATCTCTCCAATCATGATCGACTAGTTTGGTGGGCACGCTACGCTTTGCCCACCCTACGGCACCTTATTTTGCGGCGCCTGCTATTCCCAAAAATCCGCGTGGCCCTGCGGATCGACCAGGCGGTTGATCCGCAAGGCCGCCGCCATTGCGAACCGTACCGTCATCTGCTTGCGCGTGGCGGCCGCGAGCTTGTGCTCGGGCGCCTCGCAATGCAGGTGCGCGCCGTAGGCGTCGGCGATGATCAGGCCGGTGTCTTCGGGGAAGATCTCGCACGGCAGATCCTGCGTGAAGGCGAAGAACAGCCGGTCGCAATGGGCGCGGTATTCGTGCCATTTCTGGTCGGCGCGCAAATCCTCGACCGACGACTTGATCTCGACGATCCAGATCTCACCGCGCTCGTTCAGCGCGACGAGATCGGCACGCCGGCCGGACGGCAGCGGCAATTCGCTGATGCAGGAGAAGCCGAGCGAGCGCAGCAGACGCGCGGTGCCGCGCGCGATGGCCAGCGCCGTCTCCGACTGGCGGCGATCCGGCGGCGGCACGAGGGTGATGCGGGCGGTGTTGTCCATGGCGGGGAGAGTACCCGATTCCATCTCGCCCGTCATTCCGAGGCGCGCGCAGCGCGAGCTATGATGCGCAATTGCGCATCTGAGAATCCGTAACCACGGGGCGACGTGTGGGGCAAAGCGGGTAACTCCGAGTCTTCGCAAGGTTGCTGCCTGTGGTTATGGGTCCCGGGCTCGCGCTGCGCGCGCCCCGGGACGACAGCGAGTGTGACGTGAGAGCGCGGAACCGCGCTCGGCCTTAACACTTATCACGCAGCCGCCCACCCGGGCGGAACCACCCACCGAGCGGCTCGCGCATGATCGACGATCTCTGGTACAAGAACGGCGTGATCTATTGCCTGTCCGTCGGCTCCTATATGGACGCCAACGGCGACGGCGTCGGCGATTTCAAGGGCCTGTTGCGGCGGCTGGATTATCTGCACGGGCTCGGCATCACCACGATCTGGCTGATGCCGTTCCAGACTTCGCCGGGTCGGGACGACGGCTACGACGTCGCCGACTATTACAGCGTCGATCCTCGCTACGGCACGCTCGGCGATTTCGTCGAATTCACCCATGGCTGCAAGCAGCGCGGCATCCGCGTCATCATCGACCTCGTCGTCAATCACACCTCGGACCAGCACCGCTGGTTCAAGGAAGCGCGGCGCGATAAGGCTTCGCCCTATCGCGACTGGTACGTCTGGTCGGACAAGAAGCCTCCCGGTGCCAACAAGGGCATGGTGTTTCCCGGCGTGCAGAAATCGACCTGGACGCGCGACAAGGAATCGGGCGCGTATTACTTCCACCGCTTCTACGATTTCCAGCCGGATCTCAACACCTCGAACCCGCATGTGCAGGCCGAGATCCTGAAGATCATGGGCTTCTGGATCCAGCTCGGCGTCTCCGGCTTCCGCATGGACGCCGTGCCCTTCATCATCGCCACCAAAGGCGCGAAGGTGAAAAAGCCGGTCGAACAATACGACATGCTGCGCGCCTTCCGCGAATTCCTGCAATGGCGGCAGGGCGACGCCATCATTCTCGCCGAAGCCAACGTGCTGCCGAAGACGGACATGAAGTATTTCGGGCGCGACGGCGATCGCATGCACATGATGTTCAACTTCCACGTCAACCAGCACCTATTCTACGCGCTGGCATCCGCGGATGGCCGTCCGCTAGCGAAGGCGCTGAAAGCAACAAAACCGCGGCCGGCGACGGCGCAATGGGGCCTGTTCCTGCGCAATCACGACGAGCTCGATCTGGGGCGGCTGACCAAGACCCAGCGCGACACCGTGTTCAAAGCGTTCGGACCCGACAAGGACATGCAGCTCTACGACCGCGGCATCCGCCGGCGGCTCGCGCCGATGCTGGGCGGCGACCGCAGGCGGCTCGAGCTCGCCTACAGCCTGATGTGCACGCTGCCGGGGACGCCCGTGATCCGCTACGGCGACGAGATCGCGATGGGCGACGACCTCTCATTGCCCGAGCGCAATTGCGCGCGCACGCCGATGCAATGGTCGACCGAGCCGCATGGCGGCTTCACCAAGAGCGACAAGCCTGCATGTCCCGTCATCGACGAGGGCCCTTACGGCTTTCCGCACGTCAATGTCGCAAAACAGCGGCGCGATCCGAACTCCATGCTGAACTGGACCGAGCGCATCATCCGCATGCGGAAGGAAGTGCCTGAGGTCGGCTGGGGCGATTTCACCATCATTCCCGTGCGCGATCCCGCGGTGTTCATCATGCGCTACGATTGGCGCAACAATTCGGTGCTGTTCGTGCACAATCTCGACGAGAAGCCGCGCGAGGTCGCGTTCTCGACAGGGCTGTCAGGCGAGACCGGCGCGCACCTGATCAATCTGCTCGCGGAGGACCACAGCCACGCCGACAAGCGCGGCCAGCATCGCATCGTGCTGGAGCCTTATGGCTACCGCTGGTATCGCGTCGGCGGGCTGGATTATCTGTTGAAGCGGAGCGATATCGACGATGACGCCGTGGGCGGGAAGAAGCATCCGGGGTGAGGTCGAGACGCCGTCGCTAGCTCCGCTGTTTCAACGATCGTCATTGCGAGCGCAGCGAAGCAATCCAGAATCTTTTCAACGGAAAGACTCTGGATTGCTTCGTCGCAAGGGCTCCTCGCAATGACGGGGAGATAGCGGTGGCCACCTTCTCCGCCGTTCTCCCAGCGAAAGCGACGCCTACGTCGACGCCACCACCACGCCCTCATTGCCGCGCAGGTTCAGCACGCCTTCGATCTCCTCACCTTCGCGATCCAGGAACGTCGACAGCAGGATGCTGCTGCCGAAACGGATCGCGCTGGTGGTCACCGCGACCGGATCGGGGCCGAGATTGAGCGCCACGATCACGGCCTTGCCGGCGGCCTCCCGGCGGTAGATCAGGAGATCGCCTTGCGCGGCGATCGGATGATAATCGCCTGCGACCAGCGGGGGACAGCTCTTCCGCAAGCCGATCAGGCGCTTGTAGAGGCTGAGGATGGAGCGCGCATCGGATTCGAGATTGGCGACATTCTCGCGGATGTGGTCCTCCGGCAGCGGCAGCCACGGCCTTGCTTGTGAAAAGCCGGCGAAGTTCGTGGAATCCCATTGCATCGGCGTGCGGCAGCCGTCGCGGCCGACACCGATGCCGGGCACGTTCTTCTCGAAGGGGTCGCGCACATCCTCCGGCGCGATCGCGAGCTGGTGCATGCCGATCTCGTCGCCGTAATAAAGCGTCGGCGTGCCGCGCAGCGTCAGCAGCAGCATGGCGGCAACGCGGGCCTGCTCTGGCCCGACGCGGCTCGCGACGCGCGGGCGATCGTGGTTGCCGAGCACCCAGTTCGGCCAGGCACCGCGCGGCAGCGCCTTCTCGTAATCCTCGATGATCTTTTCGATCGAGCGGGCGCTCCAGAAGGTCGAGAGCAGCGCGAAATTGAACGGCATCTGCGCGCCGGTGAGATCGTTGCCGTAATAGGCCATGAGCCGGTGCAGCGGCAGATAAATCTCGCCGATCAGGACGCGCGCGCCATAGGAATCGGTGACACGCCGCATCTCGGCGATGACATCGTGCACCTCCGATTGGTCGGTGGAATATTGCGTCAGGATCCTCTCGTTCGGCGGGCGGCCCTCGACATAATGCGGGTTGGGCGGGTTGTCGCGGAATTCGGCGTCCTTGATCAGGTGCCAGATCACGTCGACGCGAAAGCCGTCGACACCCCGGTCCAGCCAGAACCGCATCACGTCGTAGATCGCGGCGCGGACGTCCGGATTGCGCCAGTTGAGATCCGGCTGCTGGGCGAGGAAGGCGTGGTAGTAATATTGCCCCGTGGCCTCGTCGAACGCCCAGGCGCTGCCGCCGAACTCGGACAGCCAATTGTTCGGCACGCCGCCGCCTTCTGCCGGATCGCGCCAGATGTACCAATCGCGCTTGGGATTGTCGCGCGAGGACCGGCTCTCGACGAACCAGGGGTGCTGGTCGGAGGTGTGGTTCGGCACGAGGTCGAGGATCAGCTTCAGGCCATTGTCATGGGCGGCCGCGAGCAACGCGTCGAAATCCGCCATCGTGCCGAACAGCGGCTCGATGCCGACATAGTCCGAGATGTCGTAGCCGAAATCCGCCATCGGCGAGGGAAAGATCGGCGACAGCCAGATCGCGTCGACGCCGAGCGATTTGACGTAAGGCAGCCGCTGCAGGATGCCGGCGAGATCGCCGACGCCATCGCCGTTCGAGTCCTGAAACGAGCGCGGATAGATCTGATAGAAGATGCCGTCGCGCCACCAATTCTCGTTGTCGTGAGCCATGCCGAAGACCACCCAAATCCGCCGCCTTGCGCGGGAGAACGCGACAGCAACGCCCCGGTTCAAATTGGCAGGCCAATTGGGACGGCCGTGTGACGGTTGTTCCCCGGCGCGGGCACGAATCTTTTGCTTGGCGGCCCGGCAAAAATCGGCATTGTGAGGCCATGACCGAGCAAAACGACACCCAAGAATCCCGGCAAGCCAAGGCGGGCGCGATCATCGTTCCCGTGACGCTATTCGAGCAGAACTGCACCATCATCTGGGACGAGCCTTCCAAGAAGGCCGTGGTGATCGATCCCGGCGGCGACGTGCCGAAGATTCTGGATGCGATCAAGCAAACCGGCGTCACCGTGGAGAAGATCTGGCTGACCCATGGCCATATCGATCACGTCGGCGGCGCGGCCGAGCTGCGCGATGCGCTGAAGGTGCCGATCGAGGGTCCGCATGTCGCGGACAAGTTCCTGCTCGACAACGTCGTGGCGAGCGGCGCGCGCTTCGGCATGACCGGAGGACGCGATTTCACGCCCGACCGCTGGCTCGACGAGGGCGAGCGCGTGTCGATCGGCGACCTGCACTTCGACATCCTGCATTGCCCCGGCCACTCGCCGGGCAGCGTGGTGTTCTTCAACAAGGATCTGCGCTTTGCCCATGTCGGCGACGTCCTGTTCGCCGGCTCGGTCGGGCGCACCGACCTGCCCGGCGGCAGTCACGCAACGCTGATCGACTCGATCAAGACGAAATTGCTGCCGCTCGGCGACGACGTCGGCTTCATCTGCGGCCACGGCGCCGGCTCGAGCATCGGCCAGGAGCGGATGACCAATCCGTTCATCACCGGCGAGATGTGAGGCGCTACAAACTCCGCTGTCATCCCGGACAAGCGCAAGCGCAGATCCGGGATCCATAACCACAGGGAGATGTGGTTACGGGACTCGGAGTTACCTCTTCGTGCCCAACTTTGTCCTGTGGCTATGGGCCCCGGATCTGCGCGCGCTTGAGGCGCGCTTGTCCGGGACGACGGCTGAATGTGTGTCGACCAACTACTTCATCAATCCCGCGGCCGTCAGCGCGCGGGTGATGATCTGGCCGATGTCGAAGCCGCGCGCCATTTCGCGCTGCGGCTCGGCCGGCTCTGCGGCAACCGCGGTGCGGATCGAGCGGGCGAGATGCGGCGCAGGCGAGAGCGCCGGTTTCGCGGCAGGCTTCGTAGCGGACTTCATGGCAGGCTTGGCCTCCGCCTTCTTCGTGGCGGCGTCCGGAATCCAGCCGGTGAGGCCGAAGAACTTCGCGATGTGGTAGGACGATGAGATGCCGGCCTCGATCAGGAAGGCGCCTTCGATGCCGTAGCGCTGATCGTTGTCGGCGAGCCCAAGCGGCGTGCCGTGCGCCATGTCGGTGATGGCAAAGGACTCGACCAGCGTCTCGCCGTCCTTGTCCCACCAGGCCTGGCGCGGATAGCCGTCGACATTGGTCTCCGCCATCGGCACTTCGGGCAGACCGTGCAGGTCGAGCCACTGCTTGACGATCTCGTTGGCATTGCCGGGATTGACGGTGCGGTCGGCGCTGCCGTGCCACACCGAAACCCTCGGCCAGGGCCCACGATGATCGGAGGCGCTGCGCACGAGATCGCCGAGCTCGCGCCCAGGACGCACCGGAGAATGAAACATGCCGTCGAGCGCCTCGCGCAGATTCGAGGCGATGCCGTAAGGCAGCCCGGCAATGATCGCGCCCGCGGTAAAGGCTTCCGGATAGGTCGCGAGCATCACCGACGTCATGCCGCCGCCGGCCGACAGGCCGGTGATGAAGACGCGCCTGGGATCGATGCGATGCGCCTTCACCATGTGCGCGATCATCGCGCGGATCGAACGCGGCTCGCCGCTGTCCCGCGCGGTGTCCTCCGGATTGAACCAGTTGAAGCAGGTGTTGGCGTTGTTGATGCGCTGCTGCTCGGGCATCAGCAGCGCAAAGCCGTAATGCTGCGCGAGCGTCGACCAGCCGGCGCCGAGATCGTAACCGGCCGCCGTCTGCCCGCAGCCATGCAGCACGACGACGAGCGCGCGCGGCCGCTGCAATTGCGCCGGCACGAACGCAAACATGCGCAAGGCGCCGGGATTGTCGCCGAAGCCAGTGACCTCCTGCAGCGGGCTGAATCCACCTGCACCGCGGCCGGGCTCGGCGAAGCGCAGTCCGTCCAGCCTGGGCAGACGTCTCAAGAGATCGATATTTCTGGCTAACGACACGGCAATGTCCTGGTGGGCGACGTTCAACGTCCAGCCCAACCAGATAGTTGCTGCGTTGCAAAATAAAAAGACCGTGCGCTGTCGATCTCGGTGAAATTCGCGGGAAGACCGCAGGATTCCGCAGGTATTAACAGCAATGCCTCGACTTCTTGCAGAGGCGCGGCGCATCCGCGCCGGAAATGCGGCGCGGGGTCACGATTAATGTCACAAACAGCGCGAGCGAGACGAGAAAGGCTACGCGTGCTGATTGCGGCCATTCCGGCCGCATTTCCGATCTGATCGTCGCGCCATAGCTGAAGACGATCATCCTGGGCGCCAACGCGTGCGCCTCTTCATTCGATCGCAGATCGCTTCGCCTCTCCACGAGTCCGATATCGCTTGAGCGACGCCCTCTCGACACGTCATTGCGAGCGAAGCGAAGCAATCCAGAGTCATGCCGCGGAGATACTCTGGATTGCTTCGCTGCGCTCGCAATGACGGCGTGGCACCATCGACACACTGAATTACATCCGCCCCCGCTGAGGCTCCCCTCCTCGCTTCGGCGCATGCCTGCATTCCACCACGCGGGACATCGCGTGATTGCGTTCGCGCGGTCAGGCACGTAGCCTGACACGACCAACAAACAGAAAATTCAGCCGGAGAGAACACATGGCGCGCCTGAAGTTCGGAGCCTTTCTTGCCCCGCATCACCCGATCGGGGAGCATCCGATGCTGCAGTTCCGGCGCGATCTCGACCTCGTCGAGCAGCTGGATGCGCTCGGCTATGACGAGTTCTGGTGCGGCGAGCATCATTCCTCGGGCTGGGAGATGATCGCCTCGCCCGAGATGTTCCTGGCCGCGGCCGGCGAGCGCACCAAGCGGATCAAGCTCGGCACCGGCGTGGTGTCGCTGCCCTATCACCATCCCTTCAACGTCGCCCAGCGCATGGTGCAGCTCGATCACATGACCGGCGGCCGCGCCATTTTCGGCTCCGGACCGGGCGCGCTCGCCTCCGATGCGCACACGCTCGGCATCGATCCGATGACGCAGCGCGACCGCCAGGACGAGGCGATCGGCGTGATCCGCCGCCTCTTCAACGGCGAGCGCGTCACCGCCAGGAGCGACTGGTTCACGATGAACGACGCCGCGCTGCAGATCCTGCCCTTGCAGGAGGAGATGCCGTTCGTGGTGGCCTCGCAGATCTCGCCCTCCGGCATGACGCTGGCCGGCAAATACGGCATCGGCATCATCTCGCTGGGCTCGATGACGACGCAGGGCTTGATGTCGCTGCAGCAGCAATGGCAGTTCGCCGAGGATGCCGCCAAGAAGCACGGCGCCAAGGTCGACCGCGCCGACTGGCGCGTGCTCTTGACCTGGCACATCGCGGAGACGCGTGAACAAGCCCGACGCGAGGCCGGCGCGGGCCTGATGCGCTGGCACAACGAATATAATGTCGGCACGCTGCAGCGGCCGGGCCTCACCGCGTTCTCCTCGCCCGACGAGGCCGTCGACAAGACCGCCTTCGTCGAGGGCGCGGCGTCCACCATCGGCACGCCCGACGATCTCGTCAAAACCATCAAGAACGTGATGCAGGTCTCCGGCGGCGTCGGCGCCATCATCGGCTTCGTGCACGACTGGGCCAATCCGGAAAACACACGCCGAAGCTGGGACATGGTGGCGCGCTACGTCGTGCCCGAGATCAACGGCTATATCGACGGTCTTCGCAGGTCGCAAAAATTCGTGATCGAGAACCGTGCGATCTTCGAGCGTGCGGGCCAGGCCGTGATGGCCAAGATCATGGAGAACGAGAAGGCCGCCGAGGCACTGAAGGTCACCGGCCCCGGCCGCGTCGCCATTCCCGCCGTCAACGCGCCGGATCTGCAGAAGGAAGCGGCGAAGCGATAGGGCGCCCCGCTCGTCGTCCCGGGGCGCGCGCAGCGCGAGCCCGGGACCCATAACCACAGGATGCGGATTTTCGAAGACTCGCAGCTACCAGCCTCGCACCACAACTTCTCCCTGGGGTTATGGGTCCCCGCCTTCGCGGGGACGACGGCGGTGGGTGTGACGATTTTGTGCGCAAGACGACCGCAGCTCATCGCGGCCAGACCGTGCTATGCTCGCCGAGCCAGCCAATCGGAGCAATCGTCATGTCGATGCAGAATTTGGCCGCCCCTGCGCTTCCGTTCACTCCGCCGCGGCGCAACGAGCTGACCCACATTCCCGGCGACGAAGGCTGGCCGATCATCGGCAAGACCTTTCAGGTGCTCGCCGATCCCAAGGGCCACATCGAAGCGAACGGCGCCAAGTACGGCCTGGTCTACCGCACGCATTTTTTCGGCGAGACCAATGTCGTGCTGCTCGGGCCCGAGGCAAACGAGCTCGTGCTGTTCGACCAGCAGAAGCTGTTCTCCTCGACTCATGGCTGGGACAAGGTGCTGGGGCTGTTGTTTCCGCGCGGATTGATGCTGCTCGATTTCGAGGAGCATCGCCTGCATCGCAAGGCGCTCTCGGTCGCCTTCAAATCCGGGCCGATGAAGTCCTATCTCGGAGATCTCGACCGCGGCATTTCCGCGCGCGTCGCGCAATGGAAGGCCAAGCCGGGCGAGATGCAGCTTTATCCGGCGATGAAGCAGCTCACACTCGATCTCGCCGCGGCCTCGTTCCTCGGCGCCGATATCGGGCCCGAGGTCGACGAGATCAACCGCGCCTTCATCGACATGGTGGCGGCCGCCGTCACCCCGATCCGCCGTCCCCTGCCCGGCACCCAGATGGCGCGAGGGGTGAAGGGACGCAAGCGCATCATCGCCTATTTCCGCGAGCAGATTCCGCTGCGACGCGGCAATCACGGCGGCGACGATTTGTTCTCGCAGCTCTGCCGCGCCACCCATGAGGACGGCGCGCTGCTGTCGGACCAGGACATCATCGACCATATGAGCTTCCTGATGATGGCCGCGCACGACACGCTGACCTCGTCGCTGACCTCCTTCATCGGCGAGCTCGCCGCCAATCCGGACTGGCAGGACCGGCTGCGCGCGGAGGTGCTCGCGCTCGGTCTCGTCTCCGGCGCGCCGACCAGCTTCGACGATCTGGAAAAGATGCCGCTGACCGAGATGGCGTTCAAGGAAGCGCTGCGGATCAAGCCGCCGGTGCCGTCGATGCCGCGCCGCGCGATGCGCGATTTCAGCTTCAAGGGTTTTGCGATCCCCGCCGGCACGGCGGTCGGCATCAACCCGCTTTATACGCACCACATGAAGGAGATCTGGCCGGAGCCGGACCGTTTCGATCCCCTGCGCTTCACCGAGGACGCGCAGCGCGGCCGCCACCGTTTCGCCTTCGTGCCCTTCGGCGGCGGCGCGCATATGTGCCTAGGCCTGCACTTCGCCTACATGCAGGCGAAGTGTTTCGCGCGGCATTTCCTGGAGAACATCGAGGTGTCGCTCGCACCAGGCTACAAGCCGGACTGGCAGATGTGGCCGATCCCGAAGCCGCGGGACGGGCTGCGGGTGCGAGTGAGGGCGGTTTAGCGTCACCACCGTCATTGCGAGCGAAGCGAAGCAATCCAGACTGTCTCCCCGGAAACAGTCTGGATTGCTTCGTCGCAAGGGCTCCTCGCAATGACGGAAGCCTAGTCTCGTAGGGTGGGCAAAGCGAAGCGTGCCCACCATGCCTCGCCGGATTCAAACATCGATGGTGGGCACGGCGCGCCAAGAGCGCGCCTTTGCCCACCCTACGGCACCGTCGGTGGGGCTTCTACGCCCCCTGGTCGAACGCCTTGCGCAGGGCCACATAGCCCTGCTGCTGCTGGCTCCAATTGCGGCCGCCGGTCATGGCGCCGTCGACGACGAGGTCGTGGCCGTTGATGAAGCTGGATTCGTCGCTGGCCAGGAACACTGCGGCCTGTGCGATGTCGTCGGGGAGGCCGGCCCGCGGGATCGGCTGCGCGGTCTTGTAGACCTCGCGCATCACTGCCGGCGTCTTCTCGGCGGCATCGGTCGAGAGCCCCAGCGCCTTGCCGAAGATGCCGGTCGCGATCGCACCGGGCGAGATCGCGTTGACACGGACGTTGGATTCGCCGAGCTCCATCGCCACGCATTTGGTGAGGTGGATCACCGCCGCCTTGGCCGCACTATAGACCATCGACGACGAGAAGCCGGCGAGGCGGCCAGCAATGCTGCCATTGTTGATGATGCTGCCCGCGCCCTGCTTCTTCATGTAGGGCGCGGCGTGCTTCATGCCGAGCATGACGCTGCGCACCAGCGTCGCCATGGCCGCATCGAACCGCTCGACCTCGAGGCCCTCGATGCCGCCGGTCTGTGCCGGCCCGCCGGCATTGTTGAACAGGCAATCGATCCTGCCGAACTTGTCCACCGCGAGCGCGATCAGCGCCTGCATCTGCGCTTCGACGGTGACGTCGGTCTGACGGAAGATGCAACTCTCCCCGAGTTGCTTCGCCAACGCCTCGCCTTCCGGCACGCGCCGACCCGCGATCACAATTTTGGCACCTTCGGCAACGAAGACTTCCGCAGTGCGCAATCCGATGCCGCTCGTCGCTCCCGTAATCACCGCAACCTTGCCGTCCAGCCTGCCCATGGAATGTTCCTGTTTTCGAGCGATTTGATGCCAAAAGGCGAATGCCGGCCGCCGTCGCCGCAGCGGTCACTATCCCTGCCCGCTTCCGACAAGGCAAGCTATGCTTGGACGAGCGGCATGCGTAACATCCTCGCGGGCCGCTCGACCGTCGTACGCCCATCGCAACCGGGCAGCGCATGAAGAAGCTGATCGACGAGTTCCGCAAGGGCTGGCAGGGTACGGCGCCGCCTTCGCTCGGTCTGAGCATCGGCTTTGCGGTGGTCTGCCTGTTGGGTGCAACCCTGGTCCGCTGGGGCCTCGCTCAGGTTCGTCCCGACATCTATTTCACGCCCTACTTCCCGGCCGTGTTCTTTGCTGCGGCCCTGGGCGGCTTCCGGATCGGCATCGTGACGGCGCTCGTCGGCGGCGTGCTCGGCGTCGTCCTCAATTTCGGCGATGCTTTTGCCGATCGCGCGCGGTTTGCCCTGCTGGCGCTTTACTGGGCCGTGTGCGCGATGACCATCTGGGGTGTCGAGCATTATCGCACCATGCTGGCCGAGCAGCGCCGAATTTCCAAACGCCTGATCGAGGAAGAAGATTATCGCAAGCTGCTGGTGGAGGAGCTCCAGCACCGGCTGAAGAACAAGCTGTCCACGGTGCATGCGGTGCTGCACCAGGTGCTGCACGACCAGCCGCAGGTCTGGGCCCGGGTCGATCCGCGGCTGCGCTCGCTGGCCGCAACCGACGATTTGATCTCGCGGATCGACAAGGCCGGCTGCGACATCCGTGACCTCCTGATCTCCGAGCTCGGGCCTTACGGCCATGTCCGCTTCACGCTCAACGGCGAGCGGCTGTTCCTGCCGCCGAAGCTCGCCGTCACGCTGTCATTGATGTTTCACGAGCTAGCCACCAATGCGGGCAAGTACGGCGCATTCTCCGCCCCGCGCGGTCTGTTGCAGGTGTCATGGACCATCATCGACGACCGCCTGACCGTCACCTGGGACGAAACCGAAGGACCGAGCGTAGACAAGGTGTCGGAGCCCGGCTTCGGCACCAAGCTCTTGAAATCGGCACTCTCGGCTTTCGACGGCAGGACCGAGATCTCGTATCTGAAAACCGGTCTGCATTGCATCATGCAGTGTCGAATTCCACGAAGCGAATAGAACATCGCGACATGAAAGGTGCAATCCTTCCCCCCGCTTGCGCGGTGGCGCAATCGCGTGCGGCATTTGCGCGACCTGAGCAAGCGCCTCGTCCTTCGAGACGACCGCTTCGCGGTCTCCTCAGGATGAGGCTAAGCGGCCTCGGTGTTCGTTGAAACTGGCGCAGCGCACTCCGCTCCTCATCCTGAGGAGCCCGCCGACGGCGGGCGTCTCGAAGGATGGCCGCAGGCGAAATCGCTCCCACGCGCATACCTCGCGCTGTTTTGCTGAGCGCGTTGACGCTCTGTTAATGACGATCGTCGGCGCGCGTCGGATCGTCGCAAGTTTTCTCCAAAACACCCCCGTATTTCTCCCGACCCCTTAACCAAACTTAAGAGGGAACCGCGGAAGATCGCGCCCATTGCTAAAGGCGCGCTCAAACAACAAGATTCATGACTTCTATGAACGACAATCGATATTCCGGCGCGACTGAAGCCGAGCTCGGTTTTCTCAAGGAAATCGTTAGAATGCTGCCGGCCGGCCTCACCGTGCAGGACGCGAATGGCGAACTGCTGCTGGTCAACGATGCCGCCGCCGCGCAGCTCGGCCTGGATGGCAGCCGTCCTTCACCCGATCTGACGCCGCGCCGCGAAGCCTGCCGGCAGGCGCTGAGCGCCGGCCAGCCGGTCGTGAGCGAGGAAGCGCTTCACGTCGGCGCCGCGCGAAAGGTGCTGCTCACGACCCATCGTCCGGTTCGTCTCGACGGACGCGAGCTCCTGATCTCGGCGTCCTCCGACATCACCGAGCAGAAGAATTTCGAGGACCAGCTGTTCCGCTCGGCCTATTTCGACGAGCTGACCGGGCTGCCCTCGCGGCGCGTGATCGAGCACCGCGCCAATGCCCTGCTCGCGCGCGACCGCGGCGACGAACGCTTTGCGCTGGCCTTTCTCGACGTCGACAATTTCAAGCACATCAACGACTATTACGGCCACGCCGTGGGCGACGCGCTGCTGGTCGAGCTGTCGAAGCGGCTCGGACGTGACTTGCGCGATTCCGACATGCTCTCGCGCATCTCCGGCGACGAATTCCTGCTGCTGCTGTCACCGATCCAGGGACAGGAGGAAGTCGCCGAATTCATGCAATCGACGCTGGAGCGGCTGACCGCGCCGTTCTTCATCGACCATTCGGAAGTGTTCGCCTCGACCTCGGTCGGCATCAGCCTCTATCCTGACCATGGCGGCAGCTTCGAGACGCTGCGGCAGAACGCGGACATCGCGATGTACCGCATCAAGAACAACGGCAAGGGACTGGCCGCTTTCTTCGATGCCAGCATGGAGCGCGAGGCGCAGGCGCGGATGAAGGTCGAGCAGTCGCTGCGGCTCGCGATCCTGGAAAAGCGCTTCTGCTGCGCCTTCCAGTCCAAGGTCGACATCCGCACGCAGGCGGTGAAGGGCATCGAGGCCTTGGTGCGCCTGCGTGACGACGAAGGCGTGATCCAGGCACCCGGCTCGTTCATCAATCTTGCCGGCGAGCTCGGCCTGATCGACGAGCTGACCCATCTCGTGCTCGCCGAGATCGTCAAGTCGATCGACCTGATCAACGACACGTTCGGCCCGGAAGCGACCATCAGCATCAACGTCGCCGCCAAGCAGGCCGACAATCCCGAGTTCATGCGCAGCTTTGCGCAGGCGCTGGACGACACCGGCTTTCCGCAGCGGTTCATGATCGAGGTGACCGAAGACGCCTTCGTCGCCAAGAATCACTTCCAGGCCGAGATCCTGCCGATGTTCCGCAAGCTCGGCGTCGGCATCTCGATCGACGATTTCGGCACCGGCTATTCCTCGCTCTCGGCGCTGGCCGACATCACCGCGGACGAGATCAAGATCGACCGCTCCTTCATCACCGACATCCATAAGCGTCCGCGCAGCCAGGGCATCCTGCGCGCGATCGAATCCTTGAGCGAGGCGCTCGGCATGACGGTGATCGCCGAAGGCCTCGAATCCTACGAGGAGCTGGCCTATCTGCAGGCCGCCACCAAGATCCGCTACGCGCAGGGCTATTACTTCTCGCGGCCGATCTTCCTGGAGGAGCTGAAGCTCGCAACGCCTTCCTCGAGCGAGGCGCGGGTCAGCGTGGCAAGCCGCCCGGCGCAACAGAACCGCCAGGGCTATTCACGGGCGAGCGGGTATCGGCGGTAGGGGCAGCACAACACATCCCGCTGTCGTCCCGGGGCGCGCAAAGCGCGAGCCCGGGACCCATAACCACAGAGCGCAGTTGCTGCGCGACGCTCCCACTCAGAGTCTTCGCCAAATTGCTCCCTGGGGGTATGGGTCCCGGGCTCGCTTCGCGCCCCGGGACGACAGCAATTGCTGGAGCTGGCTTAGCCACCAATTCCCCCTTTGAAATCGCTACACTTTTGGTAATACACAGGCGGACCTCCCCGAGGTATCTCATGCCTGCCGCTTCCTCCTCGATCAGCGATCCCGCCTATCTCCGTGCGCGCGCGATGGAGACGCTGTTCGAGCGGCTGGAGAAGCTCTGCGAGGGCGCGATTGCGATCGATCGCGGCGGGCGCGTCGTCTACGTCAACGAGAAATATCTTGCAGCCCTCGGCCTCAACCATCCCAGCGAGGCGGTCGGCCGGTCGATCGAGGAGGTCATCCCCAACAGCCTGATGCGGAGGGTGGCAGAGACCGGCGAGCCGATCCTGCTCGACATCATGGAGCTCGGCGGCGAGCAGCTCGTCGTCACCCGCATGCCGATCGAGGACGAGAACGGGACGGTGATCGGCGCGATCGGCTTCGTGCTCTACGATCATCTCGAAAGCCTGAAGCCCCTGCTCGCCCGCGTCGCCCAGCTCGAGAGCGATCTGCGGCTGGCGCGGCGGCAATTGTCCAACGCCCGCGCGGCGCGTTTCACCTTCGCCGATTTCGTCGGCACGACGCCGGCCATCGCGCGCGCCAAGGAGCTCGCCAGCCGCGCCGCGCGGCAGAGCGTCACGGTGCTGCTCACCGGCGAGACCGGGACGGGAAAGGAGATGCTGGCGCAGGCGATCCACAACGCCTCCTCGCGCGCCGAGAAGCCGTTCGTCAGCGTCAACGTCGCCGCCATCCCCGAGACGCTGATCGAATCGGAGTTCTTCGGCACTGCGCCGGGCGCCTATACCGGCGCCGACCGACGGGGACGCGAGGGCAAATTCCGCATTGCCGACGGCGGCACGCTGTTCCTCGACGAGATCGGCGAGATGCCGCTGCAGCTCCAAGCAAAGCTGTTGCGGGTGCTCCAGGAGCGCGAGATCGAGCCGCTCGGCTCGGACAAGATCACCAGGGTCGACGTCCGCGTCATCGCCGCGACCAATGTGGACCTGCGCAAGCGCGTCAGCGACGGCGCATTTCGCGCCGACCTCTACTACCGTCTCAACGTGCTTTCGGTCGACCTGCCGCCGCTGCGCCACTGCCTCGACGATCTCCCTGACATCTGCGCCCGGCTGCTCGACGACATCAGCGCATCGGGCGACTACGTCAAGGCGAAGATCACGCCGAGCGCGCTCGCTGCGCTCGCTCGTTACGACTGGCCGGGCAATGTCCGCGAGCTCCGCAACATCCTCGAGCGCGCACTGATCCTCAGCGATTCCGGGCGGCTGACCGGCGAGGATGTCGCCCGCATTCTCCCGATCGAGACCGAGGTCAGGCTTGCACCGCCCGAGCGCCCGGCCGGATCGGTGGTGCCCTATGCCGAAGCCGAGGCCGAGTTCGAGAAGCAGACACTCGAACAAGCGCTCGCCGCCAGCAACGGCCAGATCACCGAGGCCGCCAGGATGCTGCGGATCTCGCGTGCGACCTTCTACAAGAAGCTCGCCAAATTCGGCCTCGCCTCGGGATCGGCGCCCGTCTGAGTTTCGAGACATGGGAGTGTCCGGAGTCTCGGATTCCGGACATCGCATCCGGCCGCTGTTCGGGGGTGAATTGCAGGCAATTGCCGCAGATTTCAGCGGTTTTGCGCGGCACTGCGGGATCTGGCGCGGACCTTGCTATCCGCTTTGCCGTCTTTCCTTCGCGAGGAGCAACCTGTTCCGGGGCAGCTCTTCGCGATAAGATCAAGCAAAACAAGGCCTACGGTCCAGGGAGCGGGAGGAACGCCGTGAGCCATCATCCAGCTCTGCCTTATCTGCGCAACTCCGAGAAGGGCAAGGTCGTCTCGGCGAATGAAGCCGTCATGCTGATCCGCGACGGCGACACGGTGGCGACCGGCGGGTTCGTCGGCATCGGCTTTGCCGAGGAGATCGCCGTCGCGCTGGAGGAGCTGTATCTGTCCCACGAGGGCGATGCGCCCTATACGCAAGGCAAGCCGCGCAACCTGACGCTGGTCTATGCCGCCGGGCAGGGCGACGGCAAGCAGCGCGGCCTCAATCATTTCGCGCATGAAGGCTTGGTGCGGCGCGTGATCGGCGGGCATTGGGGTCTTGCGCCGAAATTGCAGCAGCTCGCGATCGCGAACCAGATCGAGGCCTACAACCTGCCGCAAGGCGTCATCACGCATCTGTTCCGCGACATCGCCGCGCACCGCCCCGGCCACATCACCCGCGTCGGCATGGGCACCTTCGTCGATCCCCGGCACGGCGGCGGCAAGCTGAATGCGCGCACCACCGAGGACCTGGTGGAGCTGATCACGCTGCGCGGCGAGCAGTGCCTGCTCTACAAGACCTTTCCCATCGACGTCGGGATCATCCGCGCCACCACCGGCGATCCCGACGGCAATCTCACCATGGAGAAGGAGGCGCTGACGCTGGAAGCGCTCACCATCGCCATGGCGGCGCACAATTCCGGCGGCATCGTCATCGCCCAGGTCGAGCGCGTCGCCGAGGCCGGCAGCCTCAATCCGCGCCAGGTCAAGATTCCCGGCATCCTCGTCGACTGCGTCGTGGTAGCGAAGCCGGAGAATCACTGGCAGACGTTCGGCACGCAATACAATCCGGCGTTCTCGAGCGAGATCCGCGTCCGCGCCGCCTCGCTGCCGGTGATGCCGATCAGCGAGCGCAAGATCATCGCCCGGCGCGCCGCGCTGGAGCTGAAGGCCAACAGCGTCGTCAATCTCGGCATCGGCATGCCGGAGGGGATCGCCTCGGTCGCCAACGAAGAGCGCATCATCGATCTCATCACGCTGACGGCGGAGCCCGGCGTGATCGGCGGCATCCCCGCGAGCGGCATCGATTTCGGCGCGGCGATCAACACGCAGGCGGTGATCGACCAGCCCTATCAGTTCGATTTCTACGACGGCGGCGGCCTCGATGCCGCCTTCCTCGGCCTCGCCCAGGTCGATCGCGTGGGCAACCTCAATGTCAGCAAATTCGGACCGAAGCTTGCCGGGGCCGGCGGCTTCATCAACATCAGCCAGAACGCCAAGGAAGTGATCTTCGTCGGCACCTTCGGCGCGGGCAAGCAGCGCATTGCGGTGAAGGACGGCAAGCTCGCCATCCTCGACGAGGCCAAGTCGCGCAAGTTCGTGGAGAGCGTCGAGCACGTCACCTTCAGCGGCCCGTTTGCCGCCGCGCGCAAGCAGCGCACGCTGTACGTCACCGAGCGGTGCGTGTTCGAGCTCCGCCCGGGCGGGCTCGAGCTCATCGAAATCGCGCCCGGCATCGACATCGAGCGCGACATCCTGCGCCTGATGGATTTCAAGCCGCTGATCCCGCGCGACCCGGCGCTGATGGACGCGCGCATCTTCGGCGACGGGCTGATGGAGCTGCGCGAGCGCCTCCTCACGATCCCGCTCGACCAGCGCTTCACGCTGGACGAGCAGCAAAACCTGTTCTTCGTCAACCTGGAACGCTATCCGCTGCGCAGCAAGACCGAGATCGACACCATCGCTGCCATTGTCGAGGCCCGCCTGGCGCCGCTCGGACGCCGGGTCTACGCCATCGTCAATTATGACAATTTTTCCATCCTGCCGGAGCTGATGGACGATTATTCGGCCATGGTCCGCAGCCTCGTCGACCGCTTCTATTCCGGTGTGTCGCGCTACACCACGTCGGGCTTCCTGCGCATCAAGCTCGGCGAAGCCCTGGAGAAGCGCGGCGTCGCGCCGCACATCTTCGAGAGTGCGGAGGAAGCACAGTCGGATCGGCGCCAAGCCGAGGGCGCCGGCGCTGCGCGGCCAGCTCAAAAATGATGCATGTTCGAAAGGCCGAGATGCTCAGGCGGAAGGTTCAATTGCAATGTCTGTAACGTTGTGCAAATCGCTGTTGCCGAGAAACTTTGAATCAGGAGGGACCATCGTGCGTCGATCACTCATCATAGCAACAACCATTCTCGCGCTCGGCGCGGGCACCTCCGCGCTGGCCGACGATCTCAAGATCGCGCTGATCTACGGCAAGACCGGTCCGCTCGAAGCCTACGCCAAGCAGACCGAGACCGGCCTGAAGATGGGTTTCGAATACGCCACCAAAGGCAGCATGACGCTCGACGGCCGCAAGATCGTCATCATCACCAAGGACGACCAGGGCAAGCCGGACCTCGCCAAGGCCGCTCTCGCGGAAGCCTATCAGGACGACAAGGCCGACATCGCGATCGGCACGACGTCGTCGGCCGCGGCGCTCGCCATTCTTCCCGTCGCCGAGGAGAACAAGAAGATCCTGATCGTCGAGCCCGCGGTCGCGGACCAGATTACCGGCGAGAAGTGGAATCGCTACATCTTCCGCACCGCGCGCAACTCCTCGCAGGACGCGATCTCCAACGCGGTCGCGATCGGCAAGCAGGGCGTCACCGTGGCGACGCTGGCGCAGGACTACGCCTTCGGCCGCGACGGCGTCGCCGCCTTCAAGGAGGCGCTCGCCAAGACCGGTGCGACGCTCGCGGCGGAAGAATATGCCCCGACCTCGACCACCGACTTCACCGCGGTCGGCCAACGCCTGTTCGACGCGCTGAAGGACAAGCCCGGTCGCAAGGTGATCTGGGTGATCTGGGCCGGCGCCGGCAATCCGCTGGCCAAGCTCCAGGACATGGATCCGAAGCGCTATGGTATCGAGCTCTCCACCGGCGGCAACATCCTGCCGGCGCTCGCAGCCTATAAGGGCCTGCCCGGCATGGAAGGCGCGACCTATTACTTCTATGAGATCCCCAAGAACCCGGTGAACGACTGGCTGGTCGCCGAGCACCAGAAGCGCTTCAACGCGCCGCCGGACTTCTTCACCGCGGGCGGTTTTGCGGCCGCGATGTCCGTCGTCGCCGCCGTCACCAAGGCGAAGTCGACCGACTCCGAGAAGCTGATCACCGCGATGGAAGGCCTGGAGTTCGATACGCCCAAGGGGAAGATGGTGTTCCGGAAAGAGGACCATCAGGCGCTGCAGAGCATGTATCACTTCAAGGTCAAGGTCGATCCGAACGTCGCCTGGGCCGTGCTCGAGCCGGTGCGCGAGCTGAAGATCGAGAACATGGACGTTCCGATCAAGAACAAGCGGTAGGTTACTTGCTTCACCTCTCCCGCTTGCGGGAGAGGCCGGGAGAGGGCTCTCTCCCCTTGGGGGTTCTCGCGTGCGGAAACACCCTCTCCCCACCCCTCCCCCGCACGCGGGGGAGGGAGCCCACCGTGATCGTGGATAGATCTTCATCCAAATCCGATCGAAATTTCTCATGCCGCTCACCCTCGAAACCCGCGACCTCACCATCCGCTTCGGCGGCCATGTCGCGGTCAACAATGTCTCCTGCACGTTTCGCCCGGGCGAGCTTACCGCCATCGTCGGGCCGAACGGTGCTGGCAAGACCACCTATTTCAATTTGATTTCGGGCCAGCTGCGGGCGTCTGGCGGCAGCATCCTGTTTGACGGCACCGACATCACCCAGCATTCCGCGCCGATGCGGACCCGTGCGGGTCTCGGACGCGCGTTCCAGCTCACCAACCTGTTTCCCAACCTGACGGTGGAAGAGAATGTCCGCCTCGCGGTGCAGGCCGCCAGCGGCACCCATTACGACATGCTGCGGCCCTGGATGGTGCGCCGCGACCTGATCGCGCGCGCCGACGCCATTCTCGACCAGGTCGCGCTCGGCAACCGCCGCGGCGTCACTGCGACCGCGCTGTCGCATGGCGACCAGCGCAAGCTCGAGGTCGCCCTGATGATCGCGCTGGAGCCAAAAGTCTTCATGTTTGACGAGCCCACCGCCGGCATGAGCATCGACGAGGTGCCTGTCGTCCTCAACCTGATCGCGCAGCTCAAGCAGGACAGGAGCAAGATCATTTTGCTGGTCGAGCACAAGATGGACGTGGTGCGCTCGCTCGCGGACCGCATCATCGTGCTGCATAACGGACAGCTGGTGGCGGACGGCGTGCCTGCCGAAGTGATCGCCTCGCCGATCGTGCAGGAAGCCTATCTCGGCGTCGCGCCCAAGAACGCAGGGAGTGCAGCATGAGCGATCTCCTCAAGCTCTCCGGCGTGCACACCCATATCGGGCGCTATCACATCCTCCAGGGCATCGATCTCACGGTGCCGCAAGGACAGGTCACGATGCTGCTCGGTCGCAACGGCGCCGGCAAGACCACGACGCTGCGCACCATCATGGGTCTGTGGCAGGCCTCGACGGGCGAGATCACCCTCGCAGGCCAGCGCATCGAGAGCCTTGCGACGCCGGACATCGCGCGGCTCGGCGTCGGCTACGTGCCGGAGAGCATGGCGGTGTTCTCCGATCTCACGGTGAAGGAGAACCTGGTGCTGGCGGCGCGCGACGCGCCGATCGACGACAGGCAGCTGGATTGGATCTTCGGCTTCTTCCCGGCGCTGCGCCGCTTCTGGCTGTCGCGCGCGGGAAGCCTGTCGGGCGGGCAGAAGCAGATGCTGTCGATCGCCCGCGCCATCATCGAGCCGCGCAAGCTGCTCCTGATCGACGAGCCGACCAAGGGCCTCGCGCCCGCCATCGTCATGGCGCTGATCGAGTGCCTGAAGGAGATCAAGCGCAAGGGCGCGACGATCCTCCTGGTCGAACAGAATTTCTTCGCCGCCCGCGAGCTCGGCGACAACGTGCTGGTCATGGACAACGGCACCATCGTCCATCGCGGCGAGATGGCGGCGCTCGCCGCCGACGTGCCGCTGCAGGAGCGGCTGCTCGGCCTGAGCCTGGAGGCGCATCAGTGACTGACCTTGCTGCAACCGATCCGCTGCCGAAGCCGAAGCGCGACCTCGCGCCGATCCTGCTGCCGGCGGCGCTGGCGCTGCTGATGATCCCGCTGATCGGATCGACCTCGTCCTGGCTGACCCTGACCGCCGCGAGCCTTGCCATGGGCATGATGATCTTCATCATGGCCTCGGGGCTCACGCTGGTGTTCGGCCTGATGGACGTGCTCAATTTCGGCCACGGCGCCTTCATCGCGGTCGGTGCCTATGTCGCGACGCTCGTTCTGGCGCCGTTCGCGGCCTCCATCCAGGCCGACTCGCTCTGGACGAACCTCGCGGTGCTGGCCCCGGCCGCGCTGCTCTCGATGGCGGTGTCGGGCGCGCTCGGCCTCGTCGTCGAGCGCGTGCTGATCCTCCCCGTCTACGGCCAGCATCTGAAGCAGATCCTGATGACGACCGGTGGCCTGATCGTCGCCGAGCAGACGCTCTATGCGCTGTGGGGACCGCAGATCATTCCGATGCCGCTGCCGGCCTCGCTGCGCGGCTCCTTCATCCTCGGCGACGTCGCGATCGCCAAGTACCGTGTGCTGGCGATGTTGATCGGACTTTCTGTCTTCATCGCGATCCAGCTCGTGCTCAACCGCACCAAGCTCGGCCTTCTGATCCGCGCCGGCGTCGAGAACCGCGAGATGGTCGAGGCGCTCGGCTATCGCATCCGCCGCCTGTTCCTCGGCGTGTTCATGACGGGATCGGCGCTGGCCGGCCTCGGCGGCGTGATGTGGGCGCTCTATCGCGAGCAGGTCCACGCCTCGATGAGCGACGACCTCACCGTGCTGATCTTCATCGTCGTCATCATCGGCGGGCTGGGATCGATCGGCGGCTGCTTCATCGGCGCCATCCTGGTCGCCATGGTCGCCAATTACGGCGGCTTCCTGGTGCCGAAGCTCGCCCTCGTCTCCAACATCCTGCTGATGGTCGCCATTCTAATGTGGCGGCCGCGCGGCCTCTATGCGGTGACCAGCCGATGATGATCCTCTCTGGCGATCCGCCGCGCAGCCGCGTCCTGACCCTCGTTCTCGTTGTCATCATCCTGGCGCTGGCGGCGACGCCGTTCCTGTTTCCGGGTGCCAAGGCGCTGAACGTCGCGGCCAAGATCTGCGTCTTCGCAGCCCTCGTCGCTTCCTACGATCTCTTGCTCGGCTATACCGGCTCGGTGTCGTTCGCCCACACCATGTTCTACGGCATCGGCAGCTACGCCATCGCGATCGCGCTATACGGGATGGGCCCGAACTGGGCGGCGGTCGGCACCGGGATCGTCACCGGCCTGCCGCTCGCCGCCCTGCTCGCGCTGGCGATCGGGCTGTTCTCGCTGCGCGTCGCCGCGATCTTCTTTGCCATGATCACGCTCGCGGTCGCCTCCGCCTTCCAGGTGTTGGCCTCGCAGCTGTCCTGGCTGACCGGCGGTGAGGATGGGCGCAGCTTCCAGCTGCCGGAGCTGCTCCGCCCCGGCACGGTGTTGATCTCCAAGAACCTGTTCGGCTTCGAGGTCAACGGCCGCATCCTGACCTTCTATCTGGTGTTCGCGATCTCGGCGCTGATGATCCTCGCCTTGCTGCGGGTGGTGAACTCGCCGTTCGGGCGCGTGCTGCAGGCAATCCGCGAGAACCGCTTTCGCGCCGAGGCGCTCGGCTTCCGCACCGTGTTCCACCTGACCTACGCCAACTGCCTTGCGGCCCTGGTCGCCGCCAGCGCCGGCATCCTGAACGCGCTGTGGCTGCGCTATGCAGGTCCCGACACCTCGCTCAGCTTCTCGATCATGCTGGACATCCTGCTGATGGTGGTGATCGGCGGCATGGGCACGATCTACGGCGCGATCATCGGCGCCACCATCTTCATCCTCGCGCAGAACTATCTGCAGTCGCTGATGGGCGTCGCCTCCAAGGCGGCGGACGAAGCCGGCCTGCCGTTGCTGCCGGGGCTGTTGCATCCCGACCGCTGGCTGCTTTGGCTCGGGCTGCTGTTCATCGCCAGCGTCTATTTCTTCCCGACCGGCGTGGTCGGACGGCTGCGCCATGGCGGCGGCAAGAAGACCGCCGGCCCCTCGCATTAACCGATGATTCATGATGCAGCGCTGTGATTGCGGCGCGCGCGACACAATCCTCGTGCGTGATACCCGCGGTGCTGCATATGGATGTGCGATCAGCCCAGCTGCATTAATGCTTAGGTAACTGGCTTTCCTAAGGTTTGCGCCATTTGTGCGGTGTATTCCTGGTCCTCCACTCCAGTGAGGGGGAATGCGCCAGGTCTTTGCCAGGGTAGCAGCCGGAATGTCTCTAGCCGCGAGAAACGGCTGGGAGGCCTTGGCGCGCCGTGGTCCCGTCCTGTGGCTGACCCTGTGCGGCGTGTTTCTGGTCGCGGGAATCTTCATCGCCACGGCGGTAGCCGTCGGCGAGTTTCGCGAGCGGACCCTCGCCAACCGCGAACGCGAGCTTGAAAACACGGTGAAGCTGATCGCGCGGCATTTCGATCAGCAATTCGAGGATTCCGACGTCGTCGCCTCCGACCTGATCGGGCAGATGAACCTGCCGGAGATCACCTCGCCTGCGATGTTCCGCGAGCGCATGTCCGGGCCTGCGGCAAACCAGATGCTGCGCAGCAAGATCAGCTCCGTGTCGTATCTCGGCGACATCGCGATCTACGATGCCGAGGGCGAGCTGATCAACTGGTCGCGGGCCCAGCCGCTGCCCAAGATCAACGTCTCCTCGCGCGCCTATTTCCAGTCGTTCAAATTCAACCCGACGGCCGAGCCGGTGATCCTGGAATCGGTCCGCAGCTTCCTGATCGGCAAATGGACCACGGTCGTCGCACGCCGGCTGCGCGGCGCGGACGGCACCTTCCTCGGCGCCATGGTGCGGCGGATCGATCCGGACAGCTATCAGCAATACTTCGCATCGGTCGCGCTCGCCGACGGCACGGCCATTTCGCTGCTCGACCGCGAGGGCAAGTTGCTGGCGCGCTATCCGCACGCCGAGGAACTGATCGGGCGGAACTTCAAGGACGCGCCGCTGATGCAGAAAGTGCTGGCCGAAGGTGGTCAGCAGACGCTCCGCGGCAGGAGCCCCGTCACCGGCGAGGAGCGGCTCGGCTCGGCCGCGTCGCTGACGCATTTCCCGCTGGTCATCATCGCCACCAACATCACGGCAGCGGCGCTCGCGGACTGGCGGCAGCAGACCGGCTTCATGGTGGCAACGGCGGGCTTCTCGGCGGGCGTGATCGCGCTGATCCTCTATCTGATCATCCGCCAGATCAACCGGCAGAACCGCGAGGCCCAGCAACGGATCGAGGCGGAGCGGCTCCGACTCGACACCGCCCTCAACAACATGTCGCAGGGGCTGATCCTGTACGACGCCGGCGGCACCATCGTCACCTGCAACCGCCGCTACGCCGAGATGTTCGGCCTGTCGCACGACGTCATCAAGCCCGGCTGTCACATCCGTGAGGCGATGTATCATCGCAAGGAGCGCGGCGCGTTCGACGGCGACGTCGAGGCGTTTTGCGCCGAGGTCATGAGGGTCGTCGCCGAAGGCACGGTCTCGACGCTGACCCATCAACTGGCCAACGGCCGCGCCTTCCAGGTCATCAACACGCCGCTCGCACAGGGCGGATGGGTCGCCACGATCGAGGACATCACCGAGCGCCGCAACCTGGAGCAGGAGCGCGACCGCAACTATACATTCCTGCGCGAGATCATCGACCACATCCCGTCGCAGATCACCGTGAAGGATGCCCGGACGCGGCAATATCTGCTGCTCAACGTCGTCGCCGAGCAGCTGTTCGGCCAGTCCCGCCAGGACGTCGTCGGCAAGACCGCCTTCGACATCTTCCCCGAGGGGGCCGCCGCCCACATCACCGACGACGACAGCAGGGCGCTGAAATCAGCCAAGGGCTTGTTCAAGGACGAGCACGCCTGGCAAATGCCCGGCATGGGCCTGCGCTACATCACCTCGACCCGCATCGGCATCAACGACAGCGCCGGCGAGCCGCGCTATCTCATTCATGTCATCGACGACGTCACCGAGCGTCGGCGCGCCGACGAGAAGATCGCGCATATGGCGCATTACGATGCGCTGACCGACCTGCCGAACCGGACCCTGTTCCGCGAGCAGATCGAACGCGAGCTGGCGAACGTCGCCGATGGCTGCCAGTTCGCGCTGCTCTATATCGACGTCGACGAGTTCAAGGGCATCAACGATTCGCTCGGCCACCACGTCGGCGACGAGTTGCTGAAGGCGATCGCAGGCCGCCTCCGCGGCTGCCTCAAGCAGGGCGACCTGATCGCGCGGCTCGGCGGCGACGAGTTCGCGGTGATCCAGACCGGGATTCAGTCCCCCGCGGACGTGCTGTCCTTCGTGACGAGGATCTACCAGGCGATCCGCCAGCCCTATCATTGCCTCGGCCACCAGCTCTCGACCGATGCCAGCATCGGCATTGCGCTGGCGCCGCAGGACGGCTCAGACCTCGATCAACTCATCAAGAACGCCGACCTCGCGATGTACGGCGCCAAGGCCGAGGGCCGCCGCACCCACCGCTTCTTCGAGCCGGAGATGGATGCCAGCGCCAAGGCGCGCCTCAGCATGGAGCAGGATTTGCGCCAGGCCCTGGTGAACGGCGGCTTCGAGATCCACTATCAGCCGCTGGTCGACCTGCGCACCAACGAAGTCTCCGGCTGCGAGGCGCTGCTGCGCTGGCGCCATCCCGAGCGCGGCATGGTGTCGCCGGCCGAGTTCATTCCGGTCGCCGAGGACACCGGCCTGATCACCGAGCTCGGCGACTGGGTGCTGCGCATGGCCTGCAACGAGGCCGCGACCTGGCCGGCGCATGTGCGCGTCGCGGTCAACGTCTCGCCCGTACAGCTCAAATGCGACACGCTGGCGCTGCGCATTGCGAGCGCGCTCGCCGCCTCCGGGCTGGATCCGCGCCGGCTCGAGCTCGAGATCACCGAGGCCGTGCTGATCCGCGATGACGAGGCGGCGCTCTCGATCCTGCATCAGCTCCGCGCGATCGGCGTGCGCATCGCGCTCGACGATTTCGGCACCGGCTATTCCTCGCTGAGCTACCTGAAGCGCTTCCCGTTCGACAAGATCAAGATCGACCGCTGCTTCGTCGCCGACATCGCCGAGACCACCGGCTCGCCGGTCATCGTGCAGGCGGTGGTGAACATCGCGGCCGCCAGCAGCATGACCACGGTGGCCGAGGGCGTCGAGACCGAGGCGCAGCGCGACATGCTGCGCGCGCTCGGCTGCACGCAGATGCAGGGCTATCTGTTCAGCGCGCCGAAGCCGGCCAGCGAGGTGCGCAAGCTGTTCGGTGCCGGCGATGGCTCGCCCGGGACCTTGCCCGTGGCTGCGGTGGCCTGATGCCGAAGTCGCGCAGGACCGTCGATGTCGCCGATTCCTACGCGGTGCGGCTGATGCAGCACCTGGTGGTGCCGACCTTCGTGATCGACCCGAAGCGCCGCGTCGTGATCTGGAACAGGGCCTGCGAGCGGCTGACCGGCGTCGCCGCCTCGGAGGTGATCGGCACCAGCAAGCACTGGCAGGCGTTCTACGAGACGAAGCGCCCCTGCCTTGCCGACCTCGTCGCGCTCGACCGGCCCGAGCATCTGCCGGAGTACTATCCGGAATATGCCGCGCGCGGCCACAACGGGCTCGGCTTCTCCGCGGAGAACTGGTGCGTGATGCCCAAGCTCGGCAGCCAGCTCTATCTCGCCATCGACGCCGGCCCGATCCACGACGAGGCTGGCAACCTGATTGCGGTGGTGGAGACGCTGCGCGACCTCACCGACCAGAAGCGCGCCGAGATGGCGCTGAAGGAGCTCGCCACCAAGGACGGGCTGACCGGCTTGGCGAACCGCCGCGCCTTCGACCAGATGCTGCTCGGCGAATGGGCCCGCGCCCAGCGCACGCAGAAGCCGCTGGCGCTGCTGTTCGTCGACGTCGACCATTTCAAGCTGTTCAACGACCAGCACGGCCACCAGAGCGGCGACGAGTGCCTGCGCGCGGTTGCTGGCGTCGTCAGCCGGCACGCGGTGCGCCCGCTCGATCTCGCCAGCCGCTATGGCGGCGAGGAGTTTGCGCTGATCCTGCCCGACATGGATTCTGACACCGCCTGCATGGTGGCCGAGCAGATCCGCTATGCCGTCATGGCCTTGGCGATCGCCCATGGTGCGATGGGTGCCGGCGATCACGTCACCCTCAGCGTCGGCGTCGCCAGCCACGTTCCTGATGGGAGCGACGGCGGCCCGGACCGGCTGCTCGGCGCCGCCGACGAGGCGCTCTATGTTGCCAAACGCCTCGGCCGCAACCGCGTCGTCTGCGCCGAACGGGCGCTTGCCGAATTCGCCGCCCGCGGCGGAAAGCCGGTTCCGGCCCCGGCCAGGCGCAAATCGGCCTGAAGCGCGCTCCGGCGAGAAGCGGTTGCCCGCCCCGCGCCAATCGGCTAAATGAACCTGCAACTGCACCCGTAGCTCAGCTGGATAGAGCGTTGCCCTCCGAAGGCAAAGGTCACACGTTCGAATCGTGTCGGGTGCGCCAGCTCAGGATTTTGCGCGAGGCCGTGCGAGTCTCCTAACAGCGCGATGCGATTGGGATGGGTCGTCATCGCGCTTTAGATGGTTGTTTGGACATCGTCTTTTCGGAAAACCGCTGCACACTTTCCGGATCATGCGCCAGGACGCGCTCGAAGATTGGCCATACGCGATTGCAAGGAGCCGTTCGAGCGTTAACGTCAGCGATCGGCGGTCGCGCCGCCCCCTTACCCGCATCATTGCCCGAGAAGCCTGGAATGCCGGTGGATACGGAGATGACAATGAAGCTCGCGCGTGAAGGTATCCAACTATCGTTCGACATCGCTGGGAAGGGATCGCCTGAGTTCCTGTTCGTCCATGGCCTTGGCGGAGATCGCACCCACTTTGCGCGACAGATGGAGTACTTCGGTCGGCGCGGTCGCGCATTGAATGCCGAACTGCGAGGACACGGCGAGAGCGACAAGCCGCACCAGGACTACTCGATCGAAGGCTTCGCCGAGGATCTCGTCTGGCTGTGTGCCCGGCAAGAGATAACGAATCCGGTCATCGTGGGCCAAAGCATGGGCGGCAACATGGCACTCGAAATCGCGGCCCGTTATCCGGATTTTCCTGCGGGGCTGGTGCTGCTCGATTCCGGCGTGCTCTTCCCTGCCTCGGCGGGAGCGGTGTTCACCAGCTACCTGGAGGGCCTGCAGGGGCCGAACTTTGCGGACGAGATCCGAAAAATCGTGGCGGACTCCTGTCTGCCGACCGACAGATGCCACGCCCATGTCGAACAGACCTTCCTGGCGACGCCACAGCACGTGCTGGTGTCGACGTTTAGGAGTCTGTTTCCCTGGGATGTGCATCGGGCGGGTCAGTGCGCCCACGCGTGCCGGGTCCCGGTGCTGTATATCGAAGCGGCTCATCGGCTCGCGGATCTAGACCGCCTTGGCGCACTATGCCCGCAACTGGTTACGGCCAAGGCTGTTGGCTCCGGGCATTTCCTGTCGCTCGAGGTGCCGGAGCAGATCAACGCCATGATCGATCGATTCATCTCGCTTTACGTGCAAAGACGCGAATGAACTTCGCATGAGCGTGACCTGTGCCAAGCGCGGCGAGGACAAGACATTGGCCGGGCAGAGCAAGATCAGACGAGATCGTGCCGGCACTCAATTCAGCATCGCGACAATCGCCTGGATCTGGTCGGACGCGGTCGTCACCAGTCCGTCATATGACGTCTGGCCGTGTGCGGCGGCCTTCAGGATGCATTCGGCCACGGCCGCCTTCAGGCCGAACACCGACTGATGCGCCGGCACGCTCGCCATCACGGTCTCCAGTGCTTGACGCATCGTTTGAATGAGCTCGGAGCTGTATTGCATGGACCTGTCCTCCGCGGACTCATATTGGGTCGCGTCCCCCTGCTTGCCACTCACAAGCCTGCGATCGCGCTTTGACAACCGCCCATCCATCACCTCGCGCTTCTTTTCACGCGATTGTATCATCCTGCCATGAGCGAATCCGACACGATGCCTGGCGCAGCCGCGGCCGTGCGCAAGATCATCCATATCGACATGGATGCGTTCTATGCGTCGGTGGAGCAGCGCGACAATCCGGAGCTGCGCGGCAAGCCGGTCGCCGTCGGCGGCTCCGCGGAACGCGGTGTCGTTGCGGCAGCGAGCTACGAGGCGCGCAGGTTCGGCGTCCGCTCGGCCATGCCGTCGGTGACGGCGAAGCGGCAATGTCCCGATCTGATCTTCGTCAGGCCGCGCTTCGAGGTCTACAAGGCGATCTCCAGGCAAATCCGCGACATCTTCGCCGAGCACACGCCCGTCATCGAGCCGCTGTCGCTGGACGAAGCCTATCTCGACGTGACGGAGAACCTGCAAGGCGTCCCGCTGGCACGGGACATCGCGCTGAGGATCCGCGCGAAGATCAAGGCCGAGACCGGCCTCAACGCGTCGGCGGGCATCTCCTACAACAAGTTCCTGGCCAAGCTCGCGTCCGATCATCGCAAGCCCAACGGCCAGTTCGTGATCTCGCCGGAGATGGGCCCCGCCTTCGTCGAGACGCTGCCGGTCGGCAAATTCCACGGCATCGGTCCGGCGACGGCGGCGAAGATGAACGCGCTCGGCCTGTTCACCGGCCGCGACATCCGTAACCAGTCGCTGGAGTTCATGAACGCGAATTTCGGCAAGTCGGGTGCGTATTATTATTGGATATCACGCGGCGTCGACGAACGCCCCGTGCGCGCCAACCGGATCCGCAAATCCGTCGGCGCGGAGAACACGTTCTCGACCGACCTCGACGCCTTCGACGCGCTCGTCGCCGAGCTCAGGCCTCTCGTCAACAAGGTCTGGGGGCATTGCGAGGCGACCGGCAATCGCGGCCGCACCGTCACCCTGAAGATCAAGTTCGCCGACTTCGAGATCATCACCCGCAGCAGATCCGTCGCCGCGGCCGTTGCCGGACGCGACGATCTGGAGCGGCTGGCCTGCGGCCTGCTCGAAGCCGAGATGCCGCTGCCCAAGCGCGTCAGGCTGCTGGGGATTTCGCTGTCCTCGCTCCATGCTGCCGGCGAGTCGGAGCCGCAGCTGACGCTGGGCATCTGACCGCGGCGCGAGCTTCGGCGACGGAGCGCACCAGGCGCGACGAACGGTGGCGGATTGTTCCGATCCGCCACCGTTGAAGGTCGATCGCGCTCGGGGCCGTTCAATGCTTCATATGCTCGAACACCACGATCACGCCGGTCGGTTCGGGCTCATGCGCCATCAGGCGCGTCAGGTCGGAATCGCCCCAATCGGCGAGGCTGACGACCTCGCCGCTCTCGCGGTCGCTGCCCAGCGATCCCGTCGGCTCGAGGACCTTGAGCCCCATCTCGTCGACGAAGAAGGTGTGCTCGCCGAACATGCTGTTGAGCTGCGGCATCGCCGGATGTTCGTCGGGCAGCACCTGAGCGCCGAGTTGGTGGACGGTCTGCTTCACCTGTTCCGATGTGAGCTTCATGAGCTGCTCCGTTGCTGGATCCGGTTGTCATCGAGCCGGGCGGGAGCGAGCATTCCCTGCGCCCTTGTGCGCCTGGCTCAGAGTCCCGAACAGGCGCTGCGGACAAATGTTCCCGCGAAATGTATTTCGTGATCGCGAGTTTCATCGGCCGCGTTCGCAGCACAAGATCGCCACAGGATGCACACGATCGGCCGATCGACGCGCTACTCGCTGCTGTTCTCGCCGACCGACAGCGCGCAGATGCGTGACAGATATGTGTACGGCAGGCCGCTCTCCTCGGCCCAGGCATTGAACTGCGCCTGCACCTTGGCGAGATCGCTCTTCGACTTGACCTCCCCGGCGATGTCGAGACCGGCATCGCGCAGGCAGGCCACCACGTCCTTGGACGTCACGAAGCCGTCCCAGCCGACGAAGCGCAGCAGCATCTGGCCGGTGTTGCCGCCCAGCCGGCTGCCGCGCTTGGTGAGGAGATCGAGCAGGCCGATCTCGTCGGACGACGGCCATTTCGCCAGAAACTTGCCGAAGCTGCCGTGCTCCTTCGCGATCTCCTGCACGAACGCGGCATTGTCCCGCACCGACATGATCTTGGCGCCGTTGCGCACGATGCGCGCATCGCGCAGCAGGCCCTCCCAATAGTCTTCGGGCTGGAAGCTGAGCTTGGCGGGCTGGAAATGCAGGAAGGCCGCTTCAAAGCCGTCCCATTTGGAATCGATCACGCTCCAGGCAAAGCCGGCGCAGAACACCCGCTTGGTCATTTCGGCGAGGATACGATCGTCGCCGAGCTTGGCCAGCCGCTTCAGGTCCGGCTTGGCCGGCATCAATTTGTCCAGCGCCCTGGGCCCGCCCTTGCGCTTCTCGGCGCGGGCGCGAATGGTCTTGAAGGAGGTCATGTGGACATGCGCTCTCGAGGATGCGCCACGACATCAGAATTCACGCGGCGGGTCCAGTCCCGCGAACATCAGGCGTCCTGATCGCATCGCCGGATCAGGCGAATTTATGTTGATTTCATCTCGGGGTTGCTATTCTGATGCCGTGGTGATGGAAATGATCCTTGTCACCACGACGCCCCTGTCTTCCTTCCCGTCGTCGTCCCCATTGATATGGCGAGCGGCGCGCTTGCTGCTCAGCAAGTGATTGTCTGCTGCGATGTCGTTCGTTTCCCTGGCGTTCCTTTGCTTTGTTCCCGCGACCTTTCTGCTCTATCACGCCACCTCGAGGCTTGCGGTTCAGAACGTCATCATACTGGTCGCTAGCTACGTATTCTACGGCTGGTGGGACTGGCGCTTTCTGCCCCTGCTGGCCGGCATTTCCATCGTCAACTATGCCGCGGCGATCGTCATCGCCGCTTCCAAGCGCGAACAAACCCGAAAGCTCCTGCTCTCTCTCGCCATCGCAGCGGCGATGATCGTTCTTGCGATTTTCAAATACTTCAATTTCTTCATCGATTCGTTCTCGGTGATCGCCGAGCGCGTGGGGCTTCATCCGAGCCTGCCGACATTGCGCATCGTCCTGCCGCTCGGCATCTCCTTCATCACCTTCCAGGGCATCGCCTACGTGGTCGACGTCTATCGCGGCAAGCATGCCGCCGAAAAGGACGTCGTCAAGTTTCTCGCCTTCAAGGCGTTCTTCCCGCAACTCGTGGCCGGTCCGATCGAGCGGGCGAGCAATCTCCTGGATCAATTTTCAGCGCCGCGACGTTTCACGTCCGATCACGCCGAACGCGCGCTCTGGCTCCTGATCTACGGCTATGCCATGAAGGTCGTGGTGGCAGACAGCCTCGCGCCGATCGTGGACACGCTCTTCATTCCGGAGCAGCCCTTCGGTTGGTCGGTCATCCTCGCCACGCTCGCATTCGGCATCCAGATTTATGCCGACTTCAACGGATACAGCCTGATCGCCAAAGGCGTCGCGCTGCTGTTCGGCTTCGAGCTGATCTGGAATTTCCGCTACCCCTACTGGTCGGTTTCGATCAGCGAGTTCTGGCATCGCTGGCACATCAGCCTCAGCACCTGGCTGCGCGACTATCTCTACATCCCGCTCGGCGGCAACCGCCGCGGCGAGCTCATCACCAACCGAAACCTGCTGCTTACGATGGCGCTGGGAGGTCTCTGGCACGGCGCGTCATGGACCTTCGTGCTCTGGGGCCTGGTTCACGGCCTGGCCCTCGTGGCCTGGCGCGCGTTTTCCGGCAAGGAGGCACCGGGCTCGACGGTCGCCCGCGTCCTCGGTTGGGCTCTCACCATGCTGGTGGTGTTCGTGGGCTGGTTCTTCTTCCGCGCGTCTAATTGGAACTTGCTGGTGGGCATGCTCTACGCCCTCGGCAACTGGGAGTGGGCTCCGGTGCATGGCGCCGCCGGTCTCGCGATCCTGTCGCTGTCCGTGCCGCTGATGCTGCTGGAGTGGCAGCTTCGGTCGCGTGGCGACTATTCGGTCCTGCAGTGGCCTGCATGGCTGAGATATCCGCTGTTTGCTACGCTGGCGGCGATGACGATCGCCGCCTCCGGACACGTCAATGCCACCTTCATCTATTTCCAGTTCTAGATCATGCCCCTGAAACAGACGATCGAATCGATCGGACAATGGCCGCTGGCAGGTGCGGTATGCATCGTTGCCCGACGGCTCATTCCGCTGGGCGTGCTCACCGCCCTCATTCTCGGCGTCGCACATTACATCCATCAGCAGAGCTTGCATCAATGGTCGCGCGGCATCGAGACCTACATCGTCCTGGAGCAAATCAGGCGCTCGGAGCGGCTGCCTGCGGCCGACCTTGCCTTTCTCGGCGATAGCTCCTGCCTGATGGGGATTCACGTCCCGACGTTGTTGCGGGCATTCCCGGGGTCCGGGATCGAGTCGTTCTGCACCATCGGATTCGTCGGTCCGGATGGCTATGGCGCGATGCTTGAGAAGATGATCGCCCGCGGGCGCCAACCCAGGAAGCTGGTTCTGGTGTTCAACCCGATTCAGTACGAGCGCGATCCGAGGTGGAATGAATGGGTGAGTTTCATCCGGACCAACCGCTTCGAAGTTCCGTCCGGCCTGACGTTTCCGGCCGGAGGCCCGGAGTACATCCGCCTGCTGATGGAGCGAGCGGTCTACAATCCGCTGCCCGGTGGTTACGCGGTGTATTACGGCGGCAAGGACCAGTTCATTTCAACCATTTGGCGCGAGCATGGCAGCGCGATCGATCCCAATCGGATGCTCGATATTCCTTCGCTGGACGCCTACAAGGCCACGCTGGCCGGTCACGTCTTCTTCAAACCCGATCCCAAGATCAAGCCGTTCGTGATGAACGCGGAATTCGAGAAGGCGCTCGCCTCCTTGTCGGAAACGCTATCGAAGTTCGACCGGTCGAAGGTGTACCTCGTCATCACGCCGGTCAATTCGCTCTATGCCCAAGGCGGTCCACAGAGCTTTCATGCCGAGGCTGGTGAAAGGATCGCCGCCATGCTCGGCATCGACAGATCGCACTTCCTCGATACGCCGGATATGATGCTGGACATCATGTACGCGCACTATCCCTCGCATCTGCATCGATGGAGCCGGATCATCTACACCGAGCAGCTTGCCGAGGCTCTGGCGGGCCGTGGCATCCTGGGAAGGGAGAAGGGCAACTGAAAGACGGCCGGCCCCCGATCGGCTCGGGCGCGGCCCTTTTGCCGCGTCGGCGGGGCCGACAGGACCGGTTTGCTTCTTGCCTTGGATGCCGGCCGTGGCAATATCCGTCAATTCGCAAGCCTTCCGATTGCTTTGACCTGACGGATTTTCAATGCGCTGCCTGGTCGTGGCCGACTTGCACTATTCGCTGCCTCAGCTCGACTGGCTGGTCAGTGCGGCGCCTCGATTCGACCTCGTGATCTTCGCCGGCGACGCGCTCGACATCGGCTCGATGGTGGATTTCCGCGCCCAGATCGTGGTGGTGAAGAAGTACCTCGCGCTGCTGGCCGCGACGACCCGCGTGATCCTCTGCTCCGGCAATCACGACCTCGACGAGCGCAACGCCGAAGGTGAGAAGATTTCGCGCTGGATCTCGGAGGTGCGCGAGCTCGGCATCGCCTGCGACGGCGACAGCCTTAACGTCGGCGATACCCTATTCACGGTGTGCCCGTGGTGGGACGGACCTCAGGTCAAGCAACGCCTCGTCGCGCAGTTGCGCGATGCCGCGGCCGTCAGGCCGCAGCGCTGGATCTGGGCGCATCATGCGCCGCCGGCGGATTCACCGACGAGCTGGGGCGGCAAGCGCTTCTTCGGCGACGTCGAGCTGGTGCAGTGGATCATGCAATACCAGCCGTCGATGGTGATCTCGGGCCATGTGCATCAATCACCCTTCATCAGCAATGGATCGTGGTTCGATCGGCTGGGCCAGACCTGGGTCTTCAACACGGGCCTGCAACCCGGCCGTCCTCCGACCTACATCGTGCTCGATCTCGATGCCGACAAGGCGTTCTGGCTGGCGGCCGGCGCGGCGCAATGGATCGACCTGAATGCGCCGCTGCAGCGGCCCGCCGCCCCCATCGAGGCGCCGCCCGACTGGCTCACATTCTTGGATCGGATTGCCGATCCGAGCCTGGCGAAACCTCAAGCGGCGGCAGGTTGATCATGCTCTGGAGCACCTCGCCGACCATGGCCAGATGCGTACCGTGGCCGGCATATTGCCGCTTCAGATCGGCGAGGTAAGTGTTGGCGACGTTGAGCCGCTGCGCCAGCATTTTTGCGATCAGCAGGGCCACGCCCGGCTCCTTCTCGAGGAACGAGGCGGCATCCTCGAACTCGTAGACGATGGCGTCGGAGCAGGCCCGCACGGTTGCGGTGTGCGGCTGGCCCAGCAGCACGGACATCTCACCCAGCACCGCGCCGGGCTCGGTGACGGTGGCGACCACCATCTCGCCCTTGAGCACCTCGAGCCTGCCTTGCATCAGCACGTAGAGATGGCCGGAGGTGCCCCCCTCGGCGACGATGATCGTGCCGGCGGCAAGCTGCCGCTCCGTTCCGCCGGTGCAATAATCGAGGACTGCACGCATCGTACGAAAGCTCCGTCGCGGGACGATACCCAGCGCCGGAATACTAGAGCACGATCCATGCCGGGCGGCAATCAGCGGGGAGCGGCGGGCGCGAGGCGCGTCACACCTGGGACAGCGAAGGCACTTCGCCTGGCAGGATCGCCTGCAGTCCGCCAAAGCGGCGCTCGCGGTTGTGGAAGGCGGCAAGCGCCTCGGCAAGATCGCCCGCGTCGAATTCGGGCCACATCCGCTCGGTGAAGTGCAGCTCGGCATAGGCGCCTTCCCAAAGCAGGAAGTCCGACAGCCGCTTCTCGCCGGAGGTGCGGATGATGAGGTCGACATCGCGAAGGCCAGCCTCGCCTGTGACCAGCTGCGAGAAGGCTTCGCGGGTGAGGCTGGTCAGCGCGGCCGCCTTCGCCGCGGCATTGAGGATGGCGTCGCGCGCGGAATAATCGACGGCGAGGCGCACATGCAGAGTGCGGCCATCGGCGGTGGCCGCCTCGGCGCGCGCGATCGCGGCGGCGATGCCGTCGGGCAGGCGATCGCGGCGGCCGATGACGGAGAGGCGCACGCCGTTCTTAACGAGGCTCTGCACTTCGTTCGCGAGGTAGAAGCGTAGCAAGGTCATCAGCGCCGCGACCTCGGCCTTCGGCCGCCGCCAATTGTCCGTGGAGAAGGCGTAGAGCGTCAGCGTGCCGATGCCCTGCTTGGGGGCGGCCTCGACGATGCGGCGGATGGTCTCGACGCCGGCCTCGTGACCGCGCACGCGCGACAGGCCGCGCCGCGTCGCCCAGCGGCCGTTGCCGTCCATGATGATGCCGACATGAAGCTTCTCGTTACGGGACGTGATGTCACTTTGCATTGCAAAGTCTCCGGTCAAAAAGGGGGAGGATCAGGTCGAGGCGATACCGAGGCGGCCGAGCGGCGGCGCCTCGCGGCCGGCGGCCTTCGCCGCGTCGCGCACCAGCCGCTCGAGCACGGCGAGATAGTCGAGGAAGCGGCGACGGCCGGCCTTGGTGAGACGGCAGGTGGTGTGCGGACGGTTGCCCTCGTAGCCCTTGGTCACCTCGACGAGGCCGGCCTCCTGGAGCACGGCAAGGTGCCGGCTGAGATTGCCGTCGGTGAGGCCGCAGAGCTGCTTGAGATCGCCGAATGCCAGCCCCTTGGGATGCGCCATCAGCGAGGTCAACAGGCCGAGCCTCGCCTTCTCGTGGATCACGCGGTCGAGCCCTTCATAGGAGAAGGGCGCGCTGTCAGTCTTCGACATCGTTGTCTCCGGAGGCGAAATGCAGAATGGCCGCCATGAGCGATTGCCCGATCACGAAGGGCAGCCCCATGGTCCATGGCGACAGCGCGTGGGTTCGGCTCGCGAGCACCACGACCGCGAAGCCGGACACGAAATACCAGGCGCCGGCGAGCGCGACGGTGCGCGGCAGCGAGCGGACCGAGGCGAAGATGCCGAGCGACACCAGGATCTGCCACAGGCCCGGCAGCAGCCACAGCGTCTCGCTCGCGAACTTCCACATCACCACCGCGAGCAGAACGCCGGCAACGCCCGCCGGCAGGAACTGCTCGACCGCCTGGTGAATCATCGCGTCGGCGAGACCGGAATGATGGCGTCGCGACCGCGCGCGCATCTCGATACCGATGATCAGCCCCGAGAGCGCGGCGGCGATGAACCAGCCGATGAAGAAACCGAGCGGCTCGCCGGTGGGATCATCCAGCAACCAGAACTGCAGAATGGCGGTGATGAGTGCGACGGCGCCGGTCGCAGCCATCGCCGCCGGGCCGTAGCCGCGGAAGGCGGTGCCCGCCGCGATCTGGCTGCGGATCGCCACGATGTCGGCCAGCGCCTTGTCGAGATCGCGCATCGGCACCGCCAAAACCTCGTTCCACCCGGGCATTCGCAGGACAGCTGGTCCCGTTACTTTGTATTGCAAAGTATATGGCGCCGCAAAGTAAATGCAAGCCCGAATTGCTGCGGGCAGCCGAAACGATTGGAGCGGACAACTGACGGTTGCGCCTCACCTGCCCTCGCGGATAAGATGGATGCAAGCGCGTTTGCCGGGGGCTGGTATGTGGTTGAGGTCGTTGGTCGTTGCGTTGGTGTTGCAGGTGAGTGTGGTCGGAGCTAACGCGGCGGGGCCGTTCGGCACCGTCAATGTCGGCAACTGGATCGGCGGCGCGTTCAGCAATGACGAGACGGGCGCGTTCTCCCATTGCGCGGCGACGACGCCTTACGCGAACGGCGTCATTCTCGTCGTGGGCTACAATGCCACCGGCACCTGGACGCTGGCTTTTGCAAGTCCGAGCTACCGCTTCAGCAAGGGCGAGAGCGCCGCGATCGACGTGACCTTCGACGGGCAGGAGCAAGCCAGGCTGTACGCTACGGCGTATCAGTCCAACATGCTCACCGCCGTCATGCCGCTCAAAGTCGTGCGTACGTTTCAGAAGGCGAGCCTCATGGTGGCGACGGCCGGTCGCGCCGTGCTGAATTTCGATCTGACATCGACCGGGCCGGTGATCGCGGCACTGACCAACTGCGTAAGCAAGGTGAAAGCCGACGGGCTCGACACGGCGGGCGATTTCACCAAGGGTGCGGCCAAGCCGGCGGCGACGGCGGAGAAGCAGGCGGCACCGCCCTCCGGCGGCAAGCCTGCCCGAGCCAGGAGCGGCACCGGCTTCGTCGTCAGCACGGGCGGGCACATCGTCACCAACCACCATGTGATCGACGGCTGCGTCGGCGACATCAAGGGCAATCTCACCGGCGAAGCCGCAATGGTGCTGCGCGTCGTGTCGAGCGACGCCAACAACGATCTCGCGCTGTTGCAGGCGCCGTCGACGACGACCTTCAAGGACTTCGCCCGGATCCGCGACCGCTCGATCCGCTCCGGCGATTCCGTCGTCGCGATCGGCTTTCCCTATCACGGCATCCTGACGTCGGACTTCAGCGTGACCACCGGCATCGTGAGCTCGCTCAGCGGCATGCGCAACGACTCGCGCTTCTTGCAGATCAGCGCACCCGTGCAGCCCGGCAATAGCGGCGGGCCGCTGTTCGACAACACCGGCCAGGTCGTGGGCGTGGTCACCGGCAAGATCCCGGCCTTGCGCATCGCGGTGGCGACCGGCAACATCCCCGAGAACATCAACTTCGCCATCAAGACCGGCGTGCTGCGCGACTTCCTCGACAATTCGATCGTGCCCTATCAGACCGCCGAGCCAAAGAGCGAGCTCAAGACCACCGACATCGCCGCCAACGCCCGGCCGTACACGATGCTGATCTCGTGCAATGCGACGGAGCAGGCGGACGCGAAGCGGTAGCTATCGGGGCAAGGCACACCCTGCATATCACCCTCCGCTGTCATTCCCCGCGAAAGCGGGGAATCCAGTACGCCGCGGCTTCTCGGCCCTAGCCGCGCCGCCTCGGAGTACTGGATCGCCCGGTCAAGGCCGGGCGATGACACCTTTGATGTGCGTCGAGCGCTGCCCTCACCCGTGACAGCACGCCGCCTTCGCCGGCTGCGGTTCGTACTGGTCGCGCAGACGCACCCAGTCCATCGGATAGGGCAGGCCTTCCTCGTGACGGCCGAGCGGGGTGAGATCGAGATATTGATAAGCGGCGTTCATCATGTCGAGGCCGCGCGCGAAGCAGGAATAGGTATGGAAGATCGCGCCGGCCTCGCCGCGGTAGAACACGCTGATGCCGGGCAACTCGGGGCCGTACAGCGGCGTGGTCCCGAAATTATACATCGGCTTGCCGGTCGCGACCTCTTCCTGTGAGTACGTCACGCCGTAATCGCGGTTGAAGTCGTTGCGGCCTGAGGAAACCCAGTCGAAGGTCCAGCCCATCCGCTTCTTGAAGGCCTCGAGCTTTGCGCTTGGCGCCAGCGAGACCGCAACCATCGCGGTGTCGCGCGCGGCCAAATGCGGCACCATGCGCTCGAACCCATCGGCCCAGAACGAGCAGCTCTTGCACGCCGCCTCCCAATCGGGTGCGAACATCACGTGCTGCACGATGAGCTGCGGCCGGCCCTCGAACAGGTCGCCCAGCGACAGAATGCCGTTCGGCCCGTCAAATTCGTACGCCTTGTCGACCTTGACCCAGGGCAGCCGGCGGCGCTCGTCGGCAAGCCGTTCGCGGGCCTGGGTCAACTCTTTCTCATGGTCCAGAAGGGCCTTGCGCGCGGCGATCCATTGCTCGCGCGAGACGATCTGATGTTGCTGCATGGCGTTCTCCTTGGTCAGGCGACGAAAGCATCGAGCTTGTCGAACAACGAGCTCCAGCCGCGCTGGTGGTTGTCGCGTGCGGTCTCGTCGAAGAACTGGGCGTGATGGAAGATCATCAAGGTGCCGGCGCCATCAGGTTTCAGCGAGATCGTCACCAGCGATTCACGCTCCGGCGTCGAGTGCCAGGCCCAGGTGAAGACGAGAAGCTCGTTCGGCATCACCTCGCGATAACGGCCGCCGGCCTCGAAATATTCGCCGTCATCGCCAGTGAAGCTGATGCGAAACCGGCCGCCGACGCGAACGTCGAGCTCGGCTTTAAGCGTCGCCGGCTTCATGTTCGGCGGCCCGAACCATTGCGCTAGCTGCGCGGCTTGCGTCCAGGCGGCGTAGACCTTTTGCGGCTGCGCGCGGAGCCGGCGCGTGAGCGTGAGGCTTGGTCGTTCTGCCGGGCGTTCGACAGCGTTGGCGACTGCGTTGGCCATGTCTCTTCCTCCACGAAGGCGGCGAGGCGATCGAGATTGTGGGACCAGAACTGCGCATAGCGATTGAGCCAGTTCATCGCCTGCTCCATCGGTTGCGCGGTCAGCCGGCAGGCAACCGTGCGCCCGGTCTTCTCGCGCACGATCAGCCCGGCATCGGTGAGCACGTCGAGATGCTTCATGATCGCCGGCAGCGACACCGCAAACGGGGCCGCCAGCTCGCTCACCGACAGGCCGTCCTGCTCGCCGAGGCGCGCCAGCAAGGCACGCCGCGTCGGGTCGGACAGCGCCGCAAAAGTCCGGTCCAGCGTCTCGTCCCTATACTTAACCATGTGGTTTAGTATAGACGCGAGCGCGACAACGTCAAGCCGGAACCCGCAGACGCGGATTCGCACGACTGCGTGATCTGTTGATGGACGCAGGCTGCATCAACCAAGCAACGCAAAGAAAAAAGCCCTGCCGAACGGCAGGGCTCTCTTCCCGGTCATCACGAGATCGCTACTCGACCTTCAGGCCGGCGAACTCGACGACCTTCTTCCACTTCTCGGTCTCGGCCTTGATCTCCTCGCCGAACGCCTCGGGCGTCTGCACCCGCGGCTCGCCGCCGAGTTCGACCAGGCGCTTGGCCATGTCGGGCTCCTTGATCACCGCGTTGACCTCGGCGTTGAGCTTGGCGATGATCTCCTTCGGCGTGTTCTTCGGCGCGCCCATGCCGAACAGCGCGCTCGCCTCATAGCCCTTCACGGTGTCGGCGATCGGCTGCACGTCGGGCAGCTGCGGCGAGCGTTCCGTGGTGGTGACGCCGATGGCGCGCAGGCTGCCGGAGCGGATGTGCTGGATGATCGAGGGCATGTTGTCGAAGATCACCTGCACCTGGCCGGCGAGCATGTCGGTGATCGCGGGCGCGGCGCCGCGATAGGGCACGTGCTGCATCTTGCAGCCTGTCATGGCCATGAACATCTCGCCGGACAGATGCACCGAGGTGCCGTTGCCGGACGAAGCCATGTTCACCTTGCCGGGATTGGCCTTCACGTACTCGATGAACTCGGCGACGTTCTTGGCCGGCACGTCCTTGTTGACGGTCATCACGTTCGGCACGCGCTGGAACGAGGCGACCGGCGCGATGTCGCGCACGAAGTTGAACTTCAGATTGGCGTAGAGCGAGGCGTTGATGTAGTTGGCCGGATTGACCAGCTGCAGCGTGTAGCCGTCGGGCTCGGCATTGATGACCGATTCGGTCGCGATGTTGTTTCCGGCGCCCGGCTTGTTCTCGATCACGAATTGCTGGCCGAGCTTTTCCGACAGCCGCTGGCCGATCAGCCGTGCCAGGATGTCGGTGGCGCCGCCCGGCGGATAGCCCACCACCCATTTCACCGGACGGGCCGGATAATCGGCGGCAAGGGCCTTCGACAGCGGGGTGGCGGCAAGCGGACTGGCGGCGAGCAGGCCCAGCGCGGTACGGCGAGTGATCATCTCAAGGGTTCTCCCAGTGTTGTTCTTGAAGGTCGGATGGCTTGAAGGCCGCGTGGCCGCGGTTGTAACAAAGCTGGCCGCGGGCGGAAAGTGCGCGGGGCACTTCACGACGAAAGGATGAGACATGACGGTCAAGGTTCATGCCCTGGATCATCTCGTGATCAATGTCACCGATGTCGCGGCAAGTGCTGCGTGGTACGGCAAGATTCTCGGCATGGATGTCAAGCTGTTCGATCCCGGCGGCGGCAAAGCGCCGCGGACTTTCCTTGAATTCGGTAACCAGAGGATCAACGTCCGGCAACGCGACGCCGACAAGGTGGAGTGGTTCACCGCGGACCAGCCGACGGCGGGCAGCGAGGACCTGTGCTTTCTCACTTCCGCCACGCCGGACGAGGTGGTGGCGCATTTGCGGGCACATGGCGTCGCGATCGAGGAAGGCCCGGGCCCGAGGCAAGGCGCCCGCGGCACGCTGCGCTCGGTCTATTGCCGGGATCCCGATGGCAGCCTGATCGAGATCTCGTCGTACGAGGATGGTAGCCGGTAGGACCTCCGCTTCCCGCCCCAAACACCGTCATTGCGAGCGAAGCGAAGCAATCCAGAATCCCTCCGCGGAACCAGTCTGGATTGCTTCGTCGCAAGGGCTCCTCGCAATGACGGTGGAGAGAGCTCGGCCCTCTCCCCCGATTTGCTTCACGCCTCATCCGATGGCAGGAAGACGCAATCATCAAAAGACAGCCGCCAGCAAGATGCAGGCTGCACCGGGAGGAGCCATGCCAGTTCAACAGACCACAGCCGGAATCGTGGGCCCGTTCGATGGGCTCGACGTGCCCTGGCTCTTGAAGATGCGCGCCGAAATCCGCAGCTCACATCCGTTCCTGATCTGGGCGCCGTTCGATGCGCCGGCGCGGCGCTGGAGCTACGGCGAGTTTCACGAGCGGGTTGGCGCGCTCGCGGCCGGGCTCGCCAGGCGCGGCGTCAAGCCGGGCGAATATGTGCTCATTCATCTCGACAATTGCATCGAGGCGATGCTGGCCTGGTTCGCCTGCGTCGAGCTGGGCGCCGTCGCGGTCACCACCAACACCCGCTCGGCGCCGGCCGAGATCGCGTATTTCGCCGATCATTGCAGCGCGGTCGCCGCGATCACGCAGCCGGCCTATGCGGACATCGTCGCGCAGAACTGCCGCAACATCCGTTGGCTGGCGGTGACTTCGCACGATGCGGGCGCGGCGCCCGCGCAAGGGGTGTCGCGCGGCGACAGCTTCGAATCGCTGTTCGCCGACAGTGCCGATCGTCCCCGGCGCGCGACCGATCCGCTGGCGCCATGCAGCGTGCAATACACTTCGGGCACGACGTCGCGGCCCAAGGCGGTGCTGTGGACCCATGCCAACGCGCTGTGGGGCGCCAAGATCAACGCCGCGCATGAGGACCTGCACGCCGGCGACGTGCACCAGGCCTACTTGCCGCTGTTCCACACGAATGCCCTCGCCTACTCCATGCTGGCAACGCTGTGGGTCGGGGCGACTTGCGTGATCCAGCCGCGCTTCTCGGCCAGCCGGTTTTGGGGCGTCGCACGCGAGCATGGCGCGACCTGGACCTCGACCATCCCGTTCTGCACGAAGGCGCTGCTCGAGCAGGAGATCCCGAAGGACCACAAGTTCCGCCTGTGGGGCACCGCCATCAACGAGCCGCCGGCCTTTGCCGCGTTCGGCATCAAGATGATCGGCTGGTGGGGCATGACCGAGACCATCACCCACGGCATCGTCGGCGAGGTCGACCAGCCCAACATCCCGATGTCGATCGGCCGCGCCGCGCCCGAATATCAGATCCGCATCACCGACGACGACGGACGGCCGACGGAGGTCGGCGACACCGGCAATCTCGCGATCAAGGGCATCCCGGGCCTGTCGCTGTTCGCCGAGTACCTGCACAACGAGAAGGCCACGCGCGAGAGCTTTGACGAGCACGGCTTCTTTCTCACCGGCGACCGTGTCGAGCGGCTCCAGAACGGCTTCATCAAGTTCGGCGACCGCGCCAAGGACATGCTGAAGGTCGGCGGCGAGAACGTTGCGGCCTCCGAGATCGAGCAGGTGATCGCGCTCGTGCCGGGCGTGCGCGAGGCCGCGGTGGTGGCGAAGAAGCATCCGATGCTGGACGAGGTGCCCGTGGTCTTCATCATCCCGCAGGACGGCGTCGCGGGCGCTGCACCCGACCTGCATGATCGCGTGATGGAAGCCTGCCGCAAGGGCCTCGCCGACTTCAAGCTGCCGCGCGAGATCAGATTCGTCGACGACATGCCGCGCTCGACGCTGGAGAAGGTGGCGAAGGCGGAGCTGCGGAAGATGGTGGGGTGAGGCGCGCGAAGACAGTTCACCCGTCATTGCGAGCGAAGCGAAGCAATCCAGCGTTCCTCCGCGGAGACAGTCTGGATTGCTTCGTCGCTTCGCTCCTCGCAATGACGAGGTTGGAGGGATCCTTATCCTAGAACGACCCCAGCGCGACCGGGCGGAACGCCTGCAGCAGCTGCTGGTCGAGCTTGCCGCCCATGCCTTCCATCATCGTGAAGGCGCGGGAGTGGGTGAAGGGCATGCGGTAGGCGCGCTTCTCGACGAGCGCGGCGTAGATGTCGACGATCGTCGTCAGCCGCACGATGTCGCTGATCTGGTTCGACGACAGGCCGTTCGGATAGCCCGAGCCGTCGAGGAATTCGTGGTGATGCAGCACCACGTCCAGCATCTCCGGCGGGAAGCTGCCTTGGGCGGCGAGCGCGTCATAGCCGCGGCGCGGATGCTGGCGGACCTCGGCCATCTCCTCGTCGGTGAGCTTGCCGGGCTTGTCGAGCAGCCAGGCCGGAACGAAGGCCTTGCCGACGTCGTGCAGCAGCGCGGCGCGGACGAGGCGGCGCTGGTCGTCCTCGCGCATACCGAGATGCTGGGCGAAGGCGACGGCGAAGCCGGTGACGAACAGGCAGTGGCGATAGCTGCCGACATGATGACAGCCCACCGTGGTGAGCCATTCACGCAGCGAGGAATGCTTGATCGCTTTCAGGATCTTGCTCTCGGCGGCGATGACGTCGTCGAAGGTCAGGGGCACGCCGAGCGGCAGCTTCTCGAACATCTTGGTCAGCACCGCATGCGCCGCCTCGACGCCGCGGTTGAGCGTCTTGCCGCGATCGGTGGCGTCATAGGCGGCGGTGTCCGGGAATGCGGCGCGGATGCGCTGCAGGATGGCCTCGGCCTGAAGCGGCCGCGAGATGGTGTCGGTGGCCCCGAGCGCCCAGGCCTGCATGGTGCCGTGATGCAGGGCGTCCGCGAGCACGAACAGCCGCGGCATCGAACGATAGGCATCGCCGCGCAGCTTGTTGCGGACCCGCTGCACGCTCTCGGGCGAGCGCAGGTTGATGTCGACCACGAGGCCGGAGAGATCGCGCGCCGGCTGGGCGGGGATCTCCTCGGTCTTTACCGTCGAGACGTCGCCGACCGCTTTCAAGATGCTGGCGAGCTCGCTGCTGCCGTCGCTGCGATCGGAGGCGAGCAGAAGCCGGCGTTTGGCGGCGGATTTGGCTGTGGCGTTCATGGCTTCCCCACAAGGGCCGGGAACTCGGGCGTATTGGCCGATGAGCCTAAGCCGGATCAGGTTCTCTGGCCCTTAAGAGGCGTGCTCAATGGAGGCTTGGGGAATTGCACGCAATTTTAGGGATTGGGTTCCGGGAGGGGGAACCTCGAAAGCGAGAAAACAACCCCATGCACAGTAGAGCGGGCATTGATAACACAGGGGAATCTCTACAGGCCCTAAGACCCACCTCCGCTGTCGTCGCCCGGCTTGACCGGGCGACCCAGTACGCCGAGACGGCGAGGCTGGAACCGAGATGCCGCGGCGTACTGGATGCCCCGCTTTCGCGGGGCATGACAGTGAGGGTGGGAGGCGGCTCCAAAAACAAATCCGCCGGAGGTTGCCCTCCGGCGGACCATTTGATTCTGCAATCGCGGCTCGGCTTACGCCTTCATGCTCGCCTTCACGGCCTCCGCCGTGATCGGTAGCGCCCGGACGCGGGCGCCGCTGGCATTGTAGATGGCGTTGCCGATGGCCGGCGCGACCACGGTGACCGCGGGCTCGCCGACGCCGGTCGCCTTCTCGCCGTTGGCAATCACGGCAACCGCGACCTCGGGCGTCTGGCTCATGCGCAAGGGCGTGTAGCTGTCGAAATTGGTCTGCTCGATGCCACCGTCCTTGAGTGTCGCCTTCTCGTACATCGCCAGCGACAGACCCCACAGCGCCGCACCCTCGACCTGGGCGCGGATATTGTCGGGATGCACCTGCGTGCCGACGTCGGTTGCGACCGTGAGCTTCTTCACGGTCACCTCCCCCGACGGCGCGACGGCGACGTGAGCCACGCACGCCGTCCAGCTCGCGGTCGCGCGCTCCTGCGAGGAGACGCAGGCGACGCCCATGCCCTCGCCTTTCGGCAATTGCTTGGTGCCGTAGCCGGACAGTCCCATCGCGGCGAGCAGCGTGTTGCGCAAGCGCTGCGCGCCGCCGTCGTTCTTGCCGGCGCCGTCGAGCAATGAGATGCGGAACTGCGCGGGATCCTTGCCCGTCGCTGCCGCGATCTCGTCGATCATGCTTTCGACGGCCCAGAAGGTCCAGCCCGGCGCCACCGAGCGAAGCTGGCCGGACGGCGTGGCGTTGTGCGCGAGCTCGTTCTTGATCGCGCGCACATAATGGTTGGGCACGGTGTAGAAGAAGTCCGCGCCATTGACCGTGAAGGAATCAAGCGGGCCCTTCTTGTCGACCGAGGGCGTCAGGAAATCGGGGATTCCCCAGCGCGCGGTCGGCCAGGCCGAGACCACGTCGTGGCTGATCGCAACGAGCTTGCCATCGCCGTCCACGCCGGCCTTGACCTTCTGGTAGGTGAGCGGACGCGAGAAATCCATCGTCATGTCGTTCTCGCGCGAATAGATCACCTTCACCGGCTTGCCGACCGCCTTGGCCGCCTGCACCGCCGGAATCATCATGTCGGCATCGAGCCGCCGGCCGAAGCCGCCGCCCAGCCAATGCTGATGCATCACGACGAATTTCGGATCGATCCCGGCAGCGCCCGCCGCGATCGCACCGGAGCGCGTCGCGAACTGGTTGCCGGAATAGATGTGCAGGATGTCGCCCTTGAACTCCGCGGTGGCGTTCATCGGCTCCAGCGGCGCGTGGATGTTGATGCTGGTGGTGTATTCCGCCTCCACCACCTTGGCCGCCGAGCCGAAGGCAGCATTGGGATCGCCGTCCTTGACGAAGAACTGGCCGGAATCCTCCAGGCCCTGGAGCCGCTTGGCTTCGTCGAGCAGCGACTGGCTCGACAGCTTCGCGTTCGGACCCGCGTCATAGGCGATCTTCAGCGCCTGTGCCGCCTTCTTGGCGTTGGCGTAGGTGCCGGCGACGGCGACGACCCAGCCCGACGTCGTTGCGGTCTTGTCGTCGAGCGTGACGGCCTTGATGAAGCCCGGCACTTTCTTTGCCGCGCTGTCATCGACCGATTTCACCGTGGCGCCGAAGCGCACCGGCGGCGTGACCACCGCGCCATAGACCATGCCCGGCAACATCACGTCGATGCCGTACTTGGCCGTGCCGTTGGTCTTGGAGGGGATGTCGAGCTGCGGCACCGACACGCCGATCATGGTGTATTGATCGGGTGTTTTCAGCTTGAGGGCCTTGAGCTCGTCCGGCGTGAAGGTCTTCGTCGCCTTGCCGCTTTTCACGACATCGGCGAACGACATCTGCTTCTTCGACTTCGGATGCACGATCATGGAATCGCGCACCACCAGCTCCGATGCCGGCACGCCCATGGCGGCGGCGGCACCTTCCGTCAATGCGATCCGCCCGGCCGCACCGGCCCGGCTCATCGCCTCGAAGTTCATCATGGTCGACCAGCTGCCGCCGGTGATCTGTGCGCCCAGCACGGGATCGTTGAACTTGGGATCATTGGAGGCGAGCTGCACGCGCATGTCGCTCCATTTCGCGCCCAGTTCCTCGCAGACGATCTGCGCCATGGTGGAGGCGATGTGCTGGCCCATGTCGGCCTTGCCGCAGGTCACGGTCACGAGCCCGTCCGGCGAGATCGCGTACCAGACGCTCGGCTCGAAATTGGCCGGCGCGGCGGCTGCCGATCCGATGCCGGGCACGCCGGCATAGCCGAGCACGAGACCGGTCGCGGCGGTGCCGACGAGGAAGGAGCGGCGGCTGAGATCCGTCGTCTCGGGTGTCACGTTCTTCACATGCTCGTTCATGTGGGCCTCCGCTCGTTGGAGGTGGCGGATGCGGTGCGCATCTCGGATGCGGCGCGCATGATCGCCTTCTGGATCCGCGAATAGGTCATGCAGCGGCAGAGATTGCCGTCCATATGGGCGACCACCTCTTCCTTGGTCGGATTGGGATTCTTCGCGAGCAGCGACGCCGCCTGCATGATCTGCCCGGACTGGCAATAGCCGCATTGCGGCACCTGCTCGGCGATCCAGGCCTTCTGCAAGGGATGATCGCCCTTGGCGGAGAGACCTTCGATGGTGGTGATCTTCTTGCCGGCAACGTCGCCGACCATGGTCTGGCACGAGCGCACGGCTTCGCCGTTGACGTGGACGGTGCAGGCACCGCACAGCCCCGCACCGCAGCCGAACTTGGTGCCGGTCATCTGCAATTGCTCGCGGATCGCCCAGAGGAGCGGCGTGTCGTTCGCCGCATCCACGGACAGACTCCGCCCGTTGATGGTGAGAGTTGGCATAGGCGTCTTCCCCTGCCGGTGCATGAAGCCACTTACGGCGGCAACTTGAATGGCGGACGCCCACCGGGCTGGCGTCAACCTTGCCCGCGAGAATGATCGCGTTCCGGCGCGGAGGCAAATGCAATTTGGAACGAGTCGAAAAAACGTCCGCCACACTCGCCCGTTGTGCGCCGCGCCAAGGGCCGCGACGCAGCCACTGGACACAACAGCGCGTGCGTCAGGCATGCGTGCCATCGCGTTCGAGCGGTTTCTTCGAGGTAACTTGGCGAGCTAGAGTGCAGCCGCGCGCAAACCCTTACCCTCCCCTGGAGGGGGAGGGTCGATCGCGCGAAGCGCGAGCGGGGTGGGGTGATCTCTCCACACGGGCACTGTTGGATGTGGAAAGACCGTCACCCCACCCCGTCTCACATTTCGCTGCGCTCCATGTGAGCCGACCCTCCCCCTCCAGGGGAGGGTGAAGCACCGAGTTAATGGCGAGGAAAAGAAAGGGCGGGAAACAATGCCAAGGATGAACCGGGACGGCGTCGGGATCTATTACGAGGTTCATGGCAACGGGCCGCCGCTGCTGCTCACGCACGGCTATTCCTCGACATCGGCGATGTGGCATGGGCAGATCGATGCGCTGGCGAAGGATCATACGCTGATCCTGTGGGACATGCGCGGTCACGGCCAGTCCGATTATCCCGACGATGCGAACGCGTACAGCGAAGCGCTGACGGTCGGCGACATGGCGGCGATCCTCGATGCGGTTGGTGCGAAGCGCGCCATCATCGGCGGGCTTTCGCTCGGCGGCTACATGTCGCTCGCGTTCTATCGCGCACATCCGGAGCGGGCCCGCGCGCTGCTGATCATCGACACCGGCCCCGGCTTCAGGAAGGACGATGCGCGCGAGGCCTGGAACGCGCGGGCGCTTGCCACCGCCGACCGGCTCGACCGCGAAGGCCTCGACGTGTTGAAGGCGGCGACGCGCGAGCGCGCCACCGCGCGCCATCGCAACGCCAGGGGACTGGCGCTTGCCGCGCGCGGCATGCTGACCCAGCGCGATGCGCGCGTGATGGAGCGGTTGCCCGACATCCGGGTGCCCAGCCTGATCGTGGTCGGCGCCGACGACACGCCGTTCCTCGCCGCGTCCGACTACATGGCGGCAAAAATCCCCGGCGCACAAAAGGTCGTGATCCCCGCCGCCGGACACGCCGTCAACATCGATCAACCCCAGGCTTTTGTTGACGCGGTCGCGCCTTTCCTGAAGAACTTGCCGGCATAGGGCGATCGAGCAGGGACACAGGCGATGAAGCTGATGATGCTGGCTGCGGGCACGATGCTGCTGTCGCTATCTGTGCAGGCCGAGCCGATCGGCGCCGTGCCGCCGCGCCAGCCCTTCGTCACGACCTTGTCGAACAACATTCCGCTCGCCTTCGGCATGGATGCCGAACAGACCGCACGCGCGCTCGGTCAGCCGCTGCAATATGTGCGGGGACGTCCCGGCCACGAGATCTATCTCGCTTTGCGCAACATCGGCGGCAGCCGCCTGATCCCCTCTCGCCACCGCCTGTTCCTGCAATTCCGTCACGGACGGCTGGCCGGATGGAAGGAGGATTACGGCGAGAACTGGATGTGGGAGTGAGGTGCTGCGCCTCATCCTGAGAGAATGCGAGGCTATCGCTAGGATTGAGGTGCTGGCTGGCGGACAATGGGCCTACATCATACTCCGTATTGCGAGCGCAGCGAAGCAATCCAGGCTGCTTCCGCGGAGGGATTCTGGATTGCTTCGTTGCGCTCGCAATGACGGTGTTGAAGCAGCGAGCTCTCATCTATGACCGTCATCCTGAGAGCCTGAGTTCGTAACAACCAAGAAGGACAACCCGCGTGGGACAAGACATCAAGCTGACGGCCTCCGACAATTTCCAGCTCGGCGCCTATCGCGCCGACCCCGCCGGCACGCCGAAAGGCGCGGTGGTGGTGATCCAGGAGATCTTTGGGGTCAATCACCACATCCGCTCGGTCTGCGACCGCCTTGCCGGGGAAGGCTATGTCGCGATCGCGCCGTCGATCTTCGACCGGACGGCGCCGAACTTCCAGTCGGGCTATTCGCCCGACGAGATCGCGGAGGCGCGCAAGTTCGTGGCCAATCCGGACTGGGCGGCAATGCTGCGCGACACGCAAGCTGCGATCGATGCGGTGAAGCGCACCGGGCCCGTGGGCATCATCGGCTTTTGCTTAGGGGGCAGCATCGCTTTCGTCGCGGCGACGCGATTGACCGGCCTGAAGGCCGCGATCGGCTATTACGGCGGCGCCGTCGTGCGCTTCGCCGACGAGACGCCGAAGGTGCCGACCCAGCTGCATTTCGGCGAGAAGGATGCGGGCATTCCGCTCACCGACGTCGAGACCGTCAAGGCGAAGCGGCCCGAGGTCGAAGTCCACATCTATCCGGGCGCCCAGCACGGCTTCCATTGCGACGAGCGCGCCAGCTACGACAAGGCCAGCGCCGACATCGCCTGGCCGCGCAGCATGGCGTTCTTCGCGAAGCATTTGAAATAGAGTGCGGGTTTCTCCACCGTCATTCCGGGGCGCGCGCAGCGCGAGCCCGGAATCCATCGAGCGTCAGCGCTTGTGGATGAATGGATTCCGGGCTCGCGACTTCGTCGCGCCCCGGAATGACAGAAGGAGAGAACCCTAGAACCAGCGCTCGCCGACGAACACGGTGTCGCCCGGTGCGAGCGGCGTGCCGAGCGGAACGACCGCGCGCATGGCGCCGCCGTTCTCGCTGTGCGTGACCGTGACCACGTCGCGCTTGGCGCGCGGGGAGAAACCGCCGGCGATGGCGACCGCGCTCTCGACCGTCATGTTCGGCACGTAAGGATATTGGCCGGGCGCAAGGACCTCGCCGAGGATGAAGAACGGACGATAGGTCTCGATCTCGACCGCCACCGAAGGTTCGCGGATGTAGCCGTTGCGCAGGCGTGCGGCGATCTCGCCGGCCAGCCCTGCCGTGGTGCGGCCGCGGGCCGGCACCGCGCCGATCAGCGGCATGGTGATGGAGCCGCCGGCATCGATCGCATAGCTGTTGGTGAGACCTTCCTGGCCATAGACCACGACGCGAAGCTTGTCGCCGGCGTCGAGATGGTAGGAGGCGCCATTGCGCACCGGTGCCGCCATCGGCGCGGCGTAGCCGACCGGCATCGGTCCGGGCGAGGCGGCAAAGGAATTGCTGAAGGCTGCGATGGCGCCGCCGCCGTTGTTGGCCACGGCGACCGGCTGCGGCACGCCGTAGGGCTGGCCGTAGGCCATGGAATCGAGATCGGGACGAGGCTGCACCATCGCGACGGGGGTTGCGGTCTGCATGCAGCCGCCAAGGGCCAGCGCGGCGGACGCTGCCAAGGACGCCAAGTTCGACCATCGAAACGCGCGTGCAACCGGCACCGGACCCATCCCTCGAAACGAGACAGCTCCACTGATGCACCGGGTATGGTTAATAAAGCGTTGAGTGGAGCGATGACGGTGCCACCCTCCCCTGGAGGGGGAGGGTCGATCGCGCGCAGCGCGAGCGGGGTGGGGTGACGGTCTTTCCGCGACGAACAGTGCCCGAGTGGAGAGATCACCCCACCCCGTCACGCAATCTCGCTTCGCTCGATCGCGTGCCGACCCTCCCCCTCCAGGGAGGGTAAGCAAGACACGTCGTTTAGCTCACGCGCTCACGCCAACGCCGATCGGGCAGGACACGCCGGTGCCGCCCAGGCCGCAATAGCCGGCGGGATTCTTCGCCAGATATTGCTGATGGTAGTCCTCGGCGAAATAGAACGCACCGGCGGGCGCGATCTCGGTGGTGATGGCACCGAGCCCCTTCGCTGCGAGCGCCTTCTGATAGAGCGCCTTCGACTGCTCGGCCGCCTGCTTCTGCGCATCGGAAGTGGTGTAGATCGCGCTTCGGTATTGCGTGCCGACGTCGTTGCCCTGGCGCATCCCCTGCGTCGGGTTGTGGCTTTCCCAGAAAGTCTTCAGAAGCGTCTCGTAGGAGATCTTGTTCGGGTCGAACACGACCAGCACCACTTCGGTGTGGGCGGTGCGGCCCGAGCAGACCTCCTCATAGGTCGGGTTCGGCGTGTGACCGCCGGCATAGCCGACGGCCGTCACATAGATGCCCTCGCGAAGCTGCCAGAACTTGCGCTCGGCGCCCCAGAAGCAGCCTAAGCCGAACAATGCCTGCTCGAGACCGGCGGGATAAGGCGGCTTCAGCTTTGCGCCGTTGACGAAATGGGTGGTCGCGGTCGGGATGGCCTGCGCACGGCCCGGCAGCGCGTCAGCTGCGCTCGGCAATGCAGTGGTCTTGCGCATGAACAGCATGATGGATCTCCGAAGCGAGCGCATGCCTGAGCTAGTCGGGAGACCAGGCGCGCGCTCGCGATGAGGTGGGAATATAGGGCTCTACGCGGCAAGAGGCAGCGCTGTTACGCGGCGGCCGGCGGAACTTGAAAGCTCAATCCCGGGAATAGCCGATCAAGGGCTTGCGCGGGCGGAACAGGATCATCAGGAGGATGCCCAAAATGCCGAGGACGGCGAAGACCGGCTGCTCCAGCACCAGGCGGATCACCGAGGTCCAGAGCCAAGGCGCCTTGGCCTCGACCCAGGTGCGGAAGGCCGATTGGCTGGCCTGATTGATGTCGTTCCAGAACTGGCCGAAACGGGTGAATTTGAGGGTCTGGTCGGCCACCCAGCGGGCGCCGTCATAGACCATGAAGATGAACCCGCCGGCGAGCAGCAACAGCCCAATCAGTCGGAAAAAGCCGCGGATCATGCCTCACCTACGATAGTCGCCCGACCGGACGACCTTGCGAAACGATGCCAGCCAATAGCCGGGCGACGGCAGAAATTCAACCTCTTCAGGGCGTTACGGCACCAAACCGGCCCGCCAAAGGCGCGTTTCCAGCCCCCGAAAGCGTTGACGGTGCGAAAGACCCTCTCTATAAGGGCGCCAACTGGCGGTGGGCGCAATCCCGCCGCCGCTGTTCTTTGAGCAGTTGCAGGCACCTTGGGCTTCAGGACTCTCTCGAGCTTGAAGTCACCGTGGAGCCTCAGAGACAGCCGCAAGGCGGTCGCTCATGTTCCGGGAACGGCCCAGCAACCGAACACCCTAAATCCGAGCGTCGATTACGCGGTCAAGCAAGCCGGCGCTACCCGACCAAGACGCGACCGGTACCCGCAAAGGACATTGAGACCATGGCCAATACCACTTCTGCCAAGAAAGCGACGCGCAAGATCGCCCGCCGCACCGCCGTCAACAAGTCGCGCCGCACCCAGATGCGTGGCGCCGTGCGCACTGTCGAGGAAGCCATCAAGAGCGGCGATCGCGCCGCTGCCGTGAAGGCACTCGCGACTGCCGAGCCCGCCTTGATGCGCGCCGCCCAGCGCAACATCATTCACAAGAACAACGCCAGCCGCAAAGTCTCGCGCCTCACCGCGCAGATCGCCAAGCTCGCGAAGTAAATCTTGCCAAGTCATCTTGGCGACATCGTCTGATCGGTCGATCCGGTCAGCGCGTCAAAAAGCCCGGCCTCACGCCGGGCTTTTTTGTTGGCTGTCATAATTTCACGCCAGCAGTCACGCGAGGCTCACGCCTCGCTTGGACGATTTAAATCGTCTGCGTCAGTTTTCGTTCCGTAGTTCTACCTGCCCATGTTCTGCAACAGTGGAAACTTCACTGCGTTGCAAAAACCCCTGTGCCGCGGGCGCGAATTGAATCGGTGGCCGATGAGAGTTCTGCACACCGTAGATTCGCCGGAACGCGAGCGAGTGTGGAGTTACCCTGCAAAACGAGTCTCGAAAAGCGATGACTCGATAATCACTTATCTACATAGCAGCGACAAGCATTTGGAAAATTCGCCCGCACGTCGGGCGCATGACGAATTTATAAAAAAAATTTGGCGCTGAACGAGAATTGTCACATGACGCGCGGCCTTCTCGATTCTGTGCACGGATTCAAAAACTTGCTTCGGAGCCTGTGAACAACTCCTGTGCGGCATTAACCGAGGTCAAGTTTTTTGACGCCTCAACTGTGAATCAATTTCGTTGCGAGTCTTTCCGCTTAGTGTATTCCTTAACCCAGTCAGCGGCGCCCACGATCTTGAGACCAGCGCGGTTTAGGAAACGGGGCGAACGTGCAGATCGGCGGCGGTAGGCACGTAGGCGACGCTTCAACAAGTGATGTCGGTTCAAAACCCACAGCAATGTGGGAATGGTAGCTCTTTGTCTGAATGTCTCCAAGCGGGATCTCCTCGCTCGCGCCAAGCGCAAATGAGAGACATCGCGAAGTTACCCCGGCACGCAAGGTGGCGAAGTCGAGCGGACGACGAGTACATTGGGCAGACATCCGCGACAGGAGTACGGCGCGGTTGTCTTCAGGACACGCAGGACCTTGTCGTGAGCGATCACGGCAGGACGGGGAGGTATCATGTCTTACGGACTCAGCGCGGTATTGCAGCACGTTTCTTTTTCCAACGATGCCGTTTCAGCCCCGTCGGATCTCCAGCCTCCCGCGTGTGACGGAGCGCCGAGTACGCGCTGACCTCGCGACCCCTCCATCTCTGACATCGCTGATCTGACCCGCGGCGTTCGCGCCGAACGGTCGAGCCATGCCCGACGATGGACTCGCTCGAGGTCGCGCCAGTTCAGGGGGCGTGGCAAGAACCCTGCATGGCGCTCACAACGCAACTATATCTCTCAAGAGAAGTTTTCTGACG